>CP058732.1:0-417500 GCA_013414795.1 Candidatus Kapaibacterium sp.
CCATTTTGCTGCTCAAAATCGCTGAACATTTCCAATGCGGTAAAGTCAAACGATTCTAAAACGTGCTTGATTAAGTTTGTGGCTTCTAATGTTACTTTTTTTTGGTTTAAGTCATATTTAAGTTTATCAACATTTTTAACAACTCCTACAAAAACTGTAAAATACTGTGATTGACCCAAAGGTTTAATATTAAGATTAACTAGAGTTCCTAATACAAACTCAAACTTTCTGTATTTATCACCAAACCAAAAAGTCCAATCATAATACATCGCAGGATTTAAAATGGCTTTTTTGAATTCAATATAATCATCTGTATTAGGAATTTCAAGCAAACTTAACTCAATATTGAGAGCCGGTGCCTCCGGCATCCCAAGTGGGAATCTGTCATACTTATATGAGTATCTAAGATTGACAAGTGTCCCACTTGGTAGTTCAATTATTGTTGGATTGTTTAAGTTGGTTGTATCCGGTGGAATAAACTCTAAGACATATTCCCATTGAGTTTTCAGTCCTTTCCATTTATACTGATATATAACATTTGTATTTGGCATTATACCACCGGCTTTTCTTTCCTAGCTTTGATCTTGACAACTTTGATACCGTTTTCATAGTCGTCTTCGGTAGATGGCATTGCAGATATTCGAATTGCCTTGCCATCTGGATGTATCGACCAGTTAGTAAAATTATATTCTCCTTTAAATAAGTAAATATACTTATTTCTCAACAAGGCAAATAACCCCTCATATTGATCCATATCATCTGGAAAAACAAATGGAATAAACTCAATTTCAAATGTTTGGATTTGAGCTGGATTATGTACTTGAATGCCACCTATCCGTTCTTCGTTTTCTCCATAAGGTTCTTTGTGAGGGGACATTCCTTTAATGTAGAATTTTAACCAGGAATCATCAGTCATTGGATTAGTAACCCCCAATGTAGACAAATCAACCGTGGAGTCATCTGCTATTTCATAGTATTGGTTTGTTCCGAACAAAGCAATTTTCCAGCCATCCATTTTTAAAGCCTTTTTAGTCTACTATCTTTGTGGATTTGAACCCTTTCAACTATCTCTTTGGCGTTAAAGTCTACATCTACATTTATTTCGTTTATGGTTTTGCGAACGTATCCCGAATTTCTTATTGTCTCAGCAAGGGATTTAAGCCCTTCCCTTAGGTTTTCATTCAATTCATCAAGTCGTCTTGAATTATTTAAGTTTTCAATCAATATTTTTTCTAATAGTAAATTCTTTTGCTTATTTATTACTTCTTTTTCGTCATCAATATATTTTGAAATAAGTTTCTGAGCAGTTTGTGGTTGTTGGGTAAGATAAAATTCTATCGCCGGCCGTCCGGTTCTGTTTAACCATTGGAATAATTCTTTGTTTCCATCTGCCTTGGTGGCTCTCGCTGTGATAACGCTTTCTCCCTTGGAAAGTCGAGCCGGGATACTATCAGATGTCTCTGTACCTGGACCTTGGATATCAACTGCGCCTTTGTAGGCAGATACGGCTGATTTTGCAAGTTCCAATGCAGAGGTTACAATTGCAATAGCAGCTATAGCTGCGGGCATACCCAAAACACCTAACTGTGCAAAGAATGTTGAATAGATTACCGGAATGTTGGAGAGGATAGATTTTTCCGCAATGTCCAATATGTTTGTAATCAAACCTTTCTTAAAAGCCTCGGCCAGTGAGGCACCACTTGCTAACATAGAAGCAAAAGAACTCAACGCAGAAGCTGAAGCACCTATTGCAAAATCCCTAAGGCTTTCCGTTTGTTGCTTTTGTAGCTCCGCTAGCTGTTGCACCTGTTCTTCTGTTGCGGTTCCATTCTTTTCTATTTGTTTTTGGAGTTCTAATATTGCATCGTGAGAATCAGTGAATTTTTTGAGGTTAGATTGTGCGTAAGCATTCCAAGTCTGAGCCATCGATTGGAATCCACGTGTCAGCCCCAGCTGAGTTTTAAGGAAAACTTGTTGGATGTAAGATGCATTTCGTTCCTGGAGTTCGGTTCTTCTTTTATCAAGATCATTGACCTTTTTATAGTACTCTTCGACTGATATTTCTCGTTTCTGCATAGAAGAGATGAGTTCTCTTTCTTCTTTATGAATGTTTTCTATTTCGTTTTCTGTTTTATCATTGGATAGTTCTTGCAGTTTATCCTGAAGGGTTTTGATTCTTTGTTCTAATGGATCTATTGAGTTTTTTGCTATCGATTCAGCAAACCCTTCTAACGAAGCCAGAAAAGAACGTGTAATAGTTGCATTTAAGTTCTTACTTTTCTGTAAATATTCTTCTTCAACTTGTTTGATGGTAGATATATATTTCAAAAAAGCATCTGTGCGGGCTTTGACATTGTCTTTCGCTAAAAGCAATTCTTTTTGGTAAGTTTCTTTTGCTTGTTGAATTTTGATGATTTTTTCCTTTTCACTCTCATCAAAAATCAAAGAAAGTTGTTCTTCTGCAAGTTGAGCTTGTAAATTTTGAGTTTCTAATGCAATCTCATGATTCAGCTTCTTAATTTGTGATAAAGTTTTTTGATATTCTACAAAGGCATTTGGGTCAGCAAGGATATCTACTCCTATTGGAACTTTAAGATTTTCTTGTAATTGTTGAATTTCGAATTTCAGTTTTTCTATTTTGGCTTGAGTAGCCTCTGACTCTGGTGCTAACCCTAATTTCACCAAAATCTCTACATCATTTAGCTTATTCTCCGCTGACAACTTTGCTATTTCTTCTCTTGCTTTTTTCAAATCTTCTTGAAGTTTTTGTTTTTCTTCTTTGATTTTAATCCCGATACGGAGTTTATTGTTTTCATTCTCTTCAATTTGCGTTTTAATATTTTGGTATTCTGAAAAAATCCTTTCCGCTTCTTCTTTTTTAATGTTCCCAACAAAAGAGATTTTACCAAACTCATCGATTTTGATTTTATATTTATTAATAAGATTGTTAAGTGTTTCAAATTGCTTTTTATATAAAGATTCTTTTGTCTCGATGATTTTTAATTCATCCTGGTTCGAACGTTCCAATTTGCCAGATAGAAGATTATTTCTGTCTATTTGTATTTCTAATGTTTTAATGGATTCATCATTTCGTTTCTTTTGTAGTTCATATAATTCCATCTCAACTTGAAGTTGTCCCTTTTTCTCTGTCGTTGCTTCCTTTTCCTTTATAGCGGTTTCGTCTTTGATAAGCATTGCATCAATACCCAACTTTTTAGCTTCCTTAGCCGCCTCATTCAGTTCCTTTTGTAACTGTCCGCCCTTCTTAATCTTATCCATTCCTTCGCTGACTCGCTTATTGTATTCTTCTTGCGAGATGCGACCTGCTTTTAAATCTGCAATGGCTTTAATAATTTCACCACGACCTTCTTCTTGATTTTGTTTGGCAATCGACAGAGCGTCTGCAAAACTTTTTGCCGCCAGTTCTGACTCTTTTATCTCTGATGTTATTTTTTTCTGACCTTCCAAAATTTCTTGAACCCGCTCTTTGGTTGTTTTGTATTTTTTAGCCAATTGTTCAATGAGTTCCGGTGTGATTTTGCCTTGTTTATTCGCTTCTTCTAATTCTTTTGCCAGCGGAATTTTCTTTGCTTCTTCTGTTGAGATTCCAAGAGTTTTAGCGATTGTTTCAAGAGATTCGTTTGTCATTAAGCCTGCTTTTGCCCCTTCTACAAATGCATCAATGAGTTTTTGTTTGTTCTCATCGAAGGCACCGGAAAGTTCGTTATATCTTTTAGTTAGTTCTTCAACTTGTTTCGGGTCCGTTGTTTGTTGAATTCTTTGCTTAAGTTCATCAAGGTGGGCTTTTTGCGATTGTAAAGCATCAGCTTGATTTTGCAGTGATTGTGTGAACGAACGGGTAATATTTTGTAATCCTTGTTGCTGTTTTGCTGTATTAGTATATTCTTTTACTTTTTCGATATTAACATCCCAGACGGTCCTGATTTTACCAGTATCATCCACAATGGTTTTCATTTGTGCGCGTGCTTCCGGAACAATCTGGGCTATCGAATCTGATGTTTCCAATGCTTTACGTTTCAATTCTTCAAGTTTTTCCTTCTCTTCGTCCGTTAATCCAGTGGTTTGGCTTTTTATGGTCAAGCCTTGAATCTGGTTTTGCATATCCTCTAAATCTTTTACCATATTGTCTACGGTTTCTTTTTTGTCAATTTGAATTTTGATTTGCGAGCTCTTTTCCAATGATGCTTTAATTTTTTCTCCCGCTTCGTCAAAATTAGTTTGATTAATCTCCTCCGTTAGTTTATCAGCAAAGGCTTGACCAGCATCTTTGCCAGCATTTCCTAATCCAGCAATAAACCCAGCGATATCTCCTTGTAAAAGCTTTCCAATAGCAGAACCAATACCACTTACAAAATTGCTAATTGCTGCGGATACAGCTTTGACCACGTTTAGAACATTGTTTAATATTCCCATAACAAAATCAAAGGCTTGACCAAGGGTCTCCATTATAGATGAAAGCCCCTCGCTGGCGCCTGATAAGCCCAGAATATTAGAAATTAGATTTCCAATAGCAGAACCGACAGACTTGATACCTTCCCATAATAGTTGGAATGGTGCGATCAAGATTTGCACCACGATTTTACCAAGTTCATATACAATTTCACCAATCTTTTTGAGAACTTCCCAGGCGTATTTTGCCCCAGTAGCAATCATTTGCCAGGCAGAATCAAAAACATTGCGGACACTTTCCACATTTTTGTACAAAAGAATCATCCCCGCAACCAGGGCCCCTATACCAACCACAATCCAACCAATCGGTGAAGCAACGAAGGCGGCGTTTAAAGCAGTCTGCGCTGCTGTCAACAATCCTGTGGCTCCCGTCAGAACGGTTCGGGTTGCGGCATTGGCAAGGTTGGCTGCGGACTCTCTAATTGTTGCGAGAGTTAAAGCTTGTTTTTGCAAAGTTAATGTTCCGGTCAATGCGTTTTCAGTTACCAGAGCAGGAATAACTTTTTGAAGGATAGATAGTCCAAATTGTGTGGCGCTAGTTGCCAAATTGACAAAAACTTTAATACCCTGCAAAGCGAACAACGATGTTACCAATGCACCGGCGGCAAGTCCAGCAGAGACAAAAATCGGTTGTAAAGGCTTAACAGCATTGACAAGAGCAGATAAAGCCCCTACTGTTTTTTGAAAAATAGGAATTAAATATTCGGAAAATGCTGTTATAAAAGGCGAAGCCGCTTCTATCATAATTTTTCCGAGGGCGGTTTTAATCTGCCCCAAGGCATTTTGAAATTTTTGTACCGAGCCAATTGCTCCAGTGGACACTTCTTCGAGTTGTTTAATGGCAGGAGAGAAAAATTCTAATGCTTTTTGAGTTGCTTCTGCTGGATTCTTCACATCTTTTAAAGCAGCTGCGAGAGCGGGAAATTGTTTGGTTAGTCTTCCAAGAGCGAATTGGGACTCAGGGTCAGATACACCTTTTGAAAAGAGCCGAATTGCCATTTCACCAGAGACTAAACCCTCCGACACTTTCTCAATTGCAACTGCTAATAAGGTAAGGTCTTGATTGGCTTTGCCAGTTGCACCACCTATTCCAGCTGCAATACGACTAAAATTCCTTATTTCCGCTGTTGGAAGAGCAAATCTTTGTGCAAGCTCATAAGCATATTTATTAGTTTCTTTTATCGTTTCATTTAGCTTATCTCCTGACACTCCTGCTTGAGCGAAAACCACACTCATTCGTTCAAAGTTTTCTAAGCTTTTCTTGCCAGCTTCATAAATGCTTTGCAAACCTCCGGTAATTCCAGCAAATCCTTGAAGCAATAATCCACCACCAAAGAAACCCAGCATCGGGGTAAGAAAACTTTTGAATTTAGATTCTAATCCAGCAAAAGCAGAGGTAAAACTAGTTTTAATAGTTTCTGAAGTGCTTTTTGCTTTAGGACCTATTTTCTCTGTTTCTTCAGCAACCTTTTTCAAAGTAGTTGAAGCAACCTTGGAACTCTCTTCTACTTTTTGAGAGAATGTTTGATATGATTGTGCAGTTTTGTTGACATTCGTTTTTATGCTGTCTAAAGAAGAACTAAAAGTTGAAGTATCAATAGGCTTTAATGTTTTTCCTAAAGGTCCAAGGGCATCCTTGATGCTATTAATAATGGCATTAAAGCCTTGGGTATCAAAAACTGGAATAAGGTCAAATGTAACTTGAAACGAGGATGCCATTTACCACTCGAAAGCTTTATGATACATTAGCATTTCATAAACCTCCACTAAACTTGCCTCTTCATAAAGTTTTTTCATTTCGGTGTAGATTCCTCTGGCAGCGGAATAACATAAGGCTTTATAATAATATTCAACTTCCTCTTCATACTCATAACCCTCTGATACACTCGGTATAAGGTTGTAAGTGTGCCATCTTGCGTTTTTCTTCTTTTCAATCAACTTTCGCTCTTCTTCTGAAAGATTTTTTACCACATTAAATGCCGGTACATCCAGTAGCCATTTTATTTTGATATCCTCAGAGCGAATTAGTTCTGCGAAAGTAGCGATTAATTTCTACCACCTTTCCAATATTAGCATTGTTCCAAAAATCAGATTTGGGTTCCGAAAAAATTAAATCTTTTTGTTCTTGATTTAGTTTTGACGGGTCAACTATGATTTGAAAAAGTTTGATGTTCCATTCATCATTATAAGCCCAGTTTTTAATAAGTGTTTCTTCTCTTTCTTTCAGTTCTTCCTCTGTTATATCCTTAATTAATTCAAGCAAAAACTTAGTCTTTTCAACTTCTATTTCTTCTTCTGTTATGTTTGGATTGCTTTTTTTGATTTGTTCGATTTTCTTATTAAGCTTGCTTTGAATTTCGGTTTCTTTTTTAAGTGCCTCTTTATTAAGGATTTCCTTCTCGTATTTTTTGAACGCAATTTGCGATGCGGTATCATGCTTGACGATTTGAACTCGAAGAGAAGGGGTTAGGAATTTTAAACTGATGGGGATAGTTTTCACCCCATCCCCATCATAATATTCTAGTTCAAACAGTTCGTTCATTTTCTACCTCCTTATGTATGCTTGTTTACAAACTTCCTAACAAAGCAAGCATTCTTTGGTATCTTTGGAATTTTGGTTCCAACATCGGTTGCATCGACAAGCCCATCTGTTCCAGAATGGAACAATGCTGCATCAATTTCAAGGTCGAACTCAGCTTTAACACCATTGAACTCGAAGGTTGGTTTGCTCCAATCATCAGCCTTTTGCCCCCAGGACCCGCTTGTCCTTGCAACGTGCCCTAATGCAACCAAAACTTTTATTTTGGTTCCATCCTCCGAGTAAGCTCCATAAGTTATCGCAAGCACTAAAGAATCTCCGCTTCCACCCACACCTTTTTTAACCCCATTTTCAAGTGTATATTCTGGGGCTTTGGCAGACGTGGTTGAGGCTGGGGGATTAATTGTGTCAAGAAAATCATAAAGAGCAGGATCGTCTTGATAGTTTTCGAACGATATTTTTACTGTTCCGTCTTCTTGAAATTGAGGTTTTGTATCCACAAGCTCCACCAAAGAAAACGCTTTATCACTGCGTGCTGCCGCTACGGTTGAGCCAGTCAAACCTGACAAAATCTCATAGTCAGTGCCTGCGGTATTTTTCGCTACACGGAAAAAGTCAGTTAATGATTGTCCACCTGATATTGCCATTTCAATCCTCCTTTTGTTGTTTTAACATAAAAAATTGCTTCTCTAACAACCTTTATACAGTCCAGGTTTTATTCACAGAATGATTTCCAAGGTATTCTATATCAACATACCCAAATTCTAATTGCCTATAAAAAGCTGTCGGTTGCGGTAAATTTATTCTGATATAAATATTCGTCGAAGAGAGACAAGAAACGATTTTTGAACCTTGAAGCGAGTGAACAAACAAAGCGTCGCCGTAAAGTTCAGTATTCGGTGCAATATCGATAAATTTATATTGGTCATCATCTGTTCCAATTTCTAAAGTTTTTGATACTGTGTCGGGAACTAACACTTGCTGATTATCAAGCTCACTAACCTTAACAAAAACATCAACTTGATATGTTCCTTTTAATGGTACTTGAATGGTTTTTAAAATGGGTTCAAAGGTTGTAATCGTAACCGGGGAAAGTTCAATTCTTGCACTCCATTGTATGCTTTCATAGGATAACACTCTCCATTTCGAAACGCTGGCATCGAAACGAAGATGAGCCATACGAAGCCGGTATAAATTCCCCGCTTCACCAGTAAGTATCGGAAATGCTTTGCCATCGAGAAAATAAGGAACAGCTGCGTCATTACCGATTGCAAAATATGAACCGCGGGTAGAAGAAATAATCACTTCGACACCATGCCAAAGAGCGATGTCGCCGGCAGATTGATTAAATCGCCCAACGAAGGAAATTTTACCGTGATTTCCAGCAATGTAAGTACCCGGCGGATCTATATATATCGAAAGTTTTCTATGATAATTTCGGTAATAGACAGGGTTAATATTATCATCGCAAAGCATATAGTTTGCATCATCTTCTGTTGCTGCTTCGCCACCTGATTGTATCTCTGTTAGTTCATATGCCTGGGGTCGCCCGAAAGCTATCCAATTTGTTCCATCCCAATAAAACATTTGTCCTTTATAAAGAACAATTCGACCCCTCTGAGCAGTTCCAAGTCCGGTCGGCAAGGTACTTACTTGTTCGATTGCGAATTGTTTTGCTTTGCTATGTAAAAAATCCATAATTTTATTCCACAATTTGCACATACTAACCCACAACAACTACGCGGAACTGGTTACTCGAAGGAGCAACTGCAAATCGGATGGTAACTGAGTTTGCATTCGTAATTTCAACATCGGTCAGAACTACATCATAAGGTGAGGAATTACGATAAATTTGAACTACAACATCCATCGTACCTAAATTATGATTTACCACAAAGTTGGTTGTGGAACCATCTCCTATTGTAGTAGCATATTTACCCGTGGCACCAAGATTTGCTCTTGCCCCAGCTGCGGTTGTAGCCCCGGTTCCGCCGTTTGAAATCGGCAGTGTACCGGTAACTTTTGTAGCAAGGTTAACGGCACCGTTGGCAATTTTCTCCTCGGTTATACCCCCGTCTTTAACTCGAAGCGTATCAGAAACAATTTCGATGGAAGAGTTATCAACATTGACATCGAGGGTGTTTCCCGTTTTTGAAAGTCCATTACCAGCATTGATTTGTCCAGCTCCAGTAAATTGTACCCAAGTAACAGCTGTTGTACCGAGAGTCCCGCCAGGATCGACAGTACAAAGCCAGCCAGTATCACCATTTTGAGTTCCACTCTCTACCCAAACAAAAGCGCTAACAAGTTCTGCCCAAGTGTCAGCATCGCTTGCTCTTGACCAGGCACCGCTCGCTACCACATAGATTCCATTTTGCGAAGCAGTTGTTTGGTCTTTAACCAACACTCGGTCGCCAACAGAAAGAGAGACACCATCGATTGTTTGTGTTCCAGAGAGAGTTATGTTCGCTGTTGTTGCTGCGCGAACCGATGCCTTGGCGTCTATTCCTTGAATGGCATTGTCTACATATTGTTTGTTGGCAGCATCCGTGGGATTGACCGGATCAGCCAGGTTGGTAATCTTTTTGTTGTTCAGAGATACATCGCTGGTAGGTGCTGGGATTTGATTTAATGTGGTATTACCAGGCATAGCCTTGGTACCATCATTAATCCCTAGCGATACAACAAGGCCACTGGTAGTTTCATTGATTAAGCCCTCACTTCCAGATACAAGTCCAGACGTTTTTCTTTTGACATCGGCTTTAATTTGATTGTTTGTATCGTCATAAGTAAAGTCAATGGAATTAGTATCTACTAATGCGTTTCCGACAGCATCTTGTGCCGCCTCATTGAAGTCTGTTATACCTGCTGAAGTATGTGTATGGTTACCCGGTGCGGCCTGGTTAGATCCGCTACCAAGGACAACAAACAAACCATTTGAGTCTACCGAAATTTGACCTTCGTTAGTTCCCAGCGAAGTTTTGAGGCGAACATCTGCTTGAACCTGCTTGTTCGTTGAGTTGTATGTGAAATCAACTGAATTTGTGTCTATAAAAGCATTGGCAATCGTTTCTATGATTTGGTCACTATTGTAAATTTCAATCCAATTTGTTCCGTTATAGTATTTTAATTTATTTGTAGAAGAGTCATAATATATTTGACCAGAAACGGGCGAGCTTGGAGGCGTAGAGAGTTTTTGAATTACCAAGTTAAGAATTTGGTTTTTGTTTAGATCAATATTGTTTAGAAAGTTTATCGCCATAGAGTACTCCAAAGTTTAATTACATTAATTGCATATAGCTTTCCCCGAAAATTCTGCTGAAAAATATATTTCAACAATGTTATCGTCAATGTATTTGATTTCGCCTTCCACCTTTGTTCCCGCAGAATCTATCACTTCAACAGATGGTTTCTTGTTCAGATTATGAGATATTGTCCAAACGCTCGCTGGTACGTCTTGATGGTGAACATAATTCTTGTCGGCAATGCCAGGAGCAAGCTCGTCCGGTTGGATTTTGCCTAAATAGCTTTTTTGCGTATTAAGGTCAAACTTTTTAATTAATTTGCTCATTTGATCCTTCCTAAAAGAAACCCGACAACGATTCCACCACCAATTTTCAAAGCATCTTGCGTCCAGTTTGTCTTTTGAACCTCGTATTTAATAATAGGCTTTTCGATAATTGTATACTTTGTGATTGTGTCTGGTTGGTATTTGATTAGCATTTCGAATTTATTCTCTGGATAATAATAACAAGTATTAATT
This sequence comes from Candidatus Kapaibacterium sp., assembly GCA_013414795.1. Taxonomy (GTDB): domain Bacteria; phylum Bacteroidota; class Ignavibacteria; order Kapaibacteriales; family UBA2268; genus Naka2016. The sequence goes on from CP058732.1 coordinate 10,773, forward strand.
GTAGTCTTTGCAACAATTGTATCTATGCAGGCAATAAATGAGGTACTATCGATCGCTTCTTCTTTCGTAATTGAAGAATCGGTTTTTGCAATTATCTTTGTCCGATATACTATTCGTGCTTTTGCTTCCAATTTAATCGTATCTCTGATAATGATAGTATCTTGCTTTTGAACTTCTTTGACCACAAAACCAGGTTGGGTAATTGTTTTGTATCCTAGCAAAACTAAAAGAATCAGAATTATTATTCCAAAAACCAAATCCTTAATCATATTGAAACCCAACTAACCCAACAACGACCATCCTTTGCAGAGGATGGTATATGTTTCTGATTTTGTAAAACACACCAGACTTTCCACCACTTGTGGTGTTAAATCCTATGGTTTTTACCCAACCTTTTTGTTTCACCTCCACAATCCTTTCTATATGTCCATTTATGCCGATTCTTTTCTTCCAAACCAACAGATCGTGTTTTGCTGCCGTGTAAACGACTCTTTGCCCCCTCGCAACAGCATCCTCGTAGACTGCAAATGCCAACCCGGTTTTTTTGATGGGAATTAGATTCTCTGGAAGATTGAGATTTTGAGTGGCTTTCCAAAAGCAATAATATTGACCTGCGGCACAATAGGGGGCGCCTGCCGGAATTCCAACACACTTCTGGTATTCATATATTTTCTTGCCTCTATTTTCCGCCTCTTCGAGCACCCCCACTTGCGCCACAAGAACCCTTTCGGATTCATCTATAATAACCAACGAGCTGGGGAGGAGAACCTTGGTTGGTTTAAATCCCGAAAGTAAGAGAAAAAGTAAAATCAAAAGCAATATTCTCATAGCTTTTCCCTTACGGAGTTATAAACATAACAAAGTAAACTCCGAATATGCATAAACCAATCAGAATGTGTACACCCAAAAAAATGTAGCCTAAGGAATTGGTCTGCTTATAATTAGTGAATTTAATCTTAGTGTAAGCCCACTGAGCAAAACCTGACATAAAAATGGCAAAACATTCAAGTAAACCTAAAAGCAGAAGTATTCGTATCTCTTCCCAACGAGGTGACAAAAAGTATAAAAACACGCAACCTAATATGATAAGAACTGCATGGCGTTTAAGAAAATCCCAAAAGTCTTCCTTAAACCAATCGAAAGAAAATATTTTATTGCTGGCTTTTTCGTTTGGCATTTTTCTCTCCTTTTGTGTAACCTATAAATTCATATACAACCTTTGTAAGTTTTTCTATGTCGTTAAGTCGTTGAACTAATTCAGAAACTCGATCGTTCAAACCTTTTATCAAAATCATTAAATTTTCAATGGAGGCTCGTAATTTTTCTATTTCCACTGCTTTTTGGCTTTCTGAAAAATGTACATTCATTTTTAATATCTCCAACTCGTTATTTAATGTGTTTTCAACTTCCTGGATTTTGCCAAAAACCTTTTGTTCCTTTTGGTATTCTTTGTCTTTCTCAGCAACAATTGTTTGAACCAATTCTTTATATCTTTGTTCACTCTCCCTCAATTCACGCCTCTTCTCTTTGCGAATTACGACAAGAATTGAGATTAAAGTCAAAAGGTTAACTAATATCGTTGATAAGACCGAGATTGTATCCATCATAACACCAACTGAACTGGATGACCTATGATTTTTTTTCGCGTCTCAAAGAGCAGTTGTCGCCAGTAAACATTGTTTGCATCAACCATAAGTTTTGAAATGGAAATCGGACGCAACGGGGAATAATCACCTATTTTTAAGTGTATGAGCTTGGACTCTATTTTTTCGACTAAAACATCCAAATCCGGCGCCCCCGCAAATGTTCGCAAACCCACAGAAACTACAACCCAATTCGTTCTATGATAAATATGTGTCCTGAGTTCTTCTGTCTCAATCCTTTTATTTATGTCTGCATAATTTGGAACTGAATCGAGCCAAACTAAAATTACTCCTTTGGCATCCATTAAATCATAGTACTGAGGCGCGTTAATCGCTTCCGGCGATGCTTTAACTGGTACATCATTGATTTCGTCGTTTAAAAACTCAACAAGCTTTGTTATATAGTTAAGCATTTAGAAATTGTCGTTTAATGAGAAAAACCTTGTCCTTTGGGTATATCGATAAAATTTGGGTTTGGAATCCTGGTTTCCACTGTTGAGTTTGATTATTCCCCGCTGGATTTTGTCTAAATTATCAATTGCTTCATCTCTTCTTCTTTGAAGTGATTCTGAATAATCTAAACCTATCCTTCTTCGGTAAAGTTCAGTAACTACCAAACTTACACAAATGCTACGTAAAATCTCTAAATCCATAGCGTCAGTAATCGGAAGTGGGTATCTTTCAACAAGATACCCGTCAATGTATTTGCTCGCTTCTTCAATTTTAGATTCCACTAATTGTTGATTATAATTCTGGGGTACATCAGAGTCGTCGGTGAGCTCCACTAGCGTTTTTTCGGTTATATCGGCAATTATGTCTGCTACTGTGCAATACATTTTTCTTTCGTTTTATAATAGTTTAACTCTAATTTTTTCTCCCGCTGAGGCAGCGGAATCAAGAGCATACCCCAGAACTGTTCCAGTGGTCTGAGTAACAGCTCTTCCTTGTGCATCGCTTTCTACTTTTGCACCCACAGTAATAGCTCCCCCGGTCTCAACTAAAACAATCCCATAAGTAATTACCGGGGCATATTCTCCAGCGTTAGTCGCTGCATCTAAAACACCAAGTGCAGGCGCTCCAGCAGCTGCATAGTTCCCATCATAACCAATAAATCGCATTATGTTCTCTAAATTTACAGCCGCTTTAATTGAGGTCTTTTGTACTGGTTGCTGTGTCTTCATTGTTTCTCCTATTTGAATTACTTACATTTTTTTTGTTTGTATTTTTTTCTGGTTTTTCTGATTCAAATTCGACATACGGCTCTAAGAATGTGATATCCTCCGAGTCTATCTCAAATATTTCTTCTATCTCGTATCTTACTCCTTTGTACCGGAGAGGATATTTAGCCTTTACTTTCATATGCCTCTCCTAATTATAGCACATCCTTGATGAGATACGCGGACTCTATTCCTACGATTTTGACAGCAAAATTATCGGTTGTTCTTACCTTGGTTATTTTTCCACCGTTCTCTTCCCAAGTGTCAACGATGGGATAATCACGCAACCGCAATGTATATCCGAAACAAGGTTCGTAAGGTGTAGTAGCCATTCCAGATGGATTGGTTACATAAGCCAGGATGATATTGTCTTTCCAAATGTCCGAGAAGGTTACGCCATCATCAGAGAAAACGCTTTCGCCAACATAAATGTTGGGTACATCGAAAATTGCTTTAAGTAGATCGAGCGTAATTACTCCAATCTGGGAAAACTTTACTCTTTCTATGATTTTCGGATGATTTTTCAAGGCATCGTAAACCGAAGCACCCATAACTATCGTGTTGGGTCTTTTTCCTATAATTGCACGCAAAGCACTCTTCTTTTCCTCTATAATCTCGACTACATCTGTGTTTGCATTGTTGAATTTGTCGGTTGTGATTATTTCTTTATTGGACGCCGGATACAGCGTATCGTCCTGGGCAAGGTCGGCAGCTATTTTCTCATGCTTCAACCTGATTGCCTCGGTCGTAATTTCTGTTGCCCTGGTTTTTAAGTCTATCTCTGCTTCTCTGATTTCCCTGTAGTCGATTGGATAGGCCAGGTCGTGTTCGGTGGTAACAAAGTCAATTGTTGCAATTCCAAACGATAGCATTTCGTTTGACTCTGCTCTTATTGCCCTCTCGGTATCATATACACGAAAGCTTTCTTTTCCAAATACTGGTATTTTCCCGGCCTCTTTTTCGACTGTTACAAATGGGAATAGTTTATCTGCTATGAATTCATTATTGCTGTATCCACGGGCTATTGTGGTTAAAACTGGATCAACGACTCGCAAATTACTCAATCGTCCCATTACTGGCCTCCTTTAGTTATGATTGACAATGCTTCTTTGTATGAAATGTTTTTGCCTGATTTTCTGGTTTCTTCAATATAGTTCATCACTTTTGTATGCAGATCTAATGCGGATTGGTCTACTTCGAAATTTTGAAATTCGTTATATTCTTTTGATGTAGATTTCTTTACTTGTTCATTAAATAATCCGATTTCAGGATAGCTCTCCAAAAGTTTCTTCACAAGACTAACGCCATCGATTTCGACCAGTTTGTTTTTCTCTGCATACATTGTAGAGCCTTGCTTATGCCCGAGTTCCAGGAGCGAAATAGCTAGATTCTCTTGATTGGGGAATAGCTTACCTTGGTGTATTAATTGCTCGGTATACGCCTTGAAGTCCTTTAATCGGTTCTCTGCTTCAAGTTGATTAATCCGTTTTTGTAATTCAATCACCAAAGCATTTTCGTTTTCGTTCATCGCTGGTGCCGATGTTTGCTGTGTTGCTTGAGGTGCTTGTGAAGCGGGCGAAGTTTGGGTATCTTGGTTACCGCTCGATGGTGTTAAGTATTTGGATTTGTTTTCATCAAGCCAGGCGGACGTTTGTGCGGAAACCTCTTCGCCAAAGGTTTCGCTCAGCCACCCTAATAGATCCACTAAAAATTGTTCAAATGTTGCCTCGTTCATTTGTAGTTCCTCATATGTTTGTTGTAAATTTTTATTCCATAAGTCAATTAGTTGTTGGCGTGTGAGATTCTCGATGGGTATATCAACAAACTGCGAATACGCCCACTTGAAAGGCGTTAGATTGATTTTGTGATTGCGAGCTGAACGAAGGAGACGCGAAACAATAATTCGTGCCTCTTCCTCAGTATAATAACGACGCGCTGATGGACGTGACCAGGTTGCAAGAGAAGCCAAGACATATTGTTTGGTAAGTGGGAATTTGTAGTGTACAGGATCGGCAAAGTCCTCATCTGTTAAATTCTGGTATATTTGTGGCTTTGTAAACCTCAATTCGCTCTTGATTTTTATACCATATTTTTCAGATCGTCGACTTTGTTCGTTTTTGTCTGCTTCTTCAAATTCGAACTCAAACGAACCTAAATTTTCATCAAACTGTGGATCTGCCAATCCTTTTACGGCAGGTGGTACACCACCTAAAAAACCAATATGTTTAAGCATCAAGTTTTCATATAAAGCAATGGACCGCTTTCGATACAATCCTTTTTTAACCCACTCTACAAATTCCTTCGCAAGGTCTTTTAGCTTTGCATATAAAACATTTCCCCGACGCTCTAACTTCTCAACCCAGCCATAGGCTGGTGAGTCCGTCACCGGGTGCCCAATCACAACCGGTGCTTCGTGTCGAGTTTCTTCTGGTTGGTTGTTGTAGATTTCACAAATCTTATCCAAATCTTCTGCTGTCCATTGGCGGGTATTTCCCGAGGAGTCTGTGTGTATACCGGTTTTGAATACTTCAATCCACATTCTATAAATTCCAATTTTTCTCGTTGCAAACTTAAAACAGTGTTTCGCCCAGATGGTAACAACAATGTTACTCCTCATTGGTGTGCCTAATGTGTTGGCACATTGTTGTTACTATCGGACTACTTTTTTTGGTTGTTTTGCTTTGGATTTTTAAAAAACTTGAGAAAAAATGGAAAAAATCAAAGAATTAACGAAAAAAATCCAAAGAATTCCAGCAACAATAATTAATGCTCTTCCAGAAACTGAACGAAAAATTTTTGCTAATTACAAATTTATTCCGATTGACTTGCTCGTTCCTGCCGATTGGAACTATAAGGCTGATGATGAGTTTATGTCACAGCAACTTTTAAACAATATCAAACGCAATGGTCAAATCGTTACTTGCCAAGTACGAAAGCTTACTAGTGGTTTCTATGAGGTTGTCGATGGAAATCATAGACTAATCGCCCTTAAAAAACTTGGTTACGAATATGTTATAGTCTACGACCACGGGGAAATCTCACTGAGCCAGGCCCAGAGACTTGCAATTGAAACGAATGAAACTAAATTCAATGCTGATCCAACTAAATTGGCAAATCTATTCAAAGACCTTTCTTTAGATTTTCCTGATTTTGATTTGTTCGAAACCCTTCCTTTTACTCCTGAACAATTTAACGATATACTTAATTCATCTGAAGTTACAAGCATTGAAGATTACGAAGACTTCGAAGACCAACCAGAAATTGAAGAACCAATTGAACCGAAAACAAAAAGAGGCGATTTATATGAACTCAACGGACATCGACTGCTTTGTGGAGATTCTACGTTAGCAGAAGATGTTGCGAAACTTATGGACGGAAAAAAGGCTCATTTGCTTTTTACTGACCCCCCTTACAATATTAATTATACAGAACTAAACAAAGAGCGAAAATTCGGCAAAGGAAAGGATTGGATTGAAGCTAATTGCACGGGATGGAAAGATTTTATGAGCAACGAAGAATACCCAATATTTTTAGAAAAGTCTCTTGCAAATGCAAAGAATAATTTGATTGAATATGCTCATTATTATGTCTGGCACGCCACGACTAACTTGCCTTCATTGATTCAAGCTTTTGAAAAAAACCAAATCCCTTACGATCCAATCCCTATAATCTGGGTAAAGCAAGTTGCCCCAATTTCTTGGGTAAATTATTGGCGTATATATGAACCTTGCTTGTTTGGCGGTAAAGGAGCTATCAATGGTCAAGGTAAAGGTGCTCGCTGGTTCGGCGGAAACCACGACGTTAATGTTTGGAATGTTGATCGGGACCATAATGTTTTTTACATACATCCTACCCAAAAACCGTTGGCTCTCGCTCTTCGCGCAATGAAAAATAGTTCCAAAGAAAAAGAGATAGTTTTAGATTTGTTCCTGGGGTCAGGTTCTACTCTTATCGCTGCTGATTATTTGAATCGAATTTGTTATGGAATAGAATATGAACCTAAATTCTGTGATATGATTGTGCTTCGCTTCATAAAATATTGCGAAGATAAGAATAAAGAATATACCATTAAACTCAATGGTAAAATTATAACCAAAGATTACTTTGACTATCCAAAAGATACAATAAAAATAAAGGACTAATTTATGATGGAAGGAATTCAAGAACCTTGGGAAAGACTACCAAAAGAACCTCTCAAAGCCTTTAAGGCGTTCCAAGCATACCGTGATATGGGCTATCGGCGTGATAAGTTTGTAATTGCGGAACGACTTGGTATTCCATATCAAAACATCAAGAGAATTTCAACAAAATGGAAATGGGAAGCACGCATTGACGCCTGGGAGAAACATCTTGACAAAGTTCGAACCGAGGCAATAAAAAAGGAAGTAGAAGAGATGACTCGTCGCCATATTCAGCAGGCTCTGATTTTTCAACGTGCCTTGGTACTGCCAGCAGAAGCCCTACTTAATCGTATCCGACCGGATAAGGATCCTGGCGGGCAAAATCGCAACTTCGAAATGTTGTCATTCGATAAGCTCTTTGACCTCGTCGTTGATGCAGCTCAAACTTTTGGTAAAGCAGTTGACATAGAGCGCAAAGCCCGCGGTGAACCAAACGAAATATCTAAAGTCAATATGAATACTACTGAAACGGTTCGCGTGATTCTACCTAAAATTCAATTACCAAAAGAAAATACTAACGATAATGATAACGATAACGAAAATGAAATGAAAGATGACGTTTGATTTTAGCAATCTGGATTTGTTCAATCCTATATATTTACCTCTATTGGAAGATAAAAACCGCTACAAAATTCTGTACGGCGGAAGAGATAGTGGTAAGTCCGACTTCGTTGCTCAGTATTTTATTATTTCTGCTATCAGAGAGAAATTTTTTCGAGGCTTGCTTATTCGTAAATTTTATGATAGCATAAGAGCAAGCCAGTTCCAAACACTGATTGATTATATTAGACTTTGGGAACTTGGTGATTATTTTCATATTACGCATAACCCAATAACTATAACTTGCGTTCTAAATAACAATATGATTTTAGCCCGAGGACTCGATAAACCTGACAACACAAAATCAATCAAAGACCCGACCTGTGCTTGGTATGAAGAGGCTGACCAAATCTCCGAAAGTGCATTCATAGATACAACTCTGTCTTTGCGCTCATCAAAAACGGATAAAATCTTCGAGTTCATCACTTTTAATCCACGTAGAGAACAATGTTGGATTAACTCTTTTTTCTTTCCACCTAAAAACACTTATGAACGGGAAGATGGAAATTTCCATTGGGTCAAATCTCCAAGAAATAACGTAACCATTCTGCACACCACCTACAAAGACAACAGATTTTGCCCTCCCGAACGAGCAGAAACCCTTGAAACTTTAAAGAAACATGACATAAACCTGTATAGAGTTAACACACTTGGACTTTGGGGTGGCATCTCGAAAGGTCTAATTTATCCTTCCTGGACGCCCACCGACTCATTCCCTTACGGCAGAGGAGACGAGGTTTTTGGTTTAGATTATGGAATGAACAATCCAACCGCTTTTGTTCATACCTCTTTTTATGAAGGGAAGTTATATATTGACGAGTGTTTTTATGTTACTAATCATACTCATCGTCAAATCGTTAATCTTTTGGTTTCAGACTTTAAAAACATTATTGGGAAAAAGCCTATAGTTGTTGACTCGGAAGAACCAGCTTTAATAAAAGAACTTAGACTGGCAGGATTCGCTGTTATACCGGCTTTTAAAGGTCCAAACTCTGTATATCACGGAATTATGCTTGCAAAACAATTCGATTTTTATATTACAAAACGCTCTTTGAATATCATAAAAGAAATTCAATCTTATAAATGGAAAGAAGATAAAGATGGAAACTTAATTGATGACCCGGTAAAAGTTGATGACCACGCAATGGATGCTATTCGATATGTTATCCAAACTTACGGAGCTAAACATTGGCGGCGACCATCGACCGCTGATTTGATTTATAAACTAAAAAAGAAAGAAGATAAATTTATAGGTTTTTAATATGAACTACTCATTATTTAAAACTATCGCAACAGGAAAAACAAAGCTCCTGAAAAAATTTTTTTCAGAACTTCCTAATCCAAACTTGACAATCGCAAGCATTGGCGAGCGCCAAGTGACATTGGAAAATATTGCCACTGACCCGCATGTTTCGGCTTGCATTCAAAGTAGAAAAAGTGGCGTGCTGTCACAAACTTGGGAAATACAACCTGCTTCCAATGTTGCCCCGGAAATAAACGAAATCGTGAACAGTAGCTTCCAAGAATTGGATTTGTTTCGTGTTATCTCTGAGCTTTTGAATGCACCCTTATTCGGTTTCGTTGTGTCGGAAATCACATGGAAACCAAGCATATACCAAAATCGAAATTTGATTGTTCCATCTTCAATTAAAAGCAAACCGAATAAATGGTTTGTCTTTGACCAAAACAACATACCTCGCTACCGTAACCCTGAAACTCGTCAAGATGAAATTCTTTTGCCATATAAGTTCTTGGTTGTTCAACATAACGCAACATTTGATAATCCATATGGCACCGCTATACTTTCCAATTGTTTATGGCCCGTGGTTTTTAAAAAGACTTTTATGACGTTTTGGACTAACTTTGCCGAAAAGTTTGGAATGCCACATTTTATTGGAAAAACTGACATGCCACCCTCATCTAATGATTTTGAAAAGTTCCAAGAACTTCTGGATAATTTAATTCAAGACGGATCGGCTGTTATCTCGACTTCAGACTCCATCGAGGTGCTTAACGCTACAACAGCAAACTCTGCGAGCATTTTTCGAGAATTTATAGAGTTTTGTAACGCGGAAATTTCAAAAGCAATTCTGTCTCAAACTTTAACGACTGAACTTGGCGATGTAGGAAGTTATGCCGCTGCTAACGTTCACGCAAATATCAGAGAAGACATTGTTAAATCGGATAAATTATTAATTGAAAAGGCGTTAAATAAACTAATTACCTGGATTGTTGATTTAAATTTTGGTAAACAAAAAGAATATCCACGATTTATAATATACCGTGAAGAAGATGTGGATAAGCCTCTTGCTGAAACTGTTGAAATTTTGAAAAGAGCTGGCATCCGCGTCCTTGAACCTTTTGTCATTCGTAGAATGGGATTGCAAAAAAATGAATTCAAATTGATAGAAGATAATCAAACACCAAACGACTTGTCTACTCTTGGTTTCTCCGAAAAGAACAATATATCTACTGACCAAAAACTTATTGATTCAGAAGTAGAACAAAACATCGAAGAGAAAACAGCTCTCGATGAGATCATAGACCAAATAAAAGGTTTTTTAGAAAGTCAAAATGATTTCGATGAAGCGATCAATAAAATTTATTCGTTCTTTCCAAAAATTCAAGATAAAAAGTTTATAGAAGAACTTACTCGACAATTGTTTGCAGCTCATTTGATTGGTAGAATGTCAGTTCAAAAACAAGAAAAATAATGAAAGAAATTACTTTAAACTTACAAACCTTATTCTCTTTGGAACCAGAGAAAGCGATCAAGTATTTAGAGTCGCTTGGTTATACCATCACCTGGAATTGGCAACAACAATTGAATGCAATTCGAAAGCACGCTTTCACGATAGCAAAAGTTACCAAAGCCGATATTCTTATGATTTTTAAAAATTCGCTTGAAAAAGCCCTTAAAGAGGGAATGACCTATCAAGATTGGAAAAAATCTATCGATACCATTCTTGCACAGAAAGGCTACACCAAAAGAGAAGATGGAACAGCTTGGAGAAAGGATGTGATTTACAGAACCAATTTGCAATCTGCCTACCAGGCTGGACGATATCTTGAAATGAAGGAAACGATCGATGATATGCCATATTGGCAATATATTGCAGTTCTTGATTCAAGAACCAGACCAAGTCACGCAGCGTTAAACGGTAAAGTTCTCCGAGCAGATGACCCTTTTTGGAAAACACATTATCCTCCAAATGGCTACAATTGCCGTTGCCGAGTTCGACCCTTAACAGCTGAACAAGTGAAACAAATGGGGCTTAAAGTTTATAGCGGCTCAGAACTAAAAATCCAACCCGACCCCGGATTTGAAATTAATCCCGCAGAAACTTGGTCGCCAGATTTACGGGAATATCCTAAAGAATTAAGAAAGGAACTAAAATGAGTGAACTTGAATCTTCAATTGATAAGTTCAAAGAAGAGCTTATTAAAAAGTTCCAATCCCCTAACCTATCAAAAATTTTGCCTACAATACGGAACATTGTTCGAAGCAGTATTGACCAAAATTTCATAAGTGAGGGTCGGTTCGGAGAAGGTTTATTTGGGGGCGGAACTCAAAAATGGATTAAGTCTCAACGAGCAATTAAACAGAAAGGTCAGACTCTTTCTGATACAGGACAACTTGCATCAAGCATTCAAGTCATAGTAACCCAACAAGGAAATAGTTTAAATATCATTGCGGGCAGCAACCTTCCTTACGCAGCAATACATAATTTTGGTGGAACCATTCATATTCCTCCCCGCTCACGATTATATGTTCAGAAAAGACAAACCAAAGGTCCTAACAAAGGAAGATTCAAAAAAGGAACTACTTTTGGAAAAGGCTCTACAACCAAAGCATACACAATAAACATCCCCGCTAGACCTTATTTGGTTCTTCAAGATGAGGATATAATTGCAATCCTTAAAAAGATAGGAGAGGAAATCTTAAAATAACTTTTTTATATTGCTTGGAATTTTTTTAAATTCTCAATTAATTCTTCAATCTTTTCATCCAAAAATAATCGTGGGGCTTCTTTCGCATTAAATTGAACCTTGATTGTGTAATTCTTTTTGTTTTTTGCAAATTGTAAATTTTCAATAACATCATCAATTGAAGTTACGATATATCCCGAGCATTCATTACATTCTTCTGAATGCCCAAATCTTCCATAACACCAGCACCAAGTAGCCTCAGCACTGGTATTATAGTGTCGACGAATCTCACCGTCTATAAATTCATAGACGGTGGAAAACCAATATCGACCCCCGGTAGCAGAGTTTTGGGGGTCGTAGTCAGTCCAGTCGGTGATAATTATTTTCATATTTCCTCAAAATAGTTAAACAAATAATTAAATTTGATTTTGACTTTTTTGTTTTGAAATTTTTTTCTCCATTGCATTCACGTACATACGCAGAGCCTTTCGGACGAAAGCCGAAAGGCTCATATCCATTGATTTTGCGAGTTTTTGGGCTTTTTCTAGTAGTTCTAAATCAACTCGAAAATTGATATTCTTATTTGTTTTCATTTTGGATTCCTTCTTCATTTTGGATTCCTTCTAAAATTTCTTTTTCATTATCTAGAATCCATTCTCGAAAAGCCAATTCAAGATAATCATCATCTAGATAGGCTTCCCGCCATTTTCGGCAATCAATATAATATGTTTTTGGTTTGTTAAATTGCCAATATGTAACGATTTCGCCATTTTTTTCTTCAATGGCGACATAACCTTTTCCCCCAATTAGATGGGGAATTGCAGAAGCGATTGTTTCAAAAATTTCTTTTTTCATAAAACCTCCCTAGAAAAATTGTTAAACATAATTTTTATATTTTCCGTCGATAAACTTCGACGGTTTCGAAATTTTCTTTTGGAACTTGGGAAAGAAGCACCGGTGGCACTTTTTTTTCTACTGGTAGATTAATTTTGATTTTTTCAAACATTTCCTTGAAAAGGTTTTCCGCCTTTTCGAAAAAATTATTCGCTTCTTGCTCAATAGAGGGTTTAAACTCACCCTCTTCAAAATACTGCATCATCACTCCATAATCATACGGGGTGTGATAAATACTTTCCCAGACGTGTTTATACACAACATCCCACGCCTGGGATTCGTTATAGATGTTTTGCGAGGGTGAAAAGATAACTTTTCTATCTACTCCACCCCACCTATTTGTTTCCTCGTCCCACCAGGCTCGATATATAACACGTGCCTTTTCGAGCCCGTGGTATTTTTGAATATAAAGAATTTTCTTAAAGTCGGGGTTACCAGGCAACCCCAACCAAACAAAAAGCCGACCGTAATCTTCATCAGTTACGGTCGGCAAAATTGAATTTAGAAAGGCAGCGGCATCGATTTCGTACTCTGCCGCCAATTTTTTTATGACATCTTCTTTACTTATTTCCGCTTTTTCTTTGCACTTCATAAAATCCATTTTTAAATACTCCATTTTAAACCTCCTTTTTTTTAAAGATTATTAAACATCACCCAATACAAAAATATAAAACTTTTTTCAATTGTGCAAATTTTTTTTACAATTTTTTACAAATTTTTACAAAAAATGTATTTCTGTATTTTCAGGGTTGGAACTTCGCAACTGATAAGCATTTTCAGACCTACTTGGTGTTGCTATCCGATTTTGGAAAATCGCATCCAATCAGCGTTTTCAGACGCTCTACTCCTTACTTCTGGTGCGGGTTTGCGGTAGACAGTTTTAAAAATAAAATATACAAAAAGTTGAAATATCCAGAAAGATTCTGCCTCAAATTAATCTCGACGATTGTCTCCTGTCTCTTCGGGTATCAAAAAACCAAATCTTATTAAGTCGTTAATAAAAGTTTTCGGTTCATCAACGTTTATCACAGCTCCATTGTAAAGATAACACGCCCTAGCGGTTTCATCCATAAATTCCTGCCGAACCCGGCCAGGATTAAAACTAATCCTGCGAAGTGCTTCTATAATCTCCTCGGGAGTAGCCCCTTCGACTACTCCCCCACCTAATAATTTGTACTTCATTCTGCCTCCTTAAAATCCAAACTTCGCCCTTCTTTGTTTAATGTAATTTATCAAATTTAAACTTAAAATCCCAGTTAAAAGATTGAAATCTTGATTTTGAAATTCATTTTGTTCTGAGAAATTCATTAATCTGTTTAAAATTCTTATCCAATTTGATATCTTTTCAAATTCTACAGTTCCACTATGCTGTCTAAATTCTACTGTTTTATGTCTCCAGTAAGATTCAATGTTGACTTTAAAATATCTGCTTCGATAGGTTAATTCCCCCGACAAGCTTTCTAATGAATCGCACTCAAATATTTTTCTTCTTGCTAATCCTTTGTTTAATACTAATCCCATTATGTATTGTGCACTTAAACTTCGGCAGTATCTATTATTATTGCCTCTTCTTGACTCTGGCATCATCTTGTCAATTTCGCTTTCCATCAAAATGTAATTGTAAACCAGTCTCTTCCAGGAATCCAAGCTGTAACCCCTCGCATCAAAATGAACATGAAGTCCACAGGATTTGTTTACTTTTGCTTTAACTCTGACTAAAACCTCGCATACCTTTCGAAGCTCTTCTAATCCTTGTTCGCCTCTTAGTGGCGGGCTCACTAATTCAAAACTATTGGTGCCCTGGATTGAACTGTCTGATACTATCTTCCAGTAATCTCGGTCGATATGATTGTAACTTTCAGCATTTACATTAATTCCTGCTTCTCTTAGTTTTGCTAAAACTATGTCTACTGGTACCCCGTAAGCTTCAATTTCAACTCCGAAGGTTCTCTTCCAGGCTCCCAGTTGATCGTTTGAGTTTTGGTTCAAATTCCTGGGGTTCCTTCTTGTCCCGTAGATACTTACATAGACATTGTGTGCGAATCCGTAATTCACGTTGAGCAACTTTGCTACTTGTTTCCTTGTTAATCCCAGTTCAAAAAGTTGCTTCATTTTGTTTGTCTTGCTTGTGTTTTGGTTTAAAATTTGTTCAATCATCTTAACTCCTTTATTTTCAATTGTTTAACTTAATTCGATAGCAACTTAATATGAAAAAATTTAACTTGCAAGTCTTTTTGCAACTTTTTTTGAAAATATTTCAATTATTTTCAATGGGTTACGAAAAAAAAGTTTGGCACAAGGGTTGACTAGTGAAAAATTTTTTGGAAGGGAATTAGTATGGCACAGATATTGAATTGGAAGGATTTTTTTTTGAAGGTGATGATTCTGGAATAGAAGTTGATTACGGTTACTTCAAAAAACCTATGATTTATTTTTTAAAAGTTTTGCCTTTAACATTTCTTCAAATTCATATTTTAATCTGGCGTTGTAAAATGGCAAGCTTAAAATTTTATATTCAGGAGTTTCCCACTCAATCATTGCTACTTGTTCCAATGTTTGGATTAATTCTTGTTTCCAGGGTTCGTTTTTAATATAAATATCATCCTTAGGTTCTATAAATATTTGTTTAATTTCAATTTTTTGATTGTTCTTTTTTCTTAAAAACAAAACAAAATCTGGATAAAAAGCTTGACCATCTTCGAAATTATAAATTGCCCAAAATTGTTCATTGCGAATTAAGATGATGTCGTCATATTCTGCTTGTAATCTTTGATAGTAATCATTATCAAATTGTTTCAAAAAATCCAATTCAAGTCCGGTTCCCCAAAATTCATTTTGCGCATACCATTTTTTTTCTCCAATTCTCATCTTTTCGCTCGCAGAATTTATTTTGCTACTGTAAAAATCAAACGTTATTATTTTATCTCGTAATTTTTTCTTTATTTCTTCAGCATAAAACTTTTTTGATCCCCTAAACTGCTTGTTCCCCTTTATCATTCCCTGTGAAATCTTATTTAGAACAGTAATTAAAGCACCAAGTAAAGCTGGAAAGATTTTAACATCTTTCCTTCGAATCATTTCGATATCGGTCTCTTTTCCTACAAATTCTATTTCAATACCTCCTAACCAATTATCATTTTGATAAAAATCTTTAATGGTTCTCAACCCTGGAATAAAACGTTTTAAATTATCAAAATAGTAGAACTTGTTTTTATCTAATGCAAAGCGAACAATGTTTTCAGGTAAATCTTTTATTTTTAAGGTGGCACGATACGAAGGAACGTCTTGCTTTAAATCAAGTTCATTACTTAATATTGCCTCTTCATGGGTAAAATAAGTAGACAACGGGTAAACATGGCGACATGGCACTGAAAAATCTTCGAGGGATTTAAATTCAGTTTTATCTACTTTGGTTAATTCGTTTAAAAAAATGAACCCTTCTTTCCAAAAATAAGTGTTTTTAAATTCTTCTTTGACCTTAATTTCTACTTCTCTTCGTTGCTTTTCCATTGCACCAATGTCCACAAGTGCCTTCTTAATCTCCGAAACATACTGGGGTTGATATGAACAATGATAATGCAATTGTTCCAAAATACGCAAGGGATTGCTAATATCCTTGTCAAATTTTCTTTTGTACTTATCCTGCTCCGAGTTTAAAGCAAATGGCCAATACCGCATTCCCCGGCCGATTAATTGGGCTTCAGCGATAGTAGTCTTTCCAGGTTTGTTATTCCTGGAATCTCTTGTCTCATAAAGTCGAACAATATCAAAAAGATTTAGTACGTCCCAGCCTTCGTTTAACATATCTACAGCAAAAATAGCCCTAATTTCATTATTGGGATCTTCCAATGAATTAACTAGAATTTGTTTTTCTTCGCTATCTTGTTTTGAATTAACCGCTAAACATTTTTCCGGCGCAAAATCATTTTTAAGTTCTTCAACTAAATTTTCCAAAGGAATATCGTTTTCCTTAAAATATTGAAACGCTTCTGCGATAGACTGGAAAACGCTTTGGCTGATTTTGACTAAGTCGTAAACAGTTAAGTTATCTATAAGTTTTCTAAAGTCCAGTTCGTTTCGTTTGCTTTCTTCTATTGTTTTAGATTTGAATAAGATAACTGGCTTTAAGGGAAGCCCATTCTTCTCAGCTATCTTCCTTCTGTACTGACTTAAAACAACCGCCTGCAACGCCCGTTCCATTGGATTGCGTATATCGGATTCAACAACTTCAATTTCCTTGGAATAACCTTCTTCTCTAAATCTAACCAAATCATATTTAAAGATGATTTTATTTTCGTACTTTTCCTTGATGGCTGGATGATTTAAGTCTATCGTTGCTGTGTATTCTAATAAAATATTTTTGCTTTCCCCATTTTTGTTTCTTTTCGGCAAAATTTTTTCTTGGATCGTCTTTTCCCACGCCCTTAATTCCTCTTTTTCTTCTTCCGATAACCCCTTGATTTGTTTTAGTTCCAAAATATCTGTATCCCAGATTAATTGTTGGCCTTTTTTGTCTTTGAGTTTTGTATAGGCTTGATAATGATGAGCTTCGTCAGCAATCAAAACTACTTCTTTCCCTTCAAAATCTTCCTCTGTTAGTGCGTTTTCTTTCGGCTTATTTATTCTTTCGTGCAATGCATTTATTGTAGTAAACATTATGTTGATATCATCCTCAACCACATCGGACAAATTTTTAATTTCTCGTATTTTAACCTCTTTTCCATTAAAAATAACTTTTTCAGAAAACAAATATTTTGTTGATAAAGGATTTAAAAAGTTGTCCCGAGTTTTTTCTAATATATTGTTTCGATGGACAAAATAAATAAAAATCCGATAACCCAATTTATAAAGCGCAAGAATATTGGCGGCAATAATTAAAGTCTTTCCGCTCCCTGTTGCCATATTAAAAAGAAGATGGACCGGATATTGTTTCTTTTGGTAACCGTTAAAATAAAAATCAAATCTTCCCAACGCCTCTTTCTGATATTCACGCAATTCGAATCTTGGGTTGAGGTTTTGAATAATCTCTTCGCTAACTCGAGATGTAAAAAAATTCTCTCCGAATGATTCCTTCAAATCATCAAATTTTTGGTATAGCATGGCTAAATTTGAATACAATGCTGAAAAAATATCATAGCTAAATTTAATATCATTCGAGCATTTTTCTCTGTTGCATATTCTTTTTTGGGATGCGAATCTCCAGTATGCTTTCTTTCTTGCGCAAATATCTCTTTAATGTTTTTGAAAATTAAACTAGTAAAAGTATCATTTGGAATAAGATTTTTCTTCTGTGCTTCTAATATTAATTCTGCAAGGGTACCTTTCCCAGTTTTTCCATATAAAATTATCTGGAGAAACGCCTCGATAGAAGAAATTGTGTGAGTAATGCAAGAACTATGACCATCAGGGGTTTTTTGTTGATAATCTCTAAATGCATCCTTCAAGTCACGATTAACCGGCGACCATTTTTCGTCAGAGAGAAACTTCAAAACTGGTTCATAAATCTCTTTTGTGATTTTTTCGTCTTGTCTAGGAATAAATCCTTGTCTGGTGAGCACAACATTAACACCAAATTGTTCAAAAACATCATTAAGCCTTTGGGCAAAGTCATCAAATTCTTTCCAATTTTTTAATCTATTTTGATATTCCTCTTCTGTCTCGTCCTTCCCTTTTTGAATATCTCTACTTGCTCTTTCGGAAATTAAAGCCTTGCAATATAAAGAAAGCAATTCCATAACAACATTTTCCGATTGCATTATAAAAATGTCATAAAAATCACGGCAAGCTGTATCGATGTTTGGATGTTCTAAAAAATTTTTGGCATAACTTTTAGCTTTATATCTCTCGTTCAGAGTCGTGAGTGCAGATATAACTCGCTGCAATTTTTTATTTTGTTCCCAACTTTTGCCCAAAAACTCAAAGGATGCTACTTGAAATCCGAAATCATCTTTTTCATCCTTTTTTACAAAAAAATAATTTTTTAAATGTATCCAAATTTTATGTTTTTCCTCTTTGGTCAATGCATCCCAACTTCGCCAACCAAGATTTGGTTTTAATTCCTCTATTGCAATTGGATTCAATTCACTCCAAAGTTTAAAGTTGCATTCATCTTCCATAAAATTCCCTATTTAATTTTTTATCCTCTTCCGATACCTGATAAGTTTCATCTTCAATTTCACTATAATTTACATACCAATGATTTTTGTCTAAACACTCATGTAAAAATCTTTTTTGGTCATCAATAGATAAATCATCAAAATCTGTTGCGTGTTCGTCAATTGTTTTTATATCAACTTTATAACTCAAGAATGCTTTCTCTTTCATTTCTTCCCACAATTTTTTAAGTTCTTCTTTTGTTTTTGCCTTTTTAATCTTATCAGCAAAGTTTGCATTCCATTTCATAAGTTCTAAATAGATAAAATCGCCATTACCTAACTTTTTAACAACATTTTTTGCTCGTGGCACTGTAATTGTATCTACATAGTCAAGTTGTTCGCAGAGAATAAATTGTCTGTTACCGCCGTCTTCTTTATTAAGCTCCAAAACTGCTTGTGCAGTTGTACCACTTCCGGCAAAGAAGTCCATAACAATACCTTCTTTTTCAAACATCATAATCGATTTAATTAAGATTTTTATTAATTCTACGGGTTTTGGATATTCAAAACCTTTTAATCCTAATCTTTCAAAATCATACTTACCCTTCTCAGATAAAAAACCTTCGATAACCGGACCTTCTGCATTGTTGATATTTTTTATTATCGAATAAAAAGTTGAATATGCCGTCTCTAGTGGCTCTAATCTACAAACTATATGTTTACCGCTTGGATGTTTTTCTAGTATGTATTCCCCAGATTTAATTTTCTCATCAACTTCTCTTTTCTTCTCTTTTCCTTTATATTTTTCTATCTCTTCGTAAAAACATCTTCTATCGAATTCTTCGGTTTTATTTTCACTATATTTTCCAAATACTTTTCGCAAAAAATCGTCGTTCTTAATATATTTTCGTCCATTGATTTCTATAATTGGCTTCTGAATACTTTTTTGTCTTTTTAAAGTTATAGGTTCATCAAAACTTCTATAAACCAAAATGTAATCATGTCCCCGCACAATCTCTTTTGCCTGACCTCCTCCTTTTGCCCTTTGCCAAACTAAAACTCCTACAAATCTGTCTCTATCAAAAATTTCATCACATAACACTTTTAGATAAGCCTGCTCATAATCATCACATTGAATAAATATCACACCTTCATCGTTAAGTAATTTTTTAGCAACCTCTAATCTATTTTTCATAAAAGTAAGCCAAGTAGAGTGATTAAAAGCGTCGTTATATTTAAATTCATCATTGCCAGTATTATACGGTGGGTCAATATAAATTAGTCTTACTTTTCCGGCAAAGCGTTTTTTAAGTGAATGAAGGACTAACAGATTATTCCCTTTGATGATTAAGTTGTCTTTAATGTTTCCTTTATCGTCGGTCTTAAATCCATCGAACGAATGTTCTCCGTTTGCATCAATTCTTTTTGCGTTGGTAAAAACTTTTGGGTCTAAAAGGCGTGTTATTTCATCTGGCGATAAGGTTTCATTCCAAAAAATTTCATCTCGTTTTTGGTCTTCTTTGGTCATATCTCCTTCTAAAACGCAATCTTTATAAGGCCAGGATAAAACAACCTCTTTTTTTTCGCTTATAAACTCCCCTTTTTCATCTACTAAACCGATTTTGTTTTTAAAAGCAGTGTAACTATCGGGTAAAAATTGTTTGTTTGATACGAACTTTATAAACTTGTCTTTATCAAAAACCAGAACTTCATTGATTTCCACAAAAAAAGTTTTTTTTAGCCTTTCATCATTCAAAAGAATTTTAAGTAACCCCTCATCGAGTTTCAGAGCAACCTCAACAATCTTATTTTTCAACAATAAATTACCTTCACCAACAAATCTTTTATCTTGAATCAACTTTTGCTTGAGATATTCCAACAAATCCGTATCCATTTCCCTCTACCCAAAATTTTCAAATCAAACCATTCAAAAACAATAACTATGAGAAAATCATAACAAATTATTAAGTAAATAAAAAAAATAACAAAATTAAAAATTTAAAAATTTTTGTGTTTATAAAATGTAAAAATTGTTTTATTTTGATTTTTAAAAAAATGACAAAAATGAAACCAAGAGGATTTATACTAACCATAGTTTTTTTCTTATTTGGTCAATTGTTTGTCTTTAGTGACCAAAACCAGACTTGCGTCGTCGACTACATCATCGACGGCGATACCTTCGCTTGCGGTGAAGAACACATACGACTCATCGGTATCGACTGCCCTGAAAGTTCATTTAACGCACGCGTAAAGAAACAGAAAGAACTTGGCGACCCGAAAACTGTAGTTGCCCTTGGGAAAAAAGCAAAAGAATTCGTTCAGTCGATTTTAAAGCCTGGAACAAAAGTCAAACTTGAATTTGATGTTCAAGAGAGAGATGTTTACGGACGGATTCTTGCATACGTTTGGTTGCCCGATGGACGCATGCTTAATGAAGTTATCCTTGAAGAAGGTTATGCAATGCTGTTGACCATTCCACCAAATGTTAAATATGTCGACAGATTTAAAGAAGCATACCAAAAGGCTCGGGCAAACAAAAAAGGTTTATGGAAAGACAAATAAAAAAGCCCTCGTATCTTACGATACGAGAGCCGCGTCCTCATAGGTATGCTATAATCAGTGCATGCACTGTGAGAGGGTTTATTTTTAATATTTCCATTCCTTATAGGTAGGCTTAAATATCAGTGCACTGATTTTGGTTAACCCACCCTCTCAAATGCAAAATTATAAAAAAAATTTCAATTTTCCAAATTTTTTTAAAAAAAATTTTAAAAAATTTTTATCTTTTTTTTTAAACTGTTTTTCTCTTATCGCTCGCTTCGATTTCCTTGATATATTGTTTGATTTTTTTCATACTCAAACCGGTCTTCCTCGAAAGCTGCCGAACAGTCAACTTGCCAATATTTGCTCGGATAACTTCTTTCATAAGTTCCTTGTTTCGTTCAAGGGTGGGAATATACATCACTCGCATAGATGGATATTCCCGTAATAACTCTTTGACGTACTCGAGCCCGCTGTTCTCAGCGATTTCCATCAACTCTGAATTGTTCTGCAAATGCTCAATTTTTAAATATTGCAAAACAAAAGCTCTATCCATTCTTATCCCCAATTTGTTTTAACAAATCTTCTACTTCCTTTAAATTTCTTACAACCACTCCTACCCCCCCAGCCTGGGTAATCTTTCTCAAATTAAATTCTTGTAATGGCGTTGGCTTGTTTTGCTTCGATTTCACTTCAATGCCTATAAATCTGCCTCGAATACAACATAACAAATCTGGAACCCCGTTTCGAGAGGAAAGATTTACCTTGCAAACATATGCGCCGTTTGATTTTAATAGCCTGATTATTCGGGCTTGCAATTCCTTCTCCCTCATAAACCCACCCTATCTAAAACCTTATGTTTACCACTTGAAGACTCCAAAAAGTCTTTTCGAAAATAAAAACTTGTATAATCTTTCTTGCGTCGAACTACATCCAGAATCTTTTGCTCAATACCATCCTCAATAAATACCCAGTAAATCTTGGGATTGCTTGTTAAAAATCTGTTTTGAACTCGGTTGCGTGCTTGCCAGTAGTTTGTAAATGAATAGTCAATGTTATAAAACACCAGAGCCTTCGCTGAGCTTAAATCTATCCCCATCGACCCTGACTGAATTTGGGATAGAAAAACCAAATTGGGATCCTTGGCAAACTCAATGGGATCAAATGTGTGATTCGGAAACACTGAACGCAAGACATCTCCTTCAGCTTGGAACTTGTAGAATATTGCTATTCGCTTTGTTCCTAAATGGTTCCTTATAAAATATGCTTTTGTTTTATCCAAAACTATTGTTTTGCCCTCCTCTGTTATCACCGTGCCGGAACAAACCTGATGGATTTTGGTTAAAAGTTTAGCTGCTGTATCGGCAACAACTTCATAAAAAGAACCTTCATGCTCTAATCTTACATACCGATTTCGTAATAGATATTCCATGACTTTGTATACAATTGGTTTGGCTCGAACTTCCAAAACCTCATCTTCCAAATACAAAATCTTAAAACCCGCCTGCTTTTGAGTGAAGGTTAAAAAATATGGCGAAATGATTGGTTTAATCAAGTGCTCCTGAGCGTCTGAATAATCTTTCACTTTGTATCCGTTTATCATTCGCTCTCTAACTCTTACATATGTTTTTGCCCATAGGTAAAAGTTCTTCTCTTTAAATGGAGAGTGGCTTGAAATCCAAAACTGATGGTAAATCTGCGAAAAACTCTCTGGCGTGGGTGTTCCGGACATTAGAATTAAATACTTCTCTTTAACTAGATTTTTTAACCTCGCTGTCCTTAACGATGGACGGGGAAAAGCACCTAACGAGTGCGCCTCGTCCACAACAACCAGTTCGTATCCATCAGGATTGAATTTATGAACTTGTTCGTAATTGGTGACATCCAAATCAAAGACCAAGTGATAGTTTTCTCTTATATAATCGCTTAAAATTGAACTGATTGCTTTCTTCTTTGTAACGAATAGTACCTTTTTGACTCCAAGTCTGTATGCGGTTTCCAATGCTATTAGGGTCTTCCCCACCCTCATCTCCATCGCCAAGTAAACTATCTTCTTCTCTCGCAATATTGGTTCTGCTTGCTTTGCTAAGTCGATTTGATGTTGCCAAAGCATTTTCTCCTCGTTTAAATTTACAACACACCTAATCTCTGAAGTGCGATTTTGAAACGAACCAAATCTATTTGGTCGCTTCCTTCGCTAACTTCGAAAAATATTTTCTCTACTTCGTCTTTGAAATACCCTTTTCCTTTACAGAATTGACATTCTGTTTCCTCAGGAGGTAATGATTCATAGTTTGGTGTGTATCGTCCCGTAAATCCTTCGTAGACTTCTCTTGGGTCATGCTGGGAATATTTTTCGAAGTATAATTTCCAAAATGGATGTTGAACGATCCCAACTCCTTTACAATGTGTGCAAGTTATTTTTTTCATTGTCTCACCTCTGTTATGTTTTGAAAAATATTATTTCAAGACCAAGTTTTTTTGCTAAATCGTATTCTATCTTCGCTCCTTCTGACTCTTCCCAATCCGGCAACAAACATATGGCATCGCAATATGATAGGTATGGTACTAACGTTCTCATTGCAAGTTCCCACCCTACTTCTTCTGGTATTAAACTCGTGGGATTTATAACGATGTAGCCATTTCTTATTAACTCTTCTTCTGCCTTTGCAAATTTTTCTATTACGTGCTCATACGAGGAGTTTGAAACTTTGCCAGCTAAATAAATTATTTGTTTCTTATATGCTTGCTTTACTAATAGTTTTATCCTTTCTGAGTCATCATAAGTATGTTGAAGCCTTTTCAGTGGTCTTGCATCCAAGTTTTTTAACCCCAAAAACTTCCCTATTTGTATTCTGTCATAACCTAATTCCAATGCTACATACTGAAACAATGTCCTTGCAAATCTAATTTTTTGTGAAAATGTGTTTTGAAAGCGATATTTATTGATTATGGCGCCCAGGGGGACTCCGCATATATAAGCGGTTACACGGGCTAAGCGGTCTAATGAGTTGTTTTTATTGTTCATATGCTTCTCCTTTTTGATTTAACAAACTTTCGTTGATTTGATACAATCTTTTGTGGTTGCTTTCATACAGAAGGTATTTTCTGTATTCATCTTTGAATATCTTGTTCAGACATTTGGTTACGTTCGTAGGTGTTTTAGGTTGCTGGTGATAAGACAACATAGCGTCTACCAGCTCCGCCTCCTCCCCTATTTCCTTGCCGAGGATAGCAAACACCTTCTGCCAGTATTCAATAATTTTTGGGTTAAATTTAGTTTGCATAAGGTTTTCGTTTCCTTTGTGAAACTTAATCATTTTTCAAATTTCCTTTCCAAATGCCGAAAAAATTGGGGCTTGCTGAAAATCTTTTTTTGTTTTTTCGGCACACATAAGTGGTTGTTTTTTTATTAACTTATAAATATTTTCGGTTTTTAGTTGCAGAAAATCTACAAACTTTTTCGGCAGTCCTAACCTATTGGTTTTCATAGAGTTGCAAACATTTGCCGAAAAACTTTTTACTTTTATAACTATAAAAAATTGAAAATTTATATAGGGGTATATATAGTAGTATATATATATATAAGGGGGGGATATACAAGTTTTTCTTTTTCGGCATTTTTCGTCTAACTCCTTAATTTTATAATAAGTTAAGTGTGCCGAAAAACTTTTTCGATTTTCGGCTTTTCGGCATTTTTCAGCAGATTGCGTTGTTTCGGATATGCGTAAGTCGTTTATTTTAAAAGGGTTCATCATAGTCATCATATTCTTCAATTTTATCGTTATTTTTATCAAAATTTGAAAGATTTTCAGCACAAGGTTGAGTTTTTCGGCATAAAGACAACCCAATGAAAACTTTTTGTTGTTTACGGTCTTTTGTACAAGGAAAGCCTTTTTCTTCTAAAAGTCTGAAGAAGGTTTTCTTTCCTATTGGATGTTCCTTATGCTCCTCACACCACTTTGTGTAAGCCTCGTAAAGATCCGTACCCTTTTCTTTTCCATCCTTGTCTATCACAATGCTATCGTTAAAAAAGTCGAAAAGCAAATCCTGGTCATCTTTGTAATTCGACGTTGCCGTGGCTACAATTTTAGGAATCTTCAAACCTTCATCAATATATTTTTTCCAACCATTAACAATCCAAGTCAAAATCCCCGGAGCTTCACCCTTAAGTTGTTCAAGAATAACCGACTGTGGTAACCTCTTCTCTGGTGGAATCGTCTGCTCGAACGGTATCAGGACCATCCGACGCCAGATACCATTGTCAGCCCCCTTAATTTCAGGTTTATGATTACCAAAAATCCATAGAATAAATGTAGGCTCGAAGGTAAAGAAGTTCTGATAAAGATTACGGACCTTGACAGCATCACCACCGGTCAACATCTTAACAGTAGCCTCATTCAGATGTTTGTTAATAGGAATCTCTGTTGTAACAACGAACCTTGCACCTACCAGGGAAGCTATTTCCGACTTTTTGCTGTCATCAAAACGTTGTGTAATTAACGCTTCAATCGGAAGCAAACTAGCATACTCGCCATAAATATATCTGATAGTATTTACAAAAATAGACTTACCATTCGCCCCGGTACCATATAGAAACACAATGATTTCCTCGAGGTGAGCACCGCAGAGAGAGAGCCCACATATCTTCTGAACAAATTCAATCAGTTCCTGATTACCGTTAAAATACATATCAAGTGCAGCCAACCAGGTTGGACATTCAGCCTTTGGATCGTACTCAATAGGGATAACTTTGGTAATCATATCATTAGGATCGTTCTTGCGAAACTCCATCGACTTTAAATCCAACGTACCATTCGCAAAATTGACCAGGTACAAGTTTCTATCCCAATCGTTGTGAGTAGTTGCAAACTCGGGCTCACAAGCTGCAAGTTTAAGCGAATCATCAATGTTTCGAAGCGTTTGTGATGATTTATGCCAGGCACGAATAGCCTTCGGGTCGTAACCAGCAGCAATATACAATCCCTCGTCTTCAATAATAGAATCACTAATTGCTTTTGCCAAAAGTCTAATATTATCCTTGGTATCCGGTCTCCATCGAGTACCATCCCAAATCAACCATTCTTTGGTTGTAAAGTTATATTTCAAAGTGTCTTTATACTTTTTCAAAAATCGCATAGCATTGCCGATTTGAGTCAAAGGCGGTAAATCCCCGTTTAAAGAATGGTTTAAATCGACAGATGTTTTGTCAATGATGACCGACACTTTCTTTAACCTGGGTTTCCCGTTACCAACAAAACCAAGCTCTGCCAGCTCCTTTGCAGCCTTTCGGAAATCACCACCGTGTTCAAGCAAAGCATAAACGCTGAATTTATCGTAGGAATGTTCCGGTTCAAAGGGTGGGGCGTTAGACGAGAAGACATAAAACTTGTTCGGAATAAAATTAAAAGTAGCACTCCAGCCTCTACCACTTTTACCCGGCCTTTGCCAAAATTCCCGCGGACCAGAACGGTGGACCAGCCGCCAGCCGTGCTTTTCCAAATACTTATGAATGTCGCCCTCTTTGTTGAACAAATCACCCGGTCTATCTTTCTTTGTTTCTGATGTATACTCTTTTGATTTGATGGTAGGAGGTTCTTTCTCTATTTGATTAAAAGAGCGACAAATATCTAAAAGCAATTCCCGTTCCTCGGCAGATATGACAGGAACCTCGGGGAAAGTGTTTTGAAGTAAAGAATAACCGTCCGAAGGATAAACAAGCGCATAACCACCCTCGCCTCTGGTCTCAATAAAAGTATCATGCTTGCCGTTTACAACCCGAGATGCAAGTTTTGTGTTCCCAGAGATAACAGTATTGGCACGATACACAATATGATATCCCCCAGACTGAGTTTTTTGAATCACAAGTTTGTCAAAGAGCCCTGGCAATGTCCCGTTTAATATCTCTTTCCATTCCCAAAAAATCCGGTCAGCGTCTCCAATATGATTATCAATGTCAATAAACTCCAGATTCCCGCTGACACGTCCGGCAACAATGGCAACATCCATCGGATGCTTTCTTTGAAACCATTTCCTTGCCTCTTCAATGGTGGGTAGCCTTTCTTGGTATACTTTCCAACTTACAGCGGGTTTCTTGGTGCCAGGTACAATGGGAAGAACAGATAATCCACGTTTTAAGTAACCATATATCAGATTTAAAAAGCCTTCATTCATAATTTCCCCCTTTTTTCCCTAGCGAAGTAGGTATCAAGATGAATGTTTAGGTCTTGTTTAGCGTCGCCATCGAGGTGATAAGACCCCATCGACCGCTGGAGCACCAAACTTTTCGAATTCCGGGTCGAACATAGTAGTGAAGCGAGCATTTTCCCAGCTCAGGACTTTGGCATATCGGTCGTAAAACCAAAGATATGGAAGTTCTCTGGAAACAATATATGCCCAAATATCCAACCAACTCCAGTTACCAACGGGATAATATTCTTTTATCGCCGTGAGGCTGAATTCGGTTTTGATACGTTGTTTTCGTTTCGTAGATTCTGCTGAACGCAAGCCTACAAAAACACCATCATAACCTTTTTCTTGCATATGTTTCGCAAGGTCCGAAAGAACAATTCCCATTACACCAATTGTTCGCTCCGGTGGAAGTCGGAAGATTGGATGGGCATATATTTCGAAATTCCAATTCATTTCTTTTGCTATTTTTCGAATCTCTTTGTGAATTGGTCTAGGAATGAGATATTTTCCATAATCGATATGCAATACCAAAATACCTGGTTTGATTAGGTTTGCCATATGAGAAACTACCAAACTATCTTTTCCACCGGAAAATGTGCTGTAAACATTTCGTTCAGTGAGAGCATTTCGGATAATTTCTGTGGCTTGTTGTACTTTCGCTTGAAATTCATCACTTTTGCTCCATTCTAAAAATGTTTCACGCCATCTATTTTCCATTGTCGAGCCTCATTAATTCAAGGGTTTCTGGGAGAAGTTCAACATCTGCCAAAGGTGGAACGCATCGCTCTTCGAAATCCGAACTCCAATATGGAGAACGCCAGGTGAGAACAAAACTGTCAGAATATTTTTTGCAAAATCGCACCGGGATTGGTCTTTGGGCTTTTCCGTTCCAGACTATACTTCTGTCTTCGTCAATGGGATTAATTTCATATTTCAGAACTCGACCCCAACCAATTCGAGTATTATCGCCCAAAGAGACAACCTCATCGAGCATTTGACGCAACCCTTCGATATCGCCTACAATGTAAAAGCGAATTTTTGAGGCTGGAACATAGATATGGTGCATTACATAGGCTTTGAAATGTCCGGAGCCCTGATAAAGTTTTTTAAGTTTACCGAGCCAAGCAATTTCGGCTTTTTTGTACATTTTTTCGCTTTTCATTATGGATGGTTCGAAGAAGGATATAGAGCATTGGGGAATCAATCCAGCAGAACGATACGGTAGATATGGGATTTCCACATCTTTCATCAGACGTCCAATAGGAAATTTCGATGGAAGCAGGAAATAATCATATCCCAAAAGTTTCCGAAGAGCAAGATGTGAAATTAATCCATCCAGATGAATCCAGGGATGCGAAAGAGCGATTGGAGATGCCATAGTGAAAACAATTTCAAGGGGCTGGAAATGCCATTTGCGAGGCAAATCCATAGCCCCAAGTAGTATTTTGTCTAAAAAATACTGACTTTCTGTCATAGCATATCCGAAAGTCTGTTCAACAAATTGAGGATTTTGTCTTTATTGTCCCTAATATGTGCCAGATATAAATTTCCAGATGGAGGTTCTGGAGTATATTCAAAAAGAACCTCGCCATTTCCAGTACCAGAAAGTCCACCCACCCAAGGATTGAAGCGGAAAAGTTCAATTAATCGTCCAAAAACAGAGGCTTCAATTTCATTTGCGTATTCAGTGACAAACCAGTGATAGAATTTAGTTCCGGGAATAAAACATTCAAAATCAACTTTCATTTGAACTGCTTGTTCATCTTCTTGTCTATTTGCCCGCAGGTCATCTCTCCGAGTTTGGAACGATTCGTCACAGAAAGAACGAACATATCTATTTGTTCGTTCATCGTTTTGTAGAAAGTTTGGAAGGAAAACAGCATATTCTTTGCAAACCGGGAAGGCATGTCCCACTTTGAGTTTCCCCTGAATAATTTGATTCCCGATTGAACCGCCAAGAAGAGAGAGATGGGGAAAAGTATCCCGGATTTCACGTCGCAAAGAAAGGTCTATACCAGCATTATTTGATTCCGCTGCTTCTAGTGCTCCTCCGGAGAAGAATATGTGATATACTTTTGGGTTCAAATCTTCTGGGGTAAGCCCAAGAATTTCAAAATATTCATTCATAAGCATTCGACGAAGTTTTCCTCTGATTGCGTTCCCGTTTATATATGGCATTTGAACTTCGCCAATTCCATCGACATACATAAAAATAGTTCGCAAGACGGGAGTACTGCCAGTTTTTTCATTTCCACCGTGATGAATGGTGGTTTTTGCAAGCATCCATCCATCATATTTCTGAATCATTTTCAATCTCCGAATTGTTGAACAAATTGATTTCATTTTCATTTTCATTTTCAATTTTTTCTACTGTGTTTTTCGTGTCTTCTTTCATTTTTGCTTTCTTTGCTTTTGCACGTATTATTGCCTTCACACAAAAAGGAATATGTTCCTTGGAAAGCGTGTTGAGTACCCAATATTGATATGGTCTGAGGATTTCAAGTTTTTCTAATGCTTCTTCGGGAATAGATTGTAACCCGAAATAATTAGATAGTTTCGAAGCGAAAGTAAAAAGACTATCACGTCTTGATGCGGCGCGAACCCGGTGATTAAAAATATCATGCGGGTTCTTGGAAGTTCGCATTTTACCCCAAGGCACCCGTCCGTAGATGATTGCCAGGAAATCGACGAGTGCCTCTTCAAGTTCAGCATACATATACAACTACCTCCCAATTTGGTTGTGAGACATATTTTGAATTGGTAACCCTTGTTGGTAGAAAAATTCAATCAAACAAGCAAGCCTTCGTTTGTTCAGTTCAGTGCCGAAAAAGGTTTTCCCCAAAGAATGCGCGGTTCTAGCGGTAAGTCCAATTCCGGTGCATAGATCAAGCACAGAATTAATATTTGGTTCAAACTGCATTGCAAGTCGAGGAGTAAATTCATCATCAATACCCGTGAAATCGAAATCAATAATCATAGGAGTTTCAAAACTGTATCGAATTAAAAAACAGGGATGCTTATGATAGTACTTAATTTTCCAAATATTCGTAACAATTCCGTTCTGTGAAGTAATTAATTTTGTTACGAAGTCAAGGTTTTGCCTTCCCATTTCAAGATAATTTATCCGTGGAGAATAAGTACTAATCAAGTTAATCAGTTTTTCCATAAAGGGTTCAAATTTTTTTCTTTGCGAAAATCCAGCCTTTGTATAAAAAGCATTCAAATTCCCGGTACTCCAAGGAGGATCGCAGTATGAAATATCAAATCGAGAGATACCAAAGAAGTCCAAATTGGAAAGTTCCGTAATATCCTTCACTGCCAAAATATGTTTTCCAACTTGCCAAACCTCACCATCTTCAATAGGGAATTTTTCCCAGGAATCACCATAAAGCCATTTTCTATTTTTCTTCTCAGATAACATAGACAACAATTTCCCAGTTTGGTTGTGAAACATATTTTTTCACTTCATCAAGAAGGTTGGCAAAACCTTTTTCAATCCCTTTACGATACGTGCTCATTGAGAATTCTCCGGTTTTTAATTCGGTTTTAGAAACCTTTTGTTCATGCAGTTTTGAAGCAATTTCAAAAAGATATACCAGCTCTTGAAACTCCGTAAAAACACAGCCAGCAAAGTCTGTATGGATGAAGAATTTTTCCTTTGAAAAACTTATTCGCCGAAAGCCACGCAACCAGCCTTGTTTCTGTCCGGTGCTGGTAATATAAACTGCAAATGGTAGAGGTTTATTGGGATTTATCAAAAAAGCAGCAATTTCCTCTCTTTTTACAAACTGCACACCATTTTCGGACAATATCCAGTTTTTGCGCCGGAAATTTTGGTCTTGGAAAAACGCAGCACAAAAGGGACATAACACATTGCCGTATTGCAATTCAGAATAGGCCGTGAAAGTATCTGACGGCTTGAATTGATGTCCGTTTTTAGTGTATGTTCCGCATAGTACACAATATCCACTTTCAGAGCCATCTTTTATTGGTTGCAAAAAATATGATATTGCTTTCATTTTGTTCCCCGCAAAATGTTAAAATGGTAAATCTTCATCATCAACAACAGATACAGTATCATCTGCTTCTTCATCTTTGATTAAATCCTTTTTGGGATCGAACGGCTTGAGTTCATACAAAACATTAAACCATTTGTCAACAATCTTCTTAAGGTGAGCAATCTTTTCCTCACCATCCTTCCCGTTAAATTTCAAATCAGAAAACTTGTATTTCCACCTAAGATATGCACCGTTCCATCTGACAAATATGTTTAAGTTGCTCTCCTTCTTCTTCATGATTAACCGGATGTGATTGTTGCCAGCGGTCAATTCGTTGGGGGGAACAGACAACAATTGATTCAAAAGCTTAAACGCTAGCCAACTATACTTGCCAAATTCAAGGCAGTAGACGTAACCGTCCTCAATGTAAATGTCAATCTTTTTCTGTGGTTTTCCTTTGAACTCATACTCATGAGTATTGATTCCAAGGAAAGTTCCTTCAAATCCCGGGTAGGTTTGCCCATCAACGATAAACCCACCGTCGTCCTTGTCAATATTTACAAACTGGATTTGCTCCTTAGCCAGTTTATCTTTTGATATAGCACCCATTGTAACCTCCTTATTTAATGACTAAAGTTGATTTTTGGAAAATTCGAAGTCCAGGAATTGAACGCACGCCCGCTTGAATCGCTTGTCGAACTTTGGTTTCGTTCAGTTCCAGATATTCAAGCGGAATTTTTGAAAAGTCCTCTACTTCAAATGTCCAAATCATACGCAGAGAAGAAGATTTTTCTGAAAGCGCAGCTGCCTTTTGTTCAATCTCGGCTAATTGTTGTATTTTTGTAATTTGATCTGCGTCGTTCTGAGTTTGCGCACGGCGTAGTTCTTCTTCTTGGCGACGCCTCTCTTCTTCGATGCGGCGAAGTTCTTCGAGGCGTCGTCTCTCTTTTTCCTCTTCATATTTTTGAATCTGTGATCGCAGAGATTTGACCGCGTTGTTCAGCTCGTTGGTTAGAGATTTTGCGAAGTCGTCGATTTGCTTCTTGCGATCCAGAAGCGGCTTAGTAACCTCTTTCCTTTTCTCCTCGATGAAAGTCTCGATTTGCTTCGCTTCCTTAACAAGCTTTTTCCCACGCTCGAGTGTTTCGTCATTATGCACGACAAAATTCTTGCAAGCATTAGCTAGCGCGTCGATTTGCTGTTTTGCAGTTGCAATGACTTCCAGCCCGTTGGGTTGGACTTTTTGCATTGTTTCCATTATGCCTCCTCCTTAAGTTGTTGAAAAAATGAGTCAAGTTCAGATAAAACATCAGATGCTACCTCTACGGCAGTCATCTCTTCGTTAGAAACATCAGAGATTTGTATATCTTTCTTAACTGTTCCATTTTCTGGAACCTCGTTCTCTTGAACAATTGAATTTTGTGGAGAGAACTTATTTCTAATAAGATCGGCATAATCAACAAATTTCACGCGATCTGAATTGTCTGAGTTGAGTTTCAAAACCCCATCAAAAACTTTGAAAGTGTGATTTTTGATAGAGTCATCAACTTGATAAATTGCGAGATAATTAAGAATCCTAAACGCCTCTTTGCTCTGTGTCTGGTCCTTTAATGAATATTTCGAATCACTTTCACTTGTCCATTCTTTCGGAGCCCAATTGAACAATTTGATAGGTGTTTGAGTAAGCTCGGGAAAATTCTCTTCGACAAGTAAGCGATAAAAATGAAGTTGAGCCTCATGGCTACGGTAAAACCCGTGCCTGCCCGTTTTCCAGTCGATGATAGCCAGAACCCTTTGAGTTTGCGAGTCCCTTTTCAATTTTTTTCCATTCACACCGCTACCTATACTCATCCAACCTATTGCATCAATGGTCCCAGCGAACTTGTATTTGGTTGAGACCAAAGGTAATTCTACTGCGATAGGTTCAAACGAGTAATCATGAATAAAACACGCAAGGGAGAAAAGGTCTTCTTTGAGTCTTTGTACCCAAAAATCAGTTGGGAAATTAATGTTATTCGCATAGCGATACGTTGCAACGCGTGCCTCGATAGTTGATAAATCGATTTGTTTGGAGCGAATAAAGTCAGCAACGATCATACTAAATAGAATACCATAATGTGCTGCTTGATTTCGCCGTTCGATCGCCTGTTCGTAACCCCAATGAGCTATCCATCTAACCAACCACTCCTCCATCGGAAGAGTGTTTGCAAGAATCGTTGTAACTGAGGGTAACTTCAAAAGGCTTCCATTATACATTGCAAAGTAAAATCTTTCTTTGTCGACTCTACTTCTGTAAATGGTATAGTTCACATTCAGAGAAGTCGAGAAGAAAGGCTGAATAATTTCAAAGTTTTCCATATTCCCTCCCATTAATTTTTAATGATTGAATTAAACTTATGATGAGCCTTTTCAATAGCTTCCCATTCGTTTCTCGCTTCAACAGTCAGGCAAGGGTAAATCTCCCTTGCCCTACTCTTTGCCAAGATTTTTAAGTTAGTTCCGTAAATGTAAATGTTGGTTCCAATCTGATATCTAGGTTGCTCGAAGGATAAACGATACACTTTAAATTGCTTTTTGCCGTTATTTTGAGCTAATGTAGTCATTTCTCCTCCTTACTTTCAATTTCCACAAATTTTATTTGTAGTTTGTTGAGTTTCTCTAAAACTGCATCAGAGATGTGTTTTTGAAAATCCAAAAGTGCCTCGAGAAGTTTGTTATATAAAATTATCGCTTCGGATTGAGTGTAGATTCTATATTGAAAAGTGCGAAGCAGAATGTGATTAAGAGAAGGCAAGATATTGTTAGGATGAATGGTTGCGCTATTCTCTTTCTCTTGGAATACAACAGCTTTGTAATCCAGCAAAGAGAAATACTTTTCGCGGAGAACATTAGCCTGTTCAATCAAGGCTAGTTTTTCCTTTAATTCAGGACCTTGGTTCATATCTCCTCCCCAATTTGTTTGATTAGAGTTTTAGTTTGATTAAACACACTTTCCAGTTGCTCGTTGAGCGATTTAGAAAACGCTTCTTCAACAGGTGCAGACAACGAAGCAAGCAGTTCATCAGAAAGTGAAGAGTAAAATCGCAGTTGATCTTTCCACAGAGAAGCAATATAGCCTCCCGATTCCTTTTTGGTTTGAAGAAGAGCGAAAAGGGTAATTAGGTTATCTCGCAGCGATTCGAGTTTCTCAATGAGTGGCGCTTTTGATGCCAAATCATCAAAAAAGTTTGGCGAATTCATAAATTCTCCTTAATTTTGTGAGACATTCTGTGTGATGTCACCCCCTTGTTGGCGTTTCCATTGTGGTGGGTAGCCTTCAAGGGGGCTTTGTTTAAATTCAATAGAGAATCAAAGAAAGATTCTGGGATTCGTTCGTTAGGTCGAGGCGAAGATAAAAATCGATCCAATTCCTTTTTTTGAACCTCTTCGAGGGCAAGCCGTTCCGCCTCAAGGAAAGCCTCAATGGAGAACTTTTTACGATTCCCAGAAATCTGAGTAGGTACAAGAAGGCCTCGGCGCACCCAATCATACAGCAAATGTTTGCTGGTACCAGTAAGCCGAGACAATTGATTAATAGTGTACCTATGATAGTCCATTGAAGCGTTTCAATTGTTCCTTAATAAATTCAAGTTTCAGTTTAGCTCGTTGGTTCCGTTCGTTTTGTTCTTTGATATAATCACGGAGCACATTTTCCAAGAGGTCAATAGTAAATTCATCATTGCGTTTCAATCGCTGATAAACATTTTGCCTTGTGATGCCAAGTTTGCGGGCAACAAGCTGAATAACACCGCGAGGCAGGTAAACTTTTTTGGTTTTCATAGAACCTCCAATGGAAAATTTTGATTTTTACAATTTTTTTTGTAATTTTGTTGAAGTTTTTTTGAAAAATTGAATTTAAATTTTGAAAAATGAAATATTGACATTATAAAATCGTAAGTTTGTATTATGAAATAGAAATATGAATAAGAGAAAATCAAATGATAACTTTTTGTTTTTTGGGTTTTGGTTTTGTTTTGATTATCGTTTTTCATTTTTGTTTTCCAAATCATTTTGTTTTTCCTTTTGCAATAAATTTTCTCTGTTTCCTATATTGTTCATTACAAAATTAAGAAATTAATCTTAAATATGCAAATTTTTTTTTGCAAAAAATAGATTTTTTTTTAAAATTTTTTAGGTGTAATCGTGGAAAATGAATTAAAGGTTGAGGATTTGATTGAGCGATTAAAGGAATATTTTAATGCCAAAACACTGGCAGACTTAAGCAAACATCTTGGTATAAAAGAAGTAACATTGGCCGGATGGAAGTATAGAAATTCTTTTGATTTGGTTCGAATGTTCCCAAGATTAAAAGGCATTGATTGGCATTGGTTAATAACCGGTCAAGGGGAAATGACTTATGATTCTCGGAAACAAAAAGAGTTAGTTGCCCAGGTCGAATATCTTTTGAGACAAATAAAAAGATTAGAAGAAGAGAATGATTTATTAAAAGCAATGATTAAGAATTTGCTTGCTGGCAAAGAAGAAGGTAAAGAGCCAGAAAACATTGAAGAAACAGTTAAAGTACCTATGATTAATCTGCCCGATGAAACTGAGATATACAAGCGAGAAATGGAAAAGGGTGGCGGGATTTATGCAAGAGAAGGTAAGAGAAAGGAAAAAAAACAATAATAATAAAAGGATTGGCTTATGTATCAAGATCGAATTGATTTATACAAAGAAATCGAGAAGAAACAGAATAGCAAGTTAATTGTTTACGTTACTAGCGATAGGGGAGGATTTGAAGGTCAAATATCCCAAGATATATTACCCATATTTACAGAGCATCTTAACAAAATTGGGAAAACAAAAAAAATTTCACTGTATATTTATACACAAGGGGGTGAGTTTTGCGCAGCTTGGAGTTTGGTGAATTTGATTCGAAGTTACTGCAAAGTGTTTGAGGTTATTGTGCCGTTTCGATGTCTGAGTGCAGGGACTTTGATTTGTCTAGGTGCGGATAAGATAATAATGACAAAACAAGCTTTGTTGGGTCCAATCGATCCAAGTTTGAATGGCTCACTTAATCCTATAAGTCCAATTAACCCCGGGGTCCCTATCCCCGTGAGTGCAGAAGCAATCAACGCATACTTAGAAATAGCCAAAAAAGAACTTGGAATAAAAGACCCTATTGCTTTATCCAATATTTTGATTGATTTAGCTCAAAAGGTACATCCTATAGTCCTAGGTCAAGTATTTAGGCTTCGAGCCCAAATTCAAATGTTGGCAAGACGTTTATTACGGCATCAAAATTTAAAACAAGGCCAAATAGAAAAAATCGTGAAATTTCTTTGTAGTGAATCGGGAAGTCACGATTACACCATTAACAGAAAAGAAGCCAAGAATGAATTGGGATTAAACATAGAAAAACCAGATGATAATTTTTATCAGTTAATAAAAAAGGTTTACGACAATATTTGCCAGGAGTTGGAACTTCTGTCTCCTTGGAATATTAATTTGTTTTTAGGCAATGAAAACGAGAAAGAATTTTGTTTTCGTAGAGCATTAATAGAATCGATAGAATATGGTTCTAACGTTTTTGTTTCTGAAGGAAAATATATAAGGGAAAATGGCCAAATAACGACCAAATTGGATTATGATGGTTGGAAATACCTTGTATAATAAATTTTTTTTGTTATTTTAGTATTATGGAAATTAATAAAGCAGAAAATTGGGTTTCGTTTTATACTGGATACCCCGCAAGCATCAAGGAATATACAGGAATGCCTTTTAATTTTCACCTGGATTCATATACACTAATAGAAAGAAAATTATTTTTATATCAAAACAAAAAAGATTTTACTTCTAAGGAACAAAATCAAGTTCAAAATAAATTGATAAAATAAATAACTAAAAGGATTTGGAAAAACAAAATATATCGATAATCTGTCGGTTTTTTTTCATAAACTAAAGGTGTCTTATGAAACGGTTTTTCTTCTTTTTCTTTGTCCTTTCGTTTTTGCTTCTCTCTTGTGGTGAAAGCCCAGAGAAGTATAACAAACGTGCGTTTGCTGTAATTGACTCTATCAATGAAGCTACGGATATGTTTTTCACTTTTGCCTCGTCTTGTCAATCGATGTGGCGGTCTGTTATTTTTGACCACGAATATTCTCACCCAATAACGGGCGAAAAAAAGTATTGTTCAGACTTTAACATTGGAATAATGTACTATCTTGAGGATATGAAACCTTTTGATTCATTGACCAAGAAAACTATTTTGCCTAAAATCGATAGCCTATTTGGAACGATTAAAGAACCACCTAAAAACTCTCAAAAGATTTTTGAGTTAGCAAAAGAAGTATATGCTATTAATAAACAAGCTTATGAACTTTCTTTTAAACCAAGTGGTTCTTTAAACAGTTATACAGAGAACATTAATACTTTGTTTAGAAAATACAAGGAATTAAAAAGTCAAATAGACATAGAAAAGAAAACGAATTAATTTTGTTTTGAAATAGTTTAGAAACTATTTCAAATTTATTTTGAGACGATTTCAGAACAATTTTGAAATAATTTTAAAATTATTTCCTTTTCGTAAAAACACGAAAAGCCCAAATTGCTAAATTCAAAAGCAGGAGATGTCAAATGGTAGAAACTGTATCAGTTCCTTGTTATGTCAGTTGTGTTTCTTGCGGCAATGGCGTTCCTTTCTTTGATGGTGTTGAATATAAGGATGTGCCAGTTGAATATGTTAAAGATTTGGTTTATCCGTTAATTGTTAGGATTTCAGGAAGTTCAATGGAGCCTTTTTATTACAATGGTGATTTTGTATTAGTTGACTTAGAGGCAGAGCCCAGAAACGGTGATGTAATATTGATATTCCTTAACGGAGAGTTTTTTATTAAACGGTTGGAATTTAAAAATGGTAAAATAACATTGGCATCGGCAAATTATTTGTTCCCGAAGATTGTATTATGTGACTTTGATGAGTGGCGGATCGTAGGCGTTTGTAGAAAAAAATTGGAGGGAGAAAAAAGCAATGCCAAGGTATTCTCAACCCAGTGAAAACCGTTGGTTACATCCCACCTATCGGAAAGCATACTGCTACCGATATCGAAATGGGATGGTGTATACTTCTGTGAACTCTGTTAGGAAAGCTACGGGTTTAGTTTGGCATCCAAAAAATAAAAAATTAGCAATGGATATTTTAGAACATCGCATCCAAACGGAAGTGTTAGGCAAAAATTTGCAACGAACAAAATACGTCCGCGATCTATTGGAGCGATTTTTTGCTGATAGAGTGTCCAAACTCGCACCGG
Organism: Candidatus Kapaibacterium sp.; assembly: GCA_013414795.1. Classification (GTDB taxonomy): domain Bacteria; phylum Bacteroidota; class Ignavibacteria; order Kapaibacteriales; family UBA2268; genus Naka2016. The sequence continues at coordinate 49,359 of CP058732.1, forward strand.
CAACTCAAATTAGATATAAAAGAATAGTTAAGTATTTTTTCTACGAAAATTGGCCTCTTTACGATGTGCAATTGATACGAACGAAAATACTTGAAAGAATGAATGAAATGACTAATTATAGTCTGTACTATATAAGAAAAATGCTGACTGACATAAAGGGAATCTTTAATTATGGAATTGAATTAGAATGGATGGATAAAAATCCTATTGTTAACTCTATGTTGCCAACGATAAAAAAGAAAGAAGTAAGGGCGGTAACATCTGAACATATTGAAAAGTACAAAGAGTTTTTCCTATCCAAGAACAAAGAGCCGATGGCATTGGTTGTCGAGTTTGCATATTTAACAGCAATGCGGATTCAAGAGATAATAGATTTGACTTGGGAAGATATAAACGATAGGTTCTTTATTATCAAAGGGAAAGGGGGCAGAGATCGTGTCTTTCCTTTAAATCCTTTTCCAAGAGTAAAAGAGATTTTAACAAAGTTAAAGGAATTAGGGTTTGACCGACCAGGAATTTATCGAAGGCAGCAGACATTGGCAAAGAACCTAAAATTGGCGAACGATGAACTATCAATGCTATATCCAGAAATGCATTTTGAGAAGGTTACCTTTCACGTAATCAGAAAGGGAGCGATTAACAACTGGCGCGCGCTGGGCGTGGAAACAGAGGTCAGGAATATGCTTTCTGGGCATACGCAAGCGGTCGAAAGAGATTATTATCTGGTTGTACCAGATGTAAATTTGATAGAAAGCAAACTTACGAAAATTAAGTTATGAGTTATTAATTTTCTAAGTCTTGAAGTTGATCTTCTAATTCTTGGTTTTTGTCTTCGAGTTCATTGATCTGCTCTTTAAGTTCATCAATCTTGGTTTCCATTTGTCTTAATTGTTCATTTTCATATTCAAGCTCTTGGATTCTTCTTCTTAATGCATCACAATCACAATCTTTTGAGGTATTATCACAAAAGGTAGTAGAAATAATAAAAACCAAGACCAAAAATAATATAATACCCGAACGTTTTAATAATCTTAGCATAGTTATTTCCCTTTAAGTTTCGTAATACTTCCGTCGGTAGCATCAATCTCGTTATAAAAAGTATAACGCCCAACATTTTTTTCTTTTTGAAAATAGCCAACGACTTTAACTCTGTCACCATTAGACAGATTAAATCTGCCGAAAGAAAAAACTGTAATACTCGCCGATTCCCCCCGTAAATCGAAAGTAATGTAGGCGTTACCACGTTTTGAAACTTTTGACTTAAAGTTTTCTACCTTGCCAACAACCTCAACCAGTTCTCCATCATAATTATCGGGATTTTCCAGAATGCTTTCGACGGTTGTCTTCGTTTGAGCAAGGACAAAGGAAAGACTGGTTATGAACAGTAATAGATAAAACAAAACTTTGTTACGGTGAGAGAGAGGGTTAGAAGTATTCATTTTTACCTCCAATATTAAAAAAAACTAAAATAAAAAAAGAACTTGAAAAAAACAAAAAATAATTAAGCAAAATGTAAGCAAAATAATATTAAAAAATTGGCATTTTGGGGAAGGTTTAAAGGTTGTAACTGCTTGTAAATTAAGGTTTTTAAAGGTCGGCTGTGGGCTCTACAGGATTCGAACCTGTGACCTCTTCCGCGTCAAGGAAGCGCTCTAAACCAAGCTGAGCTAAGAGCCCAATCCGAAATACAAAATTGCAAAATTTTTATAAAATTTCCAAAAAATTTTTTTTCTCTTTTTTCTTCTTATACTTCTGAATTAGGCAAAAGTTGGAAAAATGAAAAAATTGTTGTTTGCTGTTGTTGTTTTTGCTTTTTTAGCAAGCGTTGTCCACGCTGAATACAAATTTACTGCAACAGCAAGTAGCACAACGGTTTCCGTTGGCGAACAGATTCAAGTTACCTTTACGCTAAACTCGACCAATGGCAAGAACTTCCAACCGCCTACGTTCAAAGGATTCACTGTACTGGCTGGTCCAAGCCGTTCGATGAGCACGCAAATCATAAATGGGCAAATATCAAGTTCGATGTCCTTCATCTACATCCTCTCCGCCGATGTTGAAGGAACATTCACAATCGAGCCAGCCAAAATCACTGTCGACGGAAATGTCCTCCAATCCAACCCAATAACAATTAAAGTGGTTAAAGGCAACACAAGTCAACAACAACCGAACCAACCTCAAAGCCAGGGGAAAACTCTTTCCCAGCAAGCAGATGAAATTATCCGAGACAATCTGTTTATACGCTTGATTGTCGACAAAAGCCAAGCATATCTTGGGGAAACAATTGTTGCAACTTATAAATTGTATGTCCATCCCGAACTAAACATTGTAAACATAAATGTCCCCAAAATGCCAAGTTTCAATGGCTTTTGGACCCAAGATTTTGGTATTAAAGAATTGAAGTTCACAACCGAAGTTATAAATGGAATACCCTATCGCGTTGCCGATTTGAAACAAGTCGTCCTCATTCCACAACAAAAAGGTACCTTGACAATCGACCCGATGGAAATTGAATTCATAGTTCGGTTGCTTGTTCGCCAGCAACCACAAAAGAAACGATTCCGCGACCCATTCGATATGCTGTTCGACGACCCATTTTTCAACGACCCGTTTTTCACCACACAATTCAAGGACTTTCCATTCACGGTGCGTTCCAAGCCAGTGTCGATTAAAGTAGTACCTTTGCCCTCGCCCGAACCCGAAAATTTCTACGGAGCAGTTGGAAATATGCAAATGAAAGCCTGGTTGGACAAGAACCAGGTGAAAACTGGCGAAGTTGCAACTCTTAAAGTGCAAATCTCTGGGAAAGGCAATTTGAAATTGCTTTCACCATTTCAACTGAATTTGCCAGCGGATATAGACACATACGAACCCAAAGTTGTCGACAATACAAACGTTACACCTACGGGCGTCAGCGGTAGCATTACTTTTGAATATTATCTTGTCCCAAAAAATCCAGGGCAATTTAAAATTGACCCAATAAAGTTTGCATATTTTAATCTTGATAAGAAGGAATACGTAACGCTAACATCCGAGCCGTTTGTTCTAAATGTCGAAAAAGGAGCAACGACGCAAACTTTGGTTGCTAACATAAAGAAAGAAGATGTGCAATACATTGGAAAAGATATTCGATATATTAAAACGAAAAGTTCGAATTTCAAGCGTGAAGGTGAAAGTTTCATTGTAAGTCCTTTGTTTTGGCTTTTGAATTTGGTTCCCGCTGGACTTTGGTTGCTTGTTTTCTGGTACGTAAAACGAAAGGAAAAAATCGAAGGGAATGTTGTACTGATGCGTCAAATCCGTGCTTCTAAAATTGCTCAAAAGTATTTAAAAAACGCAAAGAAATTGGTTTCAGATGGGCAAAAGGATTTGTTCTACGAGGAAACTGCCCGAGCCCTCTGGTCTTTCGTTGCAAACAAACTAAACATTAAGCCTACAGATTTAACAAAGGACAATATCAAAGAAGAGTTGTTGTCGAAAGTTGACGATGTTCAATTGGTGGACCAATTAATTGAGTTAATCAACAGCTGCGAGGCTGCAAGATATTCTCCACAATTCGATAATGTTCCGCTCGAAAAAATTTATAATCAATCTGTGGATGTTCTGTCAAGACTGAGTGAGAAGTTGCTATGAAGAAATTAATTTGGTTTTCGTTCGCAATTTTGTTTTTAACAAGTTTATCTTTATTTACAAAAAGCGATACAAGTATCGACTCCCTTTTTTATAAAGCAAATGAATACTACGCCAGGGGCGAGTTCCAAAATGCAATCGAATTGTACCAAAAGATACTTTCCGAAGGTTTCCGCAGCAAAGAACTTCTTTTCAATCTTGGCAATTGCTACTATCGATTGGGTGAATATCACAAAAGCATACTGTATTATGAAAGGGCAAAAATCCTCGACCCATTCGACGAGGATATAAATTTCAACTTACAAATGGCAAATTTGCATACAGTCGATAAAATCCAAGAAATCCCGAAATTCTTCTTGAAACAATGGTGGGAAGACCTACGAGACAGTCTCGCCTCGAACCAATGGGCTATCTTTTCGGTCATAACTATTTGGATTGCTTTTTCTCTTTTTTCAATATTCCTCCTTGTGTACAACAGCAAAGTCAGAAAAATTGCATTCTTTTCGGGAATTGTTTTCATCTTTCTTTTCTTGATGTCTACTTCGTTGGATTACAGCCGTTACAAGTATGAAACCAACCACAATTGGGCAATTGTGTTTAACATAAATGCATACATCAAAAGTTCGCCAGAAGAGTCATCGACCGACTTGTTCATCTTGCATCAAGGTACAAAAGTCGAAATAATGGACGAAATTGGTAACTGGTACAAAATTCGACTCCCCAACGGGCACATTGGGTGGATAAAAAAAACAGATTTGGAACGAATATAATTATCAAACAATGTTTATATTTCAAGATTAAGACAATGATTCGTAATATATTCCAAAAATTTCAATTGCTTGTATTGATTTGATGAAAACCAGACTACTTTAATTAAATATTATATATTTAAAATCGTTTATTGCAATTAATTTTTGTAGGATGAATATGGTAGATATCAGGGAACTTAACGAGCGAATACAGAGGGAAAGTTCGTTTGTCGATGCTGTTCTTCTCGAAATCGGCAAAGTAATTGTCGGACAAAAGAATATGGTCGAGCGACTACTTATCGGTTTGCTCTGCAATGGACACATTCTTCTGGAAGGAGTACCTGGGCTTGCCAAAACGCTTGCTATCAAGACACTTGCCTCGACAATCAATGCTTCTTTCAGTAGAATTCAGTTCACGCCCGACCTTCTACCAGCCGACTTAATTGGAACAATGATTTACAGCCAGAAGAACGAAACTTTTACCGTACGTAAAGGACCAATTTTTGCAAATTTTGTGCTGGCTGACGAAATCAACCGAGCACCAGCAAAAGTGCAAAGTGCTTTGCTGGAAGCAATGCAAGAGCGACAAGTAACAATTGGCGAACAAACATTCCAACTGCCCGACCCATTTCTGGTAATGGCAACACAAAACCCAATCGAACAAGAAGGAACTTATCCATTGCCCGAAGCACAAGTCGACAGATTTATGCTAAAAGTTGTTATTACATATCCAACGAGAGAAGAGGAACTTGCAATAATACGAGAGAACTTGGCACAAGAATTCCCAAAGCCAAACAAAGTCATCGAGCCAGAAGATATTGTTCGTGCTCGCTCGCTTGTCAAAGAAGTTTATATGGACGAAAAGATTGAGCAATACATCCTTGATATTGTTTTCGCAACAAGATACCCAGAGAAATATGGTTTAGAGAAAATTAAACCCTGGATAACCTATCCAGCCTCGCCACGTGCCTCGATTTATCTTGCCCATTCCGCAAAAGCCTATGCATTCATCAAAAGGCGTGGATATGTCGTACCCGAAGACGTCCGAGCCTTGTGCCTCGATGTCCTTCGCCATCGGATTGGCCTTTCCTACGAAGCAGAAGCAGAAAACGTTACCACAGAAGACATAATAAATGAAATCTTGAACAAGATTGAAGTTCCATAGTCGAAAATATGGAAACAACGGAACTTTTGCGAAAAGTTCGAAAGATTGAAATTAAAACCAGGAAACTCTCGCAGAATATTTTCTCGGGTCAATATCATAGTGTGTTCAAAGGTCAAGGTATCGCATTCAGCGAAGTGCGTGAATACCAGATTGGCGACGATGTTCGTTTAATTGATTGGAACGTAACTGCTCGGTTCAACCACCCGTTTGTAAAAGTATTCGAGGAAGAGCGTGAACTTACACTTGTCCTTTTGATTGACGTGAGCGGTTCCGAGTCCTTTGGAACAAGAGAAACATTCAAGCGTAATTTGATTGCAGAGGTTTCTGCCGTTCTCTCTTTTTCGGCACTGCAAAACAACGATAAGATTGGTGCAATACTTTTTTCGAACGATGTGGAAAGATTCATTCCCCCGAAAAAAGGTCGAACCCACGTACTCCACATTGTGCGAGAACTTCTTAATTACGAACCTAAAGTAAAAACAACGAATATTTCCAGAGTCTTGCAATTTGTTTTTAATTCAATCAAAAAGAAGGCAATTGTTTTCATCATTTCAGATTTTCTCGATTCTGGCTTCGAAGACGCTTTGAAAATTGTCGCCCGAAAGCACGACACAATCGCAATCCAGGTTGTAGACCAACGAGAAGGCGAACTTTTGCCCGTCGGGTTGATTTACTTGCAGGACGCCGAAACAGGCGAATCTATTTGGTTCGACACAAACGACCCAAATGCACTTAAAAATTACAAAATATGGTGGCATTCCCGACAGTTGAAACTTAAAGAAATGTTTCAAAAGTACAAAGTCGACCATATCCAAATCAATACTGGCGAGTCATACATCGAACCACTGATTGAGTTTTTCCGTCGAAGAGGGAAAAGGACATAGATATGGGAAAACTCATTGTAAAACTGTTAGCAGTATGTCTTTTGTTTGCAAATTCCCTTGCCCAGGCTCAAAATGTGAATGTCCAAGCCAAAATAGACACAAATTCAATATTCATCGGCGACCATATCAAACTTTCGATAAATGTAATTTCCAAGCCACCAACTGAAATCATTATCCCAGAAATCAAAGATTCGTTGGGGAAGTTTGAAGTTGTCGAACATGGTAAAATAGATACCAGCAGAACCAACGATGAGTTGCGTCTTTCCCGCAATATAATACTAACTATTTTCGACACTGGGTATTATTTCGTGCCTTCGTTAAACATACTTTACTTAAAAAAGGATATAAATCAATTTGCAACTATTCAAACAGATTCGTTTCAAGTCTTTGTCAAAGGAATAGAAGTCGACACAACCAAAGACATAAAAGACATTAAGGGAATAATAGAAGTTCCATACACATTTTGGGACTATTTGCCTTATATTTTGATTGGATTAGGCGTATTAGTAGTTGCATACCTGGTATATTTCTTTTTGAAAAGAAAGAAAACCAAAGAGGAAATCGCAGAAGAATTGAAACTTCCCCCACACGTTGTTGCATTGAAAGAGTTGAAAGAACTGGACGCACAGAAACTTTGGCAACGAGGCGAAATCAAAGAGTTTCATATTCGATTGACAGAAATCATTCGTAAGTACATCGAACGGCGTTTCTCAATTCCAGCACTTGAAATGATAAGTTCTGAAATAATCCAAAGTTTGCACCAGATTGACACAATCGACCCCAATCTTACAAGCAAACTTCAGCGTTCGTTTGAAATTTCCGACCTTGTGAAATTTGCAAAATTTGTTCCCTTGCCCGACGAACACACATTCTGTATGAAAGTAGCATACGAATTCGTCGAAGGTACAACTCCGAAAGAAGATGTTGAACAGCCGAAAGAAGAAAAATGAACTTCGGGAACTATCATTTTGCAAATCCCGAATTCTTCTGGTTGCTCGTTTTGATACCAATTCTTGTGATTTGGTATTATTTCAAGCATAGAACTATCTTTGTCCCTTTGAAATTCTCTTCGCTCGAAGGTTTCCAAAGGACAAAGCCAAATCTCAAAGTTCGACTTCGTCATCTTCCATTTGCTCTTCGATTGCTTGCATTAGTGTTTTTTATCATTGCTCTTGCCCGCCCACAAACTTCAAGTTCAGAGCGGGAAATCGAAACCGAAGGCATTGATATCGTCATTACTCTCGATATTTCTGGCTCGATGCTTGCCGAGGATTTCAAACCCAATCGACTTGAAGCAGCAAAGCGAATTACAGAAAAATTTATCGACGCTCGGAAAAATGATAGGATTGGGCTGGTCATATTCAGTGCTAAAAGTTTCACCCAATGTCCGATTACAATCGACCACGCTGTCTTGAAAAACTTGTTGAAGCAAATCAAGTCGGGACTTATAGAGGACGGCACTGCAATTGGAATGGGACTTGCCACTGCTGTCGACCGCTTGAAAGATAGCAAAGCAAAAAGCAGAGTTGTCATTCTTATTACTGACGGAATTAACAATACTGGGATTATTTCCCCATTAACTGCTGCCGAACTTGCAAAGAACTTCGGTATTCGGGTTTATACGATTGGTGTTGGAACCATTGGAAAGGCTCCATATCCATTCCAAACACCTTTCGGAATTCAGTATATGAATGTCGATGTCGAAATCGACGAGCCGCTGTTGAAAGACATCGCTACTGCCACTGGTGGAAAATATTTTCGTGCGACAGACAATAAATCTCTCGAAAAGATTTACAACGAAATCGACTCGATGGAGAAAACAAAAATTAAACAAACTGTATTTACTTTATTTACAGACAAGCACTTTCCCTTTGTTCTTGCTGGTGCATTAATTCTTTTGTTGGAGATTCTATTGCGTCTACTTGTTTTTAGAAAAATACCATAATCCGATGGCTACACACTACGATTTGCTAATTGTTGGATTGGGCAACCACAAAGAAAACTATCTTGAAACACGGCACAACATTGGTTGGATGGTTGCAAGTGCCTTTGCAGAAAAACATAAAGGGAATTTTGTCCCCTATGCACCAGAGTTCTACCTTGCCAATGTTCGTTTTGCTGGGAAAAATGTGCTGATTCTACTTCCCCGCACTTATATGAACAACTCTGGGCTGGCAGTTAAAATTGCAACCAAAAAATTTAACATTCCATCGGAGAATGTGCTGATAATTTGCGATGAATACAATTTCCCCTTGGGTCGCATTCATTTGAAAGACAGCGGAGGCGACGGCGGTCACAACGGCGTTGCTTCTGTTATTGAACATCTTGGCTCGTCCAATTTCCTTCGCCTTCGTTGCGGAATTGGCAGAAATTTTGGCGAAAACGAACTTGTCGACTATGTTCTTTCCCCTTTTGACGCAGAAGAGATACCGCTTCGGGACGCAATGATTAACCGTGCCGTCGAAGCAATTGAGTATCTTTTGCTAAAAGGAAAAAGCCGTGCTATGAGCGATGTCAATTCCGAAAAACTTTGGAAAATCCAACCCCAAGAGAAATCTCAAAAGGATTCTCAAAACCAAAGCAATCCAGATTAGTAGTCCCAAATATTTGTAACTAATCCTTTCGAAAGGTTTTTGTTTTATTGGCTTAAATCAACATTTTTTAAATTAATTTTTATTGGAAACTAAAAATTAATCACTGCCAACCTGTTTTTTTGTAATTTTCATTTTAATTTTCGGAAGTTTAAGAAATGAGGAAAATTCTGTTTTTGATTTTGAGCATTCTAACAACTTGGACAATTGCTTATTCGCAAGAAATACTTTGGTGGTACGATTTGCGTGATTCAGCATTTGGGCAAGCAAGCAGTAACGACATTGACGGCGACGGGAAGAAAGAAATTGTTTTCGGTTGCTATCGAAACGACAGTTGTGTCTACGCTTTAAACGCAGAGGATGGCTCTTTGCTATGGAAATACAACACTGCGACTAAAACATCCGAAGGTTGCAATGATGTGGCTACTCTGATTTACGACATTGATGGCGACGGAAAAAACGAAGTAATCGTACCAAGTTCTTGTAATCCAACAACTTTTTGTTTCAATGGTGCTGACGGCACAATAAAATGGGCTTCGCCAACCCGAGGTAGCGATTCCCCGCCAACGATAGGCGATATCGATGGCGACGGAAATTTGGAAATTCTCCACGGAGAATTTGGTGGTTACGTGATTTGCCTCGACGCAAAGACTGGAATCAAAAAATGGGAAATTCTGGTACAGGCGAATACCTGGATTCAAACTGCTCCAACACTTGTCGATATCGACGGCGACGAGTTGCTGGACTTTATCGTCGGTACCTGGTGCCTTTCTAAATCAGACACAAATAGAATATACGCATTTCGTGGCAACGACCAGAAACTCCTTTGGAAGAGAGAAATTAACGCTACGGTTTACCACGGCACATCTGTTGCAGATATTGATAAAGATGGTCGACTTGAACTCATATTCGGTGACTACGATGGGATTCTTTATGTTTTAAATGCTGAAAACGGAACAACAAAATGGACTTATACCGACAACGATTGGTACTACATTGGTAGCCCTATTTCTATTGCTGACCTAGAGGGCGATAATTATTGCGAAATTGTGTTTTCGACCGCATTCCACGTCATAGCAATGAAGCACGATGGAACTATTTTTTGGACATATCGTTTGGATTATGACAGCCCGTCCTTCCGTGGAGTAGCATTGTCGGACCTTGATAATGATTATTTTCCAGATATTGTCTTCGGCACAAACAATGGAAAAGTTATCGTCTTGAATGGCAAAAACGGAAACGAATTGTTTAATATCGACCTACGAAAGCACATTGGAAGAGAATTTTCGATTGACCATTGCCCATTGGTTGCGGATTTCAATCAAGATGGAAAACTCGACGTGTTTGTAGTTGGGGGAAAAACCGACTATCCCGACTTTTCGCAAAATTATGGAAGAGCATATTTGATTTCCTTTTCAAATGGCAGAGGACCCGAGTGGTTAATGTTTCAAAACAACATTCATCGAACCGGAAGCCTTTGCGAAATCATCACATCATCATTCAGTGCAAACAAAGGGGGGAACTCATTTGAAATTTATCAAGATTCAAAAAATGATATTATAGAAATTTTGTGCAAAGAAAATAATTGTACTGAAATCGAAACCCACATTATGGATTTGCTCGGACGGAATATTGTTTCGGAAACAACTTGCAACAAACATAAAATATCAATTAAAAATTTGAACACGGGTGTATACTTTCTTATCATTAAAGCAAAAAATAATTGGCAAACAAAGGCAATAGAAGTTATTAAATAATTTTTGAAATTATGCGGGATTATTTCACTTTAAAACAACTTGTTCGGGAGTTTCAATCTTTGATTGGCTCGGTTGTGGTGGAATGCTTTACGCAAGAGAAAAATAGCCTTTACATTCAATTTTACAACGGGGAAAAGATAGAAACCTTGCAATTCTCAACTGAATCGGGGCTGGAAGCCATCTTTCTGAGAAAGGTTTTTTCCAAAGCAAGGTCGAACTTCAAAGATTTGTTCCCAGAAATTATTGGATTGAAATGCAATGCTGTCCATCTAATAGAAGGAGAACGAATTGTAGTTTTCGATTTTAATGGACTTGAACTTTGGTTTGTACTGTTTGGCGGAGCGAAAACCAATGCTTTTCTTATCGACAAAGGAGGAAAGATAATCGACAGTTTCTTGAAACCGAAAGAGTTCGTAGGAAAAAGCATTGAAATAATCCGTGAAAAGAAAACGAAACAAGAACCAGAAACAGTCGGAGAATATCTACAGCGAGTAAAGTATTTCCCTAAGGAAATTGCTAATTACATTTGTAAGAAGATTAATCTGGATTGTAATGCAAAACTTGAAGTTTTACCACAGGATATAATGCATTTGGTTGACGAAACAATTGAACAAACAAAACAAAAGATAGAAGACGCAAGCGAATTTTATGTCTACTTCGCCAATCACAAATACTTTATTTCTCCAATTGATTTGGAAGATAGTACTATTCTAAAAAAATTTCAAAGCATTTCCGAGGCTGTCAACTTTGTTTATGTCCAATCAATTGTCTATAAACAAGCAAAAGAAAAATACAAAGAGATAGAAAGGCAACTTGAAACCGACTATAAATACTTCAATAAGGAACTCGAAGATTTTCAGAGAACGAAACAGATTGAGAGCAAGATTAAAGAATACCAGTTGTTCGCCGATTTTTTGATTTCGCAAACCGATTTGACAAAGAAAGGATACAAAACAATTGACATAGTCGACTTTGCTGGTAGAACAATTCGAATGCCTTTGAAACCAGAGTTGAATTTGAGGGAAAATGCTGAAAATTACTATCAGAAAATCAAGAAATTGAAGTTACTTATCGCAACATCTTCACGAAAGATTGATGTGATACAGAAAAAATTCGAGACTATCAAACTGGCAATAGAAACTCTTCGAAAAATTGAAAACTATTTGGAAATCTACGATTTTGAGAAGCAATTTGCTGATTTACTAAATCAAGTTGAGGTTTTCAAACAACCAAAAGAGACAACCGAAAGGTTTCGCAGTTTCGAAATCGACGAAGGCGCGGTCCTTTACGTCGGGAAAAATGCAAAAAATAATGAAGAACTGACTTTTGGTTTCGCAAAGCCAAACGACTACTGGTTCCACGCTCAGGATGTTGGCGGAAGCCATTGTGTGTTAAAGTATTCCAAAGGCAAAGAGCCAACGAAAGAAATCATAAAAAAGGCAGCAGAAATTGCAGCCTACTATTCGAAAGCACGAAATTCAGATTATGTACCAGTTTCGTACACTCAAAGAAAATACATTCGCAAGCCAAAGAAAGCAGAAAAAGGGACCGTCGTAATGATGCGAGAGGAAGTAGTTTTTGTAACACCAAAGAAACCAGAGGGGTCTGGAACAGACTAATTATTAATTTTGTGGTGCCTTGCTTCCCGCACAAAATCTTTTTCGAGTTGGAAAATGTAGCGTCGAGTTTTTCTATAGCGAACAAAGCCAATAGTTAAAGTAAAGATGGCAGCAGGAACCAGTAGCCAACCAACAAGTTGAAACCAAAAGTTCTGGAAGAATTGGACCAGAGTGAGCCCAGCAGCAAGCGTGGCAAGAGAAGTTCTTTGGTAAGCAAGGAAAGTTCTTTCGCTTGCAAGAATCGAACGGATAGCAGCAAGTTGGTCGTTGAGATTAAGTTCCTTTTCAACAAACCTTTTAAACAAATCGTCTGTTAATAGAGAAAGACGAAAAAATTTCAACATATCTAACTTTTATTTATTTTTGTTATTTATGTAAAAAAAGAAAACGAAGTCGGATTTTTCTTATTTTGAAATGTTATGGAAAAGAAATCGACACTAATTAAACGAACAGCGGAAGAATGGATAGAATTTGGCGACGAAGCATTTAACAACGGCGATTACGAAACGGCATTTCAATATTACAAAAACGCAATAATGGAAAATTCGAGTTCCCCTTTTGCCTACTTCAAAGCTGGGAATTCTCTTTCGATGTTGAAAAAGTGGCAAGAAGCAATTAAATATTACATTGGAACAATTACTCTCGACCCGACATTTTCCTTTGCTTATTACAAAAAAGGACTATGCCACCTTGAACTTCTTCAAATAAACGATGCTATTAAAGACTTTACCACTGCTATTGAATTGAATCCAAATTTCAATCTTGCGTACTTTCGTCGAGGATATTGCCTTTACATTGTTAAGAAATTTGAAGAAGCAATTCAAGATTTTACCAAAGCAATCGAATTGGACCCGAACTATGCCCAGGCTTATATTTATCGAGGAAATTGTTATTTCCATTTGCAAAACCACAACCAGGCAATTGCCGACTACGACAAAGCAATTGAACTTAACCCAAGCGACCCAAAAGTGTTTATTTCACGTGGCGTCGTTAACCTCAAACTTGGGCAATATAAAGAAGCGATAGGAGATTTCACTCTTGCAATTTCAATCGACGACAAAAATTATCTTGCTTACAACTACCGTGGTTTTTGCTTTAATCAATTAAAGCAATATGACCTCGCAATAGAAGATTTCGAAAAGGTAATAAGTTTGAAAAGCGACTTTACCGATGCTTATAACAACATCGGAATTGCATATGTCGGGTTGAAACAATTTGACAAGGCTATTGAATATTTCGACAAAGCAATAGAACTAAATCCCAAATCTGCAACTATTTATTTCAACCGTGGAAATGCCAATCTACAACTTAAAAACTACGTCGAGGCAATAATTGATTACGATAAAGCAATAACAATCGACCCAAACTACGCTTATGCTTTCTACGGACGAGGGCAAGCCAACTACGTTCTTGAACAATGGAGAGATGCACTACGGGATTATTCTAAAGCCATTGCTCTTAAACCAGACTTTATCAATGCATACATTGCACGGGGCAATGTTTACTTAAAAATGAAACATTTGAAGAAAGCCCTCGAAGATTTCACCACGGCAATCGAACTCGACCCCGAAAACCCAATTCCATACCTTAATCGGGCAATTGCATACCGTTCGGACAATATCTTTTCTTACGCAGCAGCCGATTTCAATGAATTCCTTCGCTTATATCGGAAGGAAGACCGACTTGCCGAAAAAGTTCGCACCTGGATTCGAAATATGGGCTATGCACCAGAATACTAAAAATTATTAATATTGTCTTTTGCAGATTGTTCTGTCAATCACAACCAATCTTGTATATATGTGCTGTTTGATTCTTATTATATTTTGGATTCAGTTTGTAAACAATCCAATCCACCAAAGATGGTTCCACTTTCGCAAGGAATTTCATTTGCTTTCCCAATTTCATTTCTGCTGAACTTCGAAGGCTATCAACTTCTTCGTTCTCACCGTAAATAACGGCATAGTTTGGTTGATAAGTGTTTGATGTAAACTTGTCCAAACTATCCAAATGTGGAATTTCGACCACTGGCGTTCCATATTTGTTTAGATAAAACTCTGGCGGTTTGAATGTCCCAAGTTTTCCAGTAATTTGATAAACTCCCATAACATCATTGCGTTTGGAAAGAAAGTATAAGGCTTCGCATCTGGTTTTCTTACCATAGTTCAACGATAAAACAACAAGCAACGGAATGTTAAAAATCCAAAAGATTGTCCAAATCGTTTTATAATACCTCTTCCGATTTGTAAAGATTTTCCCATTATACACTGCATCCAAGAAATTTGCCAAACCAAATGCGAACACAAATGGAACAATCGGAAGAATGAATCGTTCTTGCTTGTTCGGAAAAACTGAATGAAAAAAGAAAAACACTAAAATTGGTAGTACAATGCACAGGTTTCTGTTGAAATTTTTAAAAAGGTAAAACAAAATGTAAAAACTCAATGGCGGAATGAAAATACCCACCAAAAGCAAAAAATAACGATAGAAAGGACCAGTCGTGTATTCACCACTATGCGTGAAATTATACTTTACATACTCTATGAACGATGCAAATGGATAGCCCCAAGCAAAGACATCGACCGAGCCTTGAATTAACAAGGCAAAAAGCAAAAATGAAAAGCCAAAAACCAAAGATTCGATAAAATGTTTCCTTAAAAAGAGAATTAAAAACACAGTGCCAGAAATCATTAAAGTTTGGTAACGAAAAGCAAAAGCAAGGGCAAAGAATAGTGCAGAAAGAACAAGGTTCTTCTTCTCTCTTTCATTTTTTAGCAAAAAGTAGAAAGAAATTGCCATCGGGGGAATACACACCATTTCGATTAAGTTTCTTACAGAAAGAAATGGCATAAACCAAAGCAATGGGGCTAAAATAGATGTTCGAATGGCAATGGTCTGGTTATATTTTAAAGAAAGTATTTTGTAAAGAAAAATGATAGTCAAAGTTGAATACATTGAATGGAGAAGGCGAACGACCAGCATCACTTGCTGTGGGTCGGTAATTCCACAAGAGTACAGAATTTTGAAGAGGAAATAATGAAGAAGTGGATAAAAAATGCTATGTGCGTGCGGTGTTGAACGAGAATTCCAAATTTCTGGATTGTTAATTATAGCCCAGGGTTGTTCAATCGGTCCGAAATGGTCGTCGTGCATACCATAACCACGGGCAAAGAAAACCGCTGGCAAATTCACACAAAACGTAATTAGAAAAAAATAAAGCGTGGGCTTGCTTGCAATTTTTTTCTCAATTTCGTTGAGTATAATTTTAAGTTTCATCTTCGAATAGCAACAAATTCTCCTTTGGAAAATTCAATTTGAAATACTTATAACAAAGAGGAGTTGCAACCCGACCCCGAGGAGTTCTTTGCAAAAAACCATTCTGGATAAGAAATGGCTCGTAAACTTCTTCAATCGTACCTGGTTCTTCCCCAACGGATATGGCAATTGTGTTAATTCCAACGGGACCACCATTGAATTTTTCGATAATTGTTAAAAGGATACGCTTGTCCATTTCATCGAGTCCAAACTCATCGACTTCCAGCGCTTCGAGCGAACGCAAAACTATCGGAAGCGTAATTTTGCCGTCGCCAAGCACCTGGGCAAAGTCCCGTGTTCGCTTCAACAAACGATTTGCGATTCGTGGCGTACCACGTGAACGGCGGGCGATTTCCATTGCTCCTTCCTTGTCGATTTCCACTTTCAGCAGTTTAGCCGAGCGAAGAACGATTTCAGTCAAATCTTCTGGCGGATAGTAGTCCAATCGATTAAGTATACCAAAGCGAGAGCGAAGGGGAGCAGTTAGCAAGCCAGCCCGAGTTGTTGCACCAATCAATGTGAAACGAGGCAAGGCAATTTGAATAGTGCGAGCAGCAGGACCAGAATCTATCACAATGTCCAGGCGAAATTCTTCCATTGCCGAATAAAGATATTCCTCGACAATTGGCGAAAGCCGATGTATTTCGTCTATGAAGAGAATTTCTCCATCTTGAAGATTGGTAAGGATTCCCGCAAGGTCGCCAGGCTTTTCAATCACTGGTCCAGAGGTTATTCTTATCTTTGTCTGCATTTCGTTGGCGATTATTGTCGAGAGTGTAGTTTTGCCCAATCCTGGCGGACCAGTAAAAAGAATATGGTCAAGTGGTTCATTTCTTACTTTCGCCGCTTGAATGAAAATCTTTAAATTTTCGACTATTTTCTTCTGTCCAGTGAATTCAGCAAACCAGCGGGGACGCAAGGTTGCCTCGAAAACTTCGTCCTTCTTGGTTGGCGATAAAATGCCCCGTTCTTGTTCTTTTTTGTTCATAAATTACCCAACTCTTTCTTCCACTTCTTCACAGGACAATGGTTAATATTATCGTAAATACAATCCTTGCTACAAGGAACAACGTAAATTCTTGGAATAGCATTAGAGTACATTGTTCTAATTTCATTTGTTATTTTCTTTTCAATCTCGTACGCTTCGGCAAGTGTAAAATCGTATGGCAAGACTACATCTATTTCGACGAAAATATCTTTTCCCGACTGACGGGCATAAATGTTACGAAATTCACATATGTTTTTAAAGTTTTCCGCAATTACTGAAAGAATATCGTAATGAAACTTTTCGGGCATTGTTCTATCGAGCAACTGGTCGATGGATTTCTTCCCAAACTTAATTGGAATTCTCATTGCAATTGCCACAAAAATAATTGCAGAAACTGAATCTGCAATTCTTGCAGCAGAGGTAAAACCCAACTTATCCAAAATTACGCAAAGGAACAATGTCAAAATTACACCAATTTCTATGATAGAATCATACTTCCATACTTCTGCGTCGTAGCGAAGAATTGGTAATTGAAAATTATTATAATAGCGAAGCAGTGTTTTATGCATCCAAAACATCAAAGACGCAGAAACAAGGGAAAAAAGAATAAGATAGGTGAAGTTTCCAATTGGAACGATTTTCCCAAACGAGACAACTGCTTCGTAAATTGTGTAGATTGTTATTAAAGTAATCAGCGAGGAACTTACGAAAATTCCAAAACTTTCGTATTTGCCGTAACCATAGTTAAAAAAAGAGTCTGGTTCCCGATTGCTGTGGGCAACAGCAGTTAAAAGTATAGCAGAATTAACAATATCTGTCAAAGCAATTAAACCATTCGCTTTGTAAAATAGAGAATCTTCGAGCCAACCAAGTAAGAAAGTCATTAAAGCAATTAAAACAGAGACAAGAAAAGAAAGCCGAGCAACAAATAATGGCGAATTTCGATTAAAAATCGAATCTTTCCTCCGCTTCGGTAAAATAATTTTTTGTTGCATCGTAAAGTAAAAAAATACAAATTAATAAGATTCGTCAATAGTTTTGTTTTAGAACAGATAGTTAAATATACAGAAAATATTTTTACCTCTACTATTTTCCTCAAAAAAAATTAATTTTGTTTTATGGAAAATTCAGAAAGTAAAGAAGTGATTTTCGAAATGCTTGATACTTTGCCCTACCCTTTGAGTATCAAAGAGGCAAAAACTCTTCGTTATAATTTCGTCAATAAGGCTTTTACTGAACTTTTTGGTATATCTAAAAATTCAGTTTTTGGTTGCACTTCGCAGGAAATTTTTGAAAAGAGCATTGCAGAAAGATTCTATGAATTGGACCAAAAACTTATCGAGACTAAAAAAGGAATAAAAGATAAATTTACAATCCAAATTGGTAGCCGAAAGGAACTCATTGAAATTTATAAGATTCCCCACTTTGCGAAAGACACGAACGAAATCGATTTAATCATTGATACCTTTTGTAAGTTAAACCAAGAGACAACCGCCGACGAAATTTTGCGTGAAACTGAAATATTTTTCCAAAATATTTTCGAACGTCTGCCCGTTGGAGTAATTGTTATTCGTGCCACTGATTTCTCAATAATTCAAGTCAACCCATATTTCGCAAATTTATTCAACCTTGAAATCGACCAAATATTGTACAAAACAATTTGGAGCCTCGAGATTTGTAAAGATAGAGAAGTACTTCAAAAGTATTTAAACTTAGCCAAAGAGTATGGATATTTGCAACAACTGGAAGAAAAATGCAAACTCAAAGATGGCAGAGAAATTGATGTTGCTCTTCATATTGTTTACGTTGAATACTTAAACCAAGAACCTTGGTATTTATTTATTGTTTCCGACCTTTCTGTAATTCAACAAGCAAACCGTGAAATTATATCCTTAATACAGAAAGAACAAGAACTTCAACAATTAAAAAATCGTTTTATCTCATTGATTTCTCACGAGTTAAGAACACCTCTTTCTGCAATTGTCCTATCCGTTGACCTTTTACAAAGATTTAGCGATAAATTATCCAAGGAAGAAAAAGATAAGCATTTCGAAAAGATTAGAACCTCGGTGCAAACGATAATAAGAATGATTGAAAATTCAATGCATTTGGAAAAATTAACAACCGAGGAATTTATTCTTCAGCCAACCAAAATTTCGCTCAAATCATACATAAAAGACATTGCTGAAAAAGTTGAATCAATATATAATTTCAAAAATCCAATTAGATTGCATATTAACGAAGAATTTGAAGTTGAAACAGACGAAGTCCTTTTGGGTCTAATATTAAATAATCTAATTGGTAATGCTATTAAATACAGCAACTTTGAGTCGCCAGTGAATATTTACGCTAAATTGCTCCAGAATGATTTTCAAATTCAGATACAAAACTTTGGTGAACCAATACCGAAAGAAGAAATCCCAAGACTATTCAATATATTTTTTAGGGGGAAAAATTCTTCTCATACTAAGGGTTATGGTATTGGTTTATCCATAGTCAAAAAGGCAGTCGAGGCTCTACAAGGCTCCATTGAAGTAGAAAGTTCACAAGAAAAAGGAACAATATTTACTGTTAAACTGCCTCGCAGAATCTTAAATCAATAAGCAAGTACGGTTTCGATTATCTCGATTTGTTCACGATTGTGCAAAGAGAAAGAGCCAGTTGCGGGCGAAGCACTCTTTGGTCGACCAACGTAATGAAGGGATTGATTTTCTGGCAGTAAATCCACAAATTCTTGAAAGATAAACGACCAAGCCCCCATATTTTGTGGTTCTTCCTGGAACCAAACAAATTTTTTTGCGTTACTAAACTTACCAAGAAGAGTTTGCAACTTTTCTTTATTCAAAGGATAGAGTTGCTCTATTCTTAAAATTGCAATTTTGCTTCTATCGATTTTTTTATCAATAATATAGGACAACAAATCCCAATAGACTTTTCCAGAGAGCATAATCACTTTCTCGACAGAATTTGGTTCGACGGAATTGTCGTCGTAAATGTCCTGAAATTCACCGTTAGTTAGTTCGGAAATAGGCGAAACAGCAAGGGGATGGCGAAGCATACTTTTTGGTGTCATCAAAATCAAGGGCTTACGCAAGAACATTTGCCTACGCAAAATATGGAAATAGTTTGCTGGGGTTGTCAAATTTGCAACAATCATATTATTTTCTGCACAAAGTTGAAGGAACCGCTCCAATCGAGCGCTTGAATGCTCGGGACCTTGTCCATCGTAACTATGCGGAAGTAAAACACAAAGGTTGGTGGTCTTTCCCCATTTCTTTTCGCCAGAAGCGATAAACTGGTCGAAAATTGGTTGTGCAACGTTGGCAAAATCGCCAAATTGTGCCTCCCAAAAGACAAGACTGCGATTTGCGACCAGACTGTACCCGTACTCAAAGCCAAGAATGGCTGTTTCGGAAAGCGGGCTATCGAAAATTCGCAATTTGCCTTGATTCTCCGAAATGTGGTTCAAAGGAATGTATTCTTCTTCGGTTTCGAAGTCCACCAATACGGAATGCCTTTGGCTAAAAGTTCCCCTTCGAGAATCTTGTCCAGAGAATCTAATGTTATATCCATCAAGCAAAATAGAACCAAAAGCCAAAGATTCGGCAAAAGCCCAATCAATTTCTGCTTGAGGGTTTTCTAATAGTTTTCTTCTTCGATTCCACAAATTCTGTAATTTGGGATTTAAGTGGAAACCTTCGGGAATCGTTGTCAAAGCCTTTCCAACTTTTTGAATTGTTTCAAATGGAACTGCAGTTTGATATTTTTCGAAAGGATTAACCTCGACGATTATTTCTTGTGTTGGTTTATATTCTTTATTGCTTTTGAGTCTTACAAAAGCGTTTTGCAGATTCTCTTGATATTGGCGAGCGAAACCGATTGCAGTTTCTTCACGAATTATTCCTTGTCGAATTAATTTTTCTTTGTAAATGTCGCTAATTGGTGGCAAAGAGCGAATCTTCTTGTATAGCAAAGGTTGGGTGTATGTTGGTTCGTCAGCCTCGTTGTGTCCATATTTTCGATAACAAAGCAAATCTATGACAACATCAGTGTGGAAAGTTTGTCTGTACTCGAAGGCAAAAATTGCCGCTTTGGCAACTGCCTCTGGGTCGTTTCCGTTAACGTGTAGAATAGGAACTTGAATCCCTTTGGCAATATCGGTAGCGTAGTAAGAAGAACGAGCCTCGGTTGCTGGGGTTGTAAACCCAAGTTGGTTGTTAATGATTATATGTATAGTACCGCCAGTACGATACCCGTGGAGTTGGGAAAGATTTAATGTTTCAGCAACAACACCTTCCCCAGCGAACGCACTATCGCCGTGAACAAGAATTGGAAGAACCTGGGTATGTGTTCTATCATTAAAGTTATTTATCAAAGCACGAGCAATCCCTTCCACAACTGGATTTACAAATTCAAGATGGCTTGGGTTTGGCGATAAAATCACTGGAATTTCTCTACCTTCGGGAGAACGATAGACGCCCTCGGCTCCTAAATGGTATTTAACATCGCCACTCCCCCAAAAAGAATTTGGGTCGACATCTCCTTCGAACTCCTTCAAGATATCTTCGACGGGTTTGCCAACTTCGTTAGCAATCAAATTCAGTCGCCCTCGATGTGCCATCCCAACAACAATACCCAAAAGCCCCACATTAGCCGAAAGTTGGAAAATCTTATCAATCAAGACGATAGCCGATTCGCTACCTTCGAGTGAAAATCGTTTGTGTCCTATGTATTTTGTATGCAAGAAATTTTCGAATTCTTCTGCTTCGATTAATTTTCGAAGGAAACGAACCTTCTCTTCATTGGTAAACTCTGGAAATCCTTGAAGTTCGAGCCGCCTTTTGACCCAATCTTTTTTCTCTGGGTCTTGTATATGCATAAATTCATAGCCTATGCTTCCACAATAAGTATCTCGTAGTCTTTCGATTATCTCCCGAAGCGGAAGATTATTTCTTTCCCAAAGGTCTTCGGCGTGGAATATCCTATCTAAATCCCAGATGGTAAAACCATAGTATGCTGGGTCCAATTCTGGATAGTAGAACGAAGCATAGCCCAGTGGATTTGTGGAGGCAAGCAAATGCCCACGCACTCGATATGCATTTATCATCAACTCGACGTGTGCACTCTTTTCGATTATTTCATCTTCGTCGACACGCCCAAATTTATTCACTGGCGTTGTGTCTATCTCCCACCGCACAGGTTCGAACGGTATTCGCAAAGTTGCAAAAATAGAATCATAAAATTGCTCGCCACCAAGAAGTAAATCCTGGATATAGGAAAGAAATTCGGCGGATTCAGCACCCTGGATGATTCTGTGGTCGTATGTATTTGTAATAGTTACCACTTTCGAAATTGCGAGCGTAGTTAAAACCTCTGGCTTGACTGCTTTGAATTCAGTTGGATAATCTATTGCACCGACGGCTATAATCAACGATTGTCCACGCATCAAGCGAGGATTTGACATTGTAGTGCCAATCATTCCTGGATTGGTAATCGATATGGTTGTATTTTGGAGTTCGTCAATGGTAACCTTACCAGTTCTCGTTCGGGCAATCAAATCGTCATATTTTCGCACAAACTCGTCGAAAAGAAGTTTTTCCGCTCCTTTGATATTTGGAACCATAAGCATTCTGGAACCATCTTTTCGAACAAGGTCGACAGCAAATCCCAAATTAATCGATTTACGACGCAAGCGGTACGATTTTCCATCCTTACGAATAAAGGCATCATTCAGTTGCGGATATTTTTTCAAAGCACGAATGATTGCCCAAGTTATCAAATGGGTAAATGTAATCTTGTTTAATTTAAACTTTTCAAGATATTTATTAATAATTCTTCTGTTTTCGTCGAGCACTTTAACTGGAATAGTTCGAACACTTGTGGCTGTTGGAACAGACAAACTCAACTCCATATTGTCGGAAATTTTCTCTTGAACGGAACTAATTTGAACAAGTTCGTCCTGGTCGCTACTTTTGATTTCGTCCAAATTCAGCGGTGGAAGGTCTTTAAAGCCGTTTGTCTGTTCGACATACTTTTCCACTTCTGGTTCAAAACCAACTGGTTGAACGCCATATTTCTTTGAAAAATAATTCTGCCACTCCCGTGAAACACTGTTAGGATTTTGCAAATATTTTAAATACAACTCTGCTTCGTATGCCGAATTTAAATCTACCATTTCTACATTATAAATTTTATGTAAAGACAAAGACGATAAATTCCTTTTTAATTGTAACTTTAAAAAAATTTAACCGATATTAAATTTATCTATTAAAAACAAAATTATTACAATTTTAAAAAAATTGGAACAAATTTCCATTCATTTTTGTTAGTCTATAAAAATAATATTAATTTTGAACTTTTTATCGGATGAAAATCTTAAATTTGGGTAAATAAAATGAAAGAAGGTAGAATTGTACAAGTCATTGGTCCAGTAGTCGATGTTGAATTCTACGATGGACACATTCCATCGGTATTAAATGCTCTTGAAATTCCCCGCAAGCACCCAGAAACTGGCGAAGACGACGTTCTCGTTTGCGAAGTTCAACAAGACCTTGGCGAAAACCGTGTCCGTTCTGTTGCTCTGGATACAACAGATGGGCTTGTTCGTGGTATGAAAGTCTACGACACCGAAGCACCAATCTCCGTTCCCGTTGGACCAGAAATTCTTGGGCGTATGTTCAATCTTCTGGGTCGACCAATTGACGGGAAACCACCAGTTGAAACAAAACAAAGATGGCCTATCCACCGACCATCGCCTTCGTTTTCCTCGCTTTCGACAAGAAAAGAAATGTTCGAAACTGGTATAAAAGTTATAGATTTAATCGAACCATTTACAAAAGGTGGTAAAACTGGACTATTCGGTGGCGCCGGTGTTGGCAAAACCGTTATTATTCAAGAATTGATACATAACATTGCCGTCCATCACGGTGGCTATTCTGTTTTCGCTGGCGTTGGCGAAAGGACACGCGAAGGCAACGACCTTTATCTTGAAATGAACCACTCTGGTGTTATTAATAAAGCAGTACTTGTTTTTGGACAGATGAACGAACCGCCAGGAGCACGCTCCCGCGTTGGTTTAAGTGCTTTGACTATGGCTGAATACTTCCGCGATGAAGAAGGCAGAGACGTGCTTCTCTTCATCGACAACATCTTCCGTTTCATTCAAGCAGGCTCCGAGGTTTCAGCACTTTTGGGACGAATGCCCTCGGCAGTAGGATACCAACCAACCCTTGCAACCGAATTAGGTATCCTTGAAGAAAGAATTGCCTCCACAGACAAAGGTTCAATAACTTCTGTGCAAGCAGTTTACGTTCCAGCCGACGACTTGACAGACCCAGCCCCAGCAAATACATTTACACACCTTGATGCTAAAACAGTTCTCTCTCGTCAAATTGCCGAGTTGGGTATCTATCCAGCAGTCGACCCGCTCGACTCTACTTCCAGAATTATGGACCCACTAATCATCGGAGAAGAACATTACAACGTCGCAATGGAAGTCCGACGCGTTTTGCAAACATATAAAGATTTGCAGGACATAATCAACATTCTTGGTATGGACGAACTTAGCGACGAAGATAAATTAACAGTTTACCGAGCGAGGAAAATCCAGAAATTCTTCTCGCAACCATTCTTCGTTGCCGAGCAGTTCACAGGTTACGAAGGTCGTTATGTTAAAATCACCGATACTATCGCTGGGTTCAAGGCAATCCTCGAAGGCGAATGCGACCATATTCCCGAGCCATTGTTCGCCTATGCTGGAACAATCGACGAAGTCTTCGACCGTGCAAAGAAGCAAGGTGTTTAATATTACCTAAAGGGAGATTATGGAAAAATTATTGAGCGTGGAAATAGTTACCCCACAAAGACCCATTTTCAATGGAAATGCGCAAATGGTGCGTGTTCCAGGTGCATTATCTCCTTTTCAGATACTTTATAACCACGCCCCGATTGTTTCATCTTTGGAACCTGGTATTGTATCGATAAATACTAATAACGAAACAGTACATTTTGCGGTCAGCAAAGGCTTTGTAACAGTTCAAGAAAATAAAGTTTCGATTTTTGTCGAGAAAGCCTTTTCGAAGGAAGAAATAAACAGAGAACTGCTCGAAACTAACTTGAAAAGTTTGAAAAGCAGTTTGAAAGTTGCTAAAACAGATAAAGAAAAATCAGACATAGAATTCCAAATTGCAGAAATCAAAGCACAGTTAGCAGTTTTAGAACAATAATCAAACCAATACAATGATTATCGAACCCTATAAAAATCAAATAGAGGATTTAAAGAAACGCTCCGAAGAACTTCGGAGGTATCTTTGACATCACTTCAAAAGAAGAACAAATAGCCCAACTTGAAAAGCAAACAACCGAACCAAACTTTTGGGACAACACATCGGAAGCCCAAAAGATTATGCAAACTATTTCCGATTTGAAATCTATTGTTAATGAATGGAAGGAACTCCACAACGAAATTCTTTCCACCGAAGAACTTCTAAATTTAATTGAAGAAAGCGAGGACGAGTCTTTGCTTTCCGAAATTATCGCTGAATTGAATAAATTGGAGAAACAAGTTGGCGAACTCGAACTCCAAAAGTTACTTTCTGGAAAGGATGACCACAGAGACGCTCTTCTAACAATTCATCCAGGTGCTGGCGGGACAGAAGCACAAGATTGGGCGGAAATGCTTTTGCGAATGTATATTCGTTGGGCTGAACGTCACGGCTACGAGGTTTCGCTGGTCGACAGACAAGAAGGAGACGGTGCTGGTATCAAATCTGCAACGATTGAAATCAAAGGGAAGTATGCCTACGGTTACCTAAAATCAGAAAACGGAGTCCACAGATTAGTTCGAATCTCTCCATTCGATGCAAATGCTCGCCGACATACATCCTTCGCCTCCGTCTTCGTCTACCCAGTGGTCGACGAGGATGTGCCAATCGAAATCAACCCCGAAGATATCGAAATGGAAACTTTTCGCTCTGGCGGAAAAGGCGGACAAAATGTCAATAAAGTTGAAACCGCCGTACGACTTCGACATATTCCAACTGGAATTGTGGTCTCTTGCCAACAAGAGCGTTCTCAATTCCAGAACCGTGAGCGAGCAATGAAAATGTTAAAGGCAAGATTGTACCAACTTAAACTTGAAGAAGAAGAAAAACAACGAGCCGAAATCGAAAGCAAAAAGAAAAAGATTGAATGGGGAAGCCAGATTCGTTCCTACATTTTCCAACCGTACACACTCGTCAACGACCACCGGACTGAAACCAAAAAGGGAGACATACAAGCCGTAATGGACGGCGACATCGACGAATTTATCAAAGCATATCTTCTTTGGTATCAACAAAATGATAATTAAAAAGGAAACGATAGTTCCAACCAAAATCCAAAACCTTTCGAAACTTTTCGGTCGGGATTGAATTTAAAACTCGCTCCCCAAAACAAGAAATCGCTCACAAAGGTTGGAATCCTCGAAAAGCCAAACCCATACTCAACAAAGGGCTTTGTTGTTGGTTTATAAATTTGATTTTCGCCGTAAGTTGAAAAATAGCCCAAAGAGAAAAGCAAAGAAAACTCCAATCCCCTTCCTTTGTAAGTTGGCAATCCAATAGCTCTCCAGAACAAATCAGAAAAGTTGTGTTGAAGATGAAATGTATAGTATCTTCTCCCACCATACAAGCCAGTGTTTGCAGTTTGGAAACTTCCAAAGCCCCAAGCATTTGGCATTCTGAACAAATATTGCAAAGGTGTCTCTTTCGTCTCGATACCGTATTCAAAGAGAAGATTCAAGTACATTGGCTTGTAACCAGTGTAGAAAGTCGGTATTTGCAATCCAATTTGTGGATTGATTACCCCAAAAGGATTTCCATTCACTTTTTTCCCAAAGAGAAAATTCAAATCAATTTTGTATGAAAAACCACTTTTGCCAATTTCGAAACCAAAAAGTTCCAAACTTGAACCAATGCTAAATTTAAAATCCAAAACATCGAAATCGCCTTCGGTGATTTGAGGATTTTCACGCCAGACTGCTTTGGAGAACAAACTTCTGTCTGTCTTCTTCAAAAGCGAACTTTGTTTTGAATGCTCGTAAGAAAGAGAAAATTTAGAATAGGGTTCCACTTGATTATTTTTTGACGAAAATTCAATTTTGAAACCTTGTTTTTGGAAGTAGTCGTAATAATCCCAATGAAACAGATAAGCAAAAATACTGCTCAAGGTTGTCGACATCTTCCGTTCGAACGATGTAATTGCTGGTTTCGTAAACAACGAAAATGTTAAACTCGAAGAATTATTTTTAGGCTCGAACGAAACGCTTGCATTGTAAAATAATTTCTTCTGGCCGAAAGAATAAATTGGGGAAGCAGTAAGTTTGAAACCAGAATATTTAAAATATGGAGACAATGATAATGAATATCCAACCACCCGATTATAACCAACGAGTTCTCCAATATCAGAATACAAACCCCAATCAAATTTCTTGTTCTGATTAAATGGTCTCAAAAGTGTTGTATCGATTTTCTTTGCAAGGGAATCGACCTTCTCGTAAATTTGTTTTTCCTTTTCGCTTGTTTCAATCAAAGCATTATTCTGCCAAAATTCCAGCGAGGTGGAATCTGCTTTTGGACTCACCACAACCACTGCTTGCTCGCCTTTCGCCAAGATACTATCGGGTATTGGCTGGTTCACAATTGCATCGGAAATGATACTCACATTTCGAAGGAGCAAACCAAACTCGAAAAGTCCTTTGACAAGTCCCAATTTGATTTTCGCCCGTAATTCCAGATACGCTGGGTGCCAGAGATTTTCGTTCAAAGTTGCGAACTTTTGTATATATCGAAGGCTGTCGAGAAAATCAATTACAGCGTTTTCGCTTGGAGCAACATCTATTTCAAGAATATTATAACTTTTTTCCAGTATCTTCATTGTTCCAGAAAATGCGGGATATAACTTTGTATTTGGTACGATTTTAATGTTGTAAACATAGAGGTCGCCATAGAGTTCTTTGCCTAACATTTCAAAATGGTAAAACCTAAATGCATCATCCGAAAGAGGGGTAACAAATTCCGTGTTGATGATTTTTACAGTTTCGTTGTAGAAATTCAAAAAATCTGTAAGAATAATTTTATTGAACTCTTTGGGAATATTTGCTGTTTGCCGTCTTTGAGTAATTTCGGAATATTGGAATTTCTTCGGGTAATCGATATAAACATTCGAAAAAGTTTCGAGAATGAAATTGCGAACAAATTCAATCATAAGGCTATCTTCTTTGCTCTTGGGTCGGCTTGTTGTCGAAAATGTTATCCTTCTTGTTGATGAATCATATTTTGTTTCAAAACCAGTTCCACCAAGTTCTAAAAACAATTTTGTATAAACTTTTGCTTGCAAAGTATTCAATTTCGAAAGATTTTGCCTTTTCTGTTTAATCGCTCTTCGAACAACCTCGTCGACTTCAATTTCGCCAATCTTTTCAACTTCTTGGAGTTTTACAACAGAAGCGGTAAGGTAAACAATTATGCTATCCTTTCCTTGTTGGACATCGATAATCTTTGGCTCGTAACCAATCGATTTGAAAACAAGTTTTGTCCCGACCGAAATATTCGCCAATCGGAAAAAGCCAGAGGATGTTGTGTATGTTCCTTTGTTTGAATTTTGAATTTCAACACGAACGCCAGCGATTGGTTGCTTTGTGTCCTTGTCGAAAACTCGTCCAACAATATTAACAGATTGAGAAAACGAAGAATATGGTTGGAAGAAAACCAAAATGAAAAGCAAGCAATTGAAATAAATTTTAAATAAATTAGTTAATGATTTCATCTCTTGCTAATCCGTAAAATCCATCGTTGCCAGCAGAGTTGAACAGCAAGTTTCCAACAAACTTTTTCACTTGCTCGCTGTCGATGTTTCTCAAACCCATCATCATTGCTCTATCGATGAACAGTTCCAACAATTCCAGCGAAAGCAATCCAAGAGAATAAAGTTGGGTCAACTCTTGCCAGCCGTCGGGGGTAAACAAATCCCGTTCGGCTTCGTGCAGATAGCGAAATGATTTGCCTTCTGATTGCATATTTTGGAAAAGCGTGGACTTCCCGTCTTCAAGTCTTTCGAAAATCCAACTCAATGCAATAGAAATTTCCGATTTTGAATAGCCTTTGTTTAAAAGAAATTTCACATCCAGTTCGTCGATTTGCCTTTTCTTCGATAGTTCCGTTGCAAAATAGATTAAAATTTCAACCAATCTTTCCATAATTATCTAATATCTTCTAAAAACATATCTTCCAATTTATGCATTTCTGATTTTTTATCAAAGGTATCGTCCTCGAAGCCTAAAATATGCAAAACTCCGTGAATTGCCAAACGCAGAAGCTCGTTTTCTAAACTAACATTGTATTCTGTTGCTTGTCTTTCGGCTTGTTGCAAACAAATATAAACTTCGCCAAGCAAATCTTTACCTTCGGAAAGATTGAAACTAATCACATCTGTTATGTAATCGTGCCCAAGATACTCTTTGTTCAATTGCAGAATTGCATCTTCCCCAACAATAACCAAATTAATTGTGCCATCTTGCCCAAAGTGGTTAAGCACTTTTTCGACTGTATCCTTTATTTTCTTCTTTGGAATTCGTTTTCTTTGAGTTTCGTTGTAAATCTGAACATTCATTGCTTTCGTGAAAATGAAAGTGTGAAATTAGCAAAGATTATACCAAAAACTATGGCAAAATATCCTCGAGAAGAGCAAGTTGGAGAGCAGAAAGAAGGAAAGCAGGCTCCAATTCTGCAATATTGGAGCGAACAAGATTTCGGTCGATATTAGAATACAACGAGCAAGTACAATTTTTCCCAACAATCATACAATTGATTTTTTCGCTATCGTGGTGGACAAAGACAATTTCGTTTGGTTCCAAAAAGAACAGTAAATTGAAATTGTGCAATTCGAAATAGCCAAAATTTGTTTGGACAGAAACTAAATTGTTTTCCGAGCCTTTGAATTTCAAATTTGAATAGACCGAAAGAAACAAAAAATTTCTGGTTTCAGAATCGTACAACTTCCAAGTCAGCGAATTTTCCGAAACCTCTGGATTAATCTCTAAAAATTTAGTTATCTCTTCTGGATTAAAATTATTCATTTTAGCAACAAAAATTAAGTTTTTGCAAACGATATAAGATTTCTAAACACATCAAAAGTCTTTGAACAAGGGGTTTCCCCCTTGTTCAAAAGCAAAACAAAACAAACGAAACCGAAAAAATGAAAACAGCATTTAGATTAATCCATCGACTCTATCATTTCGGCAATAATGATGTTTAAGCCATTGACAACTTTTGTCTTGCCAATTATGCCAACGAAATTGTTGTCGGCAAATTTGGCAAGTTTCTTTCCAGCAAACGAACCATCCTCGTTGAAGACGAAATACACTTTGGCTTTTTTCCCTTCACCAACAAGGAACACAATCGGTTTGCCTTCGTCGGCTTCTTTCATTGCTTCCTCTTTCTTGACAATGCCTTTGCCGTCGAGTACGAACTTGGAAAGGCTAATTACTTTCCCTTTCAAAGGCTTGCCCGATTTTGGTTTTGTAGCAGTCGATTGCTTCACATCCGCCTTGGTTGTTTCTTTTTGTTCGACTTTAGTTTCCTTGGCTTTGGGAGCGATTTTTGCTTTGCCCGCCTCCTGGGCATAACTCCCTGTTAGCCCGAAAATCACTAAAAGAGCCACTAACGATACAAAAAACTTTTTCATACCCTCCTCCTCATTAATTTATTGGTTTTGCATATGGAACACCAGTCTTCTTTTGGTAGGAAATTTCACATTCGATGTAACGATTGTCGGGCGTACCTTGCAACAAGCCGTTTGGTCCAGGTTTAATTAAAACTTTGGCGTAATTCCAATCGGTGGCTCCAGGTGCTTTCGTACGAACGATAATTACAATACCATTCTTATAGTCTGGGTCTGCAAGGTCAATATAATAATTTGTTGAAAAGTTTCGAGCGTTCAAAGCTTGACTATCGAAAACATTGTCAAGAGTATTTGTTAAGAAAATATCCTCGCTAATTTCTGTGATATAACTTGGGGAAGTTGGAAAATTATACAAATTGTTGCTTGCAATATAATTTGCAGTATATAAACTTGCCTCGCCTTTGGTATAGACACCAAGGTTCCAAAATTCACCGCTGGCAACTTTCAATGTGCGTGGTTTACCGCTGTTTGGGTCGTACAATTGCAAACCACTACCAAATTGGGATGCAGTTTCGTAAACTCTAATAGCCTCGTCGTTAATGTTCTTGGTAAATCTGTAAGCGGGAGACCATTGGATTTTTGCACTTCCAACGCTTTCCTTGTCGTCAACATTTCTTGCACGAAGTTCAAAAGTGTATACTGTTCCGTCGCTTAAACCAGTTACATCAATTGTATTCGTTCCTTTGGGTATGATGCGTGGTGCAAAGGCACCAGGGGAAATGTAAAGAACATAATCCTTGAAATAGGTTTTGCTCTCGTCGGGAGAAAGTTTCCAACGCAATCGAACGGTTGTCTCGTTAAGCGAAGTTGCTTTCATACTATCTGGACCAGCAACAGTGGGATTTGGCTCCGTAGTAGTTGAATTCTCTTCGCAAGCGGAGAAAACCCAAAAGGCTAACAAAAAACTTGCAAGCCAGAAAATTGATTTGAATTTCATAGAAACACCAAGTTAGTGAAACATAAAAAAAATAAACGACAACAAAAGTTTTTTATTTCAAATTCGACAAGCAAGGGCAAGTTGATAACCGAGTGATTCGGTGATTGATTTCCTATCGAATTTTTGCAAAAATTCTTCGCTGGGCGCTGGCAGAGAATCGCTTTTCCATAAGTCGTAGAAAGTATTCAAAGCACGCAAAATTCCATCAACGTCACGTGGTCCGACTCCTATGGCTGCTTCTGATTCTAGAGCCAAACTTTTCATATAACCGTCAGGAGCACAAATCAAAATTGGCTTCCGTGCAGCGAAGTATTCATACAATTTGCCAGGTGAACGAACATTGTCCTCATACATCAACCAAAGCAAATTCGACAATTTCAACAAACGGACAACTTCGTTATGTGGTTGATAACCAAACAATTTCACATTGCCTTCAAGATTGTACTTTCTTATGTACCGCAAGTGGGATTTTCGCATTATACCAATAAACCAGGCTTCCTTTGTAACGCCATCGTTTCTAGTTTCGACAAACTTGGCAAATGCTTTCAAAAAATATTTCGGATTTCTATTGTCTTGGAAAAGACCAGAATGGGTAACCACGAACTTCTTTGGGTCTGGTTTTACATCTTTAAACTGTTCGAAATCTTTGCTGTCGAAACCGTGTGGCAAGATAACTACTTCGTCGCTTTTAAGAAAAGGATAGTGAGTGAGAAGAACATCCTTTGTACCACGGAAAGTAACAACAATACGGCTCGCTTCTTTTAAAATGTTTTCTTCAAGTTTACGCACGTAAAGTTTATGAAAATACGTAGGATAAAAATGAAATGGGTTGTCAATCCAAATGTCACGATAGTCGACAACGAAAGGAATGTTGAACTCCTTCGACAACTGTTGAGCAACGAGAAAGTCGGTGAAAGGCGGGGCAGTGGCAAAAATCACATCCACTTTGTTTTCTGATAATATTTTCCGCCCAAGTTCAATTGCTTTCTTCTTCCAAAAGATTTTCGTGTCTGGTTGCAAAAAGAAACTTGCGATGAATCGAATAAGATTCTGAAACACATAATTCGATGGGAAGGATTTGACTTTTTCCTTCCCAGGTTCACCAGTTCGATAGACTTTTATAATGCTCTCATCAATTTCTTGTTGCAAATCTTTATCGAATGCGTAATAAGATTTTGGATGGGTAGTCAACACTATTGGATTCCAACCAAATTCTGGAAGGTATTTTACGAATTTCAAAGTTCTTTGAACACCACTAAGACCCATTGGCGGGAAATAATAGGAAATCACCAGAACATTGCGTCTGTCCATACTTCCGTCTTCTTCTTTGTAAATATTTATACAACAATAAGTTCTGACGGGGCTTTTGTTAAATATTTAGCACCATCGCGGTTTACATAAACATCGTCTTCAACACGAAGTCCATATTTATCGGGTATATAAACCCCAGGCTCGATTGCTAATACACTGCTTTCTGGAATGAATTCGTCGTCCTTGCGAAAAGTAATTAGAGGTGGTTCGTGTGGAGATATCCCCAAGCCGTGACCAAGCGAGTGTTGAAAATATTGGCCATAGCCCGCTTTTTCAATCATAGAACGGGCAATATTGTCAATTAACTTGCCATTAACAAATGGTCTTATTTTTTCGATTGCACTGTCCTTGGCTTTTAACAACAAATCGTAAATTGCTCGTTGTTCTTTTGTCGATTTTCCGACAGCGAAAACACGCGTTACATCACTGCAAAAGCCGTTAACTATGCAACCAAAGTCAACTGTAACCACTTCTCCCGATTTAATTGGCTTATCCGAGGGACTTCCGTGCACCAAAGAACTTCGTTTTCCGCTAACAACAATAGTTGGAAATGGCTCTCCTTCAGAACCCAAAAGACGCGCTCGATAGACAATCTCTGCGGCAAGTTCTTTTTCCGTCATTCCAACCTTGAAGACTTTCAAAACTTCTTCGAAGACCTTTTCGCTCATTTCGCAGGCTTTGCGTATGCTTTCGAGTTCCTCTGGGGCTTTTGGCATCATAAATGGTTCAACAATAGCAATCGCCGGCTTGAACTTTACTGGCCTAATAATGTTACGAATGTTAATAACATCTTGGTAACTCAACCTTTCGGATTCGAAAACCAAGGAAGAAATATTTTTAAACATTTTCTTTTTTGTACAATAGCCCCAAACGTCGCGAGTAATAAAGGTTTTTAAATTTGGCAAGGGATATAGTTCGGTTTGGATTTGCTCTTCGTAACGGTCGTCGGTGAAAAACCAAATTTCATCTTTTAAAATAAACAACGAGGCGGCGGAACCAGAAAAATTGGTAAGGTATCGAATGTTTGGTAAAAAGTTAATGAATAAGCCTTCGGCTTTCTCTTCTTCTATTCTGAAACGAATTTGCTGTAAACGCTGGTCGATTTTTTCTGGATATCTCGGAGCTTCTTTTGTTACATTCTTATCGGTAGATTTTTTAGCCATAAGTATTCCAATAGATTATTTAACAAAATAGTTAGGTGATTCCTTTGTTATACTAACATCGTGTGGATGTGATTCTCGTAAACCAGCATCTGTGATTTTCACAAATTTTGCATACTTTTTCAATTCCTCAAGGTTTCGGCAACCACAATATCCAAGAGCAGAGCGAAGTCCACCCACAAGTTGGAATATTGTGTCGGCAACATTCCCTTTGTAGGGAACTCTTCCTTCAATTCCTTCGGGCACAAGTTTTGTGATTTCGTCTTCTACATCCTGGAAATAACGGTCGGCAGAACCTTTCTTCATCGCTTCGATAGAACCCATACCGCGATATATCTTATAAGCCCTACCTTCGTAGAGAATTTTGTCTCCGGGACTTTCTTCGTGTCCAGCCAAAAGATTTCCAATCATCACAGAATCGGCACCCGCTGCTATTGCCTTTGCAATATCGCCGGTTTGTTTGATTCCTCCATCGGCTATAATTGGTATTCCAGCCTTCTCTGTAACTTTAACTACATTAAATATTGCAGTAAGTTGTGGAACTCCAATCCCAGCAATTACCCGCGTTGTACAGATCGAACCGGGACCGATTCCAACTTTGATTCCATCGACACCAGTCCGGACAAGAGCTTCTGCCGCCTCGCTTGTTGCAATATTTCCAGCAATCAATTGTATCTCGGGAAACTTGGCTTTCACTTTCTTTATCATTTCGATTACACCACGAGAGTGTGCGTGGGCAGTATCGATAAAAATTGCGTCGACACCGACTTTCTTCAGTTCTGCAACTCTGTCTAATGTATCGGACGAAACCCCGACAGCAGCACCGACACGCAAACGCCCCATTTCGTCCTTGCAGGCATTTGGATGCATCTTCTTCTTCTGAATATCTTTAACCGTAATTAAGCCTTTAAGAATGAAATTCTTGTCGACGACTGGCAATTTTTCGATTCTGTTTTCTTGAAGGATACGCTCCGCTTGTTCGAGCGTTGTCCCTTCGGGTACTGTTATTAAATTTTCTTTGGTCATCACATCTTCGATTGGAGTATCCAAAGCAGGATTGAATCTTAAATCTCGGTTTGTAACAATTCCAATAAGTTTCTTGTTCCCATCGACAATTGGTATACCCGAAATGTGAAATTTAGCCATAAGTTCCAATGCATCCCGAATAGTGTTGTTTGGTCCGAGCGTTATTGGGTTCATTATCATTCCACTTTCGGAGCGTTTGACTCGGTCGACCTGGTCGACTTGCATTTCAATAGACATATTTTTATGAATTACTCCAAGTCCCCCTTCCCGAGCAATAGCAATAGCCATCGGTGCTTCGGTAACAGTATCCATTGCTGCGCTAATAATTGGTATGTTCAACCAGATGGTCTGTGTCAGCCTTGTTCGCAAATCAGTTTCGCGGGGAAGGACCTCGGAGTATCTTGGTACAATCAATACATCGTCATATGTCAAAGCCTCGCCAATAATCTTTTCGTTCTCAAACATTTTTTCCTCTATTTTCAAAAAAAATTTTACAAAATTAAGAATAAAGAATGAGAAAAAGACTAACAAATTTTCCTTTTTGGTCCCATCCTCTTCTGCAAGTAGTTATCTAATAAGTTTTTTCGATTTATTGTGTGTGGTTAAGGTAAATTTTACAAGTTACATCGGTGGCTGATGCTTCCATCGTCGATGTGTCCACAACCAAAGTTCTGGCTGCTGTCGAATAGCCTCTTCGAGTATATTTATATATCTTTTTGTCAATGTAAAAATACCCTCTTTATCAAAATGCAAATCGCTGTGGTCGATTTCAACAAGTCGAACTTTATAATAATAGTCCTCGCGTTTCGCAAAACCAAGAATTATAGGCACATTGTATTTAAGGGCAAAATGGGCGGGCGAATCGAAAGTGGCTGTTTTGCGTCCGAAAAAATCAATGTAAATGTCCTTGTCTTTGGTTGCACTTTGGTCGGCAAGCAAAGCCACAATTCCTCCTTTCGATAAAGTCCGAACCACTTTCAATGCAGATTCGTACATCGAAACGACCTCGTTCCCCCTTCGGGTCCGAATTCTGTTAATGACTTTGTCCAAAACATAATTTGACAATGGCTTGACAATCACCAAAACTGGCAAGTCCAGATACACTTTGACAGAATAAGCAAGAAATTCCCAATTACCATAATGTCCCGAAAGCAACAAAACGCCACGCCCCTGGTTGAACTTCTGGCGAATAAGTTCAACATTTTCGAAGCGGACATAATCTTTTACAGCGTCATCATCAATCCAGGCAAGTGCAAGAAACTCGGCAAAGACAATACCCATATTATCGAATGTTCTTCTGGCGGTTTGCTTTACCCATTGGAAATCCTTTTCTGGGAAAGCATTTCGCAAATTCTCCCGAGCAATTTTAACTCTCCTCGGCTGGATGCAATAAAGTATCTTGCCCAGGAATTTTCCAAAACACAACCTAAGTCGTGGAGACAACAAACTTGAAAACCTGGCAATGGAAAGAACAATAAGCGTTTCGAGGTAAAATCTAACTTTTCTCATCGTATCAGAAACATTTTCTGGATGCGTTCGGTGTTTGTTCCCGTGACAAAATCGCTATACCAATTCTCATTGTAAATCTCATTAATTGCTGTGGAATGGACAAGGACGTAATTTCCGTTCCCAAACAAATCTACAAAATAGAAGAAAGCCCCGCCTTGAAGTTCGCTATAAAACCAAATCTCGTAACTTCTTTTGTTTGGCTCGCGTGGATGATATTCCCGAGTAGTCGGTTCACCATATTGAATCAAAACGCGTCCCCTATCTGTTTTCCAACCTTCCAAATTACCACCAACAGAGAAGAATCGGTTTGCGTAATTTATCTTTTGTTGGAAATCGTCGTATGCTTTGTTATAAATTAGCGTAGTATCGGGATTTCGCCTCCTCCAAAATTGGAAAAGAAATCGTCGCTTTGCCTCTGTCGTTGTCAAACTTTTAAACAATTCCTTTTCGTAATCATTGGCAATGTATTTTGCCTTTTCGAATTCTACTGTAAGTGTTGAATCGTTCATCGAAGAAAATACACTCTTTTCAAAAAGTTCAGATTCAGTGTATTTCTTTATTGGTTCGGGTGGAAGAGCAGAATTGAAAAGATAGAACTTCTTCTTCCTCGATTGAGCAAGGAGTTCGCCGTTCGATCCAACAATTCTTGTTTCAAAAACATAGGATGCAGAATGCAAAGCGTCGAGTGCAAAACCATTTATATCAAATTGTGCAGTCGAAGAAACTTTTACCTTTCGGAATGAATAAAAGACTTCTTCCTGCAATGTATTGAAGATTCGATATTCAATTTTAATTTCTTTGCCAATCAAATCTTGGGAAAGGTAATACTCAAAATATGTATACAAAGGAAGTCCAACATCGCCAGAGCCAATCACTTCAAGCGTGGGATTGGGAATGACATAAAATTTGCCTTTGAGAAACTCTTGTTGCCAAAGAAACGAGGCTGTATCCGAGCGTTCAATGAATTGAGCAATTTGTATGTCGGAAATAGTGCATCTGGACTTTGAAAAATCTGGATTCTCTACATCAAAAGTTTTGCGGAAACGGAACGAAGAGTCCACAGCATCGAAGCAATAGAATTCAAATTTGGTTGGGACACCGCTTTTGATAGAAAAATTCTTTTGTCCGACCAGCAAATTCTGTTGGTCTTTCGAAGTGTCCAGCGTCTGGCGTTCGTGGTAAACAGACCATTCGTAAGTATCGAGCAAAGAATCTTTTGCAAAGAAGCGAAGTTCAAGGTTCAATTCAGTGGAATACTTGCCTCCACGATTGTAAAATTGCAATTGATTATCAATAAAACCATAGTAAACTTCGATAAGGTTCTCTTGTTCATTTCTTCGGAACACGCAATAATCAATGAAAACTGGTAAATTTTTCCCCAAAATATCAAAAGGAGAAAAAACGATGAAAAATGAGAAAAACAAAGCAATTTCCCTGGCGAAGGAAATTATTTCAATTCTTCTTCTTTTGTAATTAATGAATTTCATAAAAACAAATCTAATAATTTAGGATAAAAAAAGGGGCAAAAGCCCCTTACGATTTAATTAACTTTTTATGAAAAGCTTTACTTAACAGCAACCTTGATACTAAGGCGGTTCACAAGACCAACGTTTTTAGTTGGTGTAATTGAATAGTCGAACTCGCCTTCGAAACCGCCAGCGAAATATTTCAAGCCCACACCACCAGAAAGTCCAAAAATGTCCGTTCCGAACTTATAACCCGCTCGCAATGCAAGGAAGTCCTTGAACACATACTCAGCACCAAGCGAGTAATTTTCGGGGGAATCGGAAAGAGTAACGAAATCAGCGGCGGCGACAACACGATGGTCCTCGACTTTCCAAACTTCTGTCGAAATACCAGCGCGGAAAATAAGTGGAAGCGAATAACTGCTTGCGATGTAAGCGATATCAAGCGGAGCAGCGTTCAATGCTTCGTACAATTTCTTGGAAGAATTCAAATCTTGACCACTGTAGGCTTGCTTCACGCCAAGGTTGTGTATTGAAAATCCAAGCCGAATCCCGCGAATTCCAGTTTCATACATAGTTCCAACGTCGAAGGCAATTCCCCGACTCGACAAGTTCGAAATTGCGTTACTGACGTATTTAGCGGTTAACCCAAAAGAGAATTGGTCTGTTAAATATCCAGCGAAAGTAAAAGCAATTGCAACATCGTTGACTTGGTAACTTAAACCAGTTCCATTGGGTTTCTCAAGTGTTGTAATTTCGATATTTCCACTGTTAAGGGAAACGAGGGAGATTGCAGATGTAAAGTTTCGTCCAATCGGTAGAGCAAAAGCACCAAAACTATGCTTGAACCCAGCAAACCATTGAGTATAGGAGAAATCTGCAGCAATGTTTTTCACATCAGCCAAGCCAGCGGGATTCCAGTAAATAGAAGTCAAATCATTACACAAGGAAGAATATGCACCAGCAAGCCCATTCCCTCGGGCGCCAATGGGTATTTTCAAAAATTGCGAGCCAGCAGCCCCGACTTTAACAAATGTTTCGCCAGTAGTCGAACCAGAAATTGCTCCGCCAATTGAAAATGCTTCAAAATATCCCAAAAGTCCTATCAAAACCGCTGTAAATATTACCTTTTTCATATCATACTCCAATTGTTTTCAATTTAAATTTGGGGTTCCCCTTTTCGGGGAACCCTACAAGTTTATTGTCCAGATTGAATTAATCTAAATCCACCAACAACGACCGAGAATTTTTGAACTGCTTGCGCCCCGTTTGGTGTTTTCAACACAGCGACAAAAGTTTGGCTTGTTACTCGCAAACCATTCTTGGAGAGCAAGTCCCAAACTTCGACAGAGTTCTTGTCTGGACCATCGGCACTTGTTTCGTCGTGTTCAATCGTACGGACAAGGTCGCCAGCAATTGTGTAAATTTCGATTGTGCAACGAGGCGGTAACTTCGTGAAGTAAATTTTTGCATCGTACGGTGTTTTCTGCCCTTGGTGCGAAATATAGTATGGATTTGGCACAACTTTGAATTTCTCCAGCATTTCGTCTGTATAGTTATCGTTTTCGGGCTTGAAGTCGGAAATTCGGAAACGAACTTTGGCGCCTGGCAATGGTAAACCAAAGGCACCACCGCGAATCTTCAACATAATCTTATCGCCTTCTTTGAAGTCTTGGCCATATTGATACTCATTCGTTGGAATATATTCCCATTCGGCATTACCAAATCTTCGACCTTTGTTCGCATAATCGAGGGCAAATTGGCAACCACCAATAATCAAAACATGCGTAAAGTCAACAGTGTCCTTTCCGTCTTCGCTTACAGCAGAAAGATAGTACCGACCTTGCGTTCCGATATAAGTATTGACCGACGTCGTTCCAGTATTCCAAGATGGGTTGGCTTGCTGCTCACGCATTCTAATTGCAGAGTTGTTTCTTCTTCCGTTCACCCATCCATAGGCACTTAAATTGAATTTATTGATAAACTCATTGCAACGCGAACCAAGATTAGTTGGAATAGGATATTGATTTACTCCTGGAATTGTGTCAATTGCCATATGCTCGAGTTCAAGTGGATAGGAAACTACCACAGAGTCCTTTCCATTTTCGGAGGGCCTCTTGAAAGTCAATAAGTTACGTACTTTAAGAGTCAAATATTTAACGCGGAATGTTTTCTTTTGTCTGTTGTTTTGAGGACCCCAGACAAGTTCCATTGTTTCCTCGCCACCTGGCATAAATGTAACTTCAAAATCGCCAGGACCATTGTTGAAACTACCGTAAATTGGTTGACCATAACCTTGGTAAACCGGCATTCTATCGGCGGTGTAACCAAGAAATTCTTGACGCAAAGTCATAAAATCTACTTGCTGGGTTGTGTAAATCTTTGATACATCAGTAATTATATTGATTGGAGTTTTATCTGGTTCCATTCTAATCGAAGAAGAGTCTGGTCGGAGAATTCCACCATATTGTTGTATCGTATAATCGAAACTAAAGCCAAGCACACCAAAAGCAGGACCAGGCGTCGGATAGTTTGGCATAAAGCCGTAACTATAATAATAACCAGGAATGGTAAAGTCTCCAGTTGTTATTTTCCCAGATCTAGTGATAACCTCGTTATTAAATGGTGTTCCAAACCCATTACGTTTACCAGTTATTGGGTCGACGATTACTGTATCGCTAAAGATATAGGAGGCAGCATTCTCGGTGGGCGAGCCAGTGTATCGCAAAGATCCGGGTGATTCTTCGAGCAAAGTTAAACCATTGAACAAAAGCGTATTGGTAGTCAAATCTTTCAAAGTCATTCTTCGCCAGTACATACCAAAGCGAAGCGGAGTGCTTCTTCCAGGAAGAGTGATTTGCTCAAGTTCCCAATAAGGGTTGAATTCCAATTCAAGTTCGTGTCCGGCAAACAATTGAACTGCTCGGTCGTAGTCAACAGCAAAGAGTTTGAAATTGTACAAACCACCGATACGAGCACTATCGACATACGTAACAGTAAAGTCGATTGGTTTGCCAACTGGTGCCGAACGAGCGAACACATTAATCATATTTGGCAAACCAAGCGAGGCATCGTTGAGCTTTTGTGGTGTTTGCTGGACGTAGTCGCCTTCGTCGTATGAAAGTAGTTTGTAGTAGTAGTCAATATTGTTAATAATCTTTTCTGTTTTTGTTGGATTGTCATTGTAAGTTACAACCATATCTTTGTTGTCATCACCAAAATCGATAAATGTTCTATGATTGGTAATGCTGTCCATATATGGAACTACGACCTTATTTAGTACTTCGTCCGATTGTTCAAATTCCGGGAACTCAACCTTTGCCAAACCCCGCTGAATGTAACTGTAAATAGAATCTAACGCCTGGGCAATATGCACAGAATCGCGCAGAACCATATTGATATTCAATGGCACCATACGGTCAATCAGCAATACATTCTTGCCATCGACAACGGCTCTGCGATAGGACTTCTTTAAATATATTGTATCTAAGTTCGGTCCAGTCCTATCTGGTAAACCAACGGTATCGCTTGGGTTGATGTTAATAGTTTCCTTTCGCCAAAGCAATGGATTGTAAGGCAAGAATAATCGATTCAATTTGACAACGCCAAGCATTACGCTATCGAGTAGATAATGTCTTCGTGGAGTAAGATAATTGTATGGGTCGTAATAAATTGGAAGTTCGCGGGCTGCCATATTGATTTTGGAATACCAGAATGGTCCCCAAGGCTTGGAGAGGTAGGCTGTATCGACACCACAGATAACTGGGAAAATATTACCACTTGTGCTGGTAATATTTTGAATAACCCACCTATTGCTTGGATTCAACTTAATTCCACGTCCAACTCGGAGTACTCTGATTGCGAAGGAATCAATAACAATTTCCCCACCACGGTTTTCGATGTATGGACCAACAATACGCAAAGAGTCAATGAATGGCATAGTTGTTGAATTGCTGTTTCCAGCGCGATAAACAGATTTATAGAAAGGAGTTGGCAATTCCCATTGAGCAATTTGCTTCCAACCAAATGGACCTTTCCCTGATGGATATTGAAAACTTGGGGAAATATTGTCTACATCAAATGTGTCGAGGTCTGTTCTTCGAGCACGGTAGAGACGATAGCCCAAAAAGTCCATTCCCTTTTCGTAGAAGTCTTTGGAGATTTCCGCTGTACTGTCCCATTTAATAATAAATCCATTGTTGAGAGGCGTCCAACTGACAAAATTCGCTCGCTCGGGTGGAGAAGGTGCTCGGAAGTTGTCGTCGTAAACTTGTTGGGCAAATTTATCTTTACGGACAAGTTCAGCAAGATCTTCGGTGGAACCGTCCGCATCTTCGCGAACTGCTGTTGGAGCACAAATCAAAGCCACAACCAATCGTGCTGTATCTCCTGGTAGCATATTGAACGGACCAGTTGCCATCATCAAACGACGGTCGCCAGGACCAAAATCTCCATCGCGAATAGAAGAAGCCATAAAGTTGTATCTTTCATCGTCGTCGTTTTTGTCGTCGTCAATATGCCAATTTCTGAATGTCTTCAAACCTAATTGTTCACTAGTTTCGAAAACTCGCCTATCTTTGCGTATAAAACCAGTAATATCGTATTCAATATTGTTAATTTCGACAATCCCAGTATCAGTTTGTTTGTGCAAGGAGGTCCATCTTTTAACAACAGATTCGTTCTGGCAAATAATAGTATCTTTGTAACCAATTATATTACCCGATGTATCCCTAATTTCAACTTTTATAATTTGCTTATCATAGCACATATATTCAACAACTCGGAACAAAGTGTCGTTGCCTTGAAGTTCAAATGTAACCTCGCTTCTGTCAGATTTAACAACAGCTGGGCTTTCAAGAAAGTCGAAGCCAAGATAACCAAAACCATAACCTTTTTCACCTTGGTCGATATTTGTCCATTGAACCCCAAGATTCAAAGTAGTATCCTCATTGTAAAAGCGGGCTCTGTCGTTCCGGGCACCATTCGTCAGATTTGGTGCACGAGCAATGTCAATATCCATCACAGAGCCAAGCCACATTTCCCTTAATGTATCCTTGCTGAAATTAATAACTTCGTATTTAATAAAGATAAAGTCCTTATAGTCGCCAAAGCCCCAAGAGTATATCATTTGCTCGAATTGTAAACGGAGTGGATAACCCTGGCTCTTTCGTAAACCAGATCCACCGTCGAACTCGTTTAAATCAGTATCTTTGTATGTACAAAAGATATCTTCCCCAGAGATAAATGCTGGTCCTTTTGGGAAGTTAGTTGTGTTCCTTTGATTAACATCATCAACATAATACCCATAATATCGATTATACTTCAAAGTGTCGGTTGGGGATGTATCCCAGATTGGCCAGTTAGGTCCGTCATCTGGGTTCAATGGAGTACCATCGCCCTTTCGGAAATCAGTTGAAAAGTAAGTTCGGTATTTTTTGATATCGGAAACATCTTTGCTGTCGCCGTCGGTAATTCTACCAGGTACCATCCAGGAACGACCATTATTAGGATTATAAGTAACTTCGACATATTTTTTCAAAGCATTTGTGTCGGGTCTTCGTTTCACAGCACCAACCCAAAGTCCACCACCAAAAATATATTGATTGTTGGAACCACGAGGCCAGT
This sequence comes from Candidatus Kapaibacterium sp., assembly GCA_013414795.1. Classification (GTDB taxonomy): domain Bacteria; phylum Bacteroidota; class Ignavibacteria; order Kapaibacteriales; family UBA2268; genus Naka2016. Next base: position 92,807 of record CP058732.1, read on the forward strand.
ATCCACCACCACGGTTCTGGGCAACGTTAAGGCCAAAAATACCATAGTTGGTAGTATAGAATTGGATGTTGCTAACAGTGTTCTGTTGCAAATCGAAAAGCTGATTATACGTCCTTTGCGGTTCGTCCCCGCCTTTCTTATCCTTGTCGTAATCCTTCGGAAGAGCAAGAATAATAGCAGGAAAGACCATCAATGCAATTAGTAAGATAAATCTTCCAGTTCTTTTCATTTATTCACCCTTTTTTAATATACATTTCATAGTTAGAATCTAAACATAATACCTGCGTATACAGTTCTCGGTGCAAGGAAATTGCCGCGGAATCGACGAACATCTTCAAGGTACTTTGTAAACGCCATAAACTTTTCGGTTCGGGTAACAATTCCATTACGATCGAAATCGGAGTTAATATTATAAAATCTATCACCATAGATTGTGTATTGGTCGGTCGAGAAAGACTCTGCGCGAGCATAGTCGGCTTCGCGATAGAAAGGCACGGCGCTAAAGTCTGTCTCTGGTCGATAGAAATTCACACCATCGTCGATTGGGTCGCCTGTACGAGCAAAGACACCAGCGACGCTTGTCAGATTGAACAGGTTATTAACATCAACAAAGAATTCTAAGCGAGCATTTCCGGCTTGCTCTCCGAACCAATCCCGCAGCAAGAAACCTTTTTGCAAACGCATATTGACATTCCAGATGGAAGGCTGTCGTTCAGCATTAAATTCCCCAATAGCATTCCCCGCACGGTCCAATCTTGTGTATGGAGTACCAGTTTGGAAAAATCCAGTCAGGTTTATTACTACATTTTCTAAAGGATAAATACCAGCAATCGATGGACCCTGCTTGTAGCCCCAAATAAAATCGATAATGGCATTTATTCGATGTGTTCTATCCGCAGAGAACGGAAACTCTGCTAATGGAAACGCTTGTTTACCGGTGTATGGGTCGACTGCAACAAGATAGTTCGAACCGGGCGAAGAACCAGTCGTTGTTGCATAAGACAGGTTATAATTTAAGTTCAGTTGAATGTGGTTTGTTGGTCGTTTTCGAAGCGTAAATTCAAGCCCACGAGCACTACCGTATTCGGAAACAGTGTACATATAGTATGGAGTTGGAACCGCAGCAACGTAAACAAGCCCAACTTGATTGTAATTGTCTTTGTAATAAGCAGCTATGTCGAGGGCAAAGTCGTCCGTTAATTGGTTATTATAAGTAACTTGATACATATTTGATTTTTGTGGTTTCATATTTGGATTACCAAGTATCGAGTTGCCTCGCAATTGGTCAACTGCAAAAGCATCATACAAATATTGCATTGGTGGCATTTGGAACAAAACACCATAGGAAATAGATATATTGGAACGGTCGGTAATCGGATAGGTTACATTAATTCTTGGACTTAATTGGGTCTTGATGGTCGCTTTTGCAAAGCCCGTATCCGATGTGATTGGTACAAAATATTCCACAACTGTGCGGTAATCCGAATTTGGTATATAGAAATCAAAACGCAAGCCCGGGGTAATTATCAAACCCTTGTATGTGATTTGGTCCTGAATATAAAATCCACCTGTAACTGGTTTATATGGCTTGCTTGTTTTGTCATAGACAGATTTGTTGTCTGCATAAAGGTTACCTCCCCATTCGTCTGTGTAAACATCAAAGAATGGATTAGCATCCCAGGGCAAACTATTCATATGTCTTCGAAGTTCATAGAATTGGACTTCGAAACCAGTTTTGAACATATGGCTAAATTCGCCCTCCACAGCCAGTGTATAATTTCCATCTACCTGCCAATAATTACTGCGACGGAACTCGAAGGTTCGCTCGTTCCCATGCAAATCGAAGACTCCTGTCAGACCATAAGCATTTTGGGATTGTTGAGTACTCGAACTGCCCTCAATGTAACCAGTTAATGGGTTAACAATAGGCATATCCATTTTAATAAATCCGTCCTTCGAGTTTTTAATTTGAGTAACTTGTGTATATTGATCTAAAATTTTGTCCTTCATGCCAGGTTCCAATTTGCCAATTGAAACAGCGTAGTTGTCTTGTGGATACCAAACGTCGAAACCAGTGAAGAAGCCCGGATCGTCGAAGGTTTTTCTTCGGGACGCATCACTATTGTTCGAGGTATTTGAAATTTTTATTTCATAGTAACTGTTCGAGGCTAATCGATGTTGAATTTGGACATAACCACTTTTTGCAAATTGATTATATACGGGCGATTTTGCCCTCCTTTCTTCAACACCATAAGATGGCAATCCAGGAATTGCTCCCGGTTCAATTGCATATAACCAACTCCAGTCAAGTGTTTCTAAATTTGTTAACCCAAAATTGTAAAATAAAATTAAATCAATATCTTGTGTAATTGGGAATTTTAATTTTGCCTGAATACTTTTCTTCCAGGATTGATTATTTGGAATTTGTCCTAAATTATTCTGTTCGATTACTCCAAGATTATTAACGTGGACAGGATCGTAAATATCGTAACTTGCACTTCTAAATTTTTCATAGAAATAATTTCCAGCAAGGAAGAATGTTGCTTTGTTCCACAATGGAATCGGTCCACCAATACCGAATTCAAATGTGTGCTCCTTCGTGCCTTGGAGTTTACGTCCTTCGCCCCAATCGATTGCTTTGTAGCGGTCGCCCTCGCGGATAAGTTTCAAATCGTGGGGTTGTCGACCAAATAGAGCCGGTACATCGGTACGCCAACGAATATAGCCTTCGTAGCGGTCAGTTCGCCCAGTTTTCAAGGTTGTGTTAACAAATCCACCCAAAACATTACCATATTCGGCAGAAAATCCACCAGTAAGAACTTGCACTTCTTCGGTTGCAAATGCACTAACCATTGGATAGTAACTTGCACCAACAATACCAAACCCACCAGTAAACTTGTCGCTAATGTCGATACCATCGACACGAATCTGGCTTTCGTTCGTTCGGCTACCGCGAATAATCCATCCACCCCCGGCATTGAACACGCCCGCGCTAAGCCCGATGATTGCTTGCAAACCTTCGCGTGCAATTGATGTTAACTGTTGGTTCTCGAATTGCCTTTTTACTCCGATATCCTTGTGCGAAACAAGTTTTTCCGCAACGACCACCACTTCTTCGGTAACTTTACCTTCTTCTTTCAATACGACACTGATTTCGGTTTCGTCGTCGGCTGAAATTCTTACCGAAGCCTCGTAGGGAGAATAGCCAACAGCGGTAATCTTCACTGTGTAAGTTCCAGCAGGAATGCTCACGATAATAAACCGACCGTCGGCTTTAACAATGCCGCCAAGACGAGTTCCCAAAATCCTAACAGAGGCGCCAACCACCGGGTTACCGTCCTGGTCGACAACTTTACCCTTTAGGGTACCATAATTACTTGCTTCCAATGAAAAAGGAAGCAAAATGAAAACCATAAATAGTAAGTACGAAACTATCTTTTTCATAACTACCCCTTCTTTTTTTAATTCACAATGTTAATTGCTTTCGAAATTTTTTGCCCATTGACTTCAATTACTACATTATAGACTCCAGAGGCAAGACCGCTTGTTTTGAACGAAATCCCTTGCACTCCGGTGAATGTATTACCTTTGAACAAATCGCCTACCTTTCGTCCATATATATCATAAAGGCTTATCGTTAAGGGAATCTGAGTATCAGTTGTGAATTCGACGTACCCAACATCACTTGCTGGATTTGGATACACTTTGATATTACTAATTTCTGAAATAGGAGCGCTTTGCTCTGGCACTTTGAGTGTAATTATGTCATCAGCATCAAAGAAACCAAGCATTACATATTGTGGAACAGTATCGAGCATTCTTTGGCGAATTCTTGCATCTACATCGGACTCCCCTTCAATTGGTATTGAAATTAGTTTCAACAATGGAATGTTCTTCAAATCATTAGGAATTTTATCTGGAACCCAAGTTATTCTATCGTAGTCGAAACTTTCGGTTATGTTTTTTGCTTGACTCCATTCATTGGAATTTATGTTTCTGGCAGCAACAAAAATATCATTTGTTGCTCTTCTATAAGTTGTATCGTTAACAACAACATCGACAAAATCGACCCACTTAGCTAACAAATAATTGCCGTCAACTGTGGCTACAAGTTGTGATTCTTCACCAAGTTGATTGGTACTTGTCGGTGCAACATATGCTAAAACATAACCACTCAAATCTGCGACTTTTCTTACTCCCCAGATCCCATTTTGTTTGTAGACTTCAACAAGTTGGTGCAATGCTTCTTCGTAAAGCCTGAAAGTTTGCGTAGTATCCTCATTGATATTTACAAGGAAACTATAATTATCGTCGCCAAGCGGAACAAATTGTGGTAAAGCCCAACTGACCAGCGATGTGCTCAAACCGTATTGTTGTAAATAGGAATCGAACAATTCTGGTGGGGCAATGTCGAAATCAGTCCAAGTTTTACCTAAATCTTCGGATTTGGAAACGCCGAAGAAAAATCTATTAAGTGGGGAACTTTCAAAGTTTGCGTAGGCTGCCATATACAAATTGCCATCTTTTGCAAACTTAAATCCAGCAATTAATGATGTGCGGGCACTATCATCTGTCGAAACTGGAACTTTAAACTTGCTGGCTTCCCATTGCGGTGGTATTACTTCTGTCCATTTGTCAAAATCGTTTGTTCTTCGATAACCAAGATGACTTGTTAAAGTAAGTGGTAGCCCGCCTTCAATCATTATTGTTCCAACTGCCATAGCATATGGTTGGTCGTTATCCATACCTCCAACGATACGGCTATCGGTTCCACCCCAATTGTATCTATTTCCATCTTTCCAGGTAAAAGATTTAGAAAATGAAGGAAAATAACTTCCTTGATAATACAATCCATTTACAAAACCAATCCAACCCGAGCCATTAGTGCAAGGTGCTGTGTAAACGTAGGCAATGTCGCCCTCATAATTAAAAGCATAGACACTTGGATAGCGAGCGTACCAATTAAAATATTGGCTTCCGGATTCCACTTTGTAAACAAGCATAGGGTCGGACCAACTCATTCCCCAGTCTGTTGAATACCTTATGAAAAGATTATTTTTGGTGTTGTCCCCAGTATATTCGGGATATCTGTCTATATCCCAATACCCTCGTTTAATTGTTATTAATTGTCCAATCTCGGGTATATATACAAAAGGTTGCTGGGATTCAGAAAAATATGAATAAGCATTTGCAAGCGAGTCTAAAATTTGGAAAATTACGGCTTGGGGTTTATCGTTTAGTAACTTATCGAAATTCAACGCTGGGTTAGGAGCAACTTCCTTCCCTCTGAAACTTTTTCCAAAAAGTTTCGTATTACTAACTTGTTCAAGAGCGAGAAGATTGAAACTTGCAATTGCAAGAAACAAGAATACCAAAGTGTAAATGTTTCTTTTCATAAATACCTCCAAAAAATGTCAATAATTTTACACACAATCAAGCAAAATTAACTTATTTTTTTAAAACTACAAACTATTATTTAATTATTACCGCTCAAATCAAAGTTTATACTCACACCATAAATTAAACCAAAAATACTTTTTAATGTATTTCTATCCTTTGGTAAACTACCCCAATAGGATTTGTTATCCAAACCAAAATTCAATGTTATTCCGTAGGCTGGTTCAATCTTTGTATAGACAGCCAAACCAGCGAGGAAGCCATCGTTCGTTGCACCAATGTTCAATTTCCCCACAAGTGAAAGATACTTTGCAAGAGGTGCTTCGTATGCCATAAAAACGCTACCCCAATAGTATTGATTCTTTCGTTGTATTGGAACCGAAACTTCTACATATCTTGGATATGGGTTATCCTCGCTGTTTGTCAAAACAACAGCATCATAGCCTTTGTCTTTTATATTCTTATCATATATCCTACTCTTGGTTGCTTCATTCTGCAAAGCGGGAACAAGTATCTTTGTCGTGTGTTGGTAATCGTAGTCGAAATATCCAAATTCGATTCCAAATTGGAAGTTATCCATTATTTTGTACCCAACACTTTGCGAGAAACTCGAATAGGAATTCACTTTGATTTCATCAAATCCGAATTTCTTCAATGGAAATGATGAAAAACTGGTCAAAGAAATTCCTTTTGTAGGAACATCATCCAAAAAATTTGGTACATTCCCGTTTCTTCCAATGTGTGCAAATTTCACTTCTGGCATTGAAACATATCCAGAAAGCAAACTTCTGGTAGAAAATGAAACTCTTTCAACTAATTCACTTTTGCCATTGCTGTAGAAAACAATCGAGTTGGCTTTATCAATACTTGTATTCGAAATCAAAGGATTATCTTTTTGTTCAAACTGGCTGGAAGAAAGCGAAATCATAGGTTTAGCATTTGAATTTTCAATGGTTTCATTTCTCGCAACATCGCTGGGTTTCGATTTTATTTGTGCAATTTTTGTGCTCGATGCCTTCTCGATGTTTTCAAATGCTTGTAATTGGTTTTGCAAAATTTCTTGTTGTTTCAACACTTCCGATAAGAAATAAGAATTGTTGTTGGCAAGTTTGCTATCATTAATTTCATAAATAGCGAAGTAGAACATTATAAGAAAAGCAACCAATGCATAGGCAAATCTTCGGGTTCGTGATTGGGAATTTATAGAAACAACTTTTAGGTAACTCGCCAAAATCCTTTCTTCGACTTTCTCTTCAAGATTCTTTGGTACGGCGATACTTTCAGCATCATCTTTAAGTATTGAGTAGATGGACATCATCAAGTCGAATTCCTCGCGTGCAGTAGGGTCGTTTTCGATTAAGTCGCGAAATTGTTTATCCTCTTCGTGCGAAAGATTACCATCCAAATATTCATTAATGAACTTATCGATTCCCATAGTATTCCTTTGCAATTGGTTCCAACAACTTTTTCAAAAGCAAACGGGCACGATGGACGCGTACTTTTGCCAATGAAACGCTTATTCCAAGTATTTGTGCAATCTCTTCGTAAGGATAATCTTCGTATTCGCGAAGCAAAAGTGCTTCACGCAAACTAACTGGTAAATGCATTATAGCACTTTGTACAAAATCCTTCAAACCGATATCATCTCGTTCGACATAGGATAGTTTAATCGAATTGTCGTCTACTTCCTGGTGTGGTTTTTCCAGGCGAATCATATTCAAGCAAATATGTCGAGCAATCGTAAACAACCAAGCCCCAAAGTTGTCAGAGCGGAACATTTTTGCATTTTCAAAAACCTTGATGAATATTTCCTGAAACGCATCTTCGGCTTTATCCTTGTTCCCCAACATTCGCAAGCAGAAACGATACACTCTTTGGCTATAATGCGTATAAAGAATGTGAAAAGCCTCGGCGCTTCCAAGTCGAAACTCTTCGGTCGCTTGCTTTATCTGTTCTTGCTCGTTTCTTATTTCGTCGAAACTTTTCACTTTTTGCTAAATTACTTGAATATCATAGACAAATTAAGTATTAAAAAGGTTACAAATTATAAGAAACTTTTAGACCTCCAACTATTTAGTTGAAATTCCAATTGCAACAGAAATTTTTCGACCATTGCTTCCTTCGACCCCATTGACTCGTTTCCCTTGTACGAAGAGAATCGAAGAACCTCCGCCGTCCAGATTCATAGCATCGTAACATCCGATTTTCTTTGCAATATATGATAATTGAGAAAGATTTGCCCCAAGACTGTTGTTTGTTCTGCTCGCCTCGACAACAAATAAGTATACCCGTGTTTTCGACATATTTGTTCCAATTGCTGTTCTCGGCAATTGCGACCCAATGAAACGATACCCACGGGAGCCTTCTTGATAGGCTTCGTGCTTGGCAATCCCTTTTCGGACAAGTCTCGGTGTTCCAGAAACTGCGTTGGTAAACTTAATGTAACGTAGTCTATCAGTCGCAAAATGCAAGTAACATTGGTCGCCAATTTTTAACTTTAAGTCCCTGGTGTAATCTTGTGGTATCGAAAGAACAAAGCCATTCGGTGGCAAATGAACTACGCCAGAGTCCATACCCAAAAATTCAACCTTGACCTTTTGATTTATTGCTGGCGGTTCGAGGTAACGGAATCTTAACTTCTTTGTCGAAAACTCTATCGATTCTTGCTTTCTGGCATTAAGGATTTGATTTCGAATTTCATTGGTGTCAATTTCCACTTCGTTGGAATCTACAACATCAACATTACTAATAATAGAAGAGATAGTCTCTTGAACAAGTTTGTCCAAGTCCTCTATGTGAACTTTTGGTATACTATCGCCAATGTATTTATTATACAAAACCACAAAATCGTTTTCTCGTCGCCTATTGACATTGTCGATTGAAAGGATTTTATTGTTCGGCAAAATCAATTCTCCAGAAAGTTCGAAATTATCGATGTAAGGTCTATTCGATTCGTCGAAGAAAATACTGCTCCACTCTTTATACTTCCTCATCGATATTACTTCTCCTTCCGAGACGAGAATACCAATTGGATAATTCATAAAAGCAGACCAAAAGTTTGCGTTCGCCAAAGCAAGCAACTCCCCGCCGTAAATTCTTGTCAATTCAAATTGGTAATCCTCGTAAATGTTTTTCAGGTAATCCAGTCCGTCAATCGAATTTTTCGCTTTTAGAACTTTTACCCCATATGGTGTCGAATCTATATCGACTTCGACGACGTGGACAAGAATACGAAGTGGTTCTTTCCCAAATTTGTATTTCTTGTAAAAAACTCCAGTTGCCAACTCTCGTGTCTCCAAAATTGAAACTTGATTGAGAGCAACTTTTCTAACAAATACACGAGTTCTTTTACGAGATTTCTTGCTTTTGCTTGTTTTTTTCGAAGATTTATTCGATATTTTTTGTGTTTCTTTCTTTATTGATTTTGTCTTCGCTTTTGTTGAAGTTCTGGAAGTGCCAACGCTATCAATTGGAAAGAGTAATGATAGAGCAAGTAGAAACAAAGCAAATTTTCTTAACCAAAGTCGCATAAGTTCCAATAAAATAAACTACAAATTTACCCATTTCCCAAAGAACCAAACTATTAATTTGTAAATTACTCGTAATTTTGCAAGTTACAATAAAATCGAAAGTGAAAAAATGAACTTGGAACAGAAAGTCGGCGAAGAATTGAAAAAAGCAATAAAAGAAGGCGACCAAATTCGGATGGATGCCCTTCGTTCGATTCGTGCTTCAATCCTTGAATTTAAAAAAAGCGGTATCGGGCGAGAAATGAACGAAGAGGATGAAATAAAAATCCTTAACTCTCTGGCAAAAAAGCGTAAAGAAGCAATCGAAATGTATGAGCAAGGCGGAAGGATAGACCTCGCAGAAAAAGAACGAAAAGAACTTGAAATTATCAAGCAATTCCTCCCAGAACAACTTTCCGAAGAAGAAATACGCAAAATTGTAGCCTCAATCATTCAAGAATTGAATGCCTCTTCTCCATCCGAATTAGGAAAAGTTATGGGAAGAGCAATGAAAGACCTTAAAGGCAAAGCCGACGGAAGTTTGGTCCAATCTATTGCACGGGAACTTTTAACACAAACAAGCAAATAATTATGGAACAATTAGATTCGCTTTTCCTCGATTCCCTAAAACAATTGGAATTTTTCACTGTACTCGAAAAAATCGCTAAATTTACAACTACCGAGTATGGGAAAAATCAAATCCTAAACTCTTTACCAAAGGAAAATCTTGAAGAATTGGCAAAGGAACTCGATTTGGTCGACGAAACCATAAATCTTTTAAATAGATACGAAAACATCCCTTTTGAAAATTTTGGGGAAATTCGCACACGCATATACAAATCAAAAGTCGAAAACGCAGTCCTTTCGACTGGGGAAATTCTGGATGTTTTAAGTTTTCTCCAACTTTCCCGCACACTTCGTTCTTTCATCTTGTCGAAAAGCGAAGATTTCCCAAAACTTGCCGAGTTGGTCTCCCCTTTGTATGAGAATCGAATCATTGAAAAGCATATTCGAGAAGCAATCGACGAGACGGGAAATGTTCGCGACACAGCCAGCAAAGAACTTCTTCGCATTCGAAACGAAATCATTGAAAAATCGGCAAAACTGCGACGAAGGCTGGACAAAATCTTGAAGAACATTTCCCAAGAGGAACTTGTCCAAGACGAATTCGTTACAATTCGCGAAGGCAGATTTGTACTTCCAATCAAAATCGAATACAAAAACAAAATTTCGGGCATAATTCACGGAGTTTCGCAAAGCGGTCAAACTTGCTTCATCGAGCCAGCAGAAGTTATTGAAATGAACAACGAACTTTCGCTTCTGGAAAATGAAGAACGACGCGAAATCTACCGAATCCTAAAAAATCTTACGGAAGAAATTGGTTCCGTATCCACCGATTTGCTGCATTCTGTCGACATTCTGGTTCATTTCGATTCGCTTCTTGCAAAAGCCCGCTATGCTTTACAGTTCAATTGCCAAAAGCCAACATTCTGGAACAAAAAAGAAATTTTTATGCAAGAACTTCGCCACCCAATTCTTGTCCATACACGTGGGTATAAAAACGTTGTTCCATTTACCATTTCTTTCACCGAAAGAAAGCGTGGACACGTAATTTCTGGTCCAAATGCTGGCGGTAAAACCGTCGCCTTGAAAAGTATGGGCTTGAATCTTGCGCTGGCTCTATCGGGTTTCTATACACACGGTTACTGCAAAACAAAATATTTCAAAATCTATACATCCATCGGCGATTTACAATCAGTAGAACAAGATCTGAGTACTTTTAGTTCGCAAATCTTACGAATCAAAAACATCCTTGAATTTGCAGATTCAGAATCATTTGTTCTAATAGATGAAATAGTATCCGGAACAGACCCGCACGAAGGCTCGCTTCTCGCTGCTTCGATAATCGATAGTTTCATCAATATGAATTTATTCTTTGCAGTTACAACACATCAATCATATTTAAAAGTATTTTCCCTTACCCGCGAAGAAGTCGAAAACGATTCACTCGAATTCGACGAAACAAATTTGAAGCCGACTTACAGATTCCTTCAAGGCGTGCCAGGCAACAGTTATGCATTTGAACTTGCAACTTTGCTTGGATTACCCAAGCACATAATCGACCGCGCTCGTTCCTACCTTTCCAGAACTGAAAATGAAATCGAAGAGCAATTGAAAATTGTTTATCAATTGAAAATTCAAGCCGAAAAATTCAAAGCGGAACTTGAAGCCGAAAAATTGAAATACCAAAAATTACGCCAAGAGTATCAAAATCTTCTAAATGAACTTAAATCGAAACGAAAGGAATTGCTCGACAATGCAAAAATCGAAGCATATGAAATTATTCGAAAAGCAAATGCTCTTGTCGAAAATACCATCAAAGAAATTCGAGAACAACAAAAAAGTATTTCAGCAATAAAAAAAGAGTATACACAAAAGAAGAAGGAAATCGAAGAAGAAGCAAAAAGAATATTCTCCTCGCTGGAACAAGTTGAAAAACCAATGGATGTTCTCCTCGAAGGCGATTATGTATATATCGACGACCCAACAAATTTAGGCCAAATCATCAAAATTTACGAAGAGACAGACGAGGCTTTGATCGATTTCAATGGTTTGAAATTCAAGACAAAATTGAACAAATTGCGTAAGACAAGCCACAAAGAAAAAGAAAAGAAACCGCTTCCATCCGATTATTTAAAATTTTCTGCTAATACAAGATTGGACTTGCGCGGCTTTCGGGCAAACGAGGCAATTCGCGAAGTCGACAAATTTATCTCCGAGGCAATTCTCAGCAATGTCGACACAGTTACTATCATACACGGAAAAGGAACTGGGGCATTGAAAAGTAGTTTGCACGAATTTTTCAAGACCCATCCCCAGGTGGAATCCTTCCGAGAGGGGACCCTTGAAGAAGGCGGGGCTGGCGTAACGATTGTCAAGTTACGATAAGTATTCGACTAATTTTAACCAGACTTTTCGTTTTTCGACATCAACTTCAACGATTCGAGTAGCAACTCGGTCGCCAAATTTATAGATTTTACCCTTTCGTTTTCCAATAAGACGAATGTTCTTCTCATCGTAAACGTAGTAATCGTCGAGTAGGTCTCGTATTGGTATCAATCCTTCGGTATAAATTGAATCCAAAACGACAAACAAGCCAAAGTTTGTAACCCCAGAAATTGTTCCAGTAAAGTCTTTTCCAATGTTTTCGCTTGCAAGAATTGTCAGCATTAGTTTGACGCTTTCCCGTTCAGCCTCCATTGCAACAATCTCACGTTCGGAACTTTGGTCGCTGGCAATATCCACAATTTTGCTCAATCGCCTCAAATCCTCGTCCTTGGGAATTCCGTTCGCATATAATTTTAGCAAGCGATGGACAACCAAATCGGGGTAGCGACGAATTGGCGAAGTGAAATGAGTATAATATCGAAAGCCTAGCCCGTAGTGTCCAATGTTATCGGGCGAGTAAATTGCTTTTTGCATTGCCCGAATCAAAAGTTGATGGACTATTGGCTTTTCTGGTCGCCCTTCAAATTGCTTCAAAAAATTGTTTATTGCTTTGGCACTGGTTAAGTTCTTTGCGTTAATAGACAACATCTTGAAGAAATTCACAACTCCTTTGATTTTCTCAAGTTCTGGCTCCTCGTGAATTCGATAAATAAACGGCAACTCCATTTTCAACTTGTGCTTAATTTTCAATTTTTGAATATGTTCCGCAACGGTTCTATTAGCCGCAAGCATACATTCTTCAATTAATTGCGTAGCAATGTTGCTTTCCTTCAAATAAGCACTGATGGGATTTTTATCCTCGTCGAGTACAAAGCGAACTTCAACAGTCTCGAAATTTATACCACCCTGCGAAAACCGTTTCTCCCTCAATTTTTGAGCGAATTCGTTCAACTCGACAAGCAATTTCTCGATTTCGTTTTTCGGCTCTCGTTTGGACTTCAAAAATTCATACACTTCGTCGTAGTTCAAGCGTTTCTTGCTTTTGATAACGCTTTCAGCAATAGTATAGTTCACTATATTCAACTTTTCGTTGAACTCCATCAAAACGCTATAGGTAAGACGCACCCGATTGGGTCGAAGCGAGCATAAGTCGTTCGATAATTTTTCTGGCAACATAGGAATTACTTGGTCGACAAGATAAACACTTGTTCCCCGTCGAAATGCTTCTCTATCGATTTCGCTCTTTTCCTTGACGTAGTAACTAACGTCCGCAATATGAACACCAAGGAGATAATTGCCGTTTGGCAACCGTTCCAATGAAACAGCATCGTCGAAATCTTTTGCATCGATTGGGTCGATTGTTATAATCAATTTATTTCGTAAATCCAGCCGACGCTTGATTTCACTTTGTGGAATTTTCTCCGAAATCAGCCCCGCTTCCTTTTCAACCGATTCTGGAAATTCTTTTGGCAATTTGAACTCGTAGATGATTCTTTCCGATTCAGTACCAATATCCCCCGCACGCCCAAGTATTTGAACAACTTCTGCGATTGGGCTTTTGTTCGGGTCGTTCCATTCCACAAGGCGAGCAAGCACACGGTCGCCGTGCGTGGCTTTTTTCAACTTTCGCTCGGGGACAACGAAATCGATGTAATATTTTTCGTCCGAGGGAACAAGGAAATATAAACCAGCGTCGTACTCAATTGTTCCGATTATCTTATGTTCAGCACGTGCAACAATTTCAATTACTTCGCCATATTGCCTATCGTTGTTCTTGACCCCAAGAAGTTTCACAAGCACTTTGTCGCCGTCAAAAGCAGTAAACAAATTTTTACGCTTAATCGTAATTGGCTTTTTAAATTCTTGTGAAAAAACTATTCCTTTTCCGTGCTCAATTCGCAACAGTCCAGTAATCAAAGTATCGTGAAGATACTCTTGAAGATGATATCTTCGACGTGCAGATTTCACAAGGATTTTCGCTTGCGTAAGATTTTCAATTGCTATCAAGAAATTCTTGTAATCTTTGGTCTTGGGTAAAATATTTATTCGCCGACTTATTTCTTGCAAACGCATCGGACGACCACTATCTCTTAAAATCGAGATAATCTTTTGCTCAATCTTCGATACTTCCATACCGTTATCAATAAAGTGTTACAGTATTTTTTCGAGAGAAAGATATTTCCAAAGCCTTATCAACATTTTCCATTAATTTAGAGAAGTTTGTATCCTTGGAAAATTGTGCAATTCCACAAGATATTGTAAAGAAAACATTTTCGTTGTTAATTTTCAAATTGGTTTGAGCAACCGACTTTCGCACCATTTCCATAAGCAACTTGGCATCCTTTCCAGTTCTTCCAACGAAAACAACACCAATTGTCTTATCTTCCAAAACACTTACGAAATCGTATTCTTTGGTCAATTTTTTTAAATTTTCCAATACCACTGTTTTGCTTTTAATTTCAAATTCTTGAAGCAGATTGGAATCAATCAAATAATTATCAATTGCGATTTTACACACAGAAAACGGGATACCAAAATCATAAGCACGTGTCCATTCTTCCGCAACTTTTTTAACAAATTCGTTTCTCTCCGTCTCCGCTTCTTGTTCAGAAGAGCCACGGTTTATTAAATTGAAATAATCATTTTCGTAAAACAATCCAAGAGTAAAAGCAATGTTTTCGAGCAATTTTAAAGTATGGTTAACTACCGGGGTAACATCATCTGTCCAGCCAAAAATTGCGCCGTAAACACCGTAATTTGTCTTGATTGGGACAGCAACGAAAATTCCTTTCTTTATTTTTGCTTCTAAATAGTGTACTCGCTTTTTTTGTTCGTCGAACTCCACATTCAATGTTCTCTTTTCGAGCAAAGCCTTCCCCAGCAAAGTTCTTTTCAAATCGACACGTTTATTCTTTAAATCCAAATCCAAATTGTTCTTCGAGCGAATATGAAGCACTCGGTAGAATTTGGAATCGAAATCATAGAGACACAGACCAACAGTTGTAAAATCAAAAAGATTAAGTATTGTTTGAACTATGTTCTTCAACGATTCTTTATATTTCACCAAACTGGAAAAGTAGCCTTTTTTCATTTCTTCAACCAACCCCAAAACTCGGGATTCTAAAAGCAATTCGTACTTTTCAGTATAACTTTCGAGGAAAAAGGAAAATATGCTGGAATAGAGATTGAAGAAATTTACCGTATACTTATCGAAAGCCTCAGAAGATGTGGAATCGGCACAAAGCACTCCAATGATGTTCTTTTTCAATTTAACTGGAACGCCAACGAAAGTTTTCGCACCAACTGGTTTTGAATAAAAGGGAAGCAAATCAAGTTCAGCGTTTGTAGTGTTGAACTCGGTTATCATTGCTTTGCCAGTCAAGGCAATTTGGCTGACAAGGTCGCCTTCCAAAGCAACTTTTCTCTCTTTCCTCAATGAATTAGGAAATTGCGATACAATCGCTTGCAAGACAAGTTCGCCTTTGGCTTTATTTACCAAATAAAAAGCAGAGGTCGTGGTTTTCAAAACTGAACCAATCACATTAAGCATTCGTTCAAACAATAACTTCATTTCTTTGATTGGTTCACCTTTGAAGAGATTCTCGTCGATTTCAAATTCGGTGGATTCCACTTCGAAGGTTTGGTTCTGGAAAGTTGGCTTTTCCTTTATTGATACTTCTGGAACGACTTCGATGTTTTCTTCCACGAGGCTTTCCGGTTGAATTTCTTCTTTGATTGAAATGCTCTGCACAGTTTCTATTGGCTCAACACTTTCTTGGACATCTTCTTGTTGAATTTCTTCAACTTTTTCTTCAACAGCCTCGGTTTGTTGGCTTTGTACGGGCATTTCCGCTTTTGATTGAACTTCATTAACATCGAGTTTCGCAACAGTTTTCCCTTTGCGAAGGATTTTAAAACTGCCTTGGAACTCGCTTAAAGTCGTGTCCATTTCAACAGGTACAGCGTCGGATTTTGTTTCAACTCCTTTGCTCTTCTTTTGTGTTTCTTTTAGAGGAATTGGTTTTTCGTCATTTTTCGCCACAAAGTTAATAAAACTTTGCAACAAGCCACTTTTCTTCTTCGTGCTTTTCGATTGTGATTTTTCAGCCTCCAACTCGATTGGGATATCGGGATCCAGATTTTCAAAAGATTTAATTTTTGCTTTTTCAGTGCTAATCTCATCAATTTTCAAATTTTTAGGCAAAGGAGTCGAAGGTTTTCGCTCCTCGACAATATCAACTTTTCCAGTTACATAGCCACTTTGGTAAATAGCAAGCACCAAGCCAATCATCGAAAGAATAACAACGCCAATACCCAGAAGTTTCATTGGAAGCGTAGGATTTGCAAGGATAAGAATTAATCCGACCACTATGCAAGAGGCAAGGACTAATCCTTTTATCCCAACTTTTCTAATAATTTTAAAAAAACTTTCAGTAGCCATTTTTCAGTAAAAAGAAATTTAAAATTCCTCGTTATGCGAAATGCATTATAATATTTTTCAACGAGATAAAAAAATTTTTTAAAATTTTTTCTCATTATACGAATTTATAACCACAATAACTATAAATGAATTGCATTTAGATTGCCCCGACCAAGCCTTTCAAGGGATGGAAACACACTTATGAATGTTATCCACAATTTTTAAAAAAATACAAAAATTATAAGGATATGTCCATTTTTTATCTTGCTATTTGTAACCAATTCATAATTTTGTGTGTTTATTCTATTTAATTTTGGGGATTGGTATGAGGCCCCTAAAAATACTAATTACTATTTTTCTTTTGGCTTTCAACATAGATTCCCTTCTTTCCCAAGATTTGCTTGCCCATTGGAGTTTCGACGATGGCACCGCTCGTGATGTCACTGGCAACGGCTATGATGGAATTCTTGTCAACAACCCAACCGTTGTACAAGGTGTCGTCGGAAACGCTTTGCATTTTCAAGGCAAAGGCTACTACATTCCAGCAAACGGAGATGTCAAACAAATCGGCTCGCACGTCCTTCTGCCACCAATCAATCTGCACGGCTTGAAGGAGTTCACAATATCTATGTGGGTATACCACGAAGGCTTTTCTCACTGGGGCGGTGAAAGTTACTTGTGGATGGGACACCATCATTATGGTTGGCTTGGAATTATTAACACTCCCGAGCCACCATATTATAAACAATATCCATACTATCTTCAGTTTTCAGTTGGTGGCTTAAATGTCAACCAAAATATGATTATGACCAAATTTGAAAATAACTTCGAACGAAATTGGGTTTGTTACGCTTTAGTTTACAAAAACGAAAATCTTTCAGTATATATCAACGGACTTAAAATTGATGAACAACACATTAAGGTTAACTATAAAACAGAACTATCTGCTTTGGCAAGGCACTGGTGGTACTACGATGGAGAGGAACGAACATCAGCCCGATTCACTGGCGCTATCGACGAAGTGAAAATTTTCCTCCGTGCTTTGTCCGATGAGGAAATCTCCCTCGAATGCCAATCTTGCGGTCCTATGTCCTTCGCTTACGATAAATTCTCTCCTACCCCAAGCCTTCGCCTTATCAATAACGCCCGTTTGCTTGATTCTACTATTCGTCTTTCCTCCTCTTCTCCTAACCAAGTCGGTGCTCTCTGGACTTCTCACCTTGTTCCCGTCGCAAGGGGCTTCGAAACTTCTTTTAAGTTCCGTCTCTCTGAGGGATTCAACCCAATACAGTCTGAACAACATTTCCCCGGTGCCGATGGCATCGCTTTCGTCATTCAAAACCACTCTCCTTTCGCTATTGGTAATATCGGTGGTGGTATCGGCTACGATGGTATTCCCAATTCCCTTGCTATTGAATTCGACACTTATTCTAACGACTCTTCTCAAATTGAGAATTTCGGCGACCCCAACGACAACCACATCGCTGTTCTTTGCAACGGAATAAATCCAAACTCCTCGAAACATTTCCCTCCTTATATTCGAGGCCAAACAACACAAATTCCCCCAATCAGAACAGACGGGACAATCTATTACGCCAAAATAACTTACGACAACGTCAACCAAAGGTTAAGCATATGGTTGGACACAAGCGAAAATTTCACAACTCCCAGATTGGTCGTCGAAGGGTTAGACATATCCTCGGAATTAAATCTTGACGGAGGCGAAGGAGCATACATCGGATTTACTTCTGCAACGGGTAATGCATACGAAAATCACGACTTGCTCGCCTGGTCTTTCTGCACCAAGTCGTGGAAAATTTACTCTGATGTTGAAGAACAAAGCCAAAAGACTTCCTCTTTGCTTTTTGGCAACAGAGAAATAATTCAATCACAACAAACCAATATTAATTTCGATTTAAATCTACCTTTGAAAGTGGAGGTATTCGACATATTAGGCAATAAGATTTTAACAAAAGAATATTCCTTTGCACAAAACTTTTTCGACGACAAACTAATTGTAACCGAGTTTCCGCAAGGATTGTGCTTTTACAAATTAACCCAAATCAATAAAACAACTTGGGTAAAAGTACTTATTTTAAAATAAAAAGTGTGAATAAAAATGAATGTCTTTATTATGAATTTGGTTAACGCCATTGCCAAAAAAATTGCATTAATCTCACTGCTTTCTGCTTTTTTAATCTGCAATTCCAATCTTCTTGTTGCCCAAGATTTGCTTGCCCATTGGAGTTTCGACGATGGCACCGCTCGTGATGTCACTGGCAACGGCTATGATGGAATTCTTGTCAACAACCCAACCGTTGTGCAAGGTGTTGTCGGAAACGCTTTGCATTTTCAAGGCAAAGGCTACTACATTCCAGCAAACGGAGATGTCAAACAAATTGGCTCGCACGTCCTTCTGCCACCAATTGACTTAACAAAATTATCCGAATTTAGTATAACTTTTTGGGTCTATGAGGAAGATTATTCCTCGAATTATGGTGATTATTATATATGGTTTGGACACTTCAACAGAGGATGGTTAGGGGTTGGAAACCATTATGTACAAGATTTCAACAAATTTTATTTAATCCTGCAATACACTGTAAATGGTAATGGGTTTAATAATATTTTCGAACATAGATTTGACTATTCTCTAAGGAATAAGTGGGTATGTTATGCAATGGTTTTTAAAAATGGTTATTTGTTTGCTTATGCAGATGGGGTACTTCTCGGTAGTTTAAAAACTAACGTTGGTTACTCAATGGAACATTTTGCACTATTAAGGCACTGGTGGTACTACGATGGAGAGGAACGGACCTCTGCCCGATTCACTGGCGCTATCGACGAAGTGAAAATATTCCTCCGTGCTTTGTCCGATGAGGAAATCTCCCTAGAATGCCAATCTTGCGGTCCTATGTCCTTCGCTTACGATAAATTCTCTCCTACACCAAGCCTTCGCCTTATCAACAACGCCCGTTTGCTTGATTCTACTATTCGTCTTTCCTCCTCTTCTCCTAACCAAGTCGGTGCTCTCTGGACTTCACACCTCGTTCCCGTCGCAAGGGGCTTCGAAACTTCTTTTAAGTTCCGCCTCTCTGATGGATTCAACCAAATGCAGTCTGAACAACATTTCCCCGGTGCCGATGGAATCGCTTTCGTCATTCAAAATCACTCTCCTTTCGCTATTGGTAATATCGGTGGTGGTATCGGCTTCGATGGTATTCCCAATTCCCTTGCTATTGAATTCGACACTTATTCTAACGACTCTTCTCAAATTGAGAACTTCGGCGACCCCAACGACAACCACATCGCTGTTCTTTGCAACGGAATAAATCCAAACTCCTCGAAACATTTCCCTCCTTATATTCGAGGCCAAACAACACAAATTCCCCCAATCAGAACAGACGGGACAATCTATTACGTCAAAATAACTTACGACAACGTCAACCAAAGGTTAAGCATATGGTTGGACACAGTTGAAAATTACACAACTCCCAGATTGGTCGTCGAAGGGATAGACATATCCTCGGAATTAAACCTTGACGGAGGCGAAGGAGCGTACATTGGATTTACTTCTGCAACGGGTAATGCATACGAAAATCACGACTTGCTCGCTTGGTCTTTCTGCACCAAGTCGTGGAAAATTTATTCTGATGTTGAAGATAATTTGAACAATAACAAAGAAACCATATTTGTTTCTAAGAATATTGTTGTGAACTCATCTCAATATCAGAAAGTTAAAATTGAGTTTTTTAACATTAAAGGAAGTTTAATTTTATATAAAGAAATAGATTTATTCCCTGGAAATAATGTTATTGAATTAAGCAAATTTATGAAAGACATTAATCACGGTTTGTTTATAGTTTTAATAAAATCCAATGAAAAGGTTATTTTTGCAGATTTAATTTTACTTTGAAACAAGAATTTGTATGTTAAGTCCAAAAATATTAAAGCCAGAACATTTTGAACAAGTAAACAAAGCACTTGTTGAATTTTATTCATCAAGACCACCCCAGTATGGAATATTGGAAAGACCTCAAGAGGTATACGAGAACTACGCTAGATTTATAGCAAAAATCATCAAAAATAAAAATGCAAAAATCTTAGATTTAGGTTCAGGTTCATGGAGAATACCAGTAGAAATAGCAAAATTTGGATTTGATCAAGTTATTGGTTTAGATTTTTTTTCTGAAGAGGAGTTTGAAGAATTTCAAAAACAAATCAATGTCAAAAACGCTAAATTGGTTCGTTACGAAGAAAGCAACACTATACCATTTCCGAGTAATTCATTTGATGCGGTAAGTTCTCTTTGTGTTTTGGAACATATTGTTTATGTCGAAAATTTTTTAGAAGATATTGATAGAGTGGTAAAACCTGGTGGATATGTTATTATTCTCTGCCCAAATTGGTCTGGAATAAACCATTTTATCACTGCTATATTCCATATTTTATTTAAAAAAGACCGCTTCTGGCAGTTAAATAATCTTTTGGATTGCATTGCAGGAATCTTTCGGTCTATATTTTGGTATTTTAAAAACTTATTTTCAAGAAAACCAAAATTTATACGAATTTTTCCAAGAATGAAAGAAGGTAATGTAGACTTTGAAAGAAGTGATGACGACGCTGTTCACCTTTGTCAACCCCTATCAATCAAAAAATTTTTTAAACAGAAAGGCTACAAAGTTGTTGTTTACAACCGAGGCCACGGTACTACAAAATACACTTATGTATTTAATTGGATTTTCCCTTCTTTGGCAAGTACAAATGTACTGGTGTTTCAGAAGAAAAGAAGTTAACTCCGTGCTCCTTGGGGGAGTCTCATCCCCTTGATTTTATTATACTTAACTTTACTTAAATTTACTTTTGATGAGGCTTTTAAAAATTCAAAAAGTAAAATAAAGTTTATCGAAATCCATCGAAAACAACTAAAAGTGTTAGGTATGTGTAAGTTTTGCAATGGATTGTTTTGGGTTTCAGAATGCTGATTAATTGTTGTTATAAGCTTATTTTCCAATCAAAATGTTTTCGTAAATAATTTCAGCATTTTCGATTATCCACTCATAAAAATCTAATTCAAGAAAATCAGTATTATCATAATACTCATTCCATTGACTGCAAGAGATGTTATAACCGCCTTTGATTTTGTTGAAAGTCCAGTTAACCTGGATATTTTCGTTATCGTCAATATCGATGTTGATATATCCAAGCCCGCCCTCTAAATGAGGAATTATCTCTTTTGCCTTTTCAATCAATTCAGATTTGAATTCAAAAACAGTTTTCATATTACCCCCTTTTTAAACATTCACATATTTACCATTTATGGCAGTAAAAACCATTAATTTGTTACCGATTTTCATAATGCTGATTTCGATTTGACTGGATTGCTCTATTTCAAACATCGATAATTGTAAAAAGAAACGAAAAGCAAATTCAGAGTATTTATCAAAAATCAGTTGAAAGGTTTTATCAGCATTAGTGTTAAAAACATTCACTTCTTTGATGTGCATTACTATTCCAGTTAAAACCCCTTTGAGGTTTTTCGTTTCAAAGGAATTACCCTCGAAAACCCCCTTATCTTCATTAACCCTTACCTTGTGAATTGTGTTTATCATTTATCCTCAAAATTTACCCCTTTAAATGGCTTATAAGCCCCTTGAAACTCAAAAAAGGTATTAGACATCACCTTTTCTGAAAAAGACGCCTTACGGGGCTTTTTGGGTTTTTTGGGTTGTTTTGGACGTTCACCGGTTACCGGTTTACAGTCAAATGGATTACCACCACAAAAACGACAGGGGCGTCGATTGAGTTCTTTCGCCTCTTCAAGGGTTACCTCATAAATATCAGTTGAGCAGTTCTTTAATCCCTTGCAATTAGGCGTGGAGTGATAAGCGTAACTCATTGGACCCTTGCAAATCCAAACGCATTTTTGGTTTTGGCTGAATATTACCGCCGGTGTAATCAGCAAAAGAATTATCGTAAGCCTTCTAATCACCAAAACCAAATCTTTATTAACCACAAAAACGAAAATAATAAAAAAAAATAAAATATAATACAATAAAATAAAATAAAATTTCGTATATTTGAACGTGTAATAATAGTGTAATTCAAAAAGAGGGGTAAAATGCCAAAAATCTTTTTCAACAAAACTCTTGAAGGTTATCCTGGATATTACAACACAAATATCAGTGTTGCAATTAAAGGGGCTTGGAATGTTATCGAGGCTTGTGAACCGGTTTTTGCTGACATTTACACTCATACGCTCGATAATCATATTTCAGTATATGTTGTTGAAACTGATGAAGACACCCCCGTTTACGGCGTCCTTATCCTTGACGACGGCTCTTATCCAGTGGATTTAACCGGCTCTCAAATCTTCTCTTTTTCAGTAAATCCAATCCCAAAAGCGTTTGATTTGAACCCGTCCATCAGTATTTACCGGTCTAATGCTGTTGTTGAAATCAGAAAAAACGGGCAAATCATTGGATTTTATGTCTTATCTGATGATGGTTTATCTTTTTATGATGTTGATGATGTTATGGCTTTTGTTTTTGATGATGAAAACGCCCATCGAATTGCTGAACTCAAAGGATGGATTAATCAATTCAAAAAGGTGAGTTATGACAATTAACTTTTATCTGAATAATGCCATCAGAAACGGCGAAAAGCCAATTTTTTGTTATATACGAGGTATAAAACCCAAAAAAACCCTGGTCCTTCATACTGGTGAATACATCAATCCAAAACACTGGGATTCAGCAAAACAACAAGCAAAAAGAAGTTACCCCTTTTCCACTGAATTAAATCAGTTTTTGCTGAATTTCAAAGAAAAGGTTAAAAATGCATATCGTAAGGCTTTTGTTGACTTCGAAAATCCTTCATATGAAGATATAGTTAAAACCATCAAAGAGGCTTTCGTAAAATACTCAAAAAAAGCAAAAGGGTTCTTTGATATATATGATGAGTTTCTACAAATCCGAGTGGATTATTCAGCCTCTATGATTAAAAAATTCAAAATCATAAGAAAATATTTGAATGATTTCGACCCTGAATTGAGTTTTAACGACATTAACGCCTCTTTTTACGACCGCTTTTTGGCTTACCTCTTTTCAAAAGGTTTAAGTGATAATACAGCATATAAATACATTAAAATCTTAAAGACCTTTTTAAACTGGGCGGTTTCAAGAGGATATACTGATAATACAGCATATAAAAGTTTCAAGGCAAAAGTCCAAAAGGCTGATATCATTACCCTTTCAGAAGATGAATTGATGAGGCTTTACACCTTGAAACTCGATAATAAACGATTGGAACGTATAAGAGATGTTTTTTGTTTTGGGTGCTTCACCGGGCAAAGGTTTTCAGATATTGTCAATCTGAAAAAGAACGACATCAAGGATAACACCTGGTATTTACGAGTCGTCAAAACAAAAGAGTTAAATTTAATTCCTTTAAATGATTTTGCCCTTTCAATCCTTGAAAAATATAAAGATTTACCCGGGCTTAAAGCGTTACCATCCATCTCAAATCAGAAAATGAACGCTTATCTGAAAGAATTATGTCAACTGGCAGGCATTGACGAAATGGTTACCCTTACCCGTTATCAAGGCTCGAAAAAGATTGAGATTTCACAACCCAAATACAATTTGGTCTCTTCTCATACAGCCCGCAGGACTTTTGTAACCCTTTCGTTACAAAAAGGTATGAGACCTGAGGTGGTAATGCAAATCACTGGACATAAAGATTTGAAGAGTTTCAGTCGTTACATTGAGATTACAACCCGGGTTAAGGCTCAGGAAATGAGAAAAATATGGAAAATTCCATTTGCTGAAACTGTTTTAAAGAATTAAGAATTTCATTATTTAAGGTTATATATGCTTAACCAGGAAAAACTGAAATCTTATATTCAAAGCACCATCGGTTTTTCAATGAGATTTTTAGACCCTCAAAAATTCGATTTTTCATTATTCGAGGTGAAAATTACACCCTCTGAACCCTTTGATATTAGATATGAGTTCGAAATAAAAACTTACTCTATTTTTCATATTCAGGGGTGTATTTTACGATTTTATTATTCAGAACCGAAAAAAGATGAGGAAATCGAGGTTTACTCTAATAACATTGAAATCAGTAAAGAAAAGGCGTTGGAATTCTATTTTGAGGCTTTGAAACTCTTTACAATTCCAAAATGTTTTAATGCTAACATATTGATTGAATTGCTGAAAATTAAATTTTTAGTGGATATTATTGATTGGCTTGACTTCAAACAATTTACTCAAATATTTTATTACCACGCTTGTGTTTTATTAGGATGGATAATCGATGACAAGGCTTTCAGTGTTGATGAAAAAAGTTTTGCACTCAATGTTTGTCAGCCACTAATGACGAAATTGTTACCATATTTATACGATAACGACCCGTCTTTTGACTTTTCTTTAAGAAAACTCAAAGAAAAAGGACTTAAAAATATCACAAGAGCAGTCTATATGTTAGCAAAAAATCGTTGCAAAAACGACATCAAAGAGACTTACACCACCACCAGGAATTTTCTTAATTTATACTTACCCCTTATGGGATTTGAGAATTTCGACCCTCAAACCATCGATAATTATCTTTCAAAAATCAACAGTGAATTAGAAGATGGTAAAATCAAAAACGAAAACACGGTTAATCAAATAAAAAGGGCGATCCGACCACATTTTTCAAAATTCATAAAGCCATAAAATTTATCCTTAAAACGTCAAATTTTGTCAAGTCCATCCTCTGAACCCCGCTTCTATTCAGCATTTTTAAAAAAACCATAAAATGTTTTGTTTATCAATATAATTCAAAAAAAAGTGATTGATTTTTGAAATGACACTAAGTTTTAAAAATTAAAAGGTGTGTCATGTCAACGAATGGAATTTTGACTAGAAAAGACCTTGCGAAAGTTTTGAACATTTCGCTTGCGACACTTCACAATTGGATTCGAAGGGGTTACCTCAAACCTCATCGATTAGGTGGGCGCGTCTACTTTCTACAAGATGAAGTTTTGGAAATCATTAAAAGTAATGTTTTTGAGGGGGATAACGATGACAGGAATCCCAAAAACCGCTGAGGCGTTCTTGGAAAGCGTCTATTTTCCAACGACTTCGCCGTCCTTCGAACTCGATGAAGTTGGTGTAGCAAAACGGTTTGCGTATCTTCTTTCAGAAAAAGTCAAGTTCGATTTCGACAGGGGTTTTTGGTGTATATTCGATGAAATATCAAATTGTTGGAACGTTGACAAAACTAATCAGGTTATGTTATTACTCGACCACGTAATCGAAGATATCAAAAATGATGTTGCTCTTAAGGAGAAATACACCACCAGAGAAATTAATTCTTTCATCAAGAGATGTAACTCGTATAATTACCGCGCGGCGGTTTTGAACCTTTCAAAATCATTACCATCCATTAAAACGGTTTTAAGTGACTGGGATTCTTTTCCTGGTGCTGTTGTTTTTCGAAATGGCATTCTAAAACTTCCTCTGTCAGTTGATGGTACTTTAGATTTCAAACTAAAAACCTCGAAGGATTTAGTCTTGAATTCACTAAACGCTGATTACGACGCTAAAGCAAAATGTCCACGATGGATTGAAACCCTAAACTCTTATTTCGATGGAAATCAAGAACTTATACGATTTGTTCAGCAACTTTTGGGCGTCACTCTGACTGGCGTCCATTTTGAAGAATCCTTCGTTTTTTTGCATGGTAACGGTGCCAATGGCAAAAGCACTTTCATAAATGTTTTGCAGCAAATTTTTGGATCTTATTCTCTCTCAGTTTCAATCGAGGAATTCTTATCCAGTTACGATAATCGACCCCGCCTGGGGCTCGCACAAGCAGTCGGCAAACGCCTGGTTGTCTCAAACGAAATACCAAGCGGTCGTTCATTAGATGAGAGTTTGATGAAGCATATAACTGGGGGTGAGCAAATAACAGTACGCCATCTATTTAAGCCACCCTTTTCCTATAAACCGACTTTTAAAATTTGGCTGATCGGAAATGAAAAGCCAATAATTCGATCGTTTAATGCAGGTATTTGGAGAAGAGTTATTCTTATCCCATTCGAAACTCAAATCCCACCCGAAAAAAGAGAACCACAATTTCGGGTTGTTGATAATCTTTTAAAAGAGGCTTCAGGCATTGTGAATTGGATTATCGAGGGATATTTCGATTTCATTGGCAACGGTTTTCAATTCAAAACTCCCAAAATTGTCAGCCAGGCTGTCGAAAGTTACCGCTGTGAATCTGATTTTTTAAGTGATTTTTGCCAGGTTCACATAAAAAGTAAACCAGGTTCCAATGTATTTGGTAAGGACCTTTACGAAAAATTCAAAATATTTTGCTTAAACAACAACGAGCCGGTCATAAGTATCAGGAAATTTTTCAAGGCGCTTTCAGATCGAGGTTATAAAGCCACAACTGACCGGCAACGCTTCAAAATCTTTCAGGATATCGAATTACAAGAAAATGTTAGCGATTAATCCCAAATTTCAGCCGAAAATGCCGACGAACGCCGACGAGTGCCGACGAACGAAAAAAATTCATCGGCAGGTTAACCCTCTTTGTTTCAAGGGGTTAGGAAAATATGCCGACGAAGCAGACGAAATTTCTATTATTTTATTATTTATACATATTCAAAATCCCTTAATTATATGAAAAATTCATCGGCATCATCGGCAAAACCTTGTAATCCTCTGAAAACTTTAGACTTACGATGCCGACGAACGAAAATTTTCATCGGCAAATTCATCGGCATCATCGGCAAGTTTTTCGTTTTTTAAATCTTATTCCTTTTCTGAAACATAAAAAAAAACGAGGTTCATATGTCTGGGTTTCGGTATCGACTTGGAACCTATCAAGAAGTTGGAAAAACAATTTGCCCTTCTTGTGGCAAAAGGACTTTCGTTCGCTTCATAGACACCAAAACCGGGGTTATCCTGGACGGTTATGGTCGTTGCGACCGGGAAATCAAATGTGGATTTTTTAGATTTCCAAATTCTGAAACCAAAATCATCAAAACCATTCCTTTGAAACAACCACCACCCGCCCCGCCTCGTAAAGAAGAGCCGATAACAATTGAGTATAATGCACTTCCAAATGATGATGGTAATAACCCCTTGTATTATTTTTTAACTGAATTTTTTTCTGAAATAGCCGTTGTTGATGTTTTTGACAAATATCGTATCAAATCTTTCAAAGGATATACAGCATTTCCACAAATAGACAACAAGGGGCAAATATGGACTGCGAAACTCATTAAATATAACCCTGATGGACATCGTAATAAGAGCGTAGCCCCTTTTTGGCTTCATAATATCCTGAAAAAAGGCGTTCCGAATGAGGCGTATTTCGGATTTCATCTGATTTCCAACGAAAACACGCCGATTGTGGTTGTTGAAAGCGAAAAGACTGCAATTATTTCAGCCTTGTGGTTTAATTTTGAACTTTATTTCGTTGCAACCGGCGGGCTCAACTTCAATCCTTTGAAATTCAAGCAGTTTGATAATCAAATCATTTTATTACCTGATAATGATGGCTTTGAAAGATGGGAAAAAATTTCCAAAATACACGGTTTTGGAGTTTATCCAATCAATCAGTTTTTCCATTCTGAAAAAGGGTTTGATATTGCTGATTTGATTGCCAAAAATATGGAGATATATTATGAAGCAAAAAGACACCTATAAAAAAGAGGATGTTAAGGAAAATCTTATCAGGCTGATTGAAGGGGGTCGAACCATCCAGGACGCCTGTCGATTGGCTGATATATCCAGGTCGACCTTTTATCGATGGTGTAAAGAGGACCCTGGTTTCAAGGAGCGTGTTGAAATTGCTGATCGTTCCAATGTTTTTTTAGTCGAGCATTATCTGATGGAATTGATTAGACAACACAATCCGACTGCCATCATCTTTTATCTGAAAACAAAAGGTGCTTGGCGTGGATGGAGAAATGAAAAATCAGAAAAAGAAGATTAACCCCTTTTTATGTTTCATAAATTAAAGGTGTAAAAATGCAAGAATTTTTCAGCAAAAACGAAATCCTCGAAAACTTTGAGTGCAGTGCTTACACGCTTGAAAAAATGCTTTTAATGGAATTACTCAAACCCCGCGAGGTTTTAAATGGCATTGAGTTTTATCATCTTGACGACATCATTCAAGCATTAGAAACCTTCATCAACATCAATCAATTTGGAGTCGTCGACCCTGAAACCATTAAATCAAAGGCGTTTGAAGAGGACGCCCAATGGACGGGGTTAGAAGACTAAAACAAATTATCGAGGCGTTGGAATGTAAAGACCTCGTAACTCAACAGATGATTGAAGACGGGCTTATCGATTTATTTGATGAAGAGGATTTTGAAGAGGTTTTGCTTGCAATCCTTGACTATTATTTCACTATTTCCAACAATGAAGAGGAGTAAAAATGTTAAAATCAGAGAAAATTCAAAAGAATATCGAGGTTATTCAAAGCCAAATTCAAAAGGAAATCGAGGGTTTAATACTTCGAGAGTCTCAAATTCAGAACCAAATTGATACAGCAAAAAGAAAGGGGTTTTTAACCCCTTATGAAATAACCATTTATGCTGATTTCCAGGCAAATCAAAAGCAACTCAAACAGCGACATATTGACTGTTTGAGGGCCCTTATCAAAAGAGAAAAATCGGAGTTACGGCGTGCAAAAGAAAAAGAGCAAAAGAGCATTAAAGAGATAAGCACCTTACTCACTGAATACAATCAGCAAATCGAAAAGATGAACGGTTTAATCAAGGAATTCACAACTCAAAGAGAAGCGTTACAAGTGATTTACGAAAAAATAATCAATATTTTAATGGATATCGACGCTGATGTCAGTGAAGTGAATGCCATTCATCAGAAAAACCAGGGTTTCAAGGTCGAAAACCTTACGAAAATCGAAAAAGTGTAAGTAAAGTGTAATTTTTTGAAAATATATTTTTTCCTAAGCCAATGATTTTGAGAAGTTTACAGAAAAACGAGCGTGCTCCTTGGGGGACTCGAACCCCCGACCCGCTGATTAAGAGTCAGCTGCTCTGGCCAACTGAGCTAAAGGAGCGTACAAAATTAATAAATTTTTTCTATTTCAATAGCATAGAATTAAAATTTCTTTCGCTTTCGTATTGTGGGAATTTATCTGGAATAGACAAATATTTTCTTTATCAAGTCTTTGTCCTTCTTGATTTCCCGAGCATCGACTGTTTTCAAAAGATTTCGCCAACTTTCTTTGCGCTCTAAAACAAATTTCAATGCTTCTTCGTATGTGTTTGGTATAATTCCATCCAATATTGCTTCTTCGATTGCTGTCTTGATAACCCCGACCTCGGGAGATGGTTGCAAACCAAAAATTTCCATAATTTCCTCGCCTCGCACTGGCGATTGGAATTCGCGCAATTTATCCTTCTCTTGAACTTTTAGCACTTTGTTCCAAACTTTTTGGTAATTGTTCAAATACCTCTTACTTAAATTTGGGTTATTTGTTGTTATATCACATCTGCACAGTAGGAATAAATCTTCGAGCGCGTCGCCAGCATATGCTGCGAGCCTACGTATCGCAGAATCTGTAACTCCATCGTCGACCAAAGCCATCGGACGTTGGTGCAATCGAACAAGACGCTCGACATAATCAACTTTCTCCAATGGCAGTTTCATCCGACGAAATATATTTGCTACCATTCGAGCACCAACCTCTTCGTGCCCGTGATAGGACCAACCAACTCTTGGTATAAATCGTTTTGTTCTGGCTTTTCCAATGTCGTGAATTAGCGCAGCAAAGCGAAGATATGTGTTATCTGTGTTTTGTGCAACCTTGTCCAAAACTTTCAGACTATGGAAAAACACATCTTTATGCGAATATTTTATTCCATCTTCCTCTATGGTTTCAACCCCAGCAAGAGCATAAAGTTCGGGAAAAATTAATTCTAACAGCCCAGTTTCATACAAAAGATGGAAACCTTTCGAAGGTGCTGGGGAATCAAGGATTTTTAGCAACTCTTGTGTTATACGTTCTTGGGAAACTATTTCAATTCTTTGTTTCATCTCTTTGATTGCTTCGTAGGTTGCTTGCTCGATTTCAAAATCCAATTGCGTCGCAAAACGAATAGCACGCATCATCCTCAAAGGGTCGTCCTCGAAAGTGGCTCTTGGGTCCAACGGCGTTCGTATAATTCGACTCTGCAAGTCCTTGTAGCCGTCGAAAATATCTACCAACTTCCCAAAAGTTTCTTTGTTCAACGACACAGCCATTGCGTTAATCGTGAAATCCCTTCGGCGAAGGTCGTCCTCGAGTGTCCCCACCGATACCACTGGCTTACGACTTTTTGGCAGATAGAACTCCTTGCGTGTACCAACAAATTCGTACTCAATCGAACCCACTGGCACCATTGCAGTGAAAAAACGAGGGTAGGCAACCACTTTTGAATGGAAATGCTCGGCAACTATCTTCGCAAATTCAATTGCGTCGCCAACGACAGTGAAATCGGCATCTTTATTTTCTCTTTTCAAAAAAAAGTCGCGAACATATCCCCCGACAAGATACAGTTCAAAATTGTGCTTTTCTGCTAATTCTTTAATTTTAAGAATATTCTTATCCGTTATTTCAATTTTAATTTCGGGGGACGCTTCGTAAATCGTCTCGAACTTTTTTATCCGCTTTCTTTTCTTTGGCTCAATATGGTTGGTTTGTTGTTCTTCCATCTCCTATGATGCATCTTCTTGTGTACAGAAATACTCGATAGTCTTCTCGGCACAAGTCTTGCAATAACCAAGTTTATTTATCATTGTATCAATCATCCGATTATATAAGCGTTGATTTTCCTCGTTGGTTCTGTTGGACAGAGCCCCGACAAGACTACCCGC
Organism: Candidatus Kapaibacterium sp.; assembly: GCA_013414795.1. Classification (GTDB taxonomy): domain Bacteria; phylum Bacteroidota; class Ignavibacteria; order Kapaibacteriales; family UBA2268; genus Naka2016. The sequence continues at coordinate 123,973 of CP058732.1, forward strand.
ACCAGAAATATCCGACTTCAACCGCACATCAGTCACTGCCTTGACAAGTTCAGCATTGTCCATAAAGTTGTAATTTGGGTCCTTCACAATTCTTTGTCCATAGATTTTAATAATTGTAGTGCGGAAACTTTGCTTCTGTTCGCGGGTCTTCAATCCCATTCGCTCTTCGACACTATTTATGAAGGATTCGTCAATTTTAAGCGAAACCAGTTTGCCAGTTCGAGGGTCGCGATAAGTCCAAATCTTATCAGAACCAAGATTTTTGGCGTCGATGCCGATAATCATATTCACATAATTCATAACATCGCGTTCGATTGCGTCCGGTTCGTCCATATAAGCATTGAAAATCGAAGTCAAAACATTTTGACGATAAAGTTGCTTGGCAAGTTTTAAATCCTCGAAATATTTAACGCGGTCATTCGGGTCTTGGACGTAATCGAGAATTACAGTTTCCAAAGCGGGGAAAATATCCCCAGCATACATACATTTTCCTTCTTGTGTTTCCGTTCGTTCCAGCAGAATTTGAATAGCACGCCCAAGATTTCTGTGTCCTAATCCCTTCTGTCCAAATCGTTTAGTTATATCCGGGTCGGCGTTTAATTCATTTATCACTTCGCTTAGAGTTTTAAGCGACTTTTCTCCAGCAACTTCGCCCGCAGCAAGTTTCATCATCTCTATTGGGGTAAGTTTTTCAGACCGAGGCATACGAGTTAAAATTACTGCTACGGAGGCAGTGTAGACAAGATTTGGGTCGATATGCAATTTTTCCCCAGCGAAAGTGGTCTTCTCCCAACTTCCGATTGCGTAACGAGTCAAATCCATTTGCAACTTATAATTTGTGTTGTGCGACATATAACACACACGACAACGGTCTACAATCGGGGCTTGTTCTTTTTCTTCAAGAAATCGAGCAAACTCATTATTGTTACTTGTTGCTATGATTAATGTATCGAGTGGCCATTTAAAGCCTTCTATTTCAATCGTTCTGTTTTGAATTACGCCTAAATAAACTTGTATCAAATCTTTTTTATTCTTAAAGATTTCGTCGGCAAAATGAATTCCACCGCCAGCAACGCGAGCAAGAGCCCCGCGACGCAAATCGAATCGATAAGGGTTGTCCGTATCGGCAATGTTTAACAATCGAGTGATGGATTCCTCGCCAATCAAATCGACAGCCGAGGAGGTGATTTTGTCTTTCGCAGCATATTTTCCCGTCAAAGTTCCCCTCGATTCAGAAACTGGCACTGGAACGATTTCGACAAATTCAAGCATCTTGGCGATGTTCCCGTCGCAATGTTCTCGAATTTGATTCCAAATGTAATATGTGCAGGCTCCAAGTGGGCGATAAAGTTTGTAGAAACTCTCTATTTGTTGGTCTTTTGCCCCAAGTTTCTGCAAGAAGTCGATGTTCTTGTCTCGTTCTTCGAAAAGGTTCAAAGCCAAAATCATTGGGTCTTCGAAAGTTTGCGATTCGATTTCGCGAATTTTTCCATATCTGCCCAATTGGTCGACATTTTTGAACTTGAAAGTGTAGCGACGATTTTCCGGCTTTGAAATGAAATTGCGATAAAGATGCATTAGAAAATCGACGAAGAAAGTTTTGCCATTGCCGGGCTCGCCGATTAGAACAAAAGCCATTTCGGCGGAAGAACCCCCTTCGGCAGCATCTTTAACAAACGATACAAGGCTATTAATTTCGTCGAACATACCAATTAGGTGCTTCTTTCCTTCGCGAAAAACAAGGAAATCGTACGTTGGTCTACCGTTTACAATCACTTTTGCAATTTTCGATGGGTCGCCAAGTATCATTCTGGTAATAGATTGGAACACATTTTCAAAGCGTCGTTTACCTTCAATTACGCTTTTAATATGAAATTCAAGCGTGGAACTTTCCATTTCATTTTCCTAAATAACAATAATCAATCTATTCAAATTATGAAATTTTTTTCTATAATAATACAATTTTAAAAAGAAAAGGGGGCAAATCCTTGCCCCCACGAGTTCAAATTTCGAATCAAATTAAAAGTTCTGGTCGAAAAGTATTCTAAAACTAATTGTACGACCGGGGTCGAACACTTTTATCCCAGCAGAATATGGATCGCGTGCAAAGGAAAGGTATCGCGAATAGTTGTGATTCAGTAAATTGTCAACCTCGAGTACGAAACGGAATGGCTTCCAATCGTATGCAATACTTATACCGACTGTATTCCAAGCCGAAGATGGCACTTCCTTCAATCCTAAATCGACGCGCTTTTGAGCATTTTCCCAGCGATGGTAAACAGAAACTGTGAAATTCCACACAGTTGGGAAATTAATCGTATTAGTCCAAGTCAATGGTGCAATTTCTGGCAAAGGTTTTTTGTTATCTTGGTTTTCACCCCAGAAAAAGTTCAACTCGGAGGAGAACCATTCATAGTGGAATTTCAAGTAACTACTTAAAATGGTCGCTTTAACATTTTTGTAAGTTACCCTTGGTTGTTGTCCAGCGACAGTGTCTGGGGCTGGAAGCACGTAGTTCCACAAATAGTTTCCGCTAAACCCAAACTCAAAGTAATCGACAAACGAAAATTCGAGCGAAACATTCGACTTTACAGTTTGCTTCAAATTGCTATTACCAATCCAATTTTGGTTAGGTCTGCGTATAGTTATGTAAAGTTGTTCTGGGCTCGGGCTAATCGTAGATACTTCTGCCATAATGTTTGTCTTTATATCATTCGATATATCAATACTTTTGGAAAAATTCAAAGCACCAAGAAGGAAAAATCGAGATTTTTTCGCTTCGGCATCGTAATTTTTGTGGACAAAAAGAACTGTATCATCGGAATATGAGGAATTAGCAATCCCAAGCCTTACTCGTGCATTTACAAATTTCAAGTCGAAATTGTAATTACCCGATGCAGAAATGTCCCAAATTCCTGGTAAAGCTCGATTTGTAAACTTCTTATTCATCATCTTGCTGAAAACATAATTATTTGCATCCCAGCGACGAGCAACAACATCAAAATATTTACCACTCAAACCAATCGTAAGGTTCTTTGCGTCGGTTTCCATCTCCATCGTTTTCCAACTGGAACGCAATCCATTATTCATAAGATGGGATGTGTAGTTGATATACAATTTGTTATCTTTGAATTTGACAAACCCAGTGAAAAAGTTGGTCTTTCGCTCGTCCATTCGAAGATATGGGAAAAGCACATCTTTGGAGATACTCGCTCCAACCCCGACCTCGAAATTGCCAATTGAATGTCTTATCGACGAGGTAAAATAGCGATAATCTGGCGGGGCTGGGTTATAGCCATAAAGCGAATCAAAGCCTTTCTTGTCTGCATTCTTGTAAGGTGAACCATAAGAATATCGAACAGTTATGCCCGTGTTCAAACCTTCCCCGAATATTTGTAAGTCGTAATCATTCCTCGCCACCAGATTTCCCGAAATTAAGGAGCGGACTTTAAAATCGTTCGTTAACTCTTTTCGATTAAATTCAATTTTTCCGTAAAGATTGGAGTTTGTACTGGTTGTAGTTTTAGTTATCTTAATGCCTTCCATTTCGACGATATTAATTCTCGTTATTGGGGCATCCATACGATTTGGACAAGCACATTGAATCATTTCGCCATCGACAGTAATAGAAATGTCGTTCCTTTTGAAACCATCGAAATACACATCTTGGGTGAGAACCCCTCCACGACGAACAAGATTTAATCCTTCTTTGGAAAAGACTTCACTTTGGTAATCTGGGTTGAAAAGGTAACTCTTTTCAAATGGAATAAAGCGTTCTTTTACAATTTCAACTCCGCCAAGTTTGTATTCCCGCAAAGTATCTTTCTCGGTGGCAAAAATCTTAAACGCAAACACCAAAAGCAATAGGAAATATATGATTGTTTTCATTTTTCCTCCTCTTTATTATTTTAAATACAATTAAGTACAAAAAGAAAAAGAACAAAATGAAATAATTTAAAAAAGCGAAAATGATTAAAATCTACACCCGAGCGTATTCAACAGTAATTATTGGTATTTTGGGGGCGGGGTAGGTGGTTCGCTACAATGGAAAACAATTTTTTCAGCAGTAAAAAAAAGTGGAAGATTTAATAACATTGTAAAAAATTTGCAACCCTGGCTCTGAACAAAAAACAAGTGATTACTTTCTTGCAATTTATTTTTTACTGGCAAAGGTATGGTCTTGTTTTGCTGTTCATCGCTATCTTTTTGTAGATTCGATTTTAAATGGCAACAGCCTCTACAAGTGTTGTTTGGATTTTCTCTTTCGACGCAAAGGTTCTTGACAATGTATCCATAATTTAATTTATATTCCAGCCAATAGACAAGACCTTTGTTTGATGAAAAACCAATTAAAATTATTAGAAATAAACTTAAAAACCTACTTGCCATTTAAAGACAAAAAAGTCTTAATAAGAAAAATCTAAAAAGTAAAAATACAAAAATTTTTATTATTTAATAAGCAAAAAAGGGAAGGTGGTTTCGAGTACTTTGTTTGTAATAATTGAAACAATGTATACCCCATTAGCTAAATTCCGTTTTTCGATGGGTATGGAATGGTTTCCTTCGGCAAGGTAACCTAAATTTTTAAATAATACTTTTACGCCAAATATGTTCCAAACAGAAACTTCAACAATTCCACCCTTTTCAAGATTAAACGAAAGCCACGCTTCTGAATCATTTTTGTTTGGGTCGAAGATTATCCCGCCCTTGCTTTTCGATGAATAATCTTCTGTCGAAAGGTAGTAGGCAGGATATTTAGATTTATACAAGCCACAGCCACCAGTACCAGCATAGAGATAACCATCTTTGTCAACGGCAAAAGCCGTGACACCAATGCACTCCATACCTCGTTCAATGGTTTCCAGTTTTGGTAATCAAAATGTGAGTAATAAACCCCATAATTGGACAAGAGAAACAAAGTTTCGCTGGAAGGTTCGTAATACAGAGAAATAAAATCATCTCCCGATGTTGGGGCAGGTACATTTGAAAAAGTTTTTCCACCATCTTGTGAAACCATTACTTTGTTCGGAAGTACATACAATATAACGTTGTCATACTTATCGGTCAAAATTTGCAAAATCCTTACAATATCGTTTATCTGGTAGTTTGTCCAAGATTTACCAAAATCAGTGGACTTATTCAAAGAAAGTTCCCCAAGGTAGAGATTAGACTTCGAATCTATTGCAACTTGATTTGATGTAGATAACTGAAAAGGTGGAGTTTTTTGCCAACTTCTCCCATCATCTGTTGAAAGAAAGACATCGAAAACCTTATAGTCCAAGTTTGTATCGGCTCGAAAATACTCCAAACCAATAACCACAATGGAATCCCGCAAAATTTTGAGGAACTGGACTTTTGGGGAATTGAAACCTTGTGTCAAATTCTCCCAGTTTGCACCATTGTCTGTGGAACGAAATACTCCATTATTGTCTACAACCCAAATTCTATCTTGATTGTCGAAGAAGAAATCATTCCCCTCCTTACTTAAAGAAAATTCCTCCCAATTGTTTCCCTTGTCTTTGCTACGCACCCAATTACCCTTATTGACATAGACATAGCCTTTTGAATCAACTTTAATGCTATAAATATTGCAAACATCAATCCCTTGACTTCTTTGAATCCAAGATAATCCCCCATCATTTGAAACAAAAACACCTTCATTTTGGACACCAGCAAAAATTTCCCCATTTTTTCCAACTTCTAAACATAAAATCGATTGTTTGATATTAGTCTCAATTTGTTGCAATTCCCCAGTATTGTCGTTTAGGACAAATAATATGCCGCTAAAATCAAATAAAACAAGTGCAGTTGAATCATTTATGAATGTTAAATTCTTTACAGAAGAATAAATATTCGTTTTCCAAATTTCCTCGTTTCTGTAAAATTTCGAAAAATAAGCCGACCCATTTTTTTCATAATACACAATGTAGAAGTAACCTTTTGGAGAAATAAAATAGTCTAAAATATTTCCCGGAGAGGCAAAATCAGTCCAAGTTTTACCTCTATCGGTTGTGAATCGAGCCGCAGAATTATTATTAATAGAAACGAAGATAACTGAATCTGGGACAAATTTCATTGACGAAATGATTTCAGTGGTAAATCCCAAAGGCACCCAAGATTTACCAGCATCGAAAGTAGCCCAAATCCCAACGTCAGTTCCAGCATAAATTGTATTGTCATCCAGAATTGCAATCGAATATACTTTTCGTTTCGGAAGCCCAAAGTCCGTCCAGGTTCTTCCTTCATCTGACGAAATTTTTAGTCCAGCAGGCGAATTGATGATAAATAACGAGTCTTGAAAAATGTTAAGAAAAGAAAATTTTTCATACAATCTTGTTATTTTTTGCCAACTTTCACCATTATCTGTGGATTTGAAGAAATATTTGCTTTTTGTCAAAGCATAAATTTGCCCCTTCGAGTTAAAGTAAAAATTGGCAATGCTTCCGCCTTTTAAACCCGAAACAAATTCCCAGTAATTTTCTGGTAAAGCATTGGTAGTGGAAATGAAAATTATCCCCAAAATAAGTAACAAAATTCTTTTCATTGTTCAACCCAAAAGTTAAAAAAACAAACGAACCAAGCATTTGATTTATTTCAAAGAAATTAAATATTTTTTAAAATTCAATCTTTTTTGGTAATATTACAATTTTGTATTTAGTAAAAAGAAGAAAACAAAATGGAACATTACCAAGTTGCAATAGTTGGTTCTGGACCAGCGGGCTTCACCGCTGCTATTTATTCAAGTCGAGCCTTGCTTACTACGGTGCTTTTCGAGGGAATGCAACCGGGCGGACAACTTACGATAACCACAGAAGTAGAAAATTTTCCCGGCTTTCCCGACGGCGTTCAAGGACCCGAACTTATGGAACTTTTCCGACGGCAAGCCCAAAAATTTGGCACATTGACTCTTTTCGAAACAGTTAAGAAAGTCGATTTCAATGTTCGCCCCTTTCATCTTTGGACTGACGCAGAAAAAGAGTACACAGCCGATGCTGTAATAATTGCCACTGGTGCCTCGGCTAAGCGATTGCATGCAAAAGGCGAGGACGAGTACTGGGGCTTCGGAATTTCCGCCTGTGCAACTTGCGACGGCTTCTTCTACAAAAACCAGAAGGTGTATGTAATCGGCGGTGGTGATTCAGCAATGGAAGAGGCAATGTATTTGACCCATTTCGCTTCCAGCGTTACGATAATTCATCGAAGGAAAGAGTTCCGTGCTTCGAAAATTATGGTCAAACGTGCACAAGAAAATCCCAAAATCGATTTCTTGCTCGACTCGGTTGTCGAGGAATTCCTTGGCGAGACAAAAATGGGAATCAAGAAACTTACCCACATTCGAGTGCGTAACGTTGTAACCAACGAAGAGCAAATTCTTCCAGCCGACGGTGTTTTCTATGCAATTGGACACACCCCAAACACTGAAATCTTCAAGCCCTTCATTGAAACTGATGCCAACGGATACATAATTACAAAAAATAAAAGCACATATACAAACATTCCTGGGGTTTTTGCTTGTGGCGATTGTCAAGACCCAACTTACCGACAAGCAGTAAGTGCTGCTGGAAGTGGTTGTATGGCTGCTATCGATGCCGAACGCTGGCTTTCCGAATATTATGCAGAACAAAAATGAAATAAATATGAACAAAAGAACCAGTTCCCTTGTCATAGTTTTCTTCTTGATTGTTCAAGTGGTGTCCTTTTCTGCCGAAAAGCAGAAATTTGCATTTGTCGATGCAATGAAATTCCCTCGTATACAACACCAAACAATTTCCAACGATGGTCGTTGGGTTGGTTACTCTTTGGTGCCCGAAAGGGGAGACCCGACTTCACACATTGTTTCGACAGAAACGGACACCCGCTTCACTTTTGAAAGGACATTGAAACCAGTCTTTTCACCAAATTCTGAATGGGTAATTTTCCGCCTAATGCCAAAGGCAATCGATGTCGAAAATGCAGAAAAGGAGAAGCCCACCGAAGGGCTGCTCCTTTTCAATCTTAATCTACAAACCAAGTTCACATTTGAAAAGACGCAAAAATTTCTTTTTTCCGAAGATTCCCGCTGGCTTGCAATTCAATTTAAACCCACGGAAACAAAGGAAAAAGAAAACGAAGGAAAAGAACAGGGAACTCTTGTAACTCTTTTCGACCTTGTCTCGAAGAACCAACTCGATTTACAATATGTGACTGAATTCACATTCGACACGCTTTCGCAATACTTTGCCTATGTGGTCTCCGAACCCGAAGGGAAGAAAAATGGGCTTTACGTAATCAACTTGAAAGGAGAATTCAGCCCGCCAATCAAAGCAGATGTCGACTCGGCAGTAATAATCACATCTTTGACTTGGAACAAAGCCAAGCAAACTTTAAGTTATGTTAAATCATACGAACGCAAAGGAACCAAGATTGATTCTTCGATGATATGCAATTTGTTGATGACAGTAATGGTGCCACAAACACTTGTCGAATTTTCGCAAATTGCCTCCGATTGGTTCATTCCTCGCAAGAATCAATTGAAATGGAGCGAAGACGGGGAACGTTTGTTCTTCGGAATAAAACCCAAGATAGATACTACTGTTACCAAAGATAAAATCAAATTCAACGATACCAATTTTTACGACATTTCTAAAATTTTGCAGAAAGCCGACTATACACTTTGGCATTGGAACGACCCAAGGGTCAAAACCAATGAACGAAACTGGTGGGAAAAGAATAAAGATAGGACATTCCAGTGTGTTTATCATACAACAACAAAACAATTCATCCAATTGTCAGACCTCAATTTGCCAAGCGTTGAATTTGTGGACAACCCAAAATATACGATTGGATACGACCCAAACCCATACCTTAAAGAATCAACTTGGGAAGGCGAATATTTCGACCTCTACTTGGTCAATTTAAACACAGGCGAGCGAAAACTTATTGCAAAGAGAATAAACGAAGGTGCCCACCTTTCGCCACAAGGCAAATATCTTGTCTTCTATAAAGATAAAAATTGGCATTTGTACGACCCACAACTCGACACTCTTGTGAATCTAACTGGCAAAATGAAATATGCATTTTACGACGAAGACTACGATATGCCTTCTCCGCCTCCAAGTTACGGCTTTGCTGGTTGGTTCGAAAACGACAACGCTTTCCTTTTGTACGACAAGTATGATATTTGGAAATTCTTCTCCGAAAACTACGGCTACGTTTGCCAAACAGTTGTTTACGGTCGGGACTTGAAACAAACTTACAGAATTGTTAATCTTGACAAAGATAAAAAATTCTACCGCAACACAGATACTGTTCTTTTATCTGCTTACCACAATGACTTAAAATACACCTCAATTTATTTGCTTGAATTCAAAATACTTGGTCCATTGTCTTTGTTGGAGGAACCAAAAAATTTCAAAATTATCCAAAAAGCAAAAAATGCCAATAAAGTGCTTTTCTCTCGGGAAAGTTATGATGAATTCCCAGATTTGTGGGTGGCAAATTTCGATATGAGCAACCCAAAGCGATTGACAAACCATAGCGGAGAACTCCTTTCAAAGTACAAGTGGGGTACAACCGAACTTGTGCGATGGACTAATTCCCGAGGAGACACACTCGATGGGTTTATCGTAAAACCCGCAAACTTCGACCCAAAGAAGAAATATCCTTTGATTGTTTACTTCTACGAACGCTTCTCACAATTGATGTATAACTTTTCCTTCCCCTACATTGGACACAGACCTTGCATACAAATTTACAATAGCGACGACTACATTTTCTTTTTACCCGACATCAAATACCAAATTGGTAATCCAGGAAATTCAGCATTGGATTGCATTACATCAGGAGTAAAAAGTTTAATCGCAAAGGGGTTCATTGATACCACAGCAATTGGAATAATGGGGCATTCTTGGAGTGGTTACCAAACTGCCTATATAATCACACAAACAAAAATGTTTTCTGCTGCTCTGGCTGGGGCTCCCGTTGGAAATATGACAAGCGCCTACAGCGGAATACGACTTGAATCGGGTCTTGCCCGACAATTCCAATACGAACGCTACCAAAGCCGAATTGGTGGAAACCTTTGGGATTCACTTACCAACTACATTAACAATTCACCTGTTTTCAAAGCCCAAACTGCTACAACCCCGCTCTTGCTTATGTTTGGCGACGAGGACCAAGCAGTTCCTTGGCAACAAGGCATTGAACTCTATCTTGCCTTCCGCCGATTGAACAAAACTGCATTCTTTTTGCAATATCACAAAGAAAAGCACTGGCCAGAAAAATTCCCAAACAAACTCGATTATGCTATAAAAATCAAAGAATTTTTCGATACTTTCCTATTGAAGAAGACTCCACCAGATTGGATAAAAAATGGAGAAAATATCATCATCAAGGAATAAAGGTGAAAAATGAATATTGAAATTAAAGAAATTTCGACCAAAAAAGAAAAAATTCGTTTTATCAAATCCCAATTTCAATTCTATCAAGACGACCCAAACTTTGTCCCACCAATTATCAGCGACCGCTATAAAATGATTGACACCGAAAAACATCCATTCTATAAGCACGCTGAATTGAAACTCTTTATGGCTTTCGATTCAAAAGGTGATGTACTCGGTAGAATTGCTGGGATTATAAACCATAATCATAACAAAACACACAACGACAAGGCTGGATTTTTTGGTTTTTTTGAATGTGTGAATAATCTTGACGTTGCTAAAAAACTTTTCGAACAAGTCGAAAATTGGCTGTTCAACAAAGGCTACGACACTGTGGTTGGTCCAGCCAATCCTTCTATGAACGACGAAGTTGGGCTACTTATCGATGGTTTCGATTCTCCGCCAGTTATAATGATGACATACAATCCAAGATATTACATCGATTTAGTAGAAGGTGCTGGCTATTCAAAAGCAAAGGATTTGTATGCATATCTTCTTGAACCGCATACTTTTACTTCCGACAAAATGTTAAGGTTGCAAGAAGTTGTTCGTCGACGCTACGATGTTACAATCCGAGAAGTGGATTTCAGCAACAAAAAGAATTTCTGGCGTGATGTAGAAATTTTCAAGGAAGTTTACAATTCTGCTTGGGTACCAAATTGGGGCTTTGTTCGTTGGACAGACGAAGAGTTCTATTTCCTTGCCAAAGATTTGAAACTGATTGCCGAACCGAAACTTGCTTTAATTGCCGAATCGAAGGGCAAAGTCGCTGGCTTTGGTCTGGCTTTGCCAAACATATACGAATGTTTGATTTACAACAAAAGCGGTTCGACTCTTGGGGCTTTGTACCACATTTTGACCAAGAAAAAAAGAATCCAATTTGTTCGAATAATTGCACTCGGAATTAAGCCCGAATTCCAACGAACTGGAATTGACTCTGTACTTTACTACGAACTTGGTACTCGGGGAATCCAACTTGGCTATCGTTATGGCGAAGCCTCCTGGATATTCGAAGATAACGAAATGATGAACAAAGGGTTGACTTCGACTATGAATGCCAGAGTGTATAAAACTTATAGAATTTATCAGAAAAAGTTAAGTTAAATAAACTTTTCTAATTTATGAGCGAAAGAGAAAGGTGGGCAACACGGATTGGTTTGATATTGGCTGCTGCGGGAAACGCAGTGGGCTTGGGCAATTTCCTTCGCTTTCCCGTGCAAGCAGCACAAAATGGCGGTGGTGCCTTTATGATTCCCTATTTCATCGCTTTCTTGCTGTTGGGCATTCCACTTATGTGGGTCGAATGGGCAATAGGACGATACGGGGGGAAATACAACCACGGACATTTGCCTGGAATGTTTGATGTTATTTGGCGTAATCCTATTGCAAAATATATTGGTGTGCTTGGAATCTTTGTCTCTTTCATCATTATGGTCTACTATTGTTATATTGAATCTTGGACTCTGGCTTTCAGCATTTTTTCGATAACAAAAACATACTTCGGGCTTACCGATTTCGACAAAATGACCAATTTCCTTAAAAGTTATCAAGGTGTTGAAAAAGGATTTTTCAACTCAATTCTTCCAGCATATATCTTCCTATTAATTACACTTGCGGCAAATTTTTACTTCTTGAAACGTGGAATATCCAAAGGCATTGAACTCATTGCAAAAGTTGGAATGCCATTGCTGATAATTTTGGCTATTGCACTTGCAATCCGAGTAATTACGCTTGGCACTCCCGACCCAGTGAATTTTCCTGAACGAAATGTCGAAAATGGTTTTGCATTTATTTGGAATCCTAATTTTTCTGCACTTGCAGACGCTAAAATATGGCTCGCTGCTGCTGGACAAATCTTTTTCACTTTAAGCGTTGGAATGGGAACCCTCGAAGCCTACGCAAGTTATCTCCGAGAAAAGGACGACATTGCTCTTAACGGACTTTCGACAGCCTCGACAAATGAATTTGTTGAAGTTGTACTTGGCGGTTCGATTGCAATTCCCGTTGCTGTTGCCTTCTTTGGTATTCCCGCCACTTTGGAAATTGCAAAAGGCGGTGCCTTTAATCTTGGTTTCGTTTCTATGCCATTGATTTTCCAGAAACTACCCTTTGGGGAATTCTTTGGCTGTATTTGGTTCTTCTTGCTGTTCATTGCGGGAATAACCTCCTCGGTTGCAATGGTTCAACCATTGATTGCCTTTCTCAAAGAGCAATTTAAAATCTCCCACAACAAGGCAACATTTATTGTATTCATTGGAACTTTTATTTCAACCCATCTTGTTTTATTTTTCCTACAATATGGCTTTCTCGATGAATTGGATTATTGGGCTGGAACCTTTTTCCTTGTTGTTATCGGCTTCCTCGAGGTGGTTATCTTTGCCTGGATTTGGGGAATGGATAAAGGATGGGAGGAAATCAATAAGGGTGCGGACATAAAAGTTCCAAAGTTTTTTTACCCAGTAATTAAATACATTACTCCGCTGTATATCTTATCAATATTACTATATTGGGGAATAACCGATGCTATTCCAACTTTACTAATGAAGAACATTCCGCCTGAACAAATTCCATATCGATGGGGAGCGAGGCTATTTATGCTAACAGTTTTTGCCATTCTCTGCTTCCTTGTTTATAAAGCCTGGAAGTTAAACAAACCAAGGTATGAAGAATGAACGGACTTCGCCCAGAAGGAATTGCATTTATGGTAATAGCCTATACGATAATTATCTCCATTGTGGTTTTTTGCTTTGTCCGAGTATTTAAAAAGAATCGGGAACAATCAGAGTAATCCGCTTTTTCTTCGAATAAACCATTCAATCGAAAATAGGACTATCGAAACGATTAACAATGGCAATGAATTCCAAAGATTCGTTTCTTTTTTAGTCGTAATTATTCTTTCATCCAAAAACAAATTGTTAAGTTCCTTTTTCAATTCCTCCATTTCATTCCAGAAAAAAAATTTTCCGCCAGTTGCTCTCGAAATGTACCTCAAAAAATCAAATCGAGAACGAAAATCCACCAACTCAAGATTACTCTTTTCAACAGTGAATTTACCGCTAACTTTTCCCAAAGTTCTATTTCCAAGAAAGGCTTCTCCAACGTAAGTATAATCGCCTTCGGCAAAGTAGCCAACATCGGCAGAATACAATCCGCCCGAGACTTGTGTTAATTCGGTTTCGAAAACCTCTTTCCCTTTGTTAATTTTTACTACAACTTTTGCGTTTTCAATAGGATTGAGAGATTCGTCGTAAATCTGACCATTAAATACAACTCTCTCTGTTTTGAAATATTTGCTTTTTGTTGGTTTGATACGAACTTTTGCGAATTCGTCTGTTACTGTTAGCCATTGAAACAATTTCGTTAGAAATTCCGAACCGACATCAATCTTAACTTCTTTATCACTAATCAATTCACGGAGAGAATTTCCAAGAAGACGCCAGCGAAATAGTCCATAGCCAAGTATTGCAGCCGACTTTCGATTTTGAAAATTGTTCAAAAGTATGAACGGTTCTCTCATTGGAACGTTATTAACCTTTATCGTAGCAAGGATTTCGCTTTCTGGCTTGGGACGAACAAATAGTTCTGTTCTGAACAATGGTGGCAATTGATTCAATAACTTCAGATTATCTTCGCCAGGAATAATGTTTAGAAGTGGATTACCAGATTGATTAGGGTCGAAATTTGCAACAAAAGTGTATTCCCTGTTTGTATTACTTAAAAAGTTAAACGGAAGAATATCTTCGTATGCCTTCAATTTTCGATAGTCCGTTTCAAGTTGAGAAATGAAGAGCACAGATTTCCCTTTTGTCCATTCATCTCGAACCCAATCCAAAATTTGGGTGTTACTCGAAGGAATTGGATATCCGAGAAGTATTATAATTTGTGCTTCTTCGAAGTCCTTTCTCGAAGGTTTAGGGTCGTAAAACTCGCTTCCAAACTTTTGAATAAAAGTAACCACCTCCGAGCCAACTTCTTGTGAAATAAGTGACTTAATGTATGACAGGTCTGGATTCGGATACCCAGAAAGAATTATATACTTTTTCTTGTTCTTTATGATTTTAACAACCTGGGACTGACTATTGTTTTCAGCGGTGAATTCTTCGGGAAGGGAATTAACCTTTGCAATTAATTTCGAAAACCCTTCGGTTTTGGGAAGAAATTCGAACATTGCACTGTAATCTTCAACATTACGATTCAGTTCAATTTTTTGCTCGCCAATAAGTGTTTGCCCTTCGAATAATTGTACAGTAAGTGTTTGGTTTTCGTAACCAAATGATTTCAAATTTACTTTAACTGGCTGGGGTTTGTCGACAAAGCCAATTTCGTTCGTAGTAATCGAACTTATCAAAACATCTTTTGGTGGAACAGAATCACCAATTCCAACAGAATAGATTGGAATTCCAATTCTTTCAGCAATGTACAAAGGATTGTCGCCAGAATTATTAATTCCATCAGTGAAAAGAACAATTGCTTGAATGTTTTCGCTTTGCTTCAAATCAAAAATGCGACGCAAAGGCAAAGCCAGATTGGTTTCTTCGCCATCAAATTTTAGGGAATCCACACTGAATTTGTCGAAAAAATGGATATCCCTATCGAATTTTACAAAATCGATTGGATACTTTGTAAATCCCAACAAACCAGAATTGTCCAACGCACTTGTGATTTGTGAAAATTTATCTACATTTATCCATTTCAATTTCATAGAGGCAGAATTGTCGACCACAACTGCAATTTTGGGCTTAATGAATTTGTTTGAAATAAAGTTCATAACTGGTTCAGCAAAGAAGAAGAAGAGAAAAAGAAGTGCAAAAAAACGCAAGCCAGCCAGCAAGAATTTCTTCCGTGGTTCAATAGGCGGATTTGTCCTTCGATAGTAAAAATATGTTAATATCAAACAAAAGACAACCAGCACAAATACAAGCCAGCCCGAAACTCCAAATGTAATTAATACCTTTTCCATTTAATTCTATTTTAAAACACTTTAAACGAAGTATAAAGGTTTTTAGTAAATTCTATAACAAATGCTCCAAAGCCCTTCTTCTTTTGGATAAATAACATTCCCAGATTCATTTACCAAAAAAATTTTGAAAATTACATTAGATTTGATAAATTTTCTTTTTTTTCGATGTAAAAATGAAAAAACTTGTTGCTTTTGGATTTTTGGTTTTACTCTCACCACTATTTCTATATTCGCAATTCCTAAATAATACTTCGGTTCAATTAATACTTAAAGGTAAAGTATACGACGAATACACTGGGAACCCAGTTGGAGCAATAATTGAATTTCGCACTACAACTGGTAAAAAATTTAAAATCAAATCGGATTCTGTATCTGGCGAATATTCCCAGGTTTTCAATAGCGGAGATAAAATCGAAGTGATTATTTACGACTGGGACGTCGTCCGAGAAAAGTTTTCAGTTCAACTTCCAGATACGAATAAATACGCTGAAATCGAACAAAATTTCAAGGTGAAACATTTAAAAGAAGGGCTTGTCGCCTATCGTTTCAATTGTTTCGAAACTGGAAGTGCTGAAATTTTACCAGATTGCAAGGCAAATTTATTATCGCTCGACGAGGTTCTTCGTTTCAATCGAAACGTAAAATTTGAAATTCAAGTTACTGCATTCGATACATACTACAAGACAAAACGCAAGCAAAAAATCCAAAAAGTAGTTACCGAAAAGAAAAAGAAAAAAACTATTACCGAAGAGGTCGAAACAATCGAAGAACCGCCCGCAGATAAAATCAAAGATTTGGTCGACAAGAGATTACCATCGATTGAACAAATTGTTGGGGAAATACCTCGAGGCAAAGGTCGGCTTACGGTCAAGCCCATTTACCAAAGTGGAAACTTGCCAAATGGAGAGTTCCCCGAGCCATACGAAATCTTTGTTGTCGTAAAAGAACTAAAAAATATACTCGAAAAGTAGTACAGCGGAGAATCATTAATTAAGATAAAAATATGAAGAAAGAGCCAACACCTTATAGTTTCGACCCAGTTGCCGAAAATTTTCTCCAACTTGCACTTAATTTCGAAGGAAGTTTAACTTTTCTTGGTGCGGTCGAACTCGACATATTCACCGCAATTGGCGATGACTTTAAAACTGCGGACGAAGTTGCCGAAAAGATTGGTGCTTCAAAACGAGGAGTTCAAAGACTTTTGAACTCGCTCGTTGCAATGGGGCTTTTGCAAAAATTCGGTCAAAAATATGGTAATACCAACGATGTGAAAGAATATCTTGTTCGTGGGGCACCAAATTACATTGGCGATTTTCGTGCTTTACGCTTTCTTTTGAAAACTTGGCAAAATTTCAAAGATTGTATTATTAACGGCAAACCAACCCCAAGCGTAAAACTTTCGGATTTAACCCCAGAGGATATCGAAGGATTGTTGTTTCTGATGAATTGGCGAGCAAATCGCCAAGCCCCAGAATTCGTTCGTTACCTCGATTTATCCAAAGTAATGAAAGCACTCGACTTCGGCTGTGGCTCTGGTTCTTTTGGGCTTGAATTGCTTAAACAAAACATAAACATCGAGTTGGTTTTATTCGACTTTCCCGAAATTGTTCCGTTTACAGAAAAGTTTGTTGAACGAAAGGGCTTCACTGGTTTCCCGAAAATAATTTCTGGAAACCCACTGACAGCAGATATCGGAAAAGATTACGATTTAGTAATTGTTTCCAATGTCCTACGATATTTCTCATTCAAAAATTGTTTGAAAATCTTGAATAAAATCTTCGATGCATTGAAAAGAAAAGGCAAAATCGTAGTTCAAGAGACTTTGATTGACAATGAACGGACAAGTCCTTCCTTCGCAACTTTCGAGTCGCTTCGTCTTTTACTTCTTACAGAAGAAGGCGATTTGCTTACCGAAACAGAAATGCTTTTGCTCTTGAAAGAGGCTTGGTTCTCCGATATTAAAACATTTAAAACATCTTACGGTTCGACAATATTTATCGGAGAAAAGTGAACCCTTTAACTTTTTTTCTCCTGGCATTCATATTTTTACTTCCATCTTGCAATAGCAAAAAAATCGAGAACAAAGAAACTACTCCAATAGTTGAAACTCGGAATCAACAAGAGGAAGGTGGAGGTCTATTTGATATACCTTTTTACACAATAAAAGTCATTAGAACAATTCCACACGACACAGATGCATTTACTCAAGGCTTGCTTTTCCATAATGGTAAACTTTACGAAAGCACTGGGCAATATGGACATTCTTCGCTACGGCAGATAAATCCGTTCGACGGTAAAATTGAAAGGATTGTCAAAATCGAGCCACAGTACTTTTGCGAAGGAATTGCACTTTTCGAGAATAAGATATTTCTTTTGACTTGGCAGAACAATGTTTGCTTTGTGTTCAACATAAATACATTTCAAAAAGTAAGCGAGTATTATCTTGCTGGCGAAGGTTGGGGTTTGACCAACTACGACGAGCGTACATTGATTCAAAGCGACGGAACAAACATTTTAAAAATTCTCGACCCGAACAATTTTAACATACTTAAAACAATATCAGTTTTTGCTGGGACATATCCATTGTCCAACTTGAATGAATTAGAAAATATTGAAGGCGAAATTTGGGCAAATATATGGATGTCGGACACAATCGCTGTTATCGACCGCACAACTGGCAAAGTGAAATATTTCATAGATGCATCAAGTTTAAGACAATACATTCCGCCAGGTGCAAACATAGATGTTTTAAACGGAATTGCTTACGACAAAAAATCCAAGAGTATATATCTAACTGGGAAACTCTGGCCATATATTTTCCAAGTTGAATTAATCAAAGATTAGTCGAAAAGGTTTTCTAATTAATCGAACCATTAAAAACAAAAAGAGGGTGAAAAATTCACCCTCTTCGATTTATAATTCACTTAAATTACTTTGCAGTTACGAGTGCGTGTTTAATTGACATATAACCAACTGTGCCAAAGCCAAGCAAGAACAATAACTGAAATGGAATTGCAGCAATTTCAAGATAATAAATCGAAATGCCAATACCGACCACGTAATAAAGAGCAATTAGCAATTCAAAGATAACCGAAGGGCTCAATCGCCTTTGGACATATTTTTTGAAGCGCCAGTCGTCTTTGTTCGAAACGATACGATATTTGGGGGTGCGTGTAAAACCAGATTTTTTACCAATCAAAGCCTCGATGACTGCTTTCGTATTGTTAATCGCCAAGCCCATACTACCCGCCAGAAAGACTGGGAAGAGCAAAATCCGATTTCGCCAGTCGACGTGGATTGCTTTTTGGGAGTATAAGTAGAACAAAAAGGAAGAAATCGAAGCCAGGACGAAAATGCTCATTGCATTGTAGTACACATCGAATTCAGAGAAAGTGTTCTTAATCACAACAAGAGGAACATTCAATACAGCAACGACGAGAATCAATGGGAAAACAATATTGCTTGTCAAATGGACAATACCTTCGAGTTTGACTTTCCAATCCAATTTGGCTTTCAAAAGTTGGGGAATAATTTTCTTTGCCGTTTCAACAGCACCTTTTGTCCAACGGAACTGTTGGGTTTTCAATGCATTAATATCGGCTGGCAATTCTGCGGGTGAAACAACATCGTTCAAGAAGACAAATTTCCAACCTTTCAATTGAGCACGGTAACTTAAGTCGAGGTCTTCGGTTAAAGTGTCGGGTTGCCAATTACCAGCATCGATAATAGTTTCCTTACGCCAGATACCAGCAGTACCATTGAAATTTATAAAGAAACCAGCACGGTTGCGAGCCTGCTGTTCAATTACAAAATGACCATCGAGGGACAAAGCCAAAGCCTTTGTCAAGAAAGAATATTCTTCGTTGATATGTCCCCAACGAGTTTGCACCATCCCGACCTGTGGATTTTGGAAATATGGAATCGTTTTTTCCAGAAAATCTTCTGCGGGGATGAAGTCTGCATCGAAAATGGCTATGAATTCGCCTTTTGCACGCTCGAGTCCATATTTGAGAGCCCCAGCCTTAAAACCTTCTCGATTATCACGGTGCAGGTAGTGGATATCGAAGCCTTTTGCACGAAACTCTTCAACCAACTGTTTGGCGACTTCTTGCGTTTCGTCGGTCGAATCGTCGAGGACTTGAATTTCCAATTTGTCTTTTGGATAACGAATTTTACAAACGTGCCGAATCAAACGGTCAACAACGTACAACTCGTTGAAAATCGGCAACTGAATGGTTACGGTTGGCAACTCTTTCGGCAACTCGTACTTGGGAAGCAAAATCTTCTGCGTCTTGTGATAATAATAAAGAAGCACTAATCCGTGAATACCGAAAAGGAACAAAACCGAAAGAGAGAGAAAATAAAAAATTAGTATAGCATATTCCATAGATTGTTTTACACCTCAAATTTATGGACATACCCTTGTAATCGTAATAAACTCATAAAAATAAAATTTAAGAAAACTATTGACGAGGGAAAATAAAAATATTGCATATTACCAACCTGATACTGTGGCTATTAAAATATCATCTGTTAATTTAGATATCACATCTTCAATCGCTTTATCGCGAGAGATGGGAATTTCAGCCACACTATATATAGAGTAGTTTGAAAATTTTCTGCTGAATATAATTTTACTTTTCACTGCGTCGAAAAATTCGACTGTGACTTCCATCGTTATTTTCCTTTCTTTTTCCAATTCACCAGGCTTTACGAACGCCGTCTCGTCTCGTATCGCATCAATCGTCAGTGTCAATTTACTATCGGCAGTTCCTTCTATTACTTTTAAACTGTTATCTTTTTGAAACTTTTTTATCAATTCATTTACAAACATATCCCTATAAACGGGATTTCCATAATTGCTATTATCAACAATCGGTGCAAAGGCTATCGTCTTTATGTGTTCGGGTAGACTTCCTCCCTTAAAAGAATAACACCCAATTGTCAATGTAAAGAAAAGCAAACTTATCAACTTTTTCCTAACAAAATGATTAAACAAAGATGAAAAAAAATTCATAATTTAAGTACTCTTAAATTAACATTAAATAAGGATTGTAACTTTTTTCAAATCCGACAGTTGTCTCTTGGTTGTGACCGACATACAATTTGTAATTTTCAGGCAATTCGTTTAAAATTCGCCCAAGACTCTCTTGCAAAAGGTTCTCGTCGCCACCAGGCAAATCGGTTCTTCCAACAGACAGATAGAAAATCGTATCGCCAACAAAAGCACATTGCAACTCATCGCAAACGAAGGCTACGCTTCCTTCGGTATGCCCTGGTGTATGAAGCACCCGAAGAGTCGTGGTTCGAAATTGAATAGTCTCGCCACCTTGGAGCAACACGTCCGCTTCGCAAGGTTCAATATTAAAGTCCAGTTCGAATATAGTATGCTTCATTGGCTCTCGCAGACGGTAATAATCTGCAGAATGAACGTAAACTTTTGCCCCAGTTTCTTGTTTAAGTGGGTTCGCATCGGCTGTGTGGTCCCAATGTGTATGAGTAAGCAAAATTGCTTCGAGTGTGCAATCTTCTTCTGCCAACTTACTCATAATAATACTTTTGCACTGAGGTGGTGCGTCGAAGAGCAATGCTGTTTTGGTTTCTTCGTTGACAACCAAGAAACAATTTGTTTCTAAAATACCAGCAACTACTGGTATAACTTTCATTAAATTCTTAACTAAACAAAAAAATCGACTGCAAAATTACAACTTTTTTGAATAAATTAGTATTTGTCATTAAAGATTTGATTAGATGTTTAGTTTAAAATTAAAAGAATTTTTTATCTGTATTTTTCTTTGTGTTATCAGTTCTTTAAATGCATCGATTCCTATTTCATTACCGACAGAATACACACCCCAAGCATTCGATGTTATCCATTACGACGCAACGATAGACCTACGAAAAGGGATGTCCAAACAAATCTCTGGGGTTTGCAACATCCACTTTGTTTGGACCCAAGACCCAAAAGACAACAATTTCTACTTCCATCTTCGGGGACTCGGTGTCGATAGCGTTTTCTACCAAAACAATAAAGTCCAATTCACCCTTGAATCAGTAGATACGCTCGATTACTCCTACTACGTGCTTTCAAATTTGGAAGGGAAAGCAAACGATACAGTCGTTGTTACTGTGTACTACTCTGGGGAAGCAACAAACGAAGGGGGAAACTCGCCTTTCGGCGGGGTTTTTCTTCTCGACTCTGTCCTTTTTGCAAACGGCGTGGGTTTCAACAATGAATATGTATCTGCAACTCAACATTGGCTACCCTGCTACGACCATCCCTCCGACAAAGCAACTTTCCGATTCAAATTTATCCATCCAAAGGACTTTGAAGTTGCAACAAATGGAATTATCGAAGACTCTAAAATAATCGACGACACAAGCAAATACATCGTAGCAAGTTCCAAATATCCCATTGCAACTTATTTAATGACTTTTGCTATGGGAAAATTCAAAAAGATGACACTCGACTCTTGGAATATGCCACCCAAAATAACAACTGTCGTCTACTATTTGCCAAAAGACGAGGAGGCTGCGAAATTTGCATTCAACAATTTTGCAAAGTACTACTTTACATTACAAAATGCTTATGGAATCTATCCTTTTGAAAAAGTCGGCTACGTGGTTGTTCCTTTTGAAAATGGTGCAATGGAACACCAAACAATGATAACATTTCCACAATCTTATGTTCAAATGCTATACAAAAACAACGATACTAACAATATTATGGCATTGCACGAATTGTCCCACCAATGGTTTGGTAATTCAGTTTCACCGCTGGATTTTCGAGACGCCTGGTTCAACGAATCTTTTGCAACATTTTCTGAATCACTCTATCTTGAAAGAATTATTGGGAAAGAGTCCTATTTCAAAGATATGCTTGTCAAAAAGAATTACTATATCAACTATGTTGCAAAAAAAGAAGGTCTACTTCCGCTATACAATTACTCCCGAAAACCACCTTCTTCCAATTATCCCTCTACAATATATGTCAAAGGTGCTGTTGTAATCGGAATGTTACGTTATCAACTTGGCGACGAAACTTTCTTTGATTTAATTAGAAATTATTTGGACAACTTTGCATATCAATCCCGTTCAACAAATGATTTTTTGAATTTCTCAATTGCCTACACTGCTCAAAATCTATATTGGTTCTTCCAGCAATGGATTTTCCAATCGGGCTATCCCTTTTTGGAAATTCGCACTACACAATATGTTAACAATTCAAATAAATCCTCTGCATTAGTATCAATTCGCCAAGTTCAACCAGAATCTTATGGAAAATATGTTAACATTCCCGTTGAACTTAACTTCCAGTTGCCTAATGGCAAATCATTTGATACAGTTGTAACACTTGCTGGGGAAGAAGGAACATTCTGGTTCGATTCTTTGCCTGCATTCGTTTCTTTCAACACAAATCTTGGTCGCAAGGTTATATCACTTTTTACTTCGACGGTTTACACATCAGTAGAACATTTACCCGAAGAGCCCGAACAGATGACATTTATTCAAACTGACGATAAAATTATCTTAAAAAACAAAGATGAACATCAAACTATTCGTTTTGCCTTATTCGATTTGCTTGGGAACAAACTCAAGGAAGGCAAAATAGATTTTGGGCAAACATTTCACACTATCGATATAAGCGAATTGCAAAATGGAATCTACTTTCTATTGATTAATGATTCAAATTTATGGCACAAATACAAAGTCGTGAAGACAAAATAATTGTTTATTGTCAAAAATTAAGTAATTTAGAATAGTTAAATTAGAGAATAATATTAATAAATGTTAAAAAAAGGAGAAGGCAATGAAAAAGTTTTTTTCAATTGTGCTTTCGCTAATCTTTGCAACTTTACCATTGTTTTCACAATCAATTGATAGTCGAGGTAAAGATTTCTGGATTACTTTTCTCCCGAACTATCACAATTACAAATATCATTCCAATCAACTATTCAGATTGAGCGATTCAATTTACATCTTCATCGCTTCCGACAAGCCAACCCGAGGCAAAATTGAATACTTCGACGTTCTTGGCAATCCATACACAGTTAATTTTACAATCAACAACCCCGACGAATTGTACATTTTCAAAGTACCTTTCAATGACTATGAATTGCTTGGCTTTAATGATATGGCAACGGAATGGCGACAGAATATGGATGAAATCCCAGTCAAACTTTCTTTCCACGTTACTTCCGAAGATTACATTAATGTTTATGCCCATAGTCAAGGGAACAAATCCAGCGATGCTTTCCTCGTCCTTCCAACACAATCCCTCGGCAAAGATTACATTGTGCTTGCATACAAAAGCGATGGCTACTTTCTATCTGCTGGCGGTCGAACTCCCTCGGAATTTGCCATTGTTGCAACAGAGGACTCAACAGTGGTAAATATCGAGCCATCCACCCCAACCTATGCTAATGGTTCTGCTCAACAAACCGTAACTTTAAACAAAGGTGAAGTTTATCTTGTCCAAGCGGATATAGAAGCAAACCCAATAGCCGATTTGACTGGTACCATTGTTTCAGCAAATAAACCAATTGCTCTCTTTGGTGGGCACCAGCGGGCAACAGTGCCAGTCGAAAAATTCATCGGGGCAACTTCTCCATCACGGGATTTCCTTTGCGAACAAATTCCCCCAGTCAAAGCCTGGGGCAAAAGTGCTTATTTAGTCCCATTCCCACAGCCCGCTCAAATTACAAGAACTGGAACCGATATCTTTCGGGTATTGGCTGCAAACGATAATACAATTGTGTACCTCAACGGAATCCAACTGACTACTCTCAACCGTGGTCAATACTATGAAGGAGCATTGCAAACTGCTGGCACAATAACAGCAACTGGTCCAATTCTTGTCGCCCAATACAAAAAGACCTCGAACGATGGTGGGGCTACCTACATTAGCGACCCGTTTATGATGATTATTCCACCCGAAGAACAGTTCATCGAAAATTGCAAACTGATTAACATTCAAGCCTACGAAATTCAGGACAATCTTCAATTCACCAAAGTTTACCAAGAACATTATATAACACTTGTTGTACCAAGCGACGCTCTTACACAAACTCGAATCGACGGCAATTTAGTCCCGCCTTCTCAATTCATATCTATTCCAAACTCTAATTACTATTATGTACATTTTAAAGTCAACGAAGGAAAGCATTCCGTCAATTCGTCGAAACCTATTGGTGTCTATGCCTACGGCTATGGTCCCGCAAATTCCTATGGATACATCGGTGGAATGTACTTCAAAGGTAGAGATTGGACACCACCGAAGTTGGTATTTGATTCAAGTTATTGCTTTAAAGTATTTTATAAATTTTCAGAAACAGAGGAACTCGACACCTGGATTGATTCCCTTTACGTAGAAAATGCAAGAAACGTAGATTTTACAACAAACTTCGAAAAAGGCAAGAAAGAAGTTACTGTCGAATTCAATCTTGTTAATCCTTTTGAAGATGGTTACTTCTCATTGTCAGTAATTGACTCCGCACAGAACAGAACTACTATTAACAAAGATATTTTTGGATTTACATTGAAGCATCCCTCTGGCTCTGCAAACAGATACCAAATTGTTCAAGTGAATGCTTCGCAAGGCGTTCCTCTAACTGTTGCACTACCAATTCAAAACTATGGAAAATCCAATGTCTCCATTTCTAAAATACTTATAAATAATCCCATTTTAACTTATTACGGAAATTTGCCAAGAACAATTAATTCTGAAACAATCGACACTTTGTATTTCGTATTGAACGAAATGCCGACCAGTTCGGATACAATTTACATTCAAATTGGAAATGAATGTATCGAATCAAATTTCGTAGCATTGATTTTCTACCGTTCCGATTGCGACTTCTCTGAATTTAATTTCAAAACATTTGAAAATCCCACAAAAATCATATTCGTTGGAAACGCCTCTAAAGTCCAAGATTACATTCAACTTACTCCGCCAGCAGTGAACAAAGCAGGAGCAATCTGGTATGCAGACTTGCTTCCAGTTGTGTCTGGCTTCCGCACTGAATTCTCTTTCCGCATACGTTCTGGTTCGAACAATACCTGCTTCGATTCCTCCATACCTGGCGCTGACGGTATTGCATTTGTCATTCAAAATTTCATTCCATATGCTATTGGAAATTATGGTGGCGGAATTGGTTACGATGGTATTCCGAACAGTGTTGCAATTGAGTTCGATACCTACTCGAACGATTCAACACAGATTGAAAACTTCTTCGACCCAAACGGCAACCACGTCGCAGTTCA
This sequence comes from Candidatus Kapaibacterium sp., assembly GCA_013414795.1. Lineage (GTDB taxonomy): Bacteria > Bacteroidota > Ignavibacteria > Kapaibacteriales > UBA2268 > Naka2016. Next base: position 149,614 of record CP058732.1, read on the forward strand.
AACTTTCGGGCAAAAGAGCAATTCCTCGAAACACCAAAAACCTTATACGCTTGGGATAAACCGCAACATTATGCCAATTCTTAATGATGGTACAATCTACTACTCTCGAATTGTTTACAATGAAAAAGCCAGAACATTGGAAGTTTACCTCGACACAACACAGGAATTTACCGACCCAATTCTTACTGTTCGTGAATTCGACCTATCCTCGATTTTGAAACTCGACCGTGGCTATCGAGCCTATCTTGGTTTCACTTCGGCTACTGGTTGTGCTTATGAATCGCACGAACTTCTCTCTTGGTATGTTTGTCCGAACCCGCCCGACCCAACTCGTGAGGTAGAAAATGAGACCCTAAATGCTGATAATATCATATATCCCAATCCAGTTGATGATTTCGCTTACATTCAAACCGAAAAATTCCCAATTTCTGTTAAGTTGATAAACAATCTTGGAGAAGTACTTCTTGAACTTAACAATTCTTACGACAACAAAATTGACTTTCGGTTGCTACCAGCGGGCGTTTATTTCGTCGAAATTTCGAATGGCACAACTAAGATAGTTAATAAGGTTATTAAATTAAGATAGAACTTTTTTGATTTCGTAGAAGTGTTTTCAATTAATACTTTATTTATTTGTAAGAAAGTAGTTAAAAACTAACTCGATAGATTTTGTAGAGAATTTGATTTAATGACTCTTTAGCAAAGGGTTTAACTATTTCCTACTTTTTTAAGAATATATTTCACTTTTCCAACGATTTGCAACTCTATATCGGATTTGATTTCCACGGGCTTGTACTTTTCATTTTCGGAAATCAGACGATAACCGTTATGTGCCCTTTCAACACGCTTTACAAAGTAAGTATCTTCGACCTTAACGACATAGATTCCGCCATTTTCAAATGGAACCTCTTCGATGAGAACCACATCACCGTTTTCAATTCCTACACCCTTCATCGAGTCGCCCGAAACAGTGAAGGATTTCAAGCCCTTCTTCAAAGGAGAAGTTGATGCTTCCAAAGTTTCTGCCTCGACAACTATTCGGTTCTTGAAATTTAGTTGATTCGAGGCAAGGGGTTCAGCATCCCCCATTTCACACAAAAAGTTAAGCAAATCGAATTTGTAGAATGCATTGTCGAGCAATTCGTCGGGGTCAATACCCATTGTTTTCAATATTGAAAGGGTTCTGTTAAAATTTGGTGGCAATTGTCCACGAATATGTGAAAGATAAATTTCTCGCTCAATCTTTCGAATTATTTGCTTTCGCTCTTCTTCATTCATTTTTACTCCTTTTCCTTATTATCTCCATCAAATCGCCAGCAACTGCTGTATATCTTTGAGCAAGTTCAATCAAGTCATCTACATTTGCGTATGTAATCCCTTCAATTCCAGAAAATGCATTACCATTGTATAGCTGGTCTCGATTGTCAAAGTCCTCAATATTCATTTGTCGTAAGATTGGAGCAAGTTTTTGACTTAATTCCCGACCCGCTATGTTGGGTGCAAAAATACTTCCCTCGCCAGTGAGTATGTAAATAGGATTTATCCCACGCTTGTACAAAGTTACCAAAAACGATGGAGGAACTTGTGCTCGACCAAGTTCATAATTTAAAATCTTGTGCATTGTCTCGCCAAGAAGATGTGCAAACTGGGTTGCAGAAAGTTTTCCTCCTTCGTTGAATATCGACCTTATGAACCGAATTCTTTCACCAATTTCTTTATTCAAATTTTCCATTTTGATATTTCGCAATTTCTACTTAATTTTGTTGTAAGAAATACATAAAATTTATGTATTTCTTGCAAAAGCAAAAATAAGAAATTTTTAACAAAAAAAAATAAAAAAATGAAAGATATCTTTTCAAAAGTGGAAGTTGAAGATTTGACAGACGACTTAAAATTGGTTGCAAATGCTTGCGGAATCGAAACCGCTCGCAACCTTCTTCGCTATTGTGCTGGAATGTCGATTTATATTCCTAAAATCGCTCGCTTGGATAAGTTCATCGAACGCTATATTAAAGAAAATTCGACAAAGAACTTCAAAATAATTGCTAACGAACTTGGCGTTACAGAACAATTTATCAAAAAACTTTTTAGACAAATGAGAAAAAAGTAGTTTCAATAAAAGTATAAAACTCACTAATGGTTGTTAAAAAAATATCATAAACACAAAGAAAATTGGCAATTGTTCAAAACAATCATAACATAAACAAATTCATTTCGTCTGAACATTTTTTAAAATGGAAAGCATTATGTTGGAATTGGATGAAGAAAGGGCAAGATATTTAATCTCTCGTTGTGAAGGCAAAAAGATTGCAGTTGTTGGCGATGTTATGCTCGACCGCTTCCTTTGGGGCACTGTAAACAGAATCTCTCCAGAAGCACCAGTTCCAGTAGTTGAATTGGAAGAAGAAACAGCCCATCTGGGCGGTGCCTCCAATGTTGCAAACAATTTGCGAAATCTTGGCGTCACCCCAATACTTTGCGGTGTTATTGGCAACGACACTTCGGGAAAAATCTTTCTCGATATTGCCCAGCAAAGCGGTATCGACATTTCTGGAATTTATATCGACCAGCAACGACCTACAACCGTCAAAACCAGAATTATTGCAAGCAACCAGCACGTCGTCCGAGTCGACCGCGAAGTCCGCGAGCCTATTTCAGTCGATGCAATGCTTTTTATAATTGAAAAAATTGCAAACGAACGCAACTTGGACGGCATCATATTCCAAGATTACAACAAAGGCACCATCACACCCAAATTGATACACAGATTAATAACTCTTGCAAACGAAAAAGAAATCCCAACATTTGTCGACCCCAAGTTTGAAAACTTTTTTGAATATCAAAACACAACAGTATTCAAGCCAAATCGAAAAGAAGCCCAACAGGCTTTGAATATGAAAATTAAAACCAGGGAGCAAGTAATCGAAGCGGGAACTGAATTGCTTTCGAGGCTGAATACCAAAGCAGTTCTGCTTACTCTTGGAGCCGACGGGATGGCACTCTTCGAATCGGAAAACGACATTTCCTTTGTTCCGACCCGAGCAAGAAAAGTTGCCGACGTTTCGGGCGCTGGGGACACAACAATTGCCACATTCGCCGCAATCTATTCAACAGGAGCAAGTTTCAAAGAAGCTGCAACAATTGCAAACTATGCTGCTGGGGCTGTTTGCGAGGAGCCAGGTGTTGTGCCAATCACAATCGAAAAATTGCTCGAAACCATCCGTAAAAACAATAGAAAACAGACCATATGATTGTCTCAATTAATGACATTGAAAATATTTGCAACGAAATTCGTTCTAAAGGAAACAAGATTGTATTCACCAACGGCTGCTTTGATTTAATACACATTGGTCACGTTCGATATCTTACCGAAGCAAAAAAACTTGGGGACGTTCTAATCGTTGGGCTAAATAGCGACGATTCAGTTCGAAGGCTTAAAGGCTCGAATAGACCGATAACCCCGCAAGAGGAACGCGCCGAAATTTTGGATGCTCTCAAACCAGTGGATATTGTGGTTGTTTTCGAAGAAGACACGCCAATTGAGTTAATCAAAAAAGTTCGTCCCAATGTACTTGTTAAAGGTGGCGATTACACACTGGAACAAATTGTTGGTGCGGACCTTGTTAAAAGCACTGGCGGGGAAGTTATTGTAATTCCTTATGTAAAGGATAAATCCACAACCAATCTTATTGAAAAACTCAAGCATATGTAAAAAATTTTAAAATAAAAAGGGGGCAACCAGCCCCCTCTTTGTTCTAATTATTTTGCCTTTCCTCCAGCAGAAGTTTCCGAGAGTTATATTAATAGTAATCCTGCAACTTCTTTTCAAGAATTTCAGAAAGTTCTAAATATCGAGGCGCCTTATGGCTTTTAAAAAAATTTAGTAATAATTTTAATGTTTGACCACTTTTAAATATTGCATTAATAATTCCAATATCCCACAATTCTTGGTTTGTTAGAAGATTTTTCCAGACCTTAATTTCTAAATTATTAATTTCATTGAAACTATTATCAGGGTTGATATCAAAATTAATTTCTGGAATTTCTGGGAGAGATTCTTTCCATTTAGTAAGCCACTCAAGCAGGCTGTCCCAATAGTCTTGAACTTCAAGAAATTCAAATAATTCTTTTCCGTAACATAAACGAAGAGTAACATTATAGCCATCTTCAAGGCGTTTTAATTCTTCTTTATAGTAGTTTTTGTTTTTTTCCAATTTTGGATCTATAAAATACATTATACCAATTATATTGTTGTGATATGATTTCAAAATTTCCACCAATTTGGCTTCAAAATTTGCAATTTGTCCTCTTTTCTTTGTCGAGTCGTGATCGTCTCTTATTTTTTGCTCAATGAAATAGAATTTTTCCTTATCTTTGAAAAAATGATCCAAAGATAGACGCTTTCCATCTGATCTAGTAATACTTTTCCGCAAAATTTCATAGCCCGAATCTTTTAATATCTCTTCAATCAGCTCTTCAAATGCGTCCCCAAACCTTATTTCTTGGGACTGTAACAAATGTTGCAATATTTTTGTTTTGGGCTTTGACGGCCTGAATAAACCAACGAATCTTTCTGGTTTGTTAGACAAATTAATAAGAAGTTCTTTCTTTTGTCTGTCAAAAATGTGTTTATTTAGTATTGCACAAAATTTCTGATAATCCATTAGGGTTTATCCCAAAGATTAAAATTTAGAACATATTTTGTGTCATTAAAATTTGTTTTATCTATTAAATTTAAATTTTTTTTAAATCTTTTTTCTATCCATTCTACATATTTGGGATTTTTTTCAATCATAACAAAATTTCTATTCAGTGATCTGGCAACATAGCCAGTAGTTCCAACACCAGCAACTGGGTCAAGTATTAAATCGCCTTCATTTGATGAAGTAAGAATTACTCTTTTTAATAATTCCACAGGTTTTTGAGTTGAATGGACTTTTTTCCCTGTTTCGTCTTTCAACCTTTCTTTACCATTACACAATGGCAATATCCAAACGTTAGCCGCTACTTTCCCAATCCCAAATTGTTTTGCATATTCTTTATGAAAAGTATATTTCTTTGAATTCTTGTCTTTAACAGCCCAAATCAATGTTTCTGTTGCGTTTGTAAATCTTACACCTAACCAATTAGGCATAGGATTAGTTTTTACCCAAATAATATCATTTAATATCCAATAGCCTAAATCTTGCATAATTTTACCTATTCTGAAAATACTATGATAAGTAGAAATAATCCAAATTGTGCCTTCGGGTTTCATTACTCTTTTTACATCTATTAGTAAGTTTTGAATAAACTTATCATATTCCTCAAAAGATTGAAATTTATCCCACTCGTCATCCACCCCCTCGACAATTGTATTTACTGTCCATCTCTTTAATTCCTTCTTAGGAAGTTGAAGAAAATAAGGTGGATCTAAAAATACTACATCAAATATCTCTGCTGGAAATTTCTTTAAAACTTTTAAAGAATCCCCTAATATGACGCTGTTAATTATTTCATCTTTCGAGTATGTGTCTTTTTGGTCTATGTCAATGATTTTCTTCAATGAATCAATACCTTTCGTGTCAACATTATTATCATTGAACAACACTATATTTTCTTTATTTGAAAAACTTTTTGTTGCTGGTTCCATATTATTTTAAAACAATTAATATTAATAAGTTTTTACTTCATAATACAATTTCTTAATGATTGAATAAGGTTTTAATTAAAAAACCCTATAAAATCACAAAGTAAATTACAATTTAATAAATAAATTTCAACTATTAACAAATTAGTTTAATTGCCTTCGATAGCCTGGTTTTCCAGCAGAAGTTTCCGAGTATAGGGAATTAGTCCCCCCGCATCTATAATTGCTTGTCTCGACTTATGATGGGGAATCAATGCAAACTCCTTATTCTTTGTCTTGTTTATGATTTTATCCCCAACGATTTCAAGTTCATCGCCTACTTCAGCCTCGATATCAGGGCATATATATGTTGGCAAGCCAAGATTAATGCTGTTCTGCAAAAAAATTCTGGCAAAATTCTTTGCAACGATTTTTATATCATATCCACGCAAAGTCGATACTGCTTGCTCGCGGGAGGAACCGCATCCAAAGTTCTTTCCAGCAACGATGAAATCTCCCGGTTCGAACTTGTGGTTTACAAGCATTTCGTGAAGTTCTTTAATATCTCCAAAAACATATTGGGGAGTTTCTGTTGGCAGAACTGTTGCCATATATCGCCCCGGATAAATAATATCAGTTGAAATGTCGTCACCTAAGACATAAATAACTTTACCCATTTTAACCTCCATTTCTTGGATCCGTAATAACACCAGTGATAGCACTCGCCGCTGCAACGCTTGGCGAGCAAAGATAGACCTCAGAATTCGGATTGCCCATTCGCCCTTTGAAGTTGCGATTGGTTGTAGAAAGTGCTACTTCGCCGTCCCCGAGCGCACCTTGGTGTACCCCAAGACAAGGACCACAGCCAGGGTTAACAACAACAGCACCAGCCTCCATCAAATCGAGGACGTAGCCTCGGCGAATCGCTTCTTTTAGAATCCTTCCAGAAGCAGGGAACACAAGCATACGTACGCCGCGAGCAATTTTCTTCCCTTTTAGTATTTTCGCTGCAGTTTCCAAATCCTCCAACCGTCCGTTTGTACACGACCCAAGAACGATTTGATTTACTTTAACCCCAGCAACTTCCGATATTGGCTTCACATTGTCAACTGTATGGGGACAGGCAATTTGCGGTTCAAGATTGGATACATCAATTACGACCTCCCGTTCATATGTTGCATCAAGGTCGGGGCTTATCATTTCGATTTCATCTTTAACACCAGCAACCTCTCGCAAATACCTTACAGTTTCATCATCTGGTGGGACAATACCAGAAGTTGCCCCTGCTTCGACTGTCATATTGCAAATAGTCAAACGCCCAGATGTATTCATATTTTTTATCGCCTCGCCGTGAAACTCTATAACTTTGAAATTTGCACCCTCGGCTCCAAGTAGTCCGACTATGTAAAGAATTAAATCCTTTGGCTCGACAAACTCTTTGAATTTCCCATTTACAACAATTTTAATTGTTTCTGGAACTTGAACATTGAGAATTCTTCCAAGAGTCCAAACAGAAGCCATCTCCGTCGCACCAATTCCAAATGAAAATGCCCCAAGCGCCCCGTGACTTGTTGTGTGGCTATCTGTTCCAACTACAAGGTAACCCGGGCGGACATACCCATTTTCCGGAAGAATTTGATGGCAAATACCCATTTCGTCCGAACGAATGTCGTGGAATTTGTTTATTCCTTGTTGGGCAACAAATTCACGAACTTTCTTTTGGTTTGTAGCAGTTTTTGAACTTTCCGCTGGCACGCGGTGGTCGAAAATAATTGCAATCTTGTTGGGGTCCCACACTTTTGGTTCAAGCCCAGTCCCTTTGAAAATTTCTTGGAATTGATTTATTACAAGCGCAGCATTTTCGTGCGACATTGCCAAATCGACTCTTGGTTCCAAAATATCACCAATTTGAACTTCTTTCTGTCCAGTTGCCTTTGCTAATATTTTTTGTACTAATGTTTGTCCCATATTTTCTCCTTCAATTAAACTACACCTTCTTTTCGTAATGTCTCGATTTCTTCTTTTGTAATCCCAATAAGGGAGAGCACTTCTTCAGTGTGTTGCGAAAGTTTGGGCGGAGGTGTTTCCGCAAAACCTGGGGTTTTTTCAAATTTTGCAGTAAGGTTAAAGACTTTGATTGGTCCGATACCTTCCACATTCAATGTAGCAAATGTATTTCGAACTTGTATCTGTGGTTGGTTCAATGCATCTTCGAGCGAAAGTATTTCGCCAGCGGGAATATCGTTGTTATTCAGCAATTCGACCCAATACTTTGTTGGCTTTTCCATAAGTTTTTCTTCTATCAATGGATTCAACTCGAAGCGGTTCTTTTTTCGAATGTCTCGTTCCTTGAATCTTGGATCCTCTTTAAGATGGGAAAGCCCAAGCAAATCGGCAAGCGTTTCCCATTGCTCTTGCTTGTTCGCAGCAATGTTAATGTATCCATCTTGCGTTTTGAACGTACCAGAGGGAGCAGCAGTAAAGTTATCATTTCCGAGCAACTCGGGTTGCTGTCCGCCAAGCATAAGATTCGCAACCACCCAGCCCATCAATGGCATTATTGAATCCAAAAGAGCAACGTCAATGAATTGACCTTCGCCCGTGCGTTCTCGATAATACAATGCTGCAAGAATTGCAAAAGCAGCGTTTAAACCCCCAACAGTATCGCATACTGGAAAACCGCACCGCAAAGGATTCAATCGCTTATCGCCGTTTATTGCCATAACACCACTAAGCCCTTGAATAATCTGGTCGTAAGCGGGCTTGAATGCATCGGGACCCGTTTGACCGAATCCAGAAATTGCACAATAAATCAATCGAGGATTTATCTCTTTCAAAACCGAATAACCGACACCTAATCTGTCCATTACCCCAGGACGGAAATTTTCTACGACGACATCAGAAATTGCGACAAGTTTTTTGAATATCTCCCGACCACGCTCATCCTTTAAGTTCAATGTGCAAGATTTCTTGTTGGAATTTTGCGCCAGGAAACTTGTTCCCATCAGCATTTTGTTATATTCAGTTACGCAACCAAGTTTCCTTGCAAGGTCGCCGTCCTTTGGGTTCTCTATTTTGATTACTTCAGCACCCAGCAATGCCAGATGCAATGTTGCAAATGGTCCCGATAGAACATTAGTTAAATCCAAAACTCTTATACCATCAAGGATTTTCATTGCTCTCTCCAAGTTTTGTACAAATAACCTGGTAAATCTTTGACAAAGAAACCACAAGCATATTTCGTCACAGAAACAATTTTGCCAATATTAATATCATTTCGTAAGCCCATTTTTTGTAGCATATTTACAAAGTCCTCGGTGCAAACATTACCAGCGGGTTGCTTGGTAAACGGACATCCCCCAAGCCCCCCAAAAGCAGTCTCGATGTATTTAACTCCGTTTTGCATTGCAATGTAAGAATTCACAATCCCAAGTCCGTATGTATTGTGAAAATGGGCAGCAAACTCGGCATTTGGATTCATCTTCTGCAAAGTTTGGAACATTCTTTCAACTTTCGTAGGAAAGGCATATCCAGAGGTATCGGCAAGACTCACCTTGTTGATGCCTTCGGCGAAATATCTCTCGACAATTTTGTAAACTCGCTCTTCTGGGATGTCGCCTTCATACCCACAACCAAAAGCAGATTGGACCGACACTTGTATATCCTTGCCCAACTTCATTGCCTCTTTGGCGATGTTTATAATACGTTCCAAAGCCTCGGCAATAGTCATACCAGTATTCTTCTTTGAATGGGTTTCGCTTGCCGAAACTCCCATACAAATCAAGTCCGCATCGGCTTTCAAGGCTCGTTCAAAGCCCTTTTCGTTTAAAATCAAAGCGGAGAAGCGAACATTGCTTGTCTTTTTCGACTTCATCTCCTCGAAAAGTTCGTCTGTATCTGCCATTTGCGGTAAAATTTTTGGATTGACGAACGAGCCGAGTTGAATGACATCGATACCAGCCTCGACGAGTTTTTCTGCCCATTGGACTTTTGTAATAGTTGGAACTTGCTGGCTCTCCATTTGCAAGCCATCACGCAACCCAACTTCGTGGATTATTACTTCCATTGTACACCTTAAATTTTATCGGCAATAGCCCGAGCCATTTCGAGCGTAGTATTGCTTCCGCCCATATCGTATGTGCGAACTTTTCCTTCTTTTATGACTTCTGCCACTGCGTTTTCGATGAGTTGGGCTTTTTCCGTCTCTCCCAGCCAGTCGAGCATCATCTTTGCTGCAAGAATGGTCGCAATTGGATTGACTTTGTACTGACCAGCATATTTGGGAGCCGAACCGTGCGTCGGTTCGAATACAGCAAGTTTTTCTCCGATATTCCCAGAACAACCAAATCCAAGCCCACCAACCATTTGGGCGCAAAGGTCGGACACAATGTCGCCGTACAAGTTCGGAGCAACAAGAACATCGTAGTTGTTAGGATTTTTCAACAACCACATTGTGATTGCGTCTACATTTGCCTCGTCGTATTGGATTTCGGGATAATCTTTGGCGACAACTTTTGCAGTTTCGAGGAACAAACCGTCGGTTGCTCGAACAACATTAGCCTTGTGAACTATTGTCACCTTTTTCCTTCCATTTTTGCGGGCATATTCGAAGGCTGCTCGAATAATTCGTTCCGAACCTTTTCTTGTATTTATTTTGCAAGAAATGGCAAATTGGTCTGCTTCTAAGTTGACAAAAGGTTCGAAATTCTTTGAATGCTTTTTCAATACTTCCTTGATTTCTTCGGGAACTGGATGGAATTCCACACCAGCGTATAAATCTTCCGTATTTTCACGGAAAACCACAAGGTCGATATCTTCACGATAATTCAAAGGATTGCCAGGGTAGGCTTTGCAAGGTCGAAGACAAATGTACAAATCGAACAATTGTCGCATCCTTACAATTGGCGAGCGATAGACCAAGCCCTTTCCTTTCAATTCGGGGACAAGTTCTTCTTCTGCTGCTTTTGTGGGTTTAGAGGTTATTGCTCCGAAGAGTGCTGCGTCGACATTTTGCAACAATTCAATAGTGCGTTTGGGAAGTGCGTCGCCTTCTTTGCACCAGAATTCCCAGCCAATGTCGCCGTGAATATACTCGGCGTCCAATTGAACCTTGTCGAGAACAATGCGTGCGGCTTCCATTACATCTTGACCAATTCCATCGCCTGGAAGCCAACCGATACGATAGTGCTTTTTGCTTTGACAAGCCATAATTATTTTCATTTTAATGTGGAACAAAATACAAAATTAAGAACCAAAAAGTATCTAATTGACTTTAAAATGAAAAGTTATTCCATTTTGTTGCTGAAATTCTATTTTTTAATGAAATTTACATAGGTTAAAATTCCTTTTGTCCAGGAATATGCACAATAAGAGGCGAAAACCGCAACAACGACGTCGACCGAATAGTGTGCTTTTTGAAGCAACACTCCCAAGGCTACAATCATAGTTGCAAAGAACAAAAAAATTTTAGCATACTTTTTTTTAACCAGAAGAAAAAGTAAAACCATCAGAGAAGTATGCCCAGAGAAAAATAAATCACGTGTCAATGTTATTTCAATGCCAAAGGACTCGATTATTGGGTCTTTGAGCAAGACAATGTCCTTCGGCGGGTCTAATGGCAACAAATACATACATAGCACCCGAAAACTGATTAACATTGAATAAGCAAAAAAGCCCAGTACCAAATCTTGTGGCGTTTGCAATAACTGAAAAAAAGTGAAAAACACAGAAAAATACAAAACTGAAAAAATCAACCAAGACAGGTCTGTTCCTTTAAACAAAACCAGAAATGGGTCGTCAAAAGCGAATCCTTGCCGATTTTCAATTCCAGTAATAAATTTTGCAACAAAATGCAAAGAAATCACCATCAATGCAAATGAAATAATCAGCAGTAGTACATTCTGGCGTGAACTTAAATAGTTTTTCCAATTCTCCTTTAAAGTCTCCATCCCATTCATTCGTCAAATTTTACTAATTTAGACTTTTTTAAACATACAAAAATAATATGATAGATAAGGAAAACAACAAGTTTCACGGAACCACAGTTGTTGCTATAATTAAAGATGGAAAAGCAGTTATCGGAAGCGATGGTCAAGTTACCTTTGGAACAACAGTTCTAAAACATACAGCGAAAAAGATACGGAAATTGTATAATGGAACTATTCTGGCAGGTTTTGCGGGGGGAACCGCCGACGCTTTCGCTCTCCTCCAACGTTTCGAGGAAAAACTTGAATCCACTCGTGGAAATTTATATCGTTCAGTGATTGATTTTGCAAAAGATTGGCGTACCGACCGCTACTTGCGTAGGCTCGAAGCAATGATGATTGTGATGAACAAAGAGAAAATGTTTGTTCTTACTGGCAATGGCGATGTGGTTGAACCAGACGACAACATCTCTGCAATTGGTTCTGGCGGACCCTATGCACTTGCTGCCGCTCGTGCTTTGTGTGAACATTCAACACTCGATGCTCGAAGTATTGTCGAGGCTTCGTTGAAAATTGCTTCAAGTATCTGTATTTACACGAATAACGAATTCAATATCGAAGAATTATAACTTATGGTTAAAATCGCTGATTTGTTGAGATTAAAAATACCTTTTGTTTTGGCAAGCAGTTCGCCTCGCCGAAAGAAATTACTCGAAATGCTCGGTCTTTCCCCAGAAATTGTAATCCCAGATGTTGACGAGGACAACATCGCGACAGATGTTTATGATTACTCTTTGAAAGTCACAGAAATCGCAAAAGCCAAAGCAATCACAGTTGCTAACAAAATTAATTACGATGCAATTATTTTGGGAGCCGATACAATAGTTGTGCTTGATGGGAATATCTTGACAAAGCCGATTGACGAGTATGAGGCAAAAATTATGCTTAAAAAACTAAGCAATCGCACTCATATAGTCTTCACTGGTATTGTCCTTCTTCACAAGCCATCGTTTAAATTCAAAACTTGTTTCCGACGAACGGAAGTATCTTTTCGTAAACTCGAAGAAGACGAAATCGAAGCCTATGTCAATTCTGGTTCTCCGCTCGACAAGGCTGGGGCTTACGGAATTCAAGACGACTTCGGGGCTGTCTTTGTAAAAAGCGTAAACGGCTGCTATTACAACATTGTGGGATTGCCTCTCGAATGTTTTTATACATCGCTTAGGAAATTTATCAATGAACTGGAATCGGAAGGACTACTTTAACAACATTTTGCTCCTTTCGCCCTGGTTGATTATTTTCACAATTTTCTGGCTCTATCCTTTGATTTATGCTTTTTACCTTAGTCTTTGCGATTACCAAACTTTAACTTCCAAGACAAGATTTATAGGATTTGAAAATTATAAACGTGTTTTCGCCGACCCTTTGTTTTGGAAGGCTTTGAAAAACACTGCAATTTTCACCTTCGTTACTGTTCCAATCACAACTGCAATTTCTCTTTTCCTTGCAAATCTTTTGAATAGCAAATTCGTAAAGTTTAAAAACTTTTTCCAATCGGCTTTCTTTGTTCCAAGCATTACTTCGCTTGTTGTTATCTCTATCATTTTCGTAAATCTCTACTCAAGCGAAGGTTATATCAACAATCTACTACGCTTCCTACATCTTCCGTACCCAAAACTTGGCTGGTTGCAAGACGAAAGAACCGCACTCCCAGCCATAATGATTATGGATATTTGGATGAGCGTCGGATACTATATGATTTTGTTTCTTGCCTCGATGCAATCAATACCCAAAGAATATTACGAAGTTGCCGAACTGTACTCTGCAAACGGTTGGCAAAAATTTTGGAAGATTACCTTCCCTTCAATTCGTCCTATGTTCCTTTTTGTAATTGTTTTAAATTCTATTAAATCCTTTCAAATCTTCGTTGAAATCTACGTAATGACCCGTGGCGGACCATTGCATTCAACGACAACTCTTGTGTATTTAATTTACGAAAATGCTTTTGTTAAAATCGACCAAATGGGTTATGCTTCGGCAATAACCTTCGTGGTGTTCTTCCTTTTGGTTAGTCTATCTATTTTGCAAATTAAGTTATTAAAAGTTAAATAGATTGGATGATGAAAATTCTACTTTCTGCTGGTGGGACTGGCGGTCATCTTTTCCCCGCAATCTCTGTAATTGAACAAATACAAGAAATTCTTGGTAACAGTGAACACATCGAAGTTTATGCAGTTGGCAACCCGCAAAAAATTGAGGCTCGAGTTGCAAAAGAACGAAATTGGAAATTTGTTCCTATCCCAATGGAAGGATTTGCTGGCTTCGGTTTGAAATTCTTCAAATTTTTCTTCAAAACTATTCAATCGATAAATATTATTCGAAATTTAATCCGAAAGGAGAACATTGATTTTGGAATTGGTACTGGTGCCTATTTGACATATCCAGCGGGAATTGCCTTGCATTCCGAAGGCAAACCATTTTTTCTCCTCGAAAGCAATCTGGTTCCAGGTAAAGCCAATCGACTTCTGGCTCGCAGGGCTTCGCTTTTCTTTGCTACTTTCGAAAATACACACCAATATTTACCACCTTCTGTTGAATCCAAAATAAGAGTCTACGGAACCCCAATTCGCAAGGATTTACTTACAAAAGTTACAAAAGAAGAAGCACGACAAAAGTTAAACATCCACCCAGACAGGCAAACTATACTTGTTTTCGGGGGAAGTCTTGGTGCAAGAACAATCAACCAAGGGATTTACCAAAATTATTCTATGTTAATTGAAAGAGGCTACCAACTGGTTTGGCAAATTGGAAAGAATTTCGAAATAGAAAAGGTTTCGAATCCGTTCGTTAAAATTTATGAATTTATAGATGATATGGCAACTGCGTATGCCTCGGCAGATATAGTAATCGCAAGGGCTGGTGCTTCGACAATAGCCGAAATTTCTGCTTTGGGGAAACCAGCAATTCTCTTGCCCTATCCATATGCCACAGACAACCACCAATTGTTGAACGCAAGAGAACTTGAATCGCATAACGCTGCTATCGTTGTCCTCGACGAGGAGGCAAACAGCAAACTCGTTCCAAAAATCATAGAACTTTTAGAATCGCCCTCGAAACAAGAGCAACTTTCGAAAAACATAATCAAATTTAGCCGTCCCGACGCAGGCTTTAGGATTGCAAAAGAAATTTTGAATTTTTTAAATATTTGAATTAATTTTGACTTTTGATATAAATAAATTTTAGGTCGGATATGGGAAAACAATTACCACTTACATTTGAAAAACGATTTGATTTCTACTGGAAGTCAATCGCAATCTATTGCATTGTGCTTATTATTTATGCAGTTTTGCGTGGTTCAATCGAGGCTGGAACTCTAACATTACGAATTTCCGACCCGTTAGTAATTCTACTTGCAATCATCATTGTCTTTTCTATAATTGGCTATTTGATAAGTATTTGGAAATCGCCAACAATCATCATTGGAAAAGATTATATTACTCTCAAAACAAGAATTAGAGAACTCAATCTTCCAGTCAGTCAAATTTCGAAAATCGTCATTGGACGAGAGATTGTAACAAACTTGAAAAGACCAATGCGGATTGTAAAAATATATATTCCAACACGCAAAAAGCCTTTCCGAATTCGACCCAATTCTTTTTGGAACGACAAGGAACTGCTCGAGGCTCTTATTCAATTCAAAAAGAACAATAATAAATGAAACTAAAAAGTTTTCTTCCAATTCTACTTTGCATTCTTATTACATTTCATTACCAATCTTCTTCTCAAAGTGTTAACCCAACAAACAAGGAAATAGTTCATAACTTCATTAAAGAATTTTCAGATACATTATCTGTTCGTTTAGATACTTCAAACCATAAAAACATTTATCTGAAAATCATTCCCAATTTATTAAGTGACTTTATCGAAAGCATTGTTATTAATAAATTGAGCAACAAAGGTTTCAAATTCTTTCTTTCGAATTGCGACTCTTGCAATACGCTCCAAATCTCTGTCAATCATTTCAAAATTGAATATAAAAGAGTTTGGAGCGAAAGACCGACAAATCGGATTGTGCGTGGCGTTGAGTTAGATATTATAACTCTTTTAAAAAATTCAGACGCTTCTGTTGTTTCGATTAATTTCAAAAAATCCTTCAGCGACACTTTAACATTTAATGATATTGATATAGTTGAAAGAGATGGAACTCCATTCACTGCACCAAGGCCAAAAGAACCCGAGAACTTCCTCAAAAAATATTTCGAGCCAATTGTTGTTATTGGCTCGACTGCACTTGCAATTCTGCTTTTCTTTACAATACGCTCGAAGTAACTACTTCGAAAGAATTACAATTTCCGTCCTACGGTTCAAACGCCTTCCAAATTCAGTGTCGTTTGGGGCAAGCGGTTTTCGTTTTCCGTAGCCAACAGTTTTAATTCGCTCTGGGTTAATCCCACGCGAGACAAGATAGTTTTTCACCGATTCAGCACGCATCAATGACAATTTGTCATTGTATGGATGCGAGCCACGGTCATCTGTATGCCCTTCGACAAGAATTGTAACGTTTGGCTTATTTTTCATAAATTGATACAAAACTTCCAATTCTTTTACAGTATCGGGCAAGGAAGCACTATTTGTGTCGAATAGCAAATTCTCTATGATTAATTTTCTACCCAATTCAACTATTGGAATAGTTTTTCGCACAATCTCTTTTCGTTCTGGGCTAAAAATAGCAATGTTGATGGAATCGGGTATGGCTGGCAAATCTGTTCGATATTTGATTGAGTATAGATTTGTCAACTGGCTTGAAAAATTGTTTAAAATTGTTGAAAATGGATATTCTATGTCAAAATGATTTCCTCGCGATTTGGAGGCTATTAATTTGTACTCGTTCAACTTGGGAGGAGTTATACAAAAACAACGAATTTCGTTCTTGTTCAGATATTCAATAATCGAATTCGTAGTTTCAAGTGTTGTTCCGTCGCCCTTTTCGCCAAGTTGGTGATATGGTGCATCGGTGATTAGCACAATCACTTTGTTTGCAGACGGACGAAAGGCAATTCGCTCGGTAGCACGAATCGCTTCCAAAGCGTTTTCCTTTTCGTCTCCACCACCAAAAGCACGCACACCCGACAACCAAGCAAGGAAACTTGTTACGTTATCAACTGGCTGGTAAACTTTTTCGACAATGTCGGAGAAAAGTATTAACCCAATTCTATAATCAATTCCACGACTTAGCAAAGTTGAAAGGAAACGAGAGATATTGCTCTTTATTTCGTCGATGTGCTTTTGCATCGAACCAGTAACATCGACGATAAAAACAAAGTCTACTGGAATCCGCTCTTTGACCGAAATTTTTTTTACGGAAATCACTTGCTTTTCGATTCCGTTCTCTGTTACTACAACATCGTTTGTTGTAAGAGTATCGAGGGGAAAACCGCTTGTATTAAAGGCTTCCACAATAATGTTGACTTCTGGAAATTTGGATATATCGACGTTACGAATGGTTAATACAACTGGTTTTTTTTCTGTTCTAACCTCGGCAGATTTTAGCACCTCTTGAATTTTCTTCATCGAATCGGGCACAGGTTGCTGACTAAAAGAATATGTAACTAACAGCACCAATATTACAAGCAATATGATTAAATCCTTTGTACTTCTCATTTTATGTTTAATTTATTTTAATACATTTATTCAAAAAAAACCCTCCAACATAAAGTAGTCAGAGGGTAATAATTTATTTTGCACAAATACTTATAAAGTCAACCTTAATACAGGCGAAATCAAGAAGAACGTCTTATTTTCGAAAGGCTGTGCAGTACGCATAATGCGTGAGACGCGACCTTCTAAGTACAACCAATTGAACAATGGAACATAAACACGACCAAGAAGTATTTGGTTTGAATACTGTATGCTAGCTCCAAATGGCCAAACTGCTTGGTTGCGATATTCGAACTTCACATATAACCAATCGGCAAATTCGTTTGGTTTATGTGTATTCAAAACAATTGCTTCGTCGTCGGGTGAAGGAACAAGATAATAATGTGTGAATTGTGAAGGTTTGAAATAGACTTCGCGAACCTCGAAATAGTTAATTCCAATGTCAAATCTGAAATAATTCTCTGGATTTGCCTCGGTCAGCCATAGGTTATAAAACAATGTTGCTTGCCCAGAAGAACGAAGCAAAGGAGCAACGCTGTACTCATCAAGTGTCAACTCGTTTACTTTTCTATAGGAAAAATACTTAGTTGGGTCGACGCTTTCTTCTTTCAACTCGGTCAAAGGAACTTCCATATTTAAATGGATACCAAATTGGGGATAGAATGGCATAAAGAAATCCAAACCAGCAATCAACATTCCACCGGGACCTTGATTCAACTTTTGCCCGGGAACCCAACTGAACACAGTTCCTTTGTTGTTTATACCGCCAGAAATTCGATATGCACCACCAAGGTATGCATTTATTAAATATGGTATTCTATCGCTTGTCCTTGAATCTCGGTTTACATACAATGGTCTCTTCAAAATAATTTTCGATGAACCCGAAGTCCAAAATGGATAGCCAATCTCATCGGTTCCAATAGCATTTTTCAACCAGAAGCCAGATTCCCCAAACTTCAGTGTTTGTTCGAAAAATGAAAGAGTAAAGGAATGGGTGACATTTGTCGGTTCTAAATAATTAATTATTGCTTGTGCTTGGGAAGCAGTTACTGGAACTTCTGGGGGTATTTCCACAAAGCAATAATCGCGTTTTCCATCAATCCAGGTATTCGGATTTGCAAAAGGAGCCGCACCGGAAAGTATGTTTAACAAACGTTCGCCAAGATTGACTTGCATTTGAGAAGCAGTCATACTAACTTCGCCGCAAGTGAGAAGTAACAAATCGAATGGTTGGTACTCATCGCTGCGTGGTGCAGCAAGAATTTCAATGTTGGTCTTGCTTAACTTAGACTCTTCGTAACCAAGAATACGAAATGCCTGGTAGATTTGAATTTGCAAGTCGGTTTCGCAAACTTTCCACCGCGGGAAGTATTTTCTAATCTCAGGGTCAATAGTGGTCATTTGCTCAATCAAATCACGCGGGTTGATATTTGTGGTTTGCGAATAAGAAAAGCCAACCGAAATCAAAACAAGGAATCCAACGATAAAAAATAACTTTTTCATATTACTCATCACAATTGTTTACATTAAAAATTAACAATAAAACGAACCATTGGAACGAAGTAGCCCTTGTTTTCCCAATCTTCTTGTTTGTCTTTAAAGGGAACAAAATATCCGCGGCCATCAATTCGCATCGCCAATGTATTGCGTATTATTGGTACTTGCAACCAAATTCCACCGCCAATCCCACTATTGAAGTATTGTAGATTTACTCCAAACGGAGTGGCTATGTTTGTGGACATAAAATCGATTCTAATTGAAACATCGCCAACAGAGACTTCGTCGTACTTCTTAAATGTTAACTTCCTTCGGAAATTAGAAGTATCTAAATCATAGAACCACTTTTCAACTTGGTAGAAAGTTGCACCCAATCCAAAACGGAAGAGGTAGTTGTCATCGATTTGGACACCGAATGTATAATAGGCTTGGGCATTACCCCGAACAAGATAATCGAAATCGGACTTGGCAATTGCTTCGGCAGGATTGTAGGTCAAAGAGTCAAGATTGCGAGATTTGTATTTGCTTTCTTTTGCATCCCCAACAACATAGCCAAAATCAAAATGGAACACTCCGCTTTTTGGTATAACCTTAATTGGAAAATCAAAAGAGCCAGCAAGGCCAAAGCCCGCATAAGTCAATTTTCTATCGACATCGAAAAGATTTTTCCCCATCGAAGCCCAACCATCAGTGGGAAGAATAAGTCCCAATTTGACATTTTGCCACAGAGCGCTAAATGTCAATCTTTCACTAAAGAATGAATGATAATTTATTGCATCAATACCATACTTCAATTCTAAACCGAAATTCGGCAGGTCCGAATTTGAACTTCCCGTTGAATCAATAACATAATTCCCGGCATCATCATAATAGCCTGGTTTTGGAAATTGTCGCCATAGAATCCAATCGGGGCTAACAAGCAATTCGTTTGTCTTTAAACCAAAATTGAAAGGTTCGCCTTCGGAAACACGCAGTATTTTCTGAACATCAAATGAAGTCAAATCTGCTTCATTTGCAAATGGGCTGGTTGTAATACCAAAAACTTTTCGAGCAAACCATTGAGGATTACCAATTCCTTGCGCCTCGATGGTTTTGTTTTCCACATTCCTTTGTATCAAAGCAGTCATCATTAAATCGTACAAATTATCGGCAGAGAATGTTGTATCCAGGCGAAAATTCTTCATCTCATCGTAAGTGTATATATCATTCGGATCAATTTTTCTCAGACTTTCTTCAAGTTCTTGTGATTGCGAGTAAGTAATTATTAAAGCAATTATAAAATTGGGCACTTCCCCCGCTTTGCTTCTTGGAGTAACTAAATATGCATTTTCAATTCTTTGTTCGGCTGCTCCAGTGTATTTAGCACGAAAGTATTGATATGCTTGTTCAAGAAGGGCAGCCTCCGGTGGGGTTAAACCTCGGTTTTCGATTGCGATTGTGATTTCACGCAGGCTTTCATCGGCTTTCACACCATCTTCAATAATCGAAAGAACATCCTGAGGAATAGATTTAAGAATGTCCTCGCTTATTTGCACTCCAGCAGCCCTTTCTTGACGCATTCTGATAGCCCTTCGAATGTCAACAATGTTTTTTAATCGGTAAAGGGAAATATTTCCAAATCGATAATTTGAAAATCTTCCCAAAATTTGTTCCATTTCAGTTCTCGATGCTTCGTCCTGGGCAAAAAGAGGAGATAGAAGCAAAATTATCAAAAGAGGAACCATAAATTTAAACCCATTTCTTTTCATAATGTATACCCTTTGTCCTACAAATTTCAATAATTTTTTCATTGGAATTTACCTTCTTCGTCCACCACTCGGTGTTGTTCTTCTTGTTCCCTTTTCCCTTTCATAATGGAATGAGATGCTTAGTGTTGAAGCACGCCTTGCAGTTTTGCCATTGCAAAGATTTTTTGCAGTTGCTTCAAGTGGGAACTTAACGATTCCATTTATTTCATCTTGTCCTCGTGGTATAAGTGCAGTATTTACAGTAAATTCGAGTGTTATTGAATAGCCATTTTCTTCTGGTTCAATTGTTGGATCAGATGGCATATCGACAATTTCTTCCAAGCCTTCCAAGCCTCCTTCGAACTTCGGCTTTCCAATGCTCAAACTCACCTGGGCTTTGGTCTTTCCACCAGACCCATCGTCGGGTTCTACAACTGTAATGTTCGTAACTTGAATTTTAACTTTATTCCCAGATTGACTTCTTGTTTCATTCTTGGTTGCAAGATTAACCTTGGGCTCATCTTGTTTAATTTCATTCTCAGTCATTGGCAACAATTCTACTTCTTTACCGGTTATAGGCTGTATCCACCAAATTTTTGCATAAAGTTTATTTGCTTTACAATCTAAAAAGACTTTTTGCTCTGGGGGTATCGATAAACCCACATAAGGCGGCTTTTGCTGTTCTAAATCAGTAGCAAGATATATTCTAAATTGGTCCGATTTAATCTTCGCACCTGAATTTGGAATAGCACTAAAATACAGGCTGTATCCATAGAAGGCATTTTCAAGTTTAGACTTGATTAATCGAGCACTTTCATCAGTTAAACCGGTTTTGAAAATTTCGAGTTCAGCGGTTTCGGTTTTTGCTCGCCCAGCAAGCCGGTGGGTGATTTCAATTTTGTATTTACCCGGAGCAAGCGGCCTTTCCACAATACCACGGTAGTACCGATTTCCGCCTTGAACTGGCTTGGGTACAATCGAGCCAGCAAATTCATCCTCGCCACGACAAATTATTCGAGCGACCGGAGCACCGCCTTCGTCCAAAACTCTACCCTCGACCACATTTGCTGTTGCGCCTTGGTACGGGCTAATTGTAAACCCGAAGACTGGTTCGACAGCATCAAATTGGGCTATGTATGGTTCAATGTTAATCGTTGGCTCGGAAACTGCTGGCTTTGGTGTAATCACCCGCACGTCAAAAGAAATGCTATTAGCATTTTGCGGAAACATCACAGACATACCGGGAGTCAAAAGTTTGGTGATATAACCATAGAGTTTAATTTTGCTAATAGTTTCAACAGCATTTTCTTCGCCAGCCGCCATCTTGATAGAATTTTCCAGCATCTGATCGAACTTTTCGATGTCCTCAACAGATTTCGCCATAAGCAACATATCAGAGGGAGGCAAATTATACTTCATAAGTCGATTTTCAAGTTCTTTCTTAACTTTATTCAAATCCTTTACCGTTAAGGTTACAGTACCAATGTTAATTCTGGTATCTTCTGGAACTTCGGGACTGGGTACATCTTTTACGACACCAAGAATTCGATTGGTTAGGGAGTAAATTCTCAGTTTATACCAACCCGCTCTTCCAGGGGGTTGGAAATTAACCACAAATACACGCTTTTTCAAATCGGTTAAAGCGCTTGCACCACGTTTGGCAGATATTTCAGCCGAATAGTAAAAAACGCTATCCTCGTTGTTATTTGGAGCATATGCAGGACCAATCGCTAATTGTAAGTTTTTGGGATAGAAAGGTTCAAGATGTTCCAAAGTGAGGTTTCTTAAGTTGTCAGTAAGAATTTTTTCTATCTGTGGGAAATCCAAGACAAGTTTCCTCAAAGATAAAAACTCCCAAGTCGACCCATCCTCGGCAACAACTGTTTGACCGGGTTGCAACTTTGTAAAATCTATCCCTTTTTTACGAATTTCCTCTTCAGTTGGAAATGACGGGGCATTCAAAGGGTCTTGGCTGGGATTGAAGAAGATTTGATACTCAATTTCTTGGACATTAGCCAATTTCGCAGC
Organism: Candidatus Kapaibacterium sp.; assembly: GCA_013414795.1. Classification (GTDB taxonomy): domain Bacteria; phylum Bacteroidota; class Ignavibacteria; order Kapaibacteriales; family UBA2268; genus Naka2016. The sequence continues at coordinate 172,056 of CP058732.1, forward strand.
GACTTTCATACGCTCGAGATATTCTTTCTCGCTTTCGCCTTCTTTTCGCTTCAATTCTGCGGATACATCGGTAACACCAACTTCAACAATATATTTACGCGAAGATTTGATGTCTGCGCCCATAATTTCACGCATATTGATTCCCGGAGGGGGAATTGTGATTTCGTCTTGCGGTCGTGTGTTAATTCCTTCGGTTCCAGAACCAGACTGCAACTGTGAAAGAATACTTTCCACAATACGCATTGTTTCGCGTTGTTTCTTAAGCAATCCTTCTTCGGCTTCGTCCCTTTCAACAATGATAATCAAAAGTTCAAGAACAACAGCAAGGTATAAGATAAAATAAACCTTTCCTGCACCACCACCCTTTGCCGACATTACTTCACCTTTATATTATTTTTATAATACATATAAACTTTTGCAAAATTAAAGAACAAAAAAATTAAAAACAAATGAATATCAAATTTCAAATTAAAACAATAAATAATTTTAAAAAATAATGAATAGAATGATTTTTTTGTAAAAGTCAATTTCAAAGACTTGTAGTGAAAACAACGACATAATTAATTATTTTTTTCGTTTAAATTTGCTTTGAATAAATTTTTGGATTATGCTACAAGTATTGCAACATCAAAAAAGTGGTGAAATTCTGGTTGCGGATGTCCCTCCTCCAATTTGTCCGCAACGTGGCATCCTTGTTCAAAACTATTTTTCTGTGATAAGTTCGGGCACCGAGCGAACTTCAGTCGAAACGGCAAAATCTTCCTTGATTGAACGTGCAAAACGACAGCCAGAACAAGTCCGCACAGTGATTGACAATTTGAAGAAAGAAGGCTTGACATCAACTATTAATAAAGTATTTTCCAGATTAGACTCGTACAAAACTTTTGGCTATAGTTCGGCCGGGGTTGTCATTGAATCAAAAAGCGAGCACTTTTCCCCGGGGGACAAAGTTGCTTGTGCTGGTGCTGGATACGCCACACACAGCGAAATTGTTGCAATACCGCAAAACCTTGCTTGCAAAATACCCCAAGGGGTTAGTTTCGAAAGCGCCGCTTTCACGACTATTGGCTCGATAGCACTTCAAGGAATCCGACAAGCAAACCCACGACTTGGCGAATACGTTGCAGTTATTGGTTTGGGACTAATTGGGCTTATTACCGTACAACTCTTAAAGGCAAACGGTTGCCTTGTCGCTGGCTTGGATGTTCGTGAAGATAATTTCGAATTGGCTCGTGCTTTCGGGTGTAACTTCGTTGGAATAAGTTCCACTGAACTCATTCCAAACTTGATGGCGTTCACCAATGGAATGGGCTTCGACTCTGTCATAATCACTGCAAGCACGTCGAGCAATGAACCAACTGAATTAGCATTGAAAATTGCTCGTAAAAAAGGGCGTGTTATTGTTGTTGGTGCAGTCGGAATGAATATTCCTCGCTCTCCTTTTTACGAAAAAGAAATCGAATTCACAATTGCTTGCAGTTATGGTCCTGGCCGTTACGACAAAAATTACGAAGAATATGGCATCGATTATCCATATGCATATGTGCGTTGGACTGAAAACCGCAATATGCAAGCCTTTTTAGAACTGATTCGTGATGGTAAAATTGATGTAAGCAAATTGATTACACATAAATTCCCAATTGAACAAGCCGACAAAGCCTATGCAATTCTTTCCAAACCCGACGAAAAATACATCGCTATTCTTTTAGAATATCCACAAACACAAAAAGAGATTGCAAAAGTAGTACCTTCGCTTGCAACTAAAGTCAAAAAAGGGAAAATAAAACTTGGGTTTATTGGTGCGGGCAACTTTGCACAATTCAACATTCTCCCGGTGCTCAAAAATTTGGATGTGGAATTCCATACCGTTTCAACAGCAACCCCAACAAACGCTGTTTCTGTTGCTAAACACTTTGGATTTAAATATTCAACGACAGATTCCCTCGAAATAATTCACAACCCCGAAATCGATGTTATTTTTATTGCGTCCCGCCACAACACACACGCCCAATTCGTAATTGAATCAATAAAATATGGTAAGCCAGTTTTTGTCGAAAAGCCCCTTTGCATTGCCGTCGAGGAGTTGAAACAAATTGAGGAAGAATATTATAAAAATCCCGTCCCCTTGATGGTCGGCTTCAACAGAAGATTTTCGAAACCATTTCAAACTATAAAACAACTTTTAAGCAATCGAACGCAACCAATTGCAATGCACTATAGAGTGAACGCTGGTTTCATACCATCGGACCATTGGATACAAAAACCAGAACTTGGCGGTGGTAGAATTATTGGCGAAGTTTGCCATTTCGTAGACACAATGATGTATTTAACGGATAGTCATCCAAAAACTGTTTATGCAGAATCATTATCGCACCAACTTGAGAATACAACAATTGACGATACAACCGCAATTACAATCAAATTTGAAGATGGTTCCATTGGTGTAATAGAGTATTTTGCAAACGGAAACAAAAATCTTGAAAAGGAATATTTCGAAGTTTTTTCCGAAGGTACCTCCATTGTATTAAATAATTTTGAGAATTTGTCGATATATACTAATAATGGCGTAAAGAAGAAAAAATTTGACGGAAGCAAAGGTCATCGGGAGGAAATCGAAGAAACTGTTATTTCTTTCTCGCAAGGGAAAAGCCCTCTCGATTTTTCTGGCATTAAAATTGTAACCTTAACAACTTTCGCTATCGTAGAATCACTACGAAGCGGGAAGAAAATTTACATCAAGGATATGTTATGAAAAAGATAGAGGTGATATGAAGAAACCATTAATTTATGTCGTTGATGATAACAAAATTACAGTCAAACTGATGCGTAAGTACCTTGAAGTGAACGGTTTCGAAGTCGGCGAAGCCTACGATGGCGTCGAGTGCATTGAACTTGTCGAAAAGCAGAAGCCAGACGCAATTGTACTCGATGTGATGATGCCACGCCTCGATGGATACGATACTGCAAAAAGACTTAAAGAAAATCCAGATACCAAAGAAGTTCCCGTTGTCATTGTTACCGCATTGAATGATGTTCCGAACCAAGTGAAAGCAATCGACAGCGGAGCCGACGACTTCTTGAGCAAGCCAATAGAAGAAAAATTGCTTGTCGCCAAAGTTCGTTTGCTTTCCAACTTTTCGTTCAGCCGAAAGCGCGAGAGAAAACTGCGAGAAGTCATCGTTTCATTGCAATCTGGAAACAGCGAATACAAAGACAAAACTGTTGATGAAATCTTGCAAGAAGAAGGATTAGAGTAGATTTTAAAAATATTACTCTTTTAAAATATTACATAAATTTAATTTGGGTTTCTATTGTTTTGTTGATTTGGCAGTAGTTCAATTAAAAGTTCTTTCCCCAAAACACAACCTAATCGTATACACCTCACCACTTCAAGGAGTTGGCTTCGTCGACGTAGACGGTTTGTTTGTTTCGGAATAGGGCAAGGACAATAGCCAAGCCTATCGTTGCCTCCCCAGCTGCAATTGCCATAACAAAGAAAACAAAAATCTGCCCAGCAACATCCCCCATAAAAGCAGAAAAGGCAACAAATGTGAGGTTGACAGAGTTTAACATCAATTCTATGGACATAAAAATAACTATCGCATTTCTACGAGTAAGAACTCCAATTGTTCCGATTGTGAAAAGTATGGCTGATACAATCAAATAGAACTCAAGCGGAACGTTCTGCATAATACCTCCCTAATCTATTTTCCTTTTTGCCAAAACGATAGCTCCAATTATAGCAGAAATCAAAAGAATACCAACGATTTCGAATGGAACAAGATAATTCGAATATAGACTTTTACCAATAAATTGAGCAGTTCCAATTTCGACTGATTTAGGATGAAGGTTATTATTCACAGTCGATGGCACAAAGATTGAAATTGCAATTTGAATAGTGAAAACAATCCCAAAGATGATTGCTATCGCACGACGAAAATTAATGCGTTCAGAAAGTTGTTCCTCGTTCGACAGATTCAAAAGCATTATCACAAATACAACCAGCACCATAATTGCCCCAGCATAGACAAGCACTTGAACTGCGGCAACAAATTGTGCATTTAGAGTTAGATACAATCCCGCAAGCATAAAGAAATGGAAAATTAAAGCAAAAGCGCTACGAACTGGATTTTGACTTGCAATCGTGACAATAGCGCTTGCAATTGCAAGTATTGACAAAATGGCAAAAAAGAAATATAACAAACTCACTTTAAATTAAACTTTTTTGACAAAGAGCAAAATTAGGAAAAAATTAATTATTTATTGTAATTTTGATTTTTAAGGAATTTGCATATGAAATTAGGATTAATAATCGCTGCTGGTGGCACAGGGACGAGGGCTGGGGGACCAATCCCCAAACAATTTCATATTATCAGTGGGAAACCAATTCTTACAATGACAATTGAAAACATCACCCATTGCCTAAAGTTTGACGCAATCGTTGTTACCTATCCAGTGGATTATTTTAAACTATTATCCGAACTTCTTGAAAAATCATCGGTAAAAAACGTCGAACTTGTTGAAGGTGGACCTACTCGTTTCGATTCTGTCTGGAATGCATTGCAACAACATTCCATACAGCAAACGGACATAGTGTTTGTCCACGATGCTGTAAGACCTTTTGTTGATAAAGAACTTATTATTCGTATCTATGATAACGCTATCAGACACAAAGCGGTTGCCCCGGGGATTCGCCTTAAAGATACTATCAAAGAAATAGATAAAGAAGAGTTTATTTTAAAAACAATCGATAGAAGCAACCTCGTAGCAATTCAAACACCGCAAGCATTCGAAACTGGCTTGCTGATCTCTGCATACGAAAAAGCAATTTCAGAGAAGAAAATATTTACAGACGAGGCTGGTGTAGTCGAAAACTTTGGTTTTAGAGTAAAATTTGTTGAAGGTAGCGAAACAAATATTAAAATCACTACACCACAAGATTTACTTCTGGCAAGTTTGATTGAATCAATAAAAATCAATAGCAAATAGTTTTTGTAATTTTTTAAAAATTAACTATGGGTAATGGAGAAACTGCAAACAAAAAGGGAAATCTTCTAATTGTCGATGATGACATTAACTTTTTGAAACTTCTCGAAAAATCGCTTTCAAAGCATTTCAACATCGCCACAGCCAGAAGTGGTCCCGAAGCCCTTGAAATAATTAAAAAAGGGTTCAATCCCGGGGTCATTTTAACTGATTTGAATATGCCAGTAATGAATGGCATTGAGTTCCTTAAAGAAACACTGAAATATGTTCCAAATTCCATTAGAATCATACTTTCTGCTTTTGCAAATCCCCAAGAAATCATAGCCGCAATCAATCAGAGCAAGGCTTATATGTATTTGATGAAACCAGTCGACCAACTTCAACTAATACAAATTTTGAAAAACGCTTTCGATACATATAACTTAATTGTTCAAAATAATCGACTGCTTGCAACATTAAGGAAAATGGGTATTTCCGACGAGAAAAAACTCGACATCATCACTCAAAGTCCTTCGGTAAAGACTGCCCAATTAGTTGCAAGCGAATTTGTTTTCTCATTGGGAAAACTTTTATCGATGGCTGAAAAGTATTATTTCACAAACCACACTTCATATGTCGTAGCAATTGCCAAGGCACTTGCCAAGGAGTTGAAGTTCACTGAAAGAACCATCGAAGAAATAACTCTTGCAGCAACCCTAATTAATCTTCCAATGTTAGTTATGCCAAAACGATTTTTGCTATATGACCCATACGACCTTGAACAATCGGACAATAAATTCTTTTTCACACTTTATCAAGAGGCAATCGACACTCTGTCCTTAATAGAAATTATTAAAGGTCCAATTACTATTTTAAGCCAAATCTGGGAAAACCGGGCTGGGAGCGGTGGGCCAAACCATCTTGAAGGCCAAGCAGTTCTTCGCGAAGCACAAGTAATTGCCATTGCCAATATTTACCACAACCGAGTCTATCGAATTCAACCTTTTCAAGTCACAAAACTCGAAGAGGAAGGTTTGGTCGTACAAACCAAAGAAGAAACATTCAACCGCCATAACGAGGCAATCAAATTCTTCTACCGTAAAGCAAACTGGTTCGACTCTGACGTCCACAACACTTTCCAAGATATGGTCAAAAAGCGTGCGATTCCAGAACTTGTTTTTCCAAAAACTAACCTTGTCATTAGAAATTTTGACTTACGTACCTTGCGTTCTGTTGAACTTGACAAGGATTTAACGGAAATACCATCCGAAGCCGAAGAAGAAAAAGGTCAAGCCGAAACACAACCAATCGAACGTGAAATCCGTGTTGAAAAATTGAAACCCGGAATGATAGTCGCCCAAAACATAGTAACAAAAACAGGAATTGTTATAGTCCGGCAGGATAATCGTTTAGACGAGGCTCTCATAGAAAATATCAAGTATCTTGCTGAAACTGGCTTATTACCCAAGCAAATTTCCGTCTACGCGGTACCACCACCAAATCTTTCGGAAGAACAAAAAAACACCCAAGAAACTTGATAGTAATTGTACAAATCAAGAGTTGCTTTTTTTTCTTAAACTAAAATTTATGATTTCATTAAGTCAAACTACAAAAACAAAACAAAAAGTTTTTGGATTTTATTTATTTATTAACATTTTTTATATATTTGTTTTCTATTTTAAGGCATTTTATTTTGATGAAAGTACAAATTTCGCGGCTTTCGGATAAGTTCAATGATATTCCACTGCCGGAATACCAATCCGAAGGTTCTGCGGGAATGGATATTCGCGCCGCTGTCGAAAACCCATTGACCATCAACCCGGGGGAAATTGTTCTCGTTCCTACAAACCTTGCAATAGCCCTTCCAAAGGGATATGAATGCCAGGTGCGTACAAGAAGTGGATTGGCGCTTCGCCACGGCATTTTTGCATTGAATTCTCCCGGAACTATCGACAGTGATTACCGAGGCGAAATTCGAATTATCCTGGCAAATTTCAGCAAAGAACCATTCGTTATAAATCGTGGCGACAGAATAGCCCAACTCGTTGTTGCAAAATACGAACGCGTCGAATGGGAAGAAACCAATAAACTTCCCGAAACTGTCCGCGGGGACGGCGGTTTCGGAAGTACTGGTATATAAGCAACAATATGGAGGTTTGAAATGAACCAAAGGAAACCGCTTTTAAGCGAGGATTGGTTGTCCTTGTGGTTAGGTCTTTTCATTTTCTTGCTTTCTATTGGCGTAATCTTCAATTTCGACATACTTGGCTGGGGAATCAAAATTTCAACCTGGGTCGATTTGTCGAAAGCCTTTTCCACAGTCTCAAAAACTTATTCTGCAATTAGTCCTGTCGTTTCAATCATCTTGACTTATGTGTTTATGCTGGTTGTTATTGGCTTTGGCAACTGGTTGCTCGGCGGCAATCCAATCAAGTTTTTCTACGCTTTCACTATTGTGTTCATAATTAGTTTTGCTTGTTTCGTGCTGGGAAACCAGGCGAATATTGCTGCGACTACTCCTGCGGAATTTCAAAAATTTGGAATCAATTGGTCATTGAAACTAACTGGGGAGGCTGGGTTCATCATTGCCTTGATTGTAGGTTTGCTAATCAGTAACCTCTTCCCGAAATTTGCTGAAACTTTGAAGCCTGCAATAACGCCAGAACTCTACGTGAAAACGGCAATTGTTATTATGGGCGCTGGAGTGGGGATAAAAGCGATAGAAAATTCAAGTCTTGCCTTCTCAATCATTTTCCTGGGATTATGTGCAATACTTGCAGCATATTTGATTTTCTGGTCTGTTGTTTATTTCATAGCCAGAAAGTACTTCAAATTCAGTCGGGAATGGTCGGCTCCGCTGGCTTCTGGAATTTCAATATGCGGAGTAAGCGCTGCAATAGCAACGGGAGCCGCAATACGAGCCCGTCCCGTTGTTCCAATTATGGTTTCTTCGCTGGTGGTTGTTTTCGCCGTCGTTGAGTTGTTAATTCTGCCATTTCTTGCACAACAATTTCTTTGGAACGACCCATTGGTTGCTGGCGCCTGGATGGGACTTGCGGTGAAAACCGATGGCGCCGCAACTGCAAGCGGAGCAATTGCCGACGCACTTATTCTTGCAAAAGCGGCTGAACACGGAGTCTTCTACCAAAAAGACTGGGTTCTCAACACTGCAACCAATGTGAAGGTGTTTATCGATGTGTTCATAGGTATCTGGGCTTTCATTTTAGCCTACGTCTGGACAAAATACATTGAAAACGGCGGCGATAGAACACAAAAAGTTCCTGCTCGGCAAATTTGGGAACGGTTTCCAAAATTCGTTATAGGTTACATACTTACATTTTTGATTTTCCTGATTATTGGTCTATCTAGTCCTGAATTTGTGAAGAAATCGGTAATCGAAACAAAAACAATTGAAAAAACAGACGCCAGCGGAAACATTGAAAAAGTCGTTACCCAAGAAGTGAAAAAAATCCCTGGTGTTGGAGTTCTTTCGACCAACCAGGCAAATGTCTTTCGAACTCTGTTCTTTGTTCTTACTTTCTTCACAATTGGCTTGGTCTCAAACTTCCGCAAATTGTGGGAAGAAGGAATAGGTAAACTTGCTGCAATATATATTCTCGCACTATTTGGCTTCATTATCTGGGTCGCTTTAATTATCTCCTGGCTCTTTTTCCATAATGTTTTACCACCAACTGTTTCTGGTTAATCAAAAAGGGGAAATATGCAAGAAAATCCAAAAATATCGGAAGAAATAAAGAAAATCGAATACGAACCACTGCTACCAATTGAAAAAAAATTAATTACTTGGAGCATCATCACTGGTTTGGGGTTAATTATTATCCTTTACATTATTAATCGATTAATAATTAAATAAAACACAAAAAAGATTTTCATCATTTGGATTAGTGCAAAAATGTTTTTTTGCTTGAAAAAAATTCTTTTGTGTTATAAATTTTTTAATAAATTTTCCGTCAAATAAAATTTTAAAAGGAGTAACAATGGTAAGCGTTAAAGTTCAATATTTTCGAGGCTGTCCAAATTCCGATGAAATGCTTCGACGAGTCAAAGAAGCGATAAAAGATTTGCCCAACATCGAATATTACGAGGAATTAATAGAGACCGAAGAAAAGGCTCGGCAAGTTGGGTTCCGTGGTTCCCCGACACTTTTGATTAATGGCAAGGATTTCGAAGGAATTCCAATTCCGCCCGTTGCTTCGCTATCCTGTCGTGTCTATTTGAAAGGCTTGCCCAAAGTAGAAGAAATCCGAAACCGAATTTTGGAATTAATTAATCAATAACAATGAACAAAGTTTTTACTTTCTTTCTCTTGTTCCTTTTTGCTTGTAGCAAAAATACTGATTCATCAATTAGTTCATTTATCTACACATCGAATTACCCATTGAAACTTATTGTACAAGAAATTGTTGACGATACTTATTTGGTGAAATGTTTGGTACCACCACACGTTTCCGAACATACATTTGAACCAAAAGTTTCCGATATCAATAATCTTCAAAAATCAAAACTTGTGCTTTATGTCTCGGATAATTTAGATAAATGGGCAACTAAAAGTCTCCCCAATCGATTACAGTTGCTAAATCTTCTTCCCAAAGACCAAATTTTCTACTTCGAAGACGGAGTAACACCCGACCCACACTTTTGGACATCTCCCAAAACCGTTCTCTCGCTTGTGGATAACTTATCTAATACTCTCATTCAAAAGTTTCCAGAGAAACGCCAGCAAATTTTAGAAAATTCGAAAGCATTTAAAAAACAATTGCAAAATCTTTCGGATAGCATCGCAACTCTTCTTGAACCAGTTCGGGGCAAATATGTTTTCTTGTTCCATCCTTCATTTCGGTACTTTATTCGGGATTTTGGTTTGAACTATGGGGGAAGTGTCGAAGAAACTCCTGGCGCAGAACCAACGCCTTCGCATTTGAACAACCTTATTAATAAAATCAAAGAAACAAACACAAAAGCAATATTTTCTGAACCTCAACTAAATCCACATTCAGCCCAAGTTTTGGCTAAAAATGCAAACGTAAAACTTATGGAAATCGACCCTATTGGAACGTATGATATCAAATCCTACAAAGAATTCGTCTACAAGAATGCGAAAACCATTTTGGATGCATTGAAATGAACGAAATTGCAATAGATATAAAAAATTTAAGTGTGCACTTTGGAAAATTTTGTGCCCTTGGTAAAATTACATTCTCTTTAACAAGTTCAGAATTCCTTACAATTATCGGTCCAAATGGTGGCGGGAAAACTACTCTAATCAAAACTATACTTGGGCTTATCGAACCCAGCGAAGGCACTGTTAAAGTTTTCGGAAGAAATCCAAAAGACGTCCCATTCAGAGAAATTGGCTACGTTCCACAAATAAAAACGATCGACAGAACTTTTCCTGCGAAAGTTTTCGAAGTTGTTGCAACTGGTCTGACTGGGAAATGGCAATTTCATTTTTCAAAAGATATTCGCCAGCAAGTTCATAAAGTTTTAGAATTTTGCGGACTTGAAAATCTTGAAAACCGACAAATCAACAGACTTTCTGGCGGGGAGTTGCAACGAGTCTTCCTTGCTCGCAGTATCATTCGCCGACCACGTCTACTTTTGCTCGACGAACCAGCAACTGGAATCGATACTATTGCTGAAACCGATTTTAGCAAGATTCTTGAAAACCTCCAGAAAGAATTTCAAACTACAATCGTTATGGTTACTCACGACTGGGAATATGCATTTTACCACTCTACAACTGTTATGCTTTTGAACAAGACAATAATTGCTTTCGGTGCTCCGAAGAAAATCTTCACAGAAGATAATCTACAAAAGACATTTGGTCATATTGGACACGAACACAATCTGGAATTTACGATAGAGAAAAATGTTTGAACTTCTGAAAAGTAGTTTTGCAATCAATGCGTTGCTGGCTGGCTTGGTTGTCGGATTTCTTGGTTCTTTCTATGGAACTTTCATAGTACAACGCAGAATGAGTTTCCTCGGAGATGGACTTGCCCACGTTGCATTCGGTGGAGTCGCTTTGGGCTTGCTTCTTCAAGCAGAACCATTCTGGATTGCAATTCCATTCACCATAATTGTTGCAGTTGCAATAACATATTTAAAGGAGAAGACCAACATAGAGATAGACACTGCCATTGGAATCTTCTTTGCAGTCAGCGTTGCTCTTGGAGTTCTTTTCATTTCATTGAATAAACACTATATATCAGATGCTTTCTCTTACTTATTCGGTTCGATTCTGCTTGTTTCGTCCGAAGATTTAATATATTCTTATTTCCTCGCAATAATAACCATCGCTGTTTCAATATTCTTCTGGAGAAGATGGACTTATGCAACTTTCGATTCTGAACTTGCACGCATTGACAATATTAAAGTCGATTTCGACAATTATCTGCTTTCAATTCTAATTGCATTGTCAATTGTAGTTTCGGTCAAATTGGTAGGAATTTTCCTTGTGGCTTCGTTTCTTGTGATTCCATCGGCAACGGCAAAGTTAGTTAGCAAAACTTTTAGCCAAATGACAATTCTTTCAATTCTTTTGGGTATCGTAAGTTCAGAAATTGGCATTATTATTTCCATTCTATTCGACCTACCGACGGGAGCCACCATTATTCTTTTCCAGTCAACTATATTTACTTTGATGCTATTCTTCCATAAAATTATTAATAAGTAGATATGCCAGATTTTAACAATTTTCCCTTATTAACCTATTATAAAATTCCAAAAAAGATACTAATTTCTTCACCCACAATTAATTTAAATTAACTTGGATAGAACGAAATTGCTACTTTATTAGCAATGCTTTCGAAAAATAAACCATTGTCCCATCAGATATAACCAAGAAACACACTCCGTTTGTAAACTCATTCAAATTTATTATAATGTTGGAGAGTATTGAATTTTCTTGAATTTCATAGGAAAAATTCAATTGTTGCCCCAAAAAGTTAAATATCTTAATTTTAAAATCTTTAAAGTCCTTTGGAAAATTTGATATTTTAATCATATTGGGCTTTTCAAAACTTATGGACAACTTTGTCGCAAAAATAACATCATTTCTAACAGAAGAATTCACCTCTTTGGTTAATTTGTAATAGACAGTATCGCCAAAAGGTACTTTGGTTGTCCAACCATCAAAATTTGTTGCCTCGAAATAATACTCCAAAAAATATGTGTTTGAATCCAGTTTCAATAAATAGTTTCCAACTCCACTTTCATTCAAGGTTTGCTTCAAATCAATAGAAGAGAAATCATTGTCAGGAGAGGTTCGATAGTAAAGCATAAAAGATTCGATTTGGGAAGAGTCATAAATTCCTTTGGAAACTTTATATTCGAGGTTAATTAAACGACTATCAGGAATTTGGGTTAAGGGTCTATGATAAATAAATGGAGAATGGTTCCAAGCCAGGTATCCAAAATGCTTGAGATAGGAATAATTATTAGTCCAGGTTGTATACATCATTCCATCGAAATTTGATATTGATTTGGCATTATTTTTTGACCTACGAATATGCTGCTCGTCGGTATCATAATATGGGGCTGTGATTTGCCTAAATCCCTTGTTCTCGAAGAAGGTAAGGCTTTGCACGGCATTGTTCCCGTGGTTCCAATTAACAATACCCACAGACTTTGGAATTGAATCTGAAACTCCTGCAAGTTCACCATTTACAAGGTAATAATTCTTATTTCCAGGTTTGGCATTATGAAATTCATCGAACATATCGCTCCAAACCCATATCGAGGCATTGCTGTTGTATTTTTTAATAATATCAACACACTTATTCACATTACGGGCAAGAAGCATAGCGGGAGTTGTACCATATTGTTGGTCGCCCCAATCCCAATTCATAATCCGAATTTCGTCGTGGTTCATAAAATAAGTTCGAGGTTTAAGAAGACTATCGAGGATTTTGAATTCTCGTTCAATAATTTCATACGTCTTCGGTTCTGTCGTCGAAATCATTACCTGACCATCATAAATATAGGTGGTATGGTAATATGAAATCAGAATTGTGTCGCCATTTCGCAGCCTACCCCCAGACTTTATTCGAAAAGTAGGAGGCTGGTGCCAGGCGTCATACTCTCCATACCAAGAATACACTGCTCCAAGTTTTGCGTCGTACAAAGAATCGAAATCAACACCTTCTTTATATAACACATCCTGAATTGGATGTGAAACGGTTAAAGGGGCACCACTTCTTCTAATCAGATTAACGAAAGGAACTTCTTCCAATACCAAATCATCTAACCAAAAACTACCAGAGGTTGCGCCCCAAACCCCCCAGTAAACGTTAAGGGTATCCGAATCCAATGAATTAAAAGTAACATCATATTTTTGCCAACCGTTAGTAGTTCGAGGAAGAGTAAGATTAATAAAACAAAGTTGCCTTCCCTTCGAATTGATTGCAGTAATCTGGAAAGCACTACTATATTGAAGGTTTTCCGAACGGACCCAAGCAGAAGCATGGAAAAGAGTATAGGGTTTGGTCACTATTTTGTGAATTATCCTTGCATTCTTGTATCCTGGAACAGATTCAAAATTTGAGAAGCGAATAGATGCTTTACCAGAGTGCTTTACAACTGTGTCAACAAAACTAAGTTGTCCAGGTTGGTCAATATATCCAAATCCAGTGAAATTATTCCCATTGAAAACCTCAAAACCAGGATTGGTTAAATAACCCTTCACATACGGAATAAGTCGTGCAGTGTCTTTTTCGATTACAAATTTTTGATTATAAACAGGCAAACCAGAGGCAAGACTTGGGTCCCAATAAAGAATTGAGTTTGAATATCCGAAAGGCATAACCCCAGGAATAATTTCCAAAAAATGATGATTGGCAAAATCTTTCAATGAATGTAATGAATCGAAATAGTTTTTAGGCTGCTTGGAAATGAACGAAAATTTATAGTCGGTCAGATTGACTCCATTAAGTTTATAGTTCGTTGCTTCCTCCCAAATTTGTTTCGCTTTTGTTGTATTGGATGGCACCAAAATATTCATTGGATAGTAAAACCAACGAATTGGGTATTGAGGTGCATCAACAATTCTACAAGGTTTAATTTGCGGAGATTTATTGTTGATTACGAGTTGCATTAAGGTGACGATTCCATAAATTAGCCCAGCACTATCGCATCCATTGATTACAATTTGCTGTGGTGTTACATCTAAAATGTAACCTTCCTTCCCAGGATAGTACTTATTAACAGTTATATTCTTCTGTTCAATCCTTATCAATAAATTATTTAAATATGAATCCAAAATTCCTAATGCTATACCATTAAGTAAAGTATCGTTCCCATTCCAAAATTCAATATCAAGGGTATCGATATTTCTTTTTCTCAGTTCAGAATTAAGGCGATATGCAGCAAAAAATTCTGGTTTTGCGGAGTTTAATAAAATTTTTGTATTTTTTTGAATTGCAAAGTTGGTTGAATACTCATTTCTTTCGTAACTACATCTTGGTTGTGGAAGCAATGTTTCTACGCTTTGTCCAAACAAGCAGTAGAAACTAAAAATCAAAAATAAATAAACGATAATAACAATTTTCATAAACAAAATTTTTAAGAAACAAAATATTAATTTAGCAAGTGCAATTTAACGATAAACTCCTTTGAATTTTCAATAATTCCTTTTGAAAAATTCCTCCATCTATTGAAATCCATCATTATTACTTCTTATAACTTAATCGCCCTATATTTGCCAAGACCTGTCTGGTTCGGAAACAACAATCAGAATCCAATTGAGTTTGAATAACTTAACACAAATACCATCTTCTCTTTTTTTTTCATTCTTACCCCCTAACTCCCACAAATAAGTTATTTTTGTATTTTTTGTTAATGCGAAATGAATATTTTAGTTGCGTCGGCAGAACTTGCTCCTTTTGCCAAGGCTGGTGGTTTGGCTGACATTGTTCAATTTCTTGCTATCGAATGGGAAAAACTTGGTCATACAACAATTGTCGTTTTGCCAAAATACCAATTCATCGACACAGAACACTGGGGCTTCAATCCTACCGATTTGATACTTTATGTCCCAATTAGCCATTGGACTGAATTTGCTCGTCTCTGGGTTGGTTATATTCCAAACACGAACACAAAAGTCTATCTAATAGAAAACCAAGATTATTTCGGGCGTTCGGCAATTTATGGAGACCCAAATGAATACCCCGACAACGACAGAAGATTTATCTTCTACTCCCGTGCTGTTTTCGAAACTGCTAAAGCCATTGATTTCTATCCAGATATTATCCACGCCCACGACTACCACGCTGCCTTCACTATGGCTTTCTTAAAATCACAATATCGATTCGACCCCCGCTTTTCAAAAACTGCTGGTGTCTTCACAATTCACAATCTTGCATATCAAGGTATTTTCGACCCAAAGCGTGCGATGGAATTCTCAACTTTTGGAATGAAAGAATTTTACCCAGGCTCCTGGTTCGAACACCACGGTGCTGTCAACTCTATGAAAGTCGGCATTATGTTCGCCGACAAAATAACCACTGTCAGCAGAAATTATGCAAACGAAATTCGCTTCCCCTACTTTGGCGAAGGGCTCCACGATGTCCTTGCACATCGAGGTGCCGACTTAATTGGTATTCTCAACGGAGTGAACTACGCCGAATGGTCCCCAGAAAACGATAGCAACTTGTTCAAATCTTATGGAATTGAAACTCTTACCGAAGGTAAAAAAGTCAATAAATACGAATTATTAAAATCGTTTGGTGTACCCGAGGAGGATAATTACGAACTGCCTTTGATTGGAACTGTCACACGCCTTGCTGAACAAAAGGGTATCGATTTGATTACCTATTGCCTCGAAACGCATTTGCAAAACAATTGGTTTCGGTTTGTTATTCTTGGCTCTGGCGAAAAAAGATACGAAGACTACTTTCGTTACCTACAATGGAAGTATCCAACAAAAGCGTTGGTTCATATCGGATATTCAAATACGCTTGCACACAGAATCATCGGCGGTAGCGACTTTTTACTTTTGCCTTCAAGATACGAACCTTGCGGTTTGACACAAATGTACGCACTTCGCTACGGAACTGTTCCGATTGTCCGCTTCATTGGTGGTTTTGTCGACACTGTGGAAGAGTATAACCCAGAGAAACTCACTGGAACTGGATTTACATTCTACCAATACAATGCCGACGATATGAGTTTCGCTATTAGCCGAGCATTTAATTATTACCAAAAGGAACCACATTGGTCGCAAATCAGACGAAACGGAATGAAAATGGACTTTTCTGCCAAACGCACTGCCGAAGATTACATTAAGGTGTTCAAATGGGCACTGGAAAAAATAGGCAGAATATAGCCCGTTTCATTAAGTCATTCGTAAATGAATTCATAATACAGTACTTTCTTCTCTTTGTTTTCTTTCTACTTTTATTCACTTTATATCGTTTTGCCTTTTTAATTGTAAATCTTAATGACTTCCAGAACATTCCTTTCTTCGTTATCTTAAAAGCATTCATTGTTGGTTTAAGGTTCGACACATCTGTGTCATTGTATGCTTTGTTATTGTTCTACATTTTGAACTTCTTTTTTTACTTCTTCAACAAAAGGCAACTTCTATTTCAGTTTAACATTATTTACTTAACTTTGGTTTCTTTCCTTTTTGCATTTTCAATGTTCATTGAAATTGAATTCTATCGATATTTCCATTCCCGATTGAACATATATGCATTGAACATCGAGAAAAACCCAAAATTTATTACCAAGATGATTTGGGAATCCTACCCAGTAATTCCCTATCTTCTTTTAATATTTGCTATTACATTTATTTCCTTCTTTCTCATAAAGAAAATTCTCAAAAGTAAATTCGAAACCACTCCACCATCGTTTGCATTTAAACTAATTTCATTCATAATTTTCGGGATTTTTACATTCATTGGAATTCGGGGCACACTTTCCCAAAAAACTCCGCTTCGTTGGGGACACGCCTTCTTTTCAACATATAATCAATGCAATAAGTTAGCACTGAACGGCATTTTCACCTTCGTCGACGATATTTTGAAAAACCCTGGCGACAAAGAAGACGTCGACAAAATCTTTGTCCACAGTAAAAACGTTCCCGCAACAGAAATCGCTCGATTTATTTTAGATTCAAATTCTTATTATATTAACTTCCCTTTAAGAAAATACATATTCGATGAACCACCGAGAAAATACAATGTTGTGATTTTTCTTCTCGAAAGTTTTTCGATGAAAAAAATCAAAGAATTCACATCGAAAGGCGTACCTTTATACATTAACAAATTAAAAAACGAAGGCGTCTTTTTTGAAAATATCTACTCCAATGGCATCCACACCTATATGGGTTTGTTTTCATCATTGTTTGGTTTGCCAAATTTGACTGGGAAATCGTTGCTTGCACGAAGCATCGGTCAGCAAGATTTCAATGGTTTACCAAATATTTTGAAAAAAAATGGCTATGTTGGCTACTTTGCTGTTTCCCACGACCCAAATTTCGATAATATGGCTGGTTTCTTGCATGGCAACGGCGTCGAACATACAATAGCACAATTCGACTTTCCGCAAAGTTATGTATTGAGCAGTCTTGGAATTCCCGACCATATTCTTTTCGAGCGTATGAACCATGTGTTCGCTCGCTCGCCTCGACCCTTTTTCGCTGTTATTCTTTCAACAAATAACCACGGTCCTTGGATTATTCCCAAAGTCGAAGGCAAGTCATTTCACTCAACTTTTGACTACACCGATTGGGCTTTGGAACATTTCTTTGAACTTGCTAAAAAAGAAAAGTACTTCGACAGTACAATCTTTGTCATAACCGCAGACCACGGCTTGGTCGAAAATCCAATTTATGATTTACCATTGGAAGGCGTCCACGTCCCTCTTCTCATCTACGCTCCTTCATTTCTTAAACCCAGTTTAAGCAAGACAATTGGCTCGCATATCGATATACAAAACACAATTCTCTCTTTGCTTCGCATTCCTTTTGAAACTACTAACATTGGACGAAATCTTTTGTCAAACAAGCCAGAAAACGAATCTGGTTTTGCAATTTTCCACGAAGGGCAATCATTGGGAATTATTTACAACGATTGGTTTCTCATTGATAGATTAAAGTCAAAATGCTCTTTGTACAAATATAAATCCGACAATCCAACCTTTGATTATTCTACGACTTATCCCGATACAGTGGAGTTCTTGCAAAATATTCTGGAGGCTTTATATTATCGTTGCAATAAAATGGTACTTGAACGAAAAGTTAGCCCCGAGAGTTATTCTTTTTCCAAAGGGTATAGATGAAATACCCAAGTGCAACAATTGAGATGAGTATTAAAACCACTTTCCAGTACAATTCAAGGAAACGAATAGCAGAACGCCAATTATTTCCCAAAGCCATTCCAGCGTAAAGGATTAAGAAATTCCAAACCAAAGCACTGACCGTTGCCAAAATTGTACTTTTCCAAGTTGATAATTTTGCTAATCCAGCGAAAAATGAAATAACAGCACGTGTACCCGAAAGAAACCTATTTGCTACAACAATGCCGTAACCCCATCGGTTGAACCAATTTCGAGTTTTTTCAAGGCTTTCGGGATTGATAAACTTAAATCGACCAGCGTCGAGAATTCTCTCGCCGAAAATTTTGCCTAATAGAAACATTGTAAGGAAACCAGCCGAGGAACCAATTGTTGCAACAATAAGTAAAGGCAGAAAATTAACTTTTTCGAATCCAACAAGACTCCCTAAAAATAGAAGCACAACATCGCTCGGCGAAGGCGGAAACAAGTTCTCGATGTACTGGAAAAAGAAGGCGACTGCAAGAATCCAACCAGAAGTGATATACGGCGAGGAAAGGAATTCAATGACCTTCTCTTCCATCTATTTCAGAATTTTGTAAAATTCAAGCAAAGACGGGAAAGCAAAATCGGGTTGAACTTGGTTGGTTTCTGGAAGCCCAATCAAAACAGTTCGAACACCAGCATTTTTACCAGCAAGAATGTCCTTGTCCGAATCGCCAACAATCCAAGAATTCTCTTTGTCGATGTTCCACTTTTCAATCGCTTCGAGCAACATTCCAGGGTTCGGTTTCAATCGCCAACTGGTTTCCGGCGATACATCTGTGCAATAGAAAATATCGTCGAAACTTTCGCCAGTTAACTCCCGCAACTTCCTCACCATAAAATTATTTATTTCTTCCAACTCGGCTTCGCTCATCAAACCCTTTCCAACGCCTTTTTGGTTGGAAACCAAAATCACCAGATAACCAAGTTGTTTAATTTTAGGAAAAACTTCGAGAAAGTCCGGAATGAAGCGGAAGTTTTCTTCTAAATTGATATATTCGCCTACAATACGAAAATTGACTATTCCATCGCGGTCGAAAAAGACTGCTTTGGGCTTTTCCATCTACTTCTCTTGAGTTTCTTCCAAAGGAACTTGGCTTCCGTCTTTTTCCGCCTCTTTTTCGAGGTTATTATTTTGCGACCCACCAAGTTTCATACTTTTTATCGCACGCAGTTTGCGAATATTTATTGGTGGAAGTTCTTCGCCCCGAATAAGCATATCGAGTTCCTCGCCTTCGAGCGTTTCTCTTTCAAGAAGAATTTTGGCTGTTTTGTGCAAAAGTTCCTCTTTCTCGCGAAGAAGATTTTCAGCCCGTTCGTAAGCATCGACCAGAATTTTTCTTACCTCGCTGTCAATAATTTGTGCAGTTGCTTCGCTATGGTCGCGTGGTTGGGCAATTTCACGACCAAGGAAAACTTCTTCGTGCTTGTTTGCAAAAGTAACCGGACCAAGAACTTCGCTCATACCCCAATCGCAAACCATTTTTCTGGCGATTTGGGTTGCGCGTTCGAGGTCGTTTGCAGCGCCAGTCGAAAGTGTGTTGAAAACAATCTTTTCGGCTGCTCGCCCAGCCATTAGGACAACAAGTTGAGCCGTTAGATATTCTTTGGAAAGTGTATGGAAATCTTCTTTGGGCAATGTTGCAGTTACCCCAAGTGCACGGCCACGAGGTATGATTGTAACCTTGTGCACTGGGTCGGCGTTCGGAGTGAACTTGGCAGCAAGAGCGTGTCCCATTTCGTGGTATGCTGTAACTTCTTTCTCCTTCTCGGAAATAACCATACTTTTGCGTTCAATTCCCATAAGGACTTTGTCTTTTGCTGCTTCAAAGTCATACATAGTTACGACATCACTATTTCGCCGAGCAGCAAGCAAAGCAGCCTCGTTGACAATATTTGCAATGTCGGCACCAGAAAGCCCGGGCGTCGAACGAGCAAGAAGTTCAAAATCGACATCCTCTGACAATGGCAAACGCCGAGCGTGGACTTTGAAAATTTGCTCTCGACCTTTTACGTCCGGTCGGTCGACAACAATTTGTCTGTCAAATCTTCCAGGTCGCAGTAGCGCCGGGTCGAGAACATCGGGTCGGTTCGTCGCAGCAATCACAATCACACTGCTATTTTGTTCAAAGCCGTCCATTTCGACAAGCAACTGGTTCAAAGTTTGCTCTCGCTCATCGTGCCCACCGCCAAGCCCAGCACCTCGTTGGCGTCCAACAGCATCGATTTCATCGATAAATACAATGCAAGGGGAATGTTTTTTTGCTTGTTCGAATAAATCGCGAACTCGGCTTGCTCCAACGCCAACAAACATTTCGACAAACTCTGCACCAGAGATTGAGAAGAAAGGCACATTTGCCTCGCCAGCAATTGCCCGAGCAAGCAAAGTTTTCCCAGTTCCCGGCGGTCCAATCAAAAGCACTCCGCGAGGAATTCTTCCACCAAGCCGTTGGAATTTTTGCGGTTCCTTCAAAAACTCTACGACTTCTTGAAGTTCTTCTTTGGCTTCGTCGCAACCAGCAACATCCTGGAATGTAACTTTATTCTGGCTATCTGAAATCAATCGAGCACGCGATTTCCCAAAAGAAAAAATGTTTCTATTCGAACCGCCCCCGCTTCCAATTTGCATCCTTCGGAAAAAGTAAATGTAAATACCTATTAAAACAACCCAAGGAAGGATGGAAAGAAATGTATTCCACCAAGGATTGTCCGCAGTTTCATACTTGACCGCAATCCCTTTTGAAAGCCAGAGTTCTTCTGTCTTGGAATCGACAAAACCAAGTTTGGTAACAAAATTTCGCACATCACGCAATCGCCCGTCAATATTGATTTTAACTGGTTCTTTCAATTCTCCGTGAAATTCATAATCATTCAAATGTGATTTGACAATCACAGCAGATTTTATGTACCCTTCGTTCAAAAGTTCAAGATATTTATTATATGGCAATGGCCATTCGGGTTTTTGAACGGAGTTCATCATCATATAAATCATTACGACCGTAGAAAAAATAATTAGCCAAAGGGCTATATTCCTACCAATTTTTGGCTTCTGGTTTTCACCAAAAAATTGTGGCTTCTTGAAGGGATTCTTGTTATCTTGACCGTCAGACATTTGTAGTTTCCTTTATTAATTCACTTTGATTGATGGGGGTTCCCCATTGATTTACAAAAAAGTTTTCTCCAAGTGGTCTTCTTTTTCGTGGAGCAAATTCACGTTCGCGATACGGCGATTCCAAATCTTCGGGATTTCCAGGATAACCAACAGCAATCATTGCGTATGGTTCGTAATCGTCTGGGATTTGAAATTCTTTTCGCAATCGTTCAGTATCGAAACCAGCCATTGGGTGGGCATAAAGTCCAAGGTCGAATGCTTGCAAATAGATAGACATAGCAGAGGCACCAGCATCAAATGGCGCCCATTTATTGTTTTGCTGTCTGTCGCCTCGCCATTTTGTATCAGCAACAACAGCAATCAACACCTGGGCTCGTTTCACCCACTTTTGGTTTCCAACATCAAGAGTTTCAAAAGCGCGCCAGAAGTCCTCCTCCGATTGATTTCGGTCGAAGATGATAAAACGCCAAGGTTCATCGCCACCGCAAGATGGAGCCCAGCGCGCCGCTTCGCAAAGCGAAAGAATTTTCCAGCCTTCAACTGGTCGGTTTTCATCGAACGAACGGGCGCTCCATCGCCGTGCTAATAAATCATTTATTTTAACACTTGTACTTGCTAATTTCTCCATTTTAACAACTCAAAAAAAATAATTTCATCAACATAAAATACAATTTCAAAAACGATTTAAGAAAATCTATATTTTATATTGAATTACAACATTTACCTACTCTTGCTCTATTTCTTCTGTCAATTTTTGCAATTCAAAAATTCGCTGGTATCTTCCACCAAAGGAAACAAGTTCCTCGTGGCTTCCCTCTTCAACAATCTTCCCTTCGTCTATTAAAATAATTTTGTTGCAATGCATAACAGAACTAATTCTATTTGAAATAATTATGCGAGTGGTTTCGGGAAAGTTGTTCAATACATTTTCTAAGATCAATTTTTCGGTTTCCGAGTCAACAGAAGAGAATGGGTCATCCATAATTAATATCTTTGGTCGCGAAATTAGTGCTCGGGCAATTGCAACCCTTTGCTTTTGTCCGCCAGAAAGAGTAACACCGCGTTCGCCAACAAGCGTGTTGATACCTTCGGGAAAAGTTTGTAAATCCCTTTCCATTCCAGCAAGGATAAGGAAATGCTCGACCTCTTCGTCGGTCGCATCTGGCTTGCCAATGCGTACATTCTCGGCAATCGTTGCTGAAAAAAGAAAAGGTTCTTGCGGCACTACTGAAATCAACTTTCGAACAGTTGTCTCGTCCAGGTCGTCAATCGATATACCTCCAATAAAAACTTTACCAGAAGTAATTCCGTAAACCTTTGTCAAAACTTTAACAATAGTACTTTTACCCGAACCCACGCTTCCGAGAATGCCAAAAGAACTGCTTGTCGGAACGAAAAAATTAATCCCTTGTAAGACCCAGGGCAAATCTTTTGTATATCTAAACCAAACATTTTCAAATCGAATGGAGCCGTCAACTTTTCCAATCAATGTAGGCAGTCCCTTTCCACGGGGGGTATCAGTTTTTCTTTCGAACACTTCCCAAAGCCGCTCTATTGACGCATTTGCACGTTGGATTAAATTGGTCACCCAACCAATTGCAGCAACTGGCCAAATCAATAGATTTATGTATACAAAGAATTGGGTAACATCGCCAAGCGTCAAAGTTTTATCGATTACGCGTAAGCCACCATAGCCAAGTACCACAAGTTGGGATAAACCAATTAGTACAATCAAGAGCGGTATCATCAACGATTGGAAAAATTCCAATCGCATATTCTTTCGACGATACTCCTCGCTCAAAGCCATAAACCTTTCTGCTTCGTATGCTTCGCGAACAAAGGCGCGAACCAATCGAATTCCAGAAATCGTTTCTTGGGCTTGCGTGGTCAATCTGGAAAATTGCTCTTGTACATCTTTGAAATGGCGATGTATTCTTTTCCCGATGGAATAGGTTGTGATTGTAATCAATGGTAGCGGTAAAATCGAAAGAAGTGTCAACTTCACATCCAATGAAAACATAAAGAACAATGCCAAGACGAAAGTCGTAATTGTGTTTGCTGTATACATTATTGCTGGACCAAGAAATTCTCGCGCGGCGGAAATGTCATTTGTCGCAAGAGACATCAACTTCCCGCTTGTATACTCTGTGAAAAAAGAGTATGGAAGTTTAGATAGTTTTTCGATAAAATCCTTCCGCAATTCGTACTCAATTTCGCGTGAGACAACAATAATTTTTCGGCGTGTTAAATACATAAAAAACCCGCTGGCAATAGTTAAGGCAATCAACCAAAAAATTTGTTGAAGAACAAAGGAAATCTGGAAATTTCCGCTTGCAATAACATCGATTGCTTTACCAACAAAGCGAGGAATTGCAACCGCCAGCAGATTTGATATTGTAACAAAGAAGAAACCCCAAAGAACTTTCTTCTTGTGTTTTAAAATATATGGGTAAATTTTCCTAAGAGCCATATGAATAAACTAAAAAAAGATTAGTCGATGTTAAATTGAATTTATTACTAAAAAATTTTTGCAACATTTTTTATATACAATTAAGATTTTGAAAACAACCACTTTATACGATTGATAATTTTGCCTTTTATTTAGATGAGATTGATTTTTTAATTTTGTAATTTTTATAAAAAAATTAGGGAGTTTCTATGGAACTTTCGCTTGTATATCTTATCCTTGCTTTTGGTCTGATTGGAATCATCTACACAATTTGGAAAACTGCTTGGATAAACAAGCAGGACCCAGGCAATGAGCGGATGCAAAAAATTATGGGCTATATTTCCAGCGGCGCAATGGCATTTTTGAAAACCGAATACCAAGTTATAGCAATCTTTGTGGTTTTGATTGCCATTCTGCTTGCAATTCAAGGGGCTTCGCTCGAAGATTCTTCCCCATTGCTTGCTATTTCATACATCATCGGTGCCTTTTGCTCTGGCCTCGCTGGTTGGGTCGGTATGCGAATTGCAACTAAATCTAACGCACGCACTACGAACGCTGCCCGCCGCAGTTTGAACGATGCTTTGAAGGTTGCTTTTGCTGGCGGTTCCGTAATGGGTATGGCTGTCGTTGGAATTGGGGTTACGGGTTTAAGCATTCTATTTTTAATTTACATTAATTTATTTGGATATGAAGATCAAAACTCTTTAATTAAAGTCATAAATGTTATTACAGGATTCTCATTTGGTGCTTCGTCGATTGCATTATTCGCAAGAGTTGGTGGCGGAATTTATACAAAAAGTGCTGACGTCGGTGCCGATTTGGTTGGTAAAGTCGAGGCGGGAATCCCCGAAGACCACCCACTGAACCCAGCAACCATTGCAGATAACGTCGGCGACAATGTTGGTGACGTTGCTGGTATGGGTGCCGACTTATTTGAATCTTTCGTTGGGGCAATCGTCAGTACAATGGTTCTTGGAACTGTGTTTTACAATGTACCAGAATTCCAGAACACATACTTCGGCGGTCTCTCCGCTGTCCTCTTGCCTGTTTTCCTTGCAGGCGCTGGAATTATCGTTTCTATTATTGGAACATTCTTCGTACGCGTGAAAGAAGGAGGCAATCCACAAGCAGCGCTTAATGTTGGAACCTTTGTTGCAAACGGATTAATGTTAATAGTTTCATATTTGATAATAAGTTGGCTTTTGCCAGAAACTTTTGTATACACCGACCCACTTTACGGTAAAGAATTTGTCATCCATTCTTGGGGCGTCTATCTTGCTACAATTTTCGGTCTTATCGCTGGCGTTGGTATTGGTCTTATTACTGAATTCTATACTGGGCTTGGCAAACCACCAGTGCGACGAATCGCCGAGAAATGTCTTACTGGCTCGGCAACCAATGTAATTGCTGGTATTTCAACTGGAATGCTTTCGACAGCAATTCCTATCTTGCTAATTGCTTTTGCGATTATTGGAGCATTTGAACTTGCTGGCCTTTACGGAATAGCAATAGCCGCTGTCGGTATGCTTGCAACTACTGGTATCCAACTGTCAACAGATGCATACGGACCAGTAGCCGACAACTCTGGCGGGATTGCTGAAATGGCTGAACTTCCACCAGAAGTCCGAGAACGAACCGATAAACTCGACGCGGTTGGGAACTCTACTGCTGCAATTGGAAAAGGCTTCGCCATAGGCTCTGCTGCATTGACAGCCCTTGCATTGTTTGGTGCATATATGACTGCAGCCCACGTACCATCAATTGACATTTCCAAGGCAAACGTTATTGCTGGACTATTTATCGGTGCTCTTTTGCCATTCGTATTCTCTGGATTTGCCCTCGGTGCAGTTGGTCGGGCAGCAATGTTTATGGTCAAAGAAGTTCGCCGCCAGTTTAACGAAATACCCGCTCTTAAAGCAGCACTCGAAGTAATGAAAAGAAACGGCGATAAACCAAAGTCCGAATGGCCAAAAGAAGATATCGAAACATTCGAAGCGGCTGACGGAAAAGCAGAATACGAAAAGTGTGTCGCCATTGCAACCAAAGGTGCAATTCGCCAAATGATTATCCCAAGTTTGCTCGCAATAGTAACCCCAGTTTTGATTGGATTCCTCCCATTCTTCGGAAAGGAAGCCTTGGGTGGACTGCTTGCTGGGGCAACCGCAACTGGCGTGCTATTGGCTATTTTCCAGGCTAACGCTGGCGGCGCCTGGGACAATGCGAAGAAAATGTTCGAAAGTGGCGTTGAAATCGACGGCGTCCGCTACTATAAGAAATCAGACCCACACAAAGCAGCGGTGGTTGGCGATACTGTTGGCGACCCATTCAAAGATACAGCTGGTCCATCCTTGAACATTTTGATCAAGTTGATGTCCATTGTGGCTCTTATTCTTGCACCACTATTATAAATTCTGACTGCACAAAATTTGAAAAGGCTGTCTCTACGACAGCCTTTTTCATTTTTTTACAACTTTCGGTTCCTATAACCAATGGAGAATTGTTCTTGTGTTAAGGATTTGAACTTCGTACTTCTTCCACAAATTTTTTAATTGCTTCTATTAAAAACAATGGATTTGAGTAATGTATATTTTTATCCGAATTCTCTGCAATTAAAAATTTTCCAAATGGAGAAAGATGCGAGAGTTCTCTTTGATTTTCCAGCCAAAAATTTTCGATTTTTTGCGATTCCTCCAATGGAATTCCAATATTGACAGAAAGATTTTCCATAACTTTTGGCTCGTGCGAAATAACCAGAAGTGGAACTTCTGGAAAAGAATTGGCTTCACCCAATTCTTTAATACTTTCGGGCAATGCTTCCATTTCATTGACAGTTGTTTGGAAGAAACGCTGGTCTGTTTGATAGGTTACCAAAGGCACTCGGTATTCATCGGGAAAATTGGCATACAACTCCTCAATCATCGGGACAATAACCTTTTTGAATGTTTCTTTGTCCATTTGAGATAGTTTCGACAAATTTTCAATTCTTGTCCGATAGGAAGCAATTTCATAATATTGGGGGAAATCTTCGCTTTCAAGGGCAAAGTAGTTTGAAAAAAGAGAGTCGACAAGGACAACGCCAGCAACGTAGTGGTGGAACAACCGAGCAAAATGTTGTACAAAAAGCCCGCCTTCAAGATGTCCAACCAGGATGTATGGATGTTCAACATCTGAATTGAAAAGCATATTGAACAATTCGTTCGCAATATTGAAACTGGTTCTCGGTTGTTTGGAACTTGGGCTTTCACCATAACCAGCACGGTCGTAAGTTACAACTGTTGTGATTTTTGCAAGTTCCTTTTGAATGTAGTACCATTCAACAGATAGCCCACCTATTGCTGGTTCAATCACTATTGGTGGATTGCCTTCTCCTTGCACTTTTAGATACAGATTTACATCCCCAGCATTGAGAAAAACGCCATCAATCAAATCCATTTTTGCTCCAAAAAATTACAAAATAATCAAAATTTTCGAGCAAATAAGTAATTTATCTGGTTTTTGTATAATCTAAAGGAAAAAGTCAGTTTTTAGGATGAGCCCCGAGATACTAATATTAAATTTTGCTACTTGTTGGCAAGAATTTCCAAGCCATCGTAAGCAAGGGAAATACTTTCGGGTAAAGTAGATTCACATTCAGAGTGGCGAATTTGGTGTGCAATGTGGGTGAAATAGGTTTGACGGGCTTTAACGACTTTGGCAACAGAAATTGCCTCCTCGAGATTAAAATGAGTGGAATGCTTATCATATCGAAGAGCATCCAGAATTAAAACATCGAGCCCAACCAATTTTTGAAGAGTTTCCTCGGGAATAAAATTCGTATCGGTGCAATATGCCAAAGAACCAATGCGAAAACCAAGTACAAGCATCTTGCCGTGGAAAAGTTTCAATGGTTCGAAAACAATATCCCCAATCTGGAATGGTTCGTTATCAATCAAATTAATATCGAGTTGGGGAATTCCGCCCCCGATTTGCTCTGGTTCTTCGAAAATGTAAAAAAAAGTGCGTTTGATTCGCTCCAAAGTTGGAATGTTAGCATAAATCTTCACTGGCTGGTGTGTTCGATAGTTAAAAGCACGCAAATCGTCAAGCCCACCAATGTGGTCGAAATGTCCATGAGTAAATACAACAGCATCGAGTTTTGTTATGTTGTGCGAAAGCATTTGCTGGCGAAAGTCTGGCGTTGTATCGATAACAACATTAGTCGTAGAAGATTGAACAAGCAACGAGGCTCTTAATCTTTTGTCCCGTGGGTCCGTTGAACGACAAGTTGGGCAATCACAAGAAATTGTTGGTACTCCAGACGAAGTCCCGCTCCCCAGAACTACGAACCGCAAAGTCTCATCCGACATGACTTTCGGCGTGGTACGAACTTCGGACAAGTGGACCAGATTCAACGTGGCGGAATCCAAGTTGGATTCCAATCAATTTATATTGTTTAAATTCCTCTGGTGTAACAAATCTATCGACTGGGAGATGATTCGGCGTGGGTTGTAGATACTGGCCAACCGTGAAAATATCTACATCGATTTTCCGCAAATCCTTCATTACTTCGACGACTTCCTCGAAAGTTTCGCCAATTCCGACCATAATCCCAGTTTTGGTGATAAAGCCTTTTTCCTTGGCATATTGTAGGACTTTTAGCGAACGCTCGTATTTGGCTTGTGGGCGAACTATTCTATACAAGCGTGGAACCGTCTCAACATTGTGATTTAAAATATTCGGTTTAGCATCGAGCACTCTTTGAACACATTCGAGGTCGCCCTTAAAATCGGGGATAAGCACTTCAATAGAAACATTGGGGTTCAAACGACGAACTTCCTCAATCGTCTTTGCCCAAATGACTGAACCCTGGTCTGGTAATTCATCACGATTGACAGAAGTTATAACAACGTGGGAAATTCCCATCTGCTGGACAGCGATTGCCACTTTCAAAGGCTCCTCTGGGTCGACTGGATTGGGTCGCCCAGTTTTAATTGCACAAAAACCGCAAGAACGAGTACAAATATCGCCGAGAATCAAGAATGTTGCCGTTCCACGCCCCCAGCATTCTCCAATGTTTGGACAATGGGCTTCCTCGCAAACTGTGTGGAGCGTTTTCGAACGCATCATTCTTTTCAGATTGGCATAAGTCTCCCCTCCTGGGGCTCGCACTTTCAACCATTCTGGACGACGAACTTGCGATTGTTTTTTAAGTTCTTCAATCGGATAATCTATTTTATGCATTTTTCTATCCTAAATAAGCCTTTAGATTCTGACACTTGCTCGAATGTCGTAACCTTCGTATTGCTTTTTCTTTAATCTGACGAACGCGTTCGCGAGTAAGATTGAATTTCTCGCCGATTTCTTCAAGTGTAAGTTGCGGACAACCAATTCCGTAAAAATATCTAATAACGTCGGCTTCGCGCTCTGGCAAAGTCGAAAGAAGGGCTTCAATTTCAATGCGCAAGGATTCTTGCATAAGTTGGTAGTCTGGGGGTGGTTGCTGGTCGTTTGGAATTACATCAAGCAAGCGGTTGTCTTCGTTTTGAGGCAAAGGTTGGTCTACCGAAAGATGACGCCCAGCAATTTTTATTGTTTCCTGAATATCTTGAACAGTCATATCCAATTGTTCAGCCAGTTCGGAAGTGGTCGGTTCTCTTTCAAATTTTTGCTCGAGTTCGCTGAACTTTTTGCCGATTTTGTTTAACGCACCCACTCGATTCAAAGGCAAGCGAACGATTCTCGATTGTTCCGCCAATGCTTGCAAAATGGATTGTCGTATCCACCAAACAGCGTAGGAGATGAACTTAAATCCTTTTGTTTCGTCGAATCGGGTTGCTGCTTTAATCAAACCCAGATTCCCTTCGTTAATCAAATCCCCAAGGGTTAACCCTTGATTTTGATATTGCTTGGCAACAGATACCACAAATCGTAAATTTGCTTTCACAAGTCGTTCCAAAGCCTTTTGGCCTTCGGGACCACCTTTCTTTATCTTTTTCGCCAATTCGACTTCCTCTTCTGGCGAAAGAAGTTCATATTTCCCTATCTCTTGCAAATACTTATCAAGCGATTGACTCTCTCTATTTGTATATTGTTTAGTAATCCTCATACACAAACCTTATTAATAGAGAAATCAGAGTTTTAAACGATTGAATTATTTCATTATTTTAACTATTTTTTAACACCAAGTATCTCATAATATCGCTTGGGGTTTTTCAACAACGTCACACTTTCCTTGAAATACTCATCTTGCTGTAAAACGTAGTATCTATATTCATAGAAACTGACGATTCTTCGTTCGATTTCGTTTTCAATCTCTTCCAAAATTTCATTTGAATTCTCTTGAACAAGTTTATCGATTGGCTTGTGCATTTCCTTTTTCAAACCCTTGAATTTCTGGAGCAAACTTCCTTGGGTTTTGTCTCTTTCCAAATTAGCAATCACGGTGTCGAGCAGAGTTTCAGTATAAGGTTTGTAATCAATTCCCTTTTCTTTTAAATAGTTGATGAACTTTTCAAGAATTCGCTTTTTGTTCTGAAGAATATCCAAACTTAATGGTTCTTGGTTTTCAAGCCTGGTAATAAATTTTACAATAAGTGCTTTCGAACGAATATAGTCGACGAAAGAATTTCGGTCCTTTTCTTTGATTTCAATATCGGGTTGAATTCCATTTGACTCTCGAACGACTCTCCCATTTTTGGTATAGAACAATGTATCCGTCGAGTACAACTTCCCAATTTGCTTGCTTGCAGATGAAAGATATCTATTTTTGTGTATGCTTCTTCCAGAAGGAGAAAAGTATTTTGCTGTTGTAATTTTCAAATATGAATCGTAGGGCAAGACTGCAATGCTTTGAATTATACCTTTGCCAAATGTTTTTTCGCCAAGGATAACCCCGCGGTCGTTGTCTTGAATCGCAGCAGCAACAATTTCGCTGGCACTTGCAGAACCATTGTTGACAAGTACAATCAATGGAGTTGTCGTATCAATCGGAGCAATAGTTGCTTTGTAAGTTTTCTCCTCGTCCTCTGCCCTTCCACGAGTGGAAACTATAATCGTATTTGGGGGGAGAAACATTTCGCAAAGTTGAATTGCCGACTCCAATGTTCCTCCGGGGTTATCTCGCAAATCTATAATAATCCCCTTGCGTTCCTCGGGTTTGAACTTTACGAACGAACGAAGTGTTTCCCGAACAACATCGGGCATATTAGGTGTAAACTGCTTAATACTTATATAAATTGCTTTCCCATCGTCAACATCAAAAATTTTGCTAAAAGAAACTTCTGGAACTTCTATCTTCCTACGAAATGTAACGATTGGGATAAGAGTGTCGACACCTTCCCGACGAACTCGCAATTCAATCCTCGAGTTTTCTTTACCGGAAGTGTAAGCCCGTAATGTGTCCAAATTTGGGACAAGTTTAACATTATCTATAAATACAACTTGGTCGCCAAACTTCAAGCCAGAAATGTCCTTTGCCAAAGAATCGATAAAATCGACAACCACCAAAGAGGAGTCAATTTCGCTTACAACAATCCCAAGTCCAACATATTCGTAATTGCTTACAACATCGTTCAATTCTTTTTCGTTTAGGAAAAAGTCTGTATAGGGGTCAAGTTGCCGAGTAATGCCATCGAGAGCATATTCAATAAGTTCAAGTGGCGGTATTTCAATTACATAGTTTTTAAGTAGCTCCCGAAATGCAGCAGCGAAAATATCAAAACTCTTTTGTATTTGAAAATAATATTCATCACGCAAAGAATCTTCCTTTTCACCTTTTAATTGCTTGTAAATTCGATAAATTTCATCCCAATCCCAAACTTCATCTTGGGTTAGACTATCGCTTGCTTCTTCTTCAATTACAGTGGTGTCGTCGGAAGTGCCAAATGCCCAAAGATTGGGTTGAATTTTATCCAAATGTTCAGATTTGCTGTGATACAAAAAGAAACAAGCAAAGATGAAAAGTAGAGCAAAGAGTTTTACCTTGTCTTTCATAAATAATGTATTTAAATGTTCAATTTGTCTTTCAAATACTCTACTATTTTTGGAATTTCAATTCTAATCTGCTGCATACTATCGCGGTCGCGAATTGTTACGGTATTATCTTGAAGGCTTTGTCCATCGACGGTAATACAAAATGGCGTACCAATTTCATCTTGACGACGATATCTTCTACCAATCGCACCAGAGTCGTCATACATTGCTTTGAAATGCTTTTGGACATCGTAATGGATTTTTTTAGCAAGTTCTGGCATACCATCTTTGTTGACCAGCGGGAAAACGGCAACTTTGATTGGGGCAAGTTTATGATGGAAGCGCAAGACTGTTCGCTTTTCCATCGTTCCTTTTTCGGTTGGGGCTTCGTCCTCGTCGTAAGCATTGCAGAGAATTGCCATTGCAGTTCTTGTTACCCCACCGCTGGTTTCCACAACATAAGGAATATATCGTTCGTTGGTTACTGGGTCGAAGTATTCGAGTTTCTTTCCGCTGTATTCTTGATGATTACGTAAATCGAAATCTGTGCGGGAATGAATACCTTCGATTTCGCCCCAGCCAAAGGGGAAAAGGAATTCTATATCGACTGCACGATTTGCATAGTGGGCTAATTTCTCGTGCACTTTGAAGCGCAATTGTTCTTTCTTGAAACCAATCGAATAATACCAATTAATTCGTTCGTTCATCCAATAGTCGAACCATTCGTTTTCGGTTCCGGGCTTGACAAAATATTGCATTTCCATCTGTTCGAATTCGCGAGTTCGAAAAAGGAAATTTTTGGTATTAATTTCATTGCGGAATGCTTTCCCAATTTGTGCTATCCCAAAAGGAATCTTTTGCCTTGCTGTATCCAAAACATTTTTGAAATTGACATAAATTCCTTGGGCAGTTTCGGGTCGAAGATAGACAACGCTGGAAGCATCTTCGACAGCACCAATAAAAGTTTTGAACATTAGATTGAAATATCGAACTTCTGTCCATTCGGTGGTACCACTCACTGGGTCGGGAATTTTGTATTCAACAATGATATTATAATAATCCGAGGGCGAATTTGCTGAAATTAATTTCTTTTCAATTTCGTCGGCAAGGTCGTTTTTCTTTTTATTACGCAACCGTTCAATATATTCTTCAATCAAATTGTCCGCACGGTAGCGAGCCTTGCTAACTTTGTTATCAATCATTGGGTCGGTGAATTGGGCGACGTGTCCGCTGGCTTCCCAAACGCGCGGATGCATAAGAATCGAAGCGTCGATTCCTTCGATATCCTCGCGGTAGGTCATTGCTTTCCACCATAGTTCTTTTAAATTGCGAAGCAGTTCTACTCCAAGCGGACCGAAATCCCAACATCCGTTCAATCCACCATAAATTTCAGACGATTGAAAAATAAAACCACGTCGCTTCGCAAGCGAAATTATCGTATCAAGTTTTACCATATTGCAGTTCGAAAAAAACACAAAATTACGAAAACGAGTAAATTAAATCGAAATTTTGATTTAAGTCCCGCAATATTCAAAATCAAGTTAAAATTAAGATAATCAAAATTTGCTAAAACAATATTTCAATGTTTACCAAATTATCGAAATATTTAAACGCTTAAATTCTAACGGAAAATTAATTTTAAAGAAAATTTCGAATTATCGAAATTAGTTTACAAAGTTGAAATATTTAGAAATGATTTATATAAACAACAAAATTCATACCAAATTAAATATGTTTTTTTAAATTTGCATATGTATATCATTAGTTTTTATTATGAACTTGTACGAAGGAATTTTGTTCAATAGGAAAGATATGCTATCCCCTTTCAAATGCGATGTAAGCCGATGTCGCGGGGCTTGTTGCTTCATCGAAGGAGAACTGGGTGCTCCCTTGAAAGCAAAAGAGCTTGAAATTATAGATAATGTTCTACCAGAAGTTTGGGATTTGATACCAGATAAATCGAAAGAAATAGTTAAAACATCTGGTTGGTACATCAAAACCGATGGTAAATACTATACGAATGTAGTAAATCGAAAAGAATGCGTATTTGCATTTTTCGAAAATGGGATTGCGCGCTGTTCTTTTGAAAGGAGGTACTTCGAAGGAAAAATCAAATTCAGAAAGCCAATTTCTTGCCATCTTTTCCCATTACGCGAATATTCGTTCTTTTTCACTGAACTTGTATATGTGAAAATTCCCGAATGCGAAACAGCAAGGGAAACTGGATTTGCCGAAGATATTCCTCTGGTTCTCTCTTTAAAAGAGGCTTTGATTAGAAGATTTGGGGAAAGATGGTTTAGCAATTTACTTGAAAAAGAATTGGGCATTACAAATATTGGTGTGGATAAGACTGGGGGGGCAAAATGAAACCGACATTAACAACAACATTGACAGTAACCCAAACTCTTACACCTCAGCAAATCCAATATTTAAAACTGTTGCAAATGCCTTTACAACAATTGGAACAAAAAATAGAAGAAGAACTTCAAGAAAATCCGCTTCTCGAAGCAGTCGATGGGGAATCCACGGAATACGAAACCATAGACCTTGAAACCGAAATCGAACCAACCCCAGAAAGCGAAACTCAACAAGAACAAACTTTAATTGAGTACCAGCCAACGGAAAAAGTTATCGATGATGGAAGCGACCCATTCGAATTCTACCGAAAAGTATGGCAAGACGACGAAGTTCTAACTCGCAAAGCCTCTGCCGACGGTTATGAAGATGAAGATTATGAACCCTTCCCAATCAAACAGCAAGCCTCGTTTATCCAAGAGATGGTACAGCAATTTAGAATTATGCCGCTACGAGAAGAAGAATTGCTACTTGGGGAGCAAATCCTTTGGAATGTCGATTCAGATGGATATCTAAGAACCCCTCTGGAAGAAATTGTTGAAGATACAAACAATCTGATACTTGAAATCAACTTAGAACGCGAGCGTTTAAATTTTGAAAGTCTTAATTCGGAAAATCCCGCAACTCAATATGCAATTGACCCGATAGCTAAGGTTCGAGTGGAAAGCATATTGAACCAAAATGAAAACGAAAGCCAAAAGAAACACCTTGCACCAGTAACATTGGAAGACGCTGAACGTGTGTTGAAAATAATCCAAAACCTCGACCCTCCGGGCATTGCCTCGCGAAACCTCCAAGAGTGCTTGATAGCCCAAACGAAAGCCTATCCAGACGATACTCCCGGGAAACAACAAGCCCTACGAATCTTAACCGAAGCATATGAGGCTTTTACCAAAAAACATTTTCAACAAATTCAAAGGCAATTCGGTTGGACACCCGACGACATCAAAATAGCCTTCGAATTTATTAAAAAACTAAATCCGAAACCGGGTTTGGACGACACTCAACCCGAACTTAACACTGTTATTCCAGATTTCATTATTGAAAAGGACCCCGACACCGGGGAACTACTTGTAATGCTAAACGAAAGCACAATCCCGGCTCTTCGCATCAACAAAGTTTATGAACAGATGCGAAAGGATGCTGCTTTGAACAAGCGGGACAAGGAAGCCCGAGAATGGTTGAAAGCAAAGTATGACGATGCCAAATTTCTTCTCCAAGCCCTTGCCCAACGAAGAACGACAATGCTCAAAGTTATGACTGCAATAGCGGGAAGGCAAAAAGATTTCTTTAAGTTTGGTCCCTCGGCTTTAAAACCATTAATTTACAAAGATATTGCAGAAGACACCGGGCTCGACGTTGCAACTGTTTGCAGAATTGTGAACAACAAGTTTGTCCAGACTGAATTTGGAACATTTGAATTGAAGTACTTTTTCAGCGAATCGCTTCCAACCGACAGCGGCGAAGAAGTTTCTACAAAAGTAATCAAGCAAGTAATAAAAGAAATTATTGATAGCGAACCCAAAGACAACCCATACAGCGACGAGCGAATAGTCGAGGAGTTGAAAAAGCGTGGCTACAACGTAGCGCGGCGAACAGTAGCCAAGTACCGCGAACAGATGAAAATCCCCATAGCCCGCCTTAGAAAAGAAATCTAAATATTAAACTTTTTGCTATTGACTAAATGCAACAACTATTATACAAAATTAAAATTTTTAAAAATTCAGATTAAAAAGTCTTATTTTTGTTTTTTTACAATTCTTTTTTTTTAATTTTGTTTTTTAAAAAATTACGGTATGTTATGAAGAAAATATTCAGTTTGGTTTTGCTCGTTGCTCTTTTCGCTTCGTTATCTTGTGGGAAAAAAGAAGACGGAGGCAATTTCACCGTAGTTAAGGATGTAAAAGTTGGACCTTTTGACCCACAGCTCGCAGCCAAAGGCGAACAAATTTTTAAAATCAAATGCACTTCTTGCCACCAATATGACAAAAGACTTGTTGGTCCCCCACTTCGAGATGTCGTAAAGCGAAGAAGTGCAGACTATATCATAAGTATGATACTTCATCCAGAGGAAATGCAAGAAAAGAACGATACTGTTAAGGCTTTGGTTCGCCAGTATTTAACCAAAATGACAAACCAAAATGTTTCCTACGAGGAAGCAAAAGCAATTTATGAACATTTAAGAGAAATTGCCGGGGTCAAATAACCCCTTTGATGTTCAACAATTTGGAGGTTATATGAAAAGCAAAGCATTACTGATTTTCTCAACTCTTGCGGTAGCAACAATTGTTCTACTTTTCTTCGGTTGTCCTTCCGGTAAGAAAAGTGTGGTCGAAGGCGACGCAGCCCAAAAAGTTTACGTCGCTCCCGGTCAATACGACGAGTTCTACGCATTTATGTCTGGTGGATTCAGCGGACAATTAAGTGTTTACGGAATTCCAAGTGGACGCTGCTTGCGAATTGTCCCAGTTTTCGCTCAATATCCAGAAAATGGATATGGATACTCCGAGGAAACCAAAGCAATGTTGAACACCTCGTATGGATTTATCCCCTGGGATGATTCCCACCATCCGGAACTTTCGCAAACCAATGGAGAAATCGATGGACGCTGGCTGTTTATCAATGCTAATAATGTTCCAAGAATTGCAAGAGTTGACCTTTCAACCTTTCGAACAGTGGAAATTATCGAAATCCCAAATAGTGCGGGCAACCATCCATCTGCTTTCGTAACGGAAAACACTGAATACGTTGTCGCTGGTACAAGATTCAGTGTTCCAATTCCACAAGAAGATATTACACTCCAGGAATTTAAAAATAAGATGAAAGGCACTATTTCTTTCATCAAAGTCGACCCACAAACTGGAAGAATGAATATTGAATTTCAAATTCTAATGCCCGGTTTCAACTATGATTTAAGTCATCCTGGCCGGGGGAAATCCCACGGTTGGTATTTCTTCTCTTGCTACAATTCTGAACAGGCAACTTCAATGCTTGAAGTAAATGCAAGCCAAAACGACAAAGATTTTATTGCTGCTATAAACTGGAAGAAAGCAGAAGAATACTTAAAGCAAGGGAAATACAAAGAAATCCCCGGCGTCCACTACCACAATATATACGACGAGAAAAAGCATATGGCTTATTCAGAAATTAATGACAAAGTTAAGGTTCTCATTCCACAAGAATGCCCCGGCTTAGTATACTATATTCCAACACCGAAATCACCACACGGCTGCGATGTAGACCCAACTGGTGAATACATTGTTGGCGGCGGGAAACTTGCTACTGTTATCCCTGTTTATTCATTTACCAAAATGATAAAAGCAATCGAAGAGAAGAAATTCGATAAAGAAATCGATGGCATCCCAGTTCTAAATTACGAAGCAGTTCTACACGGGGAAGTTCAAAATCCAGGCCTTGGTCCCTTGCACACTGAATTTGATGGCAAAGGCTATGCATACACTTCTTGCTTCGTCTCTTCGGAAGTAACGAAGTGGAGTTTACAAGACTGCAAAGTTGTCGACAGAATCCCGGTGTATTATTCCATTGGACATCTTTGCATCGCCGGCGGAGATTCTAAGAAGCCAATTGCAAAATATCTTCTTGCTCTTAACAAAATTACAAAAGATAGATACCTCCCCACTGGTCCGGAACTTGCCCAATCTTGTCAACTAATCGATATCAGTGGCGAAAAAATGAAATTGCTTTACGATTTTCCAACCCTTGGCGAGCCACACTATGCACAGATGTTGCCAGCAAGTGTTATAAAAGACAAACAAGCGAAAATCTTCAAACTCGAGGAGAATCAACACCAATATAGAACTATTAGCCCCGACCAAGCCAAGGTCGTTCGCGAAGGAAATAAAGTCCATATATATATGACAGCAATCCGCTCACACTTCACACCAGATAACATCGAGGGAATCAAAGTTGGTGATGAAGTTTATTTCCACGTTACAAATCTGGAACAGGATTGGGATATTCCACACGGCTTTGCTGTTTTGGGTAGCGATAATGCTGAAATCTTGGTAATGCCCGGAGAAACTTTGACACTTAAATGGAAACCGACGAAACCAGGTATTTATCCTTTCTATTGTACAGATTTCTGCTCCGCATTACATCAGGAAATGCAAGGATATGTACGAGTTTCCCCAGCAAATGCTAATGTGCAATTATCTTGGAATAAGTAAATTGCTCTTGAGCTTGAAACTTTTCGCAAGGGAACGATTTCGTTCCCTTGCCTTTTTTTAATTTTATCTGTTTTAAAATTTTTTTTAAAGGAGATTGAAAATGAAAACAAAAATTTTAATGGTCATAGCAAGTTTAATATTAATTATTGTTTACTTTGTTCCTATTTGGGTTATTTCAATCGACGCACCACAATTTCCAGAGGGTTTGGGATTATGGATAAAAGTAAACACAATAGAAGGATTTACAGATACCGACTTAAAAAGCCTTAACACTTTAAATCATTATATTGGAATGAAGGAAATTAATCCCGAGTCGATACCAGAGTTTAAATATATTCCAATAATTCTTGGAATTTTCATTATTCTTGGACTAGTTGTTGTTTTTAACGATAAACCTACTTATAAATACATATGGATTGTACTTTTATTAATAGCCATTGGAATTGGAATCTACGATTATTATCTTTGGGGGTACGATTACGGTCATAATCTGAATCCCAATGCTATTATTAAAGTTGAAGGTATGACCTACCAACCACCTTTGATTGGCAAAAAACAACTTTTAAATATTACTGCATACTCTTTCCCATATATTGGAGCCGGTGTTGTTGCTATTTCAATTATTTTAGCATTTATCTCAGCAAGAACTAATAAAAAGGGAGAGAAGCAAAATGCTTAAATATCAAATATTCGGTTTGATTTTTTTGTTGTTTTTGTTGGGATGTTCTAATTCGAACAAACCCGAGGAAATTAAATATGGGGTCGACGTTTGCTCATTTTGCAAAATGACAATTGTCGACCCCAAATGGGGCGCTGAAATAATTACGAACAAAGGGAAAATTTATAAATTCGACGTCGTTGAATGTATGATTGCTTATGCAAATAGTATTTTGAAACCAGAAGAAATAAAAAGTTATTGGACTATAAATTTCGTAAAACCAAAGGAATGGGTTGACGCAACCAAAGCGATTTACATTCGGACATTGCAATTCCCATCGCCAATGGGATTGAACTCACTTGCAATCGAAAATTATGCGGATACTTCTAAATTAAATCTTAAACCTGGATATGAAATTCTTTCTTGGGAAGATGTTGTTAAAAAAGCCAAAGAAGAGTATTTGCATTAATATCATCCTTCTTTTGTTAACTTTTTCAATAAATCCTTTGATTTCAAGGATAATTGAAGTTGACAAAAGTGGGATTCTGAGAACTATCAAAAGTGCAGTGAATGTTGCCAGAGATTTCGATACAATCTATATTAAAAAAGGTATATATTACGAAAAAGATATCTACATCAACAAACCGTTGACAATTATTGGTGAAAATGGTGCAATTGTTGATTGTCGTTCCGAAGAAGGTTTCGGCTTTTTGGTGAAAACCAAGAACTTCATCATCAAAAATCTTACAATCAAAAATATTGGAATAAGCTACATACAAGACAATGCCGGCTTAAAATTTGACAGTTGCGAAAATGTTCTTATTGAAAATATTACAATTGAAAATGGTTTCTTTTCAATTTATTTCTCCCGTTCAACAAACTTCACTATAAGAAATTGTAAACTTTCCGGTAATAAAAACCGAACAGAATCGAACTCTGGCAATGGTATTCATCTTTGGTATTGTTCTAACGCCAAAATCGAAAACAATGAGATTCGTTTTCAAAGAGATGGAATTTATTTCGAGTTCGTCAAAAGTTCGCTAATCCAGAATAATTTTTGTGAAAACAATTTACGCTATGGCTTGCATTTTATGTTTTCCGACAGTTGTTCCTATCGAGGTAACACATTTAAACACAATGGGGCTGGCGTTGCTGTAATGTATACCAACCGTGTCTATATGGTCGAAAATACCTTTGTCGACAATTGGGGTCCAAGTTCTTATGGGCTTTTGCTTAAGGATATCAAAAGAAGTTACGTCTCCAAGAATAATTTTTTGAACAACACTGTTGGAATTTATATGGAAGGAACAGACCAAACGCTTTTCGAAAAGAACAATTTTTTCAAAAATGGATGGGCGTTGAGGATAACTGCCAATTGCGAAGACAATACTTTTAGATACAACAACTTCCTTGCGAATACTTTTGAAGTTGCAACTAACAGTTCGCAAAGCCGTAACATCTTCGACAGAAACTATTGGAGCGGTTATTCAGGATATGACTTGAACAAAGATGGGATTGGCGACGTCCCATACATTCCAGTCTCTTTATTCACAATTATCGTCCAATCGAATAACTATGCAGTGTTGCTTTTTAGAAGTTTTTTTGTTGATATCTTTGAAATTGCTGAAAAAATATTCCCGTCCATCGTTCCCAAATATCTTGTTGATAGAAAACCATCAATGAGGCAATTTAAATGGTAACCATAAAAGATTTGTACAAAAGTTACGGTAAACTTGAAGTTCTAAAAGGTATTAATCTATCTTTTGAAAGGGGAAAAATTACTGCAATTGTAGGACCAAATGGCTCGGGGAAAACCACATTGATGAAATGTATTCTTGGTTTAGTCCATTTCAACAAAGGTAAAATTTTAATCGATTCAAATGATGTTTCCTCAAACTTTAATTACCGAGAACTTATTGGATATATGCCACAAATTGGTAGATATCCCGAAAATCTGAAAGCAATCGAAATCATTAAATTAATTATTGAATTATCAAATAACAGGAAACCAGTAAATCTTGATTATTTAATCGACCTTTTCAACTTTCAACCCCATTTAAACAAATTTGTAAAAAACCTCTCCGGTGGTACAATACAAAAATTGAGTGCAATCCTTGCGTTTCTTTTCGACTCGAAATTGTACATACTCGACGAACCAACCGCTGGTTTGGACCCAATTGCAACCGTCGACATTAAGAACTTGATTACAAAGAAAAGAGAAGAGGGAGCAACTTTTGCCGTTGTTTCCCATCAACTTACCGAAGTTGAAAGTTTTGCCGACAACCTTGTTTTCATTCTCGAAGGGAAAATTGTCATCGATAGTCCAATCAAAGATTTCATAACAACGACTGGCAAACAAAATCTGGAAGAGGCTGTGATTGATTTTTTAAAGGTGCAAAATTAATATGGAAACATTATATAAGATAACTAAATTCCAAATTCAAAATATAATCCGTTCAAATTGGATTATTATTTATACTTTTGGTTTGATACTAACAACAAGTTTAATCATCTACTTCACAAACGATAGTTCAAAAGTGATTGTCAGTTTGATGACAATAATGTTTATATTAAATCCTTTAATCGGTATACTTTTTGGAAGTATTTATCTTTACAACTCCCGAGAGTTCATTGAATTGGTACTCACACAGCCTATCAAACGCAGTACGCTATATTCTGGCTTGTTTTTGGGGCTTGTCATTCCGTTTATTCTTGTTACAATCGTTGGCGTTGGTTTACCTTTGGCAGCAAGCAACCTCATCGAACCAGATTTAATTGGCAATTTGCTATCGACTTCAATCCTTCTTGTTTGTATTTTTGTGTCTATTGCTTTTTTAATTACAACTTTTATTGTCGAGCGTTCTGCTGGCTTGGGTATTGCTTTTATTATCTGGTTATTTCTTTGCTGGATTTACGACGGATTTTTACTTTTTTTCTCTTATGCATTCCAGGACTATCCAATCGAAAGAATTATCCTTGCCTTGACGATTATTAACCCAATCGACCTTGCACGAATTAACATACTTCTTCGGTTTGAAGCAGCAGCAATGCTTGGAATTACGGGGGCTGTCTTCCAGGATTTTATTTCCGCCTCGTTAGGTAAGGTTATAACTTTTGCTGTGCATCTTATTTGGATTTTTATACCATTTTCGATTGGATACTTCCGATTTAAAAAGAAAGATTTTTAAGTTATGCAATCGATTTGGCACTTTTGGCTTTGCTTCGAACAACAAGGATGAAAAACGTTACAAAGAAAAGAATTATAGAGGAATAATTAAGATGCAATGAAATTGTTTTTATTGTTGGAAGAAGATAGGATAGAACACGGAGCATAATCGAAATGTGTAGAAGCAAAAACGGTATGTATAAGATTTTTGAAAAAATGAATTTGAATTTTCCTACATTTGGGAAAATTATCGGTGCGTGGGCAAACACCATTGAAAACACGAATCCAAGAGTTATAGAATGAATTCCTTCTCCCCAAAATGTGGAGGGGGAAATCAAGAAAAGCAGATTGCCAAAGGCTAACCAGAAGTATCCAGAAAGCATAGCAACAGCAGAATATTTCGCTGGTTCCCGTGTTTTAATTGTCTTGCGAGCAAGGTCGTTGGAAATGAACCAGAAGGTCAAAAGAAAAACGACCGCACCAAGAATCCTCAATGCTATGAATGCATCATAAATCGAAAAGAAAACCAAGCCGACAACAATAATTTCGTTCGAAAGAAAATGACGAAAGGAACGTTTGTCTGCTCCAACAATTTTCGCAAGTTCTAATCTTTCGGCAAGAATGTAGAAAGTTAAAAAATAAATATATGCAATTGCAGAGGGATAGTAAAAATCGAAGACATAAAGTATTGTGCCCAGTGCAAAAAGAAAGCATGCAAGAAGGAAAGTTATGTATTCACGCCTTGTCTTAAAAACAATTATCGATGGAATTGAAAAAGCAAGGCTTCCAGCAACCAGAAGGAGCCAAAAACCAGTTGCGATGTACAAAATCAAACCCACTATAATGGTTGCGGGGATTAAAAACAAAATCTTTTTGCCTTGGCCAACAGCACTTTCGACAGAGAGTAATGTTCCAAAAAACCCAGCAAAAAATATCAGAAAATGAAGATTGCCCAGCGGATGAACTAATTTCAAGTTAGTAGAATGCAAACCACCGCGTTCCAAACCAGCAGTTATTGCCAAAAGCATTAAAATAATTGCTATTGGCAAGAAAATTCGTCCGAATTTATGCATACAAAATTTGTGTTAGTTAACAAATAATTTAGAAGTATCTAACTCTTTTTTATTTTTCATTGCTAAAACTTAAAACTTGTCTTAAAAATTGAAAATTGAACAAAACGTCTTACCTTTTTTTGAACGTCCTATGATTGAAGTACAAGACTGGGGATTGATAGATTACAACGAGGCTTGGGAGCGACAAAAGCAAATTGCCTCAGAAATTGCAGAAAAAAGGAACCGAAATGTGTTTGTCGTTTGCCAGCATCCATCGGTTATAACAGTTGGCCGCGCTGGTAAAGATAGCAATATACTGCTTCCTACGAAACTTCTTGAATCGAAAGGAATTAAAG
Source organism: Candidatus Kapaibacterium sp. (assembly GCA_013414795.1). Lineage (GTDB taxonomy): Bacteria > Bacteroidota > Ignavibacteria > Kapaibacteriales > UBA2268 > Naka2016. The sequence continues at coordinate 215,647 of CP058732.1, forward strand.
TTATTTACAACGACCGGGGCGGTGACGTAACCTTGCACAATCCAGGACAATTGGTGGGATACCCAATTTTCAATTTATATGATTATAAAACAGACCTACACTGGTTTCTACGAGAAATCGAAGAAACAATTATCGAATTGCTTTCAACATTCAATATCAAAGGGGAACGGGTCGAAGGATTGACGGGAGTTTGGATTGAGCGAAGCCGAAAGATTTGTGCAATTGGCTTGCATTGCTCTCGCTGGGTTACCTCGCACGGGTTTGCCTTGAATGTTTGCAACGACTTGCGAGAATTCGACTACATTGTTCCTTGCGGAATAAAAGGCAAAGAGGTAACTTCAATTTCTAAAGAACTTGGCACGGAAATTGATTTCAATTTAGTGAAGACTCGTTGTATTGAGTTCTTTGAAAAAAGATTTTGAAGTGTTAAAAAAAATTTGGAATTTTGAAAAAAAGTTATTAATTTTGTAACCCCAAGAAAAAGTTTTTTGACAAGCGGGAATAGCTCAGTTGGTAGAGCACAACCTTGCCAAGGTTGGGGTCGCGGGTTCGAGTCCCGTTTCCCGCTCAGCGGTATCCCCAACCGCTACTTCCTCGTTATGCTGCATGCCTTGCTATCACCCCCCCGATGGCAAGGCTTTTTTATTTATTTACTTTTCTTATTTTTGAGTTGTTTTATTTGTTTTGTCTATGAAAAGAATTGGTATTTACGAAAATGCTTCCAAGCCCGAGGCAATTCATTGTGCTGAATATGCTGCAAAGAAACTTATTAAAATGGACGCCCAATGCTTCGCTAAGCGCGAATTCCTTGAAAAAATCGACCCCCAAATCGCTAAAAATTTCACAGAAATAGAAGAATCGGACTTCGAACGCTTCATCGATATTCTAATTTCCTTCGGTGGCGACGGTACTATGCTCTCAGCTGCAAATCTCTTGCTAAAATCGAATATTCCTATTATGGGCGTCAATGTTGGCAAACTTGGTTTCCTTGCTGAATATTCAATTCACGACCTCGACAAGGCTTTGATTGACTTAATCGAAGGGAATTTTCGCGTTGTCGACCGAAGCGTGCTCGAATCAGTTGTCCGCAACGAAACTTACTATGCTTTGAATGACTTCGTGGTTGAAAAGCGTGGTTCTTCTCGGATGATTACTGTTTCTGCTTATACGAACGACCATTACATTGGCGATTACCGAGGCGATGGATTAATTATTACTACGCCAACCGGCTCGACTGCATACTCCTTGTCCTGCGGTGGGCCTATCCTTTCGCCATCGACAAAAGTCATTTGTCTGACCCCGATTGCACCCCATTCTTTAACTTATCGCCCCCTGGTACTTCCAGACACAAACGAAATCGAATTAAAAGTGTATTCACCAACTGGGGAAGCAAATTTCGTCGCCGACGGAAGAACAACTGTTAGAATTCAAAACGAGGAAACAATTAAGATAAATAAATCTAATTATGTGGTAAAATTGGTTAAGCCCAACAACAGCACATACTACGACCTTTTGCGAAAGAAACTACTTTGGGCTGCCAATGTTATCGACGAACCACCTAAATGTGATAAAAGTGAGTAACGTAGATGGAACCAACATCGTATTTTCATTGGACTGGTAGCCCGGAAATTTTTCGAATAGGTGCTTTTGCAATTCGCTGGTACGGGGTGCTTTTTGCCCTTGGGTTTATAATTGGCTACCAGATAATGACCTACATCTTCAAGAAAGAAAACAAACCAATCAAGGAACTTGAAAGCCTTGTCTTTTATGTTATTCTTGGCACAGTTATCGGAGCGCGTCTTGGCCATTGCCTTTTTTACGAGCCTGAATACTATTTAAGTAACCCACTGGAAATTATAAAAGTTTGGCACGGCGGGCTTGCAAGCCACGGCGGGGCGATTGGCGTTCTCTTTGCTCTTTGGCTATTTTCGCGCAAGCACAAGAAAATTAATTTGCTCTGGCTACTCGACAGAATCGTAATTCCAACTGCACTTGTTGCCTCTTTAATTCGAATCGGTAACTTCTTCAACCATGAAATTATCGGCAAACCAACCGATGTCCCCTGGGCAATCATTTTCAATGTTTACCAAGGGAACCAGGTCATCGGAACAACTCCCCCAGTTCACCCATCGCAACTTTACGAGTCAGTTTCTTACCTCATTATTTTCGTTCTCCTCTTTTTGTTTTACAAGAAAAAAATCTTGCAAAGCCCAGGCGTCCCGTTTGGTCTGTTCTTTTTTCTTGTTTTTACTGCACGCTTTTTAATTGAATTTACAAAAGCACCACAAGCCGACTTTGAACAGTATCTCCCTCTAAGTATGGGACAAATTCTTAGCATACCTTTCGTCCTGGTTGGGCTTTACTTCTTGCTACGAAAGCAAAGAAATGGGACTTAAGTCCCAATAATAAATAAAATGGAGGATTTATGAAACTGTTTCGTTTTTGGTTTGCTTTGATTCTGCTAACCAGCGTCTCTTTTGCACAGGAAGAAGACAAGAGAACTACTATTCACGGCGGGGCTGGCTACTTTATGCCAGGAATTCAAATTCTTTCTATTGGCGACCTCAACTCCAAACTCGAAAGCAAGCAATACCCCAAACTGTCCTCCAGTTTCACATCTTTTGGTGGCGGTGGACACGCAATTATCTATAATTTCGTTGTGGGGGGCGAAGGGCACGGACTCGTTGGCAAGGATGTTTCAAACAATAATTACACAATCAACCTTAGTTCTGGTTATGGCATTTTTGACCTTGGCTATGTGATTTTTTCGAAATACGGAGTGCTTATCTACCCAATGATTGGCATTGGCGGATACGGCAATACTTTTCAAATCACGGAAAGAACAATACCAACATTCGACGAAATTCTCGACAATCCCAAAGGACATTTGGAAGTTTCCACTGGTGGTCTTCTTTTGCATTTTGCCTTGGGGCTCGATTATATGATTTCCTTCAATACAAGTGGAAATTCTCGCGGTGGCATTCTTCTTGGACTGCGTGCCGGATTGACATTTACCCCGGTTGCTGGGGATTGGAAGATTGCAGAAACCAAGGTTGCCGGGGGACCAGAAACTGGAGCAACCGGAGCATACATCCGCTTGCTAATCGGCGGTGGTGGCTACACTGTAAAGGAAAAGTAAGAAAATATTAATTAAATTTTTTGTAATATCAATATCCTATGTTAAAGAATTGTTATATTATAGAAATCATGAATGAAATTCATTTCAGTACAAACAATAAGAATGTTTTATAAAAAAGCTATTTGATACGCTTACCAAATTTGATGGAAAGTTCGAGCTATTCAAAACTTAAGAATTGTTTGGTTAAATAAATCAAAGGAGTTGATAAAAATGAATGACGAATTACTTGGGTTTATTAGGGAGCTAAATAAAGAAAAACGTCTTCATACACTAGACGAAGCAGCTACAAAACAAGCTGTTATTTTAAGGATTTTAAAAGCTTCAATTTAGTTACCATTTAATATTGATCAAATTTATACAGAATTTTCAGTTGGCAATAAAAAGAAACAGCTTCCTAATTTCCAGTAAAAAAGCAAAACGTTTATACACATTACAAGTAAAATTACTATGCAAGAGCGCCTTAACCTCTCGGGAACAATTTAGAACATCTTAAAGAGATTTTTGATAATCTTCCGAAAAGTCGTTGACGAAAAAACCTGAAATTTACATTAAAAATAGCGAATTAAGCGAATTAAAAAAGACTAATCCTATCTACAAAGGGGAAAATTTATTGGTTAAATTCAAGAAAATATTAATAATTTTATAACAATGTATAATTAATAAGGTTAGGAAATGATCAAAACTTTTTGCGGCGAGCATATCGATTCGCAAGTTTCTTGCCGGCTCCTCCAATTTTTTACCAAGATGTTACCTGGTTTATTTATTAAATTACACTCAAATTCGATTTTCCAACACCCCACAGACTTCAAATATCCACAGTCTTTTATTTTCAATAGTCCGAGGAGGTGAAAAACAATGGGTGAAATATGTGATAGCAAAATTTCAGATATAACAAAAGAGGTTTTAGTTGAAATTCTGAGTAAAAATCCAAGCCAGAGTTTAGATAAAGCTAAGTTACTTTTTAACTGTATATTCGGTAAACGTTTCGCCGATGAAATTGATAAAAATGGAATTCTTAGATATAATTCGTTAAGTGGCCCCGAGGTAAACATAAAATATTTTGGAGTGTTATATGAAAATGCACCACAAAGTGGGATTTACGAGAATTTTTCCCTGGTATTATTTCCGGATAATAAAGAAACTCCCGAAGAATTACTCTTATGTTATGGAATAGGTACAGGTGGAATTACAGACGATGCCGAATGGTTAGGCACTCCTTGGATTAAAAGAAGTATTGAGCTTCTTTTAAAACTTGTTAAAAGAGAGAATTTAAACGTTGAAAAAACCGAAATCTTCGTTAAAGATGATATAACTGATGAATATACAGAAATTCCAGACAGCATTAAGATAAAACTTGGTAATTTTTCAAGCTACCCAAATTTGTGGAATAAATATGGCAAATATTTGCCCTCTGTTTGCGTAATAAAACCAGATGATAATGGTGTGAAAGCCTTCTTAAATCACCTACTCCTATATGCTAAGTTTAGAAATTGGCCTTTAAAAAAACAGTTTCAGGAAATTTTAGACTCCCAACTTTTCCCAAGCATAATAAGATTATGGAGATCATATCCATCCATTGACGAACTATCAACATATTTGCTGCATAGGAATTATATAATACTACAAGGACCGCCAGGAACCGGTAAAACCTATTCAGCCAAAAGAATAGCAGAAAACCTTAAAAATAGCAGTAAAATTACCGGTTACGAAATTATACAGTTTCACGCATCGGTATCATATGAAGATTTTGTAGAGGGAATAAAACCCGACACAAATTCCAACCAATTGATTTTCAAAGAACACAAAGGTCCTTTATTGGAGTGCATTAATAAAGCACAAGTTGCACAGAATGAGGGGAAAGGATATTTGCTTATAATTGATGAAATAAATAGAGGAGATTTAGCAAAAATCTTGGGAGAAGCCATATTCCTATTTGAACCAAAAGAAGAAAGATACATTAAACTAAAATCAGGAATTGAAATAAAAATGCCTCGGAATTTCTATGTAATTGGGACAATGAATACTGCTGATCGAACAATAGCTATTTTGGATTTTGCTATTCGTAGAAGGTTTGCCTTTATTGATGTTTGGCCATCCAGAGAAGAGCTAGAGAAAATTTTGGATGAGAAAAAAGTGGATGAAGAAACAAAGAAGTTTGCATTAAAACTTTACAATGAAATTGAAAATATATTTTACAAATACGCAACTGACGACGAATTGCATTTGCAGCCAGGGCACACTTATTTTATCGCAAATTCCAAAGATGAGCTAAAAAATAAATTAAAATATGAAATTGCTCCTCTTCTAAGAGAATATTTAGCAGAAGGTAGACTAGCTCTCGCAAAAAATGAAATATTGGCTTTCATAAAGGAAGCTCTTGAGGAAGAAGTATGAATGTAAAAATTTCACTTGTTGAATTTGATGAAGGAACTGCCTTTTCAGTAGAAAAGTTAAAAGACTGGTTCCCAAAAGGAAAATTTGATAAAAAATTTCCACAGGAATATATATTTAAATGGTTGCGTGTAAATAGTAGATACTTGGAATTTCTAGGTGTATCTTGTAAGTGGGATGAAAACAACAAAAAATTGATACTTACACCAAGTAATAAGATAGGGGTAGTTCCTCTAAAAAATCCTTATGGTGGTCAAGTATATGGAAGTATAACTGTAAAACCTAAATTAGGTTGGGTAGATATTTACGAAATATTGGATCTTATTGATTGGAAGTATCAGCCGTTTTTTTTAAAAAACGAAGAGCCTATCTTCGCTAACGGTGTTCTGCCTAGATGGTTTAAAGCAGTTGAAACTTTAGAGGCAATTTATCAAGCTCTAAGCTTACTTATGAAAAGGATATGTAGTAAGCATATATTTTCCAAAGTCCCCATTGGCAACGTAAACTGGAACGATTATGGAACAAAGAGCGTTCCTTATGGTAAATATAACTATTTTTCCACTACTGTAATTGATTATTCTTTCGATTTGGAAGTTCACCACCAATTTAAAGGTGTTGTAAAAATTGTAGAGAAAGATATTTCAAATCCTGAAGTTCCTATTAAAATAAGAAGTAAATCAAGAGTACTTATGTCAAAAATAGAAAGATGGCTTGTCACTTTGAATTGCGACGAACCGAGCGTTGAAAAGCTCAAGAAAATAAGCGTGCCTAGTTTTTACAAGTTGTATTATGATAGAGCCATACAAAAATGCATAGAATATATCGGTGAAAGCAAATTTTCAAATGAAGCTGGTAAATTTTATGGATTGCCTTGGGCAATTGAAATGGACAAATTATTTGAACACTGGGTAGAATTTTGGGCCTCTAAATTTGCCCTTAGGATAGGAGCAAGATTTTTCTCGGATATTAAAAATAACTCTAGAATTAGATTTTATAATTTGGGAAATTGGAAGAGTATGAATAAATTGAAACCAGACATAATTATTGAAAAAGAAGATAAAACATTAATAATAGATGTTAAATACAAAAAGCATTTAGAATATATTCAATATGGTATGGCAACGTCTGAAATTCTTGAAGAACACCGACATGACATCCATCAAATTTTATCCTATATGAGTAGTTCGGTTAAAAGGAAAAGGCTAGGATGTTTGATTTATCCAAAAATTAATGATACAATAGTAAACCAATATTCTACTTTGATCAATTATACAAACGTTAGAGCATATGTGGATATAGCATTATGTGGTATAAATTTTGACTATAAAACTGTGTTAAGCTTACTGGATTATTTATGGTGTGAAAAATATGCTTCTTTCCAATAACATAAAAGCAAATTTCTTCGCTTCGTTTTGGCTACTTCCTCTGCAGAGGGTATCGAAAATACTAAGTATTCGTTCAAAATGAAGTGTCAAAATGAATGAAGAGATTTTAAAACAACGAATAATTGAATCATTAGAACTACAAGGCTTTAAAATAAACCCGCATATAAGACCCTCCGATTTCACCAAAGAGACATTTCGCCATATTCAAAGTATAGCGAAGCTGGAACAGCTTGCACTTCGTAAAAGATTCCTCCAAGATTATTTAAACGTTGTAAAAGAATATTACAAAGACGGTAAAGATATTGACCCAGCTAATATCTCTTTAGAATTAAAAGAAATAGAAACAGGGACTTTCGAAGAAATACTATTTAGATGGTGGAATCTAATTTGGTGGAGTATTCCATATCAACGTTCTTATGGAAGACAAATGAGATTTCTATTATGGGATACAACTCATAATTTACCTTTTGGACTATTGTTACTTCAAAGTCCGGTGCTTAAAATAAGCGTAAGAGATAAATTTCTGGAGATTCCAAAAGAAGAACTGGATTTTTGGATAAATAAATCAATGAATGCTCAAAGGGTTGGAGCCTTACCACCATATAATGAAATTTTAGGTGGTAAAATGGTTGCTCTTGCTTTAACTTCAAATGAGATTAGAGAAAATTATAGAAAAAAATACAATTCTTCCAGGACCCTCATTAAAGGAAGAACCATTAAACCTGACTTATTATTTATTACTACCACAAGTGCTTTCGGGAAAAGTAGTTTATATAATCGTCTAAAATATAATGGAGAAATCGTAGCATTAAGTTTGGGATATACTAAAGGAACTGGAACTTTTCATATCCCAGAAAAACTTTATATTGAAATACTCAGTTTCCTCTCTGCAAAAGGGATTGATACCTCCCGAGGGTATGGTCACGGACCTTCCCGAAAGCTTAAACTCATTAGTCTTGCTTTCAAACTTCTTGGGTTGCCTAGATTTGAATATCACGGTATACAAAGAGAATTCTATCTATTTCCGCTTGTCAAAAATTTGAAAGATGTGATTAAAAGAAAAGAAAACCCGATTTATATTGATCGCCCGTTTAACAATCTTGTCGATTATTGGAAAGAACGTTGGGCAATTCCACGTGCGGAGCGTAAGCCTGAGTGGAAAAAATTTCAGGCAAAAAAGTTTTTTGAAAAGGTTGAAAAAATCATAAAGGAGTTATAAAACTTGGAAAAAGTTGAACAAACTTTTGTAGAACTACCGGAAGCTTTAGTAGAGGAAATGCTTTCTAAAAGTGAAGAGATAGGAAACTCCCTTTATGAATCTTTTAAAGAAATAGAAAAAAGAAAAGAGGATTTGAGAAAACAATTAGTAAACAAGGGAATTTTAAAAAGAGATGCTGATTTAGGTTATCCGCCCATGCCAACTACCTGCGGAGTGGATGGCTCCTATGTGGTGGAAAAGCTTTTAGCTATTGATTTTGTTACTTGTGCTGCAGTAGCAATAGAAGGATTAACTCCCCCCTCTGAAAAAAGATACTGGGAGAAACCTCATCATAGAGTACTCATACATCCGGAGAAACATGATCCGGATACAGGCACGATTATTAGAGGTGTGATGATGGAGATGGAATTTGAACTTGCAGCAAGAGCCCCTCACGATATAGTCTTTTTAGACGGCTCTCTTACAACGCCATTGATATACTTGAACCAAGCAATAAACAAAATATTGGAGTGGGAAAATGACAACATCCAAACCGAGTTTGGTAAAAAACTAAAAGAGAGGTTTAGACAATTCCTTGAGGACTATAAAACTATTTTAGAATCTTCAAGAACAGACAAATTATGGGTGAGTTTGCCAAAATATACTACAAGGAGAGAATTGGGCAAAATGTTTAGCTGGTCCTCCAATTATGATGACCGTGCAGTTTTAACTGCTATTTTATCCCCAGGTGAATATACTATACCAATTCCATTAGAAAAACCTCAACAACCCTGGCACTTAAAACTTCCCTTTGAAGGCAAGGAACTTGAAAGATTAAAAGATGAAGTTATTTCTGGCATAAATAATCTTTTTGTTATGTATTATAAACCATATAATTGGACGCCAGTTTTTAGAATTGAGATGTCCTCTTCTATTGCCAATAATAATTCTCGCATAGCAATACTACTTCAAGGTCTTAAATATCAATCTGGAACACCAGGGATTATGGAACCATATCCTCTTTACATAGCAGACCGAATGGTAAAGCATCTTGGGAGCGCTGTTCCTGCCTTGCGACAAACAGCTACCAGGAAAATGGCCGAATTACATCAAGGTGACATAGGAGAGATATTTTTTAGTATGCATAGTTATAGAACTGAAAGCGGGAGGTGAGTTATGAAAGCAGATGCAAAAGGTTTGAAATTTTTAAGCATGGAAGGTAAGGTGAAAATACCTTTCTTCCAGAGAACTTATGTATGGAATGAGGAGAATTGGGAGGATCTTTTGAATGAACTTCTTAGAGAAGACAAAAAAAATAATTTCCTGGGAGCAATTATCTTAAAACAGCTTCCCAAAATCTCTGGCGAGCCATCTCAGCTTGAGGTCATTGACGGTCAACAACGATTGACTACATTAAGTATTTTATTAAAAGCTTTATATGACACTTTTTCTGACGAAGAAACTAAGAGAAATTGTGAGAGTGATATTAAGAGTATTTTGCGATATAGAAAGGATTATACTTCTTCTAATTATGAGGTTAGAATAGAACATTCTCGTGCAGATTCTGAAGCCTATGGAAAAGTTATTGAGGATACTTTAAATATAGACCAAATCAATGAAGATAGTCATTTGATCTTACGATGTTATAAGTATTTCTTTCAGAAATTAGAAAACATGGGTGAAAGCAAAAGAAAAGAACTCTTAAATAGAATTCTAAATCCAGAAAACAAGATGCTGGTAGTAATTGATCTGGATGAAAAAGATGACGAACAGGAAATTTTTGATACCCTTAACACAGCTGGAGTAAGGTTAACTATTGCTGAAATAGTAAAAAACGCTATTTTCAAAAGAGCTATTGAATTAAGTAATAAAGATGAAACTATAAGACTTTATCACGATACTTGGCAAAAAACTTTTTTAAATGATGAGGAAACAATAAAATACTGGGAAACTGAAATGGCAACAGGTAGATTAAAGCGAGACAACATTGAGATTTTACTTCATTGTATAGGGGTGATAAAAGGATTTTATGATCCTGATAAACACACTTTGTCTGAACTTTCAAAATTATATAAGGAGCAACTTAGAACCATTGATTCAATGGATAAGTTAAAATGGTTTATTAATGAAATAATTGAATATGCTAAAATCTACAGAGAAAAAATTGTCTCTTTTGATAAAAGTGATTCGTTATCTTTTGGTGATTCTATTGATAGATTGTTACATATTCTTCAAGAATTAGAGATTTCTACATTTCATCCATTTCTTCTTTTCGTGCTTAAAAATTATCAAAATGAAAATGATAAAATTACGGAAATTTTAAACAAATTAGAAAAGTTTATCATAAGAAATATGCTGGCGAAAATTGAAAATGTTAAAAACTATAACAAAATTTGTAAACAATTTATTGCAGACATATTTCATCTGGATAATAAGTTAAGAGAAATCTCGTGGGATAGGAGCAAAAGTGGTTTGCAAAATATTTCTAATAGAGACGCTGCATTGATATTATTCTGGATAGAACTATCCCGTAGAGATAAAGATAATAGATACGATGAAAAAGAATTGAAATATGACTACACACTTGAACATATAATGCCTATAAAGTGGGAAGAATACTGGAATTTTGACCATGTTCCACATCCTAATAGTACTCTATCACCTGAGGAACAAAGAGAAGATAGGAATAAGAAGATCTTCTGGTTAGGTAATATGACGCTCCTCAAATCAAAACTAAATACAGCATTAAGGAACCAAAGTTTTGGAAAGAAAATAAATGGGGAAGGGAAGAAAAAGGGAATTAGACATTATGCTACACTTTCTATTACTAAAGAGGATATAGTTGCACTATACGATAAAGGCGACACAATTTGGAATGAAGAAAAAATAGAAAATAGAACAAAAAGACTTGAGGAAGAAATAAAAAAGATATGGGGAGATGAGTTATGAGCGATGAAAGAACAAATAGAACAAATATTGAGCAACTAATCAGCACCTCTGAGCGAATCGGGGCAATAGGTTCTCCTTCTTCTACCAGTGAACTTTCATTAGATATTCTTGAAACTGCTGTTAAGAAAAAATTAGTAGGTGAACTTGCTCTTTTTAAATTCATTCAGGATGACAAACCTCATTATGCATTAGGACAAATAACAGAGGTTCAACTAAGAAATATTTGGCTTGAAGACCCAACAATGAGGTCTCTTGCAAGGCAAAGAGGTCAAGTAAATCCTGTAAGTGGACAGCAAGACACTCACCTTGGAGTTATGACAGTAAGTGCAGTATTTAGTGACGACGGTCATAGATTTGAACCAAGTATTTTAGGAACTGTTCCAGCAACAGGCACTTTTATTCATTTAGCAAATGACTTAATATTAGATAGGCTATTGGAAAGGTATAGGGATGAAATATTTTATCTGGGACATGTCTATGGATCTACTCCAAGATTGCCAATGTGGTTTAAACATTTCGGAACTGGACCACATGGAGCTGGTGAAGCCTATCATATTGGGATCTTTGGTAAAACAGGTTCTGGAAAATCAGTGTTGGCGAAAATGATTCTTCTTGCCTATGCAAGATATATAAATATGGCAATATTTGTGATAGATCCTCAAGGTGAATTCAGTAAGGATGCAAGAGGGGTCTTAGGAACTGAAGGTTTTCCTTTGAATTTAAAAGAATTACTCTCTTCCTTAGGTAAAAAAGTATTAATCAAAGGTGTGAGAGAATTGATATTAGATAGATGGAGTTTATTTAGTGAAATACTATATGAATCACTTTTTTTTGAGAGATTAACGATTCCTAAAGGAGAAAATAGAAGAATTGCTTCCGAAGTTTTAGCAGAAAGGCTACAAAAGGCGGGAATTAAATTAGAAAACTTACATAGCCGAGATTCATTCAATCGAGCCTGGTATTTACTTGGTGATGAGAACGTTCAAAAACAATTTTATAGAAGCGAACAATCACGGGAAAGATTTAAAACAGTTTACAAGGAAGCAGACCAAAATGAATTTTTTTATAAATATTGGAACCCAGTTACTCAATTATTTAGAAGAGACCGCCAACATGCAATAATTATTGATGAATTAATTAAACAAACTTTGGATATTTCTTCCACTGAGAGACCCGTTGTAATCATTGATTTGTCAAGGGAAATGGCATCAGACTTATTCTGGAACGACACAATTCAAGCATTAGTTATAAAAAGATTATTAGATGGATTAACATATTCCGCTGAAAAAGCCTACAGAGAGAATAGATCCTTAAACACACTTGTTATTTTAGATGAAGCACACAGATTAGCTCCCCGTGAAAAAATGGAAAATGATAACCAGGAAAGTGTAAAAGCCTCTTTACTCGATGCTGTTCGAACTACAAGAAAATACGGTCTTGGTTGGATGTTCATAAGTCAAACTTTATCAAGTTTACACAAAGAGATTATTGGTCAATTGAGAATTTTCTTCTTTGGTTTTGGTCTGGCTTTGGGAACAGAATTACAGGCACTAAAAGAAATTGTTGGTGGAGACCTTAATTCACTAAAATTGTATCAATCTTTCCGTGATCCTCATAGTTCTTTCGATGCCTCATCTCGTCAATACTCTTTTATGACAATAGGACCAATTTCCCCTCTCTCTTTCGCTGGTACCCCGCTCTTTTTAACTGCATTCAATACACCTGATGATTTTTTAAAGGCGAATAATACTTAAAAATGCATAAAAAGATAATTAATTAACCTTCTTTCTTTAAATAGCGGGTTTCTGGTTTGCTTCAAAGTCTTTCATCTCAAATTTGCACCGGTTCGCTCTAAATACTATAAAAAACCTTAAACGATTATATACATACCTTTTTGTAAATATTATTAAGAAAAACTTTGCATTGGTCAAATAGTTATGCTCCTTCGGGCAAAAAATAAAATCATTACAAGCCCCTATCTTAAATGTGAGAAACAATCTTTAAAAAACAAATGATTGTTTCCTATTATACGTAATTATTAAATTATAAAAACAAAAATGAAAAATGAACTGGTTAAAAAATCTTGATGAAGCAAAAGAAGAATCATTAAAAACTCGCAAACCTATTCTTCTTCAATTTGAAATGGAGGGTTGCGGTGGATGCAAAAAACTTGAAGCAACAACTAATAAAGATCAAAAAGTAATCGACGAAATGAATGAGTGGTTTGTTTTGCTTAAACTTGATTTGATTAAAGATAGAGAAGTTAGAAAAATGTTTGGGGCTTACTGGACTCCAGCTTTTTATTTCCTCGATCAAAATGGAAATTCTTACTATCACTTTAATGGTTATTTGCCAGCCGACGAGTTCAGAGCAATGATGAGATTATTTATTGCGGAAATTATTACGCCTCGTTGTAGTAAAAGCTTATATTAAGTTCTTAAAATCTTAAATACTATCAAATTTTTTAATAATTTGGAAAAAACAATTTTTTTTATTTTGATAGACAATAATTTTTTAATAGGATACAAAATAGATATGAATAATATCACAATTGCAGTTGCAACTGATAATGGAATAACGATCAGTAAACACTTTGGCAGAGCCAAATTCTACGAAGTGCTCTATGTTGAAAATGGTGAAGTTGTTAAAAGAGAGCGTCGCGAAAAACCTAATCATCATAATTTTTCACACCACGAGCAACATCATCATTCGCATCATCAGTCCAATCAACAACATGGATTTGATGAACATTCTCGTTCAAAACATTTTCAAATGGCTGAAACCATTAAAGATTGTCAAATTTTACTTGCTGGCGGGATGGGAACCGGAGCATATCAAAATATGCTGCAATTAAATATTAAACCTATTGTTACTGATATTAAAAATATTGATGATGCTGTTCAGGCAGTCATCAATGGTTCAATAAAAAATCACATAGAAAAATTACATTAATAAAAAGGAGGCAAAACAATGTTTACAGTACCAGACTGGGCATTTGAATTTCACGGGCATCGTTGCCCTTTTATGCCAATTGGTTTTAGAATGGGAACCTTGGCAATGGAAATATTAGGTGTGGGAAAATCTCTCAACCACGAAATGCACGTTTTTTCAGAAATGGGAGTTGGTCACCCTCAAGGTTGTATGCAGGATGGAATAATGTCTGCTACCGGGGCTACATTTGGAAAAGGAATGATAGAAAAATTAAACTATGGAAAAGTTGCTGCAATCTTTTGGTATCCAGGGAAAAAAGACGCTGTAAGAATTGTTCTTAAAAATGAATTTCAGGACAAGCTTGCACCACACGAATTCTTTAAATATCGCAAGCAGGGAATTGAACCAACAGAAATTCCAGAAGATATTAGAAATGATATTATCAATATTGTTCTCAATGCTACAAACGAAGAACTTTTCACAGTAACAATTTTGAAAGATTTTAAATACACACCTGTTAAAGGTTCATTCAACAAAGCTAAATGCGAGGAATGCGGTGAGTATGTTTTTGAAAGATACTTGCGTCTAAAAGACGGGAAGAAAGTTTGTATTCCGTGTTCAGAAAGGAAAGAAGAAGAAACAATTATTCACTTACCGATTTTTAAATAATGTAACTATACAATCCCCGCGAAAGCGGGGAACAATTTTATAGAATATGTACGAAAATGCTAAAAAATAAATTATGTTATATGCAATTGTAGCAATAATAATATTTGCAGCTTCTTTCCTATTTGCAATGTTGGGACTGGGTGGTGGAATGATTTATGTCCCAGTCCTCAAATGGGCTGGCTTTTCGGTTAAAGAAGTTGCGATACCATTAGGACTTTTATTAAACGGATTGAATACATTACTGGCTTTAATACCGTACGCACGTAAAAAATTAGTCGATTGGAAGGGCGGATTGGCAATGGCTCTGGCAGCCCTTATTTTTGCACCAACTGGAGCTTATACCGCAAAGTATGTTCCAGTAAATACATTATTAATACTTTTTGCAATTGCAGTTTTAGGCGCTGCAGTTAGAATGGTGTTTTTCGCAAAGAATCCCGAACCGGAAGAAATGATGGATATAAAGAAACGTTCGATTATTGGTGCTGGAGTTGGTGCTTTTGCGGGATTTATCGGTGGACTGCTTGGCATTGGCGGCGGGTTTATCATTGCTCCAATTTTAATGTGGATGGGTTATAAAACAAAAGAAGCCGCAGCAACTACAGCATTTGTCGTTACTTTCTCTTCTTTCTCTGGCTATCTCGGACATATGGCTGAAGGTCATTTCAATTGGACTTTAACTATTGTAGTGGTGATTGCAGTTATAATTGGTTCTCAGCTCGGCGGTGGTTTTATGAGCGGAAAAGCAAAACCTAAATGGGTTAAAAGTTTGTATGCCGCAGTACTTTTTGCTATTGCAATTAAACTCTTTTTAGAAGCGTTACAAAAATGAAAATCACATTACATTATAACCCGCGGTTGCTTTTTGATGTAAATATTTGAATCTGCCATTTCCACTTAAAATTTGTTTCGAACTGTGGTCTGCAATTTCTTTTTTCAGAAGACAACTTGAATCAATCTAAATTCACATTAAGATGAGGAAATTTTTGGATTAAGGGATCATTGCCTTCCAATGAAGGAAACTGGAATTATATATTCCATTTTTTTATCAATAGGATAAATTTTATTTCCTTTTCTAATTATACTCGTTGACAATAAACCAACAATTTTCAACTATTGACAATCAAATTGCCTCGACGTTGAATTTGAAAAACCAAAAACCTGATTTTCTATGTTTACAAGATAAAAACCTTTAATTAGTGTTTTTGTCAACTCTATCGAAACAATGTTACGAAATATTTGCCTATTTCTAAAATTTACAGTTGATTAATTTCAATAAAAATTAACACTTATATGAAATTTTTTCATTAGTTTTGAATTTTTAAATTTGATGTTTTATGTCGAAGATTAAAGTCGAAGAACAAATAGGTGGCGTTGTTGTCTATTTGAAAGGGGAATTCATCGGTGGCGAGGAAACCGATGAACTTCGCGACACTTTGAAGAAGTTGGCGGAAAGCCCGAAGAACAAAATCGTAATCGATATGGGCAAAGTTACCTATCTTAACTCCACGGCTCTTGGCGTTTTAATTTCTGCCCACGCAAGTGTAACCAAAAAGGGTGGTTTGATTGTCTTATGCAATTTGGATAAGTCAATTGAAAATTTGTTCGTTATTACAAAACTTAGCACTGTTTTTCCTATTTATGCAACATTGGAAGATGCAATTAAAAACTTATAAAGTATGTTCAACTAATATTAATAACAAAAAGAGGTGTATTTTATGAACAGAATGTTTAATGTCATCGTAATAACATTAGCGTTAATCATCGCCTATTCGGTGTACTTCTTCTATTTTGGTAATCCCAACAATTTTGAAGATCCAGCGACAAAGAAAAAGCCAAAGAAAGGAAGCGTAGTCGGAGCAATCTATACTGGCGGTCCAATTGTAGGAATTTTGATGTCTTTAATTATAATTTCAATTACTTTCGTTTTTGAACGAACCTTCTCAATCAACAAAGCCAAAGGACGCGGCGACATTTCTGTCTTTGTTAAAAATGTTTTAGATAAACTTGCAAAAGGAGATTTCGACGACGCATTGAAGGAATGCGATAAACAGCGGGGCAGCCTCGCAAACATCTTGCGGGCGGGGATAGAACGGTTCGTTCAAGTGGAGAACGACCCGAACTTCCCCGTCGAAAAGAAACTGACCGAAGTCCAAAGAGCAATCGACGAGGCAACAAATCTCGAAACCCCGCTTTTGGAAAAGAACCTGGTCATTTTGTCCACAATCGCCTCCGTTTCGGTGTTGTTTGGATTGTTGGGAACAACAATTGGTATGATTCGTGCATTCGCAGCATTCGGCGAAACTGGAACTGTCGACGCTACCCAATTGGCTATCGGTATTTCCGAAGCATTGTACAACACCGCTGGTGGTCTTGCCGCCGCCATTATCTCAATTATCTTCTTCAACTACTTCACAACGAAAGTAGACAACTATTTATATATGATTGACGAAGCAATTCTTAATGTTACCCAAATATTTACATTAAGATTGAAACAATAAGTTAATTAGGGAGGCAAACCGTGCCAAAGATAAAAAAGAAAAGAATGGGATTTGTTATCGACCTAACTCCTTTGGTCGATATCACATTCCTATTGCTAACTTTCTTAATGTTCACTGCAAAATTCAAATCGGAAGCCGAGGCTGAAAAGCAATTCACAATCCGAAGGCCCACTGTTTCCCCCGACACTACCAAACTTCCCGAACGAGACCTGGCAATAATCAATATTGCAATCGACGACAAAAATCCCAACGATACATCTTATTACTATGGCTTAACAAATATGAAAGATGTTCCTTTGGTCTATCAACTTGTGCCCGAAATTCCACCAGAACTCCAAAGCAAAGCCTTAGTAAAAGTTGATACAACAGTTTTGGGAAAATTAATTCGAGCAACTCTTTCTGTTCGAAGTTCGACTCGGTTTGCAATTGATGCGGACCGACGGATTCGTTTCAAATGGGTCGAAGATGCAATGAACATTTTGCGAAGGAATCGTGCTTTCGTATTTAATTTTGTAACAGATAAACGCACTCAAGAAGAAGAACAGAAAACCCAAAAGAAATAAGAATAATTTATTTGTTTCATCGTGTAACTTTTATATAATTAATTGTGTCTAAATATTGTAGAAAAATAGTAAGGAGTAGAAAATGGCTGGCGGTGGTGGCGCCCTAGAAATACCAGAAAGGCAAAAGCGAGGGAAAATCGTCCGTCGTAAGAAAAAGAAGAGAATCGGTTTTAGGATAGACCTTACACCTTTGGTTGATATTACATTCTTGCTTTTGACTTTCTTTATGTTTACAACAACAATGCTTAAACCACAAATAATGGAGATGAGAATTCCACCAGAGATGTATGCAAAGGTGGAAGTTCGAGCCTCTGAACTTTTGACTTTAATGCTGACCGCAGACAATAAATTATACTGGTATAAAGGTATAGCAGACCAGAACAACCCACCGCAAGAAATACCTATTTCCAAATTGCGTGCTCTTGCGGTTGAAAAGAACTTGGAACCAACTGTTAAAAATCGTTTGATTACTGTTTTGAAAATTTCACCTGATGCAAATTATGCACGTGTCGTTGAAATTTTGGACGAATTGAACCAAGCCGAAATACCAATTACCGAGGCAATTTCCAAAGAAGTCGATGAAAAAGGCGAGCCAATGAAGCGACAAAGAAAATTCACAATTGCTCCTTTAACAGAAGAAGATTTGAAATTATTACAAGGGGAGGGAAAATGAGCAACAAAGTAATTGAACTTCCGCCCCAACCCACTTATGGGTTTGCAGAGTTAAAAATCATTATACCCCGAAATACAATTCGTGGGTTTATCATCACGGTGTCTATCTTTTTGCTATTGCTTTTAGCATACTTCATATATGCCAAAGCCTCGGAGCGTAGCAATGTGGCTCTTCCCCGTGCTCCAATCAGCAAGATAACGCTCGGCGGTCCGATACAACAACTCGAGGAGCAAAAAGAAGATGCTCCGCCTCCACCGCCTTCGCAGCAAGTGATGGAAATCGCTACTGCTGCAAAGGCTGGAACCCCAGTGCCAATACCCGATGCAGAAATCAAAGAGGATTTGAAGGAATTTGCTACATTCGAAAAACTTAGCGAATCGCTCGCCCGCGAAAAAGGACAAGAAATCGATATCAATCAACTTCCGCAAGATTTCAACCTCGATACGAAAGTTGAAATTCAACAAAAAGAAGAAGAACCCGCTATCGACGAATTTATCCCCGTCGAAAAGGAACCATACATCGATTTAGCCGACTTGCAACGCAAAGTCGTCTACCCCGAAATGGCACGCAAGGCTGGAATCGAAGGCGTTGTTGTGGTGCGTGTCCTTGTCGACAAAAATGGTAAACCAAAGAAAGTGGTTGTCCAACAATCTGATTCTCAAATGTTGAATCAAGCCGCTGTCGATGCTGTTATGAAATCAACATTTACCCCAGCAATTCAAAACGGACAACCGGTAACTTGTTGGGTAAGCATTCCGATTCGCTTCAAATTGCGATGAAAAACTTTCTTCTCTTTTTTGAAAGCGAAGAATCATTAATTAAAATTTTGGTTCTTCGCTTTCGTTTTTTATCTTTGTTATTTTGGAATTTGAAAAATCTTGGTAGTTTTTAATTATGCAGTAAGGATTTTAACGATTTTGGTTGGAATTTTTTTCCTAACCGGGAAGTTATTCTATGACCATCCTTACAAAACTGAACTTCAAGTAATTGGTGGCTTGCTGGTGATTTGGGGCATTTACCGAATTTTCTCATATAGAAAAGCCTTGAAGGAATTGAAAGATGAAGAAGATTCCAATAATTAGTTTCCTTTCTTTGCTTCTGTGCTTTGGTTTGTTCTCTTGCAAAACCGAAGAGAAACCAGTCGAGCAACGGAGAATACTTGTCTATTGCGACGAAGCCATCTACAATCTTATGAAACCTTGCGTCGACCATTACGATTCGACTGGTACCCTTGTTAAAGTTACTTTCCGAAAGACTACTGCCTGGGACGCAATGGCTAAACTCCTTGCTCGCGAAACGGATGCAATCATAATTGCCCGCGACTACACTCGCTACGAAGATTCTCTTATGAAGGCTTTCGGTGTTTTCCCCCACACTCGTCTTGTTCTTGCATACGACGCTCTTGTTTTTTACGTAAGCAAAGATTCCCCGCTTGATACTCTTACCGATGAACAAATTCGTAATTATTTAACCAACAAGAATTTCTCCTTGAAAAAATTCTATAAACAATTGGAAACCGAGCCAACAATTGTTGTCAACAGTGCCTTGTCTTCTGAACTGGTGAACTTAAACCAACTTGTTCTAAAAGGGAAAAACATTGCCCGACCGTTAAAAATTTTCCAATCTCACGACAGCGTCAAAGCCTATGTCAAATCCAATCCGAATACTATCGGCGTTGGCTATCTTTCACATCTCTTCCGTGAACCCGACTTGCGTGCATTGCCAATTAGTTTCATAGATTCTACTGGAAAATATATTTTCCCACACAATGTTAACCAGCCAAACATTTTGCGGGAATTGTATCCTTACATTGTTAAGCATTACATCTATGTTTTGGACAAACTAAATGACAATTCAATGACTTTCGCAAGATACCTATACAACCCTGGCTATGCACAAAAATTCTTTTTCGAAAATGGAATTATTCCAGCGAATGCAGAATTTCGGTTAATTGAGGATGAATGATATGAAAAAATTAATCTTTGCTTTTGTGGCTTTCTTCTTCGCGGTTTCTATATCTGCCCAAGACAACCTTGGTTCTTTTCTTCAGTACTATCGAAACAAAGCATTTCAAGAAGCGTATGAACTTCTGCCCTTTCTTGTAAACCAAAAGTACAAGGACGAAAACATATACGTGGCTTTTGGCGATGTTTATTTCGAATTCGAAAAATATGATTCTGCAAAAATTATGTACGAAAAGGCTTACGACATCCGAAACGACCGCGAAGAAATTTTGGTTAAACTTGCGAAATCCTATTCCTATCTTAACCAGGCAGACAAAGCAATAAAACTTTTAAAAGACTATTTAAAGAAAAATAACGACTCCTGGCAAGCCAGCCTTGAACTTGGTTATGTTTACCTCCGTGCCGATTCAATCCGCCAGGCAGAATATTACATTTCGAAAGCAAGGGATTTAAACAAAAAAAGTCCCGAGCCGTTGGTCGCCTTGGGCGATTTGTATTTTGCTCAAAAAGTCTATGAACTTGCCCGAATGAACTACGAAGAAGCATTGGCTATCAACCCCGACCTTACCGACGCCCGCATCAAACTTGCCACTGCCTACTATTGGCTTGCAAATCGTGAACCCG
Source organism: Candidatus Kapaibacterium sp. (assembly GCA_013414795.1). GTDB lineage: Bacteria > Bacteroidota > Ignavibacteria > Kapaibacteriales > UBA2268 > Naka2016. The sequence continues at coordinate 236,631 of CP058732.1, forward strand.
ACGCAAATCTTTCGAACGAACTCTTCACTCGCTCGCTCAAAGAATGGCAAATCGTTTCGCAAAAGGACCCCAAAAACGCACGCGCCTGGTACGAGCAAGGTAAAATTCTGTTCCTCGCTCGCCGTTTCGACGACGCAGCACGCGCTTTCTACCAATATGTGCTTCTTCGTCCCTCGGGCTCTTTGGGGCGTTGGTATTTGGCTCAATCCCTTGTTGAAATTGGCAAGTGCGACTCCGCAGTCCAACATCTTGAAATTGTTGCCAAAGAAATCGACTCTGTACGTAACAAAGCAGAACTAAAACTCGCCCGCTGTTTCTACGATAACAAGGAATTTGCCAAATCAATCGAAGTTTATAATAAGATTAAAAACGAGGTCAAAAATCTTGAACAAAAGGATTTCGAACGGCTGGCAAGCGCCTATTTAAATACTGGCGATACTGTATCCGCTATGAATGTCTACGAAGAGTTGCTGAACAAATTCCCCAATAACTGCTTGCTTTCGTTTCAAGTTGGTATGCTTGCTTATTCTGCTAAAAAATATGATTACAGTATCAAATTCTACAATCTTTACCTTGCTAAATGCAATGATGAGAACAAAAAAAGAGTGCTCTACTTTCTTGGTATTACCTTCTTGAACAACAATCAACCAGATTCCGCTGTTGAAACTTTAACAAAAGCAATCCAGTTGGATTCCACAAACCCATTGTCCTACATCTACCGTGGGGATGGTTATGCCAACTTGAAAAAGACGGACCTTGCCAAAGCCGACTACCAGCAATCGATAAATCTCATCACCGCAAGCAACAACGAGGCGGACAAAAAATATCTCTCTTTCGCTTTTGCAAAACTCTGTAGTTTGATATTCGAACAACGGGACGGAAAAGAATTGCAAAAAGTTGCTAAAAAATGGACCGATAGCGAACCAAATTCGGAAAACGCTTGGCTTTACCTTGCTATTTCATACCAATTACAGAAAGATGTCCCAAATGCTTGCAAAGCCTGGAAAAAAGTTCTGCAAATCAATCCCAAAAACAAAATTGCTAACGACTACTATAACCAATTGAAATGTTCGCAAGAATAGTTTAATCTAAATCAATTTCAGATAAAAAAATCCCCTCGCAAGAGGGGATTTTTGTCTTTTTACTTTGTTTCTTATTTTTGTATTGCTTTTAGTGTGTCAACTACTTTGGATTAACTAATACTATTTTTGAAACAATTTTATGGATAAAGAGTTAGCCAGAGAACAAATCTTAAAACTTGTCGAAAAACTCAATTCTGTTTTCTCGCAAAAAAAATTTAACCGTTACAACGAGGAGATGACCAAGAAGGACTTCATCCTTCCGCTGTTTCGTGCCTTGGGCTGGGATGTCGAAAACTCCTCGGAAGTTTCCGCCGAAGAAAAAATTTCCAAAGGGCGAGTCGACTATTCTTTCAGCATTAATGGCATTCCCAAATTCTTCCTCGAAGCAAAGCCACTTACCGAACTTCTCGACAAAGAAAAATACGCCGAGCAGGCTATTAACTACTCCTATCTGAAAGGATGTACCTGGGCTGTGCTTACCAATTTCCGAGAAGTTAGAATTTACAACGCTGATTGGAAAACCAGTTCGACTTCGCTTTCACTTTTTAAATCGCTCCACTATAAGGAATTCCAATATCGTTTCGACGATTTGTGGCTCCTTTCCAGGGAAAGTTTCCAAAACGGCACTATCGACAAAATTGCAGAAGATTGGGGAAAAAAAGCCAAAAAAGTCCCAATCGACAAACAATTGCTCGAAGATTTCACCCGTTTCCGTGAACTCCTTTCGAAGAACATCACTAGGTTGAACCAGAATCTTAACGAAGACGAACTCGACGAGTCCGTACAAAGAATTCTCGACCGACTGATTTTCATCAGAAATTGCGAGGATAGGGAATTAGAAGAAAAAAAGTTGCTTCCTATTGTTAGGCAAACCGACCTTAAAAAACCTGGTCAACTAATTAAAAACTTGCGTAATGTTTTCTCTTTCTACGACCAACAGTACAACAGCAAGATTTTCGCCAAACACCTTTGCGATAGTTTGAATATCGACAACGAGGTTCTTGCAGAAATAATCGAAGGACTCCACACCACTGCCGATAAGTCCATCTCCTATGATTTCTCTGTTATCGAATCCGATGTTCTTGGCAACATCTACGAACAGTACCTTGGGCATATCTTGAAGAAAACCGCAAAAAGGGCAAAACTTTCCAAAAGCCACGCACACAGAAAGGAACAAGGAATTTACTACACTCCAACTTACATCGTCGACTACATCGTTCGAAACACTTTGGGCGAACTGCTTAAGGGCAAGAAGCCCGAGGAGGTGGACAGAATTCGGGTCCTTGACCCAGCCTGTGGTTCGGGTTCTTTCCTTACAAAGGCTTTCGATTATTTCAATGAATACTATTTGAAACACGACCGAGGCTATGCCCAATCGGAATTGGATTTCGCTTCGGGCTTGCCTTTTTCCAGAAAAGTGAAGATATTGACCAACAACATTTTTGGCGTGGATTTGGACAAGCAGGCAGTCGAAATTGCACAACTGAACTTGCTTTTGAAGGTTGCCGAGCGTGGTCATCATTTGCCATTGTTGCAGAACAACATAAAGTGTGGGAATTCGTTGGTAGACGACCCAGCAGTTGCAGGAGACAAAGCCTTCAAATGGGAAGAAGAATTCAAAGAAATTATGGAAGAAGGCGGATTTGACATTGTCATCGGCAACCCGCCGTATGTTAGGCAAGAAAGACTGAAGGAAATCAAGCCAGCACTCCAAAAAACTTTCGAAGTATTTAATTCTACATCAGATATCTACACTTATTTTTATGAACTTTCCTGGAAAGTTCTGCGACCCAATGGCGTTTGTGGGTTTATTACAAGCAACAAATTTTTGCGTGCAAAATATGGCGAAAAATTAAGGGAATTTTTAAAAGAAAAGACTACTATTTTGCAAATTATCGACCTTGGCGGGGCAAGAGTCTTTGAAGATGCTACTGTTGACACTTGCATTGTAATCTTTAAGAAAAAGAAGCCCGAACAAAATCATAAAGTCAAATTTTTAGTTGCAAAGGATTTCACCCCGCCTTTCGACACTTTCGTTTCTGAACACCTAAATGAAATTGAACAAAGGAAATTAGGTGTTAACGCCTGGACGCTGGCAGATAACAACATTTTAAATCTGAAAGAAAAGATAGAAAAAGTGGGAACACCATTGAAAGATTGGGATGTGAAAATTTATTATGGAATTAAAACAGGTTATAACGAAGCATTTATAATTGATACAGAAACAAGGAACAGAATTCTTGACAATTGCAAAACAGAAGAAGAGCGGAAAAGAACGGAGGAAATCATAAAGCCAATTTTAAGGGGAAGGGACATCAAAAGGTATTACTACAAGTGGGCTGGGCTGTGGTTAATTAAAATTGAATCAGGCTGGACGAACGAAAAGCGTGGAAAAGAAAAGCCAGAAGAATTTTTTAAAAAGATGTTTCCAAGTGTTTACCAACACTTGATATCATATGCAAATAAAACGAATGAAGGCAGAAGAAAAGGGCTTTTAAATCGAGATGACCAAGGGGATTACTGGTGGGAATTGAGAGATTGCGACTACTATCCCGAATTTGAAAAGGAAAAAATTGTGTGGCAAGAAATGACTAATGAGGGTTCTTTTGCTTGGGATACAAATAAAATATACGTTAATCAAACTTGTTATATAATGACCAATGCAAATAAATATATTCTTGCTTTATTAAATTCCAAAATAGTGCATTTTTATTTTAGCCAAATTTCATATGCATTAGGGATAGGTGCTTTTAGATGGATTAAACAGTTCGTTGAACGCCTTCCCATTCCCAAAATTCCCGAATCCGAACAACAGCCGTTCATCTCCCTCGTCGACAAGATGCTTGAGTTGAACCAGAGGCTGAACCAACTTGGCGACAAGATAACAGACGAAAGAGGTAGAATCGAGGAGGAAATCCGAAAGACGGACGCAAGGATTGACGAACTCGTCTACCAAATCTACAACATCACCCCCGAGGAACGAAAAATCATCGAGGAAAGTCTGGAATAGCCTTATGAAGGGAAAACTGACAATTTTTTGTAAAATTTGTAATTTAAGAGATAAAGAGAAAATTGTAGAAGGAGAAAGTAATGGCAAAAAACACACTTAAAGTTGATGTAAACCCAGAAATAATAAAATGGGCAAGGGAAACCGCTGGATGGACTATTGAAGAATGTTCAAAAAAACTTAAAACATCACAAGAAGTTTATAAAGAAATTGAATCTGGCAAAAAATCGCCTTCTTTGAGGCAACTTAAAATTCTTGCCCAATCTTTTAAACGACCATTGTCTGTCTTTTTCCTTCCAAAACCACCAGTGGAGCCATCGATTGCTTCCCAATTTAGAATTTTACCAAAAAGCGAAAAGGAAATCTCAAAAGAGTTGCGTCTTGCAATAAGAAAAGCACGCTATTATCAGTCCATTGCAAACGAATTAATGCTTGATTTAAATATTGACCAAACACCCAAGATTGTAAAAGTTACGCCTTATGATAGCCCACAGGAAGTTGCTTTAAAAGAGCGTAAGGAATCGGGCATATCTATCCAGGACCAAATTAGATTCAAAAATGCATACGAGGCATTTGATAAATGGAGAAACTTCGTTGAATCGAAAAATATTCTTGTGTTTCAATTCAAATTTTCTTTGAAAGACGCAAGAGGCTTTTGTTTGGTAGATAAATTACCCTATGTGATAGTCGTAAACTCGGAGGATAACATTCTTGCCAGAATATTTACATTATTTCACGAATACGCCCATTTGCTTTTGGGAATTTCTGAAATCTACATTGAAGAACTTGTTCCCGACACAGAAATTGAAAGATGGTGCAATAGTTTTGCTTCCGAATTTTTAGTTCCCGAAGAGGAAATAAAAAAAATTCCCGAATTTCAACTTTTTCTTCAAACAAAAGAACTTACCCAGGAGAGAATGGAAATTCTTTCTGGAAAATTAAAAATAAGCAAAAAGGCATTAATTACTAAACTAAAAACTTTAAATTTAATAAGCCCAGAAGAATACAAGGAAAAAGAGAAACAATTAGAACAAATAAAACATTTTAGGACTGGAATGATTATTACAACGCCAGAGAGAAGATGCATTCAAGAGAAGGGCAGGAAGTTCATTTCTACCGTTTTAGAAGGTAAAGAGAAAGGACTTATAACAACGAAAGAATTGCTCGAAACCCTATCTATACAATTGGGAAGATTAGAAAAATTAGAAAAATTGTTGTGATAAAGTTTTGAATGAAAAACAGCACATACATCATCGACGCCAGTTCTCTGATAGAAATGAAAGATAAATATCCAGAAGAAACATTTCCAGGTGTCTGGAAAAAAATGGAAGAACTCTATAAGCAAGGAAGATTGCTTGCTCCGTTTGAAGTCAGAGAAGAACTACTGGACGATGAATTAAAAATATGGGTCAAAAATAAAAAGAAAATGTTTATAAGTCCCGATGATAAACAAATCAAGTTAGTCAAAGAAATCTTACTAAATTATCCCTTTTTAGCAAAATCAGAAAAACTTGGTGGTCCAAATGCCGACCCCTGGTTAATAGCGTTAGCAGTAAAGTTGAAAGATGAAAATCAAGATGATTTATTTTGCCGAAATAAGTACATCATTGTAACAGAAGAATCCAAAGCCAAAAAAACAAGAATACCAGCAGTTGCTAAAAACTATGGAATTGACTCTATAAGTTTGAAAGAACTGTTTAAAAACGAAGGTTGGAAATTTTAGATTTTACGAAACTGTGGAGGATACAAATTTTTGAAGCAACAATTTTAAATTACTGGCATAAATTAAAAATCTACCACAGGGCTTCCACGCAACGAACCTGGCAAGAAGATGAGGAACGAAAAATCATCGAGGAAAGTTTGGATTAATGATACTTGCCTTCACAATAAAAATCAGGGCTTTTTGTCTATTTTTTTACTTAAATTTTTCAATATCGGGAGTAAATTATGGATGAACCATTAATTTCTCAAAAAACACCATATCAACTTCATCTTGCACCTGGGAAGTACTATTGGTGTGCTTGCGGGGAATCGAAATCCCAACCATTTTGCGACGGCTCGCACAAAGCCAAAAGATTGTTCACTCCGATTGCTTTCGAAATAACCGAATCCAAAACTGTTTGGCTTTGTGGTTGCAAACACACTTCGAACAAACCATTCTGCGACGGCACTCATAAGAAAATCTAAAAATGGCAGAGGCAATTGTTGCTCTTTCAACACCGCCGGGTATCGCCGGGTTGTCAGTCATCAGAGCATCCGGCGATGGCGTCTTCGACATCGTCGACCAATGCTTCAAAGGAAAAGTACGAATTTCCGAGGCAAAGACGCATACAATCCACTATGGCGAATTCCATAACAAAGGCAAACTTGTCGATTTCGTAACAGTCGCTGTTTTTCGTAAACCAAATTCCTACACTGGGGAAGACGTTGCCGAAATCTCTTGCCACGGCGGTTATTTCGTTGCCGACGCAATTATCGAAACACTGATTGAACACGGTTGTCGGCTTGCCGAACCAGGCGAGTTCACCAAGCGTGCATTTTTGAACGGGCGAATGGATTTGACACAGGTCGAGGCGGTTGCCGACATCATACATTCATCGTCGGAGCAAGCATACCAGACCGCTGTCCGCCAACTTGCTGGCGAGTTCAGCAAGCGTATCGCTGAATTCAAGAAGAAACTACTCGATTCGGCTGGGTTGTTGGAATTGGAACTCGATTTTGCCGACGAAGGCTTTGAATTCATCGACCGAAATATCATATTGAAATCGATTGACGAGACGATAGCATTTTGCCAGGAATTGGCAAATTCATACCATTCCTCGGAAATTCTTCGCTCGGGCTACTTTGTCGGAATCGCTGGTTTCCCAAATTCTGGGAAATCCACTCTCTTCAATGCCTTGCTTAAACGGAAGCGAGCAATTGTTAGCGAAATACCAGGGACGACCCGAGACTATCTTGAAGAGACGATATACATCGATGGTTTCTCCGTTCGATTGATTGATACTGCGGGCTTGCGAGCCACAGAAGACATAATCGAAATCGAAGGAATAAGAATGGTCGAATCGCTTTTAGCCCAATCCAATTTGATTTTAGTAATTAATGATTTAACCCAAGGGCAAACCCATTCCGACGCACTGTTCTTTGAATTAAGAGAAAGATATAAAGCCTCCCGTTCGATACTAATTCAAAACAAAATCGACCTTGTCGAGTCGCAACCGCAACAAAGAGATTTCGAAATATTCATTTCGGCGAAGAACAACCAAGGATTGGACAAAATACAGGAACTAATCCGAGAGGAACTTCGCAAAGAGACCCAACACATCAAAGACGTATTGATTAACCAAAGGCATCATTTGTTGTTGAAGCGGGCTGGGGAGGAACTGCGAAAGGCAAGGGAATCGCTTTTAGAAGGACTTGGCAACGAACTCGTTGCCGACGATTTGAGGAAGGCAGTGAAAACCCTTGGGGAAATAGTCGGCGATACATTCAGCCAGGATGTACTAAATAATATCTTTTCTAAATTCTGTATTGGCAAATAATATTGTTCCACGTGGAACATTCTGTTAAGTTATTTATCTATGAGCAAATTCGATTTAACAGTTGCTTATAGAATCTATCCAGGAATTCCCGAATATGTCCCCGTTTTTCAAACGGACAAATTGAAACTAACAGAATTCGGGCTAAAATCTTTTTTGAACGCAATCGGTGGTCTTAAAGTAAAATTCTACGCCATTTTGGACACTTGCCCAGTTGAGTACAAAGAAACAGTTTTAAGAAATTTCCCAGATGCAGTTATTATCGAAGGAACGAAATTGGGAAATTTTGGTTCTTTCGAAAAGCAAATCGAAATACTTTTGAACCAAACCGAAAGCCAGGCGATATATTTCGCCGAAGACGACTATTTCTATTTGCCAGATTCGCTGGAAATGGCTATGAATTTCTTCGAAAAACATAATCCCGATTTCCTCACCCTCTACTACACCCCAGAATATATGAGTTTTGAAATCCACAACATATTCAAACCAGAGGGAATAAATTTCGAGAACCGTTTTTGGCAAAGGGTTGGCTCGACAACTCTTACATTTTTGACCACAAAACAAACTTTGCAAGCAACGAAAAATGTTTTTATGTCATTCACCAAGCGAAACTACGATGCCTCGCTGTGGTTTTCCTTGACCAAACGAGGAATTTTCCATCCAAAGTTTTATAAACCACTATTCGACTCGAGTTTGAATTACCTCTTCCCAAAATTAATCGCAAAAATCTGGCTTTACAATGGTTTACAAGCAGTCTTTGGGCGAAAATACTCCCTCTACGCTCCCTTCCCTTCGCTTGCAACCCACCTAAACAAAAACTACCTCCCTCCAAATGTAAGATGGTACGAATTGTTCGATTATTTCATTGATTTTTGGAATATCTCTCGATAGATAGTTCATTTAAAAGAGTTCCAATCTTTTCTAAAATTACTAATCCTTGCAAGAATTGAAGCAAATGTTCAACAATAATTTATTTGTAATTTTGCATTTATGATGAACATACAAAGTGTAGGGGCGTGAAAAAAATTATTTTTTTTGTAGGTTTACTTGGGCTTTTCCTTATTCAAACAGCATTTGGACAACTGAACGAAAATCCAGTGAATTATCCAACCAATCGATATTTCGAAAGCAAGCAACTTTACGATTTGGAACTTCTTAAACTATCGGAACAAAGACTGTCATCGATTTCTTTTGTCGACTTTTTACCAACAGAAGAAAGGAACTTGCTTCTTTCGTCCGAAATAGAATTTTACCAAAAAAGAGAATCCTTTGCGTTTAAAATTTTAAATGATTACATCGCAGAACATCCGAAATCGCTCTATTTGCCGTTCTTTTACGAGAAAATGGCTCAATACTACTTCGAATTGAAAAAGTACGACGAAGCAAGCAAAAATTTTGAAAAAGCCACAGAAATCGCTCAAGTTGAATATCTTGCACGCAACGACAAAGACTATCAGGAACTTTCTTCACGTTCTCTTTTCTGGAACGGAATAGCAAAACTGCTTGCGGGAAAAATCGATTTAGCACGGGAACCGCTTGAAAAATGCTTCCGAAATTATCCCAATACATCAACAGCAGACGACGCTCTTTATTATCTTGGATTAATAGCCGAAATGAAAGGCGAAGAGGAGTCGGCGATTACATATTTCAAGACATTGCAAAGAACTTTCCCACGTTCAAATTACATTGTCGCCTCGAAAGTGCACGAAGCAAACAATTATATCATACTAAAGCAAGATGCCCAAGCACTTACTGCATTGGATTTCGCCGAAAATGTGTTGGTAAGAATTAAAATGCGAGACTCGCTTGGCTTGCTCTACGAACCACAAACAAGCATTGAAGATGTCGAGGAACGAATTTATTTTTTGCGAGCAGAAGCACTCAAAATTTCAAATCGTTATGAAGATGCAATCGCAACATATTCCAAATTCCTCGAACTCTATCCCAACTCGGTCTATCGTTATGATGCAAGGCTTGGGATTGGTGTCTCTCTGTTGGAAAAAGGAGATATACTCAAAAGCATAGAAATTTTTGAATCGCTCATTAAAGACATACAAGACGAAAACCAAACACAACGACAACTTGCCGAACTTTACCGAGCAGTTGGAAATCGGATGCTTGGAAGATTGACCGAAGCCCAAACACAATTGTCCGAACTCGTCACAAAGAGCAACTATCCCTATCAATCCATCGTATTGCTTGAACTGGGTTTGATTTACTATGAAAAGAAAGAGTTCGACAAGGCTGTTAAAACATTAGAACGAGGCTTGCGAGAGTCGACAGACAATCTAATTTCTGCAAAAATATATTTGATGCTCGGTGCCTCATACCTTGAACTTAAACAATGGGGAAACGCAATAAAAGCATATAAAAATTCAGAGGAACTGGTCAAAAGGGCAACACTTGTCCAGTTGCCCAACAAGGATTTGATGATAATCGAGGCTCGTTTGAAACAATCAATTGCCCAGATACAAGAGCATAAAATTGGCGAGGCAATTCAAAATCTCCTTTACATCGTTGGAAATTATCCCAAAGACCCAAGAAGCGAAGAGGCATTATTCTGGCTTGCAGAGGCTTACTATCGAGCCGATATGTTGAGAAACGCTATCGATAAGTACGAGGGTTTGCTGTCCAAGTATCCAGTGAGCAAATTCAGAGAGGATGCACTTTATGGTCTGGGTTGGTCTTACTTCCGTTTGAAAAACTTCAAGAAGTCGAGCGAAGTATTTGCCCAACTAACGAGAGAATTTCCAAACACAAAGTATGGGGCGGAAGTTTGGTTGCGTCAAGGCGACGGCTATTTTGTGCTTAAAGATTTCCAAAAGGCATTAACAAGTTATCGGAAAGTAATTGAAATATCACCCAAGAGCGAAGAGGCTCAATACGCAAACTATCAAATTTGCCACTCACTTTACAAACTGGGAAATTTGAACGAGGCGTACAACGAAGTGCTGGAATTCATCAAACGATATCCAAATTCCCAGTATGCCCCTAACGCACTATATTTGAACGGCTGGATTCGTTTCCAACAAAAGAATTACCCAGAAGCAATAAACAGTTTCAACTTCTTAATAGATGCCTATCCCAACAGCCTACTTATCCCACGTGCAAAATACGCAATTGCGGACGCTCTCTACAATATGAACAAATTTGAAGAAGCGGCTCAAAAATACAAAGAAATAATCGACAACTATCCTTCGAGTCCGCTCGTTTCCGATGCACTACGTAGCCTTCAATATTGCTACATAGCATTGGGCAAAGAGCAAGAGGCAATGCAAATCGCAGAGGAATATATAAGCCAAAACCCCGAGTCGCCTTTCGCAGCAGATTTTACTTTGAAAAAGGGGGAAATGTTCTACACTGGTAAGAATTTTAAAAATGCAATAGCCGAATACCAGAACTTTATTCAAAAGTTCCCCGAAAGCGAGCGAAAGCCCGAAGCATTGTTTTGGATGGCAAAGAGTTACGAAAATCTTGGAGAAAACGAAAACGCAATCGCAATTTTCAAAGAGATTGAACAGAAGTATCCAGAAAGCGAGTTTGCCCCGCAATCTTTGCTTGAACTTGGTTTGATTTACAAATCGCTGGCTAATATTCAAACTGCGGATTCAATCTTCACAAAATTGCAAGAGAAGTATCCCGACAATCCAGAGTCTGCACAAGCGGGCTTCGAGCAAGCCAGCATTAAATTCACACTTGGGGACACAACCACCGCAATTAGCATTTGGAAAAAAATTGCCGAGAAGTTCGAAGGCAACGAATTCGGCGACCAAAGCCTTTACAAAATCGCAATGTATTATCGCCTCTCGAGTAGATTTGACGAAGCAATACAGAATTTCAGCCGTATTGTAAATTCATCCTCCGACCCAAATCTTTCGGCAGAGGCACAATATCGAATTGGCGAAATCTATTATAGACGTGGAGAATTACAAAAGGCTATCGAAGAGTTCAACAAACTTCGGGATAAATTTCCTAACATAGAAGATTGGTACACACTTGCCCTTCTCAATCTTGGCGACTGTTACGAGCAGACTGGTAACTACGAAGAAGCGATAAATTGCTATCGGGCAATTATCGCTTCCCGTGAAGTTGATGATTATTCCAAAACTGCAAAGCGTCGTCTTCAACTTTTAGAACAAAAATTGAACAAATAACGAGGAACTATGTATCGATACATTGGTTTTATAGTTGCTTTTATGCTTGGTTTGAGACTATTTGCTCAAACTCCATCACAACCATTGGAATTACCAAACTTTATCATTGAAGGAAAAGAGCAAATCGATGTTCAAGTTGGCACCAAACAAATCCCGTCCTATTCTACACTACTCGAACGAAATGCTATCGATTCGCTCATAATTGTTGGCAAGCCACGAAATTATATTGTGTTTCCCACTAAATTCCCGAATACAATAATTTCCAAGTCGTTTCCAGATGGTTATTTAATTGGTAATGTTGGTAGTTTTTTAACCTTAAACGCAAACGCTGGCTATAGAACCAACATAAAAGGATACGACGTTTTCTCCTTTGGTGCAATCAATGCCAGCAAGGGGCACGTCGAAAACGCAGATTATTTGAAACTGCAACTTGGCTTGCAAACCGATTACATTGCACCAGAAAAATTTTACATTTTCGGTGGAAGCAAAACCACTACAAATGTCGACTTCGATTTCAAATCGTACAAACTGTATGCATTAACCGACCCACCTTCGAGAAATCTACTTTCCTTCAACGCAAAAATTGTCTCAATTGGGGATTTCGAGGGCTACGCTTTCGAAACTGGAGCCAAACTTGGAACTGCAAACCAATCTGGTGCTGGAAACGGTATTGGGGAAAACTGTCTCGGTGGATTCCTCAAAGTTGTAAATAAATCCTATTCAAATAATATCGGGGGGAAAATTTCGCTCGACTTCCGTTCCTTCGAAAACAATTCCACAAACTTCTTCGAATTCGTTGGCTTTGCAAAATTTGATTTAAACGATACCAAAATCGAACCCAGTCTTGGATTTCAATTAGCACGCTCGAGCACTGGCGAAACAAGACCAATGATTCTGGTTTCTGCCACTGCTACAAAACAAATCCACCAGAACATTTCTCTTTGGGCAAGTATTTCGAATAAATTGAATAATATTGGTTTCATAGACTTTATCAAACAAAATCCTTACCTTTCCGATTCGCTTATTATTGATTTCGCCAACGAAATTAGTTTTCAAGGTAAGGCAAAATACCAACCAAACAAAGATTTGGCATTCACTTTTAACGCCCAATACTCGATTTTCAAACGACGTCCTACGTTCAGCGTAATTAAATACGGGTATTTCAACATCCAGTATCCAGATGCAAACATATTCACAGCATCAATCGAGGGATACTTTACAAATCCAATTATCGGTACTATTTCTGGCTTGTTTGCTATAAACTCCACCTCTATTTTAAGCAACAAAGGGGAAGTTCCCAATATTCCATCTTTCAAACTGCGTGCGGATTATTCAAAAAAATTGTTTAAAAATATTCTCTTCGGAGCATTTTTCGAGTTTGTTGGTCGTAGATATGCAGACATCGAAAATCGGTTTTCATTAGATTCATTTAACAATCTTGGGTTCAAGGCAGACTATATTTTCAATTCCTCAATGATTTTTACAATTAATGTCGAAAATTTATTAAATTCGAATATTGTTAATTGGTATGGTTATAAAGAGTGGGGTTTTAACTTTAAAGTTGGCTTAACATATAAATTTTAATATGGCTTTAAAAATCGACAAGGGATTGTATGACGAAAAAGTTTACGGCGGGTTCGAGCCAACCGACCCCGACGACGAAACTTTTTTGCTCGACCGTTTGGGTAAATATCCCGATGTTCTCCCTTATGAGGTTATAACCACTGAACTACCAGAAAATTTGGATACATTTGAAACTGATTTAGAACAACCTTCCGTTTCACAAGAACTTGGAGCCGAAAGCAAAGAAATTTCAGATATTGAAACTCCCCTAACTCAACAAACAGATTTTGTCGAACCACTCGAACAATATAAAGACGAAGAAGAACCACGACAAGCAATCCCTTATGAAAAATCTGGTATAGAAAAAGAAGAGCGAGTACCTATACCCTATGAAAAATCTGGTATTGAAAAAGAAGAGCGAGAAGCAATCCCCTACGAAAAAGCGGGGCTTTTGGAAGACGAACAACCTATCCCATTTGAACGAACTCGAATAGGGAAAGAACCTAAAACAATCGAACCCGAAAGCAAAGAAAATATTCAATCGATTTGGGATATATTCGAAGAGCCAACGACAACGGAACAAACTTCTCCCGAAGTTACTACACAACCAGAATCTTTTCCGCAACCTTTGGAAACTACGGAAGAACAAGTCTCTACTGATGCTGCCGACATCCAAGCCGAAGCCACAGAACCAAGTACGCAGAAAGTAGAAACTGTTTTAATCACATCCGATAGTATTGTCGACACTCCAATTGAAATCAAAGTTCCCCCGATTAGCCAGGAAGAACTTTCCAATATTTTCGACGACGACTTCCGACAATCTATTCTTGCCGAAATAAAGGAAAACGAAAAGCGACGCCAAGCCAAACAAAAAGAGAAAGAAGTTGTCATTTCAACAAGCGAAAAAGAAGAGTTGCAACAAGAATTGAACCAGGCGGAAGCAGTTCCCGCAGAAGAACCCCCAGAAACGGAAATCGACATTACCTCAATCGACGTTTTGAAACCATCCGAAGTCGTTGCCCAGCAAATAATTGAATCTGGTGAATTAGACAAAAAAACAAAGAAAAAGGAAAAGAAGAAAAAGAAAAAAGAAAAGAAATCGAAAGAAGTTGCCGTAACCGAAACAATAGAGCAAACAACTTCCGTCGTAGATTTTGAAAAAGAAGAGTCAACAGCCGAGGAAGAGTTAGAAGAAGCCAGACCCGAGGAAGGAAAGCCAGAGGAAGAAAAGAAACGGCGAAAAGTTCCAGTCCTCTGGTTTGCAATTGCAGGCGGTTTAGTGCTTATCGCTTTCATTATTGGTGGATTCCTTTACTATCAAAATTACATTAGCAAACAACCATCGAAACCAGCAGAGAAAAAGCCAATTGCCTCCAAAGAACAAACGAAACCAAAAACGGAAACTAAAACAGAAGAGCATCTTGCCAGGAAAGAAGAAACCCAACCAAAGATTGAGGCTACTGAACCCAAAGAAGAACCCAAAACCGCAGAGAAACCAGTCGCAGAGAAATCTCCCGCCACCGTTGCTCCCAAACAAGAGAAGCCCAAGACCGAACCATCCCCAAATATTGCTCCGAAGGTTAAAACAGAAGTAAAACAACCGAAGCCAACGATTGCAAAGAATGAAACCGAAAAAATTCGCACCCCAGAACCTCGCGAGTACAAGTTGCCCCAGGAGATAAAGATTGTGGAAACTGTTCAAGAGGAATATGCAATTGAAATTTTCTCTACTGCAGACAGCGAAGAGGCTGGCTATTGGTTAACGGAATTACAAAGGAAAGGACTTAATGCATACCAAAAAGTCCATAGAGTTCGCAACATCGATTATTACAAAATTCGAGTGGGACCTTTTAGAACAATAGACGAGGCTAAAAGTTTTGCAAAAGCCCTTGGCTTCAAAAATGTTTGGATAGACAGATTGAAGTAATCTTTTATAATTATTATTCTTGCCCCAAAATTGTCAAACCCCAAAATCGAATTGTTGTCCTTTCAATATTCCAAGCAATGCCTTCCGAGCACGAAACAATTGGGCTTTCACCGTTCCCAACGGAAGTCCAAGCCTTTGGGAAATCTCCTGGTAATCGAGTTCTTCGAAATGTCTAAGTATGATAATATTTTTATAATGCTCTGGCAATTGCTCTATTGCCTGGTGTAGGATTTTATTTCGCTCCGAGGTAAAAATTTTGTTGTATGTGTCTGTATCTGAATCTGGATAATCGATGCGCTTTTCTTCGTCCGTTAAAGCAAAGGGCTGTTCAATAGATATTGTTTGTATTCTTCTCTTGCGAATATAATCGATGCACAAGTTCGAGGCAATCTTGAATAGCCAGGAATGAAACGAATACTCTCGGTTGAAAAAACGCAAGTTGTTGTACGCACGGATAAATGTTTCCTGGACTATATCCCGCACATCTTCGCTATTGCGTATCATTCGGCTAATTAAAAGCGTCAGTGGTTTTCTATACTTTTTTTCTAACTTTTCGAATTGATTTATGTTCCCGCCAAGAATTTCCTCGATAATTGCCAATTCTTCTTCCTTTTGGAAATTCTCGGCGTCCGCTCGTTCCATTTATATTCATCTGCTAATTTCAAGAATCTCAAATTGCGTCTTCCCCGCTGGTATGACCACTTCGACTTTGTCCCCAATCTTTTTGCCAAGTAGTGCTTTTCCAATTGGCGATGTAACGGACAATTTCCCCCGCTCGAAATCCGCTTCCTCGGGGCTTACAAGCATATATTCAAATACTTTGTTCGTTCGTAAATTTTTAACCTTAACTTTGGAAAGAATGTATATCTTGTCGTTGGGAAGTTCCTCCGGGCGAATCACCTGCGCCTTCATAAGCGTTTCCTCCAACTTCGCAATTCGCATCTCCAACAACTCCTGTTGATGTTTGGCTGAATCGTACTCAGCGTTCTCGCTCAAATCTCCGTGCGAACGCGCCTCGGCTATCTTTTGGGCTACTTCCTTCCGTCCTTTCGTCTTCAATTCTATCAATTCCTTTTGCAATTCAAGAAATCTTTCCTCTGTTAAATATACTACATCTGCCATATCGATATTCAATTTTTACAATAAAAAAACTCGCCATTTGCTATGGCTTACATAAAGTAACGGAAATTCTTTCGTTTTATTTTTGTTGTTGCTCTCTTACCGGTTTACAAAAGAACCTATCTTTTTTCCGTTTTACTCAAAGCCCTTCCCAATTGAACCCAACACGCATCGATTGTCGATATTGCATTCCCGTCTTTTGCCTTTGGTCGAACATCAATTCCACTTTCACCACAATCCCAAGCGACTTCCACAACGAAACTTGCAACTCCGTCGTGTTTCGAAATGTACTCTCCTTTATCCTTTTCAAACTGGCAAAAACTTCGTTTGTGCTACTCAATCGTACATTTTGCTCGATTCGCAAAGTTGCCTCGGTTTTCCATTCCAAGCCAGCCTCCGATTTCCAACGCTCGCGCTCTTTTGTCCTTGGGTCGTCCGTCATCGATGTATAATATTCCGCCCGCGTTTGCTTTAAAGAAACGCCAACCCGATTCGTCAAAATATGTCGCTTTGAACTATCCGAAATCGTATGGGCAAAGCCAAATGTCTCCATCGACACAACTGGGTCCCAAAACTTCGCAGTCGCACGCTTTTCCCCTTTGACCACAGCAAACGATTCGGTCAATTGCGTCCGAAAGTTCGCCGAAAAGAATGGGTCCACCACCCAGCCAGCCGGATATTTCAGCAAGCCTTCGGCAAAAAGTTCGTTGTCCGTTGGAACCACATAGTTCACTTTTTGCGAAGTTAGATTTGTATATTGCACACCAATTGCATAGCGAAACGTAGGAGTGAAAATCAGCGTATCAATCTTAAAATCCCTTTTAAAAGAGAACCCGTGGTTCAATTCAAACACCACCGCCCGCCCCTGCTTCCAATCATCCACCAGGGATTGGGAAAAAGCAAGGGAGAGCTTTGTGGCAGGGTGAAGGGAATAACAAAAAAATAGAATAAAAAGTAAAATTAATCTAAAATTAGTTTTTTGCTTTAAAACCATTAAAATTATAAAGACTAAATTGAAATATAATGAAAAAACAAAAAAAACTAATTTATTAATTATTAAAAAATTATAATTCTTCAATGGCTTGATCCAATCATTAACATTAGACTATCAACAATTTTCTCTCTGAGAACACCGTTTCGGTTAAACAACCTCTCAAAAGGGAAATATGATAATAAACTCAAATCATCTTTATTGAATATAACAATTGATGGTGAGCCCTTAACATTAAAATATGAAAAAATATCATTAAATAGTTTTGTATTCGAAAAAAGAAAGCGAACGCCCGAAAAGGAATATGGGAGAATCTTTTGGAGAAAATACTTTTTGCTTAAAGAAGAAGGTTCGGTTTGATAAATAAGGTAAATATACAGACTGTTTTCGAGATAATGTTTTTTGAGTTCAAACAATAATGCTTTTATACAATCAAAACAATAAACTTTTTCAACTAAAATCACAAGAGAAGGCTTTGCGACAGAAGAGTCGAAAACAAATGCCCTGCCATCAACATTAGTAAATTCGAATTGACACAATTTTACATTATTAATATTAACTGTATTGCAGTCTACTAACAATAATAAAACTAGGATAATTATAACTTTCATACTAACATTAAATTATTTCCAAAAAAATTGAAATATTGTAATTAGGTTAAATATATCGTGATTTGAAATATAATCCTCATTTTCCTTTTCTATTTGTTCAAAAGTTTTACCGGGTTGAAACATTAATTCACCCAATGCACCGAGTCTTAATGAAGCAGCATAATTCGCGTAAAAAAAGGGGGGATAGGAAGTGGGGGATAAAGGAAAATTAAAAAATGAACATTTCTCGTGTCTATTAGGTTTAGAAAGTTTTATATCAGAAAATAGCAATTCTACCCCGTTTGGCTTTATTCGCCATAAATCAAAGAAACAAGAAAATGAGGCCTTCTCGTTAGGATCGGAAGGAGTGTAAAATACTGCAAATGTAGTGTCATTAACAAACCGTACAACCGTCACTCTGCTACCAACTTGCTTAAAATCATCGATTTCCCTTATTATTATTCCCGGTTCCAAAGGGTTATGCTTATTCCTCAGCTCTTTAAGCCTGGAAGTATCTAGGGATTTCCAATCCTTTGGTTTTCTTGTGACTTGGTATAATTTGTTTAGTTCAGTGTCGAATATTTCTATGTTATATTCAACTGTTTGAGAAAAAATTACATACCTTCTGCTTACATCAAAAAGTTCTAAAGGGCGGAAATGTGTAAATTCTATACATTTAAAATACGGATTTATTTTACGAATGAACTCATTTTTGGATAAATCGTAAATGGATATTTCGGTTTCTTTATAATCATTTATTGGTATGTTTGAATTATAATTTCGTATAAAATATATTCGAAAATTTTCTTTATTAAACCAAGATTTATCATATCTATAAATGTATGTGTTGTAATTTAAAGGTTCAACAAATTGTCGAGAATAAATAAGTTCAATTTTATTGGTTGCAATTCTTCTAAAAAGAACAATCCCTTCAAAAAAGTGCAAATAAATATAGTCTTCATCAATATAGAATGACCGACATATTGGCGAAGAGACCTGAAACGGAGGTTCAATCTCATTTAATGAGTAAATAAGGAAATTACTTGTCCGTTGTTTAATATTATAACAAAAAAAGATAAGTGAATCGTTCTCCGTTGGCAAATAAACATAAATTGTATTATTACTTATGCTTAAAGCCCTTGGATGGTAATCTACATTCGTTAAATACAGGTTGGGTATAGTAACAATAGTATCCAATACGAATTGAAAATTTTGGTTTTTGTGAATTGCTGTACAACCACAAGCCACAGTTAACAAAAGTAAAACGAAATATATTTGTTTAATTTTATTAATTTTCATTTTACCCCCCATTATATAAAAATGGAAGTCAACCTACCTATCGAAGATAAGTTGACCTCCTTGATTACTTTATTCGGGCAAAGACTCGCCAGGTCCTTTAACTTTTATATTAATATTGACTCCTACTTTTTCCCATTCTACATAATGTTGGGTTACCGGGTCGGTCCAATTCCCACTAAGAACCCCTTGGCTAATTTGACTAAGCGCATAATCCACGCAATTTTGTTCTGCATCGGTTTTCGGTGTTGGGTCTCGACCTGGACCAACCACAGCATACGGGCAAGGGTTAGGACCACTTCCTTCGCACCAAATATTTGTATATTTATCTGTTCGTTCTATCGATACATAATTATAAGTTGGCTCTTTTCCAGGCCCATTATCCCTTCCACCTATTGTGGTTCTTTTATACCAGGAAAGAGCTTCCGACGCAAAAGCAAACGAGAAAAGAAATACAATTACTATAACAAAAATAACCTTTTTCATTTTATAACCTTTTTCATTTTATAACCTTTTTATTTTTTCAACATAATTAATTAATAATTTCAAAGAACAAAATAATTGCGAAATTCCAATGTATCACTGCTCGGGTTTTTTCTATGTTTAAAGCGAATTGGAAACTCAAGAATCATTGACATCAGGTGGTCCACGGCAGCGGGAACAATGGTTGTACGGAATGCGTACCGAATCTATCGATTTGTAGCAATGCTCTGTACCCCCCCCCCGTGTAAGTTATTGTGAACAAAGGAGTTACAGAACAGCAGGATTGATTATCAAAATACACACTTCCCCATTGCGTCAAAGGAATCAGAGCAGGTATGTTTCCAATCCAAATCATTTCGATTTGCAAAGTATCAAAATACAAAAATAAACAAAAAAATTAAAAATGCAAGAGGTAAATAAAAAAATTTTAAATTTTTTGCAAAATTTTTTTCCAGCCCCGTGGTTCAATTCAAAGACAACCGCCCGCCCCAGCTTCCAATCATCCACAAGGAATTGGGAAAAAGCAAGGGAGAGACGGGAAGTGGAGAAAAGAAGATTGCTGTTAATAAAAAACAATAATAAACATATAATTATTTTCATTTGTAAAGCTCTTTTTCGATTTGTTCATAAGGAACAAAAATTAAAGTATCCTTTGTTAGGATGAAATATGAAGGTGTTTTTGAAATTCTATATTTACCGAATATTCCATCTTTCAAGTTTATGGGTGGCCAAGGGTCCTCATCATTATGAACATCGAAATAAATTTTAAACTTATCATAAACAAGAGGCCCCAAAATTTTCTTAACGTCATATTTCATCCTGATTTTATTATTGTAATTGTTTTTACTAACCCTAGCCAGTACACAAATTTCATAAGAAGGGTATCGTTCCTTTAATCTAGAAATAATTTTGAAGCAATTCACACAATTATAATAATGAAAACAAATAATAATGTAATTATTATTGGTTTTTGAAAGATTAATATAATTACCATTATCATCTTCAACAACAAATGACACACTTTCTTGAGATAATAAATAAAAAATTGAAATAATGAACAAAATGAACCAAACGAATCTTTTTATGTATTTATTTAACATATTCATAGACTGTTAAGCCCAGAGTTGGATTATTTGCTTCTTGGCAATTTCTTTGGCGTATGCGAAATTGTTGAAGAGTTTCATCTTCTGGACCCTTATCCTCACAAAAAACTGTATAAAAACTGATAATGTAATTCGAAGCACATTCGAACCTAGAAGAATATAATGGCTCAAATTTCATCAAAGTTGAATCGTTTGGGAGTTTTGCTAAAATATTTTTTCCAACTAAAAGAGCAGAGTCTTTTTTTATTTCCCAAATATCATAATATATATCCGGATACCAACTCGTTGTATCTTTTTTTGGACCATACCATCTTATTAATAAGGTAGAATCATTAACAAAGCTAACTTTTTCAATTATCCCGATACCACTGAAGAACGTTGAGCGAATAGAATCAAGCGCAGATTTAATAGTAATATTTTGATTTAAAACTAAATTGGCAAATTTTTTATGAAGATTTGAGTCTAATTTATTGAAAAGCGAATCTTCTCTATGGATATTAAAAAGAAACTTGCCATCATTGTCTAAAATTTTAATATTATAAATAGAAATATCGGAACAAGCAATATATTTACTACTCAAATCAAAAACCTCAGGTGGGTACAAAAGTGTAAAATAAAACCCTACTGGTGTTCCAAGATCTACATATTTTAAAGAAAAATTATTTAAATCAATTATATAGATAAAACTATTTGTCTCATAACCCATTTTGCCACTTCGTAACCCAAAAGAACCCAAATATGCTTTGTCTTCAAAAATCTTTAAAAAGTCAACATATTTTTCAACTTCCATAACAAACTTCATATTGATTTCACCCGGCGTTATTTCACCAAGGTAAAACTTTTTGCCAAAATAAATAGCTAAGAATTTAGAATTGAAAGAATACAAAAGTATATTTCCCCTAATTTCATTTAACTGAGTATTTTCAATTTTTATTTTATAAATATGTTCTTCTTTTTTTTCTATATCAAATATTCGAAAATTTAATTCGTCATCGCTTTTAAAATGTAAAATTCCAACATATTTATTATTAATGGATATTTTTTTGAAAAAAGCTTCTTCAAATTCAAATCCATCAATACCTTTGCAAACAATATTGTCCTTCAATTTAAAATATCTAAAAAAAGGGTCGTCCAAAAGAAATGAGCTATTAATACTTTTGCTTGAAGAAGTAGGTAAAAGTATTATAATAATTACTAAAAATAATCTCATATTCCCTCCAAAAAAGTTTACTGGGTGTGGCAAAGCCACACCCAAATTTTACTCAATTGGTATCGTAAACTGTTTCAGTAATATTTGCATTATAAATATTTGTTGCATTCCATTCAACAGTATGTCTAATACCATCGATAATTTCTTCATAGGTTCCATTTAATAGACCTTTTCGAATTTGATCTTCGGCGTATTCAACTAAACGCATCATTGAGGGTCGGTGTTCCCACTCACAATTTATGTAACCAGGTTCCCAACAAGAAAGCTTATGAACATCACAATCACATTTTGGATCATGAAAATGCCATTCGTTAACTTTATTGTACTTCCCATTCTGACCCGCATTTCCTTTTTCTACTATAATTTTTGAAACGCATAAAAGTTCTAATTGTGAAAAAAGGAAAATTGAAATTACAAATACAAAAAACTTTTTCATTTTAACACCTTTTTATTTTGTTCAACATAATTAATTAATAGTTTTTAAATAATTAATAATTTTAAAGAACAAAATAATTGCGAAATTCCAACGTATCACTGCTCGGGTTTTTTTATGTTTAAAGCGAACTGGAAACTCAAGAATCATTGACATCAGGCGGTCCACGGCAGCGGGAACAATGGTGTAACGGAATGCGAACCGAATCTATCGAATTGTAGCAAGGCTCTGTACCCCCCCCCCCCGTGTAAATTATTGCAACCAAGGGAGTTACAAAACAACAGATATGTTTATCAAAACACACACTTCCCCGTTGCGTTATAGGATTTCGAGCAGGTATGTTCCCAAACCAAACCATTTCGACTTGCAAGGTATTAAATTACAAAAATAAACAAAAAAAATTAAAATGTAAAAGCAATTCGAACCTTTTACCTACTTTGTAAACAGATTTGAATTAATTATCTGTTCGGTTTTATTAAAAAAACAATATCATTAACTAAAATATCATTTACTTTTAACGAATGGTACAGACCATTGACTGTTTTGAAGTTGGATTTTAGCAATATAAATTCCATCGGGCAAATTACTTGTAAATAATCTAATGATAGAGCAATTTGTTTTTAACCCTTCAACTTGAGTATAAGGAATCTCAAGTTTTTGACCGTTAATATTATAAATCGAAACTTTTATGTCTTCCGACGTGAAGCCAGAATCCCAGCAAACAACGATATTTGTGAAATTGACCGAAGGATTTGGATAGGGTGGAAAACAAAAAAGGAATGGCTTGGATTCTTCAACTGCAATGCTGGGAAATGAATGTTTTAATTTAAGTTTTCCCAAATTCACTTCGTACTTATCAATGAAAACCGAAAACTTCTTAACAAAAGAAACATAGTCTTGGTTTTCCACACGGAATATGCTTGTCATCTTCCAACCATTAATGTTGGGATTTGTATATTCGAAATAAAGGGATGTATCCCTACAATTCGGATAAAATCTCATCCAATAATCACAAAGAAGAATAAGTGTATCCCCAAAATTATACAAAATGGGTGGGCTTGGTACCTCAATTGAATCTAAATTTCCGTTGGATGAGTCAAAAATTAACAAGTTCCATTTCCATATAGAACCTTCAATCGTGGTTTTGGCAAAGAAAAAACAACCATCCAAAACTTTTAATAATGTGATATAAACTTTTAAATCTGAAACCCGAATCTCAATTTGGGGAATTATTGCAATTGTGTCTAAATCACTTCTAAGTGATTGGGTTCTCAGAATATAAGTAAAATTAGAATCTTTGGAAATCGAATAAATATAATTATCATCGACGACAAAAGGCATCGAAATTTGTGGAGGGTTAAAAATTGTATCTATTAACTGTAAATCATTATTAAACACAAAATATGATGGCATCCATTTATTGGAATTGTATAAAATTAAGAACGCAGGTAGATATATTCGACTTTTAAAATAAAAACTATTCCCAAATAAAATCGCTTGAATCGAATCGGGTTTAAAATATTCATTAAGTACAATCATTAGGGTATCATTTTTAGACAATGTGTCGTTGACAATATCAAAATGTTTGATTATAATTGTATCGGATGATCCTGTTGGTTTTTTTCTATTAATAATAAAAAAACCCAATTTACCATTGGGAGAAGCAAGGGGATAATAAGAGCCATTAAACCATCCGTAACTTGTGTCTGGTTTCAATGATTTAAAAGTGGTTCCATTATCATAAGAAATAAACATATACGGAGGATAAAAACTTAAAATGAAGATTTTATCCTTATTTTGATAAAAAATATTATCAATAGCCTGCGGATGGGAAACATCTGAAAATTCGGGTACAATAAACGGTCTAAAATAGGAAACAAAATTCCAACTATTACCATTATCTTTGGAAATAATGATTGTTTTGCAAGTGCCACATACAATAATAGTACTATCGTTTATTCTTTTTATTTCATTGACTTGAAATGGATGCTTATCTTCCACATCGCTTAAATATGGTATCCAGGCGTTTGGATTACTGACCTCTGTAACGATGTTAACTCCTTCTTTATTTGCTTTAACAAAACTGATAGTAAAATTGTCATCCTTTTTACTGGCTCGAACTGGGGCAAGTGTGTATGCTTCGTCACCCTCGATTAAGTAATCTTTAGTTATAGGCAAATCACTTGTGATTTTTTTCCAGCTTTCCCCAAAATCTTTCGAAACTAATATAGTATGTCTTATAAATAAAAAGTTTAAATCAAATAATGGGGAACTCTCATTAGAGACAACTAAAACATAAATTGTTGAGTCAATCACTTTTAAGTTCTCGATCTCTCTATTAGAAAAGCCAGTGGTAAGAGTGTCTGTTGGTATTTTTGTCAAAATATTAAATTTAATTATCGAAACCTTGCTATCGATAATAAATAGAAAATTTTTCCAAACTGCAACTTCTGTAAACTTTACGAATGGGTCGAATTTATAAAGCAAATTTATGTCGGATTCCTGTTCTTTCTCAAAACTTAATATTTCATTTTCAGTTACAATGTATACCTTTTTCCCATCTGTGCAAAAATCAACGAAATTGCTTTCCCATTGTATTGGGGCTTCTTGCCAGGTTTCTCCGTTATCGTCAGAAATAAAAATCTTATTCGGAGAAAGAGCATATAATTTATCGTCAATTTGAATAATTTTTAATATATCGTTCTCCCAGCCAAGAGAGATTTGTCGCCAGGTTGTTCCAAGGTCAGTACTAAATGTAATAATACCATAATTCCCATATACTAATATTTTGTTACCAGAGTATAGAATGCCGTTATAATCAGTAGATAACATCTCAAATTCAAGTGACTTTCCGCTTGCAACTGGAATACATAAGATGAAACCGAATAATAAACAAACAAGGTTTTTCATTTTATTACTCAATTAACTTTAAAAATCATCTAAAATTAATAAAAGACAAATTTGTTCAAAGCTCAAACAATTTTGTATTTAAAGCTTTTCCAACCAATTTACAAAGAACTTTGAAGAATGGCTGATTACATTTACATCAGATAGTCCACGGCAGCGGGAACAATGGTGGAACGGAATGGGAACCGAATCTATCGAATTGTAGCAATGTTCTGTCCCCCCCCCGTGTAAGTTATTGTAAACAAAGGAGTTACAAAACAACAGAATTGATTATCAAAATACACACTTCCCCATTGCGTCAAAGGAATTCGAGCAGGTATGTTTCCAATCCAAATCATTTCGATTTGCAAAGTATCAAATTGCAAAATAAACAAAAAAAAATTAAAAATGCAAGAGGGAAGTTATTTTTTACATAATTCATAACTCCATTAAGTATAGAAGCAACAATTTTCAATATTTTATCACTTTGCACCTTGCAATTTGCAACCCATTTGTTGCTTCGATTAAAAATAGTCCATTGCCAATGGTTCGCATATCGAGCCATATTGTCTCTTGCTGGTACAATTTCTCCCAATGCAACTCCTCGATGACACTGCCCATTATGTTGTATATCCGTAATCGGTATTCTCTTCCTTTTTCTCCTACAATCTCTATCGCCATTTTATCCCCAGATTCGTCTGCTTTAGCTGTTATCGTTAATTGTACGAATCTTTCGACTTGGCTTAATTCCGGCATACACACGCCGACTGTATGGACTCGCCCATCCCTTGTCTCAACTTCCACATATTTCCCAAAGTCAAAACTGTCCAACTCCACTGGTTCGTATTCTTGTCCACTCATCATCACATTACCACAAAGTGTGAGTATTATCTTGTCTTCGTTCTTTCTCAACAATTCAATTCCAGAACCTGTCTTATACCTTACATTCCCTTTGATTACTCCATCGCTCCCGCTTAACAACTTCGACGAAATTAGCATTGAACCACTCCAAACGTATTCATCTTCTTGTTTGCCTTCTACAACCTTTGCATACGCCGGGATACAATAGTTTGTCCACCCTACCTCGGCAAGGGTGTCCCACGGACTCCACACAACCACTTTACCCCTACCTATCCCAAATAACTCAACTTGGTAATCTACTACGCATGGAGAATCTATCGGAATAATAATAGCTCCTCGATTTTCGCCTAACTCTTTCGCAGTGAATTTGACTTTTATATTTCTTTTCTCTCCTATGTGTAAAATTCGATTTTCAATATTCATAACCTCGGCTTCATAAGCATCTCCAACAAGATTTATCTTCCCAATTTTTACATTGTTTCTTCCAACATTTTCGATTACTATTTCTTTTTCGCTATATTTCCCAATGTAAAGCGTGTCGAAATCAACTTTGCCATCGACCTTTATCTCAACATTTTCTTCTTGTACCACCATACTTGCAGAATCAATACATCCATAATTGTTTGTTACAACTACTGTATAAACTCCTGCTGAATAGACCATTCGACGACGACCTTCGACACCGTCGCTCCACTTATATTTGTTGCCTTCGCTCTCAGCTATAAGTTCGAGGCTATCCCCTTTCGAACATATCCAATCCCGTTCTGCATTTATCCTTACGTCCAATCCCTTGTTGAACTTAACCTCAAATCCAACAGAGTCCATACAACCAATTTCATTCCACACCTTAACCCAATAATTCCCCTCACTGCGTATAATTGCCTTGCTTGTTGTATCTCCCGTGGACCAAAGAACACTGTAATCGCAACAACTTGCTCTTGGATATTCTATTTCCAATTCCACACTATCGGCGTTGCAAACTCTTATAGGAATCCCACGCTTGAAACTAATTCTCGGCGTTGGAACCACCTCCACTTCTACGCTATCAACATAGGTTGTATCCCCAACGTCTGCGTAACAATAATACCATCCACTATGAAGCATCTGGGCTTTGCCTATCACAACACTATCCCCTATTGCTTCAAAGCCATTCGGTCCAGTCCACCGAAAAGGTGATTTAAGCGTGTCGTAAATTAAAAACGACCTCAGTATTATATCTTCGTTCTCACATACCGGAGTATTGCTGAAAGCCCGCAAGGGGGTGCTTACATCCCCATAAAGGTAATTCAAATAGACTGGTGGATAGGTTAAAAATACACGGTTGAAAGGCAAATCTTTTTCTTCTGGGACCCTTTTCAAACGAAGGCACAATTCAGAAAATAAAGTATCAGAGAAGAGAAAGTTAATTTTTATCTTTTCGGGGTGATTAGGATTCTCCACTTCGTAAACTTTAAGTAGAAAATATTCGGTTGGATAGCAAAGACCTGTGGAAAGAGTATCGAGATCATTTAATGTCATTAGTAAAAATCTCCCATTGGGAATTGGAAAATATAGGTAATCATATATTTTCCCATTTACTCCAATAAACTCTGGTGAGGTAAAATCTAAGGAATAGACGTTATCAAGATTGACTCCCAGTGACACCAAGAATTCAAGCGGGGTAAGACTATCGGGTAACCATTTTGTAAACTTATGAGAAATAGTATCAAAATTAGAAAGCGTTAGATCATAGCAATATCGGCCAAAAAATAATTTCTTAGAATCGAATGAGAACATAAAGTGTCCTAAATTATAATTAAAAATCCAATCCTCATACCAAGGACACCAATTATCCGTGGGGCGTGTATGACTTTCTTCAAATTCAGTAGGATATTTAAATTGTTTAGGGCTTATGGTATAAATTTTACTTTGTTCCAAAGTAAGGTCGGTATTTAAGGGATAAAATTCTCCTGTTAAATTATCGAATTTAAAAATAAATATATAAGATTTAAATGAAGATTTGTTCATTTCAAATGGGTAGAGATAAATGAACCCTGGATATATTGCTATCAACTTATAATCCGGAGAAAAGACTAATGGATAATGTTTGAACCCTATTGATATAGGGTAATAATCTTTTTGGGTTGGATTAAATAGCAATAAAGTGCTATCAAAAAGGAAACTTTTTGAATAAACAGGCTGATTAACCAGCGTAAACTCACCATTATCATTTTTTAAAAGATAAGTTCTAATATTGCCATAAGCTTCTACAAGGAAATTCTTAGGGGTATAATCACTGTGGACTGTATAAAGCACAATCCAAAAATCTTTTCCATTTTGATGTGGGACAATAGAAAAGTTGATAACCTCTGGATTCTTTAATGTATCATCAAAACCATCTTCTATGGTTTTTGTTTCTACAAGCTGGATATCATTTGGATTAATTTTAAATGTTTTTAAAATAAACTTAAAGTTGCTTCCGTAAATTTTATCATAAGATAGATAATAAAACAAATTGGGGTCAGTTGGATTCTCCCAAATAACGGGGTTTATTCTATGGTAGTTTGAAGGAACAATAGTGTTATCAAGTTTTGAAGTTCTGTAAGTGTCAGATAATGAATCAATTGTAATTATTTCCCCACCAGAAGTTGCAAAGAAGGATTCAACAAATGTTTGTATCTTAAGAGGTGAACACAACAACCAAGGCTCCCAAAGATAGTAAAGAATTGAATAGTCATAGACAAAACGATCATCTGATATTGGAAAATAGGATATAATTTGAGGGTGATAAATACCAAAATAAGGGCAACCAAATATTGTTTTTCTCTTTATAATTTTCTGAAAAAAATGCTTAATGGAATATCTACTTTGTGTTATCAGGTCTTTTAATGGCAAATAGAAGTATTTTTGAAGACTATCTTGTCCTGCAAATACAAGATCTGGTTTAGATTGATTGACTGAATCATAGGTGTAATGAGCAAAATATGAAAGTAAACTACCAGCGAAAATTGGATTGTACAATCTCTTCCAGCAGAAGAGCCCTTCTGAACCGGATAAAATTAAAACAAGAATTAAAAAAAACAGGAAATAAAATTTATTTTTCATTTTACAACCTTTAATAAATGAACATATCTTAAAATAAAAATGAACAAAATTTTATTTGTTGTTTTCATATTACCTCCAAAATTAATTAAAAAACTTTTTTGGCGAATTCCCCACTTTCAGAACACCAGGCAAAAATTAATTTAAAAGAAACTTTTTCTTATCGGTGGTCCACGACAACTTGAACAATAGTGATACGGAATGCGAGCCAAATCTATCGAATTGTAGCAAAGTTTCGTCCTCCCCTATGTAAGTCATTGTAATCCAATTTGTTATAACAGCGTAGGGTTCGAGTTCAAAAAGCGGACTTCCTACCATCGGTAAGCGGTTCAGAACATCTTTTTTCCCAAATTAAAACATTTCGTTTTCAATGTGTCAAATAACAAAATAAGAAAAAAAATAGAAATATGTGAGAGGGGAAAACTTCCCCTCTTTGATTCGAAACTGAGTTAATGCCACAAAAAGGATAATTTTCAAATTATATGAAATATCAGATTCTTTTTAATTTTACGTATTTTCGTGGCTCAATGATTCTGTTTAAAAATAATGAATGAGCAGTTTCAAAAGTACTTACAATGTTGCTAGTTACAAACAATTTTAGCCAAAAAATTTCCAACAATTACTGCAATAGCCGATATCACTATTGAAAAAATACTGATCTTTTTCGAGACCTTTTTGTTTTTGGATTAACTTTCCATTCTTTCTATAAGTTCGGGTAGAAAACTGGACAAGTTGAGAAAAATAATGTTAAACAAATAAGAATTATCAAAATCATCTGGAGTAAAACCAATGTACAATTCATAGACATCTACCACATTTAGATAATACACTAACCCCATTTTTCTAACCATTTACCGGTTTGTTCCAATAATTTAAAACCCCTGCTCGCCGTAAAATAAACCATAAGCTACCAGCAGATGCACCAATAATAGCCTGACCCAGCAACTTCCATCCATTTCTTTCACCTCCGAGATACGAACTCGCCGCACCATAAATTCCACCAATACAACATCAAAATACGATGCATAATGTTAATAAAAATTAGTTACTTTTGCATTGTAAACACCAATATATTTACAATTTTAGATTTAATTCGAATTGTATCAACCTAACTCAATACATATTTTTCATTCCTCTTGTTCAATTAATCCCAAACTTTTTACATATTAACTGTGCTAAAAATGCTCCAACAAGAACACCTAAAATTGGTACAGTAAAACGAATAATATTAAACTTCTTTAAAATTTGCTTATCGTTTGGGTTAGACTTCAATTCTTTCCATAACTTCGGATACAATAATGATGAAACTTTATAAAGTATTATTGTCGATGAAATCATTAAAACAGCCTCAAGCAAAAGAAACACCAAAAATGAACACTTCATATGCAAACTCCTTTATAGAGAAATACACTATACCTAACGTTGGAACCATTTCCCAATTTTTCCAAGAAATTCTACCCCCTTTGCGCTTGGCAAGAAGGCACAAGCACTTGTTACTGCTCCTCCAATAACTGCTTCTCCGAGCAACTTCCATCCATTCCTTTCACCACCTATATAACTAATTGCTGCTGTTCCAATTCCTCCGAGCAAATCTACCGCCGCATAAGCCGCTATTTGAGCTGCTAAGATTTTATTTCCAACTCCCTTCCTTTTATAAACAATTCCTACCGAATAATAATTTCTCCAATAATCAATTGAACCTTTTGCAATGCTTACCCCAATTC
The DNA here is from genome assembly GCA_013414795.1 of Candidatus Kapaibacterium sp. GTDB lineage: Bacteria > Bacteroidota > Ignavibacteria > Kapaibacteriales > UBA2268 > Naka2016. The sequence goes on from CP058732.1 coordinate 267,677, forward strand.
GAATAACATTTTTGATATAACTCGAATACCCACTAGTCGTAACCACATTTAATAAGGAGTCTATTCGAGTTTGATAATCCTCCTTTCCGCATAGAATAAGTAATGTCTTGGTAAGATTAACAAGTGTATCATTTTGACAATACATTTGCAAAAAAGCCTCAAGGCCTACTTCAAAATTTTCTGTGGTGTCGGTTAACAAATCAATAAAATTAACCACAAAATTATATCCACCACCAGTGTCAATTTCTACCTCTTGGAACTCCATAAATCCACTGATTACTTGATAGCTTTTAAGAAATAGATTTTGGTATATCCATTATTTGTCACTGATTAATGAATCAAGTATACTGACGGGTATTGTGGATTGCAATTGGATAAGAGAATCAAGAATAAGATTATGATAATAACCTGCAAGGTTCAAAATAGTTGTATCGTCGTAATTAATTACCGTATTTGATTTTGACAAAATCGGATCAATTATTTTATTATTTTGACAAGATACAATAATTCCCCAGAATAACCAAGATATAATTATGATTGTTTTATATGAAGAAATTTTTTTCATAACAACACCTTATAGTTATTAAACAAAATTAATTAGGAAATAATTTAAAATTTTTAGACGAAGTTTTAACAATTGTGTATTTTCGATGATGTCCTTTGATTGTCCCTCGATCCAACGTACCAGCAAAAACTTTTCCCTTAGGCGTTCCACGGCAGAGGGAACAATGGTGGAACGAAATGCGAACAGAATCTATCGAATCGTAGCAATGTTCTGTACCCCCCGTGTAAGTCATTGCAACCAAAGGAGTTACAAAAAGACAGGCTTGATGTTCAAAATACACACTTCCCCATTGCGTTAAAGGAATTCGAGCAGATATGTTCCTAAACCAAATCATTTCGATTTGCCAAGTATCAAATTACAAAAATAACCAAAAAAAATTAAAAATGCAAGAGGATAGTATTTTTACCGTATTTCGCATTCATAGATGTCAACATCAGTCCATCCTAAGGGATTAACTGAAGAGCAAATTGTGAAACATAAAGTTGGGCAAGTGCATTTACAATTAGAACCCTTCAAATTTTGTATATCTTTAAGCTCAAAAGATAACCAAACAAAAATAGAAGCGGCTCCCCGACATCTGAGGAGCCGCGTGGGCTTGTGGTCAGCGATACCGCTGCGTCTTACCGCGTCACGACCAGTTTCTTAGCCGCAACGCCGGCAGAGCTGCGCAGAACGAGCATGTACGCACCGCTCGGAAGCTGGCTGACATCAACGGGCACGGCTGTAGTGCCTGCCGGAAGTGTGACGTTCGACAGCACGTGCGCCACCGGTCGCCCGAGAGCGTCCACCAGCTCGAGCGTCACGTTGCCGGTCGGTTGTGCAGCCTGCACTGCGACGGTCACCGACTCATGTGCCGGATTTGGGATAATCGAGCCAATCTCAATCCCTCGCAGCTGTGGTGGTTCCTCATCTCCAGGCTCGATACCGGAGACAGCGCCTTCGAGAATTACGCGCCCTTTGCCGATCTCGGCTCCTGTTTCCCCATCACGGAGGCGGTATTCCACCTCGACGGCATCGAGTCCGCCGCGCTTGGAGCCAGCAACAGTCACAAAGAGCGCACGGAGCACTTCACCCGGTCCCAGCGGACCTTCGATGTGGTACCTGCAGCGTATCGGCGGGCTGCTCGTGCACCGGATGGTGATCTGCGGCGCATCCACCGGACCGATGGCGATAATCTGCGGCACAGTTCCATCGGGTTGTGGAAGAGCGGTGAGCTCGACCTCAACCTGATTGGCTGCTACCGGACCGTTGATGAACGCCATGGCAAAGGTGCGCACGTGCGGCGGCATACTCTCGCGGTCCTGGACAAGCTGCCCCGTCGGATCAGGACGATCCGCAACGTACGGAGGAATGAGGATTTCCTGCTCCTCGCTCACGCTCTGTGTTGCCCCCGTAGCGTCGGTTTCGTCCCACGTCCAGCGCAGCGCAAGCCGACTGAGTGCATCAATTTCCCGAGCACTTAGGCTGATCCGTACGGGCGCTCTCTCTTCACCAGTGTAGAAGATGGTGGGTCTACCATCTTCGGTGAGCTTTGCTGCTGCCGGGGGTGACACGCTAATGTCGTCTACTGTGATGGGAAGCTCAAGCATTGTCAGCTGTGCACGTTCCGTCCCGTCTTCGCTCACTACGCTGGTGCCGGGGACATCAAGGATCAGAATATTCCCAGCAACACGTCGGACAGCAAGATCGAACCACGGGAAGGGCGGGAATTTCTTCTTCCGCACCACGCAGTACGTGATGAGCGTATCGCACGTGCGGCACTCGCAATCGGTGAATGTGTAGCGCACCGTGAAGCAGAGCGAATCAAGGCATTTATAGCCACCACTTGGTGCTGGGAAGAGCAAGTTCAAGGCAAAGCTTGCTGGCATCTGTGCCCAATTCTTACAGCTATCTGGAGTAGGACCTTCCCACGTGATCTGGCGTGAGTAGGGCGTTAGCATCACACCTACTCCAGGCGACGGGATGAGCCATCCGCCGGTGATGTCGCCGTAGATGCGCTGCCATGAGCTTGGGAGCGGAGGAACGATCGGACACCAGCGTTTGATTTGCGCACTGACGATTGCCGCTTTGAAGCTCGAAATCGGAGCCGATGCCGTGGCAAGGCCCGTAATGGTGACTGCCCCGTTTTGGTGCCACTTCACCTGCGTTTGCAACCCGCGCTGCCAGAGGTCACAGCAGTTACGCGGCGCCGGTGGGCACTGGGGTAGCTTGAGCAGTGCGGAATCGCGGCAAAGCACAATTCCCTGACTGACCACAGCGTAGTGCACCGTTATCACACCCGTTGCAGCTGGGGGCAGATCAGTGAAGTCGGTGCATATCGTGAATGCACCCGGACCAGCAGAGAACGCCGTCGGCGAAAAGCTCCCATCTGGGCTGCTCAGCACGATGGACGCTTTGCACGGCAAAGTCCCACTTGCGCAGAGTTGGTAAATTATGTTCCCTGTGCTGTCTCGCTCTTTGCACTTAATCTCAACGCGGTCAAAGCGTGGGCAGCAGCTGTCCTGCTGCGGGCACGGCGGCAGATCCGCGCAGAGTGTATCGCATGGCGTGCAGGCGCCGGTTGCGTCCAGGGTACCGAAGACAAGGCACGCCAAATTATCCTGCGGCGGCACGTCCACAAATGTCAGCGTCAGCGTTGAGGTCCCCGTTGGGATGGCAAAGCTGCTCGGCGTAACCTGCCCCTGCGGTGAACTCACACACCCTTGGGTTGCCGGACCGGGGTTGTTGATCGAAACCGTCCACTGATACTTGCACCCATCGCCTTTCGGTGTTGAGACAAAGCCAATCGGCGTTGGCGTGCCGACAGGCTGCACGCCGTAGCAGCGTGCCGAGGAGTCAATAGAGACGCAGACAGGAGCAGATTCCAGCGCCCCAATCGCCACGTCTTGAATCGTGCTGCTATTGAGCAAGTGTCGGACCGCTCCGCCGGCAGCGAAGGTATTGCACGCAATCTGCCCCGGCTGTGCTTGGGCGTCCAGCTTCGCAGCGAATACCACCGTCGGTTGCGAGCTTGCCCCGACTGTGCCGAAGACGAATCCGAGATTCTTATTCCCAGCTGCGATGCCACTGCTCCAACTACCAGCTGCACCGCAGGAGGTCGGGAACAGTGAAGGCGCACCGATGGCGGTACTAATTGCGTTCGCGCTGGCAAGCGTCGTTGCTGGGTTGTTGTATGCAGTGCTCGCAGGCGGACTCAGCAGTGTGCTCTGGTACGTCGCGCTGTATTGACTTCCGCGTGGGGCGCAGGCTTGGAGGATTTTACCATCGCTCGAACCGTTGTCCATCGGAAGCAAATCTACGAAGGTAGCATAGCGCAGAGGCGCAGTACCTGTGAGGTTCATCCGCAGACGGTAATTGACCGTCGCACCGGCGCTCGCCGTCAGCGAGGATTGCCAGTTGGTGGTGTCGCTGGCAACCTGTTTTTCGAGCGTAAAGCCAGTTGTTCCAGTCACCAGCAAATACACGGTGTTCGAGGTAACCGGCTGCGGCAAACCGCCTCCAGAGAGTGTGTAGTTGTTCGGGATGTTGCCGAGAGCGGCAGTGTCTGTAATCTTCGCGTCGAACTCAATCCAGTAGAAGGGCACACCCGCATTGCCATAGTAGCCGCAACCGCTCCAGAAGAGATTCTGGCATGTTGCCGGGATGGAGATGTTGCTGACCGTGATGGTTTGCCCACTCACCGTGAGCGTCGGTGCTGGAGTCCAGGGGCTGGTGCCTGAGGAGGGGTTACATGGCGTGTTCCACTGGTTGCTGGTGTAAAAGTTCGGATTGCCAACGTACTGCAAACTCGGATGGAGGTTATCCACCAGCGTTGCTCCATTGATGGGCTGCCCGCCGATGTTCTGCAGACGGAAGCGCACCCGCACGATTTGCCCCGGGGAGTACGATGCCTGGGGTGAGCAAATTTCCTTGCCGATGCAGGCGGTCGGCGCAGGGGCTTGGACCATAAAGGATGCGCAGGACTGCAAGGGTGCCAATCCTGGAATTTGTGCCCAGGCGCAGTTGGTAATGATGCTATTGGGTGTTGCCGTCTGCGAGACGGTGAAATTGACGTAGAACCAGCGGCACTGACCGGGTTGGAGGGCACTGTTGAGTGTTGCGGTGATCACACCTCCACTTTGGCTCACTGTCAAGCCCGGATGTGTATAGCCGAAACTCGTAAACGATACACCACTGGGCAAGGTATCGGTGATGGTTGCCGAAGTAATGGGGGTCTGCCCATTGTTGCAAATCTGGATTCCGTAATAGCCGCTGCAGCCAGGTTGCCCGTTAGTGGAAACCCATTTCCAGAGCTGCGCAGATGGACCTCCAGGCGGTAGAGCTACTTTTTGCCAACACAGTGTACTCGACTCCTGAATCTGTCCGCACGGATTCTGCGCGCTACCGCTCTGTCCGCTCAGCGTAACTGTGTTGGTAACTTGCGAATTGGCAGGAAACGCCGTCAGAGGATAGTACACCTTCAGCGTGCAGCACTGCGTATTGTATGGCTGTGTTCCAGAGAGATTTCCCACGTTCCAGGTAATCGTCTGTCCGCTCACACTCACAGGACAAGAGGCGCTTATAAACTGTGCCCCAGTGGGCAGAGCGTCTGTTACTACACCGTTTACCAGGTTGAGCTGCCCTGCATTCCAGCCCCATTGCCCGGGGTTGTTGGTCACGCAGATCAGGTATGTTGCCGTATCACCGGGGAACGCACGCGGGCAATTCCCGCCGACGTACGTCGAACCGAGCAACTGCTTTTGGATGCTCCAGGTACTTGCTGCTTGTGCGGTCGTTGTGACGTAGGGTGTACAGAACTCCCGGGAAATCGGTTGCCCATTGATAATCACCGTTCCCCATAAACAGGCGCGGTTGCGCGCTGATGTACCGTTGCAGGTCGTGCCGTTAGGGAACGACACTACGATCGTCATCGAGCCGGAGCATCCGTTGGGAAGCGCTCCCCAGCTGACCGAAACTGTCCCATTGGAACCAGGCGGTGGTGTGTTGGTGCTTGTTGGAGGGCACGCGCTGGTCACTTGGAGACTCTGAAAAACCAAAGCCGGTGGCAAGACATCACTGATCGTCACATTCTGCGTTCCAGCGGGGAAGGAAAAGTAAATCGTGTACGAGAACGTCACCCCCGAAGGGATCTGCGTGTTGCTGACGACCTTCTTTAGCCAGAAGCCCGTCAGCGAATCGGAGGCTTCGGCGATGTTGCTGCTTTGTGCTGCAAGCGGCAGCATCCAGCCACTCGCCATAAGTAAACCAATCAGCAGTGGCACCGAAAGAAAAACGAGCCGCAGTAATGCTGTTCGCAACCTCTGCTGGACGCTTCGGGTCCAGAGTGCAGAAGTATTTGATAGGAATTTCATAATTACTCCATATTGTTTGTGAAACAAATAGATGGGTTAATTGAAAATAGAACTTTAATCGATATTTTCTTGCAACTCATTTTTAAACAAATTTTATCCCAAAATATTATAAATTGCTTGAAATCTGAAAAAGAGAAGTTCCTTTTATGAAATCGACAAGTTTTTGATTTTAATTCTTGATTAAGCCGGAAATGCTTTAATTTCTTCAAAATTCCTCCTTTCTTTTAAAAATTTTTAAGTTTAATATCTTAAAAATTTTAACTTAATAAATTTAATTCAAAAATTTAAGAATTAAATAAAATTTTTTTGTTATGATTAATTTTTTAATTACAAAATAAGTTATTAAAGATAAAACAGTTGTGTCTTGGGGGAAAAATTATTTATAATCTTCTGACTTAGCAAAATTTATTATTTTTAAAGCCAGAAAAAAGTCTATTCATTGATTATGAACAAATTGAACAACTAAGATTTAATTAAAAATTACACTATTCCTTATCTTTTCTGAATTAATGATTTTATGACATCTTGGGCTGTTTTGTCCAACGCAAGTGTGGCTGTGATTTCTGCTTTCTTCTCGAGTAGTTGGTCCCAATCTTCAGTGCCTTCCCAGAATAATCTTTTCAATTCCGTTTGGGTTTTGGAACTTCTTTTTGCAAGAGTCTGCAAAAACTTATCCAAAAAAGCGTCCATCTCTTCTATTGTTTCGAAAAGACGATTGAATAGCCCTTTTGAACAACACCATTCTGCATCGTACCACTCGGTATCTATCGTCATCTGCATAAAAGCAGACTTCCCAATCTTCCTTTCTACGGCGCGGCTTATGACAAACGGACCGATTGCTATCGAAAACTCACTTAAACGAGCAGAAGCGGTGCGAACTGCAACCACATAATCGCAAGATGAAACCAACCCGAGCCCTCCGCCCACAATTTTACCTTGTACACGGCAGACGACAAATTTCGTCGACTTTCGAATTGCGTTAATCACTTTGCCAAACCCAGAAAAAAATTCCTTTGCCGAATCGAAATTTTTCAGCGAAACAAGTTCATCGAAAGAGGCACCGGCACAGAACGCTCCCTCGCCCTCACTCTTCAAAAGTATAACCTTTGCGTTTTCCTCGCTCGATAACTCGACTACCGCATTTTCAAGTTCGTTAAGCAAATACCCTGGCAAAGAATTCCCTTTTGGATGGTAGAAAGTAATAATTCCAATGCTGTTTTGAACTTCTTTCTTGACAAATCCTTCCACTTCTACCCCTTTTTTATTTCAATAAGAATATGCTTGGGTTTGAAAAAAAGATTTAGAAATCCATCGAACAGTTTCCAAATCCGAAAAGGCAAAATACTTAAAATTCGATACAATCGTAAATACTGAATCAAAGAGTTACCAAATTTGAAAAATCTCCAATGAATTCCATTTCCAAACTTAGCCAACATCTTGTCGAGTTTATGCTCATCGAAAGAATTTAAATGGGCATTCCAGGGCGTAGGTTGGTTACAATGAATACAAAGCGAGTATCGAATTTTCTCCTTGTAGGGAGTTGTAAGAATAATTGTTCCGCCAGATTTCGTCGCTCTAATGAGTTCTTCGAGGAAATCCTCTGGTTTTTCCAAATGTTCGATAACTTCGGAGGCAACCATACAGTCGAAACTTCCATCTTTAAAAGGTAGAAAATAGCCATCGGCGACAATCCCGAAGTGATTTTCGTCCGGCGCCAATTTTAACACTTTCAAAACATTATTGAATGCAACATCGATGGAAATCACAACTCTGTCGAGGGCAAGCAAACAGCGAGAAAGCCAGCCATTTCCACACCCAACATCAGCAATAACTTTGGCTCTTGGCGGAATTCTGGAAAGAACGTATTGGTACACTCTTCGTTCTTCGTGTTCAGTTTCTTTGTATCGCTGTTCGAAATAGTCGAAAACTTCCGCATCTCTTTGATAATGAACGAGGTATTTGGGTTTATCTTTGGGTAGCAGTATTGGTATTCCCTCGACAATTTGATATTCTCCATCATTGCATATCAGCAACTCGTTGGTTTTGTTAAAATAAAGTGGTTCCTTCGTTTCTGGCGAAACCAAAAGTTGATATATGTTATACATTTAACGAATCCCACGCAAAATAGAGATACTCAATTGCAAAGAAAAAAGTTTCAAGTTCTCCTGTCGAGAATAATTGAACAAAGGAATTTGAACTGCGATACTTGGACTTGCATAAACACCGGGGAACAAGGTTGCATCGTAACCGAATGCAATTTTTGGGTTTACGACCACAATAGACAAGTCCGAAAGTCTACCATCGACAATTTTCCTCCTCTGGGTGTTATCGATAAAATGGTATTCTGGGGGCGATTTAACTTTTTCAAATAATTCATATTCTGTAACCAACTTTAAACCAAACTCAAGGTTACCGCCAATGAATAAGTGGGTTGAACCCAACCGATATTTTGCCCCAAAGTCCGCGACTAAGTATTTATAATCCATTGCAAGTTCATTTTCAACCTTGACAATCTTTGGAATTCCTTTGATTTGTATTGGAAAAGAATCGCCCGCGGCAACGAAACTTCCTTTGTTTGCTTGAAAATTGAAACTTGCATTGAAGGCAAGATTGTGTGTTTTCCAATATTCTATTTTCAAACCAAAAGAATTGGAATTTCCACCGCCAGAAGTAAACTTTGCACAGGAAAAATAGTTTTCGTAAAGCGTAAGAGAGCCATTCAAGGAGTTTCTGGTATAACTTCCCAAAATTCCAAAATATAGTTTAGGTATTGAAAATGGCATACGAGGCGAAATTTCCCATTCAAACCCTTGTGAGAAGAGAGAGCCAAGGGGCAAAACAATCAAAAGCAATGTCAAAACAAGTCGTTTCATTCCGTTTTCACAAAATGTTGAACTTTGGTGAAAATGCCCGCTGTCATTTGAATGAAATACACACCAGTGGGAAGTTTCGACAAATCTTTTTCGACGCGGTAAATGCCAGGTTTAAATGGCTCATCGAACAAACTTTCAACGATATTGCCATAAGAATCGAATAGAACAATTTTGGTTGGGGTTTCAAAAGCGACTTCGAATTCGAAATTCAAGATTCTTTCCACTGGGTTTGGATTAGGCATACCCAGATTGAAAAAGCCCCTTTGCCCGTCGAAAAGTTTGTATGCCAAACCGCAAAGCGAATCAATTTGTACAGAACTCGATTGGACAATTGGCGTCAATGCCCGCGAGCAAATTCCATCACCAAACCTTGGTGAAAGAAATGAAATCGGAGACTCTATCGCTTCGCCAAGATATGTGTCGAAATTTAAAATCAACAAAGTATCCGAGGGCAAAAAGAACTCGTTCCATTTTGTAGAAACAAAAACAGAAAGAACGCCTGGTTGCTCTTCGCGGATGTTGGTCGTCGAAACGCGTTGCGACGCAGTTCCGCCAATTCCAACACTTCTAAATCGAAGGAGGTTTGGATTGTATTGAATCGTATCTTGATACTCTTTTACACGTGTAATTTTTTCCTTTTGAACCAATATTGGGACTGAAAGAACCGTGCCCGGTTTAAAACGCAAATTTTCGGGGAAAGATAATTTAACGGGGTCGGGCAATACACCGTTTGCTCTCAGTTTAATTTTTAATGTATCGCGTATTTTGGAAAAACTTGAAGTCAAAATCAAAGTGGCTTCGTATAGCCCAACATCTTTTGCAGTAGAGTCGAATATGATTTTAAGAAGTTTATTTGAGAAAGCTGGGATTTCAAAATTTTCTTCCAAAATTTTGAAAGGAGTTTGCGGATAGGGAGGCTCGATTTTGGCATTTTGGACCTGGACAACGAAATTTCCAGCATTAGAAATGCGAATCGATGTGTCGCGAATTGCTGGGCAACCTTCTGCTTGATTTATGATAATGTTCCCAAAATCTACGAACTCGGTTTCAGCCGTAAGTTTGGGTGCAAGCCCAACGCCTCGAATGTTGAAAACTATTTCCTTGGCACTGTCTGGATAGCCAACTACGCGACGCTGAACAATATCGCTGGTAAGCCTTATTCTTGCAAGAAAAGTGTCGCGTTGCGTAGGAGTGAAAACTACTGTAAATGAATCTATTTGTGTTGGAAGAATTTTCCGCTGGGTATCAAGTGTATCCAAAAACTTGAAACCAGTTGAAGGGGAGTTATTGAAGTAATTCAAAATTTCTTGCTTCAAAACGCCAAAGGGAAGATTGCCAGTATTCTTAATGTATATTTTGACCTCTTTTGCTGTATCGATTGGAACTGAACCCAAATCAATAAAATTGTCAATAAGGTCTGCATTTTTGACTTCTTGAAGACTTATCTTTTGCGTAACACCAACACCACGAATCACTGTTTGAATGAATTTCACAGAATCGGGATTGGTTGGTGAATGGTATTGAAATCGAAGAATTGCAGTGTCTTTGCCAAGATTGTTCGGATAGTATGTAATACGCCAGACTTGCTTTTCGTCCCCAGAGCGGTATTCCGAAAGCGTAATGGGAGTCGGCTTACGGTCCATACGAATCTCGGCATTTAATGAGCGAAGGAAAATAATGCTATCGACCTTCAACAGTTTCGGGGTGTTATTTTGAATTGTTAAGTAACGGACAATAGTATCGCGTGGCTGAACCCAAACAGAGTCGAAATTTATCTCTGTTTCATAGACGTCGAGTTCTTCGGTGCTTTTCCTTGCGATGAGTATAAATTCACGCCCTTGGACAATGTCGTTCAATGAGGCTGGGGGGTCGTTCTTTTTTGGGTCGAAAAGCCCAAGCCAAAGTTTAACAACTTTCTTTCCGGGCGGGAATTGAATCGAAGGAGTAAATGGTATGTATTTGATTGTTAATAAAGAATTTGCGTTGGTATCAATGGTGCGGGGCAAATCCCTTGGACCAAAAAATTCGAAGAAGTCGAGGTTGTTTGGGTCGTCAATTGCTCGCCCGATTAGAAATGTGTAGTCGTTTCCTCCAATTTTTAGAACACGTCCGCTGTAATTAGCAATGTTAAATACTGTTTCCAGCGAGTCGCCAACAATACACATCCCCATATCCACAGTATCGCTCGAAGTATACTCGTTGAAAATCAGAACTGGTCCTTGCGAACGGAGCAACGATGTCCCCACCGCCGTTGCCAAAAGAACATAAAGCAATATGTATATTTTTCTAAAAAACATTTTCTTTTCCGTTCTAAGATTTACAATTTAATAAATTTCATTGTGTTAAAAAAATTCAACAGTGTCAAAATTAATGCCAGAGAATTATTCTCTTTCCCCAAAATTTTGATTTCGTTAAGACATCGTACGTTAGGTATAATTTTAAAGCAGAAAAACAGAATTAAATTAATTGTTTCAATGTTTCGTTTCTGTTCTTTGATTTAAGTCCGGTGAATGCAATGCAGAGTACACCAAAAGGTTTAAGATTGCAAATTGCCCTTGTGGGAAGAACAAACGTAGGGAAGTCCAGTTTCCTTAATTTTGTTACAAATCAAGATGTTGCAATTGTTTCTCCAATTCCCGGTACAACCACTGACATCGTAGAAAAGCCAATCGAACTACTTCCTTTTGGACCAGTGAACTTCTTGGACACGGGTGGTGTCGACGACCAATCCATACTTGCTGAGAAACGCATCCAACGAACTCAAAAAATATTTGAACGAGCAGATGTTGTTGTCCTAATTGTCGAAACAAATATTTGGACTGAATTTGAAAAAAACATTGCAGAAACTGCGAAGAAACAAAATCTTCCGCTCATTGTTGTTGTGAACAAAATCGATTTGGCAACGCCCAAAGATGATTTTATAACTAAGATTAAAGAATACACAGAAAATATTCTTCTTGTTTCAACCATTGATAAATCCAGTTACAACAAGATATTGGAAGAATTCAAAAAATTGCTTTTCAAAGTTAGCGAAAACATTAATGACAAAGAGATATCATTGCTTGGTGATTTGTTGCCAAAAAATGCGCTGGTTGTCTTCATTGTTCCAATCGATAGCGAAGCACCTAAGGGCAGACTAATCCTACCCCAGGTACAAGCGATACGCGATGTGTTGGACAATGATTGCGCTGTACTCGTTGTAAAAGATACAGAATATAAGCACTATTTGGAGGCACTTGGAAGGAAACCCGACCTTGTGGTCTGCGATTCACAAGTTGTACACAAGATGGTTGCCGAAACACCAGTGGACGTGAAATGTACCACTTTTTCGATACTCTTTTGCCGTTTCAAAGGTGATTTGATGACAGAGGTAATTGGCTCGGCATACGCCGATTTCCTCGAAGAGGGCGACAATGTATTAATTGCAGAGGCTTGTAGCCACCATCCTTTGCAGGACGACATTGGTCGAGTAAAAATTCCTCGATGGTTGCAAGAATATTTAGGGAAACGCTTGAACTTCGAAGTGAGCGTGGGTCGGGATTTTCCCGCTGACTTGAAAAAGTACAAGTTGATAATTCACTGTGGGTCGTGTATGTTGACAAGGCGAGAGAAACTTGTTCGAATTGCTAAAGCCAGAGAGCAAGGAATTCCGATTACTAATTATGGAATTATGCTTTCGAAATGCAAGGGTGTACTAGAACGTGTGCTCTCTCCATTTCCAGAAATTCAAAAGGCTTACAAAGAAATTTTAACATCTAAACAAAAGGTCTTATCTTTGTAACTTATGGATATTTTAAAGAAGAAAAAGAATTTGAATTACTTAGAAATGCATCCATTTAGAAACTATGAATACGAGTTTCGAACAGAAAACCTTGTCGATGTTCTTGTCCCTCGATTCACTAATAAATTCGCAAGGAAATATATTTTACCAAAAATGAAAAATCCATTTATTAGAGCAAATTTGGATGAGTTGGGAAGTTATCTTTGGCTACAAATAGATGGAAAAACAAGTGTAGCAAAACTAATTGAAATAATGGTTGCAAAATTTGGCGAGACTGTCGAGCCAGCAACCGAAAGAGTTTTACTTTTTTTGACACAACTTTACAAAGCAGGATTTATTAATTTTTTAGAATTAAAGAAAGGAGATTAGTATGGGGAACATTCTTGGAAATTTAGAACCAAAAATTGTTTGGGATATTTTCGAAGAGATAACCCAAATTCCTCGTCCCTCGAAACGAGAGGAGAAAATCGTAGCCTATGTAATTGATTTCGCTCGCAAGCACGGTTTAGAATATCGCCAGGACAAACTTGGCAATGTAGTAATAAAAAAACCAGCAACTCCAGGAATGGAGAACCGCAAAGGAGTTGTTATTCAAGGTCACCTCGATATGGTTTGCGAAAAAAATGCCGACGTCGAACACGACTTTTTGAACGACCCAATCAAACCCTATGTCGATGGCGATTGGGTTAAAGCCCAAGGAACCACTTTGGGCGCCGACAATGGAATTGGCGTTGCAATGGGGCTTGCAGTCCTTGCTTCGAAAGATATTGCCCACCCAGATGTTGAAGTTCTTCTAACTCTTGACGAAGAAACTGGGCTTACTGGTGCTCAACAACTCGGACAGGATTTGTTGGAAAACAAAATATTGATTAACCTCGACTCGGAAGAAGAGGGCGTTTTTATTATTGGTTGTGCTGGGGGAATAAATACTTCGGGAAGTTTCTACTACGAAAGCGAACCAGTTCCCTCCAATCACATTGCATACAAAATTTCTTTAAAAGGCTTGATGGGGGGACATTCTGGACTTGAAATTAACGACGGAAGGGGAAATGCTATCAAATTGCTTAATCGTTTCCTTTGGTTGCTTTGGAAAAAGATAGATTTTCGATTGTCAAGTTTCGACGGTGGAAATGCTCATAATGCAATTCCACGGGAAGCCTTTGCTACAATTACATTTAATCAAAAGAATGAAATAAAATTCCATTCCTTTGCAGACGAGTTTCGACATATTCTTTCGACAGAATGGAAATCCAAAGAACCAAATATTGAATTGATTTACGAAAAAGTCGAATTGCCCGATTTCGTGCTTTCCCGTGAGACCCAAAAGAAACTTTTGAATGCTTTGTATGTGCTTCCGCACGGAGTTATTCGCTTTAGCCCCGATGTGAAAGGATTGGTTCAAACATCCACAAATCTTGCCGTTATCAAAACAAATCCAAACGAAATCTTCGTTCTGACAAGCCAGCGAAGTTCTGTGGAAACTGAAAAGTTTGATATTTCTAACCAAGTCAAAATTGGTTTCGAACTTGCTGGGGCTTTACCAAAACAAGGCGAGGGCTATCCCAGTTGGCAACCGAACATTAATTCTCCGATACTCGAGATAGCAAAGGAAACATATACAAAAATGTTTGGTGTTGCACCAAAGATTGAAGTTATTCACGCCGGGTTGGAATGTGGCTTGATTGGCGAAAAGTATCCAGGTATGGATATGATTTCCTTTGGTCCAAATTTGAAGGATGTTCACTCTCCCGCTGAAAGAGTACAGATTTCTTCAGTCAAAAACATTTGGAATTTCCTTCTGGAAGTTTTGAAAAATATACCCGAAAAAGAACAAGCCTAATTATTTTTATCATAAAAGAAAGGGTCGAGCTGTGCTCGACCCTTTTTGCTTTCTAACCTTTTTCTATCTCGTAATCACGAATTCTTGTTTTTGGCGGAAGTGTTCGCTTGCCATTGTGATGATGTACATTCCGTTCGGCAAATCGTTAACGTCCACTCGCACTGTGTAGTCGCCCGCTCGCATCTGTCCCGTCGTTACTCGCTTCACAACTTCGCCCTTGGTGTTGATTATCACTATCTCTGTCCATCCATCGAACGCTACGCCAAAGTTGACATCTATCGCTCCGTTTTTCACTGGGTTCGGGCTTATCGCTCCCAAATAGTATTGGTTCGCAGTCGTTGCAATCCAGCGCAAATCGTATACGCACGTCGGCACTAACTTAACTTCGCTTCCTATGTCGTCGACAAGCAAGCATTGGGTTCCCATCGCCTCGACATTTACTTCGAGCGTCGAATAGTCGGAACCAACTTCCGCCGTCGGCAAGAACGAATCGAACTTGAATCGCAATATCTGTCCGCTTCCGTTCAAAATGTTCGTCCCTGTCGCTACTAATCTCAATGTCATTTCGCCTTTCACATCGTCTATCTTTAAGTCTTGTACTGTGAATCTGCCTTCTAATATGCTACCAACTTCTATGCTGGCTTGGTCGACTTTCAACAAGCCGGGCTTGTACTTCACAGTAACTTCTAATTCTTTGACTTGCGCAAGTATCAAGTTGTCGCTTGTCGAAAATTCTATCGAAACGGGTATCTTGTCGCCCGGTGCTGGCCAGGCTCGTCCTATCTGCGGCGCAACCACATTCAACCTTGCTGTGCCTTTGTATTGTACTGCCTCGACATCTATGGCACAACTGTCGGGATTCTTGTCCAATGTGTTGTTCTCTATCATCAACCAGATTTGCTTCTTCTCGACTTTCGTCGGTTGATAGACTATCTTCACTTCTCGACTGCCTCCGGCTGGTATCTTGAAGCCCAGCGCATCGGCTGGATTCAAAAATGCTATTCCTTCGAAATCACCATTGAAGTACAACCGGTTCACTGTTAGTTCGCCTTGCGCCGGATTCTCGATTCGACAAGTGATTTCGGCTCGGTCGCCAACGCATATCTTGGCGCTTCCACCAGTGGAACGAATGCCTCGCGATATTCCCGAACCGCTCCAGGTACTCGTTACCTCGGCAATCGCGTCGCTTACGGTTGTCAATGTGGCGCTCGTCGGCTGTACCTTCTGGGCTACGAAGTATGCATCCAGATACAACCTCTGGCCAGGTTGCAACACAACTGGCAAATCCAACGCAGCCTTGTCGTAGCCAAAGCCTTCGGTTCCATAACTTGTTCCGTCCTCGGCTATCGCTCCCGCCGGATTTACTACCAAATCAGTTATCACAACTGAATCTTCCCATTGATACGACTTGTTCTCGATATACATCGTCTTGGTTTGCTTGCTCGCATCGTCGAAGATTACCATCGGGTCGAATGTCAAATCTATCGTTTCAAGTTGCCCAACTATTCCAATTCCTTCGAGTATCGTCTCTGCTTCGCTGTTGGCTGTGTTCTGGAATTTCAATCTTAGCCTGTGTTCTCCAACTTTTGTCGGATGGAATACCACCGGGATTACTGTCTCCTCGCCCGGTTGCAATTTCAAATTGTTGAATACATTTCGGTCGAACTCAAATGCGTCTCCGTTTACGTCTTCAACAACAATCAATCCGCTGATATGCACTTCTTGTGTCCCAGTGTTACGCAACTTGATTACATCACCGCTTGGCACTGGATATGGTCCCGCTGGATGGCTTGCTCTGTCGATTCGCTTCCTTCCCCAATTGTATGAATTGCTTTCCAAGCCGGGCTTGATTCCAATTCCATACAACTCACATATGCTGTCTCTTTCGGCTGCATCGCTGAAAAAGATGATTTGGTCGGGATAATCACGCTCGGCATCTGGCGTAAATTCCACTGTGTAACGAACTTCTTGTCCAGGCTTGACTACAATTTCATTCGCTAATCGATTGTTTACATCTACTGGTGGTAAAGTCGTAGCCTTGTATACGATTGCGTTCGTCGGTCCAGTGTAGCCCCAGATGTGCAAATCTGTTGTCCCAGGATTGCGTATCGCAAATTCGCGGGCAACTGTGTTGCCAACTGTTACTGAACCAAAATTTATATCGCTTACCTCAATAATCGGCTGTCCAACTGAGGCTTGCACTCGCGTCTTGTATGCAAATACGCAAGTGTCGCCCACTCCTATCGAATCGGCAAAAGTTCCGTTCTCTACTGGGTCGAACCAAACAAGAATCTTCACAGAATCCTTTGGTCCAAGCCAGAACGGAAGCGAACGCCCTAACATATCGATTTCAAAGTATTGGTTTCGGCTCTTCAATTGCAAACTCGTGACAAGAGCAGCGCTTTGCTCGTTCTCGTTTATCACCCAGAATTCTTTCGATACTCGCCCACTGTTCTGCTTCAACAAGCCCCAATCGGCAAAGTAGGGACGAATCGTCAATTTCACCGCTTTGTATTCGATGACTATCGTTGTGTCGTTGCCACGACGGTCGGAAAATGTAATAACTGCGCGTGCATCTTGCGTCTTGTCCACTACTTCCAAACGCCAGGGCACTGTTCGAGCTTCGCCTGGAATGAAGTCGGTGTATTTGAAATCAACATTGTAGGATTCGGGGTATGGATGGAGTACAATCATCGCCATATTGCTTCGGATGGTTGGGTCGTCGGGCATATCGGTAACAGTCGCAAAGGAAATCACGCCGCAAGAGTCACGCCATTTCGGGTCGGGCGGCAATGTGTCTGGCTTCTCCAGGTCTGCAAGAGCCGCCGATGTCGGATACCCGTAGGAGTCGTAATCAGAAAATCCATAAGAATAAGCAGCAAATGGGGTTTTCGAACGTAGCTTAAATACGCCAGACTGTGGCAAAGAAACGACTTTATATGCGTATTTTTTCCCATTAACATCGTATCCATAGAGTGGATCAACTCCGGGGAACTTAACATTAACTTTTTTCCAAACGAATTGACCACTTTTTACCTCGGCAAATTCCAGATCGTCGGGGCACATACCTAATTCATTGGTTTGGTAGACAATTCCAAGATAATTTTCGCTGAAGCAATCCCCGCCGAAAGTACAAGGAGTGCAAAATGTGATTTCTTTTTGATATTGTTGCAAAGGCGTTATCACCATTACAAAGGGGTCACTATTCACATAATTTCCTGCATACTGATCTTCCTGAACACCGGGATTATATAATGTTACGCCGATTGGCTTATCACCGGAAATGACAACAGGATAATGTTGAAATTTAACCATTTGAGGATTCATTCTGGTTTCGAGCCAGCCATTCCCCTCCATTCCATTCAATCCTTTTAAGTAAGCAAATTCCCTGCCGTCTCTATAAAGAGTAGTGTTTTTTTCCTTAGCGAAGATACGAAGAAGTGATGGGAAGGCTCTTTTCGGTATAATTCCAACATCGGGAATGTGATAGTCCGTTCCCCAGGTAAATGTTGGCAAATCCATTTCAACCGTATAGTCACACCATTGATTTCCAACCGGAATGTTATTACACATATTTCCAGTTACTACAGCAACGGGTTTAGTTGCTACGACCCTACTTCCAGTCAAATCCGATGCATCACCCTCGGTCGAAACCATAAAAACATCGCCTTTGTTAAGGATTTTTTCAACGGTTTGTCCGGGTCTTAAACCACCAGCAGTTTTTGTCAATGAATTTCCCCCAAGTGTGAAGCGAACTTTCGTCTGGTCGTAAGCCGCAACTATACCACAAGTATTGGGAAGTTTATAATTCCAAGTCGCACGGAACATTGGATCGACCGGATGGCCAGCAACTATGTATTCCTTCCCTAACGATGAAACTGGTATCGCAAGGAAACCATCGCTTGTCCAATGGTACCGCACAATACAGTAAACGACAATGGGATCGTCCGCATAGATGTGAATACCCGCTCCAATCCACACTTGATCTGGTACTTCAGGATCTCTTCCCCCTTTAACATATGGTTGCCCCTGTGTCGGTGTAATGTCGAAACTAATAACATCGTTTGGAATTGACATTTTGGATGAAAAATACGATTTACCGGGCACTTCAACTGTTACTCTTGTTCGGTAAGGAGAAGTTACAAATATTTTTATAAAATTCGCAAAGCCGAAACTTTCGTCTTCAAAGCAAATTGGAATTGTAAACCAAAATTCCTTGCCGACATTGTTCGCACCCAGCATTTTGGGAAGACTTTCTTTAATCTCTTCATCTGTCGTGAATTAAGAATAGGCTTGGTTGAATGCCAATGCAATAGCAATCAAGAAGACTAATCTTTTAAAAATTTTCATAGCAACCCCCAATTTTATAAAACAAAAAAACACATATATAAGATTAAATTACAAATTAACAAAAAATAGATTAAAATGTTACAAAATAAATAAAAAAATTGTGACAAAAATTAGTTGACAAATTATTTATTTCCCTATTTTATTATGACCATTTTAATTATTCCTTAATGACAAATGTTGATAAAATTGAACATATTAAAAATGTCTAATAGTACAATTGAACTAATATAAGCCTAAGGGCAAACTACTTGTTGGAAACTTAAAAAGCCTTTACGTTTTCCAATTGCTACACGCCTGCCTTCAAAAAGTTTTATACCCTTAGAAGATTGCAACTTCTTGCTTTCGCATAATGTTATTGTCGAAAAGAAACTCGAAGGAAAATCCGACTTCTTTGAAAACGATAAATTCTTGCTTTTTGCCGTGGATTTGAAATAAAACCACTCAATTGCATACTGAATTCACGCCCGCTTTGCAGTTTTTGACATCATCGACAAGAAAAACAATCTTGTTCTGGATTTAACTACAAAATATTCCGCTTTTAATGAAATCAAAACAATGCAATTCTTTCATACGCACAAATTCCTTATCTTTAATCAAAAGAAGTTTTTGGTCCAGAATCTTTTTGCTTTTTCCAATTAAAAAAGTCGGCAAATTTGCACTTAAAGACTTACCCAATCTAATTGGATTGATTTGCTATGGAAATAATCCAGGCACTTATATGGAAAGCATTGTTGTTAAAACAAACCAGCCCTTGCGCCACCCTAAACATTTCATGGCGGTAAACTAGCCCTAACAGAAATCCAAGAGGGCATAACGACAAATGCTTGTCGTCAAGTGATAAAATTTAACATCATTGACCCAAATGCGGAAGGTTTGTTTTCCTTTTAAATCTAGCAGTAAAATTGGAGCGTTGATTTGTGCGAAAAGTGGTAAAAGTTTACCTCTCTGAAAATAGTTTGAAAAATTTATGAAAAAATATTCAAAACGCAATTTAGGCTTATGTTTGTTTATTCCAAAATTGGATTAAATTTTTTCATAAAATTTACATAATTGTCCTGTTCTTTAAATCAATTGATAGATTTTTCAATCTCCTTTAAAATATTTTCTTCTTTAAGAGATTTTCTCAAAATTCCTTATTTTTGTATTGTATTTATTCAATTAAAAAAAGGTGACAAAATGAAGCAAATTTTGTTCCTTCTTTCTATTTATCTCACTTTTTACTATTTTTCCTTTGCCCAGACCGCCGAAGAATATGTTTCAAGAGGAAATGCCAAATTTGAAAAAGGGGATTTTCGTGGCGCTATTGAGGATTACACCAAGGCTATCGAAATTAAACCTAATTATGCAGAGGCGTATTTCAACAGAGGCAAAGCAGAGGCTGATCTAGGTGGCCTTCGCTCTGCTATTGAGGATTTCAACAAGTCTATCGCAATTAACCCTAATTATGCAGAGGCGTATTTCAACAGAGGCAAAGCAGAGGCTGATCTAGGTGACCTTCGCTCTGCTATTGAGGATTTCAACAAGGCTATCGAAATTAACCCTAATTATGCAGAGGCGTATTTCAACAGAGGCCTTGCAAAAGGTAACCTAGGCGACTTTCGCTCTGCTATTGAGGATTTCACCAAGGCTATCGAAATTAACCCTAATTATGCAGAGGCGTATTTCAACAGAGGCCTTGCAAAAGGTAACCTAGGCGACTTTCGCTCTGCTATTGAGGATTTCACCAAGGCTATCGAAATTAAACCTAATTATGCTGAGGCGTATAACGGCAGAGGCAATGCAAAGGGAGATCTTGGCGACTTTCGCTCAGCTATTGAGGATTACACCAAGGCTATTGCAATTAACCCTAATGATGCAGAGGCGTATTACAACAGAGGCAATACAAAAGTTAACCTTGGCGACCTTCGCGCCGCTATTGAGGATTACACCAAGGCTATCGCAATTAACCCTAATTATGAAGAGGCGTATTACAACAGAGGTGTTGCTAAGGCGAAACTTGGCGACCTTCGCGCCGCTATTGAGGATTACACCAAGGCTATCGCAATTAACCCTAATCTTGCAGTGGCGTATAACAACAGAGGGAATGCAAAGATGAACCTTGGCGACTTTCACGCCGCTATTGAGGATTTTAATACGGCTATAGCAATTAACCCTAATCTTGCAGTGGCGTATTACAACAAAGGCACTGCAAAGTTAGACCTTGGCTACCATCTCGCCGCTATTGAGGATTTCAACAAAGCTATCGCAATTAACCCTAATTATGTAGATGCATATATCAATAGAGGCGTTGCGAAGTATTACCTTGGGGACAAATTTGGTGCTTGCAGTGATTGGAGTAAAGCCGGGGAGTTGGGCTTGAAAGACGCTTACGATTATATTCGAAAATATTGCAAATAAACTTACCTTGAAGTAAAATTTGCTTTAATAAAATCATTGGTTTATATTTTCATAATCCTAACAATAGATTTTTTGTTGTTTTACAATATTTCTTTGCGTTTTTTGTCTTAAAATTTTTTTAATTTTGTAAACTTTAATTTTTGACCCTGTAGCTCAGGGGTAGAGCACCTGACTTTTAATCAGGGGGTCGCAGGTTCGATTCCTGCCAGGGTCACTGGGAATGCAAGCCAAATCTTAAATCACGCACAATTTACTTTTTCCAGATCGTATTCCAATTTTTCGATTTTTGGAAAGATTTTGTTCAGTTCCTTTATTCAAATTCAACTTGCAATTTCGCTTCCAACAAAAACAAAAACCCGAACCGAAGTTCGGGCTGCAAGCGGTGATTGTGTTGAATAAAAAAATTAATTGTTTTCGACTGGATAAACGGAAACTTTCAAACGGGTTTTATCCTTACGCTCGAATTTTACAATTCCATCGATAAGAGCAAAAATGGTGTAATCTTTGCCAAGCCCTACATTTTTGCCAGGATGAAATTTTGTACCAAGCTGTCGAACAATGATGTTCCCAGCCTTGACGAATTGGCCACCAAATCTTTTCACGCCACGCCTTTGACCAATAGAGTCGCGTCCGTTTTTCGATGAACCGCCACCTTTTTTGTGTGCCATTGTATACTCCTTTCTATGCTATGACAAACTTATTTCTTTGATTTCCAGCAAAGTGTAATTTTGTCGGTGCCCTTTGAATCGACGATAATTCTTTCTTCTTTTCTTCTTGAAGACAATCACTTTACGGTCTTTTCCGTGGGCAACGACAGAGGCAACAACCTTGGCATTGACGTATGGATTACCAAATTGTACCTCGCCATCCTTTTCAACAAGAAGGACTTTGTCGAATTCAACAACTTCTCCCGGCGCTTTGGGCAAAAGTTGTGTTTTCAGAACCGTGTTCGGTTCGACTTCGTATTGAAACCCTGCAATTTCTACTACTGCTAACATAGTATTTCAAAATTTATTTAAAATAGAGTTGCAATTTACAAAAAAAATGGAAAATAATTACAACTCGATTGAAAATTTATTATGATTTTTTTCAATTGGAACTGGATATTCTCCGGTAAAGCACGCTGTGCAATAACCAATCCCTGGGTCTTTTGGCACAGATTCCAAAAGTTTCTCCAAGGAAAGATAATGCAGAGAGTCGGCTCCAATCTCTTTGCCAATCTCTTCCTCTGTGTTGTAGTAATTAGCTATTAGTTCTTCCTTGCTGGGGAAATCCATCCCGTAATGGCAAGGGAAACGAATTGGCGGCGAGGTTATTCTCATATGCACTTCCTTCGGCTCCGCCTCGCGTATTAGTTTGATTAACGCTTTCGAAGTTGTTCCTCTCACTATCGAATCATCAACAACTACAACTACCCTATCCTTTAAGACACCTTTCACAGTGTTGAATTTCACTTTCACACGAAATTCACGTTTGTCCTGGCTCGGTGCAATGAATGTCCTTCCAACATAGTGGCTTCGGATAAGTCCTATCTCAAATGCTGTTTGCTGACCTTGTTCATTGTTTACTCTTGCATAACCCAAAGCAGCAGTATTCCCGCTGTCTGGAACAGAAATTACAATTACTTTATCTTCTTTCTTTTTCAAAGGGGACTCTTCAGCAAGATTTTTCCCAAGTTTTCTTCGAACTTTATCAACATTGTGGTTGAAAATCTTGCTGTCTGGTCGCGAAAAGTAAATATATTCAAATATGCAATGGCGCGCCTCTGGTTTTATATCTTGTATGCTGTATGATTTAATTTCCCCAGTTTCGACAGTATTTCTATCAATTACAACGAGTTCGTTGTGTTCGAGCGAGCGTATGTATTCAGCATTGACTATGTCGAAAGCACAGGTTTCGGAAGCAACGATGTAGGCGTCGCCGTTGTTTGTCTTCAACTTCCCAATGCTCAATGGCCGAAAACCGTATGGGTCGCGTGCAGCAATTAAAGAATCTTGCGTAAGTATTACTATTGAATAGGCTCCACGGACGATACGTAATGCTTCCAGCACTTGCTCGACAACATCTTTTTTCCTACTATGTGCAATCAAATGAAGAAATATTTCTGTGTCTGTTGTTGTTTGGAAAATTGCCCCGCCTTCGCTTAACTTTCGTCGAAGTTCAAGAGTGTTAGTAAGATTCCCGTTGTGTGAGATTGCAAGAATCCCAGAATGGTAAGTCATAACAAATGGCTGGATATTCACCCGTTTGGCGCTTCCCGTTGTTGAGTATCGATTGTGTCCGACTGCGGAATCCCCAATAAGCACTTCTGTTAAAATTTTAGGGTCTTGGAACACATCGAGGACCAACCCTTCGCCTCGGTGAATTGCATATTTCTTCTTTCCAGACTTTTCGTCAAAGAAGAATGAAACTATTCCCGCTGCTTCCTGTCCACGGTGTTGAAGAGAGTGCAAAGCATAATATGTTATAATCGAGGCTTCTGGGTGGTTGAAAACACCAACCACACCACAGTTACTTCGGGGTTTGTCAATTTCTTCTCTCTTCATCAATTAGCTCTTAAAAAACAAAATTAACTATTGTCTCTCGAATTATCATCTATCGTCTGCAATTCCTTTATCATCTCTATGACAAATTTTACATTTTTTTCAAGTTCCTCTCTTGTACCATTGTTTATGATTACAAAATCTGCATATTTTTTCTTCTCTTCGAAACTCATTTGTCTTTTCAATCTGCGTTCAATATCCTCTTTGCTATACTTTCCTTCTGATGTTAGACGCTCGATAACCTTTTCCTTATCCGTATGCACAAGTATTATATAATCGAACAAATCTTCAATCCCCGCTTCAAAAATCAATGCACTTTCGAAGAAAATTAAACTGTTTCCCTCCTCTATTAATTTATTGATAATTCTTTCCGTTTCGTCCAATACAAGTGGATGTACAATTGAATTCAATTGCAATAGTTTTTCCTCCGCTTCTGATGTTTCAGCGAAAACATTTTCCGCAAGCCATTGTCTATTCAAATTTCCGTCTGGCTGATAAACTTCTTTGCCGAACTTTTCTTCAATCCTTTTCCTCAATTCAGGACTTTCCACCATCAACCTTTTAGCCAGCGAATCTGAATCGATAACGGGATAGCCTTCTTTCGAAATTACTTTTGCCACTTCACTCTTGCCCGAGCCGAAGTTTCCTGTAATTCCAACCAATAAAACTTTTTCCATCTCTATGCAAAAAAACAAAATTAAAATACAAACAAATAATAGTTAATTATTCAATAAATGATTGAGGTGACCATTTATTCTGAAAAATTATAAGAAATTTCTTTTTTTACTCTTCTTTTGTGGAAAAGTTGTTAATTAGTTCAAGAATTTTTGTGGATTTCTTGTTAATTCTTGTATATATTTTGTGAAAAATTTGACAGTCTTGGCGTTTTTAAGAAAAAGTTAAAACTTTTTCCACACTATATTTTTTAAGGGTTATGTTTGTAATCTTTTAAATAATAACATATTAAAATCGGAAACTCTTATTTTTCCACTTTTCCACAAACCTTATATTATTTTTTAAGAATTAAGAGTGAATAAGATTATTTATAATATCAGTGTCATTAATCAAAATCTTATAGTTATCGTTCAACTTTGTTCCAGCGGTTGCAAGATGTGGCTTGCCGCCTCCCTTTCCTCCAAGATGTTGGGCAACAATGTTCACAAGTTTACCAGCAGGATATTTGGCAACTAAATCGTCAGTTACAGAGCAAGCAATGTAAAGTTTGTCTTGCGTTGGTGCAAATAGAAAAGCAATACCAGATTTCCCGAAAGCGTCACGAACTATTTCCGCAAGGTTCCGAAGTTCATCCAAATTCTCTGTCTCCACTTCTTTTGCCAGGATATGGAAAGAATTGTAATTCTTTGCAGTTTTAATCCATTCCCGTACTTCGGTTTTCAACCGTTCTTTTTCAAATTTTTGAAATTCTTTTTTCAATGACTTTAAAGAGTCTTCCAATTGCTGAGTTGTACTTTTTAGATTATTAATTTCATTCAACATTTGCAAAATGAAGGAGTAAACGCCCCGTCCAGTAACTGCTTCGATTCTTCGAATACCAGCAGCAATAGATTGTTCGGAAGTGATTTTGAAAATGCCTATTTCGTTGGTGTTGCGAACGTGTGTACCCCCGCAAAGTTCAGCACAAAAGTCCCCCATAGAAACAACACGAACAATATCGCCATACTTTTCCCCGAAGAACATCTTTGCTTTTGTTTTATTTCTTGCTTCTTCGAGTGGCATAATATCTGTACGAACGTCTAACGCTTCGAAAATCTTTTCGTTCACAATTTGCTCAATTTCTTGAAGTTGTTCCGCTTTTACTTTTTCAAAGTGGTTGAAGTCAAAACGAAGATAGTTTGGAGCAACCAATGAACCAGATTGACGAACGTGGCGACCCAAAACTCGAACTAATGCCTCGTGCAATAAATGTGTAGCCGAGTGATTTCGCATTATGTCACGTCTGCGACTTATATCAACACGCAACGTTGCCTTATCACCAGCTTTTGCTTTAATTGGTTTGTCGCAGTAATGAATTATCACATCCCCAACTTTGCTTAAATTCTCAACTTTGTATTCAATTTCGTTGACAATAATAACACCAGTGTCGTTAACTTGGCCACCACTTTCAACATAGAAGGGACTGTGTGAAGTTATTACTTTGTTGTCATCTACGTAAATGATTTCACTATTAGTTTCAAATTCTTCGTAGCCGGTGAAAATGGTTTTTAAATTTGAATCGAAAGAAACAACTTCAATGTCGTGGAATTTTGCACCTTGACGACTTCGTTCCCTTTGTTCTTCCATCTTTTGGTTGAAAGATTCCGTATCGACAACGAAACCAATCTCACGTGCCATAAGTTGAGTTAAATCCAGAGGGAAACCAAAAGAATCGTACAAAAGAAAAGCAAGTTCACCAGGAATAACATTGGAGCCTAAATCTTTTTGCTTTGAAACAATTTCCTCGAACTTTTCAATTCCACGGTCAAGTGTTTGAATGAAGTTTTCCTCTTCTGCACGTATTACTTTCTCGATAGTAGTTTGGTTTTGTTTTAATTCGGTAAAGAAGTCACCCATTATTTCGATTAAAGTAGGCACAAGTTTGTATATAACTGGTTCTCGGAAGCCAAGTTTTCGGGCGAAACGAGAAGCGCGCCGTAGGATTCGACGAAGCACGTAACCTCGCCCTTCATTGCTGGGGAAGGCACCATCGGCAATTGCGAACGAAAGGGTACGAATATGGTCTGCAATAACACGCATTGCGATGCCGTCGGGATGAGAAACCTTTTCTGGATAAGGTTTAGAAGATAACTCTTCGAGTTTTCTTATCAATGGAATAAATAAATCTGTATCGTAGTTGGAGGTTTTGCCTTGCAAAACAGCAGTGATGCGTTCCAACCCCATCCCAGTATCAACGTGTTTTGCGGGAAGTTCCGAGAGCGAGCCGTCCTCGTTGCGATTGTATTGAATAAAAACAAGATTCCAAATTTCAATAACGTCGGGACTGCCAGCATTGACAAGCGAAGCACCAGATTTGTCTGGCGTTCTGTCGAAATGGATTTCACTACAAGGACCGCAGGGTCCAACTTCGCCCATTTCCCAGAAGTTGTCTTTTTCGTCGAAGCGAAAGATTCGACTTTCGGGCAGAAATTTTTTCCAAATTTCGAACGCTTCGTCGTCGGTTCGAAATACTGTTGCGAACAATCTATCTTTGGGCAAACCCCAAACTTTTGTCAAAAGTTCAAAAGCCCACTCAATTGCTTCTTCTTTATAATAATCACCAAAACTCCAATTACCAAGCATTTCGAAGAATGAGTGGTGGTAGGTATCGACGCCAACTTCCTCCAAATCATTATGTTTACCGCTAACACGGATGCACTTTTGTGTGTCGGCGGCTCGTTTGTAATCACGTGTCCCGATACCCAGAAAAACATCCTTGAACTGGTTCATACCAGCATTTGTGAAAAGCAATGTTGGGTCCCCTTGCGGTATTACTGGACTGCTTGGAACGATTTTGTGGTCCTTCGATGCAAAAAAATCCAAAAATGATTGTCTTACTTCGCTTGCTTTCATTTCCATTATGTGTAATTAATTAAGTAATTTAAAAACGATTAGAAAAAATAATTCTTTTAATATTTTGAAAATCTTTTTCGATTTTTATTTGAAAACCTTGCGATAGAAACAATTTCGAAACAGAATCTGCTTGGTTGTAACCAATTTCCAAATAGAAGTTTCCAGTTTCTGTTAATATTTTAGAAAAGATATTTGCAAATCTGCGATAAAAAGTTAAACCATCGGAGTCGTCGGTCAAGGCAACTTTTGGCTCTTTAAGGACTTGTGGAGAAAGTTCTTTGTATTCATTAAGTGGAATATAGGGAGGATTTGAGACAATGATGTCGTATTTTCCTTCTGGTAATTCTTTTAAAATATTCAATTTCAAGACAGTTGCATTGGTTAATTTGTGGTAATCGATATTCTCTTCAGTTTGTGCTATCGCATTATCATCGATATCGATTGCAGTAACCTCCGAGTTTTTAAAGAAATCGGCAAGTGCTATCGTAATTGCTCCGCTACCACAACCAATGTCCAAAATCTTTAACGCCTCGTCTTTTTTATGTTTGTAATGGGAGCAAACCAGATTTACAAGCATTTCTGTCTCGGGGCGTGGTATGAAGACTTTTTTGTTCAAAAGAATTTTGTAGGAAAGGAACTGTGTCCAACCAAGTATGTATTGTAATGGTTCACCTTTAGTCAATCTTTTCAAGAGAATTTTTAATTGAGATAGTTCGTTAGGAGTTAAAGGCTTGTCGAAATATAAATAAAGTTCCAAACGAGAAAGACCAAGAATCTGGCAAAGAAGCAATTCAATTGACAAACGAGGCGAATCTATGTTCTTTTCTTTAAGATAGCCAATTCCCCAAAGGATTATGTCATTTATGGTCCAAATTTTATCTTGCACGAAACTCATAAGTTTTTACAAGCAAAGAAAGGAGAGCCATTCGGACGAATACCCCGTGTGTAACTTGTGTTTGAATCAGAACAGTTGGAAAAGTTGGGACTTCGTATTGCAATTCAATTCCATAGTTTACAGGTCCAGGATGGAGAACAACGAGTTCGGGCTTTCGGCTTAACCTTTCAAGCGACATTCCATATAGGCGGGAAAATTCCGCAAGGGAAGGAACAAGCCCCGAGTCCATTCTTTCGTTTTGTAAGCGAAGCAACATAATTACATCAGCCCAATCAATTGCCTCGTCGATAGTTCTGAAAATTGGAACATTCCATTGAGAATGATGTCGAGGTAGAAGAGTGCCAGGACCACAGAAAGCAACGTTTGCCCCAAGTTTTTTAAGCAAAATTATATTTGAGCGAGCCACTCGGCTGTGGAGAATATCCCCAACGATACATACTTTTAAATCTTTAATGTAGCCAAAATGTTTTTGAATTGTATAAGCATCGAGCAAGGCTTGGGTTGGATGCTCGTGTTTTCCGTCGCCAGCGTTAATAACAATTTTGTTTGTGTTTCTTTGAAGAAGCAAGGGGACACCGCTTGCAGAATGCCTAACAACGAATATTTGCACATCCATTGCTTCGATAGTGTGCAAAGTATCGATTAAAGATTCGCCTTTGGTTAAACTGCTGGTAGATGAGGAAAAAAGTATGGGCTTACCGCCAAGCCTTTGGGTTGCAATTTCAAACGAAATGCGAGTACGGGTTGAAGGCTCGAAAAAAGCAAGTGCGACTGTATAACCATCTAAATCGTTAAATTTTGCACCAAGTGAGTAGTGGTATTCGAAATAGCGGACTCTGTCGAAAATCAAATTCACATCTTCAACGGTTAAGTCGTCCGCAGACAACAAATACGGCTTTGAAAGAACTTCTTTTTGCATAACCACATATTAATAATCTCACAAAAATACGAAAGCATACGGAAATGAAACCCAACTTTTTTGGATTAATTTTCTTTGCACTTGCGTTATGTTTATGAACTAATACGTGAATTTAAAAAAAGACTCTTCGCTTGGGGCAAAGACTCTTATCTTTTTGATAACAATTTATTTTTAAATGGTTAAAGTTTATAAAAGTGAAAATTTGCTTTATAAATTAAATTTAGTATTTAACCGAGCACCCGTAGGGTTTAGTGGTTTTGACTGGTGGCTTCTCTCCTTTAAGCAATGCGTCGAGCACTTGGCGTACGTAATTACGTGCCTTTGAAATATCTTCTATATTGGTCGAAGCAATATCATCAACTGCACCAGAATAGACAAGAGTGCCGTCCTTGTCGATTATGAAGAAGTGTGGTGTTGTTTTGGCTCCGTAAGTTTTACCAACATTGCCGTCGCTATCAATTAGATAGAAAGTCATTTTGGCATTGTATTCTTTGATTCGCTTGCGAATTTCGCCAGCGGGCAAATTCCCTTGTTTCCCAGGGGCAGAAGAGCAGATCGAGAACCAAAAGATGCCCTTCTTGGTATATTCTTCTTGCATTTTGGGGATATTTCCGCTCTTATAATGCTTTTGAACATAGGGGCAATCGAAATTTATCCATTCGAGGACAACGATTTTTCCTTTGTAGTCGGACAAAATCACATCCATTCCGTTTACGTCTGGCAAAGTGAAGTCTGGGGCTTTCTGGTCGATTTTTGCTTCTTGCGAAAAGGCGAAATTGAGTGCGAAGGCGAAAATCAGCAACAAAAATTTAATTGTTTTTTTGAACATTGTTTCTCCTATTTAGTTAAACAAATTTCAAAATATTATTTAACAACATTAAGCCAAAAATATTTTTTCTTTTTATTAGAAAATTCAATTTCCAACAAACCTTCAACTTTTGATTTATCGCCCCAAACATATTGAAGCATTGGCAACTTGATTTTCAAGAACTTGTCGTCCGCTCTAAATTCTAACTTTTGCTCAAGGTTGAACAAGCCTTCTGTGATTGGATAAATGATTACCGAATTTATAGCATTGTTAAAATTAGCGTCAACGATAAGATTGGCAAAATCCTCGGAAAATTCAATTTTAGAATTCAAAGTATCCTTTGGATATTGTTTGAAAATGTCGTGAACTTTTGTGTCGACGTAGCGTTTTGGGATTTCTTTGCCCAATGGGAGGGACAAACTCAACTTTGCCTCGCCAGGAACACATTTTTCTCTGCATACCAACCATTTAGAATATATGTTGAATGCAAGAGAATCGGATTGAAATGTGTGAGGAATGAATATTTGAAACGGGAAATAAACCGTGCCTTTGTATTCAAGTGTTACAATGCCTTCGGTATTTTTGTACGAAGGGGTGGGAAACAAAGGTACAAACTTTTGTTTTGGGTCGATGTTAGTCGAAATTTCAAGAATTGTTGGTTCACCAGCGTCACCTGGATTTACCCAATAAATGTGCCAACCCTTCGAAAGAGTTACTCTTATAGCAAAGATAGCAGTATCCCCTTTGGAAATAATATCTTGGGCAGAAACCAATTCAATCTGTATTCGTTTGTCTTTGTAGTAATTTGAGCCCTTTGCAAAAGATGTAGGGTTCAACGCCAAAAACAGCAAACCAAAGAGAATAAGAAATCTCATACTTGCCTAAAATTTAAAATAGTTCAAACGAAAGAATTATGAATGGTATTTTAATAGTGAAAGAATATTTTGTTAAGTTGTAAACAAATTAAAAACTTACGGTAAACATAACCTTCACAATCCCGCCATAGTTTCGCTTTTTTATTTAGGTGGTTTATGAAAATTGCAATCTTTGCTGGAACATTGAAGCAAAACCAAGACGGTGTGACTCGTGTACTTTTCAAACAAATGGAATTCTTCGAAAGAATGCAAGTGGAATTTATTTGCGTTTCGCCGAGTTTTGACGAAGACTCCCGTTGTGAAAAATTTGTTGTGCCTTCGATTGCCTTCCCTTTGTATCCAGATTACAATCTTTCTTTGCCATTACAGAAGAAAATCTTGCGAAGGTTAAAAGAATATCAACCCGATGTTGTTTATGTCAATAGCCCCTGCACTCTTGGTTATATGGGAATTAAGATTTCAAAAAAACTTGGGATACCAGTCGTTGCTACGTATCACACACACTTCCCAACATATTTGAGATATTATAAGTTAAATATGTTTGAAGGGCTTGTTTGGAAATATATTTGGCATTTTTACAACCAATGCGATGCTGTTTTTGTTCCTTCGCTTTCAGTTGTAAGGAATTTGCAAGAAAAAGGAATAAATAATTGCGTCTTTCTTTCTCACGGAGTTGATACAAACGTCTTTTCACCAGACAAAGCAGACAAGAATTGGAAGAGAAAATTGAATTTGGAAAACAAGAAGGTAGTCTTGTTTGTTGGAAGAATAGTAAAGGAGAAGAATTTGGACGTACTTGCAGAGGCAATTCAGATTTTAAACCAAAAAAGAGATGATTTTCATTTGGTTGTTGCTGGTTCGGGACCATACCTTGAAGAATATAGAGCAAGAATAAAGAATTCAACATTTCTTGGGCATTTGTACACAGAAGAATTAGCAGTAACCTACGCTTCGAGTGATATTTTTGTTTTTCCATCTGTTACCGAAACTTTTGGAAATGTGATTTTGGAAGCAATGGCAAGCGGTCTTCCGCCAGTGGTTGCCAAATCTTTTGGTGCTTCGGAATTAATAAACGATTTCCAGAACGGCTTGCTTGCTGTTGAGAATTCTGCTGTATCTCTTGCAGAGAAGATAGAGTTTTTGCTTGATAACGATTTGTTTAGACGAAGATTGGCGGAGAATGCATATTCGACTGGTTTGGAATTCTCTTGGAACTCGATTTTGAACAAATTTAACGAAAAGTTGTTTGAAATAGTTGAAATGAGAAAATCGGGTAAAATCTTGACCAAGGAGAAAGAAATTTTGGCGTTGGCGGAAAACGCCTAATCGGAAAGATTATTTCAAAATATAACTTTATGAACTTCAACAATCTTGCTGAAGATGTAATTTTTTTGCTTAATTTTGAAAACCTTGTAAAAAAGAATTAGGAGTGGAAATGACAAAACAAGTTCGGGGACGAAAAACAGAAACTAAAAGGAAAACAAAAGTATCTTGGACATTTACATTGGACAAGGAAAACTTAAAATGGTTTTTGATTGGGCTTGGTGTGGTTGCTTTGGGTTACATTCTTATGGCAACTGGAATCACAGAAGAGCCAGCGTTACCGCAGGGCAAATGGAACAATCCGCTCGTAATTTACGTTGCACCGATAGTTCTGGTCGTTGGCTACTTGGTGATTATCCCTTATGCAATTTTGAAAACATTTAAAAAGAAGCAAGATAGTTAATGGCTAAAAAGTGTGGATATATTTCTTTGATTGGGGTCCCAAACGTAGGGAAATCGACTCTTTTGAATGCCCTGGTTGGGACAAAATTGAGCATTGTAACTCCAAAGCCACAAACCACACGGAAAAGAGTCGTAGGAGTTCGAACCGACGAAGACTCGCAAATGATTTTTTTGGACACCCCTGGGATAATCGACCCAAAGTATGAACTCCACAGAGTTATGATGCAATATGTAGAATTTGCAATAGCCGAGGCCGATTTGATTGGATTTATGATTGATGTTTCGACACAAAAAGACCCAAAAGACGTTATCAAAGACGAGGTCGAGGAAAAATTGCAGTTGACCACAAAGCCAATGATTTTGATATTAAACAAAATCGATTTGCTTGAGAACACAAAATTGGTGCTACCAGTAATTGAGGAATACAACAAATTGAATTTGTTCAAAGAATTTGTGCCAATCTCTGCAACCAAACTTGCTGGGCTCGACGAGTTGATAAAAGTATTTAAGCAATATCTTCCAGAAGGCGAATTTCTTTACGACGAGGAGATTTTAAGCACCCAGAACGAAAGATTTTTTGTTGCAGAACAAATACGAGAGAAACTTTTTACAATGTACAAAGACGAAATACCATATTCAACAGAAGTTCAAATAGTGGAGTTTAAAGAAAGAGAAAAAGGGAAATGGTACATTTCGGCAGAAATTATAGTTGAA
The DNA here is from genome assembly GCA_013414795.1 of Candidatus Kapaibacterium sp. Taxonomy (GTDB): domain Bacteria; phylum Bacteroidota; class Ignavibacteria; order Kapaibacteriales; family UBA2268; genus Naka2016. The sequence goes on from CP058732.1 coordinate 300,880, forward strand.
AAAGAGACGCAAAAGCCAATTATTCTTGGTGCTGGTGGTAGCCGAATAAAAAAACTTGGGGAAGTCGCACGCAAGGAAATAGAAATGCACCTTGGTGTTCCAATCTATCTTGAACTTTTTGTAAAAGTGAGAAAAAATTGGAGAAATAATAAAAATATGTTGAAATATTTTGGTTATTGATATGGAAGAAGTTGTTAAATCATCAATTTTGATGAACCAAGAGGGAGAAAAATCAGAGATGATGCAATTGGTTACTTTTGAACTTGCTGGGGAAATCTTTGGTATCGATATTTTGAAAGTGCAAGAAATTTCGCCTATGACGAAAATCACACGAGTACCGAACGCCCCACATTACGTCGAAGGTGTAATAAATCTGCGAGGGAAAGTTATCCCAGTCGTGGACTTGCGAAAAATCTTGAACCTCGATTTAAAAGGATATGATGCAAACACACGCATTATTGTTTTGCACATCGAAGGAAAGGTGATTGGTATCCTTGTCGACAAAATGAGCGAAGTGATTTGGGTGAATAAAAATTCTATCGAAACAAATCCAACACAAACCGATTCCAAAGTAAGCGAAGGCTATATCGTCGGCGTTGTCAATTTGGAAGATAGATTAGTTATATTGCTTGACTTATATAAGGTGTTTAATATTCAAGCGGAACAAAAAAATTAAATATTTTTTTAAAAAATTGAGACTTTTTTGCGATTTATGTGTTTAATATATTGTAAAAGTTGCAAAATTGTAAAAAGTTGTTGTGAAGGGGTGGTGGCAAATTTGCAAATTGATAGTGGCGGGAATTCTTCCTGTGGTTTTGATATTGTCTTGCGACCCCTGTCGATACGATGATATTAATTCAATACCAGAAGGCGATATATATTTCAATGCTCTTCCAGTAAACACCAACGAGCCAAGTATTTTTCAAATCGATTTAAATCAATTCAATCCCAGAGAGATTATTAAAAATGGTAGATTGTACTCACCACCATCTCGCGACAAGAAACTGGTTTTCGTCCGCGACTATCCAACTGGCTCGCAAGACGTTATTCTTTCGAATATTGATGGTACCAACCAGAGAATAATTGGCGAATCCTACCATTGGTACTCGCGAGACTTCGCTCTAATCTCAAGTAATGGTATGTTTATCGCAATTGGTGCAAATGGTAAAGAATTGTGGATTGTACGCAACGAAAATACATTTATTAAACTGACAAACAACTTCTGCAAAGGTACTTTGCCAGCATTTTCTCCCGACGGGACAAAGATTGCCTTTATCGAAGGGAAAGATATTTATACTTCGCCCCAAACCCTTGTCATTTATTATCTTGCAACCGACCAACCGCAAATGCTATGCAAAAAAGATTTGCCTGGTCAGATAGTGGAAATTTTTGGAGAACCCACCCTTTCGTGGAGTAAGGACGGGGCTTTGGTTTATTGTTCTCTTGAAAATAAGGAAACTTTCGATTTGATTTACGCTACGAGTTTCGAAGGAAGTTACGAACGAACCTGGGAGGTGGAATTCATCGGTTGCGGGCAAGTCATCCCGACAAGCCAAGAAAATGTGTTTTACATAACTGGTCGCGATGGTTCTATTTGGCTGGTTAACTTCAATGAACTTGCTAAAAGATATCAGTTCATTTCGCAATCTTCTGGCTTCTCTTATAATTTGTTCCCAATGGTGGACAAAAATAATTCATATATGCTCTACACAAGGTTCTATCGCGACGAGATGAGCATTTTTGGTGGTTCGCTGGAGGTTGTGAGTCTTCAAGAAAAAAACGCAAAGCCGAAAATTCTTTGTAGCAATGTTTACCGTGGTTTTTGGAATATTTACAAAAAATAATGAAAGAACTTGATAAAGTGAACGGACATTCAGACATTGAACTTTGCTTGGCTTTAAGCCAAGATAAAGCAAAGGCAGAGGAAGCCTTTACAGAAATATATAATAGATACAGCAATACTATCTATGCATACATTCTTCGCACGGTAAACAATCGAACAGAGGCTAACGATATCTTTCAAGAGGTCTTTTTAAGATTTTTCGATGCTTGCAAAAATGGTAGAACAGCAAACAATATTTTACCATTTCTGTTGAAAATCGCTCGAAACTTGTGTATCAATCACTTCCGTGATAGAAAACAAACTGTTTCTTTCGACGAAACGCTTGGATTGATAAAGTCTGAACTTAATGTTGAACAAAATGAAATTTCAGAATTAATTGCAAACGCTCTCGCTCTCTTGGATTACAATTCGAGAGAAATTTTTGTAATGCACCATTACCAAAATATGACTTTTAATGAAATTTCGAATATCATTGGAGAATCAGTTGCTACTGTTAAAACTCGCTACTATCGAGGCAGAGATAAGTTAAAAGAAATATTAACACCTTTTATTAAAAAAGATTATTAAAGAAAGGATAGATGGTATGGACTACTTAAAATTAATTGACTTATATCTTGAAGGAGAGTTGAACGGAGTTGAAAAAGAATTGCTGTTCAAGGAAATGGCGAACAATCCCGAGTTGCAAGAATATCTTGAACAGCAAATCCAATTTTCTCAACTCTTCTACAAGGATATGCAAACGATTACGGTGCCAGCCGAGGTAACCAATAGCGTCTTTTCTGCTTTGAATTTTAATATACCGAACGCCAAATATGTGCCAAGCACGCCCTTAATTGTAAATCTTTGGTCTACGTTACAAAGGTTTGCAACAAGGTTCTTGCCCTACGTTGCCTCGAGCCTTGTTGGCGGATTGATTGCTTTTGCCCTTTTGTGGTGGTTCTTGCCAAATGGCAATTTGGTTCAAAATCCAATAGGGCAAACCAATCTTGTTGCCGAGCAAGGTGTTCCCGTTGGCACAGCACAAGAAGTTCCGCAAATCACCTCTGGCAAGGAACAATTGTTCACCAAAAAGGATGTTGAAAGAATTTTGCAACAAACCTTGGAGAAGTATTTTGCTAATTTGCTTCAAAATAATTACATTACATCAAACTCTTCTCAAAGTCTGACAAACGAAGAGGTTCCGTCGAATATTACAATTGAACAATCTCCTACGGTCAAAACCAACTCTGCAATTGAACTGACAATGTTGAACAAACCCACGTTTTCAAATAAGGTTATCGAACAACCAACACCTCGGGTGCCTTTGTTTGCAACCAATACGACAAGTGTTCTTACATCGAAATTGCGAAATATCACTCTTGGGTTCCGTGGTTATGCATTGAAATCCGACCCTGATGTCAATATTAATCTTTCGGAAAAAGGTTTGCTTAATAACGCTGGAATTTCCATTGGTTACAATTTAGGTCAGAACACAAATGTTGGATTTGAGTTTGGACAAGAGAAATTTGCTCAAAAATATTCTTTAACTTTATACGGAGAAACAACTTACTATAAACAAAATCCATTGGTGTGGTGGTATGGACTATATATCCAGCAAAGCATTGGTAATTTATTTATATGGGAAGATTTGAAACCATTTGCCAGAGTTTTCCTTGGCGGAACGCAAGTTGGTCCTCTTGCCCGAGGCAGTGTTGGATTGAAGTATACACCAGACGAGCGTGTTACTCTGTATCTTGGTTGGGAAGGTTCGATACTTGGGTATAAAGTACAAGACAAAATTTACCAGACAAAAAAATCGGGGCTGACCTACGGAGTTTCGATTAAGTATTAATTTTATGGCGACAATCAAGAAATTTTTCGTTGTAATTATAGCATTTATTCTTGTTCTGTTAATTTGGGGTTGCCAATGCATCCCAAGTTTAGATACAGAACAAGAGATAACCCCTTCGCAGTTTTCCAAGGTGATGTGTGTAAATTGTGCCCCTTCGTATGAAAAAGTGAAGGTTTCTGTTGGAGAGTACCTTTTGCACAACAGTCTGGATTATGGAATGGAGGAAGGTTTTAAATATTTTAATGTAACACCAGGGGTTAAAAATTTTGTAGTGATGGTAAAAGGGGATTCAGTCCTTTATAACGGTTTCGCAAGTCTAACGAAAGCAGTTCCGTATACATTTTTGATAATTCAGATGCAACGAAGAGTCAAGGGGATGTTGCTGTATGACACAATTGGAACATTTTCCCCTACGAATTGCTATTTTCGTTTTATTAATGTTGCAGTGAACTCGCCAACAAATTTGCTTTTCCAGATAGAACATCAATATCCAGTTTATTTTTCCTTGGGTTTCAAAAGTTTTACAAGATTTTTCACAACTTATCCCGAGCGATATAAAGTTACAATTACGGATGTTGAAAAGGACAGTGTATTGTTCGAATTGCGGAACTTTGAACTTTCTGCTGGCAAAGGATATTCATTTATTCTTCGGGGCGACTTTCAGTCGGAAAACGAAAGATATGCACCCAATTTGCTTATTGTACAACATAATTTTAGCGAAATTTATCAAATCGAAATAAAAAAATAAAAAACTTGCTTTTTTCGTAAAATAATATTTATTTTTTTTCGATAAACTTTTGGTTAGAAATGACGATATTTTGTTATGTAGAACAAATGAGAGGGTAAAAAATGTTTTGGACACCAGAACTTGCATCATATCTTGAAGATGCCCCTTTTCCAGCGACCAAGGAGGAGTTGATTGACTATGCGAATCGTACTGGGTGCCCTCAGCAGGTTATAGATAACCTAATGGAAATCGAGGATGAGGATGTTTTAATCAACGGCATCGAAGATTTATGGCCAGAATACGAGGAATTGAGTTCCGAGGATTACTTCTACGACGATGACGAAGAAGAGCAATATGTTTAATCTTTCGCTTGGGGACTGTCTCGAATTTTGATATTCGGGACAGTCTTTTTATTTTGCATCTTTTAATTTTTCGTTTTCTAATGGTTTTGCGAAAAAAATGCATCGTTTTATTTTTGTTTCTTTTTGTTGGTTCGCTATTTTCTAAAAATTCCGAGGTTAATCTTTTCCCTTCGTTTTACAATCCTTTTTTTGCGGAAATTGATAAAATTGAATTTCTTGGGAACCAAACGTTTTCCAGTTCAACGTTGCAGGGAATAATATCTACAAAACCATCGAAGAAGAGCATTCCGCACAAAATACTTCGTTTTTATTACGATAATGTTTCCAAAAACCGCTCCTCCCCAAAATTGCTTTCTTCTTCATTGAGAGATATTGTTTACTCCCTTATCAATGAGATTTCTTTTTTTAAAGAAGGTCAAGTCGAGCAGGACCGAAAAACCATTGCACTGTATTACTATCAAAATGGTTTCCACGAGGTCAAAGTTCGCTATCGATTTTTCCCCGATTCAGCGAAAAGAATAAATATTTTGCAATTTGAAATAGAGGAAGGACCCAGATACATTGTGAATTACATCTCTCTTGTTGGCTTGGAAACACTCGACGAAAACCTCCGAGCAAAAGCAGAAAATTTGAGAAAAATTAAAATTGGAATGCCTTTCAACGAAATGCTTCTTGCCGAGGAATTGCGTTCCATTCGCATTCTTTTGCGTGAAAATGGATATTTCTATGCAGACTATCAAACACCCAGAGTTGTGATTGATACTGCCTTGAAAATCGACAGCGTTTTCATTACGTTCTCAACTGGCAAAGTTGTTAAAATCGAACAAATAAACTTTATCGATAGCGTTGGAAATCAGAAAAGAGTGGGCTATAATGTAAAGTTGAACCACCTGGATATTAAATCGGGGGATATTTACCAGCAAAGTAAAGTGCTGAGTTCAGAAATTAGTTTGAATTCAATTGGCACATTTGAACTTGTTCGAATTGATACATCTTCTTTGTTCCAACCTTGCACCGATTCGACAATCAATCTAGCCGTGTATTTGCGGTATAGAAAATTGAGAGAATACGGAGTAGGTCTTTTTACCAACCGAACCACAACTGAAAAAGCGATAAATATTGGTGCTGAATTTACGCTTACAGATAGGAATGTTTTTGGTGGTGGGCAATCGGCAAATCTTTTCTTGCGAGGCTTTGTGGTCGATGTTAGCCGTGCAATTTTCGAACGAAAATCCCTCGAATATGAATATCAACTTGGGGTAAATTTTGTCCAGCCTCTTCTGTGGTTAATTGGCAACATAAGAATTGGTTTGACTGGTTCAATACTTTATTCCCAAAGGAAGGTTTTCAGTGCATTACAATTGAACACATTTTCTTTGCCTTTAAAATTTCCCACACGTTTGCCTTTTTGGACTTATTTCAATTATGTCGACATAGATTTGTTCTTCGAAAGACAAGTTCCCAAAAATTTTGCCACTGCTTCGACCCAATTTTATAAAAATGCACTAACTTTTCAAGATTCTTTGAGAATTCAGCAAGCACTCTCCATCTATGGCAACTTGGACAGATATATCAACACCCAACATCCATTGTTGACCTCTTCCTTGTTGGGAATAAACTTAACTGGGGATACTCGCGACAATCCTCTACTGCCGAAGCGTGGGCGGTTGACCAATCTTGGTTTCGAAGGATATTTGCTTTTGGGAATGGCGAAGTTTTATCGGGTGAATTTGAATTATCTTTCCTTTTGGGAATTGACAGATTTCGTCGTTTTGGGGGCAAAAGTTCGTGCTGGACATATTTTTTGGTTCGACCGAGCGAACAGTTATGTTCCATACGAAAGGCATTTCTTTGCTGGCGGTGCCAATAGCAACCGAGGGTGGGCTTCGCGTCAATTGCGTTATTACAAGGGGGTGCGTTTGGATACCAGCAGTTCTGCGTTGGCTAATAGTTTCCTTCGCGATTTCGTGGGAAATGCAACTTTGCTCGAAACTTCGTTGGAATTTCGAATTCGATTCGGGCGACCAGCCTACATCGGAAAAATTTTTGCAGACATTCTCGAAATGCTTACTCTAACTGTTTTTGCCGATGCTGGCAATGCCTATCAATGGCTTGTCAAAGACGAAAAGGGCGACTACTTGATTAAATATTCCCCGAAAGATTACGTTGAGGGAATAGCTGTTTCAACTGGCTTTGGAATCGGTTTTATTACTCCCGCTGGTCCTTTTTTCCTCGATATTGGCTATCCAATACGCGATCCTAACGGTGAGAAAAAACCATTCAAAAATCCAGTTTTCCATATTCGACTTGGTTATTCTTTTTAATTTTTTTATATTTGATATAGTTGGAGTTGCCTTTTATAGAACAAAAGTAACTCCAAATTTTAGGTTATTATTAACAATTGGAGGTCTTTATGAAAACCCATTTAACAATTTTTTTCCTTCTCTTTCTACTTTCTTGCTCTTCTTCAAAATTTTCGCTTCCTGATAAGTATCCTTTGACGCAAATAAGTGCAGAAAAAACCATTGAACTATACAAATATCGTAGTGATTTGGGGAATACTTGCCTTATAAGTATAATGGAATTAAAAGATAGTCCAAACTCAACCTTCGTTTCTGGAATACTTACTTACGATTTTTTAAACCTTTTAAGCACAATCGATAAAAAGAAATTGGAGAAAGAATTGGATGAAATGATTAAAAATTATAATGTCGCAATTGTTGACAATAATATTATGTTTATTGATGAAATAAAGGAAAAAAAGGGAAGTATTCCTAAAGGAATTTTAATGCAAAAAGTAAAAGAAATAGGTGATTTTACCTGCGCCTATTCCGCTCTGCTCGAAGAATTTTTAAAGAAGTTAGGAACGAACGAGGGAGACGAATAGGCAAATTATTTCAAGAACATTCAAAAGATTATTAACTTGAATCTACTTAATTTGTTTTTTAACAAATTTTGTATATTTTTGCTTTGCAGAAAATTTGGAGGTCGTTATGTTTGAAAAAATTCAATCTTTGCTTGGTGCAGATGCAGAATATTTGCTTGGCTTTTCCAATCCTAAAGTTCCAAAGGAGTTGCTAACTTTGCCCGGCCCGGATTTCGTCGACAGAGTTTTTGCTAATTCCGACCGAAACAATAGAACGCTTGCCAATTTGCAAAGGATTTTCAATACTGGACGCCTTGCTGGTACTGGCTATCTTTCCATTTTGCCTGTCGACCAAGGGGTCGAGCATTCTGGGGGCGCAAGTTTCGCAAAAAATCCGATTTATTTCGACCCTGAGAACATCGTCAAACTTGCCATCGAAGGCGGTTGCAATGCTGTTGCTTCGACTTTTGGTGTGCTTGGCCTTGTCGCTCGCAAATATGCACACAAAATTCCCTTCATTGTTAAAATCAACCACAACGAACTGCTTTCCTATCCCAACAAGTACGACCAAATTCTCTTTGGTACAATCGAAGAAGCCTACAATATGGGAGCCGTTGCGGTCGGAGCTACAATTTACTTCGGTAGCCCAGAAAGTTCCCGACAGATTGTAGAGATTTCAGAAGCCTTTGCCTATGCCCACGAATTGGGTATGGTTACAATCCTTTGGTGCTACTTGCGTAATTCTGCTTTTAAGAAAGACAAAGACTACCACGTTTCTGCCGATTTGACTGGCCAAGCAAACCATCTTGGCGCTACTCTTCAAGCAGATATTATCAAGCAGAAGTTGCCAGAAAATAATGGTGGCTATCTTGCCCTCAACGCAGAAGGCAAGTCGTACGGGAAATATGACAAGAGGATGTACGACCAACTTTGCTCCGACCACCCAATAGATTTGTGCCGTTACCAGGTTGTGAACAATTATATGGGCAGAATCGGCTTGATAAACAGTGGTGGGGCTTCTTCTGGCGAAAACGACCTTGCCGAGGCGACGAAAACTGCAGTTATCAACAAGCGCGCTGGCGGTATGGGCTTGATTTCCGGCAGAAAGGCATTCCAACGACCGATGGAAGAAGGAGTAAAATTGTTGAATGCTATACAAGATGTATACCTTTGCAAAGAAGTAACTATTGCGTAAAAAAGTGATTCTGACGCTATTAGGGAATTAAAGAGTAAGGGCATTTGGAGAAGGATTAAAAAGGGGTAAATTAAAATGAACGGGCGCGGTCAAACTACGTCAATATATATCTGGTTTAGCCATTGTGGACATATCTAATTGGAAAAAATCTTCTCTTTGCTTCTCAAAATGCTTGGGCAACTTCTTGTCCTGGGTGTAAGACAACAGTACCTGTGGAAACAGAAATCTACAAACAATAAGAAAAAAGGTTTTTATTAAGGGGTTGGGTAAAAATGGAAGAACATAAAAAAATTATTGATGATATCAGAAAGATACGTTTTGGAATAGGACTTGATATCACAAATACTTCGGAAGATATAAGAAAACATATAGAGGAAAATATAAAAATTAGAGAAGATGCTGCACGCCTTGTAAGCGATCTTTACACCAAAAAAACACATTTTATTCTTGAGTTAATTCAGAACGCTGAGGATAACGATTATGATGAGAACATTAGCCCGATGCTTAATATCATTATTCAAGATGATAAGCTAATATTACGAAATAATGAAAAGGGATTCAACAAGGAAAATGTTCGGGCTTTGTGTGGGATTGGAACGACAACTAAGCAGAATAAAAAAGCTGGTTATATAGGCGAAAAAGGAATTGGCTTTAAATCTGTTTTTATGGTTGCGAAGGAGGTTACCATATATTCAAATGGTTTTCAGTTTAAGTTTGAATATGATGCGAACAACCCATTAAGTATAATAATTCCTCAATGGGTTGATGATATCCCTAGTTTTGTTGAACAAGACAAAACAAACATTGTTTTGCAGCTTAAAAGCGAGGTAAAAGAAGAGATAACTGAATTAACCCAAAAAATTGATCAACACCTTTTATTATTTCTTCGTAAATTAGAAGCAATCGAGTTTGAGGATAAAAACCAGAATAAATCTTGGAAAATAGAGCGCTATGATTTGGATGGAAAAGTCGAGATTGTACATCCCAGAGGACAGAATTGTTGGAAAATTGTTAAAAGCTTATTTAAAGTACCTTCTGAAGTCCAAGAAGAGAAGCGAAAAGAAATTATAGAGACAGAAATAGTTCTCGGTTTCCCGCTAAAGCCTGATGGTTCAGCAGAGACTTCAACAACTCAGAATATCTTTGCTTTTCTTCCTGTTCGGTCTTATGGTTTTAAGTTCATTATACAAGCCGATTTTCTTGTGCCACCAAGCCGTGAAGATATTCATAAAGATAAATCCTGGAATTTATGGCTTCGGGATAATGTTGCTACTGTGTTTTTGAAAGCGGTAGAAGAATTTAAACTAGATGAAAAACTTAAGAAAACCTACTACGACTATATCCCTCTCACTAGTGAAATTACCGATACATTTTTTTCTCCTGTGGTTAAGCAGATTCAAAATAACTTACGTGAAGCAAAATGCCTTTTAACAGAATCTAATGGTTGGCGAAAACCCTATGAGGTATATAGGGCTGATAATGATACAAGGGCACTGATTACAAATGATGTTTTAAACAAATTTTTTAATAAAGAATACATCTCACCCGACATAAAAGTGAATAAAGAGATTCTTGATGAATTGGGGGTGCCAGAGTTTGAATTCAGTGATTTGGTTCAATGTTTGCAAAAAGAAGAATGGTTAATAAACCAAAGCGATGAATGGTTTACCAGGCTTTATGCATATTTGAACCATAAGGTATTAGAAGACAAGCAAATAGAAGCAATAAAGAAATTAAAGATAATACGATTAGAAAGCAACGAATTAACATCACCTTCTGAGAGCAATATTTTTTTCCCATTGGACAAAAAGAGCAATTATGGATTTGAGGCTGAACTACGCGTTATAAAAAGGACGCTTTTGGAGACAAAAGAAAAAGTAACAAGGGAAAGTATTGTTAAATTTCTTAAAAAGCTAGGCATTCGCGACGCACAACCTTACGATATTATCGAAAATCATATTCTTCCGATGTATGAAAGTGATAAATGGAAAAGTAAGAATAGTGAAACACTTTTAGGATACATCCGTTATATAAAAGATAATCTTCTGGATTATGAAAAGGAAAGCGACAAAAGGCTTAATGGGGACAAAGGAATTTGGAGAAATAAAGAAGATCCGCTAAAACGATTGAAAGAATCATTATTTATTCGCAGTAATAAAACCGTTGATGGTGTTAATAATTATTCTCGTCCAGAAGATTTATACCTGCCAAGAACTTACGATAACAATAACGACTTAGAATTTTTGTTTGAGGGAATAGAGAGTATTCTCTTTGTACACCGAGAATATATTGACGATATTATTAGAAAATACAGACAAGCCAAGAGAAAGAGTAAAAAAGTAAGAGCAGATATACAAAAGAAAAGAGCAGAGGAGATCAAAGAATGGAAGGACTTTTTTGTTAAGTTAGGAGTTAATACCAAACCGAAAATAATCAAAAAACAAGAAGTACGAGAGCACCACACTTATTGCAATATTCATAAAAAAAATGTTCACATTTTTAGTTCCCCAGATATTTGTTCCATTGTTCGTTTACAAGACCCCAAGAAAAGCAAAATATTATTAAACATTTTAGTTCACAATTGGGATTATTATAAGGATTTTGTAGAATATACTGACTTCTATTTTTCCCGTAGCTGGATCCCTCTAAGAATAGAATCCGATTGGTTTAGGACAGTAAAGGAGACTAAATGGCTACCCACTTCTAAGGGAACCCTTGCCAGACCTTCCGAAATCTTTTTGGACAAACCAGAAATTAGAGAACTTTTAGGTGACAGCGTACTATATCTAGCCGTTGACATCAAAAATGAAGAGTTCATAAAAACCTTGGGGATTAATACAGAAGCCAGTATTGAAAGTGTAATAATTAATTTAAAAAGTTTAAAGGAGCAGAGATGTCAGGAAATAACTCTTTATACTAAATTCTATGACTATCTAAATAAAAAGTTTGAAGGCAATGAATATGCCATTAAAACCGCTTTCTCCGAAAATTCAATCATATATCTTCCAAACACAACTAAAAATTATTTTACCAGCAGGGAAGTTTTATGGAAAGATGTAAGCTTTGTTTTTGGAGAAATTAGAGGTTATCTAGAGAAACAATATCCAAAACTTAAATCATTTTTTGTAGAAAAACTTGGTGTTAGCGAAAAGCCAACTCCAAAAGATTATGCTGGTGTTTTGTTAGACTTATCTCAAAAAAAGGAGATTACCGAAAAGGATGAAAAGATAATATTGAAAATTTACAGCGAATTGAACGATAACTTGAACCCAGAATTTAATGAGCATCTAATTTCTAAAGAAGTTTGGTGGAAAGATTTTGTTAACAAACCAATCTTCTGGACAGATAAGAATAAATTTTGTAATAAGGATGAAAATTTATTTGTAAACGATGAACCAGAACTTTACGAATTATTTAAGGAGAGCCCACAAATAGCGTTTCTTAAGTTACCTGGGAACTATTATCCTAAGATACAGTATTTTATCAGTGAGGCGAGCATTTCCTTTCTTTCCCAATCGGTAGAAATGAGATTAGCAACAAGCGAAGGGAAAAAAATTGAAGAGAACTTAACAGAGCAAATTCGAAAGTTTACCCCGTACATATTGCGATACATCTATAAATTAGATTACGATATTTACGAAAGACTTAAAAAAGACAAAACTTTTACTCAACTCAAAAATCTTAGTGTTTTTAGCGTTGATACCCTCCAAGTGGAATACATTCTTAAAAACTGCCAATCGATTATTACTCAGCGAAATGCAATTCTTTATGATGGTAATCTGTATGTACAAAAAGAATATAAAGAGGATATAGATCGTTTAGCAGTAGAACTTTCTAAGTTGTTTGGGGTTGTGAGTGGATTAGATGACTTTTTGATCTTATTATTTGATAAAAAAAGCGAAGAGAAAATAGAAAATCTCCTTAGAGTAAAGGGAATTCAAGAATTGCCAGAAGAGGAGAAAGAATGGTTTGGGGTGGTGGATCAGGTGAGAGAGGTTCTTGAAGAAGGTTTAGAAACCATAGTTGAAAATAAACCACCAACGACTCATATACACGGAGTTCCCCCTACCCCAACCCTAACTGAAACTCCTGAAGTCCCTGGAAATGATATTGTACAAGAACCGATTGAGGAAGAAGATTGGCAACCTGAGTGTAAACCTACTGAGACTGAAACTAATTTTGAGGTTATACAAAGCGGTGAAAAAGCAGGGCAAACAATCACAGAGAGGGAAAAACAAAATGGTAAACCCCAAACACTTCCAAAGCCCCAAAAAGAAAAAGGGAAAGAAAGAGATACTTTAAGTCCGAAAGTCAAAATAAAAATTGGCAGATGGGGTGAAGAATATGCTCTTAAATGTTTAAAGGATATACTAAATAAGGATTATCCAACAGGTAAAGTGGAAGATACTTCGGATGGTTTTACTATCCGTCATAATGACAAATTGATTGTTGAAGTTCATTGGTTAAATACAATAGAAGATAGAGGAGAAGGTTATGACATTAAAGTAGTAGAGAATAATATCGAGAAATATATAGAAGTGAAATCTACCAAAACCGATACAAAAGATTGGTTTGATGTATCTGAAAAGCAATGGGAGTTTATGAAAGAGAAGGGAGATAAATACTATATTTATCGGGTTTACAACGCTGGAACCAAAGAGGCAAAACTCACTGTAATACCTAATCCATATAAAAAGTGGCAGGAGGGTAATCTAACAGCGTATCCCATTCGCATTCAAATATAAAACAGCGAAAACGAAACACGAAAATTAACCCTTTACCTAGATATATATGTCTTTTAACAGATAAATATCTGGTTTCGTACCTCCACCCAAATTCCACTTTGGGTTGTTTCTCTTATATGCTGGTGGGTTAAACGCAATTTCTAAAATAGAGGTGGAAATAGAAAAAAGAATATATAAAAACGAGTTTTACTTTACCTTAAGATTTTTTCATACTGCATTTTGGGTATGATTTAATTCATCAGGCTATTCTTTTCCGCCTCGTCGTGATTAACGAATTGCTACTTTAACATTAAAAAATGGCATTTTGGTCCTATCCCTTGGTAAGTTTGTTTGAATACTTTTTATTTATTGAAAACCCAGCAAAAGAAAAACCTTTATGTTGTAATATAGGTTATAATCAATAATTATAGTACTTTTGTTTGTTATGTGAATCTGTATTTAGTGTTTACTTTCATATGAAAAGTTTTAGTCTTGATTTTAGAAACATTATGGTCTGAATACCAGAAAAGAATATTGATAGTATTGTGTTTATTCTAAGTTTTAATATAGTTTTTCTTTCTTTTTCGGCTTGTCTACTTATCTGATTTACTTACAAACCGCCGTGGTTTGTTTTTTGATAACCTCTAAGATCTGGGAGTATTATAATAACAATTTGATGTAATTGCAGTTTGTAATTACTTTCTTCAATTATGGAAATAATATAATAACGCAAAACACATCGTATAACACAACATAAAAAATATCACTTTTGGGTTGAGAAATGTGATCCTATCATAAAAAATCATAACGAAAAATAGTTAATTGATTTTGTTAGACTCAAATTTCCTACTCTATTCCTTCTAATGTTTGCATTACGGCGTCGATTCTGCCGAATGGGGCGGAAATTTGCACGCCTTGAATCAAGTGGCGAATTTCGCTTATCGTTTCGCGGGCGATTGCAATCCCTTCTTCTAAACTTCGCTCCTTGCTGTCGGCTACCTTTCGCATTCGGTCAATTATTTCGTCGGGGACTACCACCCCTGGCACTTCGTTTTTCATAAATTCTGCATTACGCAAAGAAGTTAATGGCCAAATTCCAGCAATTACCGGCAATCGATAATGTTCGATTTGCTTCAAAAACGATTTAAAGCCAGCGACATCGAAAATTGGTTGAGTTACGATGAATTCTGCGCCCGCGTCCACTTTCCAATAAAGCCGACGCAATTCTTCGTCCAAATTAACAGCGAGCGGGTTTACTCCAACCCCAATGAAAAATCCAGTAGGGTCGCCTATTGGATATCCAGCAATGTCCAAGCCATTATTCAGCCTTGTCAAAATGTTCACAAGTCCAATTGAATCGACATCGAAAACCCCGGTTGCGTCGGGATAGGTGCCCAGTTTCGGCGGGTCGCCAGTGATTGCCAAAATGTTTCTTATTCCCAAAGCGTAAGCCCCAAGCAAATCGGATTGTATCCCGATTACGTTTCTGTCGCGGCAAACAAAATGGAGAACGGTTTCGATACCCACTTCCCGTTGTATTTTTACCGCAAGAGCCAACGCACTCATTCGGGCGCTTGCCCGTGGTCCGTCTGGAATATTGATTACATCGATTCCATTGTAAAACAATTCGCGGGCTTTGTTTATTTCTTTGCTTGGGTCAACTCCCCGAGGGGAGAGCAATTCCACGAACTTAACAAAATGCCCTTGAAGAAGCCTTCGAGCAAGTCGCGATTTATCTTTCTTTTCGATTGGCTTAACTTTGGGCTCTTCTTTCAATGTGATTTTTTCAATCTTCTGGAATGTGATTTTTGGTTGTAGCGCCAGAATAGCCGTAGACATCTTCTTGATGTGTTCAGGGTTGGTACCACAGCAGCCGCCGACAATGTTTGCTCCGGAACGCACGAACAGTTTGGCATACTCGGCAAAATATTCTGGCGATGCAAGATAGATGTTCCTTCCGTCGACGTTTTTCGGTTTCCCGGCGTTTGGCATTATCGAAATAGGCAATGATGTTAGCGGGCGTACCCTTTCCAGCCAATCCAGCATTGTTTGTGGACCGACTGTGCAATTGACACCGATGACGTCCGCTCCAATGCTTTCAAGTTCAGAAATTGTTGTCTCGGGGTCGGTTCCGGTCAATGTGTTTCCATACTCGTCGATTGTGATTTGGGCTATGATTGGAATGGTAGTCATTTTCCGGGCTGCAATTACTGCTTGCCTCAATTCATCGATATTGATAAATGTCTCGAAAATTAGCAAATCCGCTCCGCCGTCCAGCAAAGGTTTTATTACTTCGGTGAAATACTCTTGGGCTTCTTCCCTTGAAATTGGTCCGAGCGGTTCAATTTGTACGCCGAGAGGACCAATCGACCCGGCAACGAAAACTTTTTCCCCAGCAACTTCCCGAGCAAGTTTTGCTCCCGCAAGCACAATGTCGTAAAGTTTATCTTGAATATTAAACCTTTTCAATTTGAATCTGTTGGCGCCGAAAGTGTTGGTCTCGATTGCTTGCGCCCCAGCGTTGATATAATCGATATGAATTTGCTTGACAAGTTCGGGGGCAGACAAGTTTGTTTCTTCAAAGCATTTATTAATAAATATTCCCCGGCGGTAGAGTTCGGTTCCCATTCCGCCATCAAAAAGCAGTACTCGTTCTCCAAGTTGAGATAAAAAGTCTTTCATTGCAAGAATTTGAAAAAAATAAAATTAAACAAAACGAATAATTTTTTTATCGAGTTGGATTTTGATTTGCATATTTTGTTAAAATTGATTAATTTTGTATTTCGATAAGCCACCTTAGCTCAGCTGGTAGAGCAGCTGATTTGTAATCAGCCGGTCGCTGGTTCGAATCCGGCAGGTGGCTCGAAAAATCCACCCAAGTGGTGGATTTTTTTATTTTCTTCGAGCAGTTTATGTTAAATTTTTGCTTTGCTTCTCGTTGAAGTTTTTTTCAATTGCAAAAATTTATTAAATTCACTTTTTTTGAAATCGCTTATGTTCAAAAGAATTCTTATCGCAAACAGGGGCGAAATTGCTTGCAGAATTATC
Source organism: Candidatus Kapaibacterium sp. (assembly GCA_013414795.1). Lineage (GTDB taxonomy): Bacteria > Bacteroidota > Ignavibacteria > Kapaibacteriales > UBA2268 > Naka2016. Next base: position 317,476 of record CP058732.1, read on the forward strand.
CGCGCTGCCCACGAACTGGGTATCGAAACTGTTGCGATTTATCACAAGGTCGATCGCGAGTCGCTCTACGTGCGGATGAGCGATTACGCTTTTGAAATTTTTGCCGACCAACCTAAATCTGCATATCTGGATATTCAGCAGATAATTGATGTTGCAAAGCGAAGCGGGGCGCAAGCAATCCACCCCGGCTATGGTTTCCTTTCCGAGCGAGCTCCATTTAGCCAGGCTTGTCTGGATGCTGGCGTGAAGTTCATTGGACCGAAACCTTATTCGATTGACGCAATGGGTTCGAAAACCCGAGCACGCGAACTTATGGAGCGGGCTGGTGTGCCAATTGTTCCCGGGACGAAATCCCCAATCACTGATGTCGACGAAGGGCTTGCCACCGCTGAACGCATTGGGTTCCCCGTGCTTTTGAAAGCCTCGGCTGGGGGCGGTGGCAAAGGAATGCGCAAAGTATTCCGAGCCGATGAGTTCAAGGATAGTTTCGAATCTGCTCAACGCGAGGCACTTAAATCCTTCGGCGATGGCTCGATTTACATCGAAAAATTCCTCGAAAATCCTAAACATATAGAAATTCAGATTATTGGCGACGAGTTTGGGAACTATGTCCATCTTGGCGAACGCGATTGTTCAATACAAAGGCGACACCAGAAAGTAATCGAAGAGGCTCCCTCGACTGTTCTCGATGATGAACTTCGTCACAAAATGGGCTCGGTTGCAATCGAAGCAGCCCGCGCTGTCGAATATGTTAACGCCGGGACTATTGAGTTCCTTTTCGACAAAAATCGAAATTTCTACTTCCTCGAGATGAATACCCGCTTGCAAGTTGAACATCCGGTTACCGAATTCGTTACTGGTATCGATATTGTCAAGGAGCAAATAAGAATTGCAAGCGGTTACCCTCTTTCATTCAAACAGGAGGATATAAAATGGCGTGGGCATTCGATAGAATGCAGAATTAATGCCGAAGACCCGTTCAACAATTTTATGCCCGATACTGGTAGAATTCGATACTTGCGCGAGCCAGGCGGAAAAGGGGTTCGCCTTGATAGCGGAGTGGAAACTGGCTCGGAAATTACTATCCACTTCGACCCACTTATTGCCAAATTGATTTCCTACGGGAAAGACCGCACCGAGGCTATCGCTGTGATGCTGAGGGCTTTGCGTGATTTCAAAATCTTTGGCGTCAAGACTGGAATACCCTTCTTGATTCAAGTGCTCCAGGAACCAAAGTTCATAGAAGGTTCCTACGACACTGGTTTCCTCGAAAATGAATTTGATTTTAGCAAACTTGAACGCCGCGACGAAGAGGTCTACAAGACGATTTCTGCTATTGCTCTACACTTGTTTAAAACCAAGGAGAAAAAAGCCGAAATTTCCTTTGCCAAAAACCACGAAAAACACAAAAGTCGTTGGAAACTTCGTCTTCAATCTTACCGTAAGTGGCATTAATGGAGCGAACTATGAAACTTGCTGTTGTTTTGATGAGTGGCGGAATGGATTCGGCGACCACCGTTGCTGTGGCGAAATCTGTTGGTTACGAAGTTGCTGCTCTGCACGTAACTTATGGACAAAGAACGCAACAACGCGAATTGAAAGCCTTCAACGATTTGTGTGATTATTTTCAAATCGAGAAGCGTCTTGTCGTCCCAATTGATTATTTGAAAGCGATTGGCGGTTCCTCGTTGACAGATACCCGCTTGCAAGTCGAAAAAGCAGAACTGGAACGCAAGGAAATCCCTTCGACCTATGTCCCGTTTCGAAATGGAAATCTGCTTGCAATTGCAACAAGTTGGGCAGAAGTAATCGGCGCCACCGCAGTATTTATTGGCGCGACACAACAAGATTCCAGCGGCTATCCCGATTGTCGAATCGACTTCTTCCTCGCCTTCGAAAAAGCGATCGATTTGGGAACTAAGCCCGAAACAAAAATTAGCATTCAAACACCTTTGATTAATTTGACAAAAAAGGATATCGTTCGGCTTGGTTATAATTTTGGGGTTCCGTTTGAATTAACTTGGAGTTGCTACCGGGAAAGCGACGTTGCTTGCGGGGAATGCGATTCTTGTGCCTTGCGACTTCGTGGGTTCCAGCAAGCGAACCTGGTCGACCCGCTTCCATACAAGACATTCCCGAAATATGCATAAAGAAACTCCCGCCCGAACCCGAGCAGGAGTTGAATTTAGAACAAAGTGGAACTTTTAGTACTGATAAACGCCCACTATTCGCCAACCCGAATTTGCATAAACAAGTGTGATTCCTATATAACTATTGCCCGCGGTTCTTGTGATAGTTGTTAGACTGCCAATTTGAACATTATCCTCGTTCCCACTCGATGGATCTGGGTCATAAACCACAACATAGAGGATTTTGCCGTCGCTGGCTGTTGGCATTGTTAACACATCTGTGGTTCCGTTGTCGTCGGATGTAATATAAGCAACAGAAACGTCATTGGGGATAGTGAAAGTACCAGCGGAAGGTGCTGCATAAGACAATTTCACATCGCCGCCGCCATCAGCAATTGAAAGAGCATTGTCGGAAGCTGTGTTGTCAATTGTAACATTGCCATTGAATGCGGCAGTATTAGCAGTTAGGTCACCTTCCTTGTCAACAAGAAAAACAGGCGTTGTGGAACCGTTTAGCACTGCAATCCTGGGATCGTTAGCATTGTTGCTCGGATTATAAAGCAACCGCACACCATAAGGCGTAGAAGGGTTATCTGGAACCCCTACGCCGACGGACCAGGAATTGGTCGTGATATCCCAACCTAAACCAGCGCGCAAATTGCCGTTGGTTCGGTCCTTGACTGCAACACCACCATTCTCTAGTGTCGAAGAATTAGTCGCTGGACCAATGGTAACAAGAGGTTGATTCGTTCCCGGATCAACTATGTCAAAGAATGCCTTCTGGGTGCTTGGGTAGTAAACCAATCGGTACCCGTCGCTCTCTGAACGAATACCATTGGCATATACTGTTCTCCATCTTTGAGTTGAACTTCCAAGGTCGTAAGTGATATTAATATTTGGTATAATATGCGAATTTACCTCTGCATTAAATACGACGTTATCGGTATTGGCATTGCCCAATGTAACATCGCCATCAAATAGAGCATTACCAGTTACTTGGAAGTCGTCGTTAACATAGACACGACCACTGTTGTTACTAGAAGTATTAGATATTGCTCCTTGCAAGTCGCTTGTGCCGGTTACAACCAAACTCGAGAATGTTGCCGAACCACCAGTAAGTGCACCAGAATAATAGATATCTTTCCATTGCAAGGCATTGGTTCCAAGGTCATAGGTATTATTAGTATTTGGAATGAAATTACTTCCAACTCGAGCGGTGAAAACAACATTATCCGATGTGGCATCCCCCAATGTAACATTGCCATTTGCAGTCAAGTTTGTAAATGTTCCCGCTGCGGGCGTTGTTCCGCCTATTGGTGTATTATTAATCGTTCCACCATTGATTGTTAAGTTGTCTGCTACTTCATTATCTGCCCACGGATTTGCAGTGTTATCCCAGTTGCCTGTGATTACTTCATTTTGACCCAAGTTTGCATAGTTTGGTTCGGCTGCCGTCCATACTGGATCCGTTTCTGGCAACGAAGCCCAAGACAAATTTCCACTGCCATCTGTTGTAAGAACTTGCCCCGATGTTCCATATGAGGTGGGCAAATAGAAAGTTAGGTTGGAAGTAAGGCTTGCAGGAACGGCAAAAGTGATGTAAGCAGTTCCATTGAACAAGCCAAGCCCACCAGTTGCCCAAAGTCGCATACGTTCTATGTTGTTAGTACGGAAGATTAGGTCGAAAGCGTTAGTTGTGCCGAGGAAATGCGAGCCAGTGATAGCATTTCCAGTCAGCGTCCACCCAGCATTTTGAATTGCTTCGGGTGGAAGGAAATCCCAGCGCTGAGTTCCGTTTGAGTCCAGCCAGAGGACTTTTCCATAGGGCGAAGTTTGAGCGAAAAGCGAAAAAGAGCAGAATACTGCAAAAGCAAAGTAAATGAATAATTTTTTCATTTTGCACCTTATGTTTTTTAGACAAAAACAAAAATATAGAAAAAAATATGCCAAACTCTTTGTTTCAATACCAAAAAATCTAATATTTTACTGATATTTACAAACCAATAAAAATTGTTATACATTTAACAAAATACAAAAATATAAAAAAATTAATAAACAATGTTAAAATACAAAAATATAGAAAAAAAATAAAAAAACAAAAAAATTTTCAAAATTTTTCGTTGGTTATTACTTTGCTTGGCTAAATTTTCCCAAATTTATAACTTGTTGCTTAATGGTTTCAATTTCTGCTTGTAATTGGTTGATCTGTGCTTCGTGTTTTGCTGCCGTTTGCCGGAGTTTGGCGTTTTCCTCCCGGAGTTTGGAGTTTTCTTGTCGAAGTTGTTCGATTTCCATTTGTTGCTCTTGTACTGATTTGATTAGTGGCATTACCAAGTCACCATAATCGAGTGTGTACACATCCTTGTCGTTTTGTGGTCGGTGCAAACCGGGAAATTCAAAACCAGTTTCCTTCATTGCTTGCTCGACGTCTTGGGCTATCAAGCCTATCCAGCGACGTGATCTTGCGTCGGTAAAATCGTAATTCTTCAAGACGCTGTCGGGTGTCCCCCATATACGATGCAATAGCATTGGGTCCTTGTTGAACGTAACCGGTCGCAATTTCATTACGAAGTCCAAACCGTGAACATCTTCCCGAACATTAGTCTTGAAGCGTGCATCTGAATATGTTGTTATTGACCCAACAGCAGCACGAATTTGTGTTACACTGGTGTTCCCCAAAAGCACTTGGTTGTCTCCCGTGCATTCAGCATTGGAAATCCCATAACCCAACATAGTAACATTGGTTCTGTCTGTTGTTGGGTAACTATTTGCACCAACAAAGGTGCATTGGTTGAAGTTTACTCCAAACCCACCATATCCAGCATTGTACCCTACAGCAACATTATAACTGCCAGTAGAGTTGGAATAGAGTGCAGAAGAGCCGCTCGCTGTATTAAAATTGCCAGTGGTGTTGGAATAAAGTGCATCCCCACCGCTCGCTGTATTAGCAATGCCACTGGTGTTGGCAGTAAGTGCCCACGCACCGCTCGCTGTATTCCCACTGCCAGTGTTGTTGGAATAGAGTGCCTCATAACCGCTCGCTGTATTAGCAATGCCAGTGTTGTTAACAAGTGTTTGATAACCCCAAGCAGTATTATATGGGTAATCATAGTCAATCCAACCAGACTTCTGGTTGTTAACTTTGATTTGCAAGGCTTTGGCGTCAGTTGTTCCAATGAAATTTGTTGATGGATTGGTTCCAGAATTCCCTGTTAAAGACCAACCAGGGAAATTCGTCCATTGAGGTGTTACACCACTTGTAGTAAGCACTTGACCATTGGTACCCGCAGCCAATTTGCTCACAGCTATCGCCGCACTATTGCTTATGTCTGCATCTACTATCGTTCCGTCTGCTATCTTTGCACTCGTTATTGCGTTGTTGGCTATTGTTGTGTTCAATGTAACATTCGAAGTACCATTAAAAGATACAGCGCTTGCTGTTACATCTCCACTTAATGCAAAGTTCCTTGCTGTTTGCAATGCTGTCGCTGTTCCAGCATTACCACTGATGTTGCCCGTGATGGTATTGCTAAATGTCCAAGTGCCGGTAATTGTTGTTGTACCAGATTTGTCGTTTGTCCATAACGGGTCTGTCTCCGAACCCCAGGACAAAATTCCGCTGCCATTGGTTGTAAGGAATTGCCCCGATGTTCCATATGAGGTGGGCAAAGTGAAAGTTAGGTTGGAAGTAAGGCTGGCAGGAACGGCAAAAGTGATGTAATAAGTTCCATTGAACAAACCAAGCCCACCAGTTGCCCAAAGTCGCATACGCACTGTGTCATTAGTACGGAAGATTAGGTCGAAAGCGTTAGTTGTGCCGAGGAAATGCGCACCAGTGATAGCATTACCAGTCAACGCCCACCCAGCATTTTGAATTGCTTGGGGTGGAAGGAAGTCCCAATGTTGAGTTCCGTTTGAGTCCAGCCAGAGGACTTTTCCATAGGGTGGAATTTGAGCGAAAAGCGAAAAAGAGCAGAAAACTGCTAAGACGAAAAGTAGAAATGATTTTTTCATTTTTCCCTCAAAAAAAATTTATAAAGAAAATATTATATTTTTGCCCTTTGCAAATGGCATCTAAAATTCCTCTGTTTAATTTATATTACCTATAAATCGCCAAGTGGAGAAAGTTTAAGATATAATTTTTGCCCGCCTTAATGCTTCTTTGATTTTCTTTTTGGCTTCGTTTTCCAATGGGAGCAGAGGCAATCGGTAGACCTCTTTTGTGAATCCAAGAAGGGACATTGCATATTTGACTGGAATGGGGTTGGGTTCGATAAAGTTCAATTCCATTAGTTCAAGCAATTCGTAGTGGAGTGTGCGGGCTTTTTCGATTTTGTTTTGCAAAGCGAAACGAACCATATCGGAAAACTTTTTGGGGGCGTAATTTGAAATTACGGAAACAACACCTTTACCACCCAGGGCAATAATAGGGAGGGTCAAGGAATCATCTCCTGAGAGGACTGAAAATGTCGGAGGAGCATTTTGGATGATTTTCATAATCTGGTCAAGGTTGCCCGAGGCTTCTTTGGTCGCAACAATATTAGGGCAATCCTGAGCAAGGCGGATTTGGGTTTGCGCTGAGATATTTACACCAGTTCGACCTGGTACATTGTAAAGGATTAGAGGTATGTCCACGTTAGTAGCAATAAGGCGGAAATGTTCGTACAATCCGGATTGATTTGGCTTATTGTAATATGGAGCGACAAGCAAACAAGCGTCGGCGCCGTGTTCCATTGCAAAAATTGTCATATTCAAAGAGAGCTCTGTTTCGTTTGTTCCAGTGCCAGCAATAACTGGTACCCTTCCGTTGGTGTGTTCAACAGATTCGACAATAATTGCTTGCTTTTCCTTTAAGGAAAGAGTGGCGCTTTCGCCAGTTGTGGCGCAAACAACGATACCGTCAACACCGTTTTCGATTTGAAAGTCAATCAATTTTCTTAATGCTTTGAAGTCGACTTCTCCTTTACGGTTGAATGGAGTTATCAATGCAGTGAAAGTTCCAACTGGTGTAAATTTTTTCATAACATTTACTCCAAATTTCTAATTTTCAATTAATTTTCTCTCAATTTATCAAACAAACTTGTCTAAATTAATTAAAATTCGTCAAAAACAAAAATTTTTTAAAGTTTATCTTTAAAAATTGTGTATAATTTTAAATCTAAGCTATATTTCTAGCTTATTTTATTACAGTTCTTGATTTTAGATTAAAGAAATTGTAGTAAATATTTTATCATCAGAAAAGGAAAAGAAGGAACCCAAATATAAAAATATTTTAGCGAGGTGTCGTCTAATATTTTTTTTAGTTTTAACAAACTTTTGATGTTGTATGAAAAGATATGTTATATATTTTTTGATATATTGCTTTTTGGGATTGTCGTCACTGCTTGCCCAAGAGCAAACTGTTTCGATTTCTGGAAAGGTTGTAAATGCAAACGATGGGAAACCAGTTCCCGGTGTTACAGTTCTTGTCGAAGGGACAAAACTTGGTGCTTTCACGAATAGCGAAGGTAAATTCCAAATCAAAGGGTTGACCCCGGGAGTGTACTCTGTTCGGTTCTCTGCTGTCGGTTTCGAAACCTTTGTCAAAGCAAATGTTTACGTAACCAACGTAAAGCCCGTCTTTTTGGAAGTGGACTTAGTCGAAAAAGTTGTTAACATTGAAGGAGTGGAAGTCCGAGGGAAATATTTCGAAAGATTTATCGAAACGACGACAAGCACAAGCACTTTCAGTGCCGAGGACATTCGCCGAGCCCCGGGCGTTCAAGAGGATATTGTACGAGCCACGGCTTTGTTGCCAGGTGTTGCTGTAACCTCTGCCGGTCGCAATGATTTGATTGTTCGGGGAGGTGCCCCATTCGAAAATTTATTCATTGTTGACAACATTGAAGTCCCAAATATTAACCATTTCGGGACGCAAGGTGCCAGCGGCGGACCACTTTCGATTATAAACATAGATTTTGTGAAGAATGTACAATTTAGCGCCGGCGGTTTTGGAGTTAAATATGGCGACCGTACATCCTCCCTTACCCAGATTTCACTGTACAATGGGAACGAGGAGAAGTTTGGTGGCAAATTTGTAATTTCTGCGACTGGGGCTGGTTTGAACCTCGAAGGACCAGTAAATAGCAAAGGTACATTCTTCTTCTCTGCCCGCCGTAGTTACTTGGATTTTATTTTCAAGGCTGCAAACTTTGCGTTCATTCCAGAATATTGGGATTTTCAAGGCAAACTGAATTTTAAATTGGATGAACTAAATACGTTAACTTTTCTTGCTATCGGAGCGCTCGACTATGTGAATTTGAACAATGATAATCCAGATAATGCTTACAAGAATAGCAGAGTTGCCGTTCCCGAACAAAAGCAATATTTTTCTGGGCTTAATTGGAAACACATTTTTAATAGTGGATTTTTCAATATTACCCTTGGGCGAACATACACAAAATTCGATACATTTCAAAACGACTCCAATCTTGTAGAGATTCTAAAAAACAAATCGGTCGAGGGCGAAACTTCGTTGAAAGCAGATTTTGAAGTAAAATTGTCTAATATTTTTAATCTTTCCTTTGGCAATCAAACAAAATTTGGTAGTAAACTAAATTACGACATCTTTGTCGACGGGCGGTTTCGCTTAGATGAAAATGGGAATCCTTCGGAATATCGTGTCGATACCTCTTTTAGCACGGTTAAGAACGGAACTTATGTCAATCTTGCAACATCGATTGGACGACACAGGGTGTCCTTTGGATTAAGAGGGGACTACTACAACTTTACAACAACCAAGTATTTCGTGTCCCCGAGGATTTCTGTTTCGTATATGATTAATCCAGTCTCTACAATTATATTTAGTTTAGGTAGATACTACCAATCTCCTTCCTACATATGGTTGGTTGGAGCACCAAACCAGAAACTTGAACCAATTCGCGCCGACCAGGTTGTCCTTGGGTATGAGCATACACCATTCGAAGACTTAAAAGTACAACTTGAGGTTTATTACAAACAATATAGAAATTATCCAGCGCGTGTCTTTCGTCCCCAAGCAGTTCTTTCCCCAAGTGGTTTCGACGATTTGTCGAGCGATATACCTTTTGGAATAGAGCCGCTTGTCTCCGAAGGCAAAGGCTGGGCACGGGGCGTGGAATTGTTGATTCAAAAACGTTTCAATCCAAGTTTCCCGTTGTATGGTCTTTTGAGCATTACGGTTAGTCAAAGCAAATTTGCTGGGTTGGACGGGATTGAACGACCAAGCGCCTACGACAGCCCTTTGATTTTCAATCTCTCGCTTGGCTATCGATTCAATCCCGAATGGGAAGTTAGTTACAAATACCGTGCAGCCATTGGACAGCCAACAACTCCTTATCTTCCCAATGGAAGGCTGGACTTTTCTCTTTACAACGAAGGTGAGCGACTTCCTATGTTCCGACAAACAGATATTCGCGTAGATAAACGATGGTTTTTAAAAAATTTCAACATAGTTACATATCTTGATATTCAAAATGTATTTTCGACAAAAAATAAGACTTCTGTTCGTTGGAATTTCCGTGAACGTAGAACTGAGTATTTGGAATCGTTTGGAATTCTCCCAAGCATTGGTGTTTATTTAGAATTTTAAAAAGAAAGGCGAAACGGTAAACCCGTTTCGCCATATTTTTATGATATTTCTATCTTCCACGCTTGTTTGATTGGATTTTGTGTTCAATCTCCAAGATTTGTCTTTCTTCCTCTAAAAGGGATTTTCCTCGTCGAGCCATCATAGTTTCAATAGACTTGACGGTTCGCTCGAAATTTCCAATTGTGCTTTGGGTTTTATTTCCTCCCCAAGTGAACGAGGGGATATATTTAGATAACAGACCCGAATTGTAGATGTTGCAACAGATTCCAGTTATTGTTCCAGTGTTGAATGATGTATTAATTGCAGTGCGTGTGTGGTCCCCACAAATCAAACCGAGGAAGGTTCGTCCCGTATCAAATGTTTCGTTCTCAATTCGAACGGTAACGGATTCGTATGTATTTTTCAAATCCGATGTTGTTGTCCCTGCTCCAAGATTGCACCATTCCCCAATGTAAGAATGGCCAAGGAATCCGTGGTGTTGTTTGTTCGAGTAGGCTTGGATAATAGTATTTTCAATTTCGCCACCAACTTTGCAAACTTCGCCAATGCTTGTTCCTTGATAGATAAACGACCCAGTTTTGATTGTCGAATTTTTCCCAATAGCAACTGGACCTTCGATGTAGGAGAATGGTTGTATCGTAACATTGTCCCCAATGATTATGGCTCCTTTTTCAGCATTGAGAACAACGTTGGGTAAAATTCTTACATCTTTCCCTATCTTTATTTTGTTTTCATTGATTAAAGAAACTGATTGCGAACGGAGTTGGTCGAAGTCTGCAAAATTTTCGAAATAGCGAAAGTCGTTTTCGATTGCATCAGCATTGTATTCGATTGCATCCCACAAAAAATTTATCACTTTGGGGATTGGCAGTTCAACTCGTGGTAACTTTTCGAAATATTTGTGCAAAAGTATTTCGTAAAAACGATTATCGAATTCTGTTGGGTTAACCATTTCTTCGGCAACGATGTAGAAGGCTATCGGAACATTGCCAACAAAAAATGTGCAAGATTTTGTCTCTCGGGAAGAATTGCAAAACTCATCGTATGCTTTGTTGATATTTGCCCAAAAATTTCTTTCGGGCAAAATTCCAGAATTTAAAACGAACAGATTGCCCTTCTCGATTGAATTATCTGCTATCAAAAATTTCTTTAAAAATAGTTTAAGATAGGTTTCCCTGTTAGTATGGAAAACCAATCGTGCGTTGGGAAATTCTTTTTGGACTTTTTCGAATAGGCGTAAAGCCCCACAGCGGACTTCCCATTGCGTATGCAAAAGATAGAATGGGTAGAGACTTCGAAAATACTCGTTTTCAAAAAGTAGAATTGTATCGGGTGAAATCATTCGATTTTCATCAGTTCAACTTCAATAATAAGTTTTGAGTTTGGAGGTATTCCACGATAGGAATGACCACCAAAACCCAATTCTGGTGGGACCATAAGCACTCTTCTGCCTCCGACACGCATAGTTGCAACTCCTTCTTCGAGTCCCTCGATTGCATCTTTATTGCCAAGTACGAAACTCATCGGAATTCCGCTTTTGTAAGTATCTTCGATAACAGTACCGTCTTCCAGTTTCATAATAAAATTGATAGTTACCTTTTGTCTGGGTTTTGGCATTTCGCCTTTACCTTCGATTATGTCGCGAAATTGCAAGCCCGAAGGGGTTGTAATCCACTTTTCTTCTTTCTCTACTTTGCTTGTTCGGCAAGCAATAAGCACGAAAGTTGCAAAAAGCAAGAAAAGAGTCAACTTTTTCATACTTCCTCCAATTTATGTTCTTTGACTTTGCGATGTCTTAATGCGGCTTTGATGAAACCAATGAAAAGGGGCGCGCCTGTAACGGCACGCGATTTCAATTCTGGATGGAATTGCACCCCAATGAACCACGGATGGTCTTTTAATTCAATCATTTCAACAAGTGAACCATCGGGTGAAATTCCGCTCATTATCATTCCGTGCTTTTCAAACAAAGGTCGAAATTCGTTGTTGACTTCATAACGATGTCGGTGGCGTTCATATATTAGTTCTTGGTTGTAAACAGAATATGCAAGTGTATTGGGTAGAATTCGGCAAGGATATTGTCCAAGACGCATCGTCCCGCCTTTGTTGAATATTTTCTTCTGCTCTTCCATCAAGTCGATAACATTATATTTGGTCTTTTTGTCAAATTCTGTGGAATTGGCTCCTTCGAGCCCGCAAACGTTCCTTGCGAACTCAATGATAGCGCATTGCATTCCCAAGCAAATTCCAAAGAATGGAATCTTGTGCTCGCGGACATATCGAATAGCACAGATTTTCCCTTCTATTCCTCGTTTCCCAAAGCCAGGACCAACGAGTACTCCGTCCAAGTCTCCAAGCACGTCTTCGCAATTGCTTTCGTTCAATTCTTCGGAATCAATCAATTCAACTTGAACAGCAGTATTGTTTATTGACCCAGCGTGGACAAATGCTTCTAAAATGCTCTTGTAAGAGTCTCGATAGCGAACATATTTCCCAACAAGTCCAACTTTGACAGAATACTGTGGATTTTTAATCTTGCGAACAAATGCTTTCCATTCTTCGAGGTCGAGACCATTGCTTGGAACATTTAATTTTCGAAGAACAATTTCGTCCAGGTTGCTTTTCGAAAGAATCAAAGGAACTTCGTAAATAGTATCAACATCGTACATATCGATAACAGATTCCTCGTCGACATTGCAAAACAAGGATATCTTGCTTTTGACATCCTTCGAAAGTTTTGTTTCGCTACGACAAAGTATAATGTCGGGGACAATCCCGTGTTCCATCAGCGCTTTCACAGAATGTTGCGTCGGTTTGGTTTTCAATTCGCCCGCACTTTTGATGTAGGGAACGTAGGTAAGAATTATATTCAATGCGTTGTTCATTCCCCGCTCGAGTGCAAATTGACGTGCTGCCTCGAGAAATGGCAATGATTCAATGTCACCGACTGTGCCACCAATCTCAACAATTACGAAATCAAATTCTCCGTCGAAGACTGAAATCCTACGCTTAATTTCGTCGGTAATATGAGGAATAACTTGTACGGTTTTGCCAAGATAGTGGCCTTCGCGTTCTTTCAGAATTACGGTGTAATATACTTGACCAGCAGTTGTGTTGTTAAGTTTGCTCAAAGAATAGCCAAGGAAGCGTTCGTAATGCCCAAGGTCTAAATCGGTTTCTGCACCATCGTCGGTAACATACACCTCGCCGTGTTGAAACGGATTCATTGTTCCGGGGTCGACGTTGATATATGGGTCGAGTTTCATAATTGTAACCTTGAAACCCCGCTGTTTCAAGAGCAAGCCAAGGGAAGCAGAAGCTATTCCTTTCCCCAGCGAAGAAACAACTCCACCGAACACGAAGATATACTTCGTCTGCTTACTACTTTTTTCTTTTTCTCTTTCCATAATCAGACTAAATTAACAAAAACAAAGCGAAATCAAGTTGGAAATGTTCTAGGCGATAAAACTAAAAAAGTACAGAAGTTCCCCAAATGTTATAAAGAAAAAAGCCCATAAGACTAATTAGTCTTATGGGTTTGAAAAAGTTTGTATGTAATAATTAATTGTTAAACAATGGAGATTCTTTTACATTGCCGTAGCCAGGGATTATGATTTCCATTTGGTCTGGGTTGTTTGTTTTCAATTTCAAACTGCAATTGAAGTAGCCTTTCTTGTCGGGAACAACTTTTGCAACGACTTCAAATGATTCCCCGGGTTTCAGCACCAACTTCTTTGGAATGTTAATTCCCATATTTTCGGGGACAACTTGTTCGGGAGTAATTGTTATGCTTTCTTTGGTATTGTTCGTAATTGTGACTTTTGCAGTCGACTCTTTACCGACAGTCATTTCGTTGAAAGCAAAGTAGGAAGTTGGAGTGATTGATATAGGTACAAAAATATTGGCTTTCAAATAGAGATATTTGTTTGGATTTGTTGGGTCGTTCGAGGCTATTCTGACACTTTTTGTAACACTGCCTTGATAACCAGTAATTCTTAAAGTTACGTCCAAAGTTGCAACCTCGCCCGGTTTCAATTCGTTTTTATCGAGCGGAGCAGTTGTGCAACCACAGCCAGGCTTGACTTCCGTTATTTTCAAAACTTCTGTTCCAACATTCTTGATTTTAATTTTTGCGTGGAGTGGGTCATCGGTTCTTTTAACGGTTCCCCAATCGTAGGTGTCGCCACCAACGATTTCGATTTTTGGTTGGGCAAAGAGAAGAAAAGGAACAAATAAAAACACAACTAAAGCCATTGTTCTTTTCATAGCATTTCTCCTAACTTGTTTAAATTAAAATTTAGTAACGAAGTTATTTTTTTCATATTTTAATTTTTCTAAATATTTTAAAATTACTCGATTGAAAAAGTTTCAACTATTAATCTTAAGAAATCAAAATTCCTCGTCCTCCGATTTATCCTCCTTTAATGAATTCTTAAACTTGGAATTTAACTGAACAATTTTCAATTCGGCTTCGTCCAACAATTTCCGCAGTTCAAGGGCAAGTTCCATACCTTCTTCATACAATTTGATAGATTCGTCCAATGTGATATTACTTTGGTCAAGATGACTCACAATTTCTTGCAATCGTTTAAGTTTTGATTCAAATGTATTTTCCATTTCATTCCTCGAAAACTTGTATTTGAACTTTTCTTTCTTTTAAGTAATTAATTGTAAAATCGAAGCAATCTTTGTCCCGAGCAAGAATTTCGGGAGGAATAATTCCTTTTCGAGCAATTTTACCTTTCGCTAAAAGATTCACCACAGCACACGCAACAAAGCCAGTTGTACGTCCCATTGAATAGTCTTTGCCAACAGTATCAGTTCGGTCGAATATTTCATAAATGGTCTTTTTCTTGGTATTTTTTTCTTTAAGAACTATTCTCATAATTGTAAACTCTTCGTCTTCGGGGGAAAGTTTCCATTGCGAAAGAAGAAGTTTTTCGGTGATATGCATTGGAACAACATTTCCGCTTTTAGTTTCGATTGGTTCAGTACTTAAAAAGCCACAATCTTTCAGCAATTTGATTTTTTGGGCATAACCAGGATAACGCAATGTTTTTTCCTTCAAGTAAGGGACATTAACAGTGGAAAGCAAAGTCCTCAAACCATCGGTGAGGAAAGCCTCGAGCGTGCCGATTCCTTTAAAATTGAGCAATTCGAGTTCCGTTAGTGGCTCGCGTTGAATTATTTTCCCGTTATGGAGAAAGCGAGCTGGTCTAATATATTCCTCGAGAACATCAACTGGTGAGAATGGAGCCTTGTATTCAAAGGGCAGGGTTCGTTCAAAAGGTAGTCCGCCAACGTATATTGTTGCCTCTTCTATGTCGGCAATACTCGAATGATAACCAATAATCATATGGCTCAAACCGGGCGCAATTCCACAATCGACAACGGCAGTTACATTGTTTTGTTTTGCCAATTCATCCAACTCGAAAGGATTTTCCGGGAAAAAGGCTATATCGACAACATTTTTATCAAACTCGATTACTGATTTCAGAACACGAAAGCCGAGAAAACCGGGTACCGCAGATACAACTAAATCGAAATTCTTTACAATTTCCGAAAGGAAATTTTTGTCGTCTACACTTCCAATGTAAGTGTCAACAGAAACAAATTTCCTAACTTCCTCAAGGTTTTCTTTGGAAATATCAACAACAGCGACTTTGTGGTTTTTTGCCAAGTCTTTGACTATCGTCCGACCTACAAGCCCACACCCAAGAACTAAAATATTTGCCATTTTTTTTGTTTTTCAAATAATTTAACTAAATTAGAATTTAAAATTAATTAATTTATGTGTAAAATTATTCGGAAATGTAGGATAGTTTTTAGTTTCATTTTAGTTTTGCTTTTTCTCTCCTCTGCTTGTGTTCAAAACACCGAAGAAAAGTTCACAAACGAAATCAAAATGAAATTGGAACAAACGCCCGACCAGTTGGCGAAAGACGTTGTTGTTGAATTTCTTGATTCTTCGTTTTTGAAAGCAAAACTTTGGGCAAAAATTGGTAAAGTTTATTATCAGCGGGGGGAAACTTGGTTGTACGACAGTTTGAAGGTTGAATTCTACAACAAACAAGGCAAAAGACAAAGTGTTCTAACAGCCGATAGCGCTCGAATCAACGACAGAACTAAGGATATGTATGCATTCGGTCGAGTAGTTGTTGTCTCCGATAGTCCAAGAACGGTTCTCCGCACTTCTTTCCTTGAATGGAGGAACAAAGTACAACGTCTATATTCCAATGAATATGTTGAAATTTCAACTCCACAAGAAGAGATTCGTGGCTTTGGCTTTGAATCCGACATTAATTTGAATAATTATAAAATTTATCGTGTAAGTGGTGTTAGAAAATGAAACAAATGTTGATTGCGGGCAATTGGAAAATGCATAAAACTTTCACCGAGGCTAACAACCTTGCAAAGCAAATTGCCGAATGGGTTGGTTCCAACAAACCGAAGAGCGAAGTGGCGATATGCCCTCCTTTTCCCTTTCTCTATTCGATTTCGCAATTACTAAATGGTTCGAAAGTCAAACTTGGAGCCCAGAATTGCCATTACGAACCCGAAGGTGCTTTCACTGGCGAGGTTTCTCCTTCGATGCTCTCCTCTGTTGGATGTTATTATGTCATCCTTGGTCATTCCGAAAGGAGAACATACTTTCACGAAACAGATGATATAATCAACAAAAAAATACTTTCCGCTTTGCAATTCGGTTTAAACCCAATTTTTTGTATCGGCGAAACGCTTACAGAACGACAAAACAACCAAACTTTTGCTGTTATCGAAAAACAAATTCAAAACGGATTGAAGAATATCGCATTAAATCAAATTCCACATATTGTTATTGCTTACGAACCCGTCTGGGCTATTGGAACTGGTATATCAGCCACAGTTGACCAAATCGACGAAGCACACAAATTCATCCGAAATTTGCTTGTAAATTTGTTCAACGAAGCGGGTAGAGATATTCTTATTCTTTACGGCGGAAGTTTGAACTCGACAAATGCCAATGAAATTTTAAAACTACCCGAGGTCAATGGTGGCCTTATAGGAAAATCATCACTCGATGCTTTGGAATTTACTTCAATTATTGAATTTGCAGAAAAATCGATGTAAATTATGAAGTATTTGAATTTTCCCAATACAATTAGTTTTTCAAGAATTTTGGCAGCGCCCGTGTTCTACTACTTCTTCGTTTCTGGAAATCCAAAGTTTGTGAGCATCGCTTGCTGGATTTTCATTATCGCATCTATAACCGACCTCATAGATGGTTGGGCTGCGAGAAGATTTCAAATTGTTACTCAATACGGTGAATTCATCGACCCCCTTGCAGACAAAATTCTTACTTTGCTCGCATTGGTTGCTTTTGCACGCAACGGAATAATACCAACCTGGATGGTTATTATTATTTTAATTCGGGATGTTATTTCAACAAGCCTTCGTATAGTTGCTCTTTCGAAACGCTCGCCAATCGAGACTTCTCGGAGTGCAAAAGTCAAAACTACTATTGAGATGGTATTCATTTCTTATGTTTTGTTGTTAATCTTTGCAAAAATAAATATCGAAAGCATAAACCCGCAAATTATCGATTCAATTATTTTTTCGAAATATACTTATCTTTTGGCATTGGTTGTAACTTTGATGGCTCTTTATTCGCTTGTTGGATACCTTTTAAAATATAAATATTTTGTAAAAAAGTTCAAAAATGTTGAAAAAATCGAAAAAAATTGAAAAAAACTCTTGACAAATATCGAAAAAATTTATATTTTGCATTTGCCAAAAAAACAAAATCTATGATTTTGTTATTTGTAAAGAATTTAGAGGTTTTTTTATTAGACTTTGAAAGATTTTGCAAGGACTTACGCCGAAAATGTTCTCAAAGTGTCGACAGAAAAAGATTTTCAAGTAGTAGTTATGCGATTGGAGGTCCCAATCGCAGTGTTTTATGTTAAACAAAATGAGGTGAAGCATGGCTTTAAACAAAGCACAATTGGTTTCGGAAATCGCTAAGCGAGCCGAAATCAAAAAAGGCGACGCGGAAAAAGCAGTAAACGCATTCGTCGAGGTTGTTTCGGACGAACTCGCAAAAGGCGGGAAAGTCACTCTCGTCGGCTTCGGCACTTTCTCCGTAATCGAAAAGAAAGAAAGAACTGGCATCAATCCACGCGACCCGAAGAAAACAATCAAAATCCCAGCACGCAAGACTGCGAAATTCAAACCCGGCAAATCCCTTCGCGAAAAAGTTAACGTCAACGCTGGAAAGAAGAAGGGGAAGAAATAATCTCTGCTTCTGTCGAACCTCGGGGCAATGGTCTTTTTGCACCATTTCCCGAGGTTTTCTTTAATTTTTATTTAAACTCTCGCTAATATTTGAAGAATTCAATATTTCTTTGGTTATATTGTATTGAGCCTAATTTTTTTCATTTAATTAATAAATTCTACACTTTTCTTTAGTAATTCTTAAAGATAATTTGTTTTTTTGGCTGGTACTTGCTTCTTTAAGATTCTAATATTTCCTTTTCTTTTGCGGAGAATAGTTCATCAATCTTTTTGATGAACTCATCGGTAACTTTTTGGATTTTTTCCTCGCCAAGTTTTCGGTCGTCTTCGGTCAGTTCCTTGTCCTTTTCTGCTTTGCGGATGACTTCGATCTGGTCGCGTCGTATGTTTCGAATAGCAATTTTCGCATCCTCGGTCAATTTCTTGCAGAACTTGACGATTTCCTTTCTCCGCTCTTCTGTTAAAGGAGGGACAGCAGAAATCCAAAACGTTTTGATAAAAAAAGAACACTTGGATTACAATCGAATTTTTCGAAATTAATTGAAAAAATATGGACTTGAAATTGGATTCAAGATAATAAAAGCAACAAAGGAACTTAATTAAATACTTTAATGCTATTGTTTAGAAATGTAAATGATAAATTTGATTTTTTTTGTAACACATTTGTGGTAATATTGAAAGATGGAAATAAATGGTGAAAAAATAGCATTGAAAAAAGGTAGTTTTAAAGGTGGAGTACACCCCGAAGAGTGGAAGTATTTAACAGAGGATAAAGCATTCGAAATTTTGCCCAAACCAAAAGAAATAATTTTACCGTTGACACAACATCTTGGAAGGCAAGCAAAACCTGTGGTTAAGAAAAAAGACAAAGTAAAAATTGGACAATTAGTAGCCGAATCAGATGGTTTTATCTCAGCACCGATACATTCTCCGGTTTGCGGAACAATCAAAGATATTACCAACACAAGTTCCGCTTACGGAATTCCCCAAAAATCAATTATCATCACAGCCGAAGAAGGCGAGGAAAATCAATTTTTGGAACCCTTAGACCCGTCAACAATGTCTTCGGAAGAAATTATCGAAAGAGTGAAGCAGGCTGGAATAGTTGGAATGGGCGGAGCAGCATTTCCAACATACGTTAAGTTAACTCCACCCCAAGACAAAAAGATTGATATGTTAATTATTAATGCTTGCGAATGCGAACCATACTTAACCCGTGATTATCGAATATTGATGGAATACCCAGAGGGTTTCCTTCAAGGGGTGAAGTTGCTGATGAAAGCACTAAAAGTGGAAAAGGGGATTATTGGAATAGAAGACAATAAAATCAAAGCAGCCGAATTGATTGGAAAATATTTAAAAAACGAAAAGTCTTTGAAAATTGCTTTATTGAAAACAAAGTATCCCCAGGGCGCTGAGAAGATGTTGATATATGCAACAACAAGAAGACAAGTTCCACCAGGAAAATTACCCTTGGACGTGGGCGTAGTTGTCCAAAATGTAGGTACGGCTTTTTCTGTTTACCAAGCAGTTGTAGAAGGGAAACCACAAATTGAAGCATACCTTACTGTCTCTGGTTTGGGAATAGAAAATCCCAAAAATCTTATCGTTAAAATTGGAACGCCTATTAAGGACATACTGGATTATTGCGGTGGAATTAAAGATGACGCAGTCAAAATAATAGTGGGCGGACCGATGATGGGAACTCCAATCTACGACCTAAAAACGCCAATAATGAAAGCAACATCTGGTATAGTTGTCCTGTCAAAGGACGAAGTTGTCGAGAAAAATATACAAAATTGCGTCAGATGTGGGAAATGCATTGAAATATGCCCGTTAAATTTGCTCCCAACGAAACTTGCACGTTTAGTTCAATTCAAAAGATATGAAGAAGCGTTGAAAAGTGGGATTATGAATTGTATGGAATGTGGCACTTGTTGCTACAATTGTCCTTCTAATGTACCAATCGTACACTGGATTCGAATTGGCAAAACCAGAATTAAACAATTGAAATTGTCTTAACAAGTTGGAACAACAATGAAACAGCAAACAGTTGATGATTTGGTTGAGAAAAGATTAAGACTTGAGAGTTCACCGCATATTAAATCTGCGTTTACAACTTCAAAAGCAATGTATTGTGTTATAATTGCATTAGTTCCTTGCATTGTTTCTGCCATTGTCTTCTTTGGTTTTTATCAACTTGTTGTAATATTAACTTGTGTTTTGTTTGCAGTTGCGACAGAATATATAGTAAAAAAGGTTAGAAAACAAAACCTAACAATATCAGACGGGAGTGCTGCTCTTACTGGCTTGCTTCTTGCTTTGACGCTACCTCCTAACTATCCATTGTATGCTTGTGCCATTGGTTCAATTTTTGCCATTTTCATTGGTAAAGAAATATTTGGTGGTCTTGGTTTCAATATTTTTAACCCTGCGTTGTTGGGTCGGGCTTTCTTGCAAGCCTCTTTCCCAGTAGAAACAACAACTTGGGTCAATCCCAAAGCAATACCAGAAGCAATCACTTCGGCAACACCTTTGGCACACTTTAAATTCGACCGAGTTTTGACTGATGTTTCGAATTTGTTTTTAGGGAACATCTCTGGGTCTTTGGGTGAAACCTCGGCTCT
Organism: Candidatus Kapaibacterium sp.; assembly: GCA_013414795.1. Lineage (GTDB taxonomy): Bacteria > Bacteroidota > Ignavibacteria > Kapaibacteriales > UBA2268 > Naka2016. The sequence continues at coordinate 338,115 of CP058732.1, forward strand.
GGCAATACTTTTAGGAGGAATATTTTTAGTTATCATTGGCGTTATTAATTGGGAAATTCCTGTTTCAATGATTGTCGGTATGATTGTTTTCGAAGGAATTCTTTTCTTAATCGACCCTACAAAATTTGCTCATCCTTTGTTCCATATACTATCTGGTGGATTTCTTTTTGGGGCTATTTTTATGGCCACCGATTGGGTAACTTCTCCATTGACCAAAAAAGGGATGTGGATTTTTGGTATTCTTATTTCTTTGTTAATTGTTATTATTCGGAACTTCGGTGGTCTACCCGAAGGGGTAATGTACGCTATATTATTAATGAATGCAGTTACTCCTTTGATTAATAAATATACTGTACCGAAAATTTTCGGAGAAGGTAAATGAAAACAATTATTCAAATGGTAGTTGTTCTAACTGTAATTAGTATAATTTCAGCAATTGCTTTATCGGAAATTTCATCCTGGGCTAATCCAAAAATCGCTCAAAATAGGGCGAAAGAAACTGAAAAAGCAATTTTCCGTGTGCAACCGAAAGCAAAGTCGTATAAAAAAATTAATCAAAGTGGACTTGAATTGTTCCAGGTTTTCGACGAAAATAACAAACCACTTGGTTATGTATTAACTTACGAAGGGAATGGTTTCCAAGGCAAAATTCGTCTCATTGTTGGATTAAATGATTCCTTAAACGTGATTTCTCGCGTTGAAATTCTTGAACAAGTTGAAACCCCAGGTTTGGGAAATAAGATAACCGAGGAACCATTTTTGAAGCAATTTGAAAATCTCTTGACCATACCAGAGATTGAGTGGGTCAAAGGAAGCAAACCAACGAAACCCAATCAAATCCAAACTATTACCGCTGCAACGATTTCATCTAAATCTGTTGTACAAATCCTAAACGAAGGAATTAGCAAATTGAAAGATTTGAAACAAAAGGGTTTACTGTGATGGCAAAGGTAAATAAATTATCTTATGAATTTTTAAAGGGACTTTGGGATCAAAATCCCATTTTGAAACAAATTTTGGGGATGTGTCCTACGCTTGCAGTAACTGTATCGGTCATTAACGGCATTGCAATGGCACTTGCAACAACTTTTGTGTTGGTTTTTTCAAGCTTTTTGATTTCAATAATAAGGAAGTTAATTCCTAATCAAGTGCGAATTGCATCCTTCATTGTTGTAATTGCAACATTTGTTACTGTTGTCGACTATGTTATGAGGGCTTTATTCCCAGAAATGTCCAAACTCCTTGGTCCTTTCATCCCATTAATTGTTGTTAACTGTATAATACTTGGGCGTGCCGAAGGATTTGCTTCAAAGAACAATCCATTTAGGTCTTTGCTTGACGCTTTGGGAATGGGAACTGGATTTTTAATTTCTCTTCTGGTTTTAAGCAGCATTCGGGAACTTTTATCTTCGGGCACAATTTTGGGATTTCAAATTTTGCCAAAGGGAACGCCTCAACTTTTAGTTATGATATTACCTGCTGGTGCTTTTATTACTCTTGGGTTACTCTTCGGGGCAGCAAATTTGTACACACTTGTTCGCGAAAGGAAGGAGAAAGAAGTGATAATTACTAAATACATAAATACTTAGTAGAAAAAAGGTGGGTAGATAAAAATGAAACTCATATTAATTTTTCTCTCATCAGTACTTATTAATAACTTTGTGCTTTCATATTTTCTTGGTATTTGTCCCTTCATTGGGGTATCCAATAAAATATCTTCCGCTTTTTCAATGGGGATGGCAGTTACATTTGTTATGACGATTACTTCGATTGTTACTTGGTTGGTGAACCATTACATTCTGATACCCTTCCATTTGGAATTTCTTCAAACTGTGTCTTTCATTCTTGTAATTGCGTCGCTTGTTCAATTTGTCGAAATGTTCATAAAAAAGGTGAGCCAGCCGCTTTATAGGGCTCTTGGAATCTATCTTCCCTTAATAACAACCAATTGTGCTATTATGGGGTTGGCCTTGCTAATTTCGATGAAGAATTATAGTTTCCTCGAAGGTATTTTCTTTGGGTTAGGAGGTGGCATAGGGTTTTCCATTGCCTTAATTCTTATGGCCAGTATAAGGGAAGAATTAGATTTGGCTGATGTTCCCAAGCCTATGCAGGGTGCTCCAATAACTTTAATTATTGCTGGTTGTCTTGCGCTTGCTTTTATGGGTTTTGCTGGTATGATAAATGTATAAGTTTTTGAAAAATAAATTATTTTTCTTTTTAATTGTTAGTTTATTGTTCTCTTGTGGCTCTAAAGAAAAAATCCACAAGAGAACAACTATTTCAATGGGCACTATCGTTGAAATTCAAGTAGTTACCAACGATGTTACTTTAGCCGATAAAGCCATTGATTCAGCCTTTGCAGAAGTTCAAAGGATAAACGACAAATACACTGTCTATAACAAAAATTCTTATTTAAATCAAATAAATTCAAGCGATACTTTTCAACTAGATGAAGAGACATACTTCCTTTTCAAAAAATGTGAGTATTATCACAATCTTACCAAAGGAGCATTCGATCCAGCGATTGGCAATGTAATTAAGGCGCTTGGTTTCGAGGATTCACAGGGGCAAGAAATTCCAGTAGATTCCATTCGAAATTTTATTCAACAAAACAACTGGAAATTGATTCAATTAACAGATGATCGCAAGATTGTCAAGCCAAAAGAGTTGAGAATAAATTTAGGAGCAATTGCTAAAGGCTACGCAGTCGACAGAATGTTCAATATACTTAAATCATTCGGTTTGAAAGTATTTTTGGTAAATGCTGGTGGAGAAATTAAGTGCACTGGCAAAATCTGGGAAATCGGAATCCAGCATCCACGCGATAAGGCAAAGATCATCGGAATACTTAAGATTAAAGATTTAGCAGTTGCGACTTCGGGCGATTACGAAAGATATAAAATCAAAAATGGAAAGCGAATTAATCATATTATTAACCCAATTACTGGGAAAATATCTGATGAATGCAGAAGCGTTACGATAATTACTGAAAATACCATTGACGCCGATGCTTTGGCAACTGCTGTCTTTGTCCTTGGACCAAAAGATGGGCTTTATTTGCTCGAAAAAATACCTAATTGTGAAGCGTTTATAATTAATAGTAGTGGAAGTATCTTTAAAACAAAAGGAATAGATAAATTTTATGTAGCAAATTAGGGTGAATGAGAAATGGAAAATACAGTTTTGATGGCAATTTTTACAATGAGTAGCCTTAGCCTTTTCTTTTCAATTTTTTTGGGTTTTGCCGATAAATTCTTACGAGTGGAAGAAAATCCTTTGATAGCAAAAGTAAATGAATTGCTACCTGGAGCAAACTGTGGTGGTTGTGGTTTTGCCGGTTGTTATGATTTTGCAACGAAAGTTGTCGAAGGCAAAGTCGAGCCCTCGGCTTGCTCGGTTAATGATCCCGATAATATAAAAGAAATTGGGGCTTTATTGGGCAAAGAAGTACAAAGTGGACCCAAGTTGGTTGCAAGAATAATGTGTAAAGGAGGAAAAGCCGAGGCTGTTCGTAAGCAAACGGAATACTACGGTCCAAAAACTTGCTTGGCAATGCATGTTCTATCTGGTGGTGATAAACTTTGTTTCTATGGTTGCCTCGGCGGAGGTGATTGCGTTAATGCTTGCCCGTTCCAGGCTATGTTTATGAACAGCAACGGCTTGCCAGTAGTTATTGATGAACTTTGTACTGGCTGTGGGATTTGCGTTCAAAATTGTCCGAGAAATATTATCGAATTACATCCAATTGACCGAAAGGTATTTGTCTTTTGCAAAAATCAAGACGACCCAAGAACTTCTGCTCAAGTTTGTAAAGTTGCTTGCACGGGGTGTTCTGTTTGTGCTCGGAAACTTGATGGTGCAGTCAAAATTGAAAATAATCTTGCTTTCTTAAATTACGAGGCTTTTGAAAAATTGGAAACTGTTGAACTTTCTGAAATATGTAAAACTGGTGCTTTAAGTAAATTGAAGGGAAATGGAAATTTTAACTGAAAAAGGTAAAATCGTTGAAGTTAAGGGAAACAAGTTGAAAATCGAAGTTCCACGGCGGGAAGAGTGCGAGCACTGTGGCTCTTTGTTTTGCAGTTTAAAAGAAAGAAACAGTGCGATCATCGAAGTGGAGGCTGCCGAAGGTTTCAAGGTTGGAGATTCGGTCGAAATTCAATTGCCTGGAAAGCAACTCGTCTGGGTTACGTGTCTTATTTATCTTTTTCCTCTTTTAATCTTAGTTGCTTCGATTTATTTTGGCTTCGAGTTTACTGGAAATGTCTTATATTCTTCTCTTTTGGCTTTTACCTTTGTTGGCATATATTTTTTAGTAATACGTAAATTAGGCTTTGGTAACATTAATCCCAAAATCCTAAGAAAATTGAACTGAAACTTTGGAAATAATAATTTCTGTTACGTTTCGAGGATTTCCTTTTCTTTTGCGGAGAATAGTTCATCAATCTTTTTGATGAACTCATCGGTAACTTTTTGGATTTTCTCCTCGCCAAGTTTTCGGTCGTCTTCGGTCAGTTCCTTGTCCTTTTCTGCTTTGCGGATGACTTCAATCTGGTCGCGTCGTATGTTACGAATAGCAATTTTCGCATCCTCGGTCAATTTCTTGCAGAACTTGACGATTTCCTTTCTCCGCTCTTCTGTTAAAGGAGGAACTGGTATCCTTAAAATTCGACCATCGTTTACCGGGTTGAATCCCAAGTCGGATTGTTTGATAGCCTTTTCGATTGCATTGATTATTGATGTGTCCCAAGGTTGAATAATGATTGTCTTTGCATCGGGAACGTTAATCGTTGCAACTTGTGGAATTGGGGTTGGAGTTCCGTAGTAATCGACTTTTACATTATCGAGGATTGAGGCGTTCGCACGACCAGTTCGAACTTTGGCAAGTTGTTGTTTGTAATGTTCCAAAGATTTGTTCATCTGCTCTCTTGTCTTCTCGATGATTTCATTCAATTCCATAGTTCCTCCTTTTTTAGTTTGTTACTAAAGAACCAACGTTTTCCCCTTTGATTAGACGAGCAAGGTTGCCTTTCTTGTTAATATTCAAGACGACAATTGGGATATTGTGCTCGCGGCAAAGTGTGAAGGCAGTTTGGTCCATAACTGCCAGATTGTGCAAAATTGCATCGTTGTAAGTTAGTAGTTTCAAGAGTTTTGCCTCTGGGTTCTTCATTGGGTCGGAATCGAATATTCCGTCCACTTTTGTTCCTTTGACAATGACGTCGGCGCCAATATCGATTGCGCGAAGGACCGCAGTTGTGTCTGTCGTGAAATTCGGCAAGCCAGTTCCGCCGCCAAACAGGACGATTCTTCCTTTTTCAAGATGGCGAATCGCTTTTCTTCGGATGTATGGTTCTGCGACGGAGGTCATTGTTATTGCAGTTTGCAAGCGAGTTTCGATTCCCAAATCTTCGAGCGCCGATTGAAACGCAAGGCAATTGATTATCGTTGCCAGCATTCCCATATAATCGCCGGAGACCTTGTCGATTCCTTTCGCAGCGGATTGCAAACCGCGGAAAATGTTTCCCCCGCCGATGACTATTCCTATTTCAACGCCAAGTTTGTGGACTTCGTGGACTTCTTCTGCAAAAAATTTAAGGGCGGAGGGGTCGATTCCAAAACTCCCTTCGCCCATTAACGCTTCGCCGCTAAGTTTTAATAGTAACCTTTTGTACTTAGGTTCTACTTCCATACGATTTATTCAACTTCGCCAAGATAATATCTTACAAATTGCGAAATTTTTACTTTTGCACCAAGAGAATTTTCAACTTTGTTCAAAACATCGCGAACCGAAAGGCTACCATCTTTGATAAATGTTTGTTCTGTCAAGCATTGCTCGGTGAAGAATTTCGACAATCGACCCTGGGCAATTTTTTCTGCTATCTCCGGCTTCTTCCCTTCGTTGATTGCTTGTTCTTTGTATATTTCAATTTCTTTTTCGATTACATCTTTTGGTACAGAATCCTTGTCAATGAACATTGGGTTCATCGCAGCAACTTGCATTGCTATGTCTCGCAATGAATGCTTCTCTTCGTTGCCCAATTGCACTGGTTTGTCGAATTCATAGACCACCAGGACACCAAGTTTGCTCCCGGCGTGGACGTAATGGGCAATGTATCCGTCGGTTTTAATTCTTTTGAATCTTCGGATTTTGATATTCTCCTGGAACTTTGCCAGAATTTCGTTGTGAAGGTCCTGCAATGTTTCGCCGTTGACTTTGCTTTGAAGCAATTCTTCGACTGTGTTTACATCGTTGTCGAGTAGTGTTTTTGCAACAACTTCTGCGTGTTTGACAAAGAATTCGTTGCGGGCAACAAAATCGGTTTCGCAATTAATTTCAACTATTGCGCCAATCTTGCCATCTTCGGTAACTGCTGTGGCAATTATTCCTTCTTTTGCTTCGCGGCCGGCGCGCTTTTCTGCCGAGGCTGCGCCCTTCTTTCGCAATATTTCGATTGCAAGTTGAAAATCGCCGTCTGCTTCTTGCAGTGCTTTCTTGCAATCGCCCATTCCTGCGCCCGTCTTCTCGCGCAACTCGACTACCATTTTCGTTGTTATTTCTGCCATCTCTTCCCTTTTTTATTTTTATATAACAAAATTTTCGTCTATGAACCTTGTTCTTCTTCTAATGATTCCACTTTTGGTGTTTTCCCGCCGATACCAACTCCAACATCGCCTTTCTTGGTTTTTCGTGGACGAAGTTTGGTCTTGATTGGTGGAGTTTCCGCCGGTATCTCTTCGATTTCCGAAATCTTTGGCTCTGCCATAAACTCGCGTGTCCTCTCCTCGTAAACCCGACGCCCTTCGATTATTGCGTCTGCCATAACTCGGGCAATCAATTCAATAGTCGACTTGGAATCGTCGTTCGCCGGGATTGGATAGTCAACCAATTCTGGGTCGCAGTTTGTATCGACTATTGCAACTGTTGGAATATTAAGCAATCGCGCTTCCTTGACTGCGATGTGTTCTTTCTTAATATCTACTATGAACAAAGCCGAGGGCAACGTCAGCATATCCTCGATTCCACCAAATACTTTGCGCAAGCGTTCTCTTTCGCGAGTAAGAAGCAATCGTTCCTTCTTTGTCAATTTTTCGAATGTTCCGTCGGTTTCCATCTTGTCGATTGTGTTCAATCGCTTAATACTTTTGCGAATTGTGGCAAAGTTGGTCAACATTCCGCCAAGCCATCGTTCCACAACATAGAAGGAATTGCACCGAGTTGCCTCGCGTGCAATGATTTCCTTGGCTTGTGGCTTTGTTCCTACGAATAGGACGTGTTTGCCTTGCGTCGCAAGATTAAAGAGAAATTCCCGGGCGATGTCGATTAATACTTGTGTCTTTCGCAAATCGATGATGTGAATCCCGTTCTTTTCGGTGAAAATGAATTTCTCCATCTTGGGATTCCATCGGCGGGTGAGGTGTCCAAAGTGGGCACCGCTTTCGAGCAGTTGTTCAATTGATACGTAATGTGCCATTATAACTCCTTTTTGTGTTGAACATCTGTTTCGTTCATCTTGCTTGCTCAAGGGCAAAAAGCCCCCACACACAAGCAATCCCGAAACATGGTAGTTTCAAAAAAATTATCGTTTCGAAAATTGGAATCTTTTTCTTGCTTTCTTCTGTCCGTATTTCTTTCGTTCGACCATTCGCGGGTCGCGTGTCAAAAGTCCAAATTCCTTTAATGTTGGCTTGAAGGACTCTTCGTATTCAACGAGAGCGCGGGCAATTCCCAATTGCACCGCTCCGGGTTGACCACTTATTCCACCGCCATTGGTTTTTACCACAACATCAAACTTTCCCAAAGTATTCGTAACTTCCAATGGCTTGATGATTTGGATTCGGTGGAACTCAATGGGGAAATATTCCTCGAACGGTCTATCGTTGACCGTGATTTTCCCAGTTCCCGGGTATAGCCGAACTTGGGCTACCGATGTTTTCCTTCGTCCAGTTGCTATTGCTTCTTTCATCTATCCATTCCTTATTTTAGTTTCAATAAGGCAGAACATATTTTTCGGGTTTCTGTGCGATGTGTGGATGATTCTCGCCCCGATACACTTTGAGTTTAGTAATCAACCTTCGTCCCAATCGATTCTTTGGCAACATTCCCCATACTGCATGCCTTATAACAAATTCGGGTTTCGTTCGAATTAAATCCTTGAATTTTCGAATTACTTCTCCGCCGGGATAACCAGTGTAGTGGAAATATTCTTTCTTTTCGACTCGTTTGCCTTCGACTTTCACTTTATCTGCGTTAATTACAATCACATAGTCGCCGCAATCGATGTGCGGTGTGAAGTAGGGTTTGTGTTTCCCGCGGATAAGCCGCGCAACTTGCGAAGCCAGCCGCCCAAGCGTTTGCCCGCTTGCGTCGACTACCCACCATTTTTTCTCGACTTCGCTTTCCTTGGCTGAACGTGTGATTTTGCCTAAATTTTCTATATCCATTTTCTCACCCAATCTTTCCTTTCTAATAATTTATTACCTTGCGTAGTATTCAACTACTTGTGGCAATTCCACCTGTACTGGAATTTCTTCCTTTGGTGGTACATACAGATACTTGAACGTAAAGTCTGCCTTGACCAAATCGATGTATGGTGGCGGTTGAACACTACGAATCGAATCTACTATCATTGGTATCTTTCGGCTGGATTCTTTAACCGATACCACTGAATTTGGGCGAACCAAATAGGAAGGAACATTGACTCGTCGCCCGTTGACAAGTATGTGTCCGTGGGTTACCAATTGCCTTGCTGCATAAATTGTTGGCGCCAAGCCAGCCCGATAGACCAATGCGTCCAATCTCGATTCAAGATATTGCAAAAGAAACTCGCCAGTGTTACCAACTCGCTTCGAGGCTTTCTTGAAGTAGTTCACCATCTGTCGTTCGGACACATTGTACTGGTAGCGTAGTTTCTGCTTTTCGAGCAACTGCCTTGCAAAATCGGACATCTTGGCTCGTCGTTTCAATTTCCCGTGTTGTCCCGGGGGATACGGCTTCTTCGCAGTATACTTCTGCGACTTCGGTGTTAGGTTCAACCCAAGTTTTCGCGACAGTTTTACCTTTGGTCCAGTGTAATTCATCGCTCCTCTAAAAAAAATCAAAATAAAAGAGTTATAAAAATACGAAGAAAAAAAATAATAACAAAAAAAATTTTAAATTTTTACCAAAAAAGCAAAAAATTTATTGCCTTTTTGGCGTTTTGAATTGGCTGGAACTTTGTGTCCCTACAAACTTTCGACTATTTTAATTGTTTCGAGGCTGACGGTTACAATTTTTTTAATCAAACGAATGATGTATGTCGGGTCGTCCGCTCGGTTTGGGTCGTTGACTATCCCACTGCGTGGGTCGACTTTCACCCGATACTGGTCGACAACCCATTCCAATGCACTGCGGTTCCCCAATCGATAGTTGTAAACTTCGAGCGGGACGCCCGCAAGCGTTAGAAAATCGTTGTACTTTATGCTTTGTTTGTCCTTGGAAATTACCATTTTCTCGACTCGGTAGTCGAGCTGTTCATTCGGGTTCTCTATCGCTTCCAGCGGGTATTCCTCGGCTTGTTCATAGTTGACGTGCAAATCGCCAAGTTTCCGCCCGGCTTGTGCAAATTTCCAGAAATTCTCGTACAACGGAATGCGAGGCAAACTTCGCCGCAGGTTCTGTTGGTAGCGCTGGCGGTAGTCCTCCTTGTGCAAAACCGCATAGATGTAATAAAAAATGTCCCATTTGGTAATTCGCTCGTCGTGGTAATGGTTGCGGAAAAGTTCGAGTGCCCAATCGGAAATGTTTTCCCTTCTTCCGCTTCCGTCCACTTCGTACACATAAAACGGAAAGCATTGGGTATCACCACAAAGATGCATATCTGGAATACAATTTATCATTAACGAATGGAAAGGTTTCGAACACCCAATTGCTGTAAAAGCAATGACTCTATTTTCATTTTCACTTTCCGCCGTCGGAAAAATTTTGTAGAATAAGGTATATGTATTGTTTAAAATTCTATCATAATACAGAAATTGTTTAACAAAAGGTCGATAGATAGAATTTCTAATTTGATTTTCGTTGTATTTAGCAAATTGTAAATACTTAAGGCAATTTTTTAAGTGGCTGTCCCAACTAATTTTTTTGTCATCATATTCAACAAAATCGTCAATGTTTGGTTTTTCTTCAAGTTGTTGATATTTAAAAACGTGATAATTGTATGTATCGGTAATAATTTTAATGTTTTTTATCAATACATTTTTGTTCCAATTATAAACCCAAGAATCTCTATTTGTTTTAACACCATTTATAAAAATAGAAAACAAAGCATTCTCTTTTCCGGCTTTTGCTTCTTTGGTTCCGAGCGGGACAAGGCTGTCGAAATCTTCTTGCAAGCCTTCGGTTAGCCAGGTGTGATTGCTATCGGGAACTATCTCGCGCCACGGCACATTGTAGATATTCCCAAAATTCTCAACTATTTTCCTTTTCTCTTCGGAGGTTAAATAATCTCCAATATCATAATAAAATATTTTTTTATCATTTCTATTTTTAAATTTTACCAAGATTGTAATTCCAACACCAACTCGGATTTTGTCTTCAAATATATTGCCTTTCTCTTTTCGCCTTTTTTCCCCAGATGTACGAGCATTTCCCCTTAAATTAAAATGATAAATCAAATTGAAATTTTCGTAGATATGCTTTCGCATACCGTCGAAGGCGATTCCATCGATAAAACCATTGTTCGAAATGAATGCGATTATTCCTTCGCCTTGCTCCATTATTTTGTCCATCGCAAAGCGGAAGGCTCGAACGTATGGGTCGTACAAAACATTTTTATTTGTGGCTTTGGAATCCTTTACAAACGTTTCGCGAATGCGTCGGTCGATTGTGGGATATTTGCGGTTCTTGTTGTTGTCGTTTTCGTTCACCTGGCCAGCGTTGTAGGGCGGGTTGCTGATGTAGACGAAAATTGGCGTTTGTTTCAACTGTTCAATTCGTTGTGTGTTTTCCTCCGAAAAACCAAGTTCAAGTTGTCGGCTTTCGGCAAGTTCAAAAGTATCGACAAGGCAAGCACCGGGGAACGGCTCGTATTCGCCTATGAGTTCATAATATGTATGCTCGATGTTCATCGTTGCCACGTAGTAGGGAAGCAACATCACCTCGTTGCAGTGTAATTCGTGGCGATATTTGTATTGCAGTTCGGTCTTCTTGATTTTCCGCATAATGTTCAAAATGAAGTTGCCAGTGCCGACGAACGGGTCGAGAATGTGGACGCCCGGGGAAGCGAGCGAGCGGTTGAACTCCCGCCGAAGGATTTGCTCGACGCTGTCGACCATAAAGTTGACCACTGGTTGGGGAGTGTAGACAATTCCAAGCGTGTCGGCTTGCTTGACAGCAAAGCCTTGGAAGAACTTTTCGTAAACTGTGTTCAAAAACGATTGCTTCGAAGCGAAGTCGAAAAGCAAATCCGAATTGTTGGCAACGTTCTTAATCGAGGCGAAGAAAGGATTGAGCGGTTTGAAAAATTCTTGCTTGTTGAAGTATTTATGAGTCAGCGCATCGACAACACTTTCGATTTGGCGAGCGATAATGTTCTTTTTAACAAAGTCTGGGTTGTTGAAAACAGAAGAAAAAATCTGTTCGGTCAGAAGATGTTGGATAAGCATTTCTTCGATAGCCGACTCGGATATGTTCGGATTTATCGACAAGCGAATAATATCGGCGAAGGAGCGATAGGCTTGGCGAAAGTGGTGATTGTTTTGCATTTCCTTTTCAATCAACTCGAGGAGCGATTGGGCAAGCGCGGGAATTTTTTCTTTAAACTGTTCGACTGCTTGCTCCCAATCGGCGATTGGTTCCGACTTGTAGTTGAAAAGCAATTCAAGTGCGGTGACCAGATTTTTGGGCTTGTCGATTGGCTCGTCGAAGACTTTGATTTTGTTCTGGAAAATAACGGCGTGGTAAGGTGCTTGAAAGATTGTGTTAATCGCCGGGTAGCCTTTCTGGAACTTAAGTTTGATTTCCTTGTCGAGGTCGTCCTGGCTATCTTTTGCTTCCCAGAAGCCGTGGGTAAGGTTGAAATGGTCGAGGAACGCCCCGTCGATAATGATTTTGGTCTTTTTGAAAGGGTTTTCGATTGAGTATTCGCTTACAAGTTGGAGATTAGTTTGCTTGCAACAATAGTCGAGGACTTTGCGGAATGCTTCGCGAACCGAAGTTTCGTGTGAAATACCAAATTTCTCGTACTGGTCGAGTTCGATGTAATAATTTTTAACAATTTTCAGATTTTCATTCAATTTCAACATAATACAAAAATAAGAAAAAGCGGAGGAAGAGAGGAAATTGAAAATTTAACAATTAAAAACAAAAAAATTTTTTTAGATTAATTTCAAATTTGTAACAAATTTCAAGAAATTGTCTTAATTTTTATTAATTTGTTATTTTATAAGGCACAGAAAAAATGAAAAAGATTGCTTTGCTTTTTGCTTTGCTTTTGCTTTTTGCCAGCAACTCTTGCAAGGAAGAAGAGACCAATGTTCCAAGCGCCTTTGCCAACATCTCTGCTGTGATTTCCGGCGCCATCAATTTGGAATACTCGGGTGCTGGACTTGTAACCACAGCAACGTTGGACAGTTCCCTTGTCTTAAACCTGGGGACATCTACCAGAATTAACAACAAACTGTGTATGCTTGGAGTATTTATCTTCTTCCGAGACTTTCAAGAAAAAACTGGCACCTTCCAATTTGCCAACCGAAACGATGTCATTCCCGGAGACTTCGCAATAGGTACTTTCGACTACGGCGAGGGGAATTCCCGAAAGCAGTTTATTTCCGACTCTGGCTGGGTGGAAATTACCAAACTCGAAGGGAACACAGTTCGCGGTACTTTCTACTTCCGAGCCAAGGAGAAAACAACCGGGGAAGTTATCGAAGTCCAAAACGGAGTGATTGTATTTTAACAAATAGAAGGGAGAGATATGAAAATCTTCAAAGGTTTTGTCCTTGCCATTGTAGCACTTTTTGTCCTTTTCTTAATAGTAACAGTTTTTCTCCCCTCACGTTATTCAGTGGAAAGGAAAATCGAAATCAAAGCCCCGCAATCGATTGTCTATTATTTGATTGATGATATGCGAAATTGGAAATATTGGGACACCTGGTGGAACCTCGACACAAATCAGAAAAGAATGTACGCTGGTCCAATTTTTGGTTTGAATAGCAAGTTTTCGTGGTCGAGCCTAAACAAAGACGTGGGCAAAGGAGAAATTGAAATAGTCGAGGAAAAGCCATTTGAATATGTCAAACTGTTAATCACATTTGGACAAGAAATGCAATCGACGAGCACTTTGCGTTTTATGGATTTAAACGAGGAAAAAGTGCTTGTTACTTGGAAGATGGAAGGCGATTTGAAGTTCCTTGCGAAATGGTTTCGTTTCTTTCTGGACCAAGCAATTGGCAAGGATTTCGAGCAAAATTTGGCGAGAATAAAAAAGTTATCCGAAGAAATTGCCCGCAATAAAGTAATGTTCTTCAGAGACACATTTCCCGAGACCAAGATTGTGTATATTTCCGACTCAACCAATATGGGTTCGGAGGAAATAGAGGAAAAATACACCGATGCATTTATGGAACTAATGGATTTTGTTCAGAAGAACAAGTTGAAAGTCTATGGCGGTCCAATTGCCATTACCCGTTCACATTCAAAAGATTTCTATGCTTTCGACGCTTGTATCCCAGTTGAAACAACGGGCGATTTGCAACCCACTGGGAGAATTAAATTTGGCACCATTCCGAAGTCCTACACTTTGCGAACGGTTTATCTTGGCTCGTACAACGGGTTCGAAAATGTGTACAATCTTATCTTTAAGCATTTGCAAGAGCAGAAATTAGCCCCCAAAGGCAACCTGTTTGAAATGTATTACACCGACCCGCAAATTGTTAAGCCAGAGGAGAATATAACAATTATTTATTGTCCAATTTAATTCGACATTTGTCAAATCGGATAAGACTTACTATCAGAAAAGCAAAAGATTTGGCTACTTTTGGTTTTGCACTTTGTTTATTTGAGCAATAACGTCACTCAATTTGTTTGAAAGACTTTCGTAAAGCGAAAGGCTGTTCGAATCGTTATTCTTGTAGTAATTAAGTAATGCATTATACGAATCTATTCGAAGATTTAGATACTGTTGAAGCAATCGAACAAGTTGCTTGTTCTCATCTGCGATATTAAGTGTATCGAAACCGTTCATTTTGTCTTTAAAGTAGGACCAAATTTTGTTGCCATCTTCGAGGGCAGAAATTAATTCATTAGTCGGGGCATTGTTTTGCAACAAAGTGTAGTAAGCCAAGGCTTGTGGTTCCATTTGGACAAACCTATTGTAAGTGATACCATACAAAAAAGCGTGGACAACCCAGACCTCTGGAAGTTTGTAAATGCTATCTTTTTTTATGACTTTGGTCAATTTTAAGTAAGCGTTAATAAGAGTATCGATGGGGTCTTTGTATGTAGTGGTATCGTCTGAATAAACAGCCCGAAGAATGTAATAAGTTTCAAGCCAGGCAGATAGATATTCTTTCATATAATTTACGAATTTACGATTATACGAATCCAATCTAAATTGTTCGGCTTTACGGAATAAATTCAGTGCCTCTGTTCTCTTTTGAATATCGTTTTCAATAGCCATAAGAAACTGATTGGTCTGTGCATCGGGATTTTCCATCATTAAATCGTAAAAAGATTGGGAGTTTTGTGCAAGAGAATCACTTTTTTCTGCCACTTGCAAAAATTGGGAACGATAATCTGGTGTCATTTGAACAACATAGAAAGGAACGATAATTCCCAGCAAGATTGGGGCAACAACAGAAACCTTCTTTTTTTCGAATTCAACTCCTTTGAAATCCAGGAGGTAAAACAACCCAACAAGAATCCCAGAGAGAAATCCGCCGTAATGTCCCCAATTGTCAACTTTGGGGTCGAAAATCCCGCTTACAAGTGTAAAAATTACCAGGATAGCAAGATCCCAAAATGAGTTTCTTCTTAACTTAACCTTTTTGTTGACAAAAAGAACGAAGAAAATAGCATAAAGCCCGAGAATGCCCCCCGAGGCGCCAACGCTAACCGAAAAATGGTTGTACATTGTATACAATGAGGCACCAATGACACCAGTTACAAAAAAGCCAATCAGAAATCGAAGATTTCCAATCCTTGGTTCAAGCAGTGTCCCAATTGAAATTAAAGCAGCAATGTTGTTAAATAGATGTTGAATATCAGAATGTAAAAGAATGCCCGTCAACAGCCTCCACCACTCGCCGTTAAGAATATTAGTAGACCAGACGCCACCAAGATTGATAAGCGATTGGGGGCTTAAGTCCAAAATGCTTGATTTCGACACAATAGCAACAACGACGTAGTAAAGTAGAAAAATTCCCGTAAGAACAAATGTAAATGTTGGAGCATATCTGTGATGTTTAGAGAATTGTTCAGAGATTTCATCAAGCGATGTTAGTTCCAAAGGTTCAATGCCCACCCTATTCTGAAAATCTTCTTTTAACTCGTAGAGTTTAGAAAGAAAATTTTGAGTTTGGTTCAAAACTTTTTTTCCCCTAGCAAAAATTGCTAATTTACTGGGTTTAAAATCGAGGACAGCATTATTTCCCTCGAAACACAATTTAAATTTGGGAGGCATAGACTTTGCATATTTAAAAAATGCGAACTTGCCTTTGGGTAGAAATTTTGCATTTTTAGGTTTTGCCTCCAATTCGAAAATGAAGCACCCATCATCGACAGAATAAAGACTATATCCCAATTCTTCGGCAGCGAATGGTAAAAAGATTTTCATTTTCTCAAATTCAAGTTCAAGATTGGAAAGAACAACTTTGTAATCATTGATTGGTGGAATATCGCTCATATGTTTACCTTGTAAAAAAACAAAAATAAAATTTTAAATTATTTAAATCAAATTTTTATTTAAACAAAATATAATCTTCTTTTAAGATTTTTCGCAGAAAAAAATTCCTATGGAGTGGTGTTGGCTTGTTCTTTAATATCTGCTCGATGTGATACTTCGTGCCGTAGCCTTTGTGTTTGTCGAAGCCAAAGTTTGGATATTTTTGGTGTGCAATGTTTGTCATCCAGCGGTCTCGCTCGACTTTTGCAAGGATTGAGGCAGAAGCAATCGAGAAGGATTTTGCGTCACCGTCGACAATAGTTCGGTGCTTGAAATTCCCTTCAAATCGATTGCCATCAATGAGAGCAAAAGGTTCAAGGTGGGAAAGTTTGCTCAATGCATTATTCATTGCAAGGAAAGTTGCACGCAAAATGTTCGTTGAATTGATATACTCAACGTCCACGAATTCAACGGAATAAGCCAGACAAGAGGAAACTATCTTTTCGTAGAGAAATTCACGCTTTTTGCTGGAAATTGCTTTAGAATCGTAAACATTGAAATCTGGCTCGAAATTCACGGGAAAGACCACAGCAGCGGCAAAGACTGGACCAGCCAACGCCCCTCGTCCCGCTTCGTCGACCCCAGCGACTAATATGCCCTTTGACCAAAACTTTTTTTCTTCTTCAAAATTTGGAAGAATCAATTTATTTTGCGTATCCCATACCAATCAGATTAAGGAATTCGTTTCGCAAGTTCAAATCTGTTAACAAATAGCCACGCATAACCGAGGTTATCATCAGCGAGTTGTCTTCGTTGCCTTTGACACCACGGGCAATCATACAGTAATGACGGGCTCGGATTACAACACCTAATGCTTTCGGCTTGATTAAATTCTCGATGTAGTCGGCTATTTGTTCGCCAAGTTCTTCTTGAATTTGACCACGTCGGCTGAACCAATCGACGATACGACTTAATTTGCTTACGCCAAGCACATATTTATTTGGAATGTAACCAATTGCACAATCGCCCGAAATCGGTTGCCAATGGTGAGAGCAAACGCTCATCACTGTTATTCCTTTGCTAATGATGAGTTCGTTTACTTTCTTGCGATTTGGGAAAACAGTGCTCTTGGGTGGTTCTTGATATCGACCAATAAAGAGTTCGTTTACAAGCATTTTGGCAAGGCGATAGGGTGTTTTGGTACAATTTGGGTCACGTCGGGAAATGCGAAGTATTTCCATAACTTCGATGAACTTCTGTTCAAGGCGTTTAATCATAATTTCTCGTTCTTCTGGGCTTAAAGGCATATTTCCGTTTGAATCGAAAAGCAGTTCGCCCCATTGATTATGTGTTGGCAAAGATTCAAGCACTTCGTCTGGTTCTGTTTCGAATTCGTCTAAATGATTGTCATCAAAATATTCTTCCATCGCTTTTCCAAGACATTAAACAAATTTATGTAAATCTATTTTTTCGCCGTAATATTCGACCACATTGTTTTCGGTTTCGTAAAGTTTTATTCGATAGAGTTTGCAATTTGTAAATTTATCCTCGAGTTCTTTCCAGAAGGCAACTGCAAGGTTTTCGACAGTTGGGATTATCCCTTTTAAGAATTCTACATCAAGATTCAAGTTCTTATGGTCTACTTTGGAAATGATATGGGTTCGAATAATCTTTTTAAGTTCTTTTAAATCAATTAGGTATCCAGTGTTTGGGTCGGGATATCCACAAACTGTAACTTCGAGTACGTAATTGTGTCCGTGCCAGTTTGGGTTGTTGCATTTGTCGTAAATCCTTTCGTTTTCCTCGTCGGAAAACGTTGGATTGTACAATCTATGGGCTGACGAAAATGTTTCTCTTCTTGTTATGTAAATCATAACTCAATAAAGTATTAATTTGCAATTCTAAATTGCAAATTACGAATAAATTTGGTAAAAATTTGGAACGAAACGAAGGTTTCAATTTTATGTTGATGTTCTTGGGTCTGTTGGTAATGTTTTCATTTAGTAGAATCGAAGCCCAAGACATCGCCGAAAGAAGTCTTTCCACACACGGAAAAGATACCGCTTTGATTTATGTTCGAGGCAAAATTGATTTTGCATTGTCGAATTTAAATTTTTCTGCACAATTCGAAGCAAAAATTGTTGGCGAGGACTCTGCGGTTATGTCTTTTTATGGTCCAATGGGAGTTCTTCTTGCAAAAGTCTTTGCCAACAAGGACTACTTCCAATATTACGATGTTTTCAACAACTGGGCTGTTGTCGGAACACCAACCAGAGAAAAGATTTTCGAGGCGTCGCAAGTTCCTTTATCTTTTTTAGACTTCATACGATTATTCAAAGGACAAATTCTATATCCACTTGATTCGTTGAAGAATAGCAAACAAGAAGGCGAAAGAAGACTGTTCTCATACGTGGGAAACAATTATGTCGACTTCTTTTTGGTTGACAATGACGGTAGACTTTTGCAATTTCAAAAGAAGAGCAAGGACGACAAGATTTTGTTGAACATAGTGTATCCAGAATATTTCAATTCCGAAGGTGATGCTTTTCCCAAAAGATACATTATGCAAATCGAAGAGAGGAAAGGAAATGTTAGCCTCGTGATAGACAAGATTGAATACACATTCGACACATCGAAGCCATTTTCGTTTTATATACCAAAATCTGTCGAAATTTTCGAATTTTACTGAAACTTTTTAGTGGTTTTTGCATAATAAACAAATAGTTTGGCGAATAGATATTGATTTGGCTCTGGAATGAAAAGTTTGGTTTGCTTTATTTTGCTTTGCTGTAATGTATTGGTTGCTTTTGCAAATTTGGATGCAGTTGTTACTGTGAAAGGGAAGGAATATGACAATTTCTACTCTTTCAAACCCCAACAAGAAGCACCTAAAAAGAAATTGCAAATAAAAGAAACGGGAAAAGATACACTTCAACCTCAACAAGTCGAACCACTTGAAAGACAAATTCAAAAGACTCCAGATACAATCGAAACCAAAAAAACTGAATTGAAGTCCCCCGACACCACAGAAGTTAAAACAACAATCGACGATATCATAAAGTTCAAAGCACAAGATTCAATACAATTGAATGTCAAAGAGAAGCATCTTTATATGCGTGGCAAAGCAGTTGTCGAATACAAAACCCAAAAACTCGAGTCGGAGATAATTGAATTCTTTTTCGACCAATCTTTGTTAAAAGCACAAGGAACGAAAACCGCAGAGGGGAAATCTTTTGGCTTTCCTGCGTTCACCGACAACAAAGAAGTCTATTATGGTGAACGCATTCTTTACAATTTTAGAACTAAACAAGGGACTATCTCTTTGGGCGAAACACAGATGGGCGAAGGATACTACTTTGGTGATAAAATCAAAAGAGAGAACGAAATCGAATTCTTTGTTCAAAATGGTTGTTATACAACTTGCAACGCACCCCACCCACACTACTACTTTGGTTCACCAAAGATGAAGATTGTGGCTGGCGAAAGCGTTTACCTCGACCCATTGATATTTTACGTAGAAGATTTGCCCATTTTCGTCCTTCCGATTGGTCTGTATTTCCCAAATCGTAGTGGACGACAGTCGGGTTTGATTGTTCCTTCGTTCTTCTTTTCTCAAAAGCGTGGGGTAACAATCCAAAACTTGGGCTTATACCTTGCTTTAAGTGATTATTACGATACACGCTTTTCATTAGATTTTTACACGAAAGGTGGTTTCCTTGCGAAAAACTACACACAATGGAAATATCGCAATAGTTTGGCTGGGAATTTCGAACTTTCTTACGGGCGAGTTCGCTTCTCTGTTGATGAGCCATACCAAAAAACTTGGTCTTTCAGTTTGCAACACAATCACAAGATAAATCCCTTTGAAAACTTCACTGCCGACTTGCGGTTCTATTCCCAAGATTTCTTTCGAAACACCTCGATTGATATTTTCACACGACAGCAACAAGATTTGACTTCCAACGCTTCATATTCAAGAACATTCGAGAATGGTTCAAACCTTTCGCTTTCCTATTCACGTTCTCAAAATATTCTCACAACAGCATACACAGAAACGCCATCGTTAAGTTTTACCATTCCACAGATGAACCCATTTCGTTCACTTGCCCCAAACAATGACTTCTTGCGTAGCGTTTCTTTCCAATACTCATTGCGTGCCTTTCAGACAAGAATAAAGCGAGAGCAAGATTCCTCCTTCGTTTTTGATTTCTCCACAAAAATTACTCATTCACCTTCGCTTTCGTTCCAACTTCCGAAAATTTCGTACTTCACTTTTACGCCTTTCTTCTCTTTTTCATTTAACAACTACTTCCGAAGAGTTACCAAATCGGTAAACCCGACAGATTCTTCAATTTTTGAACAAATTGACAAAGGCTTTTTTACAGAGTATAATTACTCTTTTGGGATTAGTTCTTCAACCAAATTGTATGGTATTGCAAAACCAAACATATTTGGCGTGAAAATGTTTCGACACACAGTTTCCCCAAGCATTCAATATTCCTATACCCCAAATCTTTCCGACCCGAAGTTTGGTTTTTACGGAAAATACTTTGATTTAAAATCACAAAGGGAAGTTGTTTACTCTCGATTTGAAAAAGATGGAGGTGGGCTTGCCTCCCGCTCGCTCTATCAGTTGCTTTCGTACAGCATTCAAAACAACTTTTCGGTGAAATACAATCCTTTGGATACTGGCGAAGATAAAACTATCGACTTGTTGAATGTGAACATTTCGGGCAATTACAATTTCGCTGCTGATTCCTTGCGGTTTTCCGATATTGCTGTTTCAATTTATACTACTACTATACCATCGTTAAATGTTAATTCTTCGATGGGCTTCACGCTATACGACCAAGAGCCCTATCTTGACCAGCAAGGTAATCCAACAAACACATACCACAAAGTCAATCGTTTTTTGATTAATTCTGGCAAAGGTTTGCTTCGCCTGACCTATTTCACACTGTCTTTTGGAACCAGAATAGGTGGTGGGCAAATTCCGATGCTATCGGACAAAGAAGGGAAACCTTCGGATTCTCTTTCACTTGGCGAAAGGTTTTCTTTGCGAAGGAATTTGGAAGAAAAAGAATTCGATTTCTGGGGCGAAAACTCCGATGGCTATCAACCTTTCAAAGCGATGTGGAGTTTATCTATTGATGTTAACTATAACTACCGCCGTGATTTAGTCAATCAAAAAAGCGAAACATTGAATTTAAGTTTAGATGGTTCATTGAAATTGACTCCAACTTGGAATATTTTCATTTCTACTCAATTCGATGCAATTAACAAGGAAATTATCTCTCCAGTTATTCGAATTAACAAAGATTTGCATTGTTGGGATTTGTCTTTCACCTGGTACCCATACGGCACATTCACTGGCTTTTACTTCCGCTTTGGAATAAAATCCTCCGTGCTTCGAGATTTGAAAATTGAGAAGAGAAGTTCGCCTTTGTATTAATTCTCTTTTCCAGTTGGAATTACTTGGTACTTTGCAATTATTTATACAATTTGTTAATTTTGAAAAGTATTAATATTTATTGATATGAGAAAATTCATTTTTCTTTTTTCGATTTGTTTGGTTGCTTTTTTGATTTCCTGTGCAACAAGAGTAAAGGTGCAAAAACCAGTGGTCAAGTATATTCGGGAACAAAAATGCAGTCCAAACAAATGGTTTGGCATACCAATCGATACCAGTTCTGAATACAAAAAGGTTGCCGAAAGTTACTACATTTTCGAGGCAGTCAAGGATATCAATTCACCTGCGGATGAGTGGTCGTTGACTTTTTTAGATGAAAAGTCTGCAATCTTAACTTACAATGACAACGAGCAACAATCTTCTGTTGTAGTTACATTTTTTAACGAAACAAGGGCAAGAATTACTTCGGGCTTAAGCATACCATTGGATGGTCATATCGGGAATTTTGCTATCAAGGACAATGAAGCATATTTTGCTCGAAGTCCTATCCTTTCGAACAAGGATGAAATTACGGGCAATTCAGATTTATACACTGCACGCTTCAATAAAAATGTGGTCGCAAACGTAAAACCTTTGCCAAATTGGATAAACACATACTATGGCTCTTGGGAATCCCATCCCTCAATATCCAGCGATGGAAATGTGCTTTTCTTCTCTTCCGACAGAATTCCCTACAAAGGTCCAGATATTTTCTTTACCATTAGACTACCCAATGGTGAATGGAGCCAGCCGATAAACTGCGGGGACTCAATCAATACTGAATGCGACGAAATAACTCCTTTCGTTACCAAAGATGGAAAATACTTACTTTTCAGTTCAACTGGACACGAAAATGTTGGTGGCTACGATTTGTTTATCTCGAATATTTCCAATGAGTTTTGGAAAGAAGTAAAAAATTACACCGAAGGGAAAAATGTCGACTTTTCAAAATTTTTTAGCAAAGCAAAGAATATGCGACCGCCAACAAATACAACTGCCGATGAAATTTATCCATCGACACCAACCGACCCAAACGACTTGTTGTATTACAGTTCCAATCAGTTCAGTTCGCAATCTGGTTTATATCGACGGGGAGGTTTCGATATATACTGTCGATACAAATTTACAAAGCCAAAGAAAGTTGCGGAAGTTAAAAAGCCAGAAAAAATTGGTTTTGAAATCAAAGAAGAAGTTGATGTTACTCCAAAAGTTGAATTCGACCCCAACTTCAAATTGTATGGTTATGTCTATTCGGCAGAAAGCAACTTACCAATAAAGGGAGCGAATGTTTACGTATATCAATTCGATACATTAACCCAGGAATTTCCAGATGTAACTAAAGTGCCTCCGATGTTTTCAACCAAAACGAAAGACAATGGATATTACGAGTTTTCTTTATTAAAAAATATCGAGTATCAACTTTTCGCAGAGGCTTCGAATTTCTTCTACGATATGAAAAGGATACGTTTGGAATTTACCGAGCCAGAGAAAGAAAAGCGTTTGGATTTTTATTTGCCATTGAAATTGACTTTGCGAATTAACTTCCCATTTGATGTGTACGACAATCCATACAAATTTGTACTCGATACGAACGGGCTCGAAACAAATATTACTTGGGAGGAAGCCGTTAAAATGCTCGCAATGCACATTATCAACAACAGTATGTATATAAAAAAGATTGTACTTGTTGGACACACCGACGACGTCGGCACAGAGGAATATAACTTGCGTCTTGGAAAAAACAGAGTGGATTTCATCATCAAACAACTTGTAAAACTTGGAGTTTCGCCCGAGATACTCGAAGGACAGTCTGCGGGAGAAAGCCAGCCTTTACCCAGACGACCCGACGAAGATTTGACAACATATCGCAAGCGTTTGCGTCGTGTTGAAATTTTGAAAATTTACTGAAAAGAATATGAAATGGAAATTAACACCTTTTAGGCTTTTGTTAATTTTGGTCATTGGAACTTTAATATTTTTGCTTTCCATTGCCATCTATGTCTACGACGTAGCCTCGAACAATTTGCCCTCTTTGGAACTTTTGGAAAATCCACCGCAAAATTATGCGACGCAAATATTTAGCAACGATGGCGTTCTTATTGATTATCTTTTCGTCGAGCGTCGGGTTCCGCTCCCGCTCGATAGCATTCCGAAGGATTTCATAAACGCTTTGTTGGCTACCGAAGATAGGAAATTCTTCGACCATTGGGGAATTCATTTAGGAAGAGTTTTTCGTGCTATCGTTAAAAACTTGTTCTCGATGCGGGTGAAAGAAGGTGGTTCGACGATTACTATGCAACTTGCCCGAAATTTGTATTTCAATCAAGACCTGTCTTTAAAAAGAAAGATTCGGGAGGCTTTGACTTCGATACAAATTGAAAAGCAATTCACCAAGGAAGAAATTCTCGAAATGTACATCAATACGGTTCCTTTTGGGCGAGGTGCCTATGGGCTTTCTGTTGCTTCGAAAATCTATTTCGATAAGTCCCCAATGGAGTTGACTACTTCGGAGTGTGCGTTTCTTGTGGGAATATTGAAAGCCCCAGAACACTACAATGCTATCGTCGATTACGATAAGGGAATCGAAAGGAGAAATCTTGTCCTTCGCTTGATGTATGAACAAGGATATTTGAACAGTGCCCAATATCTTAAAGCATTGGAAGAGCCGATTCGGCTTGCAAGGGTACGAGTGAAGGACAAAAACCAATTTTTACTTGCTCCACATTTCGTTGATTATGTTCGTCGACAAGTTGTCGCAGACGAAAGATTGAAGGAGTATGATTTGTATCGTGATGGTCTGATAATCTACACAACGCTAAACGCAAAAATCCAACAATATGCAAAAGAGGCTATTGAAGAGCATTTGAGACAATTGCAAGAAACTTTCAACAAGTCTTGGAATTGGAAAACTAAACAATCACTTTTGAACAAGTTGATTGATGAAGCAATTCAAAAGAACCCAGAATATATCAATGCGACAAACGATAGGAAAAGCCAAGTTGCAAACAAACTTCGCCAAGACAAACAATTTATCGATTCGATTAAGAACGCAGTTACAACTATCCAGGCTGGACTCGTGGTCATTGACGTGCAAACTGGGGAAATACTTGCAATGGTTGGGGCTTCGCCAAAATTTATCAACGAGAATCCCTATGCGAAACATTCTTTGAACCACGCCACTCAAATCCGACGGCAACCTGGTTCTGCTTTCAAGCCTTTTGTTTACACTGCTGTTCTCGAAGATACTTTGACTCCTACCTCATTGATTGAATGCGGTCCATATTCATACACCCTACCCGATGGTCAGGTGTGGACACCGCAAGGATTTGGCAATTGCGAACCTGGGGAAAAGGTAACTTTGATGGAGGCACTTGCAAAATCGATTAACTCTGTAGCAGCAAGATTGATTACGCAATATACAACCCCATTGAAAGTTATTGAAATTGCACATAAAATGGGAATCGAATCGCCTCTGCAAAATGTACCCGCATTGTCGTTGGGCGCAGGCGGAGAGGTTACTCCGCTGGAAATGACGGTCGCATTTTCGACATTCGCCCGCGAAGGGTTACGATTGAAACCCAAAGCAATTAAATACATTGAAGACAATCGAGGGAATTTGGTCGTCGATTACCAAAAAGTGTTTGAAATAAGTGACGCCATATCCCCAAGAATTGCCCAAACAATGGTGAAGATGATGACCGGCGTGATAAATTTTGGAACTGGTTACGAAATTCGCAACTATCTTACCAATTGCGAAGCAGCGGGGAAAACTGGCACGACAAACAATTTTGCCGACGCTTGGTTTATTGGCTTCACACCACAAATATGCGCCGGTGTTTGGATTGGTTTCGACGACCAGAGGATAAGTTTCACTGGTGGATACGGCTATGCTGCAAAAGCCGCAGCGCCAATTTGGGGCCGCTTAATGGCAAAAATATACAACGACCCTACGCTTCCCTACAAGCAACGCAAATTCGGCTTCCTCGACAGTTTACAGGTTGTGCCGTAGGAAAAGTTTTTCCTTTGATAGAAAAATAAGGCTCGGACAACATTTTAGTGTAATAAACTTTAAGCGTAAAGCAGAAAAATTATTAGTAAATGCCTTGTCTCAAAATGTTTTTGCTAAACACTAATCGATTGGTTTATGATAGAGAATTATCAAATAAAAGAGAATTAGAACAATCATTAGTTTTAGGGATAACAATTAATATTAATTGAAGTGAATATTAGTTTTCCAAACTGACCAATTTATTCACATTTGCATTTAGGATTTGTTATCAATTCTTCATTCAATTTTTTGATTTATCATTTCGTTTGAAAATTAAAAGTTTTTTAAATTTGAAGTGTAAGTTCTACAGAGTAGAAGGAAATAAAATGTTAAGTAACAAGACTTTTTCACTTCCTTTGAAAATGTCAACTATTCTATTTATGCTTTTTTTCGTTGCGAGTGTAAATCTTCCAGCACAGACCGATTATATTGTAAGCGAGGGTCATATTGTGGGCGACTTTGAAGGTTGGGACGGAGAAACCCTTTTCGAAATGTCCGATGGTACTTTTTGGATACAAGCAGAGTATTCTTACATCTATTACTACGCATACAACCCTAAGGCAATTGTTTTCAAAAGGGGTCCCAACTATTATCTAAAAGTTGAACGCGTTCGTAAAATTCTCAAAGTTCTTCCTGTTGATAATGTGATAAAAAGTAGAATTGACGGCGACTTTAAAGGGTTTGAAGGCAATACTATTTATAAATTGACAAACGGAACTGTGTGGCAACAAACAGATGGCAAGTATCAATATAAGTATGCCTATTCACCGCGGGTTGTTATTTACAGGGTGGGATTTGGTTGGAAAATGTCTGTCGAAGGTATCACAGTTTCTGTTGAACGACTCGAGTAACTGTGGATAAATGGCTGTGCTGTGTTCTTCCTAATTGCTTTCCACCAATTTCTTGGCTCGGTCCACTGGGCTTTGGAGTTCATACTTATAACTCAAACAACCTGACGACTAATCAATTTTTGCAATTTTTGACTTATATGAAAAGAATTGAAAAAGATAATACAATTTTAAATTTCCGTTTCCTGCTTTGTTATTTAAAAATTTAAAATTATTTTTACATTATTCTTTTTAGGGAAACTAATATTTTATACAATGTAGTGATTTGAATATGAAAAAATATTTGCATTTCACTGATGGTCGAAAATTGGAACTTTCCAATATTTACGCTGTTGCAAGCAATTATCGTAAGCATGCCGAAGAGATGGGGACTTCGATTCCCGAAGCACCAGTAATTTTCCTTAAAC
Organism: Candidatus Kapaibacterium sp.; assembly: GCA_013414795.1. Classification (GTDB taxonomy): domain Bacteria; phylum Bacteroidota; class Ignavibacteria; order Kapaibacteriales; family UBA2268; genus Naka2016. The sequence goes on from CP058732.1 coordinate 364,733, forward strand.
CTACGTCTGCTTTTGTCTCCAATGGTGGAACTATCCTTTTACCCAACTTTTCCAACGAAGTCCACCACGAAGTGGAACTCGTTATTGTAATTGGTAAAGATGGCGTAAACATAAGCGAAAACGAAGCACGACATTTTATTGCTGGTTATGCAGTTGGAATTGATGTTACCTTGCGGGATTTGCAAGCCAAAGCAAAAAAGGAAGGAAAACCCTGGGGAATTGCCAAAGGTTTCTATACCTCGGCACCAATTTCTGATGTTATCCCTGCGGAGCAATTCGACGGTGAAATTCCATACTTCGATTTGTTGTTGAAAGTTAACGATGAAATTCGTCAGAAGGCAAGTACAAAGTTAATGGAACGTTCGGTTGCACAACTTGTCTCCTTCATCTCCAAAGTGTTTTCCCTAAACGAAGGAGATTGCATTTTCACTGGTACTCCCGAAGGTGTTGGTAAAATTCTCCCAGGTGATAAAATCTATGCAGAATTATCTGGCTATGTTTCCTTAACTTGCAATGTCGAAAAGTACGATTTAGGATAAATTATGATGAAAAAGTTTTACTACTTTATTTTTATTTCTGCTTTTGTAGCATTTCTAAATAGTTGTGGCTCGTTTCACACGCGGACTGAAAGCGAACTTTACACAATTGTGGTTCGCGACACATTGAACCAAATCGAAGTGAAAAACGCACCTGGACGTCGTGACAATGGTATCGTCTATCCCTCTTCTAAAGTTCTTCAGTCTACAAGAGAGATTACCACCCGCGACAGTCTTGTCGAAAGATACTATCCCAACTTTATTAGGCTTGGTGTTTTTGAGTCTGTCGGGTTGATTGGTACAGCCACGACTGACCAATTGGGTGCTGGACCATTTGGTATATTCCATGTGGTTGAAAAGGTCCCAGAAGGGAAAAATGGCTACGAAGGGAAACTTTTCTCGGGTGCATACTATCGCTTTGGAATTGGAGAATGGAGACTGCGGTGGTTCCGTGATTCTAAAAATTGGTCGATTGGAACATCTTTGTTTGAAATTATCGCTAAAGACAATTATCGAAACCATACTCTTTCCAGTACTTTTCCACTATATATAAAAAAACGGTTCTTTATTAGCGAAAAGATACCATACATTTCAATTTCGCCTTCCTTTGGTTTTGGACTATACCCGTCGCAATATATTAACCCGAATGTTGCAATTGAAGTGGGCTCGCTCGGTGGATTGAACCTTCGCCTTTATGCTGGCTATGCAATTGGGCAAAATCCAACTTTTTCTCCTTTCAACAATGATCCTGGTAGCGAAACACAAATAGTAACAACTCCGTATCTTGGACTTGGCGTTTCGTTCCTCGACTTTGTGAACATTGTTCCAGAATTATATACCGAATGGAAAGACCACCCCCATTCCTCCTGGAATATTGGAATGATGCAATTTGCTTTGCTTTATACAAATTCAGATACAAGTTTGGGGAAAAATACAAAATCTTTGGTCAAGGGTGTTCATCTACGTATTTTCCCAGCATCAATTTCAATTCCAATACTCGACAATGGCTTCTACCTTGGGACTTCCTTGTTCAATGGATTTATCTTTGGGTTAAAAGATATCGGCTTAAGTATTTTGCCAATTCGACTTGGCTATTGGCGTGTGATTCTCCCAGATGAACTATCTATCGAACCATTTGTCGAATACAACTACTTTCCATCAACTTTCATTCACATTGGTAATCGCTTTAATTTAAAAATCAGTGAATCCTTTAACTTTTCAATCGTAATGGGTTACGTTGATGGAAATAATAAGCGATTTGTGAACGCTGCTAAATCATACGTCAATGATGCTTTTGACTTTACACCATACGCAAACTTTTCCCGCTATTATCTTGGCGTTTCAATTGGGATAATTGACCGAATTTTCCAACCAGAAGAGTTACGATACAATAAGGAGGGTTGGGAAAGATGAAAAATATTGGTTTGTTTTTTGCTTTGCTTTTGGTTCTCTACTCCTGTTGTTCGCCAAGAGGTGGAGAAAGTTTGCCTTTGTTAACGCCAAATTTTCGTGGCTACGTTGGTTCTGCTCCCGAATATTTTCTGCTAAATTGTTTTTACGAACAACAAATACTTGGAACAAAATTTGGCAACCCAGATTCCGTAATAGTTTTTAACAACACATTAACTATTAATCCAGGCAATAGGGTTTCCTTATGCGTAAAGGATTTAAATACGATGGACGCCGATTTTTACGTTAGAGTTCCCTATGGCGACGGTGTTAGATTTTATTTTCGTGCCCCAGGAAAAGATTTCGACCTTTTTCCAAAGTTGATTTTTGAGTACACCCGAACTGGTAGTCGCTTGTATGAAGATAAGAAATTGATTGTCGCAGTCGATTCAATTGTGTTGGACAACGCAAGGCAAAGCCGAATATTTATACAAAACGAAGGGGAAGTTGTCCACGTAATCGTTGGAATCGACACAGTTTACCAAGGGCGAACGAAATTGCCTCTATCTGAATACATCTACGTTGAACCAATTAATTCCAAAGTTATTATCGACGACGTTTATTTTTATCCAATAACCCAACCAACTTATTATTATTAAAAATTCCCTCTATTGTTCGGTTTCTACTTTTTGGGATAGAAAATTAGATTTAGCATCTTGTAAATCAATCTGGCTGTGGTCAAATCTGGATGGTTCAAGCCTTTAATTGGGGCAAGTTCTACAACATCGAAACCAATTATTTGTCGACCACTGCGAACTATTTCACGGATGATTTCAATTGCTTCTGTGTAATAGAAGCCTTCTGGCTCGGGAGTGCCAGTCGACGGTATAACCGATGGGTCGAAAAAGTCCACATCAAATGTTATATACACTTGTTGACCAAGTGATTTAACAACTTTCTTTATCCAATCTTTGCCATATTCATTTTGACGAATTTTAGAAGCGAAAAAAGTTTTTATTTTCATCTCTTTGATTAAACTTGCTTCTTCGACACAAAGTGCTCTTATTCCTACTTGAACAAGCCTTTCGGCTGGAAAGAAATCAATTACTCGAGCCATTACGGAAGCGTGGGAATATGGAGTGCCTTCGTAACTTTCTCGTAAGTCGGAGTGTGCATCGAATTGGAGAATGCTCATTTGCGGGAACTTATTGTAAAATGCTTTTATAATTGGATAACTAACTGAATGCTCGCCACCAAGACAAACAAGGAATTTCCCAGTTTCAAGCAAACTTGCAACAGTTGTTTCAATCAAATTCATCGCATTTTCTTGGTTCATCTTTTTAAAAGAAAGAGGTGCTAAAGTTGCAATGCCTTTTTCAAAGCATAGTTCCTTGTCGGTCTCATCGTCGTAAAATTCAACATATGCACTTGCTCGAAGTATTGCCTTTGGTCCTTTTTTTGTCCCTTTTCCGTAACTTGTCGTTACCTCGTAAGGTATTGGAAGAATTGCAATTGCGGAATTTTCGAAGGAAGAATATTCTGCTTCAATTGCAAGAAAGTTTTTGTCTTTTCCCAAAACTAACATAATATTATTCCCTTTATTAATATTTTTGCAAATTATCAATTTTGTTTCGAATTTGAAAAGTAATTATTTTAAACTGTTTGTTTTTTTCCTTTCAATATTAGCGATTATTCGCTTGTTTTTGCTTGGAGCATTCAATCTGGTTCCACAAGAAGCATACTATTGGCTCTACATTCAACATCCAGCGTTAAGTTATTTCGACCATCCACCGATGTGTAGTTACACCATCGGAGTGTTTACTTCAATATTTGGCAACAATGAATTTGGTGTCCGTTTCGGTATGCTTCTATATTCGATTGGGACAAGTCTTTTTCTCTTTCTATTGGCAAGGAAATTTTTCAACTCGGAAAAGGAAGCCTTTTTGTCCTTTGTTTTCTTAAACTTAACTATCTTTTTCAATTTGCATTCAATTGTTGCCACGCCCGACGCTCCATTGCTTTTCTTTTGGAGCGGTGCAATGTATTTCTATTTTAAGGCAATATTCGAAGGCGACCGCTGGGTTGATTGGGTTGTTGCGGGTCTGTTCTCTGGCTTTGCCCTTGCAAGCAAGTACACTGCTTCTTTTATCGTTTTCAATCTTGTCCTCTTTTTCTTGGTTTCTCGGGAATGGAAACGAATTTTCAGTCCCAAGTTCATTGTTTCAATTTTTGTAACATTTATTCCTTTTACCCCAGTCATAATTTGGAACATTCAAAATGGATTTGCTTCCTTTCTTTTTCAAACATCTGGAAGAGCAAAAGGAGTGAAAAGTTTGGGATTGAACTATTTCTTCCAACTGATTGCCAGCCAGTTGTATGAACTAACCCCCTTGTTCTTTATCCTTTTGCTTACGCTAATTGGAAAGTACATTAGTTCATACAAAACAATCGACAAAAAGGAACTTTTCTTTGCAAGTTTTTCGTTTCCAATTGTCATTTTCTTCTTCTTTGTAAGTTTTACAACTCTGGTAAAAATGAATTGGATTCTTCCTGGTTATCTTGCCTTTATGCTTTTGGCTGTAAAATATTACAAAGAAGCCAAAGGTTTATCAAATCGATTAATAAAGTATTTGGGGTTCCCTACAAGTTTTGCATTAATTGTTTTTAACTTGCTGATTATTCTCTATCCAATTGTTCCAATTGAAAAAGGCGATAGTTGGACTGGCTGGAAAGAATTGGCAAACAAAGTGATTGAATTGAAACAAAACTACGATAAAGAAAACAGAACTTTTATCTTTTCCAATGAATACAAAATCCCCGCAGAACTTTCGTTCTACACACCTTACAAGGATGTAATTCTTGCAGAAAACGTATACGGCAAACCTGCACTGCAATTCGACTTCTGGTTCGATGTTTCAAAATTTTCTGGTTGGGATGGAATCTTTATCTATTCAGATTACAATCCTTCTGTAAAGATTGACGAGATACTTAAATATTTCCGAAGTTTTGAATTTGTCGAGGAAATGAAAATAGTAAAGAACGGAAAAGTATTCCGCCGTTTTTACATTTATAGATTTAGAAATTATCTACCACCGAAATAATTAATTCTTTTTAATTGAATATTTTACCAAGAAAAGTTAATTTAGATTTTTTTTGCATTAAATGAAAAAGATTTTAGTACTTGGCGGTTATTCTGCGATTTCCCAAGCAGTTCTTGAATTGCTTGCGAAAGAAGAAGTTATTCTCTATCTGGTTGGTCGGGATATTCAAAAATTGGAAATTGTTCGTGACCATTTAAATTCAATTGGTCGAAGCCAAGTTTACATTGAAGCAATGGATTTAAACAAAATCGAAGAACATCGAGCCTTGCTTGAAAGAGCAACGAAGCAAATGAATGGCTTGGACTTGCTTTTTGTTTGCTACGGTGTTCTACCAAACCAGAAGAAATTAGAGCAAGAGCCAGAGAAAGCACTCGACAACTATTTCACAAATGCTTTTAGCACAATAAACTTTGTTTCGCTTGTTGCAAATTACTTTGAATCAAAAGGCAAGGGTACAATCGCTGTTGTTACTTCGGTTGCTGGCGAGCGTGGTAGGAAAAGCAACTATTTTTACGGCTCTGCAAAAAGTTGTGTCGATACGTTCCTCGAAGGACTACGCCATCGACTTTTCAGCAAAGGAATAAAAGTCGTTACGATTAAGCCAGGAATTGTGGATACTCCTATGACTGCAAACTTGGAAAGAAAAACATTGATGGCAAAACCAGAAAGAGTTGCCCAAGATATTGTAAAAGCGTTCGAGGGAAGGAAGTCAGTTGTCTATACGCCTTGGATTTGGCGATACATTATGTTGATAGTCAAACTTCTACCAGGAGGTATTTTCTATCGTACAGATTTTTAAATGTTTTTAGAATTATTTAAATTGCATATGTGAATTTAACGGGGGGAGTAAATGAGGAAGTTTTTATGGTTAATATTTTGCTTATTTTTGCTTGAAGTTTCCTTTGCACAGAAGAACCAAGTTGGCAAACAAATCAAAGTATTCCCAGACGAATATTCTGAACTTGATGATATACCAGTTACCCAGCAAATAGATGACCCGTTTATTTTGAAAACGCTCGAAAGAGCAAGGCTAAAGTATTTGCGTGCCTTGTCTTTCATCGAAAAGAAAGATACTTTGCAAGCAGAGGAAAATTTCGAACAAGCCATCGATATTCTCAATTCTATTAGTTACTATCCCAACATAAATAAATACCGTGATTATACAGATTTGATTTTATCCATTCTCGAGGATTATGAAAAAAACATCAGAAACATTGACCATTTAGACGAAAGTTCTTCGCTATTTTTAATGAGAGAAACGCTAACCAAAGAATTAGAAAAGACCAGTCGAAGCAAACCCCAAATTGGCTCGCTTCAACCAAAGCAAAAGGATACAACCAAATCCCTTGAATTGAAAACTGGATATGCATTTCAAATTCCAATGGATGACAACGAATATGTAAAAAAGAGCATCGAGTTTCTAACTCAAAAGCCGATTGGAAGAAAATTCGTTCGAAACAGTCTGGCTCGGAGCACAGTTTGGGGCAATATAGTCCGAAAAATCATCGAAGAAGAGAAAATGCCGAAAGAACTCTACTATCTTGCAATGGTAGAAAGTGGTTTCAACCCCTTTGCGGTTTCGAGAGCCAAGGCGGTTGGAATGTGGCAATTTATAATGTCGACTGGACAACTTTACGGTTTGAATGCAAACAATTCGCCTTGGATTGACGAGCGACGAGACCCAGTCAAAGCGACAAGAGCAGCAATGCGACATCTTCGTGATTTATACAATGAACTTGGGGATTGGCATCTTGCTATTGCCGCCTACAACTGTGGAATCAATGCAGTGCAACGTGCCATCGCAAAATTGAACAATTCGGACAGCGTAAACTTTTGGAATATAATGCAATTCCTTCCAAGAGAAACTCGAAATTACGTCCCTCTTTTCATTGCTACGGTGATGGTGGTTAATAATCTTGAAGCATACGGTTTTGGTAAATCTGATATAGAATTTCTTCCAGAATTGAAATTTGACAAATACACCTTGAAGGAGCCAGTAAGTTTGTCTGCTCTGGCAAAATGTGCCAATGTTTCTATTGAGGAACTTCGGCAACTGAACCCAGAATTGGTCTACTCTTTTACTCCCCCAGATGTCGATGAGTATGAACTTCGAATACCCTACGGTTCGAAACAAACATTTATTGCAAACTTATTGAATTTAAGCCCAAGCGAGAAGCAACCATTTTTTACCTATCGCACAGAAAAGAAAGAGACTATTAGAGATATTGCAGAAAAATTCAACGCTAATCTTGATGAAATTCTTTTGATAAACAAAATTGCATCGGCTTCTAAAAAGTTGCCAAAAGGCACTACTATTAAAATCCCAATTTCTAGACAGGAAGTCGCAAGTAGTGAGATTGAAAACGACACACCAACTGAATCGAATTCCCTGGCAGAATCGAAAAACTTAACTCCCTCTGAAAATAAAATCGGAAACAAAACAACTGAAAACCGAACCGTTAATGTTGTTAGATACATTGTAAAAAATGGTGAAAATATTTTCTCAATTAGCCAAAAGTTCAATACACACATAGATAGCATTGTCAAATGGAATGATTTGAGCACACGTAATGTTAGTGTTGGTCAAGTATTACGAATCTATACCAGCGAATATTCAAATTCTTCTTCCCCAGAGGCAAATCCTATGTCTGAATCAAATAAAAACAATTCGAAATCCGCTGAAACCATTGGTAATGTTCAGGTTCCTAATCAAAAGAAATCCGAAAACCTTGTTCCAAAGAACAGAAAATATCACACAGTTCGAAAAGGCGAAACATTGCAGTCAATTGCAAACGAATATGGTGTTTCAATCCAAGAATTGCTCCAATGGAATCCCAAACTTCGCCAAAGGAAACATAATATACTTGTGGGAGAAAAAATCAAAGTAAGTGGCGAGACAAGTATTGCAAGCGAAAATTCTTCTACGAAAGCAAGCAAAAAACAAGACCAAACAAAAAGTAAAACAAAATACCATATTGTTCGTAAGGGGGAGACATTAGAGAAGATTTCGAAAAAGTATGGATTGACCTTGAATGAAATCAAATCACTTAATCCCAAAATGAAATCGAAAAAAATAAAAGCGGGAGAGAAAATTCGTATCAATTGATTTGCAATTATTATTTCCTTCAAACCGATAATTTTTTCTTTGATACAACCCACTGCATTTTTATTTTTAATTTTGTCATTATGGAAAATATTTACGAGGCATTTAAGAAACTTGATTACTTCGTGGTTGCCCACAGAGGAGCCAGTGCAGTTGCACCAGAAAACACCCTTGCCTCTTTTGAAGAAGCAATTTCCGTCGGTGCCCACTTCATCGAAATGGATATTCAAGCGACTGCGGACGGTGTTCCAATCGTATTCCACGACAAAGGTTTAAGCAGAACAACCGATGGGAAAGGCATTGCATCTCAACTCACTTTCGAAGAACTAAAAAAATTCGATAGCGGGAAGTGGTTCGGTAATGAATTTGCGGGCGAGCGTATCCCTTCGCTCGAAGAAGTTTTGCAATTTGTCAATGGAAGAATCTTTCTAAATTTGGAATTGAAGAATCTTGGGAACAATTCCCAGCAAAATATTGCGAAAATCCTTGAACTAATTGAAAAATACAACTACTGCGACAAGGTTATCATTTCCTCCTTCTACCACGAACAACTTAAAATTGTGAAAAGACTAAATTCCCAAATACCTATCGCTCCTATTCGCTTTCCAAGGGACGAACGATTGCCATCGCAACTTAAACAAGAACTCGATTGCCAGGGATTTGTTTGTAGTATCGATGAGTTGGATCAAAAGATTGCGGAAGACGCTCGCAGTAACAACATATTCATTGGCGTGTATTCTGTCGATACAGAAGAGCAACTCGATTTTGTGCTATCCCACAATGTAAAGGCGATTGTAACAAACTTACCTGGAAAAATATTGAGTATTCTTCGAAACAAATACAAAGCAATCGTATAATTTAAGTTTGAAAGGTTTCGATAATCTCAATAGTTCTGGTAACATAAGCAAAGCCAAAAGATAAGTTTAGCAGAGATGCAAAATGCATTTCTTCATTGACGCTCCCAGTTGCATCGGCAAGGAAAAACACACGGTAGTCTCGATAGTAGGCATCTCTTGCTGTCGATTCACAACACATATTTGTCATAATACCCGTGATAACCAAATCTTCTATTTTTAATCCACGAAGATAAACTTCTAAATCGGTATTATAAAATGCTGAATATCTATGTTTAAGAATAACCTTTTCATTTGGAAGAGGTGCTATTTCTTCGATTATTTCGCTTTCAGGGGTGTTTTCGATACACATACCTTCCCACCACCATTTCATAATCCCAGCATCAATACCTTCTCTGTCGTGGACGTGGCGTGTAAAGATGACTGGCAAATTGCTTTCTCTATACATTTGAATTAGGCTTTTGATATTATCAATAATTGCAAGACCTCCACAAGTAAATGTTGGTGAATCTGGGTCGAGGAAAAAATTTTGCATATCTACTACTAAAAGTGCAGATTTAGCCTTGTTTAGGGTAAGTTTGTGTATGTTGAAAGGAGAAATTCGTTTCAACCACTCCTCGGTTTTTTGGTTTAAATTATTCTTTGTTACGTAACAATTCAAAGTTGCTCCCTATTTTTTTCAATTATAGAAAATTAAATTACAAAAATAAGAAAATTCAATTTTGTAAAGATTTAGTCGTCAAATAATTTTTATTTGTATAAAAGTATGGAAGAGAAAGAAAAAGATTTAGAAACACTTGAAAGATTTTCCAAAGCAATCGAACGAATCGACAAGGAAATGTCCAAGGTAATTGTTGGACAGAAAGATATAATCAACCAATTGCTAATTGCATTGTTTTCACGTGGAAATTGCCTTTTGATTGGTGTCCCAGGCTTGGCAAAAACCTTGATGATTCGCACCCTTGCCTCTTCTATGGATTTGAAATTCAGTAGAATTCAATTTACTCCCGACCTAATGCCATCCGACATAACTGGGACTGAAATCATTGAAGAGAACATAACGACTGGAAGCAAAAGTTTCAAGTTTGTCAAAGGCCCTATCTTTGCAAATATTGTGCTTGCTGATGAGATTAACCGTACGCCGCCAAAAACTCAATCCGCTTTGCTCGAAGCAATGCAAGAGCACGAAGTTACCGCCGCTGGGGTTACATATAAACTTTCCGAACCTTTTTTCGTACTTGCAACACAAAACCCAATCGAACAGGAAGGAACTTACCCTTTGCCAGAGGCACAGTTGGATAGATTTATGTTCAACCTTTGGTTGGATTATCCAAAATTCGACGAGGAAGTTGAAATAGTAAATTCCACCACTTCAATGCAAAACCCCAAAGTTGAAAAAGTATTAAATACAGAACAAATCATTGAATTTCAAGACCTTGTGCGAAAAGTTCCCGTTGCACCTAATGTTGTCAATTATGCTGTGAAACTCGTTCGGGCAACTCGACCCAATGGCGAAGCCTCGAAAATTGTTAAGGACTATGTTCGCTACGGCGCTGGTCCACGTGCCTCGCAATATTTAATCCTTGGGGCAAAGGCTCGGGCAGCAATGCAAGGAAGGTTCACTCCCGACATCGACGATGTGCGTGCTGTTGCTCTACCAGTCCTTCGCCACCGAATTGTGACCAACTTCAACGCAGAAGCCGAAAACGTCTCGACTGCTGAAATTGTCGAAAAATTACTTGAGGAAGTAAAATTATAAATATTCTAATGGAAAAGAGCAAGACACTCAAATACTCGACCACAGAGCGAATACGATATGCCGATGTTGACAAAATGGGTGTCGTTTACAATGGCAACTACTTACGGCTATTTGAAATAGGTAGAACTGAACTTATGCGGAATTTTGGAATACCATATCCCGAAGTTGAAAAATTAGGCTATATACTTCCGCTTGTCGAGGCTTGTGTGAAATGGAAAGGTTCCGCAAAATACGATGACTTGGTTGAAATTCGCACTGAATTTAATCCCGAAAGTCTCAATTCCACAATTCGATTCGATTATGAAATTCTTGTCGATGGGAAGACAATAGCCATCGGTTATACAGTTCACTCCTTCGTTCTTTCAGACAAGTTTCGTGCGGTTAAGCCACCGAAGTTCTTCATTGAACACGTCAGAAAAATAACAAATGAATTATAATATATGAAAAAGTTTATTTGGATTGCCCTTTTTGCCATTGTTTCCTCTGGATTTGCCAAGGACACACCATTCAATTTTCTTCGGAACAGCGGAAGCGCTCGTTCGACAGCTCTTGCTGGGGCTTTTGTTTCTATTGTGGATGACCCTGCTGCTCTTTTCTACAATCCAGCAAGCATTGCAACTACAAAATCGAAAAACTTTTCTTTTACTTTTTTCAAGCACGTCCTCGACGTGAATTCTGGCACAGTTTCATATTCACGGAATTTTGACAAAATTGGCTATCTTGCTGCTTCTGCCATTTATACCAACTACGGTTCATTTGAAAGAACTGATGCCCAAGGTCAATACATTGGAACATTTAGTGCTAACGACTTTGCTCTTGGCTTTTCATATGCAAATATACTGGATACCAATCTCTATTACGGTGCAACCTTAAAAATAATCTCCTCTAACATCGACAAATATAGTTCTTTGGCTCTTGCAGTAGATTTTGGCTTGCTTTATGTAATCCCAGAAAAGAGGACAAGTGTCGGCTTTTCTATTCTTCATACTGGAACGCAATTGAAGACTTTCGACGGGACAAGGGAAAGTCTTTCCCTCGATGTTCGTGTTGGCGTTTCCCATAAATTGCGAGGGTTGCCCTTGCTGTTGAATTTCAATCTTTACGGTCTTGCCGACCAAACCAACAAGTTTTTCGATAAATTTTTGAAGTTTGCTATTGGCGGAGAATTTGACTTCGGCGAAAATGTAAATTTGCGTATTGGATACGACAATTACATTAGGAAATACTCTGGTGGCTCGAAGAACAAAGAATTTATTGGCTTTTCTGGCGGCTTGGGGTTAAAGTTTCAAGACATAAATATCGACTACGGGGTTGCACAAGTTGGCTCCTCTGCAATTTTCCACAAATTTTCAATTTATTATAATTTCTAGAAAGTTGATTCTAAAAAGAATAATTAGTAGGAGTTGTAGAGAACTCAGTGGTTTAATCTTTGCGGTGGGTGAGGGACTCGAACCCCCACAGGCTTTCGCCCGGCGGTTTTCAAGACCGCTGCACTACCATTATGCGAACCCACCATAAATGCAAAATTAAGAAATTTTTATCTAAATTAATTTTATCTTTCGAAAACGCAATAATTAGGCGAATTTTTCTACATCTCTTAAACGAATTAAGGCAATTTCTGGGGGCAATCCCGCACGCACGGGAACTCCTACCCAACCAACGCCAGTGTTTACATATAGATGCTGGTCTCCGTCGGTATAAAGCCCAGCGTATTGCTTGTAGAAGAATGCAGCGGGCGAAATTTTTGAATTGAGGATTTCAAATGCAACTTGCCCGCCGTGTGTGTGCCCGCTTAACATTAAATCGACCTTTCGCTTTCTACGTATCGATTTATCCCAATTCGTTGGGTCGTGGCAAAGTAAAATTATTGGCAAATTGCTATCAAGCCCAGCCAGAGCCTTATCAAAATCGGCGTAGTTCATTCTATGGCTGGAATTGTCGACGCCCGCAATTTGTAACTTGGTTCCATTGATATCGAAAACCCGATTTTCGTTTATTAACAAATCGATATTGCATTGTCGAATTCTTTGAGTAAGAATTTCAAACTCTTGGTGCTTCATATAATGCTCGTGGTTTCCTGGACAAGCCAAAACGCCGTAGCGAGCAGTGATATTTCGAAATGCGTCTTCCGTAATGTCCATCTCCTTTGGAGAGAAATTGACAAAATCACCAGTGACAAAGACAAAGTCTGGACTAAGCGAATTGATAATATCTACAATTTTGTTGAAGAAATCTTTGGAGGGATGGGAACCAGAGTGTATGTCAGAAATTTGAACAAACCTTAATTCTTTTAGTTGTGGCGGAAGATTGACAATTGGAACATCGACATACACCACCTTTGGGGACATTGTCGTTTTCAAAGACTCACGGGCAAGTGCAATGTAGGGCAGACTCATCGCTCCCCAGCCAAGAACGGTTAGCACCTTTCTTCGAGAATTATCTATGCTTTTTGATACATCCACGCTTGGATTTACTTTTCTTTTGAAAATTTTTTTTATGCTTGAGGCGGAAATAATAACCAAAAAAATAATGAATTTGGGAAAGTACCAAAAAGTTAGAGCGTAATTGCTGAAAATAGCAAATTTGCTTGGAATTGGATTTGTCCAACGGATAATCGAATTTGCAACGAGCCAAATTGCAAATATTGGAATTGACCAAAAGTAAAATTTAATTAGAAGTGGGTCGTATTGCCTACTCTCAATGTATCTTTTGAACTTTTTGTAAAGATATAAATCCGCAATTATTAGAATTGCATTTATGATTATTACTGTAAATATTATTAATCCAATGGGTATCATAGGTATCGAAATTTTATAAATAACAAAAACGAAATAAGAGGGAGAAAATTTTCTTTTGATGCTTGGAAGTTTGTTCCACTATTGGTGGTGTGGGAATTGGCAAAGTATATTTGTAAAATTTTGACTAATCTGGTTTTGGTTCAAGTTTTTCAACCCAGTCATTGAGGAAAAGCATTAAAGCGGCTGTTGTCGGAACAGCGAAAAGCAATCCAACCAAGCCGAAAAGACCACCAAAAATATACAAGGAAAGGAATAAAATCAAAGGATGCAAGCCGACTCGCTTCCCAAGCACATTGGGTTCAATAAAGTATGCGTTGATAAAATGAACTATATTAATCGTTGCCACAATGACAATAATTTGATACCATAAATTTTCGGGTCCAACCAGAAGAACAATCAACACTGAAATTATCATACTGGTAATAAGTCCAAGATAAGGGATTGGGTTTAGAAAACCACAAAGAATACCCAGAATCAAGGAAAATTCAATCTTGAAAATGGAGAAAGATAGGGAGCATAAAGAGGCAACCATAATAGCAGCAACAAGTTGCCAACTTATGTAAATATGGAAAATTTCATTTACACGGGTAAGGTCGTGAAGTAGTTTTCTGTTCTTCTTTTCCAAAATTGTTTTAATATACAATTTAAATTTTTCAAAGTCTTTTAAGAAGTAAAAAGAGAAAATAGGAATTAAAATTGCATTGACAACTTGACGGGCAAGTGTAGACATTCCCATAAGAAAATTGCCCAGCGAACCAAGTATTTTGCTAAACAGGTATTTCAGCTCGGGAAAAAGTTCATTTTCAATTAAGTTTTTCAAATATTCATTCTTAATTCCAATGGATTCGAGAATTTTCGAGGCTTTTTGTGTATCTAAATAACTTGTAACAACGGTAACAACTGTCGTGATTTTTTGGGAGATTTCATTGAACTGATTTAAAATCTGCGGAGAAATCAAGATAAAGACAACCGAAACAAAGCCTACTAGTAGAAGTATAATCAAAAGCGAACTTAACCAACGAGGTATTTTCTTTTTTTCGAGTGCAGACACTAACGGTGCTAACAAATATGCGATTATGAAAGAAATTATGAAGGGTGCAATCGAAGAGCCAATAATTGTGAATATCCAGAGGACGAAGAAAGATACGAAAAGAAGTAACATTCGACGAACGAAATAGGACTCCTTGCGAAATGGAGTTATAACAAACAGACCAATCAGAAATATCACAAGTGGGTTGAACAATTGTTGGGTAAAATATAAAAAGGCAATGAAGGCGATAATTCCTACGACTATTGCAGAGTTGAACGAAATGATGCGAATTTTGGGGTCTTGTTCCTTCATTATAATGCTCTTATCTTCTTAATTGTAGTCTCCCTAAAATCTGCAATAGATTTTTCGGACAGCATTGCAATAATATTTTGTCGAGTTTCTGCCCATTTGCTATGAATAGGACAAGGATTTTCTTCGCTACAATTTGGAAAACCAAGTATACATTCTTCGAAAGCCTTCATTCCATCAATACTGCGGATTATGTCAATAATTTTAATATCTTTTGGATTAACTTTGAGGGAGAAACCGCCAGTTTTGCCTTTTTTCGAGGAAACAATACCGCTATTTGCAAGTTTTTGCAATATTTTGGCAACAAATTCTTTGGGGACTTTCAACTCTTTGGAAATTTCATTAGCATTTCGTAAATATCCTTTCGGTTGCACAGACAAGTAAAGCACTGCTTTAATTCCCAATTCCGCTTGCTTTGAAAAAAGTATTCTCATCTTATATCCATCCTTCGTTATTCTACAAATTGTAATAATGGAGAAACGGTTCCAAATATGTCAATTTTTCAATTTCTTCTAAATTGTCCAATGAACAAACATATATTGGAACCTCTGGAAATTCACCACGAACATTTTCAATTCCTTCTGTTGTTGCAAATACTGTAACCAATTTTATTTCCGAGACATTTTCAATTTGCAATCTCGATATTGCTTGTTTTGCTGTTTCGCCAGTTTTCAATAATGCATCACAAATTAAAACATTCGTTTTTGCTAATTCATCTGGTAAAATGCATAAATTCTCCTCAACAACATCATTGTCGGTAGAGTATCCCAGGTATCCAAGAGAAGAATCTGGAAGAATATTTGCAAACGATTGACTTAATCGAATGCCATAAGGGAAAATAGAAACGATTGAATATTTTGCGGAAAATTTATAGCCAAGAAAATTGCCATCTTCGTCGAATTTCTCTTCCAATGGAAAATCTTTTGTAACAAGAGTTGCAACGATATCGGAAATTTTTTTCCAGCCATAGCGAAAATGGGAATGGGTTGGATTGTTTTTTACAATCGTTAAAAAATGTTCCAACAAAGAATGTTCTAAAATATAAATCATATAGTAAAAATTAAATTCTTACAAAATTAACAAAAAGATAAATCGATTTGAAATTAAAATGCGTTTTCGATATGGTCAATTAATGGGGGATTGTACCGCAAATCTATAAAGATAGCATCGAAACGGCAACTTTTGTTTTGGATTTTTTTTGTATAAATATATCCTTCCGCTGTCTTTCTTAACTTCTTTTGCTTTACTGGGGTTATCCAAAAACGGGAATCACCAAAGTTGTCGGTTGTTTGCAGTTTTACTTCAACAAAGACAAGGCAATCGTCTTTCTCTGCAACGATGTCCAATTCCCCAAGTTTTCCAAAATGGAAGTTTCTTTTGAGTATTTTATATCCTTTGTTTAGAAGGTAATCGCAAGCAATTTCTTCGCCTCGCTTTCCTATGTCAGTTGGCTTCTCCATTTTTATCTTTTGCTTCTCTTGCCTTCTTCTCGCTTGCAAGTATTTGTTCGATACGTTCGATTCTTTCGAATGTATCGTCGACGAAGAAACGCAATTCGGGTGTCAAACGCAATCTGACTTTTGAGCCAACGATTTGTCGAAATGTGGATTTCTCTTGCTCGACCAAGTTGATAAATGTTTGTGGAGAAATTTTGCCACCATAAACACTGATGTAAATATAGGCATATTGCAAATCGGGCGACATTCTTACGTTTGTTATCGTTGCCAATCCAGCATTATTTTGTCGAGCAAATTCTGAAATTGGCTCTGAAAGCACTTTTTGAATTTCGCTTGCTACTCGTTCGCTACGAACACTCATTTCCAAAAGACCCAAATATATAACTAATTGTTTAAAGTTCTCTTTATCTCAAGAGTTTTGAATGCTTCTATTATATCTCCTTCTTGAATATCATTGAATTTTTCAATCATAATACCGCATTCATAACCTTGGTCGACTTCGCGGACGTCGTCTTTACCGCGTTTCAACGAAGAAATTGTTCCAGTGTGTATTACCAATCCATCGCGAATTACTCTCACGTTATCATTTCGATTGATTTTTCCGCTTTTAACATAACAACCAGCCACAGTTCCAACTTTGCTGATTTTAAAGGTCTTTCGTACTTCCAATGTCCCAGTAACTACTTCTTTTATATCTGGCGACAACAAACCTTCGACAGCAAGTTTGACATCATTCAAACAGTCATAAATAATTTCGTAACGGCGAATCTCGACAGAATGCTTTTCGGCAAGTTTTCTTGCCCCGCCAGTTGTAGAAACCTGAAAAGCAATAATTACTGCATTCGAAGCAGCAGCAAGCGTCACGTCGGATTCATTTACATTTCCAACGCCTCGATGAAGAATGTTAACTTTAACTTCTTCATTTGATAATTTACTCAAGGCATCGGTCAGTGCTTCGAGCGAACCCATAACGTCAGTTTTCAAGATTAAGTTCAATTCTTTGATTTGACCAAGTTGAATTTGTTTGGATAAGTCGTCGAGTGTAATAACTTTTTCACGGCGAAGATTTTGCTCTCGACGCACTTGTTGTCGCTTTGAAGCAATTTCTTTTGCAACTTGTTCCGATTCAACAACGTAAAGGATATCGCCAGCCTCGGGAAGGTCGTCAAAGCCGACAATTCTTACGGGTGTCGATGGTCCAGCCTTTTCAAGTCTTTTTTCCCTTTCATCAAACATTGCACGAACGCGCCCATAAGTTAATCCAACGACAAAGATATCGCCAATCTTCAAAGTTCCTTTTTGAATAATTGCGGTTGCAATCGGTCCTTTCCCTCGGTCTAAATGTGATTCAACGATTGTAGCCTTGGCTGGACGGTTTGGATTGGCTCGTAAATTAAGCAATTCTGCTTCGAGAAGAATTTTTTCAAGCAACAAATCAACATTCGTCCCAAATTTTGCAGAAATTTCAACGCATTGATACGGACCTTGCCAATCTTCGACAAGTATCCCTACTTCTGAAAGTTGCTGACGAATTCTATCTGGATTAGCATCGGGTTTGTCAACTTTATTTATCGCAACAATAATGGGAACATTTGCAGCTTTTGCGTGGTTGATTGCTTCGATAGTTTGCGGCATCACTGCGTCGTCGGCTGCAACAACCAGAACTACAATATCTGTAACCATAGCCCCGCGAGCGCGCATTGCAGTGAATGCTTCGTGACCGGGTGTGTCAATAAATGTAATAAAACCTTTGCCGGGAATTTCAACTTGATATGCTCCAATATGTTGAGTGATTCCACCAGCCTCGCCCGCAACAATGTTCGATTTCCGAATGTAATCCAATAGCGATGTTTTCCCGTGGTCGACGTGCCCCATAATAGTAACTATTGGTGGTCTTGGTTGTAGTGTTTCTTCGGGATCTTCGAAATCCAAATCCTTCAACTGGATTTCTTTCTCTTCGATGAATTCTACTTCGTAGCCATAATCCAAAGCAATCAATGTTATTGTATCTTTGTCCAGTCGCTGATTCAAGGAAACAATTAGACCAAGTTGGAAACATTTTTGAATAATTTCGGCTGGGTCGACTCCAACCAGTTTGGCAAGTTCTCCAGTTGTAATGAATTCGGTAGTTTGGATAATTTTTTTCTGCTTTTCCAGTTCCTCTTGTATTTGGTGTACTTTTTCAAGTTTCTCTTCTTTTCGTTTGTGTCGAATTTTAGCGCGCTTCCTAATATCAGATATCTCTTGCGTACTATGTAAGGTTTCCCGAATATTCTTTTCAATTTCTTGTTCGCTTTCTTTAATGAAATCGCGGTATATCTTTTTCTTTTGGATTTTCTTATCTAACAACGGTTTATACTTTTCGAGTTTTTGCTTTCCACCGCGTTTTCTAAGCCACTTGTCTTTGACAATCGGAACAATTTCTTCTTCATCTTCGTGCAAATCAATATGCTTGAAGCGATCGACAACTTCGATTTCTTCTTCTTGTGGTTCCTCTGTGGTAACTTCAACTTTTTCTATGGTAGGCTCTGCAAGTTGTATTTCAACACCTTCAAGTTTCTTAAGTTTCTTTTCCTCTTTCTTTCGTATTGGTTCCGCCTTTTTAATTTTCTCTTCCTTCTTTGCGGGTGCTTCTTCTTTGGGTTTCAGCTCTTCCTTTGGTGCAACTATCTCTTTTGGTTTTGCTTCCTCTGTTGGTTTAACAGTTGGATGAACGCCAATAACTTTTTTCTTTTCCTCTACTTTGGGAGTAACTTCAGCGGGTTTCTTTTCTTTGGGCTCTTCGACTTTCGGTGGCTCTTTCTTTTGTTCAATTACTTTCTTTTCTGGTTTGACTTTTGGTGGCGGTATTTCTTGCGTCTTTTTCAGTTGGGTTTCGTCTTTCTTTGTTGGTTTCTTTTCTTTAACTTCTTCTTTCTTTCGCTTGGTTTCAAATCTATTCAAATCAATAACTTCGCCAACTTTTGGCTCGGATGTTTGAGGCTCGATTTTCGTTTCTTTAATTTCTTTTTCAACTTTTACTTCTTCAATAAAATCAAGCGATTCTTCGATTTGTCTAATAGTGGATTTATCAGTAACAACAGTTTCTTCTTTGAAAGTGAATTCGTCTTGCAGAATTTCTTTCGTTGCAGTAGTTGTTGTTTGTTTAGCAGTAGCAACTTCAGCAGATGTATCTTGCAAAAACTTGTTTCGAAAGTTTTCTGCAACTTTTTTTTCTTTTATAAAGCCCTTCAAAAGGGCTTCAATCATTTCGTTTGAAACAATAGAGGTTGGTTTATTTTGAATCTCAAAACCATTCTTGTTTAAATATGAAACAATGGTATCCTTGCTCACGTTCAGTTCGGACGCTACTTGGTGGAGCCGTATTTTCTTTTGTTCAATCATAAATTATTTAATTCAAAAAAAACTATACAATTACAAAATTACAATATATTTACAAAATTATTGTTAAAAGATGTCTTTCCTTGCTTATTTGCTAAATTACTTTAGTTGAATTTCTTTTTGTAACAAATGTGTTTTTAATCTTTCTGGGATTGAATTTTATTCCAAACTTCGTCAATTTTCGCAACCATCTCTGGGTCTTCTTCTTCATCAAATTCTTTTAGCATAATTTCTCTAATTTCCAACAAAGTATCTCGACTCATTCCATGAATTCGCAAAATTTTCTCTGGGTCTGCTTTAAGAAATTCGCGAGCAGTTTGGATTCCAAGTTCGACAAGTTGATTGTACACTGGCAAGCCAAGTTCTTCTTTGAACTCACCCAATTCAATGTCCTCGCCACTTTCCTTGACAAGGGTAATTTGGTAGCCAGTGAGTTTCATAGCGAGTCGAACATTCTGACCGTTTCGTCCAATTGCAAACGGGACTTGGTCGTCGGCAACAATAACTGTTGCGTGGCGAACTATGGGGTCGATTTGTACGTCTTTTACAACCGCTGGCGAAAGAGCCCTTGCGATGAACACTTTCGGGTCGTCGGACCATTCAATCAAGTCGATATTCTCATCGTTTAATTCCTTCACTATCGCATTGATTCGCACGCCCTTCATTCCAACGCAAGCACCGACGGGGTCCACCCTCGGGTCCAAAGAAAATACGGCAACTTTACTTCGTTCACCAGGGTCGCGCGCAATTGCTTTGATTTGAATGATTCCCTCGTACACCTCGGGAATTTCTATTTCGAAGAGACGAGCAAGGAATTCATCGCTTGCTCGCGAAAGTATGATGTCTGGTAAACCACCACTTGCGCGTCGTACTTCCTTGATTATCGCCCTTATCGTCTGATTCTTTTTAAATTTGTATGGCTCATTTGGTATTTGTTCTTCGCGTGGAAGCCGCATTTCTACTTTGTTGTGCATTACTAAAATATCGTTTCGGCGAACTTGATACACTTCGCCCACTATGATCTCTCCCTCGCGAGGTTTGTATTCAGTGTAAATTTGATCTTTCTCAAATTCGCGTAGCCTTTGGTATAATGTTTGCATAGCAACTGCAACGATCCTTCGCCCAAAGACTTCGTTAAGATTATCGAAATTGATAACATCAACCCATTCATCACCGATTTCAAGTGTCTCGTCGTAAAGTTTCGCCTCTTCAAGCGAAATTTGCCGAACTGGATTTTCAACTATATCCACAACATCCTTGATAATATAGATTTCTAAATCCCCCTTATCGAAATTCAATACTATTTCATACTTTACATCGGCACCAAATTTCTTTCGTACCATTAAAGAAAAAACATCTTCCAAAATTTTCTGCAAACTTTCCCGATCAATGTTTTTAACCTTCACTATTTCTTGGAAGGCTTCGATAATCGCCTTCTTGTCGACAGATTGAGTAACTTGCTTTTTTGCCATCAACTAGCTCCTTTTTGTCCCACAAATTAACAAAAAAATGGGCTTTTGCCCATTCCAAATCATCATCTTCTTTCAGAAATAATCTCTTAACCTACAGCCAGAACAATAAGCTAATCCCCAAAATCCTATCTTCGAAACAAAGTTAACGAAATCAATATATTTTTATTTTAAAATTTTATGCTTTTGTTTAATTTATTCATTTTTTTAAAAACAAAGAGCCGCTGGGGGAAGGTCCGCCAGCGGCTCGCTTCGATTTATTCTACAATTATCGCACTATGTTCACGCTGCGTGTTATCGTTTCGTTTCCTATCTTAACTACTAATGTGTACATTCCGCTCGGTAGGTCGCTTACGTTGGCTACTACCTTCACTACATTGCCGTTGCCAACACCATTGTACACTCGCTTCACCTCGCGTCCAGCAAGGTCGATGATTCGAGCCTCGATGTTCGCTCCTTCAATTGCACTTACTTCGAACTTCACTTCATTGTCGCTTGGATTTGGCATTACTTCGCTCACCCAGTTCACTTCGCCTTCCATCTTAACCATTACCTCTCGGCTGTAACTTGTCGCTCCGTCTACATCGACTACTTTCAACCGATAGACATACACTTTGCCAAATCCTACGCCTCGGTCGACAACGGGTCCGTATTCCTTACGACTTGTGCTTGTTCCAGCTGCTTTCTCTTCGCCAACTTTTACAAATTCGCTCTTCGTCGCTCCTTGCACCTCGGCTCGCTCTACTTCGAACTTGCTCGTGTTGTATTCGCTCTCTGTTGCCCAGGTAACGTATACTACATTCCCTACTGGCTTGGCATTGAATTCGCTTAACTCTACTGGTATGATGAACCCACCGTTTGCGTTGGCAAAGTCGAGTATCGCTCGGATTATCATATCAATTCTGCCCCAATGTCGCCAGTCGACTCCGAACAATATTACGTTCCTCGTTAATGTCGTCGTGGCTACTCCGGCTATCGAATCTGTTGTGCTTCCTTGATGGCTTCGATAATATCCACCAGCAAGCGCTTGTCCTGCTCCATTCGCCTCGACTGCCATTAATCCGCAATATGGTGGTACATCACCATTGTAGCCAGTGCTTCGAATGCTCATCGCTAACTTCCTTCCGACTGCCAAGCCAATCACAGCATTACCATCGTTGCTCACTCCGGCTCCTTGCGGATTGCCCGGCGCTACATTCTTCGCTCGCAATAATCCGCCAACAAATTCTGCATCAGAAGCGTTGGCACGTACTATCTCTTGACTGCTTATCACTAAATTCTTCTTCGCTTCAACTGTTCCGCTCGTTAGGAATCGCCGCAAGTCAATCTTCTCCATCTTCGTCAATGGCTTGTCGTCGCCATCTGCCCACAAAATCGAATTGAATAATGTGTAATCGACTGCCTTCGGCTCCCATCCCTTGCGGTCGAATATGTCAAAGTCGAAGATACCCTCGGGTATGTCTATCATCCATCCTAACTTGCGGAATGCAGTAATCAAACTATCGTAGTTCAATCTTCCGGCTATCTCGTCTACTGTCGAGTTGGCATCGAGTTGCACCATAGAGTTCTCAACGCTTAACAATGCGCGGGTCTTGCTCTGTGGTATATAGTATCGCACTACTTTCGATACGCTGTTGTTTGCGTTCTGTTGGTCGCCTCCCAACGAAACTACTATCTTGTATCTTGGCGTTACGTTCGCTTGCATCGTCAAGAATTGGTCGGGCACATAGTAGCCTTCGTTCGCCAATTCTCCATATGTCTTCGGCTTGAAGTCGGGGGCTTGCCCGTCGTTCAATGCGAAGTCGACTTCAATGCTCTCTCCGCTTGAAAGAGTTACTTGCTTGGTCGCAGTTACCTCTGGCACTGTGCTGAAATTGCCATCGGGCATCTCGCGATATATGTTCACTGTTACATTTACAGCAGATTGCTGTAAGTTGCCACTGTTGCGTACCAATGCCTTTACATTCGTAGGCGAATTGTCCATTACATATTGGGCGTCGTTGAACATTCCAGTCGACGACTGATACTTCGCTGGATAGGTTATCTTTATCATCTCAAGGTCGCTGAGATACAATCTGCCATCGAATTCGACTGCTCCGATGTCATACCGCTGCCCAGCTGCTCCACGAATGTTCCCATCTATGTCGTGGGTTACCCAATCAATGCGATTGCCTCTGTTGTTCAATATCGAACCAAGTGGTGTTGGGTTCGTTGCTATACGCAACTTCTGGTTCGGAGCATAGCCTTGGTAGACAAAATCATTGGTGAAGTTGCCAAATACACTGTTGGCGTCCATTCCAGTCCAGTTCTGCCATTGCTCCAATGTAGCAAAGTCGTTGCGATTGCCTCCGTTGTCCAATATGTTGTCGTTTTCGTCTGTTTCGACAAATCGAACAACTGTGCCACCGCTACCATTTGCATACCAGAATGCGTTTCGGTCGCTGGTCAATCCCATCTCGCTTGGCATCATCCCTTGATAGAACAAGCAGGCATACACTTGATTGTTCGGATCCACATTCATATCCATCAACGCAACAGCATTGTTCATCACGAGCGTGTTCTTGGCGTGTTGGATGCCAATACCAGCAATTGGATATGCACTTACTACGCCAGGATTTGGACTAATCACAATAGTGTTGTTGACAATCTTATCGTTTCTTGAATAATAGCCGGTGATTTTGGGGGTCAAGAAGTAAGCGAGAATATCTGGATTGGGCTGACGAGCAGTCATAAGATGAATTCCAGCACGATAAGCATTTCCAGTACCAACAGTTACACCCCAGATAATATTGTTAGCGATCTGCATCGACTCGGCAACATCAGGATAGAGAACATTACCGAGATAGGGATGTGGTAGAACATTTGCTTCTTGTTCAACTTTGATACCGATAGCACCAATATTCGAAGAGACGCCGCTTATTTCATTGCGATTGATAGAAATTCCAATGTTATTGTACCCCTTGTAGCTTGAGGAGCCTTCTCCACCAAGGAGTATACCATATGCATCAGTGCTGCCACCATTAACATTATAGATTCGGTTGCCAACAACTTGCGAGTTTTGTTCATATCCAAGGAAAATACCGGCGCGTTTCACATTGTAAATAGTATTATTGGAGAAAGTATTATTGTAGTTATAATATTTGACATAGTTGGTTTCACGCCAAAGTTGACCATAGCCAATTGAAACGATACCGTAGCCAAAGCCATAGATTTCATTCCCTTCGATTAGGTTATTATTCGCTGGCAAGGTATCCAAGCCCATAATCGAGGCTTGTTCTCGTTCTAAATTGTCATATGGTAAGTATGAACGGATTGTAACACCAGCTGAGTAACCAAAGACATTACTTCCTTGGAGCAAAGTGTCTGGTGTGTAAGTAAATCCATAAACGGGGCTGTAGGCAGTCATTGGCAACCAGGTCTTATCTGCAATGTTGGAGTTTGCATTTTCGATAATCAGGTTCTTGATTTGAATATGATGTGAACCAGGTCCTAAATAAATTGCTTGACCACCACCACGGGAGTAACTAACAAGCCGTAGTTTGATGGATTTTTGCGGTCCACCGTCGAAAATAATGTAACCAGGAGTGTTCACATATTTGCGAGAAATTGAGCCTTTGGTTCTGTATTCATAGTAGACGGAATATACATTGGATGGTTTAGTTGTCTGACCAAAAGCAATACCTTTTCCAGTAGGTGAAACCAACTCGATGGTAATACTTCCCTTGGTCAAGGATTTTTGAGTAGAAGGTTTCCAGGTAACAGTGTATGTCGTATTTAAATCTGCATTGTATCCAAGGTTCAAAATCCAGGAACGGAAGTCCCAAGCGGGTGCGCTTGGTTCAACATCTGTACGCGCTTTCACTTGATAGTAGGAATCGGTAAGTTCGAACACGACGTTACCGCTTACACCACGCAAGTAAAGCGCATTCATAGCAGAGTCGATAGTTGGAAAGTCTTGTCCAACACCAACTCGATAGGTACCAGCAAGACCACCAAGTACCGAGAAGTATGACCAAACAGTATCGTCAGAACGAACTGGATCTTCTGGATGGGCACAGATAAGTTTTGCCAAATATTGCCCAGTTTCACGTGGAATGAAAACATCAAAATCAACAACTCTGGTGTTGTAAGTACCAGATTGAATGTCTTGAACCGTTATAGTGCTTTGATAAACGGAGTTGAGAGTATCTGGTAGTTTATACAAAATCAATCTAACTGGGAAATCAGAGGCAACGTTCACACCGAGGTTTTTGAATTCACCCGATGGAATGTATGGTCGATTTCCGATAATTTGTTCATTAAGTGCTGGCTTGACTACTCTGTTTGCTTTAACTTGGAATTCATAAGCAATTTCGAAAGTATAATCTCCTTCGTCTTGGCGTGGGAGATAGTTATTGTAGGCTTCTTGATCAACGGCGCTTTCAAGAGAGCAATCAAGATACAATTTATAAACACCAACGACAGTTCCTTGGAATGATGGAAATTCCATATCAATTTTTTGTCCGGGTTGAAGTGGTGAGTATCTTGGGTCGTTATTCGCATCAAAATGCACCTGTCGGTTGTAAACTTCGACACCGTTTGGATCGACAATGCGTGCGTTTGCGTAAAATTCTGTAATATTGTTCAAGCCAGTATTTTGGAATGTTCCAATTACACGAATAGTTTGCCCTCGTAAGTATTTCATAAAGCGCGGAGGAAGATTGGTTCTGGGCGAGACTACTCCCGTGATAGACAAATCATTATCCCAAGCCACTGTGAAGTTTGGATAAGCCTCGGCTGGCGCGGCAGTACCTCCAATGGTTACTTGAAGACGATATTCACCACCACGATTTGCACGGAAGCCACCATTTGATGTCGCAAAAGTTCCACGTGCTCGTTGAATATTGTATTGGCGATAACCGCCCATATTGATATCTATTGAACCAGTGGCTGGGTCCAATCCCTCATAAACAACATTTGTCGATGGTTTTGGACCAACTATCCGATAACGAAGGATTGCACCACTTGGTTGTGTCGAGCCCATTCGAACCATTGGTCTTGGATGGTTTGCATCGCTACCGTCGTAGGTCTCGTTAGCTCGAAGTATATCTCCATCATTAGGAAATGTTGCTTCGATATCGGGCATAAATTCGATTACGTAGTCCTCGGCTTCTCCGTAGGCGTAGTAGTAGAAATAGTATGGTGGGTAATCCCAAAGGTAATATAAATAGCAGCCAGTACTTCCAGGTCCACCATAATGTCTCCACATATTGTGTGCAACACGCAGTCGTGTCTTTCCAACCTGTTGCGAATTGGGGACGTTTATATTGAAAGGTCCATACGTACCAGTGCAAGTGCTCTGGTTCCAATTTGCAAGGTCTAAGGTCTGAACCCCAAGAAATTCGTTTGGGTCGCTGAACTTTGCGTTCATATTCCAATCCAGCCAGGCAAGTCCATAGCAATAGTAGTAGTAACTATATTGAGTAATATACTGGCAATAGTAAGAATAGGGCATATAGAACGAGAAGTACAATTGATAAGATTTGCCCAGCTTCAACTTTGCTTCTTGGCCAGTGAACGTGTAGCAGTTGTCTGCGCCCGTTGTCCAATCGAGAACCCACTGTCCCGTCGTAACATCCTTGATCTTTACGTTAATTAAATAACCGTAATAAAGTGGACCGTAGCAATAAGTGTAGGTGTAACTGTAACCGGATGGGATATCCGGGGGATAAACTGGGCAATACCCAGAAGGTTGCGCAGCGATTCGGGATGGTAAAACCGCAAGGAAGAATGCAAGGAGCAAACTTCCAAAAAGTGCAGAGAGTTTAAATGAGGGTTTCATTGGAGAACCTCCAAAAAAGTGAAACATACATACCTTTTATTTTTCCCTTCATATTTTTCAATTACTAAATCACGCACCACAAAAATAAAAATATAAAAATTGAAAAGTTTCAAAAAAAGTGTAAAATTTTTTGCACTTTGACAAAAAATTTTTACTTTTCGTAGAAAAAGTGTGTAATTTTTTACACACTGTCAAAATTTTAAGCAAAACAGATTTTCATAATTTTTGGTAATTTAGAAAGTTAAACCCTGGTTAAAAGTGAAAAGAATACAATTAATGAAAATCAGTGGGGCAGTTTTGAATAAGCCCCAAAATTTCTCGTTCTTGTTCGATATAATCACAAAACATTGCACCTCTCCCACAATCTTTGTCTTTTCTGCTTTTTCCGACTTATCCCGTAAACTTCGCCAATCTGCTCGTATTGCCAGGAGCGAAGGGCTCGACCCCGCTATGCAATATTTTGCAAATGTTAAGCAACAACTATACGAATTGGTTAAGTCACTTTTTGCAACCGATGAGTTGGCAAACTCGGTTAATTTCAAACTTAATGTACTTTTTGAAAGTTTCGAAAAAATTTTGTTTGGTATTGCAATCACAAAAGAATTAACAAAGCGAACTCTCGACAGAGTGCTTTCCTTTGGTGAATACTTTTCTTCGATTGTTCTTGAAGAATTTTTGAAATCGAAATGCATAGATGCAATCTTTTTAGATTCTTCAAAATTGATAATCACCGATACTAACTATGGTAACGCCAAACCAATTTTGGATAGAACTGCCGAGGCAATCAATCGAAATTTGTTACCACATTTAGAGAAATCCAATCTTGTTTTCCTTCCCGGATTTATTGGTTCCTCTGAGATTGGTACTATTACAACAATGGGCTTCGAAAGTTCTAACCTTACGGCACTGTTGATTGCTAGTATTTTGAAAGCAGATTCGGTAACTTTCTGGACCGATGTCGAGGGCATTCGAACCAGCGACCCGAAAATTGTTGAAAATACACAACTTGTCCCAGAAGTTTCCTTTGACGATGCTTTGCTTGCTTCTCACAATGGAATAAAACTGGTCCACCCGTCAATGTATGAATTTTTCGTAAGCAACCCCAACATTAAATATATATATAAGAGTGCATTTTCCCCCGACAATGGAGAGACACAAATTGTACCGAAGACAAATCAAAAGCCAAAATTTGTATTAATTTCCGAACCCTACTATTTTATTGAATTAAATGATGAAAAAGAAAAGGATTATTTGCAAGAAGGAATAATGTATTACACATCAAAAGATTATTCATTTCTACTTACAGAGGAATTCCCTAATAACGAAATCAACAAAGAGGTAAATGTTTTGACATTGTTCTACTTTGAACCTTATGACGTGTTCGAGGCTTTAAATCAAATTTCAAGTAAAGTACGGTTTGTTATTTCGAATGTTAGGCAAAAGATTTATAAAATCTTGGTTGAAGAGGACTATTTAATCGAAGTTGCAAATTTCTTGCATAATTTTTTAATCCTAAAAAATAAATAAACTTTTCTTAAAATCGTTTTTTTGCATTAATGTTTGTTGATTTGATTAGAGAAAACAATGAAAATAACTTTTCCAAATGGCGAAGTAAGAGAATACCCTGAAGGAACCAAAGCCATCGACATTGCTCGTTCAATTTCTGAAAGGCTTGCCAACGAGGCGTTGGGGGCTTTCTTCAATGGTGAAAAGATTGATCTTTCGAGGGAAATTACATCTGATGGAACAATCAGATTTGTTACTTTTGACGACCCTGAAGGCAAAGAAATATATTGGCATTCTTCTGCCCATCTTATGGCAGAAGCAATTCAAGAACTCTATCCTGGGGTAAAATTCGGGGTTGGACCTGCAATTGAATGGGGATTCTATTACGATGTTGCTCTTCCCAATGGTCAAAAGCTAACCAATGAGGATTTGCCAAAAATTGAACAGAAAATGCTGGAACTTGCTAAAAGAAATGCTGAATATGAAAGAATTGAAATTTCCTGGGAGGATGCCGTTGAACATTTTAAAAAGGTCGGTGATGAATACAAACTTGAATTGCTCGAGGGTCTTAAAGGTGAGAAGATTACTTTTTATAAACAAGGGAATTTCATTGACTTGTGTCGTGGGACACACATTCCAAATACCAGTAAAATAAAATATGTCAAATTGCTTAATGTTGCTGGTGCATATTGGCGTGGGGATAGCAGCAGGAATATGATGACCCGTATTTATGGAATAACTTTCCCCAAGAAATCGATGATGGACGAATACCTAAAGATGCTCGAAGAAGCAAAGAAACGGGACCACAGGAAGTTGGGACGCGAACTGGAACTATTCCTAATCACACCGGCTGTTGGTGGTGGCTTGCCAATCTGGCTTCCCAAGGGAGCAATAATTCGTAGAGTGTTGGAAGATTTTCTTCGCAAGGAACATTATCGCCGTGGTTATGTCGAAGTAATCACTCCTCACATCGGAAATCTTGAATTGTACAAAACCTCGGGACACTATCCGTATTACAAAGATTCGCAATACCCACCAATGAAAGTTGAAGACGAGGAATATATTCTCAAACCAATGAACTGTCCCCACCATCATCAAATTTATTTGAGCAAACCAAGAAGTTACCGAGATTTACCTTTGAGGCTTTTTGAATTTGGTACTGTTTATCGATATGAGCAATCTGGCGAACTAACTGGGCTGACTCGTGTGCGTGGGTTCACACAAGACGATGCCCATATCTATTGCACTGTGGAACAATTGAAAGATGAAATCAAAGGCGTTGTCGATTTAATGCAGTTCTTCTTTGGCTTGTTTAAATTAGAATTTACAACCAGATTGTCTTTTCGCGATGAAGATACAACGAAATATGGCGGAAATATGGAACTATGGGACCGTGCACAAAGAGAAATCAAAGAGGTTGCCGACGAAATTAATCTTGAATATGTAATTGCCGAAGGAGAAGCCGCCTTCTATGGACCAAAAATAGATTTCATCGTAAAAGATGCAATTGGACGAAAATGGCAACTCGGCACAGTTCAAGTCGACTACGTTATGCCAGAGCGTTTCCAATTGGAATACATTGGCGCCGACAACCAACCACATCGTCCTGTGATAATCCACCGAGCCCCTGCTGGTTCGCTGGAACGATTCCTTTCGATTTTAATTGAACATTTTGCTGGGAATTTCCCATTTTGGATTGCCCCAGTTCAAGTCTCTGTTCTCCCAATTGGCGAAGAACAACATACTTTTGCTAAAGAACTATCTCAGAAACTCGAAAATCTTGGCTTTCGGGTGAATCTTGACCTACGAAATGAAAGAATCAACAAAAAGATTGCCGAAAGCGAGACACAAAAAATTCCATTTGCTTTGATTATTGGCAAGAAAGAAGCAGAAAAGCAAACAGTTTCAGTGCGGCGCCATACAAAAGGCGATATGGGAGAAAAATCTATCGACGAGGTAATTGCTCTGTTCAACGAACTGAATCAACCCGGTGTTATCGAGTGACAACTATGAAACGAACCATCGTCTTCTTGATTGAGTACGATGGTACAAACTATTCCGGTTGGCAACGACAGAAGAACAGCAATTCAATTCAAGAGACTATCGAGCAAGCAATCGAAATTGTTTCCGGGCAGAAATTGTTTGTTATTGCCGCAGGAAGAACCGACGCTGGAGTTCACGCATTAGGTCAAGTTGCACATTGCCGAATAGAAGACTCATTCCCTATTCCCGAGAATAAGATTGTGTCGGCAATCAACTCTGCTCTACCTCCAGATATTAGGATACTCGAGGCGAAAACAACCGAACTGCCTTTCCATTCAACGAAAGATGCAATTGCAAGGGAATATGCATATCTGGTTACAACGAAAAATAGCGTTTTCCTTCGAAATTACGCTTTCTACTTTCCATTTGAGTTGGAGATTGATAGATTAAATGAAATAAGCAAAGTTTTTCTCGGGGAATACGATTTCTCCCCTTTTGCGAAAAAGAACCCATCGACAAAAAATTATGTTTGTCGAATAGAGAAAAGCGAATGGCAACAATTATCCGAGAACCTATTCTGCTATACAATAAAAGCAAATCGATTTGTTTATGGATTGGTGCGAAGCCTTGTTGGGGTGATTCTTGATTGTGCCCGTGGGCGGAGAACAATTCCAGAGGTGGAAGAGGCACTACGTAGCGGGAAGAAAAATTTCCCCAGCCCATTGGCAAAAGCCAAAGGCTTATACTTGACAAGAGTTTACTACCCAGAAGAAAAAAATTTTTTCAAAAAAAATTTTGATTTTAAAAATTTATTATTAATTTAGTGTGAATTTAGTTTAACAGTGTAAAGTTTTTTTAACAAATAGAAGGGAACTATGATTTCAATTTTGACCGGAATAATCGTAGGGGTAATACTCGCTTTACCCCCTGGTCCTGCTGCTATGACAGCAATTAAACTTGGTTTGAGCAATAGTTCCCGACACGGTTTCCTTTCTGGTCTTGGAACAGCAATTATGGATTTTATATATTGTCTAATTGCCATTTTTGCTACTTCCGCTATAATTGAATGGACAAGTAATTTTTCTTTACATTATCCACTTGTCGTAACTTTTGTTCAACTTGTAATTGTTTTGATGGTCATTTCTCTTGGAGTTTCCCATTTAAAATCCTCCAAAGTCCATATCGATGGTGAAATCAATTCATCTACTTCATTCATTGAAAGGCTTTCGGCGCGTGGTCCTTTCTTCATCGGTATTGGAATTGCACTTACAAATGTTATCAACCCTACTTTTTTGCCTTCCCTTGGTTACGTTGCTTTGAATATCCAGCAATTTGGCTTAATTGAAATCGGCGTTGTTAGCCATTTCCTTTTTGCTTTGGGGTTTGGAATTGGCAACTTGCTTTGGTTAATGTTTCTGGTCAAAACCTCTGTCCATTTCAAATACAAAATGTCGGCAAACTTCTTAGCCAAAATCCATAAGTTTACTGGTATAACTCTTATCGGCTTTGGTGCTTTCCTTGGTTATAGAGTACTCGAAGTTGTCAAATGGTCGGAAATCCTTCGCTTCGTCTTTGCTTTCTAATATTTTCTTCCTTTCCCAACGCAAATTGTAATATTTTGGAGGGTAAATCTTGGGTGACGTTGTATATCAAAATCTACCTCAACTTGTTCATACTGTTTGTTTAAAATATTGGGACAAAAAAGTTGCGTTTAAGTTCAAGGTTAACGGACAGTACCAAGGACTTAAATATTCAGAACTATGGGAGAAAATTGAAGACTTCTCTTTGGGGCTTTTAAGCCTTGGGTTCAAACAAAACGACCGCATTGGAATTGTTTCGGAAAACCGTATCGAATGGTTCATAGTTGATATGGCAATTTCTTCAATTGGAGCCATATCTGTTCCAATTTTCCCAATTACAACTGCTAAACAAGAAGAATTCATCTTTAACGATTGCACAGCCGTTGGCGTTGTTGTGTCCAATAAATTTCAATTAAATAAAATTTTACAAGTCAAGGATAACATACCATCTTTGCGTCACTTCATCATAATGGATGAATTTGACGGTTTTGATAATCTTGATTTGGCTGTGAAGTCGTTTAGTGAAATACTTAAAATTGGCCATTCTTCAAGGAAAAAAGAACAAAGAGATTTTATTATTAACGAGCGAATTAATCGAATTAAGCCCGAGGATGTATTTTCAATCATATACACAAGCGGAACAACTGGCGACCCAAAGGGTGTAGTACTTACGCACCGCAACATCGTTTCGAATGTGATTGCTTCTGCAAAAACAATAAACTTCGGGGAGAAGGATATTTTTCTATCGTACTTGCCTTGGTGTCACGCTTATGAACACACTGTGATTTACGCTGCATTTTCTTGTGGTTCGCAAATTGCCCTTGCAGAGTCGATAGAAACGATAAGCCTAAATATTAAGGAAATCAAACCCACACTTATGACAACAGTGCCAAGATTGCTGGAAATAATCCGAAAAAGGATAAATGCACAAATTTCGAAAGAAGGAAAAATCAAGAAGAAAATTTTCGAGTGGGCAGTCGAAGTAGGAAAAAAATATGTCCTTGAATATGTTCAAAGAGGCAAATCATCTACATTTTTAAAAAATAAATATTTGCTTGCGGATAAACTTGTTTTTTCCAAGATACGGGAAAAACTTGGAATTCAGACAATCAAATTTATTTCGGGCGGTGCACCTCTTAACGTTGATGTGAATCTTTTCTTTTGGGCGATTGGATATAAAGTTTACGAGGGTTATGGGTTGACAGAGGCATCGCCAGTTGTTTCAGTAACTCGCGAAGATGATGTAGAATTTGGTACCGTTGGAAAGCCTTTGGAAAATGTGGAAGTTCGTATCGCTGAGGATGGAGAAATCCTTGTCCGAGGACCAAATGTTATGCGTGGATATTGGAATGACCTCGAAGCCACAAAAACTGCAATTGATGAAGATGGATGGCTATATACTGGCGATGTAGGACAAATTACCGAAAGGGGAAATCTGAAGATTACCGATAGAAAAAAGTATATTTTCGTCAACAGTGGCGGGAAGAACATTTCGCCACGACTGATTGAAAACGTAATTAATCAAAGTCAATATGTAGACCAATGTATCATTATTGGTGACAATCGAGAATACAACACTGCTCTGATTTTGCCAAATTTCGAGGAGTTGAAAAAACTTGCCGAAGTTCTTGAAATCAAGTATACAAACCTATCCGAACTTGTTTCAAACGAAAAGATTATTAAAATAATCAAAAACGACATAGACCGATTGCAAAAGGACTTATCGAAGTTCGAGCGTGTGCGAAAGTTTGCCCTATTGACCGAATCTTTTTCAGTGGATAGTGGAGAACTCAGTCCCAAAATGAGTGTGAAAAGACATATTGTCGAAAGGAAATACTCCGATTTGATCGAACAAATGTATAAATTAGACGAAATGGGTTAAAATGTAACAATTTTATTTTTTTTTGTTTTAAATTAATTAAAATTTTAATAAATTAATAATTGATAAAATTTTGAAAATTAAATTAATTGAGGGTGATAAAATGAAAAGAGCAATGACATTTTTTTTTTTTGCAATTGCAAGTTTTGTTCTTTTAACTGCCTCTTCGTACAGTTTCATCAACGAATACTACATTCCCAACAAAGGGCAATGGGATAGCAAAATACTATTTTTGGCACGTGGAAACGGTTTTAACTTATATGTAAAAAACAATGGTTTGCACTTTGATTACTACAAAATCGAGCAAAAAGAGAATTATGCCATAAAGCGCGGACATTTTATTAAATTAACACTTGAGAATTCCAATTTCTCTACTGCTACAACCTATGAACCAAGTCCTTGGAAATTAAATTTCTTTTTCGGCAATCGACCAGAAAACTGGGTAACGGATGTACAAGGCTATAAAACTATTAAATTTGAAAATGTATACCGCAATGTTGACTTTTTGTTAAAGTTCGATGGCGAAAATCCACGCTACGATTTTGTTGTCCGACCTGGAGGAGACCCTTCGGATATCGGTCTAAATTTTTCTGGAGCCTATTCTGTTTCGTCAGATGGAAAGAGTATCAAACTTGTAACTCGTTTTGGGGAAATAGTAAATGCAAATCTTTATGCCTATCAAATAGTTAACGGTGTTGAAAAAGAAATCGCTTGCACTTTCATACCAAAGAGTGAAACTGAATTCTCTTTCTATGTTGAAAACTACGACCCCACCAAAGAATTAATTATAGACCCAATCATTATGATGAGTTACTTTGGTGGCTCGAACGAAGACAGAATTGTTGCAATGAAAGAGTTATCCACTGGAATCCTACTTGCGGTAGGTTGGACTGAATCCATCAACTTCCCAACCACCGAAGGCGCATATGACAATGCATTCAACAATATTCGAGATGTTTTCATTTGCAAATTTGACCTTCGAGGAGCCAATCGAAATTTGATGTATGGAACATTCTTTGGTGGTGGTGGTTCCGACTATCCAGCAGGCTTATCTATTGATGATGTTGGAAATGTCTATGTTGGTGGAACAACAAATTCAACCGATTTTCCTTTGAAAAGTCCAGTGAATAACGCTTTAAATGGATTAAATGATGCGTTCGTAACCAAATTTTCACCTGATTTAAATTCAATAGTATATTCAACCTATCTTGGCGGTAACAAAGACGACATAGTGGTTTCGGCAGAACTTGGTCCCGACAAAGGTTTCTTTGTTTGCGGTTATTCCGAGTCGACAAATCTTCCAACTACTGGTGGTGCAATCCAAACGAAAATCAAAGGGCGAAAAGATATTTTCATTATTAAACTTTCTTCCTCTGGTCAACTAATTGATTATTGCACTTACATTGGTGGTGGCGATGATGACATTCCTTATGAAATGGTTGTGAGTGAATCTGGAAATATTTTCATTACAGGAACCACCAAATCGAGCGATTTTCCAATTGCACCATACCGCGAGCAACGCGTTGGTTGGCAAACAGTTATTACAGAATCTCCTTACGATAGAACATTCAATGGGGGTTGGGATGCTTTTGCTGTAAAAATATTGGGTGAAGGGAAACTTGATTTCTCGACATACTTTGGAGGCACTGCCGATGATATCGGAATGGCAGTTGCATATACTAACGACCAAAAAATTATCTTTTCTGGAATAACTTTTAAAGAAACTACAAATCCAAGTTTTCCAATATCTCAAAATGCATTTCAAAATACACACAAAGGAGGGGCTGAAATTTTTGTTGCTGGGTTGTCCAATATTATCACTTCCTCTGGAAGTTATGGTTTGACCTACAAACGTCAAGATCTTGATTTCTCCACCTATCTTGGTGGCTCGAGCAATGATTATCCAACAAGTCTTGTCCTTTTAGGTAAGTACTTACATATCGTTGGCTACACCAATTCTACCAACTTCCCAGTAGTTAACAATCCCACTGGCAAAAAAATTGGAAAGTACGATATATTCTATGCACAAATGCTTTCCGATGGTAGCGGTTTGAATTTTAGCGATATCTATGGAACAGTCGATGATGATTCTTCCTCTGCTTTCTACATTACTCCCGTTGGGGATTACTACATTGCAGGATTGACAAACTCCAAGAATCTCACTCTTGTGAATCCTATTGTTGGCTCTGGGTATCAAGGTGCAAACAACATTCTTTTAATGAAATATTCTCAAACTGATTTAAGATTTGACTACCCCGTTGGAAAAGAAAAAATCTGTCCGAATTCTACTTTGACAATAAAATGGGCTTCCGAAACTTTCGCTCCAACGGATACCTTCAACCTCGATTTAAAAGTTGGAACTACTGGAAAGTGGGAACCTCTTGCCCAAAATGTTAGAGGATTTAGTTATGCTTGGAACATTCCACCCACTTTCTATGCAGACAGCGTCTGGTTACGAATTTCACATCCACGAGGAATTGTTTCGGTGCTTTCTACCCCGTTCAGTGTTTATGAATTACCCACAATCCTTGAATCTGGTAGCAATCCAAGCAACTTAACTGTTTGCGAAGGCGATTCAATCGTTCTGTATGTGAAAGCACGTGGTTCTAATATCAAATATCAATGGTTGTTTAAAGGATCACCCATTCCAAATGCAACAGATTCCGTGCTGGTAATTCGTGATATTGATGCTTCGAAGAAAGGGCAATATAAGGGAATTGTCTCTGGTCCTTGCCCAGCAACAGCCGAAACCCCTGTATTCAATGTGGATTTCATTCCATCGACCCGAATCCTAGCTCAAACCAGCGATACAGTTGTGAAAAAATCGGAAACACTTTCTCTATATGTCTATGCAACTGGGGACAAACTTGCCTATCAATGGTACAAGGACGACGAAAGACTGATTGGTGCAAACGAAAGCAAGTTTGAAATCCAAAATGTTTCGAAAGCCGACGAAGGTGTTTACAAATGCAAAGTAAGCGGAACTTGCGGCGAACTTTTCACCCAACCAATAAAGGTCGAAGTCGATACGGTAATAGTTTCTGTCGAAAGTGATAACTTAACTCCAAGCATTTCTTATTTTTTGGAACAAAAAGTACTTAAAATTAACTTAGCAGAAGCATATGAAATCCGCCCGACAATTCGATTGATGAACATATTTGGGCAAACAATTTCTGCAAATGCTTATAAAACTGAATTTGAAGGAAATCGAATCGTTTTGGCTTTGGAAAATCTTCCAAGTGGTGTATATTTCGTTGAAATTATTATTGGTAACAAGGTGTTCAACACCTCATTCCCGATTATCAACTAGTGATTTTATGAAGTAAATTCAAATTTCGAACCGACGAGAATTCGTCGGTTCTTTTTTTAAAAAATCATTTTGTAAAACACTCAAAATCAATTAATTTTAATGTTTTTAATTTTTGATTTTGTGGAAAGATAGAGTGGAAATTCTAAAAGTAGAGGCTTTAAATAAACGCTTTGGTGAGTATCAAGTTCTAAAGAATATTAATTTTTCTGTAAACAAAGGCGAACTCATTTCAATCATTGGCCGTTCTGGCTGTGGCAAAACAACTCTTCTGCGTTGTATTAACTGCCTCGAAACTTTTGACAGTGGCTATCTTCGGGTTTCTGATATTGAAATTGACAAAAGGAACGGTCAAAAGCAAAATAACAATGGGAATCAAGATTTCGAAACTAAAGCACAGAAAATTCGTCGGAAAGTTGGGATGCTCTTTCAATCGTTAAATTTGTTTCCCCATCTTACAGTATTGGAAAACATAACACTTGCACCAATAGTTGTAAAAAAAGAACCAAAAGAAAAGGCTATTCAAGAGGCGTTGATTCTTCTGGAAAAAGTCGGCTTGAAAGGCTATGAAAACCGTTATCCTTACCAACTATCTGGTGGCCAATCTCAAAGAGTAGCAATTGCCCGTTCGCTTGCAATGAATCCCGAAATTATGCTCTACGACGAGCCGACATCGGCTCTCGACCCAGAACTCGTCGGCGAAGTTCTAAACGTAATGATAGATTTACACAAAGAAGGAATGACACAAATTGTGGTTACCCACGCTATGAATTTTGCAAAAACAGCCTCGAATCTTGTTGTTTATATGGAATCTGGTGAAATAATTGAAATTGGTACGCCTCAGAAAATCTTTGAAAGCCCTAATGACCCAAGAACAGAAGCATACGTTCGCCTTTTTAAGGAATAGATATGAAAACTAAGTTAATTTTGAATTTGTGGATTTTGTTGTTGTTTGGATTACACTCTTCCTTTGCAAAAGAGTTAATGGTTTTACGGTGGGCAGCAGACGCCGAAAGCAATGCTCCCTATATATTTCAGGACCCTAAAATTCCAAGCAATATCATTGGTTTCGAGGTTGATATTGTAAATGCTATCGCCCAATATCTTGGTGTTGAAACTCAATTTGTGCAAAATCAATGGGACGGATTAATTCCGGGTCTATATCGAGGTGATTATGATATTGCTATAAATGGCTTGGAAATCACAGAAGACCGTAAAAAGGAAGTAAATTTTACCAATCCATATTATATTACCCACGAACAATTAGTTGTCCTCAAAGGAGTTGACTATATACATAGCCTTTCGGACCTCGTTGGAAGAAAAGTTGGCGCCTTAAAAAACTCGCTTGCTGAAAGAATTCTCCGAGCGAAAGGTGGTATCAATGTTTTAACTTACGAAGGCGAAGTCAATGCTTTCGTGGATATGAAAAATGGCAGAATCGAGGCAGTCCTTGTTGATGCACCAATTGCAATTTACTATACTGCTGTGAATCCCGAATTTGTAATGGTAGGACAACCCATTGGCGAAATTTCTTATGGAATTGCTCTAAGGAAGCAAGACACAACGCTCCTTGCAAAATTGAATTGGGCTTTGGATAAATTGCAGAAAAGCGGAAAATTGCGAGAGATTCTCGAAGAGTGGAACTTGTGGAACTTTATGATGGAAAAATATTTGAACGATTATTCAGAAAGTAATGTTCCACCAAAAAAATATCAATATTTCCTCGAATCGGTAAGCAAGAAAAGCGAATTTAGCGAAAGAATTAATTTATACATAAAGTTTTTGCCAATATTTTTAAAGGCTGCATTAATTACCCTTGGCTTATCTATTCTTGCAATGATTGTTGCTATTGCATTTGGTTTAATTATTGCTCTCGCAAGAATTTACGGTGGGAAACTTATTTCCCCGCTCGCTGTTGCATACATTGAAATTATAAGAGGAACTCCACTTCTGATACAACTTTATTTGATTTTTTATGCTCTTCCGTCTATTGGAATTAAACTTTCGCCTTTTCTTGCTGCTATTGTCGGTCTTGGATTAAATTACGCTGCCTACGAAGCCGAAGTCTACCGTTCTGGTTTCTTTGCAATCCCGCGCGGACAAATGGAAGCAGCAATTTCGCTTGGAATGACAAAAGCACAAGCGGTTTGGCATATTATCCTTCCGCAAGCAATTAGAATTGTAATTCCGCCTGTGACCAACGATTTCATCTCGTTGTTGAAAGATTCATCCCTTGTCTCTGTAATCACAATGATTGAGTTGACAAAAGTGTACAATCAAATTGCTTCAACATATTATGATTATCTCGGAACTGGTATCATCACCGCAATCCTTTATCTTCTGCTTGGCTTGCCATTCATACGAATTGCGCGGTATTTCGAACGACGCCTTTCAATCGAACGACGGGAAACCGCAAAACTCGAAGGCAAAATTGTTTGATTTTTAAAAGATTTATAAACTTTTTCGCTCGGTCAATTTTTTCAAGTTTCAATTTTGTTCTAAAAAACAATTTAAATTATCTCAAATTAACATTGATTGTAGCTGAATAAACGGTAGTTTTGAAATAAAAGTAATTCAACAAATTATTTTCTTGTCTATTATGAATTTTATTTGTAATTTTGTAACTCTTTTTTTTGACGAGGGTAAAATGAATAAACTTGATTTTGTTAAGAATTTAATTAAAGAGAAGACAGACGAAATTCGAAAAAACAGCGGAAGCGTCGAACTTTCCAACATTCCAAACTTCAAGGCTGGCGACGTTGTAAATGTTGCCGTACGCGTTGTTGAAGGCGACAAGGAACGCATTCAAAATTTTAAAGGCATTGTACTTTACCGACGAGGCGAGGGACCCAACCAAACATTTTGCGTTCGGAAGGTATCCAATGGTGTTGGAGTCGAAAGGATTTTCCCATTGTACTCCCCGATGATCCAAAGTATTACCGTATTGCAATCAAGTAGAGTCCGACGAGCAAGATTGTTCTATTTGCGTGGAATGTCCGAACGTAAGATTCGACAAAAACTTCGCGCAGAATGAAAAAGAAAAGTTTTGTCGAAAAATTATTTGATTCTAAAGATTTACCCAAGGTTGTCCAATTAAACGAGAAAGGTTCGCTTCATTGGGGCGGGCAAACTATGGCAATTCCACGCCCGTTGGATATTTTCAATTTAATGTCGCAAGTTCCAAAAGGGAAAGTAACTACAATTGCTGAACTTCGTAAAGCAATTGCACGGAAATACAATGCTGATATTGGTTGCCCGCTAACGACTGGTATTTTTGTCAACATTTCTGCCTGGGCGTCCGAAGAAAACAAGGACCCAGAGAAACTTCCCCAAATTCCCTATTGGCGGACATTAAAGGGAAATGGCGAATTGAACGAAAAATTTCCTGGCGGTTTGGATTTACTTGCTGAAAAACTTTCTTCGGAAGGTTTTGAGGTCATTCGAAAAGGCAAGAAAGCGAAAGTTAAAGATTTCGATAAATATTTATTTACTTCTTTCGACTTCATTATTTGATATTGTCTTTTGTTTTATTTTTATATTTGCATTTGTATGTGAAACAAAGTTTTGTTGCAAAATAGGAACCTTTTGATACACATTTAGAAACTTGATTGCATAATGATTGAAGAACTTGACTAATTTTGTTATTCTGGGACTGGCAGTGGAAAAAGATAATTGTTCAAGTGTGTATCAAAAGGTTTTAGTTTTATCAAAACTAAATCCTAAGCCTTCCCATATATTTCTACTTTTAATTTTATTCTGTGTAATTCCATATAAAACTTATTCTCAACGGCTCGATACTACCTTGCTCGATATTTACGTTCCAGAATTCCAAAAGTCAAAAGTTCCCGAAAAGACTCTTTTGCAACAGAACAACATATATAGATATCCTGATTACGATAATCCTCGATTTCGGTACATTCCCGATGGAATGTTCAAATACTTCGACATCGACAGCAATCTTCAATATTTACATTACAAGTATTACTTCTGGCAAGTACCCATTGGCTACGACTACACAATTCCTCTGGATGATTATCTTACTTTACGAAAAGAAGCATTACAAAAGCAACTATGGGATTCTTTGACAAAAAGTTATGACTTGAAGGTAGCATTAAGCGGGGGGGACATCGCTCGTATTTTAAGTCAAGCAACTGGATTGACGATTCCTATACCTTCGAATCCCCTTATTACAATTTTTGGTAAACCACAGGTTAGTTTGAATGTCAACGGTGAAGTCAACATCCGCGTGGGTTGGCGTTGGGATTTGCAAAATCTTGGTTCAACCTCTGCATTTGGACAATCCCAATCTTCTCCGATGTTTAGCCAGGATATTCGAGTAAATGTAACTGGTAAAATTGGCGATAAGTTGTCGATTGGAACTGATTGGAACACCCGTCGTCAATTTGATTTCGATAACAAATTCAAAATTGGGTATACTGGCGAAGACGACGACATTATCAAATTGATTGAAGTTGGCAACGTAACTATGCCAGTCCCTTCGACTTTAATTGGTGGTGGACAGGCTTTGTTTGGGGTTCGTGCGGATTTCCAGTTTGGTCCTTTGTTTTTAAAGACAATTGCATCGCAAAAGCGAGGGGAACGCCGTTTTGTCGATGTCCGGGGTGGTTCGAGCAAGCAATATTTTTCTTTGCGTGCGTACGATTATGCCAAAAACCATTTCTTCCTCGATACTGCATATAGAAGTATTTATCGGGAATACTTTAAAACCTCAACACCAGTCATACCACAGGCTTCCTCTTTCTATCGCATTAAAGAAATCGAAGTGTATGAATCTTCCACCGATGTTCGGGACAATGCCTACGGAGGAAATGCTGTTGCATTTGCCGACCTGGAGCCAAAACGAATGAGACGAAACGAACTCTATCCGCCCAGTTTGAAATTTACCCCAATTCAAACTGGGGTTGTCGAAAGAGGTACATTCTTGAAGATTGATTCGACTCGTTATAAAATTGATTACAATCTTGGAACATTGACAATCTTGAATATGCGCCAGGATAGATATTACGCTGTTGCCTATCGTATAGAAGGCGAAACAACCGACACAACCGATGATTTGTACTATGGGACACTTTCAACTCTTGTCGGAGAGAAAGATACTTTAATTTTAAAACTAATTTATCGCCCCAACCTTTTGCCCGCATATAAATCCCTTTGGGCAAGACAAATGAAAAATATCTACCAGATAAATGCAACAAATGTTTCAGTAACAGACACCAGGATAAATGTCTGGTATATAAATCAAAGTAACGATTCGAGCGATGTACTTCCAGGTGTCCCCGATAAATTGGTAACTATCCTAAAAGTCGACCAGGTAAACAATTCAACTGGTGCCCCGCCGGGAGACGGGCAATTTGACTTGCGTCCCCCATTTTTCGACCCAATTTATGGTGAAATTACTTTTCCAAGCCTTGAACCATTTCGCGAGGGTTTAAGGGATTACTTTGAAAAAGCAGGCACTCCCCAACTTGCAGAACAGTACGTTTTTGGAGAAGTCTACGATACAACTTATGATGTAGCTAGAAGAAATACTGCACGCGACCGTTTCGTGATTTCTGGCGAAGTTTCTGGTAGGTTCACCGATAGGATTTCGCTTGGGGCTTTCAATCTGACTCCGAATAGTGTGCGAGTAACTCTCGATGGTGTTCCGCTGCGCGAGTATGAAGATTATGTTATAGATTATTATTCCGGAACTTTGACTTTGAGGAATCCGCGGGCGTCTTTGCCAAATGCAAATTTGAAAATAGAATATGAGCAACAAGATATTTTTAGTATTTCGACCCGAACTCTTTTGGGCTTGCGTGCCGATTATCAATTGTTCAAGACGCGAACTGGCGAGGCGGGGCTTGGTTTTACTACTATGTTCTACAACCAATCGCTTGTAACAGATAGGGTACGACTTGGCGACGAGCCAGTGCGAAATACAATGTTTGGTTTCGATGCAAGAATGAATTGGGAATTGCCCTGGTTAACCAAAATCGTAGATTTGTTGCCATTTTACGATACCAAAGCAACTTCTTCATTCAATGTTCGCGGTGAATGGGCAATGATGATGCCCAATCCAAACAGAAGAACTTCCGACGTTGCAAGCGATAATGGTTCGCCAGTTGTTTACATTGATGATTTTGAAGGCGCCCAAAGATATATTTCTTTAAGCCTTACACCTTCGCTTTGGACTCATTCCTCTCCACCACAAGATGAAATGATTGGTCCAGACGACACCACACGCGCGAAGTT
Organism: Candidatus Kapaibacterium sp.; assembly: GCA_013414795.1. Lineage (GTDB taxonomy): Bacteria > Bacteroidota > Ignavibacteria > Kapaibacteriales > UBA2268 > Naka2016. The sequence continues at coordinate 408,250 of CP058732.1, forward strand.
TCGAGGACGAATGTTTTGGTATCAATATGCTCTTCCCCGTGTACCGATTCGCGATGTATATCCAAACAGAGACTATATCCCCGGTCAAGCCAATCTTTCTCCGTTGTTCATCGACTTCGACCCATTGTACCGTGGAATTTACAATATGAATCCAGAATATTTGGACCCATTGAATCCATTGTTCGATACTTTAAACGCTTTTGGAAATCGTCCCGAAAATCGCTCCAAAATTTGGGCTGGAATGACAAAACTAATTTCGACATTCAACACAAATTTTGACAACGAGAATATCGAGTACATCGAAATAATGATGAATATCCAACAGTACGAGCCGGGACGAACCAAGATGTACATTGAACTTGGGCAAATAAGCGAAGATATTATCCCAAATCAAAGATTGGATACAGAAGATGGGATAACAAAAGCAAGCCCAATGCCAAACGGAATTATAGACGTGGGCGAGGACATTGGTATAGATGCTTTGGACGACCAGCGCGAAAAGGAATCTTATCCATACCCATTGAATCTTGAGAACGACCCAGCAAGGGATAACTTTAAATTTGACTTTGGCAAAGACGATAGCCAACGCAATCCAAACGATTTCATTCAATTTAATAATTACGAAGGGAATGCTGTTTCCGAATTTGGTCAATTTCCCGACCAAGAAGTTTTGAACAGAAACAATGGACAAACAATTTCTCTTGCAAATGATTATTTTCAATACGAAGTGCAACTGAATCCAGACCCAAATACAAATCCCCAGATTGTTGGAGGAAATCCAGACAAAGGTTGGTTCCTATATAGAATTCCAGTGCGAAAGCCCAGCAGAGTTATTGGCAATCCTACGTTTGCAAATATCCAATACGTTCGAGTTTGGTTCAAAGGTGGAATTGCCAAACTTGCCATTGTTGATTGGCGGCTAGTTGGTGCCCACTGGCAAAGGAACAACAATATTCAAACAAATGTTAGCGAGAACGACAGCGTTCTTTCTGTTTCGTTCGTAAATTTGGAAGAAAACAACAAAGCCCCCGATTTCTATACTATGCCCCCTGGCGTACAAGCCCCAAGAAGATTGGACAATCCGGACCCAACTCGAATTGTACGAACAAATGAACAATCGTTGTCGCTTACTGTCAAGAACTTGCGATATGGCGAGGAAAGGCTTGCGGTTCGCTATTTCCGGCAACTGGACATATTCTTCTACAAGAAGTTAAAATTTTTCATTCACGGTGACGGCTCGATGCCGGACAACCTCGTCCCCGGGGCAATCCCAGTTGCATACGCTTTCATTCGTTTTGGTATCGACTCGATGAACTATTACGAATACCGTGTGCCTTTGCTTCGTGGGTGGCAAGATATAGAAATCGATTTGCAAGATTTAACAAGCATAAAGCAAATTCGCGACACAAATAGAATCTACGAACGCCAAGTGTTTCCTGTCAAAAACAATCCACTTGCGTCCTATGCTATTCGGGGGAATCCAATATTGACGCGTGTGCTCTTCTTCGGCTTTGGAATTGCAAACCCAGCGGAAAGATATCCAAACGAATTAACTACAACAATGTGGATTGACGAACTTCGCTTGATTTCTCCGGAAAATCGCAACGATTGGGCTGCAATTGCTTCTTCGGAACTAAAACTTGCCGACTTCGGTTCGATTAACACTTCAATAAACTACACCAGACCCAACTTCCACCGTCTCGAGGAACGCTTTGGAAATAGACTTACAACTTCGAACTTTTCTATTACCGCGCTTGCTTCTGCCGAGAAATTGCTTCCTAAATTCCTTCAAAAATTTAAAATTCCATTCACTTACACCCACACGGAAATGTTCGAAAATCCGGAGTTTGTTGCCAACAACGATATCAAGTTGAAAGAAGCCTCCGAGGCGGCGAAACAAAATGCTTTGCTTAATGGAGCCACACCAGAAGAGGCGCAGAAAGTTGCCGACGAGGTCTTGCTTCGTTCGCAAACACTTCGCGTGATGGATAGTTGGGCAATTACCGGAATGCGAATTGGAATACCAATAAACCATTGGATAATCAACGAATTATTCAACAAAGTTGCTGTGGGGTATTCCTATTCACAAGAATTTGAACGCTCTCCATTGTACGTTCATCGCTTCAATTGGAATTGGAACCTTACTTTGCAATATTCCAATTCAATTCCAGAACTCATCACTTTTAAACCATTAAGTTTTGTTAAAACCGGGTTCTTTTCGATTTACACAGATTGGAAATTGAATTTATTGCCAAACAACATCAGCCTCGGTTTAAATATGAATCGCCGTCGACAAACCGAGCAATCAAGATTTTTAGATTTTCCAAGCCCAGTGATTCGTAATTTCTCTGCTACAAGAAATGCACAATTTTCCTGGAAAGTTAGTGAGAACGGTTTCCTGAATCCTATAATCGATTACTCTGTAAGTACAACAAGCACCCTCGTTCCTTTCGAGTTGGACGAATTTGGGCGTCAGCGTTCTGGTAGCGAAATTGCTAAAATGATATTCTTCCGAAATGGTAAATTAGTCGATTTTGGTTCGGATAACATTCACAATCAAAACATTACGATTAATGTTCGACCTAAACTCCCCCTTGGAAAATACTCCCGCTATTTGGATAACACCGGAAGTTACCAGGTTAGTTACAATTGGAACGACCCATTGCAAGAGGACCCCAGAATTCGCGACATTGTAAAAAGTGCATCTTGGAACAGCAACATTCGTTACAATGCAAGTTTGCGATATAAATCTTTGATTGAAGACATACTTGGAATACAAACAAGACCCCAGCCGTTTGCAACTCCATCGACCAAACCGGATACGACTCCTAAAACTTTCTGGCAAAAAGTTGGTGGAATTGCAAAAGCAATTTTTGTCGATTTCGAAAAAGTAGACTTCGTTTTCACTCAAACTAATTCATCGAACAATCCGGGAGTATTCGGAGGAACTGGTTTCAACAATTTCTGGGCTCGTGGGGTAACATTCCGCGAAAGCAAAGAAATGTTTGGACCAAGTTTTGCATATCAATTAGGCTTGATTGGAAGCCCACACGGTAGTTTTACGATTGTGCCTTCGGCGAATTTTCCGTTTTTTGGCTTTTCGACTACCCCCGGGAAACGACCTCCTAACGCTATTCTTCAAGAAAATTTCAACCAGAGAACTACATTCGAAATTAAAACTACAAGACAACTTTGGAAGGGTGCAAATCTGGATTTAAGTTGGAAAACTGAACTTGGATTTAACAAAAACCAAACTGTTTTGACCGACTCGCTTGGAAATCCATTCTTTACAAACATTATTGCAACCCAATCTTTCGCTCGAACATATTTGACTTTGCCAACTATCTTCTGGATAAACATTTTCAACAATAATATTGAACACGTAATTAATCTTTATAATGTTGAAAAAGCGAAAATACTTGCCTCCAACCTGGATACAATCAAAAAGAACCAAATGTTGTTGAATGCTCTTTCGGAATCGTTCCGAAATGGCTTGGAGGCGTTTAGCATATTCAAAGGAGCAGCAGGCAAATTCCTTCCGGGAGTAAACTGGGCATTCCGTTGGGAAGGCTTAGAAAAGTGGGAACTTTTGAAGCCAATTGCACCCAAAAGAATTTTGATTGAACACATTTACACATCAAAATATCAAGAAAATGTTCTAATAAATGATAACGGAAGAGCAATTCAAGGACAAAGCGTTCAATATGGATTTCAACCTTTTGTGGGTATTTCCGTTTCTTTCGACGAGAAAAAATACAAAGGCATATTTACTGCTTCTTTACGCTACAACACAACGACAACCTTCCAAATCAATTCCACAGCCCGGTCAACGATTACACGACAAACAACCGATGAAGTTCAAGCCCAAGCAAGCTATACTCTGCGGGGATTCGAGTTCCCATTGTTCAACCTAATACTGCGAAACGATTTGGAATTCAGTTTCCTTGGTTCATATAGAAGAAACAAGCGAGCAACTTACGACATTTTGAATTACACTGGCGAAAAAGGAAGAACTCTCGACGGAAATACTCAAATAATAATCGAACCGAGGGCAAGGTATTCTATTAGCCAAAGGCTTTCTGCCTCGTTCTTTATGCGTTACGAAGGAACTTTGACCGAAGGTGCCTCTTCGCCTGGTTTCAGCAATTTCCAGGTTGGACTTGATATTCGATTATCAATTTCTGGTGGTCGATAATGATTGAAAAAACTAATCTTGATGAAATTCAGAACTATTTAGTCGATTCTTCAAATTTAAAAGGAACTTGCGAAAAGGTGTTAATTCCAGAAAATCTCACCGAATTGGTTAACATCATCAAACACTGCTATCTAAACGATATACCATATACTATATCTGGCGGTGGAACGGGTTTGGTTGGCGGACGAGTTCCTTTCGATGGAGTTCTAATTTCGACCGAAAAGTTGAATGGAATTCTTGATTTTGATCCTCAAAATCAGTTTGTCGTTGTCGAACCTGGTGTAGTTCGAAAAGATTTAGATGAATTTCTTGAATCGAAAGGTTTCTTTTTGCCACCAAATCCAACCGAAACAAATAGTTTCATTGGCGGAAATCTTGCTTGCAATTCTTCTGGCTCGCGTACTTTTAAATATGGAACGATGCGCGACTATGTTCTGGCGCTCGACGTAGTTCTTCCCGATGGTGAAACTGTATCTCTCCAGAGAAGTGAGGTCGAAAGAGTACGAAACAGCCACTTCTCTTATTATTTGCCAAGCGGGAAAACTATTGAGTTTGTAATACCAGCATTGCCTTACGTAAATTCCTCGAAAAACACTGCTGGATATTATCTTCACAAGGGAATGCACTTCCTCGACTTATTCATTGGAAGCGAAGGAACTCTTGGAACAATTGTCAAAGCAAAATTAAAAGTTGAAAGATTGCCAGAAAAAGTGATTGGATTTATTATCTTTTTCAAAGAATTGGCTTCGGCTCTCGATTTTATAACCAAGACAAAGGGAATCATTAAAGCAGAAACGGAAAACGGCAAAAATAAGGCTTATATCTCACCGCGATTGATTGAATACTTCGATAGAAATTCGCTTTTGCTTGTATCAGATGATTACCCACAAATTCCCAAAAATGTTGAATGTGCAATATGGGTTGAACAAGAGTGTTCGAACAATGATGAAGAAGAGATACTGCTTTCTTTGTGGCTTGAACATATTTCAAAATTTACACCATTTGCAAGCGAAACCTGGGTTGCGACACAAGACCACGAACATCGTCGCTTCGCTGAATTTCGCCATCTTATTCCAACACGTGTCTTCGAACTTGTTGCAAAGAGCAACTACCACAAAATCGGCTCCGACGTTGCTGTGAACGACAATGTCTTTGCAAATTATTATTTACGTTTAACGAAAATGCTTGAAAACTCGAAATTGCAATACTTTGTTTGGGGGCATTTTGGAAATTCACACCTACATTTGAACCTTATCCCTCGCAATGAAAACGAGAACCGACTTGCCCAACAAATTTACGATGAACATATTATCGATGCAATTTCGCTTGGTGGAACTTATTCGGCAGAGCACGGAACTGGAAAATTGAAACGAAAATATTTGGAAATGATGTACGGAAAGGACATTGTCCAGAAAATGAAAGAAATCAAATTAAAATTCGACCCCAAGAACCTACTTGGTCGCGGAAATTTGTTTTCTTAATTCCCTTTTGTACAAAGCCTTGTTCTTTAGATGTTCTTCGAATGTCCTTGCAAATCTGTGCCTACCCGAACCATCTCCATATGCTACAAAGTATAGAAAATTATGCTTTTCTGGGTAAATCGCAGCCTCGATAGAGGAAACTCCAGGAGAACAGATAGGTCCAGGTGGCAATCCTTCATATTTGTATGTATTGTAAAGATTGTCGACATCGAGGTCCTCGAAACGAATTCGCTTTTTGCTGTTCAAAGCATATTGAACTGTCGGGTCCGACTCAAGTTTCATTCCTTTTTGCAAGCGATTATAAAATACGCCACTAATTCGTTTCCGTTCTTCCTTCAAAGGGCTTTCGAGTTCAATAATTGAAGCGAGGGTCAAAACGAAATGCCTCGAAATTCCCATTTCCTTGCATACGCCTTCAAATTTTTCTTCCCAGATTCTATTTTGAGTTTCTATTAATTTTCTAACAACATTTTCCGCATCAGTTCCGTAGTAAAAAAAGTATGTTTCTGGCATAAGATAACCTTCGATAGAATTTATAGGAATGTTCAGTTTTTTAACATAGTTGCCTTCTTCAATTGCTTTGTAAAAAGAGTCTACATCAATTCCAAGTTCTTTTTGTGTAATACGTGCGAAATCTTTGATAGTTATACCTTCTGGATAGGTTACTTTAACTGTGTAAAGTTGTCTCCCAGAGAAAATAGCGCGAATAATATCGATATTTCTAAAATAGTTGGAAAATTTGTATGTTCCAGCAACGGGAATTTTGCCAGTTGCAAAACTGTATGCACGAATAAGCGGAACAAAGAGTTCCTTTGGTTGCAAAGCTCCATATTTGTTGAATTCTTCTACAATGGTTCGGGTTGTAGCATTTTTCGAAATTTTCACTAAAATTTCGTTTTTTTGTATTTGCTTGTTAAGAAGACTTAAAGAATAGAAGACAAAAATTAAGAGTGGAGCAACGACGGCGGCAAAGATTATATACAAGACACGTAATAATTTCTTTTTGGTTCTCTTTTTCATTTTAAAATAAAAATATTACTAATCAGTTATATAGTTTTTATAGAAAAACAAATTTATTAAAAACTAAGTAGACGAGGTTAAAATGGGAATAAAAATTGTTTTTCCAGGGAATAAACGGGTCGACGCAATTATGCCAAGCGGATTCACAATCCATACAGACCAACCTGTTCGTGAAGGTGGCGACGGAACTGCACCAGCACCTTTCGAGCTGTTCCTTGCCTCGATTGGAACCTGCGCCGGTATCTACATTGTTGGATTTTGCGAAAGTCGAGGAATTCCCTACCAAGATATTGAAATCTACCAGGATTTGGTCTACGACCCAATCGCAAGGAAGATTGCAAAAGTGAAGTTGGAAATTCGAGTTCCAAAGGATTTTCCAGAAAAGTATTACGATGCTTTGGTTAAATCTGCTAATATTTGTGCAGTGAAGAAAACGATAGAAAATCCTCCAGAATTTGAAACATACACCACCGTTAAAGAGGGCTAACAAAGCCCTCTTTCTTTTTTGAACCAATCCTGTTTTCCTTTACTTTATTTCTGCTTTATTTGTTTTCTTAATATTTTAATATTAATATTTTTCTCAGTGTGCTTTTTACATTTGTTTATCATTAATAAAGGTTTTGCAAGTAATACACAAACTGGTTCGCAAATTCTGGTAAATCAACAACAAATCTTTACAGAAGAAAAAAAATTCTTGTTTAATTTTTTTACATCCACTAATTTGTTGATTACATTCTAGGATGTAATTAAAGAGGGCTTAAGATGAGTGCTGTGGCAAGTTTTATTTTAATTTGCCTTTCAGTATTCGTCTTCCTTTTTCAAACAGCAAATTTATTTGCGACAACAGCAAATCCAAAACAGCCAGATAAACCTTGCACTCCCCCATGTTGCAAGGAATTAAAAAATACTGGGAGAAGGATCTATTATTGTGGCTGGGATTATTACAAATGTTATGTTACCTGTCAATTAAATTGTTTTACTCGCGATGGAGAACTTTTAACCCTAATATGCGGAACTTATGAAATTACCAAATCACCTTTTTGTAAATATTTCGCAGGGTATGAAGTCACAAGTAATTATTGTCTCGACCAAGGTGTTGAGCAAAATTGTGATGAATCCAGTGCGGACTTCTGCGATAATCTTTGTTTTAACGTTAAAATTGAAACCGAATGGAGATGTAGTTTGAACGCGTTTGTAACCCAACAAGAAATTTACCTTTGTGAATTAGTGCCACTTAGGGGATGTTAAATATATTTGAGGACAAAATGGAAAGTAATAGGAAGTTGAATTTTCTTCTTATAATGTTCCTATTCTTGTCCAATTTGTTCTCTACTACTGCAGAATGTCCCGATTGTAATTATAATGATTTTATTCTGAGTATTGGTAAGGAAAACGAGCGATACCTTGTGTATGCTGGATATTTTAACTTTTTCGATACCTGTGACATTAGTTGCAGTATCGGAGAATTTCGCTGGGTGGACTCTAACGGAGTTGTAAATAGAATATATTTGAATTTAAACCCCGAGATATGCAATCGCAATAAACCCTGGGTGGTTAAATTATTTGGAAATGAGTATGTACTTGGTTCTTCTGAACCTGGCGAGGACTCTTTGCTTACAAATGCAGTCCGGAGCGAGGTTTTTCGATATAAACCTAATTCTAAGATTTATTTCTTTCGCGAATTAAGAGCTGCAAGAAGTTGCGAGGGCATATCCCCCGAAGATACAACTGTCTTTTCCTGCCCCGATATACCATTGTTTTTCCATATTGACTTTTTAAATTGCATTCTCGATACAAGCGAATGGGTAATACAATTAGTTCGAGCAGAAGACCATCAAATTCTTACTACAATCGATAGTGTTGGCTTTTTACCAAACGGTAATTGCCCTTATGCAATAGCGTATGGAAATGAACCATATCGTATGAACCATATTCGCGACTTGCCGGATGAGTTTGCAAATCTCGATGTTTACATTAGAATATCAGCCCGACGATGGGGACCCACCCCTTTTGGTCTCTTATTCGGTATAATAATTTCACGAGCAAATTTCTCCGCTTTCGAAGAGTATATGGAATGCGAAGGAACGAACGGAATTCTTGGGCGAAAGTGTAATTTCGAATGGAGTCGTTTTAATCGTTTCTACTATGAAAAGGTGATTGAGTATCTTGATAGCATTGTTGCAGTGAATAACAGACCTCCATACTATTCGGAATTACCTCGAAATCGCTATTTTTTGTTTTCCGATACCGATTATAATGCATTGATTTTGAATCGATATTACAGTTATGATTCGGCAAATAAGTTATGGATAATTCCTCCGGAACCGAATGATAGTAATTTACAAAGAACTTTTGTAAAAACGGAACTGGGCGAATTTACACCTCAAATGACAAAGTATGTAATTGACAATTTGAAAATCCAAAACGAAGGTAATAGAGCCATTTTGACAATTAAAATCTCTCAACAAAGATACCAATTTCCAGAAGAAAACGATAAAGAAACAGAAGATTTCATTGTGTATCTCTATGCGCTGGATGGTGCATTGATAAAGTCC
>CP058732.1:422500-2660650 GCA_013414795.1 Candidatus Kapaibacterium sp.
GGCTTCCAAAGGTCACCTCAGCACGGTCGGTAATCGTGCGTTGAGTGCAAAGGCAGAAGGTGGCTTGACTGCGAGACCGACAGGTCGAGCAGATGCGAAAGCAGGGCTTAGTGATCCGGCGGCTCCGTGTGGAAGGGCCGTCGCTCAAAGGATAAAAGGTACGCCGGGGATAACAGGCTGATCTTGCCCAAGCGTCCACAGCGACGGCAAGGTTTGGCACCTCGATGTCGGCTCATCGCATCCTGGGGCTGGAGAAGGTCCCAAGGGTTCGGCTGTTCGCCGATTAAAGCGGTACGTGAGCTGGGTTCAGAACGTCGTGAGACAGTTCGGTCCCTATCCTATGCGGGCGGAGGACACTTGAGGGGTCCCGTCATTAGTACGAGAGGACCGTGACGACCGGACCTACGGTGCACCTGTTGTCGCGCCAGCGGCACAGCAGGGTAGCCATGTCCGGAAAGGATAAGCGCTGAAAGCATCTCAAGCGCGAAGCCTGCCCCAAGATTAGGTGTCCCATCCCTTCAGGGAGTAAGGACCCTGGGAGATTACCAGGTCGATAGGCTCCACGTGTAAGCGCGGCGACGCGTTTAGCGGAGGAGTACTAATAGTCCGAGGGCTTACCATAAAATTTTTAGGTTGGCGCGCGCTTCGCTACCTTCTTGAATATGTGACCACTATCCCAGAAACTTTCTCATCTCGCACTTAAACCTTTAAGGTCGGTGGCAATACTGCGGGGGAAACACCTCTTCCCATTCCGAACAGAGAAGTTAAGCCCCGCAAGGCCGATGGTACTGCACCGTCTACCGGTGTGGGAGAGTAGGTAGCTGCCGACCTTTTTTATTTTAATATGCTCAATTTCTTACTTTCTACAATCGTCGGCGTTCGCAATTGCAAAATGTATTGTCCAGTTGATAAACTGCTAGCGTCAATGTTAATTGTCCTTTTCACATTTGATAATAAATACTTATATATAAATTAACTTGAAGTTACAAACTTTTTTCATTTTTCAAATTCAACGAAGAAAGTAGCAAGCATTTTTACTTGAAAGAGGGCTTAACGAAAAACCAAAATGATTCAAACCTAAATTAAGTTTTCAACAAAGTGTTTCGGTAATTATTTTAGATTATTTTTTTCGTAAACAACTTCCTTCAAAGGACAGGGATCTTCGTTGGAGAAACGATGGGCTGAATCCCAAAGCGCTTCCACTGCCATAGCAACATTACGGAAAAAGTGATCCACGCCGATTTTATAATAAAGTAGTGTTCGTTTCATTGTGTCAAGAACGCTATCATTTAATCCAGTAAAAAACAAGTCGTATCCTGCTTCGCGAATTCTATCAATGAGATTCCCAAGCATATAATCACCGCTAGCGTCAAATTCATTTATAGCATTACCAACAATGACAATATATTTTAATTCTGGCATATTTCCAATTGTACGAAGTATTGTGTTTTCCAGATAATTCACATTTTTAAAGACAAGCGAACCATTGTAGCGAATCACAGCGATATGTTTGCATTGCGCAAGACCAAAACGAGCGCGATTTCTAAAAGTTGTATCGGGATGCTTCGAAAGAAAAGCAATTTCAGGTCGCATCCCTCTTTGTATGTACAAAGCCAAGGAGAGTATCACTCCAATTAAGATACCATAATCTATATGAGGAGCAAAGTAAAGTGTGGTGATGAAAGTTATTAAGCCAATGAACCCATCATATTTTTGGGCTTTCCAATCGTGAATAAATCCATAAAGATTTATCAAGCCCATTTTCTTTTGCAACAAACCGCTTTGGCTCACAATAAACACGTCGGTATGCGAAGGTATCTCTTGGCTTTCGATTTTTTCTTTTAAAATTTCTGTATTAATTGATGCACGAATGATTAAAGGATTGTTGGTATTATTTGTTTTAAAAACTGAAATTGTAAAATGGGGAAATCCACGGAATCCCATAAAAACTTCACTTACATCGACTCCTTTGAAAACAACATTATTGAACCATTTTTGGGATTTATAGTTTTTTCCCAATAATTGGTACGGTCCGACATAATTAATCTGCAAGCCATTTTCATCAATAATACCAATATCGACAAAGCCGCCAAAAGAGTTTCGCAAAGAATGATAGATTTGGAAAAGTATTTTTGGGTTGGAAAGTTCTTCCGATGTATAAGATTGAGCAATGTATTTTAATACTGAGATTCGCTCTTGAATAAAGGACTCAAGATTGTTCTTTAGATTGTTAGTTTGCCTTGTTAATGGATAAATAATATCGGCTTCGTAGGCTTTCCTATATTGAAAATAATTAATAACAGTTAAGATAATTAGCGGAGTAATTGCTACAAGAGAGATTAAAAAGATAGAGGCTCGTAAGAGTTTATCGTAATTACGCTCTGGCTTTCCGTAGAAGTTGGTTTGTTTGTTTTCAATTTCTCTTTTAAAAAGCCTCAAGGTTTCTCTCCCTCGTTTAAATTTTTCATCCGATGTATTTTTTCATATGCTTTGCGAATTGTTTCCGATAATACATCAATATCTACTGGCTTTTCTAAATATCCGAAAGCCCCCAATTCGTAAGCGATTTGCTTTTCTTTTTCCGAGCCGTGACCAGTTAGTATGATAACTTCGGTTTCGGGATGTTCTTTTTTCACTCTTCGAAGAACTTCAATCCCATCTATGCCAGGCATTTTCAAATCTAGAATGATTACATCTGGTACTTCTTTGGTTATATTCTCAATTGCTTCTTCACCACTATATGCCACGCTTGTTCTAAATTCTCGATTTGCCAACCTTTCTGAAAGGGTATCAACAAATTCAATTTCGTCGTCGACAAGCATTACTAGTCGTGGTTGCTCGAGTTTAACCGACATCGTTGAGGGTATTTCGATTGATTTCCCAGGAATTACTTCAACTTCCTTGATTTCTGGAAGGTTTGGGACAGATTCTTTAATTTTGTTAGCATAATTTTCCATTCTGATTTTTAACTTTTTCAAAAACACTGTCAATTTCCCATTGGAGAAAGCAGTTTCAACATCTTCGCCCATTAAAAGAAAATATAGTTGGACTTTGCAAGCAATGATAAAATCGTTGATTTTCTTTTGACCTTCGGCAAGTGGTTCTGTTATTTTGCTTTGCATCAGTTCAAATATTCGTTTTGCAACTTCTTCAACTTTATATTTGCTTACATCAATATTAGCATCAAAAAAATCGGGGGAAAAAGGTTTTTTGTTTAGATGATACCTCGTGAATTGCATCAATTGTTTATCATATTTTTTAACAATACTTTCTGCTTGATGTAAAGAAATTCTGGCATTTTTCGCATAGGTACCAATTCGGAATGATAAATCTGCTCCAAAGGCTAATCTTAAAAGATTTTGAAGATTGGGTGGAATAAAGTAAGTCCCCACGCCAAAATAAATTTTATTAAAATCCAAAATGCTCTGTGCAAGTGCAATTTTAAAATAACACAAGTTCTTCTTATGTTTCAACTTATCGAAAACCCCAAAATTCGAGGTTTCGAAAAGTGATTTTTGGAGTTTTTTCTCTTTGACCCCAAACAATTGCTCGACTTTTTTAAAAACATCCTCATCACAAACTAAATCGAAAGATGTAAGTTCGACCAATTGTTTGATAATGAGTTGTTCATTGCATCCTTTCGGGCTTACTATTGAAATAATAAACATAATTTTCAAATTTCATTTTTAAAAAAAAAATAAAAATCGAAAAGTTAATTCCAAGACAAATTAATCTCTATATCTTTGGTGTTGCATAATTTGCAAAATCTTTTGAATTTGTATCTTTTGGAAATTATTTGAAAGAAATATATACTACTTAAGCCTATAAAAACTTGTTCTAGTCAATTTTTAATATCGACTTACAAATTTACAGACAACTTGCTAAAATTTTATTCCAAACTTACCAATTGAAAGAAAAACTTCTTTCTACTCCACAACGATGGGGACGGATTCGCTTCCGCCAGCCCAACGCAAAAGAATGAAATAGACGCCAGCGGGCACCCCACTGCATTAAGTAATTAAACTCTTTATAACATATCAGAGAAATAGTAATTTTTGTTACTTGCCCCCGAAATTATATGCGAATCCAATCCAGGGCCAGACTGGAAGACCACTCGGTTCTTCTAGCAAAGTTTTAGTAGAAAAGAAACCGAAGTCGGCTGCCAAGTAATCGCCAAAAAATCTTAAACCAAACGAAAATAAGATTTCTACTTCTCCTTCGGTGAAAATCCAATTTTCAGTGATAAATTTAACACTGTTGCTAAGCCTAACATCACCTCCTAAAAGAATGATGGGATTTTTGAATGTTTTCCACTCTTCGTGCGGCAATCCTAATCCTATAGTTAATGAATTGTTATCGGTCCCCCAAGTTCCACAACCATAAATAATACCACCACTAAATTCATCGGGGATAGAGGTAACTAAACCTCCGACAGCGAAACTAAATTCGTTTAATTTAAGAGGTACAATTTTCAAATTTCCATAAAATATCTGCTTTTGCGCTCCGGGAAAGAGGCTTACACCGCCACTAATTGCAATAAAATTAGTTATTCCAATCGTTAACATAGGGAAAAATATTTGGCAAACGGAAAAATAGCCTTCACCTCCCTCCAAAGGTTTAGCAGTCGGAGCAAAAAATAACCTTGTTCTGTTAGGGTCAAACCTTATATATTTGCCCTCGACGAATTCTCCTCTCAAACGTTTAATATCCTTTATCATATCTTTGGAAAGTGTGATTGGAAGACCTATTTGTGTCTTTACGTAATATGTTCCTTTGACTACGCTGTCAATTTTTGCAATGATTTCGGTATCATCGGTAAGGGTAAACAAAAAATATTGGTTAGAAAACTGAGCCAAAGATGAGTCTAATTCGGGAATTTGTTTCTGCGAATTCTCGTCAGAGTAATTTGCAAAAGAGTTTGCGGAATTAAATATAAATAGGAGGACAAAAGTAATCGTGATAAAACATAAAGATAACAGTCGAGTCGCTGATTCAATAATTGATTCTTTTTGAAAAAATTTTTTAGAAAAGCAATAGAACACTAACATAGCAATTCCTCTTATTTTGTGATACAAAATTTATTTTGTCTTTTCAATAACAATTATTAAAAGAGGCTACTTTTGTCTAATTACGCAGCGATTGTAAAAGTTGGGACATACAGTGCACGAATTGCTATTTCTACGACGAATGTTCTGAGTTTGAGACTGGCTTGCTGTAAGGAATTGCATAGCAAGAACTTGACCACAAACGAATAATCTAAAAAGTCCAAACCAGTGTATATCCTTCTGGACAGTCATAAAAATAAACGATTTTTTTAAGATAAAATTCCCCAAGAGAGCAATTAAAAATAAAAGTAGTTTGTGCTTCAAATAAATATCCTCCTTTTATTGTAAAAATAAAATAAATATTTGTTAAGCAAACAGGGCAGAGAACTTCTGAATATTAGATGGTGGCTGGAATTGGAAATAAAAAATTTGCGGAGAATAATCTGTTGTCAGAAATTCGCAAATTTTTTTTGTGAAAAAAGACTGCGAGGAGTTACCAAACTGACTCGATGGCATTCGTGAGGGTATGAATGAATCGGTGTGTTTAGGAATTAATAATATTTCGCCGAAACAAAACATCATATTTTGATTAATATCAAAAAGCAAAATAATAAAAAAATAAATTTTCAAGATTAAAAAATTACAAAAAATTTGGGGAAAGTCCTCAACCAAAACCCCCACCATTGTATAGAAATTGAGAAGAGGAATCAAAAGAAAGAGAGGGGAAAAAAGCCCGCTTTTACATTACACTATTGTATGATTACTGGAATGCTTTCGCTACCTCCAAGCCAACGAATCACTATAAAATATACACCCGAGGGAAAACCCGTGCAATCCCACACCAACTCCGCTGTTGCTTTTCCTACATCCTCTATTGTTATCCTTCCTTTATCTTCTATCTTATTCTCCATAACATCGTAGACGCCATCGATTGCCAAAATCATTTCCAGACAAAGTTTAAAACATATCGTAAGCCGAGGAACAAAATGGCAATAGCCAGTATCATTTTAATGGTTTTTGCTGGAAGATGCTTTTGCAGACGCGCACCAACATACATTCCGACAAAGCCCCCAATCCCAAACAATATTCCCAATTTCCAGTCGGGTGCAATCGCAAGATTTGGATAAAAAGGCGCAAGCAGTTGATAAATGATGACGCCAAATACCGACGTAATAAATGTTCCCATAAGCGCTGGTCCTGCAACAGTGTAGACTGGTAAATTGAAAAAGGTTACGTAAATCGGTGCCATAATCGCTCCACCACCAATTCCATAGATTCCGCCAACAATTCCGACAATTGAACTTATAATAAAAATTGGTATGGTTTTGACTTTAAACCGTTCGCCAACAAATTCGTATTCAAGGACTTTGAGCGAAAATTGAATAACTTTTGCTCTGGGCAACTTTATTTTGCCCAGCTCTGTTTTGTGTTGTTTCACAATTTCGTTGAATTTCTGCTCCGCCTCCAATGTATTATGCTTTTTTCGAGCAAGATTCTCACGCAAAATTCTAAAACCGATATACAAAAGGACAAAACCAGCAAAGATTTTGAATGCGGTTGGATTGCTTAAATAGTTAATTCTTACGATAGCACCAATCAATACGCCAGGCAAAGTTCCAGCAATGACAATCCAGGTCAATGGCCAAACCATCCTGCCTTCTCGGATGTAACGATAGACACCGCTCGGAATGGCAACAACATTGTAGAGTTGGTTGGTTGCACTTACTGCTGGGGAAGTGAAACCCAGAACACTTACTTGAAATGGAAGAATGATGAACGCCCCGCTAACCCCGCCAGTGGATGTGAAGACAGAAATCAAAAACGCCACCAGTGGGGGTATAAAAGGATTTACAGTGATACCAGCAACTTCAAAATACATTCTTAATCTCCTGCTTTGAACACATAAAACGAAAAGGTTTTAAGTATGAGTTTGTATCTACTTTCGAGAATATTACGATACAATAGATTTCGATTAAACGCTTCCCAAGAGGAAACTTCTTCGCCAAAGAAATGCGTGTGGTCGAAGTCTTGGATAACTAAATATTTAGCAGTTTGGAGTTCTTTCAAAAACCTTTGTTCCCATTCCTTTGGTTTTTTAAAACGAGAGAGAACAAAAACCGAAGTTGGGAAAGCCGAAATATGGCAATCATTGAGCATTGTGTAAATTTGTGCCGCACCGCCAATAATAACTACTGTGTCGTTTGGCGTCAGATTTTGGTTGATTAAATTTGCTATTGTTGTGTGTTGGCGAAGGAGTGTGTTTGCGGTCGAAGTATTCTCGAAATAATCTATATATTTGTTCTTATTTGTGAAAAAATAATATGTTGGCAGTGCAGTTCTTATATAGCGTAGGATTGGAGTGTAAAAAATAATCACAAAAATTATCACAGGATAGAGGAAAAAACGAACATTTTTAGGAATATGAATAAATTCTTTGAACATCAAATACAAGCCGAAACCAGAATAAATCGAAAGCACACTTGCAATTCGTAGGAAGTGGTAATTCAGAAATTGATGTTCAACAATGATAGAAAACGCAAGGCAGAAGAAGTTCAGAAGAAGATAACTATGGAGTAGGCTTTCAAAACTATCCAATGTCCTCCATTGCCCAAATATCTTCCAAACCCCATAAAAGAATGCAATAGTAAAAAATAAGGAATAGAAGACAGAAATAATGCTCTGTATATTATTGGTAACTCTAACAACTGCTTTCGGAGAAAAGAAACCAGTCGATTGATAATAGTTAATAAAATTCAACACGTTGTAAAAGTCTTTCAAAGTACCATTTTGTATTATCAATATTATGAAAGGTAAAGAGGCAGAGAAGATAAAGCCTAAAAATGTTGCCAAAAAACCCTCAACCCTCGATGATTTTGCTGTATTTATGTATTGATATACAAGAATTGGGATAAGTATAATACCGAAAGTGTATTTTAATCCAAAAGCAAAACCAGAAAGAATACCAATAAATAGAGCCATTGTAAATGATTTTTTGGCTTTAAATAAGATTAGAGCGTTTATCATTAGAATGAAGTTCAGAGCCAATTCTGGCTCGAAAATATAATTGTAGTTGAAAGAAGCGGCAAAGAGAATCATCGGGATTGGAGCAAGAAAAGCAATCCATTTGTTTTTGAAAATCAAGTATGTAACTTCGAAAGTAAGGAAAGAAGTTGCAACAAATATAAAAGTATTTGCAAATTGGTATAAGAATAAATTGTTATTGAATAGAAAGTGCAACAGGGCAAAAATGTAATAAACAAGAGGTGGTTTTATGTCGATGAAATCAATAAAAAGTTTACCGCCGTTTGCGATTATCTTTCCACCAACGAAGAAAATTGAATAATCAAATCCAGTTGGTAAAAATAAAAGAGGAAAAATTAAAAGAGCATAAACCAAGTACGAAACAATTCTAAATTTCAATTTCATAATAAAATAACAATCACAAAATGGCAAAATTAAAAATATTGGGTGGATTAAACTTTTTTCAAATTATTTTGTCAAATAATTGGTTGGTAATTAATTAATTTTGGGATGTTAATGTTTCAATTGGCAATAAAATTGCAAGATGATAGGGAATTAATCGAGGAATTTGAAAAAGGGAATACCGAACAAGCAGCGGTAGAGTTGGTTCGTCGCTATAAAAATTTTGTTTATTTTGTTGCTTTGCGATATGTTAAAAACTACGACGACGCAGAAGACATTACCCAAGAAGTATTTATCGAAGCACTGGACAAAATGAAGTATTTTCGAAAGGAAAGTTCTTTGAAAACTTGGCTTTATCGAATTGCAGTGAACAAAAGTAAAAATATGCTTCGAAAACAGAAATTGGTCAATTTAATACCTTTTTATCGTGATGACGAGGATGAAGAACGGCAACTGGATTTTCCCGACCCAAGTCAAAGTAATCAACTGGAAAGAAAAGAATTAGAGGAGAAATTGATTGAAGCAATAAGTTCGTTACCAGAAAAGCAAAGAGAAGTATTTTCTCTGCGTTATTTCGAAAAAATGAGTTTCAATGAAATTTCGAATTTGCTTGGAACATCTGTTGGCGGTTTGAAAGCCAATTATTTCCACGCAATTCGAAAAATTGCATCACTAATGAAAGAATATTTGGAGGAATAGATGGAACAAAAAATTTATAATCGGAAAGAAATGGAAGAGCGAATGCCCGATTTCATCTTTGGGAGGTTGAATCCCGAAGAGAAAGAAACATTCGAGCGTTCGCTTTCTAATTACCCAGATTTGCAACGGGAAGTGCAAGAAGTTCGAGAGGTGTTTCATAAACTCGATGATTTAGATTTAGATGCTTTCTTGGACAGAAAAACCAGAAACATTCCAGTACGAGTGAGTGCCCGATTGCAACAAAAGAAGACACCTTTGAACATTTTTGCTCGTCCTGGTTTTGTTACTATTGTGGCTGGCATTGGTGTCCTTCTGATTGCGATTTCATTGTACTTTTCGAAAGTACCAAATAAAGAACCAATCGTTCAGCCCGATGTTGCCAAAGAAGTTGTGGAAAACAAAGGAGAACCAGTTTTCCCGCAACTAAAGGAAATAGACGCCCTTGCCGAAAAGGAAAACATAGATTTTTCTGCTTTGCCAGAAGTTAATAATCTTTCTTTCTTTGGAAATTACGAGCGTTCCTTTGAACCAGCAGGAAACATCCTCGATGAGTTAATTCAAACTCAATTGTTGGAACTTATCCCAAGCAATTCCAGGTCGTTTCAAAACATTTTCGACAATCGAATCTTCGACAATTTGAGCCAACTGGATGAAAATGATTTTCAAGAACTAATAAAGGAGTTGAACAATGTTGAAATTTAGTTTCAAAAAAGCAGTTATTCTGGCAATCATTTTGATTGCCGCCCAAAGCAATATCTTTGCCCAACCCGCTTTTCGTGCAAAAGAAAGAATAGCAGAGTTCAAGAAAATGAAACTTCTTGAAGTATTGGACCTCGACGAAAAGAGTTCAGAGAAGTTTTTAGCCAAGTATAATTCCGCAGAAAAAGCAATACGAGAGAAACAAGAAAAACTCGACGAAGCAATCCTTGACCTCGAATATCTTATTCGTAAAAAAGCAAACAAAGAAGATTTAACAAAGCAATCCCAAAAAGTTATGGACTTACAGCGCGATTTGATGAACACAATGTTCGAGCAGCAAAAGGAAATAAAATCGGTATTGACAGAAGAGCAGTTTGCGCGCTATCTGGTATTCGAAAATCGTTTCCGCGAACAACTACAAAAAGCAATTATTGAACGAGCAAAAGGTCGTGGCTGGCAAAATAGAAACGGCGATACTCCTGGTCCACGCAAAAAAGGACCACCGAGTGATGACGATTTAATGAAATAATCTCGGTTTCGTTTGACAATCCCTTCCCCGTTTTGCGGGAAGGGATTTTTTTGTTAAACTCTACCTTCATAGGCTTGTAAATCTTTTGCTGAAATCGAACAAGAAAAATCAATAAGATTTGATTATTTTTGTAACGAATAAATATTTGGGTATTATGATTTTCGACCCTGCAAACAAAGAAAAGTTGGACAACGAGGAGAGAAGGCGAATACTTCCCCCCGAAGAAATTCTACTTAAATCTGGGCTTACTGCTGGTTCAATAATTGCTGACATTGGCTGTGGAATTGGTTATTTCACCATTCCCGCTGGCAGAATTGTTGGAGCCAATGGGAAAGTATATGCTTGCGATGTCTCCGATGAAATGCTTGAAGAACTGAAAAAGCGGGTCCAGGCAATAGGACTTACAAATATTGAGACATACAAAAGCAGTGAGTACGAGATACCACTCGATAGCGATGTAGCCGATTTTCTTCTTCTATCAAATGTCTTACACGAACCCAACGACCGAGAGAGATTTCTTCGCGAAGCAACTCGAATTTTAAAAAATGGTGGAAAGTTGATTTTGATTGATTGGTTAAAAAAAGAGATGGAAGAAGGACCACCTTTCGAAGAAAGGTTGTCGGCAGAGGAAATCGAAACTTTGCTAACTTTGTGCAATTATGAAGTTCTCGAAAGGGAAACCATTGCTGGAAAATATTATTATTATCTTGCGGTAAAGAAATGAAACTGGATTACAGTGAAAAATTGTTCGAACAAGCACAGAAATTCATTCCAGGGGGAGTAAATTCCCCTGTGCGTGCTTTCAAAGCCGTTGGGGGTACGCCATTGTTTATCAAACGCGGTCTTGGTAGCAGAATTCTGGATGTCGATGGAAATGAATACATCGATTTTGTTGGGAGTTGGGGACCTCACATTTTCGGGCATTTGCCCAGGTTTGTAAAATCTGCTTTAATTGAGCAATTGGAGAACGGCACCAGTTTTGGTGCTCCAACTATCCAAGAAGTGCGTCTTGCACAATTGATTTGCGAGATGGTTCCTTCCATCGAAATGGTGCGGCTGGTCAATAGCGGAACCGAAGCGACGATGAGTGCAATTCGCTTGGCACGTGCATATACAAAACGGGAGAAAATCATAAAATTTGCTGGTTGCTACCACGGGCATTTCGATGGGTTCCTTGTTTCTGCGGGCTCGGGTGCTTTGACTTTTGGTGTGCCGAGTAGTCCAGGGGTAACTACAAGCGTTGCAAAGGACACATTAATTGCAA
Source organism: Candidatus Kapaibacterium sp. (assembly GCA_013414795.1). Lineage (GTDB taxonomy): Bacteria > Bacteroidota > Ignavibacteria > Kapaibacteriales > UBA2268 > Naka2016. Next base: position 434,160 of record CP058732.1, read on the forward strand.
GATACAATGACATCGATTCGGTACGCTTGCTGATTGAAGAAAATCCTGACCAAATTGCTGCAATAATAGTCGAACCAGTTGCTGGAAATATGGGCGTTGTCCCTCCGAAGCAAAATTTTCTCTCCGCCTTGCGAAAGATTTGCACTGAAAACAATATTCTATTGATTTTCGACGAAGTCATCACTGGATTTAGGCTATCCAACGGCGGAGCACAGAAAATTTATGGTGTTCTACCCGATTTAACCGCACTCGGCAAAATCATCGGAGGCGGTTTGCCCGTTGGTGCTTTCGGCGGGAAGCGTGAAATTATGGAATTGCTTTCTCCGATTGGTCCAGTCTACCAGGCAGGGACATTGAGTGGGAACCCGCTTGCTGTTTCCGCAGGGCTTGCGGTCTTGAAGTTCATCCAAGATAACCCAACAATTTACACTTCCCTCGAACAAAAAGCAAGTTTGCTCGAAGAAGGTATCAAGGAAAACCTAAAACGTTTAGGCTTGAACTACTCTTTGAACCGTGTCGGTTCGATGATGACGCTTTTCTTTACAGACAAAGAAGTTGTAGATTTGGAAACTGCAATGACTTCGGATACGAATCTATATGCAAAATACTTCCACAAAATGTTAGAGCGAGGTATATATCTTCCTTGTTCACAATTCGAAGCCTTTTTTGTCTCCTATTCCCACACAGAGGAAGATTTAAAGTATTTCCTCAAAACTCAATTCGAAGTTTTGAAGGAGGTTGCAAAATGAAAGCATTGCTTTATACCTTTCTATTAGTTTTTGTATTCAACAATTGCCAATCAAAGCAAATTGAAAAGAACAAAATGAATTCGAAACCTACTGTTTTCGAACATTATGCCTATGTTGTTGACAAAGGTGATTTTAAAAAATATTTGATTTATATAAAAAAAGCAAGCCCTCGAATTTCTAAAATAGATTTGTTTTTACCAGAAGAATGCTTTACAAAATGCGAAGGGAAACGAATCGATTTTGCTAAAACTCCAATTGAAACAAACGATGAATACCAAGTTGCAATCCCCGCTTGGTTTTTCACTGTTGAAACGAAAAAGAACCTCGGAAACGAAAATTGCGAGGATTTAATATTTGTAGCAAATAAGATAGAATATCCTTTAAAATTTAATATAATCCAGACAAACGAAAAGTTTAAATCTTTCCCCCAAATTTTAATTCACGACGACACCACATTTCTCTTTGTACTCGACTTGTTACGACTGAAACCAGAAGAAGGTGAATATTTCCCCACATCTGAAAGATTGCGAATCGAAATACGCAACAAGCAAGGCAAGACAATTTGGAATTCCGACTTCGATTTGAACTTCCTCCAAGTTATTGGAAAAGTTGAACCAGAGGAAGTGGGCAAAATTCACCGTTACATTGTTCCTTGGAATCGTCGGGACAATTCTGGCAAATTTATTGAGAAAGGGGATTTTGAAGTAGCGTTTATCTTACCAATCAAGCCAACTAACATATTGAATATTATGGAATTAAGTTTATAGGAAGAGTAAAATGGACGCAACTGAATGGATGAAAAAAGCAATTGAATTGGCAAAATTGGGAGCCAACTATGTCCATCCAAATCCACGTGTTGGAGCAGTTATCGTAAAAGACGGACAAATCGTTGCCGAAGGATACCATAAGTATTTTGGTGGACCGCACGCAGAAATCGAAGCAATTGAAAATGCGAAGGGTATCGACCTCGAAGGGGCGACTTTAGTTGTGACGCTCGAGCCGTGTGTCCATTATGGCAAAACCCCACCCTGCGTTGATGCTATTATTGAAAAAAAGTTTGCAAAAGTAATTGTTGGAACGCAAGACCCAAACCCATTGGTCAACGGCCAAGGGATTGAAAAACTAAAATCTGCGGGAATAGAGGTCGAAGTTGGTGTTCTCGAAAGGGAATGCAAATGGGTCAATCGTTTCTTCTTCAAAAATATTCTCGAAAATATGCCTTATGTTATTCTCAAAGTGGCACAAAGTCTAAACGGGGCGATTGCCACTCGAAACTATTTTTCGCAATGGATAACTTCCGAGGAGAGCCGTAAACTTGGTCATCGATTGCGTCGGGAAGTCGATGCTATCATTGTTGGAAAAACCACTGCTTTGAAAGATAATCCTTCGCTTTTGCTCCACGAACTCGAAGGCAAAACACCCTGGCGTGTGATTCTCGACACGAATCTAACTCTTCCACTTGAATTAAAAGTCTTCATCGACGAAACACGGCAATCGACCATAGTTGCTATCGATGAAAATTTACCACATAGCCGCAAAGAAGAAAATTTGAGAATTGGAGGGGTAAAAATACTTCGAACACCGTCCCAAAATGGATTAATTGAATTGCAACCCTTCTTGGAAAAACTCAAAAACGAATTTCAGGTGAGTGCAGTTCTTGTCGAAGGCGGGGCTGGCGTTCTTTCCAGTTTCCTTCGAGACCAAATTTGGGACGAAATGCAATTGTTCGTTGCCCCAAAAATTATTCCAGGGGGGAAAAATGCATTCGAAGATTATACAATCGACAGCCTCGAATATGTATCCGAAGTAAAAATTGTCTCGATTAGTCCCGTTGACAAAGATTTACACATTATTGCAGTGAATCCAAAAAGCGAATTTCTTTCCTTCTTGCAGTAGTTGTTAGGAAATTCTCTTCACATTTCAGTGGTGCAAACAATATAACCATAAGAAATATTTGAAAAAACTTAACAGTAGCAACAACGGTTAGGGGAAAAAGTTAATTTTCCAAGTCGTTGAAATTTAAAATGTTGTTTCTTTCCAAAAATATTTTTCTCTCTTTTTGAAACTTTCGTGACCACTTTTGTGTTTATACGTTTGTAAAAAATAAAAACTGGATTTCTATGTTGTTTAAGTACGACACAGCAAGCGAAGATATCCAAAATAGTGAACCAATTATTATCCTTTTGGCATTCAGCGACAGAGCACATCAACTCGGAGGAAATGGTCTGAATATATATTCCTATGGCAGAGATGTTCCCAATGCTGTGGACCACCAGAAGGGGAAGGAGAAACCAAGGACTTATACTGTACATAATTCCAAATCTCGTTCTTTGAAATTTGTTATTGTTAAAATTCTTTTAAACAAATATTTTTGTTAAATCAATAAGGAGAAATTAAAATGAAAAAATATATTATTCTTTTGATTGCAACAATAATTCTTGGCTTTGTAGCAGGGAACAAAGCCAGCGGACAATGTGAATATTGTCAATATCCCAAAATCTGCAATATTGTAAACTTTAATATTGTATGCAATGGGAATAGTTATCCAATAACAGCGGTGGTTTGTTATGAATGTACTGATCCATTAGTTTATAATGTTCAGGTTTTAGAATTCTCATACCCTCCCGAACTCGAGAGGATAATGTATGACACGAATTACCAATATTATAATCCCGCTTGTGAAGATGCAATGTGGGACAACCTCTGGGCAATAATTCGCAGCAAAGCATTTGAACTTTGTGGATATGTAAATTGTCCAAACAGAGTAACAATTTTAAGGACCATACCAATTTGTGGTGAATTTATCTATGAAGGACCACCGGGACACGAATTCATTAGAAAAAGGTTTCATCCGGGTACTTGCAACTTACGATGCGTTGTTCGACTAAGCGTTTGTTACGATTACAATAATCAAACTTTTAATGAGCAGCTTGTCAGTCGAGAATATTTTGGGGTGTGCCCAGACGAAGCTATTTACCCACGCGAGATTTTTGACCCAACCACCCCCCCATTTAGACTCGAATGTGCCCAATTGTGGTCAACAAGATATTGTCCTTAATAGAAATATGTTAGAATATTTGGAGAAAAGCGATGAAAAGCAACAATATTTTCAACCGAAGGGGTAAATTATACCCCTTCGGGGCTATTTTGACAATCTGTATGATAATGTTCGCTTCTACACTTGAAGCAAAGAATTTCGACCTAACACCACTTCGAAACGGCTTCTTTGGTTCTGTTATTATCGACTCTACAATAATAGTTTACGGGGACTTCGGGGTTATTTACCGATCAACCGATTTGGGGACAACTTGGAAAATGCATTTGATAGGTGAAGATGCTATTATTCGTCGAATGGAAAATTTTAATGATACACTTTGGGGAATATTAGAAAAAGGAAGTATTATCCGTTCGACAAATAAAGGAGAAACTTGGGAAATCCTTGCCATTGATGTTCCCCGAAACGAAAGATTTTATTGGTTGCTTATTGATTCAAACTACTTTTATATTCGTTGTGATAGTTCAATCTTAAAGTTAGATCGGAATTTAAAACTTTTAAAATCAATAACAAATGAATTTCTTAAAATTCGTTGGATTGATATTTATTGCGATTGTACATTGTTGAGTCGCGTAAAGTTTCCTACTCCAATTAAATTCTTTTTTGTTTTTGATAAAATCGTTGTTCCGATAAGATCTTCTAATACCTCTTTGGTAGAATCTTTTTGCGTTATTGACAAGGAATTAAATAATTTGAATTTGGTTACAATTTCTGACAAAATACCCAAACAAAAAGATGAAAATTATTTGGCACTTGTGGATATATTTTATTTTGATAATACTTATACTTTTCAATTTATCCCCAGATATGGGCTTTTCAAAACAGATTCAACTTTCGAAAATTGGCAATGGTTTTTCAAAGATCCTTCTTTTCTAAATTACACATTCGAGGATTCAACCTTAAGATGGCAGAATTATAATAGAGTTGGCAGATCTTCTTTATTTACTGATAATACTACCCTTTATGGAATTTATAGTGAAATGGTAAAACATATTGTAGATACAATTGGTTCTTTTAAAATCCTATTTAATAAAATTTGTATTAAAAAATATAAAAGTCAACCCCAAGATACTTTTATAGTAATTGGTAATCCGTTTAAAGATATTTTCTTTGCAACTGTTGAATATAACTACTCCTATTACAAACTAGTTAATGACATAATACCGAACCATTTACTCTTACCAAATGTTACAGTAAGCAATAATACCGCTGTTTTTACTTCAAACAATCCAGGAAGTTATTTAGCACAGGACAAGTTTATCCTTTTATCCCGTAACCAATTTTCTGAATGGGACTTTGTAAATCTTGTCCAAGGGCAACCCTTTTATATTCTCAATGACTCAACCTTTTTCTTTGTAAAAGAATTGGAGATTTATAGAACATTTAATAGTGGTATTACTTTTAAACCATTTGAGGCATATACTGAAGGCGACACCGATTCATATATTCCAGGCCATCTCAATCTTCGGAGAATTACTCAAATGTACATTGATTCCTCGGGCAAAGGTGTGTTATTAGGTATACCTCGAAATCCATTCCCTACTAAAACATATAACTTTTTCAAAAATATAGAACATCCAGTTTCTATCCCTTATTATGAAAGTATTCGTTCCTATCCTAATGAGTATCCAACTAATATTTCATTTATTGAAGACCAGTTTCTATTTGGTTTTTATGATACTAGTAGAATTAATTTTAGATATAAAATTTACGTTGGCGACAGTAGTTTCTTACGTTTCAAATTTATTACATTAGATTCCTTGTTTGCTCCGATGTATCTTGTACCTCGAACAATAAAAGATTTCCTTGCTATTGGCTTGGCAAACTTCAATTCAGATACAACATTTGAAATTCGCAACACCACTGATACTGGGCACACTTGGACAACACCAGTTAAGCTCATAAATTTTGGTAAAATCAATCAGATTTATGCACACAACCAAGATTCTGTGTTTATTACTTTCACGCAACCCGACAGAGTTTATCTTTACGACAGAACCCGCGATACACTGCAACTTCTTTGGCAACCAGAGACCGACGAAGGTCAGAATCCTTTGCTTATGGTCATCTCCGACCGATTTTACCTTGTTGGGAAGGGGCTGTTCTTGGAAAATACTGATAGAAGCGACTTGACACAGTGGCGCCAAGGCGAATGGGACTACGGCAAGCCAAATTTCGAGAGCGTCATCTTCAAGGGCAATGTTGCAATCGCGGGATTGAGCGATTCGCTCCGTCCATTCAACTACTACAAGATTACATTGAAGAAGGGAACTCCATCAAGTGTTGAAACCGAACTCGAGAAGCGGTACTACACGACGAAGTTCTGGGCGAGCGAGCCGTATCCACAGCCAGCGGGCGTGCGTGTCAAAGCACGAATTGCTTGGGACGGCAGTTTCGATGTTGTCGAAGCAATCGACGGCGTCTACGACTCTATGGGACGCAAGGTTGAAGGCAAGGAGAGGATACGGATAACACTTCGGGACAAAGGCTACGGCGAACTGGAATGGGAATGCAGTGGGGTGCCCGCTGGAGTCTACTTTGTCCTCTTGCGTTGGGCTGGCGGAAGCGAATCCGTCCCCGTCGTTGTGGAGTAGGATTTTGCAAAGAATTTTATTTTCATTTGCATATTTCAAAAAATATTTATAATTTGCGAGCAATTAAAGTCGGGAATAGTATGTTGATAGTAGGCGACATAGTAGCTGAGATTATCCAGAAGATACAGCCGATACCTATGCTTATTCCATTCAGAGAGAGAGAGAGAGCACATCAACTCAGAGGAAATGGTCTGAATATAGATTCCTACGGCACAAATGTTCCCAATGCCGTGGACCACCAGAAGGGGAAGGAGAAACCAAGGACTTATACTGTACATAATTCCAAATTTCGTTCTTTGAAATTTGTTATTGTTAAAATTCTTTTAAACAAATATTTTTGTTAAATCAATAAGGAGAAATTAAAATGAAAAAATATATTTTTCTTTTGGTATTTATTTGGCTTATATTCTCCATATCTAATACTGCAAAATCTGATTGTCCACCAAATTGGTATCAAAAAACGATCATCTTCTCAATTGGAAACTGCTTATACTTTGCTGATTATTGCTATAAATGTGGAGTAACCGGTCCCGACCCTTCTAATGTTAAAGTCACTAAGTACGGAAAGATTCCAAATTTACAATGTGACGACTCGCAAATAACAATAGAAGAAGTAGTTAATGTGATGATGGAACAAATACGACAGAAATTTTACCAAGATTGCATCATTCCACCCTGCGAACCATCTACCGAACCTTTAAGGTTTATCGTAGAATATCCTCTATGTCATTATTACATTAATAGACCCCCTTTAAGGTGGTGGGAAAGCTGTAATTCCGAACAATTTTATTGTCAAAAGGTTAGATACTGTTGTTACTTAAATGGTGAATTGTTTTGCTGGGACGGACCAATTCAATCTCAAGGTAATGAATTTAGTTGCAATCCAGGACCGCCTGTTTTACCGCCACCAGGCTCGACGTGGGATGAGGACTGGAATAGTGATTGCTATTATGATACTAGTTGCCAATAATTATAATGGGGGTGTTAAAACCACCCCCGATATTTGTTTCATTAAAAATGGAGGAAAAGTATGAAATGGGTACTTCTTTATTTGATTTTGAGTTTAATTTGGTCGTTCAATTTTCTTTTTTCGCAAGTTCCGTTCACAGTTGAACGGATTGGAACTGACTATAATGGGGTTATCGAAGCAAACGGTAGAATAATTGCATACGGGAACAATGGTGTTCTTACTTTTTCCGATGATTTTGGCGAACACTGGCGTCAGATAAATCTTGGCGAATTTATTGACATTTTGAAGATTATAAAAGATGAATCAAATACACTTTATGCACTAACGAGAAACGCGATACTTGTCAGCAAGGATAAAGGCAATTTCTGGGTTCAAAAAAATATTACCAGCGATAGTGATTTAATCGATGTTGCAATAAAAGACAATTTAATCTATGCAATTTCACCAAATAAAATCTTTATGATTGATAAGGAATTTAACAGTGAACCAGGAATATTTCTCGAATTCGATAATTTTACCTACTTTTCTAAAAGTGAAATCATTGGTAATTACCTTTTTGTTGTTGAGTCTGATTTCAATATCTTTCGAATTCAAATTAATACAAAGAAAGTAGATACAATAGATATTCGCACAAAATACAATTTTGGTGGCTTATATAAAAGTATTGCAAACATCAAAATAAATAGTAATGCCTTATACATTCTTGTTGAGAATGGGAACAACCAAATCCCAACTGAGTTTGATTATACGAACAAGAGACATTTGATACTTAAATCCACTGATCTTGGTAATACTTGGGAATTTGTTACTTCTAACATACCGATTACAAAAGATTTTGATATTGATTATGATGGGAGTATTTTCACGCTGGCACCCATATTGTTAACTCAAGATAATTTGCGCTATTTTAGTGTCAGTTTTGTAAAAGATAAGGATACAACATTTCAAGAACATATTCAAACTGATTCATCCGGAATTTGGTTTCCCTATTTCACTGCTGAAGGAGATGGTATACAAACAAAATATGCCTTTAGTTCTATTAGAAAGATTAATGATATAATAATTGCCGTAGGGAATTACAAAACAATTCTTTTATCAAAAGATGGGGGTGAAAATTGGAAAATGGTAAGTTTCTTTAGACCATTATTTAATAGTGCGGCTGAATTTTATGATTTAATTATAAAAGCGGATACTTTTGTTGTTTTAACGGACCAGGGACCAAATTGTTTCGTTTCAACTGATGCTGGTGCAACTTTTGTTCCTATTTCACGTCAACACTGGATTGAACTTGCTAGGAATTTTTCACTCCAGAGAATGCCTTTAGCATTTCCCAATGGCAACTTTGCATTTGTTGGATGGAAAATCACATCCAAGGGAAAATTGACAGATACGTTAGTCGCAAAAGTTTCGAAAAACTTCGGCAAAACGTTTTCAACTCTTGAATATCCTATTGGCACAAAAATAATTAATGACACAATCTCTGCCTTGTTTAAATATAAATTTTTCATTAACGACAAAAATAGACTTCTCTTCAGTTTTATTTTGTATAGGGGCTCTGGACCAAAATGGATATTTTGTTTTTTTGATACGGACTTTAATTTGGTTGATACAATTTTAATTTATGATTATTATTACTATTTTCAACCCTATGGTGGAGGAATTATTATTTTAGATAGTTCCGGGATACATTTTTCATCGGACCTTGGAAAATCAAAAAGTTTGCTTTCTATTCTTCCTAAAAAAAGCTTTTTTAAGAACTATAATGATTATCTTTCTTATAGTTTATTGGGGATTTTCCGAAATAAAGCCCTGATTCTCGAATCGTCACCTTCAAATAAACAATTGTTAAGTTATGACATCGTGGGAAATTATTACGACTCTATTCCTATACCAAATAATATTTATTCTTCTTTCATTATGAACGATACTGTTCTCATTACAACAAATGACACTATTTACATATTTCCCTATTTTGAAACTAACTTAAAGAATTATTTGGCTTTACCCATAACTCAAATTATTTCCGACGATTTTAAGTTTTTGTCTACTATTAGAAGAGATAATGTCTCTTATCTATTAGCATTAACAAAAAGAATCAGTTCTGGTTTTGCATCTGTCAACCAACTGAATTTAGCGATAATTTCTCATAGAAACAATTATTTGAATGTTGAAACCGAGGTGGATAAAAATTTTGTATATCTTTTTGCTTATCCGCCGTTCCCAAATCCTGTACATAATTATTTACATTTAAAAGTTTACTGGGATTCCGATTTTGGCAAAGATAACATTAGTATTTCTATTTACAACATCAAAGGTGAAAAAATTAACAGTTCTTTGGTGAATTTTGTCCCGGAGAACTCATTCAATGGCTTAATTGAAATCGATTGTAGTGTTTTGCCCTCGGGTATCTACATTGTTACAATTTCTCTCGCAAATAGGACTATCTCGTTGCCATTTGTTGTTCAAAGATAATAATTAGTTTTCAAAAAGCCAGGTCGAGAAGAGGTACTACACGACGAAGTTCTGGGCGTCGGAGCCATATCCACAGCCAGCGGGCGTGCGTGTCAAAGCACGCATTGCCTGGGACGGCAGTTTCGATGTCGGCGAAGCAATCGATGGCGTCTACGACTCGATGGGACGCAAGGTCGAAGGCAAGGAGAGGATACGGGTAACCCTTCGGGACAAAGGCTACGGCGAACTGGAATGGGAATGCAGTGGAGTGCCCGCTGGCGTCTACTTCATTCTCTTGCGTTGGGCTGGCGGAAGCGAATCCGTCCCCGTCGTTGTGGAGTAAGTTTTTATAATTCGATTAAACAACCCCAAGCAAAACGCTTGGGGTTTATTTTGCCTTAAGATAAATTTAAATAATTTTTGTGGAGTTAATTTGAACTATTCTTTACTAATCCAATTTTCTAATTCGGAGAGGACAAATTTGAAATCGGGCGGAAAATCTGCCTCGAAATGCATTTGTGTTTTTAGGACGGGATGGAAGAAACCAAGCGTTTTTGCGTGTAACATTTGTCTGGTGGTCGATTTCAGCAATTTTGTTGCAAATTGTTTGAATTTAACATTATGCCCACCGTAGACAACTTTGTCTCCACCATAGGAGGGGTCGCCAAAAACGGGGTGACGATTGTGGGAAAAATGGACGCGAATTTGGTGTGTCCGCCCAGTTCGAAGTTTAATCTTTACCAAAGAGAGATAGTCGAAACGACGTTCGACCCAAAAATCAGTAATTGCCGGCTTGCCATCTTTTTTGACAACTGCAAAAAGCTTTCTATCGCGTGGTGAACGGCCAATATCGCCTTCGTAGGTTCCAGAATCAACGTCGAATTCGCCCCAGACGAGTGCGTAATAATATCTTTCAACAGTTCGATTCGAGAACTGCTCGGCAAGTTGTTGGTGGATGCTTGGGTCTTTCGAAATCAAAAGCAAGCCAGTTGTATTTTTGTCAAGTCGGTGGACAATACCAGGACGAATGCGACTGCTTGCAAAGATTTTCCCTTCATCCTGGTCTTCGTCCAATTCCTCGAGTTCTTCCCCCAAAACTTCAATGTCTTGGCGATAACCTAAATGGTAAAGAATAGCATTGACCAGCGTCCCAGTCCGATTGCCATAGCCTGGGTGGGTCACCATTCCAGCGGGCTTATTAACAACCATAAGGTAATCGTCCTCGTAGACAATATCCAAAGGAATATTTTCGGGTGTAAGTTTCAAAGGGGGAAGTCTTCGCAACTTGCAAACGATAACATCATTTGGCTTGACTTTGTGGTTTGCCTTGACAATTTTGCCATTCACAAGGACTTCTTCAGCCTCTATTGCTTTTTGGACTTTTGTACGGGAAACATTCCGAAGATGACGAGCAAGGAAAGTATCGATTCTTTCCAAGCTTTTACCTGGGGGGACAATAATTGTATGCTCGACAATGAAAAATTCGCCGTCGGAATTTACAACTTTTTCAATTTGCTCCATTGCTTGAATCAACTTGACTTTTCTTTTTGAAAATGACGGCAAAATTGGGAAGATATTTATTGAAAAGAATTAGCAGAAGCACACCAACGCTAACACAAGAGTCGGCAACATTGAAAACTGGCCAATGTGTGTAGTTAATTATGTTCCCAATATGAATATCGGGAATATCAACTTGTATAAAATCGATAACTCTACCATAGAAGAGGGGAGCGTAGCCAAAAATCATTCCGTAGAAAAGTCTATCGATAAGATTGCCAATTGCCCCAGCCAAAATCAACCCAAACGCAATTTGTATTATCAAAGGATAATTAGGAATTTTTAAAATAATGTAGGCAAGAATAATACTTGCAATGACTGAAAACAAACTTAAGGCAACTTTAAGTTCGCCGAATTGTATACCAAAAGCCATACCAGCATTTTCAACATAAACAAATTTTACAATATCCCCCAAAATTGAAATTTCAGTTCTGTCGGGAGAAGTGATGTAATATTCATTTCCAATATGCTTCACCTGGAAATAATCGTAAATTAAGAATTTGGAAACCTGGTCGAGCAGAATTAATAAAAAAGCCACCATAAGTACAACTTTAGTACTCTTTGCCATTGACTATTATTTCACTCTTGTTTTACAAATAAAATTAAAAAAGGAAGAATATGCAAAGAAGGGAACATCCGAACTTCAATTGCATTTGCATTGGTTCGGTTTTTAGAAAAAATTTCAACAAATTGTAAATGTAAAGCCACATCAGTTAAGACTAAATTCAAAACCTACTTTGCCACTGGTTCGATGCGGTCGATACCGTCTTCGGGACATTTCTTATGGATTTTGTACGAAGCAGAAAGAGTTGTAATCGGCACAGCAAGCAAACGCTCTTTGGCAATCAAAATGCCACAAACTCGGCAAATCCCATAGGTTTTGTCATCAATGCGTTTCAAGGCTTCGTCTAACTTTTTCAAATACTCGTTAATTCGTTGGATTTGGGCATATACTTTTTCTTTTTCGAAAATTTCAGAACCTTGCTCTGCCATATGCATTGAATAAATCGAGCCTTCCTCTGCTAAATCATAGGCGTTAAGGTCTTCCAGCCGTTCGCGTAGCATATTCAATTCTTCGAGTGCTTCTTTTTTCACTTCGAGTATGCGTTGACGAAATATCTCAAGGTCTTCGTCGGAATATCGAACTTGCGGTTTGGCTTGCGTCTTTTTTGCTTTTTCTGCTGCCTTTTCTTCTTCCAGTTGCTCTTCGTATTTCTTTCTGTCCTCTTCGCTTAATTTAGAAGTTTTTTTAGTAACTTTCACAACAACTTCTTGCTTACTCTCCTCCTGGCTTTTCTTTTCGCTTTTGGCTGTTTTTGTGGTTTTTGTTTGGGTTTTTGTTTTAGCGGATTGTTTTTCGACTGCTTGGGGTTCCTTCGCCGCTTTTGTTTTGGTTGCCTTTGCTTTGGTGGTTTCTGCTTTTGCAGTGGCTTTAGTCTCGGAAGCACCTTTTTTGCTTGCTTTTGCCTTTGTCGCTTCGGATTTCGTTTCTACTTTTTTATTTTTTTCTTCGGCTGCTTTCTTTTTCTGTTTAGATTCTACTTTTGGTTTTTCATCAACAGTTACTGTTTTCGAAGATTTTGCAGAAAGTTCAGAAGTGGCTTTTTGTTCCTTTTCGGGTTTTGCTTCTTCGACTTTTTTCCTTGGCTTGCAAACTCGCTTGGGTTTTGTTTCGCCAACTTTTTCAATTTTCACTTTTTCTTCCTTTTTTTCTTTCTTTGCTGGCATATTTACTCCTTTAAAAAATTTCAATATATTAAAATAATATATTTTAACAACTATTTAATTTTATTTAATTTAACTTCAAGTAGTCTGTCGTCGATTTCAATTTGGGTTGAATTATCAAGATTGTCGACAAATTCAAACTTTTCTGCCAGTGTTTCCGTTTTGATGTATTCCCTCATAGCATTCAATGGTGTTACAAATTCCTCGGGGACTTTTGCGAAAATTTCAATTCTATCAGTTACTTCAAAGTTCGAGTCTTTTCGCAGTTTTTGTATGCGGTTAATGAATTCGCGTGCGATTCCTTCGTTTCGAAGTTCGTCGGTAATGTGTGTGTCGAGAGCAACCGTAATGTTATCCTCTGTTCCTACCAGCCAGCCTTCCAAAGTATCGCTGTAAATTTCAATGTCCTCGAGTTGCAAGGTTTGTTCCGTGCCTTGGACTTCTATTTTAAGCGAACCAGTATTTTCGAGTTGAACAATTTGACTATGCGACAATTGTTTTATGGTTTCGGCAACGCTTTGAGTCAACTTGCCGAATTTTTTACCAATTACCTTAAAGTTTGGTTTGGCTTTCTTCTTTACAATTTCAGTGTCGGCAGATACATACTCGATTTCCTTAACGTTTATTTCTTCTTTTATTATGTCTTCGAAATATTGGATATTGCGTCGTTGTTGAGGATTGAGAACGGGAACAAGAATTCTTTGAAGAGGTTGTCGGGTTCGGATTTTGGCTTTTTCCCGCAATGAACGAACGATGCGGACAATGGTCTGTGCCAAACCCATTCGTTCTTCAAGTTCAGCGTCAATGAGCGATTCGTCTTCTTTGGGTAGGTCGAGCAGATGTACAGATTCTGGCTGATTTTGTAGGCGAAGTCTTTGGTAGAGCATTTCAGAAAGGAACGGAGCGGCTGGCGCCATTAAAGTAACTATATTTAAAAGCACATAGTGTAAAGTTTGATATGCAGAAAGTTTCTCGTCGTCGTTTTCGCCTTTCCAGAATCTTCGCCTATTTCTGCGAATGTACCAATTGGAAAGTTCGTCTATTACAAAAGATTGAATCGAACGTAAAGCACGCGTTAGTTCAAATTCGTCCATATTCTTTCGATATTCGCGAATCAAAGTATTCAATCGGGAAATAATCCAGCGGTCGATTTCCAACCGTTGGTCAATCGGAATTTGTGGTTCTTCGCCAGTATATTTGTCAATATTTGCATAAAGAGCAAAGAACGAATATGAGTTGACAAGCGAGCGGAAAAAGTCCGAAAGTATTGATTTTTCTATGTCTTCTTCATTGAAAAGTGTTGCTTTCCAGGGCGGATTATTTACAAGAAGATACCAGCGAACAGCATCGGCGCTGTATTTTTCCATAACATCGAAGGGGTCTATTACATTTCCCTTCGATTTCGACATTTTTTCGCCTTTCTTGTCGAGAATAAGTTCATTCACAACGATATTTTTGAAAGCGGGCTTGCCAAAAATAGCCGTTGCAATGTTGTGTAAAGTGTAGAACCAACCGCGTGTTTGGTCGACTCCTTCGGCTATGAAATCCGCTGGAAAACTTTTTTCGAAAAGTTCTTGATTTTCGAATGGATAGTGGAACTGGGCAAAAGGCATTGCCCCAGAGTCGAACCAAACGTCGATAACTTCCGTTACGCGTTTGAACAATTTACCATTCCGCTCGAAATAAATCTTATCGACAAATGGACGATGCAAGTCGATTTCAACATCTGCGTCTTTCAAATAGACTCTATTTCCATTTTCGTCGATTAGGAAACCTTCTTTGAGTTCTTCGATTGAGCCGACTGCGAAACTTTCGGTTCCATCTTCGGAAATCCAAATTGGAAGCGGGGTTCCCCAATATCTATCGCGAGACAAAGACCAATCTTTAACTTCTGCGAGCCAATTTCCAAAGCGACCAGTTCCAATTTCGGGAGGCTGCCAATTGATTTGCTTGTTCAGTTCAATCATCAAGTCGCGATATGCTGGCGACTTTATGAACCAAGACTCGCGAGCATAGTACATTATTGGGTTGCCAGTACGCCAGCAATGTGGGTAACTGTGAACATAATCGAACGAGGCTCGGTACACTTTCCCAGCCAGTTTAAGTGCTTTGATAATATCTTTGTCCGCACCTTCTTCTTTCCTATCTGGATAGACGAAATCTTTAATTGCTCGTCCAGCAAATTCACCCATATCTTCGGTGAAATGACCATTCGGAGTAACTGGTTGAATGAACGGAATTCGAAATTTTTTGTGCATTTCGTAATCGTCCTCGCCGAAGGCTGGGGCAATGTGAACAATCCCACTTCCTTCCTCCGTCGAAACGAAATCGCCAGGAAGCACTGTAAGTGCTTCGGGATATCTTTCCTTATCTATCTTTGCATATGGGAATATTTGCTCGTATTCGGTTCCAACAAGTTCTTTACCTTTAAATTTTAAAAGTATTTTGGTTTCGCCGTCGAGCACAGAAAGCCTACTTTCCGCAAGAACCAATCGAATTGTTTCTTCTTTGTCTTTAAACTTGCGAGTGTTTTCAACGAACACATAATCGATATCTTCTCCGACAGCCATCGCAACATTAGCAAGCAATGTCCAAGGCGTCGTCGTCCACACAAGCAAATGGGAGCCAATGATTTCTTTGATTGGCGAATTAACAATTTTGGGGATTATAAACAAATTTGGGTCTTTGACTTCCTTGTAACCAAGAGATAATTCGTGGCTACTCAATGGTGTTTCGATTGTTGGGGATTGCGGTACTACTTTGAAACCTTTGTAGATAAGTCCTTTGTCGAAAAACTGTTTCAATGCCCACCAAAGCGATTCAATGTATTCATTTGTGCAAGTAATGTATGCTTTATCCAAGTCGAGCCAATAACCCATTCGTCGAGTTAAATCCCGCCACCCTTGGTTCATTTCAATGTTGTAGTAGACAAATTCTTTGCATTTCTGGTTGAACTTGTCGATACCATACTTTTCAATGTCGGATTTGACTTTGAATCCAAGCAACTTTTCGACGGCAAGTTCGACTGGAAGTCCGTGGGTATCCCATCCCGCTTGCCGTCGTACGTAATACCCTTGCATTGTTTTGTATCGACAAACTGTATCCTTAATGGTTCGTGCCATTAAATGGTGGAGACCAGGCTTACCATTAACAGTGGGCGGACCTTCGTAAAAACTGAAAAAAGGAGAATCCTTTCTCAATTCAAGAGACTTTTCGAAAATTCGATTCTTTTCCCAAAACTCAAGTATCTTGTGTTCTAATTCCGAAAAATTATATTTTTCAGGGAACGACTCAAACATAGCGTAACCTTCAAAAAAATAGACAACGAAATTAATAATTTTAAAGGATTTAACCAAATAAATTGTCGAGGAAGTACTAATAATAATTTTTTTGAAGAATTTATAAGCAACACTGTTTTGATAACTTGCCGTAAGTAGGAATTAGAAAACAACAAAAGAATTACAAACTTACCCTTAATGTTTATTAAAGAACCATAATTAAATATTTTTGTTTCACATAATTTATTGAGGGAAAAATGATTGGGCAAAAGAAAGTTAAAGACATAATGGTGCCAATCGAAATGTATCCAACCATACAAAAAGGGGCTTCGATGTTGGATGCTATTATTCGATTGCACGAGGCTGTAAAAAATGCTCCACCAAATGTACCACCATTCCGAGCGGTTCTTGTTGTGGACGAGAACAAGAAGGTTATTGGAAAAGTCGGGCACTTCGCCATTTTGAAAGGGCTTGAACCCAAATACAAGGACCTTTTCGATGTAGAAAAACTTTCCCGCATCAATCTAAGTTCTTCTTTCATTGAAACATTATTCGAAAAATTTTCCCTTTGGCACGAGCTTCCAATCGATTTATGTACAATCGCCTCTCAAAACAAAGTCGAAGACATTATGCAACCAATCGAAGAAAGCGTCGAGGAGAACGAAACCTTGCCTTTGGCAATACATAAAATCATTATGTGGCAATGCCTTTCTGTTTTGGTAAAACGTGGCAACGAAGTTGTTGGCATACTTCGCACTTCCGATTTGATTAATGAAATTGAAAATTGCATACTTAAGGAATGCGCTAAGTCCCTTAAAAAAGGAGAAAAAAATGAGTAAGTTGTTAATTATCGACGATGAGGAGTTGTTCCTTAATAGCATTTCCGAACAATTAAGATTGAGAAATTTCGAAGTAATTACCAAAACATCGGGTAGGGATGTTGAGAAAATTCTTACCAAGGACGACTCGATTGACGTTGTTCTTCTCGATTTGAAAATGCCCGATATGAGTGGCGAAGAAGTTTTAAAGCGAATTAAACAAGTGCGCCCTGAAGTTCAAGTTGTAATCCTAACTGGTTATGGGGATACAGAAAGTGCTGTGCAAATGGCACAAATGGACGCATTCAACTATTTGCAAAAGCCCGTTGAAATTGACAAATTGGTTGATGTTTTGAATCGAGCAAGGTCGAAAGCAAAATTTCTTATTGCCGAGAAAAGCGGCAAGAAGGGAAAGTCGATTAAAGAAATGCTGTTGCAAATACTAATTTCTGTGGGCGCAGGTTTGATTTTGTATGCTTTGCCTACTCCCGAAGGACTTCCACCCGAAGGGCACAGATTTCTTGCGTTTCTTGTAACTATTGTTTTATTATGGGTTACCGAGGCTATTCCGATAGGTGTAACTGCCCTATTGGTTGGTGGGGGACTAATGTTACTTAATATTCAAAAGCCCGATGCAGCGTGGAGTCCTTATGCTAGCCCCGCGGTAATGTTTGTAATGATGATTATTATGTTCGGGGTCATCATTAATGAAGTGGGTTTGACAAATCGAATTCTGTTTGGAATTTTAAAGATGGGTGGTCGCAAATTAATCCCATTTTCGCTTTTCCTTTGTCTGGTCTCTTCAATTTTATCCTCAGTTTTCCACGACGCAACCATAACAATTATTTTCTTGTTTTCTATGATACCAGTATTCAACAAATTAAACATTACACCACACACGAGTACGAGTTTTTCAAAATTCTTTACAATTTTAATACCATTAAGCGCAAGTGCTGGAGGTTTTGGTACAATTCTCGGTGGTGGAAGAAACCCAATAGCAGTAGATTTTCTGGAAAAACATTCTGGAATTCACATTGGCTTTTTTGAATACCTAATTTGTCAATTTCCAATGGTTATTTTTGTGTCTTTGGCAACTTGGGTTATTGTTTATTTACTCTTTCCACCAAAAATGAAAGAGTTGCCCGCAAATATTCAATCAAGCAAACTACCTCCAATGAGTAAGCGGGAAAAAGGTGTGGCAATTATCTTCTCTCTGGCCTTTATTTTCTGGTCAATTGGAGATTTAACACATTTGCACGTCAGCGTTGTAGCCGCATTTGCTATAATTATTATTTGCGGATTGGGTTACGTTAGTTTCAAAACCATTATCGAAAAATTTGCTTGGGATGCTTGGCTGGTTTTTGGGGCTGGGGTGTCTCTTGGTGTTGCAATGCTCGATTCTGGGGCGGGCAAATGGCTTGCTTCTCAGTTTGCACCTATTCTAATTGGGCAAAGCAAATTGATACAATACTTCGGAATTGGTATTTTTGGTTCCTTTATTTCAAGTTTTATGTCTAATTCAGCAGCAACTGCATTGTGTCTACCGATAATGTATCCACTTGCTGAGTCTCTTAATCTAAGTTTAAAGCATATTACCCTAGTCCTCCCCGCTTCTACTTCTTTCATTTGGCTGGTCATAGGTTGTCCCCCAACTATAATTGCGTATAGTACTGGTTATTTCTCCCAAGTTGATTTTGTGAAGGTAGCAATTCCTTGGGCTATTGTTTGTGTATTTGTCTATTCTTTAATAATTTCAATTTATTGGCCATTAATTGGTTTTTAAAATGAGTGAAAAGAAAATCAAACTTTTGGTTGTCGACGACGAGGTTCAATTCCTGGACTCAATCTCCAAAAGGCTGGAATTGCGAGGTTTCGAAGTCTTTAAGGCAACTAATGGAGATGAAGCTATCAATCTTGCTCGAAATCAGAAATTCGACCTTGCTCTTGTCGATTTGAAAATGCCTGGTTTGGACGGCAAGCAAGTCTTGGAAATCCTCAAATCCGAACATAAATACATCGAAGTTATAATACTTACTGGACACGGGTCTTTGGATTCGGCAGTAGAATGCACCAAATTGGGCGCTTTCGATTATTTGCCTAAGCCATACGAACTGGAAGATTTAATTTTAAAATTAAAAGAAGCCTACAAGGTTCGCTTAGAGAAGAAATTTCAACACGATAAGGAAAAAATGGACAAAATCTTCCAGATTGCAATTGGGAATAGCCCTTTGGCTATTCTAGATGAAATGCGGAAACTTGACGACGATGAAAAGTAATTCCTTGGATATTGAGAATAAAACAACCCCAAACACACTCGGTTTTGAAATCGATGAAAGCAAGTATGCAATTTTATTTCGACGGAACTTTATAAGATTGTTTTTAACCTATGTTCTTCCATTGTTCTTGCTGACATTATTCTTTCTCTTTGAGTACAACAGAATTATTAAGGAAAGCCTACATTTACATTTAAAATCCATTGCGGAGACTGAAGCCCAAACCCTTGATTTATTCTTGCGGGAACGTGTCGTAAATCTTACAAATGTTTTCGAGGACCCAAATTTTGAATTCACTAATGACCAAGTTTCGCTTGAAAAATACCTTGAAAAACTCCGCAAGGAAAGCGAGGCTTTCGTTGACTTGGGATTTTTCGACTCTTCGGGAATTCAAACAATGTACGCCGGTCCCTTTCCCAATCTTCTTAACATTGACTATTCGAACGAAAGTTGGTTCCGAAAACTTATTGAAAAACAGGAGAGATACGTTATTACAGATATTTACCTCGGGTTCCGCCATTTTCCCCACTTTACTATTGCATTAAAAAAGTATCACAATGGAAATACTTTTATTTTGCGTTCTACTCTCGAGCCCACCAAAATCTATGAATTCCTTCTATCGTCGACTGTTTTTCGCGATGTCCTTCTGACTTTAATTAACCAAGAGGGAAAATACCAGCTTAGCAATCCGAGGCTTGGCAGTGTTTTGGAACAATCGCCCTTTCTACCCCCATTGAAACCCAAGGTTGGAGTACTAAAAACCGAAATCAATGGCAAGAACTATCCATATGGTTACTGCTGGTTGGCGCAAACTCAATGGTGCGTTATTGTTCTTTCGGAAAACCCCGAGGCTTTTCTTTCGACAAGTTTTGAAAGATATTCTCTGCTACTTTCCGCTGCGTTTATGTTCTTCTTGGCTATTGTAATCTTTTTCCGAGCAAAGAAAATTGTGCAATACGAAAAGGAAAAAGAAATAGCTGAGATGGAAAAAAATATTGCCCGCTCCCAACTTGAACACGCTAGCAAATTGGCAACCATTGGGGAACTTGCCGCTGGCATTGCACACGAAATCAACAACCCGCTTGCCATTATTGCAAGCGAGGCTGGGCTAATAAAGGATTTGTTAAATCCCGAGTTTAAACAAAATGTTACTCCCGAGGAAATTATTGCCCATCTAGACATCATTCAAAATAGTGCCTTTCGAGCACGCGATATCACAAGGAAACTTATGACTTTCGTTCGCAAAGATAATTTGAAACTCGACTACTACGACGTCAATCAGATTATCGAGGAATTGCTCGAAGGTTTTATTGAACACGAACTCTACGTTTCGAATATCAAAGTTGAAAAAAATCTGCAACCCAATTTGCAAAAAGTTTATGTCGATGCTAATTCATTGAAACAAGTTATTATGAACCTGCTTTCAAATGCTCGCGACGCCATAACTCCCCCCGGAAAAATTACTATTTCGACACGACAAGAAGGTAAAAATATTCTTATCTCTGTAAAAGACACTGGATGTGGTATCTCCAAAGAGCAAATGGAAAAAATCTTTATGCCGTTTTTCACAACCAAACCGGTTGGAAAAGGAACAGGTTTGGGGCTTTCTGTAAGTTACAACATCGTTAAAAGTTTTGGCGGGACAATCGAAGTCGAAAGCCTTGTTGGCAAAGGTTCTACTTTTACAATCGTTCTACCTATTAAAAATCAATAACTACTTCATTCATTCAATTTTTGTGAATTTTTCCTCTTTTCCAAAGTTTCCGTTTCAAAGTAGTTTAAGATTACATTACAAGTCAAAGGGAAACTTAGATTTCCACCATACTCCAAAAAAATACAAAGTATGGAAAAGCGAAACTTGTTGAAAAATTGCCTTCCCCAAAGGAATAATTGTCTTTGAAGTTAGATTATAACATCGATTTCCACATCTGGATAGATTTTATCAATTTGGGCTTGAAAATTTATTGTCTGGGCAATTGCATTGGCAATGTGAATGTAGCCAACTGGGTCGTCCATCGTTCTTCCTTTGCGGTCTTTCAAATACTTTTCCAAAACCTTGTATCCGCCAATATGATAATTCCACATTTCGGGTGTAATACCTTCGAAATACTTATCGGAGTTGATGTTCACCCGTTTACTGTTGGGAAAGTAGCGAACAAATTCAATGCGGTCGCTACCGCGCCCTTGGTATTTGACACAAACCTGGTTCGAAACTTTGCTGAGCAAGTGCAAATCGATAAGTTCTTGCCCCAATTCAGCCATTTGGACGAAGACATTGGAGTTTGAAGTGAATGGGATGCGCGGGAAATCGATGCGTAGTGCCTCGGCGTATTTTTGGCGATAGGTTGGGCTGTAAAGAACGGCGTAGATGTAAGCCAGAACTTGCTCGGGCGTAGGTGTAAAGCCATAGGCGTCGGCAAGTTTGGGCAAGAGCCATTCGGCAAAGTTGGGAGTTTTGGCTTGCTGGAACGCATCAGGCGCTGTGGCCGAGGGGTAGAGGTAGAGGGGAAAGAGGTATCCAATCTCGCTCGTCCTGTTTGATACCAGAGAGGACTCGATGATAAGGTCGCTCACCAAGCAGTGCTGCCAGCTTTCGCCAGATTTGACCTGTCGGGTCATCGTCAGCCCCACATTACTCCCTGCCAACATGTGGCGCATGACTTCGAAGCGAGGGCGCTCGACGACGGCTTCATGGTAGAAAATGTAGCGCACATCAAAAGGACGATACAGGATGGGGTGAATGAGCGCCTGGGGGTTGCTCTCAGCCTGGATGCGTTTGCGCGCTGCGCTCAACGACCAGCCCGGTTTGTCTTTCAGGCCATATGCCTGCGCCAGCACCTCATCAGGCAAGCCCTGCGTATTCTGGAATTGCAGGATGCGGTTTTGTAGGTCGGCCTCCTCGAAGGCAATAGCAAAGCTGTCCCGCGCCGTAACGATGCCGACGCTGTTGACGGGAAAAATCTCTGGAATGGATGGCCTGGATTGGTAGGCATGCGAGTTCTGGGTGGCGCGGGGAATGAAAAAGTAATAGGGCGAGTTGGGCTGGATGGGCTGATAACCGGCGCTGGTCAGGTCGTGCGTTTCGAGCCAGCGGTATTTCGTTTCCCGCAGGCCGTAGAGGTCGGCGTGATAGACGCCGCGCGCCTGCTCCTGGCCATGCTTGACGAAGATGCCAATCGCCACGCCCTGGCGGATATCAAAGACATTCTCATCGGGGCCGCCATCGGGAACGGTCTCGCGCTTGAGGCTGTTGCCGTGCAGGTCCAGAATATAGATTTCATCGAAGGTTTTCAGCAGGCTCTGGCGCATGCCGCGGAAGGTGGGGTTATCCAGGTAGCTGTGGTTGGTGATCATGGCGACGATGCCACGACCGGCCTTGTGGACCTTCCACTGGGCAAAGCGCAGGAACTTAACGTAGTCATCCTGCAGCCATTTGGGGTTCTTTTCGCCCAGCGACTTGCCGTCCACCGTGTAGTAACTCTGCGCGCCGTCCAGGTCGGTCTTGAGCAACGTTTCCGTCCACTCGTTCCGGTTGGCCGAAATGCCGGAATAAGGCGGATTGCCAAGGATGACCAGTATGGGTTTGTCTTTCTTGACCTCAGCAGCCTTATGGCTCTCTTCACTGAGCGAAGCCAAGCCGGGAATGGCAATTTGCTGCAAATCTTCCATCTCCAAGGTATTGGTTAAGTAGAACTGGAAGCGTTCGCCGTTGTGCAAGGGCGTTCCCAACGCATCGAGCAGGAAACCGATTTTCATATGCCCGATGGCGTAGGGGGCCATAAGCAATTCGAAGGCGTAAAAATGTGGCAAAATGTGCCGACGAAGAAATGTCTCCTTTGCGCCCCCGCCGTACTTGTCGGTGAACTCCTGGAAAGCCAGGCGGATGGCTTCAGCGGGGAAGGTAAGCGTCCCAGCAGCTGGGTCGAGCAAAGTTACGTTTCCATCTGCTAATCCATCGCTTAGGTTGAAACGTTGTTTCAATAAAAAGTTAACCGAGCGAACTATATAGTTTACTACGGGTTGTGGTGTGTAATAGACGCCACGCCGCTCGCGGGTTTCGGGGTCGTATTCTGCAAGAAAAGTCTCGTAAAAGTGCAAAATTGGGTCATCGCCTTTGCCCTGGCGGTAATATTGAGATAAGATTGCCTGTACGTCAGCTGAATTTAGCACAGCGGCGATGTCGTCGACAATGACTTCCATCTGCTCCGAGGGCTTGCCGAGCGAGATGAAGTGAAAGACATCGCGCAGGATGCCGATGGTCGAGGGGATGAGCGCATAGGCCATCTGGCGGTTGAAAGGGCCTTGGGCGCGGGTACGGGCGGCAAAGAGGCCATAGGTGATGGTCTGGGCATAGAGGTCGGCGAATTGTGCCTCTGTCAAGCCAGCCACAAGATACTTTTTGAAGGCATCGTAAAAGCCAAAGAGGTCGCCTTGCCCTTTTGCTACTTGCTCCATAAGTTCTGGCAAAATTACCTCGTCGCGAAGGAAGCGTGTCCGCCTTGCCAACTCTACTGAAAGGTCCTCGGGTGTTTGTGTGGGCGGTTGTGCGAAGGAAAAAAACTCTTCCAAAAGGCGCAAAACTGAATCGACTTCTTCCGCTGGTGGCTTGGTTTTAAGTTTTCTTGGAATGAAAGTCCGGGCAAGCCGGGCTTGTTTTAAAAATACTCCTTGGCGATATAGACGAAACACGTAAAAATCGGTAAGAATGAGATTCGGGAATGTATTTAAATATCGTTTAAGTTGCTCCGAAGTTTCTATTTGCTCTAAATTGGTTCCCGGAGTTTTGGCTTCGATGTATCCAATGACTTGGTGCGAGCCATCCCAAATTCGAAAATCTGGATTGCCGGCTTCGGTCGGCTTGGGCAGAACAGTTACTTGAATGGGTCGTCCCTTTTCCTTTGCAATTTCCTCGAGTAGGGTTTTGAGAAAAGGATAATAGCTTTCTTCTCTGGCGTCGCCTTGTTGGGTTTGCTCCGCAATCGAGTCCAGATATGAATACAAAATGTTAATCATCGCAGTCAAACCAAATTTGGTAAACTCGACTTCTTTTGGGAAAACGGAATTTGGACTTATTGGGTTTTTTGTAATAACTTAAAGGCGCAGAAAAAATAAATTTAAGTGAATGTAAATGGCAAAGCAAACTCAACTTTTGGCTCATAAATTCAACGCATAAAAAGGCAAAAATAAAACAAAAAAAGAAAATTATAAAAATTAAATGGCAATTTTCATTATGAAAATTGAACCAATTTTATGCACTATGCAAGCAAAAGTCGATTTAAACGGGAAATCTTATTTGTTCATAAATAAAACCGTGGTTGTGTTGTAAAATTTTCCAGCCGTAAAGCGAACGAAATACACACCGCTGGGCAAGCCCGTTGCATCAAACACAATCGAATGTTCGCCCGGGTTTAGCTCTCCATCCACCAGCGTTGCCACTTCCCTACCGAGAACGTCGAAGCATTCAAGAGCAACAACCCTGCGTTCTGACAAAGTGAAACAAATCATAGTAGTTGTAATAATTGAATTTGTAAAGTTTTGATACAACGCACGTATCACCAAATCTTACCACATAAAATCGGTTCGACCTCCACCACGGTCCCTGCCCGAAACCGACAGAAATAGATGCCCGCTGACAGAACAGGAAGTTCCACATAGTGCACGCCATCTGCATACCAGCCCTCTGCCAAAACTATC
Source organism: Candidatus Kapaibacterium sp. (assembly GCA_013414795.1). Taxonomy (GTDB): domain Bacteria; phylum Bacteroidota; class Ignavibacteria; order Kapaibacteriales; family UBA2268; genus Naka2016. Next base: position 459,324 of record CP058732.1, read on the forward strand.
TTGCGACCCGTAAGGTCAACCAACTCCAACACTACTGTAGAAGGCTCCGTAAGACGAAAACGCACAGTCCCATTTCCCACAACTGGCTGTGGGAAGATGGAGAGAAGGAAAGAGGAGATAGGCTCTTCGCCGGCGCTGCTGGCTTGCTCTGTGTCGAGAAGAAACGCCTCTGTTCGCCCAGTCCTTGCATTGTAGCCAAGACCAACAATAAAGCGTCCTTCGAGTGAAATGTCAGTTGCGCTTAATAACTCCGAGCCATCTTGAAGCAGGTTAATGAAGACCTCATTCAAGTCTTGCATCCCTGTGGCTGCTGTCCAGCGAAAGGCGCGTCCCTGCCCAGATTCGTTGCCTGCCCACCCGACCACCACACTGCCATCTGCAGAGACTCCAAGAGCCCTGCTCGATTCCCCGCCAATTGTTCCCAAATCCTGCATACCCGTGGCGGCTGTCCAACGAAAGGCATGGTCCTGTCCAGAGGCATGGTTTGCCCATCCGACCACCACACTGCCATCAGCGGATACACTATTAGCATAACTCCAACCCTCACCAGTCAATGTACCCAGGTCCTTCATACCCGTGGTGGCTGTCCAGCGAAAGGCACGCACCCACCCAAAGGCGTTCTCTGCCGTGCCAACCACTACACTGCCATCAGAGGAAACATCATTAGCCCAGCTATTTCCCCCGCCAATCAATGTTCCCAAGTTTTCCATTCCTGTGGTGGCTGTCCAGCGAAAGGCACGCACCCACCCAAAGGCGTTCTTTGCCTCGCCAACCACAACACTGCCGTCTGCGGAAACGCCATAAGCCAAGCTTTCATCCCCACCGAGGGATCCCAAGTCTTCCATTCCTGTGGCGGATGTCCAACGAAAGGCGCGTCCCTGCCCAGATTCGTTGTTTGCCCATCCGACCACCACATTGCCATCTGCGGAAACTCCATAAGCACTGCTTAAATCCCCACCTAAGGCACCCAAGTCTTGCATTCCTGTGGCGGATGTCCAGCGAAAGGCGCGCCAATTCCCAGAGGCGTTCTTTGCAAATCCAACCACAACACTGCCCTCAGCGGAAACACCATGCGCCCAGCTCCCATCCCCGCCGAGTGTGCCCAGCCAGGTAAGTGATTGAGCCTTTAAAGAAACCGATAAGAGTATACCGCCGAGAAAGAAACACAAAGTAAACAGCCCCAACGAAAGCATTAATCTTTGCACAAACATTTGAGAAACGCAAGAGAAAACTCTTGGAGATATCATTTTAGTACCAAAATTTTTATTTGTTGTACATAACCATCTGCTTGCAAGCGAATGAAATACACGCCGCTGGGCAAGCCCGTTGGCTTCCAATTGACTTCGTGGTGACCGCTTGGTAAGTTTTGGCTTAGCAATGTTGCAACTTCGGTTCCAAGAGCATTGTATACTTTAATTGTCACAAAACTTGGTTTCGGCAATTTGAACTCAATTGTAGTTGAGTTAACGAAAGGATTGGGTCGGACGCTTAAAATTCCTTTTCCCTCCGTTTCCTGGGGTTCCGTTTCTTGTTTGGAGGACAAGCCCGAAATTGTGAAACTCCAAACTTCCGACCAAGGTCCAGTGTTAGTAGAATTAGTAGCGTCGACGCGCCAATAGTAAGTTTTATTTTCTGCAAGTCCACTAATTGTTACCGATGTATCTGTTAAATCTGTTTTCTCAAATTCTTTTTTTAAAAATATTTTGCTTGTGGAAACTTGAACACGATAGGTAAGGGCTCTTTTATTAAGTCTCCATACCAATGTTATTTCATTTGGATCAACAGTTGCTCCGTTGGGAGGGGAGACAAGTATAGGAGCATCGGGAGGAAAGATAATTGCTTTGAAACTCCAAACTTCTGACCAGTCGCTGGTTCCACCCGAGTTGCTGGCATTAACTCGCCAAAAGTAAACCACCCCTTCTAACAATTCACTCACAATCTGAAAAGTATCGGTTATACCACTTTTATCAAACACTGTTGTAGAGAAATCTGGAACCAGAGAGATTTGCAAACGGTAAGAGGTAGCATATTGAGAGGAGTTCCAAACGAATTTTGCATCAATTGTGGCAACATTCTCGCTGTTGTTTGGTGGTGAAACAAGTTTTGGTGGTTTTGGCTGGTACCAAATTGCTTTGAATCTCCAAACTTCCGACCAGTCGCCAGTTCCCGCTGAGTTACTTGCATTTACCCTCCAATAATAAACAACTCCATTTGAAAATTCACTTGCTACTTGAAATGTGTCTTTTATATCGCTTTTATCGAATACTATTGTAGAGAAATCTGGAGTAGTTGAGATTTGCAAACGGTAGGAAGTTGCGCCTCTCGAAGAGTTCCAGATGAATTTAGCGCCAACAGTAGGAACTGTCCAAACATTATTTTGTGGCGAAACAAGTTTCGGGGGCTTTGGCGGAGTCAAAATAGTTTCAAAACTCCAAACTTCTGACCAGTCGCTAATAAAATCTCCCTTTTTTGCATTCACTCTCCAATAGTAAACGAAATTTGGCTCAAGAAAATCAATTGCAAAGGATGTATCCTTTAATCCGCTTGTATCCAAAATTGTGGTTTGAAAACTTTTGTTCGTAGAAACTTGCAAACGGTACGATGAACTACTATCAACGGAATACCAGCATAGGGTTGTATAATAGGGAACACCATAAGTTCCATTTGGGGGCGAAGCAAGTTTTGGCGGTGGTGGGAATTTTAGCTCGCTTAGAGGTCTTTTAAAAACGCTATTACCAAAAGTCCCGGCAAACAGCATAGAATCGAGTATTGAGAGTGATTGCACATATAAGTTTTTCAACCCATCGTTTATCGGAAACCAAGTACTACCCTTGCTAACAGACATATATACTCCGTTTTTTTCCGTCCCAGCAAAAACCATATTGTCTTGGGTAAAGATTGAAGAAATTTTTACATTAACAAGATCCGATTTCAACCAAGTTTCTCCGTTATCGGTAGAAAAGAAAATACCAATACCACCACCAACAATAGTGTTTCCAACAACAGCCACGGCATAGGCGTTATCGCTTGTAAAACCATTCTTCACTTGTTCCCAACTTTCCCCAAGATTGGTAGAACGATACACAGCGCCCGTTTCGGTTCCAGCAAAAAGGATTGTATCTTTTACAGCGAGGGAATAGACTCTTGTGTAATTCAAACCATAGTTCACTGGCCACCAACTTTCGCCGTTGTCGGTCGAGCGCCAAATTCCACCATATGTTCCAACAAAAATGTTCGCATAAATAAATGCAAAGGAAGAGCAATATTTTTTTGGAAAACCATTATTGATTTCTTTCCAACTTTCCCCGTTGTCGGTCGAAACAAAAATACCGCTTCTTTCTGTTCCAAGATAAATGCTTGAGTCGTGAACAGCAACAACTGTACAATTTAGATTTGGAAAGCCAATTGACAACTTTTTCCAACTTTTACCCAAATCTTTGGAAACATATAAATTCCCGCCGGCGACAGAAAACAAGTTCTTCTCTTTGATTGCAATTGAAAGAGCATTCAACGCTGGAAGTCCAACGGGGAGCCAGTTTTCCCCATTGTTTGTGGAACAATATATTCCATACTCTGTTCCAGCAAAAATTTTTGTCCCCCTAACTGCCACAGACCATACACGAAGATTGCCCAATCCATTGTTGATTTGCCTCCAACTTTCACCAAAATCCGTTGAAATGAACACTCCCCCAAGTGTTCCAGCCAAAAGATATTGTCCAAAATATTCCAAGGATAGCACCCGAGTGTCGGTCAATCCATTGTTGACTTGCCTCCAACTTTCTCCATTGTCAGTGGAAACGAAAACGCCATCGTTGCTTCCAGCAAATATCCTATTTCCAACGTTAATTATAGACCAAACCAAAGTTTTAGATATTCCACGGTCCAATGTTCGCCAAGTTTCGCCAAGGTCTGTTGAAAGCAAAAACCCCCGCTCCCAAGTCCCAGCAAATAGATTTGAACCAATTGCCTTCAACGAGGTTACAGATGCGCTTTTAAGATTTGTCTCTACCCAACTTTCCCCATTATTGCTCGAAATATAAATGCCACCTCCGCCAGTACCAGCAAAAACATATTGGCCAAGTGTTGCCAACGATAGAATCAAGCCGGTCTTCAATCCCTTGTCGACTTTCTTCCATTCCTTACCCCAGTTGGTTGAAATATAAATTGCGTCGAATTGCGTTCCTACGAAAATGGTGCTGTCTTTGATTGTCATACACAAGATTGAATAATCCGAAAATTTAATACCTTCCCAATTTTCACCGTCGTTGGTTGAAAGAAAAATGCCGTTACCAGCAGTACCCGCAACGATATATGGTCCAGAAACACTAATGCATTTTACGATACCACCGTACGGACCGTTTGTTTGAATCCATTGGGCTTTCGCGAGGCTCAACTGAAAAACAATGGTTAAAATTACTACCAGAAAATTAGTTGTAGGCAAGGATTTGAGAAGGATTCTGAACATTTTTACCCCCTACAATTTTTTACATTGTTAAAACGATAAATTAATATATTTTTTGCTTTGATATGCTATTATAATAAAAAATTTACAACTTGCGTCCGACGCAATCCGAACATTTGGATTCACCAAGCAAATCCAATAATATATAAAATCGATTAGTTTCGTTTTGTTTCACCGAAAAGAAAAATGGTTGCTTTGAACTTTCTAATATCTTTGTTGTTCTATTTATCAAGAAAACATCAAAAAAGATGAGAACTTTACTAAGACGAAAAGTAAAGTCAGTTTACATACAAACAATATCTTTTGTAAATAAAAATCCTAAACCATTACTTATAAAGAAACACTGGTATTTTATCAAAAATACTTTTTCGAAGCAAATTATTAATGTCAATCTTAGAGATGTATCTTCTGGATATTCTCGGCTAATATGTTGTCTACAATCAACATAATATTCTCGACTTTAATTGCCCCCAAATTATAAATATTTTTTGAAATATGCAAATGAAAATAAAATTCTTTGCAAAATCCTACTCCACGACAATTGGGACGGATTCGCTTCCGCCAGCCCAACGCAAAAGGATGAAGTAGACGCCAGAGGGCACCCCACTGCATTCCCATTCCAGTTCGCCGTAGCCTTTGTCCCGAAGTGTTACCCGTATCCGCTCCTTGCCTTCAACCTTGCGTCCCATCGAGTCGTACACCCCGTCGATTGCTTCGCCGACATCGAAACTGCCGTCCCAGGCAATGCGCGCTTTGACACGCACGCCCGCTGGCTGTGGATACGGCTCCGACGCCCAGAACTTCGTCGTGTAGTACCTCTTCTCGACCTGGCTTTCAACAGAACTGGTATTTGCTTCTTTAACTAGATAAGTGTAGGAAGTATTAGCTGTTGTATCAATGAAAAATAAAGCAAACAAATTAGTGTCAAAATTTGAGGGTATAACAGTAAGAGGTATTGCTTGCTCGTTTGAAATTTCGAACTCCTTAAAATGGATTTTATCTTCAAAAACATAAATCTTAAAATATATTTTAGTAAAATCAAATCGATTTTTTGTATAAAATACTTTGTTCCCAACCTTAAAGATAGCGTAGGGGACATAATCGGTTGTATCCGTTTCTATCAAAGTAAACTCGTTGGTTTCTGGATTAAAATAGTATAAAACATCGAAAGAGGATTGAGTATTAATGTTAAATAAATTGAAATCAAGGTAAATATCATCACCGATTGCCCAGGTTTTGAAGTTTGACAGGTCCCATTGAGAATTTAACCAATATTCTTTGAAAACTTCAATGGAATCCCAAGTTAAACCAAGATTGCTTGATTTAATAATCCAATATGAAGGTTCACCATAGGTTACACCTTTAGGTCTTGCAATAGAAAAGCCAACAATGTAATTTTTGGTTTTTTGGGGATTAAAAATTTGCCGAAAAAGTGAGTAAGATTTTTTATAGAAGGAAAAATTTTTATCCAATTCCCAAACGATGAACCAAATGCCATAATCCGACATTGCATTGTTCGTAAAAACGAGTAGCTTATCACCAAGTGGAACGGTATAATATGAATCTTCTAAATAGTTAAAGTCAGTGCTATGTTCCAACTTTAAAGTTTCACCTTTGTCACGAGTTGTTATTATATTTGAGTCTGTTGATAATTGTTTTCTTTGAACTGATATTCCGTTTTGTGTATCAAAAAAATAATGAAACATTTCCTGGTAAGGATTGAACTGAGTCAAAATTTTGTAGGGATAATTTTTTGTTGGCAACCAAGTCACTCCTCCATTTGTTGTATAAAAGAAATTGTGGTAATTGTCTATTGCTCGTAAATTTAACGAATCGATAATGAATAAATTTTGGGAAGTTAATGGAAAAGCACCAAAGGACTTAACAGCCCAAGTTTTACCCCCGTTGCTACTAAAACAAACAAACTTACCATACCCCACGGCAACAACTACGCTGTCATCCACAAACTTTAATTTACTAAATGTAGATCTAACAACTCTTCGGTCGAAACTGGAAGTATTTAGTTTTTCTTTACCTGGTGTCAATTTGAAGAAAATAAGGCTATCCAGATTAACATTTGTCCAAGAAGAATAAATCAGATATAAATTTCCTTTCCAAAGTGTAAAAGCAGAACTATTTGGATTATTTAATTTTTCAATTAAAGTAAAATTCTGGTTGGCGAAATTGTATCTGTAATAAAAGTTTTTAACGAGAAAATAAAAATAATTATCGTCAGATAGAAATTTAGATGGAAGGTTGCAATCTGTGCATACATTATTCTGTTTTAAATCGATTATTTTGGTTTCTTTATTTTGAATATTAATCAAACCAATTTTACCGTTTCCAATTGGATATATAATTTTATTGTTTCCAACAACAAATTCATAAGAATTTGTATCTTTTGTATAACTGAATTCTTTTACAAGATTAAAATTTGTGTCGAGCATTTTAAACTTGCTATCAGTCATATAATAGAAATAGTTTTTATACCAAAAACCTCGATAGATAGTTTCTTGCTCGTTCAATACGAATAATTCCCAGGTTCTCCCTTCGTCTTTGGAAACTATTGCAAAGTGTTTATTCAAAAAGCCAACATATTTTTGACCAACATATTCAAGCCAAACAATGGAATAATCATCTAAAATTACTTTTCGTTCCCAATTATTACCCATATCGGTAGAACGAATCACTTCATTGGTGTTACCCCATAAAAGTATTGATTTACCGCTCGAGGCAATACCAACATACTTATACACTATTAAATTCTTTTCAAAACCTTTGATAATATCAAGTTCAGAATGAAGATTAATGTTTATTGCCACAAGAATTAAAAAAACAAAAAATGACTTAAAAATTCTCATAACACACCTCCTGATTTATTAAATTTTAAATTTTTTATTAGTTTTGGGGTGGGAATATCCCACCCCTTGCTTTTCATCTTTTTTGACAAGGATTTGCGAAGCATTCTGTTTCCCAAGGCTCTTCCCAAGTTTTTCCCGGTGGTGGTACCTCCGGAGTAGTTGTTGGACAGGCTGGTGCACCATATTCCTCGACTGATATAAGCTCAATATGCGTTTCTGGTGGAGATTTCTCCCAATCAGTACAACAGGAGTAAGTATAAAGACAATAATTTGAAGTATCACAGTATTCAATTCCCCAAGCCCACTCGATAATATGCCCATCGTTTGTTACTATGGCTGGTTTGCTAACCCATTTTATGCAATTGCTAGCTTTTATTACAGAAAAAATCTTTTCTGATTCCCCACAAGGTGGACATTGAGGATAGCAATTGGGATCCGATTGGGTAATTGCTTCAACTTGTTGGTACAAAAAACTTAGAAAATTATACCATCTTAATTGATCGGAGTATATGAAAAATAGACAATTTCTGTAATCTCTATCAACATATACATTTTTTAAAATTATTTCTGGCCTTTGTAATTCTGGATTCCATCTGCAACAGAAGTTTACCCAAACTTTACATACATAAACTACTCCATTAACTTCATATTGATATATTATCTGATTCCAATGCTCGAACCATCCGGGTGGACAATCTGCCCTGGCTTTGTTCCCTGCTACAAAGCCAAGAATTATTGTTGCAACCAAAAGAAAAATATATTTTTTCATTTTTTCCCTTTCTTTTTGTTATACAAAAATAAATTTTCCAAAGAATTTTTACAACAACAATTGTCAAAGAGCGGATTTGGATTTAAGTCGAACGCATATCAACTTCTTTCTTCTCCTTCTGGTGGTCCACGGCATTGGGAACATCTGTGCAATAGGAATGTATATTCAGACCATTTACTCCGAGTTGATGTGCTCTCTCTCTCTGAATGGAATAAGCATAGGTATCTGCCGTATCTTCTGGATATTCTCGGCTAATATGTCGTCTACAATCAACATAATAAACCCGACTTTAATTGCTCGCAAGTTATAAATTAATTTTTCAAATATCCAAAGAAAATAAAATTCTTTGCAAAATCCTACTCCACGACAATTGGGACGGATTCGCTTCCGCCAGCCCAACGCAAAAGGATGAAGTAGACGCCAGCGGGCACCCCACTGCATTCCCATTCCAGTTCGCCGTAGCCTTTGTCCCGAAGTGTTACCCGTATCCTCTCCTTGCCTTCAACCTTGCGTCCCATCGAGTCGTACACCCCGTCGATTGCTTCACCGACATCGAAACTGCCGTCCCAGGCAATGCGCGCTTTGACACGCACGCCCGCTGGCTGTGGATATGGCTCCGACGCCCAGAACTTCGTCGTGTAGTACCTCTTCTCGACTTCGCTTTCAACTGTTGTCGGCGTTTCCTTCCAGAGAGTAATTTTGTAGTAGTTGAATGGACGAAGCGAATCGCTAAGCCCAGCGATTGCAACATTGCCCTTGAAGATGACGCTTTCGAAATTTGGCTTGCCATAGTCCCACTTGCCTTCCCGCCACTGTGTTAAATCGCTTCTATCGGTATTTTCCAAAAACAGCCCCTTCCCAACAATGTAGAATCTGTCGGAGATGACCATAAGTAACATATTTTCTGCAACTGAATCTTCGTATAACAATTTTAGTGATTTACTTTTGACTTCAAATAAATACAATCTGTGTGGATATGAGACCACAAAAAATATTGAGTCCTTATTGTGAACATAATATTGCATTAGATCAAAGTTTCTATCAAACGAAAATAAAACAGTGCTTGTTTTACCGCTATCGAAAGATTCGCGTATTTGAAAATTTTGATAATATTTAGGATTACTTGAATCGCAAACAATGGTGAATAAAATTAAGTGGCTGTGATTTATAGGAAAAACTTGGTTAACCATTTGAAACTCGGGTGTTATTATTTTATCAACTTTTTTAAAAGAAGTATCTAAAAAGTAAATTTTGGTATGGTACCATTTAGCAGGATACTCGTAATCTAATAAAGGAAAAATATACTTACCATCAAGTTTTTCAACCTTTGGTGGCAAAAGTTGGTTGGTATAAGTCCTGATTTTTAAAGAAGAATCAAACTTAAAATGTTTACCGTAATCAGTAGTATAAGCAAAATTTAATAAAGCATAACCTCGAAAATCATCATTTGTACCAATAAAAAATCCTCTACCCGAACTATCAATGAAAAAAGCACTTGTCTGTTTAAATATGGCAAAGAAGGTTACAGTATCATAATTTTCATAGACAATATTCTTTATATTTCCTAAGGAATCTACCTCAGCAATTCTCCTATAAAGAGTGTCGAGCAACAATTCAGTTGGTTGAAAAGTAATTCCACCGTCGAAGGAAACCGATGTATTATTGTAGTATGGTAATCTGTTTAAGAAAATAAAGGTAGAGTCATTCAAAATTAGCTCGGGAAAATGTGCTGCATTGCAAGATGTCAAATTCCAATTAAAACAACCGTCTCGGGATTGAATAATAGTTTTATACAATCCGGGAATAATTACAATAGAATCACCAACAAAAGATTTTCTTTTAGTAAATAGGTATCTTGTAGCATTGACTCTAGGGAAATATATCCCAGGTACATAAGCAATGCTTCTATCGTTAAAATGATTTCTAAATTTTACAAAATCACAGAATCTGTCTGTTTCATCTTTAATGTATTCCTTAAAATATAATTTTATAGGACTAAGCTCAAAATCATTTATCGATAATTCACTAGGAATATATTTACCATCAGATGCAAAATTTATCACCATAAAAAGTTTATTGTTCCAAAAGAAATATTCATCTTGATATTCTCGCCAGGGCCATTTACTCCACTGATTTGGGTCATTGTTATTTAAAAAGGCGGTGTCAACAAATAAGAAGTCCCATCTTGAATGCACATCCTCTGTTTTGAATATGGTTCGGGCATTTGTTGAAATTATTAATATACTATCAAAAGGAAATAAGTAATTTATCATTTCATAATTTTGTGTGTTAATGTATCGATTAGTTGGCAAGGTGTCTAATTTGTTCAAATCATAATCTATTAGAATGAGGCCACGATAATATTTTCCTGATAAAAACAATAAATCTCTCTTAAACTTAAAAATCTCATTGTGTGAATAATAGATACCATCTTTGAAGGTGGGTATTGGGTTTTCACTAAAATCATTAATAATATAGTTATTTATATACAAAAGGGTATCCTTAATACTATTAATTAATTGCAAATTTTTATCAAATTTATATAATCCTTTATTAGAGCGAATAAATAAACAATCCACGGTTGGCAAAATGTAATAGAGTTGTTCATCGGGCTCGAGTGTTATCTCTTTCTTAAACCAATTATTTCCTTCATCGAATGAAAAAATTACAATCCCACAGTCTAAAACACCCCACAGAGTATCTTTGTAACTCGTTATGTGAAGAATATTCCCGTATGGATGCGCGGAATATTCTTGCCAACTTTTGCCAAAATCTGTTGAAAGCAAATAAGAACCATTGGAACCATACACAAAAATTTTGTCTTTAAATACCGTAGCACCGTAAAAATGAATATTCATTGGGGTTAGGTCGAAGTCAAAAGAATATAACCGCAAATTTTGAACTATCAACATCATTAGGATTATTAACATCTTGACATCTGTATTCTTCTTACTTTTCTTGTTTACAAATATCATTTTCATAGTAGCACCCATAACGATTTAAAATTTTTCAAAATTAATTTTAAAATTCAAAATAAGTTACTCTATAGCAAACTTAATTAATTATGAATTAATTAACTTTACCTTCTTCTCCTCCCCCTTCTGGTGGTCCACGGCATTGGGAACATCTCTGCCATAGGAATATATATTCAGACCATTTCCTCCGAGTTGATGTGCTCTCTCTCTCTGAATGGAATAAGCATAGGTATCGGCTGTATCTTCTGGATATTCTCGGCTACTATGTCGTCTAATATCAACATAATAAACCCGACTTTAATTGCTTGCAAGTTATAAATTAATTTTTCAAATATCCAAAGAAAATAAAATTCTTTGCAAAATCCTACTCCACGACGACGGGGACGGATTCGCTTCCGCCAGCCCAACGCAAGAGAATGAAGTAGACGCCAGAGGGCACTCCACTGCATTCCCATTCCAGTTCGCCGTAACCTTTGTCCCGAAGTGTTACCCGTATCCGCTCCTTGCCTTCAACCTTGCGTCCCATCGAGTCGTACACCCCGTCGATTGCTTCGCCGACATCGAAACTGCCGTCCCAGGCAATGCGCGCTTTGACAGGTACGCCCGCTGGCTGTGGATACGGCTCCGACGCCCAGAACTTCGTCGTGTAGTACCTCTTCTCGACCTGGCTTTCAACTGTTGTCGGCGTTTCCTTCTTTAATGTTATCTTGTAGTAGTTGAATGGACGGAGCGAATCGCTCAGCCCAGCGATTGCAACATTGCCCTTGAAGATGACGCTTTCGAAATTTGGCTTGCCATAGTCCCACTTGCCTTCCCGCCACTGGGTCAAGTCGCTTCTATCTGTATTTTCCAGGAACAGTCCCTTCCCAACAATGTAAAATCTGTCGGAGATGACCATAAGAAGGGGATAGTATGCGGATCCTTCGTCACTCCAAAGGATTTTCAATTGGTTGTTTATACGGTCGTAAAGATAGAGTCGGTCAGGAAATGAAGTTGTAAAAAATACGCTATCGGAATTGTGCTGATAAAATTGGAGGATTTCACCAAAGGAATCAACTATTCGATGGAGTGTCAAAAAAGTTTTGCCGGTATCATTTGTTAAACGAATTTCGAACGATTCTTTGGTTAGGTTCGTTGTATCTTGAACCAAGGTAAAGCAAATGAAGTTTTTTCCCGAATTGCTTGGTAATAAATGCAAAATCCTTAAACCCCAGTTTAAGATGATTTCTCTTCCATTTAACAAAGAGGTATCAAGGACGATAAATCTAGAATAATATGGTTGATTTTGAGAAAAGGGATCGCAATTTGCTGCAACAAAATAAAAATTACCAATCCTAACTATGTTGGATGAATTACATTCTTTATAAGGGGAATATGTTCCAACACTAAGAAATTTATCCTTTATATAGTGATATGATTCCCAAAAATTATAAGTATGATAAATTCTGTTACATTGTTCATGCTTATTTAAGCCTTTAAGAAAACCACGCCCTGTTGAATCAATAAAAAAATATGGCAAAGTGTAGAAACAAGTTATTGGTATTCTATTGGTATAACCTTCCAGAAAGTTTTTCGAGGGTAGAAAAGTTATCCCCCCGTCTGTTGTTCGATTAACCTCGGTAATCTCTTTATCTTGTAAAACAAAAAAGAATGTTGTGTCGTTTAAAATTACTCTTGGAACTCCTGCTAAATATGAAATTAATCGCCAATTATAACCCTTGTCTGTTGTAATAAACAAAAATTTATTTCTACTCGTAAATACCCAAAAACTGTCGTTTACTGCCAAAGAAGGTGTATTAATCCGTGTCGATAAGTAGGGGTCAACAAGTTCACCATTTATATAATAGTAGCCATTATACACATCATAGAATGGGTTACCTTGTGCAACAAACGTATCTTTTGGGTTAGAAAGGTATTTTTTAACAGAATAAATATTAAATTGATAATATGCTATATATTTGCTTGGACCAATTGTATCGTATTTAATAGAATCGTCAGTTTTAGCAATGTAAAGCGTATCGTTAACAGTAAAATAAAAATGTGGAAACCCATAGAACAACCATTTTTTATAAACTTCATACGATGTATCGAAGTTCATAAATAAGGTATCTTTATAAAAATAATTAAACTTTGAGAAAATCGAATCTGTCGTATATAAGTTTTGATTAATTCGAAAAATTTTTGTTTCCTTAAAGTCCATAACTTTTAAAAACCCTTCGTAACCCTTAAAACCAGGGAATTTTTCAATTAAATTTACTAGTTCAAAATTATCTAAACTTGTGTCGACAGCAACGAAACCACTGTCGAAAAAACTTTCACTGCTAAGCAATATTTTTCGGTTGAATAAATAGATATCATCATCAAAATAATTATTGATAGGTTTAACCACTTCATCGGGATTACCTTCGACTAATTTGTTCAAAGTTGGCTTGAAAACAGAATTTTTTATACTTTTTACTATTTTTCCATTTCTATCCAATTTGTACAAAGTTTGTAAGCCTCTAATATATATGTTGTTTTCTGTAACAAGTATTTTAAGAAACCTTTCGCTAGCCTCCAAGTCAAATTTCTTCAAAGTCCAATTATATCCGCCATCAGTTGAAATTATTAAATACCCGTTATACATCACCCCAAAAAGGGTATCCTTGAAACTAACCATTGACCTAATTTCGTCATAGACACCCACAAATCTTTGATTCCAACTTTTTCCAAAATCCGATGAGATAAGATAACTTCCAAAATCACCATAAACAACGATATTATTTTTGGCAAAAGCAGCGCCGTAAAACGAAATTTTAAGTGGGGTTAATTCGTAATCAAAGCAAGATATTGTTTTATTTAAAAAGAAAAACAAAGGTATGCACCAAAGAAGCATACCCTTGTAAGATTTATTCTTCCTGCCCACATTCCCTCCAATTTATAAAAGTACAATCTTGAGAAGGTGGATAAGGTAATGGCTTGCAATTTCCATTGCCTTCGATAGTAAATGAAATTGGGGCCCAATGTACGTGCGGATTAGGGCATTTATCATCCCAACACTGTCCAGGTACACAATTGCACCAACACCATTCCCATTCTTCTATACATTGCTTGTAACAATCCCAATTGCCCTTGTAAATGTTTATCCTTCCGTTGACGTATTCAACTTTACCACAAATTGGCCGAGTAAAAGTTAACTTCGCACTCTCAACTTCACAGGGAGTACTTCCACATAACATTGCATAGTTGTTCAAAACCCAATTCCTTGCGTAATTATAAGCCTCGTCTTCCATACCCAAGCATACGTTCCTAAGATAAATTTGGAAATATGCTTGAAGATGAGTTACTGCACAAGTGTAGCAGATTACTGCTTGAATACCAGGACAATCTGGCAAATCAAATGTCAAAACATAGCACAAATTCGGTTGTTGGCAAACCTCACATTGTCCGCTGGCTTTGTTCTCAGCTACAAAGCCAAGTATTATTGTTACAACAGAAAGAAAAATATATTTTTTCATTTTAATTTCTCCCTTTTGTTAAACAAAAATAATTGTTTTAAGGTTTTTTTACAAATTGTCAAAGAGCGGAAGTGGATTTAAGTCGAACGCTTTTCAACTTCTTCTCCTCCCCTTCTGGTGGTCCGCGGCATTGGGAACATCTGTGCCATAGGAATCTATATTCAGACCATTTCCTCCGAGTTGATGTGCTCTCTCTCTGAATGGAATAAGCATAGATATCGGCTGTATCTTCTGGATATTCTCGGCTACTATGTCGCCTAATATCAACATAATATTCTCGACTTTAATTGCTTGCAAGTTATAAATTAATTTTTCAAATATCCAAAGAAAATAAAATTCTTTGCAAAATCCTACTCCACAACCACAGGGACGGATTCGCTTCCGCCAGCCCAACGCAAAAGAATGAAGTAGACACCAGAGGGTACTCCACTGCATTCCCATTCCAGTTCGCCGTAGCCTTTGTCCCGAAGGGTTACCCGTATCCGCTCCTTGCCTTCAACCTTGCGTCCCATCGAGTCGTACACCCCATCGATAGCCTGCAAAAGGTTGGAAACTTCACTACAATAAATCTTTGTTCGAACGGCGTTGCGTGCAGGAAGTGGGTAGGGCGGGGTGTAGTACAAACCCACGAAGTCGTTGTTTTTCTTTGATTCTACTGGCAAGTATTTAGGCTTCTCATAAACTATCTTTGCAAGGTTAAGTTCAAAATAGTTTGAAAATAGTAAACTACCAACATATTTGAGAATGTGGCAAATTCCGAATCCGTTTCCGCTTGTTATATTATCAATATAAGAGTCCTCGTAATTAAGCAGTTGAGCGACATCGATCGAATCATAATTTCGAAGGTTTTCTATTCCGGAAGGGAAGAAATAAAGAATAGGCTTGCGGTATAAAAATCCAAAAATTGTATCATTATAAATAAAGAAACTCATAGGGAAAGGATAAGTTTCTATCGAATCCAAACTAAAATTATTTAAGTTAAGTATTAGAAGTTTTTCAATAAATTTTCCAGGTTGGGGGTTGATATATTTGTTAATTAACAAATAGTTTTTGTAATAAAAGTTAAAACTTAAACCACTTTCGTCGCTATGAAAAGTATACAAAGTGTCCCAATTTTTTCCGAAATCGAAAGTTCGAAGAAGAAAAGGTTTTATAATTAAAAAAGTAGTTGAATCAACAAATAAGTGATTAAGAAAACGTAGAAAAACTTTCTGGAAAACTAAAGAATCGAGTACGTTGAAAGATTTATCAAAAAAGTAACAATATGAATCGACTGTGGTATCAATTTGTTTTTTAATGAAAGCACTGAAAGTAATCAATACAGAATTGCCATAAACTTTTTTGGATACAATTTCAAATTGTAAGGAATCATTGTATAAAAAATAATCTCGTTTAAAAATCTTTTTAGAAAAACTTTGACCAAAATCTTTTGAAAAAGATATTTCAAACAATAGAGAATCGTAAACAATAGTGTAACTATAATTATCCTTCTTTATTGTATGCGAAAAAAACAAGGTATTAACCAAAGCAAACGTTCCGTCGTCCCAAACAATTATTTGGTTGGCACGTTTTGGGAAGTTTTCGATTGTCCTTTTTGGTGGTAGAAAAGTTGCGCCTTTGTTGAAAGAAACATAAATAAATGGTCTTATAGTGGTTAAAACCAGAATTGTATCTTTCGAAAAAAATTTGACTTCCTTTTTTTGCTCAACTATTGGTTTGAAGTAACTTACCAATTCCCAGTTTAACCCGTTGTTTTTCGACCTTAAAATTGTTTTATTTGGCCCAACAGCGATTATTGTTTCTTTGTCAAGTTTAATGAACATATTTACCCGGAAGGTATTAGGTATAGAAATGTCTGAAGGGTGATACTGCCCCATATAAACAACTATTCTTCTGTCGAGAAGTTCATCTCTATTGATTTCTTGTTCTTTTCCAGTGGAATCGATTTTGAAATATCTTATTGTGTAATAGTATTGGTAATTGGAAGTATCCATCCAACATTTATGAGTTAAGAAATAGATGGTATCGTCGATTATTTGATATTCTTTTGTCAAACGAATGTTTCGAGTAGCAATATCCCAATTTTCTCCCAAATCCGATGATTGTAAAACACAATGACGGATATTATCATCGGCGTATTCAGGGTTGTTTGCCGCTAAAAAGTTTTGGAAAATATTCTCGGCTAACACAAATATTTTGGAACCAAAAACTTTCAAATGGGAAATATCACGAACTAAACTATCCCCCTTTAAAACTGTTTGATGAAGGTCTATTATAATGCTTTCCTTAGTTTCAAGATTTATCTTGTAAATGTAGTACCAACTTTCGATGCAAAAGAGGTAATTTTCTAAATACACAATTTCATTAAGAGAAGCAAACTCGAATTGGTAAATAGGTTCAAGGTTGCCTTGGAAAAGAACATCAATTCGCAAGATGGCACTTTCACTAATTATGTAAAAGAATTTACCATCGGTAGTGAAATCTCTAAAAGTTTGGTCTTCGAAAAATTGGCGCTGAGTCCAGTTTAAGCCATTGTCAGTGCTTTTCAAAATCGAGAATGGAGTAAGCGCGTAGAAATTGCCATCTATTTCGATGATTTTCAAAATATCAAGTTTATCCCCAAGACAAATTTGATTCCAGGTTTCCCCTTTATCTGTCGAATATGTTATTACTCCATATTTTCCGTAAGCAAGCAGATTTTTTCCATTATAAGCAACACCGTTGTAGTCTGTACTAATTCGCTCAATTTGGAAAGGGAACTTATCGTTGGAATTTGCATACGAAAGGCACAAGATTAAAAATGTTGATGTTAATAAGAATTTTTGTAAAATTATTTTTTTCATTAGTTCACCTACTTTATTATTAGAAAATAAACATAAATAATAGGGACAATAACTGTCCCCGAAAGTTTTTGATTCTATGGACATTTGCATTCATATTTAATAAAACAGTCCGACTCATAACCAGGCGGCGGCAGTGGCGGTCTTTGTGGTAAACAACTATTTGGGTCGCCATAAGTTTGCCAACCCTCACAAGAAGATTGATATTGCCCATTCCCTGAATAACATATATTCATAACAAATTGACAATAATAATTGAAACTGCAAGGTATCTCAATCGAGGTATAGCCCAGATTGATTATTTTGGCGCATATAGGATATTCAACAACAACTCGTAAAGTATTTCCGGTGTTACAATCTGGTATTTGGCATTTGTTAAAGTAACTTTGGCGGATTGCTTCCCAAACTATTTCAAAAGGTTTTTCTCCTATGCAATCAGGGCTTTCTGGGTTATCCCAACCATAAAAAGTAATTTTAATATTAGATGGATCAGCCCCGGTAACCCCGCATTTGTAACAATAAACAATTTTGATTCTACAATCGCCGATGTATGGTTGAATGATTGTTGCTTCATCCCAGCCAAGTGGACAATCTGCCCTGGCTTTGTTCCCTGCTACAAAGCCAAGTATTATTGTTGCAACCAAAAGAAAAATATATTTTTTCATTTTAATTTCTCCTTATTGATTTAACAAAAATATTTGTTTAAAAGAATTTTTACAATAACAAATTTCAAAGAACGAGATTTGGAATTATGTACAGTATAAGTCCTTGGTTTTTTCCCCTTCTGGTGGTCCACGGCATTGGGAACATCTCTGCCATAGGAATATATATTCAGACCATTTCCTCCGAGTTGAGGTGCTCTCTCTCTCTCTCTGAATGGAATAAGCATAGGTATCGACCGTATCTTCTGGATATTCTCGGCTAATATGTCGTCTACAATCAACATAATATTCTCGACTTTAATTGCTCGCAAGTTATAAATATTTTTTGAAATATGCAAATGAAAATAAAATTCTTTGAAAAATCCTACTCCACAACGACGGGGACGGATTCGCTTCCGCCAGCCCAACGCAAAAGGATGAAGTAGACGCCAGCGGGCACTCCACTGCATTCCCATTCCAGTTCGCCGTAGCCTTTGTCCCGAAGTGTTACCCGTATCCGCTCCTTGCCTTCAACCTTGCGTCCCATAGAGTCGTACACCCCGTCGATTGCTTCGCCGACATCGAAACTGCCGTCCCAGGCAATGTGTGCTTTGACAGGTACGCCCGCTGGCTGTGGATATGGCTCCGACGCCCAGAACTTCGTCGTGTAGTACCTCTTCTCGACTTCGTTTTCAACAGTTGTCGGCGCTTCCTTTTTCAATGTTATCTTGTAGTAGTTGAAAGGACGGAGCGAATCGCTAAGCCCAGCGATTGCAACATTGCCCTTGAAGATGACGCTTTCGAAATTTGGCTTGCCATAGTCCCACTTGCCTTCCCGCCACTGTGTTAAATCGCTTCTATCGGTATTTTCCAAAAACAGCCCCTTCCCAACAATGTAAAATCTGTCGGAGATGACCATAAGTAATGGATTTTGAGCATCGTCGGTTTCCGGTTGCCAGAGAAGTTGTAAAGTATCGCGTGTTCTGTCGTAAAGATAAACTTTGTCGGGTTCCTTGAAAGTTATGAACACAGAATCTGGGTTGTGGTCGTAGATTTGGTTAATGTAAGAATTAACGTTCAAACGATGCAGAGTTTTAAAAATGAAAACTGAATCGAATTTTTGGTATTTTTTAATTTCAAAATGGAAGTCTCTATAATTTAGTGGATTATTTACATAGGAAAAGGCGATAAACTCATAGAGGTTTTGAGGTAAAATATACAAGGCTGCAGAAAGTGTATCAACCAATTTTTCATTATAATTGTTAAAAGAAGTATCAAGATAACAAACCCAAGTTCGGTAACCTATGTTCCACCATTGTGAAATTGTATCGCTTTTTGTAAAAAAATAAAAGTTATTAAATTTTGAAACATTTGAGGTAAATTGTTCGACCGAAAAGCCATTAAATTGATAACTGAGGAGTTTAAAATTTTCTAAAATTTTAGAATCAAAGGAATCCCAAGCATCATCGGAGATTGTGAGTATTTGCGGGTCCCACCGTTGATGTCCTTTTGCGAATCCTTTACCATTTCTATCAATGTAAAACAGTGAAAAAGTACTATATGGGATATCCTTTGCCGATTTGTAACCTTCCCTGAAATTTTTTGCCGGAATAAATGACAATCCACCGTCAGAAGTTTTATAAATTTCAGTAATTTCGTCATTACCCCAGTGATTAATAAAGAAGTAAATTGAATCGTTTATTATTAATCTTGGTTTTCCTCTCAAATATGAGATTAATTCCCAATCGTTTCCGAAATTTCTTGTGATTACTAAAGTTCTATTTTCTTTTGGGAATATTAAGAGTGAATCAAATAAAAGGTATGGCCACATACTAAACATTTTAAAACTTACGTTGTTTACAATTCCGTATTTTTTATTGTAAAAATCATAATAGTGAGTATAGTAGGTATCAATGAAACTATTTCCAACTTGGACAAATGTGTCAGGGTTGGAAATATACTTTTTAATCCCAAAAATGTTGTATTTCTTGTTTGAAAGGTCGTTACTTTTTAAAAATAACATGTATAGACTGTCGTTGTGGAAAAAATAGGTAAAGGGATTTCCAAATTCATACCACTTTGGACTGGAGGGGTTGGTTTCTGTATTCATAAAAAGAGTGTCTTGGAAGAAATATTGGTAATGTGCAAAAGTACTGTCGATAAAGTAAAGATTACCATTGATTTGAAGAATTGGTTGTCCCTTAAAATAATGTAAATTTGTAATACCATAAAAATTTGGTGGGTAAAAACCATATTTTTTACGATTTTGAATAATTTTATCCCGAAGGTCGATTACTTTGTAGGAAGATAGGTTCTTATCAACGAGCAAAAATCCTTTATCGGCTAAATTTTCGCATTCAACTATTAATTTTTCATATACAAAAAAGAAATTGTTCATATCAAATTCACTGAATGAATAAGGTAGTCCAGGGTCAATATATTGGTTTTCTGACACATATAAAATTTCATCTTTAATTTCGTTGGTCTTTTTTAAGCCTTTATCAAAAAGTTGTAAAGTCGTTTTAGTTCTTATATAGATACCAAAATCTGTGACAAGGATATTTGTTAACATATCGCCACTATCAAGTGGAATTATATTCTCTTCCCATGTGTTTCCACAATCCGAGGATATAATTATAGTATTTGCGGAAGTAATTCCCCATAAAGTATCGTTAAAATTCACAATTTTATATATTTCATCAAATTCGCCTATGCTTTTTTGTTCCCAACTGATGCCTCGATTTGTTGAAATAAAATATTGCCCCATATTTCCATAACAAATAATAATATTCCCACAAGCGGTTGCACCATTAAAATTAAAGGAAAGAGGTGTTAAATTAAAAGTTTCAGAGTTTGAACTTGTAGGGGACAAAAGGTATAAAAGAAAAACTGCGAATAAAATGGAAATAATTCGGGCCGTGGATTGGCAAGAGCCAATCCACAAACCAGATAAGATTTGGAAAAGAATTATTCGTTTTTGCCGAAACATTTCATCTCCAATTTTTTTAAAAATATGCAAAAAAATTAGGGATATTGTGGGCAAGTTGGCTTTGCAAGATTTCTAACACATTCCAATCGCCAATTTATGTTTGGGTCATATTGGTACTCCGGTGGGGTCCCAGGGGCATTACCATAAGGGAAATACTCACAAGTACCGTTTCCACTTGGATACCTTTCCACTAATCGACGTTGTGTAGTAGGTGGGGTTGTGGAGTAATCGCGGCACCACTCATATTTTTCGGTACAGCGTTTGTCGCAAGACCCAGGGTGAGCACGCACTGTAACTCGACCAGTTGCCCCATTCCATTGTACCTCTGCACAAACAGGTACAGTATAGTAAACCTCGAAGGGTGGTGGTGTATTGCAAGGCCAACTACCACAGAGTTTATCAATATTGTCCAGTGCCCATTGATGAACAAAATCCCAGGCTGCATCTTCACATTGTGGACAATATGATATTTCGGCCACATATAAGGTAATGGAAGGTCGTGTAACACCACATTCATAACAGAATACAGCAGTCAAACTATCGCAACAACCAGGAATACTAAATGTTAATTCGTAGCACGATCCCGGCAATGGAGAAACACATACTTCACAACCAACTTGTCCGCTGGCTTTGTTCCCTGCTACTAAGCCAAGAATTATTGTTGCAACCAAAAGAAAAATATATTTTTTCATTTTAATTTCTCCTTATTGTTAAACAAAAATAATTGTTTTAAGGTTTTTTTACAAATTGTCAAAGAGCGGAATTGGATTTAAGTCGAACGCATATCAACTTCTTTCTTCCCCTTCTGGTGGTCCACGGCATTGGGAACATCTCTGCCATAGGAATATATATTCAGACCATTTCCTCCGAGTTGAGGTGCTCTCTCTCTCTCTCTGAATGGAATAAGCATAGGTATCGACCGTATCTTCTGGATATTCTCGGCTAATATGTCGTCTACAATCAACATAATAAACCCGACTTTAATTGATTTCAAATTATAAATAATTTTTGAAATATGCAAATGAAAAAATTTTGCGTTGGGGGTGTAAAAGAATTTTCATTTACAACAAATCTTGGTTTTTTCTATTTTTGAAAATTAGATTTAATTAGAAATGGTTTGAATATGGAAAAAGTTGCGGGCGGTGGGAAAAAGGTTTATCTTATTGATGGAATGTCGTTGGTATTTCGGGCTTACCACGCAATGAGCCGTTCGGGATTGAGATCCGCAGTTACGAACGAACCAACCTATGCAGTTTTTGCCTTTGCGAATATCCTTGTAAGTTTGATTGAAAAGGAGAAACCGGAATATATTGCTGTTGTGTTTGATAGTTGCGAGCCGACTTTCCGCCACGAAATTTACAAAGAATACAAGGCGAACCGCGAGGCATTCCCCGAAGATTTGGTGCCCCAACTGCAAAGAATAAAGGAATTGCTGGACGCTTTCAACATCAAGCGAATTGAAATCTCGGGCCTGGAAGCAGACGACATAATCGGAACTCTTGCAAAGAGACTTTCGAAAGAAGGGTACCAAGTTGTATGCGTTACAAACGATAAAGATTATTATCAACTTGTCGATGAGAAAGTAATTCTTTACAAAACGGGGAAAAATGTAATCGATGGGCTCGAAATTGTTACAAAAGAGAAAGTTATCGAAAAGTTTGGAGTACCGCCGGAACAGATCGTCGATGTTCTGGCAATCATTGGGGATGCGGTCGACAACGTGCCGGGTGTGAAGGGACTTGGCGAAAAGACCGCAATTCCACTTGTTCAACAGTTCGGAAGTTTAGAAAACCTTTATGAAAAATTAGATGAAATTCCCAAAGAGTCTATTAGAAAGAAACTGGAAGAGCATCGAGAGGAAGCATTTTTGTCGAAGCAGTTGGTTACGATTAAAACCGACGCAGATGTCGAAGTTAACATTGAGGAATTAGCATATCAAAAGCCAAATTTCGAACGATTGGATAAGTTATTCAATTTGCTAAATTTCAAAGCATTAAGAGAGCGAATTGGAAAGATTTACGACTTTGAATTTAATAGCGAGCAACTTCCTTCTACTTCCAAAGAGGATGAAACCACAAACTTCAAATCTGAAAATGTTAATTACACGTTAGTGGACAGCATTGAGAAATTCGACAAATTGATTGAAATACTGAGCAAAGTCAATGCTTTTGCAATCGACACCGAGACCAGTTCGCTCGACAAGTTGTATTGTGAACTCGTTGGCATTAGCATATCATTCAGGGAATTCGAGGGGTATTACATTCCCGTTTACGGCAAGCCCGAGGAGGTTATTATTTCTCCACATAAAGGAAGTTCAGAAACACAAGAGTTAACTTTATTCGAAACATCAGATGATGTGAATTCAACCAAAAAAGAAAATTCTTCTGAAATATACGATAAAAAACTTGGGTTCCCAGCGAGTTTCGTATTAGCCAAATTGAAACCAATTTTGGAAAATCCCAAAATCGAAAAAATTGGGCAGAATGTTAAGTTCGACGCATTTATTTTAAAGCGATATGGAGTTAATCTTTCCCCAATCAAGTTCGATACAATGGTTGCAAGTTATTTGCTGAATCCCGACGAACAGCACAATCTGGATGCTCTTGCGAAGAAATGGCTGAACTATACACCAATTTCAATAACCAGTCTGATTGGAGAAAAAAAGAGCAATCAAATTTCAATGCGAGAGTTGAGCCCAGAAGAAATTTCGAATTATGCCTGCGAGGATGCCGACATTTCCTTTCGCCTGGCGAAAATATTAAAAGAAGAATTGATAAAGGAAAATCTTATCCAACTTGGCGAGGAAATTGAATTCCCTTTGATTGAAGTTCTTTGCGAAATGGAGCACAACGGGGTTTTCGTAAGCAAAGAGATATTATCGAGTATTTCAATAACATTAAATAGGGAGGTTGAAGAATTAAAAGAAAAAATTTTCAAAGAGGCTGGTGTTCGGTTCAATCTGGATTCGCCAAAACAACTTGGACAAATCCTTTTTGAAAAAATGCAACTTCCAGTGATTGCCAGGACAAAAACTGGATATAGCACCGACGTAAGCGTTCTAACGCAACTAGCGGAAAGTTATCCTATCGCTGGCGATATACTCGAGTATCGCCAAAGAACAAAGTTGCTTTCTACATACGTCGACGCTTTGCCCGAATTGATCTATCCAAAAACTGGCCGTATACACTCAACATTCAACCAGACAATCGCAAGCACTGGAAGGCTTTCCTCGACCGACCCAAACTTGCAAAACATTCCTGTTCGAGGTGAATTTGGGAAAGAAATTCGCAAGGCATTTGTCCCACAGCAAAAGGGGTGGAAAATTCTTTCCGCAGATTATTCTCAAATTGAACTTCGTATAATCGCATATATCTCTGGCGACCCCAATCTAATCGATGCATTTAAAAAGGGACTCGATATCCATTCGGCAACTGCCTCTCTGCTTTTCAACAAACCAATTGAAGAGGTAGACGCAGGAATGAGAAGAGTGGCAAAAACAGTGAACTTTGGAATTCTTTACGGACTGGGAGCCTATGGTTTGTCGCAAAGACTTGGAATTGGCAGAACCGAGGCCCAAAAAATAATTGATGACTATTTGAACAAATACCCTGGCATAAAGAAATATGTCGAGGATACGATTGCCACAACACAGAAAAAAGGCTATGCTGAAACGCTTTGCGGGCGACGGCGGTATTTCCCAAACATCAACAGTCAAAATAGAAATTTACGCAGTGCAGACGAACGAGCAGCAATCAATCTTCCAATTCAAGGAACAGCAGCAGATATGATGAAAATTGCGATGATTGGCATACACAAAAGATTTAAAGAAAGGAAACTTCGAACAATGATGATTTTGCAAATTCACGACGAATTACTTTTCGAAGTACCAGAAAATGAGTTGGAATTAGTACAACAGATTGTTCGTGAAGAGATGCAAAATTCATTGAGCCTTGGAGAAGTGCCCGTGGTTGTGGACATCGGTATTGGAGATAGTTGGTTCGACGCTCATTAGTATAAATTGACAATTTGAAAAGAGGAGAAAAAAGTCTGTATAAGTTTTGTTTTAAATTATTTTAAAAATTTTTTTTACATTGTAAATCCAAGAATGTTGTATTTTAAAAAGAGTTGTTAAATGGAAATTAAAAAAGTTTTTGTGCTTGGTGCTGGAACAATGGGCAACGGTATTGCCCATACTTTTGCACAATTTGGTTACAATGTTGTTCTCTGCGACGCTTTCGAGCCAGCCTTGAAAAACGGAATGTCCACAATCGAGAAAAACCTTGGTCGACAACTTAAGAAAGGGACGATAACTGAAGACCAAATGAAGGAAACGCTTGCAAGAATCACGCCCACGACAAACTTCAACGATGGTGCCGATTGCGACTTCGTTGTCGAGGCAATTAGCGAAAACAAGGAGTTGAAATTCAAAGTTTTTGCCGATTTGGACTCCCTGGTTCGACCAGAAGTGATACTTGCTACAAACACCTCGACAATTTCAATTACAGAAATTGCTTCGAAAACCAAGCGCCCAAACAAAGTTATTGGTATGCACTTTATGAACCCAGTGCCGATGATGCGTTTAGTTGAAGTTATCCGAGGGCTTTCTACAAGCGATGAAACATACGAAATTGTTAAATCTCTGGCGGAAAAACTTGGGAAGGTTCCCGTATTGGCAAACGATTATCCTGGCTTTATTGCCAATCGAATTTTAATGCCATTTATCAATGAAGCAATTTGGGCACTTATGGAAAACAT
Organism: Candidatus Kapaibacterium sp.; assembly: GCA_013414795.1. GTDB lineage: Bacteria > Bacteroidota > Ignavibacteria > Kapaibacteriales > UBA2268 > Naka2016. Next base: position 485,113 of record CP058732.1, read on the forward strand.
TGGAACAGTTGATGGTATTGACGAAGTAGCTAAATTGGGCTTTTCCCACCCGATGGGACCACTTGCTCTTGCCGACTTAATTGGATTGGACACTACGCTTGCGATTATGAATGTGTTGCACCAGGACCTTGGAGACCCAAGATTCCGTCCAGCCCCGCTTTTGAAGAAGTTGGTAGCTGCTGGTCACCTTGGACGAAAGTCTGGACGTGGATTTTATGATTATTCTGGTGAGAAACCTGTTCCACTAAAATTTTAGGGTGAAATATGAGTGAATTTCAAAGATTAGATTCGGACGACCCCGATATCCTTTCTGCTTATCAAGCAGAAACGGAGGGGCAATATTTCAAAGCCATTGAATATTACAAAAAAGTAATTGAACGCGACCCACAGCGTGGGATAGTTTACAAGCACTGCGGAAATGTTTACTATCGAATTGGGGACCTCGACCAAGCGGTCAAGTATCTTGAAAAGGCTGTTGAACTTTTGCCCCAGTTCCCAACAGCCCGATACGAGCTCGCTCTTGCTTACTACCGTCAAGTTCGCATTCGTAAAGCGATTGAAACAATGAAAACCGTTTTGGAATTGGACCCGAACTTCCTTATGGCTCGCTATTGGCTTGGTATTTTAAACTACCATTATGGACATCTTCGAGAGGCACGCGAACATTATAAAGCAGTAATCGAAAAAAATCCAAACTTCTATATTGCCTACCATCACCTTGGGGTTACAAATCTACGATTAGGAAACTACGAGGAAGCAGTTGATAATTTCACCAAAATAATCGAGAAGACACCAGATTCTGCGGCAGCATACGCCCTGCTTGGAGATGCCTATCTTTATCTTGGAAAGAAATACGAAGCGAAGTTAGCCTACCGTAAAGCGTTGGAACTCGACCCGCTCGACAGAAAAGCCCAGCGACAACTTGAATTGCTCGACGAATTCAAAGACGTTACTTTTTAAGAAGTACGAAAGTTGATTGAAATTACCAACTTCCTTTGGACGAGGTTGGTAACTTATATCAACATCGACTTTTGTCGTTCGGTAAGATAACGGTCGTAGTCTTTGATAAATTTTTCCAAGCCAATATCAGTTAAAGGATTTTTCAAGGATTGCATAAGCACATTGTACGGTACGGTGGCGATGTCGGCGCCAGCACGTGCAGATTCGACAATGTGCAATGGATTGCGTATCGAAGCAGCAATTATAAGCGAATCATAACCTTGTACGTCCCAGATTTCGCAAATATCGTTCAATACAGCAATTCCATCGTATGCAATATCATCCAATCGCCCAAGGAAAATCGAAACATAGGAGGCTCCTGCTTGTTGTGCAGCAATCGCTTGCGTCGCAGAAAAGATTAAAGTTACATTTGTTGGTATACCACGTGCCGAAAGTTCCTTGACAGCAGCAAGCCCTTGGGGTATCATTGGGATTTTAATAGTTGCCTCGGGGAACCATTCGATGATTTCCTCTGCTTCTCGAACCATTCCGTCTTTGTCTGTGGAAATCACTTCGACGGAGACGTGTCCACCGACTAATCTATGAATTTCAATTATTCTTTGTTTGAAGTCTACCGTTGGGTCTTCTTTTGCCAGAAGAGAGGGATTCGTTGTAACCCCCCTAATAATTCCCATTTCTGCAACTTCTTTGATTTGTTCTAAATTTGCAGTGTCAAGATACAATTCCATTTTTCCCTCGGATTTTCTAAAAAAATTAAAATTAAGAAAAATTTACTTTTTTTTGGTACTGGACAAAACGATATGTGTATACTTGGAAACAATAATTAATGCAATAATGCCAACAGCAATAAACAAAACAATCTTGGATTCAAAAGGATAGAAAGCGGATTGGTAAACGAAACTCTCTGGTATTAGAAACGATGCAAATGGAGTTAGAATTGTTGCAATTGGGTTGGCAAAATCCATATCCTTTTTAATAAAATTGTAGATGATTAGCCAAAAGATAAACCAGATGAACGAAACAATTGGTTGGACCAAAAAAAGTACACCAAAACTTGTGGCAAGTCCCTTTCCTCCCTTGAAAAGAAGGAAAATGCTATAGTTATGCCCTAAAACAGCACTACATCCAGCAATAAGCATCGAAAAGTCGTTTTGGGGAAAAAATTTATTTGAAACCAAAATCGGCACAAAGCCCTTAAAGAAATCGAAAAGAAACACTAAAATTGCAAGAGCAATATTTTTGGTGGTGTCGTAAGCATTGAATGCTCCAACGTTTCCACTTCCTTCTTTTAAAATGTTTTTCTTTGAAATTAACTTAACAAAAATGTAAGCAAAAGGTATTGAACCAAGCAAGTATGAAAATAATCCAAGTAGAATGAATTGATACATATTACATCTTACGATTTTTTAAATAATATTCAATTAGTTTTCTTGTCGAAGGATTGACCGTATCGTCAATTTTTTTCGACTCGATGTATTGAAGTACTTTTTTTGCAAGTTGTTTACCAAGTTCGACGCCCCACTGGTCGAACGAATTGATGTTCCAAATAATTCCTTCGACAAAAACTCGATGCTCGTAGAAAGCGAGCAAAGAACCAAGAGTTTTAGGCGAAAGTCTTCGATAGAAAATCGTTGTGGAAGGTCGGTTACCTGGGAAAACCTTGTGGGGAAGAAGTTCAATTTTGTCAAGCGGGTCGAGGTTGGTACTGTCAAGTTCAATTTCTGCTTCCTCTTTAGATTTGCCTTGCATTAATGCTTCTGATTGAGCAATCAAGTTTGAGATAAGCACATTGTGGTGATTATCCAACGAATGAAAAGGCTCGACTGGGGCAAGAAAATCGATTGGAACGATTTGAGTGCCTTGATGTAGCAATTGAAAGAAGGAATGTTGGCAATCGGTTCCGACTTTTCCCCAAATGATTGGGCTTGTTGGATAGTTGACTACGTTTCCCTCTTTGTCGATTCTCTTTCCGTTACTTTCCATTATCAATTGTTGTAAGTAATCGGGAAGTAGGCGTAAATTTAAATCGTATGGAATAATTGCTTGCGAATTGAAATTCCAAAAGTTATTGTACCAAACCGAAAGCAAGCCCATAAGCACTGGAATGTTTTGATGCAAAGGCGTGTTTCGAAAATGTTTGTCGACAAGGAAGGCTCCTTCGAGCAAACTTTCGAAATTCTCGAAACCAATGTAAAGAGCGATAACCAAACCGATTGCACTCCAAAGAGAAAATCGCCCGCCGACCCAATTCCAGAAGTGGAACATATTTTCTGGTGGTATTCCAAATTTCCGACAGGCTTCCTCGTTGGTCGAAATCGCAACAAAATGCTTTGAAATATCTTTTTCGCTGGCGTTTGTGTTTCGAAGAAACCACTCCTTTGCAGTGTTAGCGTTAATCAAAGTTTCTTGGGTGGTGAAACTTTTAGACGCAATGATGAATAGAGTTCTGAATGGATTCAAATTGTTTAAAACTTTTTGAATATCCCGACCATCGACATTGGAAACAAAGTGGACATTGATGTTTGGTTTGCGGTATGGCTCCAAAGCGTCGCAAACAAGACGAGGACCGAGGTCGGAACCGCCAATTCCAATGTGAACAATGTCGGTAATCCTATCGCCACGGAAACCACGCCAAAAACCGTTGTGAATCATTTCTGTGAAATTTCGCATCTTCAAAAGGACCGAGTTGACTTTTGGCATAACATCCCAGCCATCGACCTTTATGGTTCGGTTCTCAATATTACGCAGAGCAATATGCAATACTGCACGATGTTCCGTGAAGTTGAGTTTTTCTCCGTTGAACATTTGCTCGATTTTTTCTGGCAACTTTTGTTCTTCCGCAAGTTCAATTAATAAATTCAATGTTTGCCGATTAATTAAGTTTTTTGAAAAATCGAACAAAAAGTCGTTGAATTCAAAAGTGAAATCATCGATTCTTTTGGGGTCCAATTCAAAAAGTTTAGAAATTCGAACATTATCCAAACTTTTCTTGTGCTCCTTCAACTTTGCATAAGCAAGCGTTTCTGTCAATTTTGCCATAGCCACAAAAAAACAATAAACCACAAAAATAATTGTTTCTAAACTATGAAAAAAATTGCAAATTTGAAAAGATGGCAATATTGAAAATTGGAGACAAAATTCAAATAAAAGATGCAGTTGTGCTTGCTCCGATGGAAGATGTTACGGAGAAGCCATTTCGAATGATATGCAAAGAATTTGGTGCCGACGTTGTTTATTCTGAATTCATTTCGAGCGAAGCACTTTACCGAAGAGTAGAAAAGTCGCTTCGGAAAATCGATTTCGATGAAAGCGAGCGACCTATAGGTATTCAAATTTTCGGTGCGAACGATGAACCAATGGTCGAAAGTGCAAGAATTGTTGAAAGTTTTAATCCAGATATAATTGATATAAATTATGGTTGCTGGGTCAAAAACGTTGTAAAAAACAACGCTGGCGCTGCGATGTTGAAGCAACCAGACAGAATGGTTGAACTAACACGCCTTGTCGTACAAAGCGTAAAGTTGCCAGTTACGGTAAAAACTCGTCTGGGTTGGGACCGAAAGAGCATTGTAATTTGCGATGTTGCTCGTAGGCTCGAAGACGTTGGTATATCTGCTCTGACGATACATTGCAGAACACGGGAAGATGCACACAAGGGTGAAGCCGACTGGTCTTGGGTTGCCAAGGTTAAGCAAATTGTGTCGATTCCAGTGATTTTGAACGGAGACGTCAAATCTGCCCAGGATGTGAAGAGAGCCTTCGACGAAACTGGTTGTGACGCTGTTATGATAGGTCGAGCAGCAATTGGCAACCCGTTTATTTTCCACGAAGCAAAGCATTTTCTTCAAACTGGCAAAATACCCGAACCGCCAAATGTTCGCCAACGAATCGATGTTTGTCTTCGCCATTTGAAAATGAATATCGAGTACAAAGGGGAAAGATTGGGACTTGTGGAGTTCAGAAAGTTTTATAGTGGATATTTAAAAAATTTGCCAAACGCAAGCAAAGTTCGTTCGAAAGTAGTCGTTTCGGAATCCTACAACGAAATCGAAGAAATATTAATGAATTATTGCAAACAACTTGAAGAAGGTGCAGTTTCGGAAATCAAGCAAGAATTTGAAATAGAAGAACCAACTACTTTTTAAATTTTAATTTATTTTTGTTTATTTTGAAAAATATTTTTAATTTTGAAACTCTTTTAAAAATAGAAATTTAGAATTTTTATACAATTGGTGGAAGTATGAGTATAAGGAAGATTTACGAAACAACTTTTATAGTGAATGCTGCACTGGAAGACCCAGACATCGAGGCTATTATTACGAAGGTTACGAATTACATAAGCAACCTGGGTGCTGACATTTTGCAGATAAACAAATGGGGACGACGACGCCTTGCTTACCCAATCAACAAAAAGTACAATGGCTTTTATGTTCACGTGATTTATGATGCTTCACCTTCGATTATTCCATTAATTGAACGCTATCTTGTTCTGGACGATACCATTTTAAGACATCTCACACTTGCCCTTCCAAAGAAACTGCGTGAATATCGATTGCGTGCAATTGCAGAAGGTAAGGCAACAGAACTGGCACCTCAATCTTCGACACAAACAAGCGTTGAAAAGCCCGCAGAAACCGTTTCGAGTGAGGAAACCACTGAAATGGCTTCTTCAGAGGTGGTTAGCGAACAGCCCGCAGAGGCTGATGCTACAACTGGTCAAGAGGTAAAAACAGAAGAAGCAGTTTAGCGGATTTTTTTTGATTTATTTGGAGAAGAAAGATGAAAGTAATATTAAGAAAAGATTTAGCAAATTTGGGCAGAATGGGCGATGTTGTTAATGTTAAGGATGGTTACGCCCGAAACTATTTGATTCCCCGTGGCTATGCATATTTTGCAAGCGAAGGGGCAATCCGAGCCATCGAAATTGAAAAGAAAAGGCATTTGAAAAAGTTAGAGCAAGAGCGTGCGAAAGCCGAAGCATTTGCCCAGGAACTTTCCCAAATCCAATTGACAATACCAATGAAAGTTGGCGAAGAAGGCAAACTTTATGGTTCCGTGACCCCGCTTATTATTTCTGAATATTTGCTTAACGAGCATAAGATTGAAATTGATAAGAAGCAAATACTGCTCGAGGAACCAATCAAATCACTTGGCGTTTTCGATGTCAAAATCAAATTGTTCCAGGATGTGTTCGCTACAATTAAAGTCTGGGTTATTAACGAAGAAGAAGCATAAACTTTTAGTTTTTTGACATTATTGGGCTGTCCATTTTTGGGTACAGCCTTTTTTATTTTTGTAATATGAACACAAAGCAAAAAGTTGTAACGAAAATCGAATCGCTTGCTTTCGAAGGCAAAGGCGTTGCCCGAGTGGATGGAAAAGTTGTTTTCGTTCGTTATGCGGTTCCCAATGATATTGTCGAAATAGAACTTTTGCGAAACAAAAAAAATTTTGCCGAGGGGAAAATCACTCGAATTGTCGAACCTTCTCCATTTAGAATAGAACCTATATGCAAGCATTTTGGAGTATGCGGTGGGTGTAGTTTTCAAAATATCCCATACGAAGTCCAACTTGAATGGAAACGAAGGTTTGTTGTCGATGCTTTCGAAAAAATTGGAAAAATTTCCAATGTTGAAATAAAATCAGTTTTGCCTTCACCAAAAATCTTTGGCTATCGAAACAAGATGGAGTTCTCTTTTGGAACAAGCCGTTGGTTGACGGACGAAGAGATTGAGACCCAAACTGAAATTTCGACCAAAGAAAAACAATTCGCACTCGGGTTCCACATCCCAGAGCGTTTCGATAAAGTTTTGAATATTAATTACTGCCATCTCCAAGATGAGCGTGGAAACACAATTGTCAACTCCATTCGCAACAAAGCATTCGAACTGGATATCCCAGCGTATAATCTTCGAAACCACATTGGCTTTTTACGAAATCTCATTTTAAGGTTTTCTTTTACCACGAACGAATTGCTTTTGAACCTGGTTACAACCTCTCAAGTTGGAGAAAAAGAGAAAAAATATCTCGATTGGTTTAAAGAAAATTTCACCAGTTCAGAATTAGTCGACCAACTTTTGGTTACTACAAACGATAGTTACTCGCCAACTGCTTTTGGAACCATTGAAATTCTTAAAGGGAATGGGTATTTGTTTGAAAACATTGGCGAGGTACGATTTCGAATATCCCCATTCGCATTTTTCCAAGTCAATACATTACAAGCAAATAATCTTGTTTCGAAAGTTATTGAGTATGCAAACGCAAAAGAAAAAATTGTATGGGATATGTATTCTGGGGCGGGGACATTTTCTCTTCCGCTTGCAAAAGTAGCAAAAACTGTGATTGGTTTAGAATCATTGGAATCTGCTGTTGAAGATGCAAAATTCAACGCTCAACTCAACGGAATCGAAAATGCATACTTTATTGCAAAAGATTTGCACACGAAGAACATTTTGCAAGAACTTTCGAAATTCCCAAATCCAGAAGTTATGATTATCGACCCGCCTCGTTCTGGAATTCATAAAAATTTACTAAATGCAATTATAACTATAAAACCAGAAAGAATAGTTTACGTAAGTTGCAATCCAACAACACAAGCCCGAGACTGTCAAGAATTCGCCAAATATTACGATTTGGTTGAAATACAGCCAGTTGATATGTTTCCACACACTTATCACATTGAATCAATTGCTTTGTTAGTCAAAAAAGGGTAATTTATGGGCATATTTGAAACTATTTTAAAATTTAAATATAATGTTTCGGAAGTATTTGCTTCCGTTCAAGGCGAGGGGACTCGTGCTGGCAAGCCGTGCTTTTTCATACGCTTGCAAGGATGTGAGTTGCGATGCAAATGGTGCGATACGCCTTATGCATTGGATTTAAAAGAACGTGCTACAATCCTTTCGGGCGAGGATTTGTTGAATAAACTTTATTCCTCTGGTATAAAATTTGTTACAATAACTGGTGGGGAACCGTTGAACCAAAAGGCGATTATTCCTTTGATGACTTTTTTGTGTGACAAAGAATATGAAGTTTTACTCGAAACGAATGGACATCTGGACATTTCAGAAGTCGACAAGCGAGTTATCAAAGTTATGGACTTGAAGTGTCCTGGCTCGGGGATGGAAAAGTTCAACAATTACAAGAACATAGAGTATCTTGATCAAAAGGATGAAATTAAGTTCGTAATAAAGGACAAGAAAGACTATGAATGGGCAAAAGAAAAGATACGTGAGTATGAATTGGGTAAACGTGTTGGGGCAATACTTTTTTCGCCAGTCTGGGGCGACTTGGAACCAAAGTACCTTGCAGAATGGATACTAAAAGATAATCTCAAAGTTCGGTTAAATCTACAAATACATAAATACATTTGGGGTCCAAACGTTCGTGGAGTATAAGGAGTATTTATTATGAATGCTAAAGCAATTGCAATCGTATTGGCAGGTGGTCAAAGTCCTTCTCTTTGGCCAAAGAGCACAATCAAGATTCCGAAGCAATTTCTCCACTTTGTGGGCGATGGTTCGCTATTGCAAAACACTGTTAAACGCATATCCAATATTTTTGACAAAGAAAATATTTTTGTAGCAACGATTAAAGAGTTTGTTCCATTGGTCGAAGAACAACTGCCCGAACTGCCAAAAGGGAACATCATTTGCGAGCCTTTTCCAAAGAATACTCTTCCTTGCGTATCGCTTGCATTAACACAACTTTCAACCCAAACGAACGAAGACACTGTTGTAGTTCTATTCCCTTCCGACCACCACATTGCCAATTTAGGTGAATTCTATCAAACACTGGAAGTTGCCATTGATTTTACCTACGAAAGAGATGCAATCGTAGCAATTGGTGTAACCCCAACTCGCCCTGAAACCCATTATGGATATATACAAGTTGACCGAAATCCAAATGGGCTTGGAGAATACTTTAATAAAGGAATAAGATACTCGAAGACTTTCGCCGAAAAACCCGATTACGAGTCGGCAAGGCGTTTCCTTTCGACGGGAGAATTCCTTTGGAACACAGGAATTTATGTAATGAAAATTTCAACTTTTTGGAATACCCTTAAAGTTTGTTCTTATGAAATTTTCAACTATTTCACAATCTTGAAAAAATTGGTTGGACGGCCCCAATTCGAGCAAGCGGTGATGGAAACTTTTAAGCAAATCCAATCGCAATCAATAGACACAGGAATTATGGAGCGAACTCGCAATGTCTATGCACTTGAATCAAGTTTCTCCTGGAGTGATGTTGGCACTTGGGACGAGATTTATCGCCTATCTTTAAAAGATGCAGAAAACAACTACCTGGTTGGAGATGTAATTGCTTTGGACACAAGAAATTGCTTGATTCAGATCCAGGAAAAAACAATAGCCGCAATTGGTGTCGAGGACTTACTCGTAATTGATTCAAATAATGCACTATTAATATGCAAACGTGGTTTATCCGATAGAGTGGGCGAAATTGTGGCTTATCTTCGACGGAAAAATGCAGACCCTCTACTTTAAATTATTGCTATTGGCTTTGATTTTGTTATTAAGTTCTTGTTCTTCAACCGTTTTCTATACAAAGTCCAATAATCAATCGGAGAAGTTTTCTAAAAAATTTGTTGAAGAAGGTTTCGCCTCGTATTATTCAGATGAGTTTGTTGGGAGAACAACTGCAAACGGGGAAATTTACAATCCAGTTCTGCTCACCGCTGCACACCGAAGTTTACCTTTTGGTACCAAAGTAAAAGTTACAAATTTGAAAAACGGGCGAGAGGTTATAGTTATCATAAACGACAGAGGACCATTTGTTCAAGGGAGAATAATTGACCTTTCAAAACAAGCGGCAAAAATTTTGAATTTTTTACAAGAAGGAATTGTAAGAGTAAGAATCGAAAGTGTTGAATAAAAGTGTGTAATTTTTTACACAGTGTAAAGAAAAATATGCAAAAATTTTTTGATATGTTCAAAAAAAAAATATGTATCTCTTCAAAAGAGCAAAAATCAAACAATTTTTATTTGATAAAAGTGTATTTTAGTATGTACAATTCTTTGAAAATTGGTTAGTTTGTTCAACAATTTCAATGGTGATTTTATGAATCAAGTTCTAAAAAAGTCTTTGTTGCTGGTTACAGCAATTCTGATGATGGCAGGATATTCTGCCAAAGCCCAGCGTTTAACAGATATGACCTTTTCCGTCTCGCAAGGAAGTTGGCAACAGTCCACTGGTTGGACAGTGCTTGCAAATGTTGTTGATGATGCTTCATACTACGTATCTTTACCTTTTCAATTCAAATTTGATGACTATTACAACTCATATGTCTATATGAGTTCAAACGGTCATATTTCTTTTTACCCCTACTACGGATATTACAATCTTACAAACTATTATCTAACTTACACTTACGCCTCCGTCCAGGTAATGAAAAGAGATTTGTATGTTTATAATGGTATGGGCTATGAAGTTCAAGGTGTTGCTCCAAATCGTGTAATTGTGTTCCAGTGGCTCGGAGTGGACTTTTATTATGGTTACAGTGCCAATATGAACTTCCAAGTAAAATTATATGAAACTTCGAACCGTGTAGACATTGTATTTGGACCAATGAACTATGGTTCATTCCCATTCCAGGATTACTATTACTATGCCCCACATCTTGGATTTACTGGTACCAATAGTTCAACCTACATTAATATTGAACCGGGACCAACATTTGTCGCCCACTTTTCCAACCGAAACCCAGAACCGCGTTACACAAGTTCATATATAATTAGCAGCCAAATTGCAGGCTATTGCACTCAAGGTGTTACAATCTCTTTGACATCATTCCCATCTTTTGTTGATGTTTGGCCACAAAGCGGAACCATCTTGCGTCGTGGAAACATCTACGATGGAACCGGCGGAACTATGAAACCCGGTATGTATTTTTCTAGAATTGCTGGACAAGCAGAAGTTTACGGTCGTTATCAAATTTCTGGTCCGCTTCCAGCAGACCCAAGAAGAAATCCACAATACAAAGTTATTTACACCGGAACCAAGGTTGGAAACCCAACTGACGAGTTGATTTACTTCTCGCCACAACCAGTTGGCCAACCAGCGTTTGCCCCAATTCCCGCTGCAAAAGGTATTGCCGCAGGAACGAATGGTGCCCTTGATTTGTTCACCAATCGGAACCAAATTCCCGGCGGCGAATATATGGTCGAAGCAAGAATGGAACTACCAAACTATAACTACGTACAGCCAATTGACCCAGTTATTTTTGTAATTGCCAATGACTATGACCTTGCAATCACAAGTTTGATTTCACCAAAGTCTAAAACAGATAGAAAATACCCATTATCGGTAACAATCCCACTACAAGCCTGAATTACAAATATTGGAATTGCAACCATTGACTCCTTTGTTACTGCTGTTACTGTTCGCAAAGTTGGTGGGGATATTGAACTTACAGATACTGTTCGTTGGCCTACTGTTGCTAATACGCCTGGTTTAACCACTGGACAAAGTGTTCAAATCAATTTTAAATTGTTCAGGCCAAGAGATGTTGGAGATTATGAGGTGGTCGTAACAGTAACACCAACCTATCCACCTTATGATGATGAAACTTACAACAATAGATATCCAAGAAGTGGCGAAACCTTTGTTTTCAATGTTGCATATGACGTCGAAGCAGAAGCCAAATCTGTACTTGTCCCAGAAGACAGCGTCTTTGTTGGAAGACCCTTACGTGTGAGGGCTGTTTTCCAAAACAATGGTGTTGGTGTTATATCTGATGCTCCCGCTTATGCCTACATTGTGAAAATGGAACCACCTTACGATACTGTTTTCCGAACGACAACTATTATTCAGGATATTCCAACAGGACGCAACAATATTACTAACGTAATCTTCCCCGATAACTTTATTCCACCTTCCGCTGGTACTTACAAGGTTTGTATTGGAGTTAAGGCTGAGGGCGACCCAGTTGAAACCAACGACGAATATTGCAAACTCTTCCAGGTTGTACACGCTATGGCTGGCACTTACACAATTGGTACAACTTATCTTGGAAATCCGCGAAACTATCCAACAATTCAAGATGCTATAAATGACTTGTTCAAACGCGGAGTAACTGGACCAGTTGTCTTCGAGTTGACGGATGCATACTACGAAGTTGGAAATATTAATTCACCATTACCTGCAATCGATTTGACCTCGAAAATAATTGGTGTTAGCCCCGAAAATACTATCACATTCAAACCTTCAATTATGCGAAGTCTTTCTCGCGGTTCAATTACAATAAAATTGAACTCTGGTGCTGGCATTGGTATTTTGATTGGTCAAAATGCCTCACCATCTAACAGTTACGCCCCAGTACTTGAAGTTGTTCCAAGTATTATTCGAAAATATGCAAACTCCGATGGCTTCTTCATCTTTGATGGTGGCAAGCAAAAGTCAATACGCTTTGCTCTGAACACAAATAATACCTTCCGTGCTGTTTTCTATTTGGCCAACGGTGCGTCTAATATTACTATTCAAAACTGCATAATTGAAAATTACGACAATAATAATGTCTCCAAGGCTGTCTCGCTTCCTTTGGTAATGTATAACTCTGCTCTCTCTATGTTCCAATACCAAGACGACAAACGCTCGACAACAGAAACTTATTCTGCTGGTATCGTAATGCGAAGCAAGACCCCCGTTGGAAAGGACGACCCCACGTCGAATACATTTAACCTTGATACCATACCAAATATGAATAATATTATCCGTGGGAATGAGATAAATGGTTTTGGTTATGGTATCGTTTCTCTTGGTGTTGGTCCACTCTTTAACGCTGGCAAAGCAGCATACCAACGCTACTATAACAAGAACAACTTAATAGCCGACAATAAGATTTATGATGTTGCGCGTGCTGGTATTTTCCTTGGTTATGAAGAAGGAACCAAAGTTCAAAACAATAGGATTTACAATGTCAACGCACCAAGTGGTTGGGACGCTGCTGGCATCCTTGTTGGCGGGCAAAGGCGAACCGGCTATAATGGATATAACACTATTGATGTTGAAATTGCTGGTAACGAAATTAGCAGCGTAAACTCTGGTGTGGCTTCTTGGGGTATTAAAGTAGAACAGGCAAGAAATGCTTATCCATTCACGAATCCACCACAAGTCTTCTTCCCAGATGTAGCAGAGAATACAAAGATTTATAACAATATTGTTTGGGGCTTGACAACAACTTCCCAAAATGCTCATCGTGCAGGTATTTATTTACTCACAGAACGAGGAAATTATCCAGAAGTTCCATTAACTAGGGGTTATTATACTAGAAACGACAAAATTGTTAACAACACTGTTGTAATTCAAAATATTGCAACATTGACAACCGGGTACGTTGCTGGTATTTCCATCCAAAGCGCTAAGAATACCCAACTTATGAACAATGCTGTTGCGTTGATGGATATGAATGTAGATCCGAACAATCAAGTGTATGCCTGCTTATTCTATCAAGGGATGATGCCAAGCGAGATGGGATTGACCAGCGACCGAAACGCATTCTGGTATGCAAATGGTAGCGGTGGCACAGTTGTTCGATTTGTCGAGACAGATGAAAACGACAATATATTGGACAACGGAGGCAATCGCAACGACTTTGCGACATTGGAGCAGTGGCAGAACTGGACTGGAATGGACGCCAACAGTGTATTTGGCAACTTCACAAATGATTTTGTCTACCAAGGCTATGCTCCGAACCAGAAGTTGCGTATAGCAACGAACCCAACACCACTTGGTTCGATATTGAACAACAGAGGCAATCGCATTGATTGGGTAACCCACGACATAGATGGGAACATTCGTGGAGCAGCTGGGCAGCGATATGACATCGGAGCAGTCGAATTCGATGGCAGATTGTATCTCAGCGACCTTGAGATGATAAAGATAACCTATCCAGCGAAGTATCAGTCGTCGACTGGAATGTTCAACGACGCCCAATATGTAATGGACAATTCGCCTACGAATGTAAAGGCATTGGTACGCAACAGTGGCAACTTACAGCAATCTGCTGTAAATGTAACAGTGAACATATATCGCGAGATGCCCGATGGCAATTTCAGCACAGTGCCAGAGGTAACTGCGACCAAGCAAGTAACTCTTTCAAGCGGAGAGAGCATTGAAGTCGACTTCGCATTGAACGACGGGCAAGCCCCCGACTTCAAGCCGAAGACATATGGAGAATTGGCGAACGAAGGCTACTATGTGCCCGACCAATTCTTGACGATGCAAGCGAACGTAACGCCAAGATACAAGATAGTAGTTTCGTTGGGAGGCGACCAACAGAACGCAAACAACAGCGTATCGAAAGTAGTGCGATACTATATACCACAGAGCAAGACCCGCGCATTGTTAAGCGTTGAGAACTCTATGGTGCAACTCGATGCCAACTCGACAGTAGACGAGATAGCCGGAAGATTGAACTACGATAGTTTGATTACTGCATTCCGCAAGTTAGGATGGATGATAGACATACCCGAGGGTATCTTCGACTTTGACATATTCGACCGCAAGGGATGGGAGCCGAAGGCAGTCGATTACACATTATTCAATTCGATTTTGTGGGCAGATGGCGACGACAAGCCATTGACGAAGATGGAGAAGATTGACTTGCGGCGATTCCTAACGAGCGGAACAGTTGAAGCGAAGAAGAATTTAGTGATAAGCAGTCAAGAGATAGTACGTGCCAACGCTTCTGATGCAGAATTTGTTGGCGGATTATTGCGAGCGAAGAATGTAGCGCCGGGCAATCCGCAAGGAGCCGGAGTGAGCAACGATGGTAATGCTGTGATTGGCTTGGCAGTCGGAAGGAAGTTAGCGATGAGCATTCGAAGCACTGGCTACAATGGTGATGTACCACCATATTGCGGATTAATGGCAGTCGAGGCGAATGGAGCAGGACAAGCGCTTGCTGGTGGATATTATCGAAGCCATCAAGGAAGCACAACAGATTCGATAGCCGGAGTAGCCACGACGACATTAACGAGGAACGTAATATTGTTCGGAGTCGACTGGCGACATTGGGGCAGAATTGATATGATAATCCGAGCGATACTCGACTTTGCCAACGCAAACGGTGGGTTCATCATACCAGTAGAGTTAAGCGAATTCAATGCCAAGCCAGTAGGGAATGTAGTATACGTTACCTGGGCAACAGAGAGCGAATACAACACGAGCAAGTTCGAAGTAGAGCGAGCCGAGGTGCAAGGAGCGACGAAGAGCGAATTTGTAAAAGTTGGCGAAGAGAAAGCAGCTGGAACAAGCACAAGTCGTAAGGAATACGGACCCGTTGTCGACCGAGGCGTAGGATTTGGCAAAGTGTATGTCTATCGGTTGAAAGTAGTCGATGTAGACGGAGCGACAAGTTACAGCCGAGAGGTAATGGTGAAGATGGAAGGCGAGGTTAACTGGGTGAGCGAAGTAATGCCAAATCCAAGCGACAATGAAGTGAAGTTCGAAGTAAGTGCAATTGAAGGAGCGAACATCGAGGCTCGAATCATCGACCTTGCTGGACGCGAGGTGAAACAAGTGTACAATGGTGTTGGCAACGGCAATGTAGTGAAGGTAGTAGCCAATGTAAGCGACCTACCGAGCGGAATGTACACATTAGTAGTTAAGATAGGAAACGAAACGATAACACGCAGCGTGAACATAGTGCGATAATTGTAGAATAAATCGAAGCGAGCCGCTGGCGGACTTTCCCCCAGCGGCTCTTTGTTTTTAAAAAAATGAAACTTTTGAAATATCGTTAACAAAAAATTAGAAAAAGAGAGAAGATGAAACTGTTGTTTTTGGTAAATGGAAACGCAAAAAAAATTTTAGACGCACAAAAATTGCGAGAAGAAGATTTTGAAATTGTTAAAATTGACGAAAAGACTTTAGCGAATCCAAAAAAAATCATAGAACATTTGCGAAAAAAGTTCGATGAAGTGTATTTTGGATGTATTTCAATTGATTTCCAGCGATTTATTCCATTTATGTTGATATATATACTATTTTCAAAACCAAAAAGGGGTGGAATAATCGACGAAGATGGATTGAAAATTAAATTTTCAATTATCAAAACAATATTCATCACCATTCCACTTCTAATTGTTGAGTTTATCGGAAGTGTGTTTATTGTACTTTATTCATATATATATTATTTCGTATGGAGAAAATTCAAAGTGAAATATTGAGAATTTTGTTCTGGAGAATTGATTACACTGGAGCATTGGTTGATGGTGGAATTAGTACAACTGTACGGAGTCTGATTTCAGAGTTGTTAAAAATGAGTCATAAGGTTTTTTATATATCCGGAAGTAGGGCGAAGTTGCCAGGTGGTGTCAACTCTTATTTTATACAATTTAGTCGTTTTTTCAGAAATTTTCCAGAAATATTTTCCTTTCCATACCAGTTTACTTCTACAAAAAAAGGCAGAAAGATAATAGAAAATCTTTTACCATTGAATTTTATTTATCAAGTTATACATGATTTTAATTTTTCCGGAGCAATTGTAAAAAAAGAATTAGGTTTGCCGTTATTTCTTCAAGCCGATGGTGTGCAAATTTGGGTTAAACAAAATTGGGGTAAATTATTCTTCAAACATTTATTGAAATGGGCAGAAGAAATACAATGGATTTCTGCCGATAGGATATTTACTTTTTCTAATCAACTAAAAAATTTATTGATATCCTATGGAGTTCCAGAGTCGAAAATTGTTATCAATCCTTGCGGTTTCGACCCCAGTATGTTCCATCCCAATATTGAATGCCAGGATATTAAACAGAAATTAAATTTATTTGGAAAATTTGTTGTTGGTTTCTCCGGTTCTTTTGGCTATTACCACGGTATATCATTCCTTGCAAAAGCCATTAAAATTGTATCTAAAGCAATTCCAAATGTTGTTTTCTTGTTTGTTGGCGATGGTGCCTATCGTGCCCAACTCGATGAAACCATAAAGCAAGATAAAGTTGAAAAACATACAATAATTACAGGTTTTCTGCCTTTCGAAGAGGTTCCAAAATACTTGGCTTGTTGCAATGTTCTTGTCTCTCCTTGTATCAATAATGACGATGGGACTGAATTTTTTAATAGTCCGTTGAAAAATTTTGAATATATGGGCTTGCGAAAACCCATTATTGCAACTGCTGTTGGACAACAGAAAGAGTTCTTCCAGCATCGCTGGAATGCTTATCTTGTCGAAGAGCGAAATCCCCAAGCAATTGCAGAGGCAATCATCGAATTGCACAAGGACCCAGACCTCGCTTCTTTAATTGCAAACAATGCCTATATCGATGGAATTTCTAAACATACCTGGAAACATCGTGCCGAAAATTTACTCAAAACTTATTACGATTTAACTGAAAATAAAATATAAAAAATTACTTTGCGTTTTAATTTTTACAAATTTTACTTGGAGGAAAAATGGGATTAAATTTTTCCCCGCAAAATCTTTATAGGCTCCCTTGGAACCTTGCAGATAACGCAATTTCTTGGTTAGAACCAACTTATGCGTGCAATTTGTATTGCGATGGTTGCTACAGAGAAAATCGTAAAGCCTCGCACAAATCCCTTTCTGAAATTGAACGTGAACTCGATTTGTTTGCCAGTTTGCGTAAATCGGATTCAATTTCAATTGCTGGGGGCGACCCCTTGGTGCATCCTCAAATTGTTGAAATTGTAAGAATGATTCGTCAACGAGGTTGGAAGCCCATCATCAACACCAATGGTCAAGCCTTGACCAAGGATTTGCTTCTAAAATTAAAAGAGGCTGGCGTATGGGGATTTACTTTCCACATCGACAGCTACCAAAATCGACCTCACTGGAAAGGTAAAAACGAAATCGAATTGAACGAACTTCGCTTGCATTACGCAAAAATGCTTGCCGAAGTTGGCGGAATTACTTGCTCGTTCAATGCCACGGTTTATCCAGAAACTATTAAATACGTCCCTGAACTTGTTAAATGGGCGCAAGAACATATCGATATTGTTCACATTATGGTTTTTATCATCTATCGTATTGCCACTTTGGATGGGCTTTACGACTACTACATTGGCGACAAAAAAGTTACTTTTGATGATATTACCTATGCAAGAGAATTCGAAACCCGTCGTACTGATGTGAAGTCCGAAGAAATTGTTGCAGAAATACGAAAGGTATATCCGGATTTTATGCCCTGTGCTTTCCTAAATGGAACTCATCTCCCCAATTCTTACAAATGGCTTCTTACTGGAAGAATGGGAAACAAACATCAAATATTTGGCTATGTTGGCTCGAAATTTATGGAATTGGTACAAACAATGAACCACTTTTTCACTGGAAGATATTTAGCCTATTCCCATCCAAAGACTCAACGGCGAGGCAGGCTTTATTTCCTACTTTCACCTTTCGATAAAGGAATTCGTCAGATTGCCAAGAACTATTTCAAATCGTTTTTCTCCAATCCCAAAGCATTTTTCAATCGAGTGTATTATCAATCGATAATGATTATTCAACCAATAGACATTTTGCCCGATGGAGAAACAAATATGTGCGACGGTTGTCCCGACATTACAGTTTGGAAAGACCGCCTGGTTTGGTCTTGCCGTATGGAAGAGCAACTTAAATGGGGTCAACAAGCGCGAGTAGTTCCAAAAGCAAAGGAATTAGTTGAGACAAAAGAACAAAAGCAAGAAGTCGAAGCCAAATAATATTTTATTCTTTTGTAATACAACTAATTAAAGAGCAGAAATTCAAAGATTCTGTGTTTTAATGAATACAATTTTTTAAGTTTTGCAAATAGTTCTCTTCTATTTGTTTTTGAAGTAATTTTAACATTTAAAATTTTTCCTTAAAAGAAAGAATAACGAGAAAAATCTTAAAATAACTAAAAAGCCATTCTCCAAAATGATTTGAAGAAAAACGCCAGGGTATTTCTTTAATATACTTGAATTACTCTTTTGGTTGAAATTCCATTACGGCTTGGTAGACGGCGTCGACGATTTCTTCTTCTTTAACTTTTCGTACAATTTCCCCATTGATGAACAACAGACCACCACCCTTTCCAGCCGCAATTCCTATGTCGGCTTCGCGGGCTTCCCCGGGTCCGTTCACAGAACAGCCCAAAACCGAAACTTTTACAGGTTTCTTTATGTTTCTGAGCCGTTTTTCAAGTTCCTCGGTGATTTTGAATAAATCAACATCCAACCTTCCGCAAGTTGGGCAAGAAATCAACTCGACTGTTCTTTGTGCCAGACCAAGCGAGCGGAGTATTTCTTTGCCAACTTCAACTTCTTTCTCTGGCGGTGCTGTTAGTGAAACTCTGATTGTATCGCCAATTCCTTCGGCAAGCAGAGTGCCAATCCCCACTGCCGACTTAATCGTCCCAACGCTTTCACGCCCTGCCTCGGTAACTCCTAAATGCAATGGGAAGTCAGTCTCTTGGGCAATTAGCCTATATGCTTCTATCATCAAGGAAACATTGGTGCTTTTAACCGAAATTACAATATCTTCGAAACCAAGTTCAGTGCAATATTTAACGTGTCGCATTGCACTTTCGAATAGTGCTTCGGCTGTGGGGTAGCCATATTTTTCGAGTAAATCCTTTTCGAGCGAACCGCTATTGACGCCAATTCGGATAGGAATTTTCTTTTTCTTTGCGGCTTCAATTACTTCCTTGATTCTATCTTTCGAACCAATGTTTCCAGGATTGATTCGAACTTTTGCCACGCCCGCTTCGATTGCAGCAAGTGCATATATGTGATTGAAATGGATGTCTGCTACAATTGGAACTTCGACACGGCGAACAATTTCTTTGATTGCTTCTGCTGCATGCTTGTCGTTTACAGTAACCCGAACGATGTCGGCTCCCGCTTCCTGGCAACTTTTAATTTGAGCGACGGTGGCTTCAACATCCGCCGTCTTGGTTTTTGTCATTGTTTGAACGGAAATTGGGGCACCGCCTCCAACGGGAATGCCACCAACAAGTACTTGACGTGAAATTCTACGATTGTATCTAACCATTGGATTTAATCTTTTTGTGGAACATTATTATAATCTTTTACTAAGTTCAAGCAAGATTCTTTTCTCTTTTTCTGTTAAACTTTGGTAGCCTCGTTCAGCAATCTTGTCTAAAATTCTGTCGACAACATCTTGGGTGATTTCTTCGCCTTCGTAGGAAAAATAGGATTTAGGCTTTTCTTTTTTGGGGGAATCATATATTTCATAAAACTCGGGTTCTTCATCTTCGTAAAAAACTTTCTCTCTTTTTCTACTTCTAACGAAAGGGCTTGGTTCAAAGGTCTCGTAATATCTTTGCGAGCCACCAGTTAATCGATTAACCAGCCTGTAGAGACCAATTTGGTCACCAAAGCGAAACAAAAGAAAACCAGTTACAGCACCACCAAGATGGGCTATGTGGGCAACGTTGCCAGCAGAACCAGTAATTCCCAAAAGAAAGGCAAGCCCAGCATAGAGAATTACAAAAAATTTGGCTGGTATGGGTATGAAAATTGGAAACATAAACACTGGGCGATTTGGAAAAGTGAAGCCAAAGGCAGTTAATACCCCAAAAACAGCACCAGAAGCACCAATAGTTGGAAGCGGTTCTGCGAACAATGGAGCAATAAACAATTGAAACAACCCAGCACCAATCCCAGACAGCAAGTAGAAGGTAAGAAACTTTCTACTTCCCCAAATGGATTCCAACTCGACCCCGAACATCCAAAGTGCGAAAAGATTGAAGAAGAGATGCCAAATTCCACCGTGAATGAATTGATATGTAATCAATTGCCAAATGTAAAAATTTCCGCTTTCTATTGGTTGGAGATAAAAGTATTTGCCAAAGTAAAATGATAGAGGGACATTGTGTATGTGGTAGAATCCAAGGAAGAAAGCATCGAAAAGAAATACCACTACATTGATTATTAACAATGATTTTATTACTGGCGGAAAAAATGAAAAACCGCCAAATCCATTTCGAACAAAAAACTTACTCATATTTCACCAAAATAATAAACAGAGACGTAATTTTTGGGTTTTAATTTGAATTAATTTAAGTAGATTTTATGAATGTCGAAAGGTTCGAGCGTGTTTTGTATGTATTTGTATACTTTTTGCCAAATTTCAAGGAATTGCTCCCAGTTGTTTTTAAATTCTTCAGGTTCTTGGTCGAAGTTTCTCCAAGCATCGATAAGTTTTGTTAGTTTCCCTTCGAACGAAACGAGCAAATCAAAATCAAGCACTATGTTCTGGCGTACTTTGAAAAATATGGGAAGGAAACCAGAAAGTTGATGTAAAAACATCAAAACAAGTGTAATGCTTATATATAAATTTGAATTTTTTTCTTTGTCATTCAAAAGTTTTTGCACAATTTCGTTCGACCTTTGAATTATGTTGTCTATCATTTCAAATTGTTTCTTTTCGAACATTGTGTTTTTCATAGTTACCTCGACCTCTTTCTCTAAATAATAAAAAACGAAAACAATTTCAAATATTGTTAAACTGAATTTTAGGATTTGCGTAAAGTTAAAGGAAAAAACAATTAGGATCCGAAAGAAATTATTGTAACTTATTATAAAAATTTGTGTTGTTTGTATTGTTTTATTTATTAATTTACTTCAATTGAATTTGGAGGAGTTATGAAAAAATTTCTACTTCTTTTTTTCTTCCTTTTGGGAAGTTATTCTGTAGTCTATTCAACTGTAAGTATAATACCAACCGATACATCGCAAAAAGATTTTCTTCGTGGTTATAAATTTGCCTTATACTACTCCTATCTTGACTATCGTTTCACTAATTCAACAATGGATAGTGTCCTTTTCCCGAAGTACGGGGAATTTTCAATCTATTGGATTGTAGAAGGAGAAAATGCTGGCAGTTTTGTCTATCCAGATGCAATTCCCAAAGATTATGCAAGCGTAACAAGGGAAGAATATTCAAATTACGAATGGAGAAACCGAGAACACTTTTCTCTTCAATTTAAACACAACTCGCAAGTTGTTTGCATTTTCCAAAGCGAGTTCAAGCAAAATAATGCTACTGTTTCCTGGGCATCATTTTACTATAAAAATCTTTTCGATATGAACTTTTTCGATAATATGTACTATTTTGCCAATGAAAAAACAATCGACAGCGTTGGTATTTCTTCATCTTGTCGATTATTGATAATTCCACCTTTCCGAAAGTTTGCCGAAGACGATAGGTATTATATCGACAAAATATTTGAGAAATATCCAAACATAAAGCGTAGGTTCGACGATTTTCTTGCTCGTGGCGGAACAATATATGCCGAAGGTAATGCTGTTTATTTTATCGAAAAATTAGGATATCTTGAAAAAAATTCTGTGGATTTTGAAAATGGTATTTCCTTAGCAAACGAAGACAATCTTGCTGATGTCAATTTTACAGGAATAAAGCATCCCTTATCTTTCACAAGTCTTGCAGTCGGAAACAAATTGTACGGTGGAACTTTTCCCAAAGTTACAACCAATGTAGCAGAAGTAGTTGCTACACTACAAAACACACAAAATCCTGTTGTTTTCCTTCTTCGTGGTAAAAATGCTAACGGTGGAAAAATCATTATCAATACTGGAATGCCTACTGTTGGTGGAATTAATGATTTGAACAAAGGAAGTCGGCAATTGCAATGGACATTTAATGCAATATTTTCAGCATTCTGCTCTGATGTCGATGTTACCCGCTCGATTTACAACGACTTACCTTCGGAAATTACTGCTGGTGCCAATGCAATTTCATACGATAGACTCGACACTTTTGAGGTTAGAATTAAAATTAGAAATCTTTCCAATAATTTGGTGTCAGATTTAAAAATTACAGAATGGGTTCGTGATTATTTCCAGGTTGTTGGTGTAAAAAATACAAACATTTCCTATCAAATTTCTGGTACAAAAGTAGTTTTAAGCAACATTACACTTAATCCGTTCGAAGAGAAAGAAGTTGTTTTGCTTGTTTCAACGCCTGACCCCAACAGCAAAATACACGAATTGGTCAACAAATACATATCTTGGGCAAATTATATTTATGTTTCCTATTGCGAAGTGGTTAACGATGGTGGAAAAGGAATTGAGTTTTTTGCAAAATATCGTAACTATGCCGATTTAATGTTTTCTGCTCGTTTGATTGCCGATACAGATTTGAATTGGAAGAACTTTTTGTATCTTGACTTCCAACCATTTAAGGTTTTCACCATTATTGAAAATAAAGAAAGAACTTCGGCAGTTGAAACAAAGTATGTTCAATATATTCCCAAAGATGTACCATTCTACTGGACAGACCACACAATTGATATACCAATTCTGAAAACCCCAGGCGGGAAGTTTGTCGATGTACTTCGTGGAAGCAACGACAAAAACAATCCTGAATATGATATGGACAGCGACGGGTATCCAGACGTTTGGCTCGACACATCATCAATTTTCCCCAAAGGGTATACAATCGAAGAAACCGAGGTTTACTGGCTCAATCCTTGGGAATACTATCGCAGTGGCGATTCATTGTATTACGAGGACATTGACCACGACGGGAAACGGGCAATCGATTTGGATGGCGATGGGGTTGTTGATATTGAAGAACCTGGGGACAAAATCCGCGTCTGGAAAGTTACCTGGGACATTGGAAAAGTTGCTGGTTACGAATACTTTGATCCATATTGCTATTACGAAATCTGGGTCGACCCCCCCGACCTCGTAAAACTTGCTGCTGGTGTCGGAAAGGTTTTTGGTAAACTCGACGAAGACGTTCCAGGAATGTTCTTCCCATATACAAAAGACCTCAGCAAAGCAGACAAAAACGACCCACGCTGGAAATATTGGATGGAAGCAGACAAGAACGGTAATCCATTATGGAAGCAATTCATTTATCAAAAGATACATAATTACGAAGGATATACATTTATTGACACTGCAAAAGAAAATTATAAATTGAAACCGACTGACCATTGTGTTGGGACTGTTCCCCAACCACACCAGGAGTTTATTGCAGTTCTTTCTCTTGGTGGACGGGATATTGATATGAACAGCCCGGTTACCAGTTCTTCGCAATATTCGAATTTGACATATAAAACTATTTTCAACGAAACAAGAACCACACCGATACGAACGACCTATACATATTGGGCTCCTCTTCCAAATCCATTGCAATTTGAATATCTTACAAATAGTTTTGAAATACTCGATACAACCGGAACAGTTCGATATCAAACCTTGCCTATGTTTGGAAAAGCGCTATTAAAGTTTACAATGGACGCTTCTACTGAATATTCATACTACTGGATTCGCAACGCTGGTCACGACGTCGATTACAACGATCCATCTGAAAAAATCGAAGGAGTTGAATCTCTTGGGGACGGTGTCTTTGGTTACTTGATTTATGACATACCCAAAGGAATAGGCGGTTACAAAATCACATTACCAAAGAACGACGACGGTACTTATGATATTAATAGCATTGTGAAAATTGATGGGAAGCCTTTCCAAAAGTGGTTAGATAATAAAAACACCAAAAACCAAATCGAAATTATTGAAGACCCGTTTGTATATCACATTTATATTCCTCAACTTCTCATTCCACCTGCCTTGGACGACGATAACCACGATGGTATTGACGATTGGATCGACGACCGTGGCGACCGTTTCCAATCCTCAACTGGATTTCTCCACGATGCGTTTATGCTTGGTAACGGCGAAGATTACAAAGATTGGCCCAAAGTACCCTTCCAAGATGACATTTATGGAACTGTGACATCGGGATGGTATCCTGGAGAGGATGGAACCTATGGCGACGATAAGTTCGAAAAACTTGGTAAAACCCGAATTGAAATTAATGCCATCTACGAGGGTATGGGTCGAGAAGGTTCAATCGAGATCAGTAAAGGTGGTTGGCTCGTTGTTGAGGAAATTTTCGGTGGTTCTCCCTGGGTAATTACCTCGCATACACTTTCTGGGTTTGCAATTGGTTCGAATTTGAAACTCACCTCGAAAGTCCAACCCACAAATGTTCGCTACGGAATTGACACTACATATATTCTTCACACAATTGAAGACGTAGGAGAACCCCACTATTTCAATATCAACTTCGATCCATTCCATCTTTCCTATGGTTATGGTGAAGTTACAATCACTACATATTCTGGGGGACGTGATCCAAGCAACCTACTGTCCCCAAATCCAGTTCTTCCAACTATAATTGACCCGAAAGTAGATTCGCATACATTGACAATTCTACCGTTTGCCGATTCCACTGACCCAAAATTTAAAGGTTATCCAAAAGTTGTTTCGGGTACATTTGTAGAGGTTCGAGTTGAGATTAACAACAGCACTGATTACAATTTCTGCAACTTAAAAATTGAACCAATTATTCCGCCCAATTTGAAAACTTCAAGTTTAGTGTTCAGTTACGTATTATATCCAAGACCACTTGTTCCCGCTAAATTCGACCCCGCAACTGGGAAAATCATACAAGGCGGGGACGACTTTGGAACACTTCGCACTGGCTGGCGGTTCAACCAACCAGAAGGCGAAATGCTGGTTACTCTTGGAAACACGCTAAATATGTTGCAAGCAGGTAGGCGAGCATATTTCATATTCCTATTTAAAATTGATTCTACTCTTCCGCCCTCGGTGTACTCAATTAATTTCAAATCTTCTGGTGAGATACTAACTTACGCAAGCGAAAAGAAAGGCAATTTTAACTACGAAGTGCCTTTTGCTCAATTTAGTATAACCAAAAAGAAACCCGATAAAACTGTCGCTGAATATCAAAAATTCGTCATCGGACAATCCAATCTGAAACGAATCGATGTTCAAGGAAATCAAGCCTTCAATGGTTTAAAACAAGCAAAATGGTCTTATATTCCAATAACTTACCTCGATTTCGATACCTTGAAACAAAATCTAAATGTATCGTTCGATTCGAAAAATCGAATTGAAACATTAGACTTAACCCAATTTAAATCGTTCCCAACAAAAGACTTTACTAAATTATACGTTTTGGAAAAAGTTGAAGTCAATAGTTCAAATCTTCCCGATAAATTCGATTTAACCCGAGCGGAAAACTTGACTTACGAAGTTCAACCTTTTGGTGATTATGTTACAAAAGATAAAAATCTTACGCTAAGTAGCGTTGGACCGCGCCTAACTCACTTCAAACGAATTTCTGCTATCGATGGGAAAATGCTACCCGAAAATGCTTCTATTTTGTTGAATAACCGAACAAAGCAACTGGCTGTTACATTCTACGTAATCAATATTGGAAGCGATATTGCCGAAAATGTCAGTTTGTCTTTCAAACTTGGTAAATACTTCGTCGTTGATAATCAGCAGAACAACATTACTAAAATTCAAGAATCGAAATATGTTGTTCCCGTTGGACTTTTGGTACCAGGCGAAATGAAAGAAGTTACCGTGCTTCTTAACCCGAATGAGCAAATCTGTATGAATTGGTACGACAATTACCAGGTAGTCCAAGATGTGGAGATTGACTACTTTGGTCCAAGAAGCAAATTTATTACAAAGAAAGAGGCATTTTCATATCTGGATGAAACTCCGCTCGATGCTCCTTCCTATGACGTGTTTGTTAAATCATTTAAGCCAAATTCTCGGGAAGTCAAAACTGGCGAAACAATTACTATATCTTGGGAAATTGGCAATGGACTGGTTCCTTTGACCCAAAACTTGAAATACAATGTCTATGCAATTCTCAATCTTACAGATACATTGCTAATTCTTCAAGATACTTTACCAAAGTTGAATTTGCTTGAGTACTTCAAATCTTCTACCCCTTTCACTTTGCCCGATAGTTTGTACTTCCTTGAATTTATGATTGTTGCAGACCCAGATGAAACCATACCCGAAATCTGCAAGGAAAACAATATTCGTTTGTTTGCTGTTGAGTTGATTGGACCAGATTGGATGAGAAAAGTTAGTGTCCAGCCGAATCCGTTCGACTTCTTTACTTCCGTCTCTTATGTTATTTCGCAAGATATTAGCAAACTTGATGCATATATATATTCTCTTGATGGTTCTTTTGTTGGGAAAATCGAGAACTGCCCAAGTCAACTTGGATTGAATCACTTCTATCTGCAGATGCCAAACCTTGCGAAAGGCACTTATCTTATTCGTTTCGAAGGAATAACGCCCGAGAATACCAAGGTCGTTAACTATGTTAAAGTCATTAAGGAGAAATAAGCAAATCATCGATGGTAAGAAGATTCGCCATTGCATTTTGTGTTTTTTTATGCACAATTAATTACACTTTTGGACAAAAATTTGGTTTTTTCCTAAACTCTGGCTTAATTAGATTAGAAGGAGATTTCCGCCAATTTAAAACTATTCAAGATTCGATACCACTTATTGGTAGCGGAAGTTCAATAAGTTTCGGAATTGGTACTTTTTTGCAAGTCCCTCTGATTCGTAACATTTACTTAAACAATAATTTTTCTATTCGTTACTTTTCAACAAATATTGAAGCAAACAGAAACCTTTCTGCTCGATTCGATTCAAATCTTGTCTCCAACAAATTCATTCTCGAAATGTCTGGAAATTTAAATTATAAGTCATTTCAAGTGTCCTATTTTCCTTCGTTGCAATTTCAAATTGCTAAAAACTTCTTTGCTAATGCTGGAATATCTATTGGCTATGAGTTTTTCACCCCCAAAAATTTGATTTATTACGAAAAATCGTATATCAAAGGTTTAGATTTTGTCTCGTCCACACAAGAATTCACAGAAGGCAAACACCAGTTCCCCATTATTTTCACATTCGACATTGGTGCAAACTATACCATTCCCTTAAACTTTTTTGGACTTTTCCGATTTGGCATTGCCCCATACTTTTCCTTTGGCTTTGTCAACGTCGCCAAAGATTTTGTCGCAGATGTTACAAACCTCGGTGTGAATTTTTATATCTATCCAGAAAGAATTCGCCAAAAAAGGCAACCAATCGAGCAAATTCCTTTACCCCCAGTTGAAGATTTGTTGCCCAAACCTCCATTAGTGATTTATCAAGATACGACTCCAATAAGCAAGCCCTTGGAAACAATTACAGTCGATTTCGTCGGAATTTTTCGAGAAGATGGGAAAGAACGGTTCGTCCCCGCCGAAGTTTCAATTATAGATCAAATGTACGACGCGAATGTTCCTTTATTAAATTACATTTTCTTTGACTATGCGACTTCGGAAATACCAAGAAGATACAACAAAATCCATTCCCCAACAGAGTTCAATATTAAATCATTAGTTGCCAAAGATATTCTTGATGTTCATTATGACATTTTGAATATTATTGGATATCGTCTTCGCCAGAAACCAAATTCGACAATAACTCTTGTTGGTTGCAATTCGAAAATTGGAGAAGAACTTGATAATATTGAACTTTCCAGAAAGCGTGCAACCGAAATTGCCAACTACCTTGCTTCAGTTTGGGAAATCGAACCTCGACGCATACAAATCGAGGCTCGTGGGCTTCCAGCCCACCCATCCAATCCCAATGTCCCCGAAGGTTCTGCCGAAAATCAAAGGGTTGAAATATATTCCGACGACCCCGAAATCCTCTCCCATATCACTCTTGTCGATACTGCATACTCATTTCAACCTCATTCTTTGAGATTTTATACAAAATGGAATTTTACAACCAAGCCTATACTTTTGAATATTATTATCAGAAGTCCTTTGGACACAACAAAATCAATGTCGCTTATGTCGAAAACGATTTATCCACCAATTGATTCTTTCGACATTGAACTTCAAAGTGTTTTTTTAAAAGACTTTTTGAATTTTCCGTTGATTGAATTTGAACTTAATTTTGACTTTGCTGAAAACCAGAATTCGAACCAAAAGAAAATTATTCCAATAATGGTTAAACGCCAAATATCAATTGAAAAACCTCGAAAAAATAAAATTTTGCTACCTCCATTCGACTTCAATTCCAGCGTTTTAAAACAACAGCAAATCGATTTCATTCAAATTTTTAAGCCAACAATCTCTTCTGCAAAGGAAATAACATTGGTTGGCTATTCTGATGTGATTGGCAGTAGCGACTACAATTTTTCTTTGGCGAAAGCAAGGGTAGACGCTGTTGAAATGTATTTAAAAAATGCAATTTTTTTACCTTCGAAAATCGTCTCTTCTTCCAATTCCCAATCAAATACTTCAATAATTATTAACAAAAAAGCAATAGGGGAATTCGACCAAATCTTTGATAATAAACTTCCAGAAGGCAGGTTCTTTTCTCGAACAGTCGAAATCTTTATTGACAATTAATTTTTCTGAAATTCTTAATTTATAATTTTTAAAAATTTCAATGGACGGAATTTTAGAAAATCATAAGCGTGAAACCAAATCGGTTTTGTCTTTTATTGAAAAACCGCTTATTCGGTGGTTCGTCGTTCGGCTACCACAATGGATAACCCCAGATACATTGACCACCATTGGTGTGCTTGGTGCTTTACTAACTGGCTTGGGTTATGCTTTGTCGTACTATCATAAAGATTTCCTCTGGCTGGCAACACTTGGGCTTTTTGTAAACTGGTTCGGCGATAGCCTCGACGGAAGCCTTGCCCGATTTCGAAATATTGAGCGACCACGCTATGGTTTCTTCATTGACCACACGCTCGATTCCATCAGTATGGTGCTTGTTGGCATTGGCGTCGGACTTTCTCCCTACGCCAGAATGGAATTCGTTTTGTTTGCACTTGTCGGCTACCTTTTGATGTCGATTTTCGTTTACATCAAAACTATGATGATAGGAGTTTTCTCCATCACATATTTTGGTTTTGGACCAACCGAGGCTCGGGTGTTCATAGCAATTGGGAACACACTTGTATACTTTTTCGGTGCGGGGGAAATCCGCTTGTTCGGGCAAACGTGGACTATTCTCGATTTGTTTGCTCTTTTCTTTGCTTTTTTAATGATTTTCCTTTTTGTACTTTCGGTAATTATCGACGGAAACAAATTGAAAGAGATCGACTCGAAGAATTAACCATCCGAGCAATAAATTTAAATTCATTCACCAAAAACCAATATTCTCCCCCGTGGTTCAATTCAAACACCACCGCCCGCCCCTGCTTCCAATCATCCACCAGGGATTGGGAAAATGAATTCGCTGCAAAAATTTAATCTATAATCAACGCAAAAATTACTCTCTTTTTGGATTTTAAAATATAAAACCCATTTGGCAAAATTGTGATTTGCTGTGGTCCGCAATTGGACAATAGTTTCAAACCTAAAAGATTGTAAATATCAAAAGGATAGTTTTCATATAAATACCCAAGTTCGTTGCTCTTGCTTTTTTCTATTAGTAAGTAATTGCTCTTTATCTTCGTATCAAAGTCATTATCATCAACAAAATTAGGTTCCTTTGCTGTAACATAAAAATCTGAGTACCAAGGAGAGGTTTGTTCCGGATATTGATTTAAAGAACGAATTCTGCAGGTATACTCTTTGTAATACTTTGTATTAGGAATTTTAAATGTTAAAGATTTTATTACTGTGTCAACATAAAGAGGTGTTTTTTCAAAATCTGGTGCAGGTTTAGGATCGTATAATTCATAGCCTTCTCTTTCAATGATTTGCAAGTGGTAACTTTCGGCTCCTTCTATTGGTCCCCATTTAAGTTCAAAGTCGAGTGGTAATTTAAAATGCAATTGGGGCTCGTAAAATTCTGGTGGAGCAAGCGTGGAATCTCCATACCATCTTAAAACGTAATGTGGGTCAAGTAGTGTGAAAGCAGTAGCGAGAGCAAGATGTTCACCCACAAAAAATGGCATTAGATAAAGTTTGGTTCCATCTAAATACACCCAAAGGTAAAATTTGGAGTATCTTTTCCAACTTTTTCCATTATCTCTTGTAAAAAACACATTTAGTGAATCGTCAATAAAAGCAAAAGAAGAATCATTTAAAATAGAAAAAAGTGGCGATGATTTTTGTTGAGTTGAGCTGAATATAGTATCCCAGGTTTGGCCTAAGTTTTTACTTTTGAAAATAGTGAATCTTTTACTCATTGAATCATAAGCGGGGATTAAAATTGTAGAATTTCTTAGAAAGTAAACTCCGGTTGCCCCAACTTCTTTGATGAAATTCATACTATTCCAACTCTTACCGAAATTATTTGTATAATACATTTCGCCTTTTTGTGTAAAAATAACTATACTTCCCTGAGAATATGCAGCCATTTTTGTTCCAGCTATTATCTGATTACCGATCTCGATATATGTTTTCCACCCATCTTCGGTGATAATTATTCTATCTGTATTTTCCAAAGTATCGGGATATTGGACCAAAATACCAGATAAAGAATCGGTCATTTGGAACCAAGCGGATGGCCTTTTCCTTAAAATCAGATTTTTTGAGGTAGGATAAGTTTGCCAATTTTTTCCCCCATCGGTAGATTTATAAATGAAAGAAGTGTATTTTCGGTAAATATTAACACCATCTGTATAATGAAAATATGAACTATCCACAACACAAAAAATCAAATTGCTATCAATGTACTGTGGATTATGAATAGCAAATCCACATTGTACGTCGTTAGGATTTTCCAATTTTAAAACATTTTTTTCACCTCCATTAAAAAAGAACCCAAGACAGGGATTTTTTTCACTTATATAACGAGAAGAATTGTTGGAAACAAAAAGATAATGGGTGCTGTCGAACACAGTCCAATATGAGAGCTCAATGTTGGCCTTTAATTGTTCTTCCGCTTCTTTTACAGAAAAAATTACCTCCCATTTTGGTATCATTTGCGCAAAAGCAATTTCACTTATAATAAAGAATAACAAAAAAAACTTTTTCATATTTCTCTCCTATTACAGTTAATACAACTTTTTCCAATTTATAGACAAAAAAACTTATAATAAAGTTACAACATTACTTGCTCGCAGCGTCTTTCCTTCGAGGGGCGAAGAACGCAAGGCAACAGCAAAAACTTTTCGCTTAGGCGGTCCACGGCAGCGGGAACAATAGTGGAACGGAATTCGAGCCAAATCTATCGAATTGTAGCAATGCTCTGCTCTCCGCCGTGTAAGTTATTGTAAACAAAGAAGTTACAGAACAGCAGGATTGATTATCAAAATACACACTTCCCCATTGCGTTAAAGGAAATCGAGCAGGTATGTTTCCAACCCAAATCATTTCGATTTGCAAAGTATCAAATAGTAAAATAAACAAAAAAAATTAAAAATGCAGATTTTGGTAGGTAACTTTGTTATTTAATGTTCATCTCTTCACTTGCTTGCCTCATTTTCTGAATTTTTATTCTTCCAAATGGATGGTGATTTAAAACTTTATTATAATTAAGTTTGTAAGTTATGAAAAGAATAGAAATTCTTGGAAAGGGCATTTCAAAATCCTACAATGGAATTGATTACGTGTTCCAAAATCTATCTTTTGAAATTTGCAATGGGGATGTTTTTGGGGTCTTTGGACCAAACGGAAGCGGTAAATCGACACTCTTGAAAATCATTGCAAGAATTCTTCTTCCAACCGAAGGCAAAATCACAATCGTAAATGAGGGCAATGAAATTCCATTCGAAAAACAGAGATTACTACAAGGTCTTGTTGCCCCATACCTTGTTCTCTTCGAGGAGTTCAATCCAATCGAGCATATAAAAATTAGTGCAAATATTTTGGGAAAGGATTTCAACGCAGAAAAAGCAAACGAACTCATCGACAAATTTGGTTTAGAAGACGCGGTCGCCAAGCATATCAAAGAGTTTTCCTCGGGAATGAAGCAAAGAATGAAGTTCATTTTGGCACTGTATTTCGAGCCAGAAATTCTTCTGCTTGACGAACCATTTACAAATTTGGATGAAAAGGGTATTCAATATGTTGAAGAATGCATTAAAGAATTTCAAAGCCAAGGTAAAATCGTTGTTATAGCAACTAACGACAAGCGAGAGGCTTCTTTGTGTAACAAATACATACGAATTGGGAAGTCAACGGCGAACGAACCAGATTTCCACCCTTCGGTTTAAAGCCCTACCTTCCTCGGTTTCGTTTGTTGCGACTGGCATTGAAGCACCAAAGCCAAAAATTGTAATTCTTTCCCTTGCTATTCCTTTCGAAACGAGGTAATTGCGAACTGCTTCGGCACGTTTCCTCGACAATTGCAAATTGTATTCTTCGGTTCCAATGCTGTCTGTATGTCCTTCTATATGTATATTGAAATTAGGATTTTCGTTTAATATTTTTACCACACGGTCCAGTTCCAAGAATGACTCTGGTTTCAAGTCGTATTTGTCGAAATCGAAGAAAATATTGTTCAATCGCACTTTTTTTTGCTTTTCGACCAGAAATTCTATTGGATAGAGGATTATGTCGAAAGAAATGTTTGTATCTTGCTGGAATTTTGTTAAATCTATGTTGTTGGAAATCGGGAAGTAACCTTCCTTTTCGGCATAATAGCCATAGTTTTTTCCAAGAGGCAGAACAATAAGAAAGGAACCATTCTCGGGATTGCTCGAAAGCGTTCCAATATTTTTCCCAGTTTGCAAGTCTTCGATATTAATTTTCGCAGACAAAGGTTTTCCGAACGGGTCGATAATTTTGCCCCGAACTGTGGCAAACTTTTGAGGTTTCGCATATTTTGGCAAAGTTACGGAATACAAATCCCAGCCACCGTAGCCATCAGTTCTCCAATGGCTTGCAAAGAATGCACTGTCGCCACGCAAGGAGACCTTGTAGCCCCAATCATCGAGTATAGTGTTAATTTCTTTACCTAAATTTACTGGCTCGCTCCATTCTGTCCAGGAATCTTCCCTCAATCTTACTGCTTTAAATACATCGAGTCTTCCAAGCCCAGGATGACCATCACTGCTAAAATACAAAGTCTTTCCATCGGGATGCAAGTATGGGGAGCGTTCGGCATAAGGAGTATTAATTGTAGCACCAAGATTGACAGGCTGGCTCCATCCACTATCGGTTTTGAAACAGACGTAAATGTCCATATTTCCCATTATGTTGCCGTGGTAAAGTCTACCGTAGGGATGGAACTCCCCAACTCCGCCAGGTCTGTCGGATGTAAAGACAAGGACTTTACCATCGGAAGACAGGCAGGCACCTTCATCAACATATTGAGTGTTAATTGGATAGGGAAGGTGTTGCAAAGGACCCCAGCCATTTTCTTCTCGTTTGATGTAATAAATATCGAATTGCCCAAAGGTTCCTTCGAAAGTGCCAGAAAGCCAAATTCCATTGCCGTCGGGGTCAATGTTGTCGATTGTTTCGTCCCTTTTTCCGTTTATTTTTGGTCCGACATTTTGTGATTTCTGCCAGACACCATTTTCGTTTTTGGCGAAGTAGACGTCAGAGTTTCCGTAACTGTCGGGACGACCACGAGTTGAAAAGAAAATATAGGAACCATCTGGGGTTGGACAAGGGTCCCATTCGTCTGCAGAGGTATTTATATTAGGACCAAGATTGTGGACAACCAAGCCTTCGGTTGGTGCCAGAAGTATTTCTATAATTTTTTCGATATGTTTCTTCTTTTCTGGGAACAAATGCATAAATTTTCGAAAAATAGCAACAGCAGAATCCCATTTTCGATAGTTGATTAAATTTTCTGCTCTCCGTTTCAAAGCAACGAAAGCGTACTCGTCGGGGGCAAAGTCTTGTATGAACTCTTCAAGGACGGGATAGTCCTCTTCTTTGGGAGTCGGATATATTGCAATTTCCTTTATGTTATCCAATAATTGCTGTAATGTAGGTTTTCTATTGGGGAATAGCGGGGAAAACTCTTTCCAAATCTTGTAGGCTATCAAACCTCTATTGAGATTGTTATAAGAGTTGATTAAATAGTTAAAAACACGAAAGGCACTATCGCTCGGGGCGTAAGTTTTTATGTAGTCAGTCCATTGAGAGAAAGTGGAATCGTTTAGCGGCTTTCTAAAAATTGATTGAGAAAGTAGAACACAAGGCAAAAGGAAAAGAATCAACCAGCATTTTCTCATTTTGGAAATATAATTGGATTGCAGCCGCATTTTGCTTGGACAATAGGCTTTTCTGCTTCGGCTTTTTCGCGCGTGGGATAATCCCCAATTACGACAGCATACATTGTAATCGAATCGATTTGCTTGGTGAAAATGTCTGCACGAAGTCGCATCGACTTGAAACGCTCAACCTCGGCTCGTGCAGATTCGATAGTGGAGTACAAACCAACTTGCAAACCGAATGTACCTTTCTTCGGAGTTTCAACCTTTGGAGCTTCTTTTGCAACTTCTTTGGTTTGTTCTTTGCTTTGCTCTTCTTTTGTATTCGTTTTTAAGCGAGAAGGATTTAATTTGGAAATATTAATTGCTGTTCGCACAAGGTCGGACGCAGGTGTAATAAATAAAGATTTTGGAAAGGCTTTTTTGTAGTTTTCCAGTTCACGACTTGCTCGCTCGACCTCGCCTTTCAAAGCATAGTATTGAATAATTCTCCAATAGCATTCGTCGGCATATTCGCTTTGGGGATAAGTGCGAATGATTTTCTCATATATTTCAACAGCCTTGGTTGCATCTTCGAGCACGGAGGCGTGGAGAAATTGCACTCCGGGGTCGTTTGGATATTCTGCAAGCAAATCCGGTAATGCAAGTTTGACTTCGGTTACTTTGCCTTCTTCAACCATCTTCAAATATTCTTTAATTTTCTCCGATTGGCCGTAGGAATGGAGAACCATTAATACAAATAAGAATAAAATCGAAATTTTCGATTTCATTTTTGCTCCAAAATGTAAAAAGCAAAAATACAAAAAGATTGAGAAAATGTTAAATCTTTTTATTTAAATTGTTAATTTGTTATATCACACCAATTTTTATTCTTAATTTTGTTTTTCTTTATTTTTCATTTTTGAGGTTACTATGAAAATTCAACGAGAAGAAGCACTTGAATACCACTCATCTGGTAGAAAGGGTAAAATCGAAGTAATTATTACTAAACCTTGTGTTACACAACGTGACCTTTCTCTTGCATATACTCCTGGTGTTGCTGAACCCTGCCGCGAAATCCACAAAGACATCGAAAAAGTATATGAGTACACTGCAAAAGGCAATCTTGTCGCTGTTATTTCCAATGGTACAGCAGTTCTTGGACTTGGAAATATCGGTCCCGAGGCTGGTAAACCAGTAATGGAAGGTAAAGGCGTTCTTTTCAAAGCATTTGCGGACATCGATGTTTTCGATTTGGAACTACGCACCGAAGACCCCGAAGAAGTTGTGCGTGTTTGTCAAATTCTCGAACCAACTTTTGGTGGTATCAATCTCGAAGACATTAAAGCGCCCGAATGTTTCTACATTGAAGAAAAGTTAAAAGAGACACTACAAATACCAGTTTTCCACGACGACCAACACGGAACAGCAATCATTTCTGGTGCTGCTCTGTTAAATGCCCTCGAACTTGCTGGCAAAAAAATTGACGAGGTTAAGGTAGTCTACAACGGTGCAGGGGCTTCTGGTATTGCTTGTGCCAAATTCCATATTTCCCTTGGCGTTAAGAAAGAAAACATAATAATGTGCGACACCATTGGAGTAATCTACAAAGGCAGAACAAAAGGGATGAACCCCTACAAGGAATACTTTGCTGTTGAAACCGACAAACGAACATTAGCCGAAGCACTTGAAGGGGCTGATGTCTTCGTCGGCTTGTCTGTTGGTGGAATACTGACAAAAGAAATGGTTCGCTCGATGGCACCAAACCCAATAATATTTGCAATGGCTAACCCCGACCCAGAAATCACCTACGAAGACGCTCTCGATGCTCGTCCCGATGTGATTATGGCTACTGGTCGTTCCGACTATCCAAACCAAGTCAACAACGTACTCGGGTTTCCGTTTATCTTTCGTGGGGCACTCGACGTACGAGCAACTACTATTAATGAAGAGATGAAGAAAGCAGCCGCATATGCATTAGCCCAACTTGCAAAAGAAGAAGTCCCAGAAATTGTTAAAAGAGCATATGGAGTTAAAGAGTTGAAATTTGGGCGTGAATACATCATCCCGAAGCCATTCGACCCACGAGTGCTTACTTGGGTTGCCCCTGCAGTTGCCAAAGCCGCAATGGATAGTGGCGTTGCAAGAAAACCAATTACTGACTTCGAGGAATACAAACTGCAACTCGATATTAGAATGGGGCGTGCTCAATTAATTATGACACCAATCTTCAACAAAGCCGCTTCCAACCCGAAACGCATT
The DNA here is from genome assembly GCA_013414795.1 of Candidatus Kapaibacterium sp. Classification (GTDB taxonomy): domain Bacteria; phylum Bacteroidota; class Ignavibacteria; order Kapaibacteriales; family UBA2268; genus Naka2016. Next base: position 522,224 of record CP058732.1, read on the forward strand.
GTATTTCCCGAAGGTACAGAACCCAAAATCATTCGTGCAGCAATCCTTTCAGTTCAAGAAGGAATCGCCAAACCCATTCTTCTCGGCAAAAAAGAAATTATTGAAAAAGTGGCGCAAGAAAATGATTACGACCTAACGGGCATTGAAATTATCGACCCAGAAAAATATCCAAAATTAGACCAATACATCACAGAGTATTTCCGACTGCGTCAAAGAAAAGGTGTCACCCACGAATCTGCCGAAAGCGATATGAAATTCCGTCGCAACTACTTCGGCTCGATGATGGTCCGAATGGGCGATGCCGACGGAATGATTTCTGGTTTGACCAAGCATTATCCAGAAACAATTCGACCTGCATTACAAATTGTTGGTCGGGACCCGAGATATTCAAAAGTTTCTGGTTTATACATTCTTTCGTTTAAAAACTCTGTCTACTTCCTTTCCGATACGACAGTCAATTTGAACCCATCGGCAGAAGATATTTGCGACATTACATTGCAAGCAGCTGAATTTGTTAAGAATTTTGATATTCAGCCAAAAATTGCTTTGCTATCGTATAGTAATTTTGGCTCTGCAGAGGGCGAAATACCAGAAAAAATGCGAAAGGCTTTGCAGTTGATTAAAGAAAAGCGACCCGATTTAATTGTCGACGGCGAAATGCAAGCCGATACCGCTGTTGTTCCCGAAATCATCGACGAAACATATCCATTTAGCGAACTTAAGGGTGGGGCAAATGTTTTAATATTCCCCGACTTGGATAGCGGTAACATTGCCTACAAATTGCTCTCCCGACTTGGCGGAGCCCATCCAATCGGACCAATCCTTCTTGGAATGAGCAAGAGCGTCCACGTTCTCCAACGCGGTGCCTCGGTAAACGAAATACTCGAAATGATTGCAATCGCAGTCGTCGACGCCCAAAATAAAGAAAAAGCACAATAATTTTAACAATAAACTATCAAAAAGGCTACCGCAGTTACTCGGTAGCCTTTAATTTTTTTACAAAAGTCAGTCCGTATTATGATTCTAAAATTTTAACTTACAAGTATTTTTATACCTTGGATCAGTCTGTTTTCGTCGTAGGTTTCTGCATCAAATCCATCGATTTTAATCAAATCGGGTCGCTCCTTCAAGATTGAACTCCGTTCGAAATATTTTTCAACTGTGGACTTTGTGGCTCCGCCCCAAGGATTTCGGGCAATTGTTATTCCAATTCGGTTGACGAATTGGAACATTTTACGAACTGCCTCGATTGTTTCGCGTCCGTCCTCGTCCCAATCGTCGCCGTCGCCACCATAGAAAACATAAATATTGTTCTCAAGGTAAAGCCTTTCTTCTTCGATGATTTTATCAACTAATTGAAATGCTGGGGCAACTCTTGTTCCGCCAGCAACTTGCAATCGGATGTATGTCATAAAGTCGGGCACTTCGCGTGCGTTGGTGTCGTGGAGAATGAATCGAGTTGTAACATTGTTTTGGTATTGATACATAAGCCAACTGTAAATGAAAATGTGCTGTCGAGTGACGACTTCTGTGGGTTTTCCGTGCATCGAGCCAGAATAGTCCCGAATAAAGAAAACTACCGCTTGTGCTTCGTAATCTTTTTCTTTGGAGACAATTCGATAGACGTGGTCTGTTGGTATAATCAAAAATTCGGATGGGTCTGTGGATAAAGTTTCATCGACTCGCCCAAGGAGTAAATTCGTTTTTATTATCGACTTAATAGTAGCCTTTTTGTCGAGAATTTGACCAAATCCTCGATGTATGTCGGTCAAATCGTATTGAAATTTAGTAAACGATGGCTTCTTCCCCTTGGGCTTGATATTGGGAAGTTCGAATTTTTCCGTAAGAATTTTACCCAAATCGAATGCTTCCTCGCTAATTTCGTGTGCTCCGCCTTCACCTTGTCCAGGACCATATCCTTCGCCCTCGCCTTCTTGTGGTTGAAGAGGTGCCTCGCCGATGACTTCGCCTTCTTCTTCCTCGCCAGTTCCACCAGTTTGAGGTTCCTCCTCTGTTGTTACCCGAGTGTCGTGGTAAAATTTGGGCTCGACAGTGGTTGGAACAATAACGATTTTAGGCTTTCCGCTTCCGTCAGGTCGCATTAACTTTCCAATTCGGATGCGTCGAGGGAACCCATCTTTTTCTCTTTGTTTGTCCCGTTCAAGCAATTCTTCAAGTGTTTGTAGTTCTACTTTCGGGGAATATAATCGGGACTCTGGCTTTAAAAAAATATGAACATCATCGAGTTTGAATAAATCGTTCAGTCTTGCTCGAATTTTGTTGACTATATCTACAAAGTTTTCAAAGTTTAAGTCATTTTCCTTAATTTCTTGGCTTTTTTCTGGCATATTTAAAATTCCAATCAAAGTACATTTAAAAACACAAATTAAGGAATTTTTTTATCTTACCACTAAAAATGGAAAAACATAAGTTCTGTTGTTAAAATCTAATCTAACGAAGTATGCTCCATTGGCTCTTCCTTTTACAAGCATATACAAAGGAACAATTTCAACACCCGACCTGGTATTGATGTTTCCTTCGTATATCTTATCTGCAAGCGTATTATAAATTGTTATTCGAATAATCTCGTTCTCTGGGGTCTCAACAATAATCACATCGCTTTCTTGTCCAGAAACTAATGAAGGAACTCGAATTTTAGTTTCTGACCCATCTTCTACAAAAGTTGCCGTAGTATCGACTTCTCCGACAAAGATATTGTCGAACCAAACTGTTCCGGCATGTCCTCGAAAAAGGCAATACACATTCCCGAACAAAATTGGGAAAGGCGGTTTGTGAATCGTTGCTGAATATTCCCAATCGTGAGTACCAGTTGAAAAGCGTGTTACTCTGCCATACCAAGGAATATTCTCGTCCGAGAAGAAATCCACATAGATAGAATAATTGTAGTCAGCCGAGCCAGAAACATTTTCTGCCTTCGACCAACCAGAGATGAGTATTGGTTGTAAAGTTGGATTATCAAAGAAAATGTATGAATAGGCACCACCAGTATCAAGAGGAGTATTGTTTACAACTTTTATGCAACGCTTCAAATGTTGAGCATTCACCTCGTTTGTGTCGTAAATATATCCATTTCGATAGTCTTGCCAAAAGTCTGGTTTATCGTCAAAATCCGAATCATATTCGAAACTGAAATTTGGAACAAGATTGCTAAAATCCAGATTTTCAAGTTCTGGTTCTGTATAAACAATGGTCATCAATCCAGTTGTTGAAAGTGCAACGATTGGGACTTCTATGTTTTTAAACTTTGCTCCAGGCGGAATGGTTATTTCGCCAAAGTATGTCGAAAAGTTAGGATTTGCAGATGTGCCGTCATTTTGAAGCACTATTTCCTCCAAAATTCCAAGTTCGGACAAATCTGCATAAACATACAAAGAAAGTTGTTTGTTGCCAAGAAAGTTTTGCGAAGAAGAATCTGCACATTCGACCTGGACTTCTACTGTAATGTAATCTTTTCCTTTTCCGCTGATTTTTACTTTTGGATTCTTAATTGCTGGGGATGATAGCCTGGTGTTCGGTTTCAAGATTATCTTTGCACTTAATGGATAAAGAATTGAATCCGATTTGATTGTATACAATCGAGCGCCCTGGATTGATAGGGCACTATCTACAAATACCATTGGTGCATTTTGTAATTCTGGCAAATAAACAGTATCCTTGCGACTGGGATTGACGTATACGGTGCAATTTGTAAATTCCCTCTTGAAGTATCTTCGCCCTTTTGCATCATAATAGGCAAGTTCCGTTATAGAATATTTTGCACTTTCCTTTGGCTGTCCAATAGGAATGTCGAATTCTGGAAAATGTGCAAAAGTTTGATAATTTGTCGCATTTGCAAAGTAGGATTTTTCTCCTGCACAAAGAAGATATGATGATAGACAGTACAAGCGTGCCTTTGGCGATAGATTTTGTATCCCACCCAGTGGTAGCCACACCTTATTGTACGTGTTTTGGCATTGCAAGCCACGATTGCAAGCGTTAATCCAATTTTCGTCTCCAACGTAACCAGACCAATGGGTAAAAGCAAAGCCTTCGTCCATTCCACCGTCGGCAATTTCTAAAAATCCTAATGCGTAGTTTGTAAATAATCCATTAAAATACATTGGCTTGTCTCCAATGGCTTTGTTGACTTCTGTCAGAAATTCAATTATGTTCATATACCAAATACTATCGTTGTAATTTAACGGCGGGTATGCATCAACTCCCCAATTTGAAACACGATACCAGGTGTCGTCCATAAAAAGTCCATTGTAGCCACGTGTAAAAGCCCGTTCTACTTGTTCAATATAGTTTTTCAACCACTTCTTGTTTCCTACATCCATCACAAAGAAATCGTATTCTTCGTTTTTAATTCTATTATTCGGGTTGGTCGTCCAATAGCCCACTTTCGGGAGTCGATATTGCTTTCCCTCCTTGAAGCAAATCAAATATAATTCGACCCCCGCTCTGATGTAATTGTTATTTAAATAATTATAAAAAGAAATTGTATCAAGGTTGCTATTGAAAACTATTGGTTTCTCGTTAAATGCATTGTCTTTGTCGATGTCAGCATAAAGATAAACTGAATCTGGCAAAACACCGCCAACTGATTTAAATTCCAATCGAAAGGTTGTCGTGTTATCTCCAGAACTTGCTTTCTTTACCAAGCGTAATGGAACATACAACGGCTCATTGTCGGAATAATACAGTTGAACTGGAAAACTATAGGGAATCTCAAGTGTGTCGTTTACCAGACTTTTTAACAACACCCAACGAGCACTTTTGGGAAGCGAGACTTTCAATTCTGTCGCTTTAACCACAGTATCAACTGGATTGAATGTCCCGCTTGAGTCGAATCCCCAATACAAACGATACGAAACTTTCACTGTCGTGTCGAATCTTCTGTCTGGCATCCAATAGAATTTCCAACCGTTTTCAAATGCTACGGTCAGCGATGCTGGTTCGGATGTGTGTAAGAAAGCATCTTCTTCGAGTATCATTTTTTTGTACTCGGGAAGATAGTTGTTCAATGCAACGACATCCTTGTAGAAAAGAATCAGATAGTTTTTGTCGAAGCGTCGAATAAAATCGATTTCTTTTTGATATGCTTCGTCGAGGAAAGCAAATCGTTTGTAAGCCAGTTTCGTTAAAAATGGATTAGTGCGAACCGCACCGTAATTGACCAAATACGATTTTGTTCCTTTTGGTTTGTAGTCGTCGGGCTGTGAATTTGCATCGCTAATTATAGACAATGCAAATACAAATAACAACAAAACAAACATATTCACCTCAATGAACCTTGCAAATTTAAACAAGAAATTTTATCAATCATATCATTTCAGAAAAAATACCAGCAATCGAAAAAAATTTTTTTATTTACCCCTTGCATTTTTAATTTTTTTGTTTATTTTACTATTTGATGCTTTGCAAATCGAAATGATTTGGTTTGGAAACATATCTGCTCGAATTCCATTGACGCAATGGGGAAGTGTGTATTTTGAAAATCATATCTGTTGTTCTGTAACTTCTTTGTTTACAATAACTTACACGGGGGGGTACAGAGCATTGCTACCATTCGATAGATTCGGTCAGTATTCCGTACCACTATTGTTTCCGTTGCCGTGCCCCACCAAGGAAAAAGGATGTAAGTCCTCCCATTAAGTTCTTTGTAAATCGATTGGAAACACAGCGAGCAAATACAGTTGGGAATTCGTAAATGGATTTTTGTTTTAAAAAAATTTTTAAAAAATTTTGTTTAATAATTTAAAGGAGGAATAAAATGAAAAGAATAATGATATTGTTTGTTGTACTGTATCTTTATGCTGGCATTAACGAAGTTAAAACTGCCACTGTCTATGTTTATGGAAAAGGTGGAGTAATCGAGCTTCCAGATGGAACCCGTTGCTATTGTCCTGAGCCTGCACCTATTCTTTGTGCTGTAATAAAAGAAGATGCATCAGGGGTTCCAGGGTATCCGGACATTTTAACACATTAAGATGAGGGGAGATGCCAATTGAGACTGTAAACGTAAAACGAGCTGGTGAAATGCCAAATGGTCAACCAACTTGGTGGGTTCAACCACCGACCGGACCACGTTTGAATAGAATTGACAAATATGAAAATAATTCGAACCAAGAAAAGGAGATGAACTAAACAATTATGGGGTAGGAATTTAAATTCCTACACCATTTTTAAAATGGGGGTGAAAAATGAAAAGATTGTTAATATTAGTTTTAATGGGTGTGTTTTCGTTTTTTGCTAGTTTAACGAGTTCGGATTATTTTAGGATTTATTTCAATGGTCAGTCTAAAAATTTACTCAGCGTTTACCAGGCATTGAATTTAACAAGTGATGAGATTATTGTTTATTTTATTTATCCGAATGCGGCTCCAAGATTGGAAACTTTAATAAATGATTCTTACAATTACATTAAAAAACTAAATTTCACAGGTGATATCATAGGAGTTATTAACTATCCAAAATATTGGTATGCTAAAAATTATATAAAAAGAATGGGGTTCCCTTTCAAATGCATAATAGATACAACCTTTTCTTTTTTTTCCGAGCTAACAAATATGAACCCGATTGTTCCACCCTTACTACTAAGATTCGATAAAAAAGGATATATTAAAAACCAGATATGTCTCTATGGGGTAAATTTATCAAGTCAAATCGTTCCATTTATTAAAAATTTAGATACTATTACTTTAAAAATAGAAAAAAGAAGAGTTCAAAATGGTTTTGATATAAATGAATTTGCAAACTTGCCACGATTACAGCCAAATGGCTTTTGGGAACTAAATGAAGACTCGGTTGTTTTTTTAGATCTTATTTATTCATTTAAAGTTGACCCCATGGAGAAGTTTTTATTTTTAAACGGACGAGGCTCTTTCCGTTGGGAAATTTACAAAGTAAGTAAAGATGCAGAAAATTTTGAAATCGTGCCAGAGTTATCTATTCGGAAATTTTTTTCTCCAGATTTTGATTCATTAGAATTTCTTGAGCTTGAGAAAAATTTTTCATATGCCAAGAGTATGTTTATGGATGGTTTTTTTGTAGGGGACAGCCTATTTATTATCTTGTCGGTGTTACCTCAAATATCAGTAAAAATTTCGAATAGCGATACGATATATTATGCCTCTACAAGATTTGCGTTCTTACACTACAACTACTATTTAAGGAAAGTACAAAAATTTATCCCCATTAACCTCGAACAACTACCAAACTATTTTGGTGTTGCACCTTATACTCCATTGAATTCCGTTAATCGCAAAACGAGAGAAGTAGCACTTATGTTGCACAAGGGTTACCCGACCGTTGGTTTTGAAAAACCAAAGGATACCTCTTTCGCTTCGAATCCTTTTTCACCAAGTTTTTATTATTTTGCACCCCTTTTTGGTACGTTCAACTTTGAAACCGGTGAATTAATTAGGTATTTGGGAAAGGTTGGGCAAAGTCATGCAAAATTAGCTGCAGGGTATTTTATGTGTATGCCTTTGGTTGCTTTTGACGAAGATGGGCATTATTATCTTTCCCAAAATCTATCAGACTGTATTGAAACTGACACTTGTCTCTTAAAGATTAAGCCATATTTCGAGGAATCATTATTGGCTCAAAACCTTAAACAAGTCGACTCATTACCCGATATTTCGTTTTATTATCTCATCTCGGACTCGACCAAAGGAAGAATTGAATATATGAAAACGTATAAAAATAAATTAATATTACTTTGGAAGTTAAAAGAAAAAAACAAAACCCTTAATGACTCTGAAATATTGTTATTGCAAATATACAACATAGATAGCAAAACTTTAGAAAAAGAATATATTCTTCCCTATTCATATGATGGTTTGAAATTTTCAACTTATTTCTTTAGTGACAAGAAACCTTATTTATTTGCCTTGTATTTTAATTCCCGTAAGACAATAATTGTAAAATATGTATTGCCATTAACTTTGTAAATCAAAATGGAAATATAAAAGTTTAGGGAAATGTTAAATAAAATTTTGGGGGTTGATATGAAAAAATTTCGGTTCTTAATTATTACGACTATTTTTCTCCTTTGTCTTGAAGTAAAAGGCGGAGAATGGATTGCACAAACACTCCCACCCGGGGACTGGGCTTTAAATGCTGTCCATTTTGTGGATTCTACTCGTGGAGTTGCAGTTGGCCCTTTAAATACGGTCTTTTATACTAACAATGGGGGTGAGAATTGGAAAACGTCTATCCTGCCCAATTTACAAAATATTTATATGTTATCAGATGTTTATATTAATAGCGATGGTTTCGGTATTATAATTGGTTCAAATGGTTTAGTATTGAAAACTTCAAATTATGGACAGAGTTGGGAAAAATTATCTTTTCCAGCTACAGATTATCTAAATTCTCTTGAAATTTCAAAGTATATCTGGATAGTTTCGCAACAGGGGAAAATATATTTTAGCACAGATTGGGGGAATAGTTGGTTAAGTCACCAACAATCGTTTTCTTTTCCTATTTCATCGATAAAATTCGTAAACCCAATGGTTGGTTTCATTTCTAGTAGCAATGGTCCACTTTTAAAAACCACTAATGGTGGAATTTCTTGGGAAACAATCGAAGAAGTTTCAAACGTAAATAAAATATTTTTTGTCGACAGCCTAATTGGTTGGGTTATTGGGGACAAGGGATATGTTGCAAAGACTACTGACCAGGGTTTAACTTGGGAAAAGATTAATTTTCCAACGACAGATTACTTGACTAGCCTTTTTTTTGTGGATAACTTTCATGGTTGGATTACAACCTTTTCTTCAAAAATATTTTTTACTACTGATGGTGGCCAGACCTGGACCTTGGAATACCAAAACTCTAAGCAATATTGTTATCTTTTTGACATATTTTTTGTTAACCCGCAAAAAGGCTGGGCTGTGGGTTCGGGTGATAGAAACAATACAATTTTGACTTACAAAAGTGTTTCTTCTTTTGACGAAGAACTAAAACTCGACTCTTCACTTTTTTCTATAATTAACAATTCTCTTGTTTTCAATTTCACTAAGAGTAATTATCGACTATCGGAAGTAAAAGTGTATAATTTACTTGGTAATCAAGTTTTTCATTACAACTTTCTAGATAATCCTTATCCTAGTAACATTATTTTGGATTTTCTTCCTTATGGAGTCTACTTTGTGGAACTTACTTTCTTCTTGGATCAAAATCTTAAAAGTAAAGTTGTTAAAATCCTTATTAATTAAGCAATTTATTCATTTGGTTATTCTTAGTGGATAAATATAAAGTTTAAAAGTTTTTGAAAAAAATTAAAATTATTAGTTTTCAACATATTATTTAATAATTATTGCTTGAAAATTTATTTAACTGCTTTGTTTTTGTCTCCATTTATTAAGCAAATATAAATGGTATTTGCGTTAGCATTGCCATTAATTGATGTTTGGAAGCAGGGGCGGGCAGTTGTCTTTGAATTGAATCACGGGGCTGGAAAATAAATTTGAAAAAAATTTAAAATTTTTTTATTTACCTCTTGCATTTTTAATTTTTTTGTTTATCTTGCAATTTGATACTTTGCCAATCGAAATGGTTTGGTTTGGAAACATATCTTCTCTGATTCCTTTAACGCATTGTAGAAGTGTGTTTTTTGATAATCAAATCTGTTATTCTGTAACTCCTTTGTTTGCAACCACTTACACGGGGGGGGGAGTACAGAGCATTGCTACAATTCGATAGATTTGGTACGCATTCCGTTCCACCATTGTTCAAGTTGTAGTGGACCACCTAACGTCGATGTCGCTTTGCTTTTCGCTTTTCTCCGATGTTATGAGAAAAATTCGAGCATTTAAACATTGGAAATTCGCAATAAAATTTGTTCTTTTAAATTTTTTAAATAATTTTGTTTAAAAATTAATGGAGGAGAGAATGAAAAAGATAAAATCTTCTACATTTTTAAAGTGGTTGTTATCTGTTTAGTTTTTTTGTTGGCAATCTTTTCAAGCAAGGCGCAAGACGATATATGTCCTGGCGCAGTTGCTGAACGGGAAACCTATTTACTTGTCGATTGCCCACCATTTCATAATTGCATTTTAAGGATCTATTATTGCTGTTTCTTTGATGAGACAAACCAGGAATTAACTGTGAGAATAAAGCAAATTCATTTCTTAGGCCAAACAGATGATAGGTCATCCCGAGCTGCCTGGAATTGTTATCTTGCTTGTTACCGATATAATGAAGAAAAGTTTTGGGATGATGTGGCCTCGGGAATTGTAAAAGACTTAAAGCGATATGATAATCCCTGCTTGCCATTTGTTCCTGAATGTGGCGGAGGAGGTAACGCTTTTATTATTGTTAAAATTACTCGTTCTACGTGCTGGTATTTTGAAAATTTTTGGTTTACAAAATATGAAGACCAATGGTTACTTGGAATGAAGCCTTGCGGAGTTGAGAAATGTTTTTGGGAGTATAAAATTTGTAAAAGAGGAGGCGATGTAGAAATATTGGAAAAACTCAAGTACGCTACAGCACCGCCTGAATGCAATTGGGAGGAACCAACTGAACTTCCACCACCGGGTAAGACTTGGGAAGAATATTGGAGAACCGACTGTTTTCCAAAACCTTGTGTTTTTTAATAAACGAGACCCTTTCCAACGGGAGTTGGAAAGGGTTTTATTAATTTTGTAGTACAATTAACTGGAGGGGAAAATAAAATGTTGCAAAGATACTTAATTTTGGTATTGATAATTCTTTTTTTGCAAACAAAACTTTTTGGACAAATCTCGCTTGAAGATTTATTTGAAATGAAAAGAATATCTTGTGATTTTAAGGGTTCTGTAACAAACGGTAAGTCTTTATTAGTTTTTGGTGAGGGTGGTGTAATACTTAAAACTACGGATGTAGGTAAAAGTTGGGAACAAATAAATCTTAATGACTACCTTGACATTAACCAAATGCTTACAATAAACCAGACATATTTCGGGAACGGAACAAGCGGAATATTTAAGTCAAATGATGATTTTAAAACTTGGGAACAATATTACCTAAATGACAAAATAATTAAAATTTTTAATTATAAAGGCAACTTGCTTTGTGTAGCAAAAGACATTATTATTATTTTAGATACCAATTTAAGAACTATAAAACAGATTGATATTAAGTTAGAACCATCATTTAACAAGCCTATCAAACGTAGTTCTACTTATTATTCAGTAGAATTGTGCGGCGACAATTTAGTTTTTTACTCAAAGGGAGGGAAGTTTGCATTTTTTAACTTAGAAACTGAAAAACTCTCTGAAATTGAATTGAAAAACTTTAAATCGAGATTTGATTTGTTAATCCAAAAAGATATTAAAAAAATCAACGAGGATAAAATAGTTTTTTTATATGAAGATTCTGTTATGATATACAAAATTGGTCTGGACACAGTTGATTTCTTTTTTAAAATTCCCGATACTCTGAGCCCGCAAAAATTCGTTTTTTATCCTTACAACGATACAATATTTGTTCTTTATACAAGAACAAACCAAGTAATCGATTGGGACTCTATAAAGTATAGTCCTTTTTTAGATTCTGTATATTATGGATATATCGACCCGCAAAGTAAAAAATTTATTAACATAAAAGAAATCGAAAATGATTATTCTTTCAATGATTTGACCTTTCTAAATATATCAAGGCATAGAATAGGAAATTCCGATGTATTAGTTGGCGTTGGTATTGGTAAACTAATCAATATATCATACGATTTGGGCAGAAATTGGGAACTTAAATCTTTGCTAAATATTCCTTACTTAGTTAGATCCGATTATACATCGCTTAATTTTAAAGCACCAATTTGGCTTTTTAATAAGCAAATGGCTAGAATTATTACCCAAGATGGAAGGTTTTATTCAACTGACGATGGCGGAACAACCTGGCTACCGCAAAAAAATTTCTTACCCCGCAGAAAGTTCTTCTTCCTAAGATTTGCTAAATTTATAGACTCTCTGAGAGGTATGTACATTTCTGATGAAGTATCAAGGGAAATTGACAGTGGAAAAATTGTTACTCCTCCTCGACAATTCTTCTCTTTGGATGGGGGGAAAACAGTAGGTTTTAGGGATTTAAGAGTAACAAATATACACTTGCGTAGAAATACAGTTTTGATGCCTTTCGGACAACCGGTCCTTTTTATCTCTCCAAATACCTTTTATATTTTAGACGATAGTTTAAAAATCAAAAAGAAAATTCAACATACAAGGGAAGGTATCCCGTTATTTACAGACTCTATTATTGTAGTCGTTGATTCTTTAGGATTAATTTCTGTTTTTGAGTTTAATGATACTCTGTGGGGTATCGCGCCTGTGCTCCCAAATTTTTCTGAACCGTACAAGTACCAAAAAATCGACTTTTGTTATTCCGCAGATATGGGCATTACTTGGTCTAAATTATTTCAGATTGACATTCCAAATTGGCAAAGCACTAAACTATTTGATGCTTATCAATATTGGGATACTCTTCTGTTACATTTTGACCAAACTTCTAATACAAGAAGTTTTCAAACGATTATACTTTTGATTGATTTAAAAAATAAAAACTATAATATTTTTGTAAAACCTATGTGGGGGTTTACTCATATATTCCAAATTTGTAGTCAGTATTATTTGTTTTCCTCAAAAGAAGATGAACAAGGCCGGAAACAAACAGTTTTTGTTGGGGAAAAATTTGACAGTGCTCATCAAAATTTCCAGGAATATGAGGTACCAAGGTTCTTGATTGATCTGAAAAAATCGACGAGTTTTGAATCATATAGTTTTGATGTGTTTTTTAAATTAGATTCACCGGATTCAACATTCCCGTTTGTTCTTTATGATAAATTGTTTGGAAAATATGCTCTTTACTTTGCAAAGATAAGACCCTGTGTTGAGATAAATATTCCAAGAACAAACAGTAAGGATTTATATGTTGGTAAAATTTACCCAAATCCAGCAAATAGAAAAGATATTGTAAATTTTCGCATTTATTCTAATCACCTCGATAAGATTGAAACTTTATCAATAAATGCCTATGATATACTTGGAAGAGAAGTGGCAAACTCGAGCTCTTTCCGAATTTCACAAATTGGAAATCATTTCGTTGATGTGGAATTGGAAATCAATGCCTTATCTCCTGGGGTATATATCATTGTTGCCTCGATGGATGGAATGGTCTCTTCCAATGCTGTTGTAATATATTGATTTTAAATTGTTTTCTTTTGGGGTTTTGTGATTTCTTGTATTTCGCTTTTCCACAAGATTTCGAATTATTTACCTTTAAATTTTCTCTCCTTCTTAAAATAAAAATCAGTGATAACTATGCTGAAAAAAAGAAATATTAAAACAAGCACTTTATAAATGATTGAGTTAAGACATTTTTCGCATTGTTCACATAGAAGCAAAGTATAATTCAAAAAATTTGCATTTTGAAATTTTCTTATCATTGTAATTTCATAGCCTCCAAATCTATATGTTTTGGTTTTGGAACATACCTGCTCGAAATCTTTTAACGCATTGGGGAAGTGTGTATTTTGATAACCATATCTGTTGTTGTGCAACAATTTTAAATAATTACTAATACAAGAACTTAAATTCGGAACAATCTAATCGCTAAGACTGGTATTACAACTTTCAACCTCAAAAGAAATCACCTTGGCCTTGCTAAGTGCAAAATCAAGGTGAATCAATAATTATAAATCAGTTGTGTGCTACTAAACTTGCGATTTACTTCTACAAATCGTCAATGTTTGGGAATCTTCCGGGTGTCCAGGGAGCACCAACTTTGTCCAGTTCCTTCTCGAACGCCGGTAACTCCTTCATCACAATTTCTTTCAATTTAGAAATCACAACTGATAAATCATCTTTTGCAATCGAAAACGACTTTGCTTGGGTTTCCGTTGGTTCTTGGGTAGTTGCCCAAAGTCCCCAAAGAATATAATTCATCCTTTCGATTATCGACGGTGGTTGGTTTTCGTTCAAGCGTTGCAAAGTTGGATTTCCGTTAAGTTGCATATTCAAAGTGTCCAATATTGCTTGAACTTCCCGTATTCGATTCAACATCTTGTCGTCGTAATTCATCGAAAGAAGGAAGGAGTTTTTGATTGCATTTACCCTTTTTCTGGTTTCTTGCAAAAGACTATTAGTGCCAAGAATCGCATTTTGAAGTTTGGCAACTCTGCGTCGAAAAGCGTCCAGTTTTGCAAAATCTTTAGCCGGCAATGTCAAATTGTTTAACAGTTTGCATTCAAATTCGACTGGCTCGGTCAATGCAGACAATTTCCCATCCACGCTTTTGAACATTTGCACTTTGTATTTTCCGGGAACGACTGGCATTCCTTGTGCTTTATTAATGTCCGTTGTATCGGAAATTGGCGAAGTGTCTGGATAGCGTAAATCCCAGGTGATTCGATTGAAACCTTTTTTGGGACTTGTAGTAAGTGTGCGGACGGTGTTACCGTTCTCATCAAATATCTTGAATACCAGAAGCGGTTTCTGTTCAAGGTCCTCGGCAGTAAGTTCATCAAAGGAAGGGTAGGAAATCGATTTGCCCTCTTCTTCGAGCTTCTTTTCTTGGTCTTTGCGTATCTGTTTTTTAGTTTTGATTTCCTCGCGCAAATAGTAAGTGAAAGTGGCACCGAAGGGAGGATTTTTGGCGCGCCAGAAAGAGCTCCCTAAATCATCTTTCCTTTTAGAATCATCTTCGTTGTAAATCAAAGCAGGCTTAATAGGGAAAATTGTTGCACTCGCTTTGTTCAAAACGCTATCGTTTAAATTCCTCATAAAAGAATAATCGTCAAGAATGTAAATTCCACGCCCAAAAGTTCCAACGACAAGATCATTTTCACGCTTTTGCATTTCAAGGTCGCGAACAGCAATCGTGGGGAAGTTTCCTTTAAGTTGAATCCATTCTCCCCCACGGTTGGTTGAAACAAACAACCCATATTCTGTGCCAATGAACAAAAGTTTTGGGTCCTTAAAATCTTCTACAATTGTGTAAACTGGACCAGTTTCTGGCAAATTCGAGGATATAGTTTGCCAAGTTTTGCCCAAATCGGTTGTCATAAGTACGTATGGTTTAAAATCGGAATTCTTATGGTTATCAAAACTCGCGAAGAAAACGTTCCTATCGTGATGAGAAGCAAAAACATCGCTGACATAGGTTGTTTCCGGAACGGTTGGAAATTTTTCAATCTTTTGCCAATTTTTCCCGCCGTCAGTTGTAATTTGAATCAAACCATCATCAGTACCAACAATTAGGATATTCTCATCGATTGGAGATTCAGAAAAAGCAACGATATTACCGTAGAAAGATGTCGACGCATTTTTTGCTACAGCATCTGGGCTCCAAATCTTGCCCATAACTGGCAATTTGTTCCTATCGATTTGCCGAGTTAAGTCTGGACTAATTACTTTCCAACTTTGACCGCGGTCGTCGCTACGAAATACTTTGTTGGCACAAATGTAAATTCTTGTTGGTGAATGCTTGCTCAAAAGTAAAGGAGTGTCCCAATTCCAACGCAAAGCCTCCCCTTTCTCCGGTTGAGGTTGAATGTAGAAAACTTCTCCACTTTTACGGTCGTATCGAACAAGATTACCATATTGCCACATTGCGTAAACAATATCTGGATTATTCGGGTCAATCTGGGCTTTGTAACCATCGCCGCCAACAACTAAGAACCAGTCTTCGTTGGTAATCCCTCCACTCGAAGTAGTTCGCGAGGGTCCACCCCAGGTGTTATTGTCTTGCGTACCACCATAAACATAGTAAAACGGTTCAGAATTGTCGCAAGCAATTCTGTAAAATTGTCCCGTTGGAATATTGGCAAAGAACCGCCAGGTCTTTCCATCGTCATAAGTTTCGTAAAGGCCGCCATCCCCACCAACCAAAAGGTGTTTAGTATCGTCTGGGTCAATCCAAACCACGTGGTCATCGACGTGCCTGTTGTTGTTTGGCACTCGCTTTAAAGTTTTACCACCATCCTCGGTAACTCTTAGATAAGTGTCAATAAAGAATACACGGTCGGGATTTTTGGGATCACAAAACACTTCGTGATAATACTGAGCCGAGGGGGAGAACCAAGAATTCCTCTTTTCCCAGGAGGCTCCTCTATCGGTCGAACGGTAAATTCCACCTTTACCTTCATTTCCCTCGATTATTGCATATATATAATCGGGATTGGCTGGGGAAATTCCCAAGCCAATTCTTCCAAGATCCCCAGATGGTAGACCATTTTTCAACTTTTCCCAAGTTTTACCTCCATCAGTTGTTTTGTATATTGCT
Source organism: Candidatus Kapaibacterium sp. (assembly GCA_013414795.1). Lineage (GTDB taxonomy): Bacteria > Bacteroidota > Ignavibacteria > Kapaibacteriales > UBA2268 > Naka2016. The sequence continues at coordinate 538,496 of CP058732.1, forward strand.
GCCTCGGGTCCACCATTAATCAAAGTCCAAACGTGCCTCCTTCTTTGATATGAGGCACAATAAAGTACATCTGGATTTCGTGGGTCCATTACAACATCGGTCACCCCCGTGTTTTCGCTAATATTTAGAACTTGTTCCCAGGTTGCACCTCCATCTGTTGTTTTGTATAATCCGCGGTCTCCGCCCGGACCCCAAAGAGGTCCTTGCGCAGCAACATATACAATATTTGAATTTTGGGGGTGAATGACAATTTTCCCAATGTGTTCAGATTTCTTCAAACCCACATTCTTCCAGGTCTTTCCTCCATCAAGAGATTTGTATACACCGTCGCCCCAAGAGACACTTCTTTGGCTATTATTTTCTCCAGTACCAACCCAAACGATAAATGGATTATTTGGGTCGATTGCCACGCAGCCGATTGAAAAGGAACCATAAGTGTCGAAAATAGGGTCGAAAGTTATTCCACCATTTGTGGTTTTCCAAACGCCACCGCTTGCAACCGCTACATAAAATTCTTTCTTATTATTTGGATTTATCGCTAAATCCGAAATCCTTCCCCCAAAAACCGCTGGACCAAGTAATCTCAATTCAATATTGTTAAAATCAATCGTGGGCTTTTTGCTAGCTTGAACTTCGTTCTTTTTTGGTTCCTTTGAATTCAAAGGAAAAGAAAATAAAAGCAAAAAAATTGCAAAATATCTCACAAACGAATTCATAAAGACACCCTTTTAACAAAATAATTAAATTAGTATTTTTCCGTTTATTTTATTGCATTTAGAATAAATTTAGAATTGGCAAGCAAATTACCGTTAAGAGCGAAATTAGCATTCTGGTATGGAACGATTGTAGCAGCGACACTGCTCGCCTATGGACTTTATACCTATCTTTCAGTTTCGAACGAATTACACAAAAATTTAGACGCCTCTATCTCAAAAGTAGTCAACGCGCTCGACATTGTAATCTCACGAAATCAAAACGATATTCAACAAATTAAACCCAAGCAAAATTATAGAAAAGTCCAAGACAAATTTGCCCTTCTACGAGAACTTGAAGAAATGCGATTTGTTGGACCAATTCGCCCAACAGTTCAAAGAGAAAAGTTTGTTGAAGAAGACCTGGGGGAAGTATGGGCAGAAGTATTTGAACATATTCTCTTAAATCCCAAAGACTTCTTTGTCCAAATCGCAGATACAAACAACCATATTGTATGGCGTTCGCAAAATTTACAAAACGATACCTTGCCGACCCTTCTGGGTTTTATGACTGTGAATCGAATTGACACTGTCTTCGTACCTGCTCGCGATAGGGACTCGATTATTCAATTATCAATGGAAGTGCCCCATACTCTCAAAATCGATTCCATTCTTACCACAACTACTGTTATGGGCACCGACATAAGGCTTTTGATTAAAAGAACTAATCAAGCAGTAATTTCAGTTGGATACATATTGAAGGATTTAAGAACCACTTTGCGAAAACTTTTTATTATACAAATCATTGCTTTACCCTTTATACTTCTTATCTCTATCGTCGGGGGATGGATTTTGTCTTCGTATTCCCTTAAACCCATTGATGTAATTATTCAAACTGCCGATGAAATCACTGAGAAAAATCTTAGCCGTCGTCTTCCAGAAATAAACACAAACGACGAAGTAGGCCATCTCACTCGAACATTGAACAATATGATTAGCAGACTCGAACAATCATTCACACAAATCAAAAAGTTTGCAGCGGACGCTTCCCACGAACTTCGCACTCCATTAACAATTTTGCAAGGTGAACTGGAAATTGCGCTACACTCGAAAAAGACCCCGGAGGAGTACGAAGAAGTCCTCATTAGCGCATTGGAAGAAGTAAGTAGATTGTCCAACGTTGTCGAATCAATACTTGAACTCTCACGTGCTGAAACTGGACAAATAGCAATCAACTTGAAAATGGATAACATTTCAAAAATAGTGGAAGAAGTCGCCGAGGATATTTCAATCATCGCCGAACAAAAGCAAATCCAAATCGATAAACAAATCGAGCCAAATATTTTTGTGCCTATTGATTCTTTGCGTATTCATCAGGCTTTGATCAATCTTTTGGACAATGCAACAAAATATTCTCGACAAGGTGGAGTAGTTTGGATAAAACTTTATAAAGACACAGATTATGCAATCATCACTGTTGAAGACAATGGAATTGGCATTCCCAAAGAAGATTTGAACAACATATTCGACCGAATGTATCGTGCTAAGAAAAACGAAAAATCGGGTATTAAAGGCTATGGTATTGGCTTATCGATAGTAAAATGGATTGTCGAGGCACATCAAGGAACGATTGAAGTTGAAAGCGAAGTGAATAAATTCACCCGTTTCACAATAAAATTGCCAATAAATCCAGAAGAAAACTAAACTCTAACCTATGGTAATAGCCTTTTGAAATTTTGATATCTGTCTTGGAACAGATTTCCTTCGTTTGGTGGTGGCAGATTGTCGTCTTTGATTTTTTTGTTCAATCTATCTATTCGGTCTTGACTCAATGGATGTGTTGACAACAGTACTTCAAGGAAGGAACTACCTTCGTTTTTCTTTACTTTGTCGAAAAAGAAAATAAGAGCACCAGGATACCATTGCGTCGATTTCAAATACTCATAAGCCCATTCATCTGCTTCATATTCGTCGTCACGACTGTTCTTTAAAAAAGCAAGCCCGACGAGAAGATTCGCAGCAATTTCTTCTGTTTTGCCTGGGTTTTTGCCAAGAACAATATCTAGCAAGAAACTTACACCGTAAGCCTTGGTCATCCGCTGGGTAGCGTGTCTTCGTTCGCAATGTGCAATTTCGTGGGCGAGAACCCCGGCAAGTGTGGCTTCGTTGTCTAAAAATTTGAGAAGACCAGTATAGACATAAATGAACCCACCCGGAGTTGCAAATGCATTTACAATTTCGTCGTTGTTGATAATTGTAACCTGATATTTGAAAGTGCTTCTGTACTTAATTTTTGGAGATAGAATTATCGCGTTTACGATGTCTTGAACATAATTGGTAACTTGTTGATTATTCAAAACTGGATATTCTTTCGGATTTCCAACAATTTCGTTGTGAAGTTGTAGCCCAAGTTGAACGTCATCGCTCGGAGTAAAGATATTAACTCCGTCTTCACATCCAAAGAAAAAAGCGGAAAGAAAAATTAAAAGAATTGATAGAAAAATTCTGATTACCATAATTTTTTCAACATTATTAAACAAAACTTCCTTCAAAATTAATTCTTAACTTTGCAAATTACAAAAGGTTTGGAAGATGAAAGCAACTGTGATTGGATTTGGAAAATTGGGCAAGTCGCTTGCATTAAAACTTGAGGAAAAAGGAAAACTCTACGTAATCGTTTCCAAACATTACAAAAATCTTCCAGAAAACCAAAAATTCCCCAACAAGAATATTAAAGTTCTTGAGACAATCAACGAACTTAAAGAACTGTCCGATGTTGTCTTTATCACAACAACAGACAATGAAATTCCATTGGTTTCAAATGAAATTGCACGAATCTTTGGGAACAGAACAAAAGGAAAAGCAATTATTCATTGCTCTGGAATCTACTCGGATAGCATTTTGTCGGAACTTGAAGAATATGGTGCAATAACTGCTTCTGCCCATCCATTACAAACATTTTACGAATTCTCGCCCAACATTTTCGATGAAATTTTTTGGATTGTCCAAACAAAACACTTCGCTAAAATCCAAGAGATTGTCGAAAGTGTTGGTGGAACTGCAATCCAAGTAGATTTCGACGATAGAACTCGTTCAATTTATCACGCCTCTGCTGTTGTCGCCTCGAACTTTTTGAATCTACTTTTGCTTTTTGCTAAAAAACTAATCTCGCAAACAAATTTGCCACCGAAAATTCTTGTTCCTTTGGTAAAACAAACGATTGAAAACAATTTGAAACACTTTGATGATGTCGACTTCACACCACTGACTGGTCCAATCATTCGCGGAGATTTTCAAACAATTGAAAAACACCTCAATGCACTCGAGCAACACAAAGAAATGCAAGAAATATATTCTCTGTTGTTTAATGCACTAAAAGGAGTTATCAATGTCAAAGCCAATCAAAAAACAAATTGACCTACAACACAATGATACAGTTTTTAAGCAAAATTTTAATTCAGACAAAATAATCCTTTTTTATGATTATTTTTGTTTTTTTAAAAATGAAATATGAAGGTATATTTCTCGATATTAGGTGGAATTTTTGTTGGGTTGTCGCTTTTTGGAATTTATGTTTCTAATGTTACCTCATATCTCTCCGACGACCCAAAAGCCTGCGTCAATTGCCACGTAATGACACCATTCTTCGCTACTTGGTCCCACAGCAGCCATCGAGAGCGAGCAACTTGCAACGACTGCCACGTTCCACACGACAACAAAATACGTTCGCTTTGGTTCAAAATGAATGATGGTATTCGCCATTCCACAATATTCACGCTGGGGACATATCCGCAAGTTATTAGAATTCGCAAGGCTGGAACTAATGTTGTTCAAGAAAATTGCGTCCGTTGTCATTCCCACCAAATAAGTGCTCTTGGTTTTATTTCTGAAAATGATAAAATCCATAGCAATATTTCGTCACGCCTTTGCTGGGATTGTCATAGAGAAGTTCCGCACGGAAGAATTTCAAGCCAAGCCTCTACCCCATATGCAAGAGTTCCAGTTAATAAAGAAATAGTACCACAATGGTTGAAAAAGCAATTAAATATGTCTAACTAATAAATGGTGCAATATGGCAGAGAAAAAATTTTCCGCAAAATATTTGATTATTGGATTTCTGGCAACAATAGTTGTATTGTTGCTTGCAATTTTGGTATCTACAATTGTCGAGCGGAGAAGTGAATCGATTGCAAGATTTCAGATTGTTAAGCCAATTGCTGATTGGGAACCTCGAAACGAAGTCTGGGGAGAAAATTTCCCAAGGGAATTTGAATCCTACAAACGAACTCTTGATACCACATTTCGAAGTAAATATGGTGGCTCTGGACATATCGACCTACTCGAAGATTGCCCCGAATCTGTGATTATGTGGGCTGGCTATGCTTTTGCAAAAGATTACAATCAAGCGAGGGGCCACGCTTGGGCTGTCTATGATGTTCGAGCCACATTACGAACTGGCGGGGTTAAAGAAAGTCCGCAACCTGCAACTTGTTGGTCCTGCAAGACAACAGACTTTCCAAGGATGATTGCCCAACTTGGTGCAGAAGCATTGTACAAAAAGAAATTCATCGAAATGGGACCAGAAATGGTAAATCCGATTGGATGCCAAGATTGCCACGACCCGAAAACAATGAATTTGCGTATAACCCGACCAGCCCTTATCGAAGCATTACAACGAAGGGGTGTCAAAATGGAAAACATTACCCACCAAGAAATGCGTTCTTTGGTTTGTGCCCAATGCCACGTTGAATACTACTTCAAAGGTGAAGGTAAATATTTGACTTTCCCCTGGGACAAAGGATTTTCCGCTGATTCAATGGAAGCATACTACGATGAAATTGGTTTTAGCGACTGGACTCACAAGTTGAGCAAAGCAAAGATGTTAAAAGCCCAACACCCAGATTATGAACTTTATATGACTGGTATACACGCAAAACGAGGCGTCGCTTGTGCGGATTGTCATATGCCTTACAGAGTGGAAGGCGGGGTTAAATACACCGACCACCACATTCGCAGCCCCTTAGCAAACATCTCGAACGCTTGCCAAGTATGCCACCGCCAAAGCGAGGAAGAATTAATTCGGGACGTTTACGAAAGACAGGATAAAGTGCGCGAAGTAAGGAAAATTGCCGAGCAAGCAATTTCAAAAGCCCATTTAGAAGCCAAAATCGCTTGGGAGAATGGAGCAACGGAAAAGGATATGGAACCAATTTTGAGGTTGATTCGTTCTGCACAATGGCGTTGGGATTGGGTTGCTGCTGCCAATGGTGTTGGTTTCCATTCTCCAGTTGAAGCCCTAAGAGTGTTGAGCACCGCAATTGAACGAGCGGAGAAAGCCCGCGGTCTTCTGGCTGTACTTTTCACTCGGCTTGGAGTAAAGGTTCCAGTTGAATTGCCAGACCTTAGCACAAAAGAGAAAGCACAAAAATATATTGGCTTGGATATGAAAGCCCTTTGGGACGACAAAAACGAATTTCTTAGGACGATAGTTCCACAATGGGACGAAATTGCTCGCAAACGTCAAGGCGAATTGTACAAATATTATCAAGAAAATACAAAATAGAATTTAAAATAGCACACAGTTAAAACAAAAAACGGGAGCCACTTTGGCTCCCGTTGATAAATGAAGCAAATGAAATCAAATCAGAACTGCTGAATCTACGTTAACAGCATTATATCCTCTCATAAACGCCTCTTGATTCAAAGGTATCAGCTTGTGGTAGCGTTCTGGAAGTACTGATTGAAGTCCTTTCCAAATGGATTCGACACTAACCACATTGGTGATTTTGATAAATGCACCAAGCATAATCATATTGAGAACTTTGGTATTTTTCAATTCGACGGCAATATCCCCAGCGGGTAAAGAATAAATGTGAATATCAGACCTTGTCGGTGGCTTTAAAGTAGTTGTAGTATCATAGAGAATATTTCCCCCCGGTTTGACTGCTTTTTCGAATTTATCAATAGATGGTTGATTCAAAGCGACAACAGTATCGAATTTAGAAATTATCGGTGAACTTATCATTTCATCAGAAACAATAGTAATACAATTAGCAGTTCCACCGCGCATTTCGGGACCATACGAAGGCATCCAAGTCACTTCCTTGCCTTCGAAAATAGCTGCGTAGCCAAGTATCATTCCCATTGTTAGAACACCTTGGCCACCGAAACCAGAAAAAACTGTCTCGTGTGTCATTTTTTCACCTCCGGCACTTTAATGTCACCTAATGGATAATAAGGAATTAGAACCTCTTGAACATACTTATTCGACTCCAACGGGGTCATTTTCCAGTTAGATGGACAGTTTGAGACTATTTCAACAAGGCAGAAACCAAGACCCATTTTCTGATATTCCAGGGCTCTTTGCAATGCTTTTTTCGTACGACGAACATTTTGAACATTATTGACAGCCTGGCGTGTAACATATGCAACACCCGGAAGCGGTGCTATCAACTCACCAAATTTTAAAGGATAGCCCATAACTTTTGGGTCCCGACCATAAGGTGATGTTGTTGTTACCATCCCCTCAAGTGTCGTAGGAGCCATCTGCCCGCTGGTCATTCCATAGACAGCATTATTTATGAAAATAACAAGGAAATTCTCTCCCCTGTTCGCAGCGTGGAGAGTTTCGTTACCACCAATTGCCGCGAGGTCGCCATCTCCTTGATAAGTAAATACATACTTATCGGGAAGCATTCTTTTGATACCAGTCGCCACAGCACAAGCCCGGCCGTGTGCTGCCTGTTGCATATCCACATCCATATAGTTATATGCAAAAACAGCACAACCAACGGGCGCAACGCCGATAATATCATTTTGTATGCCCATCTCTTCGACCACTTCCATAAAGATTTTGTGTACTGTACTGTGTCCACAGCCGGGACAATAGTGCATATCCACATCTAAAAGCGTGGTTGGCTTTCTATAAACCAAATTTTCTGGAGTTACTATATTTTCAACAAGAACATCAACATTCTCTTCTGCCATTGTTATTCTCCTTTAATAAACATTCTTTCAAAATTCTCAAGGATTTCTTCTGGTGTTGGAACAACACCACCCATTCTTCCGTAATATTCAACACGAGTTTTCCCGCAAACAGATAGTTTGACATCTTCGACCATTTGTCCAGAATTCATTTCAATATCGAGAATACCTTTAACTCTCGGCGCAACTTCTTGGAAAATTTTCTCTGGAAACGGGAAAAGTGTGATTGGTCGTATCCAGCCAATTTTGTATCCTTTCTGTCTGCCCAAATCCATCGCTTTCATTGCAATTCGAGAAACCAAACCAAAAGCAGTAAAAATGTATTCAGCATCTTCAAGATTTTTAGTTTGGTATCGGACTTCTTCTTCTTTCATTTTTTGATATTTCTGTTGCAAGCGAATGTTTATCTCTTCCATCTTTTCGGGTTGAATATGTAAAGATGTAATAACCCTTCGTTCCCCATTTTTCGGTTTTCCAGTTGTTGCCCAAGGATATTCAACATTTACTCTTGGTTCTTGCGGTGGCAGTTCAACTTTTTCCATCATTTGCCCAAGGGCACCATCTGCAAGAATCATTACTGGGTTTCTGTACTTAAAAGCAAGTTCAAAACCAAGTTTGACAAAGTCTGCCATTTCTTGAACGTTATATGGGGCAAGGACAAGCAATCGGTAGTCGCCGTGCCCGCCACCCTTTGTTGCTTGGAAATAATCACCTTGGGCTGGTTGAATCGTACCCAATCCCGGGCCTCCTCGATTGATATTTGCAAGCAAGCAAGGAAGTTCTGCACTTGCAATGTATGAAAGTCCTTCTTGCATAAGGCTTATTCCAGGACTGGATGAAGTAGTCATTGCTTTTTTTCCGCAGCCAGCAGCTCCATAAATCATATTAATTGCTGCAACTTCACTCTCTGCTTGAAGTACAAGCATACCAGTTCTTTTAGTCGCTTCACGCGAAAGATATTCTATAACTTCAGACTGTGGCGTTATAGGATAACCAAAGTAAGCGTCGACACCAGCACGTATTGCCGCTTCGGCAAGTGCCTCGTTTCCTTTCATCAATTTTACTTCGCCCATAAACTTTCCTCCATTATGCAGGTACTTGTTGTTTTGTTTTGTAAACTTTTCGATAAACAGTTATTACTGCGTCTGGGCAAATTATCGCACAATTAGCACAACCCGTGCAATTATCGTTTATTTTAACCACATACTGGTACCCTTTATGATTGAGTTGTTTACCCAACGCAAGGGTTTGCTCGGGACAGGCTTGTACACAAAGCTCACAGGCTTTGCATCTTTCAATATCAATAACAACTTCCCCAACAACTTTTGCCATTTTTACCTCTATGTTAATAAGCAAAAATGCAAATTAAAACTTCTATTTTGATTTTAAAAGGAATAAATCTATTTAATTTTAGAATTGTTGCTTTATGTTGTTGTTAATCATAGATGTATTTTGTGAGTTTAGAGTTGAGAAGAGCAAGAACAATCTTTCTAAAAATTGGTACAACAGTTGAACCAGCATAAATAGAAGTTTGTGGCTCGTCGAGCAAAACAAGCATTATCACCTTTGGATTGTCTGCGGGAAAGAACCCAACAAATGTATTGACATAACTACTTTTCGAATAAGCACCTTGTTGATACTTTTGCGATGTTCCAGTTTTTCCGGCTATTTCAAAACCCTCTAACTTCGTCGAAATTGCTGTTCCTTCGTTTACAACCCCTACTAAATATTTATTCAAAATTTGTACAACTTCCTTGTCAAGAATTTCATTTTTTGTATCGCCAGTCGTATCATTAGCAAGCAGCTTAGGTTTAACAATAATTCCATTATTAGCAATCGAGGTATAAGCAACTAATAATTGAATTGGGGTAGTTAATATCCCATAACCAAAACCTAAAAACATTTGTTGAGTAAGCGTCAAACTATCTGTTCGTTTTACATAACCTTTTAATTCTCCTGGAATTGGAATTCCTGTCTTTTGCCCAAATCCAAAATTCTTTAAATCGTTTTCAAGTAATTCATTTGGTATTAGCGAAGCGATTTGTGCAAATGCAATATTACTTGAATAAACCAAGGCATCTCGAAGATTAACAGTCGAAAACGGATGTTCATCTGTGATTAAAACATCTCCATATGAAAATTTCCCGTTATAACCATTGAATAGAGTGTGTTCATTTATCAATTTTCGACTCAAAGCAATAGCCGCGATGAAAGGTTTAATCGTTGAACCGGGTTCAAAACCAAAATTTACTGGATAGGAAAATAATCTATCGTTATCCAGTTGTGTGTTCTGGTTCGGATCGAAATTTGGATAACTAACAAAAGCCAGAATTTCACCATTCTTGGGGTTCATAGCAACAACACAACCACCCTTGGCTTTTGTTTCATTTATTCCTTGTTCAAGGAAATAGGACGCAATGTTTTGAAAATCGATATCTATCGTCAACTTTAAGTCTAAACCATCTACTGCTGGTTTGGAAGGAAGTTCCAAACTTGGCAAAAGTCTCCCTCGTGCATCTTTTAAAAAGTATACGTAACCGTCTTTCCCCGACAATATTGAATCGAAAGACAATTCAAGACCACCGATACCTTTGTTGTCTAAATTAACGAGACCAAGCAGATGTAAAGTTGCCGCTCCATAAAGATAAATTCGTTTTGGCTCAGTTAATTTTATCAATCCCGGAAAATCAAAAGTATCCAATGTTGGAGAATATTCGATTAAATTTCTCTTTATCCAAACAAATCTTTTTTCGGAATTTAAAATTTGAAGTAGTTTGTTCTCCGTGAAACCCAACAACTTACCAAAAGCAAAAAATTCCTTTGTTGCGTTTGAATCTTTGCTAACAATAAAAGGGTCGATTGCAAAAGAGCGAGCAGTTATTGTCGAAGCAAGCAAATTTCCATTACGGTCGAAAATATTTCCTCGTTTTGCTTTCGATTCAACTTTCTTGAGGTGTTGCACTTCAGCAAGTTTGCGATATTTACTTGAATTGAGAATTTGAATGTAAAAAAGACGTGCAAAAATTGCTAAAAACAAGAATAAAAAAAAGAAAAGAACAAGTTTCAATCTATTTCGAGTACGAAAGTCTACCTCGGGTTCACAACTCGATTCAAACATTTAAAATTTAAACGAGAAAAATACAAAACCATTTATTATTCATCTTCCTTTTAAGGAAGAAGAATCCAATTCACGAATAATAATATCGAAAGCCTCTTGTGGCGTATCAGCAAAATTGAAAATTTTTGTGTCGTTTTTTCCAATCATACCCATTTCAATTAAATAATCAAAATTAACAACCTTTTTCCAATAATTACTCGAGTATAGAATTATCAATCGAGGCTTTTTCATTTTTCCAGTTTGACGTAGAGTGAGTATCTCCATCATTTCATCAATTGTACCATAGCCACCAGGGAAAACAATCAATGCTTGTGCTGGATAAACCAACCAAAATTTTCTCATAAAAAAGTAATGAAATTCAAAATTTAGTTCTTTGGTTATGTATGGATTTGGTTCTTGCTCGAATGGAAGACTTATATTCAAACCAATCGTTTTCATTCCAGCATCGTGTGCACCCTTGTTTGCTGCCTCCATTATGCCCGGTCCACCACCAGAGCAAATATAGAACCTACTTCTCGGTGGCAAGGTTTTGCTCCACTCTGCAATCATTTTTGAGAGCGTATAAGCGTCCTCGTAAAATTGAGCAACTGTCGAAATTTTATGTTCTAAATCCGCAATTTTTTTCTTTATTTGCTGCTTATCTCTTTCCGACACAACAGTCAATTTGCCTTTAAGTTGTTCAATCTCCGCCAAATATTGTTCCTTCGGTTTAACTCTTGCAGAACCAAAGAAGATTATTGTTTTCTTTATCCCGTGTTTTTTTAGATGTTGTTCTGGATAGAGATATTCTGCCATAATGCGAATAATTCTTCCTTCGTTGCTATGTATAAAGACTTTGTTGTCGTAAGCCTTTACCGGATGTTTAGGGTGCAATTCTTCTTCTGTAAATTTTTTCTTTTTCATTTTTCGTCAACTCCAAATTTTTTTAATTGTTCAACATCGCTAAAATGGTATTTGACTTCACCAATGATTTGATAGTCTTCGTGTCCTTTACCAGCAACAAGTATTATGTCATTGCAACTACTTAAATTATATGCATATTCAATTGCTTCATCTCGATTACCGATTTGAATCACTTTTTTCTTGCCTTCGTTCGTAATACCAGCGTAGATCTGATTGATAATCTTGGTTGGATTTTCTTTTCGAGGATTGTCATTTGTTAATACAACATAATCTGCAATTTCGGAGGCTATTCTACCCATAATTGGTCTTTTCTCTGGGTCACGTTCCCCTCCACAACCAAAAACACAAATCAATCTTCCACTTTTGCTGCTTTCATTCAAAATTTCCCGACAAGTTTCCAGGGCTTTTTTCAATGCATCTGGGGTATGAGCATAATCTACAATTCCAATAGCACCATTTTTTAACGCAACTCTTTGCATTCTCCCATCGACGCCTTTGAAACGGCTAATAGAATTTTTCACTTCATCGGGCTTTAAACCAAAAGCCAAAGCAAGAACACTTGCTAATGCTACGTTCTCGACATTAAATCTTCCAAGCAAATTGCTTTTTATATGCAATTCTTTAATACCTATTTCGGTTGTGTTGAAAATCAAATCAAATTCTGTGCTTTCCAATCCAAATTTTTCATTTAAAATCACAACGTCTGCGTCTTTATTTCTACCAACGAAGTATCGTCTACTGGCTGGTGTACCAGAAACTATTCTTTCAACGTAGGGGTCATCTTTAAAGGCAACCACAACCGCTTCATTATTCAAATTTTTGAAAAGTATGGATTTAGCCTCTGCATACTCATCCATATTTTTGTGATAATCCAGATGGTCTTGGGTTAGATTGGTAAATATTGCGCCTTTGAAGTCAATCCCATAAACTCTTCCTTGATGGAGGCTGTGCGAGGATACTTCCATTGCAACAAAATCGACGCCTATCTTCCTAAAATCGTGGAAAATCTTAAATAGTTCATAACTTTCGGGTGTCGTATTCGAAAGCCTGCAATAGTAGTCCTTTGCAAAAGCACCAATTGTACCAACCACGCCAGCGTTTCTCCCCGAAGTTTGCATTATCTCTTTCAAAAGATATGTAATCGTGGTCTTCCCATTAGTACCAGTAACACCGACAACTTCTACATCCTTTGTGGGAAAATCAAACCAAAAATTCGAGGCTTTCGCCAATGCAATTCTTGAGTTTTCGACAACAATGTAAGTGCAATCGGGATGAATCTTTTCGGGTAGTTTTTCGCAAACGATAAATTTTGCTCCCCTTTCAATCGCCTGTTCAATGAAGTTGTGACCATCCAGACGAGTTCCAGATATGGCAACAAAAAGCGACAATGGTTCACACTTAATAGAATTATAACAAACGGATGAAATCATTCCAAAAGATGGACCAACGACTTCTTTTGGTTCAAGCAAATCAATTACTTTTTTAATTTCTTTCATAATTGAAGTATAAAAATAAAACTGATTTTACGAAAAAGTTAGAATAATATTTATTAAACATTTTTTTCCATTTTCCATACAATCACACTTACCAACGCATCACCAGTTACATTGGGAATCGTACGCAACATATCCAAAATTCTATCCACTCCAAGTATCAAACCAATTCCTTGGGGTGGTATCCCAGCAGAATGCAAAACCATAATCAAGATTATTATTCCTACTCCTGGGACTGGGGCGGTTCCAACAGCAGAGAATATAGAGGTTAGCAAAATTGTCGACATTTGGGCAAAATTCAAATCCAAGCCATAAAATTGAGCTATGAAAACGGCAGCGACACATTGGTATAACGCTGTTCCATTCATATTGACTGTAGCCCCCAACGGAAGCACGAAACTTGCAATTTTATTCGGAACCCCAAGGTTTTCCTCGACACATTTAAATGTTATAGGAAGCGTTGCTGCGCTTGAACTTGTAGTAAAGGCGACTATGAGTGCCTCGCGCATTCCCTTGAAAAAGTTAAGTGGATTGGTTCTTGCAAATGCTATTAGTAATAAAGAATATACAACAAAGAATTGAATAGCTAAGCCCAAAATAACAGTAAACATATAGTAACCCAAAGTGGAAAGGATTGAGGCACCAAACTCCGACACAGCAACCGCTATTAGAGCAAACACACCGAACGGGGCAAACCAAAGAACAAATCGAACCATTTTGATAAACAATTCGGATATTCCATCGAAGAAATTGATTATTGGTTGTGATTTTTGCGGTTCTAATAAAGTTAAGCCTATTCCAACAAAAACTGCAAAAAAGATAATTTGAAGCATTTCCCCATTGCTTATTGCTTTGAAGGGATTTGATGGAACAATATTTACAAGAAAATCTACAAAATCGAATTTACCTTTTTTTTGCAACTTTTCTTCAAATTGAGACTGGTCGATAGTCTCGATTTGACTTTTTGCTTCGGCTGTAATCTTCTTTCCAGGCTCAATAATATTTACAACAATTAAACCAATTATTACAGCCAAAGCAGTTGTTACGAAATAGAACAAAAGCGTGCGAAAACCAATTCTACTTAATGTTTTAATGTTTCCAAGACTTGCAACACCCACTATCATCGAGGAAATAACAAGCGGAATAGCCAAAAAACTAAGCAATCGCAAGAAAAGAGAGCCGATTGGCGATAGGAATTTAATCGGAGATTCTTCTCCTTTCACACTTTCAATATCCGTAAATTTTCTCCCATCGATTTCGACTGAAACAATATTAGCCAAATGCTTCTGAAACGCTCCTAAGAATTCACCTTTGGTTTTGGGATGAAGTGTATCTAACTCACTACCCTTTCGAGTGATTATCAAAAAACTTTTGGCTACTTCAAATTTTTGAGTGTAGAATTTTCCATTTTCTGAATAAGTTACAACAACTGCTTTTTCATTTGCCTTAAAAATTAATCCAGCAATTATTCCAAGAAAAAAAGATATTATTATCCAGTGGTAAATCTTTAGTTTCACTTCAAATTTTTAAGAAAAAATGCAAATTTACCAATTTTAATGATTATTTTAAAAAAGACGAGTTAGACTATAAAAAACGGAAATAAATATGTTCTTTTCAAAATTTAGCAAAATTGTGATAACCATAATAACTTAATGTGAGCGGAAGAGTTAAAAAAGGTATGTTCGCAGAGATTCAAGTATTGTTTCAAAGTTAATGATAAAAACTCTGCACTTTACAATAAAGCCTTGGATTCAGAAATCAATCTTAAGAATACTAAGCAGAATTAAAGATAAATTATCCACGGATAATTATTTCAAAAGTTTCATTGCGCTTTCAAGCAATTCGTTGACAATACTCATCGAACTTGCTTCGGCGTAAAACCTAATTAATGGTTCGGTTCCCGATGGTCGAATCAACAACCAAGCATCATCAAAATAGAATTTATAACCGTCTTTGGTATCGATTTTGTTAACAATGTATTTTCCAATTTTGATTGGTCCTTTTGCACAAGCACGGAGCAATGCTCTTTTTTCTTGTTCGCTAACTCGAACATCACGTCGCCAATAGCGGTGGGGACCAAATTCTTTATCCAACTCATCCGATAGTTCTTTAAGGGACATCTTGCGGGTTGCCATAACTTCAAGTAAAAGTAAGGCATTGAATATCCCATCGCGCTCGGGAATATGAATTATTGTGCCCAAACCACCAGATTCTTCGCCCCCAATAAGAATTTTGTGCTCGTTCATCAGTTTTGCAATATGTTTAAAACCGACGGGTGTCTCAAATAAAGGTATGTTGTTCTTTTCGCAATATTTGTCAACCATTGAAGTTAGTGAAACTGTTTTTGCAACTGCACCCTTTTTGCCTCGTACTTCGTACAAGTACTTCAACAAAATCATAAAAACTCGGTGTGAATCGACGAAATTGCCTTCGTGGTCGACAACTCCAAGCCTATCTGCATCTCCATCAGTTGCAATACCGATGTCATATTTTCCAGTTTTCATCAAATCGAACAAAGTGTGAAGATTTTCGGGGACTGGTTCTGGGTGGTGCAATTCTCCAAAGGACGGATTGATTTCATTATGTATTTCAGTAATATTAGGAATCAATAATTTAAGGATGCCCTGTCCAGCGCCATACATTGGGTCGAAAAGTATCTTAAAATTTTTCGAGCGAATCAAATCTATGTCGATTTTCTTTTTAATATACCGAATGTATGGCTCGCGTGCGTCGAAAGGTCTAATTAGTCTGTTTCCAACATAAGTATCCCAGGGTTTGAATTTAAATTTTGGGACTCTTTTGATATTTTGCAGTTCTGCCTCCACTTTTTGGACTTCTTCTGGGGGTGCTGGTCCACCGAAGCGTCCTTTAATCTTGTACCCATTATAAATTGGAGGATTGTGCGACGCTGTAATCACAATCCCAATGTCGGAGCCCTTTTGTTTAGTATGGAACGATACCATTGGAGTGGAAGCAAAAGTATTAGTCAGATGGACAATAATTCCATTAGAAGCAAAAATCAAAGCAATTTCGTGTGCAAATTCCTTCGAAAGAAAGCGTGTATCGTAGCCAATAACAACTGATGTATTAGGTTTTTTAGATTGTTTTAAATAATTTACCGTAGCAAGTGCAACTTTGTGTAAATTTTCGAAAGTGAAATCGCGTGCGATTTCACCACGCCACCCATCGGTTCCAAAAACTATCATAATACAAAAAACTTTATGTTAAACAACTTTACTTCAAAAACTTCTTATATACATCCAAGCCAGCATAAACCGCAGAATTACCAAGAATTTCCTCGATTCTAATTAGTTCGTTATATTTTGCAACTCGGTCGGTTCGGCTTGGGGCTCCTGTTTTAATTTGACCAGCATTTGTTGCCACAGCGAAATCGGAAATTGTTGTGTCTTCTGTTTCCCCAGAACGATGTGAAATTATCGTAGCATATCCATTCTTCATGGCTAAATCGATTGTCTCAAGTGTTTCTGTAATTGTACCAATTTGATTAAGTTTAATCAAGATCGCATTTCCGACTCCCATTTGAATGCCTTTCGCCAGAAATTCTGGATTTGTGACGAAAATATCGTCGCCAATAAGTTGCACCTTATTCCCAAGGGCTTTGGTCAATTCAACCCAACCATCCCAATCATTTTCCCCCAATCCGTCTTCAATCGAAACAATCGGATATTTTTCAACTAACTCTTCGTACCATTTTATCATCTGTTCGGAGGTATGCAATTTTTTTGTGGATTTGAAGAAACGATACTTTTTCTTTTCCCACATTTCGCTTGCAGCAACATCGATTGCTAAAAATACATTTTCCCCAGGCTTGTAATTTGCTTTCTCTATTGCTTCGATAATAACATCGAAGGCTTCTTCATTCGATTTCAGTGATGGAGCAAAACCACCTTCATCACCAACGGCTGTGTTGTAACCTTTGGACTTTAACACCGACTTGAGGTTGTGGAATATTTCGGCACCCATTCGTAATGCTTCTTTAAAAGAGTTTGCCCCAGCGGGAACAATCATAAATTCTTGAATGTCGACGTTGTTGTCGGCGTGCTTTCCACCATTCAAAATATTCATCATTGGAACGGGAAGTGTGCGAGCGTTCACACCGCCCAAATATCTAAACAACGGCATTTCGTAGGCATTTGCGGCTGCTTTTGCAATCGCAATAGATACACCAAGAATAGCATTTGCTCCAAGTTTCGATTTGTTTTTCGTTCCATCCAAGTTAATCAACAAATTGTCAATTTCGACTTGCGAATCGGGACTTAAGCCAATAAGTTCTGGAGCAATAATATTTTCAACATTCTCAACAGCCTTTAGAACTCCTTTACCAAGATAACGATTTTTGTCGTTGTCACGCAATTCAACTGCTTCGTTCTCGCCAGTGCTTGCTCCCGACGGAACAGCAGCACGCCCGCTTATACCATCTTCAAGAATTACCTCGACTTCAACTGTTGGATTCCCACGCGAGTCGAGAATTTCGCGAGCAATAATTCCATAAATGTCTGCAATCATAAATCTCCCTTTTTAACTATATCTAAATCATCAATTTGTTTTGCTAAAGAAAAATCGAGTTCTGTCAAGCCGCCTTGGTCGTGCGTCGATGTCGTAATTCGAATTTTGTTCCAGCCATAAATCAAAATATCTGGATGATGGTCCATTTTTTCGGAAATAATGGCAATAGAGTTCACAATCCCAATAGCGGAAATAAAGTCTTTTGCCACAATTTCACGCACTAATGTGTTATCTTTTCTGGTCCAATATTTAACTTCTTGAAGCCTCTGCTGAATTTCCTCTTCTCGGAGCAAAGGTGGTCTACTCATACAAAAGCTTTTCAATTTGTTCGACAATTTTTGATTTACCGACTGCACCAATTATGCTACCCATAACTTTACCATCTTTAAAGAAGAGCAAAGTGGGTATGGAACGAATGCCATAATTAATAGCAGTGTTTGGATTATTGTCCACGTCAAGTTTGCAAACTTTCACCTTCCCATCGTATTCGCGTGAGATTTCTTCTACAATTGGGGCAATCATTCTGCAAGGAGCACACCAGGTTGCCCAAAAATCGACAATTACTGGCAAATTTGAATTAAGCACTTCATCTTGAAAATTCTGGTCTGTAACGTGAATTACTTGTCCCATATTTAGCCCTAATAAAATTAAAAAAATCGAATATGTTACAAAAATATTTTTATGGTACAATCCTATAAATCATCCTCGGAAATGGAATTACCTCGCGAATATGTTTAGCCCCAGTAATCCATTTGACAGTTCGTTCAATTCCAAGTCCAAATCCGCTATGAGGAACGGAACCGTACTTTCTTAAATCGAGGTACCATTGGAAAGCCTCGATTGGAAGATTTTCCTCCTTTATTCGTTCAAGCAGACGGTCGTAATCGTCTTCGCGTTGGCTACCGCCAATTATTTCACCACCCCGTTCGGGAGCAAGCATATCCATTGCCAAAACAAGTTCTGGATTCTCTGGGTCACGTTTCATATAAAATGCTTTGACTTTTGCTGGATAGTGATGGATAATACAAGGCTTGTCGAATTGCTCCATAATCGCTTCTTCTTGCACAGCCCCGAAATCCTCACCCCAGGGGAATGGCTCTTCAATTTCTTTTCCTCCGACTTTTCGAATAAGGGGAATGTTGTTTTTGTTCAACCATTCCACTGCTTCGGTATAAGTCATTCTGTAAAATGGTCTTTTGACTTTTTCAAGTTTTGTGGTATCTCTTTCCAAAGTTTCAAGTTCTTTTTTGCAAGTTTTCAAAACGTATTGAACTATGTATTCAACCAAATCCTCGGCAAGGTCCATATCATCTTCTAAATCGAAATAAGCCATTTCGGGTTCCACCATCCAAAATTCCGTTAAATGTTTTCGGGTTTTGGACAATTCTGCTCGAAACACTGGACCAAAGGTATAAACACGACCAAGAGCCATTGCAGAGGCTTCGGCATACAATTGCCCAGATTGTGAAAGATAGGCTTTGCCCAGGTCGAAATATTGCGTTTCGAAAAGTGTTGTCGTTCCTTCGCAAGCGTTTGGAGTAAGTATGGGTGAATCCATAAGTTTGAAACCATTTCCATCGAAGAAATCTCTAATCGCTTTGACAACGGCAGCGCGAACTCGCATAATTGCATGCTGTCGGGAAGAGCGAAGCCACAAGTGTCGATGTTCAAGCAAAAAAGTATCGCCGTGCTCTTTTGGAGTTATTGGGTAGTCGCGTGTAAGTTGAACGACTTTTAGATCGGTTACATCAATTTCAAAACCGCTTGGGGAGCGTGGGTCCTCGCGGACGGTTCCTTTGATTATTACAGAGCTTTCTTGTGTCAAATCCTTAGCATTTTCAAATACTTCCTCGGAAACATTGCCTTTGAAGACAACACATTGTACAATTCCAGTTCCGTCCCGAAGTTGGATGAATTGCAATTTCCCCTTTCCAGTTTTATGGTATACCCAGCCACGAAGAGTAACCTCTTGCCCAACGTATTTGTCTAAATTTTCAATGTAATGATATGTTTTGTATCGAGAGATAATTTGTCCTTTCGACTCCATTATCTTCCACCAAATACTATTCCAATTCCAACTGTTAAATAATTCTTTTTGGGCTCGTTGTCCCCAGAACCAATCAAGTTTACAAACCAATATTTTGCTTCAAGATTAAGTGAGATGATTTCTAAATCAAAATCGACCCCAGCACCAATTCCTGCTCCAATTCGACTTTCGATTTTAGAATTTGATATAGGCAATTCTTGATTCATTTTAACTATATCAATCGAATTGACTAAATAGAAGTAAGAGAGATTGCCAGAAATATATGGTGAAACAACGCTACGAAAAAGAAATAAATCGAAACCAGCGGAAATCGGGACAAAATTTTGCATCGATTTAAGAATAACTGTATCGGCTGGCTCTCCTGGAAAAATCAACTTTATTTCCGATTGTGGAAAACGATTCAAAGCTATACCACCTTTAAAATTAAAGTTTTCAGAAAGAGGCAAATTCAAATTCAAACTTAAATAGTAGCCAATTTTTGCAGATTCCTTAGCAACATCCCACAAGTTGTTGTTTAAGTTGATTTTGTTGCTATTATAAACATTATTTATCTGGTCGTTTGGAGTTGCCAACCCAAGCGAGAAACCAACTCCCATTGGAGCCGACTTTATACTTGCAATTGCAAACAAAAAAACAAAAACAAAAAAAACCTTTTTCATATACTAAATCACTATTTTACTAAAATTAAATTTTTTTTACTAATTTAGGACTTTGCAAAATTAATAAAACTTTTTGAATATTATTTAAAACAGAGGTGTAAAGATGAGAAAACAAATCATTGCATTATTTATTTTTCTGCTTCTTATTCCAGTTTTCGGCACCTCCCAAAATCACAAACCTATTTTTCCTTTCAACATTGGAATTTGGGGAACATATTCCGGAACTTTTACTTCTGTGGACCTTAAATGGTATACGCCAACCGAGGGATTGGTAGGTTCTGCCGGAGATAACTTTTTCAGTTCTGGCATAGGATTCGGCGGTATTCTAAACTATCCTATCACTGAAAATTTGTTCATTACTGGAAGAATTGGGTTCAACCACTACTCAACAGATTTGAATTTCTTCTTTTTCAATTATTCTACTGGGACCGTAACAGTCTATGAAAATGTAAGTAATCTTAGTTTGTCCTATCTTGAAATTACCCCAGGGATTGTTTTCTATCCAAAATTTCCAAACTTAAATAATCTTTACTTTCTTGGTGGACTTGAAATCGGTTCCTATATTAACAAAGAGTTTCAAAATACACTGACAAATACTACATCTGATTTACCAGACGCCAAGACCCGTTTTGCTCTGGCACTTGGTGCTGGTTATACATTTCAGATTGCCGATAACATATACCTTTCACCCGAAGTTTCGTTTAGACTGCCATTAACAAAATTTTACGATCAAGACTACATTAGCACAGATATCCAAGGAAACCAAATTGGTACTCAAAATGAACAAATGTCCTTTTCGCAACTTCGTATCGGCTTAAACCTAACTTTTTCACTTTCCCCCAAAAAAGAAACCCCAGTTGTTCCAGTTGGCCCAAGTGGAAATGTTGGTTTCAAACAAGTACTTGCACTTGACAATTCTGGTAACTTTGTCCCCGCAACGAGTATAAAAGTCCAAGACACACGCTACCAAGAATATTTCCCGCTCGTTCCCTACATATTCTTTGAACAAAACTCTTCCAAACCCGCGGAAAATACACAAATTATCGGTTCCAAAGCCGAGGCTGGGGCTTTCGAACCCCAAAATTTACCATTGGACGCTCTGGAAATCAATAAAAGAACCCTCGACATCGTTGGATGGAGACTTAAAAATATTCCTAACGCAGATCTTACAGTGATTGGGACAACCGACGGAACCAATATTGAAAAAAACAATAAGCAACTTCCTGCCGAAAGAGCAAATTTTGTGAAAAAGTACTTAGTTGAAAACTGGGGTATCAACGAGCAAAGAATAAATACTCGAACCGTACAATTCCCATCGAAACCCTCAACAAGCAATGTTCCGGAAGGTGTTGCAGAAAATCGTAGGGCAGAGCTTTCAAGTTCCAATCCAGAAATTCTTGCCCCTATCCTTATTGAAAGCGAAAATCAAAGAATTGCCGAACCAGGCTTAATCCAATTCATACCATACGCCGATGTACAAGATTCAATTTCATTCTGGGAAATTGATATTTACCAAGGAGGTAACCTGTTGAAGCGACAAAATGGAAGCGGTCAACCACAAACCTTGCACTGGACAATAAAGCCAAATGAACTTGCTGCAAACAACATTCCCGTGGATTACACACTCATTGTTGAAACAATTAATGGAAAGAAATACTCTGCTAAAGGGTCTATCCCAACGGAGTATATTTCACAAGTAAAAAAGAGAACCGAAGAACAACCAGACCTTTCAATCACAAAATTTAGCCTTGTCCTTTTTGATTTCGATAAGGCTGATGTCTCCTCGGCAGATAGAGAAGTTATCAACAGGCTTGTGATACCAAATATTAAATTCAACTCTACGGTAAAAATCTATGGCTACACCGACAAAATTGGCGACGATGAATATAATTTGAAACTTGCCACCCGACGTGCAGAAGCAGTAAAAAATATTATTCAACAAAAACGAAAAGACGTAAAAATCGAAACCTACGGCGTCGGCGAACGAGCCTTGCTCTTCGACAACGATTTACCCACAGGACGACATCTTTCCAGAACTGTTCAGATTCTTATTGTAACACCAAAATAAAATTACGTCGTATCCATAAGCATAGTAAAACTTTTACAGCCTTAGCGTAAAATTATGACGCTAAGGCTTTTTTCTATTAATTGACACTCTGAACAATTCTCTAATACACTTCTTATTTAATAAAATTCAGTATCTAAGTCATTGATATAATTAAAAAATAATTCTTTTTGAGAAAATTTTATGAAAAAAATTTTAAAAAAAATTTGGAAATTTGAAATATTATTTTATATTTGTATTTTTGAAAGTTACAAAAACAAAATTGTTCTTTCGCAAAAGTAATAGTCACTAATAATAAATCAATAATGAAACTTAAAATTAAGTTTCGTTCAGAAGGTGGAAAATTTTCCTTGCCCTGCAACTACAACGAGTTAGTTCAAGGTTTAATTTATTCCTATCTTGACAAACATTTGTCAGAAAATTTACATAACGAAGGATTTGCCGACCCACTAACGAAACGTAAATTCAAATTTTTCACTTTTTCCCGAATAATTCCCGAAGATAAGCCCACTATTAAGGACGGCAAACTCTTTGTCAAAGGTTCGGCTATTTTGCATATCTCTTCTTCTTTGGACAACTTTATCCACTCGTTTGGAAACAATCTTTTAAAAGCAGAATATTTCAATCTTGGAAATACAAAATTTTCCGTGGAGTATATTTCTGTGGAACCGTCACCTAAGTACAGTGAAAAAGTACTTGTCAAGGTCTTGTCCCCGATAACTATCTATTCAACACTAAAGACCCCAAATGGTGGAAAGAAAACTTATTATTACAATCCATTCGAACGAGAGTTTAACCAACTATTAATCCAAAATTTGGAGAAAAAGTATAGAGCACTATTTGGGGAAAAAATTCAAGGTGGATACATAAAACCGTATAAAGTTTCAACAAAAAACGAAAGAATAGTGATTTTCAAGGGGACAGTAATAAAAGGCTGGGACGGAATCTACGAACTATCGCTACCACGTGAACTATTTAAATTAGCATTCGACACTGGCCTTGGAGACAAAAACAGCCAAGGCTTCGGC
Source organism: Candidatus Kapaibacterium sp. (assembly GCA_013414795.1). GTDB lineage: Bacteria > Bacteroidota > Ignavibacteria > Kapaibacteriales > UBA2268 > Naka2016. Next base: position 562,012 of record CP058732.1, read on the forward strand.
TGCATTGATATATGGAAAAGGGAAGGATAACAAACAAAGGGTTTAAATATGTTGTCGGCAATCTATGAACTTGGAAGTTTAAACATAAAAATGGAAAATAAAAGCACAGATTCGTTGTTAGAACTTATAGTCCACGACCCCAACAAAGGCGGTAATTATCCGAAAGTTCTCGCTGCAGTTTTTGAGGAGGTTAATAAAGAACAAATTATTGAATATCAGTACAGAGAAATTTCAATTGAAGACCTTTCAAAAGAAAAGATTTTACAATATCTTTATCGAAGAGGTAGTTCCCAAGGTCCAGATTTTACATTATCAACCAAAATTACAGAAGTTGAAAAGACATTTAAAAACAAAGTATTATCCTGGATAAACAAATTCAAAAACTATGAAAGCAATATCATACAATCGTTGTGTAAAGGTATTTTAAATAACCAAGACAAAATTTTGTTTGATTTAAAAGAGAGATATGAAGAAATTAACTGCACGAAAGATAAAATAGGCTGCTTATTCACTATAAAAATTTTAAAAGACGGTAACTATTTTTATATTGGTGATATAAAGGACTTCCGTGATTTACTGATAAAATTAGTTAAAGAGGACTATCGAAAAATTTCACAAAATAATCATATCTGCGCTTTGTGTGGGAAAGAAAAAGAAGAAGTTTTTGGAAATTCCATAAGTAAAGTTTTCCCGTTTTACAACCTGGACAAGCCAGGAAGCATTGCCGGTGGATTTAATGAATTTTTGGCCTGGAAAAATGCACCAGTGTGTTTAGAATGCACATTAAAATTAGAAGAAGGGAGAAAATTCTTAGAGGAAAAATTAAAGTATAAAATGGGTGGGCAACAATATTTTCTTATTCCTAAGTTTATTTTAGGAGTAAACTTTAAAGAAGAAATTGTAAAGACATTTTTTAAATATGCCTCAAAACCCAGCGAACAAATACATAATTTTGAAACAATTCGAAGAATAACAAACGACGAGAGGGAAATTCTCGTGGAACTCGGAAATTTAAAAGACATATTGACATACAACTTTTTGTTTTTTCAATCACCAAATCCACAAGTTTTCGAAGTGATTTGTTCAATTGATGATGTACTTCCCTCAAGAATAAGCCAGATTTTCCAAGCTAAAAAAGATATTGAGGAGAACCCATCATTCCAAGAAATATTTCACAATGTGAAAATCAGCAAGAATAATCCCCAAAATATAAAATTCACATTTGACGATTTTCGAAAATTTACACCATCGGTAGATTCCTTTCTTGAAATTGTTGATAAAACTTTCAAGGGAGTAAAATTTGATGCCAAATTAATTATTTCTTGGATGATGAATCGAATTCGAGAGATGTTTAGGAAAGAAAATTATTTAAAGCAAACTGTATTACAAGCATTTATATCAATTCTCTTTTTCAAAAAACTTGGACTATTTTACAATAACAATGATATAAAAGAAGGAGGTCAAATTATGAATGAACTCAAAGAAAAAACAGAAAGTTTCTTTCAAAAATTTCCCGAAACATTCGACCACCCTTGTACCAAAGCGGTGTTTTTGCTCGGTGCTCTGACACAAAAATTGCTCAACATCCAGTACAAAGAAAGGGGTTCAACTCCATTTCGTTCTCATCTAAAGAACCTTATGATGCGAGAAGATGACTTTAAAGGGTTACTTCCCAAAATTCAAAACAAATTGGAGGAATACAAAAAAAATTATTATCGTAGTTTGGAAACCATCATTTCAATGTATTTCATTGAGAGCGGTCAAAACTGGAAAAGGAGTATTGATGAGTTAAATTATTTCTTCGTTTTAGGTATGAATTTAGTTGATGAAATTTCTAATTATCTAACAATAAAAGAGGAGGATGAAAATGAATAACATTATTCAAAACAGGTCTGAACTTTTGTTCATTTATGACGTCCGTGATGCAAATCCAAACGGAGATATCGAAGAAAACAAGCCAAGAATCGATGTAGAGTCAGGTATCAATATCGTAACAGATGTGCGATTAAAAAGAACAATTCGCGATTACTTGCTTAATCATCGACAGCAAGAAATATTTGTCAGAGAAATAGAATACGCCCCGGGAAAAATTCAAGATGCTAAACTTCGTGCAGAAGATTTTTTATTGGACGATAGTGGACAAAAAATCACAAAATCTGATTTTCAAAATCGCTTCCGTTCAAACGAAAAAAAAGATCAAGAAATTTTTCAAGAAATGAAAATGGTTATTGACAGTAACATTAAAAAACATTGTATCGATGTTAGGTTATTTGGCGTAACATTACCAGTTGAATTTGATCAAAAGAACAAAGGTTCTATTACATACACTGGTCCAGTCCAATTTAAAATAGGACGTTCACTTCACCGAGTTGGTGAACCAAAATTAATTCGAGGGACTGGAGCATTCGCTTCTAAACAAGATTATGGCCAAAAAACTTTTAGAGAGGAATATATTCTTCCCTATTCTCTCATTTGTTTCTACGGAATTATTAACGAAAATGCTGCAAAAGATACAGGGTTAACTGATGATGATGTTGAATTATTAATTGACGGTATGTGGAACGGAACCAAAAATCTCATAACCCGTTCTAAGGTCGGACAGATGCCAAGACTTCTTCTTCATGTGATATACAAAGAGCGAAATTATCACATAGGTGACCTCGATAAAAAAATCAAGATTATAACATTGAACAATAAAAATGAAGAGGAAATTAGAGGAATATCCGACTTTAAACTAGATCTAACGGAGTTGGCAAAAGTACTTTTCACGAACAAAAATAAAATTGAAAAAGTTAGATTCTTGGTAGACGACGACTTGCAAATCGTAAAAGATAATGATGAGATAAAGATAGATAACCTCGTAGAGGAAATTGTTTTTGAGAAAATACAACTTCAATTATATTAATGATTCATTGGGGCTAGAATGGATTCGAGCAATTCTAACCAATGGTTGATTTTCGATGTCTGGGGAGATTATGCACACTTCAAAAAATTTTATACAACAGCCTCTCCTTTGACCTTTTCAATTCCCCCAAGAACCGCTTTAATTGGGCTGGTCTCGGCAATTCTTGGATATCCAAAAGATTCGTATTTTGAAAAAATGCTTACAAGAAAAGCAAAATTTGCAATAAGAATACTTAACCAAATTAAAAAAACAAGGCTAATAATCAATTTTATAAATACTAAAGATAATTTTTGGACACCAGCCCGAACACCTCATCATGAACCAAGGACTCAATATATCATAGAATTTTTAAAAGACCCCAGATATAGAATCTATTTCTTACACGAGGAACGCCAAGTTCACAATTCCTTTAAAGAAATGTTGATTAATCACAAATCTTTTTATACACCATATTTAGGAATTACCGAATTAATAGCAAATTTCGAATTTATAGGAGAGACAGAAACAGAAGAAGAAATAGAGAGCTCTTTGGAACAATTGGAAATTTGTAGTGCAATTCCTATTGACCAAAACTTTAAAATAGAGTTTGAAAGCGACAAAAAGTATTTCAAAGAAAAAATACCTATTGAAATGACAAATGATAGAATTGTTACTAATTATCGTGAGGTTTTATTCGAAGCAAGTGGCAAAACAATTCGAGCAAAAAAAGATAATTTAATAAAATTGAAAAATGGAGATTGTATCGCTATTCTCAAATGAATGTTTTGCTCACCCGGACAAACCCCTTTGGGAACATTTGGAAAGCACCGGGAAAATTTGTGAAGCATTGGTTGAGGAATTGAACTTAAATATTCCGAACTTGCCTAAAGAAAAGATACAAAACATTTCAAAAATCATTGGTTTGTATCACGATTTTGGTAAAGCAACCAAATTTTTCCAAGATTATTTATTGGAAGATAATCCAGACAAAAAAGCCAGATTAAAAAATAAAGATGAAACAAAACATAGTTTGCTTTCTGCAGTTGCAACCTATTTCGCAGTTGAGAAATGCCTCCAAGAAAATGAGCCCGAAAATGAATGGAATGAATTTTTGCAAATATCTTCATTTGTAGTAGTGCGTAGACATCACTCAAACCTAATTTCCATATTAGACGATTTAGCAATTGACGACTACGAATACTCCGTTTTGAAGAAACAAATCAACAGTATCAACTTTAATTGCTTAAAAAACCTACCCTATTTAGACTACATTCGCGAAAAATTAAATAATCTCGAAAAACTTCCGTTAAGTAAGTTCAAATTTTCGCGTTGGTTAAATTCTAAAAGCGATAAAGGTGTTCTTCCCTATTTAATCTTCAATCTTCTGTACTCCATTTTGCTCGATTCTGACAAGCATCAAACAGTTCTGGAAGATATCAAATTTAGAAATGATATAGACCCAAACCTTATTGAAAAGTTCCGCTCAATTAAAGACTTTAACAACTTCAGTAGTAAAATTAATCTTTTGCGAAATGAAATTTATCAGCGAATTATTGATCAAGTTCAGAATTTAGATTTAAATCAAGACAAAATTTTATCAATAACTGCCCCCACTGGCTCGGGAAAGACTCTTACAACAATGTCTTTCGCTCTCAAACTACGAGATAGAATACAAAAAAATTTTAATTACAAACCTCGTATTATCTATTGCCTTCCTTTTCTTAGTATTATAGACCAGAACGCAAAAGTAATTGTTGAAGTATTTAAAGAAGTTCTTGGCGAACCACCTACCTCCGACCAGTTTCTTACCCATCATCACCTTTCAGACATTTCATACATTACTAATGAAAAGGAATACGATACCGATGAAAGTGAGATTTTAGTTGAAGGATGGGATTCGGAAATAATTATTACTACATTTGTTCAGTTTTTTCACTCCCTCTTTACAAATAGAAAAAATCCTATAAGAAAGTTTAATAAAATACCAGGTTCGATTGTAATCCTTGATGAAATACAAAGCTTTCCTTCAAAATATTGGCGTCTTTTAAATGAAATTGCTACTTGTCTTACTAAGCACTTCAATACATTTTTTATTCTGTCGACTGCTACTCAACCGATTATTTTTGATAACCCCAAAGAATTGCTACCTAATAATAAAGTTTATTTCTCTGAATTTAACCGAACCGAAATTCAAATAAATATTGATGAAGCGTTAACTCTTGATGAATTAGTAGAAAAACTAAATCAAGATCTAAGAATTAATCCTAAAAATACAATGGTTGTTCTCAACACTATTCAATCAGCAGTAACCCTTTATGATTCGATAAAAGTCTTTGCGCTTGACCAAGGATTTGAAACCTTCTTTTTGTCTTCACATATTACTCCGTATGAAAGATTGGAGCGAATCTCAAGAATCAAAGAAAAAACAGATACTAAAAAACTCATTGTTACCACCCAGTTAGTTGAAGCAGGTGTTGATATAGATATTGAAAGAGTGATAAGGGACATTGGCCCAATGGATAGCATAATTCAAGTCGCTGGTAGATCAAACCGAAATTGGGAGTTTCCTTTAGGGAATGTTGAACTTATTAAATTACGTGACGGGAAAGGAAAATATTTTTTTTCATACATTTATGATCCCACGTTAATCGACTCTACTTACAGAGTATTAAAGAATTTGGAATCAATATCTGAAAATGATTTTTACGAAAAAGTAATAGATTATTATGAAAACCTTTTAAAATCTATTTCCAACGATACCTCGAACCGATTTATTGAGTATATTCTTAGACTTGATTATGACAAAATAGGTGAATTTCAACTCATTAATGACGATATACAAAAAGTTGATGTATTTGTTGAAATAAATGAGGAAGCCTCAGAGGTTTGGGAACGATACATACAAATTGTTCAAATCGAAGATAGATTTACTCGCAGGAAGCAACTTAAACAAATTAGAAATTCTTTAAACCAGTTTATAATTTCTGTTGGTTTAAGAAAAGCAGAGAAGAATTTACCGCCTTTTGTTTATGGTTTACACTTAATTCAAAAAGATCAACTTGAAACTTATTACGACTTACAAACTGGGTTTAAAACTAATTCTCTCACATTAATTTATTAATTTCCTTTATGAAGAATTGGAATTATCATAAAAATATTTTCCCGACGCTTGTTTGGTACTTCTACATTTGCCATCGCGAAGTTTGGCTTATGAGTCGCCAACTCAATCCATTACAAAGTAATCCTTTCATTGAAATCGGAAGGCTTATGTCAGAGGAAAGTTACCAAAAGGAACGAAAAGAAATTCATCTGGAAAATATGATAATTGATGTTCTACGAACAAAGGAGAATAAAGTCATAGTCGGCGAAGTCAAAAAAAGTTCTCGCTTCGAAAAAGCAGCAACAATGCAACTCGCCTATTATCTCCACCGACTTAAATTACTTGGCTTGGATGCACAAGGCGAACTCCTTTTCCCAAAAGAAAAGAAAAAATTGACTGTTATACTTACTCCCGAACTAGAAGAAGAGCTTACCTCCGCTTTGGAAAAAATAAATTCTATTCTTGAAATGGAAAGACCGCCCGAACCAAAGAAAATCAAATTTTGTAGCAAGTGTGGTTATCAAGAGTTTTGCTGGTCGTGAAAAGAACTGTCTACATTTTTTCTGATGGCGAACTCAAACGAAAGGATAATACCCTTTGTTTGATTAATGATGAAGGGAAAAAGTTCATTCCAGTGGAAAACACTTCGGAAATAATGGTTTTTGGCGAGGTTTCAATCAACAAAAGACTTTTGGAATTTCTTACCGAAAGCCAAATAATTTTGCACTTTTTCAACTACTATGGTTACTACGTGGGGTCCTTCTACCCTCGGGAACATTTGAATTCCGGTTATATGATTCTTAAACAAGCAGAATTCTATCTTGACTTCGAAAAGCGAATTAATCTTGCAATCAAATTTGTCCAAGGTGGTGTCGAAAACATAAAAAAAGTTTTAACATATTACTTAAACCGAGAAAAACCTCTGGGGGAATTCCTTGAAAGAATTACAAACCTTGAGGAATCAATCACCAATAGCAAAACGATTGAAGAACTTATGGCAATCGAGGGTAATATCCGAGACCATTACTACCAGTCGTTCGACATCATTTTGGATAATGAACACTTCGTCTTCCAATCAAGAACTAAAAGACCACCCAAAAACAGACTTAACGCTTTAATTAGTTTCGCAAACTCGTTAGTTTATACAACTTGTTTAAGCGAAATCTACCATACTCATTTGGACCCTAGAATTGGATTCCTTCATACAACAAATTTCCGCAGATTTTCTCTAAACCTTGATATAGCCGAAATTTTCAAACCAATCATTGCCGATAGAGTCATCTTTAATTTAGTAAATAAAAATATTATCAAGCCCCAACACTTCGAGAAAAAACTCGATGGAGTTGTCCTTAACCAAAAAGGCAAACAACTTCTAATCCAGGAAATGGACAACAGGTTGAGAACTACATTAAAACATCGAAAATTAAATAGGCACGTTTCCTATCGACAAATCATCCGTCTAGAACTTTACAAAATTCAAAAGCACTTAATGGGAGAACAAGAGTATAAACCATTTGTAACAAGTTGGTAATGAATGCAATACTTGTCTACGACATTAACGAGAAAAGAGTTGGCAAAGTATTAAAAATATGTAGGAAATACCTCACCTGGGTACAAAATTCAGTTTTCGAGGGCGAAATAACAGAAGCGAAACTTTACAAATTAAAATGCGAATTACTTGAAATCATTGATGAGGAAGAAGATTCAATAATCATCTACACATTTCATTCAAGTTGGTACACCCAAAGAGAAATCTTGGGAATAAGCAAAGGAAATGAAAATTATATTATTTGATGAAAGGATTTCGTCGACGATTAAAAGAGGAAAAAAGATAGGGTTACGACGAAGCAAAAATTTTAGTAAAATTGCAGAAAATGAGAAATATAAAGCAAAAGTAACGAGTTCTTTGACAATTAAAAGAAAAAGAACAGCAGGACGTCTAAACGGGATTAGAGCCTACCTATAAGGAATTGAAACGTTTTGCGAGTTTGATGTCCATTTTGAATGCTTCGTGATTAGAGCCTACCTATAAGGAATTGAAACTTCCTTTTCCGAATATCCCCGCCTGGTGGAATTGGGGATTAGAGCCTACCTATAAGGAATTGAAACTTATGAAACCAGCAAAGGAAGCAATTATATAAGTTTGATTAGAGCCTACCTATAAGGAATTGAAACTAATTTCTTGTAATTTTTGTAACAAAAATTCCTGTGATTAGAGCCTACCTATAAGGAATTGAAACACAAACTCGAAGAGAAACTCAATCTTTGGAGGCAACAGATTAGAGCCTACCTATAAGGAATTGAAACATTCAAGGGTTTCTGGGAGAAGTTCAACATCTGCCAAGATTAGAGCCTACCTATAAGGAATTGAAACCTCGATTCCACCAACCGAAAAAATCCAGTAGATTTGATTAGAGCCTACCTATAAGGAATTGAAACCCTGGCGTGAAGACGGAATGCAACTTGATGATAGAGATTAGAGCCTACCTATAAGGAATTGAAACAAATTTTTGATATTTATAACCCGGTGGATAAGTGGGATTAGAGCCTACCTATAAGGAATTGAAACTCGAAAGAATTTTGGCTGGATATGACTTATTTAGTCGGATTAGAGCCTACCTATAAGGAATTGAAACGTTTTTCATTTTCGGTTCCAACCATACCACCCAAACGATTAGAGCCTACCTATAAGGAATTGAAACGGGCTTTTTCAAGCGAATTTTTAAAAATCATAAGGGATTAGAGCCTACCTATAAGGAATTGAAACTGGAAAAACTGATTAACTTGATTAGTACTTATTCTGATTAGAGCCTACCTATAAGGAATTGAAACTTCTTTCGAATTGTATACGAAGAGCCAACGGGTGTGATTAGAGCCTACCTATAAGGAATTGAAACCAGTTGTGAAAAGATATAGATTGAAGTTTGGAGCCAGATTAGAGCCTACCTATAAGGAATTGAAACAATTAAATTATCCAGAAGTTCTTGGAACTTTTCAAAGATTAGAGCCTACCTATAAGGAATTGAAACTCAATATTGAAAACAGAAAATATATCTATGTCTCGTGATTAGAGCCTACCTATAAGGAATTGAAACCCGGAATGTTGGAGAGGATAGATTTTTCCGCAATGGATTAGAGCCTACCTATAAGGAATTGAAACTGATATTCAAAGAGCGTTTTGTAATATAAAAATCGAGATTAGAGCCTACCTATAAGGAATTGAAACGAGTTCTAATATTGCATCGTGAGAATCAGTGAATTTTGATTAGAGCCTACCTATAAGGAATTGAAACCCAACCTGGCTGATCCGGTCAATCCCACAGATGCTGGATTAGAGCCTACCTATAAGGAATTGAAACACCACCGAGCCGATAGGACCTTCTGAAACCGCTTCTAAGATTAGAGCCTACCTATAAGGAATTGAAACTCTGAATAATGCCATCAGAAACGGCGAAAAGCCAATTGATTAGAGCCTACCTATAAGGAATTGAAACGAACTAATACCAAAGACATACATCATTAAACTGGAAGATTAGAGCCTACCTATAAGGAATTGAAACATACCCTGCAAAGCGAACAACGATGTTACCAATGCACGATTAGAGCCTACCTATAAGGAATTGAAACACGATTTGACGATGAGTATGATTAGTAACATAAAAAGATTAGAGCCTACCTATAAGGAATTGAAACCATTGCTGGAAATCACGGTAAAATTTCCTTCGTTGGGATTAGAGCCTACCTATAAGGAATTGAAACAAAATCCAAAGCAAAACAACCAAAAAAAGTAGTCCGGATTAGAGCCTACCTATAAGGAATTGAAACTCGATATTGCACCGAATACTGAACTTTACGGCGACGGATTAGAGCCTACCTATAAGGAATTGAAACTCTCCTGACACTCCTGCTTGAGCGAAAACCACACTCGATTAGAGCCTACCTATAAGGAATTGAAACTTGGGATGGAACAAATTGGATAGCTTTCGGGCGACCGATTAGAGCCTACCTATAAGGAATTGAAACGAGCGTCGGGGAAATGTTTTATATGCAAAGCTAAAAGGATTAGAGCCTACCTATAAGGAATTGAAACCTCGGAGGATGGAACCAAAATAAAAGTTTTGGTTGCGATTAGAGCCTACCTATAAGGAATTGAAACAAATAATACAATAATAAAATAATAACATCGTTTTTAGATTAGAGCCTACCTATAAGGAATTGAAACTTCCGATTCCCTTTCTCACCGTTTGGGTTCAATTCGGATTAGAGCCTACCTATAAGGAATTGAAACTAATAATATTCAACTTCCTCTTCATACTCATAACCCGATTAGAGCCTACCTATAAGGAATTGAAACAATTTTGATTTGCGAGCTCTTTTCCAATGATGCTTTGATTAGAGCCTACCTATAAGGAATTGAAACTTTGTTTCTTCGATAGTATCACCTAATTTTTCGCTTGGATTAGAGCCTACCTATAAGGAATTGAAACATTGTGTAATTCTTTTTGTTTTTTGCAAATTGTAAATGATTAGAGCCTACCTATAAGGAATTGAAACAATACGAGGTTCAAAAGACAAACTGGACGCAAGATGGATTAGAGCCTACCTATAAGGAATTGAAACCAATTGCTATACCTAAAATCAAATCGGTTGCTCTCAGATTAGAGCCTACCTATAAGGAATTGAAACTAGATGAAAGCCCCTCGCTGGCGCCTGATAAGCCCAGATTAGAGCCTACCTATAAGGAATTGAAACAAGCCTTGGGTATCAAAAACTGGAATAAGGTCAAATGATTAGAGCCTACCTATAAGGAATTGAAACCTCCATCGTGAAGATAGTCTCCAGCGGAATATATAGATTAGAGCCTACCTATAAGGAATTGAAACTAAAATTTCCAGCCATTGATAAAATAAGTTGAAGAGGATTAGAGCCTACCTATAAGGAATTGAAACTAATTTCTTGTAATTTTTGTAACAAAAATTCCTGTGATTAGAGCCTACCTATAAGGAATTGAAACTCAATGAAACTACCAGTGGCCTTGTTGTATCGCTAGATTAGAGCCTACCTATAAGGAATTGAAACTTCTGATATAAATATTCGTCGAAGAGAGACAAGAAAGATTAGAGCCTACCTATAAGGAATTGAAACCAAAGGTTGTATATGAATTTATAGGTTACACAAAAGGATTAGAGCCTACCTATAAGGAATTGAAACCCGGTTTACAGTCAAATGGATTACCACCACAAAAACGATTAGAGCCTACCTATAAGGAATTGAAACAGGATTTGGTTTTTGGAATAATAATTCTGATTCTTTGATTAGAGCCTACCTATAAGGAATTGAAACTATTTTTCAAGGATTGAAAGGGCAAAATCATTTAAGATTAGAGCCTACCTATAAGGAATTGAAACAAATTCAGCAAAAACTGATTTAATTCAGTGGAAAAGGATTAGAGCCTACCTATAAGGAATTGAAACTGGATTTTTTACATAGCAAAGCAAAACAATTCGCAAGATTAGAGCCTACCTATAAGGAATTGAAACATATTATCATCGCAAAGCATATAGTTTGCATCATCGATTAGAGCCTACCTATAAGGAATTGAAACAATCCAATCCAATGCTTAAAACTGCATCAGCCATCTGATTAGAGCCTACCTATAAGGAATTGAAACATGATAAGCAAAAAGAATATTTAGACAAGATTTTGAGATTAGAGCCTACCTATAAGGAATTGAAACGTTTCACCGAAGCAATCGATAATCCCACCGTTGCACGATTAGAGCCTACCTATAAGGAATTGAAACTCATCTTGTTATCCGGCGCAACTTTGGTCCAGTTGGATTAGAGCCTACCTATAAGGAATTGAAACACAATATTTATGGCATTGGAATTGGCAATAATGCAAGATTAGAGCCTACCTATAAGGAATTGAAACCGACCCCGTTCCAAAGCCATAGCAACCACGCCAACAAGATTAGAGCCTACCTATAAGGAATTGAAACATTCTTTGATTTTTTCCATTTTTTCTCAAGTTTTTGATTAGAGCCTACCTATAAGGAATTGAAACCAATTTTCACATACAAAAGACATTTTACCTCCTTTGGATTAGAGCCTACCTATAAGGAATTGAAACTCAGAGATACGATTAAATTGGAAGCAAAAGCACGAGATTAGAGCCTACCTATAAGGAATTGAAACTGGGATTGTCTTAGTTGAGACCGGGGGAGCTATTACGATTAGAGCCTACCTATAAGGAATTGAAACGATTTCCACCTCCAACAGGAGAATGAACTGTGATGTGATTAGAGCCTACCTATAAGGAATTGAAACTTGAACCAAAAACAAAAAACAACATCTAAAAAAAAAAGATTAGAGCCTACCTATAAGGAATTGAAACTTTTATACCGAAAGATTTTGTTCTTATCCAATTTTCGATTAGAGCCTACCTATAAGGAATTGAAACTAGAAGCCAAAAACAGATTAACCGAAATGATTTTACGATTAGAGCCTACCTATAAGGAATTGAAACTCATACAACCATTCGTAAAATTCAATTTCGAAAATCGATTAGAGCCTACCTATAAGGAATTGAAACATAAGAAAATCGAACAAATCAAAAAAAGCAATCCAAGATTAGAGCCTACCTATAAGGAATTGAAACACTAAACTATTTCCGAGTATAGTAACAACAACAATAGATTAGAGCCTACCTATAAGGAATTGAAACAGTGCACAAATCGACCAATTGGGCGAAAGATTGAAAAGATTAGAGCCTACCTATAAGGAATTGAAACACAAATATCGTATCAAATCTTTCAAAGGATATACAGGATTAGAGCCTACCTATAAGGAATTGAAACCCGGTTTACAGTCAAATGGATTACCACCACAAAAACGATTAGAGCCTACCTATAAGGAATTGAAACTCGAAAGCGTCCGAAATCCAATCAAAGTTAATACCTGATTAGAGCCTACCTATAAGGAATTGAAACCCCAAAAAAACACCGATTTCACAGAACCAACCATCGTGATTAGAGCCTACCTATAAGGAATTGAAACATTTCATTAGCCATCATTCGAGCGGTTCGACTTGTGATTAGAGCCTACCTATAAGGAATTGAAACTTAGAAAAACGCTATGAGTTTATTACACTTATGCAAGATTAGAGCCTACCTATAAGGAATTGAAACATCCATAAAGAATTCCAATAGTAGCAAGAGCAACCGGGATTAGAGCCTACCTATAAGGAATTGAAACCTTTTTCCGAAAGATATGTGTTTAAATGCGTGTAAGATTAGAGCCTACCTATAAGGAATTGAAACCTTGAAGAAAAACGATACAAAGACTATTTAATCAATGATTAGAGCCTACCTATAAGGAATTGAAACATCTTAATTTGTCTTTTGGACTTTTGGATGCCCATGATTAGAGCCTACCTATAAGGAATTGAAACCAGTATTCGTACGAAAATAGTTCGAAGCATACGAAAGATTAGAGCCTACCTATAAGGAATTGAAACTTCCAGATAATCCTTGAAGCAGTAGCTCGCCTCCAAGATTAGAGCCTACCTATAAGGAATTGAAACTTTCTTTAATCTCCTCGGTGCTTGGAGCGGTTTTTGGATTAGAGCCTACCTATAAGGAATTGAAACATTTCTACCACCTTTCCAATATTAGCATTGTTCCAAGATTAGAGCCTACCTATAAGGAATTGAAACCTCACTGAATACAATCAGCAAATCGAAAAGATGAACGATTAGAGCCTACCTATAAGGAATTGAAACCGACGCTATCGTTTTTCTCAATATTGATTTTTCAGCGAGATTAGAGCCTACCTATAAGGAATTGAAACCCCGTTATCAAGGCTCGAAAAAGATTGAGATTTCACGATTAGAGCCTACCTATAAGGAATTGAAACCTCTAATAACATTGAAATCAGTAAAGAAAAGGCGTTGGATTAGAGCCTACCTATAAGGAATTGAAACAAAGGTGTGTCATGTCGACGAATGGAATTTTGACTAGGATTAGAGCCTACCTATAAGGAATTGAAACCCTTGTAATATGGAAGCGAGGGGATACTATGCGAGGACAGATTAGAGCCTACCTATAAGGAATTGAAACTGAAATTCAAAGAATAGAAAAGAGAATTAATAAAGGATTAGAGCCTACCTATAAGGAATTGAAACTACAGAAAAAATTGACACCGTCGGCATTATCTGTGGGATTAGAGCCTACCTATAAGGAATTGAAACTCAAAATTCACCAGGCGTATTATTCCAATGCTAATTCGATTAGAGCCTACCTATAAGGAATTGAAACCCCAAAAAGGCAAAATCCAGTACAAAATCAAACACAGATTAGAGCCTACCTATAAGGAATTGAAACTTGGTTGTACTTCTATTCACAATTCCAGGCTTTGCGATTAGAGCCTACCTATAAGGAATTGAAACATTTCATATTTCAGAACTCGACCCCAACCAATTCGAGATTAGAGCCTACCTATAAGGAATTGAAACTTCGTGGCAAGGGCAAGCGTTTGGGACATACAATATGATTAGAGCCTACCTATAAGGAATTGAAACTGTAGTGCGGGAATACAACAGCGGAGCGGTATTACAGGATTAGAGCCTACCTATAAGGAATTGAAACCATCCACGAAAAAGAGTGGAGCGAGTTTGTTTTGGGATTAGAGCCTACCTATAAGGAATTGAAACTATGAATAAATTCTCTCGGGTGTTATACTCTTTCGAGATTAGAGCCTACCTATAAGGAATTGAAACCGGGTATAGTGGTTTGACAAGTTTGAATGAAGATGGGATTAGAGCCTACCTATAAGGAATTGAAACTCCTCTATGGTTTTGAACACCCTTTCCCAGCGTTCACGATTAGAGCCTACCTATAAGGAATTGAAACCTTTTGCCATTGCGTCCTGTAAATCTGCCATATTCGGGATTAGAGCCTACCTATAAGGAATTGAAACCCTTTGTCTTCTGAACATCGATTTCCTTCCTTGCACGATTAGAGCCTACCTATAAGGAATTGAAACGAAAAATATAAGCAAACATTAAGGGAAAACATTCTTAGATTAGAGCCTACCTATAAGGAATTGAAACTTTTGACACCAGGAAATCGTCTGGTTAGGTATTCCAGATTAGAGCCTACCTATAAGGAATTGAAACTGCGAAAGTTTTCGGGTGGGCGTTGTAAGATTTCAAGATTAGAGCCTACCTATAAGGAATTGAAACTTGGATTAAGCAGAGTATTTATCCCCGCCGAAACTAGATTAGAGCCTACCTATAAGGAATTGAAACATATTTTTCAGCCCTTCGAGTTGGTCTTTTGTTTTTTGATTAGAGCCTACCTATAAGGAATTGAAACCTGGATTGACAACTCAAATAGCACCTCTAATACAAAGATTAGAGCCTACCTATAAGGAATTGAAACTTCTGTTCGCATCCGTATTTCTGCTACTTTGTATTGGGATTAGAGCCTACCTATAAGGAATTGAAACCTTCAACTATTTCTCTGGTGTTGGTGTTGGGAATGAGATTAGAGCCTACCTATAAGGAATTGAAACTTGGTAGTATGCTGCGTTCTCAAGGGTTTGTTTACAGATTAGAGCCTACCTATAAGGAATTGAAACTAAACTTTTGGGTGAAATCTTACGAAGTTTTTTCGAGATTAGAGCCTACCTATAAGGAATTGAAACTGAGTATAAATACACTGGAATGTTAGATTTTGCTCGGATTAGAGCCTACCTATAAGGAATTGAAACTACCTATTTTCATTATTGGACACCTGAAACATACCAGATTAGAGCCTACCTATAAGGAATTGAAACCATTCTTCTGAATGCCCAAACCTTCCATAGCACCAGGATTAGAGCCTACCTATAAGGAATTGAAACATCGCATCGGGCGATGTTGATTATACTTCGAGTTGGGATTAGAGCCTACCTATAAGGAATTGAAACCCCATCCGCCTTCAATTGTTTTGAAATGATATTTTTGATTAGAGCCTACCTATAAGGAATTGAAACGCGTGATTCTAATGCAAAGCCAAGCATCACAATAGGATTAGAGCCTACCTATAAGGAATTGAAACGCATAGTTGTAGTATGCATTGAATCCAATTCCAATAGATTAGAGCCTACCTATAAGGAATTGAAACTCTGAATAATGCCACGAGAAACGGCGAAAAGCCAATGATTAGAGCCTACCTATAAGGAATTGAAACCGATAATCGACCCCGCCTGGGGCTCGCACAAGCAGTGATTAGAGCCTACCTATAAGGAATTGAAACACAATATCTGAAAACCTTTGCCCGGTGAAGCACCCAGATTAGAGCCTACCTATAAGGAATTGAAACTCAGGGGAAACTCAAAGTGGGACATGCCTTCCCGGGATTAGAGCCTACCTATAAGGAATTGAAACATGAGAAAGAAGCCCCACGATTATTTTTGGATGAAAGATTAGAGCCTACCTATAAGGAATTGAAACTGCTTCATCAAATTCCAAAGAAATTTGTACAGTAGCGATTAGAGCCTACCTATAAGGAATTGAAACCAGCACATCCCATTCTCGGGTCAGGGGATACAGCACAGATTAGAGCCTACCTATAAGGAATTGAAACTGATGCAATGCGAGGTTTCGGATTTGATGGTGTAAGATTAGAGCCTACCTATAAGGAATTGAAACATCGTCCAAAAACAGAGGCTTCAATTTCATTTGCGTGATTAGAGCCTACCTATAAGGAATTGAAACCTACAAATACCAATCCGAGCGAATATTATTGAAGCGAGATTAGAGCCTACCTATAAGGAATTGAAACCTTTGCTTGGTCCACAAGGTATCGGAAAAACCACTATGATTAGAGCCTACCTATAAGGAATTGAAACTGAAACCAGGCAAGACATTCAAAAAGTGCGAATAGGATTAGAGCCTACCTATAAGGAATTGAAACATTGAAAATTTAAAAAAATTCCAAGCAATATATAAAGATTAGAGCCTACCTATAAGGAATTGAAACCTTTGCTTGGTCCACAAGGTATCGGAAAAACCACTAGATTAGAGCCTACCTATAAGGAATTGAAACAAAAATATGACGAAAAAACGCGGGGACTGGAAATCCGGATTAGAGCCTACCTATAAGGAATTGAAACCCTCAAACAATACACCTGAAGTGTTTTCGAAAATCGGATTAGAGCCTACCTATAAGGAATTGAAACATTGCACTTTTGATGGGTTCAAGCACACCTAACCAAGATTAGAGCCTACCTATAAGGAATTGAAACCTCGCTTTCCAAGGAATGTCGGCACAGAACCATTTAGATTAGAGCCTACCTATAAGGAATTGAAACGAGAAACTCCGACCCCTCGCTTCAAAAGCCGAAGAGGATTAGAGCCTACCTATAAGGAATTGAAACTAGTGTCGCCGAATCTCACCGTCTATAAATTCATAGGATTAGAGCCTACCTATAAGGAATTGAAACTTTGTTTAACTATTTTGAGGAAATATGAAAATAATTGATTAGAGCCTACCTATAAGGAATTGAAACCAGATTGATAAAATCATTAAAACAGTGGTCTGTGGGATTAGAGCCTACCTATAAGGAATTGAAACCAGAATTTGACTTTTCAAGACACTCTTTGGGGATAGGATTAGAGCCTACCTATAAGGAATTGAAACCAAGACGAAAATGGAATTAGTAGTTGAGAGCAAGCCAGATTAGAGCCTACCTATAAGGAATTGAAACATTGGCAACAAAGAGGCTGTGGGGTTGTGGGCTTGGGATTAGAGCCTACCTATAAGGAATTGAAACCCTTTTTTCTCTTCAATATCAAACAAACTTTCAACAGATTAGAGCCTACCTATAAGGAATTGAAACTCTTGTATAAAAAAACTAAACAATAAACGCACAAAAGATTAGAGCCTACCTATAAGGAATTGAAACTGTTATTACTCGACCACGTAATTGAAGATATCAAAAGATTAGAGCCTACCTATAAGGAATTGAAACTCCTGGACGGTTATGGTCGTTGCGACCGGGAAATCAAGATTAGAGCCTACCTATAAGGAATTGAAACACGACATTAACGCCTCTTTTTACGACCGCTTTTTGGGATTAGAGCCTACCTATAAGGAATTGAAACTAAAATATGGCTCGCCTTCGATTAGATTGCCAG
The DNA here is from genome assembly GCA_013414795.1 of Candidatus Kapaibacterium sp. Classification (GTDB taxonomy): domain Bacteria; phylum Bacteroidota; class Ignavibacteria; order Kapaibacteriales; family UBA2268; genus Naka2016. Next base: position 580,179 of record CP058732.1, read on the forward strand.
CAGGATTAGAGCCTACCTATAAGGAATTGAAACTAAGCCATTTTAAGGGGTAAATTTTGAGGATAAATGGATTAGAGCCTACCTATAAGGAATTGAAACTCTAGAATCCATTCTCGAAAAGCCAATTCAAGATAAGATTAGAGCCTACCTATAAGGAATTGAAACTTCCAATGCTAATTCAGAAAGGATATTCAACGAAGCGATTAGAGCCTACCTATAAGGAATTGAAACACTGCTTCCGACGCTCCAATACAAATGTATACTTGGATTAGAGCCTACCTATAAGGAATTGAAACTTTTTGAAAAACAAATATTGGAGATGACTATGGGAGGATTAGAGCCTACCTATAAGGAATTGAAACCCTCAAACCTCATCGATTAGGTGGGCGCGTCTACTTGATTAGAGCCTACCTATAAGGAATTGAAACTTCCGAACGATGGTTGGTTTTGCGAGATTGGTGTATGATTAGAGCCTACCTATAAGGAATTGAAACGAGGAAGTGCTTGGGGTTAGCCCCGATGATACACAAGATTAGAGCCTACCTATAAGGAATTGAAACAAATATTGATTATTTTTTCGTAAATCACTTGTAACGGATTAGAGCCTACCTATAAGGAATTGAAACTACGCATTCAAATTCCAAATCTCAAATTTTTGCCCGATTAGAGCCTACCTATAAGGAATTGAAACATTGCCCCTTCGATTTTCCAACATTTCACTGCTCGGATTAGAGCCTACCTATAAGGAATTGAAACTCCATTCTATTGTTTTTATTCTGGCTTTTCGACCAGGATTAGAGCCTACCTATAAGGAATTGAAACACTTGCACCTCTAATCTTTTAAGCCTCTCATTCTGGATTAGAGCCTACCTATAAGGAATTGAAACTATTGATGGAGACCATTCTTACGAAGCGTTTAAATTGATTAGAGCCTACCTATAAGGAATTGAAACTGCTTATTTTAATTATAATAGCGGCACTGGAATTGGGATTAGAGCCTACCTATAAGGAATTGAAACTCTTATCAATCGCTCTATCAAACTGCTCGGCATTATTGATTAGAGCCTACCTATAAGGAATTGAAACTGCCGAACTTCTATAACCATTTCGCCATTATATTCGGATTAGAGCCTACCTATAAGGAATTGAAACGTATGCTGTCTTTGGTATTGTTGATTGCCTGTGTAGGATTAGAGCCTACCTATAAGGAATTGAAACCCTTTTTGGGTAATCGTGATTGTATCTCGAATGATTGATTAGAGCCTACCTATAAGGAATTGAAACTAATCGCAGTGACACCATCCATCGACTCGCCTAATAGATTAGAGCCTACCTATAAGGAATTGAAACTGCTATTGGCTTCCGAGGTGTTAGTTTCACCGAAGCGATTAGAGCCTACCTATAAGGAATTGAAACTTTACCAACAAGTGGAGTTACAGCGGGGCAAAAATTGATTAGAGCCTACCTATAAGGAATTGAAACCAAGGTAATTTCTGCCAACTTTTTTGTATCCTTTTGCGATTAGAGCCTACCTATAAGGAATTGAAACATTCGCTTGCTGAACTCCTGATACAACAGGCTCCGCGATTAGAGCCTACCTATAAGGAATTGAAACTATCGCATAAATTCCAGAACAAAATGCGAGTTTCGTGATTAGAGCCTACCTATAAGGAATTGAAACCCTGATAATGATGGCTTTGAAAGATGGGAAAAAATTGATTAGAGCCTACCTATAAGGAATTGAAACATACTTCGAGAGTCTCAAATTCAGAACCAAATTGATGATTAGAGCCTACCTATAAGGAATTGAAACTCTGCCATAAATGGTAAATATGTGAATGTTTAAAAAGGATTAGAGCCTACCTATAAGGAATTGAAACTGCAAAAATACGAAAAAGATATTCTTAAGACCCTTGGATTAGAGCCTACCTATAAGGAATTGAAACTCAATTTTGGTTTTTAGTTCGGTGATTGACTCCATAGATTAGAGCCTACCTATAAGGAATTGAAACGTGAAATTCTCCATCCCGTGTTGAAAATTCTCATACGATTAGAGCCTACCTATAAGGAATTGAAACTAACCTCGATCTGAAAGCGCCTTGAAAAATTTCCTGAGATTAGAGCCTACCTATAAGGAATTGAAACATAGGTTCCAAGTCGAAACCGAAACTCAGACATATGGATTAGAGCCTACCTATAAGGAATTGAAACACTGTTTCGCCACCGATTTCGCTCTTTTTCGCCAGGATTAGAGCCTACCTATAAGGAATTGAAACCCATGCAAAAAAACGAAAGATTCTTCAAAATGGACGGATTAGAGCCTACCTATAAGGAATTGAAACTGCGATATAAAAGGTTTGAACTTTGATAAATTGCAAGATTAGAGCCTACCTATAAGGAATTGAAACCCATGCAAAAAAACGAAAGATTCTTCAAAATGGACGGATTAGAGCCTACCTATAAGGAATTGAAACCCTTGTGAATTGTGTTTATCATTTATCCTCAAAATTGATTAGAGCCTACCTATAAGGAATTGAAACCGAAAAATTCAAAATATTTTGCTTAAACAACAACGAGATTAGAGCCTACCTATAAGGAATTGAAACAAATCTTAAAGACCTTTTTAAACTGGGCGGTTTCAAGATTAGAGCCTACCTATAAGGAATTGAAACACGAAAAAATAATCAATATTTTAATGGATATCGACGGATTAGAGCCTACCTATAAGGAATTGAAACTCCTTGACGACGGCTCTTATCCAGTGGATTTAACCGGATTAGAGCCTACCTATAAGGAATTGAAACAAAGTAATGTTTTTGAGGAGGATAACGATGACAGGAGATTAGAGCCTACCTATAAGGAATTGAAACACGACATTAACGCCTCTTTTTACGACCGCTTTTTGGGATTAGAGCCTACCTATAAGGAATTGAAACTGGGATTTGAGAATTTCGACCCTCAAACCATCGATAGATTAGAGCCTACCTATAAGGAATTGAAACTCGTAACTGGATAAGAATTCCTCGATTGAAACTGAGAGGGATTAGAGCCTACCTATAAGGAATTGAAACCCTGATAATGATGGCTTTGAAAGATGGGAAAAAATTGATTAGAGCCTACCTATAAGGAATTGAAACAAAAATCAAAAAGTAAAATAAAGTTTATCGAAATCCGATTAGAGCCTACCTATAAGGAATTGAAACGAAACCTTCATCAACATCAATCAATTTGGAGTCGTCGGATTAGAGCCTACCTATAAGGAATTGAAACCAACCCGGGTTAAGGCTCAGGAAATGAGAAAAATATGATTAGAGCCTACCTATAAGGAATTGAAACGAATGTTCCGCAGTCAATGTTCGACACATCAATTGTGATTAGAGCCTACCTATAAGGAATTGAAACACCTGCCGATGAATTTTTTTCGTTCGTCGGCACTCGGATTAGAGCCTACCTATAAGGAATTGAAACAGAGCAACATCATTTTTGATATCTTCGATTACGTGGGATTAGAGCCTACCTATAAGGAATTGAAACAATAATGAAATTCTTAATTCTTTAAAACAGTTTCAGGATTAGAGCCTACCTATAAGGAATTGAAACTCTGAATAATGCCATCAGAAACGGCGAAAAGCCAATGATTAGAGCCTACCTATAAGGAATTGAAACAAAGTCGGTTTATAGGAAAAGGGTGGCTTAAATAGAGATTAGAGCCTACCTATAAGGAATTGAAACTCTTTTGCACGCCGTAACTCCGATTTTTCTCTTTTGAGATTAGAGCCTACCTATAAGGAATTGAAACTTTTGTTCAAAGAAAAGATAAATGTTTCAGATGTAAAGATTAGAGCCTACCTATAAGGAATTGAAACCCAGTTGGAAGTGCATATTGTTATGCAGGACATTACTGATTAGAGCCTACCTATAAGGAATTGAAACACAAAATCGGAGTAGATGGGCAACAAGTCGCAGAAGGATTAGAGCCTACCTATAAGGAATTGAAACACTCATTTACAACGACATCAGTTTGTCCCTTTGGGGGATTAGAGCCTACCTATAAGGAATTGAAACATTTTAAAACCCCTTCGAACGATTTGAATTTGAAGGATTAGAGCCTACCTATAAGGAATTGAAACTGCACCAAATTAATTACATTATTATAATTGTTTTATGATTAGAGCCTACCTATAAGGAATTGAAACTTATTTAACAAATGACCACGCCATTTAACAAATTTAGATTAGAGCCTACCTATAAGGAATTGAAACAATATAACGGAGAACACGCTAAAAAGCATAATCGAGGGATTAGAGCCTACCTATAAGGAATTGAAACGAAATGATGAACACGTGGGATTATACGAGTATAAAGATTAGAGCCTGAGATTGCAAAAAAGAGATTGGAAAATGGAAACTGGGGATTATACGAGTATAAAGATTAGAGCCTACCTATAAGGAATTGAAACTACGCATTCAAATTCCAAATCTCAAATTTTTGCCCCGATTAGAGCCTACCTATAAGGAATTGAAACCCGATAATAGGATTTGTCAATGGATTAAGAACAAAAGATTAGAGCCTACCTATAAGGAATTGAAACACTTTATCTGGCAAATTGTTGCGGAAATTGCTGTAAGATTAGAGCCTACCTATAAGGAATTGAAACATATTTTACCGCAATGATAACAACGTAACTTAATCGGATTAGAGCCTACCTATAAGGAATTGAAACTACATTTGCAACTGTGCTTCGTTGTTTCGATAGAAAGATTAGAGCCTACCTATAAGGAATTGAAACTATCGATTGTGGAACATTTTAGGAGAATAAAATGCGATTAGAGCCTACCTATAAGGAATTGAAACCCTCACCAATTGTTCGACTTTTTCGTCAAAAACCTTGATTAGAGCCTACCTATAAGGAATTGAAACTTGAGATTAAGAGACAAGGCTTACCCGCTCGCAGATAGATTAGAGCCTACCTATAAGGAATTGAAACTGGAAAAATATGAACTTTTCTTCGCCTAAAAATATCGATTAGAGCCTACCTATAAGGAATTGAAACGATTTAAGTATTTGTTATGCTTTCCCGCAGAATGAGTGATTAGAGCCTACCTATAAGGAATTGAAACATTTCAGCAATTTCCTCCTGCGTCGGAGCGGTTTTTGATTAGAGCCTACCTATAAGGAATTGAAACATTACGAGGATATAATGAATGCAGCGGATGAACTTTGATTAGAGCCTACCTATAAGGAATTGAAACCTTCCGTACCGTTTTTCAATCTGGATGCAATGAATTGATTAGAGCCTACCTATAAGGAATTGAAACTGGAAAGACGGCGGGGGGCGGATTGGAACCCAGAGAGAGATTAGAGCCTACCTATAAGGAATTGAAACGATATTCCCCCGTGTTTGGATTTTTTAGTGCCATTACGATTAGAGCCTACCTATAAGGAATTGAAACGATTTTCTACATTAGCTGTTTCGCCACCGATTTCGCGATTAGAGCCTACCTATAAGGAATTGAAACTCGTATTCCAATGTCGATACCTCGAAGGTTTTTGGGATTAGAGCCTACCTATAAGGAATTGAAACTTGAAAAACAGAAGGAAAAACTTCTTGCAAAACTACGATTAGAGCCTACCTATAAGGAATTGAAACTATTTCCTTATAAACAAAGGAGTTAGAAATGAAAAAAGATTAGAGCCTACCTATAAGGAATTGAAACGACCCTATGCAACATTCCTGGCTATATGAATTACTTGATTAGAGCCTACCTATAAGGAATTGAAACCCCGAACTTCTGGATGTTTTTCCATCCAAAGCCGATGGATTAGAGCCTACCTATAAGGAATTGAAACAAGTTTGGAGCCACCAAAGAGCCAGAACCTCGAATTGATTAGAGCCTACCTATAAGGAATTGAAACTTTGCTTCATCTACACTTAATCCTGCTTGCATAAAGATTAGAGCCTACCTATAAGGAATTGAAACCCCGAACTTCTGGATGTTTTTCCATCCAAAGCCGATGGATTAGAGCCTACCTATAAGGAATTGAAACAAAGAACTGGGTATGCCATTAAAAGAAGCATTCAAGATTAGAGCCTACCTATAAGGAATTGAAACTTGTCACCCTATGTTCAATTCGATACCACAGCAGTAGATTAGAGCCTACCTATAAGGAATTGAAACTGCTTTTTCGGATGAAAACATTTGCGAATACCATCCGATTAGAGCCTACCTATAAGGAATTGAAACCAGAAAAAGATTTCCAATCCAGAAACAATTCTTCAGATTAGAGCCTACCTATAAGGAATTGAAACCTCGTATCCACCACCAGAGCACCGCTATCGACGATGGATTAGAGCCTACCTATAAGGAATTGAAACAAGGAAATTTTGAAAAATTATACAGAAAAAATTGACAGATTAGAGCCTACCTATAAGGAATTGAAACATGGTAAACTCGCAGAAACCTTCCACCCATTTAAGGGATTAGAGCCTACCTATAAGGAATTGAAACATTTTATTCCGAACAAGTTTTATGTCTTCTCGTCTAAGATTAGAGCCTACCTATAAGGAATTGAAACTCCAGGTCGATATTCTTTGCTAACAGGTTGTGTTTGGATTAGAGCCTACCTATAAGGAATTGAAACACGATTTGAACTCGAAGAGAAGGGGTTAGGAATTTGATTAGAGCCTACCTATAAGGAATTGAAACGACCCTATGCAACATTCCTGGCTATATGAATTACTTGATTAGAGCCTACCTATAAGGAATTGAAACTTGGCAATCTTTTTGGTTCAGATGATGAGAAAAAAGCGATTAGAGCCTACCTATAAGGAATTGAAACTCTGGGCAAAGAACTGATAAACACTGCTTGCAAGGGATTAGAGCCTACCTATAAGGAATTGAAACTTCGCAAGACAAAATTCAATCTAAAAGGTATCGACCGATTAGAGCCTACCTATAAGGAATTGAAACTTTGCAGCTTTAACATTGGATTAAAATAATGAAAGTGATTAGAGCCTACCTATAAGGAATTGAAACACCAAAATCCATCAGGTTTGTTCCGGCACAGTGATAAGATTAGAGCCTACCTATAAGGAATTGAAACTCGGGAGAAAAAGCTATACTGAGCGTGGTAATGTAATGATTAGAGCCTACCTATAAGGAATTGAAACTTCTATGGATTTTTGGTAATCATAAACCTGAAATTAGATTAGAGCCTACCTATAAGGAATTGAAACCTCAGACCACTGGAACAGTTCTGGGGTATGCTCTTGGATTAGAGCCTACCTATAAGGAATTGAAACTTGAATACTGGCAGAAGGTGTTTGCTATCCTCGGCAAGATTAGAGCCTACCTATAAGGAATTGAAACAGTTTCGAGGTGCAAGAAAGCGACATCGTCGAAACAGATTAGAGCCTACCTATAAGGAATTGAAACCCCGAAAACAAAATCGAAACGCTGATTCACGAGGTGGATTAGAGCCTACCTATAAGGAATTGAAACTTTAGAGCAAATTCGAGGTTCTGGTTCTTTGGTGGGATTAGAGCCTACCTATAAGGAATTGAAACAGATTTTGAGTGGCTTTCCAAAAGCAATAATATTGAGATTAGAGCCTACCTATAAGGAATTGAAACTCTTGTATAAAAAAACTAAACAATAAACGCACAAAAGATTAGAGCCTACCTATAAGGAATTGAAACCTCCCTTGATTTTTTAAACCATTTTAACTTTATTTGATTAGAGCCTACCTATAAGGAATTGAAACTAGAGCCAAATGATTGCATATTTGCAATGGACACAAGATTAGAGCCTACCTATAAGGAATTGAAACACGCTATACAAAGGAGGCAAAAATGAGCCCAGAACGATTAGAGCCTACCTATAAGGAATTGAAACCCGTAGTTACTTCCGTTTCACCATAAGCAAGTTTTGGATTAGAGCCTACCTATAAGGAATTGAAACAAAATAGGTGATTATTCCCCGTTGCGTCCGATTTCCGATTAGAGCCTACCTATAAGGAATTGAAACAAATCAAACGGCGCATATGTTTGCAAGGTAAATCTTGATTAGAGCCTACCTATAAGGAATTGAAACTTGTTGTTTTTCATTTTACGCCTCCTTTTCAATTTGGATTAGAGCCTACCTATAAGGAATTGAAACGTAAAAAAAAATATTTAGTAAAGGATAAAGAAGAAGGATTAGAGCCTACCTATAAGGAATTGAAACAAATCAAACGGCGCATATGTTTGCAAGGTAAATCTTGATTAGAGCCTACCTATAAGGAATTGAAACTTGTTGTTTTTCATTTTACGCCTCCTTTTCAATTTGGATTAGAGCCTACCTATAAGGAATTGAAACGTAAAAAAAAATATTTAGTAAAGGATAAAGAAGAAGGATTAGAGCCTACCTATAAGGAATTGAAACACTGGGGAGAAGTTAGAGCGACATGTACACGCAAAGAGATTAGAGCCTACCTATAAGGAATTGAAACTTTTTTTAACCTTCAATTTTTCTTTAATTCTTTGTGATTAGAGCCTACCTATAAGGAATTGAAACTTCTGGCATTGGCGATTGGGTTTTAGATTGTTTTGGGATTAGAGCCTACCTATAAGGAATTGAAACCTTTGTTCTCAATCTTTTCTAATGCCCGATACATCGGATTAGAGCCTACCTATAAGGAATTGAAACTAAGACGAAAATGGAATTAGTAGTTGAGAGCAAGCCAGATTAGAGCCTACCTATAAGGAATTGAAACATTTTAATTGTCCATTTTCAATGGTTAACAGTTTCAGATTAGAGCCTACCTATAAGGAATTGAAACCTGGAACTAAAACTAAACCCGCAAATCCAGTTGTTGGATTAGAGCCTACCTATAAGGAATTGAAACTTGTTGCTTTGTTGATTCCTGTGTAAAATGGGTGCGATTAGAGCCTACCTATAAGGAATTGAAACTTTGGGTAACAATCCAGTATGGAATTTGTTAATAGGATTAGAGCCTACCTATAAGGAATTGAAACCTATCGGCGTGGCTTTGGTTGTTTTATCGGTCTTAAGATTAGAGCCTACCTATAAGGAATTGAAACCCGTAAAAAGCCGAAAAAGTCGTAATTCGCTTGTAAGATTAGAGCCTACCTATAAGGAATTGAAACCCGAAGAAGGATAGGTTTAGATTATTCAGAATCACTGATTAGAGCCTACCTATAAGGAATTGAAACAAGGAAATAGTAAAAATTGACATTGATTTAGACAAGGATTAGAGCCTACCTATAAGGAATTGAAACTTGAAATAAAATCTACTGGTAGGAATATTGAAGCAGGATTAGAGCCTACCTATAAGGAATTGAAACAAAGTAAAGAAAGCCGTTGCAACAGCATTGACTACGATTAGAGCCTACCTATAAGGAATTGAAACGGAGTAATTGATGGGCGAGCAGAGCGAAGAAAAGTGGATTAGAGCCTACCTATAAGGAATTGAAACATAATAAAACGGTAACCTTTTTCAAATGCTTCATTAGATTAGAGCCTACCTATAAGGAATTGAAACTTGCTAAATCATTTGTGCTCGTATCTTTGTTTTTCGATTAGAGCCTACCTATAAGGAATTGAAACCCGTCCCCTCTTTAAATTTCAAAAGATTATTTACAGATTAGAGCCTACCTATAAGGAATTGAAACTTTTGTTGTGTAATCTCATTCCTAATCGTTGCTTTACGATTAGAGCCTACCTATAAGGAATTGAAACCCTTCATTAGTTCTGAAATAAACTTTTCTCTAAACGGATTAGAGCCTACCTATAAGGAATTGAAACTCATAAAGGAATGTATACGGGTCAAATGGGGTTACAGGATTAGAGCCTACCTATAAGGAATTGAAACCACCCCTGGTGGAAAGATTTTTGGGAAACTTATCCCGATTAGAGCCTACCTATAAGGAATTGAAACCCGGGTCAATGTCTGTTATGCCACCGCGGATTTTAAGATTAGAGCCTACCTATAAGGAATTGAAACCTTCGAAAAATCTTGTAACGAGGCGAGTAAATTCAAGATTAGAGCCTACCTATAAGGAATTGAAACAAACGTAAAGCATTGGAAACATCAGATTCGATAGCCGATTAGAGCCTACCTATAAGGAATTGAAACGAATCTCAACAGAAGAAGCAAAGAAAATTCCGCTGGGATTAGAGCCTACCTATAAGGAATTGAAACACATAATCTACAAGGTTTTTGGCAAACCAGAACCCGATTAGAGCCTACCTATAAGGAATTGAAACTGAGAATGATGGTAATGGGGAGAAACTATGAATATCGATTAGAGCCTACCTATAAGGAATTGAAACTGGAAATCCGTCGCATTTGCTGGGATTATCATCAAGAGATTAGAGCCTACCTATAAGGAATTGAAACTAGCGGTTTCGTCTTTGATAAGCATTGCATCAATACGATTAGAGCCTACCTATAAGGAATTGAAACACATTGATGTTGAAAATATTTTCTGGATATGAATAGGATTAGAGCCTACCTATAAGGAATTGAAACCAAGTGTTGTGTTGTTAGCGTTGTCTCTTTTGATTGGATTAGAGCCTACCTATAAGGAATTGAAACATTGAATTGCCAACTACAATCAGAGGGATATTTTCGATTAGAGCCTACCTATAAGGAATTGAAACAAAACCAGGGCAACAGAAATTACGACCGAGGCAATCGATTAGAGCCTACCTATAAGGAATTGAAACCAGTTGTGAAAAGATATAGATTGAAATTTGGAGCCAGATTAGAGCCTACCTATAAGGAATTGAAACCAGCACTCTGTCAAGAATGATTTTTTTGTTTTCAATGATTAGAGCCTACCTATAAGGAATTGAAACAGATTCTTTGCGACTAATCTAGAAAACAACGAAATTGGATTAGAGCCTACCTATAAGGAATTGAAACACGGAAAACAAAATCCTTTGGAATACTCTGATTTTGGATTAGAGCCTACCTATAAGGAATTGAAACTGATGGATACAATCTCGGTCTTATCAACGATATTAGGATTAGAGCCTACCTATAAGGAATTGAAACCTTTTTTTTTAAGTTTGATTTTTAAGCTGTTAATTAGATTAGAGCCTACCTATAAGGAATTGAAACATGGAAAAGTGATAAAAGAGATGGACTATCCAATTTGATTAGAGCCTACCTATAAGGAATTGAAACTTTTAACGCGGAAGAAAATTCTCAATCGTTCTAAAATGATTAGAGCCTACCTATAAGGAATTGAAACTGTTAAAACAACAAAAGGAGGATTGAAATGGCAATATGATTAGAGCCTACCTATAAGGAATTGAAACTTCTGGCTTTTCGACCAGAAAGTAATGAAAGAAATAGGATTAGAGCCTACCTATAAGGAATTGAAACATAAAATATATTGAAGAGCCAAAGTTCAAATTTAAAGATTAGAGCCTACCTATAAGGAATTGAAACTATCCTCTTTTGTTCGTAGAGTTTTTCGGTTTCAATGATTAGAGCCTACCTATAAGGAATTGAAACCTCGTATTCACTGATTGAAACATCGTTTTGCACCAAGATTAGAGCCTACCTATAAGGAATTGAAACCAGACAATGATGTGCAGAACCTTAAAGCCGAGCAAGGATTAGAGCCTACCTATAAGGAATTGAAACCCGATAGAAGAGAAAGATGAGAGGCGTCGAGTAATGAGATTAGAGCCTACCTATAAGGAATTGAAACTGAAGAGCGTCGAAAGATGATGGAAAAGCAATTAGAGATTAGAGCCTACCTATAAGGAATTGAAACTTGGAGCGAGGTTTATGTTCCAAACAAATGGAATAGATTAGAGCCTACCTATAAGGAATTGAAACATTTAAATGGAATTAGAATAGAAGGGGCGGAGTTAGGATTAGAGCCTACCTATAAGGAATTGAAACTTGTTTTAACTGGGGAGAAGTTAGGTCGACTTGTACGATTAGAGCCTACCTATAAGGAATTGAAACATGGATATTAAGTATGCACCCGATACAATTAAAATAGATTAGAGCCTACCTATAAGGAATTGAAACTTTTGTTCAAAGAAAAGATAAATGTTTCAGATGTAAGATTAGAGCCTACCTATAAGGAATTGAAACATGGATATTAAGTATGCACCCGATACAATTAAAATAGATTAGAGCCTACCTATAAGGAATTGAAACGTTTTAGACCCGTTTTGTGGGAGTGGTTCGACACTTGATTAGAGCCTACCTATAAGGAATTGAAACAAGTATTGTATAAACTAATTCAGAAACACTATGAGTGATTAGAGCCTACCTATAAGGAATTGAAACCTGGGATTGTAACTGGTAATGCCGAAGCAACAAAAGGATTAGAGCCTACCTATAAGGAATTGAAACGAGCAAAAAATGGAAAATCAAGCAATTCTTTTTGAGATTAGAGCCTACCTATAAGGAATTGAAACTCAGAGTTTGATTTAAGATTTCTTTTAGATTATTACGATTAGAGCCTACCTATAAGGAATTGAAACATTCTATGTCCTGTTCCTCGGCTATTTTAATCTTAAAGATTAGAGCCTACCTATAAGGAATTGAAACAAGACCAAACAACTGCTTCGCAAAATGGAATCTATGGATTAGAGCCTACCTATAAGGAATTGAAACTTGATTCGGAAGTAGAACAAAACATCGAAGAGAAAAGATTAGAGCCTACCTATAAGGAATTGAAACAGACTTTGCCAGCTAAATAAATTATTTGTTTCTTAGATTAGAGCCTACCTATAAGGAATTGAAACCAAGAATTTCCCTTTTTTTGTTGCAGAAAAACTTTAGATTAGAGCCTACCTATAAGGAATTGAAACGTTTTTTGCTATCGATTCAGCAAACCCTTCTAACGGATTAGAGCCTACCTATAAGGAATTGAAACTTCGCTTCTTCTAATTCTTTTGCCAGCGGAATTTTCGATTAGAGCCTACCTATAAGGAATTGAAACTAGTCTACGACCACGGGGAAATCTCACTGAGCCAGGGATTAGAGCCTACCTATAAGGAATTGAAACATCGTATCTCTGATGATGATAGTATCTTGCTTTTGAGATTAGAGCCTACCTATAAGGAATTGAAACAAAATTCGCTTGAAAAAGCCCTTAAAGAGGGAATGAGATTAGAGCCTACCTATAAGGAATTGAAACTCCAGAAGTTCTTGGAACTTTTCAAAATCATTTGAGATTAGAGCCTACCTATAAGGAATTGAAACCGGAGCTAAACATTGGCGGCGACCATCGACCGCTGGATTAGAGCCTACCTATAAGGAATTGAAACTACTTACAGCACAGAAAAATCTGGCATTCTGTATTTGATTAGAGCCTACCTATAAGGAATTGAAACTTTTTGTCTGCTTTAAAAACTGAATTAACTCACTTAGATTAGAGCCTACCTATAAGGAATTGAAACAACTCAAACTCGTGTGAACCATAGCCAAGAAGAGTGGATTAGAGCCTACCTATAAGGAATTGAAACCCTTTTGGTGATTTCACTTCGAATGCAACAAATCGAGATTAGAGCCTACCTATAAGGAATTGAAACAGAATATCTTTTTCGTATTTTTGCATAAGTGTAATAGATTAGAGCCTACCTATAAGGAATTGAAACCAAAGTTTGTGATAGATGTTTCCTTGAAGGTTGGGGATTAGAGCCTACCTATAAGGAATTGAAACCATTATACCCAACCCCAACACCGTAGGAATAATTGGATTAGAGCCTACCTATAAGGAATTGAAACAAGTAACAACAGAATGCAAGTTTTCATTGCCTTGTGATTAGAGCCTACCTATAAGGAATTGAAACTAAAAAAAAAATTAAAAATGCAAGAGTTTTTCGAGAGATTAGAGCCTACCTATAAGGAATTGAAACTCTGGTTTCGAACGGTAATGGAAGTAATTCGAAGGGATTAGAGCCTACCTATAAGGAATTGAAACATTGATTGAAATCATCATAAGTTACTTCTGTCGCTTCGATTAGAGCCTACCTATAAGGAATTGAAACTTCAAAGGCATAAGATAAAGATTTTAAAAGGTTCAAGATTAGAGCCTACCTATAAGGAATTGAAACGTTATATACGACGGCAATTCTTCCCGATTCAGGAAAGATTAGAGCCTACCTATAAGGAATTGAAACATCGATAAGTTTCAAGTTACTCAAAGACTTGATTTTGATTAGAGCCTACCTATAAGGAATTGAAACACTTCTTTGCGAGGCTTTTCACTCAAAAGGTTCTTGGATTAGAGCCTACCTATAAGGAATTGAAACAAGAAGAGGATTGGCGGGCATTAGTTGAGATAATGAGATTAGAGCCTACCTATAAGGAATTGAAACCAATTGCTATACCTAAAATCAAATCAGTTGCTCTCAGATTAGAGCCTACCTATAAGGAATTGAAACCCATAATTTGCCCCTTTCAACAATCAATCCATTCAGATTAGAGCCTACCTATAAGGAATTGAAACTTCGAAATTCATTTTTTTGACTATTGAAATATAAACGATTAGAGCCTACCTATAAGGAATTGAAACATCTTCTCTACCATCCTATTCTCATATATTTCCGCATAAGATTAGAGCCTACCTATAAGGAATTGAAACCTGGGAGTTTAAGGGTTATGAAACAGAACAGCCATAGATTAGAGCCTACCTATAAGGAATTGAAACTCTTAATTCTCAAACCAAATGTGAATTTCGCTGGGAGATTAGAGCCTACCTATAAGGAATTGAAACAAACCCAACTCATCGCAAATCACCATCCACCTCGCCAGATTAGAGCCTACCTATAAGGAATTGAAACTAAATCATTAATAATCAAGAGGTTAAAAATGAAGAAAGATTAGAGCCTACCTATAAGGAATTGAAACTTTGTCAGAAAGAGCAGGGCGAATTACTTCGAACCAGGATTAGAGCCTACCTATAAGGAATTGAAACCCCCGCCAGAAGCATATATTTCGTGACCGTGTGCAATGATTAGAGCCTACCTATAAGGAATTGAAACATCAAAATATTTGCAGTTTGATGTATAAGGGTTTCAGATTAGAGCCTACCTATAAGGAATTGAAACATATTTTTCTTTTCTTTTCTTTCTTTCTTTAATAAGATTAGAGCCTACCTATAAGGAATTGAAACGAAGTAAAAAGTTACGATTTGCCTCGTATTGCAGAGAAAGATTAGAGCCTACCTATAAGGAATTGAAACATTCTTGTTTTTATTTTTGAACGAAACAAAGTAATAAGATTAGAGCCTACCTATAAGGAATTGAAACTTGCATAACTATGAAACTTTTTTAAAATCATTTAAAGATTAGAGCCTACCTATAAGGAATTGAAACGCGATGGAATACAACAGAATTATAAACGAACTAAATGGATTAGAGCCTACCTATAAGGAATTGAAACTTATTTTTGCAATTGAATGAAAATTGAGGTGCAAAAGATTAGAGCCTACCTATAAGGAATTGAAACTCTGTTAAAGCCCGCCGTGTATAATCAAAAAATTTGATTAGAGCCTACCTATAAGGAATTGAAACAAAGCAAAAGGCTCTATTTTACTGCTGTTGACGATTTGATTAGAGCCTACCTATAAGGAATTGAAACGAGTTTACGAGTGAAATGCAGGCGAGATTAGAGGCGGATTAGAGCCTACCTATAAGGAATTGAAACTTCAGGAACCGTAATTTGCGAAAGCGGAGCAAGAAGATTAGAGCCTACCTATAAGGAATTGAAACAAAAATCTGACGTAACTTCTGCAAAATGAACAAAATTGATTAGAGCCTACCTATAAGGAATTGAAACACAGAAAAGTTTCGAATTCTTTTCGAAGTTTATCGAGATTAGAGCCTACCTATAAGGAATTGAAACACCGTAAAAAGTTTCAAAAACTTATCGATTTGCTCGGATTAGAGCCTACCTATAAGGAATTGAAACTCCAAACTTACGGCGCTAAACATTGGCGGCGCCCATGATTAGAGCCTACCTATAAGGAATTGAAACTGTAAACTAAATTTTCGAAGGGGGAAAAATGAGCGAGAGATTAGAGCCTACCTATAAGGAATTGAAACTCCACCATTGCCTTTCTTCTGAATATGGCACTATGGATTAGAGCCTACCTATAAGGAATTGAAACTGGTTATGTAGAGGACGAGCAAATTGTAGACCCGACGATTAGAGCCTACCTATAAGGAATTGAAACGAAGTAAAGAGTTATGATTTGCCACGTATAGCGGAGAGATTAGAGCCTACCTATAAGGAATTGAAACATGAGTTTCAGACGCTTAAAAATAGAGTATATACCGGATTAGAGCCTACCTATAAGGAATTGAAACTTCAATCAAAATTGGTTCACCTAAATTAAAACTAAGATTAGAGCCTACCTATAAGGAATTGAAACGTAAAATTGTCAACAAATTTGGCGTCTAAATCGAGGGATTAGAGCCTACCTATAAGGAATTGAAACAAATTCGCCGTCCTTACGCCCACCGCCACGATGTTTTGATTAGAGCCTACCTATAAGGAATTGAAACAGTTATCAGCGGGCGGATAGAGTATACACGTATTCTGATTAGAGCCTACCTATAAGGAATTGAAACTTCGCTTAATCACCGGGTCGATACCTTTGAGATTGAGATTAGAGCCTACCTATAAGGAATTGAAACTTTGATTGGGGTTAGTTTTGTGAAGACGGGAGAAGGGATTAGAGCCTACCTATAAGGAATTGAAACCTCATTGGAGAATCGTTTTTAAAAATCGGGCAAGGGATTAGAGCCTACCTATAAGGAATTGAAACCTGGTTTTCCAAGACAAAAGAGGAGTGGATTTACAAGATTAGAGCCTACCTATAAGGAATTGAAACACTACACTTGCAATAGGTTTTGTTAAGGACGCAGTAAGATTAGAGCCTACCTATAAGGAATTGAAACAGTTATCAGCGGGCGGATAGAGTATACACGTATTCTGATTAGAGCCTACCTATAAGGAATTGAAACTCCAATTTTCGCCTCCACCAACTCTAATGTAATCTGTGATTAGAGCCTACCTATAAGGAATTGAAACTTTAATTAGTTATTTTGTATTTAATGGCAAAAGAAGGATTAGAGCCTACCTATAAGGAATTGAAACACTGCATTACTCAATGGACAAATTGTTGAGAAAGATGATTAGAGCCTACCTATAAGGAATTGAAACTTTATATACACATTCCGAAACTACTTCACAAATTCGATTAGAGCCTACCTATAAGGAATTGAAATCGGGTAAATCGAATGAAATATGGCTCGATTTCGGCGAGGATTAGAGCCTACCTATAAGGAATTGAAACATAATCGCAACCCGCAAACCCGCACCAGAAGTAAGGAGGATTAGAGCCTACCTATAAGGAATTGAAACTTTGCTTTGTTTTGGTCTTTTCTTTTTCCCCCTTTGGATTAGAGCCTACCTATAAGGAATTGAAACCGAAAAAAGAAAGTAGGAGGATAAGCCTATGGCAGGATTAGAGCCTACCTATAAGGAATTGAAACATTTTTTTCTTTATAACAAAACCAAAAAAATTTATTTTGATTAGAGCCTACCTATAAGGAATTGAAACATGGTTTTCATCTTGGTAATGGCTCGCAAAAATGTGATTAGAGCCTACCTATAAGGAATTGAAACTACTGTTTGGGCGGATAGTATTGGACACAAGCGGTTAGATTAGAGCCTACCTATAAGGAATTGAAACAAGATTGAGAGCGAAATAATTAGTTTATTACAAAAAGATTAGAGCCTACCTATAAGGAATTGAAACGTTTATGAAAAAATGCGAGAGAAGGAGATTGAACAAGGATTAGAGCCTACCTATAAGGAATTGAAACCTCTATAATAATCGGAATTATGTGACTATGTCCTTCGATTAGAGCCTACCTATAAGGAATTGAAACCGAAAAAAGAAAGTAGGAGGATAAGCCTATGGCAGGATTAGAGCCTACCTATAAGGAATTGAAACAAATATTATCTGGTGTTAACCCACCTGCCACAATGCGATTAGAGCCTACCTATAAGGAATTGAAACAGGCTAAACCGAAATCTCTTTCGCAAAGACATTATTTGATTAGAGCCTACCTATAAGGAATTGAAACGATGATGATGAACCGTTTTGATGTGGCTAATATTCGGATTAGAGCCTACCTATAAGGAATTGAAACCTCTATAATAATCGGAATTATGTGACTATGTCCTTCGATTAGAGCCTACCTATAAGGAATTGAAACCAGCATTTGAGGAAGACGGGAATATATCACATCAAAGATTAGAGCCTACCTATAAGGAATTGAAACTGAGTTTAATTCTTGGTATTTTCATACGCTTCGTTACGATTAGAGCCTACCTATAAGGAATTGAAACCAACTTTGGAATCACCGATTGATTCAGCAAAGCGGGATTAGAGCCTACCTATAAGGAATTGAAACTTGTATAAAGAATGGTTGGCTGGAAAGAAATATTATGATTAGAGCCTACCTATAAGGAATTGAAACCGAGAAATAGAACGAGAAGGGGAGTTACAAAGATTAGATTAGAGCCTACCTATAAGGAATTGAAACATTGCCGGAGTACGTGGATAATCGAGCCAAATCCAAGATTAGAGCCTACCTATAAGGAATTGAAACCCACTATAAGCGGTAAAACCATAGGAGCGTGGAGCGTGATTAGAGCCTACCTATAAGGAATTGAAACCCAGAGTTCCACTGTTTTATATCGCATAAACGCCAGGATTAGAGCCTACCTATAAGGAATTGAAACAAATCAAGAGAACTTAAGGGTTTGCCGACCGAAAGCGATTAGAGCCTACCTATAAGGAATTGAAACAAATATTATCTGGTGTTAACCCACCTGCCACAATGCGATTAGAGCCTACCTATAAGGAATTGAAACAGGCTAAACCGAAATCTCTTTCGCAAAGACATTATTTGATTAGAGCCTACCTATAAGGAATTGAAACGTGCAACAAAAGGCGGAGCCCCCGACATTGTTTGCGATTAGAGCCTACCTATAAGGAATTGAAACTTAATATTGAAAACAGAAAGTATATCTATGTTTCAGATTAGAGCCTACCTATAAGGAATTGAAACGATGATGATGAACCGTTTTGATGTGGCTAATATTCGGATTAGAGCCTACCTATAAGGAATTGAAACAAATATCTTGTATCATCGCCCGCTCTGTTGTCAACCGGATTAGAGCCTACCTATAAGGAATTGAAACAGGTGATGAATTCGTAACGTTTTTCCAATAGTTCCCAGATTAGAGCCTACCTATAAGGAATTGAAACAGGTGATGAATTCGTAACGTTTTTCCAATAGTTCCCAGATTAGAGCCTACCTATAAGGAATTGAAACGCAAATCTGATTTGGATGTGAAATTTTTCAATGAAAGATTAGAGCCTACCTATAAGGAATTGAAACTTTTTGTGATTTTTTCTGCTTTTATAAATATGCCTTGATTAGAGCCTACCTATAAGGAATTGAAACAAATATCTCCGTTCATTTTTTTACCCTCCTTTTATTTGATTAGAGCCTACCTATAAGGAATTGAAACTACATTTTAAAATAGAATTTACTTTTATAACTGTTAGATTAGAGCCTACCTATAAGGAATTGAAACTAAATCGACGACTCTAATCGCTCTTGCTTCTCTTTTGATTAGAGCCTACCTATAAGGAATTGAAACCTGTCAAACAATTTGAACACACTCGGAATATTTTGGGATTAGAGCCTACCTATAAGGAATTGAAACTTTACCAACGAGTGGAGTAGCAGTAGGACAAAAGTTGATTAGAGCCTACCTATAAGGAATTGAAACCTATTCCACCATACAAATAAATACCAGGGTCAATTGGATTAGAGCCTACCTATAAGGAATTGAAACCTTTCATAAATTCTTAAAAAGTTTTTGCCAATTATTGGATTAGAGCCTACCTATAAGGAATTGAAACACTTCTCAAATTCTAAATCAAATGGCGGGTCAGTTAATGATTAGAGCCTACCTATAAGGAATTGAAACATTCCGAACTAATCTTTTCTCTAAACGCCATATAATGGATTAGAGCCTACCTATAAGGAATTGAAACGCAGAAATGTTCTCCCCAGCAATTGCCGTAAAACTCTGATTAGAGCCTACCTATAAGGAATTGAAACTAATTTAAGGTCGCAAAATACCCAATTCCAACGCCGTGATTAGAGCCTACCTATAAGGAATTGAAACTATCTTTTGTAAATTTTTTAATCATCTTATCCTCTCCAGATTAGAGCCTACCTATAAGGAATTGAAACTTGATAAAAATGAAAGAGCGTTGCTTTTTATCCCATGATTAGAGCCTACCTATAAGGAATTGAAACTTTACCAACGAGTGGAGTAGCAGTAGGACAAAAGTTGATTAGAGCCTACCTATAAGGAATTGAAACAAAAATTAAGAGGTGCATAATGGCAACGCTATATTCTGATTAGAGCCTACCTATAAGGAATTGAAACGAAAAATTCCAATACAGCACTGGCACCCGCTTGCTAGATTAGAGCCTACCTATAAGGAATTGAAACATTGGTATTCTTCATTTGCTTGTGTGCAAGGTTCGGGATTAGAGCCTACCTATAAGGAATTGAAACTTGATAAAAATGAAAGAGCGTTGCTTTTTATCCCATGATTAGAGCCTACCTATAAGGAATTGAAACTTTACCAACGAGTGGAGTAGCAGTAGGACAAAAGTTGATTAGAGCCTACCTATAAGGAATTGAAACAATTAATGAGGCTCGACAATGGAAAATAGATGGCGTGATTAGAGCCTACCTATAAGGAATTGAAACGAAGGATGGAAAATGCAAATAAAAATTACATAGTTAGATTAGAGCCTACCTATAAGGAATTGAAACTTTGCTCCTCTCGACGCTCAAACTCATATTTCTGAATGGATTAGAGCCTACCTATAAGGAATTGAAACAAATCCCATATCTACCGTATCGTTCTGCTGGATTAATGATTAGAGCCTACCTATAAGGAATTGAAACATTTGTGAAAATTGCAATGGGAAAGGTTGGGTGTTAGATTAGAGCCTACCTATAAGGAATTGAAACAAATCATTTAAACGCTTGTAAAATCGAGGTTTTAGTGATTAGAGCCTACCTATAAGGAATTGAAACCTTTGAAGGTGTTAGTATATTTTTGCAACGTTTAGAGATTAGAGCCTACCTATAAGGAATTGAAATCCCAAAATGTTAGGAAAGTGTTAGGTGCAAAAATTCGATTAGAGCCTACCTATAAGGAATTGAAATCCACCACACCCGTGCTCAAATCTTTTGTAATAAAGTGATTAGAGCCTACCTATAAGGAATTGAAATTTCACAGTCTGGAAATAAGCCTTCTTTTGTTCTTTATGATTAGAGCCTACCTATAAGGAATTGAAATATGATTGCGATTTCCACATTTTAATACTCTTTTGGGATTAGAGCCTACCTATAAGGAATTGAAATCACCAAAACTCGCTACACCTTGCAATAGAGGCATAAGATTAGAGCCTACCTATAAGGAATTGAAATACAAGATAAACCTCTAATTCGAACCCCTCTTTGAAGATTAGAGCCTACCTATAAGGAATTGAAATTTGGACACCCGAAACATATACCCAACTCGATACAAGGATTAGAGCCTACCTATAAGGAATTGAAATTTATTTCCTGTAATTTTTGCAGTAAAAATTCCTGTATGGATTGGAGCCTACCTATAAGGAATTGAAATTTTTTCTCAACAATTTGGTGGATTGCAACCAACAGAGATTAGAGCCTACCTATAAGGAATTGAAATCCTTTTAGAAATGAATGAACTGAACGCCGTTGCAAGGATTAGAGCCTACCTATAAGGAATTGAAATCCAGTTAACCTCAATTTGTCTCTTGGACTTTTGGATGCGATTAGAGCCTACCTATAAGGAATTGAAATTTCAATTCGTTTGTTAAGGTTTTTGCAAAGTCGTCGGATTAGAGCCTACCTATAAGGAATTGAAATAAGTCAGCGGAGACTCAATGATACCGACCATACCCCGATTAGAGCCTACCTATAAGGAATTGAAATATGATTGCGATTTCCACATTTTAATACTCTTTTGGGATTAGAGCCTACCTATAAGGAATTGAAATTAATATTCCATCCTCAAAATTTGACTTTTTGCGATACGATTAGAGCCTACCTATAAGGAATTGAAATCCAGAAAAAGAAAGTTTAGGTGTTGTTTCGTATACAAGATTAGAGCCTACCTATAAGGAATTGAAATGAGGCTTATAACCGATTAAAACAGTTGAATACAGAAGATTAGAGCCTACCTATAAGGAATTGAAATCAATTTCATCATCAAATTCACCATAGCCTTTACATAGATTAGAGCCTACCTATAAGGAATTGAAATTTTTGACCCAGACGAGTATTTGCTTTGATTTAGGTGAGATTAGAGCCTACCTATAAGGAATTGAAATCTTTTGACGAGATGATTGACGAACTCATCAGAAAAAGATTAGAGCCTACCTATAAGGAATTGAAATCAAATTTCAACAAGTGCTTTTATAAAGTTGCGTGGAAGATTAGAGCCTACCTATAAGGAATTGAAATAAATATGTTCCCTTCGATACGGCGAGCAACAATTAAAGATTAGAGCCTACCTATAAGGAATTGAAATAGATTCAACAGAAAATTCATCAGTCTGAAAGTCACCGATTAGAGCCTACCTATAAGGAATTGAAATTAATATTCCATCCTCAAAATTTGACTTTTTGCGATACGATTAGAGCCTACCTATAAGGAATTGAAATCCAGAAAAAGAAAGTTTAGGTGTTGTTTCGTATACAAGATTAGAGCCTACCTATAAGGAATTGAAATGAGGCTTATAACCGATTAAAACAGTTGAATACAGAAGATTAGAGCCTACCTATAAGGAATTGAAATCAATTTCATCATCAAATTCACCATAGCCTTTACATAGATTAGAGCCTACCTATAAGGAATTGAAATAAAGTCAATAAAGGAGTGGAATATGAGAATTGATTTTGGATTAGAGCCTACCTATAAGGAATTGAAACTGATCCTGGCGATTTGATTGCGGGCCACCAATTGGCGATTAGAGCCTACCTATAAGGAATTGAAACTAATTCTTCTTTTGTGTAAACCTGTGGGATTTTTTCGATTAGAGCCTACCTATAAGGAATTGAAACTAATTCGTCAAAATGAAACACTGGTAACTGTTTTAGATTAGAGCCTACCTATAAGGAATTGAAACCCCGCAACAACAACATAGGAATTAGTGCCTACGCATGATTAGAGCCTACCTATAAGGAATTGAAACTCAACAGCAACAACAAGAGATTAAGAACAGAATACAGATTAGAGCCTACCTATAAGGAATTGAAACGAAAAAAAGGAATTAAGTTTTGAAGAGTTCCAGAATGATTAGAGCCTACCTATAAGGAATTGAAACTTAGAAAGCGAGGTGAAGAATGATAGACGAAAAAAGGATTAGAGCCTACCTATAAGGAATTGAAACACTTGATGATGGTGAAATTAAATTTGAGCGTTATCCGATTAGAGCCTACCTATAAGGAATTGAAACACGGTAAATGATAATGGATTAAAGGATTTTACGTGATTAGAGCCTACCTATAAGGAATTGAAACAGAAAAGATATAGAAATCCAGTGGTCTACTGGACTACGATTAGAGCCTACCTATAAGGAATTGAAACCTTGAATTTGCAGGGCTTCGTTTGTATCGTCTGCTACGATTAGAGCCTACCTATAAGGAATTGAAACCCCTCCAATGATTTTTGTTCTGCTTCAAGAAATGCTGGATTAGAGCCTACCTATAAGGAATTGAAACATTCTTCTTCTGGCAACACAAGACGGAACATCTCATTGGATTAGAGCCTACCTATAAGGAATTGAAACAGGAAAAATGAAAATAATTATCACCGACTGGACTGAGATTAGAGCCTACCTATAAGGAATTGAAATCCCCAAGGCACCCGTCCATAGATGATAGCAAGAAAGATTAGAGCCTACCTATAAGGAATTGAAATACAATCCTTGCGAATAGTGTCTATCAATTTATCGCGATTAGAGCCTACCTATAAGGAATTGAAATACTGGGGAAAGATTAGAAAGGCTTGTGCATGCAAAGAGATTAGAGCCTACCTATAAGGAATTGAAATTCTTTTCACCCTCGCAAAACATATATAGTCAAATCCAGATTAGAGCCTACCTATAAGGAATTGAAATTCGCTCTTTGGCTCGGCTTCCATCTATTAGTCCCACGATTAGAGCCTACCTATAAGGAATTGAAATTTTAGTCGACGTTTCGGTGAATACAACGTTTCATACGATTAGAGCCTACCTATAAGGAATTGAAATACTCTTCTAAAACCCTGCAACCATCCTTGTTTTTGTGATTAGAGCCTACCTATAAGGAATTGAAATTCTTTTCACCCTCGCAAAACATATATAGTCAAATCCGATTAGAGCCTACCTATAAGGAATTGAAATGATTTTGAAACTGCTTTCGGATAGCGATTAGCGAAGAGATTAGAGCCTACCTATAAGGAATTGAAATATTGGATTTCAGACGCTTTCGATAAAATCGTACAAACGATTAGAGCCTACCTATAAGGAATTGAAATTCTTCGACACGCAGAAAAAGGTATTGAGAATTTTGCGATTAGAGCCTACCTATAAGGAATTGAAATCTGCTCTTTTCAGTGATATATTTGGTACCAAAACTGGGATTAGAGCCTACCTATAAGGAATTGAAATCACAATGCTGAAAAAGTAGGTGGAATTCCTGCTTCGAGATTAGAGCCTACCTATAAGGAATTGAAATCTCATATACACATTCCGAAACTACTTCACAAATTCTGATTAGAGCCTACCTATAAGGAATTGAAATCCACAAACGTTATCCAAGGTATTCGCATAGTCTACAGATTAGAGCCTACCTATAAGGAATTGAAATATATAATGGGCTCCGAAAAGAAAGAACCAAAGTAAAGATTAGAGCCTACCTATAAGGAATTGAAATCCTTCTTGGATAGCCGCACGGACAAATCTTTTAATCGATTAGAGCCTACCTATAAGGAATTGAAATGGAAAGAGGGCGTTTGCAATTACTGGTGCTTTAAATAGATTAGAGCCTACCTATAAGGAATTGAAATGTCGTTTGCATTGTGGTGAAACAAAAAGCCGTCGTGATTAGAGCCTACCTATAAGGAATTGAAATAGGTTAAGACCAAAATCAGTGTATTTGCTGGAATAAGATTAGAGCCTACCTATAAGGAATTGAAATAATTCAATTGAATTTGTGCCCGTACCAATTCCCATTGATTAGAGCCTACCTATAAGGAATTGAAATCAGTATTTGGCGAAACGCTTTTGTATTTATCCGTTCGATTAGAGCCTACCTATAAGGAATTGAAATCTAAAATCCACTCTCGGAAAGCCAATTCCAGATAAGATTAGAGCCTACCTATAAGGAATTGAAACCGGATATCAAAATGCTTTTTGCTGACAATATAGTTCGGATTAGAGCCTACCTATAAGGAATTGAAACTTTATGGGGCTTGCACTTTCTGGCTCCTGGAAAATCGATTAGAGCCTACCTATAAGGAATTGAAACTCGTTGTATGAAGAGAGGGGTTAGTTTATTTGCGCCCGGATTAGAGCCTACCTATAAGGAATTGAAACCGTTGTTGGTACTTGGGATGGTATTCTCATTCTAAAAGATTAGAGCCTACCTATAAGGAATTGAAACTTATCTTTTTGGCTCGCACCAGTTCGCTGTTTTAAAGATTAGAGCCTACCTATAAGGAATTGAAACTGGAAAATATCTCATTCCCAAACCAATCCACAAAGAGATTAGAGCCTACCTATAAGGAATTGAAACCTTGATATAACGCTCAAAAAAGGTTCATATGTTATCAAGATTAGAGCCTACCTATAAGGAATTGAAACAAAGGTGTAAAGGGTATTGGACCAGTTTTAGCAATGGGATTAGAGCCTACCTATAAGGAATTGAAACAATTAACCAGTCGAGCAACCTTAACCCTTGCAATCGATTAGAGCCTACCTATAAGGAATTGAAACGCATTAAGAGGGGGCAAAAGATTAGGGATTTACAAAGATTAGAGCCTACCTATAAGGAATTGAAACATTTTAAACGCACCTTTCCCCGTAATATTTTTCCAAGATTAGAGCCTACCTATAAGGAATTGAAACTGCATTCAAAGAATTTGTCTATTTCAATTCCAATACGATTAGAGCCTACCTATAAGGAATTGAAACACAATCCAAAGAACTCGAACAATTCTTTGAAACAAGATTAGAGCCTACCTATAAGGAATTGAAACTACTTAATCCTGCTTGCATAAAAGAGCGAACAAGACGATTAGAGCCTACCTATAAGGAATTGAAACGTATTGTCAAAGTATTCTATCTCATCGCCTTCGTTAGATTAGAGCCTACCTATAAGGAATTGAAACATAAATCGATTTGTTTGGAGCGAATAAAGTCAGCAAGATTAGAGCCTACCTATAAGGAATTGAAACATAAATCGATTTGTTTGGAGCGAATAAAGTCAGCAAGATTAGAGCCTACCTATAAGGAATTGAAACCAAATTCAAAAAATGGACTGTAACCGAAACCCGTAAAGATTAGAGCCTACCTATAAGGAATTGAAACCAAGGAATTTTCCTTCTGGTCTTTCTTCGAAACGTTGATTAGAGCCTACCTATAAGGAATTGAAACTTATCTTTTTGGCTCGCACCAGTTCGCTGTTTTAAAGATTAGAGCCTACCTATAAGGAATTGAAACTGGAAAATATCTCATTCCCAAACCAATCCACAAAGAGATTAGAGCCTACCTATAAGGAATTGAAACCTTGATATAACGCTCAAAAAAGGTTCATATGTTATCAAGATTAGAGCCTACCTATAAGGAATTGAAACAAAGGTGTAAAGGGTATTGGACCAGTTTTAGCAATGGGATTAGAGCCTACCTATAAGGAATTGAAACAATTAACCAGTCGAGCAACCTTAACCCTTGCAATCGATTAGAGCCTACCTATAAGGAATTGAAACGCATTAAGAGGGGGCAAAAGATTAGGGATTTACAAAGATTAGAGCCTACCTATAAGGAATTGAAACATTTTAAACGCACCTTTCCCCGTAATATTTTTCCAAGATTAGAGCCTACCTATAAGGAATTGAAACTGCATTCAAAGAATTTGTCTATTTCAATTCCAATACGATTAGAGCCTACCTATAAGGAATTGAAACACAATCCAAAGAACTCGAACAATTCTTTGAAACAAGATTAGAGCCTACCTATAAGGAATTGAAACTACTTAATCCTGCTTGCATAAAAGAGCGAACAAGACGATTAGAGCCTACCTATAAGGAATTGAAACGTATTGTCAAAGTATTCTATCTCATCGCCTTCGTTAGATTAGAGCCTACCTATAAGGAATTGAAACATAAATCGATTTGTTTGGAGCGAATAAAGTCAGCAAGATTAGAGCCTACCTATAAGGAATTGAAACATAAATCGATTTGTTTGGAGCGAATAAAGTCAGCAAGATTAGAGCCTACCTATAAGGAATTGAAACATTCTACAAGCCCACCCTAAAAAAATGAAAATCAAAGATTAGAGCCTACCTATAAGGAATTGAAACGAGTACACACTCGAAATGAAGTCTCGGATGTTGGCTTGGATTGAGCCTACCTATAAGGAATTGAAACAATGCTCTATTTGTTGACGAGGCAATCCGTCAATTCTGGATTAGAGCCTACCTATAAGGAATTGAAACCTCGAACAAAAAAGATATAAAGACTATTTAATTAATTGATTAGAGCCTACCTATAAGGAATTGAAACTTTCAATGGGAGTGTGGTTTGGGACGCAGAACAAGAGATTAGAGCCTACCTATAAGGAATTGAAACAAAGCATTAGTCGCCAAAGCAAAAATCTCGACTAGAGATTAGAGCCTACCTATAAGGAATTGAAACTATTGAAAATATTTTCTGGGTATGAGTAGCAAATTGAGATTAGAGCCTACCTATAAGGAATTGAAACTTTTATGAATGGCTGGAAATTTTACAAATATAAACAGGATTAGAGCCTACCTATAAGGAATTGAAACTGAACTTGCTCAAAGATTTGCTCTTCCAACAGCGGGATTAGAGCCTACCTATAAGGAATTGAAACACAAAATCAAGCCCGCTATTCCTAAATAAATTGCGTGATTAGAGCCTACCTATAAGGAATTGAAACTCTGATTAATAAAGGCTTTAAACTGGCGTTTCCGACGATTAGAGCCTACCTATAAGGAATTGAAACCATATCTGGTTTTCAAAGACCAGGAGCAAAGGCAAAGATTAGAGCCTACCTATAAGGAATTGAAACCCACCATAAGCGGTAAAACCATAGGAGCGTGGAGCGATTAGAGCCTACCTATAAGGAATTGAAACATCGCTTGCATTGTGGCGAAACGAAAAGCCGTCGTTCGATTAGAGCCTACCTATAAGGAATTGAAACGAATAAATATACATAGGATTGAAATTGTCTCTGATAAGATTAGAGCCTACCTATAAGGAATTGAAACTAAAATTTCCTTTCCAATGGTCTAAATACTGTTGAGTATACAAAAAACCTCTACTTTTCGAGTAGAGGTTTTTTGCTTGTTAAATTTTGTTTCACCACCTAAACAAATTCGGGTCGATAGGTTTGTTGATGGCAAGAGTATCGATTGTTACTCGTGCCAACAAATTTTTTCCGTTGTAAACTTCCGTCTTGAATGGGATGAAAAAGCCTTCGGTTTTGCGATAGTCGCTATATCTTGTTTCAGTTTCCAACTTTTGACCTTCGACCATTTTTTCGGTTCGAGTTCCAAGATTCAAATAAGAACTTTTATCGACAAATACATATGAAGTGGAACCATCAGGATAAGTTATCTTGAATTTATGCGCCTCTTTACCAAGAAATTTTTCTTGAGTTACCCCAGCTAGTTTTCCACCTTTTTCTGTATAGTTCATTAATTCAGACCGAAGATAATTCAACTGGTTATCAAGATTTTGACGCATTTCGGTAATTGCTTGCGATGGTAAAGGAGTAACATTATTATCCAAAAGTGCAATTGCCGTATCTGGAAGAAGTATTGTAACAAGTTCTTGACCACCAAAATTAACTTCTGTTCTCATAGAAGAAGGACGTATAATGTAAATTTTTACGGGAAGTTCCATTCCCATTGAATTAATGCTCATAACCATAAACACATTCTTAATCTTATCGAAATTGGCTTTTCCCCCACGCAATTCTATATTCTTTTCTATAATGCTTTCGGGAGATTCCTTGCACGCAACTAAAACCAATACTAAGAATAATAACAACACTTTTTTCATTTTTCTCTCAATTACTTTTTAAACAAACTATCGTCAACAGGTTCATTAACCTTTATAGTAACATATTCCATTTGAAGGTTTTGACCTTGGCCAAGATTCATATTGATTAACTTTGGAAACGTCATCCCAGCAACTTGTTGGTATTCTTTGATGTAGATGTCAATGTTCTGTTCCTGACCCATTTGCTTTTGCTTAAAAGAAACTTTGCGAAGTAGGTAAGTGTTTGGTTCAAACCAAAAATATCCTTCGGATTCACCTTCGGTCGTATCCTTTGGAGTAATTTTCATTCGATAGCAGTTCACACCATCAATTTTTTCTCTTCCGACAATTTCGAAGTTGGTATTTTGTTCGCTGAAATCCTCATTGAAAAAATTAAATCCCTCAGCAAGACTCTGGTTTTTTAGTTGCTTTTTGGCTTCAGTAATTTGTTCTTTTGGTATGTCTGTAACCGAACCATTTTGAATTTGCCAACCACCATTTGGGGTTAAGACTACAGTGGTAGTTTGACCCATAAAAGAAGTTTCGTAACGCAGATTGTCTACTTTGATCCAGATTTTGCTTGGCATTTCCATTCCCATTATTGTCGCTTTCATTTCTTGATAAAGTGTTTTCACTTTCGACCTATCTGCAATTTGTTTCTGCTTTTGAATGAAATTTGAAATGATTTCTTGATCCGATTGCGAATATGTTAACCCTACAAAAGAGAAAAACAAAATAAAAATACTGATTGAAAAAACAATTTTTTAGACATAAAACCTCCAATTATTTAAAATTGTTTATAAAAGAAATTTTAGTGAAAAATTCTTCGACTTCACGTTTGGTAAGTCCCATTTCGAGCATTTCTTCGAAAGTGGGTAATTTATATTGAATCATATTTTTAAGGATTTTCAATTCCACGGCGGAAAAAGTTACTGAATTAAGCCTATAATCCTCGAAGGCTTGGTATGCAATTGGACAGGTTTCCTTTACAATTTGAGCGATAATTTTCGCATACTCACGAATTTCGTATTGTGCAGTAGGATGTAAACGAAGTTCAAGAAAATGGAACAAATTGTGCAAATCAATCTTCCAATACCATTCAGTATATGTTGAAAGAGGAAGGTTTATTCTTGCCAACTCTCGCGCTATTTCTTTGGAAAGATAATTATTATATTTTTCATACAATAGGTTTTGTGTTTCCTGTAAATCTTGAATGAATTCATTAGCAATCTCTTCGGGGATGGGTTCGTCGGAGCGTCCTTGTTTGTTGGTCTTACTTTGTGTTCGAACATCTTCGGGCGATGGGACATAAAATTCGTCGGGCATAACCGAGTAGCGACCAGAGTATTCATTCACATTTGCAGTGCGATGTCGTATCCATTGCCGAGCAACGAAAATCGGTAATTTAATGTGAAATTTGTACTCCACCATTTCAAATGGCGAAGTGTGGCAGTGACGCATCAAATAGCGAATCAAATTCCTATCTTCCGAAACAGTCTTTGTTCCACGTCCGTAGGAAACACGCGCTGCTTGGACAATCGATTCGTCTCCGCCCATAATATCAACCAGACGGACAAACCCTTTGTCCAAACATTTAAACTCTTTGCCTATTATTTCACTTCTTTCCAAAGTTCAAATTTTTAAAAAATTGATTGACGAATTTAGTAAAGAAAAATTTAATAAACCAATAGAACCTTATTTTTAAACAATTTTTATTAAATTGTAATTTTTGTAAAAAATTAATGAACTATTAAGGATGGTATTATGAATGTTGAGTTAATTCAAAAGGAATTAAAGCGTGAAGGGCTTGACGGTTGGCTTTTCTACGACTTTCATAATCGAGACCCAATTGCAATTCGAATTTTAAACATCGATACCAAGAGGTTCACTTCCCGACGTTGGTTTTACTACATCCCAAGTGAAGGTTCCCCCAAAAAACTTGTCCACAAAATTGAATCTTGGAAATTAGACCACCTTCCAGGGGAAAAGTTCATATACTTGCCCTGGGAGGAATTGCATAATCAACTTCGCCAAATTCTTTCCGGAGCCCAAAAAATTGCGATGCAATATTCCCCACGCAATGCAATACCTTACGTTTCAAATGTAGACGCTGGAACAATCGAATTGGTACGAAGTTTTGGAATCGATGTCGTTTCGAGTGCCAACCTGGTAAGTTTGTTTGAAGCCCATTTGTCTGATGAAGAAATTGAAAGCCATCGAATTGCTGGTGAATTAATGCACAGAGTTAAGAACTTAGCCTTCAAAGAAATTGCGCAAAGAATTAAAGATGGAAACCACCCCACAGAATATGAAATCCACAAGTTTATGCTTGACCTATTCAAAGAATTTAATTTAACAACAAACGATGGTCCAATCGTCGCAATAAACGAACACGCAGCAGACCCCCACTTCGAGCCAACCGAATCAAACTGCTATAAAATGCACGAAGGCGATCTTGTTTTGCTCGACCTATGGGCAAAACTCAATCGAGAACGCTCGATTTACTACGACATTACTTGGATGGGCTACATTGGCACAACGGTACCAACCCGATTAAACGAAATTTTTTCAATTGTTACAAATGCAAGGGACAGCGCCTTGAAACTTGTCAAAGAACGTTTTTCCAAAAAACTGCCAGTTTATGGTTTTGAAGTTGACGACGCAGCAAGAAAGGTTATTATCGATGCTGGCTACGGACAATTCTTTACACACCGAACAGGGCATAACATTGGCGAAGAAGTCCACGGCAATGGTACTCATATGGATAATCTTGAAACGAGAGACGAGCGAAAAATTATCCCTGGCAGTTGTTTTTCCATCGAACCTGGAATATACATCCCAGAAGAGAAGATTGGATTCCGCTCGGAGATTGATGTTGTTATTACCAACAACTCCGAAGTTGTTGTTTTTGGAGATATTCAGAAAGAGATTGTTCCAATTTTAGCAATTGATTAGTTTTGTTCAACAAATATAATTTGTTTTATGTTTAAAAACCATCCAAAAGGGCTTGTTGTAGCGTTTTTCTCCAATATGGGAGAGCGTTTCGGTTTCTACACAATGATGGCAGTTCTTGTCTTGTTCCTTCAAGCCAAATACAATCTTTCGGCAGAAAGTGCGGGCGACATTTACAGTTGGTTCTACTTCGCTATTTATGCTCTGGCTCTCGTTGGCGGGATTATTGCTGACTTTACAAGCAAGTACAAAACAACAGTACTATTTGGCTTAATCATTATGCTTATTGGATATGTAATAATTGCCCTGCCTGGTATGACTCTACCAGTCACTGTTGTCGGTCTATTTGTTATCGCTTTGGGCAATGGTTTGTTCAAAGGAAATTTGCAAGCCATCGTTGGGCAAATGTACGACGACCCAAAGTATTCTCCCCTTCGGGATACAGCATATATGATATTCTATATGGGTATCAACATTGGGGCTTTTTTCGCACCATTCGCAGCAACTGCCATAAGGAACTATATTTTAGAGACCAAGGGCTTTCTCCACGATGCAAGTTTGCCAGCCCTTTGTCATAGTTTTTTGAACGGACAACTCACCGACCCAGTGCAATTGGAGAATTTGACTAAACTTGCACAAAAAGTTTCCATTGGATATAATTTCACAGATTTACAAACATTTGCCCAAAACTACATAGACGCTTTCTCCTATGGCTACAATATGGCTTTCGGTATCGCAGCAATTGCTATGTTAATTTCCCTCGTGATTTATCTATCTTTCAAAAAGTTCTTACCAGACAAAATCAAAGTTGAAATACAAAGCAAAAAAGAAAACAAAGTTTCGATTGCCTCTAAAGAAAATCTAATACCATTGGCCTCAGCAATCGTAGTTTTTGCCGTCGTTGTCCTAATATTTACTTATGTTTTGAACAACTTTTCGCTCGGTCTTGCAATTGCCCTTTTCCTCGCTTTTTCAACCTGGATCCTTCTTGCCTCAACAAAGGAAGAAAAACCTCGCGTCGTAACTCTTTTGCTTGTGTTTTTGGTTGTAATTTTCTTTTGGATGTCCTTCCATCAAAATGGCTTAACTCTAACTTTTTTTGCCCGCGATTACACTGTTAAAGAAGTTGGACCAATTAATCAAATGTTCTTCAATCTATGGCATATGTTAATTCTAATTGCCGCAGTCGCTGGGCTGATTTTAACATTTATCCTAAAGAAACCCATTCAGAAAATTTTATCTGCTGTCGCTTTTGTAGTCTTTGGTATATGGTCGTATTATCTAATTTCCAATGCACCACCGACAACACCAATTGAGCCAGAAAAGTTCCAGGCTTTCAATCCACTTTTTATTGTTATTCTCACCTTCCCGATTATGGGCTTCTTCTCTTGGTTGCGAAGCAAGAATATGGAACCCTCGACCCCAAGGAAAATTGGTATTGGAATGCTAATCGCTTCGACTGCTTTCATATTAATGCTTATCGCTTCAGTAGATTTGCCCGCTCCAAAACTAATCAAAGATTTAACTACCTGGCCTCGTGTCGGTCCCCACTGGTTAACGGCAAGTTATTTGATACTTACCATTGCAGAATTATTTCTAAGCCCGATGGGTTTGTCTTTCGTCTCCAAGGTTGCTCCTTCCCGATTCCAGGGCTTAATGCAGGGTGGCTGGTTGCTGGCAACTGCTGTTGGAAATAAATTGCTATTTGTAGGAAGTTTCCTTTGGGACCGTATTGAACTTTGGGAAGTTTGGTTGGTCTTTGTCGTTTGTTGTTTCATTTCCGCAGCGTTCATTTTTAGCATAATGAAAAAACTTGAAAAAGTAACCAAATAATAACTTTTTGAATTTTTTTACTTCGAGGGGTTTGGCAACAAACCCCGTTTTTTTTGATTTATTACTTATTATAATCTAAACTATAACTTTTTCTTAATTTTGTTCAATTTAAACACTAATTATTCAGAAAATGGAATTTGTACATTTGCACAATCATACACATTATTCGATGCTGGACGCAGCAGCAACTGTGGACGATTTGATTAATGCAGCCGTGGAAAATGGACATAAAGCCGTTGCCCTAACCGACCACGGAGTAATGTTCGGAGCAATGGAATTCTACTTGAAAGCCAAAAAGAAAGGCATTAAACCGATAATTGGTTTTGAAGCGTATCTTGCAACTGGTAGTAGATTTGACAAAACTGCTGGGAAAACTAAAAAGAAAAACTATTACCATTTGCTTCTACTTGCAAAAAATCGTCAAGGCTACAAAAATTTAATCAAATTGACAACATTAGCCCATTTGGAAGGATTTTACTACAAACCTCGAATTGATAAGGAATTACTCGAAAAGTACAAAGACGGATTAATCGTATGTTCTGGATGTATCAATGGTGTTATTAATTCACATATTTTAAATGGCGATTACGAAAGAGCCAGGAAAGAAGCAGAGTACTTCAAGAGTTTATTTGGTGAGGATTTCTACATTGAACTGCAAAACCACTACCTTCCAGAAGACCCAAGCATTTTAGAATGGGCTCCCAAAATTGCGAAGGAATTGGGAATAAAATTAGTTGCCACCAACGATGTTCACTATATAAAAAAAGAGCACTCAATCGCACACAATGTTTACCTAAGTATAAAATCAGCCAGCGAGGGTGTTCAAAACATTGACATTTACAATCTTCGGTATCGTTCCGACCAACTCTACTACAAGAGCACAGACGAAATGTTTGAACTTTTTAAGGACTTCCCCGAAGCAATTGAAAATACAGTTGAAATCGCAGATAAATGCGATTTAACTTTTGAAAACAAAATTTTTATGCCAGAATATAAAATACCAGAAGACTCCAAATCCAAAAATCTTGATGAATATCTTCGAGAATTGACATACAAAGGGCTAAAAGAGCGATACGAAACAATTACCGAAGAAATTCAACAACGAGCCGATTATGAACTAAGCGTAATTTGCAATATGAAATTCTCTGGCTACTTTCTTATCGTAGCCGATTTCGTAAACGCTGCGAGGAAGATGGGCGTGAGGATTGGTCCAGGTCGAGGTTCTGCTGCTGGAAGTATCGTCGCCTACGCATTAGGTATTACCAACATCGACCCAATTAAATATGGTTTGTTGTTCGAAAGGTTCCTTAATCCCGATAGAGTTACTCTACCAGACATTGACATTGATTTCTCCGACGACAAACGCGATTTGGTAATCGATTATGTTAAAAAGAAATATGGGGAAAATTGTGTGGCGCAAATAATAACTTTTGGAAAACTCTCCTCTCGGGCCGTCTTAAAAGACGTTGGAAGAATCCTTGGTATTCCCCACCAAGAGATTAACAAAATTACAAGCAAAATACCAGTTGTCCTTGGAAAGGTAACTCCATTGAGCGAAGCACTTGAACTTCCAGACCTTGCCGAACTAAAAAACACCGACGACCCACGCTACAAGCAACTTGTAGAATTTTCCCTTCTCCTTGAAGGATTGTATCGACACACTTCGGTTCACGCCGCGGGAATAGTTATTACCCCCGATGATGTTAGCGAATTTGTCCCGCTTTTCGCCCAGAAAGTTGATGATGAAGACAAAGTCGAAATCGTAACACAATACAGTATGAACGAATTGGAAAGCGCTGGCTTGGTAAAAATGGATTTTCTGGGCTTGCGAACTTTGTCGATAATTGACGGAACTCTTGAAATGATTGAAAAGAACCACGGTGTTAAGATTGACATAGATAAAATTGATTATGACGACCCAAAGACTTTCGAACTTTTTGCCCAGGGCAAAACCCTTGGTGTGTTCCAATTTGAATCTCCCGGAATGCAAGAATACTTGCGTCAATTGAAACCAACGAGCCTGCTTGAACTAAGCGATATGAACGCTTTGTATCGACCTGGACCTTTGCAACACATACCAGAATACATAGACCGTAAGTATGGGCGTAAAAAAATCGAATATCTACACCCACTAATGGAAAAGTCGCTTAAACCTACGTATGGGATAATCGTATACCAAGAACAAGTAATGCAACTTGCTCGGGACATTGCCGGCTTCACCCTTGCACAAGCAGATAATTTACGCCGAGCAATGGGCAAAAAGAAAATCGACGTTATGATGAAGATGAAACCAGAATTTATCGAGGGAGCCAAAAGAGTTAATGGAATAGATGAGAAAGTTGCCGAGGAAATTTTCGATTTAATCGAAAAATTTGCAAACTATGGCTTTAATAAATCACATTCATTGGCATACTCAATTCTTGCATATCAAACCGCTTGGTTAAAAGCACACTACCCAGCCGAGTTTCTTGCTGCGAACTTAAACGCAGAAATCAACAATCCCAAACAAATCCCTAAATTAATCGAAGAAGCAAAATCCCTTGGTATTCAAATTCTTCCGCCGGATGTAAACCGTTCTTTTGCTCGATTCGTCGCAGTAGATTCGAAGACGATTTTATTCGGTCTTGCTGGAATAAAAAATGTCGGAACCCGTGTAGAGGAAACAATTGTAAACGCTCGCAAAGAAAAACCTTTTACTTCCTTCTACAATTTTGTATCACGGGTAGACCCAAAAGTAGTAAATCGTAAGGTGCTGGAAGCATTGGTTTGCACTGGTGCCTTCGATTCGATTGAAAACGGAAAGCGAGCCTCTTTATATTCAGCAATCGACACTGCTTTGGATTTTTCTAGAAAAATTCACGAGCAGAACGAAAATCCCGATTCCTTCCTTTTTGGGGATAATATGAGCCACGAAGATTTAATTGTCGAACCCAAACTTCCCGATGTTCCCGAGTGGAATTACCGTGAACGTTTGGCAAGGGAGAAAGAGTTCTTAAACTTCTATCTCAGTGGTCACCCTCTCGAAAAGTATAAAAATATTATTAAAGCAATAACAAACGTGGATTTGTCCAATCCAAGCGAAAATCTGAATGGGGGAATCGTAAGAGTCGTTGGAACGCTGGGCGAAATCGACTCCAAACTTGACAAAAACAAACAAAAATTTGCCTTTGCCACTATTGAGGATTTCAATGGAAAAGCAGAATTGGTTATATGGAGCGATGCTTATTCAAAATTTTACCATTTACTCGACGAAGATAGAATTGTACTCGTGGTAGGAAAAGGCGAAGTTCGGGAAGAAAATCCCTTAAAAATTTATGTTAGCGAAATTTATCCCATTGAAGAGGCACTGTCCATTTTTATTGAAGCGATACACATATATTTAGTTGAAGATAAAAATGCGAAACAAAAGTTGAACAAATTCGCTAAAATGTGCAATTCACCAGATACCGCAATAAAAGTGCTTTTCATCTTGAAAAACAATGGCGAACGTAAGGCTTTCGTGGCGGAAAATGTACACTTTGCATTGAACGAGGACAACTTGTCCAAACTTGTTCAAATTTTTGGGGAAGAATCAATTCGATTTATTCCTAAGAATTTGTAAAATTTTGTTATTTTGCTTTTTTGGAGGATTTATGACTAATTGGTTAAAAAACATTCTTGCTTTGGTTATTGCACTTGCAATATCCTACATCATTTTCTATTCCTTTTTTGCTATGCTTGGTTTAGCATTTAAACTAATTATCAATTTATTCCACTTGATATTGATTGTTCTTGTTGCTCTGCCCTTCTACGTTCTAATCAGAAAAAAAGTACTAAAGTAGTGGTGTTCATCTATGATTAAAAAGGGATTAATTCTATCAATTATTCTGCTTCTCTCAACTGAATTCGCATTTTCAGTTCAAAACTATCCCCGTGCAAACGATTGGACAATTCTACTCGCCCGCTATCTAAGCAGAGATATTTTCGAACTGAACGGTGTTCCCTATCTTCAACCTATGGTTGAGGTTGTAAATACAACTGCAAACGCAAGGTTTTTCACCAGTGCGTACATCCCCAAGGAAAATCAGTTTTACATTAAACTTAGTATCAATGGGACAGTTGGCTTTGTTCCCAAAAGTAAAACGGAATACATTCCACAATTACCAATTGAGCCCTATGATCCGAATGATTTGGGTTCATTATTAAAAAAAGTTTCACCTTATGTTGATATTGATCCTTTTTCAATCCCGCCAAAAGCAAATGTCAAAGACACTGGTGGGCTCATTTATATGGCTTTTAAATTCTTACTTTATGATGGTGTTACAAAGAAGAAATTTCAAATTCCGGAAAGAGCGCCCACAATACTTGGAGAAGGTAAAAAAACACTCCACTTTGATAGAGACACACTCCGTTCTCTTTTGAATGAAAATCCTATATTTTCACTGCTTCCTCAATCTCTTCGCGACACAATCTATAAATCCATTGAAAATTTCCCACAAGATTTCGATTTGCCCCAAGGTCTTAATATAAAGCGAATAATCGCCGGAATGCCTCAAATTGAAGTCGGCTCTTTTTACGGTACAGAACTTACTCTTCGTTTCATTCCAAGAATCGACCTTGGTAAAAACATTGGTAAATTTACTTTTTGGGGAGTAGGAATTAGACATTCTATTTCCCAATATATTCCTAATCCTTTTGTGGATTTTGCTTTCCAGGTTGCATATCAAGGGACAAATCTACGCAATACTATTGGTGTTACAAACGCAGAATTAAACGCAAACGCAAACTTTTTCAATGCCAATTTCCACTTTAGCCGTCGTGTTTCAAAAAATTTTGAAATTTTTTCCGGTATAAGTTATGAAAGTATACATATCAACACCGACTTCACATATTACCTTCCAATTGTTGTACAATATCAACTTGGTTTAATTTGGCTGGACGACAATGGAACACCAGACAATTTTTCCGATGACTTTTTCCGAAAAAATCCAGAACTTGGGTACAATGGCGACCCATTTGGTGCAATGAATAAAAATGTAGTAATTTCCGACGAAAACTGGAAATTCACAATTGGAGGTTTGTTGAACTTTGGCAATTTTTCCGCTTTCGTTGATTATAATTTTGGCAAAATAGATATCTTGACTTTTGGTATTTTGTATAAATTTGATTTGATGAAAAGGAAATAATATGCCAATAATTATTGATGGTAAGTTAGTCTCATCAAAAATACTTGATGAAATTCGGGCAAAAACTGCTGAACTGAAATCCCAAAAAGGAATTACCCCTGGTCTTGCCCTTTTGCTTGTTGGGAACAACCCCGCTTCGCTAACGTATGTGAATTCAAAACGTAAGGCTTGCACCGAACTGGGCTTTTATTCGATTGTAGAACATCTCACGGAGGACACCCCAGAAGAAAAAGTCTTGAATTTAATCGAGGAATGGAACAACGACCCCAAAATTCACGGAATTCTTGTTCAACTTCCCCTGCCTAAACATATCAATGAGTTGAAAACGACTTTAAAAATTAAGCCATCCAAGGATGTCGATGGTTTCCATCCCGAGAATTTTGGTCGCCTTGTTATTGGTTTACCTGGATTTCGTCCTTGCACTCCCGCTGGCATTGTTGAATTGTTGAAACATTATCAAATAGACACCTTTGGCAAACACGTTGTCGTTGTTGGTCGAAGCAACATCGTTGGTAAACCCATAGCAAATATGCTGTACCAGAAGGCTCCAAATGCCAATGCTATTGTTACAATCTGTCACACTGCTGCGAAGGACCTTCGCCAATACACAAGACTTGCAGACATATTAGTTGTTGCCGCTGGAAGCCCAAATTTTATTACTTCTGATTTTGTTAAAGATGGCGTAGTTGTTATTGATGTCGGAATAAATAGAATTGAGGATTCATCGTCTAAAAAAGGATACAAACTAGTTGGAGATGTGGATTTTAATTCAGTGGCACCAAAAGCCTATGCAATTACGCCAGTGCCTGGTGGTGTTGGACCAATGACGATTGCAATGTTGATGAAAAATACATATCTATCTGCCTCGGGCGAAATTACTTATGAAGCATAACAAACTTTATCAGATATTATATCAAGATAATGACATAATTGTTGTAGACAAAGCCTCGGGCGTGTTGTCGATACCCGACAGATTTGATAAAAACATCCCCAATCTTCGAATGCTTCTCGAAGAAAAATTTGGTCGAATATGGGTTGTCCACCGTTTGGACAAGGAAACCAGTGGAATAATGGTTTTCGCCCGTAATGCTGAAAGCCACAAGGATTTGAATACCCAATTTGAGGAACTAAATGTCGAAAAAATATACCACGCATTTGTTTCTGGTTGGATTGCGGAAGATGAATTTGATATTGACATACCGCTACTGACCGACCCTTCGAACAAAGGGCGAACAATTCCTTCTGCACGAGGTAAAGAAGCATTGACCAAGGTGCGTGTACTCGAACGCTTCTCAATTGCAACTTTGATTGAATGCAATTTGGTAACTGGACGCCACCACCAAATTCGAGTCCATTGTGCCACTGTTGGCAACCCGCTTCTTGTCGACGACATTTACGGCAAAAACGAAGCCTTCTTCCTTTCTCACATCAAAAGAAGATACAATTTGAAAAAGGGGGAAGAAGAAAAGCCAATAATCGACAGACTAACATTGCACGCCTATTCTTTAAAATTTCGACATCCTAAAACCCAAGAAATAGTAGAATTCATTGCCCAATATCCGAAAGATTTTTCTGCTTTGCTCAATGTTTTAAGAAAATATTCAAAATAGAATAGATTATTTTAAACAATTTATAGGTCTTCTATGAAAAAATGCATTACCCTATGCTCTTTGTTTTTACTACTTTTATCTTGTTCACTTTTCCGAAAAGGAGAAAAACCGTTACCAGAACTACCTCCGCCACCTAATTACAAACCTCTGCACATTCAAACATTCAACGATATTAGAAAATCGAAACCCCAGACTTTGTCTCTTGAAATCTCTCGTTACAAACTAATCACAGACGACTTTGCAAGAGTATATTTCCACTTAATTGGAGAGGATACGGTATTCTATTTCTACTCTACAACTGGCGAATTTAAAAAACGCTGGTGTGGAGCATACTTTATCATTGAAAATGAAATCGTACCAGTAGCAAAACTTGAAGTTAAGGAAACGGAAACCACCAAGCGAATTCCCTACGCTTTTATGCTGGTTCTCGACCACAGTGGTTCAATGGGAGACGACCGTGCATACGAAATTCAAGAATCAGCACACAATTTCATCCAAAACAAACACCCCGAGGACTTAATTGGTGTCATTAAATACGACCATCGAGTAGCGGTGGAAGTCCCGCTGACCAGTTCAAAGGAATATGCTTCTTCGCAATTAGTTGTCAATGGTTTAGGTTATTATGGAGGATGGACTGCTATTTCCGACGCAATAGTTGCTGGAATTAACGAATTGAACAAAGTGAGCCCTTCATACCAAAAAGTCATCATCGTTTTTACCGACGGCTGGGACAATTCCTCCCACTATTATCCTTACGATGTAATAAATTACGCTATCCAAAACAATGTCTCAATCTGTGGAATAGATTTTGGATATAACATTAACGAAGGATTTATGGAGTATTACGCAAGAAAAACTGGTGGCATTTACAAGCACATTTACTCTAAATATGAATTTAATTTAGTCTTCAACGATATTGCGAAAAGATACGAAAAATACTATTACGCCGACATAGAATTGCCAATCTATGGTCAACAATTCTTTGTTGTGAAGTATTGTACAGACTACGCTGTGCTCGAAGATACAATATTAATTGAAACTGATGTGGACACGGGAAAAGTTTATACTCTAAAAGTCTATTTCGACTTCGATAAGTACAATCTAAAACCCGAGTCTTATACTGCTATCAAAAGCATAGCCAGAATGATGAAGAAGTTCCCAACAATGGTAATTGAAATTTCGGGACATACAGATTCAATCAACCGTTCCAACGACCCGAATTACAACAAAAATTTATCGCAAAAAAGAGCAGACGAGGTAAAAAAAGCCATTGTAAAAGAAGGTATCGACCCATCGAGAATAATTGCAATTGGGTATGGCGAAACCCGTCCTATCGCAGACAACTCGACGGAGGAAGGTCGAGCGAAGAACCGCCGTACAGAATTCCGAATTATCAAATGGCAAAGATAGGCAAACAGAATAATATTCCCAAGATAGGTCTTTTCGAGTAACAAAAAGCATTTATTTTTGTTAATTTGCTTTTTAGAGTAATTTTTTTCCCAGAGGTGGGTTTCAGAAAAGAAATCATATATTTTATACTCTTTTTCTTTGCGTCGTTAACCTATGCAAAAGATATTGTTATCTCTCGCAATTTTGTACTTTTCACTTCACAGAACCTTAATGGCTATCTGAAACCAATTTTCACTTCCTTAAACCAAAGTTTGAATAACGCTCTTTTTGGCACAAGCAACTTGGATGGCAAGTTTAAAGTATCACTTAACTTGGCATTTTCATCATTGCTTATCCCCGAAGAGCAAAAATGGTTCGACGCCGAAGTACCCGAAGGCTTTTTCGACACAAGTGCTACACTTACATCCCAAATCCGAAATGGCGAAATTGTTTCGTTTCTGGTAAAGCCAAATAAACAGCCAACAATTTACGGTGGTAGTTCTGTACCTATTTTTGCAGCACCACAAAACCATAAATATCCCGATTCGGTTTACAAAACAATTGCCTACCCCGAAGGTCTACACTTGAATTTAATGATTGGCTTGCCAGTTCTTCAACTTATTTTTGAAACACCCTTGAAAAATGAAATACGATTCCGTTTTTTTACAATGCCAATCCAAGGAGAAAGTTTCGTATACTTAACAATCGGTTTTAATCAAAGAATTGACCATCTCTTCGAAATCTTTGGATTTGACAAAAGAAAAAACATTTCTATTCATACAGCATTCCACAGAATGTACAGAGGAACAAGTTTTTCATTGACGAGTTATGCAATTGGTATTAATGTTTCAAACCAATTCAATGAACACTTAATTGGCTATCTTGGAGTTCAACACGAAAATTTGGATGGATACTTCAAAGCAATTAAGGATACAACTGGTTTAAACAATGACATCGTCAACAGCCCATTTCTTGAACTGCGGGAGGCTCGTCCTGTTGCAATTTCTTTTCAAACATATACGAAATGGCAAATTAAAGGCGGTTTGAATTTACTTTTTTCGTTTGGATTTGTAAACTTTGATTTAACTTTTGCAAGCCAGCCAATGATTTCCCTTGGTTTTGGTTTGTTCTTGGAGAAGAAGAAAAAATGATGTACGGAAAGAGGATACAAATTTACTTTGTTCTACTTTTTGTTTTGTTCTTAAAAGCCTGCGACACAGATTTTATTGGCTCAATCCAAAATTTTCGTTTTCAAATTCCTTTCTATTTCTATGTAAATTATTTCGATAAATCAATTCCCGACACATCGCAAGTTTTTGCAAATCTTAATGAATATGAGGAATTCACAAAAAATAAATCAAGACTGGAAAAAGCCGAAATAGTTCAATTCAACTACTGGATAGACTCGCTTGTTTACGGAAACAATCAACCATTCGACCCAAAGAAAGATACCCTTGTTATCGAAAATGTTCGTTTCTTTCTTGTTTTTGCTAAACCAAAGCCAAACATACCAAATCCAAGAGACACAAGCGATTTCGAACCCGACACTACTTTGCCCACTTTTCTTCTTGGTGAATTCAAAGAAGTGAATGTAAGCGATTTTTATCGTAAGCCCAACCACATTTACGTTATAAGCACTGAAATATCACAAGTCCTTACGGAAGTTGTTCGAAATCGACCATATTTCTATCTTGTTTCCGAATACGGAAAAGTTCGGGGACAAACCACGCCCAAGAAGTATTTTTCTTTGATTTTCGTTCGCTTCGATGTGGTGATTAGATTTACAGTTTCGTTATAAACAAATCACCAAATGCTCTTAACCCATTGATTTTAATATAAATAAGCAAATTGACCTTAATTCGTTTGAAATATTCTTAATAATGTATCGTTAAAAAACTTCTTTCAGTAGGTAGTTGATATGGCAAACAAAAATCTTTTAATTGTTGAGTCGCCAGCAAAAGCAAAAACGATAAATAAGTACCTTGGCAAGGACTTTATTGTCGAGGCTTCGGTTGGTCATATCAAAGATTTGAACAAACATACTTTAAGTGTAGATATTTCAAACAACTTCCAACCAATTTATCAAATATTAAAAGACAAGAAGAAAGTTATCGAAAAACTGCGTCAAACAGCAAAAAATTGCAATGAAGTATTGATTGCAACAGACCCCGACCGTGAAGGCGAAGCAATTGCCTGGCATATTGCAGAAGAAATACAAC
The DNA here is from genome assembly GCA_013414795.1 of Candidatus Kapaibacterium sp. Taxonomy (GTDB): domain Bacteria; phylum Bacteroidota; class Ignavibacteria; order Kapaibacteriales; family UBA2268; genus Naka2016. Next base: position 624,798 of record CP058732.1, read on the forward strand.
AAGCAAACCCAAAGATAAAACGTGTTCTTTTCAATGAAATCACACCAAAAGGAATAAAAGAAGGACTTGCCAACCCCAGAGATTTGGACGAAAATTTATACTATTCACAGCAAGCACGAAGAGTACTCGATAGATTAATTGGATACAAGATTTCACCTTTTGTATCCAACGCATTGGTCACAAAATCTGCTAACGCATTATCTGCTGGGCGTGTCCAATCTGTTGCTCTTCGTTTGATTTGCGAACGTGAAGAGGATATCGAAATCTTTGAACCTTTTGTCTATTGGAATATCATCGGACAATTTTTGGCTGGTAAAGAAGTAATCGAAGCAAAACTGGTCGAATTCGACGGAAAACAAATTAAAAATCCCGAAGGCTCTAAAAAACCGCACCGCAACGAAACACAAGACGATTATCATAAAAGAATTAAAAAGTTCTTCTTTATCGAAACAGAACAACAAGCCAAAGAATTAGTAGAAAGAATCAAAAAAGTCCAAGAATTTGTTGTTTCCAAAGTCACAAAGAAAAGAATTAAGAAAGCCCCAAAACCTCCATTTATCACTTCAACATTGCAACAAGAAGCGGCAAGGAAACTTGGATTTTCCAATAAACTCACAATGCAACTTGCCCAACGACTTTACGAAGGAGTTCCTCTCGGAGCAGAAGGAAATGTCGGTTTGATTACATATATGCGAACCGATTCAGTAAGAATTAGCAATGACGCAATTGAATCGGCTCGTCTACTCATTCAACAAAAATATGGACAAAAATATCTTCCTCCAAACCCAGTTATTTACAAAAGCAAAAATCCAAACGTTCAAGATGCCCACGAAGCCATTCGCCCTACTGATTTAAATCGAACACCAGAGTCTTTGAAAGGTTTGCTCGATAGAAATCTTTTAATGCTTTACGAATTGATTTACAATCGGTTCCTTGCTTCACAGATGACACCAGCAGAATTCGACCAAACTGTAATTGAAATCAAAGGCGAAGAGTTTCTATTCCGTGCCACTGGGCGAGTAATTGTGTTTGATGGTTATTTAGCAGTCTACGCGGAAGAACAAACAGAGGAGGAAACCGAGGAAGAAAAGAAAAAACTACCAAAAGTTTCGGAAAACCAAACATTAATCTTGAATAAATTAGAAATCAAAGATTCGCAAACACAACCGCCTCCACGCTATAACCAAGCCAGTTTGATTAAAGAACTTGAAGAAAAAGGAATTGGTCGACCAAGTACTTATGCTACAATAGTTTCCACACTTCTCGAACGAAAGTATGTTGTCTTAAAGAACAAGTCGTTCATCCCAACTGATTTGGGGAAAGAAGTTAATAGAACACTTTTAAAGTATTTTTCCGAAATATTTAATGTTGAATTTACTGCAAAGATGGAAGAAAATTTAGATACAATTGCAGAAGGTAAAACAAATTACGTCGAAGTTGTTAGCAAATTTTACGAACCATTGACAAACCTCTTAAGTTTTGCAAACAAAGAAATTTCGTCGAATGGAATAACTTGCGAAGTTTGTGGTGCACCGATGGTTGTTCGGGTAAGCAAGTTCGGTCGTTTCCTTGGTTGCTCAAACTATCCAGAATGCAAAAACACAAAGCCACTTTATGAGGTTGTTCAAAAAGAAGAGCCAAAATTGGTCGAAGATGTTCGTTGTCCAGTTTGTGGCAAACCAATGGTTCTTCGAAAAAGCAAGCGTGGGGAATTTTACGGTTGTTCAGACTATCCTAATTGCAACGGCACAAGACCATTAGAAGAAAAGAAATCGCCACGGTTCGAACCGATATTGATTCAAGAGGAAAAATGTCCTAAATGCGGAAGTGAAATGCTTCTTCGCCTTGGACCAAGAGGATACTTTTTGGCTTGCTCAACCTATCCAAAATGCAAAGGGACAAAGAAAATCACAAAGGACCAAGCACAAAAGTTAATTGAAAAGTCCGCTCAAAAGAATTAGTCTCGCTTTCTGCTATTTGCTTTTCGCCTTTGGTTGAAACTCAAGATAGTAGGATGGAACAAAATCCTCGGGAGACACAAATTTCCCCTCGTCCAACAACTTCCATCCCGCTTTTGCAATCAATGAAGCAGAAATAGTGTTGAAAGTATTTATTTTAGTACCAACATTGAAACTGTCGGCTCCTATTCCAACGATAAAATCAGTCTCACTACAAATTTCTTCAATCTCGTTTTGGCTTAAAAAAGAAACTTCATTCATTGGTTGTAGATTTAAATCAAAAAATTGATAGAAAAAAAGGTTTTTGTGGGAATGCATAACCGAAACAATTCTTTTCGAAAGGCATTTGGCAACCTCTCTGGAATTATACGCAAGAGCAAACAATGTCGGCACTGGAACAAGTTTAATTTTTCCATCGAAACAGAAACCTTTTGCAAAAGCAGAACCAATCCTCAACCCAGTGAAAGAACCAGGACCAGAAGAGACTGCCAGAGCCAAAATATCTTGTGGTGCTAATCCAAGGTCTTTCATTCCCCGATTAACAAATTCTGCAAGAAATTCATCGTGGGAATTTGGTATAGAAATAGAATATTCAAGTAAAACATTGTCTACTTGCGAAATCGCAATCGAACAAACATTTGATGCAGATTCAATTGCAAGTACAAATCCATTTTTCATAAAACCACACTTTCAATTGTTTTTTTGAATCGCCAAATGATTTCGGCAACCTCGTTAAAAGATTTGACTTTTGCTTTAATATACAACTTTTTGTTTTGTTGTATCAACCTCGCCCCGTCGAAGGAAGTTGCAAAATCAGAAATTATCGGCAAAAGGTTGTTGTAATATTCTTGGTTCGAGTCGTCGGGAAATTCAATTGTAAGGATATTCGAACGGTATGTAATTTTTTGAATCCCTGTGTCCAATGCTTTGATACGCAATGAGACCACCTTTAAAAGGTTCTCAACTTCTTGTGGAAGCGGTCCAAATTTGTCGATAATTTCATTTCGAAGTGCATTTAATTGTGAAATTTCTTTTATGTTATACAAATCTTTATAATATTTAAACCGTTCGAATTCGTTTTGAATGTAATTCGAGGGCAAAAATGCATCGAATTCAACCTCTATTTGCAACTCGCTATTTTCAAGATATTTCAGTTTGTCCTCGACAGGTTGCTCGGGGAATAAATCTTTAAATTCGGTCGATTTCAATTCTTTTATTGCTTCGTCCAATATCTTTTGGTACATTTCGAAACCAATTTCGTTTATAAAGCCACTTTGTTCGTAGCCAAAAATATCGCCAGCCCCACGAATCTCCAAATCTCGCATTGCAAGTTTCAATCCACTTCCAAGTTCAGTATATTCTTCGAGTGCTTGCAGTCTTTGAAGTGCTTTGCGTGGCAAAGAATCCAATGGGGGAATTATTAAATAGCAAAATGCCTGGATATTGGTTCTTCCCACCCTACCACGTAATTGGTAAAGTTCTGCGAGCCCAAAATTTTGTGCATTGTAGATGAAAATCGTATTTGCTTTTGGTATGTCGAGTCCAGATTCTATTATTTTGGTGGTTAATAAAACATTGTATTTACCAAAAATGAAATCGGACATAATTTTTTCAAGTTCGGAGTTTTTCATCTGACCGTGGGCAACAGCAATCTTCAAGTTTGGCATAATTTTCAACAACCTTTGCAAAGCCAGGTCGATGTGGCTAATCTTGTCCACAACAAAAAATACTTGCCCGTCCCTTGCAATTTCTCTCGTTATTGCTTTTCTAATAATATCCTCTTCCCAAAAGATTATTTCTGTGTAAATTGGCAATCTATTTCTTGGTGGAGTTTCCATTATACTCATATCACGAACCCCAAGGAGCGAAAAATTCAAAGTTCTCGGTATTGGTGTTGCTGTCATAGAAATGGTGTCGACATTCACTCGCAAGTTTCGTAACTTCTCTTTGGCTGCAACACCAAAACGATGTTCTTCATCGATAATTAGCAACCCAAGGTCTTTAAATTTCACATCGTTGCTGAGAAGTCTGTGTGTACCTATTATAATATCGACAGAACCATTTTCGAGCCTTTTCAAAATGTCGGCGATTTGCTTAGAAGTTTTGAACCTTGATAAAGATTCAATAATAACTGGATAATTTTTCAATCGCTCTTTGAATGTAACTTCGTGCTGGCTGGCTAATATTGTCGTCGGAACAAGAACAGCAACTTGCTTTCCCGCTTGCACTGCTTTAAAGGCTGCACGAATTGCAACCTCTGTTTTTCCAAAACCAACGTCTCCACAGATTAATCTATCCATTGGTGTTTCAGATTCCATATCTTTTTTCACGTCCTCTGTGGCTTTCGCTTGGTCGATGGTATCCTCATACACAAATGAAGCCTCGAACTCCTTCTGCCAAACCGAATCGGGAGGAAAGGCAAATCCTTTCTGAATTTTTCGCTTAGCGTATAATTTTATTAATTCATAAGCATCGCGTTTCAATCGTTCTTTGATTCGCTGTTTCTTGCGTTCCCACTCGTTCGAACCAAGTTTGCTAAGCTTTGGAACGACCCCTTCCTCGGCGCGAAACTTTTGGAGTTTGTGCAAAAAATTTAAGTTGAGATAAACAATGTCATTATCTGCAAAAACAAGACGAACACAATCTTGGATGCTATCTCCAAACTTGACTTTTTGCAAACCATCAAACTTTGCTATTCCTTTGTCGACGTGGACAACATAATCGCCAATGCTCAATTCGCTTAATTCTTTAAAACTTAATCCCTTGCCTTTGGAAGAGATAACGCGGGCTCGCTCTCGACCAAATATTTGATGTTCAACGAAAAAAGCAATTGGAATATCTTCGACAATAAAACCTTCGCTAAGTGGCTTATGGAACCAAACACATTTCGAAATGATTTCCTCTGGTTCGCTAAAAGTTTCGTATGCCTCAAGATTGGTTTCGTATTCTAGTTGTATGGCATTACCGACAATATCCTTCAATCTATCGGAAAGTATTTCGCTATCCGAGGTGAAGTATACCTTATATCCTTGTGTGAACAAGTTGAGAAACTCTTTTGTAAATAACTTTATTGACGAGAAACTTGAACCTACTTCGCGGGTCTTTACTTCAATATTAACATTGAATATTGAATTAAGAAAAATGGTTTGGAAATCGAAATTTAAATCCAAATCATTATGGGTTTGTTCGATGAGTTCTCGATTATCTATGATGAATAAATCATCTTCCTGGAAATAATCAAAAATAGTAGACGATTCTGTCTTTTGTTGGAATAAAGTTGTAATAAATTCAATTCTATCGACTTTTTTTATACTTCGATGTGATTCTAATTCAAAAAAACGAATAGATTCAATTTCATCGCCGAAAAACTCGATGCGCAAAGGATTGTCCAAACCTAAAGGAAAAATATCAACAATTGCCCCACGAACGGCGATATCGCCTTGTTCTTCGATAAAATCCTTACGCTCGAAACCTTTTAGAATTAGATTTCCAATAAACGACTCGTATGGAAAGTTCATTCCCACAGCAATTTCCATACGTTCATCGACAAATGTTTTGGGTTTTGGCAAAGAAATTTCGAAAATTTCTGGCGTAACAATCAAAACTGCATCTTTGTGGTTTGAAAATTGTAATACCTTTTCGTAAATGTTCAATTCAAGTCGTTCGTTGGGTATTTGCTTAAATCGAGAGATTGAATAGGTTGTAACTGGATAAACATTTTTTAAATCAAAAAATGTTTGCAAATCGAGGGCATATTTGTTCACACTTTCTTCGTCTGGAACAAGTAGGACAAAGCGCCTTGAATTAAGTTCCGAACGAAGCAAATACACCAAAAAAGATTTAGCACTTCCTCGAAGAAACCGTACACCGAGGTTTTTGCCTTGGTTAACCAGTTCTTCTATTTCTTTAATTTTGAAAGCGAGTAAAAGAGAATTTAAAAGTTCTTGTGAATTCTTCTGTTTCTCCACAACTTCAAATGTCACTTTCAATAATAATCGTCGAATTTGGTTTGGTTTTCAAATTTTGCGGGTCGTAATTGTATAATCTTAAGACACGCAGTTTTTCTTCTCTTGTCAACTTTCTGCTCGCAAGAATGATATAACGAACGTTTTTGCGAGTATCACGCAAAATGTTTTCAACTTTTTGTTGTCCGCTTTGTTCCATAATAAACTCAATTTTGTATGTACGATTGAAACATATTGACGAAATAGTTTTCTTCCTGCTTTAACAATTTTGCAAGGAATTCAATTCCTTCGCTTTTCTCCTCTTTTCGAATGATGCTTGACATTTTGTAGATATAAGGTACAAGATTCATTTTATCGTAAGGAAGAAATACTTTAACATATTTTGTTTCGGCTTCCATAAGTTCTTGCATTTTTAAAAGAAGAGCGTTGATGTTTATTCCCCTTTCAGCGGAAATCAAAATTGCCTCGGGAAATTCTTTTTGCAAATATCGAATGTATTCTTTATCTTGTATCAAATCAATTTTATTCAAAACCAAAATTCTTGGTTTATGCTCAACTTTAAGATTTTCCAAAGTATCGTCGACCACACTAATTTGTTCCATAAAATAACGATTGCTTGCATCGGCAACGTGAATCAGAACATCGGCATATTCTACTTCTGCCAGTGTGCTTCGAAAAGATGCAACAAGATGGGCTGGCAACTTTCGGATGAACCCGACTGTATCCGAAAGCAAAGCAATTTTGTCATTTGGTAGACGAATTGCCCGAGTGGTTGTATCCAACGTAGCAAAAAGTTTATCCTCGACAAGGACATTGGCATTTGTTAATTCTCTCATTATCGTAGATTTTCCAGCATTAGTATATCCAACAAGTGCAAACTTGAAGAAATTAATCCTTTGCTTTCGTACTATTTCTTTTTGTATAAGAATTTCTTTTAATTTTTTTTGCAAACGCTGTATGCGTGCTTTAACAAGCCTTCGGTCTGTTTCAATTTGTTTTTCGCCTGGACCACGAGTACCAATACCGCCGTATTGTTTGGATAAGTGTGTCCAAAGTCGAGTTAATCTTGGCAAAAGGTATTGCAATTGGGCAAGTTCAACTTGTGTTTTGGCTTCGGTTGTGCGAGCGTGCTTGGCGAATATTGCAAGAATTAAAGTTGTTCGGTCAATCACTTTTACTTGAAATTCGTTTTCGAGGTTTTTGGTCTGCACTGGTGTTAAATCGTCGTCAAACACTACCAAATTGATATTTTTCTCTTGAATAATTGATTGAATTTCTTTTACCTTGCCTTTACCAATTGCTGTTGCAGGATTGAACGAGACAAGTTCTTGATAGACAGAATCGACAACTTCACCGCCAGCAGTCCTTACAAGAGAAGCCAGTTCCTCAAGATGTTCCTCGACAACTTCTTTTAAAGTACCTTTTTTGGGAATGGCAACTAAAAGTGTCCTTTCGGGTAAAACCTCGTTTTCTATCATCACCAATTAATTAGACAACAATAACTAGAAACGATACAAAACGAAAAAAATTTTTTAATTTGCATTGAGTTAAACTTTCAGGGATTAAAGAATGATTTCTTTCAAACTTGATGAAACGCACGAACAAATACGAGACGCTGTTCGCAAATTTGCACAAGAGGAAATCGCGCCAAGTGTAATTGAAAGAGATATCAAAGGCGAATTTCCAAGAGAAATAATCAAAAAACTGGGTGAATTGGGTTTCCTTGGTATGATGGTTTCCCCAGAATGGGGAGGAAGCGGTTTAGATACTATTAGTTACGTAATTGCAATGGAAGAAATAAGCAAAGTTGATGCTTCTGTTGGGGTGATATTCTCTGTTCATAATTCGCTTGTTAATTGGATTTTCGAAAAGTATGGGTCGGATTATTTAAAAGAAAAATACTTACGCAGACTTGTAACTGGCGAACTTATAGGAGCATATTGTTTAAGCGAGCCAGAAGCAGGTAGCGATGCTACTCAAATTCGCACTTCTGCAATTAAAATTGGAAATAAATGGATTTTGAACGGAACTAAAAATTGGATTACTACTGGACAAAACGCCGACCTTTACGTCGTTTTCGCAAATACAAATTTTGAATTGGGATACAAAGGAATAACCTGCTTTGCAATTGAAAAAGGAACCCCAGGTTTTGAGCCAGGGAAGAAAGAAGATAAGATGGGACTTCGTTCAAGCGATACTACAAGCATTGGGTTGACAAATGTTGAAGTACCAGAAGAAAATGTGATTGGCAATGTTGGAGAAGGTTTCTACATTGCTATGCGTGGTTTGAATGGTGGAAGAATTGGAATTGCGGCGCAAGCATTGGGAATAGCCCAGGGAGCATTCGAAGCCTCTGTCCGCTATGCAAAAGAACGCAAGGCATTTGGCAAGCCAATTATTGAACATCAACTTATTCAAGCCAAATTGGCACAAATGTCAATGAAAATTAATGCCGCAAGACTGTTGATTTACAAGGCTGCTTGGTTACGCGATAATGGCTATGACCATATTCAAGAGTGTTCAGAAGCGAAACTATTCGCAACGACAATTGCAAACGAAATTACAAGGGAGGCTGTACAAATCCACGGTGGATACGGCTACGTCCGCGAATACCACGTCGAAAGGATGATGCGCGACGCAAAGGTAACAGAAATATACGAAGGAACATCGGAAATCCAACATCTTGTAATTGCACGCGAAATAATGAAAAAGTGGTGAATAATTACAATTTTTTCTAAATTTTTCGATTATTATTATGAGAGGTGTAGAATTTTAGCCAAATTAAATAATGATTTACGTAATGCTGTTAAATAAATTATTTAAAATTAATAACTTAGAGAAACTTCTTTGTTTGGCATAATTTTTATCATTATATAGTTGAATAAAGGTGTGAATATGGCAAAAAAAGAAGAAAACGATGTGAAAAACGGTGAGGATACCCAATCACCTCAAAGTAAGGAGAGCAAAGCGAGTGGTGGTGTGGGCTTGGTGCCAATTCTTGGTATTGTTTTCGGGTCACTTTTAATTTTAATTCTTGCCACAAGATTTTTGTTTTTGCCTTATATTGTTCAAAACATTGGGGGCGGTGAACAAAAGAAAGAGGAAAAAAAGGAAGAGAAATCTACAGCCGACAAGAAGTTAATAAAGTATGTAGAAACTGGAAGAATTACAACGAATCCATTGAACTCTGACCAATTTGTGGTAGTAAATCTTGCTTTTAAGTTCTCTGCGCGCGACGAAAAAGTCTTACAAGAGATTTTTGGGGAATCTAAAGAAGGCGGGGCGGGGTTGCCCCCAGAAATAATGGCGCCAATTCGAAGCAAAATTAATCAGATTCTTGGTTCCTTGACTGTTCCTCAATTGCAAGAAAGAAGAAATACGTTGGCATACGAATTTAAAGATAGCCTTAAAACTATTTTTGCTCAACACCAATTGATTTTGAATGAAGTATATCTTCAAGAATTTATTATTCAGTAAAATAAATTTGACATTATGAGCGAAGTTCTTTCGCAATCGGAAATAGATAATCTGTTGAAAGAAATGTCGACGGGGGCGCTCGACGTCGACGATTTTCTTGGCGAGCGATTAAGGCGATCTGAAATCACCAACTATGATTTCCGCCGTCCAAATCGAATCTCTAAATCACAAGTCCGAACTCTGCAAAGTATACACGAAAATTTTGCAGAGGTTTTTGGCTACTATCTTGTTTCCCGCTTGCAAACCGTCGTCTCTATTTCCGTAACTTCTGTCGACCAACTGTTTTATTCTGAATACATTCTTTCTGTTTCTAACCCTAGTTGCCTTTATGTATTTGATATTGTTGGAACCGACGGTTCGGGAATTCTCGAAATAAGTCCGCAACTTGCTTTGATACTCGTCGAAAGATTGCTTGGTGGGTCGGGAGAAGTTCAACCGAAACCAAGGCAAATCACTCCAATCGAGCAAGCGGTTATTCGTGGGGTTATCGAGCATGCTCTTTCGGATTTGCAAAATGCCTGGCGTTCGATTGCTGAACTCTCTTTCAAATACCAACGCCTTGAAATGGAAGCCGATTTCGTCCAAATTGCTCCTTCTTCTGAAATCGTTATCGTCGTTTCGTTTGACGTAAATATTGGTTTGCATACTTACTTAATGAACTTATGTTTCCCAACTTTCGCTTTGGAAGAAGTCTTAACCAAATTAACACGGCAACAAGTTACTGCTGGACCAGTGAAAATGACCCCCGAAAAGATTCGGGAAAACATCGAGACCATCAAAAAACATATGTCGAAAACTTTTCTTCCAATTTCTGCTGAACTTGGTAGAACTTCAATTACAGTTAAAGAACTAATGGAATTGAAAGAGGGCGACATAATTCGTTTAAAAAATAAAATTACAGATGAAATAATTATCTCCATTGGAGGAAAGAAAAAATTTGCTGGTCGACCAGGAATGGTCGATGGCAAGAAAGCAGTAAAAATCCTTCGTCCGCTTCGAGACGAAGACCTTGTCGAAGATGATTTGTTGTACAAAGAGGAGGAATGATTATGTCCTTGACACAAGAGGAAATAGATGCCTTAATCAATAGCGGTGCTATCCCGCCAGAATCAGGAGGTGAAAAAACAAAAGATGAGCCTTTGGAAGGGACCCCTATTCCTGTTGGACAAGGTGCCGGGCTTGGCGAAACAATATACTCCCCATTAGAGCCAAAATTAGAAATGCTTTACGATTTGCAACTTCCCGTATCCATTGAACTTGGACGAACCAATATGTTAATTCGAGACATACTATACCTTGGCAGAGGCTCTGTAATTGAATTTGACAAACTTGTTAGTGAACCAGTCGACGTCCTTGTCAACGGTAAGAAAATTGCCGAAGGCGAAGTTGTTGTAATCGACAAACATTTCGGAATTAGAATAACTACGCTGGTCGACCCAACTGAACGATTGAAAACTATTAAGAAATAGTTATGCTAAATGCAGAATTGATTCAATCCCTTGGCATTGTTGTTGGTTTTCTGGTGTTTGTCTTTTTCCTTTCAAATCTTTTGAAACGGATGGCTACGAACCGAAAAATTGCAACCCTTGGAATTGACTTTAAAATCGTTTCTAAACTTCCACTCTCCAACAAAAACATTCTTTACATTGTACAAATCGGAAGTAATTTTCTGCTACTTGGGGCAAGCGAAAATAATATATCAGCAATTGCGGATTTAACTAAAGTTATCCAATCGAGCGATTTGCGCACAACTGGTTCCACTGTGTTTAATCTTCAAAAGAATTACCAGCAATCGTCGAATCCAAACTCTGACGTTTCTTTCAAAAACTTTTTAAAGGAAACATTTAAGAAGTCAAAGAATTAGGCTTATTTTGTTCAATTGTTGATATTTTATCAATTAAGACCAAATTCGATTTTAAGATACTTGTCAATCAACGACTTATTCCTTTGATTTAATAAGTCTTTGAAAACAAATCCAATTTTTGCATTTGGGGCAACAACCCATTCGGCAGAAACGTTCAGTAAGTTATCGATTGAATTCCCCTTTCGTATGAACTTCTTATAATATTCCAAACCTATCCAGACAGATTTGAAGAAGTTTTGGCTAATTCCAAAGAATATAATTCCGTCCTCCTTCGAGGAAGATGTTTGAAATGAATAATTCATACCAAAATGAATATTTGAAATTCCAATGAAATTCATAAAGGACTTGCTACCAACAAGAAAAATGCTTGGTGAGAATTTTTCAAAAATATATTGATAAGTTGAAAGTGAATGAGTTGAAAGACCAAATGCGATTGCTGGAAGATTTATCTTTTCATCCAAGATTCGATATTTAAAATTGAAACTCGGAGAGAAAAGCAATACTTTGTTGTTGGTAAAGTGGATATAACTTGTATTAATGCAAAGCAATGTGTTGTTTAATGGAAACAAATAAAAAGAGAACCGCATTTGATTAACATTTAAGAAATTCATTTTCATCGTGAAAGAACCTTTTGGATAGAACCCAGCATTTGGAAGTTCCACAATATCAACAGTTTCTTTGCTGAATTGGGAAAACGATGGTGTTAATAAAATCAAATAAATAAATACAGGCAGTAAAAATTTATTTTTTTGTATCAAATTCATTTGCGTCATATCCTTTGGTATTAGGAACATTAGGCTTTTGCTCGGAAATTGTTATTTCAACACGGCGGTTTTTGGCTTTGCCTTCTGGTGTCGAATTATCGGCAACTGGCCTTTGGTCTCCAAACCCACGAACAACAACGGAATGCTCGGGGACACCTTTCGAAATGAGTAAATATGCAACATTTACAGCACGAGCAACCGAAAGGTGCCAATTAGAGGGATAACGGAAACTTTTAATTGGGTCGCTGTCAGTATGTCCGTCAACTGCAACCTCTTGGTCTTTGGCAAGCCCTTGCAATGTAGCCGCTAAATTTTCGAGAACAACTTCGCCTTCCTTTTCTATCTCTGCTTTTCCCGATTGGAAAAGTAATTTTTCTGGAAGCGTTATTACTATATTTGGTCCTCTTGTTTCGATGGTAAGTTCTCCCTTTTTTATATACGAATCGAGCGTCTTAACAATATCAGATTGAATTTCTTTAAGACTGCGTCTGTCTGGAAAAGGAAGAACTGGCTCGGGAATGCCCTTTCTAACACCTTGAAATGGTTCGAGGCCAGTTCCGTGAACATCCTCCTGTCCTTTTTGAGGTTTGAAGTAATCGGAAAATGCTTTGGCAAATTCTTTATAACGCTCTTCGTCAACGCGAGCACTCACATAGAGAATAACAAATAACCCCAGTAATAAAGTTACTAAATCTGCATATGTGATAAGATACCTATCTGGGCTTGTTCTGCTGGAATCTTCTTCTTTTTGAGTTTTTTTTAGAAACATTTCTACTTCAAAATGTTAATCTTTCCGATAATTGTTTTGTTTGTTGAAGTTTTTAGAATAGCAAAATATATACCAGAAGAAAGACTCCGAATGTCAATAGTTTTATAATTTTCTTCATTTCCATAATCTTCGGTATAGTCTCGTTCGAAGAGAATATTACCAATTTGGTCATATATTTTCAAAGAAGCAATGCTCTCATTATTGTTTATTTTTATATGTAAATAGTCTTTTGCTGGATTTGGAGAAATAGTAATCTCAAGATTGGTGGAGACTTCCAAATTCGTTTCCTTTTGCCCAACAGATAACATCAAATCGAAACCAGCAATTTTGTAAATATTTCCGTTGTAGTCCGTAACCCAAAAATTCTTATCTCTCGGGTCAAATTCAATTCCCCTTGCGTTTATTAATCCATTGGGCGACTGCAAATAAATCCTCGAAACTTCTTTAGACAAATCATCTTTCGAAATTTTCGAAATCACTGCCTCTGTCAATGCACCAGAATTGGGGAAATATGTTCCAATTTGGTAAACATACATTTCTCTGTCATAAGCCAATCCTCTTGGTCCATAAGTTTTGGAATAGGGATTCTGAAATGTTGCTTCAACTTTGCCAGTTACTGGGTCTACTACCATAAGCATTTGCTTCCCGAAAGCATCCTTTTTGTCTCGGTCGCCAATCAAGAGTTTGCCATCGAAGACTTCAATCCCAATTGGGTAAACATTTGCTGGGCTTGGAAATTGCCTAATCAGATTGCCATTTGTATCGACAACAAGCACATTCCCACCATTTCCACCAGTGCTGTTCATCCTATGGAGATAAATAATATTCTTTTCCCTATCGTATGAAATATCGGTGAAAAGACTATCTCCAGGAAGTTTTACGCTTTTGATTCGTGTAAGAGTATTTACATCTAATTTTACCATTTGGTTGGAACCAAAACTTGTTACCCAAAGCCCATTTCTTCCATCATAAGCAATTCCATATGGAATAAAATTCACACTCGTGTTCTGTAAAATCGAACCTCTTTCAACAATCGTAATCGTAAATGTATTAGAAATTTTAATTTGGTTAGGATTTGCCAGAGAAGTTACACGAATTCTTGCAAATTCAGTTGAAACATTTGGAATTGTCCACAAAAATGGGGAACTTGCGACGTTTTCGCCGATAATACTCCAATCCAGCCCATCGTTAACAGAATACTCAATTCGCACTGGCGGAGTAAATCCATACCAAGATATAACTTGTTGAGTAGTGCTGGTGAAAATTTCACCGCCTGTTGGAGCAGTGATTTCGTAATTTGTAATTGGCTCAATTGGCACATCTGCTTCCCAGATTCCACGACCGTGGGTCCCCGCACGCAAAGGAATTGTTCCCGAAGTCAATTGGTAACGGCAGAATTTTAAATCAGTCACTGGACTGCGAGGTAAGCCTTTCCCAAATGGAAACCAATTCGCTCCGCCGTCGTATGTAGCAAACACACCAATGTCTGTACCCACAAAAATAATGTTCTCATTGAAAGGATGTATTGCAATAGTGTTTACAGGTATATCTGGTAAAGTTTTGCTAATGTTGACCCAAGTGGCTCCGTAGTCTGTGGTTTTAAAGATGTGTGGTGTATAAAAACCAGAAAAACTGACGAATGCAGTCCCTTCGTTTTGAGGCGAAAAGGCTATGTCCGTAACCCAACGATTAACCAATCCGTTCCCAGAGACCACTTTCCAAGTTTCGCCAGCATCTTTTGTTACAATTACATCACCGTTGCTTGTGCCAGCCATAATCACTTCTGAATTCAATGGTGAAATATCAATAGCAGTATATCTTCCAGAAACTTTTGGAGTAGGAAGAACATCCCAACTTGCTCCACCACTATAAGTTGCGTAAAGTTTGTCCCTTCCGTGATAAAGGATAAAATTGTATTGTGGGTCCATAACCAAAGGCGGGTCCCAAACGCTTGCGTTCAGGTCCAATCCTATATCGATGTAAGTAAAAGTGCCAGTCTTCAAATCGACTTTAAAAGGTGTGATTCTTCCACCAGGGGTGGACTGACCATAAATAATATTTGGATTTGAATAATCGACAACTGTGCGAAAACCATCCCCCCCAGCAACGAAATACCAATCAAAATCTGCTTTGTTGCCAAGCGTACCATTATCCTGGGTTCCACCAAAATTAATGTTTGGTTGCGAATGGTCTATATCGAAACCATAAAATTGAGTAACTTGTAGATTATTATTTTTTGGTCGCCAATTAATACCAGCATCAGTGGATAAATAAACACCACCATCGTTACCAATCATTACGATTTGCGGGTTCATTGGGTTGAAAGCAGCACAGTGCTGGTCGACGTGAACATTTCCACCTGAATAACCATTTGTTACATTTGTGAAATTTTTCCCGTCTGAAGTTCGGAAAATATCAATACCACCAGCGAGTACAATATTCGGGTCCTTTGGATGTACTTCAATAAAATTGTCGTAGAAACCTTGCCCACGGAAAAACTCAGTAGAACCACGGTAAACAAGGGTCCAACTTTGGCCTTTGTCCGTTGTACGATAAATTAACCCTTGAGAACTCACATCCACTAATGCATAGGCAATCGAGGGTTGTGAAGGGGCAAATTGCACAGAAACACGACCAACTCCTTGCTCAAAAGTAGAACTTCTAAAAATCCAGGTCTGACCCAAATCGGAAGTATAATAAACACCCTCGCCATTCACACCAATTAAGTACTCTGCTGGATTCTCTGGGTTTATTGAAACATCGGTAACATTTTTTTCGAAAAGTCTTCTCCAAGTGGTCCCAGCATCCGTCGACACATAAAATCCAGGCTTTCGAATTGTTGCCCCTGCAACAACTAAATTTGAATTTTTTGGATGAACATAAACTTTCGAGAAAGCACCAATTTCGGTCAAACCAAGTAGTTTCCAACTTTTCCCACCATCCGTACTTTTGTAAATCCCATTGCCAAGATAAATTACTCCGCCTCCGATAACCGATTCTCCGGTCCCAGCATAAATTACATTGGGGTTGTTTGGGTCGATTGCAATCGAACCGAAAGCAATACCATTTTCGTAGTCGAATATCGGTTCCCAACTATCGCCGAAATTTGTAGAAAACCAAATTCCACCAGCAGCAGCGGCTGCATAGACCCAACCATTTTTGCTCGGATGGAAAACGATTGATTTTATCCTTCCTCCTATATCAAAAGGACCTACAGGTTTCCACTCGGGCTGTTCGGCAAGTGCTTGCTCTGCAAAGAACTTTTGCCGAAGAAGTTCCATCTGCTCGAATGCTTTTTGGCGGGCAAAATCGGGGATTGCTTCAAATGGATATGCTCTTGGCTTGCTGAATTCAATTGCTCTGCGGGCTGGGTCGTCGTATTCCGTTCCATTTTCCCGCTTACCTAAAAGAAGAAAAGGAAAAAACAAAAAGAATAAAAAAATCTTTTTCATTTCTCTTTACCAAATTAACTATGTAATTTAATGAAAAAACTTGAATTACAAAGAATGTCATCTAAGGATTTTTGGGAAGAACATACCAGTGCGGGCTTTGTATAGTTTATATTCATCTTTAAAATAGTATTCCAGAAGTTCCTCCTCTTTTGGTACTCGATGCCAAAGGAAAATGCACAAACCTCCAATCCAAACAAAAGTAACAATCAAATTTGATAGAGCAAGTGTAACCCCAAGGTGAAGTAGTATGAACCCAGTATAAATTGGATGGCGAATATATTTGTAAATACCATTTTGTACTAACTTGTGACCATTCATAATATTCAAAGTTGCAGTATACACCTTGCCCAATTTGATTAAACTCAAGATTATAAAAATAGTCCCAAGATACCCCAAAACTATACCTATGTTTCTCAAATTGGAAGAGGTATCGATATTGAAACCCAGTATAAATTTGTTTTTGAAATCGATTAAGAAAATAAGAATGACCTCTAATGATATTAATACCATCAAAATAATTTTATCTGTTTGAAATGATTTGCGAAAATTTTCTTGTAAATCAAAATTCTCTTTCTGCCCAGAAAAGATTTTAATAATTAGCACTGTTACAACATAGGCAAGATACATCAAACCAACATTAGGTTGGTAATTTATCATTTTATCTACATTGGTTCTTTCAATGTTATGAAAATTCCTCAAAGAGTTCAAAATTTTGAATTATCGTCAAGGTTAAAGGATATCTTTCAATGCGAACAAACTCGCCTTTACAATTAATTCGGCTGGAATTACTTCGAGGCTTTTTCCATTAATTTCAATAGTTCGACAATCATTCGGTCCACATACATCGCAACAAGGACTTTTCCCAGCACTTAAATTCAACCAATCTTCAAGTAGTTTCCCGTTTATCCAAATTTGATTTGATACGAGAGGATTTCTTTTGAACTCTTCGAGGGAAATTTCACTTTTTTTCAATACAACTTCTATTTTTAAACTTGATAAACTCTGCTTTAAAGTCTCATATGCCTTCATCAATTCGGTTTCTGTATTGCCACAGCGTGGACAAGTTTTTTCGTCAACAACAAGCCTTGTCCAGCGAATTTCAAGCGTTTTCTTGGAAGGTATGGAAAAAGCACCAACATCAACAAAATTGCTACTTCCAGAGCAGCAGTTATTTTTTGGACGAATTTTCATTTAATTCTTTCTCGATTTTTGCACGCATTCTTCTAATATTTTCGGCAATATTCCCATTGAAAAGCCCAGAACCAGAGACAATCATATCTGCCCCAGCACGAACGGCGTCTTGCACATTTTCAATCTTTATTCCTCCGTCGACTTCGATTAGAACATTGTCAAGTCGGCTTTTAATCAAGAAGTTTTTAAGAGTTTCCGCTCTTCGCAAAAACGAAGGAATGAACGATTGGCCACCAAATCCGGGATTTACAGACATAAGCAAAATAAAATCGCAATATTCAGCATTTTCGAAGGCAAATTCGAGAGGGGTACCGGGATTCAAAGCCAAGCCGGCTTTCTTCCCAAGTGTGCGAATGCTTTCAAGAGTGCGATTTATATGAAACTGTCCTTCGCAATGGATAGAAATATAATCTGCCCCTGCGTTTACAAAATCCACAATGTATCGCTCGGGTTCGACAATCATCAAATGGCAAACCAATGGCAAAGATGTAGTTCGGCGAATAGCCTCGACAACCACCGGACCAAAAGTAATATTGGGTACGAAACGCCCATCCATAATATCAAGGTGAAGCAAATCGGCTCCGCCTTCTTCACATTGCCTGATGTCTTTTTCTAAATTAGAAAAATTTGCACTTAATAGCGATGGTTCAATCAAAACCTTTCTCATAGTTTACTCAACCGTTCAAGCAACTTTTGCAATTTTTCCAAAGATTCGTTCATACTTGCAAGTTTCGCTTTTTCCCGCTCGATTATTTCGGGCTTTGCTTTTTCAAAAAATGCAGGATTGTTCAACTTGTTGTTTATCGAAGAAATATTGTTATTCAATCTTTCGAGTTCTTTTGCTACCCGCTCTTTTTCTTTTGAAATGTCAAAATCGGAAGTAATCAGTAAGTGAATTTCGACTTCGCGGACGACGCTCGTTATGGCTCGAACATTTTCGACTGAATGTTGAACAATGCTGACTTCGTTCGCTCGCGAAAGAAAAGCCAACGCCTCTTTATTTTCCTCAAACATAGTTGCCAAACCAGAGTTTAATGTACTTACAATCAAGTCAACTTTCTTGGCAGGTTCGATACCTACTTCGTTTCTCAATTTGCGAATTTCTTCGACAACAAACTGAAAGACCTCAAAGTTATTTTCAATACTCTCATCAATGAATTTTTGATTAGGAGTTGGAAACGATTGTATGCTTATGCTTTCGTTTTCGGTTCGACCAGTCAATAAATGCCAAAGTTCTTCGGAAACGAATGGCATTACTGGATGAATTAATTTCAAGATATTTTCGAAAATCTCCAATGCGAAACGAATCAAGGCTTGATTGAAAGAGATTTCGTTTGAATCTTTGAGTTCTACTTTCAATATCTCAACATACCAATCGCAAAAGTCTCGCCAGATGAAATCATAAAGCAGTTTTGCGTAGTCGTTTATACGATAATTTTCCAAGTTTCGATTGATTTTCTCAATTGTGCTATGTAGACGCGAAAGTATCCATTTATCGGCATAAGAAAGTTCCTCTGGTCGAAGTTGTCGGTCAACGTTTTCGGGGCAACAATCCGGGAGAAATATCATATCACGTTTCATCAAAAGGAAGCGACCAGCATTCCAAATCTTGTTGGCAAAGTTCCGTCCGATTTCCATCGATGGTATATCTTGGGTTTTTACATCGATTTCCATTCGGACGTCTTGTCCCAAGGGCGACAGATAAGTCATTGTGAATCTTGTAGCGTCGGCTCCATATTTTTCAATAATTTTCAAAGGGTCGGGAGAATTTCCAAGCGATTTGCTGAGTTTCCTTCCCAATCCGTCACGAATTGTGCTGGTAAAGTAAACATCTTTAAACGGTATTTCGTTTTTAAACTTCATCGTAGCCATAATCATTCGGGCAACCCAAAAGAAAATGATATCGGGAGCGGTAACAAGCAAATCTGTTGGTAGAAATTTCTTTAAATCAGCGGTTTCTTCTGTTACGCCATCGTGAAGCCAGCGCATAGTTGTCAATGGCCAAAGCCAAGAGGAAAACCAAGTATCAAGAACATCCGGGTCTTGTTCCAATGGTACGTCTTGCGAAATGCCAAGTTTGGTTCGTGCGTGGTCCTCATCTCTGGCAGCTGTGTACCGTCCATCTGGTGTATAATAAACAGGAATACGATGTCCCCACCACAATTGTCGTGAAATGCACCAGTCTCGAACATTTTCAAGCCAATGTTGATATGTCTTTTCCCAATGCTTGGGATAGAATTTTATTTTACCTTCCAGAACAGGTTTCAAAGCAATTTCAGCAAGGGGTTTCATTCGGACAAACCACTGGTCTGAAAGATAAGGTTCGATTGGTTCGCCACCTCTTTGGGAAAATCCAACATTGTGGACATAATCTTCGATTTTCTCGATTAAGCCTTTTTCTTTCAATTTCTCTACGATTTTCTTCCGTGCTTCGAATCGCTCTAATCCATTGAATTCGCCAGCAAATTCATTCAAAGTGCCATCGGGGTTGATTGAATTGATTATTGGTAAACTATGTCTTTGCCCTACTTCAAAATCGTTTGGGTCGTGGGCTGGAGTAATTTTAACGCAACCAGTCCCAAAGGTTGGGTCGGCATATTCATCTGCTATTACTGGAACCTCTCGATTTGCAAGAGGCACCAACACTTTTTTCCCAATCAAGTTCTTATAACGCTCGTCGTTTGGATTGACTGCAACGGCAACGTCCCCAAATATAGTTTCTGGGCGGACAGTCGCGACAAGTAGATAATCATCAGAATCAACGAAATAGTATCGTAATGTATATAAGTATTCTTTGACTTCCCTAAATTCTACTTCTTCGTCGGAAAGAGCAGTTCGAGATAGTGGAGACCAGTTAATAATTCTTTTTCCGCGGTAAATCAAACCTTCGTCGAAAAGGCGTATAAAAACTTCGCGAACAGCATTCGAAGCAGATTCGTCCATTGTGAACAAGGTGCGACTCCAATCGCAAGAAATCCCCAATTCACGCAACTGTCGTAAAATAATCCCACCATATTCTTCCTTCCATTTCCATACTCGTTCGAGGAACTTCTCTCGCCCCAAATCGTAACGAGTGAGTCCTTCCTTTGCTAATTCCTTTTCAACACGGGTTTGGGTTGCAATACCAGCGTGGTCGGTTCCAGGAAACCAACAGACTTCGTAGCCCGACATTCGCTTCCAGCGAATGTAGATATCCTGAATTGTAATGTTCAAAACGTGACCAAAATGCAAAATACCAGTGATATTTGGTGGTGGCATTAAAATGCTATACGCTGGTTTTGGCGAGTCGGCAGAAGCAATGTAAATTTTACTTTTTTGCCAAATTTCGTACCATTTCTTCTCGACATTTCCTGGAGTATAAGATTTTGGATATTTATCCTGCATACTAAAACAAATCTTAATAAAATTACAAACTTACGAAAATTGCTTTTCATAGCAAAAGACAGCAACCTAGTGAAAAACTACAAATTGGTTTTCCTTTGGAAAACAGAATACTTACCAAATGTCTTAATCATTTGATAATTGTTTTGAATGTATTCATCCAGAAATTTGCTCCCCTCGTATTTTTGAGGTTCAAAAATTTCGTTGGCAAAAAGTAGTATGTATTCAACCTTTGCTTCCCCAAGTTCACTCGCAATTTCTTTTTGAACTTCCAATGTCGTTGCAACTCCAGGGTGCAACTCGTAATATTTTGTTGGCGGTTGTTTCTCGGTTAAAAAATATAACAATACATCGTTGATGTAAATGTAATCGTGCCTGGTTAATCCAGAAAAAATGGACTTATTTTTAAAATTTCGATTAATATACGAAAGTAAATCGTTGTAGTAGTATTCTTGTGAAGGAATTTTAATGAATTTCCCAGTTGGGGAAGCCAATTCGATTGTTTTGCTTGGGGAGAAAAGAATGGCAATTTGTGCAATTTTCTTAACTGTTGGTGGCAAAACAAAGATTGTAACCATAAGAATAAGAATGAACTTTTTGGTTTTATATATGTTTGAAACAACCAATCCCAAAAGTAACAAAGCCATCATCAAGGATGGAAAAATATGCTCATAATCGGAACGAACCAATGCCTGGAACGAAAGGAAAAAAGTTACCAATGCAAGAAGAATAATTTCTCCTCTTTGTTTAATTCCTTGTTTTGGAATTCGTTTTAGCCAAAAAATGGTTATTGCAACCATCAACCACGGAAAGTAGAAAACAACAGACTCCCAGGATTTATAAAATCTACTTTGAAGTGTAAGATTGCCATCAAAAAGATATTCAAATGGATTTGGAAAAGGAAGCGAACGAGTTTTGCTAAATTCTTTCAAAGGGAAAGCAAAAGCATTTTGTAAAAAGCCATTTAAAATGCCAACAAACCAAAGAACAACACCGTAAATTATTAAGATTAATGTGAATGATGAAATGAAACAAACTAAACTTTTATAATCAAAGTTGGTTTTATCGAAAAATCTATTCAAAAGAAAAAACAGAAATATCGAAATGAAAAAATAGAGAGCGAAATCGTGGCGAATTGTAAAAAGAAACCCAGTCAACAGCCCTACAAGTATTTCGTTTCGCTTTATTTCGCTTAATATTATTAAAATTGACAGAAGAATTACCAACAACGCCAATGGAACATTGCGAGCGTGAAAAGGGGTTAAGGAATAAAGTGAAACAAGCACTAAAGTTGAAACAGAAACAAATTGGGTATTGTTGAGAATCTTCTTTGAAATTTTTACAAAAAGGACAACAATCAAACCATTAATCAAAAAAGTCAGCAATCGAATTAGAATTAATTGTTTACCCAAAATTGACATCCAAAACGCAAGAATGTAGAACCAAGTCGGCGAATAAATTGTCCAAAAGTCTACGTAAGGCAATTTTCCATTCAAAATATTTTCAGCACCGACGACGGCTACCCCTTCGTCATAAATGTTTATATTTAAATTAATTCCGACGAAAAGAAAAAAAAGCGTGGCTACAAAAATATGTAAACCAATATTCTTTATTACCATAAAGCAATATTTTAACTTAACATTAACAAAATTAAAAAATATGTTTATTAATTTTGAATTTTATTTTTTTGTATTCTTATTTGGAGATTAACATATGAAAAAACTGCTAATATCCATTTTTGCTCTTATTATTACCTCAAATTTTGTTTTTTCACAATTAACATACCCAACACCTTTCGATTTGTCCACTGGTAATTATTCATTTACCGAATGGAGTGCTACAAACCCCGCTGGCACATATCCAACCTCAATGATATTCCATAGAACTTCGACCCAAGACCCACTGCTTGCCACTGAAATGACGACTAACTACACTGGTGCTTACAACTTAACTTCTGGTAGTAGGATTTCTGGGCTCGGAACAGATGGTGTTTCATTCGTTAATACTTCAACCAATGGAAATCTTGGTGCAGCAGTTCTTGCATTGAATACAATCAATAGAACAAACATCCAAGTAACCTGGACTGGTGGTTTCGTAAAAATTGCTGGAACAACCACACGTGAATATAGAATTCGTTTACAATATCGTATTGGCGATACTGGTTCCTTCCTCGATGTAACGGACGCTAACGGTAACCCAGTTGAATATATTTACAATGAGTATGTTGGACATCCCAACCCAACAACGCTTCCTCCGCACTCGCAAACCTTTACAGTTACATTGCCAGCATCTGTTGAAGACCAGCCAGTCGTATATTTGCGATGGAAATACTACTTTCTTGGAAGCGGAAGCGGAAATCGTCCAGAATTGAGGATAGATGACATTTCGGTGACCAGTGTTTCCTCCGTTGGCGGTGGAACAAAACTACTTATTTCGAATATTATGCCTCAATATCCTTTGACAAATGTTCCATTCTCGCTTACGGTCTATTCCGTCGATAATGACAATATTTCCAAAAAAGTTTCGCAAAACACTACTGTAAGATTGTCTCTTATTAGCGGAACTGGAACACTTGTGGGAACTTTAACTAAAATCATTCCCTACAAGTCAACTTATGTTACTTTTGATGATTTAGTCTACAATGTCGCAGAAAATATTACAATCCAAGCAGAAGTACTTTCTGGCGACCCACTTGCTCCCACACAAGAAAATATTCAAGTAATCCCAGGTCCTGAAGGAATTGTTATTGAAAATGTTTATACAAAATTGCATATAAACTCAACTGCACCAGTTTTTACAATTCGAGCAATAAATCGAGACAACTCAACTAATACAAATTACCACCTGTACCAGGGTCAACTAAACATTACTGGACCGACTAATTTTCAAATAAACGTAACCTTTTACAATGGAGTAGCCACAGTTTCAAATCTTACATTCAGCACTCCTGGTATTTACTATCTCAACGCCACCGCTCCTGGCTTTCCCAATTCCAATACAGTTGAAGTAAATGTCAAACCAGAACCAACAATGACTGAAGTTTCAATCCCGCAATATCTTAAAGGAGTTGGAACATTTGGAGCAAGAGTACCAACTTTTGCACTTGTAAAATTGGAAAATCTCCACCCAAATACAGTCTATCGCTTTTTCTCTGGCGGAAGAAATGTTGGATATACTGGTAATGTTGCAACTGACAATGGTGCTGGAAACAATCTTCATTACAACCACACAACAAATTCTTATCTTTACAACTCTCTTCGGGACTTAACGCAAGATAATGCCTACTCAACATTTGAAAGCAACAGCGATGGTTCCAAATATGTTTGGCTTTCCTTGGTTCCTACAACAAATTCATCATTTAACGAAGGAAGGTCGGTCTATTGGATTTTAGTGCTCGGGACCGAAAAAGGCACCTTAATCCGACGCTATCAAACAACTAACACAAGTACTTCCTTGGACTTTGGCAACCCTCCAACTAAATGTACTGGAATATACGATGTGGATAGCTGGCTTCAACCCAAATCTTTTGTTTGCCTATATGATGATGTAAATTCGAGTAATCCAGTTTCTGTTGCCCTTGTACAAGATGAAGGCGCTGTTCTACAAGATGGTGTGGACGCCCAAGGAAATCCCTATCCGCCACAAGGACCTGACTATTACAACAATCTGGATGGCACATCGGGTGCTTGGGCAACAATTATTCCAAACAACCTTGCAAATGGAATAAGAAAAATCGAAGTTTACGACAGAGAAGGAAGACTAATCAGAAAGATTTACGATATGGACGGCGTTTGGGCTGGAGTTGATACAAGAAATATTTATGGAGGTATGGATACGCCATTGGAATTCAAAACACCAAATCTGCGGTTGATAAATCCACAAGAAGGTTCGACCGAGGAAATTTGCAATAATGGAAGCCTTGAAATTCGATGGATTTCACGGGGAGTAGACAAAATTGATATTGATATCTCGCAAGATAGAGGGATAAGTTATTTCAACATTTTCGAAGATGTTCCAGCCAGAGACGGCAAAGTGGAATGGAGAATTCCTCGAGGTTTGTTTGCCGACACCACAAACAGAATTAAAATCTCCGACAGAGAACACCCAACCAATCTTGAACCAATAAGTTATGTCTCCTCGGAAACTAATGATTTTTACATCTATGACAAGCCAATTATTAGTTCACATACTAAATCTGGAATTGCTTGCCTTGGCGAGGATGTTACTTTGATTGCCTATGCAACTGGTTCAAAATTGGGTTACCAATGGTACAAAGACGGCAAGAAAATTGATGGAGCGAACCAACAGCAACTCGTTTTACGTAATGTAGACTTTACCACTTCTGGAGTTTACACTTGCGAAGCAACTGGCGCAAGCGTTTGCGAAAGCGATTTTTCGAAACCAATTCTTGTTTATGTTCTTACTGCTACAAAAATCACCAATGAACCTAGAGATTATTACGGCTACCTTGGCTCGACCGCAACTTTCACCTTCGATGTTCACTTATACGAAGAACTTTCTAACGATGCATTTACAATTCAATGGTATAAAAATGGTTCTCCAATAAGAGATGATTGGAAATATGCTGGTACTCGTTCAAATTACTTTACTATAAAGAATATAACCTTTGACGACACAAGCGACTACTTCTTTGCCATTGTCAATGGAAAATGTGGACTGGACACAACTGCAATTGTAAAAGTACACATAGTTCCGAATATACTTATAAAACCAGACACACTTTACATTTGCGACCAAGACCAATATATTAACATTCCAATTGAAATTCCGTTCCCAAGCCTTCCTGGAAGTATTAATGTAGAAATCTACCGAGGCAACATAATGGTGGGCAGTTTTACTTCATCACCCGCTGGAATGAATTTCCGCTTGCCTGTTGTTTCTTTACTACCAGGTGATTATTATGCAATAATTCGTGCCCCAGGTCTCGGCGCTTCCTTCAAAACAAACATCGTAAAAATTATAAAAATTTCGGAACCTCCAGTTATTACCAAAGACCTCCCAGACGCAATCGCTTTGAATGCTGGCGAAGACTTGAATCTCTCCATCGAAGCCGAGGGCTTGAATTTGCATTACCAATGGTTCAAAGACGACGCACCTTTGGCAAGCGCAACTGAACCGAATCTGTTTATCTCCAACGTAACGACAGAAGACGCTGGGAATTATTATTGCTTGGTCTGGAATTGCGATACTGTTAAGTCCAATGTAGTTAATGTTAGCGTTGCTTTGCACATCATTGCTGGTGTTGATTGGATTTCATCCTCCGACGGCACTTTAGTTCAAATTTATCCAAATCCAACCAACAGCCAGAGCGAAGTAATTATCCAACCCAAAGAAAACCAAACGCTAAACATTGAGGTTGTGAATATCCTTGGTCAAGTAATCTTTAAACAAGAAATCCTTGCGATTGGAAATAATCCAAATAAGTTGACCATCCCATTCAATTTACTTAACGCAGAAAGTGGAACATATAATGTAAAAATCAAATCTGGACAGACCGTAACGGTCATTCCAGTGGTTTACATTAAGTGATTAATGTTCACTTTCTTTAACAACTTTTAAAAAGGGGCACAGTTTGTGCCCCAAATTTTTTTTCTAAACAATGATTATTTTCAAAATACTGAGCAAAAATAATGTTTATATAAAATTATCTTTTGGTACATTATTGATAAAGCCAAATAGATTTTTAGAAATGAATATTAATATTAATGGAAATATTAAAAAACAAAAGGAATTAATACGGATAACTTAAAATAGGGTAAAAATTTTTTTTGAATTATTTATTTTTATATTTGATTTAAAAAAATTATTTATTTGCGTTTAAATGGGAAAAAAAGGCGTTTATCTTCCATTATTTTGGAAATTCTCTTTTGCAATAATAATTATTGTAATGTTTTTCGGTTGGTTGAACTACGTTAAAATAAAAGATCATTTTGTTCTAATAATAGAAAACGAACTGAAACGAAGACTTAATTTTATTACAAGAACAATAGCACAACAAGTTGAAATATTTCTAAGTAATAATAACTCTTCATCGATACTTGAAACAATCGAAAGTTTCAAACGTAACGATACAATGATAAAATTTATAATTGTAGAAACACCCAACAAAGAAGTTATTTTAAATTTTTCGGATAAAGAGTTAAAAGAAATTATTGAAGAAAATTATTCTTGCCAAGATAGTTGTTCATTTGAAAAAGATTATCCAAGAGTTTGTAGAAACTTTAAACTTGGTGTAATCCAAGAAAGCATTATTCTGAAGAATGGTAATCGTTTATACGTTGGCTTAAGGAACGATACTATCAACGCCTCTATTAACGAAACAATGAATATTTTCATTGTTCTAACCCTTTTGTTTCTTGTGATTGGACTAATTGGAGCATTTATTTTTTCATATTTGATAACAAAACCAATCAATTTGTTGGAAAAATTTACCAAAACCCTTGATGTAAGAAATTTGTCGGGAAAAAATATAGAGGATTTTGATAAAATTATTTCTTCCCCATTTTTTTTCGAAAAAGCTTTTGTCAGAGACGAAATAAACAAACTTATTGAAACATACCGAGAAATGCTTGCTGGCTTGGCATCTAACCAAAAGGAAATTCAAGAACTACAAGAACAATTAATTCAACTTGAAAAAGTTTCAACGATTGGAGTGATTACAGCAGGCTTGGCACACGATATAAATAATCCAATTACTGGTCTTTTGAACTCATTAAGTAGGTTGAGGAAGTATCTAAATGAAAATTATCAAGTAGTTAAGTACTTGGATTTTATTGAAGAAACAGCACGAAAAATCCAGAAAGTAATTAAGGATTTACTATCCTTTTCAAAAAAACAAGAAATTGAATTTGCTCAGGTAAACTTGAAAAAAGTGATTGAGAAATCAATTCTTTTGGTTTCTTATAAGATTAACCAAAGTAACATTGAAATTCAAACTAATTTTGGCAGCGAAGATTGTGTTCTTATGGGAAGTCAACACCATTTAGAACAAGTATTTATTAACTTGTTATTGAACAGCATAGAAGCATTGAATGAAAAGTATAAAACTCAAAATGGATTTAAAAAAATCATTCACATTGATATTACAAATAATAACGATTTTATTTATATACAAATTTTCGACAATGGAATTGGGATTCCAGATGACAAGATTAATTACATATTCCAACCATTTTATACAAGCAAAGGCAACGAAGGAACTGGTTTGGGGTTATCAATAGTTAAACATATAATTAATATTCACAAAGGGAAAATTGACATTTTGTCTGAATATGGAAAATGGACAAAAGTTGTAATAATATTTAAAAAGAAATTGGAAGATGAGCAAGTTTAAAATTTGCATAATTGAAGACGAGGACAGTATCAGAGAAGTGATCAGTGAGGATCTTGTCGACGCTGGGTTCGAAGTAGTTTCTTTTTCAAATGGTAGCGATTGCATTAAATATTTAGAAAGTTCGCTGTTTGATATATGTGTTGTTGACATAAGGCTCCCCGATATCGATGGATTGAATTTGATACGGATAATCAAGGAAAGAATTCCACGAGTTGGGATTCTGACAATGACCGCCTATGGCTCGATTGATACTGCTGTAGAAGCAATGAGGTTAGGAGCCTTCAACTATATAACCAAGCCATTTTCAAGCGATGAACTGATTTTAAACATTAACAAGTTAATTGAATTTAAAAACCTAAAAAGTCAATGCGAAATAATTGAAAAGTCAAATCTTGAACGCTACTCTTTCGAAAGTTACATTGGAGTTTCCGATTTTACTGAACACCTTCGTAACCTTATGAAAATTGCCTCTCAATCTAATTCACCAGTGTTAATAACAGGGGAAACTGGAACTGGTAAAGAACTGGTTGCAAATATAATACACTTTAATAGCCCTCGACGAAATAAACCTTTCGTAAAACTCAGTTGTGCAATTCTTCCAAGGGAGACTTTTGAAAGCGAATTGTTTGGACACGTTAAAGGTGCCTTTACAGGGGCAATTAAGGATCGAGTTGGAAAATTGGAAGAAGCAAACGGCGGAACCTTATTTCTTGACGACGTAGACGATATACCATTGGACTTACAAGTAAAATTGCTTCGTTTCTTGCAAGAAGGTGAAATACAAAAAATCGGAAGCAACAAAACTATTCAAGTGGATGTCAGAGTTATTTCCGCTACTAAAAAGAATTTGCTTACATTGTCAGAAAAGGGTCTTTTTCGTGATGATCTATATTACCGACTTAATGTTTTGCCTATTCATATTTTGCCAATACGAGACCGCATTGAGGATATACCTCCATTGTTCCAACATTTTGTTGAATATTTTGGTAAAGGAAGAATAAAAATCGAACAAGAGGTTTTTTTGGAACTTCAAAACTATGAATGGCGAGGAAATATACGTGAAATAAAAAATCTGGCAGAACGATTGGTAATTTTAAACCAAACTGGTGTCATTAATGTTGGATCACTTCCAACTGAAATCATCAAGAAAAATTCACGAAAGCAAGATAACTTAGAAAATCAATCTTTAAAAAAATATCTTTCACAAATAGAAAAAGAACTATTAGTTAAAACACTGGAAGAAACAAACTACAACCAAACAAAGACTGCTGAAAAATTGAAAATACCACTCAACACTCTTCGAAGCAAACTCAAAAAGTATGGGATAAATTTATAGTTACGAAATTTCGTAACAAATCTACAAAATTTCGTAGATTTTTTGTCAAAACCAATCTAAATTTTCTTTTAGGTGAAACTTAGGTGATTGTGATTTCTATGATTCAAATTTCAAAATAACTTTGGCATTCATTTTGGAATTGCTCTGGTTTTGTGATTATGTCAAAAATTGGAGAGGATATGAGAATTAATCGAAGAAACTTTCTAAAAGTAGTGGGAGCAGCCGGTGTGGGAGCCTTTCTTATTGACACCCCGCTCGTAAGTGTTTTTGCCAAAAATGAATCGAATAATGTAATTTTCCAAGAGGCTGGAATATGGATACCATCTACTTGCCAAGGATGCACCACTTGGTGTCCTATTGAAATTTACGTTATTAATGGAAGAGCGGTAAAAGTAAGAGGGAATCAAAAATCAATGGTAAACCCCGGCTATGTTTGCCCTCGAGGTCATTTTATACCAAGGCAAACCTATGACCCCGACAGAATCAAAGTTCCAATGAAGCGTACCAATCCGAACAAAGGTCGCGGTGTCGACCCACAGTTCGTGCCTATTACCTGGGACGAAGCATTAGATATCATTGCAGACAAAATCCTTGAATTACGTTCAAATGGTGAAATTCACAAACTAATGTTTTTAAGAGGTCGATATACACCTTATAACACTAATATCCCCTATTCCTCGGTTCCCAAAATTCTTGGAACCCCAAACTCATTTTCACATAGTTCAATTTGTGCCGAGGCAGAAAAGTCTGGCTCATTTTTTACAGAAGGATTTTGGGGATATAGGGATTACGACGTTCTCAATACTCGCTATTTAGTCCTTTGGGGAGTTGACCCAGTTCGTTCGAATCGCTTAGTACCAGGAATGATAAACAAATTTGGAAGAATATTGGACCAAGCAAAAGTAGTCACCATCGACCCGATACTTACAACATCAGCGTCGAAGAGTCACGAATGGCTACCAATAATCCCTGGGCAAGATGGTGCTCTGGCAGTTGCTTTTGCACATACCATTTTGGTCGAAGGTCTGTGGAACAAAGAATTTGTAGGCGATTTTAAAGATGGTAAAAATCGTTTCGTACCAAATCAAGTAGTAAACGAAGACGACTTCGAAGAGATTCACACTTATGGATTAGTAAAATGGTGGAATATTGAATTAAAAGATAAAACACCAGAATGGGCTGAACCTATTACGGGTCTTCCCAAAGAAAAGATTATTCAAATTGCAAAGGAAATGGGACAAGCGGCTCCAAAAGTAATCCATTGGTTAGGACCTGGGCCAGCAATGTCTCCAAGAGGTTCATACATAGCAATGGCAATACACGCTTTGAACGGGCTTTTAGGTAGTGTTGATAACGAAGGTGGAACATTACGCGAGCCATCGGTTCAAGTTGGAACCATTCCTGCCGTGGATAATTATTTGGATGAAATAGCAAAGGCTGGCCTTAATCAAAAGAAAATTGATGGACGTGGCGATATCGATTTTCCCGCTATGGACAAAGGAAAAGTGGGTTCGGGTGTTGTAACTTCAAATATTGCAAACAACCTTCTTAAAGACAAGCCATACGAAATAAAAATGGCGATCGGTTATTGGTGTAATTTCAATTTTTCGGTTGTTGCGTCACAGCGATGGGACGAAGCAATGAAGAAATTGCCCTTCTTTGTTCATTGTGTAACAAACCCATCAGAAATGACAATGTTTGCTGATATTGTATTGCCATCGACTTTCCATGCAACTGAACAATGGGCAATTGTTAATTCCAAGGGAAATACTTATTCAAATATTTCAATTCAACAACCAGTTGCTAGGAAAATATTCGATGTAAAAAATTTCGAAACCGAAGTAATGTGGCTTTTGGCAGAGAAATTAAAACAAAAAGGTTTTTCAAATTTGATGGACTACTTCGAGAATGAATTTAAAAACCCAGAAACGGGCGAAAAACCTAAAAACGCAGAGGAGTTTGCAATTTATGCAACAATGCTCTTTGCAAAACCAGCATACGATTTAATTGGTGGTTGGGATAAGTTTCTCGCAGACGGGGTTGTCAATTTTGGTCCATACAAATTCCGCTCCAAATGGGATAAGTTTGAAACTGTTACCAAAAAGTTTGAATTTTACAGCGAAACAATTAAAAAAGCCTGGAACGATCACGCTGCCAAACATAACAAATCAATTGATGAACTACTTGAAATCTGCAACTATACAGCGCGTGGGGAAACAGCTTTTGTTCCACATTACGAGCCTCCAATCCGCAAGGGTGATCCCAATGAGTATCCTTTCATATTCATTGATGCAAAATCAAGACTAAATCGGGAGGGACGAAGCCAAAATCTTTCTTGGTATTATGAATTTAAGATGGTTGACCCTGGAGATGAGCCTATGAAGGATGTAATCAAAATCAACCCAATAGACGGTGAGGCTCTTGGGTTGAAAGACGGCGACAAAGTTCGATTAATAAGTGTACAAGGTGCAATTGAGTGCGAGGTTAAATTGTGGGAAGGTGTGCGTCCAGGGTTTGTTACCAAAACCTATGGTCAGGGACATTGGGCTTATGGTAGATTTGCTTCAGCAGATTTCAAAAAGGCTACTCCCCGAGGCGGTAATAACAATGAAATAATTCCAGATGAATACGATAGAATCAGTGGCTCGACCGCCCGAAATGGCGGATATGTTGGAATTAAAATTGAAAAAGTTTAATAATTAGGAGGATTAAAGATGGCAAGATATGGAATGGTTATTGATTTACATAAATGCACTGGTTGCGGTGCTTGTGCATTGGCTTGTAAGACAGAAAACAACACACAAGATTATTCTAATGGAAAGTTTTACAATTGGGCTAATTATTTAACTTTTACTACTGGAAAGTTTCCCTCTACAAAAGTGGTTACAATTCCAACCTTGTGTAATCATTGTAGCGATGCCCCTTGCGTGGAAGCTTGTCCCGTTAATCCCAAGGCAATGTATAAATCACCAGAGGGTATCACATTACATAACAATGATAGATGTATTGGATGCCAAAGATGTATTACCGCTTGTCCTTACAGTGACAAAGATATAAACGCAGCAGGAGTTCAGTATTCTGTTATAAACTATTTACCATCCGACGACTACACCCATAAACTTTGGCGAGATAAAACTGAACTAATTCCGGGTTGTACTGCCTCGGGCGACGAAGTAGCAAAAAAGGCTGGTAGTATACCGCCTAATATGAACGAATTTTCCGATCCCGATTACCAGCCCGTTCGTAGAAATGATATCGTAGAAAAATGTATGCTTTGTCGCCATCGACTTATCAACAACGAACTTCCCTATTGCGTAGTTTCTTGTCCCGCACAAGCAAGAATTTTTGGAGATTTTGATGACCCAAATTCAGAGGTTTCAAAACTAATAAAAATGTATCCAGCTAAGCAATTAAAAAATAATAAGGGGGAATTTCTTGCTCCTGGGGAAACTGGCACACGACCTAATGTTTATTATATTCGAGACTACAATGATGCAATCACATCTGTTAAAGATGAAAAATATCCAGAAAATAATAGAACAATGGAAAAATTTATTAAAATTTATCCTAATCCGGTTGAATTCTTTACAAATGTTAATTGTACAATTCCAAAAGATGGAATCTATTCCTTTATAATTTACAACTCAGCAGGTCAAATTGTTGAAACTGTGATGGAGAACAAATATCTGACCGTTGGCTTAATCAATTTTCAATTGGATGCAAAGAAATTGCCTTCAGGGACTTATATTTGCGTTTTAAGAAGCAAAGACTTTGTTCAAACTGAAAACCTAATTGTTAGCCATTAGTTGCTATGGAAAAGATAATCGCTATTGGAAATGTTGCCAATATTTTGAGTGCGTTTTATTGCCAACCAGAAGACGGTATTTTTTTGGATTCAAACCTCCACACACTTTTGGTTGAAAATGCGAAATCCATTAGTCCTCAACTTGAAACCCTTGCGTCACAGTTAATCAATTCGATTTCAGAATATGACAATTTAACTTTACTTCGAGAGTACACAAGAATCTTTCTTGGACCATTTGAAATAATTGCACATCCATACGCTTCCGTATATCTTGATAATTACCACCTAAACGGGGAAACAACAGAAAAGATACTTCACTTTTACAATGAATGCGGTCTTCTTTTCGATGAACAAGTTAACGATTTACCCGATAACATTGTTCCAGTCCTTCAATTTCTATACTATTTGGTAAAATCATACGTTTCCGGTAATCAAGATTTTCCAAACATCGATTGGATACAAAAGATAGGTTTATTCACCGATTTATATATGAAAACTTGGATCCCACTAATGTGTGAGAAGATACTTCAAGGAACTGAAAATAATTTCTACAAAAATCTTGCACTTTTTACAAAAAAGTTCCTGGAAGAAATGAATTAATTTTGCTCGGGTGGCTAAATTAGACCACCCGAGCCGTCCTTTATTAAATCTAAAATAAGTTTTTTCGATAATTTGGTTGGGGAATAGAAACTTTAACCGAAAAATACTTAAAATTTTAATAAAAATATCCATCTATCTTAAAAGCCTACGAAAAAATGGGAGAAATTATTAAATCGAAATCTGTTGTGGACAGTAAGAAGCGCAGCCTTGTCAAAATCTGAACTTTAATTGCCGAAGGTCAGAAATGCGTAGCGTATTCATACACTCGTAGGGTATTGGTTGAAGTTTCTATACAAGACGAAATTCATTTTCCCGTCCCCTTATTTTGTTACAATCAACTTATGGTTTATAGAACAAAAACTTGTATATTGGATACTACAATACTACTCCTCCTTTCAATGACTTACCGCTATTTTTTCGTTGAACATCCTATTGCCAGCCTTTATCTGCAAATAATACATTCCCGCAGCCACGTCTGTTAAGTCGATTGTATAAACATATTCATTTGCTTCAAGAACTTTGTCTTCTATTGTTCTAATTATTCTTCCAGTTAAATCCATCACATTTATTGTTGTCGGCAATGGCACATCAAGACTGAATCGCACTTGCACAACATCGTGCGTCGGGTTTGGATATATTATTGTTGCCGAAAGTGTCTCCTCTTGCACTTCGCTTAATGCCTCTTCGATTTTCTGCTTAATCCGTTCGAAATTGTATAGCCATACAGATAAGCCAAAAGCAAAGTACCTGCCATCAGGTGAAAACGTAACTGGTCGATCTGGAAAGAAATAATAAACAAATCTCTTTGATTTTAGATCCCATATTCGAAAGCCATAAGGATTCCCGGGATAGGCAATTGTACATCCAATAAACCTATTATCGGGTGATATAGATAGATGTTCTATCCCTTCAGCAATAAGTTGTTGAGGTGCAGGTACATATCCAACCTCTTCCCCTGTTTGCAAGTCTATTATTGTTGCAATGCGACCATCAGCATTTCCTTGACCAGCATAAGCAAGGTATTTTCCATCGTAGGATATGGCTATCGGTGGTCGCAAATTTGTTTGTTTTATCTCATCGGTCTCCAAGTCCCATATTACCTGATACCGTAATGGGTCCAATTTAGGTCGGTATAAATACAAACAGCAAAATATTCGCTTCCCATCGGGAAAATAGTTCACTCCTTCTACAGTAGTATTCCAATCATTGGTAACTACCTTCTCCCGTAATATTTTTCCTGTCTCAACATCAAATATTGTAACTCTGTTATTACCTCCAACTGCAATGGCCTTTTCGTCCCAAGAAATATCAAACGGGTCGGCATTTTCCCTTGCTATTCTAAGCTTTATTGTATCGGCTTCGAAGTCTACAATTCTTATTTCATATTTTCCAACTTCAACTTCTGAAATATAAGCAAGGTATTTACCGCTTTGGAAAAACACTGGCGAACCTCCGGGATAACGTCTAACTTCTTTTCCGCTGTCCTCGACTGCAAGAAATTGTAAACCCCAGCCCCCATCGGCTGCTACTATTTTAGAATTAGGATGAAACACTATGTGTTCATGCAAATCACCCCATCCTCCTTTCCACACAAAATTGCTCCCATCTTCGATTATTGGTAACTCCCCACGCAAAGGAAACGCAAGTACCAAAAGGAAGAAGACAAAGAAGACATCTGCAAAGAATACCCTGCGTCCCTCTCGTAGAGGGGAATTTAGGTTGGTTACGTGTGTTGCCATTTTATTTCTCCAACACTTTCAAATACTAAACAAAATTAATGAATCTGTTGATATTTTAAATACTTTATTCAACTAAACTTAGATTAAAAGATTTTAGAAAATTGCAAACCCAATGCAATTTATCAACAATATTTGTTAAATTTGTTTTGTAAACAGAAAGATTTATGGAACTTATAGACCAAAGAGCAAAAAAGATAATGGAAGAATGCAAGGAGCGAGCACGCGCCGCTGGCTTGCAATTCGAAAATGAAACACTTGAATACATTGTCTCCAATCGCGATTTGCTTGAACTTTCCCCCAAGAATATGATTCCCACGCTCTACGACTATTGGGTCCACGACGTTGAAGTATTGAAGGAATATGGAAAGTACAAACTCTACCCAACAAATCCTTATGAAACCGTTATTAACTCTCGTCCAGCCATTTCTTTTTACAATAGCGACAATCCCGACTGGCTCAATATTATGATTTTCTACCACGTGCTTGCTCACATCGATTTCTTCCAAAACAACATCCACTTTAAACACACCTGGGACGAAGATTTTGTTGGGATGGCACTTGCCGACAAGCGATTGATTGCCTCGCTTCGAAACCAATACGGTCGCTGGGTAGATTATGTGATTGAATTTGCCCGCTCCCTGGACAACATAGTCGGCTTCTACGACACATTGTTCCACATTGACTATCCATTCGACAAAGAAGAGCCATCGGCAATCGAGTACTACTTCAACAACTTCCTCCAGGAAGAATTGAAATTACCCCAACATCAACTTTTTGCCGAGTTGGGCAAATACAACCAAATGATTGAGGAGAAAGGCGAAAAAATTGCAACAACGACTTTCCTTTCGGAAATTACTCTCCGTTACCCAGAATTCGATGCCAAATACAAAAAATTTATTTCACAAATGAAACAACCGTCGGCAGACTTGCTCGAATTCATTCGCGACAATTCTCCTTTTTTGAAAAAGGAAAAAAACGAATGGATGAAAACGATACTTACAATAATACGCAATACCGCCTTGTACTTTGCGCCACAAGTGCGAACGAAAATAATAAACGAAGGCTGGGCAAGTTACTGGCATGACGAACTTTTTCGCCGTGACGACAGAATTCACTCACACGAAACTGACTATGCTCGTGTTAATGCATATGTTACTTCAATTTCTCGTCTTGGACTTAACCCGTATGCAATTGGACTGCGATTAATTCAATATGTAGAGGAACTTGCAGAAAAGGGAAAACTTAACTATGAATTTCAAAAGATAGAGAGCATCGAAGAACGCGAAAACTATGATAAAAAAACTGGCGAAGGCAAAAAAGCAATTTTCAACTTGCGGAAATACTTTTCCGACTTCACTTTGCTGAATATATTTATCACACAAGAATTTGTCGACAAACACGACTTGTTCGTCGTTGGAATCAAACCAGATTTTGAACGGCAAACAGTTCAATATTATGTCAAAAGCAGAAAAGCAGAAGATTACAAAAAGATGATACTCGATGCTCTGTACCATCCGCCGTACATAACCGTCGACCTTGATAAAACAAGCGAAAAACTTCTCTATTTAGTACATAATTTCGAAGGGAAACAATTAATCAAAGAGTTTGTTCCCGATGTTTTGGTTGGAATTGAGTTTCTTTGGGGCGGCGAAGTCAATCTTGAAACAACGGAAATAATTGCTGACAGACCAGCCACACCACAAGAAAAGCCAAAATATCGTTACCAAAAAGTGCTCTGGGTTTGCAAGGATAGAAAAGTTACCCGAAGAAACCCTTAACAAATTTTTGTTTTGACACCTGGAACAAAATACAAATGAAAATCTGGAAAATGTCCATCTTTACGATTATTATAACAATTTCAATCATCTTTGGTTATCTTAATTTATGTAATCAAGAAAAATACGATTGGAGGAAAATGGCTAAAAATGAAATAACATTGCCAGAACCCAGACGAAAAAGCAATGTTTCGCTCGAAGAAGCAATCGCCAAAAGACGCTCGATTCGTGATTTCAAAGACGAGGCAATCGGTATTGAAGAAGTTTCCCAACTGCTTTGGTCTGCACAAGGAATTACAGACAACGTAAATAAATTCAGAACCGCGCCCTCTGCAGGAGCACTTTACCCCCTTGAAGTGTACATTGTCATCCGAAGAGTTAAAGATTTAGACCCGGGAGTTTACAAGTATTTGCCCCACCAACATAAACTGGTTTTCATTAAGGAAGGCGATATTTCGACCAAACTTGTTCGCGAGGCTTTGTGGCAAGATTGGATTGCAAAAAGTTCGATTATAATTGTAATCTCTGCAATATTCGAGCGGACAACAGTAAAATATGGCAAAAGGGGAATTCAGTACGTTTATATGGAAGCCGGACATTCAGCACAAAATGTATGTCTGCAAGCCGTGACGCTTGGGTTTGGAACTACAACAGTGGGAGCTTTCAATGACGAA
Organism: Candidatus Kapaibacterium sp.; assembly: GCA_013414795.1. Classification (GTDB taxonomy): domain Bacteria; phylum Bacteroidota; class Ignavibacteria; order Kapaibacteriales; family UBA2268; genus Naka2016. The sequence continues at coordinate 662,902 of CP058732.1, forward strand.
GGAATCAAACAATTGCTTAATATGAAAGAAGAGGAAATTCCGATATACATTCTTCCAATTGGAATACCTAAATAACTAATTTGTGAACAAATTTGAAATTTTTTATCAAAAAAGGCTATTAATAATAATTTCCCGGGATAAGTAATAACAAAACCTATTTTTCAAGTAATTCTGGAAATATGTATTTAAAGATTCCTTCTTCGGAGACTTCAATTTGGGCAATACCACGTTCGACATAAGTATCGAGTATTTTCTTTGCTTCCTCAACAGTAACGGAGACGTTCAAAGACAGAATCGCTGGGGTCAGTAATCCTTTATTTTCTTTTGCGAGGGAAAGAACCACTGAATCCAGTTGCCGAAATTGTGCTATTGCCTTTTCTTCTTTCTCAATTTTAGCGAGTTTCGCAATTCTAAATGAAGAATAAAGCCCACCAATCGAGGCATAAATCAATGCAGCGATATCCAAAGCGTCGAATTTTTTAACATTTCCACTTGCTACTCCAATAAAAAGAAAAACACAAAACAGAAAGTGAATGAAATGCCCAGTTTTAGAACAACCCGGCTGTTGGGTTTGTACTTCTTGTTTGTTGTTTTTTTTTGCCATATTCAAACCAATTTATAATGGAATATTTCCGTGCTTCTTTGGTGGATTAGTATCCACTTTTGATTCAAGTAATTTGAATGCATTTATCAAAATCTTTCTTGTTTTCTTTGGTTCGATTACATCATCAATATATCCATACGAAGCGGCAATGTATGGATTTGCAAACTTCTTATTGAACAAGGTAATAAGTTCTTCCTCTTTCTTTTCGGGGTCGGGAGCGCTTTCAATTTCCTTTTTGAAAATGATTTCAACAGCACCTTTTGGTCCCATAACAGCAAGTTCTGCGGTTGGCCAAGCAAAATTGAAATCGCCACGAATATGTTTGCTATTCATAACATCGTATGCTCCACCGTACGCCTTTCGGGTTATGACGGTAATGCGCGGAACAGTCGCTTCGCAAAAAGCATAAAGAAGTTTTGCCCCGTTTGTAATAATTCCGCCCCATTCTTGGTCGGCACCGGGCATAAATCCAGGAACATCTTCGAAGACAAGCAGCGGAATGTTGAAGGCATCGCAAAACCGAACAAAGCGAGCACCTTTGCGCGAGGAGTTAATATCGAGAACCCCAGCGAGTACTGCTGGTTGATTTGCAACTACGCCCACTGAATAGCCACCAAGGCGAATGAAACCGACAATTATGTTTGGAGCCCAATCTTTGTGTACTTCGAGAAATTCCCCGTTGTCAGCAATTCTACGGATAATTTCCTTCATATCGTACGGCTGATTGGGATTTGCGGGAACGATGTAGTTCAACTCTTCGTCCTCTCTGTCCAATGGGTCATCGTTTGGCAAATAGGGCGGGTCTTCGCTATTATTTAATGGTATGTAAGAGAGTAATTTACGAACAAGTTGCAATGCTTCGTAGTCGTTTTTAGCGGTAAAATGTGCCACACCACTTTTGGAAGCGTGCACCCCAGCGCCGCCAAGTTCTTCGGATGTATACTCTTCGTGGAGAACAGTTTTCACTACTTTTGGACCAGTTACAAACATATAAGAAGTTTTTTCAACCATAATTATAAAATCGGTAATGGCAGGGGAATATACCGCACCGCCGGCGCAAGGTCCCATAATTACTGAAATCTGTGGAATCACACCCGACGCCAAAGTGTTCCTAAGGAAAATATCTGCGTAAGCACCAAGAGAAATTACGCCTTCTTGCACGCGGGCACCGCCAGAGTCGTTCAAACCAATCACTGGGCAACCCACTTTCATTGCCATATCCATAATCTTGCAAATTTTACGTCCGTGTTCGGCAGCCAGACTTCCGCCAAGCACTGTGAAATCTTGTGAAAATACGAAAACCTTTCGTCCTTCTATTGTTCCATAACCAGTAACTACGCCATCGCCAAAGAACACACTTTTATCCAAACCAAAGTCGTGTGAATGGTGGTGGACAAGCATATCAATTTCGTAAAAACTTCCTGGGTCGAGCAACAAATCAATCCTTTCGCGAGCGGTCAGTTTTCCTTTTTTGTGTTGTGCCTCTATACGTTCTTTTCCGCCTCCTTCGAGTGCTTTTTGCTTCAATTGAAACATTTTTTCAATTTTTTCTTCAATTTGCTGTTTGTTCAAATCGCCCATAACTCAACAAATTTTAAAAAACAAATTAAATATATTCTAAATGTGCAGTAAAATGTCTTAAGTATGGAACTTCGTAGGTTATCTTCATACCTTTCAACTCGTCTTTTCTTTTGTAAACTTCGCCAACTACATCCGCCACATAAGTCAAATGATTATTGGTGTAAACTCTGCGAGGAATCGCAAGTCGAACAAGTTCAAGAGAACCCGAAACAAATGAACCATTTGAGCCATACTTCCCAAACATTAAAGAACCAATTTCAACGGTACGAACCCCACCTTCAAGATATATTTCACAAGCAATTGATTGGCCCGGGAAATGCTCATTGGGAATGTGGGGCGCAAATCTTTTAGCGTCGATATAAACTGCGTGACCACCAGTGGGCAAAATAATTGGCACGTCCCGTTTTAACAACTCATCCCCCAGGAATTTCACTTGGTTAATTCTATATTCCAGGTAGTTTTCGTCCAGGGCTTCCATCAACCCCACAGCAAGGGCTTCAAGGTCGCGGCGAGCAAGTCCACCGTAAGTAATAAACCCTTCGCCAATAATCAACAAAACTTTCGCCTTTTCGGCAATCTCGTCGATGTTCGTTGCAAGGAACCCACCAGTGTTGGACAAACCATCTTTTTTGGCGCTCATCAAACAACCATCGGCATAGGAAAACATTTCGCGAGCAATTTCCAGAATAGATTTTTTTTCGTAGCCTTTTTCCCTTTTCTTAATGAAATATGCATTTTCGGCAAAACGACAACAATCGATAAAGAAGGGAACACCATATTTATGGGCAATTTCGCTCGCTCCTCGAATGTTCTCCATCGAAACTGGTTGCCCGCCACCACTGTTGTTAGTTACAGTAATCATCACCAAAGGAACCTCTTCACGCGGGTGGCTTTTTAGAAATTCTTCCAATTTGTCTAAATCGATATTGCCTTTGAAATCTGCAACCTTGTCCGTTTCAAATGCAATAGATGTTGGAAAATCCAAAGCCTCTGCACCAGAATACTCAATATTGGCTCGCGTTGTGTCGAAATGGGTATTACTCGGAATATATTTGCCTTTACCACCAAGAAAAGAAAAAAGGATACGTTCTGCCGCTCGCCCTTGGTGAGTAGGAATAACGTGCTTAAAGCCTGTGATATTGCGAACAACTTCTTCAAACTTGTAAAAACTACGGGAACCGGCATATGCTTCGTCCCCATCCATAAAGGCTGACCATTGCTTGGAGCTCATTGCCCCAGTTCCACTATCAGTCAGTAGGTCAATTGTAATGTAATCGGAGCGAAGGAGGAAAAGATTGTAATGCGCTTCGCGTAGCTTTTGTTCACGAAATTCTCTTGTAGTAAGAGGTATATGCTCCACAACTTTAATTTTAAAAGGTTCGAAATTCATAACAAGCAACCTATTTTTTTTCTAATAATTGGTTTAATTGGCAAAATTAAGTAATAAATTGCAAAAGTCAATTAATACTCTGGAAAAGTTACATTTTGGTAATTTTGTGTTTTTAAAAAATGCAACTTATGGATACGACAGAGAAACGAAAGGTCATTTTAAGCGGAATGCAACCAACTGGCGGATTGCACATTGGTCATTTAACAGGGGCATTGCGAAATTGGGTCGAACTCCAAGACGAATATGAATGCTATTATACAATTGTAGATTTGCACGCTATCACTGTTCGCCAAGAGCCAGCAAAGTTGCGACGATGGACACTTGACCTTGCTGCAACTTTTTTAGCAGTTGGAATAGACCCCGAGCGTTCGCATATTTTCGTACAATCACACGTTCCGGAGCATACTCAACTTGCTTGGGTTTTGAACTGTTTTACTGGTATGGGCGAATGTTCAAGAATGACGCAATTCAAAGATAAATCACAAAAATTTCCAGAAAATGTAAATGTCGGACTTTTTGCATACCCAGTTCTAATGGCAGCGGATATTTTGCTTTATCAAGCAGACCTTGTTCCCGTTGGCGCCGACCAGAAACAGCATTTGGAACTGACCCGCAATCTTGCTCAAAGATTTAACCACCTTTACTCCGAGACTTTCAAAGTGCCCGAGCCATACATTCCCAAAATTGGTGCAAAAATTATGAATTTGCAAGACCCGACTAAAAAAATGTCCAAAAGCGACGAGAACCAATCGGGTGTACTTTTCCTTGTAGATGATGACGCACAGACAATTAACAAAATTAAACGTGCAGTTACTGATTCTGGAAATGAAATTTTATTTCGCGAAGACAAGCCGGGAATATCAAATTTAATCACACTTTACCATATTGCAACGGGAAAAACAATTCAACAAATCGAGGCAGATTTTGCTGGCAAAGGCTATGGCGAATTCAAGAAGGCAGTTGCCGAAAGTGTAGTTGAATTTCTTCGTCCTTTCAAAGAAAGATACAAAGAAATTCGTGCAAACGAAGACTATCTTAGAAATGTCTTAATACAAGGAGCAGAGCAGGCTCGCCAAGTGGCAAGCCGTACTCTGCAGAAAGTTTACAAAAAAGTTGGCTTCGTCCAACTTTAAATGCCTTGAAGGGTTAAAGGCCCAGACCGAGAATCATTCTGAATTGAAATTCTGGTTTGCTATTTAAGTTTTTCGAAAACATAAAAGTTGGAGCGGCAGCAATCCAAAGATTTTCTTTACCGTGAGAAAAAACAAATCCAATGTAATGGACATCTTTGTCGCCTTTGAATTCCACCCCCGCCCTAAACAACTTTGAAAATTCATACCTTGTGGCAAATGCATATTCGAAAACAAATTCCGTTTCGTCCTCGTATTCAATTTCCAAAATTGGATTAAAAACAAAGTTAAATCTGCCGATATCTTTTGCAAGAATTAATTTTGTTTCCAACTTGTGCGCAGAGAAAGTTGCATTCGAACCATATTCGACATAAATCAAAGGATCAAGTAGGAATTGATTTTTCTCACCAATTAAGAAACGAGCACGCAGGTCGAAGCCTGTGTATTGAAACGATTTTTCTGGTAATTGAACAAACTTTTGGTAGATAGAAAAGTCGAAATGTTTAGTCATACCAACTTCAACTTCTAACTTATGTTCTATAGAACTTTGGCCTTTAATAGATTTTAGATTTTGAGATGAAACTGTCAAATAGTGCTCGATTTCAGCACGACCTGGTTCCATTATCATATACTCGTATGTCCAAACATAAGAACGCATATCCGAGTAAGAAGAGAGGGGCAAAAAGAACAACACCAAAATTACAGAAACCTGAAGCAATCTTTTCATAAATCACCAAAATGAAGTTAAACAAAAAGTAAAATTAGGTAAATTTAAATTTAAAATTAAATAAGATTAAATTCTGTATTTTTTTTTGTTGCAAAGTTTAAGTCAATTAACAAAAGTTCTATTACGATTATTTAGAAGATAAAAGGAATCATAGGAAAATTAATTTTTTGTATGAATTATAAATGAGTTTTTTGCAATTCCATTCAAAAATTTCTATAAATTTCTTTTGAAAATTTTTTAATTTTACCGATTACATTGATGATAATTTGTTCTTTTGTTAACTGTTTTATAAACATAAGCTATTTGTTTAATAATTCGAGGTGTTATGAAAATTCAAAAAATTTTCACCAAAAATGCTAAATCACCTTTTGACTTGTTCAAATACACAAAGCGAAATTCTGTCCTTCGAAATCCCGATGGAAGCATAGTCTTCCAAATGGAGAACATTGAAGTGCCATCCCATTGGTCGCAAGTTGCTACTGACGTCCTTGCTCAAAAGTATTTCCGAAAGACTGGCGTCCCTCAATTTGATGAAAAAGGAAATCCCATTTACGATTCTAATGGCAATCAAGTTCTCGGACCAGAAAGAAGCATCAAACAAGTAGTCCATAGATTGGCTGGGACTTGGCGTTATTGGGGCGAAAAATACGGCTATTTCGACACAGGAGAGGATGCACAGAACTTTTATGACGAGACTGTTTATATGCTTTTAAACCAAATGGCTGCCCCAAATTCACCACAATGGTTCAACACTGGTCTTGCTTGGGCTTATGGAATCAAGGGCCACAAGCAAGGACATTACTACGTCGAGCCCGAAACTGGAAAACTAAAAGAATCCAAAGACGCATACACTCGCCCTCAGCCACACGCTTGTTTCATTCAAAGCATAAAGGACGACCTTTTGAACGAGGGTGGAATATTTGACCTTGTAACACGCGAAGCACGAATTTTTAAATTCGGTAGTGGCTCGGGCACTAATTTTTCACCACTTCGGGGCGAAGGCGAACCCTTATCCGGCGGTGGAAAATCCTCTGGTTTGATGAGTTTCTTAAAGATATACGACCGCGCTGCTGGGGCAATAAAATCCGGGGGAACAACCCGACGCGCAGCCAAAATGGTAATTGTAGACATTGATCATCCAGACATTGAGCAATTTATTGATTGGAAAGCAAAAGAAGAGGAAAAAGTTGCCGCCTTGGTAACTGGTTCGAGAATAAATTCCGTTTTTTTGAAAGCAATTTTCGATTCGGCTAAAAAAGGCGGAACAAATCCCAAAACCAACAAGGAACTGAAAAAACTTATTCAAAAGGCGCTCCATCGTGGTGTTCTTTTGAATTACATCCATCGTGTCCTTCGGCTTGTTGAACACGGAATCGAGGAAATTAACTTTGACGTTTATGACACATATTACGAAGGAGAGGCATACGTTACAGTCAGCGGACAAAATTCTAACAACAGTGTTCGTGTAACAAACGAATTTATGCACGCTGTTGAAAACGATTTAGATTGGCAACTACGATATCGCGTGGGCGGTGGTATAGCCAAGACCTTAAAGGCAAAGGACTTATGGCAAAAGATTTGTCTTGCTGCCTGGAAAAGTGCCGACCCCGGGCTGCAATTCGATACGACTATAAACGAATGGCATACTTGCCCAAAATCTGGGCGAATCAACGCCAGTAACCCTTGTAGCGAATATATGTTTCTCGACGACACTGCTTGCAATCTTGCAAGTCTGAATTTGATTAAATTTTACGATGAGGAACGAGGCGTATTTATGATTGACGAATTTCGTCACGCTGTAAGAATCTGGACAATTATTCTGGAAATTTCGGTACTAATGGCTCAATTCCCGTCTAAACGCATTGCACAGTTGAGTTACGAATTCCGAACTCTTGGCTTGGGCTATGCAAATCTTGGAACTTTGTTAATGGTACAAGGAATTCCATACGACTCGCCCGAAGCCCTTGCAATCACCGGAGCAATTTCTGCTATTATGACGGGCGAAGCATATCGTACTAGTGCAGAAATGGCAAAGGAATTGGGTCCATTTGCTCGGTTTAAAGAAAACCGAGAAGATATGCTACGAGTTATTCGCAACCATAGACGCGCTGCATACAATGCTCGACCAAATGAATACGAGGGCTTGACAATCAAACCAATGGGAATAAATCCTAAATATTGTCCAGAATACCTACTTAAATCAGCGAGGCAAGTTTGGGACGAAGCCCTTGAACTTGGCGAAAAATATGGCTATCGAAATGCCCAAGTAACTGCAATTGCACCAACTGGTACCATTGCATTGATTATGGATTGCGACACAACGGGAATCGAACCAGACTTTGCCATTGTTAAGTTCAAAAAACTGGCTGGCGGCGGCTATTTCAAAATCGTAAACCAATCTGTGCATAAAGCCTTAGTCAAACTTGGTTACACCGAAAAGCAAATTGACGAAATCGAAAAATATACCAAAGGGCACGGAACCTTAATTGGCTGTCCGACTATTAACCATAAATCATTGATGGAACGAGGCTTTACCCAAGATAAAATTGATTTAATTGAAAAGCAACTCGACAACGTATTCGATTTACGATTTGCTTTCAACAAATTCGTTCTTGGGGAAGATTTCCTAAAAAGTCTTGGATTTTCCGACGAACAATTGAACGATCCGAAATTCGACTTGCTCTCGGCTTTGGGATTTACTGAATATGAAATAGAAGTTGCAAACGATTACGTTTGTGGAACAATGATGCTCGAAGGAGCCCCACATTTAAAACCCGAGCATTTGCCCATTTTTGATACTGCTGTAAAGTGTGGGAAAAAAGGTACTCGTTTCATTCCCTATATGGCACACGTCCGAATGATGGCTGCTGCTCAACCATTCATCACGGGAGCAATTTCGAAAACCGTCAATATGCCATCAGAAGCAAGCGTCGACGACATTGGTAAAGTTTATTTCGATGCTTGGAAACTAATGTTGAAAGCCATTGCAATCTACCGCGATGGTTCGAAACTTTCTCAACCTTTGAGCACAACTGCTTACGAAGGTTTCGACGAAATCGTTATGCTTGGCGACGAAGAAACACTCGACGAAACAAAAGGACCAGCAGAAGTGCAAACCCAAATTGTCCAAAATCTTCAGGCGCAGCAAACACAGCAAACAGTGCCTTTTAAACTCGAACGAAGGAAATTACCTAAACGCCGCAAAGGATGGATTCGCGAAGCAAGTATTGGCGGGCATAAAATCTACCTCCGCACCGGTGAATACGAAGATGGTACGCTTGGAGAAATATTCATCGATATGTATAAAGAAGGAGCCGCTTTCCGTGGGCTACTTAATAGTTTTGCAATTCTTGCTTCCAAGGCTTTGCAGTATGGAGTGCCATTGGAAGAACTTGTCGATACATTCACTTTTACACGTTTCGACCCATCTGGACCAGTAGTTGGTCACGAAGCAATAAAATACGCAACATCTGTTCTCGATTATGTTTTCCGTTCTTTGGGATATGATTATCTGGGACGAAAGGACTTTGTCCATAAAAAAGCAGTCGACGAAGATATGCCACCCAAAGAACTACAAACACAGGCAGATAACACTGCTTCTCCGACTAAAAAAGAAATACAAATAGAAAACCACAACGAAGGTAACCACAATCATCACGAAACCACAAACCAGGCGGGAAATCAAGAGGAAGAACTAATCACTGTTGACCAGCTAATTAGTTCTGTCGAAGGGCCGGCGACTACGCTTGCAAGCGCCGCTCAGGGCTTGGGCTACACTGGTGAAACTTGCCCCTCTTGTGGCTCGATTCGAATGCGAAGAAGTGGGACTTGTTCCGTCTGTGAAGATTGTGGAACCACAACTGGATGTTCATAATTTGGAGGAAATATGAGTTACTTTTTTGCAAAAACTTTAAATGTTTCATTCGACGAGGCAATTGAAAAAGTAACAAATGCATTAAAGGAAAAAGGTTTTGGTATTGTATCCGAAATCTTTGTTTCAGAGGTATTAAAAGAGAAGGTTGGCGTTGAAATTCAGCCTTACAAAATTCTTGGAGCGTGCAACCCACATTTTGCTTTAAAAGCGATTACCACAGAACCGCATATTGGTTTGATGTTGCCTTGCAATATTGTTGTTCGCCAAATTGATAGCAACCTTGTGGAAGTATCGGGAATCGACCCAATTGCATCAATGATGGCAATTAAAAACCCAAAGTTGCAAGATTTAGCAACGGAAGTACAAATGCATATTAAAAATGTTATAGAAAGTTTGTAAGTTATGGCACGAGTTGTAATTACAGGGGGAGCCGGGTTTCTCGGCTCCCATCTTTGTGACAGATTCATCGAAAATGGCGACGAAGTTATTGCAATCGACAATTTGATTACTGGCTCGGCAGATAACATAGCCCATCTCTTTGGTCATCCGAAGTTTAAATTCATCCACTACGACATTACAAACTACACACATATTTCTGGCGATGTCCATTTTGTTCTCCATTTTGCCTCTCCCGCGTCTCCAATCGACTACCTGCGTCTACCAATCCAAACGCTCAAAGTCGGCTCGCTTGGAACACACAAAATGCTCGGGCTGGCGAAGGAGAAGCGCGCACGCTTTCTCCTTGCAAGCACAAGCGAAGTCTATGGCGACCCTCTTGTTCATCCCCAACCCGAGGATTACTGGGGCAATGTAAACCCGATTGGACTTCGCGGCGTTTACGACGAGGCTAAAAGATTTGCTGAGGCATTAACTATGGCATACCATCGATACCACAACGTCGATACCCGCATCGTCAGAATTTTCAACACTTATGGTCCAAGAATGCGTATTAACGATGGGCGAGCAATTCCAGCCTTCATTACCCAAGCATTGCATAACGAAGATGTCACAGTATTTGGTTCTGGACTTCAAACCCGTTCGATTTGCTATGTTGATGACCTTATTGAAGGAATTTTTCGCTTGCTATTTGTGGACTACCACGAACCAGTAAACATTGGCAATCCAGACGAAATCTCGATTCTCGATTTAGCAAAAGAGATTATTCAACTTTGTAATAGCAAAAGTCAAATTGTATTCAAAGAGTTGCCAGAAGACGACCCGAAAGTGCGACAACCAGATATTTCCCTGGCACGGAAGTTATTAAATTGGGAGCCAAAAGTTCCACGCCAACAAGGATTACTCCGAACAATCGAATATTTTCGTTCAAAAGTTGGATAAATTTTTTAATTCAAGTAGACAAAGTTTTTAATTTCAATATGTGGTAAGTTACTACCGTTGCTATTGTTAACAAAAGTATGTCAAGATATATAATATCGACAACAAATACAACACTTATAAGTATCGTAAGCCAGAGCAAAGAAATTGCATAAATCTTTATCGGAAGCACCACGCCTTTCCTTTCTCTGTAATCGCGAATAATCTTTCCAAAACGCTTCGTCGAAAGAAGCCAGTTATAATGTTTAGGCGAACTTTTTGTGAAAAAATATGCCGAAAGCAATAGGAATGGTGTTGTCGGTAGAATTGGCAGAAAAATTCCTAACACCGCTAACCCGAGAGAAATAAATCCCAAAGCCACGAAGAGCCACTTTTTCGTCTTAGAAATAAATTTATAATTCATATATTTTATTCAAAAAAATCGAAAATAGCAATAACCCGCTTTGCAAAAAAAGCGAGATTATAGAGAAAAATTCTAATATGGTTTCCGCCCAGCAAGATACATTGCAGCAGCGGCAATCGATGGTTGGTCCATCGTTGGTAAATTTATCTTTATCGGAATGTTCAGTTCTTCGGGAATATGATTAGGCGAAAAGAACACACCAACTGATTTCTTAGAGTTTGAAAGATTCTCCAAAATGTTATTGAATTTAATAATTTTGTCGTCGTCGTCTAAAACATCTGATTGAACAAAAAAAGCAAAAATCACAACTTCGGAATCGGAAATTCCTTCACGTAGACTTATGAGATTCTCTTCGTCAAGTTCTTCATTGATGAAACCGAAATCACAATCGCTTTTGAAAATTTGGGCAAGGAAATTGAAGAAAGTTACAGCATAATCAAAATTTTCCTCGTCAACAATCGAAAATGCTGCAATTTTGGTCTCTTCTGGGTAGGATTCGAATTTTTGCTCGCCTATAACTTGAATATTCTTGTAGGATTCAACAAGACTCCGATACTCACTCGGGTCCATTCAAATCTTCATATTGTTCAACATACCCACCTTCAAAATTACGAACAAGTTCAACAAATCTTGTTGGAAGTTTCACCGACTCGAGAGTACTCGAATCTAAGTGCACCAAAATTGATTTTCCAAAGGCAGCTACACCACCGTTACCATTCAAAATTAAATTCTGATATTCAAAAGAAGAATTTCTTATCCAACTTATTCGTGTCAAAACCTGGTATTTCTCTCCAAGACGCAAAGGTGAAAAGTAATCTATCTCGTTGTGTACTTTCATCAACGGAAATTGTTTTGTAAAAGTTTCGGGGTTTACCTCGAAGCCAAGGTTCTCAAAATATTCTGTTTGAGCAATTTCCATCCAATAGAAGTAAACCAGGTTATGGACAACGCCAAATGAATCCACCTCGTGGAAACGCACTTTTCCTTCGATTCGATGATTAAATTTCCTGATAAACTCGGTGGTGATTTCTTCAAGACGCATACTACAAAAGATTTATAAATCCTAAACCGTTTGCTTTTGCAATTGCTGAGCCCACAACCAAGGATAGAGAAATCGCAAGCGGTACACCAAGGTTGTCGTCTATTCGAAGAAATGCTGACGACGATTCTACAATTCCAGCAAGAATAACTCCGACATATGCACTCAATAGGAAACCCAATGGAAGACCAAAACCCAACCAAACCAAAGTGACAACCACAAACCCACTTAATATGAAAGCCAAAAATCCTTCAAGACTTTTATTCAAAAATCTAGTTCTACCAAATCTCTTTCCAAACAAAGCAGCACAAGCATCAGAAATAACCAAGACGTAGAACGAAGTAATTGTCGCAAGTTTGGGGAACAAAATCACATTCAATGTAGCGGAAATCAACATCCAAGTTGCCCCGTTAAACACAAAATTTTGTCTTTCGTACTTACGAAACAACTTGCCAAATATCTTGTAAATTATGACTCGTACGATATTGTCTTTCTTAATCATCAAGTCAATGAAAATTGCTAAAATTGTAATTATGGACAAGACAACTAAGGCAAATTCTCTGGTAACGAATGTATATATTACTGGTATCGATAAGGATACAAGATGGAACAACTTTCGCCAAATTTCAACAGAAAACGGCACTTCGTCGTATTTTTCAACTGGCTCGAGTTTTTCGTTTATATCTTTAAGATTTATTTTAACTCCATCAAATTTAAGCATAGTTACCAATGAATAATGTTTACAAATCCTACGCCAAAATCAATTTGGGACTCGAAATACTCGAAAAAAGGCCCGACGGTTACCATAATATCTATTCTATCTTCTTGCCAATAACTTTATTCGACGAAATTCATTTCAAAACAGCAAGCAATTTCACAATCACAATTGAACCAAACAATATTGAAATACAATTTAAAGAAAATATAATTTACAAAACAATAAAATTAATACAAAACAAATACAAAATTAACATTAATTCCTTGCATATCCATCTTGTTAAACGAATACCAATTGGCGCTGGTTTGGGGGGTGGAAGTTCAAACGCTGCAACGACTTTGCTTGCGTTGAATGAATTGTTCAAGTTAAACCTTGATAAGGAGCAATTAATTGAACTGGCTCGGAAATTAGGAGCCGATGTCCCTTTCTTTATCGACCCACGCCCATCGTTAGTTTCGGGGATAGGCGATATTATCGAGCCAATAGATTTCCCATTCGATTTTGATATTCTTGTCGTATATCCAAATTTTCAAATATCTACGGCATACGCCTATTCCCTAATAGAAAATCTAATCCCCAAAAAACCAACAAATATTCAAAAGGTCATTAATTCGCTCTTGGACTTATCAACTTTTAAAGAATATTTTTCGAATGACTTCGAAAAATACCTTTTCCCAAAATTTCCCGCTCTTGGTGAAATTAAATCGAAACTTTACGAATTAGGGGCACAATTTGCTTCTCTTTCTGGTAGCGGTTCTGCTGTTTATGGAGTATTCCAAAAAGGGTCAATAAACAAGATTGACTTGAGTCAAAATTTCCAAACTTTCCATTGTGATTTATTAAAAAATTAATTTTGATAGTCTGAAAAAAATTTTTTATCTTGCCTTTTAGCAAAATTTAAAATTTATGGTGATGTAATGAAAATCTCAACAAAACTTACTATTGGAATTTCTGCTCTTTCAGCAATCCTCATTTTAGTTGCAGCTTTACTGTTTTGGGTTTCTTTTCGAGTTAGCGAATTAATCCTTGAAGTAGAAAAATTACCCGAACTTCAAGCAAAATTTGGAACGCTTACTATTCAGCATTATGCCTGGGCAGAGGCACTTGGCGTTGGAACTATCCTAATGAAGAAACCATTTACTAAGGCACTTGACCACACCAAATGCGACTTAGGAAAATGGTATTACTCCTATTCCCCGCCCGATTTTCTAAAAGAACCTTTCGAGAAATTAGAGGAACCACATAAACTAATTCACGCAAGTGGTGCAAAAATTGTTGAAGCAATCAATCGGGGAGATGTTGAAACAGCAATTAAAATATATCAAGAAGAAACAACACCAAATCTCGAAAAGGTTCGTAATTATTTGACAGATATGCATCTTAAAACAAAAGAGAAAGTAGATCAAAATTTAATAAGTATAAATAGTTCAATCAATAATCTTAAAAATATCGTGATTATTGTTTTTTCAGTATTAATTTTGTTAACTATTTTTGTGGCGTATTTCTTTGTAATTAAGCCGCTCAAAAGTTCCTTTTCACAACTTATTGCTGTCGCTGATGCTGTTTCCCGTGGAGATTTTTCTATTATTAAAGATAAATAATTACTTAATTAAAACTGGCATTCCCATCAAAGGCCAAATGTAAGCGACGAAAAGTGTTAAAACTATCATTAAAATAATACTCATAATGATTCCATTGCGGAAAAATTCACCACTTGTAAACTGTTTGCTCTCGTAAGCGATTGCGTTTGGTGCGGCACCGATTAAAAGTAAAAAAGGCATACCAGCAGTTACCAACGATGCAAAAAGAATAACTTCGGGGGCAACGCCAAGATATTTTCCAATCACCAAAGATATTGGTAATGTAATTGCTATTGCTGCAACATTCATAATAAAGTTAGTCAGGATTAGTACAAGCAAAGCGATAGACACAACAAAAACGAGCCAGGGGGCATTCTTGAACATAACCAACCAGTTAACAGCAAGCCAATTGGCTGCACCAGTTTGCCACAAACAGAAACCAATACACATTGCCCCGCCAAAAAGCAAAATTATATTCCACGGAACATCTTCTAAATCTTTAACTTTTAAAATATTCAATAAGAACAATAGAATTGTTGGTAATAACATTATAGCACTTTTGTCCAAAAATTTCAATTCTGGAATGAACGAACGAAGTATTAAAAGCAAAACAGCCCCAAGCACAATTATAAGAGTTATTGTCTCCTCTTTCGTAAACTTCCCCATCCTTTCAGACAATAGCTCGACTCGCTCACGCAATCCCTCGATTGTCTTTTTCTCGGGCTTGTAAACTATTGAAATGTATGCCCAAATTATTAAAATCATCAACCAGCCAATAGGAAGCATATAATAAGTCAATTCAAAAAAGGAAATCTCCCGCCCGGGCATCCCTGGAGAAGAGGTGATTTCTTTGAAGAAACCTATGGCTGCTGGACCCCGAGCAGCACCTAATAGGGTTACAATGCTTCCAGCCCCAGCGGTATATGCCATTCCGATAAACAAACCTTTGCCGAATTTCGTGGGTTGTTCATTTTCCTCGTAAAGTGCGTGAATGGTCATCAGTATTGGATAGACCGCTGCTGCAACTGCTGTGTGTGCCATAATCAATGTCAAAATTCCAATTATTGCGAATGCTCCAAGATAAATACTCGTGGTTTTTTCCCCAACTATTTTAAGCATTCGATATGCCATCCGCTGTGTGATTCCTGTTCTCTGGAAAGATAGACCAATTATCAAGGAACCAAAAATGAACCACACACTTGGGTCGAAAAAATCAGTAAAAACAACCCGAGGTTCACGGATTAAAAACAGAACCTGTACGACACCGATTAAAATCGAGGTAATTCCAATTGGCACAACTTCGAATACCCACCAAATCCCAGCCCAAAGGAACAAACCAAGAGCAAGTTTGCCCTGATAGGTTAATTGAAAAGTTTTACCCAATGGGTCGGTCACGCTCGGAAAAGGCGGGAGAAAATAAAAAAGAAGGAATAATCCAAAACCTAAAAAAGCAAAAAACCATCGTTTGTAATCAATTTTTCTCTCAACTTTAGGCTTAAGATAAAACTTCTTTTGTCCAACTTTGCCATTGATTTTTTGATTCTTTGAGTTCTTCATATATCCTACTCAATTTCTAACATTTTTGCAATTTCACCGAGAACTTCAACTGTTCGAACCACACCGATAACCTCATTATTTTTTACAACTGGAAGGTGGCTCAATCCCGTTATGTCTATCATATATATTATCTTCAGAAGATGGTCGTCGTAATTCAAAGTATGTTCAATTGGTGTCATATACTTTTCGACTGGCTCGTCTGCTTGTTTTAAACATCGATTGCACAAATGGTCGTATGCAACTTCAATCAAATTCAAATCGGGTTCGATTTCTACGTAAAGTTTTGGATGGTGGGCTTTACGACCAAAGAAACCGTGGGGTTCAAGCCCTCGAAGAATGTCCCTACGACGAATCATTCCAACAACTTGATTCCCCTCGTCAGTAACAAAAACACTTCTTGGAAGCGACTCTTTACCATTAACATTGATAGTAAAATGCTGTATAAGTTGAATTGCTTGACGAATTGTGAACCATTTTGGAATATTGGGATATTTGTATAATGGAATCATAATCTCTTCTGCTGTTTTGAATTTCATTTTTTACCTCAAGTTTTTTAAACAAACAAAATTATTTGCGAAAATTTATCAATGTAACTGGAATTTTAGTATGTATTTATTTTGTTGTTTTAAAGGGTAAATGTTTTCATAAAAATAATATTTGGCTTAAAAAACATATTTATCGGTTCCATCATTTTTTAATTTTTCATAAATTTGAAATGTTTAATAAGGAGGAAAAATGAAAACAAGGCTGGTTTGTTTGTTAAGTGTTTTAGCATTGTTCTTTGCTTTTAATTTCTCCGTTTACGCTCAAGAAGAAAAGAAAAAGCAAGAGGAAGAAGAACAAATCCAATTCCAAGAAGAGTTTCAAAAAGGTAAAATCGAAGAAAAACCAGAGGAATTGCCCGACCGCTTGAAATATTACAAAGAGAAGTATGAAGAAACTTTTTCCGAGCCATTTGATGTTGTTTGGCGTGCAATTAAAAAATCACTTGATGACATTGGTTGTATGATTAATTATGAAAAATATCAACAAGACGACGAAGGTTTCCTTTCTGGAACTCTCAAGTCCGATTTTTGTGTGTTTGCTATGGGAAAAGATACTACATTCCAAGTCCTAAAACGATACAGTTATGAAATGCCCTTAATTCGTGGTGGTATCTGGATTAACGGAAGAATTAACTACACATTTAAAGTAAAAGAAAATAAAGACGGTACTGTTTATTTGTCATTTACTGGAAGGTTGAGTGGTTTCGAAGACTTTGTTACCCACCAAGTGCATTTTTGGAAATCGAATGGTTATCTTGAAACCCAAATGCTGGAGCGAATTAAGAAAAATATTCCATTAGTTCGAAATGAATAAAGAAAATTTTGTCTTTTTTATTATTTTGCATTTTTGAATTAACTAACATTAAATATGAAAGTCAAAGACATATTAAAAACCAAAGGACCAGAGGTTTTCACTATCGGCGAAGAAAAAACACTTGGCGACGCTGTTAAAATTCTCTCTGCGAACAACATTGGTGTGCTTCTTGTTCTTTCTTCTGAAGCCAAGATTAGCGGAATAATAAGCGAGCGAGACATTATACGACAACTTGCCAAAGATCCACAGAACTGTCTTTCTACAAAAGTTAAAGACGTTATGACTCGGCAAGTAATAGTTGTTGAACCCGAGGACGACCTCGAATATGTTGAAAAAGTTATGACACAAAACAGATGTCGCCACGTTCCCGTAATTCACAACAAAGTGTTGGTTGGATTGATTTCCATTGGGGACATTGTAAAATCTATGCTAAAAGAAAGTGAAATCGAGAACAAATACTTGAAGGATTACATCTCTGGGATTGTTTCGTAACTTTATTAGTCAATAATTCCTTGCTCCTGCGTGAAAACCACGTCGGTGAAGATTCCACTAACCAAATTCATTGGAATTAAATCAAATCCATCTTCGACGATACAATCCTTTCCAAACTTGATTGATTCAGAAATAACAAAGTACGGAATTTTGTGACGAAAGCAAAATTGTGCCATCGACAATGTTGGCGTACCGTTAACAATCCCCCCACCCAAAGAAATGCAATCGGCGCCAGAAACAGCAAAGTCAATTTTGGAGGAATAATTTATTAATTGAGATTCTTCTACCACTTGGGAATGCATACCCAAATCTAATGCTTTTTTAAATGTTTGGTCGGAATAATCGAACCCCAGAAATTGGGATTTAAGCACCCAAAGTTGTATTTTCTTTAAATTTGCTAAATTTTCGAGAAATTTATTTATCGTCGAACTATACGAAGTGGTTAAAATAGATAATTCCCTATTCTTAAAATTGGTTAAAACAAATCTCATTGCTTTAGAAATTGTCCATTCCTTCGCTCTCTGCAAATCTTGAATAGTTTCGAAAAGAATTCTATCGATTGTCATTGAACGATTGGTAACAATCTTTTTTTCAATTATTTCAAGAATATTTCTCAATGCCTGCATTGTAGGTTTCGCTTTCTTTATTTCATCTAATAATTCAAAAAACTCGTTTTGCGAAATACTTGGACAAATCTTTATTATATGTAATAAACCTTCAAGTGCATTTTGCGTTATCGTCATACTGCCATTGATGAAATCATTGGTGATTGAGGAAACTAAATTTCTCTTTGCATTGTCACAATTCATTATAAATATCTCCAAAATTTATATTCCCAATTCTCTTTTGGTATTGGTTCCGTAGATTTTTTATAGCAGATTGTAAATCGTTTGAACTAATACCATAGTCAATTGAACTTTTGGCTTCGAGAAAAGCGGACATATGGTCCGCTGCACGAATTAATTGTCCATCATAGGGATTAAACAAGTCTTGGTTGTAATTATTTGTAATTTCATCTACAGTTTCAACATTTACAATTTCTCCCTCTTTAACTATCTTATTGTTGAACTCATTTTGAGTAAAATAGCGAATTTCTGGTACCCATTCAGGTTCCAACAATGGATAAATTTCTTTTTCGGCAAGTTCATCTTCGATATCTTTGATAATCGCTTCGAAATCCTCGGAAGAGGTCTTAACTGGGGAAATAATATCCCGAGTAACTGCTTCTGGCAAATCGTGGAACAAACCACCAAAAAAGTTATTATAAAGCCTACGTGGACAAGGATTGTTATCCCGTGTCAAAAAGTATGTCGCAGAAGCTACAAACATCGAATGTCCAAGCACAGAAGTTCTTGGTATGCGTGGTGTTTGCGACCAGCGAACTTGGAAGCGAAGTTGCCCGCACAGTTCGACGAAATCAGAAATTTTCTGCTTGGTTATAAGTCTTCGAATACCCTCGAGTTCAAGAAATTGCTCGATATCCTTCAACATTTCTCGGTCGATTTTTTCAATTTCGTAACCATATGGATTGATTTGCTTAATTAGTAGAAATTCCAGGTAACTTGAATACTTGTGGCTTGCATTGAGAATGTAACGGCTAAAATCGTCGACCAAGTCGTCTTCGACGATGTACAAGCGTAATTCTTCGAGCAATGTTTTGTCTAAATTTAACTGCTCGAAATAGTTCAATACCCATTGATTCAATTTACGATAAGCATCTTTGTAATCCTTTTTAATTTTGAAGAAAATTGGACTTTTAATATCTCGTATTACAATTCTGCGAAGAAGTTCGTAAACACCGCCTTTGATAATGTTCTCCCAGTTTACACTTATTCCATTTCTTTCTTCATACTTTGCAAGACACCAAGCGATTATCATTTTGTGTGCGTGCTTGTCCATTTCAATAAACTCAACTGGTCGAAGTTTATCGTTCCAACGAAGAACTGTGAAACCTTTGAAAAGTTCCTTAAAAATAACTGGTTGCGAAAACATATTCTTTTCCTCTCAATTCAAATTCAAATATATGTAAATTATTGTGTAAATTTGTAATTTATTACAAAGAATTAAGGAAGTTGGGGCTAATAAATTATCTTTTTTGCTTTGTGTTGTTTTTTTTCGTTTGGGGCAATTTTGCTTTGGCACAAGCACCTTTTAAAGTGCCATTGGATACATCCAAAACCAAAACAATCCAAGATTCAATAATTCTACCAGGTCCCTTGAATTACATATACTTACCAGAACAAGATAGTGCATATCTACGAGCAAAACGGCTGTCGATACCACCTTCCGCCCGACTTTATGCAGATATGAAACTGCTCGAACGTGAAATAATGATACAGAAGAAACTCTTCGGCTTGACCGACCAGGAGGTTGCTAAACGAAATTTACAAGTCCCCCAGGAGTTCTATCTTCCTTCGGGACAAGAAGTTACTATGTATCAATATGGTTTAATGCAATCACAATATATTCCCTATGTTCCAATATATAAACCTTTTGGAATTAAAGTTCCGTTTTCTACAATCGGTGGACTCCTTGGGTTAATCGAAGATGTTTCGCCTTGGTTGGAATACGAACTCGACGTCGAAACAGACGTTCGTGTTGCTGTTTATTCAGAAAAAGCACTACTTGTTGCAACAATTGTAAATACGACACAGCCCCCTGGCAGATATCGTTACTACTGGAACGGTAGAGACGACAATGGAAAACTGTTACCCCGTGGTGATTACATTGGCGAAATCCGCATTGGGAAAACAAAATACATTCGTAAGAAAATTCGACTGGATTATCGATAATGGAAAAATTGTTATTCATATCTGTTTACCCCGACAAAAACAGATTGAAGGAAGGGTTTATACAACGCATTAAAGAGATTGACAATCTATTTTCCGACTGCGAGCGTGTTTATCTCGATATACGTTTCTTCAGTTATTTTAAAAAAAAAGTTATCCATTTTGATAACGTAACTATCGTTCAGGCTCATTACCTTTTGAATTTTTGCGATATTATCAAACTTATCAATAGTTCCAACCGAATTTACATTCATTCAGTTTATTCAGGTTTCAGAATTATACCCCATTTATTTTTTACTCGAATCAAAAAATCTTTGGTATGCCTTGAACTTCACGGAACATTCCAAGAAGAATTGGAATACAAAGGAGAAAAGTACAATTCTCGGCTTTTCGGTTGGTTCGAAAAACAACTTCTTAAACACACTAAAATGATTGTATACGTTTCAAAACGTTTCGAAGAGTATTTCCTTAAAAAATATCCGTTTACAATCAAAGCCAAAAGATATGTTATACCAACTTGTACTGCCAAAATATTTGAACAGTTTGACCCAAGAAAAACCGAAGAAATCGCCAAAAAATTCAACCTGTCTCCAAATGATGTTGTGTTTATTTATTCTGGTAGTACAGAAGTTTGGCAGAAAATTGATTTGATGATGCAAATCATTCAAAAGTTAATAGACAACAAGAACTACAAGTTCATACTTTTGACTGGCAATGTAAAAGAAATGACCGATTTGGCAAAAAAATACGGGCTTTTTCCAAGAGAAAATTTATTCATTTCAACTGTTCCCCCCGAAGAACTTGGAAACTACTACGATATTGCACACTATGGCTTTGTCCTACGTGATGACCACATACTCAACGAGGTGTCTTCGCCAACAAAATTTCTGGAATATCTTTATTTTGGCATAACCCCAATTTTAAAATCTACAAAAATTGGCGATTTTATGAACTTTAACATAGATTACATAACCATAGACAATTTGAATTTGGATTTTCTTCCCGAAAAATCAGAAAAGAACAAGGAAGTGGCACGCAAAATCGTTGAGATGTACAAACAAGAATTGTTTAATTTGAAAAGAGATTTCCTGGAATAGATATGAAATTCAAATGGTTTGCACTTTCGCTGGCAATTTTTACATTGCTTTTGATTTTCCCTTTAGTTCCGTCGAAACCACAAATTTCCCATATGCTCGCAATGATAGTGCTTATGGGAATATTATGGTTAACAGAAGCACTTCCGATTGGAATTACCGCAATGTTACCTCTTGTTTTTTTCCCAATACTTAATATTTCCAACGCCAATCAAGTATCGATAAATTACTTCAATTCCACAATTTTCCTCTTTCTCGGCGGGTTTATAATTTCAATTGCAATTGAAAAAACGGGTTTGCACCGTAAAATTGCCTTAAATCTTTTGAAACTACTTGGTCAAACCAAAGATGGCATTTTCCTTGCTTTTGCTCTTTCCTCCTGGTTCTTGTCAATGTTTATTTCAAACACCGCTACTGCATTAATTATGCTCCCAATCGCAATCTCTATAACTAACAACCTTGCCAGTGAGTTACCAGAGGTATTTAAAAATAGATTTTCAAAAGCAATACTTTTCGGAATTGCTTACTCTTGCTCAATTGGCGGTATAGCCACTTTAATTGGAACCCCACCCAATTTGATATTTCACAAAATTTATTCCATAAATTTCCCAAACCTACCCGAAATTACTTTTTCCAAATGGCTTTCAATTGCCTTACCACTTTCCTTTATTCTTTTGCTTTTTGAATATCTTTTACTTCGAGTTATATTTTTTTGGAATTTACCGAATAAAATTGTTAACTCCAATGTTTTAAAGAACGAAATTAGCAATCGGCTTAAACTTACAACAAGCCAAGCAATTACATTAGTTGTTTTTGTTGCAACTTGTTTGCTTTGGATTTTCCGAACCACAATCGATTTGGGTTTTCTTGTTATTCCAGGATGGGCTGATTTACTGGGACTATCGAAATTTGTGGATGATTCAACAGTTTCAATTTTTTCAGCACTTTTGCTTTTCATTTTACCCAATGATTTTCAATCGAAAGCAAGAATTTTGCAAATCGATGATTTGAAAAAAGTTCCGTGGGATATTATTTTACTCTTTGGCGGTGGTTTTGCTATTGCCAACGGTTTCGAAATTACTGGGCTTTCCGATTATCTTGCTCAAGCATTGGTCGGATATACCCATTTGTCTGGGTTTTTAATCATTCTGCTCGTTTGCATCATTATTGTAGCAACAACTGAATTTTCTTCGAACACAGCGGTTGCCTCGACTTTCCTTCCGATTGTTGCTTCGATTTCCCAAGTGCTTGGAATTCCACCAATCAAAATTATGATACCCGCTACAATTTCCTCCTCGCTTGCCTTTATGCTTCCGATATCAACCCCACCAAATGCAATTGTTTTTAGCACTGGAAAATTGAAAATTTCGGAAATGGCAGTAGTCGGGATTACACTCAATATCATTGGAATATTAGTTGTGGCAATTTACTTCCATTTTCTTTTTTAGTTCTTTGAAGTGGATAAATATTTAATTCTCTTCTGTTAAGAAGAAGTATCAAAGTTGCAATTAAATCGACCAACTACATTCTTAATTTAGATATAAATTCTTCGATTTCTGGAATCCCACCTTGAAAGATAAGATATGCATTGGTTGGTTCTCTTTCGGTAATTTCACCAGCAATCGGTGTTAACATAATTTCTTTGACTTGCTCTGGGTTTGTGGTCTGCCCAAGCGTCCAGCAAAGTTTCATATATGCAGTTTCTGGAAGCATATTTTCTGCAGGCACAACTCCGAGCGACATAATTTCCCGACCAGTTTCGTAAACATACATTTGAACATAGCCCCAAAGCGTTTGAACTGTCATAAGAATGAAAATGCCCTTCTCGTGGGCTTTTTTTAAAGCGGGATACAACTGGTTATTGACGTGTCCCAAACCACTACCAGCGATAACTATTCCTTTATAACCATTATCTATTAATGCCTCGATGACGTCGGGCTTCATATTTGGATAATGATAAATCAATGCGACCTTTTCTTCGAATGTAATTTTTGCGTTAAAGGCTCTATCTTTGCGTCTTCGATTGTAATCTTTTCGTAACGGGGTGATTTTCTCCTTGCTTACAAGAGCAAGCGGAATATCCCCAATTGTTCGGAAAGTCGAACGATGGGAAGAATGCATTTTCCTAACTCTTGTGCCTCTATGCAACAAACCATAGGAATCGGAAACGGGACCAACAGCACAGACCGTAACCTCGGCAATGTCCGATTCGGAAGCGGTTTTGACGCTATAAATTAAATTTAAAGGAGCATCCGAGGCGGGTCGGTCGCTCGAACGTTGCGAACCAACCATAACAATGGGTATTGGCGGGTTTTGAATCATAAATGAAAGCAAGGAAGAAGTGAAATGCATTGTATCGGTACCGTGGGCAATAACAATTCCATGATAACCAGCCTCGATATCTCTTGCTACTGCGTTGGCAATTCCAATCCATTCCTTCGGACCAATATCCTCGCTCAACACGCTGTAAAGTTTTTCAGTGTGAAGATTACAAAAGTTGGTAATTTCTGGAATAAATTCGTAAAGTTCTTCTGGTTCAAAGGCTGGCACGACTGCACCAGTTCTATAGTCCAAACGGGAAGCGATTGTCCCACCAGTACTGTTCAATTTCACAGTTGGTTTCCTTGGGTCGTGTAATCTTTCCCTGAAGTTAGTTGTCGGCTTGGTTTCCTTTTGACCAAGTAATTCAATCGAAAGAATTTTGTCGACTTTTATTCCAACATTATATCCATTTCGCAATTTCAAAACAATATGTCGGTCGTCCCCTTTTTGACTTCGAGGGAGAACAATCCCTACAAATTCAGTCTCTTGGGTCTTTAATTTAACTTCGCTCCAAACATCAATTCCGAAATTTTTCAATATTTCCAAAGCCAAGCCCTTATAGCCTCCTTCGACCAAATCCATTTATCTGTCCCAATTTTTCTCTACAAACTGCTTAATCAAACCACCCTTTACACGACCTCGAAGTTGTTCCATTATCAAACTAATTGCAATCTCTTTAAGTTTGTCTGGATGGCGAATCACTGTGGTTTTAATCGTAACTTTTGCGTGATTAAATGCATTCAAAATTTCTTGTTCGTTTGCTGGGGAAAGCAAACTGGACAAATATTGCTCTTTCCCCTTAAGAATAAGTTCCAAAGCATATTTAATACCATCATCAAGAATTTTCCCTTCTTGGTAAAATCGAAATATTTCCTTTACTTTTTCAACCGATAGTTCTTGAAGATTGTATCCTCGCCTTTCAAGCCATTGAAATGAACCAATTAACACTTTCGCAACAAAGGGAGGCGACAATTCCAACTCTTTTGCCAACTCTTTTACCAATTGATAATGCTTGGACAATGCAAGTTTCTTTGCTAACTCATCGGGTATTTGTTGTTCTTTGCACCATTTCATTCGTTGAGCAAAATCCTCTGGTTTTGTAATTTTTATTCTTTCAATGCGTGCTGGTTCAACTATTATGGTTGGCAGGTCTGTGTCTGGATACAATCGATTTGGTCCAGGCAAATATCTTTCGAAAGAAGTTGTTCCGTCGGGCAAGGCTTTCCTCGTTTCTGCGGGAATACCAAGAGTGGCTTCGTATGCTCGATTTGCAATTTCGTCTATTGCAATTTTGACATCATCACTGCTACCCCAGACAATTACGAAAGCATCTTCTTCGGTTGCACCAATAAATTTGATTGTTTTGTCAATTTCCTCTCGTGAAATAGTGTTGTCGATTATGTCGGAAGCAATTATGTTTGGTAAATCCGTCAAACAAGCAAGGACTCGAATGCGGTCGGAGAGTTCTTGTGCAAAAACAGAATACCTTTGTGTGTTCCATTTCAACAAGCCAGCCCAGTGTGGTAGTAGAACACAATGAACCTCGTCGCCGTTTTCCAAAGCCCGAGCAATTGGGAAATAATTTGTATTTTTCAACACCTTATATAAATTGTAAGTTCGGAAAGAAAATGTTTCGGGAGAAATTCCACGTTTGAACAACTCCGCTCGCAAGCGGAGAAGGTTCAACTGACGCACAACTTCATTGTAAGCCACAATAGGAATTTTTCGGATTTTATCAATTCCTTTAATTTCCATTCTTGTCCCATCGGTAATGCTGACACTCAAATCGAAGCGAAAGGCACCACTCTCCCGACGAACTCTACCCGAAGCAAGCAAATAATTTCGAAGCAATTCGCAAAATTCCATTGCTTCGGTCGGTGTCTGCAATTCTGGTTTTGTAACAATCTCTACAAGAGGAATGCCAAGTCTATCGGTGTAAAATGTTCTCTTGTGGTGCACATCATTAATTTTTCTGGCTGTGTCTTCTTCGAGAATTATTTCGCTGATAGCAATGTCCTTCCCTTTGAATTTCACGCTTCCCTCAACACCAATAAGAGCAGACCTTTGAAATCCGCTTGGGACGCTCCCGTCGAGTTGATGCTTTCGAATTACATATATTTCGTCAACTGGTTTTGCATTGAAGATAAAACACAATTGCAAAGCAATATCCAAAGCCTCGTAATTAATTTCAAAAGGTGGTGTTTGGTCGAGGTCATAAGTACAAATTGTATCTCTATTAATTCGATAATGTATTTCCTTTCTTGTTCTGTATTCCATTAAAATAGAAGGGTCGATTTCTTCAGTCTCGCCAGGTGTTGGTCGCATTGTCCTAACAATCTCACTATGGAACTTGTTATTGTATGGTTGACCTGGGGCGGGACATCGACAAAACAGTTTTCGATTGGTTTCCAATTGCTGATGGAATTCAAATCCAGCACGAAAACCAAGAGCCTGGTAATCCGAATCGGTCATCTCATCGAAACTTTTTATCTTCTCAAAATTCATTACGCCGATACTTGAAAAATTCAAAATTAAAACAAAGTGGATGTTTTTGTAAACTTTGTAAGAATGATGTCTACTTGTGTGTGTAATTTTCGACCATATCGTTTCACATCAAAAAAGCCATCCAAATGCAAATTTTTTATCTTTAAATTTTTTTTCTTATCAATTCTTTTGCTAATTTAGTTATTTTATAATTTTGATGGAATAATGAATAAGGTTAAAGATTATATTGAACAAAATCGAGAACTTTTCCTTTCCCAACTAATCGATTTCCTAAAATTCCCCAGTATCAGCAGTCGAAGCGAACACAAAGAAGACGTTAGAAATTGTGCCAATTGGCTGGCAAACCACATCAAAAGTTTGGGTGCCGAAAATGTAAATGTTTTCGAAACAGAAGGACATCCAATAGTCTACGCCGAATATCTTCACAATGAAAATGCACCAACGGTTCTTGTTTATGGACACTATGATGTACAGCCAGTTGACCCTTTGGACTTGTGGAATTCAAATCCATTTGAGCCAATCGTAAAAGATAACAAAATTTTTGCTCGGGGTACCTCCGACGACAAAGGACAATTGTTTATTCATCTTAAAGCATTCGAAACCGTTTTGAATACAATAGGAACTTTTCCAATCAATATTAAGTTCATATTCGAAGGGGAAGAGGAGGCTGGAAGTAATCATCTTGATGAATTTATTGAACAAAATTCCAAACTACTTGAATGTGATACCGTTTTAATTTCTGATACCGAATGGTTCGACTTCGGTCTCCCTTCGATTTGCTACGCCTTGCGAGGAATTGCCTTTGTGGAAATCAAAGTAAAAGGACCAAATAGGGATTTGCATTCCGGTTCATACGGAGGAACCGTGGATAACCCCGCGGAAGTTCTTGCTTATTTGATTTCGCGTCTCAAGGATAGATACGGTCGAATAACGATACCCGGTTTCTACGACAAAGTACTCGAATTGACGACCGAGGAAAGAGAAGAGTTTGCCCGTTTGCCTTTCAACGAGAAGAACTATTGTCAATCTATTGGGGTAAAGCAAACCTACGGAGAAAACGGCTTTTCCGTTTTGGAAAGAACCTGGGCACGCCCAACACTTGAAATCAATGGAATTTACGGAGGTTACACGGGCGAAGGAGCAAAGACAATAATTCCTTCCGAAGCCAGCGCCAAAATATCAATGCGTCTTGTTCCAAATCAAGTGGCAAAAGAAATTCTAGATTTATTCTCTAGGTACATTAGAGAAATTGCACCACCGACTGTTGATATCGAAATCAAACCATTACACGGCGGAAATCCAGTAATGACACCAATCGACACTATTTGGATGCGTAAAGCAAAAGAAGCCCTTCGAATTGCATTTGGTGTCGAACCTGTATTCATTCGTGAAGGTGGTTCAATTCCAGTATGCGAAACATTCCAAAGGGTGCTTGGGGCTTCCCCCGTCCTTATTGGATTTGGCTTGCCAACTGATAATATTCATTCCCCAAATGAAAACTTTTCGTTGGATAATTTCTTTGGGGGTATAAATGCAATTGCAAACTATTATTTATTATTAAATGAAAAATAACTTGGGTATTTGTTAATAAAAAAGAGGTGTTATGAGCGAGAACAAACCATTTGTCCCTTTTGTTCCAGCCGAAATGACAATGAGCGAATTTACGCTCCGCGCTTTGGTACTTGGCTTAATTATGGCGGTTGTACTTGGTGCTGCGAATGCATATCTTGGATTGAAAGCGGGGATGACAATTGCCGCAACCTATCCAGCAGCGGTCATTGGTATGGCGTTCTTGCGACTTTTCAAAAACGGAACCATACTCGAAGAAAACTTTGCACGAACTGTCGGCTCCATTGGCGAAAGCGTTGCTGCTGGTGCAATTTTTACTATTCCAGCGTTCTTAATTGCCGGTATTTGGGAGGACTTCTCCTCAATTAAGCATTACCTCGAAGCAAGTTTCATTATGCTCATTGGTGGTATCATTGGTATCCTATTCGTTGCAATCCTACGCCGTGTAATGGTTGAAGACCGCGAACTACCATTCCCCGAATCAGTTGCTGCTGCGGAAATCCACAAGGCTGGACAACGTGGTGGTAGCGGCGCTAAATTCCTCTTTTGGGCTATGGGTTTGGGTGGTTTGATACAACTATTAAAACAGATACAAGTATTTGCCTCTTCTTGGGAAAAATTCATTCATTTTTCAACGCAAAAATTGGCATTCTGGAAGACCAGTGGTGTCGAGGCTGGCGGTGGGGCTTTGTTGACCACTCCCGGCGTTAGTCCAGCATATATGGGCGTAGGCTTTATCATTGGACCGAACCTTGCCGCATTGAACTTTACTGGTGGTTTGCTTGCCTGGGGTTTATTTGTTCCCTTGTTACTCTACTTCTTGGGTCCAGAAATTGTTAAATCGATGGAAGCCGCTGGGACACCAATATCTGGCGATGACCAATGGATTGCAATTGCATTTGAGGTCTGGCGAAAATTTGTCCGTCCAGTTGCAATCGGTGGAATGTTAATGAGCGCTGGTTACACACTTTATCGTATGCGAAACAGTTTAATCGCTGGTTTGTCCCGCGCAATAAGCGATGTTAAAAAAGCCGCTGGCGGTTCTGGTTCGACCGAACTCCGAACTGAACGCGACCTTCCATTCAAATGGGTTTTCATTGGTTTGCTGATTGCTTCGATTGCCACATTTTTCATTTATTACTATTTTTCAAACGATTTTGTTGCTGCTCTTGTCGCAACTATTGTTATGATTATAGCTGGCTTCTTCTTTGCCGCTGTTTCCGGCTATCTTGTGGGATTAATAGGCTCGAGCAATAATCCAATTAGTGGATTAACAATTTCTACGCTAATAGTTGCAGCTCTATTGATGGTAATACTTGGAGTGAAAGGGCAATCGGGCGTTGCTGCTGTGCTTGGAGTTGCCGCTGTCATTTGCGTCGCCGCTGCTGTCGCCGGCGAAATGTTGCAAGACTTGAAGGTTGGGCACATCCTTGGCGGAACTCCCTGGAAAATGCAGTTAGGAGACATATTCGGCGTATTGCTTTCCGCCTTTGTTATGTTTCTACCTTTGTACTACTTGCATCAAAGCGATATAATTGCTGGCGGAACAGGCCTTGGAGGCAAAACCTATCCCGCACCACAAGCCTCGCTTATGGCAATTCTTGCAAAAGGAATTGTCGGCGGCGATATGGCTTGGCCACTTATTATTGTTGGAATGTTGATGGCTTTCGGTTTCATTCTTCTTAAAGTTCGCTCTCCGATGCTTGTTTGCGTTGGAATGTATTTGCCTTTGGAAACTTCATTTGCAATATTTATCGGAGGCTTGATCCGTGGCATTCTCGACAAAGTTTTAGCAAAGAAGAACTTCAACGATGCACAAAAAGCAAGAGTCGATAACACTGGCGTCTTGCTAGCCTCTGGATTAATTGCTGGCGAGGCTTTAACTGGTTTGCTATTTGCAATCATTGCTGTTATCAATTACGATTTCCTCAAATCTTTAATCGTTTTCGAACATCCGACATTCCTTTTAAGTCTACTGGTTTACATCGTAGTGGGCTGGGTTTTAGTCACTGTTCCAGTTCGCAACGCTGGTTCACCCGACGAGCCTGCTCCACCATCGGCAATTGTATAAAAACAAAAAGGCACGCAAATGCGTGCCTTTTTTGTTGAAATTAATTATTTGTTTTAGTTAAAGATGTGGTAACAGAGTATTAAGAAAATGGAAATTCACAACATAATCAATATTTTCCATTGCTAGAAGAAGTGGTTCCTTCATTTTAGCCCACCCTGGACCGTCGGTAATCCAAATGAAGGCAATACCGTTTTGCCCAGCAATTTCATTCAACTTGATATAACTTTCTGCAATTGAAACTGGTTTGCTTCCAGAAACATTATAAAAACTGGATTCTACCAAATACTTTATATTCTTTCCAGAATAAATCACAAAGTCGTGCATTTTTGATTTATTTTTCCCAGAACTCAATTTAGGAAATAAAGAAAAATTTTTGTCATTTTGCACAATTTTATACTTTTTACCCAATGATTTAGATAATTTATCAAAACATAATTTCTCGAATATTTCGCCACTTCTGTTTTTCCGAGAATTCGTGTCCAATCCAACTTCAACACCTAAAAGATAATCATAGAGGTCTTTAACCGATTGAAATAAGTCTAAAATCCCTAAATTTTTGCAAACGTATATTAATTCTTTATAATTTTTAATTGGATGGTTAAAATCCAATTTTAAATATTTTTCATTTGTTGAGTCAAATACTGTTAATTTTTCATTTTTAAGACGTTCTGCAATAAGTAAAGGAATAACCTTGACCACCTTTGGATATTTCTTAATTATTCGTACAAATTCATTCTCCAATTTATTCTTTGATACTTTTGTTAAAGAATTTAAAATTGAAATTTCTTCTAAAAAACGATTAACATTGTTCGTAATTTTTCTCCAATTCAAATAATAGTAGAAAGTCTTGTTTGTATGCAACAAGTTTTCTATAAATGAGTCTAAGTATTCCTTATTGGATTTGAAACCAAACACATTAGGATTCATTTCACCACCATTTTGAACTGAATTTATAAATGCGTCTTTCCTTATCCTCGGATGGTTTTTTGAAAATGAAAATATGCTCGTGTGCAATCAAATAGAAATCGTTCGACTTTCTTGCCCAAATTTCTTTTGTTTTCTTCATATTATGTTGAATTTTGATAATATCTTCTTTGAGAATAAAACCCGCATCAAGAAATGATTCCATCACTCGAAAAGCTAACGGAATATAATGCTTATTTTTCCTTGTGTCCCCAATCAAAATAGCACAAACCTTGCCAGGCTTTAAAACTCTATAAGCCTCTTCTGCAACCTTCTTCATTTCTATCAGATAATCTTTAAGAGGTAAATGTGAAAGATCTTCTTTTGCTACCTCGTTTTTTGAGTATGAAATAATGTTTGCGTAAGGTGGATGCGTTGCGATCAAGTCAATGCTATTATTATCAATCTTGTCTAAATTTCTTGCGTCCCCTTGATAAGTTTTGATAATTGAATTGGTAGAACTCTCAAACAAAGTTTTAGTTTCAAAATTTAATCTATCTAATGCAAGCATTACAGCATCTTTGTTGATGTCTACTCCTATTGCATTTCTTCCTAAAAGTTTAGCCTCCACCAAAGTTGTTCCACTTCCCATCATTTGGTCTAAAACCCAATCGCCCTCTTTCGTAAATTTTAGAATTAAGTTTCTAGGAATAAAAGGAGACCAATTCCCTCGATAATTTGATTGATGGGTAGCCCAACTCCCCCTTTCTGGAAAACTCCATACTGTGGTTTGTTCCAATGTAAATTCACTGGAAGGTCCTAAACTTTTAACTATGTTGTCTTTTCGTAATTCAATTTCAACTTCTCCAATTGTAACTTTTCCGTTGTTTTTGCAAAACAAAACATAATCGTCAAAGTTATATTCAATCATTGAGCAATATTCATTCATTGATGTTTATGTTTTAAACTTAAAAACAAAAATAAGAAATTTTATATTGGGATTATTTGATTTTTAACCAATTATTCAATTTTAAACCAAAATACTCCATTGAAAATTTTTGAATTAATTTTTATTTTTTTTAAACTTTGGAATTTTAGGGAAAACCATTGACATTGCTTTGTTATTCCTCTGTCTAAATTCAAATTTGAATCAACACTTCAACAATTATGAACCAAAAGTTAACAAAACGAAAAACATAAATTTCATAATTTTGAAATTTTGTGTTTCGTTTTGAGGTTAATATGCTTTCTAAACCTAGGATTAAAATTTACTTTGTTTTATTCTTTTGGTTAATAATAAATTCTTCAATTTATTCGCAACCGCCAATAGTTGTAAATCTTTCTGACGCTAAAAAAGCAGTAAAAGAATACTATTTGTCTATGCAGTATCAACTTGAACTCGATTCGATAATTGCGGATGCAATTCGCCAGGTTCGTCTTTTGAATTTACCTAAAAATTCCGCATTCGTCTTTGATGTCGACGAAACTGCCCTTTCAAATATGGAATATGAATTGAAATACGATTTCGGCTACATTAAGGAAGAGTGGAACAAATGGGTTTTAGCCGAAAAAGCCCCAGCCATTAGACAAGTCAAAAACTTCTACGATACACTTTTAGCAATGG
Source organism: Candidatus Kapaibacterium sp. (assembly GCA_013414795.1). GTDB lineage: Bacteria > Bacteroidota > Ignavibacteria > Kapaibacteriales > UBA2268 > Naka2016. Next base: position 695,568 of record CP058732.1, read on the forward strand.
GATTGAAGATAATTTTTATAACTGGGCGTTCGGAAGAACAATATCAAGCCACTTTTAACAATTTAAAAAAGGCTGGTTATGGGGTTTTCGACACTCTAATTTGTAGAAATAAAAACGAAATCGGACTTTCCGCAAGGGAATACAAAACTGCAAAAAGGAAAGAACTTACCCAAAAAGGATATAACATTGTCGGAAGCATTGGCGACCAATGGAGCGACCTCGAAGGTGGCTACACAATCATTAAAGTTAAACTGCCAAACTATATGTACAAGGTCGAATAATATGACTTTTACTGAACTCCTCGCCAAGATTGATGTCCCTATCCGCAAATTCCTTGTACATAACTATCCGTATGCTTCGTGCTTTGTTTATTCATATGCAAGGAAGTTCTTTTTGAATAGGTTAGTCAATGAAAAACCCGAACAAATCCAACTACCCAGTGAATTGAAAAGAACTTTTTGGGGAATTGAATTTAGGTCCCCTTTGTTCAATGCCGCCGGTATGTTCAAAAGCGGTAAAGGCTACGAGTTGGCTTGCCGGCAATCTGCGGGTGCTTTCCTTGCTGGAACAGCTACTTCAAAGCCCAGATTTGGTAACTACCGAGATGGAATTTTGCACCCATTCGTACCATATCCAGTAAGCAAGTCCAGTTCGAATTGGATGGGCTTACCCAATCCCGGTGTTCGAAAAGTATTTGACGAACTTCAACAAGTTCAAAAACAAAAAGGAGTTCCAATCGGTTTAAGCCTCGCTGCCGACGGAAACGATATGCAAGATTTAAAATCACTTTGCGAAGCATTATTTGAAGCGGAAAAAACCAATATAGATTTTATCGAATTGAACGAAAGTTGTCCAAATGTCGACCATAGTGGTTTGGATTTGACCAGCCTTGATGAAAACTTCATAACTCGTCTGGAATACATATCAAAAAACTTTCTACAAAAAAGGAAAAGAAATCTGCCAGTTATTTTGAAATTATCGAATGACTTTAATTCGAAGTTTGTTCCCACCCTTCTTAAAATTCTAATAGATTTGCAATTTGATGGTTTGAATTTTGGGAACACCTCGACAAACTACCCTGAGTGCAAGTCACGTATCTTCCAAAAGGAGCTAAACACGTTTGACTTCTTTACTCGAAAATTTGGCGGAGGAGTAAGTGGATTTCCTTTGAAAGACAAATCGTATAATCTAACATCTACTGCGTCGAACTGTCTCAAAAAAATAAATCCACAAAGAGAATTCCACATAGTTAGAACCGGAGGTATTTTCAATTTCGAAGACTATCAAAAATCCGCAGAATTAGGTGTTTCGCTCTTTCAGTGGTTTACGGGATATTTTGAAAACTTTACAAATTTCGGTCACAAGTTATATCAAAAATTTTTTAAAATTTGACTGGGTTGACCAATTTTTTAAATAATAAAATCAAAGAAATTACAATCTTTCAAGCAAAATAATTACACGAAACTTTTCTCAAAGTCGAAAAATTCAAATTTTTACTGGTTTTTATCAAATCATAGACAATATCTTCCAATTTTGTCAATTTGTCAGCAGAATTTCAGACACAGTGTCAATTTTACAGCAAAAAAGACAATTTGTCAGACCGAAACAAGAAATTTCAAATTTTTAGCGACAGACTTTCAGAAAAACTGAAATTTTGTCATACAACAAACAATTGGCACGCTTTTTCAATATTATAAAGTGCTTTTGATTTTGAATTATGTTAAACAAGTATGTTGAACAAAAAAGGAGGGTGCTATGGCAATCGTAAGATTTGATCCATTCCGAGGCTTTGAAACTCTTGCTCGCAGAATGAGCGAAATGTTCGAGGAATTTGAAAGAGGAATTACCGTTACGCCAAGCGACTTCTCCCCAAGAGTTGACATATCCGAGGATGAGAAACATCTTTACGTAACAGTTGAACTTCCCGGCGTTAGCAAAGAAGATGTTAAAGTATCGATTAATGACGACAACATCCTTGTAATCAAAGGGGAGAAGAAACGCGAATTCAAGACCGAGGACAAAGAACGAAATTTCATACGTGTCGAGCGAAGTTACGGCTCGTTCCAAAGATCGTTTATGTTGCCAGACAATGTCAAGAAAGATAATGTTAGTGCCAAGTATGAAAATGGTGTTCTAACGATTACGCTCGAAAAAGTTGAACCCGAACCACCAAAACAAATTGAAATACCAATTAGTTAATCGAGTTCCTGCCTTCGGGCAGGAACCAATTTTATGTTTAACCAAAAAATAGGAGGTAAATATGAGAATGCGAAGATTCAATCCTTTCTGGGAAATGGAAAATATGATTCGAAATATGTCGAATTTGATAAATTCGACAATCGAAAAGGAAAGCGAAATCACAACCGATTTCACTCCCAGCGTCGATATTTGGGAAGATGATGTAAATTACTATTTCGAATTTGAACTTCCCGGCGTGCGTAAAGAAGACATCAAATTGACAATCAACGATGACAATGTTTTGATTGTCAGCGGCGAAAAAAAGGTCGACCAAACTCTCGAAAACAAAACTTGCTGCCGAAGCGAAAGAACTTATGGACATTTCCACCGTGCATTTCAACTGCCCGATGACATAAACTCGACCAAAGTTAAAGCCAAATTTGAAAATGGCGTTTTACAAGTTTCAGTTGCAAAATCCGAAGTTAAACAGCCGAAAGAGAAACTTGTTGAAGTTCAATAATTGTAATATTGTAATAAGTCAAGCGTCTTTTCAAATCAAAATGATAGCAGAAGTGTCCCGCACACTTTTGCTATCATTTTTGAATACGAAAATGAAAGTTTTGTTAAATAAATAAGGAGGTTTCTATGGGAAAAATAATAGGTATTGATCTTGGAACAACAAATTCCGTTGTTGCTGTGATGGAGGGAAGCACCCCCGTTGTTATAGCAAACAGCGAAGGTAGCCGAACAACTCCATCAGTCGTTGCATTCACTAAAACTGGCGAACGGCTTGTTGGCCAAGCGGCTAAGCGACAAGCAATCACCAATCCAACGAATACAGTCTATTCAATCAAACGCTTTATGGGACGCCGTCCCGAAGAAGTTGTCGAAGAAATGAAGATGGTTCCTTACAAAGTAGTTCCTTCGCCAGACGGAAATTCTGTCCGAGTTGACATAAATGGTCGACTTTACTCTCCGCCAGAAATATCAGCAATGATTTTGCAGAAAATGAAGCAAACAGCCGAAGATTATCTTGGACAGAAAGTAACCGATGCTGTAATTACTGTACCAGCATACTTTAACGACGCTCAAAGGCAAGCCACAAAAGATGCTGGCGAAATTGCTGGTCTGAACGTTCGAAGAATTATCAACGAACCAACCGCAGCCGCTTTGGCTTACGGTTTGGATAAACGAGGCAAAAACTTAACCGTGGCGGTTTACGACCTTGGCGGCGGTACTTTCGATATTTCCATACTCGAAATTGGCGAAGGCGTGTTCGAAGTTAAATCTACAAATGGTGACACACACCTTGGCGGCGACAATTTCGACCAACGATTGATTGATTACATTGCTGACGAATTTATGAAGCAAGAAGGAATTGATTTACGCAAGGACCCGATGGCTTTGCAAAGATTGCGAGAAGCCGCCGAAAAAGCCAAATGTGAACTTTCTCAACTTTTGCAAACTGAAATCAACTTGCCATTTATTACCGCAACTGCCGACGGTCCAAAGCATTTGAATATGACAATCACACGCGCTAAATTCGAAAGTTTATGTATGGATTTGTTCGAAAAAACTCTTGGTCCAGTCGAACAAGCGCTCCGAGACGCTAAAGTCACACCCGCTCAAATAGACGAGGTAATTCTTGTTGGCGGTTCAACCCGTATACCAAAGATACAAGAACTTGTACGAAACTTCTTCGGCAAAGAACCATCGAAAGGCGTTAATCCCGACGAAGTTGTTGCTGTTGGTGCTGCAATTCAAGGTGCTGTGCTTGCTGGCGAAGTGCAAGACGTTCTCCTTCTCGATGTTACACCACTTAGCCTCGGAGTCGAAACTCTTGGAGGCGTTATGACTGTTATGATTCCAGCAAATACAACAATACCAACACGTAAAACCGAAATCTTTTCGACCGCAACAGATAATCAGACATCTGTTGAAATCCACGTTCTACAAGGCGAGCGTCCATTGGCAAAGGATAACCGCTCCCTTGGTCGCTTCCATCTTGACGGAATTCCACCCGCACCGCGAGGAGTCCCGCAAATTGAAGTGACTTTTGACATCGATGCAAACGGAATACTCCACGTTTCGGCAAAAGACAAAGCAACAGGGAAAGAACAGAATATTCGCATCGAGGCTTCCAGCGGTTTGAGCAAAGACGAAATCGAAAGAATGAAACGCGAAGCACAAATGCACGCAGAAGAAGACCGACGCAGAAAAGAAGAAATCGATTTGAAGAACCAAGCCGACAATCTTGTCTATTCTACCGACAAGCAGTTGAAAGAACTTGGGGATAGACTTCCCCCAGAGAACAAGAATAAAATTCAATCTGCTCGCGATAGATTGGACAAAGCAATCAAAGAAAACAATATGGCAGAAATTCGCTCGGCTATGGATGCATTGAACCAAGCCTGGAGCGAAGCATCAACAAAGATTTACCAACAGGCTGGTGCGGGGGCAACCGCAGGGGGTAGTACAAGCCAAAGCACTAATGGTAAATCCCAAGACCAAGGCAAATCTAACGTCGAGGAAGCCGATTTCACAGTGGTCGACGATAAATAATACTCGAATAAAGATAATTATCACTGGGCGAACGAAAGTTCGCCCTTTTTACTTTGTAATTCCTTTGTTTAGAACAGATTTTCAATTCTGAAACAAAAAGGGGCTGAACTTAGTTAATCGTTCAGCCCCGATTTAATTAAAATATTTTTAAACTATTTTTTAAGCGATTTTAATAGATTTTCTTTCTCTTGGTCAGAGAGCATATCCATAATTGAAATACCAGAACTCAATGGCTTGGTTTCGTAGGTTTTTGGATTAGGTTGCCGCTTTGGATTTTCTTGTCTTGGGTTTTCTTCTTCCTCTTCAACAAGCCCAAGAATTACAGATTCCTCTTCGGGTACAATTTCTGCAATGTATACTTTTATTTTATCCCCTTGTTTTAAAGGAATTTTGTTCCCTTTCAAGATTTTCTTCATCTTACTGCGTGGTAGGAAACCATCCAACTCTGGTGAGATAGAAACCACACAACCTTGTGCAACTACTTGGATGACTTTTCCTTCGTAAATTGAGTGTAGAGGATATTTCTCGTGTAAAGTAGGCCAAGGATTTTCTTGCAATCTTTTCATACTCAAAGAAATGGTCTTCTTCTCGGCATTAAAAGCAGTTACTACAACTTCAATCTTATCGCCAACTTTTAACACTTCGTTTGGCCGTCTCAATCGCTTCGTCCAGGAAATTTCAGATGTCCGCAACAATCCCTCTACCATTGGTTCAAGTTCAACAAAAGCACCAAAGTCGACAATTCGTCGGACAATTCCAGTGTGCTTGGTGCCAACGCCATATTTTTCTTCGGTTGCAGGCCAAGTAGATGCATCTATAAGTTCTTTTCGACTTAATCCAATTCTTTTATTTTCTTTATCAACTTCAATGATAACTGCCTTTAAGGTATCGCCAATCTTGAAGTGTTCTTTCAAGTTGTCAATTCGGTATGGAGCAATACGAGAGATATGGATTAAACCTTCCGCCCCACCAATATCTATAAATACACCAAAACTTGCAACAGAACTGACTTTTCCTTCTACAATTTGACCAACTTTTAAGTTGTTCCAAAATTCTTCTTCCAGAAGTTTCTTTCTACTGACTATTACAGCCATACTTCCTTCGTCGTACTCTTGAATTTCGTGCACCATAACAAGCAAGTTCTTTCCAACAACTTCCATCAATTCTTCGTCGGTCGGAGACTGCCTTAAATGGAAATGGGATGCTGGCAAGAAAAGAGGCGCCTCTTTGTAGAACACTCGCAAACCACCACGCACTCGTGCATAAACATTCACCTCAATTGGCTTGTTTTCTTGGAATGCAGCCTTTACTTCGGCAAAGGCTTGCATCAAGCGCGCTCTTTTGTTGCGTCGTTGTTCCCTTTGAAGTGCAGTTTCTTGTTGCGGTTGTGACAAAACTGTTTCCGATTGAGCACTTTCAGTCTGCGATACAACTTGGGAACCACCGCTAACTGCTTGGGATGCTTCATCAACTAATTGTTGTTCCCCACTCACTTGCTGTTCAATTGGAGCAGTTTGCTCGGAAGTTACTTGAACTTGCTCTTGCGTTTGTTGCTCATTTGATGCTTGTACATCAACTGTTTGGCTTTGTGCTTCGAGATTTGTGTTTTGTTCAACTTGCGAAGCGATTGGATTATTCTCGTTCATTTACCCACCTAATTCTAAAAGCTTAATACATATTGATTTAAAAATAAAATGCAAAATTAGTAAAAAAATCAATTGAAAAAACAAAATTTATTTCATCTTTAGTTTTTTTAATATTCTTACTCGCAATATTTTTTTGTTCTTTCCAAGTTTTTCAAGTTTAATGCTTATTTTGAAAAAAAGGGACACAAAGCGTGTCCCTTATATTTAAATCAAATCGCTTATCGTTTCAAGTTATTAGTTTCTGCAAGCATAGTATCGGAAATTGTAATTGTCCGAGCCGCTGCTTCGAATGCACGTTGAGTGGTAATCATATTAGTGAACTCTTCTGTAAGATCAACGTTCGATTGTTCGAGCGCCCCAGAATATATTCTATTCGAGGCAAAAGTCTCGCCAGCAGTTCCAATCAAAGGCAAACCACTATCGGGACCAACAGAAAACATATTGTTCCCTTCGCGAACCAAAGCCGAGGGGTTGGCAAAACGGGCAAGTGCAACCTGACCCATAAGTTCTGTTCTTCCGTTTGAAAACGAACCCCAGATTTTTCCAGCATCATCGACGCTTAAATCTAGTAGTTCTCCATAAGTGTAGCCATCTTGATATTGGAAACTCACAGTGTTTGCTCCTGCAAATTGGGTAATCCCTTGTAGTAAATTGTTTGCTGGGGCAAGTTCAACATTAATATCCTTGGGTGTAGTTGCGTCAAACACGTTCTGACCCAAAGCAGTATTTAAATCATTCGCTGTAATTGAAAGTGTTGTCGGTGTGTTTATTGTCCCATCGGAATTAAATGTAATAGTTGTAGCACCAATCGTTAAAGCATTGCCATCGATTTGGGCAGAAACCGACCATTCGTTAGGGTTAGCTGTTTTAGTGAATGTGAATGAAAGAGTATGGGCAGTACCGTTGTTATCATAAATCGTTAAACTTGTCAATGCAGTTTCATTTTCCGCCGACTCCGCATTTAGATTTCCGCTCAATCTTATGTTTTCAGTTTGTTTTGGTGGCGTGGTTGTGGTAATTGGAATTTGCAAATTGTTCAATGTTTTGTTCAAAGAACTAACCCCAGAGGTATCGTAGACAATAAAACCATTTGCGTCGCGAATTACGTTATATCCTTGAAGAATCGCACCAGTTGTTGGGTCAATTAAATAGCCTTCGCTATCGCGAATGATTGGCGCTGAACGTGAGAAATATTGTCTTCCATTAAATTGATAGATAAAAAATCCATCTCCTTGGATAGCCATATCAAGCGGTCGTCCAGTCGACTCGATAACACCTTGCGAAAGATCGGGTGAGATGGAACCTATACGAACGCCGAGTCCATATTGAAGAGGATTATTCCCGCCGCTACCTCTTCCCCCAACAACATTGGAGGCACGCCCACGCGTAACGATTTGATTGAATTGGTCGACAAAATTCACTCGCGAGGCTTTGTAGCCAGTCGTGTTAATATTTGCGATGTTATTTGCAATAACATCGAACCTTCGCTGATGGCTACGAAGTGAACTTGTTCCAATTGATAATGATCTTGAAATTCCCATTGCTCCTCCTTTTGTTTAAATTACTTTAAAAAAGTTTCAATCTTGTTAAAAACTGGGTCGGAGCTTCCTGCCATCGGGCGAGGTCCGGCTCCATTATGACCCAAACACCACACTATCAATATTCGTTATAACTTTTTCTTCCAGTTTCTCATTTGAAAACACTGTAATTACAGTTCGATTTGGAATTGATACCAAAAATGATTTGTCGGGAAAAACCACCAAACTTTCGCGCCCACCCTTCATTTGAACATTTGTAATGGCTTTCTGCAATTTTTCCAAATCATCTGGTGTAATATCGATTTCCCGACTTGTCAATCTGGCTTTTGCGTGTGCTGAAAATTTGATATTGTTTAACTCTGCTTCGAAAAGTTCCTGAAATCCCGTTTTCGCTTTCGATACAGATGGAATTGATGTCTTTTTTAGGGCATCAACACCACCAATTGGTACAAAAGGCAGACGAACTCCATCGATTTCCATCTTTGCCTCACACCCTTGTTTTAACTTCAATTAAGTTTTTCAAAGGGACTTCCATACCGTCGACAACCAGCATCGTTCCTTCTGGCTTGAATCTAATCGCTTCGATTTTCCCAGTATAATATGTCGTAGCGTTGAATGTACTTCCATTATAATTCGAGATAACGATTTGCACTGAATATTCCCCTGGGGGAACCTTATTGCCATTGCTATCTTTTCCATCCCAAGAAAGTGTGTGTTCGCCACCAGTTAAAAAATCTCCGCTAAGTTGAATTCGGCGAATCTCTCTTCCATTCAAATCTTTGATAACCGCTTCGCCACTTTGGACATTTGAACTTAGAGAGAATCCAATTTGAGGTTCATTTTCCCCAGTGAATTGGATTCTATTCGAATATACCGAAGCATATTCTCCAAGCATTGCACTCATTGCGGTTCCTTGCAAAGCCTGTGTAAGCGATTCGAACATACTGTTTTGGTTTTCCAACACGCTTCGAATGTTTGTCAGTTGTTCGAGTTGCGAAAATTGAGCAAGTTGTGTTGCAAATTCCATATTATCGATTGGTTTCATTGGATTCTGCGACTTCAATTGCATCACGAGCAACTTCAAAAATTCATCCTTCCCGATGTTGCTCTCCTTGACAGGATTTGAATTTGGGGTATTCGACAACCCCGCCGTTGAATTAATGCTGGTTACCATTGTTTAACCATAAATAATTTTCAAAACTTTCATTTTTAGTTTTCAACCTGGTAAAGGAATTAAGAAATTCCCTTCGTAAATTTTCATCTTGCTGTCTATTGTTACCTCTTGCAAAATTCCATTCACTTGCACCCTTTTCCTCATTTTGATAATTGAATACAAGACTATGCTTTTCGAAACCATTGTTGTTTAATTTTTCTTTCAAAATACTTGCTTGGTTTTCAAGTGTGTGCAATGTTTCCTTGTTTTCTGCCTTGAACATAATCTCGACTTTATCATTAACAATTGAAATTTCAACAACTACTGTACCAAGCCATTTGGGTTGCAATGAAATTTCTGCTTTTATTGGAAATTCCTTTGCATTTTGCACTAATGAAACGACTTTCGTTGGCAACTCCAAAAGTCTAATTGAATTGCTTCTTTCTAAAATTGGTTGATTTTCCACCCCATTACTTCCTTCGCTCTTAATCTGTTGGTTCCCACTAATAACATATGTTTTTGCATCTGTCTTTGCTCCTATTTCCGTCCTCTTTTCTTCGCCCTTTGTCCACTTCTCTACATTTTCTTGCCTACTTTTCTCTCTTTGTTCAATTTTGGTTACCCCATCTTCGCCATTTTCTCTTTTGCTTTCGATTTTTCCTACTTTGTTACTATCAATGCCAATTCTCTTTTCCACTTCTTCTTTGCCTTTTATCCAGTCGTACCTTATATTTCCCTTGACTTGTTCAGCTTTTTCTTTTCTTACTTTACCTTTTTCAACTTCACTGCTTCCTTCTTCGCTCTTCTCTTCTCTACCTACCAATATTACTCTATCCAGTATGCCTTCTTCTAATGGAAAATGTTCCGCTAATTGATTTCGGCTATTTCCATTCTGTTCTGCCTTGTTAATTCTTATTTTCGCTTCAAGTGCAACTTTGGGTAATTCCTTTGTTTCGGTTTTCTGTATCTCTGAATTGAGAACAAGGTTTTCATTATTTGAATCAACTCTTGAATTGTTATTCGTTCCTTGTAAAGCATAATCTCTTTTAAGTTTGGTTCCTAAAATTTCCCTACTTAAATTGTTTCTCTCTTTACTGGGATTTGGTTCGATAAGATTATCCCTATGCATCGATGTTTTTTCGACATCAATGGAATTGTTCTCTATTGAAAGATTTAAACTTTGCCCAAAAATAGAATGAAGAATTTGGGAGAGCAAATCGCCGAAGTTATCTTCCAGATTTTTGCTCTGGCTTAAATTAGCCTTGAAGTCGGATTTTCGACTTCCAATTTGTTGAATATTAGTATCAAATAAATTTAGCATCCTTGCAATCATTTTGGCTTCCTGCCTAATTAACTAATTTTAAAGAACTTATATTCTCACTTGAACGAAGCCTCGAAAATCTTGGCGCTTCGTTCTGGTTTTAATAAATCAATTACCTTGCCAGCCTTCTTTTTATTCATAGATTTTAAAATCGCTAATGCATCTTCATCATTTAGAAGTTCGAGAATTTTTGCAACTTCTTCTGGCTTGGAATTTTCGTAAATCTTTGCAAAAGTTTGATATACAATCTGCTTTGCAGAATCGGTCAAAGCCTTTCCGCTTTCTTTTTGTTTTTCGAATAAACTCTGCAATTCTGCTATTGCTTTATCTTTCTGCTGTATTTGAGCAAGCAATTTTGCATTTTCTGCCGATTTCTGGCTAATAATATTATTAAGTTTGTTCAAACTGTCGAGCAATTTTGAATTATTTGCCTGTAAATCGGAATAACTTTGGTTCAATTTTTTTAATGAGTCCTGAAGATTTTTGCTGTAATTCATCAAAAATTGATTTTCATTCATTAACATTTGTGCATTAAACGATTTTTGTATCCATTCGTCATATTCGTATTTTGAAAGAACAACTTTTGGTTCGCTTTTGAACTCTTCTTTAACTTTCTCAATCTTTTCTTCTTTTTTAGGAGCCTCTTGTGGTACTCCAAAAATTCCAGGAGCAAACTTGTAAAGTCCTACCAATATAAGAAAGACAAAAATGAGCGAACCCAAAACTATTGCTAAAATCAAAAGTGCTTGCTTGACATTCATTTTCACTCAAAGTGTTTCTTTCTAATTTCCTTTTGAATGGAAATTTCATCAAGTAATTTGGTTTCTTCTTTGTTCAAAGCCACTTTGTAAGCATCGAATTCTTTTTCCTTAAGTTTTTGCAAAACTTTTTCTTCTTTCATTGCCTCGACCAAACGCATTCTTAAAATGTTTTCAATTTCAACTATCCTTGCCAATTGCTCTTTCAATTCACGGATTTCTTCTCTGACATACTCCTTGTGATAATTTAATGCTTGAATTTCGATTGCCTTGAAAGAGCCATTCCTATGTCCATTTAATGAAGCAAGATAATCTTCGTTCTTTTGTATTTCTGCTTCTGTTTGATATCTATAATACAATACTTTTTGTATGGACTCCTCGATTTCTTTCACCTTGAATGATTTAAGGTTTAAAAGGCTTTCCAAACGATAAATAAATTTTTTTGCCATATTAGACTTTCGAAGTTATTTCTATCAAAGTTTGAATTGTTTCTTCAAAGGAATGGGTTTCCTCGATATCCTGTTTTAGAAATGCCATTAAAGTATCGTGCATTGCAATGGCTTTGTCAATTTTTGGATTGGTTCCTCTTTGATAGGCGCCAACACTGATTAAATCCTCTGCACTCTTATATGTTGCAAGCAACTCGATTGCTTTATTTACGGCAATTCTATGCTCTTTTGTAATAATATCATTCATTACCCTACTGATACTTTCAAGCACATCAATCGCTGGATAGTGTCCCATCGAGGCTAATTTTCTCGATAATACTATATGCCCATCGAGAATTCCACGGGCAGTATCGGCAACTGGCTCGTTCAAATCGTCGCCTTCAACCAAAACTGTATAAAGTCCAGTGATTGAACCTTTGGTACTTGTACCCGCACGTTCCATAACTTTTTGCATCAAGGCAAAAACGCTGGGAGTGTAGCCTTTGGTGGTTGGTGGTTCTCCAATAGTTAAGCCAATTTCACGTTGTGCCATTGCCAAGCGTGTGGAAGAATCCATCATCAACATAACGTCGAGCCCCTGGTCACGGAAGTATTCAGCAATTGTGGTTGCAACAAGAGCGGCTTTCACACGAACCAATGATGGTGCATCACTTGTTGCAACAACAACAACAGAACGGTTCAAACCCTCTTCGCCTAAATCCTTTTCGATGAACTCTCGTACTTCTCGCCCACGTTCTCCAATCAGAGCAATTACATTTATATCGGCGCTCGTCTTACGAGCAATCATTCCAAGTAGCGTCGATTTCCCAACACCCGAACCAGAGAATATGCCAATCCTCTGACCCTTTCCAAGTGTGAGAAAAGCATCGATTGCCTTGATTCCAGTTGCAACTGGTTCACTTATCCTTTGCCTTTGCAAAGGATTTGGTGGCGAGGCATAAACAGAACGTTTGTGCCTGGTAATAATTTCACCTTTCCCATCGATTGGATTTCCCAAGCCGTCCAGTACTCTTCCAAGCAAAGCATCTCCAACTTTGACACTCAACATTTCGCCAGTTGCTATAATTTGAGTGCCAGGCTCGATTTCATTTAAATCGCCTAACACCATTGAAAGTATCTGATTTCCTCGGAAGCCAACAATTTCGGATTTACTTATTATTCTCTTATTCTTATTAACTAAATTGCAAATTTCACCAACTTTTGCTTTTGGACCTTCACTTTCGAGGACAAGCCCAACAACTTTCGAAACTCGACCTATTAAGGTCAAAGTGTCTGTCTTTTCAACTTCTTCGAGCAATTTTTCTTTAACTTTTGCGATTTCAAACATTTTCTTCTGTGATATTCACTAGTAAATTGTTTAATCTATTTTCTAACTTCTTCAATTGAGATGAAATCGTTGCGTCGATTTTTCCCGCCTCTGTTTCAAGAATACAACTTCCTCGTTCAATGCTCGGGTCTGGTACAATTTCGACCCCTTCGAGCCTTGGGTCAGATAGTAATTTGCTCCCAATTTCTCTAAGCGTTTCCACATCCAACGGGTTCAATTTCAATTCGAATATTTTTTCGTTGTCAATCAATTCGAGTGCTTTTTCCACTTGGGTTTCAACTACTTTTGGATTAACCTCGACTTCTTTTCTTAAAATATGTTCCGAGATTTTTATTGAAAGTGGCACAATTATATCTTTTAACTGTCGAATATGCTTTGCATACTCGGCGTTCAAACTTTCGATAACATTTTCGATTGATTTGACCCTTTCCTCAAATTTCTTGAACTCTTCGGCAATTGCCATTTGCGTTATTTGTTGTCCATCTTCAAAGCCCTTATTATAGGCTGATTGCACTTGTTGCTCTATTTCCTCCCTTGTAAGGTCGACTTTATGGACTTTGCTTAAATCAATATCAATGGGTTTGCCAAAATTTGAAATTGAAAAATAAGCGGCAAAGGCTGGTCGCTCAACTTTTTTTTTATTCTGGGGCTTTTTCTGGCGAATGGTCTCTTTCCGCGTAAAATCTTCGTAGAATGACTGAAAATCTTGGTATTCTGGTTCAATAACCTCTTCGACTAATTCTTCAAATTTATAATACTCGATTTCGGGCAAAATATCTTTGATTACAGAACTTTCTGTATCTTTAGCCTTTTTAGCACCTTTTTTGGGTATTTTAATCTTAATTGTTTGCATATGGATATGGAAATATTGCTACTATACGAATATATCTTCCCGACCACGACCACCGATAACAATTTCTTCTTGCTCTTCGAGTCGTTTTATAATATCGACAATTCGCATTTGGGCTGCTTCGACTTCTTTCAACTTGACAGGACCCATAAACTCAAGTTCTTCTTTAACAACAGCAGCGGCTCGTTCGCTCATATTCTTGAATATCTTCTCTTTAACCTTTTCGTCTGCAACTTTAAGAGCAAGGGCAAGATCGCGCTTATCAACATCGCGCAAAACTCTTTGGATACTTCTGTCGTCGAGTGTGACAATATCTTCGAACAAGAACATAAGTCGTTTAATTTCAAGGGAAAGTCCGTAGTCTCGTTCTTCTATTGTTTCAAGCAATGATTTAGCAATAGTAGCGTTGCTCTTGTTTAAAATATTTGCAACTAATTGAGCACCGCCAGCAGTAGCAAGATTTTGTGAAAGGGTTTGCTCGGCAATCTGGTCGACAACGTGTTCAACTTCTTGAAGAAGTTGCGGCGAAACTTTGCCAAGTTTGGCAATACGATAAACCACATCGACACGTAGTTGCTCGTTGAATTCCGAGAGAACTTCCGCAACCAAATCTGGTGGAAGATGCGAAAGGATAAGAGCAATAGTTTGTGGATGTTCCTTTGTTAAGAAGTTTGCAAGTTGTTGCGGGTCTGCTTTCTTCAAAATGCTAAAGCCACGGACGCTTGTCAATACGCGGATTTTTTCAACTATTTCTTTCGCTTTTTCATAGCCGTAACTTTTTTCCAAGAGTGCTTGTGCATACTCCAAGCCTCCTTCAATCATAAAACTTTGAGCAGTCATCAAATGGTAGAATTCTTCGAGGACTTGGTCCACAATGTTTTGTGGTAAATCTTGTAAGTTCGTGATTTCAAGAGCAATTTGCTCAACTTCTTCCAAACTTAATTGCTTAAATACTTTGGAGGCAGTGTCAACATCCAACGACATTAATAATATTGCCGCTTTCTGTTTTGGGGTTAATTCCTCGTATCTATACTCTTTCTTTTTCATCTCTCATAACTTTTTTTATATAAACGAAATTTTTCAATATTATTTTCAATATAGTTCTTTCTTAACTGGTTCTTCTTGCGCAAGATACATTCGTACTAATTTAACTGCCTCGGTTGGGTTTGTATCAATAAATTCTTTGATTCTCCCCTTAATTTCTCTTTTCATAATTGCTTCTTCGGTAAACGCAGGTGCTTCAGCCAATTTGGGAGTTGGCTTTTTAATAATAGATAGGTCAATCGATTCCTCGGGAATTGTAACCCCACCAGTTTCTTCCGTCAAAAGCAATTGTTCTGGCATTTCAGTTGGCAGAAAAAGAAGTTGGTCTTCTGTACGACGAAAGCCTTCAAGTTCTCGTTCGATGTCTTCTTTCTCCTCTTCAATCAACTTGCGTGGCTCGGGTAATGCCATTGCCAAACGTGTGGTTTCCTTCACTTGTTGCGAGCGGAACAACAGCGAAATCAAAAGTATCGTTATAAGTATCCCCGCCAACAATCCGAAAAGTCGTAGGTTTTCGGGTTGCAAATACCAGGGCTTTGGTTGTTCAAGTATTTCTGGTTCGGGAACTTGAGTGTCGAATGGAACATTTACTATGCTAATCTGGTCGTTTCGATTTGGGTCGAACCCAACTGCATTTTTTACAATATCTTCCAATTTTTTTATTTCCTCTTCGCTGCGAGGTATGTATTCGATTTGCTTTTTCCCATCTTTTTCTACCACTTTATATGTTCCGTTTATCAAAGCACCAACAGTAATACGCTTGATTGTACCCACCCCATTGACAATTTTTTCAATCGTTTGTGGAATTTCATAATTTGTAATTGTGCTCGAATTTTCAACTGTTCTGTTTGGTGCAGGATATTGCAAAGAATCAACAGTCTTTGCATTTTGGGTATTCGTTTGTTCGCTTCGAACAACTTGGCGGTCGGGGTTGTAATCGGTAATTGTCTTCTCAATTTGGGTGAAATCCAACTCTGCCGAAACTCTTACTTCGGAATTACCTGGACCAAGAACCCCGTCGAGCAAGGATTGCACTTTGTTCGTAAGATATTGCTCTACACGGATTTGTTGCTCGTGCTGGGTTTGCGTTTTTCCAAGGACAGAGTTTGGGTCTACTTCTGATTCCGAAATTATTCTTCCTCGATGGTCAACAACTGTTACGTTGTTTGGTGCAAGACCTTCGACGCTCGAAGCAACAAGATTTTGTATACCTCTAATATCCAAACGACTTAAAACATTTTCCCCAGCAAGTTGAAGTGTAACAGACGCAGTTGGTTGTTTCTGGTCTTTTTCGAACAAAGCCTTTTCTGGAATTACGATATGCACTCTGGCTTTTTTAACACCATTCAAGGAATTAATTGTCTTTGCAAGTTCACCTTCTAATGCTCTCCGATAATTTAATTTTTGCACAAACTCACTCATTCCAAGGTTTGTCTTGTCGAATATTTCGTATCCAACAATTCCACTTTCTGGTAAGCCTTCGGCAGCAATTGATATTCTGGTATCGTAGACCTTGTTCTTATCTACAAGAATTGTAGTTCCATTGTCTTCGAGTTTGTATGGAATTTTCTTTTCCTTCAACTTTTCAACAATTTTTCCTGCCTCGGTTGGCTCAAGTTGGGTAAACAATGTTGCATACTCAACTTTTGTGCTGGTTTGAATAGCAATGTAGATTAAACCGAACAAAACAGCAAAAGTTACACCGAAGAGAACAATTTTCTGTGCAAGCGAAAGTTTCGATAGGAAGCCAGAAATTTGCCCAAATAGGCCAGATTTTGCCATTTACCCTCTCGATTAAATTTGCAAACGAATAATTTCGCGGTAAAAATCAATGAACTTGTTTCGAATTTCCATAAGTAATTGGAAACTGGTCTTTGCTTTTTCTGCTGCAATCATAACATCGTGAATTTCGACTGGTTCACCTTTGATAAATGCTTCTTGTTTCTCTTTCGCCTCCTGGTGAAGTTGATTAACTTCTTCTATCATTTGTTTTAATGTGTCGATAAAAGATGGTTCTTTCGAAACGCTGGTTTCAATTCCTTTCAATTCAACAAGATAAGGGGTTGTGTTGGTATCTATCTTTGGTTGATTTCGAATAAGTTCTTGTTGTAACATTCGTTGTAAATTCAATTCATCGAGACGCATTTTTCACCCAATTATTCAATTATACCTTAGCATCAACTATCAAGCCTTTGGCGTAGGAATAGGATTGCACTTTCCCGTTTCGGTTGAACAAGACGTGGTTTTCAATCTTTTGTGAACTTTCTGGAAACATTTTGACAAAAAATTCACGTTCTTGAGGGCTGAGAATTTTGTTTTGGTCCTTCAATTCTAATGAAAGTTGGTCTTTTTTGGGTTCTTGCTTTTGTTTGGGGACAACTTTTGATACGTTTTCGTTAATCAACTTTTGAATGTTATCCGCTTGGTTCTGGTTTCGAACCTCGTATTGGGAATAAACATTCAAAGGATTAATTTTCATATTTATCCCACAAAATTAAATATCTAATGAATCCCTTGCAATATTTTTGGCTGCTTCTATTACAGAAACATTTGCCTCGAATGCCCTTTGGGCTGAAATCATTTCAACCATTTCCGTAACCACATTAATATTCGGATAGTGCACATAGCCATTCTCATCGGCTTCTGGGTGCGATGGGTCGTAAACCAATCGTTCGCTGTCGTCGGTGTAAACTTCTGGGCTTACATAACTTGCCGACTCGCCTTGTTCTTTCTTGCTTGCTTGGTTCAGACCATAAGACTTAAAAGGAAAAACTATCGATTCCAACTGTTCCTGGAATTCAGATTTCTCAACAGCACGGGAGACAACAATCTCCCGCTTGTAAGGACCCCCTTCTGGTGTTCTCGTTGTATTAGCATTTGCAATGTTCTTTGCAATTGAAGACAATCTTGCCCTTTGAAGGTTCAAACCTTCGCTACTAATTTTTAGAATTTCAAAAACTCCTTTTCCCATACCTACCAAATAAAAAACATTTTAGCAAAAAATTACTAAGTAAATATACTCAAATTACATTTCTCTAATTCCAGTAATTGCCGAATTCAATCCAGCGAAGTATCGTTTCAAAAGGCGCGAGACGAAACGGTATCGAATTTGCGTTTCTGCCAACTCTGCCATTTCTTTATCTATGTTGACATTCGATTGTCCAGAGAAATATTTTTGGCTTTCGGGAACATTTTCAATTTCGACTTTTGGCTCGACTATTTCTGCTCGATTTTCGACAATTTCAAATGGATTTGCATTTTCAAAATTCTTCAACTGGCTAATATTCTTCTGAAAGAATTCTTCGAATTTTACTCTTTTTGGCGAATATCCTACAGTGTTAACATTTGCAATGTTTTCTGCAACGGCTGTCAATCTCATTGAATAAGCATCTAAAGCCTTGTGCATCAAGGGTAAACGGTCCTTAAACAATAACATCCTAACCGACATTCTTTCTCCGATTATTTTACTTCAAATAGGATTTGCAACAATTTTAGTGCCAGTTAGAAGTTTTGGTGGTAGTAGATTGTTTTATCTTTAAATCTAAATTCTATCCAAAATCAGTTTATGCTTTCATTAAATTGTAATTCAAAGTTTTTTCAATTTGAGCCTTTTCTTCGGGTGTAACCTCTAAAACCATAACTTCTTTTATTTCTGGAACTTTCATTAGTTCAAGGAGAAAAGCATTCATTTGTTCAAAAGTGTAAAAAATACAATAAAGATTTCCAGAAAAAGTATCTTTTGTTCCTAATGGAAGACCCATTAAAATGAGAGTAAAGTTAATTTGCAAAGAACTTGCCAGCCCAGTTATTTCCGAACCTAATCCGAACTTGTCGACACCTTTTATAAAAATTTTTTTCAAAAGAGAAGATTCTTTTTCCTTCGTCTGCAATTCCTTTAATTTTTCTTTGATTTTTCTCAATTCGTTAATTGCAACTAAAGAAAAAGGTTTAACATTTCCAAAGTCGTATGTAGGTCGAGAGGCAAATATTAATTCAAAAAAATCTCCATCTTGGAGTACATAATTTAAACCCTTGCTAATGGGAGTTGAAGACTGCTGATTTATAATTCTTGCACCTAAGGCGTTCGATGCTTTTTGGGGTGAAATTTTAAACACAAGGTCCAAGACTGTAAAACCACGCGGAACAAAGTATCTAGTTCTTGATATATTGTCTTCGACGGTGATATATGAAGATGGATAAATCTTCTTTGCATATTCAATAAGCATTTGCATTTTATTGGGTACATTCTGTTTATAAAGATATTCAATAAGTTCTATGAATGCAGAGTATTCTTTATCTTCAAATTTTCGATAAACGGAACTTTGTAATATAACTTTTTCTAAATCAATAATTTTGACATCTGCTGGCATTAAATTATACATAACTTCGAATGATTCAAAGTTGCTAAGGAAGAATTTGCGATAGCCCAATTCCACATCTTGAATAATTTCGGTTGGCGGTTCTTGTTCCATTATCAGTGGAATGTCCTCTCCAAGCACTGGAAAAGTGCTCTTCAATTTTTTATCCAACTTAGTGATTTTGTCCTTAATATCACCGGCGTTGGATGGAATATTTATCACCCAATAGTAATGTTGATAATACGAAGGGGGTTCGCTTTTTATGTCATTTTTTATTCCAGCAACAGCCTGCCAAAGTTCGGATAATGTTTTGTGGGCAACGGTAAGTGTAAATTCGGATGAGATAGAATTAGCAATCTTGAATAAATTCTCTTCAAGATCGTACTTTCGAGCAATTCTCAAAAACCTTTCTTGTAGTTGACTGTGGATAAACCTCAATTTGGAATATATTTTTTCGGCGGTATCTGGGTCCTCTGCAATTGTATGGAAAAGACACAAATCCCGAAGTTCTTTCGCTACCTCTTCGTATCCAAAAACTTTAATCAAAGGGACGAAAATGTTAATGGTTTGATTTGCAATCTCTTTGCGTCGATTTGGATTTTTTATACCATACAAGGTAAGTATATTGTGAAATCTATCAGCAAATTTTACAAGGAAAATTTTGGGATTTTTCAAACCATAAGTAAAAACTTTTTGAATTGTTGCAAGTTCTTGGCTTTCATACTCAAATTCGCGGTCCAACTTGACATCTAATGTTTTTTCTAAATCGGAGGTATCGGTGATTTTTGTTACTCCATTAACAATTTCAGCAACTTTCGAGTTAAACAATAATTCCAAATCATCAAGCGTTATCTTCTCTTTTTTATCTTCTACACTATCGTGCAAAAGAGCCGAAACGATAGTATCCGTGTCGGAAATCTTGAATTTAGTCAGCAAAATGTGAGCAGTTTCGAGAAAGTGGGTGTAGAACATTGTTCCGTCGCCACGACGGTCTTCTTTGAACAAGTCATATACTAAATCCAAAGCCTTTTCAACAATTGGCAAATCGACTTCGGCACCTTTTTCCTTGAACAATTTCAAAAATTTGGGTTTATCTTCTGCATAATTGCCAGAATAATTTGGTTTAAACTTAATATTTATAATTCTTTGTGGAAGAATACCTTGTGGTTTTTTCGTTTCCTTTTCTTCTTGTTCCATAAATTTCCTTAAAATAAAATAAAAATTAAAAATTCCTTTACAAAGTACAAAACACAAAAGAAAAATTAATCATTATTTTTAAGATTGAAAAGAGGTGAAAGCCAAGAATAAATCATCTTTTGCTATAATTTAATACTATGTGAATTGTTTACTCTTCGAATAGAAGTTTTACTTCTTCTGGGGTCAATTCACGAGCATAAATTCTTAAATCGTCCAATTTACCACTGAAGTGTGAATTTGTAACGTCTATTCTGCTTCCAATTCTAAGCCCATAGACCGACGAGATTTGAGGAGTAAAAGTCGCTTGTTCCCTGTCTAATACGCCATTAATGTAAATTCTTGTTGCTCCTTTTTGACTGTTATGAGTAACTACAACGTGTGTCCATTGGTTTGTCTTAATTGGTTCATTCGAATAAGCATAATTATAATTCTCTGGGGCGCCAAAGTTATTGGGATTAACTACTTTGTAGAGCAAAACACAAAGAGTTCCATCTTGCCGAATCGAAATAGCATAGGTAGTATATCCAGGTCCCCAGTGTCCCCACCTACTAATAATGTCAATATAGCCAGCTGCATCTGGCAATCCATAACCTTGATTAGGATTAACCCAAAATGAATAAGAAAAACTTGAGGGGTTCAATAAGTTATTAAATGGGATATTGACATAACTTACATTGCTACCATAAAATTCAATAGCAGAATTTTGATTGCCCTTCCTATCCTCGACAAATTTTATATAACTAATCACTCCATCAAGATGATTATCTGAATAATCCTTAACATTATTGTCAAACTTATAATATGCGATTAATCCTTCCTTTAGAATAATAGTATCATTTTCATTTGGATTACCAGTTGTGTCTGGTGCGCTACCAGAAATTTTTTGCAAAAGAATGTCCGCTGTTGTTATAGTGCTTGAAAATACTTTCACTCCAACTTCTTTTGTGAAATAGCCATTTTTCTCGGCTCGAATTTTGTATTCGCCAGCCGGTACGTTTGAAATTAAAAAAAACCCATTGGTGTCTGTTATTTGAACAGAAGTTGGAGGTAACGTCGAAATTTGCACCCACCCCAATGGCTGGTAAGTTCGGCTATCGTAAACTTTACCACGAATTGAACCATTTTGGTTTTCGACGCAGTTATTCTCCTTGCAAGAATAAAGAATTACGAAGAAGAAGAGGAATAATAAAATTTTTGTTTTCATTATCTATCCTTAAACAAAACTGGAAAAAATTCATAGTAAAAAATTTTTCCCTAAATACCCAAAATTTTGAACGTTTAGACAAAAAACATATTTTGTTTCGTGTTCATTAGAAATCAAAAATAATTTCGTTTGCTGTGAGTTTATTTGTTCTTTATTTATAATTTCAAACATAATGCAAGTAAGACTTATTGCAGATTTAATTTATTAATTGTATATTTCCAATAGTTTGATTAATTTTGTAACTCTTTTTTTATGAAAAAGTAAAATGTTGAAAATTTTAGTTAAAGGAATAAAGGACGGGGAGTATGATGTGGACATCTCCTCGCCAGTTGAAGAAATCGAGGGTTTCTTCCCCGAATTTTTCGGCGAGGTTCGTTTCCGTGGCAAATTGCGTATTGTCGGAAAAAGATACACTGTCGAAGGTGTTGCTGAATGCGAAGCCCATTTAATTTGCGATTTGTCCCTTGAAGAATACACAGAAACAATAAGCGTCCAAATATCTTCTTCTTTCTATGCAAACAATGAACTTTATTACGCCACAAAAAATATTAGCGAGGAATTGCGGGAAACCGAAGAACATATTATCCACGAAGACGACAAGTTCATCGACATATCCGAGGATGTCCGACAAGAACTTGCAATCCATTTACCAATGAAGCGAATTGCCCCCCAGTATCGTGGCAAAAGTTTCGAAGAGATTTATCCCCAGTATTCAGCCGATACGCCACCAAAAAAAAGCAAAGGCAAAACTGACGAAGAAATTGATGAACGTTGGAATGCTTTGAAAAAATTGAAGTTTAATTAATATAATAAGGAGGTTACAATGCCAAATCCCAAAAGAAGAATGTCGAGTTTGCGCCGTGATAAAAGACGCGCACATTACAAACCTACTGCACGAACCACATCGATTTGCCCACAGTGTGGCGCTGCCAAACTGCCCCATAGGGCTTGTCCAGAATGTGGTTATTACAACGGAAGAAAGATAATTTCGAAGGTATAATTTTTTATTTTTGTTTTTTTATTAAGGAAGATAATGGAATTCCTTAAGAAGAAGTTCTATCGAATTGCATTAGATGCAATGGGAGGCGATTTTGCCCCTCTAAACGAAGTGCAAGGTGCAATCCTTGCCTATCAAAATCGCGAACCTTTCTCCGACTTTGAAATTGTTCTCGTTGGGGACGAGGAAAAAATAAAAGACGCTATAAAAAATTATAACCCGAAAGATTTCAAATATTCTATTGTCCACGCAGAAGATATCGTAACAATGCACGACGACCCCACTGCAGCAGTTAAAAAGAAAAAGAATTCCTCCTTGTACAAAGGAATAAAGTTGCTTTCAGAAAATTACGTTGACGCCTTTGTTTCCGCTGGGAACACGGGCGCAGTTCTATCGACAGCAACAATACTTTTGGGAAGAATTGAAGGGGTTAGTCGGCCAACTATTGGGTCCTTTTTCCCTTCTGTTGCAAAATTGCCAACATTGTTGGTTGATGTTGGCGCCAATATTGATGCCAAGCCTAAATATCTCTATGAATTTGGGTTAATGGGCTCGATTTACTACCGTAGTATGTTCGGCGTTGAAAATCCACGCGTGGGGCTACTCAACATTGGAGAAGAAGAAACAAAAGGCTCTGAACTTTTGCTTAATACTTACAAAATAATGAAAGAATCCTCATTGAACTTCATTGGAAATGTCGAAGGAAGGGACGTTTTGCTTGGTACAGCCGAAGTTGTTGTTTGCGATGGATTAGTAGGAAATATTGTTTTGAAGTTTGCCGAAAGCGTTTTGGGACTTTTCAAAACCAAAGTTCGTAACTATGCTAAAAAAAGTGTTATAAATGCGCTTAAAGTTCTTCTGCTAAAACCCGCATTGAGAAATATATTGAAAGATATGGACTATCAGCAATATGGTGGAGTGCCTTTGTTAGGTGTCAATGGTGTAGTAATAATTGGACACGGAAAATCCACTCCTATTGCAATTCAAAATATGATTTACACAGCACTAGAAATGTCGAAAAAAGAAATAAACAAGAAAATCGAAAGAGCATTGAACCCAAATTATTTTGAAAAACAAAACTGAAAGGAATATGCCGGCAACAATCACTTCTATTGCCCATTATTTCCCGCCCGATGTGTATACTAATGAATATTTCGAGCAATACCTCGATACATCGGACGAGTGGATAACAGAAAGAACTGGAATCAAAGAACGCAGATTCCTTAAAGAAGGCGCAACTTCGGATTTGATCGTGCCCGCCGCAAAACTCTGTCTCGAGCGACGAGGAATGAAACCAGAAGATGTCGATTGTATCATTGTCGCAACAGTAACCCCAGACCATATGTTCCCCGCAACTGCTTGCGTTGTCCAAAACAAGTTAGGAATACCAAATGCTTGGGGTTTCGACCTTTCTGCTGCCTGTTCGGGATTTTTATTTGCTTTGGTAACAGCAGCCAAAATAGTCGAATCTGGCGGGGCTCGGAATGTTCTGCTTTGCGGAGCAGACAAAATGAGCGCAATTGTTGATTTCGAAGACAGAGCCCAGGCAGTTCTGTTCGGCGACGGCGCTGGGGTTGCACTTATTGAAAAATCCGACGACCCAAACCTTGGAATTCTCGACCACATTCTCTACATCGACGGCGAAGGCGGAAAGTATCTTTACCAAGCAGCTGGTGGAAGCGCCAAACCCGCTTCTATTGAAACAGTAAAAAATCGAGAACATTACATCCACCAAGAAGGTCAAGCAGTTTTCAAAGCCGCTGTTAAAGGAATGGCTGATGTTTCTGTCGAAATTATGGAAAAGAACAATTTAACCAAAGACGATATCGCATACCTGGTTCCACACCAAGCAAATCTTCGAATAATTACTGCAACAGCCCAAAGAATGGGAATATCGATGGACAAGGTTATGGTCAACATCGACAAATATGCAAATACGACCGCTGCGACCATTCCCTCTTGTTTATCTCAATGGTGGGAAGCAGGAAAATTGAAAAAGGGAGACAATCTAATTCTTGCCAGTTTTGGGGCTGGCTTCACTTGGGGCGCTGTTTATATGAAATGGAGTATGTGATATGAAAACTGCTTTGCTTGCACCAGGACAAGGTTCCCAATACGTTGGTATGATACGAGACTTGTATGAAGAGTTCCCAATAGTTAGAAAACTTGTTGAAGAAGCAGATAAAATCCTGAACTACAAACTCAGCGAAATTTGCTTCAACGGACCCTTAGATGAATTGAAAAAAACCCGATATACCCAACCAGCATTATTTTTACATTCTGCTTGCATCTTCGAATTAATTAAAAATGAAATTGATTTTCATTGCACCGCTGGGCATTCGGTTGGAGAATATGCTGCATTGTATTTTGCTGGTGTACTAACTTTTGAGGATTCTCTTCGACTTGTTCAATTGCGTGGGGATTTAATGTTCCGTGCTGGTGAATTTGCCCCTGGCACTATGTTCGCCGTAATTGGGGCAGAAGACCGAGCAGTCGAAGAAGTTTGCGAGCAACTGACTAAAGACGGAAACGGAAATGTAGTAGTTCCAGCAAATTACAATTGCCCGGGACAACTTGTAGTTTCTGGTTCTGCCGAATATCTTCGGGCAAATGTAGAGGCATTCAAAAAGATTGGAGCAAAAATTGTAAAAGAATTGGTTGTAAGCGGTGCCTTCCATTCGCCATTGATGGAACCCGCCAGAGAAGAATTGGGCAAAGCAATTGAAAACACCAAATTTGAAAAAGCGAAAGTTCCAGTTTATTTAAATGTCTCTGGGAAACCAGAAACTGATGCCCAGACAATAAAGAATGCTTTAATTCAACAATTGACATCGCCAGTTAAATGGACACAAAGCGTATTGAATATGTATAGCGATGGGGTTAGAAAATTCATTGAAGTGGGCGCTGGAAATGTTCTTCAAGGTTTGGTTAAAAGAACTGTAACAGATTGTGAAATAATGAGCTTAGACAAAGCCGAAGATGTCAAAAAATTTGTTCAAAGTTTGAAATAAAATAAAAAAAACTTAAATTTGTATTTTTAAAAAATTTATGGATAGATTTAAAGAAAAAGTAGTAGTCGTAACTGGTGGCTGTCGAGGAATAGGGAAAGCAATAGTTGAAAAATTCCTCGAAGAAGGTGCGTTTGTCTATGCTTGGGATTTCAAAATTCCAGAGGAAAACGAACCATTCATCGAAGACGACAGTTTGAAACAACGAGTTCGAATTATTCAAGTTGACGTTTCCTCGGCGGAATCTGTTGAGAACGCGGCACAAAAGGTTTTAGACGAAAGCGGAAAAGTGGATATTCTTGTCAATAATGCTGGGATAACCCGGGACAATTTGCTTTTGCGAATGAGCGAAAATGAATGGGATTCCGTTTTGAATACAAATTTGAAGGGCTCGTTTTTGTGCACAAAGGCGCTCGTCCGTTCTATGATGAACCAGAGGTGGGGAAGGATAATTAACATCAGTTCAATCGTTGGTGAAATTGGGAATGCTGGACAAGCGAATTACTCGGCTTCAAAGGCTGGCTTAATTGGTTTCACCAAATCTCTTGCGAAAGAACTTGCTTCGCGAAATATACTTGTCAATGCAATCGCTCCGGGATACGTAAGAACTGCTATGACAGATAAATTAACCCCTGAGCAAAAGGAAATGTTTTTGAAAAATATACCATTGCGCCGCGAAGCGGAACCCGAAGACATTGCAAAAGTTGTTCTATTCTTGGCTTCCGATGATGCCAGTTACATCACTGGTCAAGTAATAAATGTTGATGGTGGTTTAGTAATGTAAAATTATTTTGTTTGTTTAACAAATTCAATAGGAGATTTTATGGCAGACATTAAGCAAAAAGTAACGGAAATTGTTGTTCGCAAACTTGGCGTTGAGGAATCACAAGTTACTGAAAGCGCCAATTTCATTAAGGACCTTGGTGCCGATTCTCTCGACACTGTTGAATTAATTATGGAATTCGAAAAAGAATTTAACATTACAATTGAAGATTCCGAAGCCGAAAAAATTCAAACAGTTGGCGACGTAATCAATTTCTTGAAAGAAAAAGTTGGCGAGTAATCTTTAACAAATAGTAATTTCTATGGCAAACTATAATTTCCCAAGGGTGGTTGTTACTGGAATTGGTGTAGTCACTCCGATTGGTAATACCGTCGAGGAAATGTGGAAAGCACTCCTCGACGGAGTAAGCGGAGCGGATTACATCACCCGTTTCGACACCACCTATTACGAAACAAAATTCGCTTGCGAAGTCAAAAACTTCGACCCACTGCTCTATTTGAACCGCAAAGAAGTTCAGCGAATGGACTTGTTTACCCATTTTGCAATTGCTGCGGCAACCCAGGCGTTGAACGATTCTGGATTGAATCTTGACAAAGTCGATAAAGAACGGGTCGGTGTAGTCTTTGGCTCTGGTATTGGCGGTATGTGGACATACCACCAGCAGCAAGAACTTGTCTACCAGAACGAAGGGCGACCAGATAGAATTTCCCCATTTTTTATTCCAATGATGATTTCGGATATCGCCGCTGGGCATATTGCAATTCGTTGGGGATTTAAAGGACCAAATTACGCAACAACATCTGCGTGTGCAACATCATCACACGCACTTGCCGATGCACTTATGCTGATTCAAAGGGGCGACGCAGACATTATGGTTGTTGGCGGTTCAGAGGCGGCAATTTGTCCTATGGGCGTCGGCGGATTCAATGCTATGAAAGCCTTGTCAACACGGAACGACGACCCGAAAACTGCCTCGCGTCCTTTCGACAAAGACCGTGACGGTTTCGTTATGGGCGAAGGTGCTGGTGTTTTAATCCTTGAAAAACTTGAAAATGCTTTGGACCGAGGAGCAAAAATATATGCGGAATTTGCTGGCTTTGGTTTGACCGACGACGCATTTCATATTACCCAACCAGCCCCCAAAGGCGAGGGCGCCTACCGCTCGATGAAACTGGCTCTGGAGGACGCTAAACTTTCCCCACAAGATATTGACTACATCAATGCCCACGGTACATCCACTCCGTTCAATGACAAAAACGAAACCGAAGCAATCAAATCGCTTTTTGGCGACTATGCATATAAAATCAACATAAGTTCAACCAAATCTGAACACGGGCATTTGCTTGGTGCTGCTGGTGCAGTCGAAGCAGTTATCACAGTTCTCGCTATTAAGAATGGAATTATTCCACCAACTATAAATTACTTCACACCAGACCCAGAATGCGACTTGAATTACACTCCAAATAAGCCAGTGGAGAGAAAGATTCGAGCCGCTTTAAGTAATACGTTTGGATTTGGTGGACACAACGCAACATTAGCATTTAAAGCATTTGAAGATTAAAGATATATGGCTTCGAGCCGTGAAAAATTTTTTCGACTTTATTTACTATGGTTTGTTTAGATTTACTCCGAAAGAAAAACTTTCGAACATACGGCTCGAAGCCAATTCTTTAAATCAATTTGAATTCCTTCGCCAAGAACGAAAAAAATTCTTAGAAAGCCATCTTGGAATTGAAATAAAAAATCCAAAAATTTTCGAGGAAGCGCTAATCCACCGCTCTTACCTTCATCTTCTGCCAAAAGGGCAATATTCTTCGAACGAGCGTTTAGAGTTTCTTGGTGATGCTGTTTTGAGCTTGGTCGTCTCCGACTACTTGTTTCACAAATATCCAAACCGCTTAGAAGGCGATTTAACCAAAATTCGCTCCTGGCTGGTTAATAAGCATTCTCTTTCCTATGTTGCCCGCAAACTCGAATTGGACAAGTTGATTCTTGTTAGTTTCAGCACCGCAAAAACTTTGGAACGCTCCGGCGAATCAATCCTTTCTGATGCGTTGGAGGCCGTTATCGCTGCGATATATTTGGACTCTGGTTTAAACGTAGTCAAGCAATTCATTGTCAAAAAGTTGATTCCAATGCTGGAAGAAGCAAACGTACTTCAAGATAAAAATTACAAAAGTATATTGATGGAGAAAGTGCAAGCGGAAGGGAAAATGGCCCCAACTTACGAAGTGCTCGAAGAAAATGGACCTCCGCACGACAAAACTTTCTTTGTGGGCGTCTATGTCGATAATGTGCTTTTAGCCACTGGTAAAGGCAAAAGTAAAAAAGAGGCTGAACAAGACGCCGCAAAAAATGCTTTAAAAAATCTAAAAACTAATCAGGGTGAGGAAAATGGAGAAATTGATTTTTGAAAAGAGTGTCAAAGGAAGAAGGGCTTATTCTTTGCCCGCTCTTGGTTTTGATTCTTTTAGTTCTGAAAATTTACTTCCAGAGAGATTTCGAAGAAGAAGAGAGTTGAATCTTCCAGAACTTAGCGAAGTCGAGGTCGCTCGCCACTTTGTCAAACTTTCTAAACTTAATTACTGTATCGAAGACAATGTCTATCCTCTCGGCTCTTGCACAATGAAATACAACCCAAAAGTTAACGAAAAAGTCGCAACATTAGATGGTTTCGCTACTCTCCATCCACACATCGACGAAGACTCTTGCCAAGGGGCTCTTCAATTAATGTATGAACTTGGGGAAAGTTTGAAGAAAATTACTGGGTTCACAGGAGTAACACTTCAGCCAGCCTCTGGCTCGCAAGGGGAACTTACTGGCTTGCTTCTAATCCGTGCTTACCATTTAGACCGTGGCGATACAAAGCGAAACAAAATATTGATTCCCGATTCAGCCCACGGAACCAACCCCGCTTCATCAGCAATCGCAGGGTTCCAAGTTATTACAATAAAATCCGACGAAGATGGTAGGGTTAGTATCGAAGACTTAAAAAAGTACTGCGACGAAACTGTTGCTGGTTTTATGCTCACAAATCCCAATACTGTTGGTCTATTCGAGAAGAACATACTCGAAATATCCAGGTTAATCCACGACTGCGGCGGTTTGATGTATATGGACGGGGCAAATCTAAATGCTTTGTTGGGAATTGTTTATCCAGCAGAAATGGGATTCGATTGTATGCACATAAACTTGCACAAAACCTTTTCAACTCCCCACGGAGGTGGCGGTCCAGGCGCTGGACCGGTTTGTGTTAACGATAAACTCGAACCCTACCTACCGGTGCCACAAATCACATTTGATGGTCAAAAGTATCACTTAAATTATGATGTTCCCAAAACCATTGGTAAACTTCATTCGTTTTTTGGAAACTTTTTAGTTTTCGTTCGTGCTTACACATATATATTGATGAATGGAACGGAAGGATTGAAGAAAGTCAGCAAAGGAGCAATTATTAATGCAAATTATCTTTTGAGTAAATTAAAAGATGTTTATCGCCAGCCATACAATGAACATTGTATGCACGAGTTTGTAATTACTGGGGAAAACCAGAAAAAATTTGGGGTTACAACCAAAGACATTGCAAAAAGAATTCTGGACTTTGGATTCTATGCTCCGACGATTTACTTCCCGCTAATTGTTCACGAAGCAATGCTTGTCGAACCGACCGAAACGGAAGCCAAAGAGCGATTGGATGAGTATGCAAATGTGTTCTTGCAAATTGCAAAAGAAGCAGAAACAAATCCCGAAATATTACTGACGGCACCACACACCACACCAGTTCGCCGAGTAGATGATGCTCGTGCGGCAAGAATAGTCAATGTAAACTACTTTAAAGGCGAAACAAAGGGGTAAATTATAAGAACGCAAAATAAATAGGGGCACTTGCAACCGCAGGTGCCCCTTTTGTTTTTTGTCCAAAATTAAATCTCTTTTGGAGTATGTAATCTCTGCTTAATCAAATTTAGAGCAGAACCAGCCTTGAACCATTCGATTTGGGTTTCGCTATAACTGTGATTGACAAGGAACTCATCTGTTGTGCCATCTTTGTGATGTAGAATTACTTTCAATGGCTTGTTAGGTTGGAAATCTTTCAAGCCAACGATGTCGATAATATCGTCTTCTTGAATCTTATCATAGTCTTCCTTGTTGGCGAATGTTATGGCAAGCATTCCTTGCTTCTTCAAGTTTGTCTCGTGAATTCGAGCAAAAGATTTGGCGAGTATTGCTTTTACACCAAGATAACGAGGCTCCATCGCAGCGTGTTCACGCGAGGAACCTTCGCCGTAGTTTTCGTCGCCAACGACAATTGTTCCAATTCCTTTTGCCTTGTAGAACCTTTGTACCTCGGGAACTGGACCGTATTCGCCCGTGATTTGGTTCTTCACAGAATTTGTTTTGTCGTTGAAATAGTTAACCGCACCGATGAGAAGGTTATTCGAAATATTATCCAAATGTCCACGGTAGCGCAACCAAGGTCCAGCCATCGAAATATGGTCGGTCGTGCATTTTCCTTTAACTTTTATCAACAATCGCAAGCCAATAAAATCGTTACCATCCCAAGGCTCGAACGGTTCCAACAGTTGAAGCCTTTCTGAATTCGGATTGACTTTGATTTCAATCGAAGAGCCATCCTCTGCTGGCGGTTGATAACCAATTTCCTCGACAGCAAAACCTTTCAGCGGAAGTTCGTAACCGTTCGGGTCTTCGAGCAAAATTTCTTCCCCTTTGTCGTTGACAAGTTTATCTTTCAATGGGTTGAACTTCAATGTTCCCGCAAGTGCAAAAGCAGTGACAATTTCTGGAGAAGCAACAAAACTATGTGTGTTGGGATTTCCATCATTTCGCTTTGCAAAATTTCGGTTAAACGAAGTCATAATCGAATTCGGCTCGTCTTTACCAACATCAGACCTTTGCCATTGTCCAATGCACGGTCCACAAGCATTTGCCAGAACCGTACCGCCAATTTTCTCGAATATCTCAATGAAACCATCTCTTTCAATTGTATATCTTATCTGTTCGCTTCCGGGAGTAATTAGGAAATAAGATTTCGCTTTCAAGCCATTATCTAAGGCTTGTTTTGCCAACGATGCAGCACGGGAAATGTCTTCGTAGGAAGAATTGGTGCACGAGCCAATTAAACCAGCGGTAAGTTTCTCGGGCCATTTGTTTTGCTCGACCGCTTCGGCAAACTTGCTCAAAGGCCAAGCAAGGTCGGGCGTAAAAGGTCCATTGATGTGGGGTTCTAACTCGTCCAAATTTATTTCAATGAGTTGGTCGAAGTATTTCTCGGGATTTTGGTAGACTTCTGGGTCTCCGTTAAGGTAGTCAATTAATTCATTCGCAAGGTCACCAACTTCCTTCCGTCCGGTAGCTACAAGATAATCATACATTTTCTGGTCGTAACCAAAGATAGAAGTTGTAGCACCAACCTCTGCACCCATATTGCAAATTGTTCCTTTCCCAGTGCAAGAAATAGTCTTTGCTCCCTCGCCAAAATACTCTATGATTGCTCCGGTGCCACCCTTGACTGTTAAAATTCCAGCAACTTTTAAAATGACATCTTTGGGTGAAGTCCATCTTTGCAATTTCCCAGTCAACCTAACTCCAATAAGTTTGGGCCAACGCAATTCCCAAGGCATACCAGCCATAACATCGACTGCGTCGGCACCGCCAACGCCAATTGCTACCATTCCAAGCCCGCCAGCATTTACTGTGTGGGAATCAGTTCCAATCATCATTCCGCCTGGAAATGCATAATTTTCCAAAAGCACTTGGTGGATAATCCCAGCACCAGGCTTCCAAAAGCCAATGCCATATTTCATCGAAACAGAAGAGAGAAAATCGTATACTTCTTTATTCAGCCCAAGAGCATATTCGAGGTCGTCTTTTGCACCATTGCGAGCAATAATCAAATGGTCGCAGTGAACAGTCGTCGGAACTGCAGTTTTTGGCAAGCCAGCAGAAATAAACTGCAAAAGTGCCATTTGTGCTGTTGCGTCTTGCATCGCAACTCTGTCTGGCTTGAAATTGACATAGTCGACTCCACGCTTGAAGTCTTTTATTTCGTCGGGATTGTATAAATGAGCATAGAGAACCTTTTCTGCAAGGGTCATTGGTCTTTGTAAAACTGATTTGGCTTTGTCGACTTTTTCTTTAAAAGTTGAATAAACAGATTGGATTAAATCAAAATCGAATAACATTTTACACCTCGTTTTAATCTTTGAAATTGCAAATTAAAAAATATTTTGCTATCTTCTTTAAATGGTATGACTTTAAATTTTTAGAAATTTTATTCTATTAAATATCCCTCAATTGCTTTTTGAAGCAGTTTGAATTTTTTAAAAACTAACTCAGATTAAAAAATTGGAACAACAAAATTGTATCTGCCGTTGGATTTGACCCTTTTTTAAAACAAAAAGCAATAATAACTTAAAGTAAAAATCGTTTAATAGTGTTCAAACTTTTGAGAGGGATTTTACTATGAAGCTGAAAAGTGTTGTGTTTTTTTTGATGATTTTTGCTCTTTCCGCTCCGTTGATAAGCCAAGTTTCTAAAACAGATTTTCCAGATACAACAAAACAAAGACGTTTGCCTCCGTTGCAACAGCAACGCTTTAATTCGTTCGAAGAAGCATTTGAACAAGCAGAGCAAGTTAAAAATTTGGTTCTTGTTGGGAAGAATATAAAAGAAATACCAACAGAAATTGAAAAATTACAAAATCTTGAAATTCTGGATTTGTCACGAAATCAACTCAACTCACTACCAAAGGAAATCACCAGGTTGTCCAAATTGCGTGTGTTGAAGTTGAGCAAAAACAATTTCGACAAGTTTCCAGAAATTTTGAAAGATTTGCCCAATTTGGAAAATTTAGATTTATCTGAAAACAATCTTTCGTCTTTACCCGAGAAGCCAATAACTTTGCCAAAATTGAAGAACCTTGACCTTTCCAAGAATAAATTAACACATTTTAAAAATATAAATTTACCAGAGTTAGAAAATTTAGATTTAAGCCAAAACCAACTTGAAAAGTTTCCAGAAATTCAAAATCCCTCCAAATTGCACACATTAAACTTATCAAACAACAAAATTTCCAAACTCGGACAAAGTTTGACGAATTTTACCCAACTTCGTAGATTGATGATTGCGAACAATCTGATTGATACACTTGGCAAAGAGATTGCTTCGCTTGAACTTCTTAATTTCCTAAAAGCAAACAATAACAAAATTTCTTACATTCACCCAAACTTGGCAAATTTGAAAGCCCTTGTAACATTAGATTTGAGCGGTAACCTAATTTCAGCCTTTCCAAATGTTAACGGTGGTTTCAAAGCCCTTGCCAACCTTTCGCTAATTGGAAATCAAAGCGAAAAGTTCCCAGTCGAAATATTCAATATACAAACACTCAAAGTTCTAAATATTAGCAATTGTAAGAGTGTGAATTTTAAAGGCATAAGCAATCTTACAAACCTTGAAACATTGAAACTTGTGGGTTGCAATTTAACCGAATTACCCGCAGAGGTTTGTAATTTATCGAATTTAAAGCAACTGGACCTTTCGAATAATCAACTGAAAACTCTTCCAAAAGAAATTGCAAATCTCAAATCCTTGACCTACCTGAATCTAAACAATAACCAATTTGAACAACTTCCTTCCGAAATATATAATCTTGGCAACCTTACATATCTATCCGCAAATAACAACCAAATCACAACAATTTCGGATGATATTCGAAGACTTGTTAATTTGAAGCAGTTACAACTGCGAAGAAATAAATTTTCCGACGAAGAACTCGACAGAATTAAAAAACTTTTGCCAAATGTTGCAGTTATGTTTTAATAAAATGAGTGATAATATGTTTAAAAAGTTCATTCTCGTTGCTTTTTTTGTACTTTCTTTTGTTTACTACTCTTTTAGCGAGGAGGCAAGATTACTCCGCTTTCCAAACGCTTCGAAAGACAAAATCACTTTCGTTTACGCTGGTGACATCTATATAGTTAGCAAGAACGGAGGTGTTGCCCGACGGCTGACTTCTTCGGAAGGCTTGGAACTTTTCCCTCGCTTTTCCCCAGACGGAAAGTATATTGCTTTCTCGGGTGAATACGATGGGAATCGCGATGTCTATGTTATTCCATCAGATGGGGGCGAACCAAAGCGATTGACTTATTCTATGGACTTGCCTAACGTTCCCGAAAGAATGGGTCCAGATAAAATAATAATGGGTTGGTCTCCCGACGGTAAAAAAATCCTCTATCGTTCGCGTTCAAATTGGTGGCATTCTTGGAGTGGGAAACTATTTTTTATCTCTGTCGATGGTGGATTGCCCGAAGAACTTCCTCTTCCGCGTGCTGGATTTGCCTCGCTTTCTCCTGATGGGAAAAAGTTAGCATACAACCGTGTTTTCCGTGAATTCAGAACTTGGAAACGGTATCGAGGGGGTCAAGCAGACGATATTTGGATTTATGACTTCAACACCAAAAAGATTGAAAATATTACAAATAATCCAGCACAAGACATTATTCCTATGTGGTTCGAAAACAAAATTTACTTCCTTTCCGACCGTGACCACACAATGAATATATTTTGCTACGACCTAACAACAAAACAAACAAAGAAAATTACAAATTTTGACAAATACGATGTGAAGTTTCCTTCTGTTGGAACCGATTATATCGCCTTTGAAAACGGCGGTTATATTTACCTTTTGGACCCGAAAACAGACAAATATGAAAAAGTAACCATAGAAATCACAGACGACTTTCCAGACATTAGACCAAAGTTTAAAAATGTCCAAGAGCAAATTAACTCATTCGAAATTTCCCCAGACGGTAGCAAAGCATTATTTGGTGCCCGAGGGGAAGTCTTTGTCGTTCCAGCAGAGAAAGGCTTGACAAAAAACGTTACCAATACACCCAACGTACACGACCGTAATCCAGTTTGGAGCCCCGATGGTAAATGGATTGCTTACATTAGCGACAAAAGCGGAGAAACGGAAGTTTACATTGCCAAACCCGACGGCACTGGCGAAATACAACTCACCAACAATGCAACAACTTATCGTTATTTCTTGAAGTGGTCGCCAGACAGCAAAAAACTTCTTTGCACCGACAAAAATATGGAATTGTACATAATTGACATTGAAACCAAGAAAGTTACACCTATCCGAAAGTCCAAAGTCTGGGAAATTACAGATTTCACCTGGTCGCCCGACAGTCGTTGGATTGCTTTCGTGGACTATCTGGAGAATGAATTCCCAGTGATTTATATTTATTCGCTGGAAACTGGCGAAACAAAACAAGTAACCAGCGAATTCTTTGCAAGTTATGCACCAGAATTTTCCTCCGACGGAAAATATTTGTTCTTTGTCTCGGATAGAACATTCAAAGCAACTATTGGAGCATTCGAATGGAATTTCCAATATCGAGACCTTAGCAAGATTTACGGCGTAACCTTGCAAAAAGACACTCCTTCGCCCTTTGCTTTCGAAGATGAAATTGCAGAAAGGAAGACCGAAACTCAAACAACCGAAGAGACAAAAGCAAAAGCCAAAAAAGGTGCCAAGGAAACAAAACCCACTGACGACAAACAAGTTACCGTAAATATTGATTTTGATGGTATTCAAGACCGTGTCTTTGATTTCCCAGTTCCAAATGGCGAATATCAAAATCTTCGCTCCGTAGGAAAGAAACTTTACTACGTTCGTTCAAGTTCAAGCAGTTCGCCAAAATTCTATGTCTTTGACCTTGAAAAGAAAAAAGAAACTGAAGTAGGCGATTTCCACCAATACGAAATCTCGTTCGACGGGAAAAAGATATTGTTCAAGAAGGACAAATCCTATTATATCACTGATTTAACAGATAAAATCACAACAGATAAAGGAAAACTGGACCTTTCGAATATGGTGGTTCTTGTCGACCCGCGTGCCGAATGGAAGCAGATTTTTGACGAAAGTTGGAGACAAATGCGAGACTTCTTCTACGCACCAAATCTTCACGGTGTCGATTGGAAAGCAATGAAAGAAAAATACGCCGAACTTCTTCCATACTGCCGACATCGCTTCGATTTGACATACATCATTGGCGAAATGATTGGCGAACTCAACGTTGGACACGCATACGTCGGCGGTGGGGATATGCCCAAAGTCGAGCCCGTGCCCGTTGGTCTCCTTGGTGCAGAATTTGAGTTCGACCAGCAATCTGGCTTCTATAAAATCAAGAAGATATTCAATGGTCGCAATTGGGAGGAAAAAACTCGTTCGCCTTTGCGTGAACCTGGTTTGAACATAAAAGAAGGCTATTACATTGTTGAAATCGACGGTATCGTCTTAAATAAAGATATGAATCCATACAAGGCTTTGGTGAACAAAGCAAATAAATATGTCAAAATCAAAGTAAACAGTAAGCCCTCGCTCGATGGAGCAAAAGAGTACACTGTTAAAACAATTTCCAGCGAGGCTGGCTTGCGTTATCTCGATTGGGTCGAATACAATCGCAATTATGTTGAAAAGAAAACCAATGGCAGAATCGGCTATATTCACATCCCCGATATGGGAATCGACAACGGTTTGAATGAGTTCGTCAAATACTTCTATCCGCAAGTTCGTAAAGAAGGCTTGATTATCGACGACCGCTTTAATGGTGGCGGAAATGTTTCACCAATGATTATCGAAAGGCTGCGAAGGATACTTGTAGTCGCAAAACACGCTCGTAACCAGGAAGTTGTACAAACCAATCCCGATGCTGTTATGACTGGACCAATGGTTTGCTTGGTGAATGAACTTTCCGCATCCGATGGTGATTTGTTCCCCTATCAGTTCAAAACTTTAGGGATTGGCAAAGTGGTTGGAAAACGAACCTGGGGTGGAGTTATCGGTATTCGTGGCTCTCTACCTTTCCTTGATGGTGGTTACCTGATGAAACCAGAATTCGCCAACTTTGGTGCAGATGGAAAGTGGATACTCGAAGGCGAAGGCTTAACCCCAGACATAGAAGTCGACAACGACCCCGCTCTCGAATATCAAGGTATCGACCAGCAACTCGACAAAGCAATTGAAATTATTCTCGAAGAATTGAAAACGAACACCAAACCCCAAATTCCAAAAGTTCCACCTTATCCAATTAAAAAGTAGAACTTACCTTTTTTAAAAAATAAAGAAGGCTGTCGATTTCTCTCTGACAGCCTTCTTTATTTACTGTATCATAACTTAGGTTTTTTAATCTTATTGGTCTTGGACTAAAACGGTTTTGAGAGAAAACATTTAATGTTAAAACAAACAAAACCACAACAAATATTAATCGTTTCATTTTCCCTCCCCCTCATTTTGTTACAATCAACTTATATGCCTTGCGCCAGTTCATTCCGTGCACTACTACAAAATACATTCCCGTGGAAAGATTTTGCGTTTGTATCTCAAAGATATTCTTCCCCTCGGGCATTATTCCATCGAAAATTACTTTTACCTCTTCACCTTGAATGGTATTAATCGTTATCTTTGTTCTTGTGTTTCCGACTCCTTCGACCTCTAATATTGCTGTTCCATCGGCTGGATTTGGTATTATCTCTCCTTCTGTTGTAATTTCTGCCTTGCTAATATTGTCGAGTCTCTCCTGGTATATGTTCCGTCGTACATAATGATAAACTCCTTCTACGGGCGCAAAAGAAACAATATATCTACCATCCTTTGTTATATCAAAAATTTTCCACATCAATGAAGTCCAGGCGTTATTCTCTTCCCCCCAGATGTAAACAACCTCGCCAGTGCGTCCGTCTATGATGTGTGTACTATGGGCTAAAAGATACTTGTCCTCTGGTCCAAACTTGAAGTAGCCCCATCCACCATACGCAATGTCAGAGTGAAATTCTTTTTCCCATACATTTCGTTTCTCCACTACATCATAAAGCGCATACCATAACGGCGGGGTTAATACATTTCTTTCTATCCATTCATCTGTTACATATCCATATAACACGTACCGTCCCGTCCTCGACGGGAAAAACATCGGCACACAATAGGCTCCTCCGTCCAAATATATTCCATTCGATTCTATTCCTGAGCAGGTTGGTCCTAACGGTGGGCAGGGTGGAGTATCATATGGATTTCGCTCATCTTTGTTTTTGGGACAAGGTCGCTTCTTATGAATTATTGTATCTGTTACCTCTTCTTTGTTTATGTCATACAATATTACCCAATATTCTCTTCTTGGGTTCTGCTCCCATAGCCACCCCTCTACCCAATATTCGCCTCCAACTATTATCGTTGTATCTGTTAAAAATCGAACCTGTGTCTCTACAGAACTTGGTATGATAAAATGCTTTATCAAGTTTCCGCTTGGCATCTCATAAAGGAAATAGTGTCCTCCCTCATCTTCTGCTCGAAAATATGCTGCTAATAATAGATATTTTCCGCTTGGGGATACATCAAAAGTATAAAGCATCCATCCTTTGTCTCCACCAACCTCACCTTCTAGTTGTATCGTATCCACTGGGGTTATGTCTCCTTCTAATACTCGCCTTGTGTTATATAGATATAATCTATTTCCCTCATAGTTATGTCCTTCTTCGGCCACTCTGCCTATAAGAAAATATCGACCACTATCAACAAAAGCTAACTTTCGACTTTCTCCAAAGCCTAATTCATAATGCTTCAATACCTTCCCAGTTAGAGTTTCTACCATTATTAAACCATATAGGCTTTCGGTGTAAAGAATTATTGAATCAGTTGGGGAAAGGTAGGGGATATGTAAAGCGTCTGAGAAAGATTTCCGCCACACAAAAGTAGAATCATCCCATGCACGCAAAGGAAGCACAAATGCAAGAAGTAAGAAGAGGACAAAGGAAAAGTTTCTGAACAACAACACTTGCCCCTCTCGTAGAGGCGTGTTATTGAACAATTTTTGCCTTTTCATTTTAAACTCCTATAGTTGGTAAAACAAAATTTTTATATTGGATTCTAATTTGCGATAAGTATATGTAAGAGAGAGTGTTAACATAAAAACATCAGCACCAATTTTAAAAAACAAATTTAAACAAAATTTAAGCAAGATATTTTCAAAAAGTTCGAGGTTTTTGGGAAAATAATTTGGTTGGATGATTGTAGGTTAATTTCAGTGGTGGCTACTGGATTCGAACCAGTGACCTTTCGCGTGTGAGGCGAACGCTCTTGACCAACTGAGCTAAGCCACCAACAAATGCAAAATTAATGAAAAATTTTTTCTTTTTTGCTTGTTTTTTTAATTGATTTGTGTAAATTTGTAATGTAATTCAATGTTATTTGAGGTATACTATGTTAATTCAACCTGCAAACAATCAGCAACAAAACCAAAATGAAAACCTACGGGTAAATACACAATTTCAAATTCAGAAAGAAGTTCTTCGACAAGCATTGGGAACCTCGCCAAACTCGTTGCAATCACAACTTCTGCAACTAATTTCTTCGGGCTTACCAAATGCACAGCAGGCGCAAGCAACTGCACAGGCGCAAATATCCAAAGGCTACCTCGATATCAAAATTTAATTATTAAACTTCTTGCAAAAAATTTTTTAGTTGCAATAAAAATTGCCTTTGTTCTTCTCTATCTTTTACTTTATGTTCAATCTAAAAAGAGGTTAAAATGGAAGGAAGAATGCCCTTAATAGGCGATCGATTTCCAGAGGTTCAAGTTCAAACTACTCACGGTCCAATGAAATTGCCAAATGATATGGCTGGAAAATGGTTCATTTTGTTTAGCCATCCCGCAGATTTTACTCCCGTTTGCACAACAGAATTCGTTGCATTTCAAAATCGTTACGAAGAGTTTAAGAAACTCAATTGCGAATTAATCGGTCTTAGTATCGACCAAGTATTTTCCCACATCAAATGGGTCGAATGGATTAAAAACAATCTGAACGTAAACATCCAATTCCCAATCATAGCAGATACTGGCGACCTTGCAAGCACTCTTGGCTTAATTCATCCATCTAAGGGTAAAAACACTGTTCGTGCGGTCTTCTTTGTCGACCCGAACGGAATAATTCGAGCGATAGTTTACTATCCACAAGAATTAGGTCGTAATTTCGACGAATTTTTGCGTATGCTAAAAGGCTTGCAAACTGCTGATGCACAAAAAGTTGCAATTCCAGCAAA
Organism: Candidatus Kapaibacterium sp.; assembly: GCA_013414795.1. Taxonomy (GTDB): domain Bacteria; phylum Bacteroidota; class Ignavibacteria; order Kapaibacteriales; family UBA2268; genus Naka2016. The sequence continues at coordinate 736,064 of CP058732.1, forward strand.
CTGGCCAAACAACGAATTGATTGGTGACAAAGTTATTATTCCTCCACCAACGGACATAAAAGCAGCAGAATACAAAAAGGCAAAGTACCAAAACTTCGATTGGTGGTTCCTCTATCGTGATTTAAACGCCAAAGACGAATAAAACTGAAAAGGGGCACACGTTGCCCCTTTTTTATTCTTGCTCATCGAGTACCCGAGTTCCAATTAAAATTGCACCATCGAGCGGAGTTCCTTTTGGTTCAACTATTTTGAACCGTGAGTCTTTTTGAATTTCTTCAACTAATTTCCGCCCAAGTAAACTCTTCGATTCAACTATTCCACCCATAAGACTAACAACGACTTGCTTTGATTTAAAATGGGGGAAAAGTGCAGTCAAAAGTTCTATCAAATGATAGGAAGACCTATTGATTATATCCATACAAACCTCGTCGCCAAGTTCTGCACACCGCATTACAGTTGGGGTAAGCATCTGGTACTCAAAAGTTCGTTCCGCATAGGCTTTGACAATCGTCCTTGGATTTTTGATGTCAATCAAAGGGTTGAAGTCTGCTAGCATATCTGTTAGAATTGTGGGTTTCCCGCGACCATCCAACGCCCGAACAACAGCGGTCAATCCTTCCCGACCAATCCAAGCACCGCTACCTTCGTCGTCCAACTCGATTCCCCAGCCACCACAACGAACAAATTTGTCCTTTCCAATCTTTCCGATTGCAATCGAACCAGTGCCAGCAATTAGCACTATTCCATTTCCACCGCTGAACGCACCTTCGACAGCAATTTCTGCATCGCTTGTAATGATTACATCGCTAAGTGGAATATTTTGAGTTCGGGCAAGTGTTTTCAAAAGATGGGTCGAACGTTGTTTTTCTTCTTCGAGCCAAACACCAGCCAACCCCACAACAACCATATCTACTTCGCTTGTGTCGATTTCCGCCTGGTCGCAGAGGTCTAAGATTATCGTAAGCAATCGCTCGCAAGATTCCCCAACACCAACCGAACCAACGCGAGTAGTTCCAGCAGTCGTTTGCGAAAGAATTTCGTTCCCTCTTTTAAGTATTGCCCTTGTCCGCGTCCCCCCTCCATCGATTCCAATTATCGTATACTCATACTTCTTATCGCTCATAAAATATTGTGTTTGTAATTCAAATCTATTCTTTGTCTCAATTTTTATGCCAACAAAAGACAAAATTAAGAACTTAATCTTATTTGATTTTCTTTGCGTAATTTTGTTATTTTAATAATCATTGCTATGATTGTTTATAGATATTTAATTCGGCTTTATTTACAAATTTTCATCTTTTCAATTATTGCCCTTTTGACTATTTTCATCATTGTCAATATGATTGAAAATCTGGATGAATTCCTCGATAACAACGCCACTATATACATAATTGTAAAATACTATTTAAATTTTACCCCAGAAGTTCTCCGACTTGTTACCCCGATTTCCGTCTTGGTTGGAATACTGTTTTCCATTGGGCGACTTTCAACTCTTAACGAAATCACTGCCTTGAAATCTGGTGGATTTAGCCTTTATCAACTAATTTTGCCATATATCATTTTTAATATAATTCTCAGTTTTGGTTTGCTTTATTTCAATGGGTGGATTGTACCCAGAGCAAACGAAAAACGCTTTGTTATTGAACGAAAGTATTTAAAAAAAGAAATTGAAACTCGCTCCGTTTACAATTTCTTCTTTCGCGACAATCCCACCCGAAATGTATCATTTCAATTCTACGACCCCGACGAGTTCCGTGGGCAAGACATTTTCATCGAAGACTTCTCATCGGCGATGAAACCAAGAATCGTAAAACGCATAGAAGCAAAATCTTTCCGATGGGACGAAAAGTCTCGTTCGTGGATACTTTATGATGTTATCGTCAGGAATTTAGAGGACGGACCAGTGCGTTTGGAAACTTACGACTCGTTGGAATTGAAATTTCGAATTGAACATCGTCAACTAATGAGTTTACAGAGAAAAGTCGAAGAAATGACATTCGACGAACTGCGAGAATATCTTGATTTGCTTTCCAAAGGTGGCAAAGATGTTCGGCGACAGATGATAAAATACTACGCTGGCTATGCATTTCCGTTCTCTTGCTTGATTTTAGTTTTTTTCGCCGTACCTTTTGCATCAATAAAGCGTCGCGGTGGTATCGCTTTGCAAATTGCCTCGGCTATGACTTTCTCTTTTCTCTATTTATTTTTCACTGAAATCGGCCAAATTCTTGTATATACCACTACATTGCACCCAGCAATTGGCGGTTGGATTGCTAATCTTGTGTTTTTAATTTTCGGTTTGATTATTCTCTTTAAAACAAGGACTTAAATGGATAGAAGAAATTTCGTTGAAATTGTCCTTTTAACCATACTTTCCAGTAAAATCTCTTTCTCGAAGAACGAAGAACCAATCATTTTCAACAAAATCATCGAAAAAGCCAGAAAAAATCAGTGGAACAAACTACCAATCAAACAATTGTTTTATAAAGTTGCTCTGGAATTTCTGGATTTTCCATATATAGGGGGAACTCTTGACAAAGGAAATCAAGAGTCCTGCGTTGTTACATTCGATGGTTTCGATTGCGTAACTTTCTTCGAGGTTTCATTGAATTTAGCAAGAATTATCAAGAAAGACAAGACAAATTTCGCCGACCTTGTCTCAGAAGTCACTTTCTCTCGATATCGAGAAGGTACTATAAACGACTACACCTCACGGTTGCATTACTCAGCAGATTGGATTTACGACAATATACAAAAAGGCGTTGTCCGAGACCGTACGAAAGAAATTGGTGGAATTCCGACCCGCTTCAACCTGGATTTTATGTCGAGCAACCCACATTTATACAATAGTCTTCGGAATAACTCAGAATTCATCGCGAAAATCGAAAAAATTGAAAGAGAAATCTCAATGCGTGAGTACTACATTATTCCAAGAGATAAAATAGAAACCGCCGAGCCTATGCTGGAAAGCGGGGATATTGTTTTCTTTGCAACCAACAGAAAGGGGTTGGATTATTCCCACGTAGGTATTTGCCTCGTCAAAGAAAGTAAACGTCGTCTTCTCCACGCATCGTCAAAAAAGAAAAAAGTAATTCTCGACACAAGCATTTTCAATTACGTTCAGCAACAACCAAACATAACTGGAATAACAGTTGTCGAGCCATTGGAAATTCAGTAAGTATTTTTCCTTCCTTTCAAAAAAACTTTTCTCAGGTTTGCATTTACATATAGCCTTGTTCAGTAGCCAAATTAATATAACACTAAATTTTACTTCAAAATAACAAGTGGTATAACTATATTCCTATTGCCATAATTGATACACAGATAATATGTTCCCAACGACAAAGAAGCAGTGTTTATTTTAATTAAAGCCGAGTTTTGCCCAGTATCCGAAAGCTCTAATGGAATGTTATACTTTCTACCAAAAATGTCAAAGATTTTGAGACTCACATTTTGGTTCAAATTTTGTGAATCCCAAAAAACTTTAATATTTAACCAATCTTTCGCTGGGTTTGGAAATGGCAAAGAAGCATAAAGATAATCCAGAGGCTTCTCAACCTCGGGTTCGACTACAAGGGAAGGCTCAGAAAATTCAACTTTTCCAATATTAATCTGATGGTAATCATTATAGTCAAATCTTTGCAAAAAAGTCATTAATGATACAATGTAGTTCCCTTTTTCTGTTTCAACAAATTTTGTGATTTTAGTCATATTTTTAGAACCAGGTATGAGTTCATTAAAAGGATAGAACTCGAAGGAAAAATCATTCATTATATCTGGAAAAACATAAATTCCGCTATCACCAATGAATAAAATAGTATCGTTTAAGTTTTGCATATAGTAACTTGAAGAAGAAGTCATCAAGTTCAGAGAATCGAAAATGTTTGTTTTAAGATTAAATATTAGTAACCTTGAATGGTTTTTAGAATATTCATTTATGAAAATTTTACTTCCTTCTACCCCCAAAATTTTATACCAAATGTTTTCTGTATTAATTGTAGGCAAGTCAGTTAGTTTTATTATTGTTTTTCCATAATCAGCCGAGGAAAATAGTGTTCCTTTATAAATGAGTAGTAAACCATTATCATCAGCAAAGGTATTATAATATTTGTAAAGTGGGATTGTATCGAGTAATTCAACTTTATTATTAAATAAACAAAGAAATTTTATTGGATAAGTAGTATCTTTAAATGAATGAAATAGAAGTAATTCAATTAAAAAAAGTTTTTTATTCCTTAAAACATATGTATTAATTATCACGCTTAGAACCGAATCAACATTAAAAATTCTTTTTCCCAAAGGTATTTCAACTTTTGAAAAAGAATTAAACACATTCGAGGAAAAAATGGATATAATTGTATCGCTTTGGTAGTATATTGTTTTTTCAATTGTAAAAGGTTTTAATCCAACAAGAGCAATTGTTCCATCGGATAGAAAAATTGGGACTAACACTGCTTTTAAATTATTCATAATGAGATTTAAAGTTCTGTTCAAAATAGGCAAAAAAGTTGCCCCACCATCTGTGGATCTAAAAAGATTTGGGGAAAAGTTTGTCGCAACAATAATTGTGTCTTTCCCATATTGCCTTAGTCCATAACCATAAAAAGGAAAATTTCCTTCTACAATTGGACGGAAAAAACTCTTCATTTCCCAATTAACGCCGTTATTTTTTGACACAAAGATAGTTTTATTATTTCCAACTGCAACAATAACATTTCTGCTTTCTTGAACCTGGGTTATCCCAGTTATTGAGTAATTATTTAAAAAACTTGGTGTTAAACCAGCAATTTCGTAATATGATAAGTAAATACCCGCCGTTGTGTCTTGTATAAATTCAACAAATTCGTTTCCCTTTATCTTTACGAAACTAAGCCCAAAGTAACTTTGAAGAAAAATTGGAGCAAGGGTAGAAATAGTGTCTTCGTTTATCAAAAAATCCAAAGTGATAGGGAGGTCAGTCGTTACAACTTCCCAATTATCTCCAAAGTCAGTTGACTTTGCGATTAAATGCCTTTTTTGCTTGTATTCTAACCAAAAAACTGTTGACAGGCTAGATTTTATAAGTACATAAAGTTCATTGCCTCTCCTTTTAATATTTCCTATATCTCTAAAATAGCTTGAAAAATTTAATTTGCTGTGAACGTCGATTGTATCGATTTCCTTAGAGTTAATATCAATTCGGTATATATAATAGTTGGACTCTACCACAAACAAATACCTATCCAATACCTCGCATTTGGATAATATAGAAAACTCATCAAAAGTAATAAAAGTTTGTGGTTCGGTTTTAAACTCATTATCTATGCTTCCAATACTATTTTGGGTAATAAAATAAATGGTGCTGTCCTTGATTGCAAAATCAAGCATATCTTCGTCTGTAAATATTGTCTTTTGTGTACAACTATTCCCATTGTCTTTGCTTAAAAATATTGTTTTTGGAGCAAGGGCATAAAGATTGTTTTGCTCGTCTTTGACAATCTTCAATATGTGATTAAAATCGCCAAGATTGATTTGCTTCCAGGTTTCCCCTAAGTCGTCGGAAAATGTAATAACTCCATAATTTCCGTAGGCTAAGATTCTTCCATTGGCTTCAATAACACCGTTGAAGTCTGTGCCAAGTCTTGCAAGCCGAAACGGTGTTTCGCAAATCAAAAGTTTACTGGTAAGAATGAATAAAAGGATTAAAATAAAGTAATTTTTCATCATATTTTCCCCTTCATTTAAGTAGTAACCAAAATTATATAAATTTTTTTAAAAAAAGAAAAGTTTATAACGAATTCCGAATATATTAAGCACACGGTGTGTTCTATTCAATTGACAAAGAACTTTGGTGGAAGGTTAACATTACTTGTTTTAGGTGGTCCACGGCAGAGGGAACAAGGGGTTACAGCCCCTTGTTCTTTGCTATGCTCCGTAGCCCCTTGTCTCTATCTTTTTACAAACATCGTTGTTATATTGCTTTCTCTGTTGGAAAATACAATATAGTAACAACCTGCTGGTATTTGGTACAAATTGATTTCTTCGGAGGCGACAAATCCCCTTTCGATACATTCGCCTAAAAGATTGAATATTTTGAACGAAAAGCCCAAAAAATGCTTGCTGTTTATGTAATCATCTACCGGGTTGGGAAAAACAAGCTCCGATTCTGTCTTGCGGTCATATTCGACTGATAGACTCTCCCCAATTATTCCAGCAACATAGGCGAGCGTACCTATCGCCAGTCTTGCGTTCGCATGCAAGAATGGTAAATCCAAATTGGAAAATACATCTGTCTTGCCAATGTAGGGGGGAAATGGTGGGAAATCACGCACGAAATAAACTTCGTCGTACCCATTTAATGCAAATTTGTAAAAAGGAGTAAATTTGTTCCTACTAATTAGTGGATATGGGTACTCGATTATGTTCGCAATGTTGAAAAAGTTGCCTACTAAACCTTTGCTGTTGTTCGTATCGGTACACATAAGTGCTATCGGTTTGTCGCCGTAGTATCCAATTTGGTCTAAACCCATTCCTATGAGCCGACTGTTTAGACTTTGAATTAGGGAATCTAATAAATAATTTCCAAAGCCCGTATTAGCCCAATCATCAAACGAAACAAAGATTATTGTTCTCTCTGTTCCAATATTTTTGAATATTCGGGAAGCTTCTAATACTACTGAAAGCCCCGATGCATTTTCGTTTGCACCGGGACCGAGGGAGTCCTTTGCATTTACCTTTGAATCATGCGATGCGGCAAAGACAATAATTTCGTTCGGTTTCGTCTTCCCAATCTTCACTGCGTATATTGTCTCCATATCAACTTTGATGGTTGAACTAGGATATGGAATAGATGAAAAATGAGGCTCGTAGCCATACTCTTTAAACTTATAATAAACATACTTTGCTGCTATTGCGTTCAATGGTGATTTGTAATCACGATTGTTTATTACATATTCTTTCCCTTCAATTGTTACTGGATTTTCACCCGATAAATCCTTGATGATACCGTGAATCCTTGTTGTATCGATTCGAGCAACTACATTTCGGATTGTGCTATCTGTTGGCTGGGAATTCGCCAGCAATGGCAATGCCATAATTATTAATGCATAGATATAAGTTTTCATTTTCATTTTCATTTTTAGTTCCCCGACTTTAATTTAACATAATATTATTATTCAATTCGAAATTGGTAACTTTGGGCAGAAGCCCTTTGTTCAAGGGGTGCTCGGCTACCAAAACAGGTAAGAATCTTGTTAACTTTCATTTTATTTTCAGAATACTGCCCGAAAATGTCCCTTCGCCAGTTTTGATTCGGTAGAAATATACACCCTCGCTTCTGTCATTTGGGGTGAATACGGCTTCTCTTTCTGGATATTCGATTTTCTGCGTTTCGATAAGATTCCCCATCGAATCGTAAAATTCCATCTCTATCGGCTCCTTAACATCTGCATTGAGTTGGATTGTAACACTTTCGGAAAATGGATTGGGGTAGGCAAAAACCCGGGAAGCATTCTCTCCACTCCTTTCATCTATATAATTCGGATATTGGTCCCAATCCCAAACCCACAACCCATAACTAAATGTCCCCACCAAAAGCCTTCTACCTGCATAGGTACCAGTTTGATAAACCGGTTCCTTTACCTGTGGGTTGGGGAAAAGAAATGGTGTCCAATCCAAACCCCTATTATAACTCCTGAATATTATTCCCCAGGCGCCAAAAGCAAATCCTATTGAATTATACTTATTAAATGCAACATATCTTAACCCAAAATTGGGATCGGTTTCTTTGTCTAACACTTTTCTCCAAGTGAAGCCACCATCAGTTGTACGCAAAATGACACTGTTCGAAGAATTACCAATTCCCGTAGGTCTGCCTCCCACAGCAATCCCAGTAAGTTTATCGAAAAAATATGCTGAAACGATATATTGCTCAATATATCTACCACTGTCATCTACAAAAGGAAACTCATACCAGGTCTTACCCCCATCTGTCGTTCGGGCAAGGCCATTTACACGGGCACCGTTGCGCCTTACATAAAAACTTACCAAAAAGTTTAACGAGTCAAAACAATATAATGCTTCCTCTACAGAATACCAGGGATGTTTAATTTCTCTCCAAGTTCTCCAACCATCATTAGTTACATAAAGAGGAGCATCACCCGAGGCAATTCCATTCATACTGTCACACATTTTGAGACGCCTTATCCAGGAATAAAGTTCCCCTTTCTCTTTGCTTACAAACCAAGGTCTAATAGTATCAATTAATTCGCCATCATCAGTAATTATCCACACCCCATAATCCGAGCCAATATATATTTGACCTTTTGTAGGGTATGAAATTTCGTAAAATTCAGTGTATTTCCTTTTTTCTGGAGCGAACAAAAAAGACCAGGTGTAACCACCGTCGGTGGTCTTAATTATATAGCTATTATAATCAAGAGTATCGACATTATCCATACCGATTGCTACACAATTCAAAGAGTCTAAGCAGGCAATGTGCTTAACGTGTTCTGGAAGTAATGTACCGTGATAAACTGCAAACCCAACCCTTGTTGCCTTAGGGACTACAAGACAAAAAGATGGATAATCTACCAACAAAAACAAACCAAAAATTAAAAAAACTATTTTACCAAGAAATATTAATGCTTCGTTTGCGATGAGTTTGTGATGAGTTTGTGATGAGTTTGTGATGAGTTTGTCAAGTACTAACATTTTGGCACCTCATAAATTGTTGAACATATCTTCAACAAGTCCCTTATAAGGGCACATTAATTTGGAAAAAAATTAAAACAAAATATTAACCATAAAACAAATTTTTCCAATTTTTTTAATTTATTACCAATTCAATAGACAAAAATGCAGGAAAAAAAGTTACACATTTTCAAACGGGGAATGCATAAAAAATTCAAAGATACAAACCTGATAAACAAGGGGTTACAGCCCCCCTTGTTTAAGCGGTCCACGGTAGCGGGAACAATGGTGGAACGGAATGCGTACCGAATCTATCGAATTGTAGCAATGCTCTGCTCTCCGCCGTGTAAGTTATTGTGAACGAAGGAGTTACAGAACAGCAGGATTGATTATCAAAATACACACTTCCCCATTGCGTTAAAGGAATTCGAGCAGGTATGTTTCCAAACCAAACCATTTCGACTTGCAAGGTATTAAATTAAAAAAATAAACAAAAAAAATTAAAAATGCAAGAGAAGGAAATCGATAAATATCTAACGATTACCTTTTGTTCATTTATTTTGCAATTTATCGGGAATAATATCTAAAAGCGAATCGAGAAACGCGTCGATTTTTTTCTTCCACTTTTTGCTTCGAAGTATTTTGCGGGCTCCACGTTCAACTTTCTCTTCCGATGGATGGAATGCTTCAAGATATGCAATAATCTCTAAAATTATGAATAATGTCGACAAAATAATTGCAACGGGTTCACCTTCTGGAACAAATACAGAAAAAACAACCGAAATACCGAGGATTGCAGCGCCCAACGCAAAAGTCAATTCGTAAAATTCTTTTTTCTTCTTCTGGCGCCAAAGCGATTTTGCTTGCTCGAATTCAAGCATTTCGTCGGCTTTTTCTATTTCAGCCTCGACAATTGCAACATCAAGATTCAAATCTTTTGCAATTGAAATGATATCCTCTTTCGTAAAGTGGTCGCCAACGAAGCCTTTTGTGGTTATAACTCTTTGAATTATTTTTTCGACTTCCTCCTTGGTGTAGAAACGTTTGCCCATAAGTTTCAAAAAAAGGAAAATTAATAGAAATCAATAAAATAACAAAATTGTTTTTTGTTGATTTAAAATAAATTAATTTGACTTTTTTATTCGTCAATTTTCATTAAAAAGATTAGAGGGGAAAAATGGACATAGAAACTTTTCCAAACCCAAAGCCAGAGCGAGAATATGTAATTATTCATCGCAACCCAGAATTTACATCTGTTTGTCCCAAAACTGGATTACCAGATTTTGGCACTGTAACGATTAAATACATTCCCGATAAACTTTGCTTGGAGTTGAAATCTTTAAAATACTATTTTCTTCAATTTAGAAATATGGGAATTTTTTACGAAGATGTTACGAATAGGATACTCGACGACCTTGTCCGTGCCTGCGACCCGCTTGAAATGGAAGTGCAAACGGATTGGTCGACCCGAGGCGGAATGAATTCCACAATCATCGCACGTTACACAAGACCAGGGAGGAAAAATGAAAGTTAAAATTGCAAAGGAATTTTCTTGGAATATGAGCCATCGTCTGCCTTTCCATCGAGGGCTTTGCAGTAATATTCACGGGCATACATACAAACTTCGTGTTTCTTTGATTGGCGAACCAGACCCAAACGGTATGCTTATCGATTTCTACGAACTCGAATCAATCGTCAAACCAATCATCGACTCGCTCGACCATTCTTTTGTAGTCGACTCAAACGATAAATTAATGTTAGAATTCTTAAAACAGAATAATTTTCGACACTTAGTGACACCAAATACGACGACTTCTGAACATCTTGCAATCTGGATTGCAAACCAAATTGCAGATAAGTTTAGACAGTATAAAAATATTGAAAAAATAATTGTTCGTTTCTACGAAACAGTTGATTCTTTTGCAGAATTCGAATATGATTTGAGATAAAAAATGAAAAGGGACCAAATTATTTTCATTTCTGCAAGTCTACTTTCTTTTCTGGTTCCATTTGTTATCTACTTTTTAACTGCTAATCCATACTTGACATTCACCGACAACGGAGAATTGATGGGCGTTTGCGTAACTCTTGGAATTGCCCATCCAACTGGTTATCCCTTATTCGCTATACTTGGACATTTATGGTCTTTAATTCCTCTACCAATCTCCAAAACATTTCAAATGAATCTTTTAGCCAGTGTTTGGACTGCTTTGGCTTCATTAGTTTTTTTCCACGCAACTTTCTCGCTTTTAAAAATACTTCAAGTGCAAACTTCCAACAAAAACAAAAAAGAAGTCGAGACAGACCAAACGGGAATAATCTTACTTTCTCTGATATCTTCATTAACCTTTTCCTTTGCCAGAACAATTTGGGGCGAAGCCACATCGCTCGAAGTCTACTCTTTGCAGTTGCTTATTTTTAACTCAATTTTGTTCATTGCTTTTGAATACATTAGAAATAATTACAACTCAAAATTGCTATTTCTTTTGGTATTTCTCGTTGGGCTTGGCTTCTCAAATCACTTAACAACTATTTTAATAACCCCAAGTATCTTATTTATTATTTTGTTTCATTACTCTGGCAAAATCTATTTTTCAAAGCCAAAACTAAAGTCTTTACTTTTGCTTCTTATACCATTTATTGGTGGTTTAAGTCTATACATATACTTACCCTTGCGTAGTAGCCAATTTCCACTTTTTAACTGGGGTTGGGTTTCTCGCTCTTTGGACAAGTTTCTTTATCACGTAACGGGAAAGCAATATCGTGTCTGGATGTTTAGTTCATCGGAAACTATATCTGAAAATTTTGACAAATTTATATCTAATTTACCATTTACATTTGCATACATTGGTTTGATTCTTGTTTTAGTCGGATTTTTGTATCTTTTGATAAAAAATCGTTATATCCTCTACTTTCTGTTATTAAGCCTTGCGTCTTGTCTTTTCTACGCTTTGAATTATCAAATTCACGACATCGAAACTTACTTTTCTCTTGCATATATTTCACTAATACTTTTGTCAGTTGCGGGTTTGTATTTTCTTTGGGTTCGATTTAAGTGGTGGTCAGCAATTTCAATTCTTATACCTATCCTATTAATCTTCCTAAATTTCAAAGAGAACGACGATTCGAAAAATAACCTCGTTGTAACATATACCAAAAACATAGTCGACAATCTCGAACCGAATGCAATTGTAATTTCTGCGCAATGGGATTACTTTTGCTCGGCTTTTTGGTATTTGCAAAAGGTCGAAGGTTATCGGAAGGATGTTGTCTTGATTGAAAAAGAACTTTTGCGAAGGACTTGGTATCTTGAACAATTAAGAAGATGGTATCCCGACGTGATAAGTCGTTCAAAAACAGAAATGGATAAATATCTAGCACAACTTGAACTGTTTGAATCGGAAAAGCCGTTCGATGTAAATGAGATTCAATTTCGCTTTGAAAATCTACTACGTAGTTTCGTAGCAAAAAATTTAGGCCAAAGACCAATTTACATTACTTATGACATTCTCCAAAATGAATTGGACAGAAGACCTTTCCTTGAATACGAGCAAGTTCCACAAGGTTTTGCACTTCGGTTATTGCCCGAATACAAAGATATTCAAACAGATTTCAAAAAAATAAGCACAGAGCCATTCGAACGGTTCATCAACAATGAAAGTCATTTGGTACAAGGTATAATCCAAGCAACTGCGACGAATTTGGTGTATCTGGAAAGTTACAATCGGCTCCAAGGAAGGACAGAACTTGCCGATTCATTGATAAAAATCATTGAAAAATTGAGTAAGCAATAACTATTTTGTTTCTTGTAAAGAATTTATAACATGAAGGTTTTCCTTTGCAATTTCGTTTTCTGGGTCGACAGCAAGAATTGCAATCAAGATACTTTTTGCTTCTTCAAACTCTCCACCCAAAGTTTTAACAATTGCAAGGTCATTTAAAGCATTAATAGCATCTTTATTCTCTTTGAGAAATTTTAAAATATTCTTTTCAGCCTCATCAATTTTTCCATTGTTCATCAATTCTTCTATGGTTTGTTTTGGATATGTTGTCGAAGCAGTTTCAATTTCCTTTTTAAGTTCTTGCTCCCTAAACAACCCAACAACGTCATCAATCTTTGGAATATACTTTTCGTTGACAAATTTTGTAATAAGAGATGTAAGTTTAGCTTTAATGTGAGGGAAAGAGTGTAGAACAATTGCAAACATTTCGTTCGCTTGATTGGGCTGATTTTTAAACAAGAACAAAATTCCAAGATAAATGTAAATTTCTGGAAATTCAGAAGGATTACGAAAAATTTTAGTACACTCTAACGCAGTTGCATAAGCAGATATTAAATCTTCTTTCAAAATGAAATCATTTATTTCTTCTAGAAAGAAATGTTTATATTTTCTGTAAATATTATTTTGCGAAATAATTATTTCATTTTGAAGTGAAGTTTGTCTTTGTGAACTATCATTTCTAATTGTAAACTCACAAGTAACTTTTTTAATGTGAAAAAATTTGTACTTCCTAGAAATACGAATGAGAAGATCCCAGTCCTCGAGAGCAGATGGAGAGTCACTAAAATAACCAACACTTTTAAGAGCATTTGCTTCAAATAATAAGCAATTCAAGGGAATATAGTTACCAAACAATAGTTTTGTCTTATCGAAGTCACTTGAATACACAAGTTCCCTCGATTCTATTTGATAAAAGTCGCCCGCTTTATTCATATTTGTTCTTAATGCATCGGAGTAAACTACTTTGTATTCAGGATTATGCTCCAAAAGATCAACTAATGTCTGGAGGTGATTAGGATAAAATATGTCGTCATCGTCAAGAAATGCAATGTATTTCCCTCTTGCATTATCAATTCCAATATCTCTGCCCTTCTCAACGCTATTTTCTTTGTTTACAATGTAGCGGATTCGTTGGTCATTAAACAAATTGATAATGTTAGAAACATCCTCGCCAGCATTGTTTATTACAATTAGTTCGAAATTTTTATAAGTTTGATGTAGAACACTTTGAATCGCTCTGAGGAGAAATTTTGGTCTATTGTAAGTTATAGTTATTATTGAAACTAAAGGCTGGGTTGAGCCAATCGGCTTGGTTTGCGGTTTTTTAAATTTTTGTACAAATTCATCTGGTATAATCCAGGGAATTATTTCTAATTGATTCGGAATATTCCTTGCATCATTGTTTCCCTTCAAAACCTCTTTAGCCCAAATAATATGATTTTCAGAATAAAAATTGGGGTGGTTCAAAATAATTTGTGATTTAATTTCAATATCTTTCTTAACAGCAGTTGTTTGCCGACTGGCATTCCTTATTCTATATAAAAACAATGGTTCTGGAATTCTTGTCCCTGTAAATCCTTTTTGGACCGAGCCTATCCAAAAATCCCAATCTTCATACCCCAATACCATATTCGGATTATATCCACCAACTTCTTCCCAAACTTCTCTTCTCATCAAAGAACAGTAATTCAAATGATTTTGGTAAGGTAATGTCAAGGGATCCCAATTTTTGGCTTGAACCAAATTATTTCTTTCGCCAAATTCTTGTAAATCAGTATAAACAATGAAAAAATATGGATATTCATCCAATATTCTTACCGTTTTCTCCAAAAATGTCGGGTGAAGCATATCGTCAGCATCCAAAGGCAAGATATATTTACCTTTTGAATGTTGGTTTCCATAATTTCTTGCTTTTGCAACTCCTTCATTCTTCTTATGTAGATAAACTATTCTTCTTGTTGGATACCTTGAAATCAAGTCAAAAGCAACTTGTTTAGTGTCATCAGTGCTTCCATCGTCAACGATTATACATTCCCAGTCTTGAAATGTTTGATTAACAACGCTTTCAACTGCGTCACCAAGATATTGTGCAAGATTGTAACAGGTAACAACAACAGAGACTTTTGGTACTTTCGTGTCGGTGGGCTTTACAAAATCTATATCAACCTCCTGGTGGCAAGCATTCGGAACAAATCCATCCAATTTATCAATATCAAATCTAAATCCTTGTTCAAACAAATTTGCCAAATTTTCAGGGGCATACTTCTGGTCGACCGAAGCACGATTTTGCCACATTGTTTGAACAAGGTTCAATGGTGCAGAAAAAGCAACAGATTGTTCATAGCACAACAAAATGGGCTTGGTGTTCTTAAAAACAGCCTTGTTTTGATCCAAAACTGATTCAAAAGTATTTGGGTTTTTATATTCCAGATTTGTCAACAATGGTAGTAAATCTTTTGTCCTATAAATAGAACTGGAAACTTCAATTGGATAACCAAAATCATATTCTGAAAGTGTCCAGTTAAATTTTAAAACCCTTTCGTTGATTCTTTCAAATTTTGGTAATCTTTGAAACTTATCCATTGGATGACAATAAATTGCATTAACGCCTAGCCTCAAAGAAAAGCCAATTGAATCTTGATATTTTTCTAACAGCTCGATAATTTGATTAATACTGAATTCCCTTACAAAAATGGTATCATCAACAACAAAAAGAATGTATGGAAAACGTTGAACAGAAGCAACCAAATCATTTTTGAAGTCTTTTTCTTTAACAAAGTTTACGTCTGAATATTCTTCTATAAGTTTTTGATAAAGTTTTTCATATCTTGTATTTGATGTTTTATAAAGCACTTCAATATGCACATTTTGCAGGTCTTTGCAATATTTCTTAAACGACCGAATAGTCGCTTCCAACTGCATTGGTCTATCTTTGCTAAAGATGTAACTGATTGTATTTTGAGAATTCTGTCTATTGACTCGGATATAACTATTTTGTACCATTTTAATTTTTTTCAAATGACTTAATATTTCGTTGATAATATATTCAGGATCAGTCTTCAAAAGGATTAACCCTTTTTCATAATTTTGAACCCTTTCAGGCATAGCCCCAACATTGAAAACTGCAACTGGAAGGCCCATTTGAACTGCCTCTTCTGCTGTATAGGAAAATGTCTCGGGCCAAAGAGAAGGTAACAATATAATATCAATTTCATTTTCTTCCATTAAATCCGAGATTTCATATTTTTTATATTCACCATGAAAAACGAATTTACTATTTTCCCTATAATCTTTACCAAAAAATTTAATATCACCAAAAAGGTGAATTTTAATATCCAAGCCTTTTTGGGTAATATAATCCAGGAGATTGAAGACCACGATATTTCCTTTGTGTAAGGAAATATTTCCCAAAACTGCAATATTAACCGTCTGTGACGTTTTTATAATATTGACTTTTCTAACCCAATCTACTTTATGAGGTTTTATTACGATTTTGTTACTTGGGATTTTGGGAAAAGCCTTTAAAAGCAAATCTTTTGAACTATTTGAAAATACAATAATTTGGGAAACGCATTCGAAAAATTGAAAGAACTTTTCTCGCCAAAAAGTTATCTTCAAATTGGGATAATTGTATTTAATTATCGGATTAAAAAACATTAATAACCCATTTGTATCTAAACAATTTTGGCATTTTATAAGGTCATCGGGGATATTACAAAAAAGGTTATTTTTATCGAAATTACCCATAAGAGTATATATTGGACAAACTGCAAAATAATCGTGCAAGAAGTAATAATATTCAATTTTTTTTTGTAGTTCTTTTTTTAATAATATTAAAAAATCAATAATACTCAATACAAAAGGATAAGTAACTAATTCGTTAATAATTATTTTTTTAACATCCAAGAAATCTACTAAGTTCTGAATTTCATAAAAGCTATCCGTATAAAAGTCGATTTTGTTGAGATTGTTAGAAATAAATTCAAATTTAAACTTTTGTTGTTTATCGATATAACGAACAAATATGGTTAACCCGTCTTTTAAAACAAGTGTTTTAGAGAATTCATTGGCACCACCTCCCCAACTATGGTCAATAATGATTTGTGAATCACGATAAGTCGAAAGTATTTTCGCTTTTAGTAATTCCCTGATTTGTTGTAACGGATCCGATTTTACAAATCTTTCAACAAGATGTAAGTATTCTGGGTGTAATATCTGCAATATTTGAAGATTCCTTTGAAGTAACTTTTGTTTTTCTTGATTCGTAAAAGAGCCACCGTGCTTATGATAGACAAAAAGATTGGTTACAATAATATTCTTATATCCCAACTTCATTGCTCGCATACACCAATCGTTTTCTTCCCCATATCCCTTTCCAAATATCTCATTAAATAACCCAATTTTATCGTAAACTTCTTTATTGAAAGCCATACAAAAACCAACCCCGGTTGGTATTTCAACGAAATTATCATCAAAGTCGACTGTTTGAAAATATTTATCCAAAGTTTCAACATCGAGCCCCAAATACAACTCATTATCCTCGTTAAAATTTGGGAAACTACAAATCGTACCAGCATTTGTAAAAGGTGTTGTGCTCGCAATTTTGGGATATTTTAAAATTGGGTATACCAATCTTTGCAACCAATCGGGAGGGACTTCTGTATCTGTATTTAATATCACAAAATGATTCTGAACTAAACCTGCTGCTTTATTAACACTTTTGATAAATCCTATGTTTTCCTCATTTTCAATCAAAAGCAACGAACTTTTTTCAAATCTTTTTTTAAACTGGCG
Source organism: Candidatus Kapaibacterium sp. (assembly GCA_013414795.1). Classification (GTDB taxonomy): domain Bacteria; phylum Bacteroidota; class Ignavibacteria; order Kapaibacteriales; family UBA2268; genus Naka2016. The sequence continues at coordinate 753,310 of CP058732.1, forward strand.
TAAGAATGATTTAACCCTTTCGTCCGTGCTCTTATCGTCAATAAGTATCAAACGGTAGGGAATTGTTGTGTTTTTAACCAAGCTTTCCAGACACTTTTGGAGAAATTCATAACCATTATAAATTGGTATAATTATGTCTATTGGCTTTTGAATTGGAATATTAATTACCTTCGAATCCCTATGAAAAGAAAGACCAAGAACTTTTAACTTTTCATTTATTTCCATAAGAATCCAATAAATTTTTGGCTAACTTTGGACAAATTGCTAAATAGTTTGAATAATTATAATTTTCTAAACTATCTTTCCAATATCTCAGATAAATCAATCCATCGGGAACAATTCTAAACATTTCATAACCATACATTTTCAACAAATCCCAAATACCTTTAAGTGTTGTTCCACTATCAATGAAAGTTCCACCATATTCAAATTGAATAATATTGATTTAATATTTCGGTATACTCCAGATACTCCAAAGTTGGTATTTTTAAAGCAAGCGTGTGTAACGTCTCAAAAAATTCTCCGGGGTTTTTCAATACTTTCTCAAGGTTGTCATTAATCTTCTCGTTTACTTTAAATGTAAAATGAGCAAAATTAATCGGGAAAACTGAGGATGATGGCAATTCAAATGGATTGCAAATTCTTCTAGAAAATTCATAAAACCTACTTTGGCTTTGCTTGACATAGAAGTAAGCAGATGGAAGAATATCAATGTTGGAGTAATCTGATAACAATCTACTAAGATAATTTAAATGATTTGGAAAAATTTTGTTAGAATCGTTAAAAATAGAAAGATAATTTCCTTTTATTTTAGAAACTCCAAATTTAATAGCCTCTTCCAACGAAACATTAGAATCAACTTGATAAAACTCAATTCTCCTATCAAATTTGTAAAATTTTTGTAAATAATCATTACCGTATGTACTCAAAAAGATAATCTCCAAATTCTTATTATATTGATTTAAAATAGAATTAATGGTTTCAAGGGTTTTGTCGCTTTTATGGGAAGAAAAAATTATAAAGGAAAATTCCGGATTTTGAATCTTAACTGAACTAAAATCGATAAAAGTTTTAAAATCTACAATACCTGGATAAAATGCTTGAAGACCTAACTTATTGAATTTCTTCTGATAAGAAAACCTAAGTTTTCTAGTTTCATTTGCAGCCAGTTCAGAATTATAATTTCCAATACCCTTAGGGTTCCAATAGTACAATCCAAGCAACAATGGTATATGCTTGAAAAGACAATTTTCTGAAATTCGCAACCACCATTCCAAATCTCCGGCAACCCTATAACTTTCATCAAAATAACCGAATTTTGAATGTAAAGACTTCCGCCACATTGGGGAATGGCCAATATAGGTAACGTATAAAAGATGTTGCTTATCAAAATAAGGGTATATAGTATAACCACTTGGAGTGCAATTTTCAAAAGTCTGGTTTTCAACTTCTGTAATAATATAATTGCAATAAACAAGATCGACCTCGGGTGATTCTTCCAACTCATTTGCTAGTATTTCCATACCCATTGGATGATGTCTGTCATCTGTATTTGCATTGGTAATAAACTTTCCATTTGCATTCTTAATTCCTATATTCCAAGCAGCATATAAGGGAATACGATTTGGTGTTCTTATATATTTTATTTTATTTGGAAATTTATTTCTATATTCCTCGACAACAATTTTTTCATTTTGCTGGGAGCCAGCATCCACTACAATTATTTCTAACAAATTTTTTTTGAATAATGTTTGATTTGTAAGATTTTCTAAACGACCTCTAATGAATTTCTCTGAATTATATGTTGAAACAATAGCGGTGACAAGAAATTCTTCCATCTGTTTTCAAATTTTTTTCCACAAATCCATAAGGATTTTTAACTTTAATTTCCAAAGTTCCAGTATCCTTCGCCCATTTCTAGTCTTAAACCTAAGGTTTTCATAATCCTGAATTATCTTCTCTAATTGGCTTCCAGTAATTTTTAAACCGCTTTTACTTACTAACTCAATAAAACTAACATTTATAGAGTTTCCAAAAGAATCAGAAGAAAATTCATTAACCCTACCCAAAAAATCGTTATAATATCTAACCAAGTCATAACCTTCTTTCATATACCTATCCATATTTCGACCTGTCTTGGATTCTGGTTGTAATCTAAAAACTGCTAACGGACAATCTAAAGTACAAAGATTAGAATTTAAGTAAAAACGTATCCAAAGCTCAAGATCAGATGCCATCGAATATCTAGTACTTACATAACCTCCCGCTTTCTCCCACAAGCTTCTTTTCCAAAACGTTAATTCTTGTTGAATAAATGGACTATGAAATTTTCCATCTAAAATTTTACTTAGTGAGTACTCTTTCTTTCCCCAGTCAATATCTAAATATAAATCTTGTGAAAGGGTCGCAATTTCTCTAGTTGTGACCCAATCGTATTCAGGAAATGCTAGGAAAAACTCTGCAACAAAATAAAAAGCCCCGGGCAGATAGAAATCGTCTGCATTTAACCAAGCAAGAATCTCGCCGGTTGACCTTTCAAAACCTTTGTTGATTGCATCATATTGCCCATTGTCTTTTTCGCTTACCCAATACTTAAAATACCTTTCATATTTTCTAATTATTTCTACGCTATTATCCTTGCTTCCACCATCAATAATTATATATTCTAAATTAGGATAATTTTGATTGACAACGCTTCTTATGGCATTCTCAATATATTTTCCTTGATTTAAATTGGGAGTAACAATAGAAATTTTAGGATATTCTTTATTAAAATACTTTAGAAAATTAATATTCTTAACCTTATTTTCAAATTTAAAAAAGGCTGGAAAAAATTTAAAGATAATATAATTACTTTCCCCAAGCAAAGAATTTAAAAATGGATAATCCTTATCATTTAGAACCAGATTATCAAAAGACATTTTTGAAATTATTTTAGAAGATTTTAAAAAACCAATTTTTTCAAGGAGGCTATCAATTTGTTCCCCTTCTTGGATTGGTAGGTCTACGAATAAGTAGCAATCTTCAATTTCAAAATCGAATAATGATTTTACAAATTCAGAATTAATCTTCTTTATTTCATCAAATGTTAAAACCAAAAAAATTGTTTTACTTTTTCCCAAATTTCTTAACTTTTCCAAGTTATCAACGCCAATTTCAAGTACAGTCTCATTTTGATCCAACCAATTAAAGATTTTCTTTGAAGTAAAATCAATGAGAACAAACTTAAAATTAAAAATTTTTGGTAATTCAGTAATAAAAACATTCTCCTTGGTAGTGACCAAGATAATATTTGTCAAATTAATTCCTAGTGTGAAACAAAATCTTATGATAAGAAGCTTTAAAAATTCCCTTTTTTCAACCGATTGAAATTTAATAAACTTATTCAAATAAGATTGATCTAATCCAATAAAATTGATTAAATGAAGATGATTAAGAAGAAAAATGCTAGGTTCTATAGATTCTATAAATTTTTCAAATTTGGACACAATGTCGCCATCAAATCTATTTAAATCCCCAACGCTTTTTCCATTTAAAAGATTTAAATAGAGATTTGCATAATTTATACTTTGTGCCAACTCATTAAATTTCCTTTGTGCGTTGTAAGAAAATTCTATTGATTCTTCATCAGTAAAATTAGAGCAATACTCAATTCCTTTTATAATATCATCAATCTCGAAAGGTTTGGCAAGCCATCCGTTTACTTGGTGTTCAACAATATCACTCAAACCACCTATGTTAAATGCAACGACCGGAGTGCCACAACAAATTGATTCAATAGCAGTATTAGGGAGATTGTCTTCCAAGGATAATGACAAAAAAACATCAGCCGCGGAATATAACATTGCAAGAACTATTTGATTTCCAACGTAACCAAGAGGCTTAACTGGAACGTTACTTTCAATTCTTTCATTTGATATATTTCCAAAAATGTATAATTCTACTTCTTTTCCATTAATAGACCGAGGAATTTTTTTCAATAAATCTTTTAGCAAGTGGTAACCTTTTCTATATGTTTGATATTCTGCCCCTGATAAAATAATAAATTTATTTTGGGGGAATTTTAAATACTCCCTAACATTGAATTTTTCATATTTATGGAAAATACCAATTGGAATACCATTATAAATGTTTAACGCCGGTTTGTTCATTAAAAGAAAACTTTTGTTTACATTTTCAAGCAACCATTTGCTTGGCGCTACAATGGTGAGGTCTAAATCCTTAAGAAAATTGTACTTCGTTGTAAATTGATAATAACTTAAATCATTGTCAAAATTTGAACCAAGTTGAGGACAGGCTTTACAAATGTATTGATACTTTGTACATCCAGATGAATAATGGCATCCGCCAGTATAAGCATTTTCATCGTGCAAAGTCCATACAATTTTTTTCCCTTGGAAAATTTCAAAATCTTCTCTAAAATCAATCATCGAAGAAATCCAATGAAAATTAATTATATCAGCATTTTTAATGAATTGATTATCTTTTAAATCAGTTATGCTACTAACAGAAGAGAAAAATTCAAAATGATTTGGTCTATTTGGATAATTTTTCATTAAAATACCATACCAATTAGAAGTGAAATCTTCCCATTTCCAATTTAAAGCAAAAGGTTTTTTCTTTGCTTCATAAATTTCTGGATAATTAGTGCTTTTGAAAACGGTCAGCATTTTGCTATTAACTCCAATTCGAAGCAATCCTAAATGTAGCCTAAGTGCCGCTAACCCAGCACCATGAGTATCCCAAACAGACAAATGAACAACTTTGAGATTATTCAAATTGGAATAATCAGTTAGGTTTTTCGAGCTAGAAATTCGAATTTTTAACTTTTCTTCATCAATAACAATAGCTGGTTTTTGGGCTTCCATAAATAATGAATCTGGCTTTCGAACAGAGCCATCTGGATTAATATCTAAAAAATACGAATTAAAGTTAGGAATTTTGGAATATTTTGCATCTACTTTTTCAATATTAATAAAACCGGCTTCTTCAAGTAATTTTCCCAAAGAATATCTATCATACATCCAAAGATGAATTTCACCCGAAAGCCTAAACCTTCCAAGTTCGGTTGGATCGGAAATAGCCTGATAAGGTCTATTTCTATACTCTTCTGGGGAAATCGTCTGTTTCGCTTTTCTTATGTTCTCTATTGTCGATTTTGCTTCGCTTCCAAGTCTTTTAAGAACAAAATCTTCTAACGGCATTGGGTATTGTTTCCAATATTCTAACATTTCGCCGCCAGATTTATCCCGAACCATTTGGTCGAACAGTTCAATCAAAATCCAATCATACTTCAATTTTGCTTCTTCATTACCTAGTAAAGCACCTTCAAGTGATTCTAAATATATTCTTACAATTTGTTCAAGGTCTGGAACAACGACTCTTATGATTCCACCCGGTTTCAAAACTCTATAACATTCTTTTAAAAAGAGTGGCGCAAATCTTTTGGGAAAATGTTCGAGTAAATGAGAATGGTAGACTACATCGAAAGATTCATTCTCAAATGGTATTCCATTAATTAAATTATACGCAATTACGTGTTCACCAGTTTTATGAAAGTCAACATTAACCCAAGAAGGATGATAATGATATCCACATCCGAGGTTCAATAATTTCATACCTTCACCTGTTTTGCACTCTTCAAATGTGAAAATTCTCCGAAGAATTTCCACTTTTTCGTCTTCATTTCTTTCCAGCATTAGTCTATTTAAGAAACTTTTTGCCTCTTCGAATTTGCTACTTTTGATTAATTCCAAAAATTCTAATATTTCTTTCATCTCATTCCGCTATGAAATTTTTTGAAAAATTGCAATCATCGTGTGACCTTTTATTTTATCGGGATATTTATCAACTATTTCTTTAAAATATTCAAAAACAAAAGGGTTGTTATAATATTGATTTATTAAACTTAAAAAGTAGTCCTTGTGATAGTTTTGCAATGGTTCAAACTTCAATTCAATTAATTTCAGATTAAATATTTTTTCAAAGGAATAAAAGACATCGGGAGTCCAACGTGTTTGATGATGGGGAGGCAAATCCAATAAATTAAACTTGTCTAATGAAATAAATGAATCTTGATTTGGAACACTAATTATTATTTTGCCATGCTTTTTTAAAACTTTTAGGGAACTAATTATTGAATCTTTCAAATTTGGTAAATGTTCGAAAAGTTGGAATCCGCAAACATAATCATAAAATTCCGGTTTTACCAAAGAATGTTGCTCAATGGTCTGGTTTAAAATTTTAAAATTATCACCAGTTTCATTATATTGCTCGTTTATTTCTAAACCAACAGCCAAACAAGACTTTTGGGTGATTCTCTTTAAAAAATAACCCTTACCACAACCTAATTCTAAAACTTTCGAACCAGGCGTTATCCAATCGTAAGCAACTTGATGTTCCCACTTTGATTCAATATAATACCAGTCAAATTTACTTAGACTTTTGTAAAATTCACCATCCCCTACAATATTTCTGGGATAGAAAAACATTAAGCCAGAATCTGGACATTTACATAAATAAACTATTCGAATACCATCAAAAAATTTTTCGACATCAACTCCGAGTTGAGTTCTATATCCATTGATGATGTCTTTAGCCAGAAATTGGTTCACAATTGCAGACTTTTTTCCAGTTATTGGGCTTTCGAACATTTTTAGGGTATTTTAACAAAAAACATAAAAAAACTAACTTTTCACACTTCCAATATATTATACTCTAATTACCTCAAACTGTTCAAATAAAATGATATTTTATACAGAATAAAAATTCTCTGAAAATATTCTTTTGTAAACCAAATAAGTTTTTGTTTAGTATAATTAATTCTTCCAAAAAGTTTATCGCCTTCAATACAGATTTCACCAACGCTATCAAGATTTGTTTTTGTAAATGCTTCCATTATTGAACTAAAATGGGAAAACAAAAACAAGAGAGTTGCAAAAGTTATGCCAATGGAATGTTAGGATTTAAATTTTTGGTAGATTTTTTCGGCTGTACTTTTCAAAATCGTTTCTTGATTATAAAACCCAGATTCGATTTTTCCTTTTATCTCCTGCATTCGGCGGGCTTCGTTGGAGATTTGAAGTTTATCGGGGATGTCGGTGGGTTTGGATTTATTTGTATCCTTTACATTTTGATTTGGTTTCGACAAGGTTGGTTGTTGCTGGGAAATATTGGATACTTTACTACTAATGTTAATATTCTTTATGTTCATAGTTCACCTTTCATATATATCATCAATCGTTTCTGTTTATTTAAATCTTTCACTTTTTCACTTTGCAATTTCATACTTTTTTCGATAATATCCAAATTTATTTTTTCTTGTTCCAAAATTTTCTTTATTCTATTTAACCATTTGTTATGATTATTGCGAAAGTATAACTCGAGCGAGCTTATACTTGGTAACTTTTCAAATTCTTTGAAAAATGGATCCCTTTTGTCAAGGATTTCTTGTACTTTTTCGATCTTATCCGAATACTCTCCTTCGGAAGTAAGTAATTGGTACAATTCCGAAGTTGATTTTTCAATCTCTGTAATTACCTTTTCAACAAATTCTGGGCTATACTTTTGCGTTTGCAACATTTTTATCCTCGAGTGTTGATGCTATGTAACGAGCGATTTTCAAGGCAACTTCGGGCGGTATCTGTTGCACAACTTCCTTGGTTTGTGCATTAATCAATTTAAATATCATCTTTTTTGTTTGGTCGTCACGAGTAAATTGAATCATTAAATTCTCGTCGTTTATTATTTCTTCCAATCGTTTTGCTATTTTATCATAATCAATTGTTTTGGTTTGTTTTTTAGTATCTTCTTGGCTAATATTCTTCACAAAATTGTTGAAATTTGCCAATCCTCTTTCAACATTCTTTTCTTTCCTTTGATTCTCATTTATAGGATTGGCAATTTGTGAAGTTCTAAAATCACCAAAATTTGTTTGCATTTCGTTTACTGGGGGACCTTCAATTGGATTTATCATATTTACCTCCCCTTAACCTCAATAACGGTAATAGTTCGTTAAAAATATATTCGCAGTGTTCGAGAATGTGTTATATTGAGATTGTGCCTTCAAGTATGCCTCCAAGCTTCGAAAATAATCATTTTTGTAATTCTCTGCTTGAATTTCAATTTTAGTTTCGAGCTCGGTAATTCTTTTCTGCATCTCATAAATTTGCTGTCGTACCAAGTTCGTTTTGTTTGTTAAATAATTGGTATCGCCAGAAAGAAGACCTGTAACGTTTTGTAGTTTTCTTACAAAACTATCGCTGGAAGTAAACAAGTCGGCTACTTTTGTATAATCGGAAGCCAACGCTTCTTTAAGTTTTGTAAGATCAGAAATAGAAAGCGTCCCATCCGTATTTGTTTTAATACCAATTTCGTTCAAAAATTGGGGATTTCCAGTTTGGGCAGATGTAATTGCTTGCGAAGGTATTACACGCAAATTAGAAATCAAATTTCTAAGCAATGGTTCATCACGGAGTAAACTTTTATTGCTGTTCAAAAATTGCAAAAGGTCATTATAAGCATTGACCAATGGAGTAAGCAAGTTTTGAACAGCATTTGTATCTACTTCGGTAGTTAATGTTACAGGTTGTGCACTGGCTTCTTGCGTCTTAAGTAAATTAAGGGTTACACCTTGAAGTACGTCAGAAATTGTATTCGAGCCTCTAACTACAATGATACCATTAACTTCAATTTCGGAATCAAGTTGAGAAACATCAGCAATCTTGAAATGTGCATATTGGTTACCACTATTTATTGGTGTTCTAATGCTTGCGTTAGGATCGACATTATCAAATCCAAGGGCATTAAGAACTCCGCTTCCATTATCATCAAATTTAATATTATTATCTGAACCAGTGTTCTTTGAAGTAATTGTAAGTCTTACAGTAGAATTAGTGTCTTTAATTACAGAAGCAGTAGCATTTACATCGGAAGTGTTATTTATTGCCTTTGCAATAAGTTTCAACGCATCTTCATTGCTTGTGTTTGGGTCAATCGAAACAGAAACGTCCTTGCCATTAATTTTAAATGTGAGATTTGAACCAGTAACAGCAAAATTTTGTGAAGCAGTCAATTGAGCCGAAATCAACAAATCATTGGAGGCAAGCCGATTTACCTTCACGGTGTTAACTCCAAGTAGGGCTTCCCCCGTAGCAGTTGCAGTAACAATAGATGAGTCTGATGAATTAACCCGCCTAGTAACAAAAAACGATGATGCACCAGTAGCTGTAAATTTATCGATTTGAGACATTAAAGTACTGACCTTCGAACGCAAAGAGGAAAAGAAACTACTCTTTTTTTCTAAAGTGCTTTTGCGGTCTTTAAGTTGATTTAATTTTCCAGATTGGGTTCTTTTGTATGCTTCAACCAACAAATCGGCTTGCGATTGGCTTGCCGAGTTGGTTTGCATCAAAGAGCTCAAAGCATTACTTAAAGAATCCAAACTAGAAGTTAAATCTGCCATAATTCAACCTTTCACTTTTCAATTTCAAATGCTTGGTTCCAAGCATTTCGAAGTTCTTGAATGATAAATATTGCATCATCGTATCTTTTTTGAAATACAAGTCTTTGCACATATTCGTATAGTCTATAAAGGCGAGTTGCTGTCTCTTCATAATCGAAATTAAGTGAAGCCATCAATTCGGCAAGGACGCGATTCATTTTGCTTATGTCTTTCTTCTTGGCGCTTACGATAAATAAGTCGTACATTTTCAAAATTACTTTTTCCCTGGACCAAGAAAGAACCTCTTGTTCAAGATATTGAGGAATGCCTCCATCTTTCTTTATTCCATAAGCCTTTGCTATCGCTGGATTTTGAACTGTTGTTGCCATTTTTCACCAATCAATTAAATAAATATTTACCTCAAATTTTATACCAATACCGAAGGGAACCCTTCCTGGGCGTCCCTTCGGCTGGTTTTATGAACTTTTCCTGGTAATATCTTCATACTAGCCTAGGCTATTACCTAAAAAGTTGCAAGAACGCTTGCGGTTGTTGATTTGCCTGTGTCAAGGAAATCAACGATGCCTGCAGCAAGAATTGTTGTTTAATCAATTCAAGTTGCTCTTGTGCAACGTCAGCATCCTCGATTCGGGAAATCGCAGCATTGTAGTTTGTAATCTGAGACTTCAACAATTCCTCGTGCGAACTAATTCTGTTTTGGATACCACCGAGATACGCAGCAACTTTATTAACATTATCGATAGCCATTGCTAAGCTTGTCAACGTGGTGGCAATCACTGAAGTTGCAAAGATACCAAGGTTAGATTCGGAAACAGAGTTTAAACTTTCCAAGTCCAACCCACTAACACCAGCAAAATTTGTAGCGTGTCCTGCTGGGGAAGTTGCCCCAGAAATAGCATTCAAGTTGAAATTATTCGAAGCAACATTGAAGTCGGTATTACCAGTGGTAAGGTCGACACCAATTGAAAGTATAGTGTTATCAGCAAAGAAACCAATAGCCCATGTACCCGAGTAATTTCCCCAAAGGAGTTGCTTTCCACCGAACACAGTGGAGTCCACAACGAATTGGATTTGTTGAGCCAATCGATAGGATGCTTTTGCAAGAGCAACTTTTTCGGCAGTGCCCAATGCACCAGTAGATGCCTGAGCAGCAGCATCTTTAATTTGGGTAAGCAAGTTTGTAATGTTGTCGAGAGCGTCTTGTGCTATCGAAGTAACATTCATTGCTTCGCCAGCGGCTAGCAACGCTTTCTTCAAAGCACCATTTCTTGCTTGCAAAGCGCGCGAAGTAATATAGCCAGCGACGTCGTCCGCAGCGGTGTTGATTCTTTTGCCAGTCGATAATCTCAACTGACGCAGAGCAATGTTGTTGCTCGCAGCCTGCAACGCATTATATACGTTTTCGGCAGGTGTGTTGGTTCGTATCCTCGAACCTTGTGCAATTGCTGTTGGCATAGTGTACCTCCCTGTTATAAATTAATAATAAACATTAGGGCATCCTGCCGAACACTATTTATTCCTAATTCAATTCAATTATCGACACATCATGCAAAAACTTTAATTTTTTTGAAACTTTTTATAGGTCGAAAATTTTCGGATTTTTCATAATTTTGTTTCTTTTAAATTTTCAATTTTGTCAATGGCTGAAAAACAACGAACTATTAAAAGACCGGTAAGTTTGACTGGTATTGGAATTCACACCGGAGAACAAACCACTATTACCTTCCATCCAGCACCAGAAAACTATGGCTATCGTTTTGTTCGCGTCGACCTTCCGAATCCGATTGAAATTCCGGCTCTGGTCGATTATGTGGTTGACCTTTCTCGCGGTACAACAATTGGCATCGACGATGTTCGTGTACTTACTGTTGAACACGTTCTCGCCGCGCTTGTTGGTTTGCGAATCGACAATTGTCGTATAGAAATAAATGGAAAAGAGCCTCCAGTTTTCGACGGAAGTTCTTTGCCTTATGCTGAAAAATTACTTGAGGCTGGTATTGTCGAGCAAGATGCCGAAAGAGAATACTTCGTCATTGATGAAACTGTACGCTACACTAATGAAGAAAAGGGGGTGGACATTGTTGCTCTTCCCACCGACGATTACAGAATCACAGTTATGATTGATTACAATATTCCCGCTCTTGGAAGCCAACACACCGGCGTGTTCAATCTTGAAAAAGAATTTCTAACAGAATTTGCCCCCGCAAGAACTTTTTGCTTCCTCACTGAAGTCGAAGAGTTGTATAAACAAGGTTTAATCAAAGGTGGAAGCCTCAATAATGCAATTGTTATTGTCGACAAGGAACTAGACCAGGAAGAATTGGAAAACATTCAAAAACTTTTTAATATTGAATATATTCCACAACCAAGGTCTGGAATTTTAAACGGAACTGGCTTAAGATTTAAAAACGAACCAGCCAGACACAAACTTTTAGATATGCTTGGAGATTTAGCACTAATTGGTGTTCCAATAAAAGCACAAGTTCTGGCGGCTCGCCCTGGTCACGCCAGCAACTATGAATTTGCTAAAAAGGTTCGCAATTTATATTTGAAGAAACTTCCGTACTTAAAACTCCAGGGGAAAAAGAGTAAAGACGCTTTAATGGACATTTATAGCCTTCTTAAAATTATGCCCCATCGCTACCCATTCCTTCTAATTGATAGAATTTTGGAGATTGACACCGAAACCAATACTATCACTGGTATTAAAAACGTAACCATAAACGAACCTTTCTTTGCTGGACATTTCCCCGAGAAACCCGTTATGCCTGGGGTTTTACTTATCGAGGCAATGGCACAAACTGGAGGATTGATGCTTTTGAGTTCTGTTGATGCCTCCAACAAACTTCTTCTGTTTATGGGTATCGACAACGCAAAATTCCGTAAGCCAGTTATTCCTGGGGACCAACTTATTATGAAAGTTCAATTGATTGGAAAAAAATTCAATACATATAAATTCCACGGAGAAGCAACAGTAAATGGTCAAATTGTTGCAGAAGCGGATTTGCAAGCCGCTCTTGTTGACAGAAATATTCAGTTATAAGGTGACACTATGGCTTTAATTCAACATCCGACCGCCATCGTTTCTTCAAAAGCAAAAATTGAAGACAATGTTAAAATTGGACCCTATTGCATTATCAATGACGATGTCTATATTTCGGAAGGAACTGAACTAATCGCCAATGTTTATTTAGATAATGGTGCTCAAATTGGAAAAAACTGTCTTCTTTTTCCTGGAGCCACCATTGCAACTAAACCCCAAGATTTAAAATATGATAACTCCCCGACAAAAGCTATTATTGGCGATAATAACGAAATTCGTGAATTTGTAACAATTCATCGTGGTACACAACACACTGGTGCTACAATTGTTGGAAACAATAACTTAATTATGGCATATTGCCATATAGCACACGACTGTCGCGTTGGTAACAATAACATTTTTGCAAACGTTGTTCAACTTGCTGGTCACGTCACTGTCGAAGATTGGGTTGTAATTGGCGGCGTGGTAAAAGTCCACCAATTCTGTAAAATTGGGGCACACGCAATGGTTGGTGGCGATGTAAAAGTAACCAAAGACATTCCGCCCTATACCCTTGTTGCAGACAATCCCGCAAAAGTAAACGGAATAAACAAAGTCGGTTTAAAACGACGTGGTTTCACACAAGAAGTCATTAAAGAACTGGAAAATTTTTACAAATTAATTTTCCATTCTGGCTTTAACAATACCGATGGAATCCAGAAGTACATTGAAACCCACCCAAATGGTATTCTTCCCGAAATACAACACTGCATAGAATTTATCAAAAGTTCCGAAAGAGGCGTTTACCGATAATTTGGTTATAAATTTTTAGGAGAAAATATGAAATTTAAACTCATTTTGGTAATATTTTACCTAATTGGTTGTTCTTTATCTTTATTTTCACAAGTTAAAGAAGTTGAAACAATTGTAAAAAGTAAACCCAAAGCCGACACAATTGGCTGGAAAAAAGGTGGCTTGCTTTCCATTAACCTTGCCCAGACCTCATTGACAAATTGGGCTGCTGGTGGACAAAATTCAATTTCAATACAAGGCTTGCTTAGTTTGTTTTCCAGTCATAAGTGGACAATTTCTTATTGGGATAATTATCTTGACATTGGTTATGGTTTACTCCAGCAAGGCGAAAACAAAAAGTTCATCAAAACCGACGATAAGTTCGAATTGACTTCAAAATATGGTTTACAGTTTCAAAAAAACTTTTTTACGGCTTTTGCATTGAACTTCCGTACTCAATTAACTGTGGGTTGGAACTACGGTAAAGACACTCAAAAAATCTCTAATTTCCTTGCACCCGCCTATCTTATTACTGCCCTCGGTATTGATTGGAAACCTTTGTCTGCTATTAGCGTTTTTGCTGCTCCTATGACTGGTCGCTTAACTTACGTCAATGACGAAGAACTTGCGAACAAGGGTTCGTTTGGCGTAAAACCATCGGTTTACGATAGTCTTGGCAATATCATTGAAAAATCAAATAAAACCAAAAAAGAATTCGGTGGATTCCTTCGTATTTACTTTTCAAAAAGTGATTTCAATTGGGAAGTTTTAAAGAACATTTCAATTACATCGAAATTAGATTTATTTTCTGATTATTTAAACAAACCGCAAAATATCGATGTCAACTGGGAAAACATCATCTTTTTCAAGGTGAACAAAATTATTTCGATAAATTTAAGCACTCAACTGATTTATGACGAAAATGTTAAAATACCAATTGATTCCAATGGCGATGGAAAGTTCGATTCTTTCGCTCCCAGAACCCAATTCAAAGAAATCTTTGGACTTGGTATTTCCTTAAATTTTTAATTTATTAAAAGTCACATTCAATTTTCGTTTGGGGAAATCTTTCTTTGAGTACGTAAATATAGTCGTGAGGAAGTTGGTTGTTTGTTAGCATTAACTTTTGTATTTGCTTCAAATTAAAAAGAGTATCGGGCAAAGCAGATAATTCGTTCCCACTCAAATCTAATTCTAATAAATTGTGTAGATTTCCAATGGTATCTGGTAATTCCACAATTTGATTTTCGTATAAATACAATTTGGTTAAGTTGGTTAAGTTCCCAATAGATAAAGGTAAATTTTTCAACATATTTTTGTAAAGGCGTAATTTTTCGAGTAGCGAAAGATTTCCAATAGATTCTGGAAGGGAAACAAGATAGTTTTGTTGCACTTCCAATTTCTTCAATTTCTTGCATTTACCAATCGATTCGGGCAATGTAGTTAGTTTATTCTCAAACAAATAAAGTTCTTCAAGATTTTCAAGTTCTCCGATGGTTTCTGGAAGTGATTCAATCGAATTGTTATTCAATGCTAATATTTTCAAATTCTTTAATTTTCCAATCGATTCTGGGATTTGCTTAATGTTATTATGGTTTAATGTAAGGACTTCTAATTTCTCCAAGTTTCCAATTTCGTCGGGGATAACTTCAATTTTGTTCCAACTCAAATCAAGTTGCTTCAAGTTATTCAACTTAAACAAAATGTCTGGAATCTTTGCAAAATTATTCCCGCCAAGTTCTAATTTTTCAAGATGTCGAAAATTTGCAAACTTTTCGGGTAGTTCAGTCAAATAATTGTTTTTAAGAATCAATTCTTTAAGATTTTCGAATGCAAAGATTTCGTCGGGAACTGCTTCCAATTCACGCATATGTAAGTCTAACTTAGTTACTTCGAGTGGTTTTTTGAGTAACTCCGAAAGTTGGTTTCGTGTTCTTCCCGCTATGCTTTCTTTAATATTATCAAGTTTAGACTGCATAATTATACTCTCAATTAATAAACAAAAATGTAATTTAATAATTTGGAACGAAACAATAGACGAAAAATATTAATTTTGAATTTCAATTTGGAGGTGAAAGATGGTAGAGGAATTCTGGCGTTTCCGCAGATTAAGAATGAATGCTATCGTTCGTAATATGGTTGCGGAAACTGTACTTACAAAAAACGACTTGATTTATCCTTTGTTTGTCATTCACGGGGAAAAAGTAAAAAACCCAGTTAAATCTATGCCTGGGGTCTACCAAATGTCAATAGATGTTTTGGTAGATGAATGCAAAAGCATAGTTGACTTAGGCATACCAGCCATAATTCTCTTTGGTATTCCAGACCATAAAGACCCGATGGGTTCCGATGCGTATTCCGAAAATGGAATTATTCAACGGGCTGTTCGGGCTATAAAGAAAGAAGTAAAGGATTTGGTTATAATTACTGATGTCTGCCTGTGTGAATATACTTCACACGGACATTGTGGAATTCTCGATGGCGAAATCATCGACAATGATAAATCGCTTGAAATTTATTCAAAAATTGCTTTAACCCAAGTTCAAGCAGGTGCCGATATGGTTGCTCCATCTGATATGATGGACGGGCGTGTCCAAAAAATCCGCAGAACACTCGACGAACACGGCTATGTAAATGTCCCAATTATGAGTTACAGTGCAAAATTTGCTTCATCTCTTTACGGACCATTTCGGGAAGCAGCGCAAGGAGCACCAAAATTTGGCGACCGTAAGTCCCACCAAATGGACTACCGCAACACCGACGAAGCAGTTCGAGAAGCAGAGCAAGACATCCTCGAAGGTGCCGACATTGTAATGGTTAAACCTGCTGGAATGTATTTGGACATAATCCATAGAGTTAAAACCAACTTCCAAGTCCCAGTTGCTGCTTATCAAGTAAGTGGTGAGTATGCTATGATAAAGGCTGCGGGAGAAAAAGGTTGGCTCGACGAGGAAAAAGTGATGATTGAATCGTTGTTCGCAATCAAACGAGCGGGCGCAGACTTAATTTTGACCTACTTCGCAAAGGATATCGCAAAGTTGATTGATAAAGGAGTTATCTGATTGCTTTATGGCAATTAAAGTCTTAAAATTTGGCGGGACATCAGTTGCCGATTCAACCGCAATGAGAAAAGTTTTCGAAATCATTTCTTCGAATAGAGAGGATAAACAAATCGTTGTGCTTTCCGCTTGTGCTGGAATCACTGATAAATTGCTCAAATTATCTGAAACTGCTCTTTCGCAAGATAACGAATATTTACAGATACTCGAGAAAATAGAAAATCATCATCTCAAACTTATAGTGGAACTATTTCGAGATTCGGAAAAGTCTGCAAGTTGTATCAAATCAGTTAATTTTCTACTTCAAAGCCTAAAAAAACTCATTGAAGGCGTAAAGATTTTAGAAGAAATCACACCTAAAATCAAGGCAGAAATTCTCTCCTACGGTGAGTTACTTTCAACAAACATATTTTATCAGTATGTCTTGTCTCGTGGTTTAAATTCTTTCCTACTGGACTCCCGTGAAATCATTGAAACGGACAACTACCATTTAAATGCCAAGCCCAACTTTGAAAAAATTCAACAAAATGGAGAAAAATTAAAAAAGTTGCTACAAAATTATCCCATTGTGATAACACAAGGATTTATAGGAAATTGGAAGAAGGAAACTACAGTTCTGGGGCGTGGAGGTAGCGACCTTTCCGCCTCGCTTTTTGGTTATTCAGTAAATGCCGACGAAATTCTCATCTGGACTGATGTCGATGGAATTATGACAACCGACCCCCGCCTTGTCCCAAATGCAAAAGTAATTGAAAAAATCACTGTTGACGAAGTTGCCGAGTTATCCTTTTTTGGAGCAAAAGTTCTCCACCCAGACACAATCAAACCTGCTTTGGCTAAAAATATTCCAGTTAAAGTTTTGAATACATTCAATCCTAATGGAATCGGAACAACTATTTACCAAAACAATGGCATTACCTTCGAGTCGAAAGTAAGTTCAATGCTTCTAATTGAAGATTGTTTTTATCTTCGTAGACAAGTCACCAAAGATTCAAGAGATTTCTCTTATTATCTTAATTTATTGAAATCCAACTTTGAAAAACTGTTTAAGTTTTCATTTAATGATAATACTATTCTCGCAATTGTAAAAAGCCCAAAAGGTTCGGATACTCTTAATCTCCTCGAACAAGAAGAATTTTTAAATCAAAAGGTTGACGCAATAGCATTGTTTGGGTTAAACATTCCGAACATTGATAAAGAAGAGAAATCGAAACTCGATTATATTACCGATAGAATTTCCGAATTCCTCGAAAGTAAACTCTTTTTTGTTGTTTCCGATTATTCCGCTATTCTCTTGCTTCAACCAAACAAAGGGAAGGAAGTAATCGAGTTTGTCCATTCTATTCTTTTCGACTAACTAAACTTTCGCCTCACTGTATCAACAAATTCTTTTGCTATTGGCATTTCGGGGAAAACTCCGAATTCAGCAAAATAGTTGTTAACGAATTCCAGTGCTTTTTCCAAATTATCACTATTATCAATGTTCGCCACAAGATTGTTATATTCCTCTTCCATCGTATAAAACAGTTCTTCGATGAATTGCTTGCGTTTCGCTTCATCAATCAAATCATTGAAACTGGGAAAGGTTGAAGGAATCACCTCTTCGACTGAAATTGCGGGCTCAACTACTTGTTCGGTTGTTATACAAGTTTCCTCAACACTCGAAGTTGTATCGAAAGAAGATTCCTCGACCTTTTGTTCATTTTCAAAGCCTTGCGTTTCCGAAATATATTCTTCTTGTTTATCGACTTCCATTTGTTTATCGACTTCCATTTCTTCTTTTGTGCTTTCCAAAAAGGACTCGGCTTGCTCTGGATTTGGAGGCACAAATTCTTCTATATCACCAGTTTCTATCGATTGAATTTCTTGTGGGCTTGAAATAGAATCTTCCACCAAATTTTCGTTTTCAGTTCTTTGTTCCTCATTTGCAACTGATACAACTTCATCAATTTCTACTTCTTCCGTTTCGATTTGCTTTTCAGTATCAAATTTTGAGAGCAACTCTTTAATTTCATCCACCTCTTCCTTCTTTGCTACTAATAAATTGGAATCTGTCTCTTGCACCTCTAACAATTCCTTGTCCACTTTTGGAACTTCATCTGGAAGAGTAAACACAAACGGCTCGAGGCTTGTGAAATTAATCGATTTACTTAATCTCTTTGCTGTTTGTTCCTTTTCAAAATCAGTTATGAAATTGAATTTATTCTCAATTTCAAGTAGAAAGTGCGAAAGAACATCTTTGTCGACGGACTCGGTTCCGTTTCGCTTGCAGAAATTTTGAATTGAATTCGAAATGTGCAGAAGATTTAAGTCTTCGAAAAAGTCAGTGAAAAAGCCTATTGGAACAGAATTCGCTTCTTCGCCTTGGTTATAGAATTCAAAGACGGGGGCGAAAAAGGCAATCAAATCATCATTCGAAGCATTATTGAAAAATTCAATTTCCGTTTCGACAAGAAGTTTGTTGAATCGATAGACATTTATAATATCATCATCTTGATTGGTTGTTGTTTCTCGCAAAGGGTCAACAATTTTGTCATAGTTAACAAAATAGTCAAGATAGAATAGTATTTCGTTTTTGTTTTTACGCAAAGAATCACCAAATATAAAGTAAAGCAACGAAGAATTTGGCTTTCGTAGAAAGTTGTAATTGAATTTTAATGCTTGAAGTAAAAGTCCTTTAAAATGTTCAAAAGAGAAAGTGATATGTTGCTTCAAATCTGCTGTAAATCTACTCAAAAGATTTTGTAAATCGTTGGACTTTTTCGAAAACAAAGGCATTTCATTTAAAAGGAAGGAAATTTCGGAAAGTTGCCTATCGACTTCTTTGGCAATATAAGTTTTATATTGAATTGGAATTAAATTTGAATTAATTATTTCATTTAATGAAATTTCGTCGCTGTTGGGCAACTTCAATAGAATTGCGTTTAACTTTGTTTGAAAATCAAATGGTTCCATCGTAATTTCAAAAAATGCAAAATAAACAAAATTTAAAAAGTTTCGATAAGAAGAATACAAAGATAAGTTATAAGTTCATTAAAATAGTTGCCTAATCTTTTCGTAATTTTGAAATTAATTTTTTTGTATTTATGAAAGCAATTATTCCAGTTGCGGGAATTGGTAGCAGATTGAGACCCCACACGTACTTTCTACCCAAGGTTCTTTTGAACGTTGCGGGGAAACCCATTTTGCAACATATCATAGATTCACTAATTTCCGCTGGTATTGAAAAATTTGTCATTGTTACTGGTCATCTGGGAGATGACATTGAAAAATTTGTACGTTCAAAGTACGACCTTCCAGTCGAATTTGTCTCTCAAGCAGAGCCACTCGGATTGGGTCATGCCATTTGGTGTGCCTCTGAACATTTCGACGACGAGCCGTTGTTAATTGTGCTTGGCGATACAATTTTCGATGCCGATTTGAAAAAAATAGTGGAATTCGAATTTTCTGCTCTTGGGGTTAAAAAAGTTTCGAACCCAGAAAGATTTGGGGTAGTTATAACCGACTCGGAAGGATTCATCACAAAATTAGTAGAAAAGCCCGAAACTTTCGTCTCCGATTTAGCAATTGTTGGTATTTATTCCATAAAAAATTCACACTTATTGAAAGAAAGCCTTGACGAACTCTTGAAAAAGCAAATTAAAACGAAAGGCGAATTTCAATTGACCGATGCTCTTCAACTTATGCTAGCCAAGGGAGAGAAATTCAAAACATTTGAAATCGAAGGCTGGTACGATTGTGGAAAACCAGATACTCTTCTGGAAACGAACAGATATCTTCTTGCAAAGAATAACCATTATAGACATTACGAAGGAAGTGTTATCATTCCGCCAGTCTATGTTGCAGACGATGCTAAAATTGAACATTCGGTTATAGGACCATATACCACGGTAGCTTCTGGGGCAACAGTGATAGACAGCGTAATCCGTGATTCAATAATCAGCGACGAGGCGACTGTCGATTCTTATTTGCTTGAAAAATCAATAGTAGGAAATAACGCACTTGTCAAAGGTACATTCTATAAAATAAATGTTGGAAATTCAAGTGAAATAAATAATGTTTAATAAAAATAAAATTTAGTAATATGGAAAAACAGAGAACATTTCTTTTCACATCAGAATCAGTTGGCGAAGGACATCCAGACAAAATCTGCGATCAAGTTTCGGATGCAGTCCTCGATGCAATGCTAACCGACGACCCAGAAAGCCGTGTTGCTTGCGAATGCTTTGCTACTACTGGCTTGATAATAGTTGGAGGCGAAATAACTACTAAAACTTACATCGACTTACAACAACTTGTGCGAGGAGTTATCCGAGACATCGGTTACGACAAGGATGGCTATCGTTTCGATGCAAACTCATGTGCAGTAATTAATGTGATAAATCACCAATCGGAAGATATTGCACTTGGAGTAGACACTGGCGGGGCTGGCGACCAAGGTATGATGTTTGGTTACGCAATTCGTGAAACCCCCGAACTTATGCCCGCAACCATAATGTACGCACATAAATTGGTAAAAAGACTTTCCGATATTCGCAAGAAAGAACCCCATTTGATGCCCTATCTGCGTCCCGACGCAAAATCACAAGTCACAATTGAATATTCAGATGCTGGCGAAATTCTTCGAGTTGATACCGTTGTAATTTCAACTCAACACGACCCCGACGTTACCCAAAGTAAAATCAAGGAAGATGTCATCGAACACGTAATTAAAAAAGTTATACCCAATGAACTGTTGGACGAAAGGACAAAATATTACGTTAACCCGACTGGTAAATTCGTAATTGGTGGACCCCACGGTGATACTGGTCTTACTGGGCGAAAAATCATTGTCGACACCTACGGTGGAAGAGCCCCGCACGGCGGTGGAGCCTTCTCGGGAAAAGACCCAACGAAGGTCGACCGTTCCGCAGCATACGCAGCGCGCCACCTTGCAAAAAATATCGTTGCCGCTGGTTTAACCGACGAATGCACAATCCAAATCTCTTATGCAATTGGTATTGCAGACCCAGTTTCGATTCATATCAATACTCACAATAAATCGAAAGTACCAGAGCAAGTAATTGAAGATTTCATAAAAGAAAATATCGACTTGACTCCGCGTGGAATTATCAAGCGTTTCGATTTACTTCGACCAATATATCGACCTACTGCTGTTTATGGACACTTTGGTCGAGAAGAATTTCCTTGGGAAAAACTCGACTTGGTTGATATGTTCAAATCTTTGCTTTAATGTTTAATAATTCAAGGAAATACTGTGATGGAAAACTTAAAAAACAAAGGCGAATTCACAACTGAAAAAGTTGTTTCATACCCACCAAAAAAGGCACAAGGCAAATTCGACGAAGTGCCTGGTAAATACTGTGTACGCGACCTTTCGCTTGCCGACGAAGGTCAAAAGTTGATCGATTGGGCTGAATCCCGAATGCCTGTTCTTATGCATTTGCGCGAAATTTACAGCAAAACAAAGCCATTTAAAGGATATAAGATTTCAGGTTGCCTTCACGTAACAAAAGAAACCGCTGTGCTAATTCGAACCCTTGTCGAATCTGGTGCCGAAGTTTCTTGGAGTGGATGCAATCCATTGTCCACCAATGACGCTGTTGCGGCAGCACTTGCCAAGCAAGGTATTTCAATTTTCGCCTGGCATGGAAATCTTGAAGATTTTTACTGGTGCATAGAAAGAACCATTGACATACCGCCACATTTAACCCTTGACGACGGTTGCGACTTAATTAACACTGTCCACGAAAAATACCCCGAAATGGCAAAGACCCACATCATTGGCGGTACCGAAGAAACCACAACCGGTGTCCATCGTTTGCGGGCTCGCCAGGAAGCTGGCCAACTGCTCTACCCTGTATTTGCAGTAAACGACACGGAAACCAAATGGGATTTCGACAATGTTTATGGAACTGGACAATCGACACTCGACGGAATTATGCGTGCAACTTCTGTCTTAATTGCTGGGAAAACAGTTGTCGTTGCTGGCCACGGACATTGCGGTAGCGGTGTTGCCAAGCGTGCAAAGGGTCTTGGTGCAAATACTGTAATCACCGAAGTCAAACCAACCGCAGCAATTAAAGCCCTATTGGAAGGACATCAAGTTATGACAATGGACCAAGCAGCCGAAATTGGCGATATTTTCATTACCGCGACTGGTTGTAAAGATGTCATCCGAAAGTGGCATTTCGAAAAAATGAAAGACGGTGCAATCGTTTGCAACACTGGACATTACGATGTTGAAATCAATATCCCAGAATTAGAAGAGTTAGCAGTTTCCAAGAGGACCATTCGTGAGAA
Source organism: Candidatus Kapaibacterium sp. (assembly GCA_013414795.1). Lineage (GTDB taxonomy): Bacteria > Bacteroidota > Ignavibacteria > Kapaibacteriales > UBA2268 > Naka2016. The sequence continues at coordinate 775,949 of CP058732.1, forward strand.
TTGCGAAGAATACACATTGAAAGATGGTCGGAGAATTTATCTCCTTGCCCAAGGTCGTTTGATTAATCTTGCTGCCGCCGAGGGACATCCATCGGAAGTTATGGATATGAGCTTTGCAAACCAATTTATGGCTTTGCTTCGATTTGTTGAAGCACATAAAGAAGGGAAAAAATTCCCAATCGAGGTGATGGATATTCCGCCCGAACAAGACGAATACATTGCCACCTTGAAACTTCAATCGATGGGTGTTCAAATTGACAAACTGACTCCCGAACAAGAACAGTATTTGAAAGATTATCTCGCTGGTACCTAATCAAGTCAATAATTAAAATAAAATGCCAGATTGGGAAACCAGTCTGGCATTTTTATTCTCTGGGCTTTGCTGATACTGATTTATTACCTCGAAGATAAAACCGAAGTTTCAAATCATTAGATTTAGCAATACCAATTCGCTCCGAAACTCCAATCTTGTCGTCGGGGAAATCCATAAAATCTTGAACAAACAATTCGGGTGCAAACAAAGTCTTGTGGTTGTCCTCTGTTGTGAAGGAAAAGCCTCGGGCAAAATTCCCTGGTCCACTCAACAATTTGTGTTCGGGAACATCACCTCTAACTTTTTTGAAATAATCAATACCAGCCAAAGGTTCCCCCGCTCTTATTAAAACAGCACAGCCCTTGCCTTCGTCTTCGGTAACGAAATTCACGCAATGGTGTACGCCATAGATTTTATACACGTAAATTGTGCCTCCTTCGGAAAACATTGGATTGTTCCGCTTCGTCTTTCCGACTGCTGAATGGCTGGCTAAATCGTTTTCGGCAAGGTAGGCTTCTGCCTCGACAATCATCGCAGCAAGATATTCATTATTTATCTTTCGGACAAGCACTTTCCCAATCAATTTTCGAGCAACAAGTTCTGTTTTTTGTAGAAAAAATCCCTTTGTCAAATGCTTTTCAAAATCTATTTCGAACCTCATAATCAATTATCTGATTGAATTTTATTAATTTAAAATTTACAAAATTATTGAATTTGTGGAATGAAAAGAAGTTTATTTCAACTTGCAATATTTGGTTTATATTTCTCATTTTCATTTTTTGCCTTTACCGAAAACCCAAGAGAGTTTTTCAAAAAATTGATGGAATCCGCCCATCCCTTGCCCGAACTTGAAATCAAAGATTTGCCCACAATACCTTTTGCCGATGTTTCTGGAAATTCTTTGTTCTACAACATACCAACAACAGTCGACGAAGTTGGACAGTACCAAATGCAAAATGAATCCTCAATTGCGGTCAATCCGAAAAATCCAAAAATTTTGATTGCATCTGCTGTAGATTACCGCGATACATCTGCAACTTGGGTTTACTTTTCCACCGATGGTGGGCATACTTGGCGAAACAAAAAATTAGGGCGACCATACCCTAATTGGCGAGCCTCCAACGACCCATCAGTTGCATACTCCTACGATGGCGTTGGTTATATGGTATACGGCGGCTTTGGAAACGTAAGCGATACTGGACAACTTTTCGGCGAAAATGGGGTCTTCCTTGCTCGCACTTTTGACGATTGCCAAACCTGGGAGGCTCATATTCCAATAATTGTACATCGAGGTGTTCAAACATTGGACTCTACATTCGAAGACAAATATTACATCACTGTCGACAACAGCCCAAATTCTCCTTTTAAAGGCAACTTATATGTACCGTGGAAGAGAGTAGTACCCAGAGACTCGTCAACCCAAATCGTTATCTCACGCTCTACGGATAAAGGGACAACCTGGTCTACTCCTATCCCAATCAGTCCGAGGAAAAACGGCTCTTCCGAGGACACAACATTCGGGCAAAGTTTTCCCCTTGCTACTGTTGGTCCAAATGGTGAAGTGTATGTCGTTTGGAACGACGGTATCGAAAAAGGGATTGGCTTTGCTAAATCTACCGATGGCGGGGTTATTTTCTCCGAACCTAAAATTATTATTCGATACAATCCTTTTGGTAAAGCAAAATACATAACTAATCAAGGTTACCGACACACAGTCAAAGACAAAGTCCGAGCCGAAGCCTATCCTTCGATTGTTTGCGACTATACTGGTGGAGTTAGGAATGGGTATCTTTACCTTTGCTGGTCTGCCGATTCTATTCCAAATGTTTACTTCTCCCGCTCGACAGACGGCGGGCAAACGTGGTCTACTCCCAAAATTGTCCACTCCGAGGAAAAGAACGACCAATTTTGGCAATGGATTGCAATCGACCCAACAAACGGCGACCTTGCTATAATGTATTTGGATAGCAGAAGAGACCCAGAAAACCTACTCGTCGAGTGCTGGGTGAGTTATTCCAGCGATGGTGGCGAAACTTGGATTGACCGACCAGTTTCCGACGTTGCAACCGATTTGCGACTTAATCCTTTCACCGACAACTCATTCGCTGGCGATTATAGTGGCTGTGCTTTCTACGATGGAAAAATTTACCCATCCTGGGTCGATATGCGAAACTCGGTGAAAAACATTTTCGACAGCGATGTCTATACCGCTTTTATTAATCTCAATACCCCAAACCCACCAGATAATTTCAAAGCCAAGACTATTCCAGATAAGCCTCGTGCAATTTCTCTCTCTTGGCAGCCACCTATGTCCAAAGTTTTTGGACATCCTCTTAATCTTCAAGATGTCCATTACACTTTAAAAAGGGAGGGTAACTTCGTTGCCTCATTACCATCAAACATCACATCGTACATAGACACTGGATTGGTGCCCTATCAATATTACAAATATTCTATCACTTCAAATATTGGAACTGATACAAGCATTGAAGTTTTCTCGGGGGCTTTTGCTGGCGGAGCAAAAAATCTTTCCAATCCTACGATTGTCTCCAAAAATGTCGAAAACGGAAGCACTACGGAAATTTGCGTTCAAATTCCAAAACTTCGAGCGGATTCGTTAACCCCTATTGTCAACATCGCCAAAGTGTTAATTTACGACATCGACAAGTTCCTTTTCGAATATCCTCTTTCTGTTGGAGACACTGGCAGAGTTGTCTGCATTCCTTTTAATGTTGGTAACGGCTTCTATCGAATACGCTCAAAAGTTGTCGACGCAGACGGCAACCCAAGCGATTTTTCAAACGAAATTGTTGCCTACAAAGGCGAAGTGGTCGACATCTCTTCCCAAGTCTATTTCGATGACTTTTCAAATACCACTCCAAAGAAATATCTTAAATACAACGGCTGGGACTACACTTCAAACTTCTTCGCTTCTCCTCCAAGTTGCATTACAGATTCTCCCCAAGGCAACTATCCTAATCGAACAGAATTGATTCTGGGAATTTTCCCCTTCAAGTTCAAAGTTGAAGGAAGCCTTTCAATCAGTTTCGACAACGTTGCTATTATTCATCGTACTGATACTGGATTTGTCGAACTTGTCAACGACCGTGGCAACGTGATTACTCTTGCACGCTACAACATTGAAGATTACGAGCCGTGGAAGGACAAGAACCTCGACCAAAACGATTGGCGACGAGAAAGTCTACAAATTTCCACAAACGAAGTGAACAGTGTGCTTGGCAACGAATTCGTTTACTTGCGTTTCCGATTGTACAGCGGAAATATTGGCGTCGACGACGGCTGGTACATTGACAATGTTGAAATCAAGCAAGGACCAACTTCGGCGATGGAAGAAATTGCCGAAGCCAAGTTCGAAATCTATCCCAACCCAGTCGAAAAATTCCTAAAAGTTGTTACCAATCAAAAAGCAGAAAGCATTGCGATATTCAACATTTTGGGGAACAAAGTAGACGCCAAACTGCTCTACCAATCTCCGTCCGAACTACTGTTCGATGTTTCCAATTTAAGCACTGGAACATACTTCATTGCAATTGCGGAAAAAGCACAAAAACAAAAAGCAGTTCTACTCCTAAATGTAATTAAATATTAATAAAAAATTTGCATTAAAATTTAAAATTTATTATTAAATTGTAAAAACTCAAAAAAGTTTGTTTAAAAATGAAGATTAAAACTATAATTTTTATTTTAATCAGCGTCATTATGTCTTTCAACATATCTTACAGCCAATTCTTCTCCGCCACAAAAATTTTTGAAAAATGTTCAGACGCAGTGGTGTTAATTGAAACTCATTATGGAATAGGTAGCGGTTTTTTTATTAATGAAAATGGATATGTAATAACAAACCATCATGTAGTACAAAATCATCTTGGCGAAACATTAAGTCCCCAAGAAATAGTAGTTAAAACTAAAAATGGCTATACATACCAAGTAACATACGTTGACGATACACCGGAATTTTGGAATTTGGATATTGCAATTTTAAAAGTCGACGGCACTTCATTTAACTTTCTACCCTTAAAACCTAACGAGGCTGCAGTGGGAGAAGAAGTTGTTGCGATTGGACATCCAAATAGGGATTTTTGGAATCAATCAAAGGGAATAATTTCAAAAATTAACTTAGACGATCAATACTTGCTTCAACATGATGTACCCACAGACGAGGGAAATAGCGGAGGACCACTGATAAATGCAAAGGGCCAAGTTGTCGGAGTTGTTACAGCATATAAATGGATGAGGGATAACCTAGGAAATTATAAAATTCAGGAGACTGGTAAATTAGCAACAAAAGCCTCTTGGGTCAAATATGTACTCGAAAAAAGGGGAATTAAATATTACCAGAACGCAATTGTTATAGAGGGAATGTCAGAGCTCGAACGTCAATTTGAAGATTTGAGAAAAGAAAAAGAAGCATTGTTGAAAGACAGAGAACAATTAAAAATTGACAGGGAAAATTTTGAGAGGGAAAAAAGAGAATTTAATCAATTTAAATTAGATTTTGAAAAAAAGGTACGAGAAAGTTGGGATATAATTCAGAGAGCAGATATCCTTAAGCAAGAATTGCAAAACATTTGGGAATTAAATGCCAAAAAAGCGAAAGAATTGGCGGAAAGAGAAAAACAAATAGAGGAAAAGGAATGGAAGCTATTCGAAAAGGAAAACGAACTTCAAAAAAGATACATAAATAGATTATCACTTGAAGTCCTTTTATCACCAAATTATTTGTACAATTTGAACAACGACATTCGGTATCTTAAATTTCAAAGTTCAATTGGTCTATTCCTTTTGTTTGGTTTTAACAAGGATTATTACGGTTTTGTGAAATCATCTGACAGAATTGGTATAATTTACGGCATGCAAAAATTGTTCGGCTTTGAAACCAAAAAATTCATTAATGGTTATTACCATGATATTTCGTTAGCGATAGAGTTTAGTGATATTTTCCGATTTGGTTTTGGCAAGAATTTTCAAAACAATTATTATTATTTTGGGCACAAGGAATATTATTTTGCATATATAAAACTCAACTTAACTTCTTATCCTTTTCCGTTTGGTCTAAATCTGGGGTACTACACCGACAATGACTTTAGACTTAAGATCTTTACAGCGGGTTTATTCTTTGGTTTTAATTTGAAATTTTTAAGGCTTTAATTAAAAAATACTTATTTAAGTTAAACAAAATCTATGAAAAATAATTATGCATTATCCCTAATTGATTTTAACATCTTTTTGAAATTAAAATAATTTCTATAAGGAAATTGATATATGACTGTAAAATTTAAATGTCTTAATTCCATAAGGTTTGTTTTACCAATCATTTTTGCATCTTGTTTCAATAATTAAGTTAAGAGAAGATCCGCTGACTTTTTTCACTCCTCCCCCCACACTCTGTCAATCACCCGCTTAATCTTCTCCTCGTAGGTTTTCACCATTTCCCGCAGGCTGTCGATTACCTTCCGCTCGGATTCGATTTTATCGACTATACGGCTCTGGACTTCAAGGGGCGGAAGGGGGATTGATATATCTTTTATCATTGGCACTGTTAGTTGAGGAATTGTATTACCAGTACTTCCAATATTAATTTTATCAATAACATATTTTAGAAAATAAACATCAATTAAATCCTTTAATGGAATAACTACAATTAGTCTTATAGCAGGATAAAAAGGTTCTTTTCTTACCTGTGAATAACCAATTGTACCACGAGCTGAAATAGTAATACACTCTTTATTAACCTTTATTATATTTGTATATCCATATAAGCTTTTTTCACCTATCCCATTTGTATAAATAGGTATATTATAGTATTCATTTTTAATTTTTGAATATTCTTCTGGAACATCTCCTCCTGCAAACAATTTCTCACACACCTCCCCCAGCTTTACCATGGGCCAGCCTTCGGATAATTCTTCCTGCTTCTCGGGGTGCTCAGCAAGGTAGATTTTGAGTTCTTCATCCAGATAGGTTTCTACATCGGGCTTCCAGGCGTCTATCACCTGCCTGCAGCCGTCGATGATCTTCTGGTAGCCCTCTATCTCTGCCACGATCTCTTGCTGCACTTCCAGCGGCGGAAGGGGGATTTGAAGGTTTTTTAAGTCATTGTGAGATAAATTAGAAATATTTGTTGTTGTATTTGCAACTTTTAAAAAATAATCTTTTGATTTAGAACTGTTTAATTGATAATATATGTATTCTGGTAAAACTTTATCATTAGTAATTCTAATTAAAGTCATAAAAGCACCGAATGAACATTTATAATTTATATTTCTTACAAAAGTAGTACGACCTAATAAGTTCAAACTATTTGCTGTAGATATCAAAATATCTTTATCTCTAAGTAATTTTTCTTCATCTGTTACAAATTCTTTTTTTACGTAATACAAATCTTTTTCAACAATTCCATTCTCTTGTGCAGCTTTTGTTGTTGCTACTCTTACTGTGTTATCATTCTCTATTTCTATTTGATCTTTTTTACTAAAAGTAATTCCCCTTATTATTTTGCACACTTCCCCTAGCCTCACCATTGGCCATTTCTGGTGTTTGCGTTTTTCTTCTACCACGCGGTATCTATCACCGGTGAGATTATATTCGCCGTTTTCAGCCAGTTTTCCTTTCTTCACCCAGAGCGCCAGGGGCGACTCTTCTTTCTCGCCTTTCTGCCACTTCTTCAAGATCCGATATGCTTCGGGTAAATCGTTCTTATCGATTTTTCTTCGTTGTGCACCCAAATCGAAACCATCGTTTTCCACTTTGACGAACAAAATCTCGTCCGTCCGCTTTGCCCGCGATCTGTCCAGAAAAAGGATAGAAGTTTTCACCCCACTATAAGGATTGAAAATACCCGGGGGCAAACTGACAACAGCAAACAAGCCCCAATTTTCGACCAGATTTTTACGCAATGTCTTATAGGCTTTTGCCGATTGGAAAATAATGCCTTCGGGGACAATTATTCCAGCCCTTCCGTTGATTGTCAAATGCTCTGCAATATAATCCACAAAAAGGACTTCCGAGCGATTTGCCTGGATTTGAAAGCGACTATGAGGGCGAATGCCTCCTTTGGGCGACATAAAAGGTGGATTGGCAAGGATGACATCGAAAATTTCGTTCCACTTGTCCTCGTAAGTCAAAGTGTCGTATTCATAGATTTGTGGAGTGTGGAAACCGTGGAGATACATATTTACGAGGGAAAGGCGAACCATATCGGGCGAGATGTCGTAGCCGACAATGTTTCGAGCCAGTTGTTTTCTTTCGTCTGGGGTAAGCAGATCGCCCTTGAAGTTACCATTTTTTTGAACTTCAACAGAATAAGCATCCAGGGCATCATCCTGGCTGTGGAAAAGGTCGAATTTCTGTGGATCATAGTTGGAAGAATACTTTCGAAGGATATGCTTGTAGGAAGAAATAAGGAAGCCGGCGGTTCCACAAGCGGGGTCGAGAATGCGCTCGTTTTTATCCGGATCCACAACCTCGACAATAAAATCGATAATATGGCGAGGGGTACGGAATTGACCAGCATCGCCCTGGCTACCAAGAATAGAAAGCAAATACTCGTAGGCATTGCCCAAATCTTCGCTGTGGTCGTAGGAAAATTCATTTATTACTTTTAAAAAAAGGTTAAGCGTTTCGCTATCCTTATAGGGCAAAAATGCATCTTTAAAAATTGTTCGGAAGATTGAAGGAATTATTGGAGAGCGAGCAAAGGCTTCGAGCGCCCTTGTATAAAGCTCCCAGCGTTGTCGGCCAGAAAGTTCTGGGCTGAGCAATTTTCTCCAGGAAAATTCCTGCAACTCATCAACAAAGAATGTAGGATTCCCGCCCAACTCGATTGCTTGCCTATCCATATCATCCATAAACTTATAAATCAAAGCGGTGGTGATTTGTTCAACTTGTGCCTTTGGGTCGGGAATCTTTCCGACTAATACGTCTCGGGCATAATTAATACGATTTTTAACTTCTTGATTGAGCATAAACTTCTAGTATTTATAGATAACAAAAACAATTTTCAACCATTGTCAATAGAATTCTCAAAATTAAACAAGAAAACCTACGCAGCATAATAATTTAAAATCACATAATCTTTAATGTATTGAACAATAATATCCTTCCATTTACCCAACCGACCAAGGTCTTTCAAAGTAAAGACATTAGTGAACTCCAACTGTCCAAACTTTCGCTGGTCTATGATTTCCCTGAACTCTTCGTCGGAAATATAAGCCTTGATGAAGGAACGAATATAGGGAACGTCTTTGCTATCGGGTTTGTAAATGGAAATAAATTTATCGCATTCTTCGTCGAGCATTTCATTTTTAGTCTTAATGCGGTCAATAAAGCCAAAGATGTATTCCAGGTATTCTCTCCAAGTCAGTTTTCTATCGAGATTAAGGCTTTTTTGCAATTTTTGTAAAGTAATAAACAACTCGGGTTTGTTTTCATATTTTTCCCGAATGATATTAATAGCTAGATCCCAGAGATTATTTTCGATGGCTTTCTTAATCTCGTCATCCTGCCGGACAGTATCGCTTGCTTTTTCGAAAAACTTTCGGTCGATTTTCATTCCTTCGATACCGATTGGCGTTTCGACGATATCCGTTAAAAAGTCGCTATCCGAAATTTCCACTGACTCGACGGAAGTAACAGTTGTGGAAGTTTCAACTGGGCTAATATTTTTGCTTTGCTTAAGCGGGGGTAATTTCAGGACTTCGTCATAATTAAATTTCTCTTCGAAAAATTCGAAATTGGCGAAGAAATCGAAAAATTTGAAACGTTCTTTCTGGAAACTATACCTATGCCCGTTTTCGTCGGTGTAAGTAAATTCAAATCTACGGGTTCCTCGACCTTTAATTTGAATGAAATCAGTTGGAGAAAATACCGGTCGCATCAAAACAAGATTTAAAATATCGGGACAATCATAGCCAGTGGTCATCATCGCAACAGTTACACAAACCCTTGTCTTGCTGGATTTATAATTTTCCAGAAAACGAGTATGGCCATTCAAATTGTTGTTGGCAAAACTAATGGCAAATTGTTGAGCATCGGGGATATTGGAAGTAACTTGAACAGCAAAATCTGAATTATATTTGCCCGGCCAACGTTGGCTTGCAATTTTATTTAAGATTTGGGTGATTTTAGAAGCGTGGTTCTGGCTGACGCAAAAGACAATGCTTTTGCCGATTTCGCCACTGATTGGGTCCTTCAGTGCATTTTCGATGAATGTCTCGCAGAAAACTCTATTTGTATCGTCCGAAAAGAACTTCTTTTCGAAATCTTTATGGTAAAAAACCTCTTCGAAATCTTCGCCTTCCTCGTTTTGTATCAAGACGGAATAGCCTTGCTCGGAGAGAAGTTCTGTTGTGATTTCAGTTCGGGCATCGACAACAATAGGTTGAACAAGGTAACCATCGCGGGCACCATCATTTAAACTATAACGGAAAGTTGGCTCGCCGCTTTCACATCCAAAAGTTTTGTAAGTATCCAACAATTGTCGCCTTTCCCAAGCGCGAATATCATTTGAAGATAATTTGTCGGGGTCGATATTTTTTAAGTAATTTTTTGGCGTTGCAGTCAATCCAAGTTTAAAGCCGACGAAATATTCAAAAACAGCCCTGGCATTTCCATTGATTGACCTATGGGCTTCATCCGAAATAACCAAATCAAAATCAATAGGTGAAAATAATCTACGAAACTTATTTTGCGAAAGTAGGGTTTGAATTGTTGTTACAACAATTTCGGCTTTTCGCCAATCGTCCCGATCTTGTTTATAAATAACTGTTTTATAATCCTTTTTTAAATATCTTTCGAAACTTTTTTTTGCTTGATTCTCAAGTTCAATCCTATCTACCAAAAAAAGCACTCTTTTGGCATTCCCAGAACTCAAAAAAAGTTTAATTATTGCCGCCGCCACCAAAGTTTTCCCAGTTCCAGTAGCCATCTCGAAAAGGAAGCGCGTTTTACCTTCTCTCGCAGCGTTTTGCAATGCCTTTATTGCGTCCAATTGATATTTTCTAAGGATAGGGATATTCTTGTTAGCCTTGTACTCAACCAGTGCCTCGCCCACAAGATTTTGAGACATTTCTTTAATATAAGGGTCAATTGTTTCGGCGATGTAGTATTTATCGACTTTCACCTCATACAATCGATTTGGATTGGGTTTAAATTCCAATCTTGATTGAATTGATTCTTGGGTGGGAAATTCCGTAATAATTTCTGGATTCCCAGTTTCAATATCCCAGAAATAATGGATGTTGCCATTGGAAAGAATGACAAAACGAACATTCAGATTTTGAGCATATTTTCTGGCTTGCTCTTTTCCGTCCAAAGGATTTTTATTTTCCCTTTTTGCTTCCAGAACAGCCAAAGGTTTTCCATCCTTGCCCAACAACAAATAATCAACGAAACCCTGTTTGACATTCTCAAAATCTTCTCCCAGTTCTTCCATCATCTGAGGCGTAAATTTCACATTTGTTTCGAGCATAACATTGGCAGGACCCTTCTCATCATCAAAAAACCGCCAGCCAGCTTCTTCCAGTAGATTATTGATCTTAACTTTTGCTTTTGCTTCCTTGTCGGGCATTTTTCCCCCTTTTAGAATTGCAAAATATAAAAAATTCCGAGGTTCCCAACAACAAATTTCTCACATTTGGTTCAAGAATTTTATGAAACATATAGAATGTTCAACGAATACTGGCATTTTACCTTTCGATTTAATTTACAAATATAAGAAAAATTTTTTGTAATTTTGCATTTTGATGGCGAGCTTAGCTCAGCTGGTTAGAGCACCAGATTGTGGCTCTGGGGGTCACGGGTTCGAATCCCGTAGCTCGCCCAAAAAATGTTGAAAACAACGCTACCTTGCTAAAATTGATTCACAAGCGATAACAAAGCAAAGACCAGTTTCGATTTAGTCAAAATTGTTACTCCAACTTGCCAACTTTTCTTATTTTTGCTTTTATTTATGTTGGGTTAGGCTATGAAAAGATTATTTGCTCTTTTGGTTTTTGCTCTTATTTTTTCTTTTTGTACTAATAATCAAAATTTGGAAATGAAAAGATTCATCGACAAAGCGACCGTAAACAAAACAGTCAAAGCACTCGTCGAAAAGTATGGCGAAAGCGAGCGACCTCGCATCGAGCGAAGCATCAAGCAAATGGCTGAATTTTGGACAGAGGACGACGGCTCGAAGAAAGAATTCTTCGATTTTTGCCTTTCCAACTTCGTGCCCCAAGGCGAAAAACTCGACCAGGTTTTCGAACGCCTATCGAATTATTTCGAAGTCATAAGCGGACATTTCAATAAAATCACTCTGGAATTGAACCGCCAACTCCATCTTGACCTTGGAGAAATCCTTCCCGTCGATTTGATGTTCGCTGGATACGACCCTTCGGCAAATCTTATCAACGACTTCTTCAAAAACAAAATTGCTTTCTATGTCATTTTGAATTTCCCCAACTATTCCCTCGAAGAGAAGAACACGCTCGGTTCAAAATGGAGCAGAAAAGAATGGGCATTTGCTCGTTTGGGCGACATTTTCACTTCACGTGTCCCAAGCGAATATCTGCAAAAGATTTCTGAAGTTTCGACCAAAGCCGATTCTTACATTTCGCAATACAACATCTTTGTGGGTAACCTCGTCGACGACAACTTTAAGACCTACTTCCCAAAAGACAAAAAGTTGATTTCACATTGGAATTTGCGTGACGAAATCAAATCGCAATATGGAAAGGAAGATGGCTTATTCAAACAAAAAATGATTTACCAAGTAATGAAGCACATAATCAATCAAACAATTCCAGAAAATGTGATAAACAATCCAGAATACAGTTGGAATCCATTCAAGAACAAGGTCTTCAAAGACGGAAAAGAAGTACCATTTAAACCCGAACCAAATACAAGATATGAGCACCTATTGAACAACTTTTTGGTACGCAAAGCAGTCGACAAATTCTATCCACAATATCCAACATATATCAGCAGAAAGTTTGATTTGGAATTCGAAATTTCGGAAAAGGAAATAGAAAACTTGTTTGTGGAGTTGCTTTCTTCACCAACAGTAAAGAAGGTTGCGAATCTTATTCAAAAGCGTTTGAATAGACCACTTGAACCATTCGACATCTGGTACGATGGTTTCAAAGCAAGAAGTCTACTCGACGAAGCAAAACTTACAGAAATCACACGCAGTAAATATCCAAATAACGAGGCGTTTGCAAAAGATTTGCCAAACATATTAATGAAATTGGGCTTTTCCTCCGATTTGGCAAACTTTATCGCATCGAAAGTGGAAGTCGACCCAGCCCGAGGTGCTGGCCACGCCTGGGGCGCTCAAATGCGAAGCGAAAAGGCACATCTACGCACTCGTATCCCTCCCGAAGGAATGGACTACAAAGGATACAACATTGCTATTCACGAGTTTGGACACAATGTCGAGCAAACATTAACATTGCAAAAAGTCGATTACTATATGCTAAACGGTGTTCCGAACACTGCATTTACCGAAGCAATGGCATTTATCTTCCAAAAAAGAGATTTGCAATTGCTGGGAATATCCAATCCCGAACCCAATGCAAAATATCTGGATGTTTTAGACAATTTCTGGTCTGCCTACGAAATTATGGGCGTTGCACTCGTCGATATGTATGTTTGGAATTGGCTTTACAAGAATCCGAACGCAACCCCCGAAGAACTCAAACAAGCAGTAATCAGCATTGCAAAAGATGTTTGGAACAAGTATTATGCACCAGTTTTTGGTATCAAAGACGAGCCAATTCTTGCAATTTATTCACATATGATAGACTATCCACTGTATTTGCCAGCCTATCCACTGGGACACGTCATTGAGTTCCAAATCGAAAAATACATCGAAGGAAAGAACTTTGCCGAGGAATTGTACCGAATTTTGACGCAAGGACGTCTTACGCCACAAATCTGGATGCGTAATGCAGTTGGTTCCGACATTTCCGTCAAGCCAATGATTGATTCTGCCGAAGAAGCCTTGAAATATATAAATTAGTTTTACTTTAGGTTGGGACTTTCAAGTCCCAACCTTTAACTTTATTAAAGGAAATGAAACTTTTTGTAGAAATTGCTTTTGTATTCTTAATTCTCACTAGCAATTCATCAATTGCACAAGAGGAAAACATTTCTTTCGAAACAAAGAAGCCCATAGTCAGATTTTTACGAATCTACGGCGAGAAAAGCGAAACCGAACCACCAATAATTGTGATAAACGATGAGAGGACAACTTCGAGCAGTGGTCTTTCGAGCAACAAAATTGTGATTGAGTTCGATGTATTTGCAACCGTTCCGCCAAATCTTTTCGCACGCTTTGTCCATTGTTCATACGATTGGAAGGAAGACGAAAACATTTTCATAAACGAGGCGACAGCAAACAGAACCAGCAATATTTTTTGGGAATCTGCACCGATACATTCAAAATATTATAGTTTTCGTGGAAAAATCACAATTCCAAACGAGCAAGTAAAATTCAAGTACTCGGGCAACTGGAAAGTCAAACTTTACGACTATTCCGACCCAGAAAATGTTATCGCCGAAGGTAGGTTTTTCGTTGTTAATCAAATTGTTTCAACCGAAATGCGCTTCTACTCGGACTTCTACAAACCAAAGAGAAATGTTACTGCTTCCGCATACGACATAGAGGTACTTGTATACGAACGAAAATCAATGAAGTTGATAGAAACACATCTACATTCAGTTGTTCTGTATCGAAATAATCGTTGGTACGAGCCATTTTACATTTCAGCAACGTCAAAACCCTCGGGGTTTTACACAAATTTAAGTTTTTCGACATCTATATTTGGCTTTCTTTCTGGTGGCAAAGTATTTCGGATTGATGGAATACCAGCAGAAAATGGTTACCGAGTTCTGGATTTGACGAATCTTGCTCAATTTCCAGCAATGAATATTCCAATCCGTCTGCCATTGTCCGATTATCGACGGCGAGGAAGTTACCTCGAACCCGACGACGACGGAGCAATGATTACTACTTTCGTTACACCAAATTACGATGATTATCTTTACATTGAATTCACGCTCGACCCCGAAGGCTGGGAAACAACGAACGATGTTTTTCTTGTTGGTTCATTCAACAACTGGATTCCAACCCGTGAATGGCAGATGTATTACGACGAAAAGGAACGCTTATTCAAACTTCGTCAATGGGTGCGTCGAGCCCGCCACAATTATATGTACGCAACTGGAAATTTTGATGAAAGTGGAAATATTGAAAATTTAAGTTTCGAAGAATTTGAAGGAAACACAGTAACAAGTGGACATACATTTCTTGCCTTTGTCTATTACAGAAACCCAGGGTTTGGTGGCTACGACGAAATCGTTGGCTTTGCTCGTGCAAATTACTTTTCCGCTGGAAGATAACATTTGTCTGGTCAATTATGGAACAAAAGAAAAGACTTTTTATCGGCACTTTTCTTAAAACAAAAGAACTCTTGGAAGAATACCCAAAATTGAGAAAAGAGTTCGAAGGGGCAATTTGGGGGAAATGGGTCGAAGAATGGAATTTGCATTTCACTTACCATTTTCTTGGAGAAGTGGACACCCGAATCCTTGAACCACTTTTCAAGTCAATTTCGCCACACTTGCAAGAATATCAAAATGAAATCAAACTGAAAGGCTTGGGTTGTTTCCCATCCATAAGGTCGCCAAGGGTACTATTTGTCAATATAGTAGACCAAAATAGTCTGCTTAAAGAAATCCACCAAAATTTAGCAAATGCATTGAAAAACTTTGATGTGGAATTAGACGAGCGGGAATACCATCCACATCTAACACTTCTCCGTATCAAAAGTTTCAAGTTAGACTTGTTTCAAAAAGCAATGCGAAAATACCAAAACTTCGATTTCGGAAGTGTGTCCAATTTTCGTGTCGAGTTAATTGAAAGCAAACTGACCCACGAGGGTCCCAAATATACCCCGATAACAAATTTATCGTAACGCTTCTTCGAATTCCTTTAAATTATCGGGAATATTTAAATGGGTTGTTTTTGAACTATCCGCTGCGACATCAAGTGGCAAACGAGTTGGCTCCTCCCCAGGATGGTAACAAATGTAGAAGGCGCTGTCGACACCGTTGAAAGCATCTTTGACCATAACGTAACCGAGCCAACTGGCAGTTAGAATATCCTTAACAGCGGCTTTACCACCTCGCTGGAAGTAGCCCATATCTACGTGTCTGATTTCGTGCTTGATGTTTCTACGTGCAAAAATTTCTTCAAGTATTCTTCGAATTTCGTCGGCAGTTTTTGGGTAGCCTTCGGCAACAATTATTCGAGTGTCTCGGTCTCGTTCGCTTATCAAATTTACAAGTTCTTCGTAGTTGACCTCGTCGTTTGGAAGAATAATGTGCTCTGCGCCCGTAGCAACCCCAGCAAAGAATGCCAAATAGCCCGAGTCTCTTCCCATCGATTCAATAATATAAACCCTTCGGTGTGCCGAGGCTGTGTCTCGTATCCACTCCAACATTTCAAGACTTTTATCAATAGCACTGTAGAAACCAATAGAATAGCCATAATTATTGCAAACATCGTTATCAATCGACCCTGGAGCAACCAAAATCTTTGTCCTCAACCCTTTGCTTTTGATAATGTTATTTATTACATTGGCAGCGGCAAGACTTCCATTTCCACCGCACAAAAATAAGTAGTCGAAAAAGTTGTCGTGCAAATTGAAAGCACACGCTTCTTGCATATCCTTGTCTTCTTTTAGTTCTGGAACTCGTAGCGTTCCAAGAATCGTTCCACCTTGGTGTGCAATACCAGCAGTATCCTTCTTGGTCAATTTTCGAAAATTGCCATCAACCAAACCACGCCAACCATCGATAACACCCCAAACAGAAGTCGACGGTTTCAGATTCAAACAACTTCGCACTACTGCACGGATAAAAGCATTCATACCAGGAGAGTCGCCACCGCCTGTCATCACTGCAACTTTCATATCAAACCTTTAAATTGTTTAACAATATTTTATATAAAGATTGCAACCAAGATTGCCAAAATAAACAAGAGCGAGGAAATTATCAAGACATTTCTAATTTTTGTGTCTGTTTTTCCGATTGTCGTGCGAATTTCGTTCAAATTTTGAAACAAAAGGCGAATTTCGTCTTTTAATTTTTCGGCGCTTCCTTCTTTACTCTGCAACGTCGCTTCTGTTTGTTGCTCGAAATTCGTCAAAATTTGGTCGAGCCGTATGAACTTCTTGTTCAACTCTTCTGAAAACTCGGAAAATCTGCCTTCAATTCGCTGTCGTTCCTCGTAAATATTTTGCCGAATCAATTGCAAATTTTCTTTTATTGTATCGACATCGTCGTAGATTGCCTTGGAAAAACGAGATTGTGAAACAGTTAAATTTAGCAACTTTTGGTCAAAATTGGTAAGTTTTTCGTCAATTGATTTGAACTTCAATGAATATTTGACTTCGAGCATTTTTAAAGTCGATTCGGTTTCTTCTTCAATCCTCTCCATCGATTTTTGTGCATAGTTCTCAAATTCCATTTCGATTTTATTTTCAAGAGTTTTAACAAGGTTATCGACTTCCAATAATTTAACCTTTAGTTCAGAATTTAACTTGGTAAGTTCATTTTTGAGTTTCTCAACATATTCAAGGTTTCTGTAAAAAATTTCAAAATTTGCAGATTTTTGTTGAAAATCCTCAACGAAATTGTTTACTGCGTCTTCGATAATTTTAACCTTTCCATCAAGCGAATTCGAAATGTTTTGAGCGAATTCATCCAATTCTTTAAGTTTGGAAACAATTTCCCGTTGTGTTTGCTCGAAAAACTCAAAAGCCTTCGAATACTCGATAGCCTGTTGTTTTATTGTCTCAAAAAGCCCTTTTATTTCTGGGCTGATTGCTTTCGATTCCTCCATATGCTTGTATAATCAATAAAAAATTGCAAGCTTTCGCAAAGTTTTTCAAGAAAATGCCGTTCAAGCAAAGTTACTCTTTCGGTCGAGTGTTTAAGTAAAATTTCATTTATTTCTTCTCGGAAATTTTCATCCCGTTCATAAAAATCTTTCCATTGGTGCTGAAGCAAATCGTCTAGCACTCCCATTTCTGCGAGTTCTTCGAATATTCTCTTCGGTTCGATTTTTTTCAAATCTATACCTTTTTACACCAATTTCAGAGCAGTTTCCAAACCCCAAATTAAATCTTCGACATCCTCGATTCCAACCGAAACTCGCACCAGACCATCGGTGATTCCCGCTTGCATTCGCAACTCCTTCGACATTCCTGCGTGGGTCATACTTGCGGGATGTTGTATCAACGATTCAACTCCACCAAGACTAACTGCAAGTTGCCAAACCTTGACATTGTTCATCAAAATTTTGCCCGCCTCGAGCCCACCTTTCAACTCGAAGGAGATAACTCCACCTCCGCCTTTGGTTTGCCTCAAAGATAGTTCATATTGCGGGTGGGATTTCAAAAATGGATACCAAACCCTTTCGATTTTGGAATGCTGTTCCAACCATTCAGCAATTTTCAAAGCATTTTCGCAATGCTTTTTCATTCTAATTTCAAGGGTCTTCAATCCTCGATGGACAAGGAACGAGTTGAAGGGGTCGATAACTCCTCCAATGTGATTTGAATATTTTCTGAAAATTCCATATTCATTGGGGTCTTTTAAAACCACAATGCCACCAACAACATCGGCGTGACCATTGAGGAATTTTGTCATACTGTGAAGAACAATGTCGGCACCAAGTTCAAGTGGCTTTTGCAAAATTGGGCTCATAAAGGTATTGTCAACGACAACCTTGGCTCCGTGCAGATGGGCAATTTGAGATAATTTTTCGATATCCGAAACCGACAAGGTTGGATTTCCTGGTGTTTCAAAAAAAAGAACTTTCGTATTGGGTCGAAAGGCGTTTTGCACTTCTTCAACCTTCGAGGTGTCGACGAAAGTGGTTTCAACACCAAATTTTGAAAGAATTTGAGCCAAGAAAGTCGTTGTCGGACCATAGACAGAATTACCACAAATCACGTGGTCGCCTCTTTGGGTGAGAGTGAAAAACACAAGGCTAACCGCCGCCATACCGCTTGCACAACCAATCGCCTTTGCCCCCTGTTCAAGGTCGGCAATTGCATCTTCCATTGCCTCGATGGTTGGATTCCGCATTCTGGTGTAAATGTAACCATCTTCCTCACCTTTGAAAAGGCGGGCTCCGTGGTCTGCATCTTTGAATTTAAAAGTTGAAGTTTGGTAAATCGGTGGGACTACTGGACCAAATTCATAATCCTTAATTCCCGAATGAACACATTTGGTTCCTTGACGCATATCTTCATTTGTTTCCATAGCAATTTGTCATAAAGTAAAACATAAAATTAACTAATTCTAATTAAATGCAAAAATTATAAAAAATGAACGAAGGGTTGCCCCTTCGTTCAAAAAGCATTTTTGCGCTGTATTGACTAATAGTTATCGATTTGTGCTCTTTGCAATCTATTTGAATAATCGATGTATACGGTTTTCCATTCGGTGAAGATGTCGAACACAGTCCAACCACCTTCGCGATGTCCGTTGCCAGTGCCTTTGACTCCGCCGAACGGCATATGGGCTTCTGCTCCGATTGTCGGCGCATTGACGTAAGTAATTCCTGCTTCGAGGTCGCGAATTGCAAGAAATGCATTATTAATGTTCGTAGTATAGATTGAAGAAGACAAACCATAGTCGACAGCGTTTGCAAGTTCGATTGCGTGTTCTAAAGAATCCGCTTTAATGACAGAAAGAATTGGACCGAAGATTTCTTCCTTGAACAAACGCATCTCTGGAGTAACATCAATGAAAATAGTTGGTTCGAAGAAATAGCCTTTTGCAAGTTCACCGTCGGTTGCTCTTTTTCCACCGCAAACCAGTTTTGCTCCCTCTTCAAGACCAATTTTAACATATTCTTCGCAAGTTCGAAGTTGCTGTTCGTGAATGACTGGTCCAACATCGACACCTTCGTTCAACCCATTTCCAAGGCGCAATTTCTTGGTTCGTTCAACAAGTTTTTCAATGAAGGAATCATAAATATCTTTATGAAGAATCAAACGAGAAGTTGCAGTGCATCGCTGTCCAGTGGTTCCAAAAGCACCCCAAAGCACGCCGTCGAGTGCCAGTTCCATATTTGCATCGGGCATAACAATCAAAGGATTCTTCCCGCCCATTTCAAGCGAAATTCTTTTGTTCAGTCTTCCACAAATTTCACCAAGTTTTTTTCCAATTTCGGTTGAACCAGTAAATCCAATCACTTTAACGTCGGGATGTTCAACAAGCATATTTCCCATATAGCCTTTACCAAGAACAACATTAAACACGCCTGGAGGAAGTCCAGCCTCTTCCATTACTTCAGCAAAAACAACACCGCTATGCGGAACGTCTTTCGAAGGTTTGAAGACCACTGTGTTCCCAGCAGCAATCGCTGGAAGAATTTTCCACGAAGGGACTGCAATCGGGAAGTTGAAAGCAGTAATAACACCCACAACACCAATTGGAACTCGGAAGGAAAGATTTGCTTTGTCTGGCAACTCGCTTGGAGTATTGTGCCCGAAAAGCCTTCGTGTTTCGGAAGCAGCATAATAAGCAGTGTCGATTGCTTCTTGGATATCGCCTCGCGTTTCGAAAACTGGCTTTCCCATTTCACGTGTCATAATCCTTGCAATTTCTTCTTTTCTGCGAGCAAAGATATCCCCAGCGCGCTTGATGATTTCTCCGCGTTTTGGGGCTGGCACCAAACGCCACTTCTTGAAAGCCTCCTTTGCCGCCGCAACTGCGTCGTCGACATCTTCTTTTCCAGATTCGGGAAATTCCCCGATTATGTCTTCTGTATTGGCTGGATTGATGTTTAAAAAGTATTTACCACTTTTGGGTTCTACCCACTTACCATTGATATAGTTTTTAAAACGCTCCATAACACCACCTTAAATTTGGTAAAAAAATTATAGAAAAATGCAAGTTACAATTTTTTAAGGAAATTACAATGTAAGATTGCAAGCATATTACAATCAAAGTTAAAATAAGACAAATTCAAATATGTCCAAGTTGTGCAAGACTAGTGAATTGGTCTCCAGCAATAATTAAATGGTCTAGAATTGGAATGTCGATATACTTACTTGCTTGGACCAACTTTTTTGTCATAGTTATATCCTCGTTTGATGGCGTGGGATTTCCCGAAGGGTGATTGTGTATCAAAATAATCGAAGCAGCCGACTCTGTGATTGCAAGTCGAAAAACTTCGCGAGGATGGACAAGGCTTGCGTTCAAAGTGCCTTCGGTAACCAAATGGATTCTGGTTATCCTATTCGAACTATTTAAAAGGGCAATGTAAAATCGCTCTTGTTTAACACCACGAAGCAGGGGTATGAAATAATTTGCCACGTCTTGCGGAGAACGGAACATTGGATTTTCCACGAAGCCGCTGGCTTGTATTCTTCGCGAAATTTCGAATGCCGCAGAAAGAGTAATCGCCTTTGCCAAGCCAATTCCTTTGATGCTTTTCAATTCGCTGATATCCCGCGAAGCAAGTTCCCGCAAATTTTGAAATTTGTCCAAAAGCAGTTTTGCAAGGTCGAGTGCAGACAAGTTCTTTGTTCCAGTGGAAATCAAAATCGCAAGCAATTCAGAATCGGAAAGCGAATCGGGTCCGTTCTTCAAAAGTCTTTCCCGAGGTCTTTCGTCTGCTCGCCACTCCTTTATGGGCTTGTAATTAGTTTGTGTTGTTCGATGGTAGTCAATATTATGCTTGACCTCTTCCACGCAACACCAAATATATTGTTCTTAAAATTATCTCAATATCAAGTTTTAAAGACATATTTTCGATGTAGTAGAAGTCGTCTTTTAAGCGATTCTTCAAATGCTCTTCGTTGATTTCAAACAATGGGGATTTGACTTGGTTCCAACCAGTAATTCCAGGCCGAACAACAAGTCTACGCTTGAACAATGGAACCATTTTGCTGTACATTTCGATGAACACTGGTCTTTCAGGGCGTGGACCGACAAGACTCATTTCCCCTTTCAATACATTCCAAAATTGAGGCACTTCGTCGATATGGGTTTTCCGAAGGAAAAGACCAACGCGGGTAACTCGGGGATCGTTTAAAACCGTTGTTTTTGGTCCAGTTTTTTCTGCGTCAACATACATTGAACGGAACTTGTAGCATATAAAAATTTTTCCGTTTTTCCCAACCCGCTCTTGTTTGTAAAGAATTGGTCCTTTCGAGTCGAGTTTAATCAATATTGCTACAATAATCCAAAGGGGAAGTCCAACAATTAAAACAAAAAGGCTTATGACAATATCTAAAAATCTTTTCAAAAATGCTTCCCAGGGTCGAAGAAGTTGCGTGCTGATTTCAATTAAAGGAATGGAATACATTGGAAATGTCTTGACCAAACCAGTAAGAACATCGTAAAGGTCGGGAACAATTTTAACAACAATTTGTCTTTCGGCACATTTGTTTGCAATTTCAAGTAACATTTCGTGATTGGGCTTGTCAATGGCAATAAAAAGTTCACGGGGATGGTACTTTTCCAATACTTTTTCCAAATCTGAAAATTTATAGATTGGTACTCCTACATCGAGGGATTGGTCCTCTTCGGACAAAAGTATTATTGCTCTGACATCAAAGCCCCACTCGGGATATGATTGCACTTTTTTCATAAGGTCAAGCACTTCTTGGGTTGTCCCAAGAACTACCACTGGAACTTGAATGATTTTCTTTTGACGAAGGTATTTTTGCAAACGACGAGCAAGAAACCGACCAAGAAGAACGAAAAAAGTTATGTCGATAAAATAAATCAAGAACAAAAGTCTTGGGCGAGCCGAACTATCGAGAAAGACAAAGAAAAATAACAGAAAATTGAAAAAGAACGATGTTTTTATTACAGCGAAGAACTCATCGAAAGGTGACCTAACAAACCAGTTTCGGTACAAACCAGCAAAGAAGAAAGCAATAAGCCAGTACAAGAGAATTATCGTTCCAGTGATAAAAGCATCAACAAAGGAGGGATGAATGTCGGTATCGAAAAGACCAGACTCGAAACGAATGTAGTAGTGAATGATGTAACTTATTGTAATGGCAACAATATCGAAAGCAATTTCGAATAGGATTGGCGAAGAATATTGCAGTTTTTCACGTAATGATTTCACTTTAATTTTCCAAGCCTTCTAATGTCCAACTTGCATTTTGCTTTCCAAGCAAAGCCCGAATAACCCCAGAAACCGTGCCCGAAACAGATACCATTATGTACAGCGGAAGAACAAGCACCGACAACTTCCTCTTCCAAAACTTTAAATTTACAATACCTAATAGAAAGAGAAGAACAAAAAGCCCGATTATTGAAAATATTATCGATTGAATTTGTGAGTCACTAAACCAAAGCAACAAAATTAAGCCGATGGTAGCAAAAAAAGGGCTCAACCATCGAAGCAGTTTATGGGAAAATGTTAAAAAAAGCAAGTATGGATGCTTGAAAAGTTCCTTAACAGCAAGAATCGCTGATATACCGCCAGCAGAGAAACGTTTTTTCCGATGGTATTCTTTCCAAACGTTGTCTCTTTCCCTAATGTCGTAAACAATAGCCTCCTTTGCAAGAACCATTCTTTTCCCCGCTGTAACAACTTTAAGCAGAATAAAATAGTCGTCGCAAACTCTATCGTTTGGTATCGGAACGAATAGTTCTTTTCGAATCGCATAGCAAGGTCCAGTATTGTTCACAGTAGCGTAAATATCGCTTTCCCATTTACGAATGTTTAAGAGGAACTGATGGGTATTGCTTTCTTCAAGATTATAATGCGACCCCTCGTCTCTTTTTATCATAAGATTTGTCAATACTCCGCCAACATTTGGGTCTGCGAAGTATTTAACAATATTATGAATCGTGCCTCTGGGAATTCGGATGTCAGCATCAACAAGCAGAACTATGTTATGCTTGGCTTTCGAGAACAATTGGTTTAGAACAAAATTTTTGCCTTTTCTTGGAAAAAGATAAAAGTCGATAAAATCGTTTTCTTTTGCAACTCTTTGGATAATTTCATTTGTTTTGTCAGTCGAGCCGTCGGAACCAAAAATCAATTGGATTTTTGAAAGTGGATAGCCAGAGTTTTTAATCGCTTCTACCAAAGGTTCAATGTTTCTTTCTTCATTATGAACTGGAACTAAAATCGATATTTCTGGTTCAAAATTTGGATCAGTCTCGATTTTCCTTTTGAATATTCTGCTAATGAGAAAAATCAAAAAAGGATAGATTACAAAAGGATAAATAGAAATTAGAAAAAGTAAAATTACAATGAATTTTATTGTGTCCATAATCAAAAGTCTTCGAAACGAAACACAACTTTTGTTACAAAGTAAGCGTCTTGGTTCTGTGGTTTACGGTAATCAATAACAAATTGAAAATTGAAATTTCTTATGATTTCAAATCCAAAATACAGAGAAAGAGAAAGCAAATCGTTGCGAACACCATCAAGGAATTTCACACGATAGTCATCAGTTGCGGAGTGGTTAACATTGAAATCGCCACCGACATTTCGAATAATTTTACCCGTGCTATCAATTACATTATCCCCGTGCCTTAAATATGATATTCTAAATATCACTGGATAGCGTGGAAGAATAAAACTTTTGATTTGAACAGTTGCTTCGTCCGAGTTTGGCGGGACATAAGTGCCAATGAGCCTTCCATCATTGGTACGATTGTTAACATTGTTAAAATGCGTAAACATATAGGGTTCGACCCGAGTATACTCAAAGCCAAAATCAACGGAAAAGGGGCTTGCATAAATTGCACCGATGTTCCAGGCAGTTTTGTTTCCCCAAAAGTTTTTGCCAATTTCGGAGAAAATCAGGTCTTCGAGCATCCAAGAGCCAAGAAGTTGAAAGCGTGGAAAAATGTTCCATTCGAAACTCAATCCCATTCCAGCCTTGTCTCGGTCGTGTAGCGAATGTTCCACAGATTTAAGGAAAGTAAAAGGATTCAAATAAGCAATTTCAACGCTTCTACCAGAATACGTAATTGTTTGGAAATAAGTCAAGTTCCAATTCTTGAATTGAAAAGTTGCAGAATGGAGGACAAGATACTTTGGAGGAATGTCTGCCGAAGAACCCGCTTGGATTGGATTTTTTGGTTGGGCAATCAGACTGTAATGCGAAAAGTGGTATTTGAAATTGCGAAAACTTGCACCAATGAAGAATTCGTCCATTGGTGGTGCATTGTCCGATACAACAAGATTTTGGTTAACACCAGAACCAAGGAAACGAGTTTCACGGGAAATTCCAGTGGAAAACCATTTGTATTGGAAACGAACGTGCGATTCGACAAGGTCGAAGTCGCTGTTCAACAAAGTGAACTTAACGCTGTTCGAAAGAAATTTATCTTCTTGAATACCGAGACTCTTCGAACCAGAGATGAATTTTCCGTTAGTTGCTTGCAAATAAAAGCCAAGGCAAGAGTCAATGGTTCCAAAAACCCGAAAACCAAGATTTCCATAAAATGCGTCGTCCGTATCAATCGATTTTCCATATTTGAAGACAGAACGAAGCGAACCCAGAGGTTTAACAAAAACTTCATTCGGGCTTTTGTTGTATCGATATATAAATTTGTCATCGTTCGAAAACAGTTTTGTTGATAGTACTTGAATAGAATCTGTTTCGCTTGCTATAAGAACAGCATTCGATTTATCCACTAAATCAAATTCTTCAAGGTATGTTTGCAATTGTTTCTTTTCGGTTGAGTTTAATTTATCTTTTTTCGTTTGAACTTCCACAAGCATTCTTTTTATTTCGCCTCTTGCAAATGGAGTTTTAAAAAAACTTTGCCCTTCGATGATTCCACAAACTTGTAAGTGTTTCAAAAAGTGATACACTGGATTTGAAAGAGGCACATTTTCAACTTGTGCAAAAAGTTCAAACGATAGCAATGTCAATTGAAACAAAGATAGGAAGAAAAACTTTTTCATTAGTTCCGTCGACTTGTAAGGTTAATAATCAAATACGTCAAACTAATTAAAGTGGCAATTCCAGTCGCAATCAGACTATAGTATTGATACTCGGTTCCAGGCGGTAAGTCGGGTGCTCCGGGAACATAAATCTCATCCCCATCAACCACCGCTAAATCATCTGGCTTTAACCAAACTTTTTGTGCTCCCCGAATTACTCTAACACGCGATTTCTTTGCAGTAGGCAAATATCCACCAGCCTTGTCGATGTACCATTCGAATGGCTTACCACTTTCATACGGAACATAGCCGGGATTTTTGACTTGTCCCCAGACGTAAACACTCCCTTTGCTTTGAGGAAGAACAACCAAATCGCCATCGTAAAGCAAAATATTTTGCTGTAAATTCTTTTTCACTAGCAGTTCATACAAATCGCAAGAAACGAAATTACCCTTTGTTAACAAATCCATCTTGAAACGAGCAGTGTCTTCCATTGTCAAATTACTTTGCTTAAAAATATTAAAAAGTTCAATCGATGGGTCCTCCCAATATTGACGGGGAGGAAATGTTCGCAAAACAAAAGATTTTGAATATGATGGCTCGCAACTTAATCCCCCAGCCAGGTTAACCAAGTCGAGCAATCTTGTTTTCCCAGGTTCGATTGGATACACACCAGGCTTTTCGACACAACCATAAATTCCAGCAACCCCAGTTTTGGTGTTCCTTTTGATAGGAATTTCTCCAACAATTACATTTGTATAAGGTTCCAATTCGAAATCAATGCCGGAAATATTATTAATATCCACAGAAATATTTTTGGTTGAACCATCGCTTTGAACATAGATGTTTGAAAGGTCTGCATTATCTTTGAAGCCCTTTGCAAACTTGATTAAATCACTGAATCTATCACCTTTTTTATAATGGTACTTCCCTGGTTGAACCACAGCACCCGAAATCGTAACATATTCGAACTCTATCGGCGAGTATGGCACATATATTTCGTCCCCTTCTCTAATGTATGGGTTATTATCAAATGCATTTCTTGATTTGCTTAATTCAATATCAGCCTTACGCAAACCCCAAATTTGATTGTAAACAAAAACATTTCGAGTCGAATAGAAAAAGTCCCCAGGTAAGCCTTTTTCGATGAGTTCCGATTCACGCTTTCTCTCCAAATCGTTTATCATCATTGAAGTAGAAAGTTTTGTCATAGGGGCTTCTTGGGTTGTATATTCTTGGTTTGCGATTGCAATGGCATCGGAAATTCGATAATTTGCTGGAAGATTATAAATTCCAGGCTTTTTCACATTTCCGTAAATTCTTACAAGGCATATTCTTGGCTTGTAAAGTGAAATGGAAACTTCGGCGTTTGGATTAATGTTCTTGACAAGTTCAGTTACAGAATTTTTTACTTCAAGTAAAGTTTTACCCTTTACATCAATGAAACCATAACGGGAAAGAATTAGTTGTCCATCGGTGGAAACTTTTGTAACTTCCGGATTAACAGAAATTGGAAGAATAAGAATGGAAAAAATATCGCCCGGACCTACGTAGTAAAATGTATCGACAACCAAAGTTGTTGTAGGATAGGTCTCTTTTTCAGAAAGCAATTGCTGTTGGATTTGGCTCTTCATTTGCTCTTCAAGTCCGAATTCTTTTTGAAGCGTAGGCAAGCCAGTAACTTGTGAGAAAATAAATGAACCCGAAAGAAGCAAGCATAAAACAGCAAACCCAATTTTTTTCATTTTAATCCTAATTTAAGTTTACAAAATTACAAAAAGTTGAAGAGTTCAAATCTCTTACAAATGTGGTAAAAAAATAAAAAAACTGCCAAGAGACTTGGCAGTTTTATCCGAAAGAAGAAATTACATCATAGAGAAGTCAATGAAAGGCTCTTTCAAATCTACCATAGCGTTGACAACTAATTCAACAAGTCCGCCGTAATAAATACCAGACTTTTCTTTTGCACCATAATAATCGAGAATATCCCTAATCTGACCTTTGCAGTTTGAACAAGGAGCACACACATATTTGGGGACTTCTGGACCAGGGGGTTCATCTTTAAATGCATCAAGAATCTGTTTAAACTTTTTACGACCACTGATGTGCATTCGCCAGTCGAGGAAATTGTAAGGGGTCATAACTGCAAAACCACTTCCGCCACCGCAACAATAATTTTCCACTCCGTGTGGTTCCATTTCACGGAATTTAGGAGCAAGATAGCGAAGAACCCTACGCTGTGGTTCAACAATCCCCATCAGTCGCACAATATTGCACGGATCGTGCAAAGTTACTGGGAAATTGTTCCTTTCTGGGTCGAATTTTATTTTTCCACTGAAAACAATTTGCTCAACCAAGGTCATCGCATTGATCGTCTTTATTTCGTTTCCGAATATTCTTTCTGCAATGATACCCATTGATTTGGACTCGTGACCGCATTCGCCCATAATAATTCCTTTGACGCCAAGTTTCTTTGCAATTTCAAAGTGCTTTTGGGCAACGCGGGCAAGTTGGAAGTCGTCGTACCAAACACCATAATTAACTCCATCGTAGCCAACAAGTTCACTTGAATAAGTCCACTTAATCCCAGCGGCGTCCAGCAAAATTGCAAATGCGGCTGGGTTTTCTGGCCAGGATAGAAACTCGCCAGCATTATGGATAAGAAGATAATCCGCATTTGGTACATCCCATTTGGACTCTACCTTTATCCCCAGGCGTTCACTCAAATCCTCATCAATAAACGAAACGTTATCCTTGACAACCTCTGGGGTCATTCCAGTCGAAGAGCCAACCAAAAGTTGTTGCACTGTCCCTTTTTCGTGAAGTTCTTTTGCAGCAATCCCAAGTTCCTGGCTAAAAAGTTTTCTCAACTCGTGGGTAATAAGCCCATTGTCAATACCGATTGGACAGGCTTGCGCACATCTTCGGCAAATCGTACAACGATAACTTAACTCAATTAGTCGGGAAATCAGCGTCCAGTTTAGTTCTATGTCGCCAACCTGGAACTTTTTCAAAAGCGGGCTACCAGGTTTAACATATTTGAAATAAAGTCTTCGCAACACCTCGGCACGATAGGTTGGACGGTAAATTTCTTCGTAGCCACTTGCTTCAAAAATTGGGCATTCTTCGGCGCAAGTTTGACATTTAGCACAATGCTCCATTGTCAATAATAGAGGTTGCAGAAAAGTCCAATTATTTTCTTTGGAAAAAAGTTTGATTAACCCAGAAATGAACTTTTCGACAAGTTCCTGCTCTTCCTCTGGTGTTTTAGGTTTGGGAACTCCAACAGCAACGACACCGTCGAGTGAGTCATCAACTGCTTGTCGAGCAGATTCGCTCAATTTCTTGAAACCAGGCAAGTTTTCCAATTTGTCGTATGGCGGGGGAAGTTCAATTGTATTGTTTGGACCAACTTCCGCCAAAGGATAAATATTTGGATTGCTAATATCTGAAATTCTAACTTTTCTTTTCTCAGCCATTTTTGTTCTCCTTTATTGGTAATGGTGAAGTAGCGATAACGACCCAAGTTTTCCTACCGTCGGCACCAATGTGTGGTGCAGACCATTGAACTGGGAAATTCAATTGCTCCATTAAACGTTTTCGGATTTTGCTGTTTGGAAAGTTGGGCTCGTCGTCCCATCTGACTTTATGATAAGTAAAGTATTTCATAAAAAAGTGGGTCATATGTGTGAAAGGAAGATAAAACAAAAAGAAAGAAAGCAAATAAAGGTGAATGTAGCCTATGACGGGAATTTCTGGTAATGAAGAAAATGTGAAGGCGCTCTTATAAAATCCAAAAAATTCGCCAATAGCATTCTCGGAGTTTAGCAACCACACAAGGGAAGTAACATAAAGCATTCCTATTAAGAGAATATTGAAGTAATGGCTTGGATTTGAATAAAGCCTTAGGTTTTCATCGAAAATCCTTTTGAACAACAAAACTATTGCTCCAATAATTCCCAAAATTGAAGCAAGCCAAAGAAGAATATTCAGAAATTGTGGGAACCAACTGGTTTGAAAATCCACATTATCTGGTGTAACCCCAAAAATTAAGCCCAAGAAAATTAAAAGAGTGGAAGCAATATAGAGATAAAGAGCATAATGGAACGGAGCCGAGCCAAACCAAAGCGAACGATTGTGTTCCCAGACTCCTTTGAGTAGAACAATCTCTTGAAACATTGTCCAAAGTTCACCAAGCAAGTCTTTTTTTAGGGGTTTGGTCCACCATTCAAATTCTTCAAGATATGAGCCACCGTAATGGGCTTTTCCTTTCTCGTGGGCAACGGGGTACAGTTCCCAACGAAGATGGACGGGCGCAGTTGCAATTTTAATCGCTTTACTAATAACGAGTATCAAGAAGATAACTAATCCAAAATAGAAGGCAAAGTGTAAAAATTCCATAATTACTCCATAGCTTTTTCAAAACTAACTTTTGAAGGAATAAGCCTGCAAAAATTAGT
The DNA here is from genome assembly GCA_013414795.1 of Candidatus Kapaibacterium sp. Taxonomy (GTDB): domain Bacteria; phylum Bacteroidota; class Ignavibacteria; order Kapaibacteriales; family UBA2268; genus Naka2016. The sequence goes on from CP058732.1 coordinate 805,677, forward strand.
TTTGACGATATTTCGCAATCATATTCGAAACAAGGAACCCATCAACTGGATTCCTTGTTTCGATGTAAAGTCAAAGAACATTACACACATCCAGTAGGCTTTGCAAGTCCAGCAACTTTACAGGCGCCTTTCGCTGGTCCCGATGGGAACAAGTCGTAAATTTGCTTCAAGGTAAAGCCAGTTTCCTTGCACAATTTACGAATCATCGGAGCAATACCATATTGTTTGTAATAATCGCGGAGATAGTTGATAACTTTCCAATGGTCTGCTGTCAACTCTGTGATCCCTTCTGTTGAAGCAAGAGCAAGAGCAACTCGCTCGTTCCACTCGTCGGGATTCGCCATAAAGCCGTCTTCGTCGACTTCGATTTTAATTTCGTTCCATTCAAATACTGGCATTTTAACACCCATTATTAATTAAACATACTACCAAATACGCTATTTATCATCCAGTGTAGATGACCTTTCCAGTTTCTGGGTCTCGCGGAGCAATTTGTCCCGTGAATGGATCCTTCATTTCAATGTATCCGCAAGGACACGCCTCGGCACATTTATTACATCCTTTGCAAAGTTCAAGTTTAAATGTATATGTTTGGAAACGCTGTATCGGTCGGTGAATGACTTGGTCCTGGCAAATACTCCAACAAGTTCCGCAATCGAAGCAAGAACCACAACTCATACATCTTCGGGCTTCGTCTATAACTTGCTCTTCGGTCAATGTGCAAGTGATTTCCTTTTCCATCTGCGCCAGCCGTTCATCGGGAGGCAAACGCAAGGCTTCGTTTCTATATTTTTCAGTATAGTATGTAAATACAATCCTATCCTTTGTAGCAATTGGATAAGAAAGTTCGGGATCCTTTTCAATTGGTATACCTCGGAAAGTGCTGTGTATTGTTTCCGCAGCCATTCGACCCTGGTAAATTGCAATAGTAACCAAGCCAAGTTCAAGATCGTCACCACCAGAAAAAACTTTTGGGTCTTTAACTGAACGGAAGTTTTCGTCCACCTTAATCCAATCTTTTCCTTCACGCAAATGCTCCAATCCATAGAAGTCAGGTTCTTGACTGATTGCGGAAATAATCGTATCGCATTCGAAAATTTCTTCTGCTCCTTCTATAGGAACTGGCCTTCTTCTACCAGATTCATCTGGTTCGCCAAGTTGCATTTTCTGGCATTTAATTGCTTTCACCTTCTCGCCGTCAAGAATTAATTCTTTCGGTGCTACGAGGAAAACGAAATTGACACCTTCTTCCTCGGCACCAACAATCTCTTCTTCTATTGCTGGCATTTCATTGCGTGTTCTTCGATACAGTATTGTCACATCAGCACCAAGTCGGCGAGAAACTCGCGCTGCGTCGATTGCAGTATCGCCACCACCGATTACCAGCACTTTCTTCCCAACATCTACTTTTCTGCCAGAATTAACCATATTAAGAAATTCGGTTCCAGTGAAAACGTTCGGAGCATCTTCGCCAGGCAAACCAAGGTTCTTTCCTTTATGCGCCCCAATACCAACAAAGACTGCATCATATTTTTCGCGTATTTCTTGGTAGGGGATATCGCGCCCGACTGCCACATTGCATTTAATTTCAACGCCGAGATCGACAATCCTTTGAATCTCAGCATCGAGGACATCTTCGGGAAGTCTATATTTTGGAATACCATATCGAAGCATTCCACCAGGTTTGCTAAATGCTTCAAAGACAGTTACAGAATAACCTCGACGAGCAAGTTGATAGGCGCACGACAGCCCCGCTGGTCCAGCTCCAATTACTGCAATCTTTTCGGGATATTTCTCTTCGGTTAACTTGGGAAGCGGGAATTTGTGCTTTAAGGCATAGTCGCCAATAAATCTTTCAACTCCGTGTATATTCAAAGAACCATCTTTATATTGTCGATTGCAATTCTCCTCGCAAGGATGGGGACAAACTCGACCACAAACCGCGGGGAATGGGTTACGTTCCGCAAGAATCTCAAAAGCAAGTCGATAGGATTCATCATATGTTCTGCCGCGATCTTCCGTTTGTGCAATTGCAAGCAAAACCTCTCTGATTTTCGTAGCGTTTGGGCAACCAGAGCGACAGGGGGCAAGTTTGGGAACATGCGTTGGACGAAGCGGTGAAGTTTCGACCCCAGATGTTCCGGTGCTTGTTCCCCTTATTTTTCCAAGCGGTTTTTTATCTTTTTTTACAAGTCCCATTTCCGCACCCCTTTAATTTGTTTAACAATAAAATTAGTAACCACCGTACGGGTACATTCCTTGTTTAATCTTATTCATTTCCTCAAGTAAATTGTCGTGTTTGGTTTCATCATAAAGTAAATATTCAAGTAGATATTTAGCAATTGGGGATTTAACATCTTGCAATGCTTCCTTTGCAAGTGCAATAGTTTTCTTTTCGACCTCGTCGTGTTCTTCAACAAGAGACCAGAATGCTGCCAATTCTTCTGGATTCATTGTAATTGGTTGCTTTTCGAAATGGTCAATGAGTAGTTGTTGGGTTCGCCGGTGCATAACTGAATCTTGACGAATAATTTCCATCACCAAGTGAACCAAGGGATTATCGGTTTTCTTGATAATTTCAGTAGTATTTTTGATAGAGGCGTCTTCGATCTTTTGCCATCTTTTCAAAAGATCGACTAATTTTTCGATTAATTCTTTCTGTGTTGCCATTTTTTGTTTCTCCTTAATTGACAAAATAAAATTAATAACATTTAAAACTACAAAGCAATATTAATCGAATTTTTGTGTATTGATTTGTTTTTATTAAAACAAAGTTCAACGAAATTCTTTGCCCATTGGGGGCAACCGTTTGTGTGTAAATGAACATAGGAGGCAAATGTATTTCCTTTCACAATTCCATCGCGACTTTCCCAACATCCAACTCCACGAGTAACTTTAATAGTTGTTGGAATTTCACTTTTTTTCTCGCTAATGAATGAGTAGTGGAATTCGTGCCCTCGAATGTATGTGCCAACATCGAAAAATGGATTCGCCGTGTCGACAATTCCTTCAAAATATCCGTGGCCAACCGGTTTTTTGCTCATTGAAATTTTAATAGGAAGTATCCCACTCATCTCGAAATTACCACCGAATTCAAGTTCTTCGGCAAGATAAATTAGACCACCGCATTCTGCAAAAACTGGTAGCCCATTCTCAACCTTAGTCTTGAAATCTTCGATAAACTCTCTGTTCTCCGACAATGACTTGGCGTTTGTTTCTGGGAACCCACCCCCAATGTAAATCCCATCTACATTCGGCACGGATTTATCACTCATTGGAGAAATGGGAACAAGTTCAGCACCCAATTGTTCCAAGGCTTCAAGATTTTCTTTGTAATAGAAACAGAAGGCACTGTCCCAAAAGTAACCAATTCTAACAACTTTATTTTTTGGGGTGCTTTTTTGGGGAATCGTAGAAACATAGATGTCGTTTGAATTATTTGCAATTTTGATGATTTGGTCAAAATCAACATAATCTTCGACAATTTGGCGAGCAGTATCAATTGCCTCTCGATATGAAGCGAACTCGTAGGGAGTTGTAAGCCCAAGATGGCGCGACGGGAACAAAAGTTTATCCGACAATCTAGGAATAGCACCGATTACAGGAATTCCAGCAATATCTACAATTGATTTAGAAATTATTTCCTTATGCCTTTTGCCAGAATAGTTATTAATAATTACACCAGCAATATTTAAACCAATGTCAAAATATTTTACTCCCCAAAGAATTACGCCAATCGTTCTGGTTACCTTTTGTACATTGACCACAAGGATAATAGGACAATCCAAAATTTTTGCAAGTTCAGCAGTGCTATGCGAACCATTTTCGTCGAAACCATCATACAAGCCACGGTTCCCTTCGATAATTGATATTCCGCTACTATTTGAGTTAATTAAAAAAGATTCCAAAATGGAAGCTTTGCCCATTATGAAAGTATCAAGATTTCGTGCTGTCGACCCAGAAGCCAACGATAGCCACATCGGGTCGATGTAATCGGGTCCTTTTTTGAAAGGGAAAACCTCATAGCCAAGACTTTTTATTTTAGAAGTTAAGCCAACAGAAACAAGTGTTTTACCACTATCACCCGATAAGCCAGCAACAATAAATCTCGGTCTTTTGATGTTCATTCGACACCTTTAATAAATCAAACGGGCTCCCCAAAAGGAGAGCCCGAGAAGCAAAATCAATCGTTTTGGGCTCCCTCTTTGTGAGGGATTTCGAGGAAGCTACCTCCAAAATAAGTGTAAACAAGGCGACCCGAGTTCACAAGTTCTTTTATCGCTTCTTTGCAAATATTTTTATCGCAACGGTCTTCGCCAAACAATTCGATTGCTGCTTTTTGCAAATCGGTTGCCTTCCACTTTTTCATTCCCATCGTATCTTTTACCATTTTATACATCGCTTCGGCAACTTCCTCGACAGTTACTTTTTCAGCCATAACTCCTCCTAATATGTCAAATGAACAGAAGTCTTGTATGTTAGTCCAGCATGCTTGAAGTCGTCTATGTGTTGCTTAGTAAACTCAATTCCAGTTAATTTAAAGAACTTGGGCCAGCCGATTCTTTCAATCCATTCGCCAACACGTTCGTGTTTGTGTGCATTTGCTGCCCAAACTTCAACGATTTTCTTAACTGTTTCAACAACTTCGGGCCAGCGAGGTGGATTGTTAGGTAGATATGGTACAGCAAGTTTCGAGAACATCGGCTCTGTTCTTGCATTGGAAACTTTTCCACCAACCCAAATGGAAATACCATCTGTTTGAGCGTTGTTCAATGGCATTGCTGGGCATACAGTATAACAGTTGGCGCAATACATACATTTCTCTTCGTCAACTTCTACACTTGGTTTACCTTGATAGGTCGATGGTCTAATTGCAGCAGTCGGGCACGAAGCAACAACATTCGGAATTTCGCATACCTTTGGCAACAACTCGTGATTAACTTTCGGTGGTCTTGTATGAATACCAAGAATAGCAATATCGGAGCAATGTACAGCCCCGCACATATTCAAACAGCAAGCAAGAGCCAACCGAATCTTTGCTGGCAATTTCATTGTCTTGAAATAATCAATCAATTCGTCCATTACTGCTTTAACAACACCAGAAGCGTCGGTAGCAGACGAGTGACAGTGTATCCATCCCTGGGTATGGACCATACTCGATATAGCATTGCCAGTTCCACCAACTGGATGTCCGATAGATTCAAGTTCTTGAATCAAAGGATCTATCTTCGATGGGTCTGTTAGTAAAAATTCAACATTATGTCGAGAGGTAAATCTTAAATAACCATCGGAATATTTTTCTGCCAATTCAGCAAATTTTCGAATTTTAGAAGTACTCAAAAGTCTTGGGGACGCAGCCCTAACTGTGTATAATTTAGCGCCCGTCTCCGATGTATGAACAATTACGCCGGGACGGGGAATTTCGTGATATTTCCATTTGCCATAGTTTTCTTTGATAATCGGGGGCAAGAACTTTTCGTAATGCGGTGGTCCAATGTCTGTTATTCTTTTGGGTGCTGTTTCTGCCATTTTTTTCTCCTTCCTTTTATTTAACAAAATTAATAAATTATTCTTCTTCTAAATAATTTTCATAAAATACATAAGGATTGGTTCTTGGATGGCGTATCATTTCGGGTTGTGGATCGAGTCCAACTGCTTCGAGGAAATTACCCAATCCAACACGTTGGACAAATTCGCCAATTCGTTCGCGGTTCTTTCCTTCTTCGATCCAGGGTTCAAGTATTGCATCAATTAATTCAACAATGTCGTTAAACGATTCTTCGTCGTCGAGTTTCACGAATGGAACAATGACAGAAGACAAGATAGCCCCCTCGACTATTGGAGCCTTTGAACCAAGGAGAATCACAGCGCCACGATCCTTGCCCGGTGCAAGTGCCTTTGGCATTACATTTATACAATGCATACAATGTCGGCAACTACTGTTGTCAATCTTCAATTCGTTACCATCCCATTCAATGCATTTACCGGGACATAATGCTACAACCTCCTTTACAATGTCTACACCATTTTTTGCATACTCGCGGACCATTTCCTGGTCAATTTGAATTTCATCGCGCCAGGTTCCAATAATAGAGAAGTCGGCTCGGGCAACAGATGCAACACAATCATTTGGACAACCAGAACATTTAATCTTAAACTTATATGGGAAGGCTGGTCGATGAATTTCGTCTTGATAATGTTGCGTTAAAAAGTAAGTAAGTTTCATTGTATCGTAGCAAGCCCACTCGCAGCGAGCCATACCACAGCAACAACTTGGAGTACGAATGTCGGAACCAGAACCGCCAAGGTCGAAGCCCGCTTGTGTCAACTCGGCAAAAGTGGGTTCCAACTCCTCTGTCCTCGTTCCCAAGAAAATTATATCACCAGTGGAGCCGTGGAAATTTGTCAAACCAGAACCGTGCCTGTCCCAGATATCTGCAAGAGTGCGAAGCGCTTCGGCTGTGTAGAACCAGCCAGCAGGTTGATTGACACGCATCGTATGGAAGTGAGAAACATTTGGAAATTCTTCGGGCAAGTCAGTATAGCGTCCAATAACCCCACCGCCATAGCCCATAACACCAACGATACCGCCGTGTTTCCAATGGCCAATTTTCTCGCGATAAGACCTTTCGAGCAAGCCTAAAAGGTCGTTTGCCATTGGATTCCATTCAGCAGCAGCCTTGATTTCTTTAACGAAACTGGGCCAGGGTCCTTTCTCCAATTCGTCCAAAAGTGGGGTTTCGTACTTTTTCATTTGTTCTGCCATTTCAACTCCTTTAAAAAATGAACATAATTAGTTGTTTGAATTATATGTAACCAAAAGTTTTGGGCTCTTTTCTTCGCGTCCATACATTTTTAGAAACACTAAGCCAAGAAATCGGTAAACCATATGGGCAAACTTTGAATAAGGCATATACCAAAGCAAGAAATAAACTAAAACCAAATGGATGAAATAAGTCGGAAAGCCCAACACAGCAGTATGCATAAGTCGGAATAAAACACAAAGCAATCCAGTCGAAGCAACGCCCCAAACAACCCAAAGGAACAGCATATCGCTATAACTGGATTTTCCGTGTTGCAAGTTGGTTTTATATCTTCTGATCAAGCACATTAAACTGCCAATAACAATCAAGAAACCGGAAAGAATTCCAAAGAGTTTAACAAACAATCCGAAAAATTCACGCAATTCATCTGGGTTATGAATATCGAAGCCAGCAAACATACGAATTGGCAAATTCATATCCTCGGGCAATATTTTTCCAAAAATGCCAATAACATTGATTACAACAACGCCAGTAGCAATCATTGCACCAAGGAAACCATAAAAGATTAACAAATGCCCCCAAAATCGAGTACTATTCGTTGTGCATCGGCTAAATTTCTTGTGCAAAAACAAATCGACAAGGACTTGCCAAACACTTTGCCAGAAAGTCCGCACTTTCGGCCTATTTAGTTTACACTGCAAATTGTCCCAATATCTCTTATAACCAAAGAATGTAAAAGCAAATATCAAAATGTTGCCAGAGATGAACAGCATTTCAATCGGACCGTGGGCGACAAATTCCTTGTAGCGGAAAGGTCCTTCTTTGATTGGAAACAAGTTGTTCAAATCCCAGTTCTGTGTAATCATAACTAAAAGTGAAATCAGAACTATTGGCAAAAGCAAGAGCAAAGGCAAATATTTGGGCGAACCCAATGCAGTACCCATAAATTTTGGCACAGCAAAATGCTTGTAAACATAATCTCGCAGAGCAGCCATCAAATCGGCTGGGCGTGCTCCTCTTGGGCATTTTTCGCTGCACTCCATACAACCGTGACAAAGCCACAGGTCTGGGTCCGAAAGCAATTCTTCTTTAAGTCCCCAACTTGCCCAAATCATTTCTTTTCTTGGAAAAGCGTTCTCTTCTGGCGATAAATCGCAAACAACAGAGCAAGTCGCACATTGATAACACTTTTTAAGCGTTTCGCCCCCACGCTTCTTTAACTCTTTTATAAACTCGACATCATTCTTAACTTCAATTAAGTCACGCACTTTGCCCTCAAAATTTATTTGACTTTATGCTTATCCAAATCAAGATAATCCTTGCGTAAGTTGAATAATTTTTCTCCAAAAATGCTGAACCTCAACCATTCGAAGCCAAATCGGATCAATTCGGCGTCGTCAGTTCTAATCTTCTCTTTTCGTTCGTCGTCAACATCAAATCGTTTGAAAAAAGTGCTGTCGAAAAGAAATTTTCTGAATTTATCGATATCGTAGCAAACCATATAGAACATTTCCAACTTCACTGGTTCAATCGCACGAGCAGTAACAAAGAATTTATGCAATGAAATCTCTTTAAACAATTCTCCAAGTTCTTGATATTCACTCAAGTTTTGGTCGTCGAACCATTCATCAACGGTCCATTCCTTATCTTCTTCAAAACCTTTACAAACATCTTCTTTTATTAAAAAATAGAACTCTTCGCCATTATTCAATTTCTCGGCTTCGTTTGGCGAAGCCACCCCGAGCGGAAACATTCTACAACTCCAGGGTCGGTCCTGGTATACAGCACAGCCATTTTCACCAAGGAAAGGACAATCGAGCGTCCTGTCGTCCATTTTTAACATTACTATTGGATGGCGAAGATTTGAAGCAATTGGTAAAATCGTGTATTTAGCGAGAAATTCGGATGATGTTATTCCAAGCGCCTTTCTCAATCTTGCAATGTCGTAAGGAGTTAGAAAAATATTAACATTGTTACAGCATTTGTTGAAACATTCCACTCCCGGATGGCAGTGGAACTTAAATTTTGCATTCTTATCCAATTTTGGATAAGAGGCAATTAATTCTTCATTTAAAACTCTTGGATTTTTATCAAACATTATTGTTGCCTTTCAATTTCCCCAACATAAGCATTTTTAATATCGTTTTCTTTTGTAACTGGATATGGTCCTTGATAACCGTTGAAGGGATTAATCATAAACCGATAGGAAGCGTGGACGTGATAGTTATTCCACATCCAATCCCAACCTCTTTTAAAATATCCACAATCGTCGTTTAAACAGATATAAAGATATTCTACTCCCCAATCGGAGTCTACCGGCAAGTAAACTTTCTTAACTTCGCTTCCACAATGTTTGCAATAATATTTCTCTTCCATTTTTGCCTCCCTATTATTTTCTAGTGGGGATAGAAAGGCAGAATTAAGATGAATGAAATCATCTTAACCCTGCATTTCGCTCCCGTTTTTCAAATAACATAGTGTCCCGGGTTGCCCCGGGACACTTTCTTAATTAAAAGATATGGATAATATCCCTTGTGAAGACATTCCAAGTATCGGTCTTGCGGTCGTAGGTCATATTCACAAACTTTTCCCAATTCGGGTCAAGATTGGGTTTGTCTGCACGGAAGTAGTAGCCGGGCCAACGAGTTTCTTCGCGGAAGAGAATTGCACGAATGTGGGCTTCGGCTTGATACATTCGGTGAATGTTTTCCCAGCATCGCATCAATTCATGCAAATCGGCGGCAGCCAATTTTTCGCTATCTTCCTTCAAGAATTGCATAAGTTGCAATCCTTTTTCGAGCAAAGGCTTGCTTGTCTTGAATTGCGAAGAAACACCGCCAGCATATTCGTCCATAATCTTTTGCAATCGGAACATAAACATCTTCGGTCGGATGTAGTTCGGATTAATGTCTGGGTCGGTTGTCTCTTTGTAATGTGCCTCGTAAACTTCAAGAGGCTTGTAAATCTTCTTCTTAAGTTCCTCGATTTGATTTGCGTCGTAATTCAATTGCGGATTTTCCTTAACGATGTATTCAATTGCACCCTTTGCTGCAATTCGACCTTCCGCATGAGAGCCAGAAGAGAACTTATGGCTTGAAGCACCAGAAGCGTCGCCGGCGCAGAACAAACCTTTAACAGTCGACATATTTGGATAGCCCCAGAAATATTCCGGTGGTGCAAGGTCTTTTGGACCACTAACCCAAGCACCAGAGGCACCAGAGTGTGAACCAATGAAGTATGGTTCCGCAGCAGCAATTTCCGATGGTGCTTGTTCTGGGAAGGTGTTCGTTGCAGCCCAAAGAATTGCTTGGGAAATTGTCATATCGAGGAAGTCTTCCCATGCTTCTTCTTCGAGTTCTTTCATTTTCTTCTTGTATGCCTTCGGGTCGTCTTTATATTGGTCGGCAAGTTTTTGAATTGCTTCTTCTGTACGCATATAGATTGGACCCTTGCCTTCCATTACGTCGAGCATTCCAAGCCAGTTGCGTAAGTTCGCCGGGATTGGTTTCACCTTACCATAGGGCAACCATTTCTCCAATTCGTCGGTTCGTTCAACCATATAATCGCCGCCAAATGCATTTGTGGCTCGCGATTTAAACAACAAGAACCAGGCTCCAACTGGGCCATAAGCGTCTTTGAAACGAACTGGAATGAATCGAACTTCCTGGCAAGTCATTTCGGCACCAGCCATTATTGTAAAGTATGCACTGGAACCACTATTCCAAGGTGGATACCAAGCGCGGCCAAGACCTTCGCCAGTTGAACGGGGTCGGAATACGTGGACAGCACCGCCCATTGCAACAAGAGTTGCTTTCGCTTTAAATACATAGAATTTGTTTTCGCGAACACTAAACCCAACCGCACCAGCACAACGATCGCCGTCCATCAATGGCTCAACAATAAATATTCTTTCGTAAATGTTTTCCATTCCAAGAGCATTCTTTGCAGCCTCGGCAACAATAACTTTGTAAGATTCACCATTAATCATAAGTTGCCAACGGCCTTCGTGGACATAGTTCCCTTGTTCATCTTTCCAAATCGGAAGTCCCCATTTTTCGAAAAGATGAACTGTCGAGTCCACGTGTCGGGCAATGTTTGCTACCAAATCTTCGCGGGTAATTCCCATCAAGTCGTTTCGGACATAATCAACGTAATCTTTTACAGTATTCTTGCCCGAATTTAGGTCGACATAAAGGTTAATAGCGGAAAGACCCATAGCAACAGCGCCGCTTCGGTCCAAAGCAGCCTTGTCGACTAATGTTACTTTCAATCCATATTTCTTTGCCCAATATGCTGCCTCGACTGCTGCACCGCAAGCAGCCATACCACCACCAACAATCAATAAATCGGTGTTGACTTCTACTGTTTCAAATGGTCCCATTTTCTTCTCCTTTATTATCCAACATTAAACATATTACTTATTAAGTGTGAACAATGAATCCAATTTCAGCGAGCCAGGTTCTGTGAACAGCAGCGGGCTTGAAATATCGTCGGTTGCAGTTTCCCAACCACCATCTGGGACTGCAGAACCCTCTGGGGTTGTTCGAATTGGGAACTTGAAACGCTTCAATTCACCATTGCGGAACTTAACAGTCCACATAATCGAATCGGAACTACGCATTGGCGTAACTTGTGCTCCTAATGGCACGAAATCAGCATAACCACGCACTTCGATTGCCTGGTTTGGGCAAATCTTAACGCAATTGTAGCATTCCCAGCACAATTCTGGCTCGCGATTGTAAGCCTTCATAGTCTCTTTGTTCAAGACCATAAGGTCGTTTGGGCAAATATACTGGCAAGCAGTCTTGTCCAGTGCTTTGCACCCATCACATTTGTCGACTATTACGAAGCTTGGCATTTTAGTACTCCTTTTAATAATTAAACATACATTGATTAAATAAATAAGAAATCATTTTATTCTCCTGTTGCTGCTCTATGCAGCTTGATTTCTACTTTTTCTTGCAATCCAGAGTAATACTCGCGAAGAATGGCAAGAACTTCGGGACGCGAGAATTCCTTTGGCACTTCGAGCCCTTCGGAAAGTGCCTTACGCAACATAGTTCCGCTGAGCAAGAGTCTGTCTTCCTTTCCGTGTGGGCAGGTCTTCATCGAAGCCATTCCCTCACATTTGTAGCAATAGAAAGTCCAGTCAATTTTCAACGGCTGGCAAAGGAGCGCGCCTTCCCAAAGTTCGTCGAAGATTTCTTGTGCTTCGAATGGACCATAATAGTTTCCAACACCAGCGTGGTCGCGACCAATTATCATATGCGTACATCCATAATTCTGACGGAACAACGCATGGAGCAATGCTTCGCGCGGACCAGCATATCGCATATCCAATGGGTATCCTCCTTGAACAACTGTGTCTTTCACGAAGTAATTTTGGACGAGAACATCAATGCATCGAACCCGAACATCTGCCGGAATGTCGCCAGGCTTTAGTTTACCAACCAATTGGTGAATGTACAAACCATCAGAGACTTCCAATGCTATTTTTGCAAGATACTCGTGCGAACGATGCATTGGGTTTCGCAATTGTAATGCTGCTATTGTTTTCCAGCCACGTTCCGCAAAAATCTTTCTCGATTCCTCTGGCCTTTGATAAATCCCCTTGAATTGTACTGGAAATGGTCCTTCGCTTAATACCTTCACTGGACCAGCAAGGTTTATTTCCTCTTGGTCCATTACCATTTTCACGCCGGGATGTTCGATATCAGTAGTCTTGTAGACATTTTTGCATTCGAATTCCTTGTCGATTTTGTACTTTTCTTCAACTTTCATCGTTGCCATTATTTCGCCGTACTCATCGGAATAAAGAGCAACTTCGTCGCCAATCTTAATCTTGTCGGCTGTTTCTTTGTCGGTGGAAACTGTTATCGGAATAGGCCAGAAAAGTCCGTTCTTGCTTGGCATTTTCATTTCTTCGCAAACGCTTTTCCAATCGTCATAGCCCATAAAACCAGTGAGAGGGGTGAAGCCACCAATTCCCATCATTATTAAATCGCCAGTTTTACGGCTCGTAATATTGACTTTTAGCAACTTTTGGGCTTTTTTCTTTTCCTCGGCCAATTCTTCGCCTTCGAGCAGGAGTTTTATTAACTCGGGACTTCCGTGTGGGCTGATTAATTTTGCCATTTCTTTGACCTTTCAAAATTGTTAAACAAACTCAATTGCAATATTAGATTAGACATTATATTTCAACAACTTATTTACTTGTTTTGTATACACCTTGTAGTTTTAGATGAGATTAAGTTTTAATTTAATATAATGAAGTGCTTTTCTATAAATAATTCTGAGGCAATATTGTGGGGGAAGTTTTAAAATGCAACAAAGTGGTTACATAAGTCCAGTGACTTTTTGCACGATTTCAATCAATTCTTTTTTGGCTTCCTCTAAATCATCATTTACCAAAACATAATCAAACTTATCCCTTTGTTCCATCTCCATTTGAATTCGTTCCCATCTTTTTTGCAACTGTTCGGAAGATTCTGTCCCTCGCTTGATTAGCCTTTCTTTCAAGACCTCAATCGATGGAGGTGAAATAAATATCAAAAATGACTCGTTCGGGAACAGTCTTTTGATCGACAGTGCACCTTTTACATCAATATCGAAAACAACAATTTCCCCTTTCTGCAAACTTTTTTCAATCTCACTTTTGAGCGTCCCGTAATAATTTCCAAAGATTTGCTCATACTCTACAAATCCACCATTGGCAATTAATTGCTTAAATTCCCCCTCGCTTAAAAAATGGTAGTCCTTGCCGTCGACTTCGTTAGGTCGGGGCTTCCTTGTCGTGGCTGAAACAGAGAATTTGAATTGAGGAAATGTCGAAAGCAAGTGCTTAGCAAGAGTAGTTTTTCCAGCACCACTGGGCGCCGAAAGTACAATCAATTGTTTTCTTCCCGCACTCATAATAATATCAAAATCCAAAAAGTCAAAAATAGAAAACTTGGGCTATTCAATCTTTATTGTATTCAAACCAAAGTTTGTAGAACACTTTTCTTAAAAATTCAATTGGATGGAAAATTGCGAGTTGAACAATTCGCTTCTTTTCGATTTTTTGCTGTGATGTAATCATTTTATTTTTAAACTTATTCATTGTAGAAACCGTTTCTGTAAAGACTTCCTCGAAGTCGGGATGAACTTTTTTGAAATGGGCAAATATTTTGTTCCTATCGATACGAGCAACCAAAATTGCAATTGTTTGCAAAAGTACTATCCCGCGCAAAAGAACTTTGACTACCATTTCAAGAGTATGAAACAATTCTCCACTATTGCCATAGGCGAAGATAATTGGAAGCACAGTTATTATGGTTATTGACAACAAGAACTTAGGCTTTCTTAAATATGAGATTCCCTTCTTTTCATCCTTTGAGAATATTATGAAGTATAGCACAAAGAGTGCGAAATAGAACAAAAGATTATTGATGATTATTCCAACAACAACGGAAATTACAAAAAGTGAAATTTTTAACTTTTGTCTTTTTTCCTCACTCATTCACAATCACTTTTTTAAGAACATTTTTGGAAAAGTAAAAAGATAAGATACCCACAACTACACCAATTATTAGATAGATAAATACAAAAATCAAAATCATTTCAAATATTCCAAATTTGGTTTGCAAATTGACAATTTGCTGGAATTCGACAAGTATTTTGTTATAAATTTTAAAGATATCTACACCAAAAATCATTGTCTGCATAAAAAGACTATGAAGAAAAGGATATAACAAAACAAGAGCACCAACGAGTATACTACTAAACAGATTCACCTTCGCCAACCCAAAAATTGCTTCGGCAAGTAATCCTTCGATAAAAATTGCAAGAGCAGAGTTGAATGCCCCAGCACCCAAAGAGAAAAACAATTTAATAGTTGCAACGACCGAAGCAAGATACAGCGAACTTCGAGGCTTGTCGACAAACATTCGAAAAGCGATAAGTATGAAACAAGCAAACGAAGCCATAAGCAATCCTCGAAAAGGTACTTTCGAAAGGGAAAGTATCGTACCAAGCGAAACTTCGACCAGAGCCCAAAGTCCAGCAAAGAACACGAATATCTTCTTTTCTTTTCTATCCATAATTCTCCAAAAAAATAAACCTTGCCGATTTGGCAAGGTTGCACGCAAAAGAACTCCTTTCCAATTCGGCATTTAGCCTCGGGAGGCTTGGGAGTTTCCTCCCAAACCCATCGGTTGTGTCCCATAGGTATTCAACCCTTAGGGAACAACAACTCGGAGTATATTCCAAAGAACTTTAACAGCCTTCTCGCTTTGGCTTGCTTGCTCCTCCCGGTTTCGGAAGACTAACCGCTGGCTTTTGCACTTGTGGTGTTTGCTTCTGCACTTCAATCTGTGTTTGCACTGCCTTTCCTTCGGAAATCAAAATTGGCGAACCACCAAAATACGAAGAAATTTGTTTCATTTTTTCAAATTTTTCTTTGCCGGCTGTGGTTGTATCCAGTGGAATTTTGGGGAAAACTACTTCGTCGGTCCAGCCTTGATATCCACCCTTTAAAACCAAAACATCTTTATAATCAAGGGCTTTCAATGCCAGCCAAGCATTCAATGATTTCGTATCATCTTCTGAGAAAAGTATTATTTTTTGATTCCGTTGAAGAACATTTTGATACAAATCCTTTGAAGAAAGATTAATTGCTCCCGGGATTGTTCCTTTTTCATATTCGTTTGGATTTCTTAAATCGACAATTACAAAAAAATTTGTTCCGGAAATAATTTTCTCGGCAAGTTCCATTGGGGTAATATATTTCGACGGCGAATTTATTTCGAGTGAAAACTTCTTCACATCGACTCTTTCGTAAGTGGCTTTGGTTGGGTCGTGAGTGAACAATGCTATAATCCCCAAAAGTATAGCAAACAGTCCAAGCTTCTGATTCAGACTCAAATCTTTGAATTTCATACTACCTCCCAAACAATTTTGATTGAAACTTCCTCTCTATGTATGTTGCGCCGGCGAAACCACAAACTGCAATCAAAACAACAGCAAAAACTACCACTCCGTAGGGTATGTGAAGTACTTCGTAAATAGTGGCTTTCCCCATTGGAGTCGACTTTGCAAAATCTGCAATCCAAGGATAAATCTCGCCGTAAATAAAAGTGCCAATAAAAACGCCAATCAAAAAGAACAAACCGTCGAGCCTTCCTATTGATGTCGATACAACTGATGTCCCCGGACAATAACCACCAATGATAAAACCAAACCCAAGGAGGAAACCGCCAACAATTTGCGGAACAACATAGGTCGGGGTAAAGTAAATGAGATTTATATCTAAAAAACCAAAGACGCCAAGAAAATAAACACCCAACATTGCAGTAACAATTGCAGTGAACATCACTTTGAATACAGTCATATCGTAAAGGTAGAATTGTGCTGCAAGTTTTCTGGCGCTACCAAAACCGGCGCGTTCGAGGAAGAAACCGAAAGCAATGCCAATAAGAAAGGCAATGATTAAACTGAACTCCTCGCCAAACATTCCAAATTTGTAAAATGGTGCTATCATAACCAGAACCTCCTAAATAAATATGCAATCAAATATCCGCCTGCAAATACAGAAAGCATAAATAACCAACTTCCAAGATTTAGAAGTGAACCACCAGTGAGAGCCTGCCCGCTTGTACAACCGCCGGCAAGTTTTGCTCCAATACCCATCAACGCTCCGCCAATGGTCGCAAATATTAATCTTTTGGTGTTTGTAATTTTAGGACCTTTCTCGATTTTAAATTTCACTCGATTCGCAAAAATTCCAGAAATGAAACCCCCAACTAAAACTCCAAGCACTTCAAACACAAGCCAATCTTTCAAAGGATTTCCCGCAGAGAGATAGTTGCGATAGAACTCATTATTCTGTGCGTGTTCTGGTGCAATTTTCAACACGCCAGTTGCAACAACTGATGAAACTGCCCCCGAAGCACCAAGCCCTCGCCCCATAATTACAAAAGCCAGTAGGAGAACAATTCCCAGACCAATACCAGCCAGGTACGGATTCCAGTAAGGCTTTTCTGGAAAACTTTCTTTGTGGAAAGCCTTCGTTGTTTCAAGATTCTCTTGTCCTTTCTCTTCCATATCAATACCTATTTTATTATTAAAATACTGTAAATACATTTCTAGGCCAATGACTAAATTGTCCAGCGTAAACTACAATAAAACGAAGAATAAGTCCACCAAGCATTACCAAGATTGGTGCAACATTAGTATGCACAATTTTGTTGTTTACAGAAAACATTTGAATTATCAATGGAATAACAATTCCCGAAAGAACAACAAAAATCCAAAACGAAGCAGCATAAGGTCCCGAAAGTATGAGTTTCGCTGCATCGATATGAACTTGGCTCGAAGAGACAAAGCCAATAATCATCAGCAAGATGATTATTAATTCTGCAATCAGAAAGCCATTGTCCGCTTTTGCAAGCAAATGCCTTTCTTCTGGATCTTTACCTATTAAATGGACCAATGCTGCTGCGCTCGACAAACCAGATGTTAAGAATAGTGTCCAAAGCATCGGACTATTCCAGGCTGGTCGAGCAGAGAACCCACTTAAAAGAATTGCAGTGTATGCGCCAAGCAGACCACCAAAGACCATACTTAACGAACCTATTAATTTTACAAGGAAAG
Organism: Candidatus Kapaibacterium sp.; assembly: GCA_013414795.1. Taxonomy (GTDB): domain Bacteria; phylum Bacteroidota; class Ignavibacteria; order Kapaibacteriales; family UBA2268; genus Naka2016. The sequence goes on from CP058732.1 coordinate 823,070, forward strand.
CGTTCGACCGTATTTTTTCCGAAAGCCTACCCAAGGCTGGAAATTTCTCCGCTACGTTTTCTGGTATACGAATTAACAATGTTACAAACAAAATCGGATAGATGATTAACAAAATCCAAGCACCCCAGGACATTGGTGATTGCCATTTGAAATTGAGGTATAGATTCCAAACATACAGTTTGTGTTCCAAATCTAAAAACAGGGCTAACATACCAATTGAAATTGCAACTATCCCAATTAGCGGAATTCGAAAACAAGAGCAAAGGGTGTTTTTTGTTCTTCCAGTTAAGATAAAATATCCAGAAATAAGCATCATTCCGCCAACGAGACCTCCCAGGAATAGATATACTGGAATTTCCCAACCCCAAATATGCAAAGTTGGGTCTATTAAATGATTATGTCTTGTTATTACCAATTCATTCATTGTTGCCTCCTAAATTAAGTAATATACTTGTGGTTTGGTTCCACTTTCGGGATTTAATACGCGATACTTGCGTGATTGAAGTAATTTGGAAACCTCGCTATTGGGGTCTTCGAGGTCTCCAAAATACATACAATGCGTTGGACAAGTTGCAACACACGCTGGGTCCAATCCTTGCACAACTCTATGTTCGCAAAATGTACATTTCGTAGCGTAACCATCTGGATGAATAAAGCGTGCATCGTATGGACAAGCAGCAATACAAGCCTTGCATCCAATACATTTGTCGTAATCAACTAGAACAATTCCGCCAATGTCCGAAATATGGCTTGCTCCCGTCGGGCAAGTGTACACACAAGGCGGATTGTCGCAGTGATTGCATCGTTCAGAGCGTATCTCCATATGCAAGTTTGGAAATTTCCCTATCGTTTCGTAGGTTATCCAATCCCGATTGAAACCTTCTGGTACATTGTTTTCTGTTTTGCAGGCAACGACGCAATCCATACACCCAACGCATTTTGTCGTATCTATAACCATTGCATATCTTGCCATTTTCACACCTTTTCAAATGTTACAAAATTGTTATTCATTCCCGTTCCGCCCATAACTGGGTCGATATCATAACGAGTAATCAATTGCGTATCGCTGGCTCCTTTTAAGTAAGCCCGTTTGAGCAACTTTGAAGTGTGTCCAAAGCCGTGATACATATAAACACAATCGGGGCGTATTCTTTGGGTTAATCGCACTTTTACCTTGTTGCTTTTAACACCATCTTGGTTAACCAAAACCACATATACCCCATTCTTTAGTCCGAGGTAGTTTGCAACATCGGAGTTCACCCAAACTTCGTTCTCATTAATCATATCCATCAAAATTGGGTTCGATTGGGTCATACTGAACGTATGAACTGGTGCACGCCCAAAAAGTAAGCGGAAGTATCCAGGCGGTGGTTCTGGGGGTCGTTCGTATGTTGGGAAAGGTGATAGTCCTTTTTCAGCCAATTGAGTTGAATACAATTCGATTTTTTGAGTAGGCGTATTCGAAAACTCCAATTGTAAACCATCCTCGACATATATTGGTTGCGAACTACCAAGAATAATGCCATCCTTTTTCAATTGTTCATAGGAAAGCCCAGCGGCTTCAACTCGATAGCGAAGATATTCTTCGATATGTTTCCAAGGGAAATAATGTTCAAGTCCAAGTTTTTTAGCGAGTTCACGTGCAATCCACCAACCTTCACGCTGGTCGTGTGGTGGGGGGACTACTGGTTGACGAATTCCCACAAAAGGAACTTTGAAAGGCGAAACGTTCAATTCATCATATCGTTCTAAATATATTGCTTCGGGAAGAACAACATCTGCCCACATCGAAATTTCGCTTGGTATTACATCTATGACCAACAAAAAGTCAAGATTTTGTATTGCTTTCAAAGTTTCTGCTTGGTTGGGTAAGGTTTGAATCAAATTTGTACCGTAAACAACCCAAGCCTTAATTGGATATGGCTTTCCAGTAATTGTTGCATCACGAATTCCTTGGGTAAGCCCCTCGTCTTCGCCCGCAAATGGGTATTTGTTGTTGGGATTGTAAACAACTTCATAATCTACTTCTGGATATGGTGGGTAAGGATATTTAGGAATATTCATTTTTACTGGTTTAAAGAATGCACCTTTGTGATTCCAATTTCCCAGAAGCGCGTTTATAATTGCAACAGCACGCAATCTTTGTACATCGTTCCCATACCAATTGACGTGGCGACCAGGATGGACAAAAGATGCAGGCTTGTACCGTGCAAGTTCACGGACTGTCTCCCGAATCAAATCTGGTTCGATTCCAGTTTCAACAAATGCCCATTCTGGTGTAAATGGCTTGACGTATTCTTTCAATTGCTCGAAGCCAAAAGTATACTTATCAACAAAATCTTTGTCGTAGAGATTTTCCTCGATTAATACATTTATCCAGGCTAAAAGCAAAGCAGTATCGGTCCCAGGTTTAATTGGCAAATAATATTTTGCCTTGCTTGCAGCAATAGAAAATCTCGGGTCGACCACAATAATCGTTGCACCTCGTTCCACTGCTTTAGCAAATTCTTGCACCTGGGAATTATGCATATTTTCCCCAAGGTGCGTACCTATTAAAGCGAAACACTTGGAGTTTTCAATGTCTGTTCGTTCGGGCGAACCGACAATTTCGCCAAAAGTAAGTTCGAAGGCAACTTCCCTCGGTCCACGACATTGTGCAAAGGAGGGAGCAGCAAAGTTTTTTACACCAAAGGCATTAAAAGTGTGTTTCAAAAATGCACCGCCTGGTCCGTGACTGAAAACTGCAATCGATTGCGGACCATATTTTTCCTTGATTTCCATTAGTTTTTTCGCTGTGAATGTAAGAGCCTCGTCCCAAGTTGAAACTTTCCATTCTTCCTTTCCACGAGTGGATGTGCGAATAAGTGGAGCCTTCAACCTATCTGGGTCGTAATGTTGACCAACGCCACCATTGCCACGGGGACAAAGTCTTCCTTTGCTCAATGGGTCCAAGGGGTTCCCTTCCAGTTTCCAAAGTTTTCCATCCTTGACATAAGCAACCAATCCGCATTTCCAGAAACAAATGGAACAATAGGAAGGAATTTTGACCACACCCGAAGTCTTTTCAGCAGAAAAAAGAGAATTGTCTATTAACTTTGTACCCCCAAAGGCAAGACCAGCCCCAGCGAATGTTGCACCGCTGATTTCCAAAAATTTTCTTCTTGTGAACTTTTCCATAGCAATCTCTCAAATTTCCTTTAATAATTTTTTTATATCATCACAATTTGTAAAATCATTATAAACTTTACAATCTCTGCAATTTTTTATCGCACATATATTGTCCTTATGGTCGTAAGCCCAGCAAGGAGTACCAATCGAATTGTATGCTGGGCAATTCATACGCTCTTCCTCGCTACAATTGATAATTTTCCAGCAAGGAATAAGGGAAAGCATCGTTTTTATCGAAGGAATAGAGTATTTCTTTTTTGTAATTGCGTCTCGGATACACTCCATTCGCTCGATGTCAGCAATGGAATACAATCGATTTTTTTGGTTCGTTCCCCTTGCTGTGATAATCAGTCCCTCCTTCTCGTACATCCTTAAAGTATGAACACTAATTCCGAGGAGTTTAGAAGCAACCCCTATCGGATAAATCGGTTCATTTTTATTTAAACTTTTATTCTCCATTGTCAACTCATTTAATATTCAAAATTATTAAATGAAATTAAATTTACAACACCAAAATGCTGTTTAAGTCCTTGATTTTTAGTAGATTTATTTAGTTTGTAGAAAATTAAATTTTGGGTAAGCCTTAATTCATTTAAATCCAACAAAAAAGAGAAAGGAAAATTATACAACACAAGTGTTACAAAAGTGAATTTCAAATTGCAATTAGGAAGTGAGTGTTATTGTCCAATTCTATGACTTTTCTTGTTTCTTCCTCAAACCTTTTCAAGCCATAAATCAGCAAAGGATACGCCAAAGATAAAATCCTTTCTTGAAGTGTTCCGTTGGGTAATACAAAATTGTTAAGATTTACTATCTCTTTGTGCCGTGAAAGGATTTTCTTCCTTTCTGCCGAATAGATTTTATTTACATAGGATTTAAACGAGCGAAAAGATTTACTAAAATGGGCTTCTGCACTTATTTCCAACGATTTGTCGAACCTTGTACCAATATTTTTAAGTTTTGCAAATATGTTTTCAAATTCCTTTTCAATATTTTCAATCTCGTTTTGCAGATTAAAGTCCCGATTGGAATTATATATTTCCTCTAAAATCTCCTCGTTTGGCTTTAAGAAGTATGTAAAGTGTTTCGTTTCAAGCAACTCAACAAAGTTATGTGGAATAAATGTAATAGAATGGCGAGGAACAATTGCTGGCATTTTTATTTCGAACCATTCATACAATTCCTTCAACTGTGTGGTATAACCTATTTCGCTTGGTCCAAGAACAGAAGCAACATTAGGAAGAAGATAATCCTGGCAAATAGGTCTTAACAAAACATTAGGCGAAAACCGAGCGGTATTTCGTTCAAAAAAATCCAGAATATTATTTTCATCAACAAATTCTTCACCAAGGGCGAAGGCTTTTCTTTTGCTATCCCATTCAACTTTCACACGCTTATCCATCGTATGGTAGAACAAATTCGGAAGAGAATTCTTTGCTTGGATGTGATACCCTTGCGATTCAATTAATCGGTTTGCAGTTTCAATAATCGAGTAACTTGCCCCAAAGTTTTCAAATTCACGAAAAAGTATATCTTTAAATCCGCCTTGTTGCCTACATTTCGAGGCTGTGACAAAGAGCAAACCATACTTTCCAAAAATGTAGTTCAATATTCTTTGAAATGTACCCGAAAGCGATTCATTGGCTTTGTAGAGTTCTATTAAAAACTTCGTGAAACTGTTGTCTTCTTCATCTAATTGGTTAGTAAATATGAAATACTCAAGAAAATTTGCGAATTCTTGGGGCAGTTTCAACTCTGAAATTGAATTATGCAAACCTTTTTTGCATTGTTCGAGCATTGGAATGCTTACAATTTCCCAATTCCGATTAAATAAAACTGACTGGAAGGCTTCGATACAGTCGTGGTCGTTGTCTTCAATCCAAAACAATGGAACAAAGTTGTAATTGGGATACCGTCTTCGCAATTTTTCCACAAGTGCGATGGCTGTAAACGTTTTATAATAGACATACAGCGGTCCACCAAGAAACCCTGGTTGTTGTCCAGTGGTTACCACAACAGTGTTATCCAATTTTAAAAGTTCTAAATTACTTTTCTGGGAATCGGAAAGTTCCAATCCAAGATTAGATTGATTAACCAGTTTGACAAAAAGTTCCCTATTAGAATATGTTTTTAATTTATCCTCAAGCAATGCCTTTTTCGAGAGCAAGTCGACTTCGTAATTGAACCTTTCAGAGAAAAACAAATTTCTTTTTAGAAAGTCCACAAAAAGTTTAGAGAACCCTTGGATATCTTCAAACCTAATTTTTTTCATCATAATTCAAAATTCAAAAAAATGTAAAAAGAAAATTACATTTAAATATTTTACAAAAACAAACAGAAAATTTTGAAACATTTGGCAAAGTTTTAAATATTTTTTTTTGCATTTCGTTTAGTTTTATTAAACAAATAGAGATATCTATGGAAACTGCTTTACTAAATTTTATAGAAGAAACCAATCCAACAATAGAGTCTTTCCTTAAAGGTTTCACCAATGGAATTAACCAAGCTGGAGCAAAAGTCTTTGAATTAAATTTAAAACACTATCAAATTTTGGATTGTATTGGATGTACCGAGGATATATTTTTCGAACCGAATGGCACTTGCAAATGTGAAGATGATTTTACTTCTGCCTATCCTTTTCTGCAAAAAAGCCAATACCTTGTATTTGCTATTGATTTAGATAAACAAAATCTTTTGAATGAGTTGAACAAAGTCCTTCTTCGAATGGAGCCTCTGTTCAATTTTTCTTTCAATGGCTCCTTGGAACAAACCACAAAAAAAATACTCCTGCTACTGTTTTCCTTAAGAACTTCGGACCTGAAACCAAAAGTCGAAGAGATTATCGAAGAATTTGCAAATCTCTACAATTATGAATATCTTGGCTTTCTGTATCGTCCCGATTACCATCTCTTAAAAATGCTACCACAAAGCATTGCCAGAAGTTTTGGATTTGAAGAAAGTTTCACTGCACTTGGAAAAGAATTAGTCGCAACTGGAAAAATAAACAGTTCAATCAAAGAAAAAATCGAAAGAGAATTTTTACCCCAAGACTCCTTGTTCAGAGAAATTTATGCTTTAATAGGCAGAAGATAATAAATTCACTTCTTGGGTGCTGTCCCAAAAACATAATCCCACAACGGAGAACTAACCCCAAAGCGTGTGTTTTCGTCACTGTAGTGATGTTTCATATGATGGGATTTTATCTTCAAAAAGAATTTGTTCTTAATTGGGAAATGGTGAATTGCATAATGAGTAGTATCGTAGACGAGGTAGCCAACAACAAAACCAGCAAAGAATGGTAAATTCCAATTATTTGGGAAAATCCATTCGAAAAGAAAATAGAACAAGAAAGCCAATGGAATGCTCACCGACGGGGGCATAACTAAACGTAGCGGGTCTCGGGGATAACTATGGTGAATTCCGTGAAAAATGAAATGGAGTCTTTCGCCAAATTTCGTTTTCGGTTGGTAATGAAAGACAAATCTATGTAACAAGTATTCAACAAAAGTCCAAGATATAATCCCAAACAAAAAAAGAAGAAATGTCGTAAGCACAGATAATGAATGGTTAAACAGCGAAATATAGAGTATATAGAAAACAACGGGAACATAAATCGCAAGAGGAACATACCAAGGCACTTTGGAGAAGAATTCTAAAAAGTTACTATTGAAAAGCCTTGGAGTAATTTGTTCATTTGAAATTATTTTGGACATATTTCCCCGAAATTGTGAATTAATCAAAACGAAAAAAGAATTTTATTATTTCAAAAATTTTTTTGTCTAAAAAGTAACATCTTTTTGCTTTACAGCGTGTTTCAAAATTTTGATATACTGATAACGAGGAATTTCAATCGCACCGAGCATTTTCGTGTGTTCATTAATAAATTGTGAATCGAGAAGGATAAAATTCCTTGCTTTTAGATGCTCAATCAAATGATAAAATGCGACTTTCGACGCATTGCTCACAAGCGAAAACATAGACTCGCCAAAAAATGCCGCCCCAATTGCAACACCATACAATCCGCCGACTAACAGTCCATCTTTAAATGTTTCAACAGAATGAGCATATCCCAAATGGTGTAAATTGATATAGGAATTGATTAGTACGTCGTTAATCCAAGTATCTGGTCGGTTTGCACAACCCATAATAACGTTTTCGAAGCAAGTATCTATCCGCACTTCGAAGATTTTTTTCTTCAAAATCTGCTTCATTGAATGCGATGGTTTAATTGAATAAATTGGAAAAATAGCACGTCTTAATGGTGAAAACCACTCAATCTCCCCTGTTTCTGGGTCAGCCATCGGAAACCATCCGTTTACATATGCATCTATTAATATTTGAGGACTAATTATTTTAGAATACTTACGTTCCATAGATTAACCATTGGTTTTGAATAGAAGAGAAGAATCACCATAACTTAAAAATCGGTAATTCTTTTCAAGTGCTTCGTTATAAATTTGTTTCCAATCTTCACCAACAAATGCATAGACAAGAAGTAGAAGCGTGCTTTTCGGTTGGTGAAAGTTTGTAACAATAGCGTCGAAAAATCTTATCTTGTAATCTGGGGTAATGTACAAACTTGTGTTACCAATTATTTCCTTTTTTCCTTCTTTGTCCATCAATCCAAGCAGAAAATCAAGAGCATTTTCAATTGATAATTTTTCCTCAACTCGACGCCAAATATACTGGTCAATCAATGCATTATTCAAATTGGGTTTAAGACTGTTAGAATATACATCTTGAGCAAACCAGTACAGCGACTCTAATGTTCTAACGCTTGTCGTTCCTATTGCAACAAAAAGTTGTTCTTTGCCTCGAGTTTGGAAGAACTTGTGAATTTTTTTAATATTATCGTAATATACTAAAAATTCCTCGCTGTGCATATTATGTGCAAAAATATTTTCCACTCGTATAGGTTTGAAAGTACCCAGACTTATATGCAAGGTAACATCGGCAAAGTCAATAGATTTTGATTTGAGATTTTGAATAACATCATCGGTGAAATGGAATCCAGCCGTAGGAGCAGCAACCGAGCCTGGTTGCCGTCCGTAAATTGTCTGATATCGAGTTCTATCTAACTCTTCGGCTTCTCGTTTGATGTATGGTGGAAGCGGTGTTTTTGCAATTCTATCGAGCACTTCTTCGAAAGTTAATTTTGAACTGCTATTGTTTGAAATTTCTTTCCAATCCAAAGATACTGTGTAACAATCTTGATTTTTGGAAAGTACATCAACGTAAAGTACCAAATTTTCCTTTGAGAATTGTTTTGAAAGGCGAACGTTCGGCTTTATTTTCCTTCCCTTGATTAGCGCTTCAAAAACATTTGCTTGTTGTTTTTTGTTTGAAAGTAGGAGAACTTCGACGGTGCCTCCATTTGGCTTTTCGACGAATATTCGGGCTGGAATTACTTTTGTAACATTTCTTAAAAGCAAACTGCCTTCGGGTATAAAGTTTGGTAGTTCGTAGAATTTGTGATGGGAAATTGTTCGATTTTTATGGTAAACAAGAAGATTGCTTTCATCACGCTTTTCCAAGGGATATTGCGCAATTTTTTCCTCTGGAAGATTGTAATCAAATTGGTTTAACGAGAACTCGACCATCAACTTATGTCTTTCCTTCTTTAATTAATCATTAAAATATAACGAACAAGCAATGAAAAAAATGGATTAATTTTGTAGTTTTATGTCATTACAATATTTAGATTAATGGACAAAGATTTACTTTCGTTTGTTATTCCAGTTTACAACGAAGAAGAAAGGATAGTTGCTACTTTGGAAAAGGTCTGGAACTATTTCACTGCCAACAATTATAATTTTGAAATAGTAGTTGTAGACGATGGCTCGACCGACAAGACATTGGAAAAGTTAAATCATTACAGCGATAAAATTAAAATAATCAGTTACAATCCCAATCGGGGCAAAGGCGCAGCGGTAAGAACTGGAATGCTGAAAGCAAAAGGCAAATTTCGGGTATTTTCGGACGCTGACCTTTCGACCCCAATTTACGAAATAGAAAAACTGCTCGATAAGTTGACATCTGGTGCGGATGTGTGCATTGGAAGCCGTGCGCTCGACCCCTCGCTTATAAAGGAGCACCAACCCTTCTACCGTGAATTTATGGGAAAGACTTTCAATAAATTCGTTCAACTTATTGTCTTTCGTGGTATTGAAGATACCCAATGTGGTTTCAAAGGATTTACGGACAAAGCCGCCGAAATGGTCTTTTCAAAATCCAAAATCGATGGTTTCAGTTTTGATGTTGAAATTCTCTATCTTGCCAAAAAGGCTGGATTAAAAATTGAACAAGTTCCAGTCGAGTGGTACAATGACAAAAGAACAAAGGTTAACCCATTGAGAGATTCAATAAATATGTTTATTGAATTATTTAAAATCAAAAAACTTCATTCCAATACTGAATTTGAATAGGATGGGAATAAATTTTATTGCTATAAAGCACAGATTTCAAGAAACTTGGGAACGCAATCTATTATTTCTGGCTCTGTCGCAATTCATTGCAATGATGGGAATGAATGCTTGCGTTCCTTTCCTCCCACTGTATATAAGGGAACTTGGAGTAGTTGGCGAATCGGCACAAAGGTTTTGGAGCGGTTTGGTGTTCGCTGGACCATACTTCTTGTCTATTATATTTGTACCAATTTGGGGCAATCTTGGCGACAGATATGGCAAGAAATTAATGATTATCCGAGCGATTTTCGGCTTGGCTCTTGCAATGTTTCTTATGGGATTTGCAAAAAATGTTTGGCAATTGTTTCTTCTTCGAGTTTTCCAGGGCGCATCAAGTGGATTTATTGCCGCAAATCTTGGCTTTGCCGTTGCAAACACACCAGAAGATAAAAAAGGCTCTGCTGTTGGTTTCCTACAAAGTTCACAATCGGCTGGGGCATTGACTGGACCATTGCTGGGCGGTTTCATTTCCGATATTTTTGGCTTTCGGGAAGTTTTCTTTGTTGTTGCCGCCTTGTGTTTAGTGAGTGCAATTCTTATAATTTTTTTTGTAAAAGAAATAAACAAAACAAAGGAAAACCAAGAAGAATGCATTATCGATATCCTAAAATTAGTTGTCAGAAGGAAGGATTACCGCAATGCCCTAATTATGATTGTGATTGGTCAAGTTGGAATTTTTCTCACTTTTCCAATTATCCCCTACTATCTTGAACAATTGAATGTACCAAAAGAGATAATAAGTTCTGCTACTGGTATAGCAATAGGCATTACAAGCGCCTTTAATATTATATTCGCTCCGATTTGGGGTCGTTGGGCAGACAAAACGCCAATTACTCGACTTTTGAAGAGAAGTGTAATCATATTAAGCATTGGAATGTTTCTCCATTCTATTGCCTTCAATTATCTATTAATTTACCCGATACGAATAGTACTCGGCATCTCGATTGCGGGGCTTGTCCCCTTGTTGTATTCTTACCTTGGTAAAATTGCCGAGCCAGTAAGAATAGGAAGTATTATGGGCTTTGCCTCTTCGGCTACTCTTTTTGGTTCACTGCTTGCATATCTTGGCTCGGCTTTTGTTGCCCCATTAATAGAATTGGAATGGCTATTTGTGATTTCAAGCGGGATTTTACTTTCGATATTGTTCTTTATTAAGTCAAATTCGAAAGATTCCGAGAAATAATTTTAGAAACGACGTCAACCAAGCGAATTACTTTCGGGTAATTCATCCTTTTTGGACCAAGCAAGCCAATGTATCCAACAGAACTTGTTACCCAATAGGGCGAAGCAATAATTGAAAAATCGAACAGCAATTCGTTGTCCGTTTCGCTACCAATAAGAATCTTTATTGAAGAATTATCATCGTTGTAAAATTTTTGGAGAACATTCAAGATTAAATTCGAGTTTTCAAGCAAGGTAATCATTCTTTGGATGTAGTCGGGTTGTTGAAATTCTGGATATTGCAAAAGATTCTTTGCCCCAGAAATAAGCGTTCGCTCTTGTTCCAAAATATTATTGTAAATTTTATCGAAAAAGTTCACAAATAATTGAATCACTGGCGATTCTCTCAACTCTGGTGTTTCAATTAAATCGTAAAAGTTTTCGTAAACAAAACGCAAAGGTTTGCCAGCAATTTTTTCATTGACATAACGAACAACAGAATCAATCTCATCTTCAACTATGTCAAAATCTGCTTCAATGGTTAATGTTTCGACAAAATTTGAGTTTAAAGCAAGAACAAACAACAATCGGTTTGAAGATAGAGGCAAAATTTCAAGTTTTTGAATTGTGATGTTTTGTATCTCGGGAATAACAATAATGCTTAAATATTTTGAAAGAAATCCCAAAACTTTAGAAGCAGTCCTCAAAAGTTCTTCAACATTGCTTGTATCAATTTTCTTCAACTCTTCTTCGATTTTTTGAATTTCTCGCTCGGTAGGTTTGACTTTTGGTAAAATTGAATCAATGTAAAATCGATAACCTTTGTCGGTTGGGATTCTACCAGAAGAAACGTGGGTCTGTTGCAAAAAATCTTGCTCCTCGAGTTCACACATAATATTGCGAATTGATGCTGGACTTAAATTCAATTTGTTTTCCAAATATTTAGCAACGAGCCGAGAGCCAACTGGCTGTGCTGTCGAAATGTGCAATTGCACAATCGTTCGAAGCACGAGTTGTTCCCGCTCGTGCAAAGTAACCGTCGACTCTTTCGATTTTATCCTATATAAATTTGGTTTCATCGCAAAAAAATAATATATTAATCCTTTAAAAAAGACAAAAAATAGCAAAAAATATTTTGTTTTAATGGGATTGGAGAAAATGAAAAGAATTGCAATTATGCTTGCTGGGGGAAGCGGTGAAAGGTTTTGGCCAGTAAGTCGTGTAACAAGACCAAAGCAATTGCTTCCGCTTAATTCTGAAAAAACATTGATAGAGGAAGCAGTCGAAAGAGTTGCAAATTTTATCGATACCGAAGACATATTTGTATTTACAAATCATATAACTCTTGAAAATATAAGAAAAGTTTTGTCCAATCTACCAAAGGAAAATATTATTTCCGAACCAATGAAAAGAAATACAGCACCCGCTCTTGCCTATGCTACAAGTTATATACTTGCGAAATATGAAAAAAATTTTAGTCCAAGCGAAATCGTTTGCGGTGTTTTCACTTCCGACCAAAAAATTGAACCTTTGAGCCAATTTAAAAAAACAGTAGAGATTGCTTTCGATTATGTGTCGAAGAACCCAAAAATTGCAACTATTGGCATTGTTCCAACTCGGCCAGATACTGCTTTTGGATACATTGAAATCGATAATCAACAAAGCACTGGAAATGAATTTGTTTACAAAGTTAAAGCATTCAAAGAGAAACCCGATGTTGAAACAGCAAAGAGATATGTTGAATCTGGAAATTATTTCTGGAACAGTGGGATGTTCTTCTGGCGTGTGGACACATTTCTAACTGAATCCGAAAAATATATGCCAGAGATTTTTTCTAAAATCGACCCAATAAAGAAAATATTCATAGAAATTGATTGTAGCAATATTGAATCGAAAACAAAAGAAATCGAAAATATTTTCAAGACATTCCCAGACATATCGATTGACTATGCATTGATGGAAAGAACCCCAAACATTGTTCTTGTTAAATCGCTTTTCGATTGGGACGACATTGGCTCTTGGGATGCTCTCGACAGAACGAAAAACCACGACGAGTATCGAAACGTCAACATTGGAAACAACATTTTGATTGATACCAAAAATTCAATTGTATACAATGCCTCACAAGACGGGAGAATAGTTGTCTCATCCGTTGGAGTACAAAATTTAGTAATAGTTGTTACTGACGATGCAGTGCTTGTATGCAACAAAGACGAAGTTCAGAAAGTTAAAAGTTGTGTCGAATTGTTGAAAAAAGACCCGAAAAAACAAATCTATTTGTAGCGTGCGGGAGTTGCCTATGAAAACACTAATTAAAGATATTTCTTCACTTGTAACAATTGCTGGGAATAATGAAAAACCACGGAGAGGAAAAGAATTAGACAATATCAATGAAATTCAAAATGGTGCAATTTTCTTCGACGAAAAAATTCTTTGGGTTGGGTCGACCCAAGAAGCAGAAATCAAGTTACACAATGGAGAAATTTCACCAGAGCAAACTATTTCTCTAAAAGGTAAAACCGTTTTTCCTGGTTTCGTTGATTCTCATACCCATCTTGTCTTTGCAGGAGACCGTGCCAACGAATTTGCTCTTAGAGTTCGTGGCGCCACATACCAAGAAATTGCCGAGAGAGGTGGCGGGATTATCGCAACAGTTAAAGCAGTGAGAAAAGCCTCGGAAGATGAACTTTTCGAAAATGCCAGCAAACATCTTTGGAGTGCAATTCGCCACGGAACAGTTGCAATCGAAATCAAGAGCGGATATGGCTTGGATGTTGAAAATGAATTGAAACTGTTGCGAGTAAACAAAAAACTTTCGGGCGCTTTTCCAATACACATAGTACCTACATTCCTGGGCGCACACGACTTTCCACCAGAGTACAAGAACAAACCCGATGATTATGTTGAAATCATTTGCAAGGAGATGATTCCAAAAGTTGCAGAACTTAATTTGGCAAAATATTGCGATTGTTTTGTAGACAAAGGCTACTATACAATCCAACAAGCGGAGAAGATTTTCCGAACAGCACAAGACTACGGTTTGAAAATTCGAATGCACGCAGACGAACTTGCCGACGTTGGTGCTGGCAGATTTGCTGGGGAAATTGGTGCCATTTCTGCCGACCATTTGCTTTTTGTATCCGACGAAAGCCTTGAAAAGATGAAAAATGCTGGTACGATTGCAACTCTTTTACCAGGAACTTCCTACTTTATTCGAATGCCCTACGCCCCAGCGAAGAAGATTGTAGAGAAAGAAATTCCAATTGCATTAGCAAGCGATTTCAATCCAGGCTCTTGTTTTACCGAAAATATGCAAATAATTCTTTCTTTGGCAGTAACAAACTTGGGTTTAAATTGTGAACAAGCACTTGTCGCTTCCACAATTAACGGAGCCCATTCGCTGGAAATTTCCTCACTTGTTGGCTCGCTCGAAGTGGGCAAGGAAGCAACATTCGCAATTCTTGATTGCTCTTCTTATGTGGAAATGTTCTATCACTATGGAATAAATCACGTCAAAGAAGTTTGGGTAAAAGGAAAAAAATTTATAGAAAACTAAAAAACTTTAATTTTTTATTATCAAAATTTTTATTATTTTTGAATTTTATATTTTTTAAATTTTAGAATTGTGAAGGCTAAACTTTTGATTACAATCAGCAAAGAAACAAGCATAAATACACTAACTGATGAAATTATTTTTCTCCCCTTTCGAGGGGAGTTTTTTTTAAAGGGCTGGGTTTTCCCAGCCTTTTTTTTTGCCCTTAAAATACTAAAGATGTATTTATTAGGTTCAAGGAAAAGAGAAGCAGGATTTATTCCTGCTTTTTTTGTGTTTGTTTAACATATTTTTAATCAAGGAGGTTTTATGAACAAAAACACAATTATTCTGAAAGGCTTGATTTACCAATCAGCACTCGAATTCTTATGGGAAGAGGGATTCATCGGAATTCCATATCCTGGAATTACCAATGCTACGGGTTCTTGCGAAGCAGTTAGCAATGTTTTCACTCTGAAAGAGCAAGAATTCCTTACGCTTTCGCAAACTGTTCAATTGCATTTGGAACGGGACATCATTTTAAATGGATTGCCAAGAATGTTCTCGACCAATCGTTCTTTCCGCAAAGACAATTCGCAATGGAAGTCCGACGGACGCCACTTGAACGACTTTGAATTGCTTGAAACAGAAGCACTCGACACAGATTTGAATTGGCTATTGCAACATTGCCAAGATATGTTGAATTACATATTCGTCAATGTCTTGAATGTTTCTTCTAAATACGGGCTGTTAACCCCCGAACAGCACCATAATCTTTACATTTACTACGAAAAAGGATTTGAAATAATTACCTATACCGAGGCAATCGAAGTTTTGCAAAAAGAATATAAATTGAACATCAACTGGGGCGATGATTTAAAATCCGAACACGAACAAACCCTTGTCAACTATTACGACAAAAATCTGATGATTACTCATTACCCAGAGTTGATTAAGTTTTTCAATATGAAACTAACAAGGGATTGCGACCCAGAACGACAAACTTGCGATTGCGTCGATGTGATTCTCAAATATTCGGGAGAAACGATTGGGGGTTCAGAAAGAGAATACGATTACGATATCCTTCGCAAAAGATTATACGAAGGCACAATGATTAAACAATTGAGATTGTTAAAAACCGAACACGACAACAAACCCGAAGAGATCGACACAGTATTCGAACAATATCTTGATTTATTCAAAAACAATCCACAAAAGCGTTCGGGAATGGGACTTGGCTTTGGTCGCCTTGCACAATTTATTCTTGGTTCCAAAGATATTGTGCCATTTTAAATAACCAGAGGAAAGGAAAGAACAAGGGAGCAAGCCCTTGTTCTTTGCCTTTAATTTAATGAGATTTTGGGTTTAACTTTTCTAAAACTTTTCTGATTTTTGCAATTCCTTCGTCGATTTCTTCTTTTGTTATACACAATGATGGTCTAAATCTAATAGATTTTACTCCCGAACCGAGAATTAATAACTTCTCCTCAAAAGCAATTTTTCTGAATTCATTTCGAATTTCATTCGATGGCAAATCGAATGCACAGAACAAACCTCGACCACGAACATTGCTAACAAGATTTGGGAATTCGTTGCCAAGAATTTGCAACTTTTCGAGCAAATAATTTCCCATATTCTTTGCGTTATCCAATAAGTTGTCCTCTTCGATAATTTCAAGATAACGGGTCGCACGTACCATATCAACGAGATTTCCGCCCCAAGTTGAATTAATCCTGCTGGAAACTTTAAAAACATTGTTGGAAATTTCGTCAATCTTACCGCCAGCAAGAATTCCACAAACTTGCATTTTTTTGCCAAAAACCATAATATCGGGTTGAACGTTCATCTGTTCGTGTGCCCACATCGTTCCCGTAATTCCAACGCCAGTTTGCACTTCATCGAAAATCAAAAGTGCTTCGTTTTCGTCGGCAAGTTGACGAAGTTGTTGTAAAAACTCGGGTCTAAAGTGGTTGTCGCCTCCCTCGCCTTGAATGGGTTCAATAATTATTGCAGCAATTTCATTAGGGTTATCCAAGAAGGCTTTTTTGATTTCCTCCACTGCTTGCTTTTCCAAGCGAATGGTTTCATCGACATTTGCACCTTCGAAAGGAAATGTCATTTTGGGATTGGTTATCCTTGGCCAATCCTTGAACTTGGGGTAATACATAACTTTCGTTGGGTCGGTGTTTGTCAAACTCATCGTATAACCCGAACGGCCGTGGAATGCCTCGCGAAAATGAATAATTTTGTGTCCTTTCTCTTCGCAAACGCCCTTCAATAAATTTTTTCGCACTTTCCAGTCGAAAGCCGCTTTAAGAGCATTCTCGACTGCTAATGCCCCACCTTCTATGAAAAATGCATATTGGAAGTATTTTGGAACCGCAACTTTGAATAAGGTGTTGACAAAGGTTGCCATTTCTTCGGTGTAAATATCGGAGTTCGATGGTTTGTTTATTGCAACATACTTTAAATATTCAAGAAAATCCTTGTCAAGCATCTTTGGATGGTTTAATCCCAAAGGCAAAGAAGCAAAACAAGTGAATAAGTCTTGATATTTTGTTCCCTTTGCTTTGTCGACGAAGTATGTTGGATTGCTTTCGAACAAGTCGACAACAATTTCAAAACCGTCAACCAGCATATGTTGACGCAAAGAGTCCAAAACATTAGTACTCTCGACGAAGTATTTTGGTTTGTAAGTAAATGACAATCTGGACATAGTTAGCCCTCCTTCTAAAAAACATAATTAGAAATTAGATTAGTATGAAAGAGATTTGGTAAGTTTCAGTACGAGTAGGAACAAATTTCTTGCGGAAGAATAGGATAGGAAGGAACCACCTCGAATAGTTCCTTTGCTAAAATTTGTTCCCGCTTTTATAGTTCTTACTCGCATACACAAAATTAACGAAAAAGAACGAAATTTCTTGTCAATATTCAAACGACAAGAAAAAAATCAAAAATTTGACAAAAATTTCAAGAAAAAAATTATTTTGTTAACTATTATATTTTATAATTTTGTTTTTTAAATTTGTTAGAATTATAAACTTGACTTTTTAAAATCGAATTTAATTAGTATGTTTTTTAAACTTTGAGGTTTACTAAATGAATGCAAAATCAAAATTAAGAAGAGCAACTGAAGTTCAATTCAAGCGTTTGGGACCAACCCAAGTCATAATCTTTCTCGCTTTGTTAGTGTTTTTCTTCTTTGTTTTCTTCCGAAGTGTAATCCCATGGGGAACAGCACAATTTGTGGTACCATTGTTCAAACCAAGCGGAGATAAACTTGAAAAGATTGGTTTTGTTAAATTTCAAGGCTTGGTGTGGGCATCGACAACAAAAGAAAAGGCTGAGGAAATTGTTAAGCAAGGTCAAGTCGAAATACACAAAGACCTAATCAACAAAGAATATATTTTTGATTTTACATTTAAACCAAGAAATGAACGTGAGCACGGATACGTAAAAGAAGCAATGCAATTTTATGTCAAATCCGAAGTCATTGGAGAAAACGCAATTATTCTCGACCCCGAACTTGCGTTTTCAATTTTGGCTTTGGACCTTGCATTAATCCTTGCAATTTTCATCACAATGGTTCTTCCGACCAAGTTTGGTTTTATGTCTTTGCTTTTCGATAGACAAATTGACAATACAAAAACTAAGATTCGCTTGCAAACTGGCTTTCCCGAAGATGTTGTTGAACTTCTCGTTATGCCAGATGACGTTTTAGCCCAAAAAGATAGGGACGAAGTTGAACGTGCCTTTAGAATTGTTTGGGAAAGAACCATTGGCGAAGAAATGGCTTCGCCAAGACAATCAATTCGCTTCGAAGACATTTTCGATGAATCAACAGATGTGGTGAAGTTTAGAAACATCACACTATATAGCCGAATTAAAGATTACTTCTCCGATTTCGTATTGAAAGAAATTGAAGATACAAAGGACGGCTTGCTGTGGCGAAGAAACCACTTCCTTGTCTTCAAAGGATTGCGATTGTATATGGCTCACCACTTTACAGAGAAATATTCCAATAATGTTACTGGCCTTGCTTATGGCGGTGCTGCATTCTTGATTGTCGCAGTTGGTATTCGTGGTTTGAAGTTCATTCCCGCAACCAAACCATCATTCATTCTCTTGGCTATCTTCCTCGAATTCACAATGTTGTCGATGCTTTCGATTACCCTAATTTATACAGAAGAAGAAGAAAGAATGGACAGAATGCTGAAGAAGATGGAAGATGCAAACAAAAGCCAATTGGAAGCATTGCGAAGCCAGCAATATGATATACATCAATTAACATCAGTTCTGGTTGGACAATCCGCCGAGATTATTAAGTCCCGTGTTGAAAAGGCAATTTCCGAATACTTAACAAGTGACGACCACGTGAAACGAATGATTGCAGAAGAAATCAGCCAGAAGATATTAATTGGTTTGAAAGAATCTTTCTTAAACCAAGAAGAAAAGTAAGAAAATAATCAAATTTAGATTGAAAACCAGGTGTCCCAATTTTGGGGCACCTTATTTTTTAAATCATTCAGTAAACAAACCGACTATATTCTCTGGTTGAATATTGGCTTGTGCATTTAATGCTTCCTCTTTAAATTTTGGTTTTCTCAACTCTTCAAGTTCTTTCAACGCTTCCTCAAAAGTTTTAATTTCTTTAAATCGAGATTGACTTAGTGGATGATTATTCTCCACTTGGTTTTTATTCTCCAAGTATTTTAGTGCAATTTCGACAACACTTCGCTGCCAATCAGTCAACTCGAGTATGTCTTTAGATTTTTGTTTCTCTTCGACACTTGGTACATCTTGCCTTTTAATCTGCTTCAATCCAAGATTTTCAATTTTATCGAATGAATTTTTAATTGATTTAACTTCCATCTTCCCCCTCTTGTTTTTTAAAAATATTATTTGTATTTTGCTTTTGGTAATTGAATTTTTTTTAAAAAAGGGTAAAAGTGCAAAATTTATACCAAAATAAACTTTTCTGGATTGTAAAAAATCAAATGGAGGTCCTATGAAGTATTTCTTACCTATCTTGTTAATATTTCTGCTTCTTTCTTGTTCAACATCCGAGGACCAATTATCAACTGAAGAAGAAGTCAAAGAAAAGGAGCGAATTGTCGAGGTATTAAAAGCCTACAACAAAGCCTATGAAAAGAAGAATTTCAGCGAAATGGTCCGCTATCTTGCGAACGACTTGACATTTTTCGGAAGCGATAGTGGCGAAACTGTGAAATCCCTTTCCGAATTCAAAATTGCCATCGAGAAACAATGGCAAGAAGTTGATTCAATGAAGTACGGCGATATGGTCGATGTCTACATTCTGATGGATTCGAAAGGGAAGATTGCCTCGGCAATCTATGGTGTTCCGCTTCAAATGTGGTCAAACGGGAAAAGTGTAAACTTGTTCTTGCGTGTAGCACGAACACTTAAAAAGGAAGGTGGAAACTGGGTAATTGCAAGTGGCATTACTGGAATTACCCGAACATCGAAGTCGGTCAAAGATTTGTTTGAAAACTAAATACTTGACTTATAAAGAATTAATTTTTAGAAATTGCTTTTGTAAAATTCTTTGAGAAGATTTTGCACTTTTTCAAAATCTTCAATGGTGTTGATATTGTAAAATGTCAATGGTGTATAAAATTTTTCTTTGGCGACGTCAACAACCTCGCTTTCGACAAGTTTTATAAAGTTGTGCAATGCTAAATATTTGCTTTCGTATTTACCAGCCAAAACTTCTTCAATTTTGGGAATTAAACTCTTTCGATAAACCGCAAAAAGTGGCTGAATTCTCCCTTCTGCAAACGGCACCAATACTTCTTTCTTTGGATAGTAATTCAACAAATATTCCACCATATCGAAATTAATAAAAGGCATATCGCAAGCAGTAATGAAACAAAATTCTGTCGGGCTGTGTACCAAAGCAGAATGTATTCCACCAAGAGGACCAAAGTTTTGGAAAACATCTTTTATTACTGGTACTTCCAATTGTTTAAACATTTCGGGTTTGTTGGAACTTATAATAATATTTTTGAATTTTGATTGTAGTTGGGATAAGATTAATTCTATTAGATATTTATCGCCAATTGGGATAAAAGCCTTGTCTGTTCCAAAACGAGTACTCTTTCCCCCAGCAAGAATAACTCCCGTAAAATTTGTTTCCACTGACATAAATTTAAAGGAATATGTAGAAGAAAACAATTCGTGCAGTAACCGA
Source organism: Candidatus Kapaibacterium sp. (assembly GCA_013414795.1). Classification (GTDB taxonomy): domain Bacteria; phylum Bacteroidota; class Ignavibacteria; order Kapaibacteriales; family UBA2268; genus Naka2016. The sequence continues at coordinate 843,606 of CP058732.1, forward strand.
TGGTTTAAAACTTTTGCCATTTTGCTTTTCGAATGCTTCGATAAGCAATACTGGTGAAATATAAACCTTATCAATGGGTTTATAGTTAAATCCAAGCAGATATAAAAATCTTCGGTCGCCTTCGGATTCGGGTTTGACATTAGGGTCGAAATAATCGAAACGAGCGACGATGTTATACTTTGGGGAAAAATAATAAATCCCAAAAAGGGAAATCCCAATCATTTGGCGATTCTTGTAAGTGGCATTAACTGTGTCTTTTATATTATTCCTTAAAAAATTGGAAAAACCTTCGAAACCAACTTTGAATTTATCTTTAAGGTAATAGGCAAAGAAAAGAGAGAGCAAGTCTTCATCGGTCGAAAGTTTTTCCCCATTTATAAAAGAGTTACTTAAAGGTTTTAAAAATTTGTGATGATAGTTCACGTAAGCCCAAATATTTTCGCTTGGCTTAAATAATAGATTTCCGTAAATATTTTTATACCTATCATATTCGGGCTTTACCCCAGCCCCATTGCCAAACAGTATCCAATAATTGAAAATCCCATCGCCGTCAATCTTTCCTTTAAGCGAAATTCCAAAGTCACGAGAACTCATAAAACCGTAAAGGTCGATGATGGTCATCTCTAAATGCCGATTTTCCCAGACATATTCCGAAATGTCGAACGTTGGTGTTGGTTGAATACCAAAAGTCAGATTCGAACCCTCGAAAATGTCCTTCCATTGAAGATATGCATCCTTGACGAACGGAGCAAATTTGGAATTGTTTGTTAAGGAAAAATTTTCAATTTCGAAACGCAATCTGGAATTGAATTTTGCAGAAATTTGGTAATCGTAAGTAAAATAAATCCTACGAAACTCAAAACCATTTTGGTCTTGTTGGTCTTTGAAATTTGCAAAAGGTAATGATGCAATATTATTATCCCGAAGTATGTTGTAGTAATAATCGCCAAACATAAAGCCAGAAAACCGCCCTCGTTCTAAAACCTCTTGTGAAAATGAGATTTCCAAAGCAAAAAAGAATGCTCCGAAAACAATCAATGATGTTTTAATAATATAGCGCATTTTCCCCTTTGCAAAATATAAAAATTTGAAAATTAACAAATTATTTAATTTTGAAACTCATAAAAATCCATAATAATCTTGGAAAAGATTGTAATTGGATTGGATTTGGCTGGAAATCCGAAAAATCCGACTGGTTTTTGTGTGCTTCACGACTTCATTGGAAAAGTAAAAATACTTAAAACCGACGAGGAGATACTTGAAAGAATATTTGAAACAAATCCAGAAGTTGTAGCAATTGATTCGCCGTTGTCATTGGAAGATAGAATTTGCGACCGTTTATTAAAAAAATATGGTGTGATGCCCGTTAAATTGAAAAGTATTTACAATTTAGGAACAAGAGCAATTCATTTGGTTGAAAAAATTCTTACAAAAATCGATACCAAAATTATCGAAGTCTTTCCAACTGGGACTGCAAAAATTCTTGGTGTTTATTCCAAGAACTACAAAGAAAAACAAAATCTTATAAAAGACAAGTTGAGCATAAGATTCAAAGAAGACTTGACGAAAGATGAACTGGATTCCGTGCTTTGTGCATTAACTGGATTGCTCTATATGTCGAACTTGACCCAAGATTTAGGCGACGAAAAGGGAAAAATCACAATTCCATTAGAAAAAAATACGGAGACAACAATCATTAAAATTCAAAGTATGAATATATTCGTTGAGAAATGGGTTTAAGTTTGGTAATCTTTAATTTTGATACAAGATTCAACTTTTTCAGTTAAGTCCACTGTCAATTTGTCGCATACAAAATAACCATTAGGGGTTAATTTCAAAAACCCGTTTTCAATTTTAGCAAAGCCCAAAGCAATCCATTCCTGAAGAACTTCATTAAGTTCACTCTGAATATCGACATCAAAGTCTTCTTTAAATTTTTGCAAGCATATACCTTCGGAACGAAGTCCTAACATAATTTTTTCCAGCATTTTCTTCTCTTCGTCTAAAATTTCACTTCCTTCAATGGGAAGATGATGATTTTGTAGAAACGCAAGATATTGCTTCAAGTTCCTAACATTCCAAACTCTTTTGCTTTGATAGAAACTATGTGCCGATGGTCCGAAGCCATAATACTCCTTGTGTTGCCAATAACCAAGATTATGAAGCGACTTAAAGCCTTGTTTTGCATAGTTAGAAACTTCATATTGCTCAAAACCTCGATTTAAAAGAAAACTTTGAATTGTTCTATAAAGTTCATAATCTTCGTTTTCATTTTTTGGAAAGACTTTTCCCTTTTGCAATTGATTGAACAATGGAGTTCCTTCTTCATAGATTAGTGAATATGCAGAAATGTGCTTCAAATCGAATTCAAGCAAATATTTTAAAGTATTCAGAAGGCTTTTTTCCGTTTGGTTGGGTATAGAAAAAATTATATCGACGCTGACATTTTCAAAGAAGTCCAAAGCAGATTCAATTGAACGTATCGCTTCGTTGCTTGTGTGAATTCGACCAAGAAATTTCAACTCGCTTTCGTTCAACGATTGAACGCCAATGCTAATTCTATTAATTCCAATAGATTTGTATTCTGGAAGTTTTCGGATAAAGTCGGTTCCTGGATTGCATTCTATTGTAAATTCACCAAGACTGGACAAGTCAAAGTTGTTATAGATAATTTCAACAACTTCTGCAATATGTTTGGGTTCAAGAAGGGAAGGAGTTCCCCCCCCAACATAAATTGTTTCGATTTTTCTGTCGATTTCTGGGTTTGCTTTTAAAAACAAAAGGATTTCATTTTTCAGAGCATTAATGAATTGGTCGATATTCGATTTATTCGTGATAGAGTAGAAATCGCAATAGATACATTTTTTCTCGCAAAACGGTATATGTAAATAAATTCCTGGCATATTAGGTTAGATTGTATTGATTGATTTTACGGTAAAGAGTTCTTTCGCTAATTCCAAGGGCTTTTGCAGTTAGCCGACGATTGCCTTTGTATTTCTTCAAAGTGTAGGAAATAATTTCTTTTTCGATGTTCTCTAGATTTACATTTTCTCCACTTATATTTGGAAAACCATCTGTTTCGACAATATGATATGCTTCGGGTTTCAATTCAATAATATTCGTAGAAAGAGCGTCAACTTTTGCGTTCAATTCGTTTATAGCCCCTTTGAGAAGTTCGACATCTTTCTTCAAATCAAGCAATGTTTTGAAAATTACTTCCAAGCCTAAAGTGGTTTCTGGCGACCTCGAAATAGGAATTAGAGAAGTTTCTTTTGGTTGTTCAGTAACAACATAAGGGGGAAGTGCTGGCGGAAGATATTTCTTTAAGATTTCAATAGTTATGAAACCATTTTTTTCGAGTTGAATTATTGTTTCAATTAAGTTTTTGAGTTCCCGAACGTTACCTTCCCATTGCAATCCACGAAGAATATTCAACGCATCAAGCGAAATGCCTTGGTATTTGATTCCCAGACGACTGCAAGTTTTTTCTGCAAAGTAGTCAATGAGTATTGGAATATCTTCTGGTCTTTCTCTCAAAGGTGGTAGAATAATATGCAAATTTTTCAATCGGTAGTACAAATCCTGGCGAAAAGTTCCTTTATAGATTTCCTCCTCCAAAATTTTGTTCGTTGCAGCAATTACTCGAACATCAACTTTTCGAATTTCGGTTGACCCAAGCCGATTGAACTCCCCAGTTTCCAACACTCGAAGCAATTTAACTTGGGTACCAATTGGCATTTCTCCTATCTCATCGAGGAACATCGTACCTTTGTTAGCAACTTCGAAATAGCCCTTCCTTTGTTCGTAAGCACCAGTAAATGCTCCTTTTTCGTGTCCAAACAATTCCGATTCTAGTAAAGTTTCTGGAATTGCACCGCAGTTGACACTAATGAATGGAAATTTCCTCCGCTTGCTTAATTTATGAATTGCGTTTGCAACAACTTCCTTGCCTGTTCCAGTTTCCCCAGTGATGAGAACGTTTAAATCTGTTGGTGCCACTTTTAAAATGGTTCGGAAAATCTCCATCATCTTGGGCGAAACACCAACCAATCCAAACTGGCTCTTCAATAAATCCAAAGTGGATTGGTCAATTGTCAAGGGTTCCGTCGAGTTTGTTATTTTTTTTGCTTGCTCCATTCTTCCCAACCGCCAGCGTAAACAAATACGTTCTTATGTCCTAATCGAATCAAATCGGTTGCAACCTTGTGACTTGCATCACAAGTACCGCCTTCGCAATAAACAACGATAACTTTGCTATCATCAAATGGAATTGAGGCTAATTTCTGGAAATATTTGTTCAAATCTTCTTCGAAGGCAAAAATGTTTATTGCTTTTCCAATGTGTTCTTTGGTATAATCTTCCTCCGAACGAGCGTCGATTAATAATAACTTTGGCGAATCAAGATATTTTAATAATTGTTGCAATGTTATGGTGGGAACCTCAATAAATTGAGAGTTATTGTTTTCTTCTTTGATAACTTTCGCAGCAAGTTCCTTGGAATTGGGTTGTGGGGTTGTTGTGTCAGTCTTTTGCTTCGAGGAAGTTACCGCTTCTGTTGTTATTTCGGGACTAATGGTATCATTACTGTTAGTATCAATTGTTTCCTTCGGTGTCAATAGTTTCTCCAAAAGTGTATCGGAAACTACTTCTGGCTTTTTCAAAAGATTTATCCCTTTTGGATTAAGTGTATTATAAATGATTGAAATAACAACAGCAAAAGCAACAATAAAAAGGGTTTCGTTTAGAATTTGCTTCCAATTTATGTTTTTCATATTATCTTCCCTTTGCTTGTTTAATCAAATCGAATGCATAATTGATTTCTTTTATTTTCTGGGTTGCCAATTCTTTCAACTCTTCTCCCATATTTTGCAACAAGTCTGGATGGTATTCTTTGACTTTCTTCTTGTATGCAATTTTAACCTCTTCAAAAGTTGCATCACTTTTCAATCCCAATATTGCATATGCTTCTTCAAGGGTTATTTTTCGAAAATCTTTATTTTTTGTGTTGCGGGCGGTCTTTGAATTTCTCAAAGCCTCTTCTATTTCCCTTTTAAGTTCCTCCTCTTCATTCAAAAAGACAGAATCAGCGAAATAAACACTATCGTCTGTCAAATTTGCTTTCAAAATTCTTTTTATGCGATTGAATATTTGCCCCATAAAAAAGCGTTTATACAAAACTTAAAAAACGAAAGAGAAGAAGAAATATGACAAAGAAAATTATTTTTTGTCAAAATGTCAGTGTATGTTAATATGATTCAGATTCATTGGGAAAGTCGACATTGCGAACATCTTCGGCATATTTTCTGCAGGCTTCCGATATTGTCTCGTATAAATTTGCATAACGGCGAACGAAACGAGGGTTGAAATCTTTGGTCAGACCAAGCATATCTGTGTAGACCAGAATCTGACCATCGCAATGCGGTCCCGCACCAATGCCAATAGTAGGAATTTTTAATGTCTCGGTAATTCTTTTAGCCAAATCTGCTGGGATTTTTTCCAGCACAACCGCAAAGGCACCTGCTTGTTCCAAATTCACTGCATCCTGGAAAATCGACTCCGCTTCTTTTGGGTCTCTTCCCCTTGCTCGATAAGAGCCAAATTTGTGAATACTTTGAGGCGTCAAGCCGACGTGTCCCATAACGGGAATACCGCTTTCGGTCATCCTTCGAACTGCTTGCAAAATAATTTCGCTTGCACCTTCAAGTTTCACACCACCGCAACCAGTCTCCTTCATTATCCTTCCAGCATTGGTAAAGGCTTCGTCTGCTGAAACTTGAAAAGTCATAAAGGGCATATCTGCAATAATCAATGGTCTTTTGGCTCCTCGAACCACTGCTTTTGTATGATAAATAATCTCATCCAAAGTTACTGGAATCGTTGTTTCCAAGCCTTGTACAACATTTCCAACTGAATCACCCACAAGAATGACATCTATCCCAGTTTCATCAAGTATTCGGGCAATTAGTGCATCGTATGCAGTTAGGCAAACAATCTTCACCCCCGCATTTTTCATTTCTTGAAGGCGAAAAGTAGTAACTTTTCTTGGGTCAACGCTTTTGCTACCAATATAATCCATTGAATACCTTATGCTTGTAAAAAAACAAAATTAATAAATTAGCAACAGGTACTAACTTAACCTTTGAACTAATTAACGATAAATAATAGAAAGTTTCTACTTCAACATTGGTCCGTAATGGTCGAACATATAATTGACAACGGCTTCCGCTTCTTTGGGTTTTAAACCTTGATTGGGCATTGGTGGATAATTGGGGTCGACTTTGACTGGATTTAGAATAAACTTGACCATATCTTCTTTGCGATTTTCGTATTTTTTCAATACTTCTTTATGGGGAGGACCGACAAGTTTTGTGTCAAATTGATGGCAAGCAACACATTTTGCCTTGTAGATTTCCTCACCGTTGATTTGCTCGCCAGTCTGTCGTCCAGCAGAGGCAAGCAACTGTTCGTGATAAGTGATATATTCTTTGGCAATTTTGAACTGCTGGACTTTGTTTGAAACTGCCAGCAAGGAGGTATCGGAGGCAAAAATCAGAATAAACGAAACCAAAGCAGTTACAAATGCATATTTTGCAAATGAAACTTTGCTCTCCTTTAATGAGAAATATGTAAAAACTCCACAAAGCAAAAGGACAAGAATCGAGGCTACAACAAGAATAAAGTTTTGCAATGTAACAAGATTCTTGGGCATTTGTAAGTACATTAAGAAGTAAATTATAGGTAACAAGTAAAAGGCTATCAATATATTTGTCAAGTTTTGCTTAAAAGGTTTACTTTCGATAAAGTAATCGCCCTTTTCAGCAACTTCGTCGACAGAATAGGTTTTGAAAATATAGGTTAGTGGAGTGATAATGAAAGCAATTGCAATGAAAAACAGAAATCTAATAATCGTATTGAAACTTAATAAATCAACTATCGTAAAAGGAGTAAGTTGAAATCCAAAGGAAACGGACAAATTGAAAACCCCAATTGTTAAAAAGGAAATTACAAGGGATATAAGCGACAAAATACCCAAAAAAACTACAAACAGAAGATTTCTGTTACCGATGGCAATTTTCGATGATTTCAATAATAGAATTTTCGAAATAACAACATAAACAATAAACAGACCAACGGAAACAAACAGAACTAAAAAGAAGTCATCTGGGGCTTTTTGAATAAATTGAAGAAGTGCATAGTAAACGGCTAAAATGGGAACTAAACCAAGACCAATGAAAGCAACATAGCCTTTGCCAAAATAATTCACATAGTTTTTGGAAACAGCAAGGTAGTAGTCATCGTTTTTTGAAATGCCTCTCAAATAATAGTAAATTGCGAAACTGCTTGCCCCAAAAAGAAAAGCAAAGTAGAGCGTGAATATTGAAAACCCAAGAAAAAACAAAATTTCCAAGAGTTTCAACACTTGTTCAGTATGGGGAATTGCAATAACATTTAGTGCTTCCATTTATCGACTCCTACAAGTTCAATATTTTCTGAAAAGAAAGAATAACAGTAACCAACAAAACAAACATATTAAGATTGATAAAAGCAAATTTATAGAATTTCTGTGGTTGAACGATGGTAACCATTCTGTGAGTTCGCAAAATCAAAAACATCCCAAGCGAAAGTATGGCAATCAAAGTTAATATGTTGAAATGTTCCAAAAGAAAGATGTTCAAAATAGAAACGAGCACTAAAGCGACAATCCAAAGGAACGAAATTCTTGCAATCTGCAAATGCGACCATAAATCAGTTAAAACGGGAAAGCCCGCTTTGCGGTAGTCGTCCTCGTAAACAATTAACAAGAGCCAAAAGTGTGGAATTTGCCATATGAAAAAGAACGAAGCAACTGCAAGATTTAGGGGATGGAGTAAATCTCCACCAGCGAATGTCCAACCCATCATTGGAGGAATTGCCCCAATAAATGCACCAGGAATAGCAGCAAAGGGAGAAACCCTTTTCAATGGTGTGTAGATGGCATTATAAATTATGATTGCTGAAATTCCAAGATACAAAGGCAACGTCCAACCTTTCGTAAGAAAAATAAGTGTTAGCCCCGAAAATATCAGTAATAAGGATAAAAGTAATCCAAAAGAGAAGGAAAATACTTTTTTGGGAAGGGGACGGTTTTTCGTTCTTTCCATTTTTGCATCAAATTGCCATTCCTGGACTTGGTTCAAGGCAGCAGAACCAGAGGCGAGCAATAAAACTGAAAGCCAAATTACGAAAATATCGTTGCTTATCGCATTCGCCGAAAGTATGTACCCCAAAATTGCACTTATTGATACTGAAATAGAAATTCTAATCTTAATAAAAGTTAAAACGTCCGTAAGTTTGATTTTCATTGCTTACTCTTCACAAAGTTGTTGTAAAGTAAATCGACTAGATACTCCAATTCTTCTTTTTTCAAATTGTTCATTGGGTTTGTCATCTTAATCTTTTCATAACCACGCACTATGTGCAAATCTGGATTGATAATCGACTGTCGAATATATTCTTTATCTATCGTTATCGTAGTATCTTTTCCATTAACAATCACATTGGATTTGCCTTTTCTTAATTCTGTGAAGGATGGTCCAATGCTCTTTCGTTCGTCGATACTATGACATTGAACACAGCCTTTTGCAAAAAGAATTGCATAACTTCCAGTAAGATAATCTTTATATCCCCCAGTATGCATTGCTACATATTTGCGAAGATAGCCTTCGTCAACTTCTCCATTCATCCATTGGGAGAATTCTTGCTGGGGAACAACATAGACTTTGGTGTACATTAACGAGTGGTTTAAACCGCAATATTCTGCACAAGCAATATCAAATGAACCAATTTCCTTGGGCTCGACAACCATATAGTTTTGCCTACCTGGCACAGCATCTTCTTTTATTCTAAACGCTGGGATATAGAAAGAATGGTTGACATCTACCGATGTTATGTTAAACTTGATTGGTTTACCAACAGGTATAAATAATGTATCTGTAACTTTGCCATTGGGATAAGTGAACTTCCAAGCCCACATCTTGGCTTCTACGTTAATATTTAAAGCATTGGGGGGGACTGCTCTTGCTTGCTTGAAAACATCGTAACTGTAGAAGAACATTGTCAATACTAATGCCACTGGTACTATAATCCAAATAATTTCTATTGTTTTATTACCCTCGATTTGCGAAGCAACAGGATTTCTTTTACGATTGTATCGGATTACAAAATAAATCATTGCGAATGTGATAATAAAAAGCAAGAGGACAGAAATGCCAATAATGTAGAGCATTACATTATCGACATTCTTTGCATAATCACTAGCAATTTGGAACATTTTAGCCTCCAAAATTACCTAAAGAAAATATCAGTTGATGTAAGAATAAAGATTGAAGCGAGCGTTACAAGAGCCACAAGCAGAAACACCTTGAAAATCAAATCGTCGAATTTAATATGCATAAAGTAGTTAATGACAAAAGTAGATTTCACAGCAGCAATCAACAATGCAATAAATAGAGAGAACCGACCGAAATCAATTCCAGCAATAGTCACTGTCAACACTGTAAGAGAAATCAAACTTAACCAAACAAGAATGTAAGTTCCGTATGGTATAAAGTGTTCTTTATGTTCTTTTTCCATAGCCCACCTATCAATGAATTAAGTAAAACAATGGGAAAAGGAAAATCCAGATTAAATCGACAAGGTGCCAATACAAACCAGAATTTTCCAATTTAATATAATCTTCTTTTGTTATCTTATTTCTCAAAAGGAAAACAAGCATAAAGGAAAGAACAACAATTCCAATGAGAACGTGAAGAGCGTGCAAGCCAGTCATAGAAAAGTACATTCCGTAGAAAACAATTTCTCCGTTAGGTTTGGAAAGCAATTCTGGACTATTGGGTGCAATTCCGTGGGAGAATTTAGCAGTCCATTCAAAGTATTTTATTACTAAAAAAGCCAAGCCCATTAGAATTGTAGAAACGAGGAAAATAATGGACAAATCCTTTTTTCCCCTTTGGATTGCCGCTATCGACAAAGCCATTGTCAAACTACTTGTAAGTAGAATAATTGTGTTAACAGTTCCAAGAATTATGTTAAGTTCTTGGCCACCGATAACGAAATCTTTTGTGTACTGCAATCGATATGCCATATACAAAAGGAAAAGCCCGCCGAAGAGAAGCAACTCTGTAAAAAGAAAAAGCCACATCCCAATTTTCGCTCCGACAGCGTCTTTATGTTGGTGTGGGTCGGAGATGTGGTGTGCTTTTGTTCCGACTTCCTGCTGTACTATTGTGTTTGTTGCGTCAAGACTTTCCATCTTTATTCTCATTTATTGTTGAAAAATCATATGGTCCGTGGTTTACAACGGGAATCTCCTCGAAATTTTCGACTGGCGGTGGGGATGGAACTTGCCATTCAAGGGTCACGCCACCCCAAGGATTGGCTTCCGCAGGCTTCCCTTTGAACAGCGAATAAATCAAATTGCCAAACATTAGCATTAAACCCGCAACAAGTATCCAAGAGCCAACGGTCGAAATAATATGCAATGTTTGATATTCGGGCAAATAACTCCAGTATCTTCGTGGCATTCCAAGATAGCCAAGTATGAACATAGTGAAATAGAGCATATTGAATCCAATGAAAATCAGCGGTGTCGCCCAAATTGCAAGTTTTTCGTTATACATTTTCCCAAACATTTTGGGAAACCAATAGTGAAGAGCAGCAAAAAGAATTACAGCAGTGCCACCGAACATTACATAATGGAAATGGGCAACAACAAAGTATGTATCTGTAACGTGAATATCGGTTGCCAACGAACCAAGAACAAGCCCCGTAAGACCACCAATTGAAAACAAAAAGATAAACATCATAACGTAAATTAAAGGTGCTCTCAACTCGATAGAACCTTTGTAAAGAGTTGCAACCCAATTGAAAACTTTAACTCCGCTTGGAACAGCAACCAAAAATGTTAGCAAAGAAAAAACCATACGTGAAGTATCGCTCATACCAGAAGTGAACATATGGTGTGCCCAGACAAAATAACCAATTAAAGCAATTGCCAATGATGAGAAAGCAATTACCTTGTAGCCAAATATAGTTCTTTTAGCAAAGGTTGGGATAATTTCCGAAACGACGCCCATCGCTGGTAGAATCATTATGTATACCGCAGGATGGGAATAAATCCAGAACAAATGTTGGAATAGAAGTGGGTCTCCGCCAAGTGCTGGGTCGAAAATTCCAACGTGTAGAAGTCGTTCTATAATTACAAGAACAATTGTAATTCCAACAACGGGGGTAGCGACAACTTGAATCCACGCAGTTGCATACAAAGCCCAAACGAACAATGGCATTCGAAAGAAAGTCATTCCTGGTGCTCGAAGCCTATGTACAGTGGTAATAAAGTTCAAGCCAGTGAGAATTGAAGAAAATCCTAAAATGAAAGCACCCAATAAAGGCAAAATCACATTGGTTGTCGTTCTAATGCTGTAAGGAACATAAAAAGTCCAACCAGTATCTATCGGTCCACCTTGTAAAAATAAAGAGATAATTGCAAAAAGTCCTCCGATTATGTACAAATACCAAGATAAAAGATTTAATCTGGGAAATGCAACGTCCCGTGCACCAATTTGAATCGGAAGGAAAAAGTTGCCAAAAACCGCTGGAATTCCAGGAATAATAAATAGGAAAATCATTATTACACCGTGTAGGGTAAAGAATGTATTGTAAGTTTGGGCATCTACAATTGTCTTGCCAGGAGTAAGCATTTCCAATTTCATCAAGAAGCCCAAAGTTACACCAACCCAAAAGAAAGTTACCATCGCAACGAGGTAGAGGATGCCTATTCTTTTATGGTCGGTGCTTAAAATCCAGGCAAATATACCCTTTTTCGACTTGTATTCTAAATAATTTTCCAAAGTTGCCGCCAAAGTACCATTAGCCATTTTTAACCTCCTTTTTTCTTGGTTTCGAAACAAGAATTATAAAGTATATTGATAAACCAAGCAGCATTATTGCACCGAAGACACGAGTGAAATTGAACATATACCTTCGTCCTTGAGGATCGTATGAATAGCAGAACTTTAACAATCTGTTAACTGTCGGCAGTGGAATTCCTTTTTCTGCCTCAAGAACAGCCATCTTGAAATCGAATGGGTTAAATTCCGTACCAAACAAGTAGCGAATGATTTTACCATCGGGAGCAATTGAATATAGTGCTGCTCCGTGAATGAAATCTCCTTTGCCGTCGGGTTTGAAATAAAACCCAACTGCGTTGGTAAGTTTACGAACAGAAATGCTATCACCAACGAGGAAATACCAACCATCGCTTGGAACTTGCCTTTCGAGCCCTTTTAAATGGTTCTCCTTCCATTTTTTTGCTTTGTCCCAAGTCTCTGTATGGTCGAAACTTACAGTAAGAAGTCTGTAATCTTTTCCAGGGATAATGTCGGCTTTATCCACAACCTCGGATACACCCGTGAGAAGCGGACTACAAATACCAGGACAATGGTAATATACAAACATCAAGATAGTAGGCTTGTCGATAATTTCTTTTAATTGGACTTTTTTGCCTTTGTCGTTTGTAAAAACAAGATCCAGCGGAATTTTATTGCCTAACTTTTCGACTATACCAACTTCAACATCATTTTCATTTCCAAAGATTGGAATTGAAAGGAAAAGCAAAATAAGAAAGACAATGATTTTTCTCATAGAATATTAAAATTTGTAGGACAAAAGTTTCTCGATAAATCTTTTCTTTTCAACACTATTCGATTTGATAAACTTTGCAGAGACCCCATTCAATGGATAATTCGACACAAGCAAGTTTTCCAAATCGCTTCCTTTTCCCGAAACCTTGAGCAAAAAACCCGCAAATAATTCGGGGTCGCTAACATAATTTTTTATTTCTGGATCATTCAACAATTTGACAATATTTGCAGAAACCTTCGATAACGTATCATTCTCGGAAACAATCTTTTGAACTGCTGTTCCAATTGGTATTGTTGGAGGTATGTCGTAGGTTTGAGTCACTTTGTAAGTAGCGTCAAGTTCGGCAACATCTTTATCAGTAATATCAGGAAAATCGGTACCAAATTTTTTGATGATGTGGTACAATGCAATTTTTTCGCTGGGCGAAAGGTATTCATAAGCAACCATTCCCGAGCCTGGAATGCCTTCTTGCAATGTTTTATACACCTGGGTTATGCTTCTTCCATTTTTCCAGCCATCTTTCTCTGCGAAGTTTCTTGGGGGTGGATTTAAACCTTTTCCAGCGATACCGTCGCCTTGACCCTTTTCTCCGTGGCAAGTCGAGCAAGTTGTTTTGTAAATTTCTTCTCCACGCTTCAACATTTCTTCGGTTGGTTGTTTGATTAGTTCAACCTTCACGCCTTCGACTTTTCTGCCAAGCGTTAGTTCAACATCTTTAAACAATTTTGCTGGGTCTGGCTCATCGTAAGGTGTTTCGTTTCGATAGAACTGATCGATTTGATTGAGATAAACAAGACCAATTCCAAAAATAGCAAGGAAGAATACAATGAACGAATAGCCAATTAGTCTCTTTGGGTCTTTAAAAACTTCTTTGAAATTAATTTCATCGTAAAAAAAGTCGAACAATTTCTTCATTTTTATTTCCCAAAATTAAAATTTTGTTCACTCTAACAATATTTTTTAACGATTTTTTATGAAAATATTGTAATTTTTAATTTTGACCTAAACCTATTTTTACAAATGGAACTCAACACCTCGTCTCAATTTCGGGTCGCCTATCGGGACAAGATTGACTTTGCTCGCAACATAATAGAATACCATTATAAATAATCCTAAACCAAGGACAATCGGTACCAACTCGAACCAGTTGAATGGAATACCATTTTTTGAAAAAGTTGGCATAACAACCCAAAACAAATCATAATAATGTGCAAAGAGTATCCAAAGTGCAGCAATTTTCAACCTTTTGGGGTCCATTTTTGCTGGTTGTGGAAGAAGAAGAATGTAGGGGACAATGAACTTTACAAGGATAATTCCTATGGACATATAAAACCAAGAACCAACGCCTCGATTAATGAACCAAAAAGTTTCTTCGGGTAAATTTGCATACCATATTAACATAAATTGACTAAAAGCAATGTATGCCCAGAAATTCGTAAAACCAAAAAGCAAAGCACCCATACTGTAATAATGGTCTGGACCGAGACCTTCGACCAAGTAGCCCTTTTCATTCAATAGGATTGAAATGTATGTAAATGCTCCAAGCGAAGCAAGAAAAGTCCCAGCAAAATAGTAAACGCCAAAAATGGTAGAATACCAATGCGGTTCAAGGCTCATCAACCAATCGATTGCAAAAAATGTCAACGATATTGCAAAAACAGGCATAAAAGCAGCCGAAACAATCGAATTTCGCTTGGTTAGTTTCTGGTCGGATGTTGAGTCTTGCTTTCGAGAGTTACTAATAAATAGGTAATAAAACAAAAACCACAGAAATATAAAGACAACAGTGCGTATGATAAAGAATGTTTCGTTTAAATATGGGGCTTTATTTTTTAAAATCGTATCGTTTTGAACTGCTTCGATGTGTGTCCAATGATAAAGAGAATGAATATTCAAAATTATCGGTACAATTAAAATCGGAAGAACAAAAATTATCGCTGAATTAATTTCGGCAACTCTGCGAAAAGGCACACTCCATACTGCCCCAGTTAAATACTCAATTCCAATGAAGAACAAAGAGCCAATACCAATGCTTGCGAGCCAGGTAGTCAGAACCACAAGATTAAAAGAAATACGTGCCGAGTCCACAAAAAAACCAGCAATGGTACCAAGCAAACCAACAACAAAAAGTAGCAAACCAAGGTTTAAAAGTTTTTTTGGCAGTGGCTTTTTGTGATACAAAATTTGTTGATTTTCTATCATTGAACATCCTCCTGTTTTGCATTTAAAGAGCGTTGCAATGCACGAATGTATAGTACTATTGCCCAGCGTTCTTTTTCAGTTAATTGCTTTGCATACGAAGGCATCACATTCTGTCCTTCAACAATTACGTGGTAAATCCTGCCGTCGCTCCAGGTTCGAACTTTTTCAGAATGCAAACTTGGTGGATTGGGGAATTGTCCATTTAGGTGGCTATCGCCTTCGCCACGCCAACCGTGGCAAGGACTGCAAAATGTATTGTATTTTTCTTGGCCAAGTGCCAAATTTTCTTTTGTCGGCAACAATGGATTTATCAACTTTGCCCCAGCCTCCTCGGGCTTACCTTTAAAAGGATAATAAATATCACCTCGGGCAACAGTTCCTGGAACAGGTTTTCGCATTCCAAATCCATCGGCAAAAAATGTCGAGGATTCTTGTGGTCCCAGTCGAAATTGGTTCAACATAAAGTCGAAAGGAGGCATATACAAAATCTTGTTATTAAATAAATAGCCAACAGCGGAGGTCAGAACAGCAATAACCACAAGAAAAGTAATAAATTTCCAATCGAAAACTTTTGGTTTGTAGGCGACTTCTTCCTCTTGATAATAAATATCCAAAATTTGGTCTGGTTCGAATTCCTGAAAAAGTGCTTTAACTTTTTCGTAGTCGAAATTTTTGTCTTTTGCTTCGATTACAATCCCGCAATGGTCGACAGAAACTTTCTTCATATATTCTGTGTCGTGGAGCGGATGCCTATTATTAGGAAATTTAAATATTATAAAAAGCATAACGATAGCAGTTCCAACCGAAGCAAGCAAAACCGTAAGTTCGAAAAGTACAGGCACGAAGGCTGGGAAAGAAAACCACGGCTTACCCCCGATAGTTAGCGGATAATCAACAGACATCGTCCACCAGGTGAAAAACACGCCAAAAGATGTTCCAGTTAGCCCCAAAATCAATGCGATATAACCAAGTGGAGACCATTTAAGTCGCATTAAACGTGGAAGCCCGTGCAAAGGATATGATGAATGAACATCCCAATTTTTGTATCCAAGTTCAACTATTTTCTTCGCAAGTTTTACCAACTTGTTTGGGTCTTTAAATAATGCTCCAAGTGCATACAAATTGTTAGACACCATAATTACCTCATTAATGATGACCTGGTTGTGAACCTTTAATAACTGCTTTCACTTCAGAAATCGAAACAACTGGTAGCGAGCGAATGAAGAGAATCACAAGCGTGAAGAACAGACCAAAACTACCAAGCAAAATTCCAATATCGACAAGGGTTGGCTTGTAATAATCCCAGTTGGATGGCAAAAAGTCCTTGGAAAGAGTGGTAACAACAATCACAAATCTTTCGAACCACATACCAACATTAACCAAAACGCCAATTATGAACATTGGAACAATGCTTCGACGAATCTTTTTAAACCAGAAAAGTTGAGTAAAAATAACATTGCAAGAGACCATAATCCAGTAAGCCCAAGCGTAATTACCAAAGGCTCGATTAAGGAAAACAAAAGATTCAAGCGGATTTCCGCTATACCAAGCGATAAAGAATTCCACTCCATAGGCATAGCCAACCATCATACCAGTGGCAAGCATAACTTTGTTCATCTTTTCAAGCGTATCCAAAGTTATTATGTGTTCAAGATTGAAAATCTTTCGAACGATAATTAAAACATTTTGCACCATTGCAAAACCCGAGAAAACCGCACCAGCAACGAAATAGGGCGGAAAGATTGTCGTATGCCAACCTGGTAGGATTGATACTGCAAAGTCGAAACTTACTATTGTATGTACCGAAAGAACCAGGGGCGTTGCAAAGCCAGCAAGAATAAGATATATCATTTCATAATGGTTCCAATGTCGATTTGAATGACGCCAACCGAGACTGAAAATCGAATAAATCACTTTCTTGATCTTGCTTGTAGTTCTATCCCGCAACATTGCAAGGTCGGGAATAAGACCAATGTACCAAAAAACAAACGATACAGTTAAATAGGTCGAAACAGCAAAAACGTCCCAAATCAGTGGGGAAGTGAAATTAACCCACAAATGATGCTGATTTGGCAAGGGGAAAAGATAACCAGCAAGCCAGGGTCGCCCAGTGTGAATCAACGGAAACAATCCAGCAGTAATGACAGCAAAGATTGTCATCGCTTCGGCAAATCGAGCGATACCAGTTCTCCATCTTTGTCGAAAAAGGAAAAGAATTGCGGAAATCAATGTGCCAGCGTGTCCGATGCCAACCCAGAATACAAAATTTACAATTGGTACAGCCCAACCAACTGGTTGATTGTTGCCCCAAAGTCCAATTCCGTAGTAGAAAGAGTAGCCCAAACACACAGCACCAATAAGTAGCAAAGTCGAGGAAATTCCAAGTGCAATATAGTATTTCCAAGTTGGTTTGGTTTCGAGTGGTTTTGCTATTGCATCATTAACAGCCGAATGGGAAGGCTTGCCTTCAACTACTTCTGGTTCAATTGTATAGTCGATATTGCTCACGCTTTATCCTCCTGTTTTTTGTTCCTCAATTTTGCAATGTATGTAACATTTGGCTTAATATTCAATTCTTCCAATACAAAATAGCCAAGTTTATGGTTACGCCAGTAGTAAACTTCGGATTCTTTGTCGTGCATATCCCCAAAGATAATTGCATCGGCTGGACAGGCTTCCTGGCAAGCAGTTTTGACATCGCTTCCCTTCAATTCTCGTCCTTCTGCCAAAGCGTTCTGCCTTGCTTCTGTAATTCTTTGAATGCAGAAGGTACATTTCTCCATCACGCCACGGGAACGAACCGTAACCTCGGGGTTGTTTAGCAATCTTAACGAGTCTTGGTAGAAGAAACCGTTGGCAAAATGATCTCTGAAATCGTAGAAATTAAATCTTCGCACCTTGTACGGACAGTTATTGGAACAATATCTTGTACCAACGCAACGATTGTACACCATTTGATTCAATCCATCGGGGCTGTGATTTGTAGCAACTACTGGGCAAACATTCTCGCAAGGAGCGTCGTCACAATGTTGACATAGCATTGGTTGAAGGCTTACTTCTGGATTATCGGGGGTTCCGCTGAAATAGGTGTCAACACGAATCCATTGCATTTCCCTTCCACGCATAACTTGGTCTTTGCCAACAACAGGGACATTGTTTTCTACGTTGCAAGCAGAAATGCAAGCACCACAGCCAATGCACTTGTTTAAATCAATTGCCATTGCCCATTTGACGCCAGTGTATTTAATTTCTGGTATGATGGACAATTTCTCTTCCACACGGTGAATTTTGAATTTACCATTTAGATATTCCTCTACGGTACCTTCTTGGATGATATGTCTCGACTTATGCAAATCTTTAACAAAAGTATCATTTAGTGAATGATGTTCAACAGTGCTGGCAAGTTGATATTTTCGATTTAACTTTTGAATTTTCACGTTGGTCAAAACATAACCATTGGAAAAATTCTCCTTCGAAAGCAAAGCAATAGGATCGAAACCGACATTTTCGCCAATTGCACCAGTAACCTTTCTCCCAAAGCCAGCCTCGATTGCAAGGGTCTTGGTTGCAATTCCTGGCACAATGAAAACTGGGGCTTCGAGTTTCTTACCATCTGCTTGAACCTCTACGAAGTCTCCAGAGTTGAGTGCCAAACTTTTGGCTTCGGTTTCCGAAATAGCAAGGTAATTATCCCAAGTAACTTTTGTAATCGGATGCGGAAGTTCAAGAAGCCAGGGATTGTTTGCAAATCGTCCATCTCCAATAAAATATGGCTTCTTGACAATCAATGTCCAGGAAGTTTCTTGGGGATTAATTGCGATTTTATCTAAACTTTGATAATTGCAAACCAAAGGCTGTGGTTCGATTTGTTCCAATTTGAATACTCCATCGTGGAGAACCGAAAACCAAAACTGTTCGAATGCAACTCCTGAATTTGATTTCGGATAAATTTCATTTTGCCAGAAATTTTGCAAATATTTATGATAATTGTCATAGATCATTTTCCCATCGACAAGAGAAAGAATTATGCTTTCTTTCTGATACGTTTCGTAAAGTGGCTCGATTACTGGTTGAGCAAGAGAATAAAGCCCCCAACCATTGTAAAAGTCGCCCCAACTTTCGAAGTTATGGCTTATGGGTAGAATGTGTGTTGAATGTTCTGCTGTTTCATTTTGAGATTCAGCCATTGTAAACACGTAAGAAACTTTGCTAAATGCATTTGCAAGGTCAATATCCTTCGAGAAATGGAAAACTGGGTTACAATCCAAATTAATCACAAGCCCTACTTGTCCTGATTTCATTTTTTCCGAAAGGGCGACAAAATCAACGACTCTGTTGTTCGGCAACACTGGCTTTGGAGCAATTCTATAGCATTTTGTATTTCCCAGAATTTCATTGAGAAGGAAGCCAAGGTAATGGACCTCGTATGGAACAGAATCGCCAGTTACAACCGCCGATTTGCCTTGATTTTCGAGCAAATCACTTACAATAGATTGCAATGAAGAAAACTTTATGCCATTTTGCCTTGCAAAATCTTCTAAATTGAAACCTGAAAACTTTGCATTTAATTTAGATACTGGAACACTTGTGTTAACTAATTTTCCAGAGTGTTGTGTAACAATTTCATTAATTAAACTTGCCAGGAAAGTCGTAAATTGGCTTGGGTTCAATGGAATACGATAATCCGCATTAGCACCAGTAAGAGTGAAATCAGACTCAATTGCATAGAATCGATTAAATTCTTTTGCATTATCAACGTTTCGATTGGCAACAAACTCACGGATATTCTTAATGAAACTACCTTCGGTAGCAAGGAAATTACTTTCGATCGAAAGAATGACTTTCGCTTTGGAAAAATCAACCTCAAGCATTGGAGTATTCGGATAGAGTTCTTCCCAGGCTTTTTCTTTGGCGTACGGCTCTAAAAATTCGTATGTGTAAATTTTTGTCGTAGGATATTTTTGTTGAAACTCATTCAAAATCTTTGCAAATGAGGGAGAGAAAATTGGTTTGGAGATAATTGAAATTTCTTTCCCATGGGAAGATGCTTCGGTTACTGCTCTAATCAAATCGGAATAAACAGCCGTAAAACCTACTTCCTGCAATGTGTTGTTTCGTCGAACATATGACTTTTTGTACCTTTCAGGGTCGTAAAGATTTAGTATTGCTGCTTGTCCAGTTGCACAAATTTTACCCTTGTTACCAGGATGGTCTGGGTTGCCGTCAACTTTAATTGGTCTTCCTTCCCGTGTCTTAATAAGTATACCACAATGATTTGCACATCCAGTACAAGTCGAGGAGTAGTAATTTGCCTTACCAGGAAGTACGTTTTCTGGCTTTTGATTGTAAGGAACAATTGCTCCTTTGTCTCGATAATTTTTGCAAGCAGTAGTTGCAACAGCAACTGTTGCAGCAGAAATAGCAAGGAATTTCCTTCGCGACAAGCCTTTCAACTTGTTTGGGTCGAATTCCTCTTTAATGTCACTTGGGAATTCGGTTTGTTTAAGCATTTGACTTTTGGCGGGGAATTTTAGTTCCTCAACACTTTTCCAATATTTTCTATCCATTTGAAACCTTTTTTTGTCTTTCAACAGCGTTGGAGTTTATTTTTACATTTAGATTGGAAGAAAATGATGATTGGTTGTTTAAATTTTTTTGAGTTTCCACAATCGAAATATTACTGTCTTTTAAATTTTTTGGCATAAATTTGGCAAATATCTTTCTTCGATTAAATTTAATGCCCATACCGATACCTACAAAATAGTTATCTATGGCAAGCACCACAAAATTCTGGTCCTTTATTCACTTTGCCTGCCAATTCTGGCATTTTTGCGTGTGGATTGCGATGGCATTCCAAGCAAGCACCCATAGTAAATCGTTGGACTTGTTGGATCTTATCCATTTTTGCAACATCTCCGTGGCAATATTTACAATCGATTCCCCTATTGACGTGCACGCTATGATTGAAGTAAGCAAAATCGCCAAGTCGGTGCACTCTTTTCCATTGAAGGGGTCGTTCGTCCGCGTAAAATTGCGCCAGTTTCAAAATTTCTGGTCGGTCCTTACGCGCTATTGTATGACAATTCATACAAATATCTGTTGATGGAACTGTTGCAAATCGTCCTTTATCCACACTGATATGGCAATACTTACAATCGATTTGCATATTGCCTGCGTGAAGTTTATGCGAAAAGGCAACAGGTTGATCTGGCATATACCCGACCCCGTCCCGTTCAGGACGAGACACAAAAAAAGTAACCAAATAGGCAACTGCAACCACAAATACAGTTACAGGAAGCCTTACCTTTAATATGTAATCGAGTTGAGATTTACGCACTTCAAACACCTAAATAACTTACAAAATGCATACAAATTTACAAAAATAAGAAAAAAAAGTATTTTTAAAAATTTTGAAATAAATTTTTTGAAACTTTTTAGATTATAATAACTTATTTAAACTCAATTTTCTAAAATTCGACTAAATTTTTTTTTAATTTAACTAAAAGAAATTTGTTCCAAAATGGTTTCAATAATTTCAAAGTTTGCTCGTTTATTATAGTGATGCTTTTGAGTAATATTGCTTTTATTAAAGAGTAGTTACCCATTATGATTTCAACGGTATCCTTTCCAGACTCCGATTTGTTCGATTGATTCAAAAGCATCACATCAGTCGAACTTTTTGTTAAACAAATCAAAGGAGTTTTAATGGATACAGCAGTTGCATCTCTGATTTCCAAAATCGAATTTGGAAATCCCATTTCTTTCGAAAGTATGACTGTTATTCCTCTCTTCGTCAATTCCAACGGTTCTCATCTTGACTTTTTATCCTTGAACGAGGCAATCGAGTCCAAAAGTCTTGAAATCACAGAAACTTCCGCCTCTGGAACAGTTCCTTTTCTTCTGGCGAAAAATTTCGGCGAAAAACCAGTTGTTATCCTCGAGGGTGAAGAAATAATCGGCTTGAAACAGAACCGTATTCTTAATACAACTGTTGTAATCAAAGAAAAAAGCGAAACCAAAATTCCCGTGAGTTGTTGCGAGTCTGGTCGTTGGGGATATCGATACCCTTATACTACGTCAGGAACATTTGTGAGTAGTTCCAATAGTAAAGAAAATGAACCAGTTCTACCCGAAATCGATTCAAATAGCATTGCACCCGCACTGTTGCGAGCCTCAAAAATTGACCAAGTTACAAAACATTTGAGAGAAGATAAAAATTATCACTCAAACCAAAGTGAGGTTTGGGCTCTTATTGATAACTATCATAATCGTTTGGGAACCCACAGCCAAACTTCTGCATTGCAAGATGCTTTTGAGAAAAAAAGGATCGATATTCATACTTATGTGAAATCCTTCCCTATGATGGAAAAACAAAAAGGTGTTTTGGTTTTATTCAACGGCGAGCCAGTTGGAATGGATTTGTTCTACTCCGAAAAGTTCTATTCCAAAGTGCACGAAAAACTTATTCGTGGGTATAGTTTCGATGCTACTTTAGTAGAAAAAGAAGCGAAGGAATTCGACCCAATTGCAGTTGCAAAAGACTTTTTCGATTTAATTTTAAATTCCAACGAAACAAAGCACCAATCGGCAACCTACGGTTGGGATATTCGCTACGAAAGCGACAAAATTGCTGGCTTTTCAATACTTTACGATAACGTCGTAGTCCACTCGGCATTTTTCTCCCTAACGCAACGTGGTAGACCAATGATTAGATATTGAGAATTAATAAACTTCTTTTAGAGGCTGTCGCAAGGCAGCCTCGGTTTTATTGTTTCAATTGCTTTATAAAATCCTAAATCAAAATCGCACAAAGAAATTGACCTATCCAACCCAATATCATTCGTAAAAATTTTTTTGTAGGAAAATTTAAACTGTTTTTTTAATTTGTATTTACTTAAAGAAATTTTTAAGAAATTTCAATGCAAACATTAAATGTCAACCTAAGTCAAAATCCCAATAGAAGCAAAAAGAGAAAAAGTGGGGTTATTGCCACAATAATGGTAAATAAATTATCCCCGCGAGATATGAACTTGCCTATACTCTCGAAGAAGGTCTTGCTTATGTAAAACTCAATGGCAAATGGGGTTATATTGACCTATACGGCACAGAATATTGGGAAGAGTAAAATAAAAATTTATAGTTTATTAAACAAAAAAGGGGGTGTATTATGAAAAAGTCAACTTATTTAATTTTAGCCATAGTATTGATGGCAATCAGCGTGAGCCTTATGGCTCAAACATCAGAACTTATCCCCTACCGCAAAGGCGACAAATGGGGATATTGCGATAGGAATAAAAAAATAGTGATTAAACCAAAATACGAATCTGCTGATCCTTTTTCGGATGGACTCGCCTGGGTGCAAATTAATGATAAATGGGTCCTAATTAATAGAGAAGATAAGGAAATTACCAAATGCAAATATGACTTTGCCTGGGATTTCCACGAAGGTCTTGCTTTAGTTCAAAAAGGAAAAAAATTTGGCTTTGTCAACAAAGAAGGCTTGGAAGTGGTTGCGTGTAAATATGATGAAGCAGAATTTTTTAACGAAGGTTTAGCAAAAGTAAAACTCAACGGGAAGTTTGGTTTTTTAAATAAAAACGGAGATGAAATTTTATCTTGCAAATATGATCGCACTTGGGATTTTAAAGAAGGTATTGCAAAAGTTATTGAAAACGGAAAATGGGGATTAATATCAAATGAAGGGAAAGAAATCATACCTTGCATATATGATTTTATAGGAGATTTTAAAGAAAATTTAGCGGGTGTAAAACTTAATGGTAAGTGGGGTTTCATTGATAAAAACGGACAGCAAATTATCCCCCCAAAATACGAGGAAGTTTGGGAATTTAGAAATGGAGTGTGTTTGGTTAAGTTTAATGGTAAAGAATTTTATATTGACAAAAACGGCACTGAATATTGGGAAGATTAATTCTAATATACAATTTTAAACAACTTTTGGTTAGGTTGCGGGTTTTCGAATTGCTTATTGAAGATTAATGTGATATTTAAACACTCGGCGTGTTTCACCACTTAACAATACCAATGTATTTGGGTTGAAAAACGTACCCGAAGAGAAATTGGTTCCAGTAAATTTAAATGTTTTCGAAACAGAAAAGTTTTGCGATATATCGCATACTTGTATGGTTTTCTTCTCGTTATCTATCAATAGCAAATGCTTGGAAAATTGAAATGCATTTTCGACCTGGGCTCCTTGTCCTATGCGTTGTGTTTTCATTTTCTTGAAATTTGTTGGGTTGTATTGAAAAATTGACAACTTTATCCTCGTAACCACAAAGTCGAAAGTTTTCGACAAAGGATTAAAGTAGAAGCCAACAATTCTATATTGCTTCAAACCAAGTTTTGCAAGCGAAACTCTATTTTTTACCTCGAAATTGCTCTTCAATAGAGTAATTAACTCCTTTTCAGAAATCGCATAAACAAAGACTTCGTCTGCATAGATGTACTGGAAAGACTCGTTATTAAATTCCTTTTTGGCAAGAACATTGAAGTTGGTATCCAATTCGGCAATGAACCCGTCTTGCGTTGCTAAAAAATATGCTGTATCCCAAACTGAATAAAAAATACTTTGTGGCTTTGCCAAATCGAGCCTTTTTACATCGTACTCGACAAGTTTAAATGTTTGATATTCCTTACAAGACAGAAGAAGGGTCAACAATAAGATAAATGTTTTAAGTTTCATACTTTTCATTAAAATACTTGTAAAGAACAATACCGACGGAAATAGCCAGATTGAGCGATTCGACACGTCCAGTTCCTTCGATTTTGAATTTTGTCTCGGCAAGTTGTAGAACATAGGGGGAAATCCCACGTGCTTCGTTGCCAAAAATGATTATCGAGTTCTTTGGGAATTTAATTTTGTTTAAAGGAAGTTTACCATTTGGTGTTGCAGCAAAGACTTTTGCTTCTCCAACTCGTTTTTGGATAAAGTCGACAAGGTCTTCTTTTTGAATTACATTAATCCGAAAGAAGGAACCCATCGAACCACGAATTACTTTTGAATTATACTTTTCGACACTGTCTTGCGAAGTAACAATCGTACGTACACCAAACCAATCGGCAGTTCTAATTATAGTTCCAAAGTTCCCTGGGTCGCTAATTCCATCAAGTACGATAATTGGGTATTCAATCGGTACTTCAATTTTTTCCGAGCGGGCAACAGCAAGAATATCTTGCGGAGTTTCAGTTTCACAAAGTTGTATAAATTGGCTTCGACGAGCGGTGTAAACTTCAACGCCACGTTCAAAGAATTTTCGAGCAAGTGCTATCGTCGTTTCTTTCGCATTTCCTTCGACCACAATAAGTTCAGTCGGATAGTTGGAATTGTAAAGTTCCTCGCAAATTTTGTAACCTTCGGCAATGAAAAGCCCAGTCTCTTTCCTTTGCTTCTTGTCTTTCAACGAAACGATAAACTTCTTTAAATTATTGCTAATTGGTTTAAACTTCACTACCAACATTATCCTTGGTATAAAACTTTGGAAAAAGATACAATGTTAATTCAGCAGAGAAAAGAATAATAAAGAAAAGATAGTAGACCCAAATTAGAATCGAAACAATCAAACCATAAGTCCCATAGAATTTGCTGTAATTTGCAAAACTTTTGAGATAAATCGTAAACCCATAGCGAGCAACTTCGCTAAGCAAAGTGCAAATTACCGAAGCAATAAGAACAATTTTGAATGGAACTCTTGTGCTTGGAATGAATCGATATATAAAAACGAAAAAGAGGAAATATAATGCCAACCAAATTCCTTGTAAAGTCAGATTGGAAAGCAAATTCGATATATACTCTGGAAAAACATTTATGATTGTTTTACTTATAATAATTAAAATTGGAAGAAGATAAGTGAGCAACAAAATGAAGATTGTAAGCACAAGCGTTAATAAAATATCTTTAAGTTTATAGATAACAAAAATTCTCGTTGCTTTGGTTTCGAAAACCACATTTAAACTGCTTCTCAATGAACTGAACAAAGTAGAGGATACCCATAAAAGTACTAAAATTCCGATAATCCCAACGAAACTGCTGACACTGAAAATGTTGTTAATTTCGAGAAGTAGATTGCTAACAAAAGAGTATGCCTCTTCTGTTTCTGGCAAAAAAGAAAAGAGCAAATTGGAAATCAATTCCATAAAGGAATTTTTATTCAAAAATAGCGTGGCGATATAAATACCAACAAGAATCAAAGGTATAATGTAAAGCAATATGTTAAAAGAAATTGCAGCAGAAAGGAGAAAAATATGGTGGTTGTCGATTCTTTCGATAAACTTATCGACCCAGCGATAGGTTTTCTCGATGAAATTGGGTATTTTAATTTTCAAGATAGTGAGACCCTCGGCTTACTTTATCCTCAATTGTAGCATTAGTAACAGCGATGGCAGTAATTATTCCATTACGCAATTGAAGAATATCCTTGCTCATTTTTGCTTTCTGATAAAATTGCTCGATTTCATTCTGCAAATGACGAAGAATTGTCGTAGCACGCATTAATCTTTGGCGAGTTCGAACCAACCCAACATAGTTCCACATTGTGTTCTTAATTGTCAACCAATCTTGTGCAATCAATGCTGGGTCGATTTCTTCTTGCTCCTCTTTCCAAGGAAAAATCTCTGGAATGTATTCATCGCTCTTATGAATTTCGGAAGCATCCAATCCAGCGTTGTAACCCCAAACCACTGCTTCAAGAAGTGAAGTGGAAGCCAGACGGTTCGCTCCGTGTACACCAGTGCAAGAGACTTCGCCAACGGCATACAACCGAGCGAGGGAAGTTCTGCCACGAAGGCTAACCCCAACACCGCCACAAGAATAATGGGCGGCGGGTACAACGGGTATTGGTTCCTTTGTCATATCAATACCAGCGTTGAGGAGATGTTCATAAATGGTTGGAAATCGGGATTTAATCCACTCTGGGTCTTTATGCGTAATATCAAGGTAGACGCACGGGTGGTTAGTTTTTAGCATAGTTTGATGAATACCTCGTGCAACAACATCGCGAGGTGCAAGAGAACCAAGTTCGTGGAAGTCTTTCATAAATTCGTAACCATTTTTGTCGATAAGCCGACCTCCCTCGCCACGAACTGCTTCGCTAATCAAGAATCGGTCCCGTTCGTTATAAAATGCGGTCGGGTGGAATTGAATAAATTGCAAATTCAAAAGCCTTACCCCAGCGCGAAATGCCATTGCAATTCCGTCGCCAGTTGCTTCGGGCGGATTTGTCGTGTGCAGATAGATTTGTCCAAGACCGCCAGTTGCAAGAATTGTTTTAAATGCATAAATTGGAAAAACTTTACCAGTTTTATTATTGAGAACGAAAGCACCAAAACAAGTCGGTTTTTCATAAATATCAATTGAACGCTTGGAATGGTGGGAAAGGGTTAGTAAATCGACAGCAGTGTGGTCGACAAGATACTTAATGTTTTTATGATTTAAAACTGCCTCAATTAACTTTTTGTGGATTGTTTCGCCAGTTTTATCCTTGGAATGCACAATTCTATGCGTAGAATGGGCACCTTCGGCAGTGAGATGTAATTCACCAGAGTCCGTTGTATCGAACGGCACTCCATACTTTTCAATTAGCAACTCTCGCACCAGCCTTGGTCCGTGTTCGGCAAGCAATTCCACCGCTGGGGGCCAACTGTGCCAATGCCCAGCCTCGAAAATGTCTTGCTTCAACTTCTCGGGGGAATCGTTTTTTCCCAAGTAAACTATTCCTCCTTGTGCCCAAGGAGAATTTCCGCTTAAAAGAGAAGGCAATTTGGTGATGATTAAGACTTCTCTTCCTTTTTCCGCTGCTGTCAAAGCAGCAACCAAACCAGCGACACCAGAACCTATTACAAGTATTTCAGTCCTAATTTCATCCATCTGCTTTTCTGTACTTTATTTTCAAAATTAAAATAGTAAATGTTAAAGTAAAACCAATAGTATTAGCAAAGATGATTGGGGGTTCACGAAGAAGAATTCCGTAAATCAACCAGAAAAGAATTCCCGTAGTTAAAATCAAATACATTCCCAGCGAAATATCTCTTGTGCTTTTGGTTCGAATAATTTTGACAGCCTGGGGAACGAAAGCCGTAGTGGTCATTATTGCCGCAATCGAACCAATTAGTTGTGTCCAATCCATCTTATTCACCAATAATTTTGACAAGTACACGCTTTCGGCGGTTACCGTCGAACTCGCCGTAGAAAATCTGCTCCCAGGGTCCAAAATCCAATTTACCATTAGTAATTGCAACCACAACTTCCCGACCCATTATTGTTCTTTTCAAGTGTGCGTCAGCATTGTCTTCGAACGTATTGTGTTTGTATTGTGAATAAGGCTTTTCGGGGGCGAGTTTTTCCAACCAAACTTCGAAATCGTGGTGCAATCCACTTTCATCGTCATTAATAAACACGCTGGCAGTGATGTGCATTGCATTCACAAGGCAAAGTCCTTCTTTGATGCCACTTTCGTCGACACATTTTTGAACTTCAGGCGTAATGTTCACAAATGCTCTTCTTTTTGGAATATTAAACCATAGTTCTTTGCGATATGATTTCATTTTCTATCACTTCATTTTTACAAACTTTTGATAAACTATTTTCCCTTTCGCAGAAATTTTAATAAAGTAAACACCTTCTTCCAGATTTGAAACATCAATCCTATTTGTTTGTAATTTTCCTTCACAAACAATTTTACCAAGAGTATTATAAATTTGGAACTCCGAGAAAAAGAAGTCCTTGTCCAGGTTATCAATATATAAATAATCTTTTGCTGGATTTGGATACAAGGTCAAAACGTTTGGTTCAATGTTGCTATCAACAGAGGTGTGAAGAATATTTTCAAGGAAAATTTTCCGCAAATCTTCCCGACTGGTACTAATTGCAATCATCATTGAAAAAGTTCGCTCCTCGCCAGGAAGAAATGCTCCAGGGAACTTCATTCCGGTTACAACTGAAATATCGTCTTTGCCTTGGAATTGCAGTTTCGTGCCAGAATTCAAAGCAAGAATTTGCCTATCTTTGGAAAATGTAACAGTAAAATCAGAATTTAACCCAGCAGATTGAGGTTGATTTGCAGAATTTTCCGAATGTACTCCAACACCAACAAAAACAGAAGAATCGCCAGATTGAATAAATTCCACAGCAGCGGAAACTGGTAAAATGGTCTTTGGTATCGCCTCTGGTTCAAGATATACAAAGTTATCAGATGATGATTGCCCAACATCCCAATCTTGATAATACCCCACAGAAAGGTTTTTTAAAGTTCTGTTAGAAATATTTCTAATTCTGAAGAAAATCTTAAAAAATTTGTTTCCAAAAGGTGGAACATAAACGAATTGTTCAATTTCAACTCCAATCCTTTCCAAAGGCGAGGCTAAACTGTCGTCGACAATACCAATATTTTTATTCGGATAGGCAAAAGGTTTCACAATTCTGAAATCGCTTTTGTCTGGGTTCAATCCAAAAAGTGCAGTAACAATTCTACTACTATCTTCGGAAACCATTAACCCAGCCTTGAACAATTGATTTCCCAATGTTTTGCTCGCCACACCTTTCCCCACTTTTTCGTTTGGTGTGTTGTAAAAACCAAGCGTTCCTTTATCGCTTATAGAAAAAACTATTGAATCGTTCTCAAATGTTGTGACATAATTTGTTGGAATGAATGGAATTAAAAAGAAGTCACGGTAATTCTGTTCTCCGAAGATATCCACTCGCAAAAATGTTTTCGATTCGTTCCTTTCTTTTATGCGAAACGAAAAGGGACCAATTTTGAAATCAGCATTAGCCTCCAATCTGTCCAAATAAAACTCGTTGTCAACAACTTCAAGTGAGTTGTCGAATATGTCGGCAACGGAAAGTTGAAAACGTAAGTTCTGGGCTCCTCCAAGATAATTGTGTGCATCAATCATAACAAGCACAGTATCTCCAAGCCAAAACCTATCGTCAACTTTGCCGTCGGGATGGAGGAAGTTAATCTTTATAGGCTTGATTCCAGGAATTGAGAATGGATTAATTTCCAGCAACTTACTAATATTGATTCTTCCTGGAATCAGATATGGTTGCGATGGATTCAATTCTGAAATTTCATCAGCAAGTTGACGAACATATTCTATCGTCTGCAAAGGGTCCAGATTGGGATATACGGTACGCACTATTGCAGTTGCGCCAGCAACAACGGGGGCGGCAAAAGATGTTCCTCCAGTATTCGAAATTTCGTAACCGTTTGGTGAATTTAATGTTATGTAATTTCCAACGCCAGGAGCCATTATCCGAATTGTTTCGTTAACAATAGAGTTCGGGGTAACATAGTCGACTTGGTTCACCTCTCCAACGGCAAGTACACCGAAGTAGCCCGCTGGATAATACACTTCGCTTGGGCTATTTTTGACATTTCCTCCAGCGACGACAACCACAACATCCCGTGCTATTGCATAATCAATAATAGATTGGTCAATTGGTGATGGCGTTTTCACTTTTCCCCAACTACAATTTACCACTTTAAAACCACAAATGGCAGTATAAAGAATCCCCTTGTAACCATAGTCGATTGTCCCGCTATTCGACAATTTCGATGCTTTAATTGGGAAAATTCTACACTTGTAGCCAACGCCAGCAATTCCTTTAGCATTATTTGTTGTTGCACCAGCAATTCCCGCTACACCAGTTCCGTGGGCATTAGGATGGTAGGTATTTCCTCCATTCGGTTCTTCACCATAAGCCAAGTTGCAACCAAGATAGTCGTCGACGAATCCATTTTGGTCGTCGTCGATGTTATTGTCGGGAATTTCTGCCCAATTCGGTGCAATCGAACCAGACAAATCCTCGTGGTTTTGTAAAATTCCAGTATCAACAATGCCAATAACGATATTTGTGTCGCCTTGTATTGTATCCCAAAGATTAAATGCTTTAATATTAGCAAGCATTGTTTGATTGGAAGCATACGGGTCGTTTGGAATAAACAAAGGCTCGTCGGGATAAATTGGTTCAGCAATTTCTATTTCTTTGTACTTCTTCAACAGGTCGTTGCAAAATTTTTGAATATCCTTAACATTTCCTACAAAAACCTCATAAGTTCTTAATAATGGTTCTTCTGCCTTCAAAATCTTCTTCAACTGCTCATCGTTAAAACTCAACAGTTGTTCTCCCTTCCCAATCTTGTATTTAATTGAGGCTTCGAGGGGCAAAAGTTGATTGAACTTAATAAAATTCTCGTTTTGCAAGATGCTTTGGATTTCTTTCGAATCGACATTCGGTTTAAATCTTAAATAAATAGACTGGTTTAAAGTTCCTTCCGTGGCAAATCCAGTATAGAATAATACAAAAACCCAGATGATGAATAAAATTACTTTTTTCATAAACATTTTCAAAAAGTTAAATTATCAAGACGAAAAAAAGGCAATTTATGTAATTTTATCATATCACTGTTTCCACAAAATATTAATCCTTTAAACCAGTTAATCATTATTTCAATCGGATTATTACCAGTAGGATTTTTGTTAATTTAAAAATTTACAAATTCGTATAAAATGGAATATATCGTTACAGCAAGAAAGTGGCGTCCATTACGATTTGACGAAGTTATTGGTCAAGAACACGTAACACAAACATTGAAAAACGCTGTTCGTATGAACAGAATCCACCACGCCTATCTTTTCTCTGGACCACGTGGAGTAGGCAAAACCACGACCGCAAGAATTCTTGCCCGTGTTGTAAATTGCCAGAATCCGATTGATGCAGAGCCGTGCAACAAATGTGAATCTTGTATCTCTATCCTCGAAGGACGCTCGCTCGATGTGATTGAAATCGATGGTGCTTCGAACAACAGTGTCGATGACGTACGAACTTTGAGAGAAAATGCCAAATATCCACCAATCAGCGGGAAATACAAAATATATATCATCGATGAAGTCCATATGCTCTCGACATCGGCTTTTAATGCACTGCTTAAAATCCTTGAAGAACCACCAAGCCACTTGATTTTTGTTTTCGCCACAACCGAACCACACAAAGTGCTTCCAACGATTTTAAGCAGATGCCAGCGATTCGAATTCCATCGAATGGAAATCAACACAATAATTGAACAAATTTCAAAGATTGCTCGTTCGGAAGGTATCACTATCGACGATATGAGTTTGTACACGCTTGCAAAAAAAGCCGATGGTTCGATGCGTGATGCACAAAGCATTTTCGACCAATTTGTAGCCTCCGCTGGTAAAACAATCCAATACGAAAAGGTCAAAGAGTTGCTCCATATTATCGATAACGAGTACTACTTCAAAGTATCCGATGCATTTCAAACTGGCAACTCCTCATTGGCTTTTGAAATTACAGAAGAACTAACCAGAAACGGCTATGATTATTCTGAATTCCTTTCTGGCTTACTTGAACATTTTCGAAATATTTACTTTTTCAAAATTGTATCCAAACCAGAGCAATTGAACCTTCCGAAATCCATATTCGACAAATACGTAGATACCGCCAGAAATTTCAATGAAAAGGACTTGATTCGAATTATGAATCTAATTTCCTCTGTTGAACAGCAAATTAAGTTTGCAACTTTGCCAAGAATAAGGGTCGAGTTGTTACTATTGCAGATTATTGAAATGCCTACTGTTGTAGAAATTAACGAACTTATCCAAGAATTGAGGGAATTAAAATCGACCACAATTTCAACAAATTTGCCCGAACGAACCGAAAAACCGAAACAAGATTCGAATACATCCATAGAATCAAATGAAATGAAAAGTTGGGATAAATTTCTCGAAAAGTATAACACAAAATTCAATGGATTAAAGGGCTTTTTCACGAGTAATCTTTTGGATGTTGAGTTCAAAAACAAACAAATTATTATCATTGCTAAAAATGATTTTGTTTTCGAAAATGTTAATTCCAAGAAAAGAGCATTAAAAATTGCGGTTAAAGAATTCTTTGGAAGCGATTATGATATTGAAATAATTCAATCGGAAAAAGTTAATTCCAAAGTTAAGACCAATTTATCAGAAAATTCAAAAACACAAAGCGAGGAGAAAACAGACCAATCCTCTCAAAATAATTATAGCGAAGTAGAGCAAACAATAATTAATCTTTTCGGAGCAAGGGAAATTCCTTTGCCATAAACTACATCAAAGGCAACTCTATTTCAAAAGTAGTTCCTTTGCCTAATTCAGATTCAACATTGATGTGACCACCAAGCAAATCGACAGCGTTTTTTACAATCGACAAGCCAAGCCCAGTTCCAGAAATAGTTTTAATGTTTTTACCACGATAAAATGGTTCAAAAATATAAGGAATTTCCTCTTTACTTATCCCTATACCATTATCCCTAAATTTAAGATGAATTTTATCGTTAAGAATATTTATATCAATATCTATTTCTGGATTAGGTTGTGAATATTTAACACCGTTAGAAATAATATTTCCAAATATAATCTGCAAAAGTTTGTAATCCACATTAACTTTCTTCTGTTTGGTATGAAGCTTGAAGTTAATTTTAGCAGTGTCTTGATAGTAAAGAATATAATCACGAAGCAGGCTTTCAAAGAAAACTTTTGAATCAACAAGTTCAAGGTTGACTCTTTCTTTCGGTTGGGATAATTTATTGAAAAGAATAACATTTTCCAGCATATCATTCATCTCTTTCACTGCTTTTTCTATTCTTTGAAATTGCTTTTCCTTTTGTTCGGGTGTTAACTTATCGAAATGCTTCTTCAAGATTTCCGCTGAAAGTATCACTGCTTGAAGTGGTGTCCTATACTCGTGGGAGATTAGATTAATAAAGTTAGAATGCAGTTCGTTTATTTGAAATTGCTTAATGAGAAGATTCTGCAGTTCAGATTGATATCGTATTCTATCGACATTTGTGGCAAAAATCAAAGCAAATCGTTCAATCAAGGATATTTCTTCGGTGTATTCTTCCTCCTTCCCATAAACTATCAGTAAACCATACACTTCTTCGCCACTTTGAAGCGGAACAATAACCAATCTTTCTCCATTCAAGAAACTTAATTCCGCAATTAATCTGTCTTCCGATGCAGAATCAATTACCAGAGATTCTCTTTGCAAAAAAACTTTGCCAAGATAAGTATTAACAAACTTTTCGATGGGGATAAACAACGAAGAAATTTGTTTTTCGCTGAATTTATAATCAATCAAACGTGTTAATGTGAAGTTCTCGTGAATTTGGCTACCTTCGATAAAGCAAACACCTTTTGAATTTGAAATTTGAAGCACAACGGGAAGCAGAACATCAATAAGAGTTTCTTTGTCTTCCACATTTATTGCTAAATTTGAAATTGAAGCCAAGCGGGAATTGGTTTCTGCGAGGTACGAAAGCCTTCTTTGGAATTCCTCTTTCAATGTTATATCCTCGAAAACTTCAATTCCACCAATAAGATTCCCATTCCTATCTCTCATTTGCGTAGCCTTTTTGGAAATAATAAGTTCTCTCCCACTTTTATTTTTGAATTTCATCACCTTTTCGAATGGGGTACTATCGTATTGTCTGTCTATTATCTCGCATCTACGAAATACATTTATATTATCGCAAAGGAAGCAACTATTCCCGACTACTTCTTCAAATGTATATCCAGTAATTTCCTCAGCAAATTTATTCCAAGATGTAATCTTCGTATCTGTATCAATGGTAAAGATTGCAACTGGAACAAGGTCGAGAATCAACTTGTTATATTCAAGTGCTTTTTGCAATTCCTCTTCGTATTGTCTTCTTTCAGTGATATCTATTAAAATTCCAACAACTGCTTTTTCGTTCAACTGTTCAATAATTATTGGGGAACGAATCGATAGATAGATTTTTCTTTCTCCTTTGCTATCTGATTTGATTAACTCGTATGCTTGGGTGCTTTGCTTCGATATGACTTCATCATCTTTTTCATAAAGGAACTCTGCAATTTCTTTATCAAAGATTTCATCTGGAGTTTTTCCAATAATTTCTGCCTTTGGTCTTTCTGCAAACACCTCGTAAGCCGAATTACAAAATCTATATTTTTTATTAATAAGGTCTCTGTAATAAATAGGATAGGGAATAGATTCTATAAGGACTTCGAATAATTTAAGTTGAACTCTCAGTTTGTCTGCAAGAAGTTTTCGCTCCAAACCTAAAGAAATCTGCTCGGCAAGGGTGTTCAAATAATATGTGTGTGCTTTAGTAAGCAGTTTCTCCGAAGAGTAGGAATAAATTGCAATCACACCAATAACCCCACTCCGTGATAACAAAGGGATTGTAACCAACGCTGATGGTGGCTGGTATCGTTTATCGAACCAAAAACTATCGAGGTCTTTGTCCTGATATAAGGAAATTTTTTGGTTATGAATGCATTTAATGATAGGATTACTATCATCTGAAAGTGATAATTTAAAGAAACGGTTACCGAACCTATCAATATGCTTAATAATTTTTAAAGAATTGTCTTCCTCGTCAACAACTCCAAAAATAAAGTTTCGAACGTTTGTTAAATATTCCAAGGCTTTCATTATGTTGTCGGCGATTTCGAACAAATCTCTTTCTTGGTTGAAGGTTCGAAAGATTGTAAAAATCGAACTCATAAAGTTTTGATTTTCAATTTCATCGGTAACATCCCGAAGAAGGGTTTGAATATATTGAATCCCAGGTTCAGGTTCAAAAAGGAAGAAATCACCCTTTAAAAATCTAATCTCGTTGTTTGAAGTTTTGAAACTAATAAGGACACTCCTTGCTTCTTTTTTTTCGAGTAAAATTTCCTTAATTCGTTCGAACCAATTGGGTTTTTCTAATAAATTAGAAAAGTTCTCCCCTTTCAATTCCTCTGGTTTGAATCCAAGCACTTCTTCAACAGAAGGAGAGACTAAAAGAATTTCGCCTTCCTCTGTCATTTGAAAAAGAATTTCGTTAAGGTTTTCGAAAAGTTCCCTGAATCGTTTCTCATTCTTTTCCAATTCCTTTTCAATTTGATATTTATCTGTTACGTCAACGATAATTCCATCAATAAGAACCTCCCCAGTCTCTTGATTAAATAAAGAACGTCCATAATCATTTACGAAAATTCGTCTTCCATCCTTGGTAATCAATTCTGTCTCAACTTTAACCAGATTTTGCTTCTCTTGAGAGTGTTGTTGAAGCACTTCATTTCTCTTTTCCCTTGTCTTGTAAAATTCTATTGCAGAGACACGTTTCAATTCTTCAACATCTTTGCAACCAAGGATTCTTGCCA
This sequence comes from Candidatus Kapaibacterium sp., assembly GCA_013414795.1. Lineage (GTDB taxonomy): Bacteria > Bacteroidota > Ignavibacteria > Kapaibacteriales > UBA2268 > Naka2016. The sequence goes on from CP058732.1 coordinate 879,693, forward strand.
AGGTTCGATTCGCAATTATAAAATTCCCATCAAGAGTAGTACGATAAACGCCAACGGGAAGATTGTCAATGAAGTTCCAATAGTTCTCCTCGCTCTTTTTTAATTCTTTCTCGAAAACCTTTCTTTTTTCAATTTCCTCGGCAAGTTTTTTGTTTGCTTCCTGCAAATCCACAATAGTCTTTGCCAATTCTTCCGTTTTTTCTTTAACTTTATTATCCAACTGTAAGTTTAATTCATTCAACTGGTCGATTAAATTTTGTAATTCTGTGATATCGGTAACCAAACCTGCTATTAAATAATCACCATCCACTAAATCTATTTTGAAGAGCCTTTGAATGAAATGATAGGTCTTGTTCCCTTTTATAAATTTGCCTTTAAAAACCTTAGGAAATTTAGAAATGTCGCCATTAGTCAGAATCTCAATAATTTTATTTTTTAAATAATTTTTTCTTTCCTCTGGTAACCTTTTTACTGTTGGGATTTTAAAGAAACCCTCCAAAATTGTTGTTTCCAAAATTTCTTTTTTATCAATATCAAAAAAATTTAAAAATGCATTGTTACAACTCACGATATATCCATCTTTGTTAACAAAAACAACGGCAGTGTCCATAACATCGAGTAATGCTTGATACATAGCCTCGGTTCGACTTTTGGGCGTAGATTTATTAATAAAAATTAAAAGCCCCGGTTCATCTAAGAAAGTGGCATCCTTGCAAAAAATTTCAACTGTACCCTCAACTGCATTAAGTTCGTTTGTTCTAAAATAAGTTTCGCCTGTTTCCAAGAACTTTTTGTCATTTTCAATTTCGTTTCGAAGCGGCAAATAATCAAAAAGATTAGGATTTGTAGAACTGGAAATATTTAAAATTTCTTTTGCCCCATTATTTGCAAATAGTATCTCTCCTTGGTAGTTGGCAAAAATAATTCCAATAGAAGACAAATCAGAAATGCTATCAAAAATTGACTTTTGTTTTATACAGGAATTTAACTCTTCCTTAATAACTTTCGAAGAAAAATAATGAAAAGAAAATGTAAATAGTAGTATTATTGTCAAAAGGAAAGGAGTTGAAAATAGAAAAGAATAATTCAAAGGCGTTTGCTTTAATATTTGGTCGAACAAAGATACAAGTGACAACAATAAAGAGAAAATCAAAAGTATTGAAAAAAGCGACGAGTTGTAATTAAACTTTTTCATACCAACAATGAATTGATTGAAATAGAAAATTAAGAAATTTTTGTGAAAGGCAAATAGTTTATTGAAAATTCTTATTATTTTTGTATTTTTAAATGTTTTTATGAACAAATTTAAGGGGATAATTGAAAAGTTCAAACTTTACGCCTTCCAAACCACCCATCCGCGGGAAACAATCGGAACCTAAGTACAAAGTAAATAACGAAATTCGGGTCGAACAAGTTCGATTAATCGACGAGCAGGGGAAGATGATTGGTATTTACCCAACACGCGAAGCCTTGAAAATTGCCAGCGAAAGAGACTTGGATTTGGTGCTTATTGCCCCACAAGCCGACCCGCCAGTTGCTCGAATCATCGACTATGGTAAATTTATTTTTGAGCAGCAAAAGAAAGAAAAAGCCGAACGCAAAAAACAAGCCCAACAACAACTTAAAGAAATTCGCTTTAAATGGAGAACAGATACCCACGACTTCAACTTCAAAGTCCGACATGCGCGGGAATTCCTTCTCGAAGGCAACAAAGTTAAAGCCTCGGTCTTCTTTCGTGGACGCGAAATTATGCATCAAGAGGTTGGAGAAGAACTCCTTAATAGGTTTATCCAAGAATTAAGCGACATTAGCAAAATAGACCAATCACTTAAATCCGAAGGAAAAAGAATTTCTGTAATTTTAGCACCAGATAAAGCAAAAATCCAGCAATACGAGAAGCAAAAGAAACAGGAGAACCAATCATAAGGTTCTCCTCGAAAATCTACAAGATAAATTTTAATCTAATTTCCAACAAAATCTTTGTCGGAAATTCTTCGTTTAGAGTTTATACGAAGATATTGCTTTAACATATTGGACTCTTTCGTATTCGGTTGGGTTAGGTGTCTTTTCTTGCGACATAACACCTATCATCTGCTGGACGCTTTCGTATTCGTGTTCTTCCATCCATTCAATTAGTTCCTTTTCAAGTTGCAATAGGTAGAAAACACCATTTTTCAACAAAGCAGAACAAAGCATAGTAACATTTGCCCCGACAAGAAGCATTTTTACAACATCGTCGGAAGTATGTATTCCACTGGTTGCAGCAAAATCCATATTTATTTTATGCTTAAGAATTGCAATCCAACGCATTGGCAAACGGTTTGCGTGCGAAGTACTTAAATGAATTGACGGTCTTACCTCAAGATTATCCAAATCAACATCGGGTTGGTAAAACCGATTGAAAAGGACAAGAGCATTAGCACCAGTTGCCTCTATTTTTTTTGCAAAATTTGCAAAGTTCGAAAAGAATGGACTCAGCTTCACTGCTACTGGAATTTTTACCGCCGACCTCACGCTCTTGATTATTTCAAGATAAGTATTTTCAACTGTTTCTCCACTTTGATTCAAATCAGTTGGAATAAAGTAAATGTTCAACTCAAGAGCGTCTGCACCAGCCTCTTCAATCCTTCTTGCAAATTTAGTCCAACCACCAATTGTAGCACCGTTCAAACTACCTATAACTGGGATTGAAAGATTTTCCTTCGCCTTGCGAATCAATTCCAAATAATTATCTGTAACGAACCTATATTGGTCAAATTCGGGGAAATATGTTAGAGATTCGGCATAAGAATAGGTCCCTTGGGTTGTATAAAAATGCAAATCGTGTTGTTCAGCACGTAGTTGCTCTTCGAAAATTGAAGGAAGAACTACAGCAGCAGCGCCAGCATCCTCCAATTTCTTCAAGTTTTTTAAATCCTCAGTCAATGGCGAAGCAGAAGCAACCAACGGTGATTTTAATGTCATTCCAAGATATTTTGTTGTAATATCCATATATTCCTCATAAATTTTTGAAATGCTTATCCAAAAAAGTGGGCTGCCGTCCAAACGACAGCCCTTTTTGTAAAAGATAATATTTATCTAAAAATCTGTTCATTGGTTACCATTCGAACTAAATTTCATTTCAGCAAGATATTTATACTTTTCGTAACGTTTCTTAACATATTCTTGGGCTTCTTCTTGTAAATACTTTGCCAGTTGTGGTTTGCTTTGTGCAAGCATTCGAAAACGAATTTCAGTGTTCATATATTGACTAATCGGCAAACTAGGTTCTTTTGAATCAAGAATCAATGGATTCTTACCCTCTTTTGCAAGTTCTGGATTGTAGCGATATAGTATCCATTGTCCTGTATCAACAGCGAGTTTGTGTTGCTTCAATGGCTGGCTCATATCAATTCCGTGGGCAATGCAATGTGAATAGGCTATAATTATGGACGGACCCTCGTAAGCCTCTGCTTCAAGGAAGGCTTTCAATGTATGCTCATCTTTTGCTCCGAAAGCCACAGTTGCAACGTAAACATTACCGTAGCTCATTGCCATCCAGCCCAAATCTTTCTTGAATGCGGGTTTACCATTGGCGGCAAATTTGGCAACTGCTCCAAGAGGAGTGGCTTTCGAGGCTTGACCACCAGTGTTTGAATAAACTTCTGTATCAAGCACCAAAAGATTGACGTCTCTGCCCATTGCAATTACGTGGTCGAGCCCACCATAACCAATGTCGTATGCCCAACCATCACCACCAATAATCCAGACACTCTTCTTAACAAAATAATCGGCAATTGTAATTAATTTTTTAGCCTCTGGGGTATCGATTTCTTTTAACTTCTCAACAAGAATCTTAACACGTTGGCGTTGTTCGTAGATGTCGGATTCAGTCTTTTGCTTTGCATTGATTATTTCGTCAACAAGTTGTTCTCCGACATAGGAAGCAAGGCTTTTTAGCAAGTTGGTTGCAATTTCCTTTTGAATATCAATAGCAAGCCGAAAACCAAATCCAAATTCTGCATTATCTTCGAAAAGCGAATTCGACCAGGCGGGTCCTCTTCCATTTTCGTCCTTTGTCCAAGGCGTAGTCGGCAAATTTCCACCATAAATTGAAGAGCATCCAGTTGCGTTGGCAATTATTGCTCGGTCGCCAAATAGTTGGGAAACAAGTTTAACATATGGAGTTTCACCACACCCAGCACAAGCACCCGAAAATTCAAACAAAGGCCTTTGAAGTTGTTGCTGACGAATTGTAGTAACTTTAATCTTTGTTCTATCGAAATCTGGAATTTTAAGGAAGAAGTCCCAATTCACTGCCTCTTGCTCGCGCAATGGTAATTGCGGCATCATATCCAAAGCCTTGTGTTTCGGATTGGTCTTGTCTTTCACTGGGCAAACCTCGACGCAAACACCGCAACCAGTGCAGTCTTCTGGGGCAACTTGAATTGAATACTTCAAACCAGCAAATTCCTTGTCGCGAGCATCTGTGTATTTAAATGTCGGTGGGGCATTTTCCAAATATTTTGGCTCAAATACCTTGATACGAATAGTGGCGTGTGGACAAACAAATGCACATTTGCCACATTGGATACAAATCTTTTCGTCCCAAACTGGAATTTCTAAAGCAATGTTTCTCTTTTCGTATTGCGTTGTCCCAGTAGGCCAGGTACCATCGACAGGGAAAACGCTTACTGGAAGCCAATCCCCGCGCCCAGCAATCATTGGTCCTTCTACTTTCTTTACGAATTCTGGGGCGTAGTCTGGAACTGGGGGACGAATGTCGCAAGTTGCAGTAATCTTTTGTGGAACTTCAAGTTCTTTAAGATTTGCCAAAGTATTTTCTACTGCTTGTATGTTCTTACTAACGATATCTTCGCCTTTCTTTCCATAAGTTCTAACAATCGAGTCTTTGATTGCTTGTATTGCTTGGTCTCGAGGTAGTATGCCAGAAATAGCAAAGAAGCAAGTTTGCATTATTGTGTTTATTCGCCTACCCATACCACTCTCTTCGGCTACCTTTTGGGCGTCGATGTAAAAAACACGTAATTTCTTATTCAGGATTTGCTCTTGAACAGTTTTGGGGAAGAAATTCCACAACTCCTCTCCCTCGAATGGAGCATTTATGAGAAATGTCCCGCCGGAAACCAAATTGTCCAACATATGATATTTTTCTACAAACACTGTCTGGTGGCAAGCAACAAAATTTGCTTTGGTAATCAAATATGGTGCTTTGATTGGCTCGGGACCAAAGCGCAAATGCGAAACTGTCAAAGTTCCGGCTTTGCGGGAATCGTAAACATAGTAGCCTTGGGCATATAAATCTGTATGTTCACCAATGATTTTAACTGAATTCTTATTTGCACCAACTGTACCGTCCGAACCCAAGCCAAAGAACATAGCCCGAACGACTTTATCGGATTCGATAGAAAATTCTGGGTCGAAGTCTAAACTTGTGAAAGTAACATCATCAATTATACCAACAGTGAAATGGTTTTTCGGTTTGTCAAGTTTAAGATTATCCAAAACAGCCTTAACCATTGCCGGAGTAAATTCTTTCGAGGACAAGCCATACCTACCACCGACTATTTTGGGATATTGCTTGAATTTTGGAGTTCCATTATTGTAATGCTCATAAATTGCATTTACGACATCTTGGTACAAAGGTTCACCAGGGGCGCCAGGTTCTTTCGTTCTGTCGAGCACAGCAATTGCTTTGACAGTTGAAGGTAAGGCATCAATGAAGTGTTTAATACTGAAAGGTCTATATAGGCGGACTCGGATAACCCCAACTTTTTCATAGTAATTTTTCACAAGATATTTAACTGTCTCTTCGGCAGTTTCGCCGCCACTAGCCATCAAAACGAGAATCCTTTCAGCCTCGGGATGTCCAACGTAATCGAATAAATGGTATTGCCGACCAGTCAGAGCGGCAAATTTATCCATTTGTTCTTGAACTATATCGGGACAGGCAAGGTAGAATTTGTTCACTGTTTCCCGGTTTTGGAAGAAGACATCGGGGTTTTGGGCTGTTCCTCGAATAACTGGTCTTTCTGGATTCAACGCTCGAAGACGATGTTCGCGGACCAGGTCATCGGGTATCATTTGGCGCATAATTTCATCGGGAACAACTTCGATTTTATTTTCTTCGTGTGAAGTTCTAAAGCCGTCAAAAAAGTGAATCATTGGGATACGCGATTTCAATGAGGAAGCATATGAAATTAAACCCAAATCCATTACTTCTTGAACCGAACCAGATGCTATCATACCAAAACCAGTTGTTCTTGCCGCCATCACATCGCTATGGTCGCCGAAAATCGATAGTGCGTGGGTGGCTATTGTTCTTGCACTAATATTAAAAACCGTCGGGGTCAGTTCACCAGCAATTTTGAACATATTTGGGATTTTCAAAAGCAATCCTTGCGCCGCTGTAAAAGTAGTCGTTAATGCTCCCGCTTGCAAAGCCCCATGGACTGCACCCGCAGCACCACCCTCGCTTTGCATTTCTACAACAGTTGGGGTTACACCCCAAATATTTTTATAGCCTTTTGCAGCCCATTCGTCACACCACTCTCCCATATTCGAGGAGGGAGTGATAGGATAAATTGCAATAACCTCATTAACACGGAAAGCCACGTATGCAGCGGCTTCGTTTCCATCCATTACAGCAAATTTTTTCGTTTCCATTATGTTTACCAAAATATTTATAAAAAAACAAAATTAGGAATATTTGCTCGAAAAACTGGCAATATTCTAATTTCTGTAACTGACTACTGTTTGATAACCAATATTCAATCTATAAAAAAAGATATATATTTAATTTTTAAAAATTTGGAAATTTAAATAATGTTGCTTTTTTTGTTGTAATTAGGCCAAACTTATAAAAATAATTAAAATAAATTCGAATTTGTATACAAAAAAAATTTTTACTAATTTTGTAGTTTAAGAAACAGGGATGTAGCCAAGTGGTTTAAGGCATCGGCCTTTGGAGCCGACATTCGCAGGTTCGAATCCTGCCATCCCTGCTAAATTTTTTTTGGTTGTGAAATGCTGGATTTTAAAATTGCAAGCGGTAGGTCCAATGTTCCGCTTGCCAATAAAATTGCTGATTATATTGGAGTTGACTTAACCAATGTTACCATTAAAAATTTCAGTGATGGTGAAATTTGGGTAAAATACGAAGAGAATATCCGTGGCGTTGATTTATTTATAATTCAGTCAACAAATCCGCCAGCAGATAATCTGCTTGAACTTTTGCTTTTAATCGATGCAGCAAAACGAGCCTCGGCAAAGCGAGTAACTGCTGTTATTCCATACTTTGCCTATGCTCGACAAGACCGTAAAGACCAGCCACGTGTTTCAATTAGTGCAAAACTTATTGCAAATTTAATCACACGCGCTGGCGCCGACCGTGTCATTACAATCGATCTCCACAGTTCTCAAATTCAAGGCTTTTTCGATATTCCATTCGATCATCTTTATGCTTCGCCAGTGCTGATTCGAAGGCTTTTCCATTTGGATCTGAGCAATTTTGTTGTTGCTGCCCCGGATATTGGCGCAGCCCGAACAGCCCGAGCCTATGCAAAGCGTCTGAATTTGGATCTAATCCTGGTCGACAAAAGAAGGCCAGAACATAATGTCGCCGAGGTTGTAAATATTATTGGAAACCCAGATGGAAAAAATATAATAATGGTGGATGATTTAATCGATACTGGAACAACATTTGTCGAATGTGCGGAGGCATTGAAAAAACACGGTGCACTCGAAATTTATGGAGTATGTGTCCATCCAGTATTTTCTGGAAATGCTTACGAAAAAATTTCTAATTCTACTGCCATCACAAAGATGTTTGTTACGGATACAATACCTTTAAAGCAAAGTTTGGAGAAGATTGAAGTTGTTTCTGTGGCTGAATTATTTGCCGAGGCAATAATAAGAACCCACGATAATCGTTCTATAAGTTCTTTGTTTGAAATTGAAAGATAATGTTGGTTAATAAATTGGGAAATTAAAATGAGCGAAGTAATTCTAAAAGTTAAGAAAAGAGGAACTGGCAAAACCGAAGCAAAAAATCTTCGAAAAAAAGGCTTGATTCCAGGTATATTCTACACAAAAGATATCGCACCAATACCTATTGTTGCCGAGCCTAAACCACTTCGACCAATTGTTCACACTTCCGAAACAAAGATTGTTCGATTGCAAATCGAAGGAGAAGAAAAAGAATATCAATGCATTTTGAAAGACGTTCAAATTGACCCTTTGAAAGACACAATTTCACATTTCGATTTGTTTGGTATTCACGAAGGTAGCCGTCTTTCGGTGGAAGTACCAATCGTGTTAAAAGGGCAGCCGGTTGGAGTTCGCGAAGGTGGCACTTTACAGCAAAGTCTTTCGAAAGTCAGAGTAAAATGTCTCCCCGACCGAATTCCAACTCATTTCGAAATCGATATCTCTAATCTTAAAATTGGTAAGGCAATTCATATCTCTGATATACAAAGCGAAGGTTTTGAATTTGAACTTTCCCCGGAAACCGTTATCGTTGCTTGCATTGCCCCAAGGGTTTCTAAAAGTTAATTTTAGAAGTAAAAAAGGGCTACCGTTTGGTAGCCCTTTTTCTATTTCGACCCTTCGGTCGCTTTTCCTTCTTTATTGTAGAAAGTTTCCGGCTTTTCGCGCCATTTTACATCATAATAACCAGGTCTTTCTTTAATAAACATCTTGAAGAATTCGTTGCCATAGCCAACTCCTTTGGGCTTCCTACCGTGGTCTTTCGTTACGTCGTTGACGTAACCATCGTTGTATTTCATAACCAAATATTCCCAAAGTTGTCGCCATTTCCGCATTACTAAATTTGACTGCGAAATCGAATAATCAGTTAAAAAGTCAACAGCTAATTCTGGTTTCGTTTTATAGAGTTCAAGGGCAACTTTTTCGATTGCCGGCTGAAAATCGAAAAATTTGTCTTCCAATTCTTTTTGCACTTTACGAATATCTTCGTACATATAAGAATACTTTGTATAAGCCCAATTTGCAACAAGATTGAAAATCCAAAATGCAGATTCAAGGGTAAAGTTGCTAATGCTTCCTACGCGAAAACATTCTGGTGGTTCTTTAATCGAACAATAAATTGGGATATAAACATTTGTGTAATTATCATCGACACCATACCAATGAATTCCACCAATCTGTCGGGGCAACCAAGCACGAAGTTGCGAAACAAAAGCAAAGGCAGTCTGTTGGGTGGATATAGGCCTTTCCCAGGCATATTCGTTTGTGTCGCCCTCGATTTTCCAGACAAGAGGTTTCCAACGAACTGGACAACCAAAGGGTCCCGCAGCCAAACCTTTTTTCAAGTCGTAAGGGGTTCCGTCGAAATGGTCCCGCATTAAGTTAATGACATCGCGGACCGATAGTTTTTTGTCGGGCTTTATCCACAACGGATAAGGCTTTGCACCTTTGACAGCCCGCCAGTAATCTTCGGGAAAATTCTGGGAAGGTGCAGCACGACGAAAGATACTCCACACGCGTCCTTCGCAATATAAAAGCGAACCTGGGGTCGGCGGGTCGTAAACATCAGAGAACGAAAACGGTCCGTCGCTTGGCTTGTAATATCCCTTCTCGATTGCAAATGAGATAACATCGGGCGCATACATACAATTTTCTGGGTCGTTTAACGGGAACTCCCTAATTCGGGAATGATTTGCGTGGGCAGAAATGTAACCGTCGGGAATTCGCAAAGCAACCCAAACAGCTCCTTTACGGCCAGGTCCCTTTCCAATCATCTCCATAATCCAAACTTCGTTCGGGTCGGCAATGGAAAAAGATTCACCTTCGGAATAATACCCATACTCGGCAACGAGAGAAGTCATAACTTTGATTGCTTCGCGTGCGGTTTTCGCTCTTTGCAAAGCCAATTGCATTAAACTTCCGTAATCAATGATACCCGTTGTGTCACGCAATTCTTCGCGACCGCCGAAAGTGGTCTCGCCAATCGATACTTGATATTCATTTATAAGACCAACGACTTGGTACGTATGTGGGACTTGTTTAATTTTCCCAAGATATTTGTGAGTGTCCCAATCGTAAATTTCAATAGAGTCGTTGGGTCCCCAATCGCGTGCGGGCGAAAAATATAATGGCTCCATAAAACCGCCTGCGTCGGCATTATAGGAAATCATAACCGAGCCGTCGACCGAGGCTCCTTTCGTTACCAAGATATTTGTACAAGGATAAAGTGAAGCAGTTCCAAAAATAATTATTATCCCAAATAAAAATAATTTTTTAATCATCGCTCATCCAACTTTTTAAACAAATTACAAATATAGTTTTTAATTTGTTTTCTAACAAAATCTGAAATGTTTAAATTTTATCAAAATATGCTTATTTTTGATTTATAAATTGTAATATAATATGAAAAAGAATAGGATAACAGTAAACTTTTTTATCGGATTATTTGTTGTTGTCGGTTTTGTTTTGATTGGCTTCGGATTTATCTGGTTCGGTGCCTCAAAATTTTTTAAAGAAAATGTTTATTACGTCACATACTTCGAGGGTTCGGTCGAAGGAGTTACGAAAGGCACTCCTGTGAAATATCTTGGTGTTCCAGTGGGAAGTGTTTATGATATTCGCGTCGCACCCGACGGAAAAATGATTGAAATCATAATGATTTTGGAAAAAACTGTAAAAGTTACCGATAGTCTACGCGTAAAAATTGAATTTTCTGGTTTAACTGGTGGTCGTTTTTTGCAATTGTTCTATTCCAACGACCCTTTCGTTTTGAATTGGTATCCAAAAATTCCATTTCAACCGCCTTTCCCATATATTAAATCTGCACCTTCGGGCATCGAAACACTCGAAGCCGGTGTTCGAGAAGTAGTTAATCGTTTGATGGAGTTTCAATTTAGAGAAGTTTCGACGAGCGTGGTAAATTTTCTGCAAACTGCTACTGATTTTTTATCCAACGAAGAACTACTTCAAACAATCCAAAACCTTGAACAAACCACCGAACATTTGAAATCTTTCGCTTCGAAAATAGATACAACCAAAATCATTGAAGAGTTGGAACAAGCGTCTGCAAATATCACACGCATTACAAACAAATTGGAAAACTTTGCGGATTCCCTCCAAAAAGAAGTCAATGCAATGCAATTATCTAACAGAATTGATAAAACATTTAACAAAGTAGACAGCCTTGTAAATTTCGGGAATACTGTCGTCTATTCTTTCGGCACAAAGGCAGAACTCGTTACCTATTCGTTGAATGAACTTATATTCGGATTAAAAAGGTCGAATGCTCTTCTACAAAAATTAATTAGGGAATACACACAAAATCCTGGTCAATTGCTATTAAGCGAACCACCGCCAAAGGAAAACTAACATAAATTGGTGTGGAAATGGAAATACCAGAAAGATTAATCGACATACTCGAAAAAGCAAATTATGTTGCAGTTTTAACTGGGGCTGGGGTTTCGGCAGAAAGCGGAATCAAAACATTCCGCGACCCCGACGGCTTGTGGGCAAAATTCAACCCAATGGAACTGGCAAGTATCGATGGGTTTATGTCTAATCCACAACGAGTTTGGGAATGGTATCAATATCGACGAGAAGTGGTCAACAAAGCACAACCAAATGCTGGACACTATGCACTCGTTGAATTCGAAAAACTTTTTCCGCAATTTACCTTAATTACACAAAATGTCGACCGATTGCACCAGCGTGCGGGTTCAACAAATGTGATTGAACTGCACGGCAACATAATCGATAACCACTGCTTTAACTGCAAAGAACCATACTACGGCGAGACAGATTTACCCGAGGGACAAATTCCACGTTGTCCAAAATGTGGCGGATTGATTCGCCCATCGGTTGTCTGGTTTGGCGAAATGCTTCCACCCGATGCTATCCAACAAGCAGAGGAAGCCGCAATGGATTGTGATGTGTTCTTCTCAATTGGTACATCCGCAGAAGTCTACCCCGCTGCAAGTTTGCCATACATTGCAAAAAGGTCGGGAGCAGTCCTGGTCGAGGTTAATCCAAATCCGACAAGTCTTTCATCCTTTGCAGATTTCAAAATTTCAACAACTTCTGCCGTTGGTTTACCAAAAATTGTCGAAATGTTGAAAAAAAGAAAAGGTTTGTTGTGATTGTTGGGGTTGGCATTGACATCATAGAAGTCGATAGAATTAAGAAAGCAATTGAAAATTACGGCGAAAGGTTTTTAAAAAGAGTTTTTACCGAAAAAGAAATAGAATATTGCGAGGAGTTCAAAGAATCCAAATGGGTTCACTATGCTGTCCGATTTTCGGCAAAAGAGGCTTTTAGCAAAGCAATCGGAACAGGTTTGACGCAAGGTTTCAAACTAAACGAAGTCGGAATTAAAAATAGTAATAACGGCAAACCAGAGGTCGACCTTTATGGGGAACTACTGGAAAAGTGGGGTAAATATAAAATTTTTGTAAGCCTTTCGCATATAAATACTGTTGCAACTGCAATTGTAATCATTGAGATTTAAAAACAAATAGAAAATTATTTCGTTATTTAACTATTTTTCGGGTTTCAATGGGAACGAAACCAAGCGACAGAAAAGTTAAAGTTGTTGTACGAAACAAAAAGGCTTTGCACGATTTCGAAATATTGCAAAAATTCGAGGCTGGGATTGTTCTTTCTGGCTCCGAAGTTAAGTCCATCCGCCAAGGCAAATGTTCAATACAAGATGCATATTGTATTTTTGAAAAGAAGAGAGGGAAATCGAAAAGAAACAATTTAGAAAGTTTGGAACTCTATGTGCGAAATTTACATATTAGTCCATATCAACAGTCGAACGACCCAAAATACAACCCAACGAAGGAACGAAAACTTTTGTTGCATAAAAAGGAACTTATCCGCTTAAAAACAGCTATCGAGCAAGGTGGTTTAACTTTGATACCGCTTTCTGTTTATTTTTCAGGTCCATTTGTAAAGTTAGAACTTGCCCTTGTCAAAGGTAAAAAGAAGTATGATAAACGAGAAGATATAAAGAAAAAAGATTTGCAAAGAGAATTATCGAAAAAAGTCAAATTATAAGGAGTTGCAATGTTTCCACCAGTTAACGAGCAGATGGACATAATTAAAAGTTTCGCTGTCGAAGTCTTTCCAGAAGACGAACTTGTACAAAAAATTGAAAAATCCTATCGAACTAACAAACCTTTGAATATTAAATTGGGTTGCGACCCAAGTAGACCCGATTTACATATTGGTCATTCGGTCGTGTTAAGAAAATTGCGTCAATTTCAAGACCTTGGACACAAAGCAATTCTCATCGTCGGGGACTTCACGGCAATGATTGGCGACCCATCGGGGAGAAGCAAAACCCGACCAGCATTGACTCTGGAAGAAACCAGAATCAACGGGAAAACATATCTTGAACAAGCCACAAAGATACTTTCAACGAAGAACCTCGAAGTGCGGTTCAATTCAGAGTGGCTTGGAAAAATGACTTTCTCCGATGTGATAAGATTGGCGTCCAAGTATACTGTTTCACAGATTCTTGAACGTGACGATTTCTCGATTCGCTTTAAAAATGGTATTCCAATTAGCATACACGAATTTTTATACCCGCTGGCACAAGCAATGGATTCCGTTGCAATCGAAGCCGACGTCGAACTTGGCGGTACCGACCAGAAGTTCAACTTGATTGTTGGAAGGGAAATACAGAAAGCATACGGACTTGAACCTCAATGCATAGTTCTTATGCCAATCCTTGAAGGTACCGACGGCAAGGAAAAGATGAGCAAATCATTGGGCAACTACATTGCCATTACAGACTCGCCTCGTGAAATGTTTGGTAAAGTGATGTCCATACCAGACGAGTTGATTTTGAAATACTATAAATATGCAACATTTCCCAACGCAGACGAATTGCAAAAGTTTGAAAATGAACTCCAAAGTGGAATATTGCATCCACGCAATGCAAAAGTTGAAACTGCAAAGCGTATTGTAAGTTTGTACCACAGCAAGGAAGAAGCAGAAAAAGCACATCAAGAATTCGAAAAAATATTTGCTAAAAAAGAAATTCCCGACGAAGTCGAAACTTTTGCGTTAAACATAGACAATCCAGAATGCCCGCTCGTTGAAATTCTTGTTGCGACTGGGCTATCTCCTTCCAAAAAGGAAGCCAGAAGGATGATTGAACAAGGCGGAGTTTACGTCGATGGGAACCGAATTTCAGACATTAACGAAAGAATTGATTTGTCAACGAAAAAATTAATCAAGTATGGAAAAAGAAAATTTCTCTATGTTCAAAAAGGGTAATTTATGGAAACATTAGTTGAATTTTTCAAAAAAGTTGAAATATTTAGAAATTTGAAAGATGAAGAACTGTTGGAAATAATTCCAAACATAGAATTTTTGGAATTGCAACCCGATGAATACTTGTTTGTCGAAAACTCACCAAGAGAAGGAATGTATATTGTAAAAGATGGACGAATTGAGTTATTCAAAAAATCACCGTTTGGCGAGCAGAAAAGACTGGCTTTCTTTGGGAAATATGACTTTCTATCCGAAGGTGCTTTGCTCGACGATTACCCACACTCGACTAATGCAATTGCAAAAGAACACACGCAAGTCATTTTTTTAAGTAGAGATAAATTTCAAAATATATTGAAACAGAATACCGAAATTGCCTCGAAGGTTATTTCTGGCATTAGTCGTGTGATTTCCCGAAGAATGCGACAATCGACGAACCAAGTTGTGAACGCCGCAGCACAATATATTTCTGGACGAGTTCGAATTGAACACGACTTGCTTGGTGAAAGGGAAGTTCCATACGAATTCTATTATGGCATACAAACATTGCGAGCATTGGAAAATTTCCCAATCACTGGTATTCCTATTAGCCATTTCCCAGAACTCATCGTAGCACTTGCACAAGTCAAATATGCTTGTGCCTTGGCAAATCACCATCTTGGCTTACTTCCCACTCACATAAAAGACGCTATTGTCCAAGCCTGCAAGGAAATAATCGACGGGCGTTTCCACACGCATTTCGTCGTCGATATGATTCAAGGCGGGGCAGGAACTTCAACAAATATGAATGCCAACGAAGTTATAGCAAATCGAGCACTTGAAATAATGGGGTATGAATTTGGGCAATATCAGTATTGCCATCCAAACAACCACGTAAATCTTTCGCAGTCAACTAACGATGTATATCCGACGGCACTCCGAATTGCTTTTATCTATGCTATTCAAAAACTTATGCCAGTGCTAGAAGACTTGATAGAATCATTTCATCAAAAGGGGCAAGAATTTGCCCATATTTTAAAGATGGGAAGGACACAGTTGCAAGACGCTGTGCCAATGACGCTTGGTCAAGAGTTCGAGGCTTTCGCTGTAACACTTGAAGAAGAGATCGAAAGAATTAATAATAACAAAAATCTTCTATTGGAAGTCAATCTTGGCGGAACAGCAATTGGCACTGGAATCAACACCCATCCTCAATATCGAACGCTTGCCCTGGAATATCTGCGGGAAATTACTGGCTTGCCACTTGTTCATTCCGAAAATCTTGTCGAGGCAACACAAGACACTGGGGCTTTCGTAATGGTTTCGTCTGCTTTAAAAAGGCTTGCAGTAAAACTTTCCAAAATTGCAAACGACTTGCGATTGTTAAGTTCTGGTCCAAGGGCAGGTTTCAATGAAATTAATTTGCCAAAAATGCAACCAGGGTCATCAATTATGCCTGGAAAAGTCAATCCAGTCATTCCCGAAGTCGTAAATCAAATTGCATACAAAGTGATTGGTAATGATTTAACAGTTACGCTTGCAGCCGAGGCTGGACAATTGCAATTAAACGTATTCGAACCAGTTATTGCCCAAAGCATATTCGAATCTATCGAAATGCTTCGAAATGGCATTGTTACATTTAACCATAGATGTGTTAAAGGAATTACTGCAAACGAGAAAAAGTGCCGTGAGTATGTCGAAAACTCTATTGGTTTGGTAACCGCTTTAAATCCTTATCTTGGTTATGAAATTTCCACGCAATTGGCAAAAGAAGCACTCGAAACGGGAAAGTCTCCTTACGAACTTGTGTTGGAAAAAAAGTTGCTTTCGAAAGAACAACTCGAAGAAATATTGAAACCAGAAAATATGATTAAACCAAGTTTGAAAATAGACTTTACGAAGCACAGAGAATAATTAAATAAGCGTCAAGTTGTTGATTCTTTGCCAATTCGTTTAAAAATCAATCCGCCAAATTCGGATGTTGCAACTCCAAGCAAAATTAGGAAAGCACCCAAATATTCTATTGGCTTGAGTATTTCGTTGAAAATTACCAGTGCGAAAATGCTTGCAAAGACTGGTTCAAGCGAGAAAATCAACGCCGCTTTCACTGGTGTGGTATATTTTTGTACGCTGGTGTGAATCGTTGTTAAAACTACCGTTGCAATAATTCCATTGTAAAGTAACGCAATTACAAGTTTGGAGTTGAAAATAATATTTGCACCCCACTCGAAAAATACCGAACCCAGAAGACCAAAAACGAAAACCACCAAGAATTGCGAAATAACAATTTGAGTAGTGATTTTAAAATCGGTAACATCATTGGTTAAGCGATTCATATAAACGATATAGAAAGCCCAGAAGAAAGTTGAAAGAAGTGTTAAAACATCGCCAATGTTGATATTGTCGATTTTGGGATTTGTAAACAGCCATAGCCCAACAACAACAATTGCAACGCCAAGCCATTGAAAAATCGAAATTTTCTTGCTTTCGACAATTTTATAAACAAAAGGTGTGAATGCAACCGAAAGTCCAGTAATAAAAGCAGATTTGGTTACAGTTGTAAATTTTAAACCAATAGTTTGAAAAACAAAACCACCAGCATAGAAGAGACCTAAAACGATTCCAGCAATGAGATGTATTCGTGAAATTTTGAGAAAACTTCTACCCCAAATCGAAAGAGCAACAACAAGAGCAATTGCAAAGCGAAAGAATGTAAATGTCAAAGGAGAGCAAAATTCCAGACCAATTTTCGTAAACGAAAAGGTTGCTCCCCAAACAATTGTTATCACAAGCAAAAGTATTTCTGCCTTCCAGGACTTCATATCTGCAAATTCAAAAAAGTAATAAGAAGAAAAAAGAATTTTTTTATTTAATTTTGAGTTTTCAAAGAAATGTTTCTTAACGAGGAAGTGGCGGGGAATGTTGCAAATCGATGTTTTCTTTATACCATCGGAATTTGAACTACCAGAACGCAAAGAAGAGACAATAGTTGTTGGCGTCGATATTTTGCGAGCAGGCACAACGATTTGCACTGCTTTGAATTCTGGTGCGAAACAAATCATCCCCGTTGCAAGTACCGAAGAAGCATTAAACATTTACAGCAAAATGGACAAAGAAACAGTTTTACTTGCTGGCGAACGAAATAGCAAAAAAATTGATGGTTTCCATCTTGGTAACTCCCCATTAGAATTCACTCCCGAAGTAGTTTCTGGCAAGATTATTATTTTGAATACTACCAACGGTTCGAAATTGTTCAATAAATGTAAATCATTCCCAAATTTTTTCATTGGTTGTTTTGTGAACTTTTCGAGCCTCATTACAAAAATATTAGATACGATTAACGCTCAAAACGCCAAAAATCTCATACTTGCTTGTAGTGGGCAAGACAACAAATTCGCATACGAAGACGCTTTGTTCTGTGGCAAGGTAATTGATACGTTATTAAACAGTAAACTAATCGAAAAAGATATTAAAATGAACGATGCTAGTTTGGCATCTGTGGAACTTTTTGAACTGCATAAAGATAATTTCGTCGAGGCTATCAAAGCATCATCACATAGCCGTCATCTCATTGAACTTGGCTTCGAGGACGATGTGGATTTTGCTTTAACATTGGATAAGTTTTCAACTGTTCCAACTTTCGAGGGGCTGTATCTTGTTTAAATAATCATAGATGGCAAAGGAAAAGGATATAGAAATTCGCTACAAAAAGGTTAAAACCGAAGACCAAAACGCTTCGAAGAACGAACTTAATTCCAAAGAGGAATTGAGAAACCAAATATTGCAAGAATACCAAAAATGGCTACGAATTTCATCAATCCTTTTGTCAATCCTTTGCATTTTCGTGATAATTTCAATTCTGTCCTTTTCTCCATCGGACGAGTTCATTTTAGAACTTGGAATCAAAGACTACTTCAATGCAATTTTTGGTAAGGATGATGTTGTTGGCAAAATCAAACAAGTTTCAAATTTGATGGGTCCTTTCGGTGCAATCGTTTCAAGTTTCTTGATAAATAAAACAATTGGGTATTTCTCGGTTATATTCCCAATTCTTTTGATATTGTGGTCGGTAAAAATACTTGTAACACAGAAAGTTACGGGGAAACTTGTCAATTGGACGATTGCATCTCTTC
Organism: Candidatus Kapaibacterium sp.; assembly: GCA_013414795.1. GTDB lineage: Bacteria > Bacteroidota > Ignavibacteria > Kapaibacteriales > UBA2268 > Naka2016. The sequence continues at coordinate 898,067 of CP058732.1, forward strand.
TTTTCTTTTTCAGTTTGAGTGCATTTCTCGGAGCAATTAATATTCTATTTGAACTTTCCATTCCATTTCAATGGATTGGTAGCGTTGGTGTTTTTCTATCGACGATTAGTTCAAACTTTTTAGGACGATTTGGGGCTTTCGCTTTTTACTTTTTTGCTTTAATCTTGATTTTAGTCTTGTCTTTCGATATCCGAGTTGAAAAATTATTAATTAAACTTATTGAAAAAGTTAAATCATACTTTGCAAAAGAAAATCTACCACCAAATTCCGAATTAAAAGAAAAAGACAAATTACAATCCAAAACAGATGTACAAATCGAAGAGCCACCAGAAAATTTAAATATTGAAAATACCGAAGATAGAGAAACAGCACAAATTCTAATCCGCAGTTTCGAAAGCCAGTCTGAAGATGAAGAAATCGAATCGGTTGAACAAATCGAGCCAAACACTGATGGGCAGATTGAAATTACATCCCCAAAGAAGTTCACAGCAGAAGAAAAAATAATTTCGCAAACAGAAGAACCAGTTCCGAACGAACCACCGGCAAATAAAGATAAACTTGTTGTTTATGTCGAAGAGACCCTCGACGAGGAAAAGAACTCCGAAGAGGGGAAAAACCAGCAATTCACACCAATTTCCACATTGACCTTGGACGAGAAAATAAATTACACCCCGCCGCCAATTGATTTACTCATCGACGACGAAAGCAAATTCCAGATTAATGAAGAGGAACTAAAACAAAACGCAAGACTGTTGCAAGAAAAACTCGAAACATTCAAAATCTACATCGAAAACTTGACGGTTACCCCAGGTCCAGTTGTTACACAATACGAATTCGTTCCCGCACCAGGAATAAAATTAAGCAGAATACAAAGTTTAGCCGACGACATAGCCTTGGGCTTGAAAGCCAAAGGAATAAGAATAATCGCTCCGGTACCGGGAAAAGGAACTGTCGGAATTGAGATTCCTAATAAGCGACCACTTGTTGTCCGCTTTGGGAACTGTTTGAAGAATGCAAAAATAAATCCAAATTTCCAATTGCCCATTATTCTTGGTAAAACAATTTCTGGGGAAGTGTTCGTCGAGGACCTTGCACGAATGCCCCATCTACTAATTGCCGGAGCCACTGGTTCGGGTAAAAGCGTTGGAATTAACACAATTATCGCTTCGCTAATTTTTCGCATGCATCCACAAAATTTGAAGTTTGTTATTATCGACCCCAAAAAAGTTGAACTGACACATTACCAGCAACTTCTTTACCATTTTCTTGCCGTCTCGCCAGAAATAGAAGATGCAATCGTAACCGAACCCACGGACGCAGTACTGGTCCTTAAAGCATTGATTGCTGAAATGCAAAGCCGCTACGATATTCTCGCTTCTGTACAACAGAAAAACATTTACGAATACAACAAAAAAGTCCGAGAAGGTTTGTACCGAAACGACCCAGAATTCATTCATCGTCCTATGCCTTACATTGTAACAATAATCGATGAACTCGCCGATTTAATGTTGACAACTGGGAAAGAAATCGAGGCACTGATAATTCGTTTGGCTCAACTTGCCCGTGCTGTTGGAATACACCTGGTTGTTGCAACGCAAAGACCCTCGGTAGACATTATCACTGGACTAATTAAAGCCAATTTCCCAGCAAGAATTGCTTACTTGGTTGCTTCCCGAGTAGATTCAAGAACGATAATCGACACAATTGGTGCAGAGCAACTGCTTGGCAACGGCGATATGCTATTCCTTCCCAGCGGTTGGCCCAACCCAATTCGAATTCAAAACGCATTCCTAACAACGGAAGAGATAGAAAGGATTTGCGATTACATTTCGAATCAGAAAGGCTATTCCAAACCATACTATTTGCCAAAAGTCGAAGATGGGAAGTCTGGAAAGGAAACCTTCGACCGCGAGGGTTTCGACCCATTGTTCGAAGAAGCAGCACGAATGATAATCCGCTATCAACAAGCCTCGGTCTCTATGCTTCAACGTAGGCTTAAAATTGGATACAATCGGGCTGGTAGAATTATGGATGAACTCGAAATGGCGGGGATTGTTGGTCCTTTCGACGGAAGCAAAGGAAGAACAATAAAAATTGCTACAGAAGACGAACTCGATAAGTTCCTTAATGAAAAGGGACTGTGAATTCTACTTATTTCTTAATTGAATTTGAACTTTTTTCAATTCGTTTAAATCATAGCAAAGGTCGATTAAATTTAATTGGGCACCCTCGTCTGATTTTAAATATATTCGATTAAATCTATCGACCAAATCATCTTCTTCAAAAAAAGAGACAATATCAGAAAGTAAATCAAGGACTTTTGCAAACAGATTTTGGATTTCGGCTTGAACTCTTGCCGTCAAAGAAGGATCGCTTTGGGTTTTTATAATGCGATAACTTCCCCAGAGTGCCGAGCCATAGAAGATAAGTTCATTGGCAATTTCTGGTTGGTTTTGTGTTGCAAGAGTTTCAAGAATTATACCCAAATCGTTTCGTTTTCGCAAAGTGCCACCGCTTGTATAATCTAAAAATTCTAAGACTTGTTTTGTATCTTCTGAAAATTCCATATCAAAACTTAATTGTGCTTAAAACCGAAGAAAAAATTTTGTCGAAATCAGCATCGGAAATCTCTTGTTTTTCCTTAACGTCGAGTTGTAAAAGCGAAAATTCGTAAACTTCATTCAAACCAGTAACAAAGACAGCAGATTTCCCAATTAAACCATTCTGCAAGTTTTCGTATTTAAATATGTAAAATTTTTGTGTGGCGTTTTTGACCGGCTCGAAATTTCCCAGCAAACGCAAATTGTTCAAACTCTTCAATTGTTTCATTTCGAAGATTTTAGTTGCAATGCCAAGAAGACCATCTTTCTTTAAAATACTTATTACATCCAATTTGTTCGTCCATTTAGAAAAGACAATCGAAAGAGTATAAGATTGATTAACAGAGACAGCAAAAACATTAACTGGCGACTTGTTCTCTGTGTCGACCAGCAACCAGCCTTCGGGCAAGAACGCTATCATATCTCCGCGTTCGGAGCGAATTGATTCGTTCCCCATCGGAATAGATGGCTTTTCTAAGAGCGTAAATTCGGTGGAAAACTCCTCGTCGGGAACTCTTTTTTCCTTTACAACTATACAACTTGTAAAAAGAAGAAGCAAGAGAGCAAAAAAAATCGACCTACCATTCTTCAACATGGAGTGCACCAGGCTTTACTCTTGTGTGCCTTGTATATCCTTTTTCTTTCAATATGTTCGAAACGCTTTCGACCATTTTTGGATTTCCGCAAAGGAAGAAATGGGTTTTCTCTGGATTGATTTCAATGCCAGCCTCGCGTTCGAGCAATCCACTTTGAATATGCTCTTCGATATAGCCACGCAAACCACCCCACTCTTTTTCTGCGTGAACTAATGTCGGAAAGTAGTAGAAATTCTTAAAGGTGAACTTTAAAAATGTCAATTCACTGTAATAACCCAAATCCCAAGGATAGGAAGCCCCGTGGATGACAGCAAGTTTCCTATGCTGGTTTTCGGCAATATGCGAGCGAAGGAAACTAATGTATGGAGCCAAACCAGTTCCCGTCGCAACCATAACAATGTCGCATTCCTTCGGTGTTTCGTTCAGTTTAAAAAGGCCTAAGATTTTGGTGTCGACCCACATTCGACTTCCCAAATTGAGATTGAAAAGTCGTGGGGTAAGTTGTCCCGATTTCACTTGGCTGATGTAAAATTCAAAGTTCTGGGTTTCGTGGTTAGCCGAGGCAATAGAATATGGTCGTTTGATTAACTTATCTGGGGGAAAATTTTCTTCAATTTGCAGAGAGTTAGATGAACGCGGTTCCTTTGCTAATACACCAATTTGTGTAAATTGTCCCGCTTCGAATTTTGGGCGCGGTTCGTCTGTTCGAACGCGGAGAATCATCAAATCTGGCGTCAATAAAATCTTACCAACTACAGTCGAATTGTAAATAGATTCTTCCATCATCGATACTTTTTTGAAAAATACAAATTTACCAAAAATTTATCTAGGAATTGCCTTCCACTTGATTTTCTTTATCTTGAACCAACTTCAATCGATTCAATCTTTTGCGTTTGGCTACTTCACGTAAATCAATGTACTTGTCTGCTTCGTCTATGATTTCTTCCCCAAGTATTGTCTCGATTAGGTCTTCCATTGTCAATAAACCTTCAATGCCACCAAACTCGTCGACTACCAAAAAGATATGTTGTCTTTTAGAAAGGAACTGGTTCAAAGCATCGTCGAGGGTGACATTTTCTGGAATGAAATGTATTTCGCGAGCAAATTCTCGAAGTTTAATTTCGAACTTGTTGTTAAGTGCCGCCTGGAATACATCTTTTGAAACTACGTAGCCAATAACTTTTTCGTCAAGCGATTCTCCTTCATATATTGGAAACCGAGAATAGATTTTTATTTCCGGCAATTTTATAGCATCGCCAACAGTCATATCTGCATTGCACGAAAAAATAACTGTACGCGGGGTCATTACATCCGAAACGGGAACTTTGTTGAATTTAATAACATTTGTAAAGATTTTGTACTCACCAGTTTGAATAGTACCTTCCTCGTGGGCAGTTTCGACGACTTCTTGGATATCTTCGAGCGTTGCCTCTTCTTCCTTAGCAGTGATTTTCTTATGAAACCAATGGTAGAAAATTCCAAAAAAACGAAAGAGCAAGTAGAAGAAATAGATAAGGTTTTGAAATTGTTTAATAAGTTTGTCTGAATATCTTTGCCCAAGAAAATATAAAGTTGTTCTAAGGAAAAACACAAAGATTGCAATTAGTATAAGAAAAAGAAATAGGTGGGTCGATGCAAAAATCAAAGACAAATATGCAAAGTATATCGAAAGTAGATTTAAGGAAATCAAGTAAAAAACAATTTCAACGAAAAGAAACGAAGTTTTAATTATTGATTGATTTTCAAGTATTGAATAAAGTTTTTGATTCGACTCCTTTGAATGATTGATTTGTTCTTCGACTGGCGACTCCGATACAATCCCATTCAAAAAAGCCAAAAATATTGCCAAGGAAATTAGAAACAGTGATAGCAGGCTTGCTTCCATTTTAGTTGAAACTATCGCTATTTATTCTAATTTTGGGAGATTGATAATCGCCGAACGGGGTTGAAAAAGTGGGCACTGCTTCGATTACTATTTTCGATGGGTCAGATCTTACTCCGCCAAGATATAGAGCCAAATTGATTAATCCTTCGTAGCCACGGTTTCCAAAAAATTCGAACAAATCGAGGCTGACTTCCAGGGGCAGATAGCCAATAGTATTATTTGCGGGATATTGAAATTCTTTATTCAACTTTCCAGATATCGTTTGCACTCCATCAATAAACAAAACCCAATCCATCTTTTTAAGAGTTACTGGAATTGGCTTTGAACCACCCACCCCAGTATTCGGATTTTTTACAGCAATGTTAATAATGAAAGAAGCTGGCAATCGATTGCGTGCCACTTCTTGCCCAAGTTTAACAGCATCAATTGGCGAAAAGTCATTAATCGAGGATTTAGTGGCGAGCGGAATTCCCGCAAGTTTAAATTCCGTTATGTTCTCAATCTTAAATCTGGGAGCAGAAAAATTACTCAATGTATGAGTAACATTTTTGATTTGCTGGCAAGCAATAATTACGATTAAGACCAAGGTTATAACAAAAAATTTTAAAACGAGTTTCATTTTATCCTCTCCATTCAAAAATAATACAATTAAAATAAAAAATGGAGTATCAACTCCATTGAGTACCGGAGGAGGGATTTGAACCCCCGACACACGGATTATGATTCCGTTGCTCTAACCAGCTGAGCTACTCCGGCAGAAAACACAAAATTACATAAGTTTTTCAACTTTTCAAAATCTTTTTAATTTCATCCCGAATCTTTGCCGCCAGTTCGTAGTTTTCCTCTTTGATTGCTTTTTCAAGTTCTTCTTGGAGACGCTCGACACGGGACTTGGGTCGCTCGCGCTCTATTCTACGAGTGAAATCGAAATCTTCTTCTTCCTCATCGGATGTTCCAAAAATGTCGCTTTCGGTTTTTTCTTCGATATCTCTTTGCCTTTCGCCAAAAGTAATTCCAGCCTGTTCCAGAATTTCATTATTAACATAAATTGGAACTTGACATCGAAGAGCCAAAGCCACAGCATCGCTTGGGCGAGCGTCGATGTCCAATGGAGGATCTTCGAAAATTATTCGAGCATAGAATGTACCATCTCGAAGATCGTTGATGTATACTTCTTCAATCTTTGCATCGAGTTTTTCGAGTATATTCCGCATTAAGTCGTGTGTTAAGGGCCGCGGTGTCGTCAACCCTTCAAGCACAAGAGCAATTGCTTGTGCTTCGAATGTTCCAATGATAATAGGCAAACTCCTCGTTCCATTCTTTTCCCGCAATATCAAAGCATATGCATTTGGGCTATCGGGACTTTGAGTTATTCCTATTGCTTTTACTTCAACCTTGTCCATTGTTCTCTCTTATTATTCGATTTTAAAGACTATAAGTTTGCCTTTTTATTTTACTTTTATTCCTTGTACTTCTTTATTTCATTTATGAGTTTGGGTATTACATTAAACAAATCGCCAACTATGCCGTAGTCCGCAACTTTAAAAATTGGAGCATCTTTATCTTTGTTAATAGCAAGGATATATTTCGAACTCGACATTCCCGCAAGGTGCTGAATTGCACCACTAATTCCGCAAGCCACATATAGGGTCGGGGAAACAGTCTTTCCAGTTTGCCCAACTTGCTCGTTGTGTGGTCGCCACCCAGCATCAACAACAGCACGCGAAGCACCAACAGCCCCACCAAGGACATTTGCAAGACTTTCGATGAGATGGTAATTCTCGGGTCCTTTGATGCCACGCCCACCAGAAACCACAATGTCGGCTTCCAAAACGTCCAGTTTACCTTCGTTTTTAACAACATCGACAACAACTTCTTTTCGGTCGGTTTCGGAAACATTTGGTTCATATGTTTCTATGCTCAGATTATCAATTGGTTTGGGTTGGGCTGTAAATACATTTGGTCTTAGCGAGCAAATTTTAATTTCACCATTGAGTTTAACTTTAATCTGAGCCTTCCCAGCATAAACTGGCTTCCTGGCAAAAAATTCACCGTTTGCAACTTCGAGAGCAACACAATCGGAAACATATGCAGAATTCAAACTCGCAGAAACTCGTCCAGCAATTTCAAATCCATAGGTATGGGCTGGGAAAAGCACCAAATCGAAACCTTTTTCTTGTACTAAATTTGCTATGGCTTTCGAAAAAAGAGAAACAGAATATTTGTCGAATAAAGGCGAGTTGATTTGAATCGCATTACTCAATCCAAATTCCTTTGCCGTTTCCAATGCACTTTGCGTTGCATTTATTGCTACTCCGAAGAGTTCAGCACCAGTTTGCTCCGATAGTGTTTTGCCCGCTGTAATTAGTTCGTATGATACTCTTTTAAGTTTATCACCAATTGGTTCCAAATAAACTAATATTTTCTTCATTTTCCCTCCTTAGTTAATCAAATTATTTTGGCATCTTCGTGGAGAAGACGAACAATTTCTGCAATTTCCTCGTCGCTGTCGCCAACGATTTTGTTTTTTCTTGAACGAAGTGGTATTTCCATATTTAAAATTTCGACCATCGCTTGGGTTGTCTCGGGATTTATTTCTTCGATTGGTTTGTTTTTTGCTTTTAAAATGTCGGGCAATTTTGGATAGCGAGGCTCGTTCAAACCTTTTTGTGCAGAAATTACACAAGGCAAAGTTGTTTCGATAACCTCTTTCCCGCCAATAACGTCTCGCTCGGCAACCACTTTGTTCCCATCAATTGTCAGTTTAGAAACAATTGTTATCAACGGTAATCCCAAAAATTCAGAAACCATCGCAGGAACCATCAGTGAATCGAAATCGACGCTTTGCCTACCGAAAAAGATTATGTCTGGGTTGAATTGCTTTGCGTAATTGGCAAAATTTTTTGCCACAAAGTACGAGTCGAAGAATCCATCGGTTTTTACAAGAACTGCCCTATCCGCTCCCATTGCCAAAGCAGAGCGAATTACTTCTTTCGAAGCCTCTGGACCAACTGTAATGGTTACAACAGTTCCACCGAACTTTTCCTTCAATCGCAAACCTTCTTCGAGAGCAAATTCATCGTAAGGATTGATGATAAATTTTACCCCTTTTTCATCGATAGATTTACCATCGGGTCCAATAAGAATTTTGGTAGCGGTATCGGGAACTCGTGAAATCCCAACAAGTATATTCATAAACTTCCCCTTTGGTTAAACAAAAGATGCATAACTAAATTACTAATTTACAAATTTAATTATTTCCCCAAAAACAATTAAAGAATTAAAACATATAAATCGATTTTTCGTTCTTTTTCTTAATTTTGTAGTTTTATAAGGGTGAGATATGTTTACTTTATTTGTTATAATAATAATTATTGCATCTATTTTACTTATTGGTGTTATTTTGCTCCAACCAGGAAAAGGAGACCTTTCCCCAACATTCGGTGGGCTGACAACGCAATTCGGCTCGATGTTTGGCACCCAACGAACAATGGATTTCCTTCAGAAAACCACTCGAATTCTTATTATCATAGTTCTGGCTTTGTCCCTTTTTGCAAACAAATTCCTTTTGAAATCTGGCGGAACACAAGAAATAAAACCTGTTACCCAAGGCGCCCAAATTCCAAAATCTATGCCTTCAACTCCGCCGCCAGTAGAAGTCCCCAAAAAGTAAAAATTAAAATGGTGTAGTTTATGAAAAAAGTAATTTTATTAGCAATTACTTTGCTATTGCTATTTTCTTTTTCTATTTATTCAAACGAAAAAGACACTGCAAAATTCTACTTCAAAGAAGTTGTTATCTCTGCTCTACGCTATCCAGAAAAACTTTTGGAAGTGCCTCTTTCAGTCACTTATCTGGATGGTCAAGATTTTATTGCCTATCGTGGAATTGGTATCGACGAGCCTTTACAAACTGTCCCTGGTGTGCTTTCTCAAATTAGAAGCGGTTCGCAGGACATTCGAATCACTGTTCGTGGATTTGGCTCTCGTGGTGCTGGCGACCGCTCCAATAGTGGTACAGTGCGTGGCTTGAAATTTTTGCTCGATGGCATTCCCCAAACAGAACCCGACGGCAGAACCTCGCTCGATTTCTTCGACATTGCATTTGTTGAAAATTTGGAAGTTATTCGTTCCAATGCTTCCGCACTTTGGGGAAATGCCTCTGGTGCTGTTTTCAGTTTTAATACAGTTCCAAGCAATAACACTCCATCGGCAACTTTTTCCAAATCTATTGGAACCTGGGGCTACGACAAAAATGTGTTGAAATTGAAAACCAAATTCAATGAAGATGGGGTTGTCTATTTAAATTCCCTTTACTTAAAATTCGACGGCTGGCGGCAAAATTCAAATTCTGAAAAGTTTCTGTTCAATTTTGGTATTAAAACACCATTAAACTTAACAACTATCGATTCGGAGAAAAGCAATTCTAATACCACATTGCAATTAAACATTAATCTTGCGAAAAACTTGTTCCATATTCCCGGGGCTTTAACCCAAACAGTCTACGACAGTTTGCCAGAATCTGCAAATCCAGTATACTTGAAGAACAAAGAACGAAGGAACAATAGACTGGCACAAATTGGAATAGGTTTAACACACAATTTTGATGAAAACAATTCATTCTTTGCCCAAGGCTTCCTTACTTCAAAATATTTACAGCGTTCCGAGCGCGGAACTTTTCGTGATTTTACTCGATATTTCCTCGGTTCAACCTTGTATTACAAAAACCAAGCAAACCTTGGGAGTTTGAAAAACATAGCCCTTTTGGGATTGGACCAAACCTTGCAAGATGGGGCAATTCTTTTTTACAATTTGGACTCGAACGCAAATCGCTCGAATCAACTTCGAACCGATAAACGAGAAGGAGCAAGCACTCTCGGATTTTTCCTACAAGACGAGTTGATTTGGAACCGATTAAGCGTTCTTCTTGGGCTTAGATATGATGCAGTAACATACTCCTCGCAAGATTTTCTGAATTTTACCAAAACGGATGAAAAAAAATTCGATAGGCTTACCCCTAAATTTGGGCTAACCTACCGCTTTCTCGATAACTTGTCAATCTTTGGAAACGTTGGTGGAGGAATTGAAGTTCCAGCAGGCAACGAAACCGACCCACCGCCGGGCGAGGACACAATCTATCAAGTAAATCCTTTGCTCGAACCAATAGTTTCGACAACGTACGAATTAGGGATAAAATCCTTCTTTGAAACTGGTAATATTTTGAAAAGCCTCGATTTCGAGGCAAGCAGTTTCTACATCGACACGAAGAATGAATTAGTCCCATACCGTGAAGGTCGCTTTTACTTCTCCGCAGGCAAGACAAGTCGACTGGGCTTGGAAGTACTTATAAAAACAAATTGGCAATACGGCATAAAATTCAATGGCTCTTTTACCTACATCATTGGCAAGTTCGTAGATTATAAAGTAGACTCGTCATTCTATGACAAAAACAAGGTCGGCGTTTTTGCAGATTTTAAAGACAACTATCTTCCTGGTGTACCAAAATATTATTACAATTTATCTTTAACAATCCCATTTCTCGCAAATTTCGAATTTTCCTTAAATGGTGTTAGCAAATATTACTGTGATGATGCAAATAAGATAGAAGTGCCCGCATACAATATTTTCAATTTTCGTGTCTGGTTCGACAAAATATTTATAAATAATAAAATTAATCTTTGGGTTGGGTTTAATGTAAACAATGTTTTCGATACGAAATACGTTGGGTCTGCTTTTCTCAATCCTATTTACGAGAAGACAACCAATTTGCCATATTTCATTGAACCTGGTTTACCAAGGAATTATCTTTTCACTTTCGGTGTCAAATTTTAACTTAAACGGTCAGAACCGACTTTGCTCCGAGTGATAATATCTCTCGGGCAAGTTTTTGACCAACTTTTTCTGGCTCGATTGCAAGCCCAAAAGTCGAGCCACGAAAGAATTGTTGTCCATCGGCAGATGCAATCATACCTTCAATAAAAATTTCGTAGTCCAAAATAATTGCATATGCTGCAATCGGATTGTGGCATCCACCACCGAGTTCTCGAAGGAAGGCTCTTTCGGCTCGAACAGCATATTCCGTTTCGACATCGTTAATTCCTTCCAGAACCTCTTTAGCAAATTCATTATCTTTTCGAATTTCAATTGCGATAGCTCCTTGCCCAACGGCTGGAATTATGACCTCGGGCGAAAATATTTCTGTTATTGCATACTGCAATCCCAATCTCTCAAGCCCAGCCCTTGCTACAATTATTGCGTCAAGATCTGAATTGAATAGTTTCTGCAATCGTGTGGTTACGTTCCCTCGAAGGGGAACTATGTTCAAATCTGGGCGAATTTGCAAAAGTTGCACTTTGCGACGGAGCGAACTCGTACCAATTTTTGCACCCGTTGGCAATTCAATAAAGAACTTGTTGCTTTTTGCAACCAAAACATCTTCCGGATTCTCTCGTTGAATAAAGGCTCCAATTGTCAACCCATCGGGCAACTCCGTTGGCAAATCCTTTAAACTATGAACAGCAATGTCTATTTCTCCTCGAAGGAGGTGTTCTTCGATTTCTTTTGTGAAAAGGCCTTTCCCCTCAATTTTGGAAAAATCCTCGTTTTGAAATTTATCGCCAGTTGTTTTAATAATCTTAAGTTCAAAAACTAAATTGGGGAAAAACTTTTGAAGTTGTTTCAATACCAAATGGGTTTGAACGATAGCAAGTTTGCTACCTCGACTGCCAACTTTTAACCTTCTTTCTATCATTCAGAAGATTTTTTGGTTTTCAGAAGTAGTTTTTTAATTGCTTCTATACTTTTTTGCTCGTCCTCTTCTTTGTAACTTTGGGAAATCTTTTCTTGCACTTTACCTGCAGTTTGAACAGAACCAGTACTTTCCGGTTGTGACGTTTCTGTGAGATTAGTTGACTTAGTTGTAGGTATTTCGATTTCTTCCTCAAGGTAGGATCTATCAATAGGAAGACCAGCGGAGATTCGCTCCATTCGATCTGGTCCAAAAATACTAACAAGTTTATCAAACACGGTCGTACGGGTAAACGGCTTGGAAATAAAGCCATTGACACCAAGCTTTATCGCCTTGCCAAGATTTTCGGTGTCCGAGAGAGCAGATACCATCAAAACCGGAATATGTTTGGTCTTTTTAATTGTGCGGAGAAGTTTCAAAGTTTGGTGCCCAGAGAGATCCGGCATAAGAATATCGAGAATGATAACATCTGGAATATGCTCTATCGCAAGGTTTACTCCTTCATATCCATCAGAAGCAAGCAAAGTTTTTCGAAAGCCATAACTTTGAAGAGTTTTGGAAAGGATTCTTTGCATCCAGATATCATCATCTATTATCAAGGCACAATATTCCACCATTTTCTCATCCCTCCTTCGATGGATTTTGATTAATACTTTCTTTATTGAAGATAACTGTTTGCTTATTAAGATTGTCCTGAATTTTTTTATCGACCTTCACAGAAATGTTTTTCATTGCACTTTTAAGTTTTTCAATTTCAATTTTTGCAGACTGACGGTTTAATTCAATAATCTTATCGTAAACTTCTTTTCTATGCACTGGAATGGATTTTGGTGCCTCGATACCCAATCGAACTACTCCTCGGCTAAATCCAAGAACAGTTATCTTAACTGTTGAACCTATTGTTATCACTTCACCTATCTTCCTTGATAGAACAAGCATATATTCCTTTATTCTTGTTTACTTTTCTTTGGAATAACAAAATTAGTTGAATATTTATCGCTTGGAAGTATTGTCTGCCAACCTCGTTGATTTTCAACATCGAAAACAATTGGGGCTTTCATATTTGCAGTCATTTGCTTATTCTCATCTTCAAGAGTAATTATTACCATCAACACCAGTTTTTCTAAATCGAACTCTGGGCCAGGATCGTACATTAAATCGAGGTGCCACGGGCTAAGAAGAGGAAATCCAATTTCTGGCTTTTCAATTGAGATTAACCATTTGAAAGGAAGTGTCTCTTTGTCTGCAATTAAAACGAACTCGTGCAAGTCTTCGAAACCAAGAATACCGTTTTCAAAATAAAAAATATGTTGGGGCTCGATTTCCAAGGTACCAAACTGAAGAGTCTTGATGATTCTTTTTTCTTTTACTTGGTTTTCGTTCATAAATAATAAAAATAAAACAATATAAAATTACAAAACTTTTTCAAATTGCAAAATAAAGAAACTAACAATTACTACTTGCAAGGAAGTCCTAATAATTCATTAACACAAGGCCTCTTCTTTTGTTGTGGATTTGTAGGCTTAAAGCCATATTTGGTACACTCAACAAACCTTTTTAAAGCTTCGCTAGCTTCCTTTTTGCAACCCCTTTCTTCCGAGCCATATCTAATTTCGTAACCAATCATTTGGCAATTATTATCAAATAAGGGTGTACTTATAATTTGCTCCGGTCTCAAATTTGGCGATACTTCAACCGCTGGCACGGCTCCTACTTGATATCTTTTAACCGTTTGACATTTCGATGTTAAATACACTTTTGCAGTATCCTTTTGAACCAGTTTAAAAGTAATATCATTAGTCTCTAAATCTGTGGTAATATCCAGGGTAGCATCTGCTACATCAATATTAAAAATAAACTCGACTATTTCACCTTTTTTAATAGTGAAAGATTGTCCAATTTCACTTAAAACTACCCTTTTATTGGGTAAACCTGCAACGGCAGTAGTAACATTTCCATCCTTATTAGCAACCTTAATCGTATCATAAACATATTCAGTAACACGTACTTTACTGCTTTTATGATACTGATCGGGATGTAGAACAAAATCAATAAATTTACATCCACTTAAGGTTAAAACGAATAAGGCAATGATAAGAATTTTTTTCATAGCGATTTAAATTGTTAATTTAATACATAATTGGTGCTGACATTTATTTTATAATATTTTTTCAAGATTGGGAAAACATTTCTTTCAAATTGACCGGGTTTATCAACTTTAGGTAAGTAATGATACCAAAATAAATTTCTGATTTTCGAAAAACTATCCCACAGATCTTTCTTTAAAATTTTTTCGTTTTGAGTTTCGGGGAATTTGCCAACGAACACCAAATGCTTGTAAACGGTATCGGGCAATTTAGAAATCTGATGCAAAGCCTGTTTAAATAAAAAGTTGAGGGAAGTCCAGTTGCATTTTGTCATAGCAGAAGCAGTGTTGAAAAACTCTGTGCTATCCATTCCACGACTAAGGTAGAGCAATGTAACCCCGTTCTTCGGTCCGTCGTTCCAAAAAGTAACAAAAAAGCGCGAACTTATTTGTTTCGTCAAAAATTCTAGAACTTCTTTTGAGTTTGGGGATGTAAATTTATCAAAGAAAATACAGAAAACGTTGGGCAAGTCCAAGGGCACACATTTCCTCTCACTCTCTAAATCTACATCCAACCTTTTTAAATCGAACTTATTCGTTGCAATAAGAGAATCTTGAATTTCTTTTTCAACTTTTTTCCTGGCATCGACCAATGCAGAAATTAGTTTAATTGGTTGACCATTTTTTCTCTTGATTGAAAGTTCTTTAATTGAATTAATCAAAGTTTTCTTTGATTCATAATCATAGCATTCGGGAAAAGTTCCCGTTATCACATAAAAAGTGTTTTCAGGATTTTTGTCTGATAATGCATCAGACAAAAATTTAATAACCAGGTCATTAATTTTCTGATTTTCTAACGAAATTAAAACAGTATCCCGTATGGAACGATTAATATAATCTTTAATCCTAAATTTCCACTTTTGGATATCTTCGCCTGGCCTTATTTTTAACTCATAATCAGGTTTAAAAATACGAGTTGTTGTATAATAGGAAAAATTTAACTGAGTTGGTTTATCCTTTGCCAGTTCTTGCGCCAGTTTTTCCGAGACATTGTTTGCAATGGTATCAATTGTTATGTAATCATTATTCAAGATCAATATCTTAACATTGTAGACAGGGGGCTTTGTTTCAACAAACAAATAGATTATTCCCCCGATAATTATTAGGATTATGATAACTAAAATGGTAACTTTAGTTTTGTCCATTTTTTACCTCATTTTTTTCAAAAACCTTGTAATAGATATCCCATAGTTCTTCTCTGCTTAAAATGTCGTTGAATTGATCTTTCGCAATTTCCTTTAGGCTATTGAATGCTTTACGCATTTTAAACTTGACGCTTTCGGGATTTACAAGCAAAAGTTGGTAAATTCCATAATAGCCTAATCCCAGAATGTACCAAAGCCCAAAACCATTGGTCGATAAAATGGAATATACAATTATTACAAATATTACTTGTGGTCCAATTATCTTTATGGAATCGATAGTAGAAAGTGTGTAAATTTCTTGGGAGCTTACCGGATCAATTTCTGTATACTTGTTCACAACTAAGATTATAAAAAGAATGATTTTTACGATACCAAGAAGAATTAAAATTGGAATTCCGCTTTTTCTGTGCTTTTCTTTTTTGCTAGAATCTGGGCCAGCAAAACCACCACTTGCGAATATTGCTAAAAAACCATCTAAAACGCTAAAAAGTAACGCTAAAAATTCTTTTGGTACACGAATTATGTCTGAAAGATACTCCAAACTGCGGTGGGAGACCCAATAGTCGAAAATTAAAACCAAAAGACACAAAATTCCACCAACAACATAGCGTCCAGATTTTTCGTGAACGAACAGCTCCAAAAAATCCTGCTTTTTCTTGTTGAATTTTTCGAAACTCTTTTGGGCTCGTTCAAAGTCTTCGTTTAATTTTCTTATGGTAGAAACTTTTTCTTTGATATTAGCTTCAAGTGTTTTACTTGATTCCATAGATGTTAATGTTTTATTAAAAAGGCAAAAATAATTAAAAAAAATTAAAAACCAAATTTATTTTTATTTATTTCCTATTTGAAATTATTTCCAATATTTCTTCGAGATATTCTTTTGATTTTTTTACTATATCTTCGGCTTCGGCTTGTATCTTTGTTTTGAACTCCTCGTCCTCAATTGTTGGTAAATTAATAAGCACATTTCTGTATGCCCCCCAAATGCCAGTTTCCAATGCTTTGGCTCCTACTTCCACATCGGATTTCGAGGCGATATTTCCAATTCGTGCCACTTCCCTCAATGGCTCCCAACATTCAAATGACAATCGCATTGTAGTCAACGGAACAAGAATTGCTTTCTTCAATCCTTCTTGCATTGCTCTATGTCGGAATTCCATCTCTTCTGGCGTATTCTTTGGTAAACGCAACGCGTCCATATATTCGTTGAAAGCATTCGCATCTGCATCTATCATCGAAATCAATTCACGGGTTTTGTAGTATAATGGCGGAATTACCTTTCGCAACTCATCCGTCAAATGTTCAAACTTTCGTACTCCATATGTCAACTGTGCAACCATACAACCCAAAGCAGTACCGATTGCGGCAATTGCAGCCGAGGCGGAACCCCCCCCAGGAGCAGGCGTTCTTGCTGAAATTTTAAGAATAAAGTCTCGAACTGTGCTTTGGGCAAGCGGTTCGTTGGGTTCTTCCTCAATCATATACTCGATAATTTTTTTCTTGGGGTTAAACTTAGTAATCGAGTTTAAACCGAGCCTATCAATCACCAATTTAACTTTTTGGTCCTCATCCAAAATGAAAAGGTCTTCTTTTTGAATGTAATACTCCGCTGCCATTAATATTGCTTCCAAAGGAATTAATCCAACAAGTTCGGAGCCTGCAACACCGACCCGCAATTCTTGTGCTTGCTTTTTAATCTCCTCGAAAACAATGTGCGGCGGCGTTACTTTGTAATTGGTTAGATTAATTGAAACTTGTGCCATATTGTATTCATCGACCCACCAACCAATTGCTTTAACTTCTTTGAAAAGCCCGGGTTGGTCTGGTCCGCGGCCAGCCTCCCGAATATTTAAAGCAATCCGATGGGCTTGTTCTTTTGTTCCCAATATGTTGACATTGTAAGCAATGAGAAAGAATCTTGCACCGGTAACAGTTGCCCCCCATTCTGGGACAAAACGAGCCGGACCAAAGTCTGGCTTCCATTCTGGTTGCTTGATTTTCTCCGCTAGTCCTTCGTATTCGCCTTCACGAATTTGAGGAAGCCTTTTCCTATAATCAAGTGGTTGTGCATATTCATAAAGATAAACTGGTACATCAAGTTCCTCGGCAAGTCGTCGACCAAATTCTTTGGCACATTCAACACATTCTTCCATCGTAACATTTGCCACGGGGACAAAGGGACAAACATCGAGCGCCCCAATTCGCGGGTGTTCGCCCTTATGTTTTCGCATATCAATCATTTTACGGGCAACTCTTGCTGCATTCAAAGCCCCTTCGACGACTGCCTTAGGTTCACCAACGAAAGTATAAACTGTCCTGTTCGTAGACTTTCCCGGATCAACATCAAGCAAAGTGCATCCGGGTGTCGTTTTGATTGCCTCTGCTATGGCATTAATGATTTCTTCATTGCGACCTTCGGAAAAATTAGGAACACATTCTACAATCTTCTTTTTCATTTTCTTTTCCAATTTTGTCAAACAATTACCTAAATAAAACAATTCGAGTTACATTTGGAATTGTGAAGATATATCTTCTCCCAACCCAAAACATCACAGAATGGACTGGGTTGTGAATGTCAATATCGAGATTTTCGCCTTTGATTGTAATTTTTATTGGATTTAGATACTTGTAACTTGTATAAACTTCGCTGAGTTCAATTTTTTTCGTTTTTTTGCTTTCGGAAATTCTCAATGTATCTTTCCATTGATAATGTTTCTTTTGGACTAACCAAATGAAATTCGTGTCGTCGAAATTGGTTTGTTCGTAACAAAGCGTATCTTCATTATAAAATTGAATTTTTTTGAATGAATTTTTGTTCGTATCGAAGATTTTCGATATTGACTCGATATCGTAACCAACATAATAATTGCTTTTGGTTTTCTTTCCGCTTTTTAAGGTAAGTTGGTAATAGTTCAACTCCTCGGAAAATTTAGCGGGTAATTTTTTGACATTGATGGTATCTACTTGCTGCGAAAGCAACAAGGTTGGCAATAGGATTCCAATAAACAAAACAAAAAGTCTCATTGCAAAAAAAAGCAAAATTAATAAAAGTTTGAAGAGAAAAGGGAAATTAATTCAAATAGTTTGTTGGCGAAGCCAAAAATGTACTTAACCAATGAAGAAGGATATTATTTATTGGAATTCAATTTTGTTATTCATATCGCAAAGCCTCGATTGGGTCGAGATTTGCGGCTCGATAGGCTGGGTATGCACCGAACGAAATGCCAAGAATTGTACAGACAATTACGCTGAGAATTATCCAAGAAATTGGAAAATGCATTGGTAATTTAATCAAATTTCCAAGAAGATATCCGCCCAAAGTTCCAAAAATAATACCAACGACACCGCCAACCTGGCAAAGCGAAATCGCTTCCAATATGAATTGCCAAAGAATCCATCTTCGCTTGGCTCCCACAGCCTTTCTAATTCCAATTTCTCTGGTTCTTTCCTTAACGGCAACAAGCATTATGTTCATTATTCCCACACCAGCAGCGATAAGAGCAAATCCGCCAGAAATAAAGCCAAAAATTGAGAGGAAATTCACGAAACTCCCAAATTGTTGCGAAATAGTTTCGTTGGTTTCAACCTCAAAAGTATTTTCTTCCCAAGGTTTTACATTTCGAATTACTCTGAGATTTCCAATAACTTCGTCTATTGTTTCTTCTAAGGCTTCTTTGCTTTTCGCTCGAACAGAAATTGTCAAAGACTCTTCCCAAGGCGAGGCAAAGTATTTCAAAAAATTAGTCAAAGGAATAATCACCATATTATCCTTGCTTTGTCCAAGGACTGCACCTCGGGACTTCAGCACCCCAATGACAGTGTACTTTTGATTTTTGATGGTTATCTCTTTGCCAATTGGATTTACATTGGGAAAGATTTTAACAAGAACATCATTTCCGATAATTGCAACATTTCGATTGAAATTAATATCTTCTTCTGTGAAAATCCTTCCGTAATCAACATCAATAGCATTTGTAATAAAAAAGTTATTCTCTGCCCCGGCGAGATAAACATCCGGGTCTGTGGATAGATTTCCCGCTGTTATTGTCATACCGAAAGTGTAAGAATGGGCAGAAATAATGTTGGTTGAAGTTGTCATTTTCTTCAACTCTTTAAATTCATTATAGGTGATTGGTTTACGCTTTCGATATTTTCGCCAAGTATTTCCAGTTTGAATTGCTGGGGTTCTTTGAATCCAAAAAGTAGTTTCGCCGACATCTTCCAATTGTTTGGTAACTGCTTTTTCGAAAGAGGTAATGATGGTGCCCGCTACAATCAAAGCAAAAACACCCATTGCAATGCTAAGCAAAGTCAGAAAAGTTCTAAGTTTGTTTGTCCTTATTGCATCAAATGCTTGGAAAATGCTTTCTGATATATTCATATTTCACTACTCATATCTTAACGATTCAATTGGGTCGACTCGCGAGGCTCGAATTGCAGGAAGCAATCCAGCAATCGCCCCAACAAGTATTGCTACGATTGAAGCATAAAACACAAAGTCCAACGGTAAGTAGGGCTGCAAAAATGCAGTTTCAGGAACAAACCTTGGCAACAACTTCGCTACCGCAAATACCAAAATTGAACAAACA
This sequence comes from Candidatus Kapaibacterium sp., assembly GCA_013414795.1. GTDB lineage: Bacteria > Bacteroidota > Ignavibacteria > Kapaibacteriales > UBA2268 > Naka2016. The sequence continues at coordinate 917,776 of CP058732.1, forward strand.
ATAATTGAGGTTAGCGCCCCCGCCAAGCAAAGCGTTGCAGATTCAACTAAAAATTGCAACAAAATCGAGCGATTCTTTGCCCCCACCGCCTTTCGAATTCCTATTTCTTTGGTTCGTTCCGCAACGGACACAAACATTATGTTCATAATTCCAATCATTCCAACAATGAAAGCCAATGTAGTCATACCAATTCCGATTCCCCAAACATAAAGACGGAATGTTGAAACAATTTCCTCGAAGGCTTTCGTTTCGTTAATGGAAAAATCATCTTCTTCCCAAGGCTTAAGGTTTCGTATCACACGCATTAAACCTCTTGCTTCTTCGCGAACATCGTCCATTCGCTCGAGGCTTCCCGCTTTGATACCAATTGAAATACTTCGGCGATGTTCTCCCCCAAAAATGTCAAGAAAGTTTCCAATTGGAATGTAAATTCTATCATCTATGAAGTCCAAAAGCATTGTTCCTTGCTTCTTTACAACGCCAATAACTTCGAAATTTCGACCTTTAATCTTAATATACTTCCCAATTGGATTCTCATTTCCAAAAAACGTCTTGGCAACTTTATGGCCCAGAACAGCAACAGGTCGCGTTTCTCTTTCTTCGAAATAGGAAAAAAATCTTCCTATCTCCACATCGCCAGCGGGAAGTCGACCATAATCAGCAGTCGTTCCATAAACACTTAAACCAGTGTAAGTGATGTTGTTCGCTTTCACTTGTGCATTCCAAGTGGTTGCTCCAGGAACAGCAATTTCTGCAAGAGTTAATTGCGATATTAGTTCTTTTGCTTGCTGGTATGTGATATCCTTTCGATTGCGAACTTCTTTCCAACTCTTACCTCCAGCCCAATCCCATTTATCGATGTAGAGCATATCTTCGCCAATAAGATTTATTGAATCTTGCAATGCCTTGTCCAGGCCAGAAATTGCCCAGCCCATCAAAACTACAAAAGAGATACCTATTACCACTCCAAGTGTTGCCAGAAATGCTCGAAGTTTGTTTGCGATTATTGATTCAAGCGATAGCCTAACTCCTTCGAACAATTCGGCAAAGATTTTCATTCGTTCACTCCCTCGAAAACTACTCTCGAATGGTTTAGTTCGTCGGATTCAATCAAACCGTCGCGAATTCGGATGATTCTTTGTGCGTGCAAGGCAATGTCGCGTTCGTGAGTTACCAAAATTATTGTATTCCCAGCCTTCCAAATTTCATTGAACAGTTTCATAATGTCTTCGCCACTTTTCGAGTCGAGGTTCCCCGTTGGCTCGTCTGCAAGAATAATCGAAGGATTGGTAACAAGCGCCCGAGCGATAGCAACTCGTTGCCTTTGCCCCCCAGAAAGTTCATTCGGTTTGTGCATCATTCGGTCTTCCATCCCAACAGCCATTAAAGCCTTGCGGGCTCGTTCCAATCTTTCGGCTTTCGGTACCCCAGCATAAATCAATGGAAGTTCAACATTCTTCAAGGCGCTTGCCCTTGGCAAAAGGTTAAACATTTGAAATACAAAACCAATCTCTTTATTTCGAATATCGGCGAGTTCATTGTCATCCAATTCGCTGACGTTTACGCCCTTTAAAATATATTCACCACCGGTCGGTGTATCCAAACAACCAATTATGTTCATTAATGTAGATTTTCCTGAACCGGAAGGACCCATTATTGCAACATATTCGTTTTGGTAGATTTTCAAATTGATATCCCGCAAAGCAAATACTTGCTCGACACCAACAAGATAGACCCGCGAAATGTGTCGCAATTCAATCAGTGGTTGACCATTGGGTTTATTTTCATTCATACCATTACTTGGATTTTTTGCCAAATTTTACAGTGTCAACTTTGATTGGAGAACCATCTTTCAATAGTTTACTTACAGCCATAAAACTACCAGAAATTACTTCGTCTCCCTCTTTCAAGCCATCAATGATTTCGATGTATCCTTTGTCGCTAATTCCAGTTTTAACTTTGACCATTTTTGCTTTTCCCTTATCATTAAGAAAGACAACCGAAGGAGGGGTCTTCTTAATCGTTTTCTTTTCTTCTTGGCTTTTTTCTATTTCACCAGAGGATACATCAGATTTTGGAGTAAAATCTTCCAATCTTACAGTAACTGCTTGCAAAGGAATAGCCAGCACATTCTCTTTCTTGTTTGTTTGGATTTCTGCATTACAACTCATTCCGGGTCGAAGTCTTCTATCTGGATTTAAAATTCGAATTTTTACTTTGAAATTCTTTACCTCGTCTTGGGTGCCAAGTTTGCTTGTCATCGCGCTATGTCCAGTTTCAACGACAACACCTTTGAAGATTTCATCTGGTATTGCATCGACTTCGATATCGGCTGTATCGCCAACTTTGACATTAACAATATCGTTTTCGTCAACCTCAACGATTGCATTCATAACCGAAAGGTCTGCTACTTGCATTATTTCGGTTCCAGCCATTTGTGCCGTACCGACAACTTTTTCACCTTTTTCGACAGAAAGAGAAGTAACAATTCCATTAATTGGCGAGTAAATCTCAGTCCGCTCGAAACTCTTTTGCATTTGCTTATACGCTGCTAAGGCTTGCTGGTAATTCGACAAACTTGCATTGTAAGCAGCAACAGCGCGCTCGTAGTTTGCTTTTGCCAGTTCAAATTCTTGTTTCGAAGCAAATTCTTTTTCATACAATTCCGAAATTCTACGGAATTCACTTTCAGCTCGGACTTTTTCAGCCCTTGCGCTTTCGATTTGAACTTTTGCAGCCTCGGCTGCTGCTTTGAACTGTTCAAGTTGTGTTTGGAAAATATCTGGCTTGATTCTGACAAGAAGTTGGTTTGCTCGAACAGTGTCGCCTTCGCGAACCCCAAGGTAAATAATTTCCCCGCTGGTTTCGGATGAAATTTTTACCTTCGTCTCTGGTTCAATTTCTCCAACAGCCGAAACAGTTTGTACAATCGTCCTTCGCTCTACTTTTGCTGTGGTAACCTTGATTACTTCATCTTTTCGTCCAGAAAGAAAAGCAACAGCAATTACAACAATTAACACAATCACAGTTGCAAGGATAACCAACTTTTTTTTCGACTTTCGTTTAGCCATTACTATATCCCTATGTTTGTTTGCGAAACATTTTTATTATAAGATAATTCATCTAGGACATCAGTTTTAAACACAGCAGTTTTGGCAATTATGTCCTGCAAATTTTGTCTGTTACTGCCCAAAATTAAAAGAAAACCAAAGAACACTGCAAGCCCAAGAATTGTATTCAAAATGTTAAAAAACGAAAACAAAGTTACTGCCCAAAACAACATCATTATGTTGGCTGAATTTTTAACAAGATATCTTATCCAAAGTTGTTTTTTCTCTGCTGGTTCGGTATTAAATTTTGCAATTTTTAAACCAAGCAAGTATTTACCCAACGAAACTCCATAGAACGCTTCTGATAAAAAATAAATCAAATACAAAATTGCTGGGAAGGCAAAGTAAATTCTATTCGAGCGTAAATATTGTTCTTGATATTCTTTCATAGCCTCTGGGTCTGTTGCATATTCTTTTAAACTTTGGAAATATTCCATTTGCGAATCAAAAAATCCAGAAATTTTATACACTGCAAGGATAATAACAACAAGAATAAGCGTGTCGACCAATGCAGCAAGTAAACGTTTACCAAAAGTGGCTCGAAATTGAATTGTTTGCTCATTTGAGTAAACTTGAACGAGTTTCGACAAACTTTGTTTTTCTTCTTCTGGCAACTTTTCGTAACAAGACTTGCAAATCGTTGGTGTCGCAAAGTAATAGGTCGAAGGATAATCATTGTTACATTTTTCACAAATCATAAGACCACCATTATTTTGAATTTAAACTTCCTATTGAATACAACAACTCTTTTTGTGCTTGGTAGTAATTGTAAATTGAATTGATGTGATTTATTTTGCTCGAAATGAGAAGATTGTTTGCATAAACATAATCGACAATCCCGATTGAACCGAGGCGGTATCTCTCCTGGGCACTTTCGAAGTTCTTTTGTGCAGATTCGAGCGACTTCTTGGCGGCAACGAGTTGCTTTTCGGCAGATTCCAGATTGTTCATCGCTTGAATAATTTGGTTGCGAACGGTTTGTTCAAGTTGCAACTTTTGCATTTCCAGTTGAAGTATTTGTGCCCTTGCCAATTCAATTTGATAATTGGATTTGAAATTCTCAAAGATTGGAATCCTTAAAGAAAGACCGACAAATGAACGACCGAGGTCGGAAAAGTTTCGAAATTCGTTGTTTGCCCAAGACCAACCCCCAAACGCAGAAAGGGAAGGAAAATAACCCGCACGTGCTATCGTTAAATTTGCACGGCTACTGGCAATTTGCTGTTCTATAGCAAGCATATCTGACCTGTTCGAAAGGGCTTTTTTCACAAGAGTTTCGTAATCGCCGACTTCCGCACGAAATTTATTGATTTCCTCTTCAGAAAAATCTGCTTTGACATCTTCTTCTTTAACATCTATATCGACTTCGGGTTTCAAACCCATTGCAATTAAAAGATTTGCTTTTGCATTTTTCAAATCGTTTTCTGCTTGAATCACAAGTATTTCCTTGTTTGCCAGTTCAGCCTCTTGCGTTAAAACATTAGCATAAGGCACAGCCCCCGCTTTGTATCTTGCTTCGACTCGCTCCAATTCTTTTCTTGCAACCTCGAAGTCTTGTCTACGTGCTTCGAGTATCTTCTTCGTTCGCAATACATTTACATAGGTTCTGTAAACATTTATTTCCACATCTTGCAATGCTTGCGAATATTTTGAGTAAACGGAATTAAGATTCTCTTTCGCTGAACTATACTGTGCTTCGCGGGCGAAACCATCGAACAAGTTATAATTCAAGGTCAAACTCATATTATAGGAATTGGGCTCGATTCTACCTACGACAATTGTTTGACCCCCAATGTTGATTTTTTGACCACTTTCAACATTTAGTTGTCGGGTGTAACCCATATTGAAGTTTGCCGATGGCAGGTAGTTTCCAAAGGCAGATGTAATTTCAGCCCCAGCAGTTGATATTTGCGATTCAGCGATTTTGATTTGTGGATTGCTTTCCCGCGCAATTGCCAAACATTCATCCAACGAATAAACTTTTTTTGTGGCTTTTTCCTGGGAGTAGGCTATAAAAAAAGTAAAGAACAATAAACAAACAAATATCCTTTTCATATTTGACGATTATTAACAAATCTAAAATACGGATGAATTTTATAAAAGTTGCAAAAAGGAAAATTGATTAAGAAAACGAAGAACGGGACAAATCCATAGTGGAATTTCGAGGCAACAAACCTTGCTTTCTTTTAACCTTAATGATTCGAATGATTATGAATGCAATCGAACCAAAGAAAATTAAAGACAGGAGAAATTTACTTGTATCGAAGGTGGGCGGATAGTATGTAACCGTACCATCCTCGTTAACGACTTTCACTGGTTGTGTGTAATAGAACGCTGGATGGAAAGGAAGGTACCAAAGCCAAGAAGTGTGCCCCATAAGATAACCCATCATCAAGCCACTGGCAAAATCCCCAAAGTGGTACACTTGGACATTTCGGGGAAGATTTGGAATATCTTTTGAAGTAATAACTTTTCGAGGAACACCATATTTACTTTGAAGTTGGGAACGATTGAACATAGATGTGGCTGTTCCGCCAAAACTCCTGGTGGTTGGATTATTGTAACTTCTCATTGGAGTAGAATAGCGGGGCGAAGTTGTTGGAGGAACATAACTTCGTGTCCCTCCGAAAGAACGACTACCCCCAAAGGATTTGCTTCCTCCAAAACTTCTGGAATAGCCCCTTGTCCCTCCGAAACTTCCTCCTCCTTTTGCAATAAGTTCCTCGAATGGGAAACTTATGAAAATTAGTGCAAAGGCTAAAACCCAAACCAAAAATTTTATTTTTTTCATCAGAATATCTCCTCTGTTTTAATGATATCCCCAGGATATCGAAACGTGAAAGTCGCCTTAAATATTGCACCTTCCACGGGTTTTTCTTTTTTGAAAAGTGAGGTTATTGAGGATTGACCTCGACTTGGAGATTTGATATGAACGAAAAGATTCACCAACCCATCGAGCATTTCATTATCGTAGTAAACGAGGGTGTTTTCAATGTCTCCGTCGCTTTCGATAGTAAGCAAATGCAATTGTTGGGCTTCTTCTTCTGTGAAGGCTGGTTCCCGATAAACAATATTATCAAGATAGTCCGTAAAAGGATTTTTCAAATATTCAAGTCCATCGGTCCCAGTATAAACAATTACAGAATCGAAAGTACCATCTTCGCTCAGATTCAAGAAAAGTTCTTTAAGTCCACCAACTTGTTGACCATTGTAGTAAACTGCTGTCAATTCTATTGTTCCATTACTTTCAATCGAAAGAACTGCCATTGTTTTCCTTTTAGATTAAAAATGCAAATTAAAATTTTTTGGCTTAATTGTCATTACAATCGATGAAATAGTGCCAGCGAATAAAACCATCGTATTTCAAATATTTGTAAGTCGAAAATACTGTGCTTGAAAGCAAAATCGACATAAGTATGATTGCAATCGTTGTAACAATTTTTTTAGTTCTTAGCAAAAGTATCCCAGCAAAAGTCAAAACTAACGGAAAGAACTTTAAATTCAAATGATAAGGATGGTCCCAAAATGGCAACAAATCCAATATGTAAAAAACACCAAGGGAAATGAAAAACAAACCCCAAAAAAGTTTAGTTTGATTCATTGTCTGCCTCCTTCAATTCGTATTCATCTTTCCCATTTGCATAAAACAGAATGAGAATACCAAGAGTAATTAGCACCATTGGTATCCACAATCTGCCAGAAAACCAGGTAAGCAAGTTGTCGAGTGTTGCGAAGATTCCAATAATAATAAGAATAATTGCAAGAATTTCACGCGATTTCCTTCCCGATTTTCTGCTAATTGGAGGAGATGTAAAAGATTTAGATTCGCTGGTTTCCAAATTTGCTTGTTCAGTTGTTTGCTTTGGTCCGACTGGCATTGCTATCCAAAAGAAAATGTAGATGATTATGCTAATGCCCCAAGTTATTGCAGTCGCAAGAAATATCACCCGAATAATTGCTACGTCGATATCAAAGTAGTCAGCCAACCCACTACAAACACCCGCGATTACTTTTTCATCTTTTCTTCTGTAAAGTCTTGTTGCCATCACTTACCTCTTATTATTTGAACTTGACTACTTGAACTACGGAATTTTAGTTTTTTTGTTACGATATAATCAATCAACATTCTCTTGGATTTTCAAAAGAAATATGCTAAAACGTAATTAGTTGTTCCAAAACTTTTATTAATTTTGTTTTTTTTAATTAATTGATTTTATGCTATTTGTACGATTGTACAATTGTTTTTATAACAGTGAGCGAGACGATTATTTCATAACATTACATCTTCCAAAGACTCGCGCACTAAAAATTATTCTTTTCAAACATTACGTCACAGACGCTCCAATATAATCATCCTCCAATCCAGAAAAATATCTTCCTTTTTATTATATTGTTAAACATTTTGGTGCATTTATGAAAAAGGATTTTTTAGAAGTTACAGACTTCACAACAGAGGAAATAATTAGCACATTTGAACTTGCTAGCAAAATGAAAAGCAAGCCTTCGGATTACTACGAGGCGCTTCGCTACAAAACCCTTGCATTAATTTTCGAAAAGCCATCCTTGCGAACTCGAACAACTTTTGATGTTGGAATCCAACAACTTGGCGGCTTTTCGATTTATCTTTCCCCCGCAGAAATCAATCTTGGTAAACGGGAATCTGTTTACGACGTTGCTAAAAACCTTGAACGAATGGTCGATGCCATTATGGTGCGAACTTTTGGGCATAATATCGTCGAGGATATGGCAAAATTTGCTAAGATACCAATCATCAATGGCTTAACTGATTACGCCCATCCTTGCCAGGCAATGGCAGACTTTTTCACAATTCAAGAAGTGAAAGGAACCATCAAAAACTTGAAAATTGTCTATATAGGGGACGGAAATAATGTTGCCCACTCCTTGATGGCAGCGGCTGGACGGCTTGGAGCCCACATTGTTGTTGCAACTCCGAAAGGATTTGAACCAAATTTAAATGCATATCGAAACGCTGTCGAGGCTGGAAAAGAAACCGGGGCGAAGATTGAAGTGATTAACGACCCCATCGAAGCAGTAAAAAATGCCGACGTTGTCTATACTGATGTCTGGGCTTCAATGGGACAAGAATCAGAAGCAGAGAAGAGAAAAAAAATATTCCTTCCCTACCAAGTTAATGCAAAATTGTTCTCGCTTGCCAAGCCCGATGCTATTTTTATGCATTGCCTACCAGCCCATCGAGGCGAAGAAGTAACCGACGAAGTAATAGATTCGCCAAATTCAGTAGTTTTCCAAGAAGCAGAAAATCGATTGCACGTCCAAAAAGCAATTCTTTACAAACTAATGAAGAAAGATTAAAATGGACTCCAATAATAAAACTGCATTAATTGCAATTGGGGGTAATTCCTTAATAAAAACTGGCGAACGGGGCACGCTTGACGAACAATTCAAAAATGCCCTCGACACAGCCAGAAACATTGTCAAAATGGTCCAGCGTGGCTGGAAGGTTGTAATAACCCACGGCAACGGACCCCAAGTTGGGGCTGCTTTGATTCGCTCGGAAAGGGCTTCGAGCGAGGTTTATACACATACGCTGGATATGTGTGTGGCAACCACCCAAAGCGAAATCGGCTATCTTTTGCAAAGAGCATTCTACCAGAGTTTGAAGGAGGTAAATCTGAACTTACCCGTTACAGTTGTCCCTACAATGGTGGTTGTCGATCCAAATGATCCAGCATTTAAAAATCCAACCAAACCTATCGGTCCATTTTATGACAGAAAAACAGCCGAGGAAAGACAGAAGAAACTTGGCTGGAATATTGTCGAGGATGCTAATCGCGGTTGGAGGCGTGTGGTTCCATCCCCCGAGCCTCTGGATATAGTTGAATTTGATGTCATCAAATCCCTTGTTGAAAGCGGTGTGGTTACTATTGCCCTTGGCGGCGGAGGCATTCCAGTTTACTTCAACAATGGCAAAATTATTGGTTGCGAAGCTGTTATCGACAAGGACCGTTCCTCGGCTTTGCTTGCTTCGAAACTTGGTGTTGACTTATTCCTTATAAGCACTGCAACGGATTATGTCTATTTGGATTTCAAAAAGACAACTCGAAAACCATTGACAAAGATGACTTCGGACGAAGCAGAAAAGTATTTAGCCGAAGGACACTTCCCCGCTGGAAGTATGGGACCAAAGATAGAGTCGGCTATTCGATATCTTCGAAACGGCGGAAAACAAGTTCTAATTACTTCATATGAATTTATCGAAGACGGGCTCGAAGGCAAGGCTGGAACACAAATATTATTATAAATACAAGAGTTAAAGATGAAAATTGAACACATTATTCAGTCGCAACAATTTACAGTTCCCTTGATTTGGGAACTATTCAATCGAACAAAACAAATGGAGAAAATCGTCCGCAAAGGAGGAACAAAGGACTACGAGCGTTACATAATGGCTACTTTGTTCTACGCTCCATCGACGCGAACAAGGTTCTCCTTTGAATCGGCAATGATGAGATTGGGCGGGAAAATTCTTTCTACCGAACAGGCAAAGGAATTCTCTTCCGAAATCAAAGGCGAGAGGCTCGAAGATACAATTCGAATTATTGGAAACTACTGCGATTTGATAGTTTTAAGACACCACGAGGAGGGAGGAGCCGCCCGCGCAGCCGCTGTATCGAAAGTGCCAATCATCAATGCTGGGGACGGTTCCGGTGGTCAACATCCAACCCAGGCTTTGCTCGATTTGTACACTATTTACAATGAACTGGGAACGCTGGACGGCTTGAAAGTCGCTCTTATTGGTGCTTTGGACAAAGGGAGAACTGCACGCTCGCTTGCTTATCTTTTAAGTAAATTCGACAGGACAAAACTTTATTTCATAGCCCCAGAAGAGTTGCAAATTAAAAAAGATATCCTTGAACATTTGGAAGAAAAAGGCGTTTCCTACGAACTTCTAAATTCTGTCGATAAGGTAATTTCAGAAGTTGATGTCATTTACCAGACAAGAATAGACAAAGAGCGTTTGAATAACAAAAACATCGATTTGAACATATACAACATTACCCCAAATGTTCTGTTGAAGATGAAAAAGAATGCTATCATAATGCACCCACTTCCTCGCTCTGTGGAAATCAGTCGTGAGGTCGACTCCGACCCCAGAGCCGCCTATTTCAGGCAAGCCGAAAATGGACTCTATGTCCGTATGGCTTTGATTACAATGTTACTCGATAATGAATAATATTAGGTGAAACTATGAGAACACAAGATTATATTGAATTAGAAAATCTTTATGGTGCACACAACTACCATCCACTCGATGTTGTAATCACCCGAGCAGAAGGTTGCTGGGTCTACGACGTCGAAGGGAAAAAATACCTTGACTGCCTCGCAGCCTATTCCGCTGTAAATCAAGGGCATTGCCATCCTCGAATCTTAAAAACATTCATCGAACAAGCAACAAAAGTCACTCTTACAAGTCGTGCATTTCGTAATGACCAATTACCTTTGCTCTACAAAATGTTGCACGACATCACTGGCTACGATATGGCTTTGCCAATGAACTCTGGTGCCGAAGCAGTCGAAACTGCTATCAAAGCCGCTCGTAAATGGGGGTACAAAGTCAAAGGTATACCCGACGGAAAGGCAGAAATCATCGCTTGCGAAAACAATTTCCACGGCAGAACTACTACAATAATTAGTTTTTCTACCGAACCACAATACCGTGACGGCTTTGGACCATTTACCCCAGGCTTCCAAATAGTTAAATATGGCGATATTGATGATTTAAAAGCAAAAATCAACGAAAACACAGCAGCGTTTCTTGTTGAACCAATACAAGGAGAAGCGGGAATTATTGTTCCGCCAGAGGGTTACCTTCGCGAGGCTGAAAAGATTTGCCGCGAAAACAATGTTCTGTTTGTTGTGGATGAAATCCAAAGTGGGCTCGGACGCAGCGGAAAACTATTTGCATTCCAATATGAAAATGTACAACCCGATTTGGTGATTATTGGCAAAGCACTTTCCGGTGGCTTCTATCCAGTTTCTGCGGTGCTTGGACGCAAGGAAGTGCTTGGGGTATTCAAACCCGGCGACCATGGCTCGACTTTTGGCGGAAATCCGCTCGCTGCCGCTGTTGCTCGCGAATCGCTGAAAGTATTGCTCGAAGAAGGTATGATTGAAAATTCATACAACTTGGGAAAATACTTCCTGGAGCAACTCAAAAAGATTCAAAGCAAGCACATTGTCGAAGTGCGTGGCAAAGGCTTGTGGATTGGCGTTGAACTCGATGGACCCGCTCGTCCCTACTGCGAGCGATTGAAAGACGAAGGAATTCTATGCAAAGAAACACACGACCACGTAATTCGATTTGCTCCACCTTTGGTAATTAAAAAAGAAGAGATAGATTGGGCGCTCGAACGAATTGAAAAAGTAATTAAATCATTCGATTAAGATGAGAATTGATGAATTGAGCCTTGAGGAAAAAATTTGCCAGATGCTGGTTGTTGGCTTTCGTGGCTTGAAAATCGAAGATGTTCCTTGGCTGTCGAATTCACTCACCAAAGGACATCTTGGCGGAGTTATTCTTTTCGAAAAAGATTACCAAACTGGCGAAAAAAGGAATATCTCTGAACCGACACAATTGCAAACCTTGATTGCACAATTGAAACGAAACTCCAAATTCCCACTTTTCATCGCAATCGACCAAGAGGGTGGTGCGGTCGCAAGGCTCAATTCTTCTAATGGATTTGAAGATTTTCCTTCTGCAAATGAAATCGCAAACAAGAATGATATTTCTTTTGCGGAAGAAACCTATTCTAAATTGTCCAACTTGTTAAGCCAACTCGGTTTCAATGTCAATTTCGCACCAGTTCTGGATTTATGTATCAATCCAGAAAATACTGTTATTGTACAAAAGAAAAGATGTTTTTCGAAAGAGCCCGAGAAAGTCGTTAGATTTTCCAAAATTTTTATTCAAAACCATCTAAGGAGAAATGTCTTGCCGGTGGCGAAGCATTTTCCCGGACACGGTTCTTCTTACGCCGATACTCATAAACAATGGGTAGATGTTACAAACCTCTGGACAACGACCGAGTTGAAGCCTTATGAATTGCTACGAAATCAAGATTCGCTTCCAGCAGTAATGGTTGGACACTTATTTAACAAACACATCGACCCAATCTATCCGGCAACATTGTCGCACATCTGGATAGAAGAAATTCTACGTAAGCAAATAGGTTTCGATGGTCTTGTCTTCACTGACGATTTGCAGATGAAAGCCATTGCGGACAATTTCACGCTGGAAGAAATTGTTCAACTTGGGTTCAATGCGGGTGTCGATATATTTCTCTTCGCAAATCAAATTGAATATGATGAGCAAATTATTTCGAAGTTTGTTCAAATTGTAAAAGAACTTATTTACCAAAATAGAATTTCACTCGACAGAATTAATAAATCGGTCGAACGAATAATTAATTTTAAGAACAAATTTATGTTAAACTAATTTGGTTATGTTATGGAAAAGCGTACAAGAGTTTTAATTTTAGGAGCCGCTGGACGCGACTTTCACAACTTTAATGTATTTTTTAAAAACAAGGAAGAATATGAGGTCGTTGGCTTCACCGCTGCTCAGATTCCCAACATCGATGGTCGACTTTATCCACCATCCCTTGCTGGTGAGTTGTATCCAAAGGGTATCCCAATTTACGCAGAAGACGACCTCGAAGAATTAATCCAAAAGTACAACATCGATGAATGTGTGCTTTCATACAGCGACTTGTCTTATGAATACGTAATGCATCTTGGTTCTCGGGTTATCAAAGCTGGAGCAAAATTTTCAATGCTCGGTTCTCGTCAAACAATGCTAAAATCCTCGAAACCAGTTGTTTCCATCACTGCTGTGAGGACCGGCTGTGGTAAAAGTCAAACAACGCGAGCAGTTGTGAAAATTTTGCGTGAAGCCAACAAAAAAGTCGTTTCCGTTCGCCATCCAATGCCTTACGGAAATCTTGAAGAACAAAAAGTCCAGCGCTTTGCTTCAATCGAAGATTTACACCGATACAAGTGCACAATCGAAGAAATGGAAGAATACGAACCACACATCGCAATGGGAAGCGTTATTTATGCTGGCGTCGACTACGAGGCAATCCTTCGACAAGCAGAAGAAGAAGCAGACATAATTGTTTGGGACGGCGGAAACAACGATATGCCATTCTATAAGCCAGACCTTTCCATTGTTGTTGTCGACCCTCTACGTCCCGGACACGAAATTTCTTACTATCCCGGCGAAGTCAATTTCCGTATGGCAGATGTTATTGTCATAAACAAAGTCGACTCAGCCTATCCAGAGGATGTTGAATATGTTCTTGAAAACATTAGAACATACAACCCGAATGCTCGAATTATATTTGCTGCTTCGGCTATTATGGTTGAAAATCCAGACATTATTCTTGGCAAACGAGTACTTGCGATTGAAGATGGACCAACCCTAACCCACGGCGAAATGTCCATTGGCGCTGGTGTTGTTGCTGCCCGTAGATATGGTGCGAGCGAACTTGTCGACCCACGTCCCTATCTTGTTGGCACGTTAATCGATACCTTCGAGAAATATCCAGAAATCGGAACTCTTCTTCCGGCTATGGGCTATGGCGAACAACAAATGAAAGACCTTGAAGCAACAATAAACAACACCGATTGCGACGCTGTCGTTATTGGCACTCCAATCAATCTCGCTCGATTTATCAAAATTAACAAGCCTTACACTCGCGTTTACTATGAACTTGCTGAAATCGGCAAGCCAAATCTAAAAGATATTCTTTCTTCTTTCTTGCAAAAAATATAAACAATATTAAAAAACGCTTTTAAAGAGGCACCCTTGGGTGCCTCTTTTATTTATAACCAAATCGAGCCTTCTACCTTACCACAAGGAATTGCTTGGTTATTTCCTCTGTCCCGTTATGAATGCGTAGGAAATAGACTCCGCTCGAAAATTGCCTCTTCGGGATGAACCATTCCCCATAGTGATTCAACTTATAACTACAATCTTCTTCGTATACTACATTCCCATACATATCATATATCGTCACTTTTGCTTTTATGTTCTTCTCTCCTCGGTACTCCACTCGTATGTAATCCACTTGATAGGGCGAATCGTAAACAAACAAAGCCTCCTTGGCTTGGGATTCGGCTACACCAGTCGCCGCCTCGATTTTTCTTTTTATCTTCTCAAAATCGAAAAGGAAAATAGAATAACCTATTGCAAAATATTTACCATCGGGAGAAAAAGCACAAGAATATCCTCCAAGTTTCTTTCTGGGCATTACATATACCCATTCTTTTCTTTCTAAATCCCAGATGTAAATATGGTAAGGATGTGGGTCACCGTCCTCGAAAGTGTAAAGCAAGTATCTTCCATCAGGGGAGAAAGCAACATCAGTTGGGGCGTATCTAATTCCTTCATTTGAAATATACGCTATTTGTTTTTTAGTTGTTGCATCGAGTATTTCTATAAGTGTGTCTCCAGGCATATTCCGATATCGGTATGCTTCCTTTGTACCATCTGGACTAATCGCTAAAATCACCCGTTCAGTGGGAGTAACCTTATCTGTCTCCAAGTTCCATATATAATATGGTGTAGGAACGCTTAAATTTCCGTATATTCTAAGGCTAACAAATATTTCCTTTCCTTGACTTATGAAAGACATATACTCTACGCTTTTGTTATATATCGTGGGGTCTATATTTGGGCTTGTCCGAAGAAGTTGCCCCGTTTCTATATCATATAAATAAACATAGGAGTAGTGCCCTATAGCTATTGTCCTCTCATCAGGGGAGATAGTAAACGGGGGGGAACCACTTCTTCTGAACACAATACTATCTGTTTCGAAATCTACAATCCTTAATTCAACATTGTATGGAGATTTGTCATTTTGCCAATAAAATGCCAAGAATGTCCCATTCTTGAAAAAATAAATGGGAGCCTTTCCGTTGCTGCTGTAAGTTTTAATTCTTTTTCCCTCTGGTACCGAGAAAACTTCAAGGAGTCCCTCTAAATCCGAAGTGGCTCCAGCGACGAAATTTGAACTCGGGTGAAAGGTTACGCCATAATGAGGAGAAAACGCACCCCTCATCCACAGTGTATCGCTCATATCCCCGATAACAGTTTGCCACAGAATATCGTTGTTATCACCTTTGACTGGAAGTTCTCCAAGCAAAGGATACCACAAAAGAAAAAGCAAAAGGAAGACAGAGAAAAAGTTTGCGAAGAAAACAGCGTGTCCTTTTCGTAGAGGGAAATTGTTAAACAATTTTTGCCTTTCCATACTTAACCCCAATGGATACGAACTAAACTAAATTAATAAAAAACAATAAATTGAGATAGTTAAAGTTAGGTTGAAGTATTTTGTCAAAAGGAAAAAATTTGGAACTTCGAAAAAAAGAAAACCAGAGAGAATTTAGATAAATCTCATAAAATAAAAATTTTAGATTGGCAGAATGGGCCAATTTTATTTTTTTCTCTTTCTTTGTGGCGATTGGCGACGTTGGGTCGGCGTGGCACCAGGGATTCGTCTTCCTTGTGCCTCGGCAATCTCTTGTGCTTCGCGAAGTTTTCGCTGGAACCAACCTTCCTTTTTTGGGGCTTTTTTCAAATCTTCCAAAGTAAGTTTCTTTTTCGAAAATTTGTTGATGTATACTTGGTGTGCGATACTAAAAAGATTGAACATAAAGTAATACAAATTTAGACCAGAGGGGAAATTGGAAAATAGAAAAACGAATAGAATTGGGAAAATATAAATCATTGCTTTTTGCCGCGGGTCTGTAATTGTTAACTTTTGTTGCAAAAATAGGGTAATACCCATTAAAATTGCAAGTCCAGAAATATGCTTGATTCCAAGAATAGAAAATGGAAAATTAACGATATAATCTGGCAAAGAAAGGTCAGAAATCCACAGAATGAATGGGGCTTGGCGTAAATCTATTGCAGTTCTTAGAACAGCCCACAAAGCATAAAGAATGGGCAATTGAAGTAGCAAAGGAAGGCAACCACCCATCGGATTAATTCCATATTCAGAGTATAGTTTCATTATCTCTTTTTGCTGCGCTTGAGGGTCGTCTTTATATTTTTCTCTAATTTTTTGCATTTCTGGGGCAAGAAGTTGCATCCTTTGAGCAGAACGCATTTGTGAAATAGTAAGTGGATGGAGCAAAATTTTCATCAAAAGAGCAAAAATGATAATGCTAATACCATAGTTACCAATGATGCTGTAAATAAATTTAAAGATTGGAAGCATAAAGAATTCACCAATTGGGCGAACAATCAAACGCCAACCAAAGTTCACAACAGCGGAAATTCCATATTGTTTAACGATTGAATAGTCAATTGGTCCGATATAGATATCGAAGGCTCGAGTTTGTTGCCCACCTCGATAAGGAACATTTATTGCTATATCATATTTTTCTATAACCCCATCGTCGGCAACGTGCTCGCGGTAACCATTGACATAAACAGTAGCATCAAGCGAACCTTTGGGCGAAGGAATGATTGCAGAAGTGAAGTATTTAATTTTACAAGCGGCAAAGTCCAATTTACCAGCAGGAGCCATTTGCACTGGTTCATTTCCAGAAGCATCAATCTCTTCAATTTCGCCATTAAGCGAGACAATAGCCTTTGCTTCGCTCGATTCGTCAATGGAGTTTATTTCTTGGTAGCGTAACCCGTGGCTCCACAAAAGGTTATAACCTCGTGGGGTAATGAATTCATCTAAGTTATCTAAAATGATTTCGTTGTGATAATGGTATTTGTTGCCATAAAAGACAAGTTTTTTAACCAATTTCCGACCTTTTTCAAATTCGATTTGGGCAAGGATTTCAACAGAATCGGAACCAGAAACTTTTATGTAATCGTTAGTAACATTAAAATTATAATTAATATTTCTGTCGTCAATTTTCACATTGTCCCGAGTATGAATAATCAGCGAAGGCGTCCCTCCTTTTGCCCATATCAGTTGGGATGGGTGCCCATCCCAAGTCTTGAATTTTTTTAAATACCATTTCAAAATCGTAGCACCTTTTGAAGAGATGTATGCTTTGACCAAATCGTTTTCGATTTCGATAACTTTTTCGGTTCCGCCGACAAACGGAGCAAAACTTTGACCAAACTTGTTAAGAATCTTAACCGAGTCGGGAATTTGTTGCACTGCGGTATCAACTTTTGGTTTGGATTCGACAATTTGAGTGGTATCTTGCGTTGTAGTTTGCTTTGGCGGTGGAACCTCTTTAATCGAAATATAAAAAGTCCAAATGGTTAGAATAATCGTAATTAACAAAATGGCAATAATTGACCGTTTATCCATATATCTCACCAAAAAATATTAAGGAACAGGGTCGTAACCGCCAGGATGCAAAGGATTGCACCGAGCCACTCGGCGAATCGAAAGCCATAAACCTTTAATTGCTCCGTGCTTTTTAAAAGCCTCGATTGAGTAATTCGAACAAGTTGGGTAAAATCTGCAACTTGGTGCTAACAAAGGGGAAATAAACAATTGATACAATTTTACCAAAAAAATAAAGATATACTTCAAGTTCCCCTCTCTTGTTTTTCGAAAATCGAAGTGAATGCAATATTCAATCCCTTTTCAACCACGGGGAGAACATCTCTCAGACGAATTTCACAGGCTCGGCGTGGCGCTTCAACCCATCCTAAAAAAATGTATTTAAACATAACTATCTTTTCTTTCATTGTATTTTTTGCAAGAAAACGAAGCGATTCCCGAAGTAGCCGTTTAATTCGGTTTCGAACAACTGCTTTTTTAGTTGATTTCTTCGAAACTTGTACTGCAAAAAAAACAGTTGTAACGCATTCCAAATTTTGCTCATCAGGACTTTTGGGCAAAACAACAAGGCGCAGACTACCGACGGAAAATCTTTTGCCGTTTTCAAATAATATTTCAAAATCTTTTTTTCTTTTGATTGGTTCAAGTTTTAAATTCACAATTTAGGTTAATATTTCTTCTTTTCGTCGGAAACTGTTAATTTATGGCGACCTTTCGCACGACGGCGGGCAAGCACCTTGCGCCCGTTCTTCGTAGCCATTCGTGCACGGAAACCGTGCGTATTCAATCTGTGTCTTCTACTCGGTTGAAACGTTCGTTTCATTTACAACACCTATTGCTTTTTGAATTAAAATGAGTTACAAAATTAAGAAATTCCATATTAATAACAATGCTTGTTTTTCACTATTTTATACTTTATTTCGACTATACTTTTTTTAAAAATTGTTATATGAAAAAACAAATTTTAGTTATTCTGTTTGTGTATATAGTTGGGACTTTTGCATTCGCAAGCGATACGCTTTTCACACGTTACAAATACTTCATCGCAAAGCCCAAAGCCATAGAAACACTTAATACAGTTCAAATTATTGGTGTATTGGTCGACGATAAAAACGACTCTCTGGAATTTGTCTTACATCAAATCCTACCCGATACCCTTCGGTTACAAGTCCGATTTGGTGAGACCTATGCAATAACAGTCATTACTGGTCAAACTGGTTGGATTGTCGACCCGACCCGAAAAATTTACCAACCAAAGGAACTCTTGCCCGATGAAATTTCGAGAACAAAATCCAATATATTAAACTTATTTTCATTCCTCGACCCAAATGTTTTCGATAATGTTCAGTCGCGCGATATTGAAAGCCTCGACACTAATTACATATCATTCGAAGTGATTAATACCACGCAAGATACTATTTATTACTTTTTTAATAAGCACGACCCAACGGACGGTTTCAGAATCGTTCGTTTCCACCTTTCACCGCACTTTTTTAAAATAATACCAAAATTTCTTTTTTCTTATGCTGGATTTGCAATTCCACGTCAAATTGAAGTCATAGCAAACGAAAAGAAAAGAACATTGATGTACATTGTAAATATCAACTTTAACAGCGAAATCGATAGAGATTTATTCCTTTTAAAAAAGTGAATTTAATTATCTTTGTAAATCTTTTTTATGTTTAAATTTAATGTTGAAAAAAATTTAGGTATGATATGAAAGTTGATGTCGTAATGCCCAAGATGGGTGAATCCTTGCAAGAAGGTACAATTTTGCGTTGGCTTAAAAATGTTGGGGACCGCGTCGAACGCGACGAAATGATTTTGGAAATTTCCACAGACAAAGTCGACACCGAAGTTCCATCCCCAGTTGCTGGTGTCCTTGTCGAAATTCTTGCAAAAGAAAACGAAACTGTCCCAGTGGGCGCTGTCATTGCTCGTATAGAAACCGAAGCCAGCGAAACAGTCTCTGCTCCAAAAGAAGAGCCCCCAGCAGAAACAGCGACACAAGCAAAAGAAGAAGAACCAAGTCCAGTCGTCGAAAAAGCAGCAGTTGTAGTTAATACATCATCCGAAAATCTTGTTGATGTCGTAATGCCCAAGATGGGTGAATCCTTGCAAGAAGGTACAATTTTGCGTTGGCTTAAAAATGTTGGGGACCGCGTCGAACGCGACGAAATGATTTTGGAAATTTCCACAGACAAAGTCGACACCGAAGTTCCATCCCCAGTTGCTGGCATCCTTGTCGAAATCCTTGCTAAAGAGAACGAAACTGTTCCAGTGGGAGCTGTCATTGCAAGGATTGCAACTGGCGAAGTTTCTGCCAAAGTATCAACTCCCCAAACAACAGTCGAAGAGAAAAAGCCAGAGACCAAACTCGAAATAAAGCAGGAACAAGTTGTTGAAACTCCAAAAACTACGCAATCCGAGGAACAGAAACCTAAACCAAGAGAAGGAAAATACTTCTTCTCCCCAGTTGTAAAAGAAATAGCCAAGCAGGAAGGAATTACCGAAGAGGAGTTAATGACTATTCAAGGAACTGGAATAGATGGAAGAGTAACCAAAAACGATTTACTTAAATACATAGAGGAAAAGAAGAGCAAGAAAGTCGCTCCGACACCAAAAGTTGAAACCAAACCAGAACCGCAACCGACACCAACTGTTACAACACCAACACCAGTTCCATCTGTTGCGGGCTACGGACCCGACGTGGAGATTATTCCAATGGACCGAGTCCGTCAAATTATCGCTCAACATATGGTCTATTCTAAGCAAACTTCTGCACACGTTACAAGTGTTCACGAAGCCGATGTTACAGGAATCGTCCGCTTCCGCGAAAAATACAAATCTGAATTCGAACGCCGAGAAGGATTTAAACTAACTTACACTCCATTTTTTGCAAAGGCTGCTGTTGAAGCAATCCGAGCCTATCCCCGGGTCAATGTTAGTGTCGACGGGACTAATATCATTCAGCATAAGCGTATCCACCTTGGGATTGCAACTGCTCTCGAGGATGGAAATTTAATTGTTCCCGTTGTCAAAAACGCTGATGCATTGAGTCTTTCTGGTTTAGCCCGTGCAATTTACGACCTTTCCACCCGAGCTCGGAGCAAGAAACTCAACCCAGACGACATTCAAGGCGGAACCTTCACTCTCACAAATGTTGGAACTTTTGGCACTTTGTTTGGTACTCCAGTAATCAACCAACCCCAAACAGCAATTCTTGGTGTTGGTGCAATTCAAAAGAGGCCAGTTGTCCGCACAATCGATGGCGAAGATGTAATTGTCGTAAGATATATGGCATACGTTTCGCTAACCTATGACCACAGAGTTATCGACGGTATGCTCGCTGGTTTATATCTTACTGAACTTGTTCGACTGCTTGAATCGCAAAATGAGAACACTTTGTCAATCTAAATTTTAGTTCAAACCATCATTTCGCCCCTCAATATATGATTGAGGGGCTTTTTCTTTCATTCTGAGCGGTGAGAAATAAACCAAATTAGAAGTTTTTTAAACTCAACAACTTCAATCTTTCCTTTCTTTTCCTTTGTCTTTATTAATTTTGTTTTTGACATAAATTTAGATTAACTATGAAAATACCAGATTTTTCAAAAATCGAATTGGATTTTAAAAACCATAATTTCGACTTTGACTCTTGGAAAAAATTGTTTGAAGAAAAGACTGGTAAGAAATTTGAAGAGTTTGTTACTCAAACTCTCGAGGGTATAGATATTGCACCACTGTACACTTTCGACGACATAAAAGACTTCGACCACTTGTTTGAATATGCAGCTGGTGTACCACCATACCTTCGTGGACCATATCCCACAATGTACCTTCAACAGCCCTGGACAATCCGACAATACGCTGGTTTTTCAACTGCTGAGGAAAGCAATGCTTTTTACAAACGCAATTTAGCCGCTGGACAAAAAGGACTTTCGGTTGCATTCGACCTTGCAACCCACCGCGGCTACGACTCGGATAACCCTCGTGTTGTTGGAGACGTTGGAAAAGCGGGCGTTGCAATCGATACAGTTGAAGATATGAAAATTTTGTTCGACGGCATCCCACTCGACCAGATTTCTGTCTCAATGACAATGAACGGGGCAGTACTTCCAGTTATGGCTTTCTATATCGTTGCCGCCGAAGAATCTGGCGTCGCACAAGAAAAACTTTCCGGCACCATACAAAATGATATTCTCAAAGAGTTTATGGTTCGAAATACATACATATACCCGCCCGAGCCTTCGATGCGAATCATAACCGACATCTTTGCTTACACATCAAAACATATGCCCAAATTCAACTCAATCTCCATCTCTGGTTACCATATCCAAGAAGCCGGGGCAAGCGCCGACCTTGAACTTGGTTACACTCTTGCCGACGGACTTGAATACATTCGGGCTGGTATTCGCGCTGGATTGGACATCGATGAGTTTGCTCCTCGCTTCTCCTTTTTCTTTGGAATCGGTAAAAACTTCTTTATGGAGGTTGCAAAATTGCGCGCTGCTCGACTTCTTTGGGCTAAAATTGTTAAGCAATTCAACCCCAAAAATCCAAAATCTTTGGCTTTGCGAACTCATTGCCAGACTTCTGGTTGGAGTTTGACAGAACAAGACCCATTCAACAATGTAATTAGAACTTGCATCGAAGCACTTGCAGCAGTTCTCGGGCACACACAATCACTTCATACCAATTCACTCGACGAAGCAATCGCTTTGCCTACGGACTTCTCCGCTCGTATCGCAAGAAATACGCAACTTTTCTTGCAATACGAAACAGGAATCTGCCGAACAATCGACCCACTCTATGGTTCATACTATGTGGAATATCTTACTCATTCATTAGTCAACAAGGCTTGGGCACACATCCAAGAAATTGAATCTATGGGAGGAATGGCAAAAGCAATCGAAACCGGTTATCCCAAAATGAAAATCGAAGAAATTGCGGCTCGACGCCAAGCACAAATAGATTCTGGTGAAGAAATCATTATTGGCGTGAACAAAAATCGAATCGAAGGCGAGGAGCCAATCCCAATTCTCGAAGTAGACAACACAGCGGTTCGCGAAAAGCAAATTCAAAGAATAAATGAAGTTAAAAAAAGAAGAGACAACGCACTTGTACAACAAAAATTAGATGCATTGACAAAATGCGCCCAAACCGGCGAAGGCAATCTTCTTGAACTTTCTGTCGAGGCTGCCCGCGCTCGGGCAACGCTTGGTGAAATTTCCTACGCTCTGGAAAAAGTGTGGGGTCGCCACAAAGCGGTCATCCGCTCTTTCACAGGTGTTTACAGTTCCGCTTATGCACGAAAAGAGGAAATAGAGGAAGTAATCCAACTTTCCGACGAATTCGAACGCCTTGCTGGAAGACGGCCACGCATTCTGGTTGCAAAGATGGGACAAGACGGACACGACCGCGGTGCAAAAGTCATTGCGACCTCATTCGCTGATATGGGATTTGACGTCGACATTGGTCCGCTTTTCCAAACGCCCGAAGAAACTGCCCGCCAGGCAGTCGAAAACGATGTCCACATCGTTGGCGTTAGTTCGCTTGCTGGGGGACACAAAACGCTTGTCCCTAAACTTATCGAGGAATTAAAAAAGTATGGAAGAGAAGATATTATGGTCGTTGTTGGCGGAGTCATCCCTCCACAAGACTACGAATTTCTTTATAATGCTGGTGTTGCCCAGGTTTTCGGTCCCGGTACAAACATTCCAGAATCAGCAAAGAAGATACTCCAAGACCTTATCGAGGAGTATAAACAGACAAATTAGCTCCACGCTCGCTAACCGAAAGGAACCATAATGGTAGAACGAGTGTCTGCTTCTTAATTATTGATTTTCATAATTTTTAGAATTTTAGTCGTGTGCGGTTGAGTTACTTTAACGAAATACAAACCGGATGGAACATCAGAAATATCAAAATCAAATCGCTGGGAATTGTGTTCACCAGCAAACAGAGTTTTAACTAAATTGCCAACAATGTCGTAAAGTTCAATTTTGCTGGAATGTTCATTGGTATCAAGTTGCAAAGTGAATTTCCCACTTGTTGGATTTGGAAATGGTATGTTTTCGGGATATTCAATTAATGGAAAAGAATCATTTACGACCGGGCTGACTTTAATTGGAGTATCTTTTAGAAGCGAACTCAAAAAAGCAAAGTTTGTTTTTAATAAATAGGGAGAGGTTTGATAATCGATTTTAAAACTAGAAATAAAATACCCAGAGTACAATAGTTGTTTATCTGGAGTAATGGAAACGTGCGTGAATAAACCATATCGGCAATGCTGGGTTGCTGAATGGATAAGTAACCCGTCCTTATTATAAATTAAAGTGGTCAAATCTTCATCATCATTGGATAATCCAGCAACAGCAAAATAACCGTCGTTAAGTCTTAAAATAGAATTCACATATTTTTTCTGGGGCAAGGGTATTGGTTTAATTTTCCTTGTTTGATAATTATAAATTATTATTAAGTTTTCATTATTAGGGTCTTTCGCAGGAAAGACTAACAATGAGTCATTCAAGAACACAACTTTTTGCATCTCAAGCCACAAAATATCTAACCCACATCGGAATGAGTGAAAATTATAGAGATACCCATCTAGTATATAATCATTGATCTTAATATATTTAGAATATCCAACACTTTTATGAATAAAATTTGGATAATTATCGATATACTCTATATAATCCACAAAAGTTTCTTTATAAATTGCAGCAAAGTAATTGAATTTTCCCGAAGGTCCCTTTGAAATATTAAGTGCTAAATTACACACCATATAAAATGCTTCATCTGATTTTAAATCTACATCTGGTAATGTATCAACACCAGAGTCCAGTAATTTTCTGTTATAAAATTCAAAGGAAGGAAGAATTTTATTATCAGCAGTAACCACAAAATTTCTTCCTATTTCAGTAACATAGAACTCGTGATGTACAAGTCTTTCTCCTTCTAAAAAAACCTTTCCAGATCCAAGATAAATCCTCTCCTTATCGAAAGTAACGCACAATATACGAACGTTTTCTTTTTCCTTATAAGTACGCAATACCTCTCCCTTGCTATTTATTTCCATTATTGTTGAGTTACTCACAACATATGTTGTATTATTGTATGGATTTACAACAATCCAACAACTCAAATTTGGTTTTACCCACAAAACTTTTCCAACTGAATCTAATCCAACCAGCGAACTATTCGATTTACTCGCTATGATAGTATGATCTGGCAATTCAACAGCGTTGTAAAAATAATTTCCATTTTCATTAAGATTTACTTCGTACCTAAAATTTTCCTTATTTAAACTAATTGGTGGCAAGTTTATCTTTAATGTTTTTGAAATAGAATTTGAATTTTTCATACTTTTCACAGTAAGGGTTACTTTATATTCACCACTAACCTTGTATTCATGAATCGGGTCTACTTCTTTGCTTGTACTTTTATCGCCAAAGTCCCAAGTGATATCTTCGATTTTACCAGATGAGGTATTCCTAAACCGTACCAAAACTGGACAGTTACTTTCATCCTTAATATATTCGAAATCGGCTTTTATTATTGGGGATATCGTCAAAGTTATTTCGTAATAACTTGTTTCATTTCCTCTCTTTACGATTAATCTTGGTTTGTAATAACCATCACTCAGATATGTATGGGTTGGATTTTTTTCTGTCGAATATGTCCCGTCGCCAAAATCCCAATAGTATGAGTCTGGATTTCCAGAAGAAACATTGTAAAATTGAATTGTTTGCCCAACTAAAGCCTCGACAGAAGTCGTATAAAAAAATGCTTTCAAAGGTGAAGGTCTGAAAACAGGCTTAAACCGATAAATTTCGTTGTTCGTTTGGAAGTAAAAGGTGCTTTCATCCGGGGACAGTTTAAAATTATATATATTTTTATTTGTTGGCACTATAATGGTGTCCAATGGTTCTAACAACTTTGAATTATATGTCCTGATCATATTATTATTTACAAGAAACAAAAGATCATACTTGTCCAGGGACATAATTTGAGAGGGCTCCATAGAATTTTTGATTGTAATTACTTTTATATTAGTTCTGGTATCAACAAGAAATAAATTTTCATAGTATTGAAACCAAACTAAATTTCCATCATTGGAAATTTCGCATAAATATACAAACACATAATCATCTAGTTTTATATGCTTTTCTAAACTAACTGATGAACCATCTTCAAGATTATAGAATTCGAAACAACAATAGGCACTATTGTACCACTCGCCTCTTATTGGACCGGTTGTTGTATAGTACCTACCAGAGGTAATTAACCTATTTGCAATTGGTTTAAGATAGAGATTACCCGAATAACCAAAACATAGACCCTTTAACCAAACACTATCTCTATTAATTTTAAATACATTTGCACTGCCTATATATTTCGTGGTTTTACCTCCTGGTACGCCACTAGCAGAGCCTCGATAGATTAGGTAATTTGTTGATAATTCCACAGATTTACGATAACTGAAAACACCATGCCTTAATTCTGCAACGTCTGGATAAATTTCATACTCAATAGTTTGAATTAACGAATCATTTTCAATGTTGTAAATAAAAAAAACGAGTTTTCCCTCATCCCAGTAATACTCGTATACCAAGTAATACAAAACATAATTCTCGCCTTCCATTCCAATTCTTGCTCCTTCCAGCGGCTTGTCGTTGAAAGTTCTGTTTTTTAGTTCTTTCTCCCATACTATTTCACCAGTCTGTACATCAATTTTCCTCAAAATATAATTGTAATCCAACGCAAATATGCTTTTTCCATCGCTCGAAAGTACAAATTGGAGCAAAGTTGTATCGGAGGCTCGCACTTTTTCCAGCTCACCTTCTCTTTCCCATTGCCCAAATGCAACTATTGGAAAGAGTCCGAAAAGATGAATAACCAAATAGAACAAAACAACTCTTTTCATCTTCATCCTTTCGAATAACTTTTTTCATTTTTGCTTTTTCTCAACAATAAAAACACTTAAAAACCAAAAAAGTCTCAAAACTTCAAAAATTTTTGAATGAATGAATATTTGAGTTTAAATTAATTAATTAAAAAGTTAAATTGTGGGTTATTTCACGGGTATTCTTATTTTTTCTCCCTTGGTTCTGATTTGCTTTTTTAATATAACATCCAAAATCAATCTTCTACTTCACCACAAGGAATTGCTTGGTTATCTCTTGTGTCCCGTTATGAATGCGTAGGAAATACACTCCGCTCGAAAATTGACTCTTCGGGATGAACCATTCCCCATAGTGATTCAACTTATAACTACAATCTTCTTCGTATACTACATTCCCATACATATCATATATCGTCACTTTTGCTTTTATGTTCTTCTCTCCTCGGTACTCCACTCGTATGTAATCCACTTGATAGGGCGAATCGTAAACAAACAAAGCCTCCTTGGCTTGGGATTCGGCTACACCAGTCGCCGCCTCGATTTTTCTTTTTATCTTCTCAAAATCGAAAAGAAAAATAGAACGACCTATTGCAAAATATTTACCATCGGGAGAAAAAGCACAAGAATATCCTCCAAGTTTCTTTCTGGGCATTACATATACCAATTCTTTTCTTTCTAAATCCCAGATGTAAATATGGTAAGGATGTGGGTCACCGGTCTCGAAAGTGTAAAGCAAGTATCTTCCATCAGGAGAGAAAGCAACATCAGTTGGTTCTATTCTAAGTCCATCTGGTGGAATATAATCGGCGGGAATATTACCTATTTCTTGTTTCGTTTCCGCATCAAGTATTTTAAAAAGTGTTGCTAATGGCAGATTAAAGGAGTAATATGCTTCCTTTGTACCATCAGGACTAACCGCTAAAAGTGACCAGTCGGTGCGAGTAACCTTATCGGTCTCCAGGTTCCATATATAAAATGGTGGAGGAACGCTTGATTTTCCGTATATTCTAAGGCTAACAAATATTTCCTTCCCTTGACTTATGAAAGACATATACTCTACGCTTTTGTTATATATCGTGGGGTCTATATTTGGGCTTGTCCGAAGAAGTTGTCCTGTTTCTATATCATACAGATAGACATAAGAGTAGCTACCTATTGCTATTGTCCTCTCATCAGGGGAGATGGTAAACGGGGGGGAACCACTTCTTCTGAACACAATACTATCTGTTTCGAAATCTACAATCCTTAATTCAACATTGTATGGAGGTTTGTCATTTTGCCAATAATATGCCAAGAGTCTCCCATTCTTGAAAAAATGTAAGCGACTATTTCCACTACCTCCCGGATAACTTTTAACCCGATTCCCCTCTGGAACAGAAAAGATTTCAACCGATCCAGTTGCACCTGCAACATATTTTGAACTTGGGTGAAATGTTACAGAAATGTGAGGTGCACCAGTTGAGCCTCTCATCCACAGTGTATCGCTCATATCCCCGATAACTGTTTGCCACAGAATATCGTTGTTATCATCTTTGACTGGAAGTTCTCCAAGCAAAGGATAGGCAAGAAGAAGTAGTAGAAGGGAAAAAGTGCAAAAGTTTGTAAAAAACATCCTCCGCCACTTTGCATTAGTGGAAAATTTGGGGGCTGTGAAAAGTTTCATTTCTTTTCTCCTTGCAATTTGTGATTCAAATTTAAAAAAAATATACAATCCAACAAAGTCGAAATGTATTTGGGCATAGATTTTGCTTTTCTCTTTTTTATGCAAATTCGAAGACTTTGGATAAAATTTTTGACTTTAACAATGTTTGCAACGGCATTGATTGGATGTCGTTCGGTTGTATTTTTTAGTTCAAAAGAGACGAGTTCGTATGAATTTCGTAGTGGATTTGACCGCAGTGCACTTGACGAGCGAAGACGATTGCTAATCGAAGAAGCAGAAAGTTGGATTGGCGTTCCATATTGTTACGGAGGAACAACAAATTGCTTCGATTGCTCTGGGTTCACAAAAAAAGTTTACGAAAGGATTGGGATAGTGCTTCCACGCACTGCGGAAGAGCAATCCAAATTAGGCAAATTTGTCGATTTGAATAGAATTGAAGCGGGCGACTTAATCTTTTACGGAAAAGGAAAAAGGGTCACCCACGTAGCAATTTACGCTGGGAACGGAATGATAATCCACTCCGCAACAAGTCGAGGTGTCGTTCGAGACCGCTTCGACATAATGTCGAGCAATTTACTTTTTGCAAAGAAACTAATCGAATAGAGAAAGCAACTCATTTGTTTGTTGTTTGGAAATACCCCAGACTTTGCTTCTGGTCATAGGTTCTATCATTTGTGAGACATAAGCCAAAGCATCAACTTGGTCGTCGTGGTTTCCATCGGGAAATTGAAGCAACTCCCGTTCGAACTCATCGAGCCAGGAAGTTCCAAGACGGAAGAAGACCTTCCCCGCATCAATCCAATTTGCAATCCCAAGACTGCGGGCAATTTTATCTTTATCTGCTTTCAATTCTTTCACTGGCAAACCCAATTTGCGAGCGGACTGGACCAAGGTCATTTGATACTGCACCGACTCAATACCTATCAACACAGGCTTCCAGCGAGAATATACACTCTGAATCAAATTCAAATGGTCTGTTGTGTCAAACTTTTCTCGAACGACTTCCAGAATGAACACATCTTTTTTCGGACTTACCGCAAAAACCATTGCAACTGTAAAATCGGAACGCTCTGTCGATTTAATCGCAAGGTCAATAGTAGCAAACAATGAACATTCACGAATGGAAAGGTAGTCATTTCGTACAATTTTATCCGAAACAGTTTTTATCACAATTGTATCATTCAACAAAGAGAAATAGCGGAAGTTTTCCTTTTTGAAAATCCGACCAGTTGAAAAGATTGGCTCTTGTTGATAAAGCGCCGAAAACCAGAAATCGCCAAGTATTTTCTTCTGTTCCAAAATTGAGGCAAGATTGAAACGTTCCTTCCAAAGAGGCTCGCCAATTGCTCTTCCCAAGGGGTCGTTTTCCTTTGCCAAAGCGGGAAGTTTCAAAAGATGCCATACATCAGTGGTGTTGCTCGGTTTGAAATTTTCAATCAACTCTCTGGATATTTGAATTGTAGGATTCGTTGCAACCAAACGACCGAAAATATCGTCGTCGTGCCAGCGTGTTCCAACCATAAGAAGAATGCCTTGCGGTTCCAAACGAGTGAACAATGTCGCTTTGAACCAGTCCCAAAGTGAATTTCTTTGATTTAAACTCAACGCTTCCTTCTGGTTTTTGATTGGGTCGTCGACAATGATTGCGTCTGCACCGAGCCCAGTGAGAAGACCGCCAGCCCCCACACAAATGATTTTACCGCCATAGCGTTCAATTCCAATCATACCCGCAGAGCGTTCCTTTGCATCAGTTTTAATGTTAAACAAATCCTCGCCTAATGTTGAAATTAATTGAAGTATCCGCTTTCCCCAACTACGAGCAAGATTATTCTGATAAGTAACAAGCATTAGATTATGATTTGGAAAATTGCCAATATACCAAAACGGGAACAAAATCGAAGTCAGAAGAGATTTTCCATATCTGGGTGGCATATTGATAATCAAACGAAAAAGTTCTCTTTTGGCAAGTTTAATAAGCAAATCGTTCAAAATTTCGATGTGTCGAGCATCTTGCCATTTCTCTTTCATCATCATCTTGCCTATTTTCAAAGGAGTGTAAATCATATTTTAAGTAAAAAAAATTTTTTATTTTAACATTTTCAAAATTTAGATATTTTGATATAATAGCAAGAAAATGGTTTTGAAACAATTTGAAATAGAAAATGCTTAATTTGACAGCATTAATGATAGTGCGAAATGCTGAAGAATCTATCGCAAGAGCCCTCGAATCGATTATTCCAGTCACACAACAAATCATTGTTGTCGATACGGGCTCTGTGGATAGAACTCCAAGCGTTGCAACCCGAATGGGAGCAGAAGTCCATTTTTACGAATGGGAAAACGATTTTTCCAAAGCGAGAAATTATGGATTGCAATTTGCTCGCTACGATTGGGTCTTATCAATCGACCACGACGAGGTTTTGAACCAGAAATCGCTTTTAGATAATTTTCATTTAACAAACCAACCGAACGTTGGCGGGTTGCGTGTCCAGATAACAAATCACGTCAAGCGAGGCGATTCTTATACCAAGACCCATCATACCTACACTCGAATCTTTCGAAATCATCCACAAATTCGTTACGAAGGACCAATTCACGAACAAATTGCTCAATCCATACTCGATGCTGGTTTCGAAATCATAGAAACAGATATCCAGATTGACCACTACGGCTACTCTACCATAAACATTGATAAAATCAATCGTAATCGAAAGATACTCGAAAAGGTCATCGAGGAAAATCCAGACGACGATTGGGCTTGGTTCAACCTTGCCGAAACTGAATTCTCTGTGGAAAATATCGACCGTGCACAAACCATATATGAACGGCTTCTGGATTCATTTCAACTAAATCCAGAACAAATCGAAATGGTGCGAATTCGTCTTGGTCAAATCGCATTGAAGAAAGACGATTATAGAAAAGTCTACAATTATTGCAACTTCGTTAGCGAAGACCAACACCGCGAAGGCTTACGGCTACTTGTATGGGGAACTGCTCTTCTAATGGAACATCGTTTCGAAGAAGCAAAGCAAATATTCGACAAACCAGAATTGCAAATTTCCGATATGGTCGACAAAAACCAAATCAAAAATGCACTTGAAGTGATTAGTCTTGTTTCACGAAAAACTTAACACTATGGAATTCAAAGACTTGAATGTCTGGATAACTGGGGCAAGCAGTGGGATTGGACTGGCTTTGGCAAAACTGTTTGCACGACGGGGTTCAACTGTCATCATTTCCAGCAGAAACAAAGAGAAACTTCTATCTGCAATGCAAGAAATTGGAAGCGACCAACGTGTTTTCCTCTTCCCTTGCGATGTTTCGTCCCCCGAGGATGTGAAAAGCGTATACGATAAATTATCTGTAACCAATCTCAATGTAAATGTTTTAATCAACAATGCTGGAAAGTACTTTGCAGGACCCTTTTTGAACTTTTCGCTCGAAAAGTTTGATGAAACCTTTGCGACAAACGTGCGCGGCGTTTTCCTATGCACGCAAGCGGTTCTACCCAAAATGGTAGAGCAAAATTTTGGTATAATTGTGAACATTTTGTCGGTGGTGGTAACAAAAACATTTGTGAATTCTTCTGTGTATTCGGCTTCGAAAGCGGCAGTGCTTGCGATGAGCAAATCCTTGCGCGAGGAACTGCGTAGCAAAAACATCAAAATTATGAACGTCTACCCTGGAGCGACATTGACAAATATTTGGAGCCCAAGTGTTGCAGATAAATTTGGCTCACGTATGATGAAGCCAGAAGATATTGCCACTGCTATAGTTTACAATATCGATGTTATGTTGTCAAGCGGCGCTACGGTCGAAGAACTTATCGTTCGACCACAACTTGGAGATTTATAGGATTTTCCGTGAACAGAAGGATTTATACATTCGTAACACTTTTGGCAATTATTCTTTTGCCGGGCTTTCTTTTCTCGCTCGAAAAGGACAAAGTTTTCGAGCAATTGCGTCTCCGTTTTTCTGGTTTGAACTCGCTGAAACTGCAATTCACAATACTTAACAAGGGATTGTCTGGCTCGTTGCTTGTGGCATCTCCGAACAAATTCCGTTTGGAATTGATGAAAGATAAACAACTTGACCGGATAATTATTTCGAACGGACAGAATCTTTGGAATTACTCGCCCAAGGAGAAACAAGTTGTACTTTCAACTCCGAACACATCGGAGCAACTCGATTTGCAAAATGTTTTCGCCAACTTTGAAAAAATTTTTGTTCCTATTTCTCTGGCTAAAGAAAACAACTCTCAATTGGGGTCGAATTTAACACTTCTTTTGGGAGTAAAGAACGAACCGAACCAGAAAGTGAAACTCTATCTCGATAACAAATTGCAAATCAAAGCAGTTGGTTTTGCAAACGGGAGCGAAAACTTACTTTATCGTATCCAGCGTTTACAACTGAATGTCCCAATCAAAACCATAACATTTGAATTCAAACCACCAAAGGACGTAGAAGTTATCGACCTTCGGTAAACAAGTAAAAAAACTTTCAATTCCTAATTATATATCCAAATTGCGGACGAATTGGGCGTTTTCTTCGATGAATTTCCGACGAGGTTCGACTTTCTCGCCCATAAGCGTTTCGATTATCCTTGCCGATTCTTTTGCATTTTCGATTGTAACTTTTAGCAATGTTCGGGTTTCTGGGTTCATTGTCGTTTGCCACAATTGTTCGGGATTCATTTCGCCAAGACCTTTAAAACGGGAGACAACAATTCCATTAGCCGAAGTTGCTTTTTCGGGTTCTTCCCCTTCGGTAACAATTTCAGCATTGGGTGATGATTTTTTCAATCGTTGAAGAATTTCGTCGCGTTCAGCATCACTGTATGCATAGAATTCTTGCTTGCCTTTCTTTATCTTGTACAATGGGGGTTGGGCAATATAAAGCCGACCGTCGAGTATAATATCCCGCATATAAAGATAGAACAAGGTTAAGAGAAGGGTGCGAATATGGCTACCGTCGACATCGGCGTCTGCCATAAGAATGATTTTGCCATAACGAATTTTACTCAGTGAGAAAGATTCTTCTGGATTTTCACCGTTGCTGTTCTCCCTTTCGCTTCCATTACCGTTTCCGCGACTCAATCCAGCCCCGATTGCAAGGAAAATCGAACGTATTTCTTCATTTTCTAAAATCTTGGATAGTCGAGACTTTTGGACGTTCAAAATTTTACCTTTCAATGGCAAAATTGCTTGGAAACGGCGGTCTCGTCCTTGCTTTGCCGAACCGCCAGCGCTGTCGCCCTCGACAATGAAAAGTTCTGTCTTCTCGGGGTCGCGAAGAGAACAATCGGCAAGTTTGCCGGGAAGGGAACCCGATTCCAAAGCATTTTTTCTTCGCACAAGTTCACGGCTTTTTCGTGCTGCAATTCTGGCTTCGGCTGCAAGATTTGCTTTCTCTATTATTTTCCGTGCCACCGACGGATTGCTTTCAAGATAATCGGCAAGTTTCTCATTAACTATTGTGCGGACAATTCCTTCGACTTCGCCATTACCCAACTTGGTTTTGGTTTGACCTTCGAATTGTGGCTCGGGCACCATAACAGAAATGATAGCAGTCAAGCCTTCGCGAAAGTCGTCGCCAATAAGTTGTTCCTTGGCAAGTTTGTTCGCGGTTGCATAAGCATTTAAAGTCCTTGTCAAAGCCGAACGAAAACCAGAAACGTGGGTGCCACCCTCGATAGTATTGATGTTGTTAACATAGGACAGCAAATTCTCGTTGTAGCCAGTGTTGTATTCGAAGCAAACTTCGACTTTGACTTCACCACTAACATCAGAATTGACAACGCCAGAAATGTATATTGGCTTAATCAAGGGGGTTTCGAGCGAATCGACAAAACTCACAAAATCAACTAGTCCACCTTTATAATGGTAAGTTTCTTTAACATTTGTTCGCTCGTCGATTAAAGTAATGACAACCGAAGGGTTCAAAAAAGCAAGTTCTTGCAATCGATGGGCAATCCTTTCAAATTTAAATGTAGTTGTTTTGAAAATTTCTGGGTCGGGTTTGAAGCGGACAATCGTACCAGTTTTGTTGGTTGTTCCAATTTCTTCAACTGGTGTAATTGGAACGCCACGAGAATATTTTTGGCTATAAATTTTTCCATCGCGGTGGACAGTTACACTCATTTCAACTGAAAGAGCATTTACGCAAGAGACACCAACGCCGTGAAGTCCACCAGAAACTTTGTATGAAGTTTTGTCAAATTTTCCACCGGCGTGGAGAGTACACATTACTACTTCAAGAGTTGAAATTTGTTTAACTGGATGAGGTCCGACTGGAATTCCGCGTCCATCGTCTTCAACAGAGCAAGAACCATCGGAATGCAAAGTGACGACAATATTTTTGCAATAGCCTGCAAGAGCCTCATCTATCGAATTGTCGACAACTTCGTGAACAAGATGGTGGAGTCCTCGTTCGCCAACGTCCCCAATATACATAGCGGGACGCATTCGAACGGCTTCCAAGCCTTCGAGAACACGAATACTTTCTTCTGTATAGTTTTGTTCTTGTTGCAAGTCGACTACGCTATTATTCACTTCCTCGTTTTTCATAATCTTTAAAAAATTTAACTACAAATTTACGAAATACACCGCTAACAAATGGCTAAAAATTCAAATAATATTGACGAAAAACTTCGAGAAAAGTTTTATATTAAGTAATTGAAAATGCAAGAGTTAATTTTAATCGGCAACCACACGACGGGGTGCCGAACTTCTTCCAAATTTGTCGATTGCTACAACTGTGAAAACAAAAGGCTTGGTCGGGTCCTTAGGTTTCAACTGGAAATATTGTTTTCTGTATGGAGGATTACCAGAAAAGTCTTGTAATTCGCCACGCAAGTCGAGGAATTTGGGCGAAACATTACCATCCAATTCAAGTTGAACTATTTCGTTTCGCTCGCGATTGAAAATGCCATAGGCTTGGGTAACAATTTTAACTACTCGATTTCCAAGATTAACGACATCGACAATTTTTGGCAATGGGAAATCCATAACATAAATTGAATAAATTTGTCCAAGAAGATTGTTGTCGACGTAACGTTCGAGTGCGAACCGTTTTCCAGTATCGGCAAGTTCTGGGGTAAAATAAATTGGAGCACCGCCCAAACTCGAAGCGCGGATTTTATTCCCTTCCCTAAGGATTGTTTTCAATTCACCACTTATTAGGGGCAAACGTGGGTCAATCGTATCTGTTTGTCCGGGGTAGATATATTCTTTAAAGACTGGACGTTCAATTTGTTGCGGAACGACGAAGAATGAAGTGCGAGCCTCTTGCCCATCGTATTTCCGCTTTACCGCAACCTCGACAATCAATTTTCCATAGCCTGGGGTCTTTCCTCTAACAACAAGATAGTCGGGTTTGATTTCAGTAATTTGGGCTGTTCCACCATTATTTTCGGGCTCTGAACGCACAGACAAGTCGACCTTGGCGTCGGTAGCAAGATTTACATTTGTTGCATTGATTGTATTTACCCATTGTTGATAAGCAAGTTGAGAGATATTGGCACTTGTCGCGCTGATTGATATTTTGCCCACACCGAAACCAGTTGGAATTTGCTGTTGCTGTTCAAGGATATTGAATGGAAATTGTTGCGGGGTTGGGCTACCTTGTGCAATTGTTTGCTCCCCAGTGATTGCATTCATAAGAACAATCAGTAGTGTGAATTGAGCAGTGGCTTTATAAGTAAAGCGTTGGGGGTATTTGTCGCCAAACGATTTTTTACTTTTAGCGGTAGCGGTTACTTTCACAAGATATGTGGTGTTGAAATTGTCAAGATATTGCGGACGCCAGTAGAAAACTGCTGCTTTCCTTTCTGGGACTTCGACTACACGAAAATATTTTGCAGAATAGTTTTTGTCGGGACGCAAGGTAACCGAACGACTGGTGGATTGGTCTTCAATTGTAAATTCAAATTGAATATCCTCGAAATCCCCAGTGTAGAAAATAACATTTGAAGAATCGATTTTTGTAATTCGGTATCCGTTTGGTTCGACAACCACATTGCAAACCAAGGCAGACTTTTCTGGAATCAAAGTAAAGCCACTTTGAAAGTCACCAATAACTTCTGGACCATTCCCCGACCCTGGTTTGAAACTACTTTCGGGCAGAATGAAAACAAGCGCTGCAAGATAAAGTATGAAATATATTTCAACGATACGACGTTTTCGTTTACTACTTTGCATTTTTATTATTTATCATATTTGCGAAAAACTTTTCAAGTTCGCGTCGGACAGCAATTTCAATCTCTTCTTGTTTCAATTGTGTGGCGCTTTGGTTCAATTTTTCAAGCGTTTCGTTGAATTGAACAAGGGACTTATTTGTCTGCTCCATAATTTCGAGCAACTTTGGGCTTGGAGAAATTATCTGGCGAGTCATTTCGTTCGATTCTCGAAGCAATGAAAGAATTTCGGTCTGTTGGATAAGCAAACTTTTTACATTATCTCCTAAAGTTTCGAGTTTAGTAACAGCAGTTGCAAAATCTGTGGCAATTTCTCCAATTTCGACGAGAAGTTCATTTTCTGGTGCTTCTTCGTTCTGATTCGAAGGCAATGCATCCTCGCTTGGAGTGAAAAGCATCACAACAAACATAAATAAAAGCATCAAAGCCTCGAAAACAACGCCAGCAATGACAATGCTATCGCTAACATTGGAGGAAAATCGACGAACGCCAATCAATACAAGCAAAATTGCAGCACCAAGGTATACAAAAGAATTGATGGTTGAAAAATAGAAGCGATTGACAATTTCTTCCATCCAAAGAAATGTTCCACGAAAAAACCCCAAAGGATGAAGAACTTGGTAGTCTTCTTTAGTATAGCGGGAAATTTCGCGTTCCGTTGTGCAAATTCTCCAAGTTAGAGATAAAATTGCAAAATTGGACATTTGCTTCTTGTAACGAAGTTCTTGAAATATCCGATACAATAACTTTCTGCCTTCAATACTTGAAAGTGTTTCTATCTGCTCCATTGTAACAATCTAATTTCCAATAAATTAAAGCATTGTAAATTACAAAAATTATTCCAAAATACATTCAATTCAATAATAATCAACGCCTACACCCATTAGAAATTATATTATCAGTAACTACATTCAAGAAATAGTTTCAACAACAAATAATTTTAAAAATTATGAAATTATGTATTTCGGTTTACAATTTTACTTGCAAAACTTTTTCAATTTCCTCGACTGGAATTGCCCCTTGCCGCAATATCTTTGGTGGAGAAACAGTTAAATCGATTATTGTCGATTCTTTACGATATTTTGTGAATCCACTTTGAACAACAAAGTCAAGGCAATCTGGAAAATATTTTAATACATCTTCGTGATGAACTGCGGAAGGTTGTCCCGAAAGATTTGCCGATGTTGCAGCAATTGGTCGACCAAGACCAAGAGCAAGTTCTACTGCTTCTTTACAATCTGGATAGCGAATTGAAATTGTTTCCAAACCACAAGTAACAACACTGTCGACAACTGGCTTCTTTGGTAAAATAATCGCAAGCGGTCCAGGAAGAAAGTTTTTGTAAAGAGTTTCGAAGAATTTAACATTTGTATTGGCAACCATTTCGATTTGTTCAAACGAACCAACGTGGGCAGCAAGTGGTTTTGTCTTTTCCCGTTTTTTCAAGTCGAAAATCTTTTCGACAGCAGAAAGATTGAAAATATCGCATCCAATGCCATAAACAGTTTCAGTTGGGAAACCAACGATACCTCCTTGTAGTAATATATCTACAACAAAATTTAATTTCATTTTTTCACCTTTTATAATTCAATTAAAAATATTAATTTAAAATTTTATTTTAAATCACCAATGAGTTTAGTATGGGAATGAAACCAGTACAATCATTTGTTGTTACTGCAAAATTACCGCAAAAAATTGCGAAATTGAAAGAATTGGCTTACAACTACTGGTGGTGTTGGAATTACGAAGCGAAAGAACTGTTTATCCGTGTCAATAACAAACTTTGGGACGAAGTAAACCATAACCCAGTCTTGATGATAAACAAACTCACGCAAGAGGAATTAGAAGAATTAGCATCGCAAAAGGATTTCGTTGCCTTCTTGGATTCTGTTTATGAAAATTTTCGAAAATATCTTGAATCCGAAGGTTGGTATGATAATCTTGGAATAAATAAAGTTGGAACCATAGCCTATTTAAGCCCCGAGTATGGAATTAACGAAAGTTTCCCTAATTACTCTGGCGGTTTGGGTGTCCTTTCTGGCGACCATTTGAAAACAGCAAGCGACCTTGCCCTTCCGCTTGTCGGAATTGGATTACTCTACCAGCAAGGAT
Source organism: Candidatus Kapaibacterium sp. (assembly GCA_013414795.1). Lineage (GTDB taxonomy): Bacteria > Bacteroidota > Ignavibacteria > Kapaibacteriales > UBA2268 > Naka2016. The sequence goes on from CP058732.1 coordinate 956,069, forward strand.
ATTTCAGACAGAAATTAACACAAAGTGGTTGGCAAAATGAACTCTACATTCCAAATGATTTTTATTCGCTACCATTGTTTATCCAAAGAGACAAAAACGGCGACCCATTGATTATCGATTTAGACTTTCCCGAGGGCAAGGTATATGCACAAGTATGGAGAATGGAAATTGGAAGGGTTCACCTTTTCTTGCTCGACACCAATATTGAAAAGAATACAAATCCAGTTTATCGGGATATAACAGACCAACTGTATGGTGGTACACGCGAAACACGCATTCAACAAGAAATTATTCTTGGAATTGGTGGAATTCGTGCATTGAAAGCAATCGGAATCGAGCCAGAAGTTTTGCACCTTAACGAAGGACACGCTGCCTTTGCTCTGTTCGAAAGAATCCGTCTGCTGATGAAAAAATTCCATATAGATTTTCGCTCTGCAAAGCAAATCGTTATCGGTTCATCAGTTTTCACGACACACACCCCCGTTCCCGCTGGCAATGAAGTCTTCGACCAAGATTTGGTGAAAAAATATTTTACCGAGTATGTCAAAGAACTTGGCATATCGATTGAAGAATTTCTTTCGCTCGGACAAATCAATCCATACAATACAACCGAAGGATTTTCAATGACTGTACTTGGCTTGAAACTTTCTTCCTATCGAAATGGAGTTAGTAAATTGCACGGCAAAGTTGCTCGTAGGATGTGGCACAGTTTGTGGAAAGATATACCAGAAGACGAAGTCCCAATCACTCACATTACAAATGGTATTCATACAATGACTTGGGTAGCGCGTGAATTTGCTGAACTTTACGATAGATATATGACACCGAGATGGAGAATCGAACCAGACAACCAGGAACTTTGGGATAAAATTGAAATGATTTCATCGGACGAACTCTGGCGCGAGAAACAGCGTCGGCGTGTTCGTCTTGTCCTTTTTGCACGAAATTATCTAAAGCAGAGGCAAAAAGGATTCCTTTCCCCCGAACAACTCAACAAAATCAATGAATATCTTAACCCAGATGCACTAACTATTGGCTTTGCAAGGCGATTTGCTCCATACAAACGCGCCACTTTGCTATTCCGTGATATGGATAGGTTGAAAGCAATACTAACCAATCCAGAAAGACCAGTGCAAATCATAATTGCTGGAAAAGCCCACCCACAGGATACCCAGGGGAAAGAAATGATACAAACAATCATACACAAAGTTCGTGCCTATGGGTTAGAACGTTATGTCGTGTTTCTCGAAGACTACGATATGGTCATAGCTCGACTTATGATAAAAGGTTGCGACGTTTGGTTGAACACGCCAATTCGCCCGCTCGAAGCCAGCGGTACAAGCGGAATGAAAGCCGCTTTGAACGGGACTGTAAATTTAAGTGTGCTCGACGGTTGGTGGGACGAAGCATTCGATGGTTCTAATGGTTTCGCTATCGGACACGGCGAGGAATATTCCAATTGGGAAGAGCAAGAAATCATCGAATCGAACTCACTTTACGACATACTCGAACAAGAAATTGTTCCTTTGTTCTACGAACGCTCGAAAATTAGCCGAATTCCAGAAAAATGGGTTGAATTTATGCGAAATTCAATCAAAACTGTGGCTGGCCAATTCTCTTGTTCACGTATGGTAAAAGAATACACTATGCGTTTCTATGTCCCAGCACTTCAAAATTACTACAAACTTACTGAAAACAATGCTCAAATAGCAAAAGAACTTAAAGATTGGAAAGACCACATCCGCCGAGAATGGCAGGGAGTTCAAATCCTTGATGTTTCTTTCAAAGATGAAGGTGAATTCTACGTCGGTAAACCAGTCAAAGTCTTTGCAAAAGTGAAACTTGGAAATCTTCGACCCGAAGATGTCGTTGTCCACGTCTACTATGGCTCGCTTGACCCCCACGGAGAGTTATATAATACTGCTTGGGAAACACTAAATTTAACAGCAGTTAACGGCGAGGAATACATTTACGAAGGCTCCTATTTTTGCTCTGGCACTGGTCAACAAGGTTTCACAATACGAGTTATGCCAAACCATCCATTGCTTGTCAATCCACAAGACTTATTCTGTCTTTGGGCAAATGGTAAATCCTAGGAGGTTTTTATGAAATTAACTAAACTTTTACTTTTTGTTCTTGCTATTTTGAGTCTCCAAAGTGGAATTTCCTTGGCACAAAACTGGGAATGGGCTGTCGGTGGCAAAGGGTACGACAGTTTCGACTATTCCAACGCTATCGCTGTTGACAATTCTGGCAATGTCTATATTGCTGGCTATTTCCAAAGCCCTTCTCTAACGTTCGGGACGAAAAAAATTGACAACCTTGGCAAAGAAGACATTTTCGTCGCAAAGTTCGACCCGCAAGGTAATTGCATTTGGAACTTGGGCTTTGGTGGAAGCGAAAACGACCGTGCAAATTGTATGACCATCGTAGGCAATTTCCTTGTCCTTGCTGGATATTTCGAAAGCAATCCCGCAAGTTTTGGTAATTTCAAAGCCTCTCCAATTGGTGGTTCTGATGTATTTATTGCTGTTATAAATACCAGCGATGGCAATGTTTTACAATTGAAAACATTCGGCGGCGAAGGATACGACGACCCAAATTACATTTACTTCGACCCGAGCGGCAATCTTTACATTGCTGGCGAATTTTCTGGCGATTACTTGGTTTTTGGCTCAGACACAGTCAAAAATTATAACTACGGGACAATTTACAAAGGTATGGGCGACGGCTTCCTTGTTAAATATTCTTCTAATGGAACACCACTTTGGGGTAAATCTTACGGCGGTGTTGCAAATGATAGAATAAACGCTTGCGTTGTTGACGACGAGGGAATGCTTTACATTTACGGAACATACAACAGCAACAAGATTGCCTTCACAGACACTATGTTCAACAAAGGCTACTCCGACATATTCCTTGCAAAATACGACGAAAAGAACAATAAATACATCTGGCAGATGGAATTGAGCGGTACCGACAAAGAATATCCTGCTTCGATAATTTTCGGACGAGACAAATATATTTATATCACTGGAGAATTCCAAAGCGACGAACTTCATTTCAAAGGAAATACTTTCACCAATCAAGGTAGTTACGACTTTTTCATCATCAAACTTGATAAGGATGGAAATATAGTCAAAGCACGTTCTTTTGGAAGTTACGCAGATGAATATGCAAAAAGAATTATTCAAAATTCCGACGGTTCGCTCTTTATTGGTGGTTACTTTGCCAGTTCGACACTAAATCTAGATAATATTACTTTAACGAACTCTGGAACAGATGCATACGCCGATATATTTGTTGCAAAATTTGATACCGACTTGAACCCAATCTGGGCACAAACTGCTGGCGGAAAAGGCGAAGACCAAAGTTTCGCTATCGCTGTCTTTGGAAATGACTTGGTTTACCAAACAGGAAACTTCTCCTCGAAAGAAATAGTTTTCAACAAAACCAAAATTTTCAACTATGGATATTCAAATGTTTTCCTGGCAAAGTTAAATCCAGATTTGCCATTAAATGTCGAAAACAATCAAGAACGGGATTTAATCGTCTTCCCGAATCCTACAACTGATTTTGTCAGGATTATATCTATGCAAAATCTTGCAAACGAAAAAGGAAAGATTTACAACACACTTGGAAAACTAATTGAGGAAGTAAATCTTGCCAATAACCAAATAGACTTAAGTCTTCTACCCTCGGGTTTTTACATTTTAAAAATCAAAGATAAAGTTTATAAATTACAAAAAATTTAGAATAGATTAATTAAATTTTTTGAACAATCCAAAATCTATGATTGAGTCTCTAAGGTTTTCTTTTTGGTGGAAGGGGAATGTACGTTGTTATTTATCAATCTGTATCCAAATGAGTTTTTGTGCAAACTTAAATCACTCTGCGAATCGCTTTCTTATTCATTTAACATAAATCCTATAATCAAGCCCATTTCATATTAGGAATTGTTCGGTCCTTTTCTTTTTTTGATTTAAATGAGTTCAACTTTAAAAACTTACTTTAATAATCCCTCAACCATAATTTTAAATTTTTTAAAATATAATTTATTTACAAAAATAATTCTAAATAATTCTTTAATAGTTTGTAGTATAATTTTTGTCAGAATTATTCAAAATGTATAATTTTTTTAATTTTTTTAAAATCTTTAATTTTGATATTTGAAATATATATAAAATTTTGTTCAAAAATTGGGAGCTAGTGAAATAGCAACTTACAATCAACCAACGCCACCTGTTCCAATTGAAAACACTGCAGGTGAATGGCATAATTACTTTCTTTGGAGTTACGTAAACGAGATTAAAAATCAAGGAATTATACCTTGGTCCAGCGATTTTGCTAAATATAATATCGAAATACTTCACAATAATTCGCTCATCACTCAAGAAGAAAAAAACAACCTTGATACTTTAGTCGACAAAGTCTTCGCCAGTTATAATTCATATGATGAAGCCAAGCAAGAAATTCAAGGCTTTGCAAATTACATTCTTGCTCAGAATCCAGGAAAAGTTACAGAAGCCATTTGTAATCTACGTATTAGTTCAGTTCAAATTTGGTATGAAAACAATGCCCCAAGTGCCAACCCCACCCAATTAGGTATTTCAATACCTACATATCGAGGTGACTTAGAAGGTGCTTTATGTGGGATGGCTGTTGGTGGTGTTATTGGAGCATTCGTGGGGGGATTATCTGGAGCAATAGAAGGAGCAGTAATAGGTGGGACTGCTGGTGGAGTCGTTGTTTCCACCTTCAATTGGGTCTATGATAATTTTTGTTAAACATAAAAGGAAAAAACAATGAAAAGGAGAAGTAGTTTTGTTTTATTTGCTGCGTTGTTTTTTATCATTTATTTCAACTTTTCTTTTGCATATTCCAATGATACGACAAATTTAAAACTATTCTTTCCTATACTGGATAGCAAAATTGGTGGCGCCTATGTGGGTTCAATTGAAAGTTGTTGGCTGAGGTATAACGATAAAACGAACAACGTTCTTTCTTTTAATCCTCTAAGTCTTGGCTTCTCTTTCCTAAATAATCATTTCTTAAATCTTGGTTTTTATTTCAATGTTTTTAATCTCGGGCAAGCCAAAGCGGAAAATCTTCAAATTTTCGAAGCCTCCTATTCGTACAATATTTTTTCAAACGCAAACTCAATATTTTCAGTTAAACTATCCGATAAGTATTATTCTGGATTCCTTAATGAAAACAAAATAAAAGAGAACACTATGAACCTAAATCTTCTTTTTGTTCATAAAATTTGGAAATTAGGTGGCGACGGGGTTAGAGTTTTTGCCCGAACTGGACTTGGCTATCTATTTTCGGAACAACAAATGGCACCTCATCTTTTCCTTGGTGTTTCATTAGAAAGGGGTATCACATTATCTGTTGATGTTTTATCTTTCTTTACCAAATACAAAACAAATACTTACTTAATAAATTCAAGTCTTCTAAGATAATATGTATCTACAAGATAGAATATCTCATCACGCTTCACTCTTAGAAAAAAGCGTGAAAATATTAATTGGTTTTGTTTCAGGATTTGCAACCGAGAAACCCTTCTTTTGGCAAGGAATGTGTGTCTGTCCAATTAATAACAAAAATGTTATTTTCAAACCATACACTCTTTTCGAACAATTTGATAGCATTGAAATTTTCGTTCCAAGACAAAAAGAAAAAGGAAGAATTATTATCAATTACAAACTCTTCGATTGTAACTTCGAAGAGATAATTAATTTCCTACAAATTTTGAAAAAAGATATATTAAGATTAACAAGCGGTGAGCAAATTAACGAGCATAATTTAACAAGTCCATATTATATGTTAGAAGAGCAGGTTTAAATTTTTTTCTTTTCTCATTTTGTGACAACATTTAAAAATTAAGTCTTCAATTTTTTCTTTTTTGCGGCGGGGAAAAGTACATTGTTGAGTATCAATCTGTATCCAGGTGAATTTTTGTGCAAACTCAAATCAGTCGGTGGGTCGCCAACTGCGTGCTGGTAGTCCTCGGGGTCGTGTCCACCGTAAAATGTAAACATACCTCGTCCGTAGTTCCCGTGAAGATATTTAACATTGTCGGTTCCTTCCCGAATTCCCATTATTGTTACACCTTTTTTAATCTTGTCAAGGTGGAATGCAGTTGTTTGCCCAAGAAATCCTTTAATCACGTTGACGTGGTTTTGGGTAAGCATTGTTGGAACTGGATCGAACTTTGCCGAAAATTCAAATAAAGTGAAATAATCACTTTCTGGGTTCAAATTAAAGACATCGGGGGGGCAATCGATGTCCGAAAATTCGTAAATAAACGGGTCCATCACAAGTTTAAAGTTTTCGAAGGCTAAAGTCTGAGAATAATCAAGTTTAGAATTAGCATTTGGGTCGGCTGGGTCGCCGTCGAACATTGACTCGCAAATATCGACATTTTGCGCTGCAAGAGCAATATCGTATGTGTCCGTTGCACTACACATCGCAAACAAGAAACCTCCGTTTGCTACGTATTCACGAATCCTTAAAGCCACTGCCCGTTTCATTTCCGAGACTTTGGCAAAGCCCAGTTTCTTTGCCATTGCTTCGTTTATTGTAACTTGTTCAATATACCAAGGAGCATTTGAGTACGAAGCCCAGAATTTTCCGTATTGCCCAGTGAAATCTTCGTGATGAAGATGCAGCCATTCGTACTGTGAAAGTTTGCCTTGAAGCACCTCCTCGTCCCAAAGTATGTCGTGATCAATACCCGCATAGTTTAAGGCAAGCAAAACAGCATCGTCCCAGGGTTGGGTTCCAGGCGTTGCATAAACAGCAATTTTAGGTGCTTTTTCTAAATGTATCAACTCCATATTGTTGTCTGGGCTTTGGACGGTCGAATAAATTTGAGAAGCAGTGGCACCATCAACTATTTCGAACGAAACGCCACGCAATCGGGCTTCGGTTTCAACCAATGGATTGTAATCGGTCATAAACGAACCGCCTCGATAGTTCAATAGCCAATCGACTGTTTGCCCTTGCTTCAAAGTCCAATATGCCAAACCATAGGACTTTAGATGGTCGGTTTGGGTCAAGTCCATTGGTATCAATATTTTTTGCGACCAAAGGCTATTGCTTGCAAGCAAAACGAAAAACAAGATTTGTATGATGTTTCCAAACATTTTCTATCCAAAAATTAAAACTTAAAAACGAAATTATTTTTTGCATATTTGATTGAATTCAACACAATACTTTCACTTGGCAAAAATGAAATTACTTATCATCAGAACTTATGTGAATTTTGAAAAGGTATGAATAATTTGCTTCTGCGTTATTTCTCTTTTTAAATTGTTTAATCTTCTTTTAAATAATTTGGGGGGAAGAGAAATTGACCAGTCCCAGTTTGTATATTAAACGTCTGGTTCTCTTTGCCTAAATTATATTTTTGGGCAATTTTTCGGCTTGCTAAACCCTCGATTATTACAGACAAATCTCTTGAAAGGAACACTTCGATAGGGTTGATTTCAATTGGCACATCTAAAATCTTTGCTGGGAACGCACCAGATGTGAAACGCAAGTCCACATTGAACTTCAAAATTCGCTTGTATACTTTGTACTCAAGGTCAACAAATTCATCGTCGGAAATGTTTACAAATTCATCAAACAAACTCTGTCGCCAATCATCTGTGATTTTCAATTCTTCATTTTTTTCCAAACCAATTCTTTGCGTCTCTTTTTCTTTTCTTCTTAACATAAACGAAAGCACTTTCTCTTCAAGATTTTCACGACTATACAGATAGACAACATTTTCGATTTCGGTTATCGATTTGAAGCAACTTACCCCAAATAATTGAGTAACATCGAAAATTCCAGCCCCACGAATTTCAATCCAATTTTTGGTCGATTGATTACCATATCCCAAAATCTTGTAGCCATATTTTCGCATCAAAATAACAATGTCGTCGGCAATGAAACGATGTCCTCGACCAAGAAGTTCAAGTGTCAGTTCGCTTTTGCCAATACCGCTGTCGCCAAGAATTAATATGCCAACGCCAAAGACTTCGACCAAGTTTCCGTGAATCGAGGCTTTCTCCGAGAAAACATCATCGAGGATGTCCATTAGCCGATATAAAAATAAAGATGTCTTGTCTTTGCTTGCGAAAACGGGAATTCCTTTTTGAACGAATATATCGATAATCTTTGGGTCGATTGGATTGCTTTCATCATACTTCGTAAAGAAAACGCAAGGAACATCGAATGAAGCAATTTTTTGCAATCTTTCGTATCGTTGTTCAACATCCAGTTCGTTTAAATAATTCATTTCGGTTTTGCCAAAAATTACAATCGCATTTTCCAAAAAATTTTTTGTGTATCCAGTCAAAGCAAAATGTGGTCGAACTATTGTTGGATGGGTGATTTTCTTCTTTTTTAAATCTATTTTTCGACTATCGAACAAAAAGGTCAAGCCAATATCATTTCTCCTTTCGAAAACAATCGAATGAACATCTATGCTTTTGTTAGCCATTCTTTCTCTTTCAATTCTAATTACATCAAATTCTTTCATTTTGCTTTGACTCCATCATTTTTAATCATATTTCGTTTTCCATTTGCAAAAAAATTAAATTAAGAAATCATAATCAAAAATATTCACAAAAGCAAATTTGTCTTTCAAGCGTTCCATTTTATTGAATTTTCTTAATATTGTTTTTTTAACTAAAAATGCTAACTCGAAGACAATTTACGGAAATTTGTACACTTGCTCTATTTGGTTTAAATGCAAGAAATTTGTTCTCTTTGAATAATAAACAAAAGGATAAATTGATAAAGCCCAAAGCATTAAAAACAAACGATACTGTGGGAATTGTGGCACCAGGTACAGCGGTGCCAAGCCCAGACGATTTGTTCCGAGCCAATGAAATAATTTTTAAACTTGGGCTACGAGCCAAATTCGGGAAGAGCATATCAAAAGGCACAAATTACCGAACTCGAACAGTGCAAGAACGGCTGGACGACCTAATGGAAATGTTTCTGGATAGTGATGTGCGAGCAATTTTTTGTATTCGTGGGGGCTATGGTAGCGGTCAACTCCTCGACAAAATCGACTATTCGATTGTCCGAAACAATCCGAAGATTTTCCTCGGATATAGCGATATTACTGCTTTACATATCGCTTTCAATCGATTTGCAAATTTGGTTACCTACCACGGTCCAGTTTTGCTTTCCTCTTTTACCAAATATACTTTTGACAATTTGAGTTCCGTAATCTTTGGTAAAGAAAAACGCCCGACTATACAAAACCCAGTTGATGGGAACACAATTAGAACAACACACTACATTAGAACAATTTATTCTGGAAAGACCGAAGGAAAAGTTGTTGGGGGTAACCTTTCGATTATCACATCCTTGCTTGGAACAAGTTATGAATATGATTTTAACGACGCATTGCTGGTAATTGAAGATGTCGGCGAAGAACCATATAGAATCGACAGAATGCTGAACCACTTACGACTTGCAGGTGTTTTCGAAAAAGCCAATGGAATCGTATTTGGCGAATGTAATGATTGCATTGCCACTTCGCAAAATGTCTGGGATTTATCACTTGGGGAAGTGCTCGATAATTACCTACTTCCTTTGCGAAAACCATCATTTTACGGACTTTGCATTGGACACACACAGGACCAATCCACGTTCGCAATTGGTCCTCGGGCAGAACTCGATGCCTCCGCTGGCAAATTTACATATCTTGAAGATGTTATTGAATAGGTGTATCCGTGTATTTCTCCCGTAGAATACGAGAATAAACTTCGGGCACAGGAATAAATTTCTTTGCAACGATATAAGCAGAAATTAGCAAGAATAAAGTTGTAACCAATCCACCTTCGATACCAAAGTCCCCTCCGAAAATAATCGGATTCAATTCCATAATTTTGGTTTGAAAAATTGAGGTGCCCCAATCCAATCCGCTAACCCGAGAATTGAGGAGAAACTTTTGCCAGAAGTTCCAACCAATATGGAATCCAATCGAAAGCCAAAGAGTCGAGGTTCGTACGTAGCACAAACACAACACCACTCCCGCAAGGAAAATATTCACAAATCCAATCAATGTTATATTGGGATTCATCAAATGAAGGAGTGCAAAGACAAGAGAAGTAACAAAGATTGCAAACGCTTCTCCCTTTTTGTCGATAAGTTTTTGAAAAAGAACGCCACGGAAAACCAATTCTTCCCCAGCGGCTGCGAATCCAATGAAATACAGGTAGTACAAAACATTTAGAAAAGTTATGGAATTAAGCGAAATTCCCCAAAATGAAAGCAAACCAAGGAGAGGAATAAAAAAAACTAAAGGCAAAAGTAATCCAAACAGAAGATGTTGCAATGATTTTTTGTGAACCACAAGCCCAAAGAAATGCCAAAGCCGATAATTTTGTGCAGAAATTACAACGATATTTGCAATTAAACCAGCGAAAAAGAAAATTGCTGGATAAATAGTCAAAGACAAGTAATTAAAAACAATAGGAATTGCAAAAGAAGCAAAAAACACTACAACAAAAATAATCAAGGAAAGCCACCAACTTTCTTGCCAGCGTTTGATTGATTTTGAATTGTTCCGCAAGCCTAACTCTCAGTTTGTTGAGTTTGTTTTTTTAATTCAGCAATATGGTTTTCAATTGCCTTACGCATTAGCATCACAACTTGTTCGTGTTCGCTTCCGTTTATCATAAGATTCAATTGAGGGCAATAGGAAGCATAGTCGTTTTCGCCACGCCTACGGACGTAAATCTCATAATCAGCAAAATCTGTTGATGTCGATTTTTGAACTTCCATTTTTTATTCTAATTTTTAAATTAGCAAGTTACAGAATTTTCATCAAATGTAAAACAAAAATAGTCAATAATTGCTAATTTTGTTGCTTGTAATTGGTTAAAATGTTATGGTAAAAAAATTCTGTGTTATTGGGCTTGGATATTTCGGCTATAATCTTGCTTTAAGACTTAGCGAACTTGGTGCGGAAGTTCTTGCAATAGATAACCACCAAGATGTCATCGACCGAATCAGCGATAAAGTTGCCCACGCTGTTTGTATGAATGCAACGGACGAACGAGCACTTAAAAGCCTTGGCTTGAAAGATATGGATGCTGTCATTGTGGCAATTGGTGAAGGCTTCGAAAGTTCAATCCTCACGACAGCAGTTTTACAAGAAATTGGTGTGAAAAAAATTTACAACCGAGTGACTTCCCCCATCCACGAGCGTATTCTTCGCCTGATGAACGTAACCGAAATACTCCTTCCAGAAGCAGAAGCCGCCGAACAACTTGCAAATCGATTGATGATACCTGGGGTTTTAAATTACTATTTTATTACAGAAGAATACGGAATTTTTGAAATCGAAACACCAGAAAAATTTTTCGACAAAACACTTGCTGAAATCCAGTTGCGAAACAAGTACAATCTCAATCTCATCACTCTTAAAAAACTAAAAAAAGCACGTGGTTTGTTAAGTCGTGGCGAGCACGAAGAATTTGAAGTCGTTGGCGTTCCAACCCCCGAACTTGTTCTTTCCGAAGGCACTATTATGGTTCTGTTTGGCAAAGAGGAAGATGTGAAAAATTTGTTGAACGTTTAGTTTTATTATGTTCTACTTTAAATTTTGCTTTAAACATATATCCAAGTACCTCTTCCTATTTACCTTATCAATGCTAACACTTACTTTACTTCCCAAATACATTTACTCAAATCAACAAGATTGGGGGAACCCAACAAACATACGACTAATAAATTCCCCAAAAGATGACTTTGCTCCTTGTTGGAATTCTTATGAAAAGCGATTATATTTTTCATCCGACAGAAAAGGAAAATCAAAACTCTACATAACGGAAATTGACGAACAGGGAAATTTCACTGAACCGAAGGAATTGACTGACCCATTGAACAAAAGCACAACAAACATCTCATATATTAGTTTTCTATCGGAAACAGAGGCAATTTTAAATGCTTTTCGCAAAGGCTATTCACAAGCATATTTGAATATCTTCTACACGCAAAGACGTTCGGGACAATGGCAAAAGCCAATTCCGCTCGATAGCCTTGAATGCGAATGTTTTATGCTTCATCCAACTGTTTCAAAAGATGGCAATTTTGTGATATTCTCTTCAAATCTGGATGACCCAAATCAATTGGATTTGTACATTGCATACAAGCGTGAAAATGGTGTCTGGGGAAATATCGAAAAGATTGAGGAACTTTCCACCGACGGCAATGAAATAACACCATTTCTCGCTTCGAACGACACGCTTTACTTCGCAAGCAATGGTTTCGGTGGACCAGGTGGTTTCGATTTATTTTACTCCGTGAGGAAATTCAATGTTTGGCAAAGCCCTACTCCATTGAGCCAATTGAACACTCGATACGATGAGTCCGATTTTGCTGTAATAAACGACACGCTTGCTATTTTTGCCTCAAACAACATCGAAGGTTTGGGGGGATTGGATTTGTACCTCGCCCGAAGAATCTCAAAAGAGGAAGTAGTTTCCGAACCAATACCCAAACTGGATTTAAGCATTTCAGTGCAAATACCAATCTTGCGTGTACAACAAGAATTCGAATACGAACTTGCACAATTTCCACAAATTTTCCCTTTTGATTTACTTAATCAAAAATACGAACCCATTCCATTGAACTCGAATTTTCTTCCTTCTCTGGATGCGTTAATACAAAACTATTTGGTTATTCTATTCCAAAAAGTTTCTTTGAATAAAATTGAAACAACTATATCCTATGATACAACAAAGAAAGAAATCGACGGGAAAATTAAGAGACTTGTCGAGGACTTCAAACAAAAATTTGATTCTTTTCAAAACCTTGTAAAAATCGAACACAATAATTCGGACTATATTATTATTAAAACACAAAAAGAAGAACTCTTCGAACCAATTCAAATTGGTAAATTCACATCAACATACGAACCTCCTATACTTGAAATAAGTGTTAATGCACGCCCCGCAAGTCTTTTGTCTTCTTTCGAAATTTCGATTCGAGGTACCGAAATCAAGAGAGTAGGATACAATATCCCCTTTTCAACATCGATAGAATTGAAACAAGATAGCCTTTCTGGATTGACCATTGCAGATTCGCTGTTCATAGATTTAATTGCAAAAGACACCACTGGGCGAAGTTATTTGATGAGTTATCCAATAGTTCTCAACCGTTCATCTGTTTTTTACAAAAAAACAATATCCTTTCAGAATAAAAAAATTGAACGATACTACCTCTTCCGCCCATTTTCCGATTTCGAAAATCGATTTGATTTGAAGAAAATTTTGGAAAATTTAGCAGAATATTCCCAGAATATCAAAAGTATACAATTGGTTGGAGAATTGGATTCGAAAGACCCAGAGATTATCGAACTCACTAGGCAAATTGCAAATTATTTACATCTATCCCCAAGCCAAGTTACTTTAATGCAAAAAACGAGTGATTACGAAAATACTTTCGGGAAAATTCCACCTCGCTGTATTATTCTACTCGTTGAAATCAGGTAGTTATTCTATCTTTTTGAAATTTTCTCAAGAATTGAGGCAAGTTGCCTTGTATGCTCTTTCCGAGAATATTTTTGAATTTCCTCGAAATCTGGTTGAAAAGCACCTTTCGACTTCCATAAATTGAAAAGAGTGAGAAAATATTCCGAAATACGCTCGATTTGGCTTTGGTGGGCAACCAATCCAGACTTTGTTTTGTTGATTATTTCTGCAACGGCTCCATCGGTCGGAGCAATTGTTAAAATTGGTCTACCAGTCCCAAGATACTCGAAGACTTTGCCAGGAACAATTTCTTTGCTTTCTTTCGATTCGTCTACAATCAAAAGTAGAGCATCGGATTTCATTAGTTGTTCAAGACTTTGTCTGTGGGGAAGATATTGAACTACTTCGATACTATCTTTTACAATTGTGTTGTCAATCATATGATGTACTTCTGCACCAAATCGACCAATTAATTTGATTTTGAATTCATTCTTGCTAACTTCTCGGTTTTGAACAAGAAATTCCAACGCTTTGAAAAGGCTTTCGGGGTTACGCCTTCCATACATCGAGCCAGTGTAAGTCAAAGTAAACACTTCGTTCGGTGTATATTTCACATCTGGATAATCCGCTGGGTCGAAACCGTTTGGGATGTGAACAAATTTGCTGAAATCGATGTCTGAATATTTGCTTTCAACATCCTTTTTTATTCCTTCCCAAGCCACTTCGACTAAAGTTGCTTCCGAGAAAACTGAATGTTCAAGGTGTCTATCAATCAGGGCGGGGATAAACCAACGTTTTGGTGTTGAAATAAAGCCAGTCCACGGGTCTCGAAACCCCGCAACCCAAGGAATTTTCATCTTTCTATGCACATAGCGAGCAATAAGAGAACAAGTGTAGGGCGGAGAAGAACTATAAACAGCGTCAACATTATATTCTTTACAAATTTCAATGGCTTTTTTCTTCGCAGTCAAAAGCCAGCCAACTCGGGCGTCTGGAATGAAAAATGTTGCACGGATAAATTCTGCAATCCTCTCTTTCAAAGTTAACTTTTGGTCCTCTTTCTTGATGACATTGACATCGATAGCAACATTTTTGGGTTTACCCGTAAACGCTCGATACAAATCGTATGGTTCGTAAATTTTCGTTCTGAACACTTTTGTGTTCTCTGGAATTTCTTCCAGAAGAGAATAATCAATTGCTGGGAAAGTACCATTTTCGACTGTTAGAACTAACGGCTCCCAGCCAAATTCGGGCAAGTATTTCGTGTATTTCAAAACTCTTTGAACACCAGGACCACCAGAAGGGGGAAAATAGTAGGCAACAATGAGTAAACGTTTCATTTTTCGTTCTCTTCTCGATTTAAGTACTCGTAGGCATTATGAATAATTCCATTCATATAAATTTCTGGTACAACAATGTTACAAGTAACATAGCGAAGTCGAACGCCTGCCTCGAGGAACATTTCGGTTGTTCGTCGATGTTGTTCAGCCCATTTCCCATCGGTGTGTTTGTCGTAGAAATCCTGTCCATTGCGGTGGACAATTACTTCGGAAATGCCAGTTTGAATTATAGCCCGAGCACAGTCTGTGCAAGGTAGCCAGGGAACATAAATTTTACATCCTTTCAATGGAGTACCACGGCGAGCAGCGTTGTAAATAGCATTTCTTTCGGCGTGTTCAATCCAGTAGTACTTTTCCCCATTTTCACGGCTAATCCGCTTCCCTTCCTTGTCGATTTCAATGTTGCGTGGCAAAGAATTGTATCCAGTCGAAACGAGCACATTGTCCGAGTCGGCAATAACAGCACCGACATGTGTCATATCGTCCCTACTCCTCATTCCAACAAGATAGCAAAGAGTAATATAAAGTTGGTCCCAATCTGGTCTTTTCATTTTGCAATCCCAAATAAATACAAAATTATTAACAAATATGGAGTAAACTTGGTTAAATGGCAACAATTCCAAGCGAAACTCTTTCGCGCGCTCCCGTAACGCTCGGAATATTCGAAGGGAGTCCACCCATTCGCAAATATGCTAAAAAGGCAAAAGCAAGTGCTTCTTTTGCTTGAACGGGTATCCCAACTTTATCGCTCGTCATAATTTCGGTTTCTGGCAAATAAAAACTCAAAAGTTCCATCAAAAATTTATTTCTTGCTCCACCGCCAGAGACTATCAATCTGCAATTCCTATTGGCAAAAAGTTTTATGTTCTCCGCAACTGACCAAGCAGTGTAATGTGTCAAAGTTGTAATTATATCTTCACCTGGAAGTTTTTTGTTTTTACCCAAATCAATAATTTCCCTTAAAAGTTCAGAATTGAAATATTCTCTTCCAGTCGATTTGGGTGGCTTTTGCCGAACGAAAGGAATAGATTTTAATTTTTTGAATATTGCATTATTAAGTTTTCCCTTGCGAGCAGTTTCGCCGTCTTTGTCCAAGTTTTGATTAAAAAGCAATTTCATCGCACCATCAATCAACACATTTCCAGGTCCAGTATCGAAAGCAACAACATTGTTCAATTTTGCTTTTGTTGGTATATATGTGATGTTTGCAATTCCGCCAATGTTCAAAGCAACAACGTCTTTTTCCTTTGAGGCAAGGAATTCGTAATCGAAAATCGGGACAAGAGGAGCACCTTCGCCGCCAACTGCAATGTCCTTGGTGCGGAAGTCGCCAACAATTGGAATTTTCAGAAGTTGAGCCATTGCCCCAAGTGAAACCAATTGAAAGGTAAAGCCATTTTTAGGATTATCTTTTGGATGTGGTTCGTGCCAAACAGTTTGCCCGTGAACACCGATTGCATTGACTTTTTCAATTGGGAAGTTGTGCATTTCGAGAAATGTTTTCACTGTTTTAACGAAGAAATAAGCAAGTTCAAAATTCAATTGTGCTATTTCCCTTGTGGTGGCAATGTTTGCAATTGCATTTTCAATTGAAGTTTTAAGGTTTACCGAAAGAGGAAAATTATCGTAATAGAGCATAGAAAAAAGGAAATGACGACTTTTCGCCCCAATGAATTTTGAAAGGACAATGTCTACACTATCGACAGAAGTGCCCGTCATAATTCCAATAACGTAGCGGGATTTCGAAAACCATTCTTCGCCATTTGTCAAATATAAACTTTTTGCCATAACATTGTTTAATTCTAACCATTGTTGATTATTAATCACCAAAATTAGAGAAAAATACATTATGTGGAAATCGGGATAAATCCGAACAATTTCTAAATTATTGTTTTTCAATTACTTACAAATCAACAAAATTCACTTGATTACTGGCATATTACTTGTAAAACTTTCCAATTGAATTCAAAAGTTAAAGTATGGAAAGGTACAAATTTTTTTCAAGCGAGGAAAAAGAAATTTTGATTGAAGCGTTGAGAAGATTGGTAAACGAAAGAAAACCAATTTACGATGGCTACCAAAAATATTTAAAAAAAGAAATACAACAAGAAGAAATCGAGTTTAAGGATAAAATAAAGTCCAAGGAGGGACAATGATTAAAGAATTATATACCGCAGCGCTCGGAATGATACCCCAGCAGATGAAGTTGGAAATAACTGCTAACAATCTTTCAAACGCAAATACCATTGGTTTCAAAAAAGAGCGACTTTTCGAGCGCGAAATAATCGAGGCAAAATTGAACTTATTGAATAATTCTGGAAGAGCAGAACCGACGGATATACCAACACAAACATATACTGACTTTTCTTTTGGCAGTTTCGAAAAGACAGACAACCCGCTCGACCTTGCGATTGAAAACCAAAATGCTTTCTTTGAAGTTGAAGACGACCAAGGGAACAGGTTTCTTACACGAGCCGGAAACTTTACCTTGAACAGGGACGGTTCCATTTCTGCCAAGGATGGCAAGTTTCTGGTTGCCGACACTGGAAGATTAAACATTTTACGCGAATTTACAGTCGATACTTCATCAATTGAAAATACAATTGCTTCGAATATTAAAGTAAGTGAAAGAGGGGAAGTATATCTTAATAAAGCGCTCATAGGTAGAATTCAATTGGTCTATGTTGAAAACCCCGAGTCGCTCGAAAAAGTTTCCGGCGTCTACTTCAAACCAACGGAAAACACAAAACAAAGGTATCTTGGGACTGAAGAAACTGTAATTCGACAAGGGTGGATAGAAAATTCTAATGTAAATCCTATCGAGGAGATGGTTTCACTAATTGAACTGCAACGCTTATTCGATATTGGAGCAAAAATAATTCAGACCCAAGACCAAACGCTCGACCAAAGTATTCGTATTGGTCGCTTTGTGTAAGACAAATATGGAGGTATAAATGGATAAAACATTACGAACTGCTGCAACTGGACTTTCCGCACAGCAAAGGTTTGTGGAAATCATTGCAAACAACATTGCCAACGTTAACACTTATGCTTACAAAAAAGTTCGCCCAGAATTTCAGGACTTACTTTACGAAATACTTAAACCAATGGGCAATGTCCAAAGAACTGGAACCGAACCACCCAACGAGGTGCAAATTGGTTCTGGAACAGAACTGGTTGCAACGACAAAGGTTTTTAGTCAAGGTGACATAATTGAAACGAACAACCCGCTCGATATGGCAATCAATGGCGATGGGTTTTTTGTTGTTGTTCGTCCAGACAACACATATGCTTTTACACGAGACGGGTCGTTCCATATAGATAGAAACGGACAAGTTGTAACCTCCCAAGGGTATAAACTCGAACCTTCAATTGTAATACCCCAAGATGCTGTCAATATCGAAATTACACGCGACGGCTTCTTCAAGGCAATTTACGACAACGGAGAAGAGCAAATTCTTGGGCAAATCCTTCTTGCTCGGTTCATAAACCCAGCGGGGCTTCGCTCGATTGGCGAAAACACATACGTCGAAACACCAGCCTCGGGTCCAATGATTCTCGAACAGCCTGGCTTTAACAACACTGGCGAAATTATTCAACGGCACCTCGAAACTTCGAACGTTGACATAGTGGAAGAAATGGTTAATATGATTCTTGCTCAAAGAGCATACGAACTCAACACAAAAGCAGTTCAAACAGCAGATAACATTCTTAATTCGGCGGTTAACTTAAAGCGATAGTATGAAAACTTTTCTTTACATATTAATTTTATTTTCAACTTTGCTGCTGGCGTTCAAACTTGAAGCCGAGACTTATTTTTCTGATGAAATCATAAAAGAACAGTTAATAATAGAATTAAGAAAGTCGGTTGGAAACGAAGCAGAAATTATTCTTCCAAAGACAATTGGCAATTTTTCTTTCAAGGAAAACAATGTCGTAATGAATTTTGATTTTGGCAATCAAATCCTTTCTGGTAATGTCATTGTTGGAATAGAATTCTGGTGGAATCAACAAAAGATTCGCCGTGTCGAAGTACCGATTAGAATTAAATTGTACAAGGAAGTTCTTGTTGCTACTAAAACGATAAGTCGAGGCGAAGTAATTAGCAATGAAAATTGTGTCCTGGAAAAAAGGGAAATACCTTCGAGCATCGACCCAACAAAGACCAGTTTCGACTTAGTTTTTGGCAAAAATGCAAAATATTTCATTGTTAAAGGCTCTATCATCACCAGCGATTTGGTACAAGAACCATTTGCCGTGAAGCGAGGCGAAAAGGTTCGAGTTGTTGTCCTTAGTGGTAAAGTACAAATCAATACTTTTGGTGTTGCGCTAAATGATGCCAACGCTGGCGAAACAGTTCGTGTGCGGCGCGATGGAAATAACAACATAGTTGTAGGTCTTGCATCAAAGGATGGATGTGTAATTATTTCAAAATAGTGAGGAAAAAATGAAAAAGATAGCAATTTTTATTTTATCCATATTTACCGTTACAATTGTGTCGACTAAAGCCCAATTCATTCAAAATACATCCAGGTCGTTGTTTTCCGACGTGAAAGCGTTTAAAGTTGGCGATGCTGTAACAATTCTTATTATGGAAGAAACGCAAGCAGACAATACAGCAATCACAAAAGATTCGCGCTCTACCTCCATTGGTGGTGAAATTGATGCAGGCGTCAACAATAGCAAACTGCGTGGAAACGCCGACCTTTCAACATCGAATAGTTTCTCTGGTAGCGGGCAAACAACCCGAAAGGAGAACATTCGTTCTCGCATCAGTGCAAGAGTTACCAAAATCGATGAAGTTGGAAATCTTTACATCGAAGGCAAGCGAACAACAAAAATCAACGGCGAACAACAAACGATAATCATTAGCGGAACTGTTCGACCAGTGGATATTTTGCCTAACAACAGCGTCTATTCGTACAACATTTTAGACTTGACGCTTTTCATTGAAGGGGACGGTTCGGTTAGCAAAATCCAAGAACCAGGTTTGATTACAAAGTTTTTAAGAATTCTATTCTGATGGATATGAAACGAGTAGCGACAATTTGCTTATTAATTTTCTTTGCTTTCTTGCTGACTTCAGCAAGGATAAAAGATATTGCAAAAATTGAAGGTCAAACTGTCGTCCAAGCAATCGGATATGGACTTGTCTCTGGTTTGAACAATACTGGCGACAACCAATTAAGCACACACACTGTGCAATCCGTGATAAATATGTTAAAACGCTTTGGGTTGACTGTTCCTCAAACAAATCCCCGTATTCGCAATGTCGCTGCGGTTATGGTCACAGCCACAATACCAACCTTTAGCAAAAAGGGCAGCAAAATAGATGTTACAGTGTCCTCGATTGGCGACGCCACTTCTTTGCAAGGCGGCGTTTTGTTAATGACTCCTCTTTCCTTGTCTGATGGCACAATTGTTGGCTTTGCACAAGGACCGTTAACACTTGGCGGATATGAATATTCGGCTCTCGGCTCGCGTGTTGGTAAAAACTTTGTTACAAGTGGTCGTGTTCCAAATGGTTTAGTCCTTGAACAGGATATTCCGAGCAAATTCATTGAAAATCAACAGATTAGAATTTCATTGCTCGAACCAGATTTTACAACTTCGTTGCGTATTGCACAAGCAATTAACAACTTGCCGCAATTAGCCAATAGCGCAGTACCAATCGACGCTGCAACAGTTCAAGTTACCCTACCCTCTGGCATTAACCAGACCGAAATAATGAGTTTGATTTCTCAAATCGAGTTAGCGGATGTACAAAAAGACGTTCCAGCGCGTGTTGTAATAAACGAAAGAACAGGGACAATAGTAGTTGGCGGGAACGTGCAAATCAATCCCGTTGTTATTGCCCACGGTGGTTTGGAAATTTCAATCCAGAAGGAAATCGTTTTCCCGCCGCAACCAATGATTGCATTGTATCTTAATCGAGGATATACACTTGACTCCATTATGAAGATAATTGTTCAAGAACAAATGAATCCAGCCGTTGCAATAGATTTAAGGACACCGACTGTGCAAGATATTGCCAACGCTTTGAATTTATTGAATGTTACGCCAAGAGATTTGATTTCCATATTTCAAGCATTAAAAGAAAGCGGAGCACTTTCCGCAGAAGTTATTATTCAATAACAATGGACAAATATAGCCAAAATGGAAAAATTGAACAAAATTGACATCGATGCGAAAATTCAAGGCTATGAGTATTCGAAATTGCCGAAACTTTCGAAGGCAAAAAAAAGCAATCTTTCGCAAGAAGACAAGAAGCAAATAGAGAAGGCTGCGCGGGATTTCGAATCAATGTTTATGTATTTAGTTTTCAAGGGAATGCGAAAAGCAATGCTTACCGAATTCTCTTCGAGCGAAGAGAAAGATGACTTTGGCGGCGACATTCTAAATGATTTAACATTGATGGAAATGAGTAACCACCTTTCAAAATATGGAGTTGGAATAGGAATTGCTAGTAAAATTTACGAAGAGTTAACGGGCGAGAAACTTATGCACATTGAAATTGTTAAACCAAAGGAACAAGTGAAACCCGCAGGCACAATGCAACCAAATCAAACGGGAAATGATTATAAATTGACTTTTACAAAACCAGCAAATAGCCTAATTGATAGAATTTCCAGATACAATTCTATAATTGAGGATACATCGAAGAAGTACGGACTTTCACCACACTTGTTGAAGTCAGTTATAGCAGTCGAATCTGCTGGAAATCCTTCTGCTGTATCGCAAGCCGGGGCAAAAGGTCTTATGCAATTAATTGATTCAACAGCAAAATACGTAGGAGTAAGAAATGTGTTCAATCCAGTGGAAAATATCGAGGGCGGAGCAAAGTACCTTCGGGAAATGTTGGACACTTTCGATGGGAATTTGGAATTGGCTTTGGCGGCGTATAATGCAGGACCAGGAAATGTACTAAAATACAAGGGAATCCCCCCATTTAAAGAAACCCAAAACTATGTTGCAAAGGTGAAACGCTATCTATCATTGTTCCAACAAATTGAGGATTGACGATGGAGAAATTTGTTGATATAATCGAAAAAGAATACCAATTGCTGAAAGATTTGGTACAATTGGCGGAAGAGCAAAAATCCGCTCTCATTCGCTACGATGTCCCAAATGTTGAACGGATAGCAACTAAATTGAACGAGGTTGCCAGAACATTGAAAGATTACGAAAACGAAAGGATTAATTTTCTGGTAAATGATTTGAAATTAAGCCGAAGACAAGCAATTACTGCAAAACTAACGGAATTGAAAGACATTCTAAATATTCCAGAAAATATACTACAGAAACGGGTAGAAATGCGTCAGATGATAGAAAAACTTGCTGGATTGAATTCCCTGAACAAACTTTTGGCAAACCGTGCGTTAAGCAGTATCGGTGAAATATTATCAACACTTTCAAATCCAAACAATTCTGTTTGTAATGTAAGAATATAACGGAGGAAATATGAATATTGGTGGAAAATTCCAGGAAGAAGTCAATTTGAAAGAGAAAGTCAATACATTTGTCTTTTCAGTGAACGAATTGTCAAAAAAACTAAATGGAGATATTTACGGCTTACGATTTCTTCTTACCCAATGCGTAAAAGATGTTCCAAAAGTTGTCGATGCTGGATTGAACTCGAACAAACAATTATCCCGTCGAAAACATCTTGCAGTTGCACGCGAGTCGCTCGAACAATGCAAAAATTATCTTTCGATGCTAAAAAGTATGAATATTGTATCAACTTCGGATTTGATTCACCAAGTCGAAGAAATAAACAAAATGTTAGAGAAGTAATTAGAGAGAAGAGTTATGGGAGTATCCCCTTCACTTGAAATAGCAAAGAGAGCATTGATTGCCCAAAGACTTGGTTTGGACGCAACGAGTGGGAACATTGCAAACGTTAACACTCCTGGCTACTCTCGTCGTTCTCCAACATTGCGAGAAGGGGAACCACTTCCTTCGAGAAATGGATTTGTTGGCAACGGAGTACTCGTTAGCAAGTTAAGAACCTTTCGAGAAGAATTTTTCGATAGGCAAATTCGCCGAAGTACTTCCCATCTGAATACTCTGGAAACTGACGATACGATAATTCAAAGGCTTTCGGTTATTTTTGGTGAACCAGGGGAAAATACGCTAAACTCCATCGTAAACGATTTTTTAAACTCCTTCGAAGATTTATCATACAAACCAACTGATGTTTCTTTGCGACAAAGAACTGTCAATCTTGCTCAAACTCTGGTTTCCCGTTTCAAAGAAATAGCAACACAATTGCAAGAGACAAGGAAACAAGTTCTTGCAGACATAAACGATAGCGTTACCCAGGCAAACAAATTAATTAAAGAAATAGCAGATTTAAACTTTAAAATTGCCTCGACAAAAAGTAAACTTGATGGCGACAACCAAACCTTATATGACCAAAGAGAAGCCAAGATTGAAGAATTGAGTAAACTTGTGGAAGTGAATGTCACTCAAGGAGACTACGGAACAGTAAATGTCTTTATAAACGGAATCAATGTTGTAACTGGTTCGAACTACAATCAATTAAAATTAAAAGAAACAATTGACCCGACCACCCAGGAACGCACTCTTTCTGTTCTCAAAATTGACAAAACTGGAAAAGAACTTGCGACGATAAACTTGCAAAACGGAAAATTGTTCAGTCTAATTGAACATTACAACACTACGCTCGACGACAAAGATAGTTCTAGTAAATTTTCCGTTGCGACAACTCTCGAAAAATATTTTTCAACTCTGGTTAATAAAGTAAACTCGATTGCAGAAACTGGTTATGGTCTTGATGATTTAACTCCGCCACCACCAGGTCGTTCAATATTTACTTACTCGGGGACACAATCTATTGCAACAACAAATGTAAACAGCGAAATTATTTCCGACCCAAGGAAATTACCAATTTCTGGCTACCCTGGCGAAACTGGGGATTCCACTATTGCTCGTCAGATTTCTGCACTTTCAAATGATAGTTCATTCCTTGATGGGCAAACTCCCGACGAATACATAACTAATTTAATCGGGCAAATTGGCAACCTTGGCGACCAAATTTCATCTCTCTACTCGATTGCAAAAACTGCAAACGAGCAATTGCTGAACCAGAGGGAATCGTTGATTGGCGTGAACCTCGACGAGGAAGCAATAAACTTGATGAAGTTCCAAAAAGCATTCGAAGCAGCAAGTCGAGTTGTTACAACAACAAACGACATTTTGAGTACTTTGGTAAATTTGGGTAGGTAAAATTATGCGAGTAACACAATTTTCGAAATATATCCCAATACAATCATCTATCCAGGAAATACAAAGCCGAAAGTATCTAAACGAATTACGGCTGGCAACTGGAAAGCAAGTCGTCAATATAACAGAAACACCAAGCCTACTCGTTCAAAAGAAACGATTCGAAAGCCAAATTGCACAACAGCAACAGTATAAGAAAAACATTGATTACTCCATAAACTTCTTACAGCACACAACTGAAACCCTCGATACAATTGCCTCCAATATTCAAAAAATCAAGGAAATTGCAATATCGGCAACACAAATAAGCACAGCAAAAGATGTTCCAGTGTTGGGAAAGCAAATCCGAGGACTTCTTGACGATATCGTAAGATACCTCAATTCGGACTTCGACGGGCAATTTGTCTTCTCGGGGAATATTTTAAACTCCGATGGGCTTGCTTCTCCACCAGGTTCGACCAACAAACTTCCATACGAAATCATACAGGAAACACCAACACCAGATAATCCTTCGGGGCTTAGAATTATTTTCAAAGGGAATACCAAGAAAGTCGTGGTAAATACAAGTAAAGTCTCTTTGGAAGTAATTAACACAACCGCTGACGAAATGTTCAATGACACCACCCTGACAAATTTGAACACTATCATTGATTTATATAATCTATTGACTTATAATAAAGATGGAACACCCAGAGGGGAAAATGATTTGTTTACTCAAGAAGATTTGAGTAAATTAGAGAATTACCATAGAACTATTGGGCAAATGTACGATAAAATTAATGCAGTAAATGCTCGAAATGGTGCTTTGTTAAATAGATTGGAAAACTTGCGGGACCAAAGTGCGTCTATACTTACGGCTCTGGAAGGATATAAGTCGAAAGTTGCCGACACAGATTACGCTTCTACAACAATTCAGTTGAACAAGGACCAAACAGCATTACAATTCACTTTACAAGTCGCTGCCAGATTGACGCAAACAACACTTTTTGATTTCTTAAGGTAAATATGCAATGAGATTTTCAAGTGGATTGGCTTTACTTTTCGGCTTTATTGCAGTTTTCGGTGCTTTTGTTTGGGAAAGTGGTTCCCTTGAATCGGTCTTCCTTGGTCCTGCTCTTTTGATTGTTGTCGGAGGCACCCTTGCAGCTGGCTTGGCAGGCACTTCCGTCGAGGTAATGGCTCGAATGCCAAAACTTATTTGGATAGCCCTTTTCCCTAAACGTTATGATAAAATCGAAATCATCGACCAGTTCGTAGAATTTTCAATCTTTTCCCGTAAAGAAGGGATTCTCGCTCTTGAATCAAGATTGAACGAAGTCAAACATCCATATATGCGGAGACTATTTCTTTTAATGATTGACGGAACCGACCCACAAACTTTACAAAAAATGGCTGAAACGGAAGTTAGTTATATGTCCGAACGCCACAACATCAATATCACATTGTTTCAAAAATTGGGTGGCTATTCCCCAACGATGGGAATTATCGGAACAGTTATGGGTTTGATTGCAACTCTTGCTTCTGCTGGCTCCGACCCAACAGTACTAATTCGACATATAGCAACAGCATTCATTGCAACTATGTGGGGAATTATACTTGCAAATCTGCTTTGGCTACCAATTGGCGATAAGTTGCGAGTTCTTCATCTCGAAGAAGTGGAACTTATGCAAATGATACTCGACGGCACTCTTGGTATTCAGTTGGGTGAAATTCCTTCCGTTCTCCGAGCAAAACTTCTTGCTTCGCTCCCTCTTTCCGAACAAGAACGCTACCTTGAAGAACGAGGTAGTAGAATTATCTAACTGCTTTTTTCATTTATTCTTATTGGCAAAAAGAATCAAAATAATTTTTAAATTTGCGTTTTCATTTGGTGTGAAACTATGGGAGACACAATTTTTGGAAAAATCATTCGCCGCGAAATCCCAGCCGACATTGTTTATGAAGACGAAGAAGTCCTTGCTTTCAAGGACATTGCACCGCAAGCACCAATCCACATTTTGATTATTCCAAAGAAAGAAATACCAACCGCAAATGATATTCAAGAAGAAGATGCACCCTTGATAGGCAAGTTGTTTATCGTTGCAAAGAAACTTGCCAAAGAATTTGGTGTCGACGAATCGGGCTACCGACTTGTTATCAATTGCAACAAAGATGCTGGGCAAGCGGTCTACCATTTACACCTTCATTTGCTTGGAGGAAGAAAGTTTACTTGGCCACCAGGTTGATTAAGGAGATGATGGAACGAGGAAATTTACTTGAAATTGCAAGGAATACTTTGCAAATAGAAATAGATTCTTTACAGAAGTTAAAAGAGTCGCTCGATGACAATTTTGTCCGTGCGGTCGAACTAATTCTTTCTGCACGAAAGATAATAGTAACGGGAATTGGAAAAAGTGGGATTATCGGACGAAAGATTGCTGGTACTTTTCTTAGCATTGGGTTACCTTGCGTTTTTATGCATTCTGTTGATGCTTTACACGGAGACATTGGTATTGTTTCCGAAGGCGACCTTGCGATTTTGCTCTCTAAAAGTGGTTCCACCGAAGAACTCGTCCAACTTGTCCCGTTCTTAAAAAACCGCGGAGCAAAGATTATTTCAATTGTTGGCAACGAGCATTCGTTTTTGGCAAAAGAATCGGACGTAACAATACTTGCCCGCGTCGAACGCGAAGCCTGCCCTTTAAACATTGTTCCAACTTCAAGTGCTATGGTTGCCCTTGCTGTTGGCGACGCTCTCGCTGCTTGTATTATGAAAGTCAAAAACTTAACCATAGAAGATTTCGCCCGCCAACATCCTCTTGGTCAACTTGGACGAAACATCATACTCCGAGTTGAAGATGTGATGCATAAAAACGATAATTTGCCGTTAATCCATCCAGAAAACACATTCCGCGAGGCAGTAATTGAAATCACAAACAAAAAGTTGGGTTGTGTTTGCGTCGTTGAAAACGGCAATAAACTTGTTGGATTAATTACCGATGGAGACGTTCGCCGTGCTTTGCAAAAATTCGAAAATATCGACAAGTTGAAAGTCGAAGATGTTATGACGCCCAATCCCATTACAATCCACTATTCAGCACTTCTTGGCGAAGCATTGTCTTTGATGGAGCAAAGGGAAAGCCAGATTAATGTGCTTCCAGTTGTAGACGAGAACAATGTTTGCATCGGAGTAATTCGGCTTCACGACATCGTCAGAAGTTCGATTTAGTCTTCTTCGATTTAAAATAATTATATTCTTCAATTATTTTAGAAGCAAGATAATCCCAATTGGCAATAGATTTGTACTTTGCTACTCCTTTTTTGAAATTTTCAACTGGCAAGGAGAAAAACTTCAAAATCGATTCCGCAAGCATTTCTGGAACGGCTTTTTCGACAATTAATCCCGAGCCGTAAGGTTCAATCATTTCGTGCAAGCCACCGACTCGAGTTGCAATTACTGGCATATCGAAATGGTATGCAATACCAACGATACCACTTTGCGTTGCAGACTTGTATGGCAATACACAAACATCAGCAGAGGAGAAGAACAAAGGAACTTCGTTGTCTGCAATGTAACGAACAAAGAGTTTCACCCTCTCCCGAAGATTTAATTTTTCAATTTGTTCGTTGTATTTGTCGAAAGATGTATAAGATTCGCCCGCAATAACCAGATAATATTCTTCGGGCAAGATTGCCAAAGTCTCTAATAACAAATCTAAACCCTTGTACTCACGGATAAAGCCAAAGAAGAGAAGAATTTTTCTATCTTTTGGTAAACCCAAAATTTCGAGAGCCTGGTTTTTATCGATTTTACTACCAAAATTGTCATACAAAGGATGTGGAATATTGGAAAAATTTGCCTCGGGAACGATTTGAATTAAATCGTTCTGCACTTTGTTGCTCATAACAATAAACGAATGATTCTGCTTCAAAAAGAATTTATTCAATTGCCTGGCAAAAGGAAATTTCTCGTGTGGGTTAACATTGTCCAGGATCGATATGCAAAAAGCAGAGTGTTTCAATCTCTTCAACACTGTACCAAGCGAAGGAGCAAAAAACGGCATCCAATACTTGGTTACAACAATGTCTGGATTGAACTTTTTGATGACACTTGCGGTTGTGAGATATGATATGGGATTTATTGTATCCAGAATTGATATTGATTCAACGATTTCTGGATTATCCTCTGGTTTAATATATTGTGTTTCGCCTGGAAATAGCAATTTGGGATATTGACGCTTGAACGTGTAGGCAACGACTTCGGCATATTTAGACAATGCATAGAAGAGCCTGGCATTGAACTGGGCAATACCACCACGAAAGGGATAGAAAGTCGATAAGTAAGCAATTTTCATATATTTCAAAATTAATCGTTAATAATGACGTTTAATTTATAAAATTTTTTTAATGTTTGAATATGGATATAAATTTTGTTGAGCAGAAAATAGACAAATTAAATTTAAGTTGGTACAATTCCTACTATTGGAAGTACCAATATAAATTAAGCAAGGAGTACATTATTCCCTACTTGAAAGGCTTGGGCTTCGAGCCAAAAGATAAATCGATTTGCGAAATAGGAAGTGCCGAAGGTGGAGTATTGTTCGCATTTGCAGAAAATGGGGCTGGCTATTGCCTTGCTACCGATATCGTTCAAACAAGGCTGGACGCTGGTGAAAAAATTGCAAACGAATTTGGGCTTCCTCTTGAATTTCGCTACCATAACATAATTGCGGACGAAATACCAAACGAATGGCAAAACAAATTCGATTTGATTTTACTTCGTGATGTTATAGAACATTTGGAACAACCAGAAATCGCATTGAAAAAGATAAAGCAAATGCTAAAAATTGGCGGACTTCTTTACGTAACTTTTCCGCCATATTACTCTCCTTTTGGTGGTCATCAACATCAAGTTCAGAACTTTTTTAGCAAATTTCCATATATTCACTGGCTTCCGAAGCCAATTTTTAATCTGCTTGTGAAGAACGGTCGCCCAGCTGACGTCCAGGAGGTTTTGCGTTTGAAATCAATTCGGCTAACTATTCGCAAATTCTTAAAACTGGTCGAGGAAGTAGGTTTGGATATTATCAAAAGCGAATTCTTTTTTGTTCGTCCAGTGTATAAATATAAATTTGGATTGAATGCTGTTCGTTTGCCAAGTGAACCATCTTTTCTATTGTTGAAAGAAATTCTTGCAACCGAAGCCTCTTTCGTTATTATGAGAAAAAATTAAAATGACACAAGAAAGCATAATATTCGGACGCAATCCAGTACTCGAAGTATTGAAAAATCAACCAGATAAGGTAGAAAAAATTTACCTTCGTTTTGGTGTGCAAGGCAAACCAATCGAAGAAATCCAAAGAATTGCTCGCAAACAGAGTATTCCAATCACTTTTCTCGATAAAGAAAAATTCAAACGGTTAACGAAATCGACTAAAACCGAAGACACACAAGGAGTTGTCGCCCTTCTAACTATTGTCCAATACAAAGAAATCGACACAATTATTCAAGATGCTTTCAAACAAACGGATAAACCAATACTTGTCATTTTGGATAAAATCCAAGACCCACAAAATCTTGGTGCAATTGCTCGAACGGCTGAATGTGCTGGTGTTCAAGGGATAATTGTTCCAGGCACGGATAGTGCACCAATCACATCGACAGTTGTAAAAACAAGTGCTGGTGCGATTTTGAACCTACCGATTGCAAAAGTTGGAAATCTTGCAAAAGTCATAGACTATCTGAAAGAGAATGGTTTTTGGATTTTAGGAACTTCATCATCTGCAAAGGAAACCATTTGGGAAGCGAATTTCGACATACCTTTGGCAGTTGTTATTGGTAACGAAGGAAAAGGAATAAGTCCTTCTTTATTAAAAAAGTGTGATTTGGTTGTAAAAATTCCTATGTTTGGTAAAACAGATTCACTGAATGCATCGGTCGCTACGGGAATTATTCTCTTCGAGATTCTTCGTCAACGTGGTTTATCTGTGCAAGAATAACGCCAACAATTACCAACAGCCCACCCAACAAATATATACTTGTAAGAACTTGTTTGAAGAAAATCACTGAAAGTATTGTTGTGAACACTGGTTGCAAATTATTGAAAACACCAAGGCTACTGGCACTCATCCTTTTCAAAGCATAATACCACAGCAAGTAGGATAGCCCCGAGGTCATTACAGCAAGATAAACAATTTGCAACCAATGTGTTGTTTGTATCATCCCGACGTACGAAATGTCGCCAACTGCTATTGAAATTGGCAAATAGAGCAGAAAGCCCAAAACCATCGAAATTGCAGTTGTGTAAATGCTACCATATTCTCGAATCAAGGGCTTACCATAAGTTGTATAAAAAGCCCAAGACAGACTTGCAACGAGTGCGATAAGGTTGCCTAAAAAGTACTCCGATTTTAAAGAAACGCCCTTTTCGATTAGAATCAAACCAATGCCAACAAAGGCAACAACTATTCCAATGATTTTGCGGAGCGTTGCTTTCTCCTTCAAAAATATTACAGCAATAATTAAAATGAAAATCGGTGAAAGAGCATAGGCAAGCGCAACATTTGGGGCAGTTGTCAATTTAATGCTAACAAAGAAAAGTAACTGATTTAATGGAATACTTAAAGCACCAAGAATAAAAAACTTTGGTACATCCTTTTTCTTAATAGCAAAAATATTCTGCTTTCGGATAAGTAGTATAAGGACAAACATTATCGAGGCGAAAAGGCTTCGAAAAAACAAAACCAGAGTTGGTGGCAAATCGAAAGTAAGATTCTTGGCGAAAATGTGAGTTGTCGAGGCAAGAAACTGCTGGAAAATCAACAAAAAGTATATCATTTCACCAAATCCATAATAATTTTCTCTTGCTGTTCCCAAACAAAAAGTTCAGAGCATTTTTCCAATTCCATTCGGTATTGCTCCTTGTTGCTCGCAACAGAAACAATCGCTTCTGACAAATCTTTTGGTGTTACATTTGGTTCGACCAATTCGCCAATGCGAAAAGACTTGAACACTCTGGAAATTGCTGGCAAGTTGGTTGCAAGAACTGGTATTCCCGCTTGCACATACTCGAAGAGTTTATTAGGCAAAGCAAGTTTGTACGAAAAGGAAATTGGCTCAATCAGACACAGCCCAACATCGCATCCGCTGGTGTATTGCAATAATTTTTCGTATGGAATTTGTCCAAGAAAATGAACTCTTTCATCAAGAGCAAGATTTTTCGCTAAATCTTGGTATTCCTTTTCCATTGATCCGCTTCCAGCAATAATCAAATGCAATTCTTCTGCATATTTCAAAGACGAAACGCAAAGTTCAATCCCTCTGCCTTTCAACAAAACTCCTTGATATATTGCAAGTATATTTTTTTCAGAAAGCCCAAACTTTTTTCTTAAATCAACTGGTTTCAAAGTATCGATTTTTTTTGGATAATTGTAAACGACTTCTATTCTCTTTTTTGGGAACAATTTCGAAAGATATTCCTTGTCTAAATCGCCAGTAACTATGATTGCATCGACATTTTTAACATTTATTCTTTCGAAGTATTTCAAAACAAACTGTTTGAATGGCTTTTCGTTTAAACTTGCCAGTGCGGAGTAGATTTCTCTTGAATCGTAAATCAGTTTCGCATTGTACTTTTTTTTGAACTTAACTCCAAGAGGAAGAGAATATACATCGGAGCACAAAACATATTTGGGAACAACAAATTCCAGAAAATTTTTGCCAGCGGTTAAAAAATCGACAACTTTTGCGATGGTTTTGATATTCTCTCGAACTTCAACTCGAAATCTGTTTTCTTTGGACTTAACAAATTCATAATTGTCAAGCGTTACTGTTGCAATTCGTAAACCATTCTTGTCGAATGTATCGATAAAATTTGACAAGCGTGCATCGTATTCAATTTTATTTAAAGCGATAACAAGAACATCGACTTCGACTTTTTTCATAATCAATCACGAAACTTGTAGTGGTAAGTGCTTCGAAGTATTCCGTGCGAGTAGAACCGCTCTTTGAAATTGATTAAACTTAATGCTGGCGTCATTGGATTTGGCGACTTTGTGTCCTGCGAAACTCCAATGTCTACCCACTCGAAACCGTTTTCTATAGCCCAGCGAACAGTTTCGTACATTATCAAATAGACTGGCTTCAAATGCTCATATTCATACAGCAACATATTGTAGAAACAAAGAACAACCTTGGGATTGCAGATAAAAAGCCAGGAGCCCGCAATTGGCTTTTCTTCGTAGTAAACCATATTCAAGCGAACTTTGTCTGGGACAAGTTGAGCAACTCGAAGCATATCTTCGAGCGAATGTGTTGGTTTTGCATTGTGTTTCGCTTTGTTTTTGACAAGAATTTCGTTAAATGTTACATAATCATCGCTTTCACGAATAGTAATTTTGCCTTCTCTCAAAATCTTTCGAATTGTTTTTCTCGCTGTTTTGTCAAAGTAATTCAAAAATTCTTTGTCGAAACGTAGATGTATTGCGTGGCTTATGTAGTGTAGTTCGAAATCAAAATTTCGATAGAGCATTGCATATTCAATGTTCTGTGTAATCACTTTATTGTAGATAATTGGCGGTGGAATAAGAAAAATCTCTTTATAATCATTGTTCTTGAAGTAATCCATCATTGTGTCGACCAATTGGAGCGATTTTTCAAATGGAATATCATCGGTAACAAGCGAACCATAACTTGCCCCAACGGGAGACCAAAAAACTTTATCTTCCGTAATCCCCCCTGGAAGAACAGCAAGAAGTTTACCGTTTTCGAAAAACATCAGGTGGTGGAAATTGAACTTTCCCTTTGGATGGTAATCCAAAAACGCCTGCAAATGGAAAAGTGTTCCATTGTTCGAATTTTCAACGAAATTATCCCACTCCGCCCGATACTTTTCCTCGTATTCGACAACTTCGATTTTGTTCATTACACAAATAAAAAAAAGCAAAATTACTTTAATTTGTGCAACTTTTGGCAAGGATACAAAGAGTAAATAAAAAAACCCGAGCACTGCAAAAGTTATGAAAAGCAATGCCCGAGTTTACTCGTTATGGGGGTTGCACTAACGAATATTTATCACTTTTGTAAAATGAATTTCTTTCTCGATGTAAATTTTAATTAAATAAGTACCAACTGGATAATTAGACAAATCCAAATAAGTTTTTAAATCTGGGGCAGTTTTTTGCATTATTATTTCGCCAAGCGAATTGTATACTTCGACTTTTGAAACTGGCAAATTCGTATTAATTTCGAAAACATTTCCGATGGATGGTTTGACCAAGTAATTTTCGGTCGTTTCATCGACGGAATTAACTCCTTTGACTTTAAATTTGTATACTTCCGACCAATCGCTTTCCAAAACACCGCTTTTCACTCTAACACGCCAGTTGAACCAGGTTTCTGGTGGTGCAGTTTCCAATGTAAAAGTATTCTGATTGTAGAGAACTTGTTGCTTCAAAATAAATTGGAATTCTGGGTCGTATGCAATTTGAATTTCATAGAATGCTTTTGCATTAGTCAATTCCCACTCAAATTCAATTGGTAAATTACTCAAAACGGCTCCTTTCGCTGGTGACATTAGCGTGGGTTCTCTTAATGCAGTTGTAAAAGAGTATACATCCGACCAAAAACTATTAAATGAATTATTAATTGCTTGGACACGCCAGTAATAACGAGTTCCATAAGCAAGATTTTGAATACTGAACATTGTGTCGGAAGTTTGGATTTCGACTACTTTATTGTTAAAGAACCTATCGGTTGAAATTTGAATCAAATAACCTTGGGCGTTTTCGACCGAATACCAAATAAGTTTATCATTAATCCTTAAATTAACGCTATTGTCTGTCGGATAAGAAAGAATTGGTGGAGGCAAATAGTTTTCGGGAATAGTTTTAAACCAGAAGATGTTTGACCATTGACTTTCCAAGTCAGAATTGTAGGCACGCACACGCCAGTTGTATTTTGTCGAATAGGCAAGTTCAGAGTATTGAACAAATGTCTGTCCAACGACTTTATATGAAATAACACCGATTGAAAAATCCTCTTTTTCACAAATTTGCACTTCATAGTTAGTTGCATTATCAACTGGTTTCCATTGTAAAATGCCCTTCACTGGGGCGAGAGTATCCGCAAACGGTGGTCGAAGCAATTGTGGGGAGGGAAGCAGAGTAGTGAATTTATATACTTTCGACCATTCGCTTTTACCAACTTCCCCAGTGGCACGCACACGCCAATAGTAAGTGGTTGCGTATTCCAAATTGGAAAATTGATATTTTGTTTGCTTCAAATCGACAATTTCAATGACGTTATCGACAAATTGATTCGACTTCGAAACTTGAAGATAATAATGAATTGCACCAGGCACTCCCGTCCAACTCAATTCACTTGAAATTGGAACATTTTTAGCCTCGTCGGATGGGTATTGCAAAATTGGCGGGGCAATAGTTGTTAAGAACCAACGAACATCGGACCACATTCCATACTGTTCACCCCGAAGAAGTCGGACCCTCCAATAATAAGTCGTATAATAGTCTAAATCTGAAATTTCAACTTGGGGGTTATAAACTACGGTATCTTTTACAATTCTTTCAAATTTGCTGTCAATTGCAATTTGGAACTGATATGACCAAGCATTATTGCTGTTTGCCCAAGTGAATTGAACTTTTAACGGCATATCCAAGGAACTGTCCGCAGGCGCAAAAACATTGATTTTCTCGAAAATAGTTGTAAACGCTTGCACATCAGACCAATCACTCACGCAAGATTCCCTTTCTGCCCTTACACGCCAATAATAAGTCTTTCCTGGCATTAAGTTCGATAAATTATAAACAGTATCTGAAATATTTTCGATATCAAATAACACATTTTGGAAATTTTGGTAGAACGAAATCTGCAAATGATATTTTTCGCCAACAATAAACTTATTCCAAATAAATTTTGGGGATATAGGAACGTTTATTGCGTTGTTTTCTGGATAAATCGGCTTAGGTACGCCAATTGCAAATGTACCTATACAATACTCACCAACACCAGCAAAGGGAGCCTCCAATCGATTATATTGGCTATTGTAAGAAGTGTTTAATTGTGTAAATGCTCCAAAGCCTTCGCCCTCCCGATAGTAAACCTTCAAACTTTCTGGTTGAGTAAAACCACTCAACCCATTTAAATTGAAATAGATGTATCCAGCAATTGAATTTGAACTTTGCTTTGTAACTACCCAGCGATAAGGAATCGTAGAGCAAGGTCCGCCTTGGCTAAGATTGTGTGGAATATAATAATGTTTTTCGACCGTGTATTTAGTGCTACCATTTAGATTGCTGACAAATAAACTTACGTTTGTGTTATAAACTGAATTTCGAAAATCAGAAAGCCCTGTTGAAGTTATTGAATTAGTAACAGCGTCCATTTTGAAAATGTGGCGAAAAGCGCGATAGGTTCCAACATTAGAGTAAAATTCAAGAGCGATTCTCCCGCTTGGTGTTACTTCTGAAAGTAAATAATTATGTCCACCTTCGGCAGTAGTTCCACCCCAAGCGATTAGTGTGTTCCCATTAGGTAAACGTTGGCAACTTCCCATCGCATTGGATACGATATTGCTTGGGGCGCGATACTCCCAAACTTTTCTAACAACACGGTTGGCTTCATCAATTTGATATTCAACAACACGAGAGTATCTTGTTGGCTTAAGGTTCCCATTATCAAAAAGCAGGATATTCCCATTTGGAAGTTCCCGTGGGTCGTGTTGGTGGCTAAATCCAAAGAAATTGTTAACAGTATCGTTCACGAAAGTAAATTGATTATTTCTGCATTTACTTCCGCCCATTCGCCAAATTATCTCCCCAGTTTGCCGATTGATTTTAGTTATCTCATCAAGATGACGACAGGAAATTAGAAGATTTCCATCGCTTAACAATTCGATTGAGTTGATATGAAACGGCCGTATGTAATTTGACTCCAAATCGATATCCTCGGTTGCATCTGTAATAGAAAAATGGTCCAAAGCACTCCATTGCCAGACAACTTGTTTCGTACGATAATCGATTTCTTGAATTTTGAAATTATTTACCTTACAATTTGGGTGACCGTTTGGAACAATTCGGCTCATATCAATAAATGTGTCTGCCTCGGCTATTACCATATAATTTCCGTTTGGAAGAATCAAAAATTCGTGGAAGTCGGTATTGTAGCCAACTGCCCTAACAGTATCAATCACATTAAAATTAGAATCCAGAACAAAAAAACTGCTCGAGGTAACATCAAATGCAGAAAGTTTTCCATTAGGGTGCATTTTAAAATCGATAAAACCCTGGCGAAGAAAGCCAAAATTCTTTGTGTAAACCTTGAAACCAGAATTGTCGTAGACAGCCAAATCACTATTATCCATAGGACCAAGAAACAGGTAACCAGGAGAAGGATTATTCCAAACAGTTCTCTGAATTATTAGATTATCACCAAACAATTCAAAGACTTTGAATAGCATTAAAAGAAAGAAAAGTAAAGAAAATTTATTTTTCATAACAACCTCAATAATTTGCAATTATAACTTGTTTGATAAAGCGATGTCTTGTTGTCTCCACAATTATTATGTATACGCCAGGTGCAAGATTATCAACATTTATTCTGAAAGACATATTATTCAAGGCATTTGTCTCGCCCTCGATAATTTTTCGACCAAGTGCATCCAGCATTTTATAAGATTTTATCCATTCAGAATGGGACTCAATGAACAAAGTTCCATTAGCAGGATTTGGATAAACGGCAAAGCCGTCCGTGTTTTCTTCAACGGAGTTTGGTTCTTGAATCGAAAATGTTCCGCTCTCTGCAAAAATTTTGTAATCTTTCAATGAAGTAATACGAATCTTATAATTATCGCTCGGTTCAATAATGTTCGGTGTATTCCAAACAAATTTTCCGTAAACGCTGTAAATTGAGTCGATAATATTGAAGACTGGTGTACTTCCTTTGTACAACGTAATCATAAAATCTGGGTCAAGGTTATGTTCCCATTCAACAGTATAGTTTCGTTCTTTAATCCAAATATCGTTTGCTTTTGGTGAAAGAATTCTTATGAACGGGTCTTTAACTTCAAAAGAAAATGGTTCCGACCAATCGCTTTGTCCAAAAGAATTCGTACATCTTACTTTCCAATAGTATGTTCCAGGGTCTAATTTTAACATTTTGAAGATGTTCTCTTTCAATCCATTGGTATTTAAAACAATATGAACAAAACCCGAGTCTTTGGCAATAAGGATTTCAGATGAAGTTACAACATTTCTTGGAGTCCACTGGAAAATGATTTCTTTTTGACTATTTAGAATTGAATTGTTAAGGGGATGAGTTAATATAGGTGGTGCAGGTGGCTTATCAAAATCAGCAGTTGCAATAATGTATTCTCCGTCGAGTGAATTAATTTGTGCAGAAAGAATAGCATTAATCGAATCATATGTGGATGGGAGTTGCTCAAATGGTTGTTCGGGGGTTGTTCTTCGCCAAATAGCCAAATTCCTCCGATGAAGAAGCATTGGGAACTGTTTTAAATCCAATACAATTTTACCAGAAAATTGCTCGATGTTTTCGCTGGAAATCATAATTTTATAAATATTAACAAGAGGCGTAACACCTTTGAACCTTGGATAAAGTGGTGCATAGGAATATTTTTCTACACTAATTTTCGAAGGACTAACATCGGAAAGTTGCGAAAAGACTATGCATACACCAGTGTTTTCGTTCCCCACATTGAAATGCAAACTATCGTTTGGGGTTTGACCAGGAGTAACAATAAGAGAAATTTCGTTCTTGGTTACGACGACATCTGGTCGGTTTGGGGGATATGGAAATCTATACGCTCGATAGGATGTAGTTTGAAAAGAAACACCCTTCGGGAAAGAAAGTTCAAATTCTACTTCGCCTTGTGGATTTACTTCTGTAACTATTCGAATATGCCCTTGTGTAACCCCACCCCAGCCAATAACTGTATTACCATTGGGCAAACGCTGGGTCGAACCCATCGTCTCGCCGTATATGTCTGGATTGTTGCGATATTCCCAGACAAGTTCTGCGGTCAAATTAGTTTCGTCAAGTTTGTATTCAACAGCACGGGAATATGGTGTCGGGTGTTGATTGCCATTGTCATATAGTGTGATATTTCCATTCGGTTGACGGCGTATATCGTGTTGATACGAAAAGTAGGTTGGAGCATTTTCCTCGTGTTCATTGATAAAAGTAAACATATTCTTCTTTCCGCCAAGTCGCCAAATTATTTCGCCTGTCTCACGACTAATCTTTGTGATTTCAGAAAGATGGCGAGAAGAAATAAGTAAATTGCCATCATAGTCGAGTTCAACTGCATTGATATGAACTGGGTCGACGGCAATTCCCGTCAATGGTGCATAAGAATCTTCTAATGGAATATGGTCCCAACTACGCCATTGAAAAACAACATTCTTGTCGGCATCCAATTCTTGAATAATACTTCCTAAAACAATTGCATTCGGGTCTCCGTCGGGTACGACCTGGCTCATATCAATTGGCTGTGGGTCGTAAGAGATAAGTAGATAATGACCATTTGGTAAAATCTTAAAATCGTGGAAGTCGGCAATATAACCCCCCTTGCATTGTACAGTATCGATAACCTCTAAATTTTCGTTCATTACTTCCATATAGGCTTCCGCCCAACCCCAACCTTGCGGAATATGGGAAGTGATAATATGAGCGTTCGTAATTAAGCCACTGGGTTGCATTTTGAAATCAAAACCTGGGAGTGGAACTTTTTTATACTTGATTGGTTTTCCGTCGTTATCGAGTATCATCAAATAACTTCTTTCGGCACCCATTCCGAAATTGGCAATGTATATATAACCAGGAGCAGGATTTCGAACAGAATTGATTATTACAGTTGGAAAATCGGGCGGAAGCGTGTCGGCTAATATTTTTTCAGAACTTTTAATGTTTCCGTCAACAAAATTATGTTCAAAATTCTCCGAGAAAGATTTCGAAAATAGAGACGCAAAGAGAATTTTTTGTTCACTTGGAGAAACATTTGAAGTGGTAAATTCGAAACTTTTGTCGAAAACTTTTGTCGTTACCTTCTCCCCAAGTGCAAAAGGTTCAAGAGTGTAGATTGTTACAGTTCTCTGGTCGTTAGATATGGAGTATCTGAATTTATGTATTCCACTTTTTTCCCCAACGATAGATACCCTTTCCTCTAAATTCTTAAAAACAACTGGCTGAGCAAATTTTAAAATTATTGGCGTTTCAATTGAGTGCATCCCAGTTTTATGCTTGGGATAAAAATATGTCAACTCTTGCGAAAATAAACTAATAGAGAAAATCAAGGTAAACAAAAGAGAAAATCTTGCCAGCATAGTTCTTTTTAATGTTTGTTTAACCAAAATATGAAACAAATTTGGGGTGTGTTTTGTTACAAATCTATTTAAATCTGTATCTTTGATGTTTTTCATAATAATCCCATACAATCTATATTGAAAATTATAAAATTGTAATAGCAAATATTGTAGAAAGATTAATGAAATTTTAGTCGAGGTTTGGTTGTTTTTTTTGTAAATAGAAATTAAAACCCTTGTAGTTCTAATAACTACAAAAAATAATCATAAAGGAAAAATTTGGAGAGTAATTGAATTAATTAGACAAGACCATTTTTGATTGCATAGTGTGTGAGTTCAGCATTGTTTTTCATTTTCATTTTTTCAAGAATGCGAATTCGATATGTGCTTACAGTATTAGAACTTAACTGCAACTCATCTGCAATTTCTTTGATAGTTTTTCCAGAAGCAATAAGACAAAGAACTTGAAACTCACGGTCGGAGAGTTGTTCGTGTAAAGGAACGGAACTTGTATCTTCCAACTTTTGGGCAAGCAACTCTGCCAGATTCTCGGAAACATATTTCCGACCCATCGCAACTCGATGTATTGCCTCGATTAGTTCCTCTGGTTCGCATTCTTTATTCAAATAGCCTGCTGCTCCAGCTTTCAACAAACGAACTGCATATTGGTCTTCTGGGTAAACAGTAAAGATTAATACAGGCAGTTTTGGCTTTATTCTTTTAATTTCCTTTAAAGTTTCCAAACCATCTTTACCAGGCATCGAAATATCGAGCAAAACAACATCGTAATTTCCTTCTTGAATCTTTTCCAGAAGTTCAAAGCCAGAACTTGCCTCCCCCGTGACTTTTAAATGGGGGTCGGATTCGATTATCTGTTTCAATCCAGTTCGTACAACAGCGTGGTCATCTGCAATAATTATCTTAATCATAGTTAATTTATTGGAATTGTTAATGTTACCGTTGTTCCAACGTTAGAGACACCTTGAATTGTCAATTTTCCATTGACTGAATTTGCCCGTTCCTTCATTCCAGTTATCCCAAGCGACCTTTTCGAAACCATATCTTCTTGCTTAATACCTTTACCATTATCAGACACAATAAGAACAAGATTATTGTCTTCAACCTGTAAACTCACATCTACACGAGTTGCATTGGCGTGGCGAGCGATATTTGTTAAAATTTCCTGGAAAACACGAAAAACTACAATTGACTTCGCCTCGTCGAGTTGAACATCTTGCCTTGTTAAATTTATCCTGCATCGAATAGCAGTTTGTCGTTGGAATTCCTTTGCTTGCCATTCTATTGCTGCAACAATCCCAAAATGGTCTAAAATACTCGGTCGTAGTTGCGATGAAATCGAACGCACCTTCTTGATTGTAGTTTCGACCATTTCAATGAGTTTTATGAGTTTCTCGTGAAGTACATCCTCTCGTAAATATTTCTTTTTCAATATCCACGACATTTCCAATTTCATTGCAGTCAGCAAATGCCCCAACTCGTCGTGAATCTCAAAAGCAAGTTTCTTCTTTTCCTCTTCTCGTAAGGATTCGAAGTACAAAGCCAGATTTCGCATTTCCTCTTGCGAAGATTTCAGTTGCTCCTCGACTTTCTTTTGTTCGTTTATTTCAAACAGAACGCAATTCACTCTTTGAATTTTGCCACGTTCGTCGACCTCGTTCGCAAAAAATCCTTTCATCCAAAGGGTATCTTCTTCCCCTCTTTTCACTCTAAAATCCAGTTCTCTTGTAATATCGGGAAAGTGGAACAACTCTGCCAATACCTCATTCACTTTAAAAGAATCTTCCGAATGTACCAAATCTGAAAACTTCACCCTTTCGTTGACTTGGTTATTATGATTCTCATCAATAACGCCTTCAATTTTCCCTATAATATTTTCAATATAAAATTCAGAATCGATGGTAAACGAGACAATTTGAAGAAACTTTGTGGTTTGCTCCACAAGACTTTGATACTTCTTCAATTCTTGTAGAATCTTATCAAATTCAGTAATGTCTTCAAATAGAAACACACGAAAGTTTTTGTTTGTAAACTTGCTTTGTATCGTATAAGTCGAAACCTTGCACTTTTTTCCATCTTTTTCAAATTCAAACGCAGCAGAACCAGTTTCACCAAGAATATTTGCTTTGCGAATTTCATTGAGAATGTTTCTATCGCTTTCCAAAAGTAGTCTGGCTTTCTGGTTTTGAACAAATGTTTCGGATAAGTCAGTTTGAATCTGAATTCCAATTGGCAAATTTTCTAAAATCAATTGGAGTACTTCTGATTTTTCGATTTCTTTTAATTCCTTTTGTGAAATTTTTTCGTTTGGCTCGATAACCAAAAGTATCAGTTTGTCCTCAGTAGAAATCTGTGAAAAATGGCAAATTGCTGGAATTTGTGAATCTTTTTCCTTCGCCTTAATAATTCCACTGATTGTTTGGCTCTTGGAATTCAAAAGATTAGTAAGAAACTTGTCGAAATCAATTTCACTTCCCCAATCGAGAATATCTTTAAGTTTATAGATTTTTTGGGTTTCTAAACCAAGCACTCTTTGTGCTACCGAATTAAATTTCAATATGTTAAAATGCAAATCGAGTAACAAGCAAGGAATTGGAATGTGTTCCAAAAATTCGAACAAAGACTTTGCACTCGAAGGACTCTCTTCTTGCACCGACTTATCTTTTGTTTCAAAACGAACATTTTGGACAAAATTCAATGCATAAATTTTATTGTCCAGACTAACTGGATTGGAAATTATTCTGGTTGCAACGACTTTATGGTGCTTTTTGCTTGATTGAACAACAGAATGGCTCAATTTCGCTTCTCGAATTGCTACGATTGCTGGACAATTTTCACAAATAAATTCGGAATTGAAAAGAACATTGTAACACTTTTGCCCAATTGGACTCGATTTTAATTTATTAAACTCCTCATTGCTCCAAATAATGTTGAAACTTTCATCGATTAGGTAGACGGGAGTAGACGAATTATTATATATTTCCAAATGTACGAATGGGTTGTCTGGCTTTTCTTTGCCATCGTTACGAAAAACTTTGAAAATTTCTTTAATTATTTTCAAATTCCAACCTTATAAATCACTAAATAGTAACAACTTAAACTGAAAAATATTGTTATATTTCATTCAATCACTTCAACTTCAAAATCGAGGTGAATTCCAAAAGTCTCATAAACTTCGTTTTGAATCATCCTTGCAAAATTAAGAATTTCCCTACCCGAATTGACACCATAATTAATTATTACAAGGGCGTGGCGTTCGTAGGTTCCAACGTTTCCAACTCTTTTGCCTTTCCATCCTACTTTTTCTATAAGCCAGCCAGCGGGTATCTTATATTTTCCTTCCCCTAATTCAAAGGAAGGAACATCGTCGAATTTTTGCTTGATAATTTCAAGAGTTTCGCCATTCACAACTGGATTTTTGAAGAAAGAACCAGCATTGGGAAGTTTCTCAATATCTGGGAGTTTTGAACTCCGAATTTTGCAAACCTGGTCGAAAACATATTTCGGGTCGGGCTTAATAAAAGGAAATTTTTGAACCAACTTCTTCAACTCTGGATAGGAAAGATTTACATTTGGTTTTCGACTTAACTTAAAAATTCCAGAAGTAATAATGAACCTACCTCGCAATTCTGTCTTAAAAATCGAGGTTCTGTATCCAAATTTACAATCATCGTTCGATAGTACTAAAAATTCCCCGCTGGTGGTATCAATCCCACGAACTTCGTGAACGAACTCTTTCACTTCTACGCCGTAAGCCCCAATATTTTGTGTGATAGCCCCGCCAATTGTACCAGGTATTAAAGCCAAATTTTCCAAGCCATAGTATTTGTTGTTTAAAGAGATTTCAACAAATTTGTGCCAATTCATTCCAGCGTCAACTTCGAGAAGAACAAATTTCTTGTTGCTTTCAACGATTCGAATACTTCTATTTGCAAGATGGACAACAATTCCCTCGAAGTCCTTGGCAAAAAGAGTATTTGAACCACCACCAAGAATAAATCTTTTGGAACTTTGAAAGGCATTCGTTTCGAGGATTTCGGGAATTTGATATTCATTCAAAACTTCGGTGAAATACTTTGCACGGCAATCAACAGCAAAAGTATTTTTATCCTTAAGCGAAACATTTTCCAAAATTTTAATCATAAGATGACCAAATTAGAAAATTTCGAGCAAACAATTGGTCAAGAACCCAATTAACTTCGTTGCAAAACTCCGAAAACGTCTTACTATGAAATAAATTTAACAAATTAAGGCATATGTTTTTGACAATTGCAAATAAAATTTATTAATTTTGTACAAGATTTTATATTTAAAGGAATTGCAAATGGATGAGTTATTGAATGAAGTTCAGATTTTAAAGGAAAAAGTTAAGCAGTTGAAAGACAAAATGATAGGCGAAGCACAAACCAAAGAATGGCTTATCCGACCATTTTTCGAGAAATTAGGCTGGGATTTTTCAAATCCCAATGACGTCTTGCCAGAAGACGATGACTCGACTGGGAAAAGAGCAGATTACGCTTTTTTAGTTAATAATTCAAAAAAACTTTTGGTCGAAGCAAAATCTTTAAGCAATCCACTTACCGACGAAAAAATGATTAAAGAAAAAA
The DNA here is from genome assembly GCA_013414795.1 of Candidatus Kapaibacterium sp. Taxonomy (GTDB): domain Bacteria; phylum Bacteroidota; class Ignavibacteria; order Kapaibacteriales; family UBA2268; genus Naka2016. The sequence goes on from CP058732.1 coordinate 1,000,084, forward strand.
TTAATTATTGTAACAATTCGGGTGTACATTTTTTGGTGATAACAAATGGCGAGTTATACAAAGTATTTTACACTGAACTAAAAGGGCAAGGAAGCGAAAAATTGCTCTTTGGTTTCTCCTTGTCGGATAATATCAATTTGAATTTAATCCAACTCTTGTCCAAAGAGGCATTATCGGAGGACAAACTACTCGCTTTTGCCGAAAATTTTAAAAAACGGAAAGAAATACAATATGCATTGGAAAACTTGTTCGCCAACGGTGACATTAAGTTAGTTAATCTCATAAACAACACAATCAAGGAAAAATTTGGACACATTTACCCCAAAGATGTTATATTAGAAAATCTTGAAAAAATTGAGATAAAATTTAAAGATTTAGAATCGACATTAACTGTAAACCAAGTTGAAACGAAAAATAAAATTCCTATCGAGGTAAAAGAGACTGATGATGTTAAAGAATACAAGCCATTGAAAACGGAGTGGGTGCAAAGTTACTCTTTATATAATAAATTTATCGAAAGACTCCGTGAAAAAAATTTTGATTTTCATATCACCAATAGAAAACACTATTTGAAAATCACGAAAAATCAAGAAACAATATGTAATATTGTACAACACAAAGATTTCTTAAAATTTTATTTTACCACAGATTATAAGTCAATCCTAAATTTAATACCAAATGAATTAATTCAATCTAAACAGATTCGAGATGTTAGCAAAATAGGTCACTGGGGAACTGCTGACACTGAATTTAATGTCAAAAACGAAAAAGATTTAGACTATGCAATAAAGATTTTCGAATTTGTTTATTCCACAAAATAGTTTTGCTATCTAAAATTTATTTTTTAATTTGTAACTCTTTTTAAAATATTTTTTACATTTTTCCGTTACCAAAATGCGAATAAATTGTAAGGTATTGAGCAATGAGATTTAAAAAGACAATTAATCCAATTCTGGTTCGAATGAAGGAAACAGAAAAAGGCGTTCTCTACGAGTCCATTGTTGCAATGGGCAAGCGTGCTCGTCAAATCAACGACCTTTTGAAGCAAGAACTCCACACTCGCCTTGCCGAAGTTATGACCTCCGCTGAAACTGGCGAAACAAACTTCGAGCAGTACTCAATTAGCAAAGAATTCGAGAAAATCCCCAAACCCACCATCATCGCAATGGAAGAACTTTACGAAGATAAACTAACATACCAAATCCCCGAAGAGAAAAAGCAAACGTTCGATCGGGAATAATTTGTTTCTTTTCGACAAGCCCCTTCCTCTATTAACGAGCGAAGGGGTTTACTTTTCTTATTAAAGTCTGTATTTGAACATACTCTTATCTGCGTTGCGAAGAATGTAATCCCAAAAGTATTGCGTACCAATCTTGTGCGATGGTAAGGGGACTTTCTCAATGAATTCATCAAGTGTCAACCAAAGGAAATCCTCGTGTTCCGACGAGATGACTATGTTTTCAACATAATCAACTAAAACACCAAACACTGGCGAAGCGTTCACTTCGTTCTTGTATGGGTCGAAAAATACAGCCACGAACGGAATTGTCCAAATCTCTTTTGCTTCGAGTCCAGTTTCTTCCTTAACCTCACGAATTGCACATTCTATTGCAGTTTCTTCCCCTTCGATTGTCCCAGTGATTGCCTGCCAAAGTCCTGGGTAAATTGGATTCTTCGAACTTCGCTTCAATGCAAGAAATTTATATTTCTGCAATTCATCGACCCAAGCAGAGATATGCACTTGCACTGTATTAGAGCAAAAATTAACCATTGAGTACCTTTTCGACAAATTTCAACAACTTTTGCTCATCGATTGCCCAGTTGTATTTTTCGCTTGCAAACTTTATTGCGTTTTGGCTCATTTCAACCCAATTGAACGAATCGACTGTTTGGAAAAAGTTTCGAATCGCCTCTCTCTCTATCGGCAGAGAAACCCCAGCCTTTGTCTCATCCACAAGTCGTTTTAAAGGCTTTGCCTCGGAACAAAGTATTGGTATTCCGACTGCAAGATAATCGAACACTTTGTTATGGAGTGTATAATTGTTAAAATCGTTTGCTGGATAAGGAATCACACCAATGTCTGCACTTTGCAAGATTTGTGGCAAAGTTTCAAAGTCGTAATAGCCACTAAAGACTACATTTTTTGCTCCTTTTTCCTCGGCAATCTTCTCCAAATATGGAATACATTCTCCAGCTCCAGCAACCACAAACTGAAATCCATCCATTGGATTTGCGAACTCGATGAAAAATCGTAGGAACTGGTCTATTGGTTTTTCAGTAGTATGATAGCCGTGGTGGAGGAACACTCTTGGTTTTGGATTTTGCTCTCTTTTGATTTTAGAGAATTGAGACAATTCTGGCGTGTTGTGAACAATTTCGATTTTCTGTTCGGGATACTTGTATTGTTGAACCAATCTATCTTTTTGTTCATCACAAACAGTAATTATCCCATCGGAATATTGTATGCTTTCGGCTTCCCATTTGTCAACTAATGCAAAATTGTGCACCAGAAATCGAGTGAAAAAATTTTGATTGTACTTTCGCCAACTTTTGACAGCAGCGGGATAATGTTCAGCCATATCAATCAACACGGGAACAGTTTTTCCTTTTAGTGCTTTCTTGCTTGTTTTAACGAGGAAAATGTCTCGAACGATAACGACATCGGGTTTGAATTCGCTGAATATTTGCTTTAGACTTGACAGCCAGAACGGATTTTCTGGGAAGGGGATTGACAGCGAGAACGGTAAATTGACGCAAGCACGCCAGACTTTTAAATTTTTCCAAATTTCGATTTTCTCTTTTTCACCTTTCCAGCGAGCAACAACAAGAACCTCGTGCCCGTGATTTTGGAGTGAATTGCAAATCTTGATTAAACGTCCGTCCCAGGGGAATTTGCCTTTGAAAATGTAAATAACTTTAGCCACTGAATTATATAATGTACTTAATCACAACAAACCCACCAACAAGAAGGAGCAAAAATGCCAGCGTAAGTTTCTCAAAATATTTATCGATAAATGATTTAACTGGGGGACCAAAAAAGTAGAACAAAGTTGCGACCAAAAAGAAACGAAGCCCTCTTCCGAAAAAAGATATAATCAAAAAAGGGACGAAACTTTGTTGCGTAGCACCAGCAGCAATCGTTGCTACTTTGTAAGGAATTGGAGTGAACGCAGCACCAGCGAGGAACCAATAGCCCACATCACTGTTAAATGTTGCAACAACCTTTGCCCAAGCCTCGTGGAAATTATAAAAATCTATTATCTTAACACCAACCACTTCCATTAATGAGTAACCGATAAAATATCCCAAAACACCACCCAAAGCGGAACCAATCGTACACCAAAGAGCAGAAACGTATGAACGCTTTGGAAAAGACAATGCCATTGCAATCAACAACACATCTGGCGGAATTGGAAAAAAAGAAGCCTCGGCAAAGGCAAAACCAAACAATGCCCAAAGCGAATATTTCGTTTGGGCGAAACTTTCCATCCATTCAGCAGTGCGTCGAAGAAATATATTAATTTTCTGAATCATAATTCTTTCCAGACACCTTGACGATAGAATTTTTCTTTTCGCATCTTAACAAGTGTTTCAATATCAATTTTCATAAGATTATCGAGTTCCTCGGCAAGTACTTCTCGCATAATTTCGAACATTTGTTTGTGGTCTTTGTGAGCACCACCAAGTGGCTCGGGGACTATTCGGTCGATAACTTTGAGTTCGAGCAAATCTTTTGCCGTCAATTTCAAAGCCTCGGCTGCTTGTTCCTTGAAATCCCAACTTCGCCAAAGGATACTTGAACAAGATTCGGGAGAAATCACACTGTACCAGGCATTTTCAAGCATAAGGATACGGTCGCCAACGCCAATACCAATTGCCCCACCGCTGGCACCTTCTCCAATGATAACGACAATAATTGGAACCCGCAGTTTTGCCATAAGGAACAGATTTCGGGCTATTGCCTCGGCTTGACCACGCTCTTCTGCTTCCATACCTGGAAAGGCACCAGGAGTGTCCAGAAATGTAATTATAGGCTTGTTGAATTTTTCTGCTAACAAAAACAATCTGTGTGCCTTTCGATAGCCTTCGGGATTTGGCATACCAAAGTTACGATACAGATTGCTCTTTGTATCACGCCCTTTTTGATGACCAACAACAAGGATAGACTTTCCGTTGAACTTGGCAATACCACCAACGATTGCTGGGTCGTCTCGGACAAGGCGGTCGCCGTGCAATTCGACAAAATCAGTGAATATATTGCTAATGTAGTCAAGAGTATAGGGTCGCTCGGGGTGGCGAGCAATTTGTACTCGTTGCCAGCGTGTAAGATTGTTATAAATTTGAACTTTAAGTTCAGTGATTTTATTCTGTAAAGTTTCGATTTCATTTTCAATATCGATAACTTCGCCAAGAGATTTCATCTCCTCGATTTTCTGTTCCAACTCGTAAATTGGCTTTTCAAAATCAAGAAGATACTTTGGTGGTGTTTTTTCCATCTCTTCCTCTTTTATATTTAAACAAAATCTCCAAATCGAGCAAAGGAGAATAGTTCTGCAAATAGAAATTATTCAACTTCTCTTTCATTCGTGGAGTTATTGCAAAGTTAGAACTTGCCTCGGATATTGTAATCAAAGGCTTTTTGGAATAAATATGCATATACTCCTTGTCCAAACCAACAAATGTCATTTTCCCAATCAATATGCCAACCAAATTTCCGACTTTCCTTTTCTCTTTTTCAAAAAACAAAAATAAGAATGGAATCCCAATTGTAATTAACAACATCAAAAGTGTCAAATCGAAAACACGCTTGAAAAAACGAAATCGAAACTTGAGCAAACGGTAATCGTCCAACAAATTTTTGTCCTTCATCAAACTTGAAATTAGGTCGGAAGCAAGTACATCTTCGTAACCTTGGGCATAGTATATTTTAATTCTTTTCGTTTCAACTTTTTGCAATAAATCGAGAATTTCAATTTTAGAAATTCGTTCGTCGGTAAAAATTATTTCATTTATTTGGTAAACTTCCGCAAGATTTGGCAACTCATCCACGTTTCCAAGGACTGGAAGTTTGCTTGCATTTCGGTCAATATTGTCTAAAACAAAATTTCCCACAATCTCCAAATTTGTCGACTCGGTTTTTTCTAATGCCTCGATTATCGCTTCTGTTGTTGGATTGTAACCCACAAAGGCAATTCTTCTAACGGAATAGATACCCTTGTTCAAGTTGAATATTATTCTCGTAAGATTTGTTAGAACAAGAGTAAAACCAATAGTTAGCAACAAAACTCCACGACTGAATGCAAATTCTTTGAAAAAATATGTTAGCGAAGACAACACAAAAAAAGAAATTAACAGAGCAAAAGAGGTATTCCAAATGTTGTGCCGAAACTCGAAATATTCCCCAGCGGAAACCATCGACAGAAACACGACAAGGCTTAACACAATGAACACCGTCGGGTATGCATAGTCGGGGAAACTAAACATTTTGCCAAATCGAATCCAACTTGCCAAAAGAAGGGAAAAGTTTGCAAAAAGTAAATCCAGAACGACAAAAAGTATTTCTGTTTTGTAGGAAGAAACTTTTGCAAGAAGTTGCCGAAAGATTATTCCAGTTTTAATCAAAAAAAGAAATATTTTAGATTTTCCAAAGTGCTTACGAGTGAAGATTTCCATCGATTTAAAGAAGTGAAAAGTGCTGTCGAATTCTCCACGCTTTGCACTTTGCCCTTTGTAATGAATAATAGAGGTAAACGGAACGTAGGCAACCTTCCAGCCAATTTTTTTAGCTCGAATGCATAAGTCCAAATCCTCTCCATACATAAAGAAATCTGAATCGAAGCCACGAAGTTGAACAAAAACTTCACGACGGAGGAACATAAACGAACCGCTAATAGCGTCGACATAGGCAAATTCATCTTCTGGAAGGAAAGTTAAATTGTATCGCCCAAATAATTTACTTTTTGGAAAAAGCGTCTGCAAGCCAAAAAGTTTTGTGAAAGCGACCCAAGGAGTTGGAATTCCTCGTCGACAAGCCAGTTGCAATGTTCCGTCGGGATTCAACACTTTACAGCCAGCAATACCAACCTCTGGGTTGCTTTCCATAAATTCGTACATCGTTTGCAATGTATCTTCTTGCAAAACAGTGTCGGGATTTAATAATAAAATATACTTCCCTTTAGCATTTTCAAAGCCAATGTTGTTTGCAAAACCAAAGCCAGTGTTTTTATTCAATGCAATAAGATTTACATTCGGAAAATTTTTTTGAATAAAGTCCAACGAATCGTCTTTGGAATTGTTATCAACGACTATTATTTCGAAAGTAAAAGTAGTTTTATTCGAAAGAATTGAGGTAATGCATTGGGCAAGATAATCTTTAACATTATAGTTCACAATTATTATTGAAAGTTCAAGTTGGGGATTCATCACAAATCAAAGACACTTGAAAATTTTGCAAAGTTTCAATTTCCAAACAAGGAAAATGGCTTCGAGGATAATCTTTTTGTTCATTTTGGAAACACCATTCATTCGGTCGACGAAAACTATTGGAATTTCTTTAATTCTTAATCCTTTTGCCCAGAAACGGAAATTCATTTCAATTTGAAATCCATAGCCATTGGTTTTGACTTTGTCCAAGTCTATTTGTCTTAAAGCACTTGCACGGAAGCATTTGAAACCGCCAGTTGCGTCTTTTACTGGCATTCCAGTGATTACTCGAGTGTAAAAATTGGCAAAATAACTCAAAATTAAGCGTTTCAATGGCCAATTGATAACGTTAACACCAGTCAAGTAGCGAGAACCAATAACTAAATCTGCGTCTTCGATTGCTTCCAAAAAACGAGGTATGTCTTCTGGATTGTGCGAAAAGTCAGCATCCATTTCAAAAATCACTTCAAAATCCTTTGAAAGAGCATATTTAAATCCTTCGATGTAAGCAGTGCCAAGTCCCAATTTGCCAGTCCGCTTTATCAAATGCAAACGACTATCGCTTTTCATCAACTGTTCAACGATATTTGCAGTGCCATCGGGAGAATTATCGTCAACAATTAAAATGTTTATTTCTGGAGCAATTGAAAAAATTTTCTTAATTAACTTTTCAATATTTTCCGATTCGTTGTAAGTTGGGATAACAATAATTGCTTTCATAACTCATTCGATATCAAGGAACTTACTGACTTCCTCGGCAGTTTCACATTTCAAAGCCTTTTTTAAAAGTTTCTTAGCATTATTTGAATCAATTTCCGAAATCCATTTCTTCACTTGCAACAGGTTTGGAATAGAAACACTAATTGTGTCGAAACCCAAGCCAACGAGTATCGAAGCGGCGGCAGGATGGGAAGCCAACTCACCACAAATTCCGACTTTTTTCTTGTATCGCTTTGCTTCGTCAATTGTGAATTTCATCAAAGCAAGAACAGAAGGGTGAAATGGTGAAAAGTAGGAACTGACGTGGGAATTGTCTCGGTCGGCAACAAGTGTGTATTGAGTTAAGTCGTTTGTACCAATGCTAAAGAAGTCTACATATTTTGCAAAAACTCTGGTTTGAAGTGCCGCAGCAGGCGTTTCAATCATAATTCCAAATTTAACATCGGAGTCAAACTCAAAACCGTCCCGTGTTAACTCTTCCTTGCATTCATTCAATAATTTCAAAGACTCGACAATTTCTTCGACAGTAGTAATCATTGGAAGCATAATTTGAATATTTTTTTCAATCGACGCTTTTAAAAAAGCACGAAGTTGAGCCTTGAAAAAGGCTCGGTTTGCAAGTAGATAGCGAATCCCTCGAAAGCCAAGCATTGGGTTTGCTTCGTTGTATGCAAATAAAGACGGAAATTTGTCCCCCCCAAGGTCAAAAGCACGGAACGTAACAATCTTTGGATACATTTTGACCGCTACTTCGCTATAAATTTCGTATTGAATTTGCTCGAATTCATCGAGGGTAAACTCGTGGTTGTAGAATTCATTTATTGGAACAAGATGTTCAGTTCGAACCAATCCAATGCCATCGGAATGGTACAATTCTGGTTCGTCGAGTTCTTGTCGAAAATTCAAATTGGCTTGCAACTCGACTTTCGTTCCGTCTTTTGTTTGTGTTGGAAGATATAGGATTTCCCCAAGTTCTTTTTGAATCTGGCTTTCATCTTCAATTTTTGCTTTAAAATCCTCGAGTGTTTTCTCTGTAGGATTGACTATTATTATGCCTTTGTACCCATCGATAAGAACCTCGTCCCCGTCCTTCAAAAATTTAGTAGCGTTTGGAACGCTTATAACGGATGGAATTCTAAATGAACGAGCAAGAATCGAGCAATGAGTGGTAACCCCACCCATTTCAATAATAAAGCCAGCAACTTTCTTTTCCTTGAAAGCAATTACTTGGTCGGCTGATAGGCTGGAAGCAACAACAACTGATCCTTCTGGAACCGAACTGGTCAGTTTCTTATTTATCAACAATTCCAGAAGCCTGTTTCTAATTTGGCTTAATTCCAAAGCCCTTTCTCGAATAAGTTTGCTTTTGATAAGAAGCAATTGATTTTCAAACTTTTGGAAAGTTTTTAAAACAGAATATTCAGCAGATTTCCCAGAATCAATAAGCCTTTTCACATTTTCGTGAATATCTGGGTCGTGAAGTATTAATTTTATCGACTCAATCATATCCAGGGCAACTGGATTCTGCCCATCGATTTTTTGGGAGTAACTGACAAGTTCGTTCTCGTAGTCCTCAATCGTTTGAAAAAACCTTTTTAATTCGTCTTCTTTAGATGTATTTACTTCTGTATGATTGGAATTGTTAAATGTCAAATCTTTAATGATGAATGCCTTGCCAATGGCGTAGCCTTTGGAGGCGGGAATTCCTTTTAAAACAGTTTCATTTAAAGCGAGTGAATACTTAGTCTTTCCCATAACCATCAAATCTCATCAAATCCTCGTTTAAAAAGTTCTCGCAGTTCTTTAACAGCGTTTTCTTCATCTTCCCCTTCGGCAACAATTTTAACTTTTGTACCTTGTGGGGCGGGAAGAGTCATAAGCCCAATAATACTTTTTGCATTAACAGTATAGCCATCAACTTCAAGCAGAATTTTAGATTTGAAACGGGATGCCACCTTTACAATTTCTGCCGCTGGTCGAGTATGCATTCCAGCAGGATTTATAACTTCAACAATCTCGGAAATCATTGCTTTTACATCATTCTGAACTACAAAATTACATAAATTTTTGAAAAATCAATAATTATACCAAATCAAGAAGTTTATCTATTTTAGCAGATACAAAAAGCATTTTACGATTTTTTTTCACTACTATTGCACGAAAAGACAAATCAATTTTCCTAATTCCAGGAAAACAAAAAAAGGGCAGTTGTTTAAACTGCCCTTCTTTATTTTGTATCGTCTTGTTGCTATTTCACGACGGAAAGTTGTTTGGTAAAAGAAACACCAGCACTTGTGGATAATTTGTAGTAATAGGCACCAGAGGACAAATCTTTGGTTTGCAACATTACAGCGTGAACGCCAGCAGAAGCAAAGCCTTCGTACAATGTTCTTACTTTGTTTCCTAATGCATCAAACAACTCTAATTTGATGTTCATTGGTTTATCCAAAACGAACCCAATTTCGGCGTAATCCCCAACTACTGGATTGGGTTGAGCCTCTTTAAGATAGAAATTGGGATTGGTCGGTTGTTCAACCTTTCCAGGCGTACCAATTAAGTTGACAAGGGTGAAAAGTACATCCTGGGGCGTGTCGATAATCAATTGTTGCACAAAATTGGGATAGGAAAGTCTCGGGTTGTTCGGATTTGACGATTGAATTGGTCGAGTTCGTTCCATAACTAAAGGAATTTTGTCGAGCGAGGGCACAACACTAGGAATCCAAGTAACTCTATTGTACACAGTGTCATTTGTTACATTAATAGGTGTAGACCAGAAGAATTGATTTCTTTCTCGATAAGCGAAGAAAACATCATTTGTCGGTAATGTATCAAGTACTTGTGCACCATCGGCAATAGTAACTGGCGGATTGATTACTATGGCTTTATCAATGAAATCCAACCACTTTAGAACTACATACTTGCCATCTTCGGTTTTTGCGGCTTGCATTTCAATGCCCATAAAACTTCGGGAAAGTGAGTCTTTTATAGCATCTGGGGTAGAATTAACGTCGGTAATAATTATTGGAGAAAGGGTAGTCCAATCGGCAACCTTATTAATAGACCAAAGACCACCACTATAGTTTGCCTCGATTATATGGGCAGCAATTAAATTTTGCCCACTTAGAATTGCAACCCGAGTGAAAATGCTGTATTCATCTGGACCAAGTACAACCATAGGATTTGGGTCGTAAGCAAGAGCAATAAATCCTTGCGTTCCACCCCAGGTGATGTAATAATCATTTAAAGTGCTAACGGGCATAGGCTGGAATTCACTCCAAGTTACCCCATAATCTTCCGACTTTGAAACTCCTGGTACACGGTCACCATCTCCAACATTTGGTTGGAAGAAATTGCAAACACCAGCATAAACCGCACCCTGGTCGTCAACGTCCAACATAATATTGGCGTTGTATGTGGAAGTCAATTCAGTAGAACTTCTGAATTTCGAAAGAGCCCAGGCTGTCGGGCAACCTTGGAAAAGAAAGTCGTAATCGCTTAAACTGAAAGAAGAAAATCCGTACTGCCCATATTGAGTAGTTTCAGAATTAGTCAACATACCAACGTTGAAAGCAAAACTACCATCGTTAGTGTTGAGCGAGGCAGCCCTGGTTGTCCACCATCGGTATCCAGCAAGATTTCCAGGATAGAGAAAATCGATGCTTTCATTTCCATTTGGTGTGGAGATTGTATATAATCCACCACTCCAGGGATATTCTCCAGCAAGGTTCTTTCTTGCAAATGGTGCATAGACTAAATATGATAAAGAATTAACATCGGAACTTTTATTTGGATTCATAATTGCAACGGAAGGTAGAACGGGAACATCCCCAACCTTTGAAAAAACTCCTTTTGTGCTCCAAGTTTGACCATAGTTGGTCGAAATATATAAAGTGATTGTTCCAGCAAGGTCATTACCCGATTGACCAAAATTTGAAATTGCAACAACAAATGCTTTCGAATATGGGTCGTAGGCAACAGGTGTAGTAAATCCAAACAAACTCCATTGAGCACCAATAACTTGAGTGAGAACACGGTATGAAAGATTTGGCTCGTCAGAACCTGATTTTGAGTCGAATAGCAAACCATCTTGCAGTTTAATGGTTTTCAAAGGTTGCGGTGAATCGGTCATTTGCGATTGAAAAACGTTTCCAATTTGCGAATAAGCCAAGATTGGAAAAACGACTAATAATGCAAATAGCGTTGTTAACTTTTTCATTTTACCTCCTTAAACAAATTAATTTTCTTAAAAAACAAAACTAACAAATTATTAACAAAAAATTGGCTTAAAAAAATACCCTAGGTGGGTTTCCCCAACCAAGGGCTAAATAAATTTAAATAAGCACTTTAATTACATAAACTTTTCCTTGGACATTAATTTGTAAAAAGTAAATACCAGAAGACAAATCGGCACAAGATATGTTTATGTTTTTTTCACTTTTTACGAATTCAGAGAAAACTTTTCGACCGTATAAATCGAACATTTGCACAAGGGAACCAGTTAATTCTTGATTGGGCGAAGAAATTACAAGCAATTTGTCTTGCATATTATACGAAACAAAGAATATCGAGGAGGCATCCTCTACTTTTGAAACCATTGTTCTAAACCACCAGGTTTCGGACCAAGGCGTCGAACCAGCGGGATTGTATGCACGAACATGCCAGAAGTACTTGGTGTCGTATTCCAACCCAGTCAAATATTTATTAGGCAAAAGTAAAGTGCTATCGTCCACTACTAAACTCGATTGGAGGAAGTTTTCATCTGTTGCAACTTGAAGATGATAAAATTCTGCATATTGAACTGGATTCCAAATTAAACTTAAAGGAACACCAACACCATTGGATTCGTTTGGTGGAATCGAAAGATATACAGGACCTTGCGGGACAGGTGGTTGTGTTCTAAACCGCCAAATTGGAGACCAATTGCTCGTCGTTGAATCGTTATATGCAAGAACACGCCAGAAATATTCACTCATTGGTTTCAAATCTTGAACTTGATAAACCGTATCGCTTATGTTCACAAAATCGTAAATAATTTGGCTGAATTGCAAATCAGAAGCAAGTTGAAGTTGGTAGAATTTTGCTCTTGGGACTGCCGACCAAACAAATGTTAATGTTGTGGGTTGATTATCTGTATTATTTTCTGGATAAATCAAGGTCGGTATTTCCAAAGGATTTGGACCAGTTGTAAATTGAAAAACGTTCGACCAATTGCTTGTATCCTCGGAATTTATTGCACGCACTCGCCAGTAGTATGTCGTATTTGGCTCAAAGTCTTCGATTGTAACACCATTCGTATTCAATCCCACTCGCCCTTTGAAAATCGAACTAAATTGTGCATCCTTGGAAATGTGGATTTCAAACTTTTGCCAGCCTTCCGGTTTGTCCCATTCAAAAGTAATCTTCAGCGGCATTTTGGTGGCATTGTTCGCAGGAAATACCAAGTTGGGCTTTTGCAATCTTGTAACAAAATATTGTGGTTGCGACCAGTCGGAAATGCAATAAGCATCGGAAGCACGCAACCGCCACCAATATTTTGTTCTGAATCGAGGCAGTTTCAATGTCAATGTATCGGTTGTCAATCCTTTTAAATCGTAAACTCTGTGCAATAGCAAATTGAAATTGTTAGTATCGGACACTTGCAATTCAAAAGTGCTAAAATCGATATCACGCTTCCAAACAAATTTAACAGTAATTGATGTTTCCTCTCCATTTGCTGGGCTTATATGTTTCGGTGGAGCATACGTCGTTTGAAAACGCATAACATCGGACCAAAGACCAGTGTTCTGATTATCTTCTGCACGCACTCGCCAACTGTAATATTGAAGACTTTTCTCAAAGTAATAGGTGAATTGTCGTGCATTAATAAGAGTGTCGATCACGAGTTTCCTCAAATCAAAACTATCGGATTCGGCAACCTGCAAACGATATTTTGTTGCACCGTAAACTGCATCCCACTTCAATGTAACATTGTTTGATAGGCAAAAAGTATCCAATGGTGGATACAAATTTTCGGGCTTTGAATACGCAGTTAAAAATGTTCTAACGGGTGAAAATTCAGTTTCACAATCGGGATAAACTGCTTTAACTCGCCAATAGTATCTTGTATTGTAATCAGTTATTGTTTTTGTCAGGTTCTTATTCGAGACAATTTCGTCGTAGACGATTAAGTTAAATGTGGGGTCGGTTGTTATTTGTAGATTATAGGAATTAGCATTAATTGGGACATTCCAAGCAAAAGCGATATCGCCCCAAACGGAAGTCAAAGAATCGGCTGGTTGCAACAATGTGGGTGGTGTTCTGTTGGTTTTAAATGAGTCGACTATTGAATAGTATGTGGTACAGCCATAATTGGTAGTCGCAGAAACACGCCAGAAATATTTTGTATCCCAATTCGGCACTTTAATATCCGCTTGGGTAGAGGATACAACAGTGTCCTTGACCAAAGTTAAAAAGAATTCATTGGTGGAAATTTGTACTCGATAACTTTGTGCATTGTTTACTGGCGACCATCGAAAATGTACATTTAAAGGATTGCAACTGGAATTGCTCGAAGGTTCAATCGTTGATGGTGGAAATGGCATAGTTGTAAATGTCCAGATAGCAGATGAATCTAATTGCAGAGGATTGGGATTGACAACAACCAAAACTCGCCAGTAGTATTGAACATTTGCTCCAGGCAAATTTACAGTTACCGATGTTGTTGTAAGCATTGAGGTATCCAGTATCGGATTGGATAAATCGGGATATGTTGAAACTCGAAGTGCATATGAACGAGCACCACCTGGATAAGGCTCCCAAACAAATTCGACAGAAACATCCTGACAGCGAAAATTGTTTGGCGGGGAAACCAGGTTCACCGTAGCAAATGTAAATTGCGTCGCAGTCAGAAAAAATAGCAATAAAAAAATAGTTCTACGCATAATCTAACCCAAAAGTTAAACTAAATATCAAATTAAACTTGCTAAATTATGAAATTTTAAATAAATATAACAAGAAAAATCCTAAAAAAGTTACAAGCAATGCAGATTTAAATAACAACAAATAATTAACAAGAGAATTATAATCAATGAGGAATTAATAAAAGTTTTACAAAGATGGCGAAATTTCTTATGTAAAATCTTATGTTTGGGTTATTTTATTAAAAGTGCTTTAAAAATTGATGAACAATTTTTTCCAGATACCGCCCCATTTCAAAAAATGCATTGCAGATTGGAAGTCATAATATAATAGATTGTAAACCAAACATTCGGGAAAAAACAAGAAGTTCACAACCACTGATGTTATATATTACGCTCCCTTGGAACAAACATTTCCAAAGATACGAGCGAGTATGTTCACATACCAAAAAATTTGGATTCGAATAAAAAATATATCGCAAAATGAAAATTTTACCCAAGATTAGCCAAACAGTACTGAGGTCAAACATTTGTAATTTTCAAGAAATTACTACTCGATATAAACTTAATCTAAACTTGCAAATATCCGATTCCAATTAATACCTTCCCCAGGATATCCATCAATTAAATTGACAATGTAGTTTTTTGAATTAACGATTAAAACTTTTGGAACCGCATTATCTAAATTGAATAGATTTTGTAATGATCGTGGATTTGTAATAACTTTTGCATTAAAATATGAATAAATCCATAAACCTTTAAGCTTATCAGCATTTTCAAGAGAAATTAAAAATATTTTAATTTTCTTATTTTCAATTATTGATTTAACCTTAGCTAAAGTATTGAAGACTTTTTCACAACCCGAGCATTCTGTTGAAAAGAAAATAAAAAGCTTTGGTTGATGGACGTCCGAAATTACTTCTTTAGTTCCGTCTGAATATTCAATCAATAGGTCATTAAAACTTATTCTTGTTTGTGGCAAAGAAAATCTTTTATTCAAATTTTTTAAGTAAAAAGCGATATTTTTCCCACCATATTTATTTTCTAATAATTTAGTTAAGTTTTGATATGGTAGGTCGAAAACATTTTTCAAAAACAAATTTGAAACAAAATAATATTTTATGGCAGAATCATTTTCATTTTTTCTTTCATATAGCTCCCCAATGGATAAATAAAAAAGACCTTTTGAAATTAAGTTTTTGTCAATTTTTTCAACCAATTCTTTTAAAAGATTTATACTAGTTTCATAATCGTTCGAAAAAATAGCATATCTTTTTATTGGTTCGGTAATTAAACCAATTCCATTGTAAAGAGAATGAAAATTGTCTTGAAGATTGTAGTAAGCATCTTCATCAGAAAAATACCTCAAATAATCTTTGGTGAGTTTTTGTATTAAGAATTTAAGGGGAACGATAGAATCGGGAAGGAATTTTGTACAAAGCAAACTTGCTTTATTCAAAAGTATTTCGTACGAAGAATCTTTTTGCAACCATCTATTTATTGTACTAATTGCAAGGGAAGGTCTAACTTTCTTTGGATCATCAACAAGGGTACCACTCGTAATAAGCGAGTGGACCGAATGGGAGTATGGATTGTATTTAATAATATTTTCCAAAATTTTTGATATACTGGCACTGTCCCGTTCAAAGTTCCTGATTAACATCTTAACAAAAAGACCCGATACTTCCCAATTATTCATAATAGGAGAAAACTTTAATTTCATAGCCAAGTTTTTAAGCATTTCTCCGTGCTCGGAGTAATTCATTATTATAGAATTTCCAACTAATTTAATAATGTCAATTTCAGGGGAATTGTTTAGCAAAGCTATTTCTTTTAGTTGCTTCATTATGGAGTCTTTTTTAATAATATTATTTTGTTCTTCGAAAGCCCACCTTACAATAAATATCGAATAATTTTCTGGGTAAAGTCGACGTTCATCATAAAAGAATTTTATGTATTCCTCTTTTGTAGAATTTAAAAGAGCGATAGAATTTGCTCCATACTCTGGTTTTCGTGAATCTATGTAAACAGGTAATCTCACAGAATATGGACAACTTAAATTAGTAAAAGGGGTTGACAGCGAAATATGTACCCAGGATGTTTTCTTTGGAATACTCAGTTTGCCCCTAAAGTGTATGCTATCAACTTTTTCTAATTTAATAATCGTATCACGAAATGAACCCTCTCTATCAAAGTAATATATTACTTCCATATAATATTTATTCGAGTTCAAGTTTTGTGTTTTCCAAATCACTTCGTAATTATTTCCTTGGATTAATCTACTCCCTTTTTTTATTACCAACCAATCACCAATGTGATAATCAGAAAAGTCCATATCTTTCGTGCAAGAACTACCCAAAAAGAGAATTAGCAACAATAGTAAAAATTTTAAATACATTTTAACCTCCAAAATTGTTTTCATTAATGTAGTAGAGTAGGGGCTGTTGCAACCCCTACTCTCGTAGTTTCTAATTTTGTTCATATTTGCCTGTTATTGGATTGTACGTTGGAATTTCACCAACACCGTAAATTGATTCCCATCCCTCAGGTGGATCAGGTACCCAGGTAATACCAAACCACCAAGTTAACCAGTCATAACAATGACATTCGAAGCCTGGTAATCCGCATTGACCTTGCCCCCATAGTAAGTTCCCATCATTGTCATAATACCTTGAAATCTCGTACCATTTCATTGTGCATACACCAAAATAAGGATTAATATCTATTCTCCAACTTGCACCCTCGGGAACAAAGTCGGGAGTTCTACTGTTAAGCAATAAACTTCCAAAGAAGAATAACAATATTAAAACTGTCTTTTTCATTCTTCTTCTCCTTAAATTTTCAAACAAAATTATTTAAAAACTTAAGAAAAATTTTTACGAAAAAACCAGATATATTTGCACGCTGTGTGTTCTATTCAATTTACAAAAAACTTTGGTGGAAGGTTAATATTACTTGTTTTAGGTGGTCCACGGCAGCGGGAACAATGGTGGAACGGAATGCGAACCGAATCTATCGAATTGTAGCAATGCTCTGTACCCCCCCCCCGTAAGTTATTGTAAACAAAGGAGTTACAGAACAGCAGGATTGATTATCAAAATACACACTTCCCCATTGCGTCAAAGGAATCAGAGCAGGTATGTTTCCAATCCAAATCATTTCGATTTGCAAAGTATCAAAATACAAAAATAAACAAAAAAATTAAAAATGCAAGAGGTAGTAAAAAGATTGGGTTTCTTCTAAAAATAAGTTAAAAATAATTAATGTTCTTTAACTTCAAAAATTCGCCTAAAACCGTAATTCGAGCCTTTGTCAATTTTTCAAATTTATTAAGTATCTAAATCATAATTCACTCTAAAAGAACAACCTGGGTTTGCATTGTTTTACCTGCAATAAAGTTTATGTAGTAAATTCCACGAGCAAGTCCCTTCAAGTCTAATTCAATTTTTGCTACTCTTGCAGTTCTGTCGTATTCAATTTGTTGAATATCTTGTGTTAAAGTGAATAACTTTTCGCCAAGCAGATTATACAATTCGATTTGAAAATCCATCAGGAATTCTAGGTCAAGAGAGAAGGCAACAGAAACATTACCCAGAGTTGGATTTGGGTAAATATTATTGACAAAAAAGTTAGAAATTTCTTTGTTATTTCTGTTGTCATCTTCTACCGCTGTTGCCACCGAGGGGTCGAAAACTAAAATAAGGGCTATGTCTCTAAATACCAAAATATAAATTTTTCCATCTGCTCCACATTCTATATAGTAAGCGGTGGAATTTTTTACTTCCTCCGGGAGTTCATAATAACTAATCCCAGAAAAGAAATTGTATTTTACAAGATGTGTTTTGTTAAAAGTAAACCAGAAATTGCCCGAACTATCAATAGGTACCGTTCCAACATCTACGCCTTCCGGCAGTTTTTTAAATATCCACATACTGTCATCAATATAAATTATACCACCACCAAATAAATATAGTGCGTTTAGTTTTTGGTCATACCGAACAGAATATAACCGACCAAAATCTGGGAATAAATCAGTAACTTTTACTTTTCTAATAAATCTACTTTTTGAAATTGTTTTAATCTCAGTAGGTGTATAGATATGAGTTACTCTATCATATTTATCTACTGCACCTCCCCAATAAGGGTCTAAAACACCAGGCCCAACGGTGTCGAATATAAAAAATCTATAACCTTCGCCGGTTTCGTTACAATAGGCTAAAAATCTACCAAATGCGAAGGGCAAATCTTTTGAATCGAAAGCAAAGACCTTTCCTTTAAAATAGATTATTGTGTCCAATTCCTTCGTATAAGCCATTGGTGGATGAACATAAAACTTGTTTGAATCATATAAAATAAAACCATTGTCATAAGGAAGATCACTCTGCCACCATTGATTGTAAACTTTTCTTAATACTTCTGTTGCCCCTGTAAACCAAAGTTTACCTTTGTGTGAAAAATTGGGATATCTAATTTGTAGACAATACACTGTGCTATCACTGGTTTTCCCTAAAATAAAAGTGCTGTCTTGGGAAATATAATTATTTAAAAAGTCATTAATAGTCAATAAACTTAATCGAATGGAGTCGTTTTCGTCTATTGTACCAAAGTAACCCAGAGCATAATTTTCAAATTTAAACATAGTAGTCTCGTCATAGAAGGGAATAAAAAAATTCCCCTTCCATACTGTGAAATAAGGTGGCTCTGCATTAATTACCCTTCGGTATCCTTTTAAAACAACCATCTTCCACCCATTGGGCAAAGGATATGTATTTGTACCGAAGAAAGTAATAAATATCAAAATAAACCAAACCCGTTTCATAGTAACACCCATAATCTAAACACACATAATATTGTTTAATATCCGCAGTTGTCACGACACCCATTGGGGCAAGGTGGCGAAACATACCCCTGTCTCGTTATTATATATTTTTGACCATCCCAGCATATTCTTACTGTCTCGTTGCAACGAGTTGGAATATCACACTTCACCATTTCCCAGTGTGCATCTGGTTCGGGTTTATAAACCCATCGACTATAACAAATTTCATCCTCCCAACGAACAATGCATAATTCGCCATCTTTGCAATTTGGAATTCGACCCCAACACTTATCTTGCCCGTGTTCTGCAATTTTTTCTATTATCTTATCTGTAACGCCTCTCTTGTCATTTTCGTAAATAGTACTATCGCAAGGGGGAAAAATTCGAATTTGTAAAATCCTAAAATTGTGAAATCCTTGAACAATGTCGCAACAATAATCAACCTGTATTTTACACTCTATATTATTATTAAAATAATAAAAAGTAACTGTTCTTAACGCATTCGTATCACATTCTGAATATAATTTTGTATAAAGGAATACATAAGTAAATAATACAATTAAAATATGACTTTTTTTCATTTTTTCTCCTTTCTTATTTGTTAAACAAAATTATTTAAAATTTTTTAAAAATGAATAATTTATTACGAATTACCAACTGTATTTGCACGTGTTTATTCAATCAATTGACATAGAACTAAAATGTAGAACATTCATCATTTATCATAGGCGGTAGGTGGTCCACGACAACTTGAACAATGGTGGAACGGAATGCGAACCGAATCTATCGAATTGTAGCAATGCTCTGTACCCCCCCCGTGTAAGTTATTGTAAACAAAGGAGTTACAGAACAACAGATATGATTTTCAAAATACACACTTCCCCATTGCGTTAAAGGAATTCGAGCAGATATGTTACTAAACCAAATCATTTCGATTGGCAAAGTATCAAATTGGAAAAATAAACAAAAAAAATTAAAAATGCAAGAGATTTGGGGATGGCTTTTGCCCAAGGTTGTTGTTTATGTTTTTTGTCGAATTTGAACTTTTGTTTCGCTTAAAGAATTAGATGCTATTTCTGAATTGTATTATCTTTAAAATTTCAATTCTGGAAGTGTAGTTTGACAAATGCCCATTCCGCTACTCGATGATGAAAGTAAATTTCCTATAATATGTCAGAACTTTACAAATTGACAATATCTTAAATCTCCTTTTTTATTTATTATTTTTATAAAATACATTCCCGCGGGTTGATGGGAAAAAGGAATTATTTTTATTTGCTCGCCTTCTTCCAAAGTAACTTTTGCTACAATCTCACCAATCTGATTTGTAACAATTAGATTTGCTTGTTCGTAGTCTTCCCGTTCGATTCGGAGAAAATCTGTTGCTGGATTGGGAAAGATTTTTAAGTTTCCTTTTGGTGTCAAATCATCATCTAATTTACTTAATTCAATATCTTCCAATTTCGCCCGATAAATACCCCCAGTATAAGTTCCAACAAATACGTAATCTCCAAATATTGCAAGAGCCTTTGTCCTTTTTTCAACCATTCCACTATCTTTTAAAACCCAGCTTTCACCTTTGTTACTCGAAAAATATACTCCCTTTGTGGTTCCAGCAAAAATATTATTACCTTTCGATGCAAAACAAACTACAGTCCGACTTGGATACGGAATACCTTCGTTTTTTTCTTGCCAGGTTTCTCCAAAGTCTGTTGACACAAAAACACCGCTACCGGCACCCCCGCCAAAAACATAATCACCACTTACATGAAGGCTAAGTATAGTTGAATATGGTAGCCCTTTGCTTTTATCCACTCTTCTCCAAAAATCTCCATTGTCGGTTGAAATGTAAACAAAGTAAGCAGTCGAAGCAAAAAGGTAATTGCCAAGTGCTGCAATCGAATAGATTGAGAATTCACTCAAACCATTAATTTTTTTCGTCCAACTTTCCCCAAAGTCAGTGGATAAAAAAATTCCCTCATTATCACCATCTGTCACACCAAGTCCTCCTACATATATGTTATTTCCACTATTAGTAATACAACTTAAAACAATTGGGCCTTCGATACCTTTATTTTTAAGTGTCCAATTGTTACCTTCATCAGTCGAAAGAAAAATCTTGCCATAGTATGTTACAATAAATATCTTATCCTCAATTATTGCCATTCCTCGTATAGAAGTATCGCTCAAACCATCACTCCTTTTAATCCAGGTGGCTCCAAAATCGGTTGAAACAAAAAATCCGCCGTCGGTTCCAGCAAAAATTTTATTTCCACTTACCCCAAAACACCATACTGTTTTCGCGATTTCTGATGTTAAACCATTGTTCATTTCTACCCATTGCGACTTAGCTTCAATTGACAATAAAATTAAAACAAAAATCAATATTGCTCTTTTCAATTCTCCTTCCTTTATTAATTGAACAGATTTTTATATTATTGTAGTTCAAATTTTTCTTCACATTTCCTAGCATTTAATAATATTGGGAAGTATTTAAAAAATTCCAACACTGTTCTAAAAATTTTTGTCCTCTAACTTCTGATAACACAAAACAAGTTTTGGTTGTTACATCTTTACAAACTTCAAGATTTTGCTGCCTACCCGAACGAAGTACACCCCCGGGGGAAATTCCCTTATCTCAATTTCTTCATTTGTATGCGTTTCAATTATCCTTTCACCTAGTGAATTGTATATCGTTACATTTTCGTCTTTGTTTCCTTGGATTATCAATCTGTTTTCCACTGGATTTGGTACAATTAAAATTTCACTACCATCTATATCCTTATCCAAAACTTCCAAAGGTTCACTTACCCTATAATGAATCAAATAGGCACCGCCTGAGTATATCGGCTGTTTTACATTTCGCCAACAAACTACTGGTGGACTTAGAAAAAGAGTTTTATTTAAATCCTCATTAATATTGTCAGGGAACCAAGTCTTTCCCCCGTCGCTTGTTATCATTGTCAATCCAGCCCGTGCTACCGCAATACCGTTGTATCTATCGTGAAAGGATACGTCCATAAATGGCATTAAAAATTTTAGGGAATCGTAAAATTGAACAAACCAAGAACGACCGCCGTCAGTTGTTGCACATAATTTTGCAATTTCCTGGTCACCAACCCCATTTGAAACGCCACCAACTATCCAACCATATAATGAGTCTGCAAAATACATCTTACGTGTATTTTCTGTTACTCCCGCATCATAAAATTCCCAAGTTTTTCCCAAATCGTATGTCCTTAAAAAGGTGTATTTATATGGGCAACTATCCGATTGAGAGAAACAAACCATCTTTACGTAAATAGTTGTTTGGTTAATAATGTTTGCCCACCCAATACCTCGATTATCCAGATTTGTTATCGGCAAGTTTATTTCTTTCCAACTTTCGCCTCCATCATTTGTGTAAAACAGCCTTCGACAAAACGCTATACCGTATGTTGAATCCAGCATTTGAACGAGAGATATACGCTTATATAATTCCCAAGTATCTTCATAAAAAATTGGAGTATAAACTCTTTTCCAATTTTTTCCGCCGTCGTCGGTTTTAAATATTATTCCGCTGTCGCCACCAATTATGCATTTATTCTTTGTCGGCGAGGCCAGGCTACGAGGTAAAAAAGTAAAATTTATCGGTTTCCATTTAATTGTATCATAATCTTTTAAATAAATAAGTTCCCAATTCCTTCCAGCATCAGTCGAACGATAAATAGCAAGACAAACACCACCAACATCAGCAACTGAATAGCAATTTAAAGAGTCAGAACAATCGATACCTCGAATGTACCATTCCGTCATAACTGGTTGGTTTGGATCGCCAAACTCTTTTAATTTAACTCTAACCCACTCCGTTCGTATGCTTAGAACATTAATCAGTAATAGCAAAACAACCAAAATCTTTTTCATCTTTGTCTCCTATTAGTAAGTTAAATAAAATAAAACCGACGGAAAAGAGAAAAACTCTTTTCCATCGTAACATTACAATTACTTTTTCAGAATAAGCTTGTCTGTTTTAAGCAATTGACCATTTACGAAAATGCTATATACATAATTGCCTTCCATCAGATTGTGTAAATCTAATTTGATTTCGCTACGCCCCGCTTGGAGTTCACCCTCGCGTTGAATGTAAATTTTTCCATAAGGGTCGGTTATAAGAATTTTATATGTGCCCTCGCTTTCCGTTGTAATTACAATAGGAAATTCATTGCTTTTTAATTGAAGAACATTGTCTATCTTCTCAATTTTATTTGTTTCGTCAATCTTCGGCGAGATAATACCAGAATAAAGAAACCAGTTACAGAGAGGGGTGCAGAGCGTTCCAGGTGGGGCTTGTGGTGGGGGCTCTGCTGCTCCACAATTTTCCGAAGGCCAAGGTTCACCCAATGGGTCAATTTGTATAATATTCGATGGACAATCCCGGCAAATCCTCATTGGTTGAAGACAGCAATCTCCTCCCATACAGGGTACTGTTACCGTACATTGATGTCCAGCACAATCTAAATCGAATGTAGCCCAACACGTCGCTAGGCTAATTCGCCATTGTTCATTGCAATAAATACCCGGTGGCGTTTCTTCATTACAAGTATTTGGTGGAAAACCCA
This sequence comes from Candidatus Kapaibacterium sp., assembly GCA_013414795.1. Lineage (GTDB taxonomy): Bacteria > Bacteroidota > Ignavibacteria > Kapaibacteriales > UBA2268 > Naka2016. Next base: position 1,023,540 of record CP058732.1, read on the forward strand.
TTGGATTACTCTGAATTAACTTATAATATGCGGTTTTAAACAATTTCTCCTTTGGCAAATAAACACCGCAATCCGAACCTTCTGTTTCGATTTTTAGGATTTGTACGTCATAATAGAGAAAGCAAGCGAGTCGAAAAGTATACCATACTTTTAAAGTACACTGTAATGGACTCATATTAAATTCGACGTAAAAACCCGGAGTGGGGAAAGGAGTCTAAAACAATCTGGATTGCAAGGGTCTGGAACCGGCTCTTGGCTATATAACTTAACTGCAAACAACCCAACAAAGAGCAGGGTTGCCAAAAATAGACTTGTTTTAATAATTATTTTTTTCATTTCAACACCTTTAACTTTTTTAAAACAAAAATATTAAGGTTTTTTAAAAAATTGATTTCGAAGTCTCCAACAGTATTTGCAAAAATTTTTTCTATCTTTTGACAAAGAACTTTGGAGAAAGGTTAACCTTACTTGTTTTAGGTGGTCCACGACAACTTGAACAATGGTGGAACGGAATGCGTACCGAATCTATCGAATTGTAGCAATGCTCTGTACTCCCCCCCCCCCGTATTCAAAGGAGTTACAGAATAACAGATTTGATTATCAAAAAACACACTTCTACAATGCGTTAAAGGAATCAGAGAAGATATGTTTCTAAACCAAACCATTTCGATTGGCAAAGTATCAAATTGCAAAATAAACAAAAAAAATTAAAAATGCAAGAAGTTTAAAATTCTTTTACTCTCCTACTGATAATTTACAAAAATTATTAATTTTGTTTTTTTTATTTAAGGGACAAAATGAGAGAAACAGCATTAGAGAGATTTTTGCGTTATGTAAAGATTAACACACAATCGAATGAATCCGCAGAAACCACTCCAAGTTCGCAAGGTCAATTCGAACTGGCAAATCTACTTGTTAATGAACTTAAAGAACTGGGCTTAACGGACGCCGAAGTGGACGAGCATTGTTATGTTATGGCAACTATTCCGTCCAATATACCAGAGAATCATCCAGCGCAGGGAAGAGTGCCGAACATTGCTTTCCTTGCGCATTTAGATACTTCGCCCGAGGTATCTGGAGAAAATGTTAACCCCCAAGTTATTGAAAATTACGATGGTAGCGACATTGTTCTTCCTGCTGACCCTTCCGTGGTCATTCGGGTCGAAGAAAATCCGAATCTTAAGAAGTGCGTAGGCCATACAATTGTTACGACGGACGGGACTACTTTGCTTGGAGCGGACAATAAGGCTGGAATTGCAGCGATAATGACTATGGCAGACTATCTTGTTAGCAATCCTCAAATTTTACACGGAAATATTCGAATTTGTTTTACTCCCGACGAGGAAATAGGAAACGGAACAAAATTTTTAGACATTCAAAAATTGAATGTTAAATATGCGTATACGGTTGATGGAGATTTGCCTGGCGAGTTGAACAAGGAGACCTTTAGTGCAGACCAAGCGACAATATCTATCGTCGGGCGTGACATTCATCCTGGAACTGCCAAAGGTATTATGATTAATTCGATTAGAATTGCAGCGGACTTGATTGCTCGTTTGCCAAAAGATATGGCACCCGAAACGACCGAAGGCTACGAACCATACATTCATCCTTATACAATCGAGGGCGGAGTTGGGAAGACCACAATAAAATTGCTGCTTCGAGACTTTCGAACCCCTGGGCTTGAAGAGCAGAAACAATTGTTACAAAAAATTATTGATGAAGTGAGAGCTTTTTATCCCAAGGCTGAGATAACGCTTGAAACAAAATTCCAATACCGAAATATGCTCGACCATCTGGAAAAAGTTCCCGAGGTATTGGACAATTTATGGGAAGCAGCGGTGCGTAGTGGGGTCGAACCCTATTGGAAGCCTATTCGTGGAGGAACGGATGGCTCACGGCTGACCGAAATGGGAGTGCCAACCCCAAATATTTACACTGGTGGAAATAATTTCCACAGCAAAACGGAATGGCTATCTGTGGATTTTTTAAATAAAACAGTAGAGACACTTGTGAATTTAGTCCAAGTTTGGGTTGAGAAATCATAACAATTGGGAGTATATATGGCAAGCGATTACCACACTTCTAATTCATTTATTCAATTACCAGAAAATGCACATCGGGAATTGAAACCTGGGGAAATTTATCGACCTATACTTCAACCCGAATACAAATTCCCCGAGGTAACAACATACTCTGTTTTGCTTGGTTTGTTAATGGCGATAGTATTTTCTGCTGCGGCTGCCTATTCCGGGTTGAAAATTGGTCAAGTTATGGAAGCGGCAATACCAATTTCAATCATTGCGGTTGGCATTTCAGCGGCAGCACGCAAAAGAAAAGCCCTTGGTCAAAATGTAATTGTTCAATCGATTGGTGCCTCCTCTGGTGTTATTGTGGCTGGGGCAGTTTTTACAATTCCCGCTTTGTATATTTTGAAACTCGATGCAACTTTCTTCCAAATTTTCTTTGCCTCGATGCTTGGAGGCTTTCTTGGAATATTGTTTCTAATACCATTTAGGAAGTTTTTCGTTAAGGAAATGCACGGGAAGTTCCCCTTCCCCGAGGCTACTGCTATTACCGAAATTTTAGTTACTGGTGAGAAAGGCGGCAAAAGTGCTGGGGTATTGGCAACAAGTGGTATAATTGGCGGGTTGTATGATTTTTGTGCCACTTCGCTCCACTTGTGGAAGGAAACTTTCACCTCTCGTGTAATTCCCTATGGAGAAATCGTTGCAGAGAAACTGAAGTTGCTATTTCAGTTGAATATTAGTGCAATGATTTTTGGCTTTGGTTATTTGATTGGATTGAAGTATTCGTTAATAATTACTATTGGTTCTTTTCTCTCTTGGTTCGTTTTGGTTCCATTAATAAATCAGATTGGACAAATTGCTGCTGGTGGTGGAGCGAATTATTTTGCTACAATGCCACCAGAGCAAATCTTTTCATTATATGTTCGCCCGATTGGTATTGGTGCTATCGCTATGGCTGGAATAATTGGAATTATTAAATCATATAAAGTAATTGGCAATGCTTTTTCGTTGGCGGTGCGTGGTTTTAGCAAAAAGAGAAGAGCGACAGATTCAGACCCCGATTCCCATTTACGTACACAGAAAGATATTAAAATGCATATTTTGCTGATTTTGATTTTCCTTACAATTCTTGGAATATTTTTGTTCTTGTTGCTTGGCGTTAACATTACTCCCACACAGGCAATTATTGCATTGATTACTGTTGTGGTCATATCATTCCTTTTCACTTCCGTTGCAGCAAATGCAATTGCAATAGTTGGAACGAACCCAGTTTCTGGTATGACATTAATGACTTTGATTTTGTCTTCTCTTATTCTTACCCAGGCGGGTCTGACTGGAAAAGAAGGAATGGTTAGTGCTTTAATTATTGGTGGGATAGTATGTACTGCATTGTCTATGGCTGGCGGTTTTATAACCGATTTGAAAGTAGGATATTGGATTGGCTCGACACCAATCAAGCAAGAGTCCTTCAAATTTTTAGGAGCGATTGTTTCGGCAGCAACTGTTGGTCTTGTCATTTTTATTTTGAACGCATCTTATGGCTTTACCAAAGAAGACTATGTAAAAAATCAAAATTTATTTACTCAAGAAGAACTGGCAAAAATCGAACACAAGACTGCCGACGAAGAATTGATTAAACGATATGAAAAAGCCTTGAATTCTGCCGAGCCATTAGTTGCTCCGCAAGCCAACGCAATGGCTGCGGTCATACAGCCTTTAATGTCTCCGCAAGCAAAAGTTGATTGGGTTCTTTACCTTGTCGGAGTATTTATTGCTCTTTTTGTGAATTGGCTTGGGATTTCTCCATTGGCTTTTGCTTTGGGAATGTATTTACCACTTCCCTTGAACACACCATTGTTAGTTGGTGGGTTAATTCACCATTTCATTCAAAAAGGCACCAAAGACGAAAAATTGAAAAATGCCAGGGTACAGCGTGGAACTCTTATTGCTTCTGGATTTATGGCTGGTGCATCTTTATTTGGAGTAATCGGTGCTTTGTTGCTGTTTTTCAAAGTTAGGCTTTACCAATTTGTTGGCGAATGGGGTGAAAGCGTTGGAGCAGAGTGGTTAAGCCTTGTAATGTTCACCTTGTTGATAATATATTTTGTCAAAGATACCCTTTCTGCAAAACCCGATAAAGAATGACGGACAGATTTGAAAGCAAATTAAAAGGAAAGCAAATTGGGAGAATTATTAACTATTCTTTGTCAATAATTCTTCTAATTTTGTTGGTTTATTTTTCTTTGAAAGGTTTAAATCTTGCATCGCTTGGAAAGTACATAGTTTCGGCAAATTACTTGTGGGTTTTGTTGTCAATTCCAGTTGGATTGGCATCGCATTGGGCAAGGGCTATTCGATGGAAAACAATGTTGAAGCCAATAGCCAACCCTAAATCTACTTGGAATTTGTTCTCTGCTGTTATGGCTGGCTATGCAGTAAACAACATCGTTCCAAGGGGTGGAGAACTATTGCGACCGTATTATTACAGCAAGCGAGAGAAAATTTCTTTCACAATGACCTTTGCTACGATTGTTGTCGAACGCTTTCTCGACTTGATTTCTTTGCTATTGGTCTTTGTTCTTGCTTATTTCTTCTTTCGCAATCAACTAAAAATGGCTCTTCCCAATTTGCATATTGAAAATATTATTTACCCGACAATATTGATTATTATCATTGGAATATTAAGTTTTTACAAGCGGTGGATTGATTTCCTTTTACAGAAATTAGTAAAACCTATATCAAGAAAAATTTACAATCGCTTGAATGAACTTTTCGAGAAGTTTTTTCTTGGGCTAACTGTTATCAAACAACCTGCCCAATACCTTCAACTTGCTCTGGAGTCGCTGTTGATTTGGTTTCTTTACACTGTTCCTATGTACCTTATGTTTTTTTCGTTTAGTTTTGCCAAAACATATAACCTTGGTTTCGACGATGCAATTTTATTGATTATAATTTCTGGAATTGGCTACACAGTTGCACCAACCCCAGGAGCAATTGGCGTCTACCATTTCCTGATTCAAAATGCACTTAACAAACTCTATGGTGTTGGGATGGAGGAAGCCCTTGCCTATGCAACAGTTACCCACGCAATAAATTTTCTATCCCAAGTAATCGTCGGCGGTCTTTTCTTGTTGCGTGAAAATTTGAGTTTAATTCCAAAAGTAAACCCAGAAGAAGTAATGAACAATGGAAAAGATACGACTTCGAGTTAAGAAAATTCCTCGGGTTGAAATTGGACATTTGTGGATTTTTAGCAATGAACTTGAAACAGTACCCAAACTCGAACCAGGTTCGATTGTAGAAGTTCTTACATCAGAGGGGAAAAGTCTTGGTCTTGCATTTTACAATCCGCATAGTTTAATTGCTTTGCGTCTTTTAAAATTAACCATTGTTGACGATGTTCTGCGTTCAATTAAATATCGCATTCTTCGTGCGAAACTGCTTCGAGAAAAAATTTTCCCAAACGAAAATTGCTATCGTTTGGTTTATGCCGAATCAGATTGTCTTCCAGGATTGATTATTGACAGATTTGCAGACTATTTCGTGGTTCAGGTTAATTCTGCTGGTATGGAGAAATTCATTGACACAATTCCCAAAATAATAACGGAACTTTATCCTAATTGCAAGGGAATCATTGCCAAAAATGTAACCCATTTTCGAAAACTTGAAGGTTTGGAAAATTATGAAAAAGTTTTATTTGGGCAGATACCCGAGGAAGTTGTTGTAACAGAAAGTGGGGTGAAATATATTCTGAATTTTTACCAAGCACAAAAAACTGGCTTGTTTTTAGACCAGAAGTTGAACAAACGCTTTATTCGACGAATTTCATCAAATCTTAAAGTGCTTGATTGCTACTCGAACTTCGGAGGTTTTGGTTTGAATGCTGCTCTTGGTGGAGCAAGAGAAGTAACTTTGGTAGATATTTCCGATACTGCCTTGGGTTATGCTCGGAGGAATTTTGAACTCAACGGGCTTAAGAATGGGAATTTTGTTTGTATGGACGCTTTGGATTTCCTTCGACAAGAATTTAATCAGAACCGAAAATACGACCTTGTCGTCCTCGATCCACCTTCATTTACAAAAAGCAAAAAAAATGTTCAATCTGCAATTGCAGGTTATCACCAGATAAACAAATTTGCAATGCGCATTATTTCTGATAATGGCTTTCTTGCAACCGCAAGTTGTTCGATGCACATCGACGAGCCAACATTTTTGCATATTATTGAAGAAGTTGCCTACTCACAAAGAATTACATTGAAACTGATTTATAGGGGAGGGCAAGCCCCCGACCATCCAATTCTTCTTTCTATGCCAGAAACTCGCTACTTAAAATTCTTTGTTTTTCAAATTTCGAAAGGATAGTCTCTTGGAAATACTTTATGCTATAATCATCGGAATTGTGCAAGGGCTGACAGAATTTCTACCAGTTAGCAGTACAGCACATATGACGATAGTTGCAAAGTTGCTCGGTGCGAACGCAATTTCGGACCCAAAAGTTTGGACCGCTACTATGGCAACTATTCAACTTGGCACTCTTGCTTCGCTATTGTTTTACTTTCGAAAAGAAATTGTTTCAATCTTTGTTGCAATGGCGAAAGAACCGTCAAAATTTAGGAAGGAGGGTTTTTCTGCTTTACAAAGCGATGACCGTCTTGGTTGGCTGATTGTTATTGGTTCCATTCCGATTTTCATTTTAGGTTATCTCTTGAAGGACTTTATCGAAGGTGAATTCACTAAAAGTTTCTGGACAATTTCGACTTCTCTTATCATTGTTGCTTTAATTCTTTGGGTTGCAGAAAAAATGGGAAAATTTGCCAAGACGATTGAGGATGTTTCATTGCTGGACGCATTTTTGGTGGGTGTGGCACAATGCTTTGCGTTGATACCTGGGGTTTCCCGCTCGGGTGCGACTATAACTGCTGGCTTATTCCTTGGGTTTAAAAGGGAAGAAGCAGCCCGCTTCTCTTTTCTTTTAAGCATTCCTGCGGTTTTTGTTAGCGGCGTTTACGAGTTTGTTTCAAACTTTGAATTGCTTTCCTTGGATTTATTGTTGTTTCTTGCTATTTCAACGATTACCGCTTTTGTTTCTGGTATCTTTGCTATTTCGTTTCTTTTGAACTATTTGAAGAGAAAATCTACTCTTGCCTTCGTCGTTTATAGAATAGTGCTTGGTGTTGCGATTATTTTGTGGTTTATATGAAATTTCTGTTTCTGCCTTTAATGATTTTATTGTTTGTTTTTGGTGCCTGCAACAAATCAGATAGAGAAGAAACGCAGATTCCCAAAAGAACAATTGATACAAACGACAAAAATTACCGAGAGGTTGTTCCAGTTTCTCGGCTGAAATTTGATATTCAATTGAACCCAGATTCAGTTAATGTGACCCATTTTGCTACAATAAAAACTACTTTTGGTGATTTTAAAATTGCACTTTTTGGTGAAGATGCTCCAAAGACCGTGAAAAATTTCATTACACTTGCTCGTCAAGGTTATTTCAACAATACTTTAATCCATAGAATTTCAAAAAATTTTCTAATTCAGATGGGAGACGGAACCACTCGGTATCCATCGAAAAAGAATGAATGGGGCAAAGGGGGGAAAAGTATTTATGGTGGTTATTTCCAAGACGAAATTAATCCCAACTCGCCTATTTATCGAGTTGGTTATACCTTCGGAACTGTTGCAATGGCAAATAGCGGACCCAATAAAAATCTAAGCCAGTTTTTCATTTGCCTCGATGAAGCACGAGACCTGGATAAAAAATACACAATCTTTGGCAAAGTTGTCGATGGTTTCGATGTTATTAACAAGATTGAAGACCAAGAGATTATCCCATTCAAATTTGATAGCCTCGACGGGACCCCAAAAAAGCCAATAGTGATTTTTCGAGTTATTGTTAAGGAAAATAAGAAGAATTCAACAAGGGAGAATAATTAACTTTTTAAGAAATTTCCAAAATTTTTTGAGAATTTTTTATGTCTTTTTAAGTATTTTTTTAATTTAGTAATTTAGTTAAACGATTAAATGAAAATATAAAAATGTTACGGATACTGTTTTTTGCTGTAATAATGTTGTTGAATTTAAAGTTGTATTCATTTGATTTAACTCCTTTGGGAAATGTTCGTTATAGATTTGAATTTTGGGATGGAATGAACCAGAAGAATTTTGGTTATTCTGGCGAGAATGCTATTGGTAAACTAAACGATAAAATAATTTTTCAAAGAATAATTGCGGGGTTTCGTTTTGCTTCTTCCACAAAATTCGCTTTTGTGGTAAGCCTTCAAGACTCTCGTGCTTTTGGAAGTTCTTTAACTTCAAACGACTTTAAGATTGGGACAAAGGATAACTATTACATTATGAACCCGAACGAGGAATTTTTTGATTTTAACAATTTGTATGTCGAGGTAGATTCAATTTTCGGCTATACTAATTTAACACTTGGTAGACAAAAGATTGCATATGGCGATTTCCGTGCCTTTGGTCCAGGAGAGTGGGGCAATACGGGGCGTTGGTGTTGGGACGCTTTAAAATTACAATTCAAAAAAGGAACAGATATGTTGTCTTTTTGGATTGGGGGTACTAAAATTCACAATCCCAAAGTGACATCTTTTCCTTTTTTCAATACAGAATACTATGGTTTTGGTTCATATTCAAGTTTGCAAGTTTTGCAAGACTTAAAATTTGAGCCTTTCTTTGCTGGGAAATTTCAAGGAAGTGCTCGGTATATCAAAGACCAGAAGATTTCTCTTTACTGGGCTGGCTTGCGAATTCTTGATTCCAATGTTGCCACTTTTCTAATCGATTTAACAGGAGCATATGAATTTGGAAAGAAGAATACAAACACCGTCAGTGCTTATGCATATTTTGCAAAACTCGGAAGATGGTTTTCCGCCTCGTTGATAAAGGCATTTTTAAGTTTAAGATATACATTTGCTTCTGGTGGGTTGAATTCCGACGGCAGCAATGCAAAGTTCGAACCAATTTATGGTGCTAATGACAAGTATTATGGTTGGATGAATGTTGTTTCTTGGAGCAATTTGAGAAATCCAGAAATGGTACTTGAACTTTACATTGGAAAAAATTTTTGGAGTGAAATTAAGTACAATTGGTTCTTTGTAAACGATGTGAATGAAAAAATTTTGGGTCTCAGTGTCGGGCAGTCCAAGCATTTAGGAAATGAATTCGACATTTTTGCAAATTATAAGTTTAGCAAAAGAATCGCTTTCACAAGCGTTTTTGGCTTTTTCCAACCAATTGATTGCTATACAAAAGATTTATCAAAACCTAAAAATGCTTATTATTTTGCTCTACAAGTACTTTTCCAATTGTTTAATAATAACTTTGGTGCCATATGAACAATAACGTAAAGTTGTGGTCTTTGCTTTTTATTGTGCTTTTAGTAATCCCATTAATTATTAGTATTTACACAAATTTTTGGGGGATTAGTGCAATTTCTGTTGGCTTACTTTTTGGATTTGCTTTGCAGAAAGGTGACCTCTGTGGTTCATCTTCGATGAGCGAGGTTTTGCTATTCAAAGATTACTCGAAAATATTTGGGCTTTGGGTTGCAATTGTAAGTTCGATGGTATTTTTTGCTATTCTACAACTACTTGGTGTCGTTGAACTTGCCCCAAAGAAATTTATTTGGCTCAATGCATTGGTTGGGGGCTTCGTTTTTGGTTTTGGGACAGTTCTTGCTGGTGGATGCATAAGCGGTTGCCTTTACAAGGCGTCTGCGGGGAATATCAATTCATTCGTAGCGTTGCTAACCATCCCAATAGGAATCGCCGCTGTCGACTATGGTTTCCTTAAGCCTTTGCAAGATTATTTATTACAATTTGTGATTAATCACCCAGATGGGAAACCATTGACCCTTTATTCTGTTTTAGGCGTTCCATATTGGGTTTTGGTAATACTTTTTGTGATTATTACAATCTGGTTGGGTTATCTTTTAAAAAAGAAAGTTAAAGAAAATCAAATTAAATTATCCAAAGAAGGTAATTCAATAACTCGGTTTATTACAAGACCTTGGAAACCCTGGCAATCTGGGATTGCTATTGGAATGATTGGTATGCTTGCCTGGTTATCCTCTTTGCCGACTGGAAGGAATTATCCCTTAGGGGTAACCCACGGGGTCAGTTACATTTCCAAGTTGTTGTTGAAAAAAATGTTCAAGTTGTTACTGGTAAACCGAAACCCGTAGTACAAATTCAACAAACTTCGCAACCTTTTCAAACTGCTGAATCCAAGCCGCAATTTCAATCGCAACCACAACCACAACCACGCAAAATTAACTTTTGGCTTATGATGTTAATTGTGGGTTTGCTAATTGGTTCATTCCTTTCGTCAAAAATTACAAATAATTTCAAACTTCTACCAAAGCCACCCGAGCAAACAATAATTTCAGGAATTGGCGCTTTTATTGTTGGAGTTGGGGCTGGAAAAGGAACTGGTTGCGTAATTGGAAACATTATTTCTGGTTGGGCAATGATGAGCCTTTCAATGTTTATTTTTGGTGTTATGACTTTGTTAGGAAATTGGCTTGCTACTTACTTATATCTAATTGGTCCGAGACGAGCAAAGTGAAGTTTTTTTAAAATATTTAAAAATCGATTTATTTAAAAATGAATTTCTTTATTTCCTAAAATTCCTTTATTGCATTATTTACTGCTAAAAACCTACTAAAATCCAAAGTTGTAAAGGTATTTTAATCATTTAAATTAAAGAAAACTAACTAAAAATTAATTTTTGTAAAATATTTGTTTTTTAATTTTCATTTTATTATATTAAAACTTAATAAAAACGGATTAACAATGAAAGTAGGATTGGTGGGTTTTGGAAGAACGGGCGTGAAGGTTGCGTCGGTTTTATTGCAAAGCAAAGAAACTTACCTCGAATGGGTACTTCGCAAATCCTATCGATTGGAGCATCGCTCCGTTGGAGAATTTCTTGGCATTGAAACTGACGAGCCAGGACTGATTTACTCTGTTCAAGACATTTCTATTGACACTTTGCTTGACCTTCAGCCAGTTGATATTATAATAGATTTTGCTTCCGAAGAGGCAATTTATAATTATGGAGATGCCGCAGCCAAGAGAAAAGTTCGTATTCTTTCGGCTGTTTCCCATTACCCACCAGAAACGATTCAAAAACTTAAAGAATTGGCAAAAGAAACAGTTGTTTTCTGGTCTCCAAATATTACGCTTGGAATAAACTATCTAATAGTGGTTGCAAAATATCTCAAAAAGATTGCTCCAAATGTTGATTTCGTAATTGTTGAAGAGCATTTCAAAGAAAAAAAGGAGGTTTCTGGTACTGCTCGTGTTATTGCAAGGGAATTGGGTTTGGACGAAAACGAGATTAAATCAATTCGTGCTGGGGGAATAATTGGTATCCACGAGATTATCTGCGGTTTTCCATACCAAACAGTTCGATTAATTCACGAATCTGTTTCAAGGGAAGCCTTTGGTAACGGTGCTATTTTTGTTGCTAAGAATTTGATGAACAAGGAACCTGGCTTTTATCAATTCGAAGAATTACTTCTACCTTATTTTTCAATGTGAACTTATTGAATGAAAGTTCAACAAAAAAGACAAGAGGCGAAGACCTCTTGTCTTGATACTCTTACAAAAACAAGTTATTGTCCAATCAATTGCTTGTATTCTTCAACGCTTAGCAAGTCGTTTAACTCTTCTGGATTTGTGATTTCAATTTTGATTAGCCAGCCCTCACCGTATGGGTCTTTGTTAACGACTTCGGGGTGGTCGTTGATGGAAGAGTTAATTTCGACGACCTTGCCGCTGACTGGTGCATAGATATCTGCAACAGTTTTTACTGCTTCGATAGTACCAAAAGATTCCCCTTTTTTGACTTCGGTTAAATCGTTTGGGATGTCGACGAAAACAACATCACCAAGTTCGCCTTGAGCGTGATCAGTTATACCAATTGTGCCGATGTTACCCTCGACACGAACCCATTCGTGGTCTTTTGTGTACTTTAAATCCTCTGGAAAAACCATAATATTCTCCTAAAAAAATACAAATTTATGAAAAAAAGACTTTCTAAAGATTTTAAAAGAAAACATTCTGTGAAATCGATGCTATAATTCCATCCAATTCACTCTTTCAAGGTATTTAGTGTCAATATTGCCTGCCAGAAAATCTGGATTGTCCATCATTTTCAAATGGAATGGAATAGTTGTTGGAACTCCTTCGATAACAAATTCTTCCAACGCTCTTTTCATTTTAGCAATAGCCTCGTTTCTCGTTTTACCCCAGGTGATAAGTTTAGCAAGAAGCGAGTCGTAGAATGGCGGAATTTCATATTCCTGATATATGTGTGAATCAATTCGGACACCGTGTCCACCAGGAAAATATAAACTCGTAATTTTACCAGGGGATGGACGAAAATCGTTGTAGGGGTCTTCGGCAATTATTCTGCATTCGATTGAATGGAACTTTGGTTCTTGAATTTGAAGCGAAAGTTTCTCCCCAGCAGCAACAAGAATCTGTTCTTTTACAATGTCAACACCAAGAGATTCTTCGGTTACGGGATGTTCTACTTGAATTCGAGTGTTCATTTCCATAAAGTAGAAATTCAAATCCTCATCAACAAGGAATTCTATAGTTCCAGGACCAATGTAGTCGACCGCTTTCGCCCCTTTGATTGCTGCTTCACCCATTTTTTGGCGGACTTCTGGAGTGAGCAATGGAGAAGGTGCCTCTTCAATCAATTTTTGATGTCGTCTTTGTAATGAACATTCTCTTTCGTTTAAATGAATAATGTTTCCATACTTGTCGCCAATAACTTGAACTTCTATGTGATGGGACCTTCCGACAAGTTTTTCTATGTAAACATCTGGGCTACCAAAGAAACTTCCAGCCTCTGCTTTTGCTATACCGAAAGATTTCATTAGTTCCTCTCGGTCCTTAACGACACGCATTCCTCGACCCCCACCGCCAGCGGCTGCTTTAATGATTATTGGATAGCCAATTTCCTCTGCAATCGATAATGCTTCCTCGAGTGAATGGACAATTCCATTGCTTCCGGGAATAACGGGGACACCTGCTTTTTGCATTGTTTCTTTTGCAACGCTTTTGTTTCCCATTCTTGATATTGAATCTGGCTTCGGACCAATGAAAACAAAGCCAGAGGCTTCGCAAATTTCTGCAAAAGTTGCATTTTCAGCCAAAAAGCCATAGCCAGGATGGATTGCATCCACATTGGTAATCTGTGCCGCGGCGATGATAGCAGGAATGTACAAGTAACTTTTCGAGGAAGGCGGTGGTCCAATACAGACTGCCTCGTCGGCAAATTTAACTGGGAGCGAGTAGCGGTCTGCTTCAGAATATACCACTACGGTTTTAATTCCCAGTTCTTTGCAAGCCCTAATAACTCTTAGGGCGATTTCGCCACGATTCGCAATTAATATTTTTTTAAACATTATTTTTATCCAAAATCAACCAAAATCAACAATAGGAATCTAAATAATTCTTAAAGATACAAGAGTTTAGTGAATTATTTTTATTTAGGCAAAACCGATTCGACAGTAGAATTGTTCCCTGGATTGTCTTGATTCTTAAATCTTGATGTGGAACTTGCAAAATTTTAATTAATATGGAAAAAACATTTTGATAGTTGTAAACTATGGATAAGGCAATGCAATGCATATCAAAAGTATTAATCTGGTTTTATCAACATTAGTGTTTGGTTATATTCCACTGGTTTGCCGTTTTCAACAAGAATTTCAACCACAGTTCCAGCCACGTCGCTTACTATTTCGTTCATAACCTTCATAGCCTCGACAATGCAAACTGTTTGACCTGGAACGACGTGGCTTCCAACTTCCACGAACGGGTCCGCCTCGGGTGAAGGAGATCGATAAAATGTGCCAACGATTGGTGAATTAATTTTATGGTACGTTACCGCAGTGGTTTCTTTCACTTGCTCGTTAGTTTTTGCAATAGGTTCCGAAGGAGAAATTTGCTGTTCAATAAGGATACTTCTCTGCTCTGGAACAACCAAAGGTTGTGGTTGTTGAGCAACAATTTCAACCTTACGGGAGAGAGAAATCTTTAGTCCGTTTTCTTCAATAGTTAAATCGGTTAGGGAACTTTGGTCGAATATTTTTAAAATTTTTCTTAAGTAGTTCAAATCCATTTTATTTACCAATTAATTAAGTTTCCTTAACTCTTTCAACATATTCACCAGTTCGTGTATCAACACGAATCAAATCCCCTTCATTAATGAAGATTGGGACTTGGATTGTTACCCCACTTTCCAAAACGGCTGGTTTCAAAACATTTGTAGCGGTGTCGCCACGAACACCGGGTTCAGTTTGTACGACTCGCAAGTTGACGTGGGTTGGTAATTCAACACCAATTGGTTGACCATCAACAAAAGCAATTTGAACTTCCATATTTTCTGTCAGATAATTAACTGCATTTCCAACAAGTTCGGAATCGAGCGGGATTTGTTCGAAATTTTCCATATCCATAAAGAAGTAGTTGTGGCCATCGTTATATAAATATTGAAAGTCTTTACGTTCGACATAAACAAATTCAATAGATTCACCAGAACGGAATCGATATTCGCTCAAACGTCCAGTTTTCATATTTCGCATTTTGACTTGATAGAAAGCACGCAGGTTTCCTGGTGTCCTATGTTCAGATTCAAGGACAATGTGTAGTTCGCCGTTAAAGTTAATTACTGCTCCGGGTCTTAAATCCGATGTTGTTCCCATTGGCATAGTTTCACCTTTTATTTAATAGTTTGACATAAAAAAGAGGTGCCAGCCGGATTCGAACCGACGTAGGAGGTTTTGCAGACCTCTGCCTAACCACTCGGCCATGGCACCATTAGGTTTACAAAATTAAGAAAAAAATGCAAATTAACCAAATTGTATTTTGTTGTCCAATCGTTTGGATTTAGTATCTTATTTTATTTCAATTAATTATTCAAAATCTATATTCAGAGTCAGTTTCGATGATAATCAGGCGAAACTTGATGAGCAAATCAATATTTTTATTCTGTTATCATTATTTTTTTGATAATTGGTTTGTTGTCAATTTTATATAAAGCAAAATAAACGCCAAAGGGTAATACTTGAACAAATCTAATAACCTCTTCTTTTGTGGGTTTGATACTTGATACAATTCTACCATCGATTGAAAAAATGTTTATGTTCGAGTTTATCAATTCAAAGTTTTCTAAATTTTCAAAAAGATGGGTGTTATTTTTCCCTATGGTTATCGTTTCGGAGGATTTATCTTCTTCATTCACGCTACTAACAGATTTAACTTGTATTTCTACAACAGGTGCAAAATTCCATATGTCGTTGTTGTCTTCCTTCCCGTTGTTATTCGATGCAAGCCCAACTGCTTGCAAGTAGTAGGTTCCAGGGTTCGTGGGTGCGGTCCAATAAAACTCATATGTTGAGGCTCCGGCTGTAAAATTCTTTGGTTGCTGATGTGTTAATTCCGACTTCGACAAATATAAGCCACTGTTAGGACCTGGCTCTAAAGTTCCCGCAGAAGTCGAGCCGTTCAATTGGTTTTTCACAGCAATATTGCACCCGCTAGTTACGCCCGTTGGACTTTGAATTGTTAACAAAATTTTAACTTTCTGACCGGGAGAAAACTCGAAAGAACCAGTTTCGGAACTTAAAAAAACATTTACATTCTGGCTAGGGGATTTTGCGTGGCATTCCCCACAACTTATTGAATTGTTGTTTGTTCTTCCAGTTATTCCATTCCTTTTTGCGTAAAGATTATTGAACGAAAGCAAAGAAAAGAGTACAAAGACAATGGTCCAAATTAAAGAAAATTTTTTCATTTTCCCTCCAATTAATTTAGTTGAAATTCACAGTAGAACTCGAAACGAAGATATTCTTCCGAAGGAACAAAAAGTAATTTGGGTCTTTCGACATTAAAAGCGTCCAAACTAATGGCAAATTTTCCGTCGATTTTCATAATGTTGTTTAACAGGGATTTTTTGGCATAAATTGTTATGTTCTTTGTTATGCCGTGAAAAGTTAAATCACCATATATTATCAAAGAGTCGCCATTATCGACTATTTTGGTGCTTCTAAACTTAGTGTATGGATACTTCAAAGCCTCGATTAATTCCATTGCGTGGGAATCCCGATTGGAATTACCGCTGTTGAAAGTATTCACCTTGACTTGTGCAATCGCATTAACGATTTTGTTTGTTTGCACATCAAGTTCAATTTTAACTTGCAGTTGGTTGCTTGTACCAATGACGTCGTGTGCTGGATGGCGAAGTTCGTAAGAGATTTTTGATTTATTTGTTATGTTCGAAACGATTTTCGTTTGAGAATATAAAATGTTTGAAGTTAAGAAGATTAAAACTAATAAGATTTTCAACATTTTATTACTCCTTATCTAAATAACAGAATACTCAGCATTGCAATAGTGTAGGCAGAGAAAGTAACATAACCAAACGTTTGATGGATTCTTGCGGTTTTATAGTAGTCACTGCTTGAGTTAATCATTTTTCCTATGATAGGTGTTGCGACCATTCCCAAAAAATGTAACCAAGCAACTGTTTTATGAAAAGTTATTGTTGAAAATTCCTTGTTTCTTTGCAATGGTGGTGGGGTTATTACGCTTATCAATCCAGTCAAGCCATAAAGTCCTATTGTTGAATAAAGAAATTTCTTATGCAAGTCGGGGGAATCCAACTTGCCGTCGAGCCAGAACTGTCCAGCCAAAACAGTTCCAAGCATTAAGCCCCATGAAATAAGTCCGCTGGTTTGATGAATAGTTAGCATTGTTCTACGCCAAGTCAATTCTTTTTCTCTCTGGTTTGGTGTTAGTTCTGATGTTATTCCAATTTTGCGGAAAAGTCCTTTTTCCCCCCATAAAAATTTTTCCATAAAACTTATGTTCGACGGAAGCAAAGGAATTTCGCCCACGGTCTCCTCGAACTCCAAAAGATTGGTGTCCCCAACTGTTTGGTTGTTTTGATTGGAAGACAAAAAAGTACTTTCACCAACTATGTCTTTTTTATCAAAACTAAAAGATGTTTTGGCATTATTAATAAGACTAAGGGAACTATTGAATTTGTTCGAACTGTCGACGAAGATTCGTGCTTTCATTATAGGATTGAAATTTACGGTAAGAAATGAAAGCAATAAGATTCCTTTTAACAGTTTATTACGAAAAGATTCGTACCACATTTCCATTCTCTTCAACGTTATACACAACTAAATTTTTCTTGGCTGGTCCTTTGGTGACTTTTCCGTCTATCGAAAATTCGGAACCGTGCTTGGGACAGATAATGTTCAAGTTCTCTGGGGAATATTCAAGCGTAACGCCTTCGTGAGTACATTTTGAACTTACAGCCTTTAAAATACCGTTTGAATTTCTAAATATTAATATGTTGTTGTAAACAACCCATCCATTTGGATTTTTGAGGTCTGCAAATTGAGTTTGGTTCAAATCGATTGTGAAATCAACATTGGTTGGGGCTGTCGTATTTGAGTCGCCGCAACCAGCAAAATTTTGGACGATAATGTAAGAAGTGAGGGACAATCCAACGAATTTCAAAAACTCTTTGCGATCCATTTTACATTCCATTAGTTATACAAAAAAACAATAACAAGTAAATTTAGGTAAGGTTACAAAAAAAATTCAAAAATACAAACTTTTATTTTTAAAAATGTTTGAGAATTTGTTTACTGTTGTTTGAATGAATCTAAATGTGATGATTGACAAAAGAGATTGATAAAAATAAATTAAGGGTTGATTAAATAATCAACCCGTTAAAATCAACTAGTAAAAGCCAAATTTTTATTGTTCTTGAGTAACTTGTTCTGCTTGCTCTTTTGCTTTCTTTTTGGCTTCTTCTCGTTTCTTTCTCAATTCTTTTCGACGGAAGTAACGAGCTAGAACAATCTCTTTGTGCTTTCGTACGATTTCCTCAATTTCTTCGGGGGTTTTGCCTTTGAATTGTAGATGGCGTGCAAGTAGTACTCCTTCGTAGGAAAGTAAGTTCCGAACAGTATCTGTCGGTTGAGCACCTTGGTTTAGCCAGAAAATTGCTCTTTCGCTGTTAATTTGAATTGTTGACGGTTGGGTGTTAGGGTCGAAATAGCCCAATCGCTCTAAATATTTTCCGTCGCGTTTAACGCGGGCATCGACTACGACAATGTCGTAAACTGGATAGTGTTTTTTACCTTTTCTTCTTAATCTGATTTTTACCATATTACTCCTTTATAAAAAAAATTACATTCCAAAACCTGGTGGTAAATTAAAGTTACGTAATAATTTACTTTTACCTCCTCTTGAGATAGTTTTCATCAATTTGGTCATATCTTCAAATTGTTTAATCAATCTATTTACATCTTGAATTGATGTACCACTTCCCAAAGCAATTCTTCTACGGCGGGAACCATTTAATATTTTAGGGTTTTCTCTTTCTTCTTTTGTCATCGAAAGAATAATAGCCTCGACTCGAGCAAATTGCCTCTCATCTATGTTGACATTTCTCAATGCCTTGTCCATACCTGGAAGGAATCCCAAAAGGTCGCGAATTGGTCCCATCTTCTTAATCATTCGTAATTGTTCAAGAAAGTCTTCGAAAGTAAATTGATTTTTTCGAAGTTTCTCTTCCAGTTTTTTGGCTTTTTGCTCGTCGAATTCTTGCTCTGCTTTTTCGACAAGAGTTACAATGTCGCCCATTCCAAGAATTCGCGATGCAATTCTTTCGGGATGGAACGGCTCGATTGCATCTAACTTTTCGCCAGTGCTAATGAATTTAATTGGTTTTCCAGTTACAGATAGAACCGAAAGAGCAGCACCACCGCGAGTATCACCATCAAGTTTAGTTAAAACGATACCAGTCAAAGGTAACTTCTCATCGAATGCTTTTGCAGTAGTTACCGCATCTTGACCAATCATCGCATCGCAAACGAAAAGCGTTTCGGTTGGGTTAACCAATTTGGCAAGTTTTTCGACTTCGTCCATCATTTCTTGGTCGATGGTAGTTCGACCAGCGGTATCGAAAATCAATACATCGCGGGAGAACTTTCGTGCATAGGACAAGGCTTCTTCGGCAATTTTCAAGGCATTTGTTTCGCCCGCAAGAGTGAAAACTGGAATGTTTGCCTGTTGTCCAAGTTGTTTTAATTGTTCAATAGCAGCGGGTCGATGTGTATCACAAGCAACGAGCAAGGGTTGACGTCCTTTTTTCTTTAAACTTTTGCCTAACTTTGCACAAAAGGTCGTTTTACCAGAACCTTGTAAACCAGCAACAAGGATTTTTGTCGGTGGGGTCGGAGAGAAGACCAAATCTGAAAGTTTTTTTCCAAGAATTTCGACAAGTTCGTCATAAACGATTTTGACAATTACTTGCTCGGGGAGTAGTTTGCCTTTTACTTCGGTTCCAAGTGCTTTGGCTTTAACGTCTTCAACAAATTTCTTTGCGACATTCAGATTTACGTCTGCTTCAATTAGGGCACGACGAATTTCCCGTAAAGCATCTTCGATATTACTTTCGGTTATAACTGCTTGCCCTTTAAGTCGCTTAAGAGCAAGTTCTAATTTTTCCTGAAGACTTTCAAACATTTATGCGTTTCAAACAAAAAAGAACTATAAAATTAAATAAAATCAATCAAATAACAAAAGAAGATATGTTTTAAATATTTTTTTATTTACCTTTGATTCCTTTATTGTCTTTGAATTTTAAGTTATTTTTTTTGCATTGTGGGGTGAATTTTTCACAAAAGAAAGAAACAAATTTTAAAACATTTAATAATTGTTTATGAAAGTGAAAATTTCAAAGAATAATAAATAATAAGGGCGAAATTTCTTACGCCCTAAATTTTTGTACCATTTAGTTCAGTTCTTACTGTTTCATTAGCCACAAAGTAACTCTGTTGTCTAAATCTTTACTGTAATCAATGTTTCTGTATGTATATGTTTTACTATTAACTCCTACGATTTTACCTTTGTCATCATAGATTCCAAACTTGTCCACAATTACCAGCGATACATTTGTTAGAACCTTTCGCAAGTCTGCTGCACCCCAGATGTCAACCCATTGCATAAGTTCGCTGTACCACATAAGGTTATCTTTCTGAGTCAATTCCAGATGAAAAGTGATAACATCAGTCAAATCATATCCACCGACTTCTTCGTGGTTTTGTTCTTTGTGGTCGTAAATTATTTTATTAATGTAGTTCTTTTCGTATGGGTTCATTTCAAGGTACAAGGTTTGCTCTTTTTCAGTTGAACTTGAAGTTGTTTTTTCTTTGTGAGTAAATTTATTGTTTTGCCAAGTGATGGTGTTATTTGAAATAAAATTGAAACTAAGGTCATAAATTTCTCCGCTGGACTCTTCAACCATTTTTAGAGTAATCTCTAGCATAAATTTTTTCAAATGCCCATAGTTTGATTTTTGAAAAGGTTGAGACCAATAATTAATCCCCCAAAAGTCGACGTATGCTTGGATTTTTTTTGAATTTTCAATTTCCGTCTTGGGTAATTTTAGTTCGAAGGCACCATTTGAGCATTCTGCATTGTAGAATTTAGAATCGACAAAAACAACCACTTTGCCATTGTAACCAATTATTTGGTTGTATTCTTCAGTTTCATAAGTTTTTGCTGTTCCTTTTATTGTACCATTTTCGGAGTCGATTTCATCGATTATAACCTCGAGTGGGGGAATAAAAAGGTAGAAGTCTTTAAGTGCTGCTGCAAAAAAGTTTGGAATTAGTTCCGAGGCTTGGGATTTTACGCATTCTAAATCGATGTATGGATAACCTCTATTCCTAAAAAGACTACTAAAATAACCATCGTCTTTGCACATTTTAACTCGCCGCCCGCTTGGAAAAGTTTTGTAATATGTAAATTCCTCTGGAACATACTCAAGATTCTCCAATTTTGGAGACGGATATTCTTTTTCTCCGTTCAAGGGCTTTATATTCTTTGTATCCTGTTTACCCGAAATTGTTTCACCCGTAAAAAAGTTGGCGTTTGTAAACTTCGCCATTGCTTCGTGAACTTCACGAATTTTCTCGGCTTTTGAAATAGTTTGAAGCAAGTTTGGGTCGAAGGAATTTTCTGAAATGTTGCTTAAAAAGTCTTTGACCCACTCTGGTCGAAATAGTTCCTCGTATGGGTCAGGGCTACCAAGTGCCCAGCCCCAACCGAGGCCCAAAGGGGCAGCGTGGCTGTCGTTTCTGGTATGTGGCGGGCAAGCCATATCGGCAAGGTTGTGTAAGACTTCGCCGAAACAGCGCCAGGCTTTGGCAAGAAGTTGTCGTCTCTTTGTTTCATCTTTTTCAACTAGTGCCCGTTTCATATAATCTTTGCCTTTTTCAAGGCTCCATTTATTATCGGTACCTTTAAAATCCCCCATTGCCCATTCAATCGCATCAATACCAGGATTAGAATAAAACCCTTCCCAATATGTTCCTCTGTTGGTTAAGTATTTTTTGCCGTCTTTCAATCCAACTGGGTCGTAAAAATGTCTTACTGCTGCGGGAACTTCTGGCTCGTCCGCTGAATAGCCACCATGAGAAATCCATTCCTCTGGCGTCATACTCTGTTCGCTTTCCCCAGTAGTTGATTCAAAATAGCCGGGATTGGTTATCGCTGGTCCGGGTAGTTTATTAAGAATATCCCCAAGTTTAAGTTGAAAGCCGAGTTCCTCCGGATTTTTGTTTTCAAAGATTTTTTGCATAGTTTCTAAAAAAACTTTGTTTAATGTTGGATGTGATTTGGTGTTATCGTAGCCGATGAGGCTAAAATGCAACAAAATATACGTTGCAAAACCTAAAATTATTATTAAAATATTCTTCATTTTCGACTCCATTAAAACCGAACTATTTTCCAAACTCCGTCGCCACTTTGTCCAAATGCAACGGTATATCGTTTTCCATCAATAGTGATTTCATATTCGGCGTATAGTTCCCCTGCATAAAGTAGCTTTTTCTTGGTTAGTGCTTCTCCGAATTTTTTCAAAATTGCTGGGTCGTTGGGTAAGTAATCCTGTGCAACTACTGAAAATTCTGGATAAGTGTTAGCAATGATACTATCACGCTTTCCTTCTAAAAAGAAGTTCTCTGCAGTTTTTGAAAAACTTTTGAGTGCGGGAGTTTCAACTCCGGTTGGGTTTTCATTGCTTGGTCCAGATACCTTCTCGGGGCAATTAGTAAAATTAAGTGTGATTACTGCAAGCATTACCCCAAAAAGATACAACCTGATATTTCGAGGGAAGGAAAATTTAGACATTATATAACCTATATGTTTTGAAAAAAACAAATTACAATAAAAATAGCAAGTAATATTAGAATATTTTTAAATAAGTACAATATGTTGCAAATTTTGGCCACAAGTTAATTGGCTATTTATTAGAAATCGAAATTTTTTTACTTCAATAAATACTATCAATGAATTATTAAAATTGTAAAGAACCAAGTAACCTTACTGATGATTGTTGTTTTATTTGTAATAAGCAAATTTTTTTTCGAAAATTATCTAACTTTAAAAAAACAAGAGCTGGGTATACCTCCCAGCTCTAAATTTTGAAAGATTATTTGGGATATTATTTTTCTTCCATCAATTTGGTGGCAGTTTGAAAGTCGCCGTTGCCAATAGCCTCTGCAATTTTTGCTGCACGAGTGATAGGTCCTAATATTCGCTTTGAAATTTGTAATGAAAGGATTATTGCAATAATATAGATTGCAAGCGAAATGGCTAACATAATATAGATAATAGAATAAAGTCTGCTTTTTATGGTATCGCGAACTAGGAAAACTTCGTCTTCGTAAATGCCTGCACCGATGACCCAATCCCAATCCTTGTTGTATACCGCTGCAACTATTTTAGTTCTTGGTGCTGGGTCTTCAGGATTTTTCCAGGAATATTGGAAAAACATAATTTCGCCGGGTTTTGCTGTTGTTTCATTTACAATTTCCTGAATAAACAATTTCCCGTCTGCATCTTTTGAGTTCCAGATATCTTCTCCATCACGTTTTCCCTCTTTAGAGATAATGTAATGGCCTTTTTCTTTTCCGCTTCCGCCTAACACATAAACATAGCCCGTTTCACCAACTTTGATTGCGTAAATAACTTTTCTTAGACCATCTTCAAAAACTTTTTGTGGAATGCCGACGTAAATCATTCCGACAACTTGTCCGCTTGTTGTTTTCAAAGGTGCATAAGCGGTGATGTACCACTGGTCGACGACAAAGGCTCGACCGAAATATTCATTTCCTTGTAAAATTGTTGAAACCACCGGATTGTCTTTCCCATCTGGATTTTTTGCTGGAATATATGTTCCAATTGCTCTTTCTCCGTTCTTCTTCTTAACAGTAGTTGCAATTCTGAGCATATCTCCTTGGGCATTCATTTTTACAAAGATTGTCGCTGTTGCATTTGTAAGACTTGTGATTTCATCAACAAAGGGAACTTTTACATCGAAACTGGTAATTTTAGGTATGCTTGTTCCTAAAATAACAAGGTTTGGTACCTCAACTTCAATTGGTTCATTTGTAAATTGGTTAATAGCAGTCCAACGTTGTGTGCCTTGTAAAGAAATACTTCCGTTTCGGTGGACAATTTCTTTTGCTGTATTCAACCAAACTGCAAGCATTTTCTTCGACAATTCATTTGAATTGTCCACAAGGTTGTAGACGTTTTTTGCCAATTCGCTCACTTCTTTCCGGGCTTGTTTTTCAAGTGTTTGGTTTGAGAACTTGATAAGAGAGTTGACCAAAATATACAAAACCAACAGAAATGCAATCACTAAAAGTGACAAAGTCCCTACTACTAAAGAGTTAATTCTGTAACTAATACTTTTTGCCATATCACATCCCAAAAAAAAACAAAAATATAGAAAGTAATTTAAAAAAAAAATTATTATTTTTTTTATTTTCATTTTGTTGCAAAAGTTTATATTTTTGTTTTTTAAAAAATCAAAGGTTAAATATGGAGTTTTCAACTATTCTTTTTGAAAAAAAGGGAAATTACGTTATCATTACACTTAATCGACCCGAAAAGTTAAATGCCCTCAATTTTCAACTTTTTACCGAACTAAACGAGGCAATTGAAAATGTGGAATTGGACCGCGAAATCAAGGCAGTGGTTCTCACGGGCGCGGGAGATAAGGCGTTTGCCGCTGGTGCAGACATCAAGGAACTAAACGAATCGGACGACATTACTGGAATTCACTTTTCTCAATATGGTTCCCGAGTTATGCTTCGTCTGGAAAAATTACGTAAACCCGTTGTTGCTGCTGTCAATGGGTTTGCTCTTGGCGGAGGCTGTGAACTGGCAATGGCTTGCCATATACGTTTCGCATCTGAAAACGCAAAGTTCGGACAACCAGAAGTAAATTTAGGGATTATTCCTGGCTACGGTGCAACTCAACGGCTTCCACGTCTGGTTGGCAGAGCCAAAGCACTTGAACTAATTCTTAGCGGGAATATGATTGATGCTTATGAAGCTGAAAAAATTGGGCTTGTTAACAAAGTTTTTCCCCACTCCGAATTGATGCAGGAAACTATTGAATTTGTTGAATTAATGCTTTCAAAAGGGACACTTGCTGTATCGCAGGCACTCGATTGTGTCCTTGCCTCCGATTATTTGCCCTTAATCGAAGGTCTTGAATACGAAAGCAGAATGTTCGGAAAGTTGTGTGGAACATACGATTTTAAGGAAGGAACTTCTGCTTTTCTGGAAAAGCGAAAGCCCAATTTTAAAGGGGAATAGCCAGAGACAAAATATTTTAGTTTTGAATTTTAGAATGTTTATAATAAAGGTACAGTTTTTAACTGCTCAAAATATCGTTGTATGCGTCAAAAATTACTTTTATTGTTGTTTGTACAGAGTAGTTCTGTTCAATGTAATTTCTTGCATTCAAACCAATTTGCCTTGCTAAATCTGGTTTTTTGACAAAGTGGAGAACATTCCGAGCAAATTCTTCAACGGAATCTGCAATTAATAAGCCTTGTGCATCAGTGGCAGTAATACCTTCGGCTCCAATACTTGTGGAGACAATTGGTAAACCCATTGCCATTGCTTCGAGTATCCGCATTCTTACTCCGCTACCGACGAAAAGTGGAACAATGAAAAGATTTGCCCGATTGTAATATGGTTGAACGCTGGGAACATAGCCAACAACATTTAAGTTTGGGTATTTTTTCAAAAAGCTGGGTGGGTTCTTGCCAAGTATTGTTAAAATAATCTTTGGTTCTTGTTTGATTATTATTGGGTGAACATTTTCGAGGTACCAGAACAAACCGTCGACGTTGTGTCGCCACTCGAAAGTAGTTGCGAAAACAATTTCATAAGGATTGCGATTGATAGTCTCGTCGATTTTCCAGAGGTCGAGGTCAACACCAGGGGAAGCGACCAGCACATTTGCGTTTGGGACGAGTTCCAATGCTCGCTGGCGGTCGTTTTCTGTGCAGGTGAAAGAAACTTTTGCGAATTCAATTGCTTGACGCTCTTTTTCACGAAGTAAATATGTCTGTTGTTTTAAAAAAATTCGTTTAGGCGACAATCTGGCTTGAGTATCAAGAAATCTCTTCCAGATAAGCCACTCGATATTGTGGAGTCGCAGGCCTACTGGCTTTTTTGACTTTTGGCTTACCCACTTGCCAATCGAGAACATTGCTGTATGGTCAAGATGAATAATGTCAAAGTCAATTTTTTTTAGAAGTTTGTCGAAAAATTCAATACTCTTGGGTGTAAAATACTTTTCGGTAAAAATTGACTCTTTCTTAATAAAATATTTAATCACTTTATTCAAATCATTCGCTGTGTTTTCGTGTAAAATGAATGGATTGCAAAATGTTTTAAAATGGTTGATGTGCTCTATTGAAACAGGATTTCGAGAGTAGGAAACAAGAAAAACCTCCGCACCAAAACGGCTCAGTTGTCTGGTTATGTTGTAGATCCCATTTTTCCCTCCGCTATCAAGCGGATAGGGGAACTGTGGGGCAATTTGCAATATCTTCATTTCTTGAATAACTTTTTGAATTTTACTTTAAACATTTCATAGAAATATTTCGCTTGTAAGGCGAAGAAACTTTTACCAAGTGTGATAATTTTCAATTTATCTTTTGGTGCCACCATCCTTTCAGTTCTGTAAGTTTTGAATATTGTTGTAAGCATAAGTAGAATACCTTCGAGTATAACAAATGGGTTAAGTTTTCGGATAATTCCTTCAAGAATTTGAAAACCAATTACTAAAAAAGTTCTGCCGACCGCACGGAAAAATGGAAAGAACTTCCAAGTGAATCTTATGAATTGCTCGCAAGTACAAAGCCAGCGGTAGGCGACATCACGTTCGGTTGTCGATGCAAAATGTAGGGTTCTTATGTTGGGAAAATAGCGGATGTTGAACCCAGCGATAATTGCTCTTGCGGCGAAATCGTATTCTTCGTAGCCAAAGCCATTGAATCCCCCAATTGTTTCGAACACTTTTCTTCGAATAGCTGCACCAGTTCCACAAAAACCATTGGAGACATAGCCGTCTGGGGGAACATTTTCGTGGTTGACTTTTAATGGATACCAATTCCAAACTTGGTAGCCACGACGGACTTCGACATCTTCTGTGGCTATGATATCTATCTCTGGGTATTTTTGAAGAATTTCGACAACTTGTTCAAATGCTTGATTGCTTTCTGGGAAAGAATCGCTATCGCATCGCCAGATGATGTCTCCGCTCGACCAGTAGACTCCGAGAATAATTGAGCGTATATCAAAATTTTCTGGTAGCCAAATGTATTTTACATCTGGGAACAACGAAGGAATTGTCTCTTTTGTCCCGTCTGTTGAACAATTGTCGACAACCACAATTTCTTTGTCTGGATATGTTTGGTTTTTATATGCCTCGAGTGTGCGAATTAAATCATCTTTTCGATTTCGAGTTACAATAACAACAGAAACTTTCATTTTTAAATATTTTATAAATTACAATTTTAAAAATTTTTCAAACAGTAGGCAAACAAGCGATGAAAACGGCAGTGATTTTTGGTAGTGGTAGGTGTTCCACAAGAACCCGAATGTACTATTCAGCCTTCCGTTTAGGAGAGATCCTTGCGAAAAAAGGATTTAACATTGCAAATGGGGGATACGGTGGCGTTATGGAGGCTTCTGCCAAAGGGGCTTCGGTTTTTAATGTTCAAAGAATAGGTGTCATTTTTAGGAATTATAAGTCATTTCCCAACAAATACATCAATCGGACTATTGAAGCGAATTCCTACATTGAACGTTTGGAGAAATTAATCGAACTTGGGGATGTGTTTTTTGTTTTCGAAGGAGGCAGTGGTACACTTCTGGAAATAGTAGCCTTATTAACTTTGAAAGAACGGGGTTTGAATAATGCACCAGTATTTTGCGTGGGAAGGAAATGGAGGAAAATTGTAAATTTTATCAAAAAGATTTCAAAATTCGAAAAGTTAGATGAAATTGAAAGACAGATTAAATTTGTTGAAGATGTAAATGAAATTGAAACCCTTTTAAGTTATTAGAAGTTGGTAATCATTTTCTTAATTTTGGTTTTTTTGCTATGGGATATTTTCCAATATTTATTGATTTAAGCAAATTCAAACCAATTGTTATTGGTGGGGGGGAAGTTGCAACCCGAAAAGTTAAGAACTTGGTAGAGTTTGAGGCTTATCCAAAGATAATTGCACCAGAAGTGACGGAAGAACTTAATGTTTTAATTAGCAATTACAAACTTGATTTTGAAAAGAGAAAGTACCTCGAAGGGGATATTCAAGGGTACAACTTTGTGTTCGTTGCGACTGATGATGCAACAGTTGATGAGATTGTGTTGAAAGATGCAGTGAAATTTGGTGCGATTGTAAATTTTGCAGACAAGCCAGAAATTTGCAATTTCATTATGCCGTCGTATATTAAACGGGGTGATTTAGTTATCGCAATTTCCACTGGTGGAAAAGCACCATTTCTTGCACGATGCTTAAGGGAGATGCTCGAAAAGAAATTTCCCTTGAATTTCAAGGATTTTGTCGAACTTTCTGCCTATTTTAGGACAAAGTTGAAAGGAATTGAAGTTCCTAAAAATGTGAAAGATGCAATCGTCGATGAGTTTCTGGCGGTTAAATGGCTTGAAATAATCGAAGAAGATGGTATTGAATATGCCAAACTTTTAGTTAACAATTTAATTGAATACTATGCAAGAAAAACAAAGTAAAGGTTTTGTCTACATTGTTGGTGCTGGACCTGGCGACCCGTATCTATTAACTTTAAAGGGTTTAAAGGCTTTAAGGAAAGCGGATGTAATCCTTTACGATAGGCTTGTTAATATCCATATGTTAGACTTTGCAAATGAAAATTGCGAAAAGATTTTTGTCGGAAAGGAACCTACAAAGAATAGATTTCCACAAGAAGAGATAAACAAACTTATTTTGAAATATGCATTGGAAGGTAAAACAGTTGTCCGACTAAAAGGAGGTGACCCTTACGTTTTTGGGCGTGGTTCCGAAGAAGCACTTTTTCTTTTTGAACATAAAATACCTTTCGAGGTTATCCCAGGTGTAACTGCTGGTTTAGGGGCATCAGCCTATGCTGGAATTCCATTAACACATCGCTCGACTGTTACGCAAGTGCTGTTTTTAACAGCACACGAAGACCCTACCAAGCCAGAAAGTCAACTTGAATTGCAAGCGATTGCCAAAATGAGGAATACCACTGTTGTTATTTATATGGGTGCCTCCAATTTAGGCTCAATCGTGGATGAGTTGATTAAAAGCGGTATGAATCCGAATTCAATTTCTGCTATTGTTGAAAATGCAACCACACCAAAGCAAAAAACGTTTACTGGAAAACTCAAGGAACTTCCAAAAATTGCAAGAAAAAATAATCTAAAACCACCACTTGTAACAATAATTAGCCCGTGTGCAGTTTTTTCTAAAAATTTAAACTGGTTCGAAAATAAGCCCCTTTTTGGGAAAAAGATTGTTACTACTCGTGCTATTGACCAATCGAGAAAACTCTTTGCAATGTTGACAGAAGAAGGATGTGAAATTGTCCCGTTTCCAGTTTTTTCAACAAAAATGATAGAAATCGAACCACCAGTTATCTACGATATCGAGCAGAAATTCGACTGGATGATTTTTACAAGTAGCAATGGAGTTCGCTACTTTATGGCGAACGTTAAAGACGAAATATTTAAGCCAAATTTTCAAAAGGTTAAAATTGCTGCAATTGGTGAAAAGACTGCCGAGGAGTTGGCTAAATACAATTTTTATGTAAACTTTGTTCCCTCTGCATACAATTCTGATGCGTTTATTGAAGAATTTAGGAAGTTGTACAATTTAAAAAAAGCAAGGGTTTTGCGAATTAAAGGAACATTTGAAAACGACCCAATTTCCGACTTTTTGAAACGAGAATGTAGAATTTACTCGACACTTGATGTTTATGAAATCATAAAGGAAAATCCGAGCAAGGAGGAAATTAACGAACTTTTGAACTCGAACCCTGATGCGATTATTTTTACCGCTTCTATTACTGTAAAATACTTCTTTGAAATTGTTGGGGAAAGGAAAGCGAAATCTTTTTTGAACAAAATTAAAGTTTTTTCAATCGGACCAATGACACAAAATGCTTTGTTGAAAAAAGGAGTGAAAAAAGTTTACTCATCTTACCTTCATACTTTGGAAGGAGTTATTGAACTTATGAAAGAAGTATATGAGAAGGAGGAAAAATGAAATACATTCTTACACCCGATGAAATGCGGCAAGCAGATTCATTGGCAATTAATCATTATGGTGTTCCTTCAATAGTGCTTATGGAAAATGCAGCTCGTTCTTCTTCGATGTACATCCAGCAAATAATTGAAGAGGAAGGACTAATCGAACCCGAATTTACTTTTTTCTGTGGAAGCGGTAATAATGGTGGAGATGGTTTTGCCCTTGCCCGCCATTTGTGTGGTCTGTACAATGTGAAAATTTACTGGATTGGTGACGAATCGAAAATGAGCGAGGAGACCCGCATAAATTATCTTTCGGCAAAGAATCTTGGTATTCCCTGTATAAAATTGGAATCCGAAGAAGATGTTGAACAACTTGAAATAGTTTCGGAGATAATTGTCGATGCTTTGATTGGAGTAGGAGGAAGCGAAAATATTCGTGGTTTGGCGTTGTCCATTTTGAAAAAAATTTACAACTCGCCAGCATTGAAAATTGCTATTGATTCTCCAACTGGACTTAATACATTAACGGGCAAAGCAAATGAATTTTGCGTCCAAGCCGACTACACTATCACTATGTTTGCATATAAACTTGGCTTGTTAATAAATGATGGTCCAGAGAAGTCTGGCGAAATTTATGTAGCGGGACTTGGTGTTCCTAATTCTATTGTAGAGAAGTTCGCCAGAACTTTTGCGTATGAATATGAAGACCTTTTTAAACTTATTCCAGAGCGGAAGAGAATTAGTTCAAAATTTGACTATGGACGAGTTTTGATTATTGCTGGCTCGGAACGCTATCCTGGCGCTGCTGCTTTATGTGCTAATGCTTCTATTAAATCTGGAGCGGGCTTAACAATACTTGCAAGTACTTCGTTCCATCCAATGCTTTTGCCAGAAGTAATTCGACTTCCATTAATCCCCACAGCGGGTGGAACAATATCCGAAAAGTCGTTGAGTATTTTAGAAGAAGAAATTGAAAAAGCCGATTCAATTGCAATTGGTCCTGGGGTAACAGATAATCCAGAAACAATTAGTTTGATAAGACAAGTGATTGAAAGATATAAAGATAGCAAGAAAATAGTTGTAGATGCTGATGGATTGAAGGCTATTAGTTTTGATTCTGTTTTGTCTAAAAATATTGTAATAACTCCACATTGTGGGGAACTGTCCCGAATAATCAACATTCAAAGGACAGAAATTGAAAACAACGCATATTTCGTCGCAAAAGAGTGGGCTTCGAAGTTAGATTGTATTGTTCATTTGAAGTATGTTCCACCAATAACAACAGATGGCGAAAGTTCCTATCTTTGCCTTGCTGGCAACCCTGGGATGGCTTCTGGTGGTAGTGGTGATGTTCTAACGGGAATTATTGCTACTTTTGTCGCAAGGGGCTTGGAACCTTTGATTGCAACTTCTCTTGGTGCTTTTGTGCACGCCCTTGCTGGCGACTTTTATGTTGAACAATATGGAATGGAGACGCTAACTGCTTCCGCCCTTATCGATTTTTTGCCGGAGGTTCTTTTTTAAAAATGAATAAAAGTTTCCTTCTTAAAATTCCAGCGATAGTATTTGCGATTGTAATTTTTGTTCTTTCACAAATTCCTGGAGAAGTGCTACCTCCAAATGTTTTCGACTTGCAGGACAAATTGGAACATTTCGTTGTTTATTTCTTGTTTGGAATTACTTTAATAATCGCTACATCGACGGTGAAATTTAAGCGGAAGCGTATTTTTTTGGTTTTGATAATCGGTTCGATCTATGCTTTACTCGACGAAATCCACCAACTATTTGTTCCTGGACGTGTTTGCGACATAACTGATTTTGTTGCCGATGCTCTTGGCGTTGTTTTTTCTCTACTGTTTGTAAATGTGATATTAAAATTGATAAATAGATTTATTCCAGAGGATACAATATGAAAACCTTTTTCAGAGTTGAAAAAATTGCGGATGATTGTAAAGCGCGGGCTGGATTTTTGAAATTAAATGGTATTGAGATTCCAACACCAGTGTTTATGCCCGTTGGAACCTATGGTACTGTTAAGGCAATGTTGCCAAGTTCTCTTTATGAACTAGATTATAAATTGATTTTAGGTAACACTTACCATCTTTATCTTAGACCTGGCTTGGATGTAATCAAACATTTTGAAGGATTACACAATTTTATAAACTGGAAAAATTGTATTTTAACTGATAGCGGAGGATATCAAGTATTTTCTTTGCAGAGTTTTCGAAAATTGAGCGAGGAAGGGGTTGAATTTTCATCTCACATCGATGGCTCGAAACATTTCTTCACACCAGAGTCGGTGGTCCAACATCAACGTGTTTTAGGTTCGGATATTATGATGATTCTTGATGATTGTGTTGAATATCCAGCGGACTATGGTCGAGTTGAAGAGTCGGTCGAAAGGACTTACAATTGGGCTGTAAGAAGTTTAAAGGAATTTGCTAACAGCGAGCCTTTATGGGGGAGAAAACAATTTATTTTCGGGATTGTGCAAGGGGGAACTTTCCCTGATTTGAGAAGACGCTCGCTCGGAGGACTTCTGTCGCTTCAATTTGATGGTTATGCAATTGGAGGGTTGTCTGTCGGCGAACCAGAGGAAAAAATGTATGAAATTACAAGTCTTTGCACCGACCTTTTGCCCATTGACAAACCGAGGTATTTGATGGGAGTAGGCACGCCTCAAAATATACTTGAATGTATCGAACTCGGTGTGGATATGTTTGATTGTGTGCTTCCCACACGCAATGGAAGAAATGGGCAGATTTTCACAACAAGGGGGAAAATAAATATTCGAAATGCAAAGTATAAATTTTCAAAGGAACCAATCGACCCCGGTTTGAACAATGAGATATCACAGAATTTCACTATTGGATATCTGCGACATTTATTCATTGCGGATGAAATACTTGGGCTCCAACTTGCTACTTATCAAAATCTTGCGTTCTACAAATGGCTTGTGGCGACAGCCCGAGAAAAAATACTTTCTGGTTTGTTCCGTTATTGGAAAAATAACTTAATTTTGAATTTTAAAGAAAATTAATTTTTAGAAAGGTGGAAAGATGTTGTTAAGTTTTGCAAATTTTCTTGCTTTCGTCCCCCCCCAAGGAGGAGGCGGGCAGAATGCCGGCGGTGGTATGCTCGTAACTTTAATAATGTTTGCTTCGATTTTTTTGATTATGTACTTTTTGATGATTAGACCTGCTCAGAAACGACAAAAGGAACATCAGAAGATGGTGGACAGTTTGAAAAAAGGTGACAAAGTTATTACAACTGCTGGAATTCACGGTACGATAGTGGATATGGATGGTTCAACTTTTACTTTGCAAATTTCCGACAATTGCAAAATTCAAATCGAAAAAACGGCCATCGCAGGTAAAAAACAATAATTTTTCTGGCTATGAACACTATTGAAGAGGCTTTGCAAGATTTAGCCTCGGGAAAAATGATTATAGTTGTGGATGATGAGGAGCGTGAAAACGAAGGCGACCTTGTTGCTGCTTCCGAATTATGCACGCCCGATATTATAAATTTTATGGCTACACACGCTCGCGGGCTTATCTGCGTTGCAATAACCGAAGACCGCGCCCGTGAACTTGAACTGGATGTGATGGTAAGAGAAAGCACCGGACTCCACGGCACAAAATTTACAGTTTCTGTCGATTACATTCACGGCACTACCACTGGAATTTCTGCCTTCGATAGAGCAAAGACTGTACGTGCTTTGGCAAATCCATCGACAAAGCCATCCGATTTAGCCCGACCAGGGCATATTTTCCCATTGATTGCCGTTCGCGAAGGGGTTCTTCGTAGAGCGGGCCACACAGAAGCCACCGTCGATTTGATGAGACTTGCGGGATTGTATCCCTCCGGGGTGCTTTGCGAAATTATCAAAGATGATGGTACGATGGCTCGAAGAGCGGACTTGGAGGAGTTTGCAAAGAAATTCAATTTGAAAATAATTACAGTTCAAGATTTAATTGCATATAGATTTAAGAGAGATAAACTGGTCAAATGCGTTGCTTCTGCTAATCTTCCAACAAAATATGGTGATTTCGTAGTTAAAGTATACAGAAATATTGTTGATAATAAAGAACACGTTGCTCTTGTTAAAGGAACCTGGGAAGAGAACGAGCCAATACTTGTGCGAGTTCATTCAGAATGTTTAACTGGGGATGTTTTTGGTTCATACCGTTGCGATTGTGGAGACCAGTTGCATTCTGCACTCACTCAAATTTCACAAGCGGGCAAAGGCGTTCTTTTGTATATGCGTCAAGAAGGACGAGATATAGGGCTTGTCAACAAAATTAAAGCATATGCTTTGCAAGAACAAGGATACGACACGGTCGAAGCCAATATTCTCTTAGGTTTTCAACCAGACCCTCGGGATTATGGGATTGGAGCACAAATCCTTGCTGACCTTGGCGTTCGCAAAATGAGATTGTTGACAAACAACCCAAAAAAGCGAGTTGGTCTCGCAAGTTATGGGCTTGAAATTGTGGAACTTGTCCCTTTGCAAATTCCACCAAACGAAAAAAACTACCATTATTTGCTTACCAAAAAGATTAAACTTGGACATCTTTTAGATAATATTAATGAATAAATAGGAGGTACTATGTTCTATCGTTTTGTTTTTGCTTTTATAATTGGGATTTTTGTTCTTTCAACTTCTTCGTTTGCAGGTGATGTTAAATTGAAGACGCATTCTGATTCAGCCTCGTATTCTGTTGGATACAACGTTGGGAAAAGCGTCTTAAATCAAGTAAAATTTGATTCACTTGATTTGAATTTTTCTATCATCCTGTCTGGATTTACCGATGGGATTTTGCAAAAGCAACCTCAAATTCCCGAAACTGAAATACAAAAGTACCTTACCGAATTGCAAAGCTATTTGGAAAAGCGCCGCAAACTGCAAATGGAAGCACAAGAGAAAGAAATGAAAAAGCAAGCAGAAGAGAATTTAAAGAAAGCCAAAGCCTTTTTAGAAGAAAACAAGAAAAAAGAAGGTGTTAACGAAACTCAATCTGGCTTGCAATTCAAAGTTTTGAAACTTGGGACTGGGAAAAGGCCTGTGGCAACGAGTAAGGTTAAAGTTCATTATAAAGGGACTTTGCTCGATGGCACTGTCTTTGATGAATCTTATTCCCGAGGAAATCCAATGGAATTTGAACTCGACAAGGTGATTCGTGGCTTCCAGGAAGGTTTGTTGATGATGCCAGAAGGAAGTAAGTTTGTTTTTTACATTCCACCACAACTTGGATATGGCGAACGGGCAGTTGGCAAAATTCCACCCAATTCACTTCTAATTTTCGAAGTGGAACTTTTCGAAGTTAAGGATATGCAATAAAAAAATCATTTGACTTTGCAAAGAAGGCTGTCCAGTTTTGGACAGCCTTTCATTTTTTCTTTTTATCATCGAAGAATTAAAAATTTGATTGCCTCATTAAAAGTTTTTAATAAGTAAATTCCAGTTGGAAATTCGCTCACATCAATCAAAAAGTTGCTGGACAGATTTTCAATGCTACTTTTCCAAATGCATTCCCCAAAGGAATTGTAGACTTCCAAGGAAATTGGATTGAATTTAAAATATTCGTTCGGAATTGATACTAAAATGTAATTCTTTGCGGGATTTGGATAAATCATCATTTTACACGAAATGTTTTCATTATATACTTCGCTGGTAGGCGGGTCAACTTCAACTGCTCCGACCGAGCGAGGATTGTTGAACATATTCCCAAAGAAATCCTCTTTTGGCTCTTCGACATTCAACCCACGTCTTTTTGCTGGGGAATTTTTGTCAATTAAAAGCATTTTTTCATTCTCTTGGCTTATCATTGGGTCGATGTTCACCAGCCCATTGCTTTCTGAAACTGGCAGGTTTGGACCATTCCAATTCGAATTGTCTTTGTTGTACCAAAGATTGTTTGAAAAGAAGAAAGTTTCTGGTTCAGTGTTCGGTCCGATGTTAATTGTTGGGTTTGAAGCATTGTTGTTTACATAAACAATATTGTTTACAAATTTATTTCGCCCACACTTTTGAAATCTATCGAGAGTGTTTTCTTGTAGAATTCTTATAGCCCATTTCGTTGGCAAAAATATTGTATTATTCACCACTTCACAATCGACAGCACCAACAAAGGCTATTGGAGCCTGCGAACCTATGAAAATGTTTGAGTAAACGTAAATTTGGGATGCCTCGAAGATTGCGTCAATCGGTCGAAAGTATTGGAGACCAGTCGAACCGCCAATGTTCAATGTTCGCAAGCCACCATTAATAAATGTATTCTTTTGTATAACAATGTTTTGGGAACCACCTTTGGTTTGTATTGAATTCGAACCTTGGTTTTCGAATTTGCATTTTTCGATTATACCATTGTGACATCCAACCATATCAATTCCACTTCCTCCTGCGGAACCATTAATGAAAGTACAATTTGAAATGTAAAAATTATCAACACCAGATAATTTCAGCATATCATTATTTCCAGTGGCATTCATTTTTCTCCACTGGCAATTCAGAATTTTAATATGCCGAGCGGGTGTATCATAAGAACCACCATCATCAATGTTGACGCCATTGGCAGTTTGTTCTTCGAAAATTAGGTTTGAAATTTCAAGATACGCTGGGTCTGTCAAATGTATCGCTTCGCTTTGACCACGGAAAATAACTTCCTCACCAGGAGATGCGGTAATCGTAATCCATTTATCCGAAGTTCCTTGCAAATTATTGATGAATTCAGAAGTGGTGTAGACACCCGAACGAATTAATATCGTATCCCCAGGTTGCACTTCTTGCACGGCAGACAATAGCCTTGTGTGTTGGCAAGAAGGGCAAACTTCAATAACTTTTGCCAGAAGCACTTCATTTAGTGTAAGAAACATCACAAAGTAGAGAAAATATTTCATTTAACCTCCACATAATAAATAAATAGTAATAAATATTGAATAAAAGAATAAAGTGGATTTTGTTACAATACTAAAAAAATAATTTCAAGTCGACTAATTTGGTTTATGAAATGATTTGAAAGTATTATTAATTACTATATCGATTTTTCTTATGTTTTAAAAGAAAACACTTTTCAAAACTTTGATATTTCGATTTTATATTTTTTTCAAAATTTATTTTTCAAGTGGTTCAATAATGTAACCGTCTTTTGTATCAACAATTTGGAAGCCTTTGGCTTTTATCTCATCACGCAACTGGTCGGCAAGTGCAAAATTCTTTGATTTCCTGGCTTGAAAACGTTTTTCTGCCATTTCTTTAACTTCATCTGGGATTTGAACTTCTATTTCTGGTCTTGGTTCGATTTTCCAAACATTAAAAATTTTGTTAAGATTGTCGAAAAATTGAAGTAAATCTTTTGCGTATTCCATCGAAATTTCGTTGGCTGGATTTTCGTTGATAAATTCGAAAAGATTTGCCAATGCACGAGGTGTTTGCAAATCGTTTGCTAATTCGCCGAAAACGGAATCATTTAATTTTTGTATGTCAATTTGTTTACCAGTAGCGTTCTTGTTGTCGAACAATTCGTAAATGTAATTTTGAACACGCATTCTTGCTTTCCTTGCAGAGTTCAAACCGTCGAATGTGAAGTTTAATTGTGTCGAATAATGAGCAGAAAGCATTAGATAGCGGATGTCTATTGGGTCGATACCTTTTTCAAGCAAATCCCGAAGAGTGTAGAAATTTCCGAGCGATTTGCTCATCTTTTTTCCTTCAACAAGCAGAAACTCATTGTGGCACCAAAAAACTGTTGGTTCGACGCCATAACCTGCCTTGCTTTGTGCTATTTCGTCTTCATGATGGGGGAATTTTAAATCAACACCGCCAGTGTGAATATCAAATGGCAAACCTAAAATTTCTCGTTCCATCACCGAGCATTCAAGATGCCAACCTGGTCGACCGTCGCATTTAATACCATTTAATGTAAATTCCCAGAATGGTTCGCCTTCTTTTTTAGCCTTCCAAAGGGCAAAATCTGAAAATTCATCTTTATCATAAGAGTCAGAATCGATTCGTGAGCCTTCACGGAATTTTTCAAAATCTATATGATATAGTTTTCCATAAATATCATACTGTCGCCATTTACTCACATCGAAATAGACAGAACCGTTGACAATGTAGCCAAAGCCTTTTTCAACAATTCTTCGAACCAGTTCCTGCATCTGTGGTATGTAATCGGTCGCTTTTGGCATTTTGTAAAAATCTTTCAAATTGATGCCAAGTTTTTGTATATCCTCGATAAATGCTTTTCGATAGTACTCGGTGAATTTCAAAAGGTTCTTCAAGGGGTCATCGGTTTGTTTGCCCATTTCGGGCAACCAGGCTGGACTTCCTATTGAACTGTCTCGAATAGTCTTATCATCGATGTTGGTGATATTCATTACCCAACGAACTTTGTAACCGCCGACAACTCGCAAAGTTCGTTGCAGTAAATCTGCAAATA
Source organism: Candidatus Kapaibacterium sp. (assembly GCA_013414795.1). Taxonomy (GTDB): domain Bacteria; phylum Bacteroidota; class Ignavibacteria; order Kapaibacteriales; family UBA2268; genus Naka2016. Next base: position 1,061,707 of record CP058732.1, read on the forward strand.
GAAACGAACGCATATTTCCAATATGGGCAAAATTATAAACCGTAGGTCCGCAAGAATACATTCGGACAATTTTATCTTCGAGTGGTGTGAACTTTTCTATTTTCCTTGTCAACGAGTTAAATAAATAAATTTGATAATTCATATTCTTGTTGTGAGTAAATAAATCAACAAAATTACTATAAATCAACTAAATTACAATCGACACGTTGGATGGGTTTTCTGGGTTGAGATTTAAAATTCGTAGGATTTGCACAGCACCGAAGGGTGTTTTAACAATCAAGCGTGTGCCTTCCTTGCGAGACTGCCTTTTGAAATGTTGTTGCATTAGATTCAGTTCCTTTTTTCCATCTTCATTCGAGAAGAAGTGCTGAAATTCCTCTTCGATGTTTCCTCGAATTGGTTCAATCAATTCTTCATCTTCGAATGCAATTTTTTGTTCTTCCACGGTTCCAAATCTTTTCCTTTTATACCTTAAAGTCGTAAATCGAATGTTGTTTTCCCAAATGTAGGGTAAAATGAAATAAAGTGTGGTTCCAAAGGACAAAGTGGCAGATGTGTTAACAACCCAAAAGGAAGTGTACCATTTTTTTAAACTTTCAAGGATTGATTTGATATCCCCAGATAAGGTATTGAAATCTAATTTTGAAAGTAACAGTTCAAACAAATTGTCCTCATTGTAGAAGAAATTTGGTGAAAGCAGTTTGAAAATGTTAATTAGTTGATTTGATTGAACGGAATTTCTAATTGTTTGAATTTGTCTTCTAACACTGTCGGGGAAAAGTTCTATGTTTGAAATAATAATAGACCAAAGTTTAGGAAATAAGTCATTTATTTCAAAAAGAGTTTTAAAATGTTGAAAAAATTCTTTGGAAGGTTCCAAATTGTTTTCAAGAGCAAAATCGATAAAGTATAAAATGAGTGAAAGATTTGTTTTTGGGTTGTTTTCCAATAAGTTGTTTGCATATTTTGCCTGCGAAATTAATTCATCACGCAGAATAACGTTTGCCCTTTCTTTCGTCCGTTCGACAATTGATTCGAAAAGAGGCGTTTTTGGTAAATCGAGAATTCGAATTAGTTCGTTAGTTGGTAATTTTTTGTTGTCTTTTGTTACGAAGACGCTATGAATTTTTAATACCAGAGATGGGTCGACGGCTTGAACTCGGAAAAAAAGTTCATCGCCAGATTGAAACCTCCCAGAAATTTCGGCAGTGAAGGTACCATTGGGCAAAGAAATGACAGCCTGTTGCGGGGAAATAACTTCAATGATTTTACCTCGAAGTATTTCGCCAATTCGAAAAGAGACTTGTTTTTGACGCAAATTGGGCATTTTTTGGAAATCCAAAGTTCGGTTGATATTGCTTCCAAGTGGGTCTATTTCGTTTGGAAATTTAAAATCTGCTGTCATTTTTCTGTTTAATCTACTTGTAACATAGCAAGTTAATTAATTTCATTCAATTTTCAAAAATTTTCTTTGTAATTTTGTTTTTTAATATTTGGAATTGCTATGAAAAACATCGTAACTCTTTTTGCAATTTTCTTATTCGTTGCTTGTAGTGGCGAAAGAATTAAGACCAATTTGCCCAAACCCACCAATCCCGACGACAAGGCAAGTTATATGATTGGTTACGACATTGGTCGACAAATGATGCGGGATTCGTTGAAAGTCAATATGGATTATCTTATCCTTGGATTTAGAAACGCTTTTAAAGGTGATTCTACTTTTATGACTCGGGATGAATTGGATTCTTTCCGTATCGAATTCCAAAAAATTATGTTAAGTCGACAAGACGAAAGAATGAAACAAGAAGAACAAAAATTGCTTCAACAGGCACCCAAAAATCTTGCGGAAGGCAAGACTTTTCTTGATAGCAATCGAACGAAACCTGGTGTGATTGAAACACCATCTGGACTTCAATACATCGTTCTTCGTGAAGGTAAAGGCAGAATCCCCAAGGAAACCGACTTTGTCAAGATGCACGTCAAAGCCCAATATTTAAATGGGACTGTCTTCGACAATACATACACTCGAAGTCCAGTTACTCTCGAAGTTGCAAAACTTGTGCCTGGCTGGAAAGAAGCAATTACGCATATGAAAGAAGGCTCTATCTGGCGAATTTTCGTACCGCCACATCTTGGCTGGGGAGAAAAGGGTGCTCCACCAACCATTCCACCAAATGCAACTTTGATATTTGAACTTGAATTGATTTCAATTGAAAATCCACCAAACCCAGAGCAAAAACAATAAAAGCAAATTATTATGAAGTTTTGCTTCATTGGAATGATTGCTTTGCTTCTGTGCATAGATGGTTATGCACAGAAGCAATTTTTCTCTTTCGATGGTCATATTCAATCAATCACAATTTCGAATATTCGGAAATTTGAATACTTTACTTTCGACAATAGTAAGCAAGAGAATTTTACTTTTAGATTTGGTAAAAATACTTTCGTTTTCTTACCTGGTTCGAGGTTCTTTGCGTTGATTGACAAATTTGGGATGGAAAGAGAATTTCAAATGCAACTCCCAACGCTTCTGGTTGGTGGAAAATTGCAAATTCCTTTTCGTTCCTTTTTAGATTGCCTATCTAATTCTGGTTTTTTTGAATATTCATTTTCTTCCAAAAGTTATGCTTTTCGCTTCAAAGAAGTAAAAAAAGAGGAACAGAATCTTGGTAAAATTCAAGAAATCAACAAAACACCGCAAAAGGAAAACACCGAACCAAAGGTGGATAAAGTAGGCAAAGTGGAAAATAATTTTTACCAATCGGAAAAGAGTTCTATTCCTAAATTAGTGTTTACAAATTACGAACGTTTTAGCATTGTTCCGCCCAAGAGTAAACAACGAGTGAAGCAAGAGCCAAAAATCAATTCAATTCCCCCAAAAGAAAATGAAAAAGACACCACGGGCAAAATACCACCAAAGTTTTATGTTTTGCCACCAGAGTTGAAGAGTAATCCAAAGTGATTCTTGGCTTTAAAAACGAATCTGTTTTATTTCCTCTTTTAAGCGATTAATGTCAGCAATCCACGATTCAATGTCTTCTTCGTGTTCAAGTTCTTCGTTTAAAATTGTTACTGCCATTTGATATGTAGCAAAATCTTTCCCGTTGGTAAAGGAGGCAATTTCTTGATAACGCTGTATTGCACATCGTTCCGCTTCAAGATTTTGTTGAAGTATAACCTCGATGTAAGGGTCGGTTGGAGCGTCGTATTTGCAACGTGCGTATTTGAACCAGTCTTCTGGTGTGATAATTGGTGTCCCTCCGAGTTGAATGATTCTGTCGACAACAAGGACAGCGTGGTTAAGTTCTTGGTTTGCGTGGAGAAGAAGTTCTGGTTCTATTTCGCCTCGCATAGGACCCACCATCAAGCGGGCTCCAATCCAATATTGATAAAAAGCAAGCCATTCTTCGGCTAATGCACAATTGAGTTGATGAACTAACTCGTCAACATTGATTCCAATGATTTCAGATGCTTTTCTGCCCATTGTTCTTACTTCTATAATAAACAAAATGCAAAATAAAAAATATTTTTTAAAAACTATGAAAATATTATTTCTTTATATTCAAAACAACACAAGGTTTTCAATTAATGAGTATTATTGTTAAATTTTTGAATTCTTCCTCAAATGTTCGATTGATTAATTCAGTTTCATGTATTAATAATTATAAAATTCTCCAACTCGCATACAATTTTGTAATTTTGTAGTTTGATTATTTTTTGTGGGTGAAAATGTCAGTTAGAGTTCGTTTCGCACCATCGCCGACTGGATATCTTCACGTTGGAGGGCTTCGTACTGCTTTATACAACTACTTCTTTGCTCGAAAGCACAATGGCAAATTAATCTTGAGAATAGAGGATACCGACCGAACTCGCTATGTTGAGGGTTCAGTAGAGAATTTGATAAAAACTCTTACCTGGGCGGGAATTGAGTTTGACGAAGGTCCACACATTGGTGGACCTTATGGTCCATATTACCAATCCCAAAGGTTGGAAATTTATCGAAAGCATGCTGACTTGCTAATTGAAAAGGGCTGGGCTTATTATGCATTCGACACCCCAGAAGAACTTGAGGAAGCCCGCCAAAAGAGTCCACATCACGAGTTCAAGTACGATAGGTATTCAATGCGTAACCAATTTACGCTTGGAATTGAAAAAACCCACGAATTAATCTCGCAAGGAGTTCCTTATGTAATTCGATTGAAAGTTCCAGACAATCAAGAAATTCAATTTTATGACATAATTCGAGGGGAAATATCTGTAAATTCGAAGGATGTTGACGACCAAATTTTATTAAAATCGGACGGATATCCCACATACCATTTAGCAAATGTTGTCGACGACCATTTGATGGAAATCACTCACATAATTCGGGGAGAAGAATGGTTGCCTTCGGTTCCAAAACATATTTTGCTTTACAATGCTTTCGGCTGGGAAATCCCAAAGTTGGCACATTTACCACTTCTTTTAAATAAAGACAGAACAAAGTTGAGCAAACGTCAAGGTGACGTAGCCGTCGAGGATTACATAGCCAAAGGCTATTTCCCCGAAGCATTTGTTAACTTTATTGCTTTACTTGGTTGGAATCCTTCTGCCGACAGAGAAATCTATTCTGTTCAAGAATTGATAGATAAATTTGAATTAGAAAAAGTAAACAAGGCTGGTGCCATCTTTGATGTTGTAAAACTCGACGCAATTAATGCCAAATATCTCTATTCAAAACCTATCGACGAACTTGCTTCTGAATTTCGCTTTTGGGTAGAGCAAAGAGGCTATTTTAATCTTTCCGATGAATATTTAAGAAAAGTTGTTGCTCTACTTCGAGAGCGAGTTAAGAAATTACCCGAAATTATCGACTTTGCTCCATATATGTTTGAAAAACCCAAACAGTATGATTTGGAATATTTTAAAAAACATTGGAGCGACACCACCAAAGAGCATCTTGAAAACATTTTGAATTTGTTGAGAACTATCGAAGACTTTACACATCAAACCGTTCACGACGAAGTTTTAAAATATTTGAACGAGCGAAATCTAAAATTGAAAGAAGTGATACATCCATTGAGGTTGGCGATTACTGGCTTGTCCTATGGTGCTGGAATGTTCGAAACTATGGAAGTACTCGGCAAAGATGAAGTTATCCAACGACTTGAATATTTTTTGCAAAATATACTACCAGAAATTCAAAATGAAAAGAAATAGAATACTAATTTTGTTTGGGGTATTTCTTTTTTTGTTGAATTGTACAACAAAGTATCCATTTTGCATCAGCGAAAAAACGAAGAATTTAACAATTGAATGGGGAACAATAACGAAGGGGGAAAGAAAGGAAAGATATGTCTTACATTCTGATGGCATTTTGTACAAGTTCGTTAGCCCAACGAAAAAAATAAAAGTAGGAGGGTTGGATGAACGAAAATTCTGCCGAGTGCTGGCTCAAATCAACGAGACTATTTTAAAGACACAAACAATAAACGAAGTTGGCGACACGCTAAACTATCTTACATATACAAATCCCACTTTGGGTATGTTCATAGACGCAAAGTGGAATCCAAGTTTCAAAACAAAAAATAGTATTCATTTCAGAGCATTATACGACTCCCTTAAAGTTATGACATTGGAAATAAAAGATTAATTTTGTATAGATTTTGAATTGAAAAGAGGGAAAAATGTTAATCCTTATATCAGACGATAATTACGATTTTTGCTCGACAGTAGCAGAAATCGTGCAAGGTTTTAACTACGAAACCCATATGGTGCATACCCCCGAAGATACGATTGCTTACATTGACAAGTTCAGTAAAAAGATTGGTGCATTACTACTCGACATAGAATTTGGTCCCGATACCAATATGAATGGTATCGATGTTTTGGAATACTGCCGAAAGAACCATCCTTTTATTCCTGTAATTATGATTACTGGGAAAGGTACGATTGAGACTGCCGTTAAAGCAACTAAACTTGGGGCTGTTAATTTTATTGAAAAAAGTCTGGTTAGTGCGGAAAAGTTAAAGGAAGTATTGCAAAGTGCTATTAATTTGCCAGAACACAAAGATAAAACTGAAATTTTGCAATTTCTTCGTGCCAACGGTATAATTGGCAGTTCGGAGCATATTTTGGACCTTGGCTATAGCATTGTTCGTTTTGGAAGAACAGACTTGAATGTGTTAATCACTGGGGAAACTGGTACTGGAAAGAAACTTGTTGCCCAAGCCTTGCATTCTGTTAGCCGACGGGCTAAAAAGCCTTTTGTTATCGTCGATATACCCAATATTCCACGTGAACTTTTCCAGAGCGAATTGTTCGGACACGTTAAAGGAGCATATACTGGTGCTTCCATGAACAAAGATGGTTTATTCCAAAAAGCGAATGGAGGAACTTTGTTCCTTGATGAAATAGGCGAGTTAAGCCTTGAACTGCAAGCATCGTTGTTGAATCCAATTGAAGAGAAAATTATTCGAAAAATTGGCAGTAGCGAGAACGAAGAAGTCGACGTGCGGATTGTTTCTGCAACTGATAAAGACCTATCTGCAATGGTATCGCAAGGTCTGTTCCGTAGCCAACTTTACCATCGCTTGCGAGAATGCGAAATTTATGTCCCACCCTTACGCCAGAGAAAAGAAGATATTCCAGAGTTAGTTCAATATTATCTTGCAAAGTTCAATCTTGAAAGTGGCAAAACGAAATTCTTTTCGCCTTCGGCGATTGAGTTTCTGCAAGAACAACCTTGGCCTGGAAATATTCGTGAACTAATTAACACAATTAGAATTGTTTGCGAGTATACCGAAAAGGATACGATTGAGATACCAGATTTGAGAAAGTTTCTTGGCAAGGAACAAACGACAACCGAAAGTGAGGTTGTGCTTCCACCCATTACCAGTGGTGGCGACATTAAGACAGATATCGAGCGAGTCGAAAAATTGAAAATCGAGCGCACTCTTGAAAATTGCAATGGGAATGTCAGCAAAGCGGCTGCTATGCTTGGCGTAAGCCGAGAAACTCTTCATAATAAAATTAGAAAATATGGCATTAATCCAAATTTTTATCGAAAGAGAAGTTAAGTAAATGGAGTAATGAGTATGAAAAAATCACTTTCTTTTATTTTAATCATTTTTGGGGCTATTATGCTTATGAATTCCTCAAACAAAAATGGCTTTTTTCCATACGAGTTTAAAACAGAAACATTAGAGAATGGTTTGAAGGTGATACTAATCAAAATGCCCAGCAACGGCTTGGTTTCGTACTATACGATTGTACGAACGGGAAGCCGTGATGAATACGAACCTGGTCATACAGGTTTCGCCCATTTCTTTGAACATATGATGTTTCGAGGGACAAAGAAATATCCTGGAAATGTTTATGATAAGATATTGACTGAAATGGGTGCCGACGGCAATGCTTACACTACAGATGACTATACTTGCTACCACCTCAATTTCACTGCTGACAACTTAGAAAAAGTTATGGACTTGGAAAGCGATAGATTCCAGAATTTGTGGTATCCAGAGCAAGATTTTCAAACCGAGTCTGGTGCTGTCTATGGTGAATATAGAAAAGGTAAAGCAAGCCCCTTTTTCTGGATTTGGGAAGCATTGTGCAACACAGCATTTGAAAAACATACTTACAAGCATACAACGATTGGTTTCGAAGAGGATATTAAGGCAATGCCAACAATGTATGAATATAGTCTTTCTTTCTTCAAGAGATATTACCGACCAGATAATTGTGTTCTTTTAATTGTTGGCGATATTGATTATGACAAAACTTTTGCCCTGGTCAAAAAATATTATTCCAGTTGGCAAAAAGGGTATGTTCCACCGGAAATCGAACCCGAGCCAGAACAAACCAAAGAAAAGCGAAAAGTTGTCAACTATCCTGGGAAAACTGCTCCAATTCTTGCAATCGCTTATAAAGGTATGTCTTTCAATCCTACAGATAAAAACTATGTGGCTACGATTTTATTCGGTCGACTTGCTTTTGGTGAAAACAGCGATTTGTTCAAAAAGTTGTACATTAGGGAGCAAAAAGTGCTTTTCCTCGAAGAAGAATTTAATTTCAACCGTGACCCATTTCTTTGGATGATTTGGTCTCAACCCAAAGAGGAAAAAGACATTGAATATGTGGAAAACGAAGTTTATAAAACAATAGAGTTCTTCCAACAGAACTTACCCGACGCCAAGAAACTTGAAGATTTGAAAAAGAATATGAAATTTTCGTTTTTAATGGGACTTGAAACGCCTGGTAAAGTTGCGTCCATTCTTGCCCGTCCTCTTGCTCTTTCAGCAGATATGAAGGTTATTGATGAATTCTATAGAACACTTGAAACTATTACCCCCGAGGATATTTCCAATGTTGCTAAAACATACTTTCAACCCAACAAAAGAACCGTTGTTGTTTTAAAAGGGAGTAAGTAATGAAAAAGTTAGGTTTGTTTTCGGTTATCTGCATTGTATTTTTTGCATTAAGTAATTGTGGTGTGAAAAAAATGGAAGATACAAAAGTTTTAGAGATGAAAGTTCCCGACGACCCGACTGTTTCTTTTATCGTTTGGTTTAAGGTTGGCTCTCAAAACGACCCAAAGGGTAAAGAAGGGCTTTCTATGTTAACTGGAAGGCTCATTGCCGAAGGAAGTACACAAAAGAACTCCTACGAAGAAATACTCGACAAACTTTTCCCAATTGCGTCTTCATATTCTGTAAAAGTCGATAAAGAAATGACTGTGTTCTATGGCAGAACCCACATTGACAACATCAATGCTTTTCTTCCATTGTTCGAAGAAGCAATTACTTTGCCCGCTTTCAAGCAAGAAGATTTCGAACGCATTCGTAGTGAAATGATTAATTACCTTGAAAAAGACCTTCGATATTCGAGCGACGAAGAGTTGGGAAAAGCCACTCTTTACAATTTTATTTTTGAAGAGACTCCCTACGGTCACATTTCCGAAGGAACTATCGAAGGACTTAAGAATATCACCCTTGATGATGTTAAATTGTTTTACAAGCAATATTTTAATAAAAACAATTTTGTCGTTGCACTCGGTGGAAACTTTCCCGAGGATTTGCCAAAAAAATTAAAATCAGATTTAACTTCTGCTTTGGCAGATGGCAATATTGTAACTTATCCAGAAATAAATCCCAAGCCAATTGATGGATATGAATTTACCCTTGTCGAGAAGGATTGCAATGCAACTGCTATTAGTTTTGGCTTTCCAATTGATGTTGTTCGAGGCGACGAGGACTTCTTTGCTCTTTGGCTTTTCAAATCTTGGTTTGGAGAGCATAGAAATTCTTCCAGTCATTTGTATCAAGTCATTCGTGAAGCACGTGGCTTGAATTATGGAGATTATGCCTATATCGAAGCATTTTTAAATGGTGGAGCATTGCGTTTTCCCCAACCAAACAACCCAAGAAGGAAACAAATTTTCGAAGTTTGGATTCGTCCAGTTCCACACGAAGCAAGGTTTTTCGCTTTGCGAGCAGCACTTCGTGAACTTAAAAAAGTGGTTGATAGCGGTTTGACAAAAGAGCAATTTGAATTAACAAAAAAATTCTTGTTGAATTATTGTCTTTTCTATGCTCAAACAACAATGGAACGATTGGGATACCAAGTTGATAGCAAATTCTATAACATTAAAGACAATGGCAATTATATCGAGTTTTTGAGGAATAAGATAAATAGCCTAACTCTTGAACAAGTGAATGCCGCTATTAAAAAGCACATCCAGTATAACAACATTAAATTTGCTATCGTAACCAAAGATGCCCAAAAGTTTAAGGAAGAATTAGTAAACAACGTGCCAAGTCCTATTACTTATCCAACTCCTAAACCAGAAGAAGTTTTAAACGAAGACAAAGAGATATCCACTTTTCCATTGAAAGTACTACCCGAGAAGGTAAAGATTGTTCCCGTAGACGAGTTGTTTATCAAGTGAGCATAGTTTTTGTAAGCAGTCTCTTGCTAAATTTCCTCGCAATCTAAGTTTTTGAGTTGTATATTTAGATTGGATTATGGAAAATGCAATCATAATCACACTTTGTGTGTTGTTAATAATTTCCTATTTATTCGATTTAACTTTCATAAAAACAAAGATTCCCTCGGTGATTTTACTTCTCTTTTTAGGGTGGTTAGTTAAACAAATAACGACTCTTTTGAGAATTCAAATTCCAGATTTATCCCCAGCCTTACCAATTTTAGGCACAGTTGGTTTGATTTTAATTGTTTTGGAGGGCTCCCTGGAGTTAAAGTTAGAAGCCTCAAAAGCCAAGATGATTCTATCCTCCTTTTTGGGTGCTCTATTACCTGTGGTACTTTTGATTTTTCTGCTGGCTTATTTGATGAGTACTGTCTTTGGTTACGACTTTTGGGACAGTGTGTTAAGTTCCATTCCATTATGTGTTATCAGTAGTGCTATTGCAATACCAAGTGTTCGGAATTTTCCACCCACTCAAAAGGAATTTGTGATTTACGAAAGCAGTTTTTCGGACATTATTGGAGTTCTTATTTTTAATTTCTTTGTAGTAAACAGGTCAATAGGTATACCCGCTCTTATTGAAGTTTCTTTACAATTTGTGATTATGTTTCTAGTATCTGTTGTTGCAACTTTTAGTCTGGCTACCTTGCTTAGAAGGATTGAACACCACGTGAAATTTGTGCCTGTTGTTTTATTGATTGTATTAATATACGCTATTTCTAAATTTTTTCATCTTCCCGCTTTAGTTTTTATTTTAATTTTTGGTTTAATATTATCGAATATCGAAGATTTCAAGCATATAAAGTTTTTGCAAAGATTCTGCACATTTGAGATACAATCAGAAGTAAAAAAATTTATGGATTTGATTGCCGAAGGAACATTCCTTGTCCGTAGTTTATTCTTTTTGCTTTTTGGTTATTTTATCGAAACCTCCGAGCTGGTTAATATTGTTACCCTACCCTGGGCTTTGGCGATTGTTCTCCTAATTTTTTTATTGCGTGCTGTTCAATTGAAAATTCTTCGTTTGCCGCTACAACCTTTGCTCTTTGTTGCTCCTCGTGGGTTAATTACAATTTTGCTTTTTCTTTCAATCGAACCAACTCGCTTGGTACCTTTTGTTAACAAATCCTTGGTTATTCAAATTATTATTCTAACATCTTTAATTTTAATGTTCGGCTCGATGATTACCAAGACAGAAACTATCGAAGAAAAAGAAGTTGTAAACGAAAGTATTTAAGATGCCTTGCAAAAGCAATAGAATGTTTAATCTAAATGCTTTTGAAAAATATTTTTTAAAAAGTTTCGTTAATTTATTTTCTTTTGCTTAATTTTGTATTTGTTTTTGTGATGGCCCTATCGACTAATGGTTAGGTCACCACTCTTTCAAGGTGGTAGTACGGGTTCGAATCCCGTTAGGGTCACTAGCCATATCAAACACATCAGCAAAATCGCATAAGTTCAACATTTCGTTTTTAACTTTTTCCTTTTATTTCACTATTTCCATTTTTTTCTGCACTGATTTTGCACAGTTGAATAATCGAACCCACTTGTGCAAATCATTTCTGAAATTTTGATTTAATTATTTATTTTTGCTTTTTACAAATTGTTGGAAAACAATGAGAAAAGTGCTCATTTCTGTTTGTATTCTCCTGGATTTGGTTTACCTTGGCTATTCTCAAAACAATTCCTATGGTCTCTCTGGCTCGATTAACAACAATAATCATAGCGGAAATTTCCAAAAATTACCTGGTTTTCCCAATTGTTGTCCAAATTTCGAGCGTGGGAATGGCTGGGGATTTTCGGTTGGCGGCGAGTTTTCAAGCCTTGTAACGCCTAGAATTTTTTTGAGTCCTCGCTTGGGATACATTTCGCTTTCGGGAAAATTCCGCCGCCCCGAAACAACATATTTCATCATTAATGGAGAGGCAATTCAAGGGGAATTTGAGCATAGACTGGATGCGGATTTAAAAGGGCTGTTCATTGAACCAATGATTACCTTTAAGCCTTTGAAATACCTTTTTATAAGTGCTGGAATGAATTCTACATTTCTTGTAAAATACTCTTTCCACCAAGAAGAAAGGTTGACAAAACCTTCGAATGGAGTTACCTTCCTCGATAGTAACGGAAACGATACCCATTCTCGTTTGCGAAATGTATTTGATGGAACTATTCCAAATGTTCAAAAATTGCAACTGTTTGTTCTTGGACGAGTTGGTGCCGAATTTCCTCTTTCAAGGGATTGGAAATATACAATCACACCAGAAATTTCTTTTTCTGTTCCACTATTGAATGTTACCGAAAACCTGGAATGGAAGGTTTCTTGGATTTCTGCGGGTTTGTGTTTAAGATATTATTCAAAGAAAGAAACTAAGAAACCGAAAATCGAAGAGAAAGTTTTCAAGATTGATTCTATTTATGTTCAAATCAACTATGAGCCAGAAAATCCTATTAAAATTGGAATAGAATATGTCGATGAATATACAATTGAAACGAAAGATTCGATAATCAAGCAAATTGTTTATAATCGAACAGACACAGTATTTCTTTATAAGCCAAAGAAAATCGAAGCAAGTTTAGAATTGTTCGCAGTCGACAGCATTGGTAATTTTGTCAAAAATCCAAAAATTAAGGTCGAAGAGTACATAGCAACTCGATTAGAACCTTTATTGAATTACATTTTCTTCGACGAAGGAAGTGACAAAATACCTGAACGCTATGTTATGCTCGAGAAATCGGATTTGAAGCAGTTCAATTTAGATAGCCTCAACAAGAGCACGACATTAGACATTTACTACAATTTGTTAAATATAATTGGTAAAAGGCTTGCGGAGAAACCAAATGCAAAGATTACGCTTGTTGGTTGTAATTCGAACATTGGCATTGAACAGAACAATCTTAATTTGTCCAAAAGAAGAGCTGAAAATGTAAAGAGTTATCTTGAAAATGTTTGGGGAATAAACCCAAATAGAATTCAAATTGTGTACAAGAATTTACCAGACAAAAGTTCCACACCAATCGATGACAGTTTGAAAGCAGAGGAAAATCGACGTGTGGAAATAATTTCCGACGATTGGGAAATTTTACAACCAGTGGAAATTACTACTATCGAGCGAAAAGCCAGCGTCGACAAAGTGGGCTACCGAGGAAATGTTTCCTCGGATACTTCCATTTCCCGTGTAGAAGTAAAAGTATTTGTAGGAAGCGAAAGTCGGAATTTGATTAGCCACTATGAAGGAACGGAAAGTAAGCCTTTTAAAATTATTGATATCAATAATTTTTTGCAAAGAAACAATTGGAGCGATTTAAGGATTTATGGATTCTTGACTGCAAGGGATGTTTTGGGAAATGGTTCCGGTGCAAAAGATTCCATAACAAATTTCGAGTTGGTTTCGTTTGTCAAACCCAAAGAAAATGTTGAAGGTATGTATCAAATTGATAGGTTTCGTTTGATTCTCTTTGACTTCGACAAATGGACAATCGAAGGAAACAACAAGAGGATTGTCAATTACATAAAGTCGAGGATTCCAGAGAATTCCACAGTTACAATATACGGTTCAACAGATATTACTGGTGACGAATCCTACAACAAGGTTTTGTCTCAAAATCGTGCCGATGCTGTACAAAAGGCGTTGGGAGTAAAAAATTCGAAATCTATTGGACTTGGCAAGGAAAAGCAAGAATTTCCAAATTCGCTTCCCGAGGGAAGGTTCTATTCCCGCAATGTCGTTGTTGTTGTTAAAAAGCAGATAAAGTGAGAAAATGAAACTTTTTCCCCTTTTATGTGTTTAGTAGTTGTTTGGGGGACAAATTTTAAAATTTTTTATGAAAAAATTCTTCTCAATTTTGTTGACTTTTCTATGTTCTTTCCAACTCTTTAGTAAATTAATCGTTTATGATATCGATGATTCCAATTTCCCACGAATGAAAGCCAAGGTTTTGGTTTTCGACTCTTCTGGTAATGTCGTTGTAGATTTGCACAAAGATGATTTTGTAGTTATTGAGGAAGGAATTCAGCGTGAAGTTCTTTCATTTAATTGTATTCAGTCGGCTCAAAGCCGTAACTTGTCTTCTGTGCTTTGCATCGATATTAGCGGTTCTATGGGTGAAGATAATAAGATTGACATTGTTAAAGAAGTTGCAAAATTATGGGTCGACTTGCTCGACCCCAACACAACTGAATGTGCTATAACAAGTTTTGATGACCAATTTTATTTGAATCAAGGCTTTACTACGAACAAAGATTTACTCAAGAAAGCAATAAATTCCTTGATGATTGGTGGTGGAACAAACTATGATGCTGCGTTTCTTGGACCAGTTTTGGGAAGCATCGGTGTTGCTGAAAGAGGCAGATTTAAAAAAATAATTATCTTTCTTTCCGATGGGCAGCCAAATTTCGAACCGAAAACTTGGGAAATTATTACCAAGGCATTTAAAAGCGAGATAACAGTATACGCTATTGTTGTTGGGGAACCCAGTTCGGATTGCTTAAAAGATATTACATCGAAAACTGGCGGACGGCTTTTCGAAAATGTAAATCCAAACGAGGAATTGTTTAGGATTTTTTTAGAATTAATGCAAATCGAACATAGAATGCAATATTGCGAAATAGAATGGTTAAGTGAACAACAATGCCGAGGGATATCATCCAATGTTGAAATTCAGTATCTTCCAGGAAAATTATCCGATAAGTTTGTTTATAAATTACCGCCCAAAGGAACTGCCTATCTAAAAGCAACACCAAGTTTTCTAAAATTTGGAGAGAAGCAAGTTGGAGTTCCTTTCGATACCAGTTTCACAGTTACAGCAGTAAATCGAAGATTCGAGGTAACTGATGTTGTGTCCAGCAATCCAGATTTTGTCGTTAGTCCACGCCAATTTATTCTCGAAGATGGGGAATCTATACAAATCAATATAACTTACACTCCACAAGATACAATACAGACATTTACAAAATTAACTTTTGTCGAATCTTTTTGTCCATTGACATATTTTGTTTCTGGAAATAGGAAAGCATCTAAAATCAACAGTTTAGTTGTTGTCCATCCAAATGGTGGTGAAGTTTTTGGTTTGGGAAGCGATACGATAATTACCTGGGACAAAATTTCTCCTTACGAGCCTGTTGTAATTGAATACAGTACCGACAAAGGAAATACCTGGAAATTGCTAACCGATAGTGCGGTAGGTTTGACCTGGAAGTGGACAAAAATTCCACCGCCAGCCTCTAATAAATGTTTGGTGCGTATCACAACAAAAGAAGAGCGTTCCAAGTTGATTGAACCTTTTTCAATTGATTGGACTTTAAAATATGATGGACAAGCGTTTAATTGGAGTTCCCAAGGAAACTACCTTGCTTTTTCTGATTTTTCGAGGGTCAAAGTTGTAGATAGAAATTTGGCAAGAGTTGTACTATTGAATTCGCATAACGAAAAAGTCACTGGTTTGAAATTTAGCCATGATGGAAGGTATCTTGCTTCGTGTGGCTCCGATTTCAAAGTAAATGTTTGGAATACACAGGATTGGTCGAAGAAGTGTGAATTTTTAAGTAATATTGATAATTTTGGATATAATTTATTGACGGGATTAGATATTAGCCCCGACAGTAGATTGGTTGCCGCTGGTTCTTCTTCTGGTAATGTAATTATCTGGGAAATAGAAAGTAAGTTATTAGTCAAAACCCTTTCTACAATGGGTAGTTCAATTACAAATATCGAGTTTAGTCCCGACGGAAGATATTTGGCTGCTTCAAATAGCGTACAACAAATCTATATTTGGCGAACAAGCGATTGGCAGTTGGTAAAGCAATTAAATCCTTCCAAAAGTTACGCTTACGTACAGTATTTTCCATTTAAATTCAGCAAGGATTCTAAAAAATTGGTTACAGTAACAACAAATGCAATTTTTGTGTTCGATACCGATAGTTGGAATGTGCTCAAAGAATTTCCGATAGAGGGAACTTCTGTCAGTGCAATAGATTTGACTTCTTCTGCAAATGTTCTTGCCTTGGGAACTATGTCTGGCAGTTTAAATTTTTATAATCTCAATAATGGTTACCTTCTCCACAGAATGAACATAACCAACTTTATCGTTAATAGAATAGAAATCACAGAAAATGATACCTTAATTACTTGCAGTGGTAATGGTGTTATTAGGTTATATTCCACACCAAATATAATGAATGCATCACCAAAAGTTATCACCAGTTTAGTAGGACCGTCGGGAGACATTTCGAGAGTTAAATTCCTTGGGGATAATAACCTTGCATCCTTTTCATTTTATAGTTCAAGTAAGAATTCTTCCCAAACAGTAGTAATGCTTTCAAAATACCCAAATTGGGTTTCTGTTGCTAATTTTCTTGGTCAAACGATATTCAATAACTCTGGGAAAAACTATGTGAGTGTTCGCTTTCCAGGCGGGGTATACTCATTGGGATATTATGACCTTTCGGGAAATTTGATTAATTCATTTGAAATTTTTAAGATACCAGTGTACGTAAGTGATTTTTCACCGAACGACCAATATTGTATTTTAATTGCCTCGCAGAAAGGTTTGCCACAAAACAACATTATGATTTACGTTGGAGATTTCGTACAAATGAGGCTGGATTCTATTCCAGTCACTTCAAATAAAGAAGTTTGTTTTGTGGCTTTCGACAAAAAGTCCAAATTTGCGTTCATCGGCATTGGTAATAAGGTTTATCAATTGGATTTGGAAACAAAAAATATAAAGGAGTTGTTTTCCGAACAAGATTTCCTCATATCATATCTTGCAATTTCTCCCGACAATTCGCTCCTCGTTGCTTGTTTTAATCAAGGTGATCTGGAAAGTAGAATTGTTGTGTATTCTTTGCCAGCAAACGACATTTTATACCAAGATATTACTTTTACCTCTGCGATTTCTTATGTTGAATTTAGCCCCAATAATGTATATCTTTTAGTACTTTTCAAAGATTCCCGTTTTTACAAAATTTTAGAAACTGCTTCCTTTTCGGTCGTTGCTGACTTGTCCGAAAATAAAGGTAATCTTGTTACTTGCGGAAGATTCTCTCTGGATGGAAAACTACTTTTCCTTGGGACATCCTCTGGCTTTTTAATTGTTCGAAACACCGAAGATTGGAGCCTTGAACGAATGATTGCAGCACACGAAAGAAGCATCAACTCTATTGATGTTTCTCCTAATGGTCTTTTCCTTGCAACTGGTGGTAACGACAATAATGTTGTTATTTGGAATCTTGTCGGAAATTTTGATTGGCTTAATTCAGATGTTTCCGATAGTGTGTTTTCAATTGTACCATCTAAAATTTCTGCTAAAAATGTTGATATGGGTATTGCTATTGTTGGAAATCCAAAGGATTCGGTGGTTAAAAATTTTGTTGTAAATGTCGGAAAATTTCGCACTTACATCGATACTGTTCTTTTGGCTTCGAACACTGGTAATCGTTTTAAGATAATTTCTGGTGCGAGCGGTGGGGCAATCGACCCAGGCAAAGGCTTGGATGTGGAATTTAGGTTCAATCCGATTTTAGGATACACCGATGCAGAAATTCTGACTGTATCTTATGGTGATACTCTTAGAACAATAATTTCGGGTTTTGGGATTAATCCTATCTTTGACACAAAGAAAAATTATTTAGACTTTGGGCAAGTAACTATTGGAGATTCAGCAATTTTCTACGATACAACTTTAATTGTGAATCTTTCGGATGAAGAAGTGTTGGTGGATAAAGTCGAAATCGGGGGTCCCGATTTCGAGCAATTCCAATTGGTTGGTGTTGAGGGTTCTTTTGTTCTTCCCCCAAGCGAAGGGAAAAAGTTCACTGTCAAGTTTGTTCCTAAATATTTCGGATTTTCGAGCAGTTCTCTGCTTGTCTATCACAATAAATTTGGTTCACCAGAAAGAATAAGACTTTTTGGAGAAGGTGTCGGTGGAAAGTTTCGAATTCCCGACGATTCGGGATACGCTGGCGAAACAAAAAATATCCGAGTGCTTCTTGAAAACATCACTCCAAAAGGGTTGTACAAAGGTGCGAAACGGTTCGAATTTACTTTAAAATATCAAAGGACTATTCTTTCGCCACCGCAGGATGAAGAATATGAATTCGCTGGCGATTCTGTTTTTGTAAAAGTTTCTGGACTGGTTGATTCTTCCACATCTACTTTGGTATCTATTCCTGTTACTTTTGCCCTTGGTTCTGTCCCCGAAACTAGTGTTGAATTTGCTTATTTAACTTTGTATGGGAAAGATGATTATTCAATAGCCTATCCATTTGAAAAAGAATCGGGCAAATTCAAGTTGCTTGGTATTTGTGAAGAAGGTGGTGCCCGCCTTGTTAACACTGAATCAAGATTTGGGATTGAAAAAATCCAGTTCAATAATCTTACAAATCAGTATGAAATTGAATTTTATGTAGCGGAAAGTGGTTTGAACAAAATTGAAGTTTACAACATTCTTGGGGAATTGGTTACAAAGTTGTGGGAAGAAGTTCCAACACATTTTGGCTTGCGTAAAATTTATTTGAATAAGAATTTACTTTCCAAAGGGATACATTTTCTTTTTCTAAAATCGCCAACCAATCAAGATATTAAACCTTTTTTGAATGAGTGATAGAAAAGTTTTTCTTGTTCATAAGTTCTCATTGTTTCTTGTTTACTTTAATCTGGTTCAAATCTTGACAAAAGTTGGCAAATTCTTCTTTAATTCTATAATTAAAAAAATATGATTAAATTTGCTTTTCTTAACAATAATTTTGAAATATGAACTGGCACTCGCAACCTTTTGAAAGTGTTTTGGAATACTTTAAAGTCAATCGAAACAATGGTTTAAATGAAGAGCAGGTTAAACAACATCGCCAACGATACGGAGAAAATCGCCTAATTGCAAAAAAAGCAAAGTCCAATTGGGCTCTTCTGCTTGAACAGTTTAATAATCCAGTAATTATAATTTTGATTATTGCAGCGATTTTAAACGCTTTCATATCGGACATTAAAGATACTTTGGTAATTGTAGCCGTTGTAATTTTAAACACAATTATTGGATTTATCCAAGAGAGAAGAGCCTCCGATGCATTGAAGGCGTTGGAAAAAATGGCTGCTCCGCACGCTCGTGTGATCCGTGACGGTGAACAAAAGCATATTCCAACCCAAGAAGTTGTTTGTGGCGACTTGTTGGTGCTTGAAAGTGGTGTTCGGGTTCCTGCCGACGGGCGGTTGATTGAATCCAACAATTTGTTGGTGGATGAATCAATGTTAACGGGTGAGTCTTTTGCAATTGAAAAGCGACACGACGCTTATGTACCAGAAAATGCACCACTTGGCGACCGTGTTACAATGGTTTACAGTGGTAGCATCGTTCAGAAAGGTCGTGGGATTGCCGTAGTGACCGCTGTTGGGCAACAAACTGAATTCGGAAAAATTGCACAGAAAGTCTCCGAAGCCGAAGAAAGCCAGTCTCCTTTACAAGTACAAATTGCAAAGTTTGGGAAAGGACTAAGCCTTGCAATTTTGATTGTAATTGCTATAATTTTTATTATTGGTTACTTGCGTGGAAATGAATTTGTCCTTATGTTTTTAACTTCCGTTGGTCTTGCTGTATCTGCAATTCCCGAAGGGCTACCTGTTGCAGTTACAATTACTCTTTCGATTGGATTATCCCAAATGGCTGTACATAAAGCAATAGTGAAAAAACTGGCAGCGGTTGAAACATTGGGTAGTACAAATATCATTTGTACAGATAAAACTGGAACTTTGACCAAAAACGAAATGACCGTGACTAAGTTTGTTCTGGGAGATGATATTTACCACGTAACTGGTGCTGGATACGGGGTTAAGGGGTTTGTAATAGACCAAAAAACGAATAAGGTAATCGATTTTAATTATAACGAAACAGTAAAAATTGCAACATATATATCTGCACTTTGCACCGAAAGCGTAATTACAAAAGAAGGAGACCAATGGAAAATAACTGGAGATGCAACAGAATGTGCTTTGATGATTGCTGCAAAAAAATTGAATTTCAATTCAGATAATTACAAAGTCTTTGTTGATATACCTTTCGAGTCCGAACATCAATTAATGGGTGTTCGAACTGAGATAGATGGTGAAATTTATATTCTTGTTAAAGGTGCTCCCGAAAAAGTAATTCAAAGATGCAAATACTCTCTTTTGGCAGACGGAAGTTTATCCGAAATAGACCAGCAAAAAATTGAGCAAGAGATTACTCAGTTGTCTAACGAGGGTCTAAGGATTTTGGCGCTTGCATACAAGAAGGTATCTGTTAATAATATGGTGACGATTTCGGATTTAGTCGATTTGATTTTTGTCGGTTTTGCTGGTATCGAAGATGCAATTCGACCCGAAGTAGTAAAAGCAATCAATGATTGCCATCGAGCAGGGATTAAGGTCGTAATGATTACTGGCGACCACATTAAGACTGCCCGTTCCGTAGCCAAAAAAGTTGGATTAGTCCCCAAAGGTGTAGAACCCTATGCCATTACAGGTGTTGATTTAAATAATATGTCCGACGAGGAGTTGTACAAAATTGCTCCCAAAGTGGATGTGTATGCTCGTGTGGTTCCCGAGCATAAATTTAGAATAGTTAAGCAATTGCAGTTAAATAAAAACATTGTTGCAATGACGGGCGATGGTGTGAATGATGCACCAGCATTGAAACAAGCCGATATTGGAGTGGCTATGGGTAGTGGGACGGACGTGGCACGAGAGGCTGCGCATATGGTGTTGCTCGATGACAATTTTGCCACAATTGTCGAAGCAGTTCGTCGAGGTCGTATTATCTTAAATAATCTTAGACATATTATTTTATACATCCTTTCGACAAGTGCTGGTGGATTGTTGACTATTGCTTCTTCCGTTTTTCTTGGATTTCCGCTTCCTTTGCTGCCAGCCCAACTGCTTTGGGTCAACTTGGTGACCGATGGAACTTCAACATTTCCATTAGCATTCGAAAAGGAACACGGCGACGTAATGGCATTTCCACCAAGGAAAAAAGATGAGCCATTGGTATCAAAAGATATGGTCTACAGAATAATTCTTTCCGCTTTAATTATGGCAGTTGGAACCTTATTACTGTTTTACTTCTATTTAGGTGGTTCCTTCCATCCAGATTCTGAAACTTTGGCAAAAGCAAGGACGATAGCATTTTGTACATTGGCATTTTTCCAAATTTGGAATGTTCAAAATTCCCGTTCTTTGAGTAGGTCTTTATTTTTCAATTTACCCTATTCGAAAACCGATAGGCTCGATAGAGTTTCTCTGTCAAAAAATCTTGTCCTTTTAGCAGTAATGCTTCTGGCGCTATTTCTTCAAGTGTTTGCAGTTACCACGCCATTTATGAATGTTGTTATGGACACTGTTCCTCTTTCTTTAACTGATTGGTTAATTGTTTTTTCTACAACATTTAGTATAATCATTATTGTGGAGATACATAAATTTATAAATGCAAAGTTGAATTACAGAAAAAAAATTCAATCTTCAAATTAATTTAATGAAATATACATTTAAAATTGCGATTAAGTACATTTTTTCGTTGCGAAAATTTCAATTTATTACTTTTATTTCTTTGCTGTCCGCTTTGGGTATTGTTATAGGAGTATCTGCATTAATAATTGTCACCTCTCTATTCAACGGGTTCCGTGATTTTGCTGAAAAAGAAATTATCGGAATTGACCCGCATATAAGACTGCTTCCCAAGAAAGGTTCGAAAGTTGATTTCAACGAAGTTATTAAGTTTTTAAAGAACAATCCAGATATTTCTTTTTTCCAGTTCAATTTGGCTAAGGGAATTATTCAACATAATCAGAATGTCCGTGTTGTTCAACTCTATGCAATTGATGATACTTCATTTACCAAGCATCCTTTGGTTGCAAAATCACTTTTAAATATCGATTTAAACAAATTTGGAATTCCTTTGGAAAATTGTGTTTCGATTGGAATTGGTCTTGCAGATGGGCTTAGGCTTTTGCCAGGTGAGAAAATATCTATTCTAACTATTGAAGACATTGATTACGCAATCCAAAGTCTTTCCTTTCCCAAAGGAAAGCAACCAATTGTTGCCTCTATTTTCCAGACGAACAATATGGAATATGACAACAATTTTATTCTTCTGCCAAAAAGTTTGGCAAGAGCTCTTATTCGTAGTGACAAATATTCGACCAAGGGAATCGATATTAGAACGAGAAACGAAAAGGATATATTATCGATTGCAAATTATTTGAAGGAACATTTCCCCCACATTAATGTTTACACTTGGTACGATTTAAACAAAGACATAATGAACGCAATGCAATTTGAAAAGTATGCTGTTTTTATCGTACTTTCGTTGATTATTTCTATTGCGGTTTTTAATATTCTTGCTTCTTTGTTTATGACTGTGTTGGAAAAGAAACCAGACATAGCGATTTTGCTGGCTATTGGCGCAACTGGCAAAGATATTCAACAAATTTTCCGCATACAAGGAATCTTGGTCGGAGCAATCAGTACACTTATTGGATTAATTATTGGTCTTTGTTTGACACTTGGTCAAATACATTATGGCTGGTTAAAATTGAACACCCAAAAGTACATTATATCAGCCCTTCCAATGAAGATTTCGATACCAACTGTTGTTACGATTGCGATTGTTGCTTTTCTATTATCTTATTTAGCAACAATATATCCATCTAAACAAGCGTCAAAAGTATTGGTGTCCGAAAGTATTTTTAAAGAATGAAAAAGTTTATTGCAACAATAGTGTTTTCCTTTGCACTCTCAATTCTCAACGTTGAAGCCAAAAGTCTTGTGAAACCTATTATTCCAATTATTTTAAGGACAGAAATGCCAAAAAGGCATAGTTTACTTTTCGATTTTATCAAGCCGTTGAAAAATTACTTTTCAAAATTATATTTGAACTAATTTGATTTTTGAATTTGATTATTTTTTTCTATAAGAAGGTTTGCTATATCTTTCATTGTAATTCTACGAGCACCAATAAATCTGGAACTATAATACTTGCTTTCCAACGAAGAAACAGTCACACCGTAGCGGGAACTTGAATGGGCAAATAGATTATCACCAAGATAAATTCCAACGTGGGAAATGTATGCGTGTCTTCGAGTGTGGAAGAAAATGAGGTCTCCAAATTCAAGTTTGTCTCTTTTAACTGGTATGCCAATTTTAAATTGTTCACGAGCAGTTCTGGGTAGGAGAATTTTCGAAGCAGAGTATAATATTTGTCGGGTAAAAGCGGAACAATCGATGCCTCTGTCGGATGTACCACCAAAATAATAGGGTGTTCCTAACCATTCGAGGATTGCTTCCATAATTTTTTTCTTACTAATGCCAGAAGCGAGAGAGCCACCAATATCGTTGGCATCTTCTCCTTCGAGGTAACTTAGATACAAAGCCCGAAAGACGTCGAGGTCGATTGGTCCGTCATCTTCATATTCCAATTCAATTGGGTCTTCGCCTTGATCGATAATAAGAGAGTCAAGAACCAAGTCAGACTCGTCAATTTCGCCATTAGCAATGCGTAAAAGATAGTTTGCATTTGAGGAATTAAGAATTTCGAGTGCTTGTTGCTTGGTTTTTTCGGGATTGTAAACTCTCTTGGGTTTTTTGCTTTTTTTGGTATGTTTTGCTTTTTTGACTGTTTTGGAATATGCTTCCTGGTTGGGAATAGTAAAAAAAGCAAAAGATATTAATAAAAGCAACAGAAGGAAATTTTTTGGACTCGAAATTCTAAAAAAGTTCATAAACCCCTCAAATGACAAACAAATCAAGAAAAATTGAATAAATCAAAGTGCAATAAAATAAACTTTTGATTTTATTGCAATTAATTTTTTTTAATGAAAATATTTTAATATTTTTTTAACTTTGAATTTTAAATAAAAAACGCATTTGATTTTAAATCAACAAGTTGCATATTTTGATGTTAGTAAAAAAATTAAGAAAAATGAAAATGTTTGATTTATCTCTTCAATGACTGTGGAGTTTTTTCCATATGTCAAATTTTTTCTCATTATAATGAATTGGCAAAAACTCTTGTATTAGGGTAAAATAAAAAAACCCCGCAAGTTCTTGCGGGGTTTGGGGTATAATTATGTTTTTAATGTAGCACAATGAATTTTGTTGTGATGATATCCTTGCTGTTGGAAAGTCTTAGTATGTAAACGCCAGAAGTTAATTGATTTAAATCGATCCTAGCAATGTTTTCTTCGAGTGTAAATTGGACTTCGAGAGCGTTTCCAAATAAGTCGTAGACTCTAATTTCGTTGGGCATAAATGAACCATCGAACCTTACGAACAGATTTTGACCATTTTGCCAGATATTGAATTTATCATTTTCTGTAACGGTGCTGACTTCTTGCTCAAGATAAATCGACTTGTTGACATAGGCATTTGATTCGTAATCGGTTGAAATTGTACTTTCGAAGTCCTTGTACCCGACCTTACTGACAAGTAACTTAAGGGTAGTTGGAGGCAAAGATTCAAGGGAAAAATTCCCGCTTTGGTCGGTGATATAAAAATCGATTACATCGCCATTATTGTCAACGGCACAAACTAATGCTTCGGTAATAGCAGAACCCCAACACTCCGGTTGGTCTGTGATTTTGACATTTTGTGTTCCATCGATAACTTGACCATCGATTCGGACTAAACCTTTCCAACCAGAGCGGTTTCTGTGTTTAATTTCATAAATAATTTGAATCATTGCTTTGTCGACGGAAATAATTGTGGCTTCTTTCCATTTTAAAGTAGCGAAGTCATTGACTTTATAATAACCCGGTGCAAATTGTTTATCAATTGGTATTGAAAGAAGGACATAATCACCGGGAACAAGATTTGTAAATGTAAATTGTCCGTTTTCGTTGGTTTCGACAATTCTTGAAAATGGTGGTTTATTTTGGTCGAATCCTTGATGTGGACGAACCATAATAGCCATCACTCGGGATTGAATTGGATTTCTGTCTTTATCAATTACAATACCGGAAAAACCATTTTCAATTGTTTCGATTTGTTCGAGTAAGAAATTAATATCTTCCCGGTCTCCGTTCAATTCGATGATATCAGCCAAGTAGGGGGAATTTGATAAGTAGAAATATTGGTCTCGGTATTTCTGTTGATTTGATATTGGTTTGGCGTGGGCAATGTAAGTGAAATTATTTGGTAAAGTGATTTGATAATGTCCATTTTGGTCTGTCTTTGTTATAAAATTACTAATTGCGCCGTAATTCTGTTTTCTATCGGGGTTGAAAAGAAACTCCACTGGGATGAATTCTACAATTGCTGGAACTGGTGTTAAGTCTGTTGAAGAAAGAACATAACCCGAAACATTAAATAAAATTGGTTGTGGTTTTCTTTGCAAAGTAACTTCGAGTTGATATTCGTTATTTTGATTGTTGCATTCAAGTTTGATTTTTGTAGCATCGAGGAACCGAGTGGCTTGTGCATAGAAAAGATGTTCAAACTGTTCGCCATTGAATTCAAAGACATAAACACCAGATGGCAAAAAGAATTCAAACGCTCCATTTTTGATGTATGTTTTGAAGAAAAGATTAGTTTGGTTGTTGTTGGGATCAAGTTTCCAGGCAGTAACAATACCACTTTGAACTGGTGTATCGTCTTCAAATTTTGCAGTTCCGACAACGTGTGCACAATGTTTTTCCTCGTTGGGAGTTTCCTTGATAACAAAGCAAAGTCTTTGGTAAGCAACAACGTTTGTATCGCAAGACAAATATGCTACTATGGCGATTGCAAACTGCCCGGCTTTGGTTGGTGTCCATTTGAACAAGCCGGTTTCTTCATCAATTTCAGCGTCATTGATATTGCCATCTATAAGTTTAAATTTAATTGGGCATCGAATATTTGATTCGGCAACTACTTGGTAGTTGATTGGTACGCCAACTATACCACTTGTCGGTGGTTGACTAACTATGCGAACGTAGGGTTTGTCGTTAGGTTGGTCGGATAGTACAATAATTTTAAATGTTTGAAACGTTGGCTGGACATTGATTTTGCAAGAAGTTCCGACTTTAATTGTTACAGAATATTCACCAGTTTGTTGAGGTATCCATTCCAAAACGCCATTTTGTGAAATTGTCATTCCTTGTGGTGGATTACCCTCGAATTCGAAAATGTCGACTGGACAGTTGATATTGGTTTGAACTTGAATTTTGTAGACATACTTTTTCCCAACGTATGCGTAAATTGGGGGCTGTGAAATGATTTTGATAAATGGCTCGTGTTTGGTTAGAACTAAATGCACGGTGTTACTTGGCTTGCTTTCTGCCTTTCCAAGATAGGAAGTAGCGTAGAATTCGTACGTGCCCGGGGCAAGGTTTCTAACAACGTAAGAATATTTGTGGTGTCCCTGGTGCGATTGAAGATCTGCTTCAAGAAAAGTTGAAACCACGCCGTTTTGAAAAACAGTTTTGTAGATTTTGAAGCCCTCGGGAAAAATACCTTGCGAGGAGATGACCCAATTAAGTTCAACATCAAAATTTCCGTCTGCGTTTTCTTTGAAATTTGCAGTTAGTTGTTGCGGAGGATTTGGAACAATGTTTTGTGCCGAAAGTGGGATTGCAATGAAAATTGCCAAAATTCCCACAAATGCAGTAATGAAAAATCTTTTCATAGAACCTCCCAAAATGGAAAACTAATACTTCAATCTAAATTTAAAATTCAAAATCAAAGAGTCTGGAAATGATGTTATTTCCTCGATTTGCAATTTGATTTCCTTCTTTTCCCAGTAATCAACCCTACGAATGTGCGGTTTATTGTCAACCCAAACTGTATCCCATCTTGTTTTAAGCACAGAGTCAACAACAGTTGTATCTCTTTTAATCAAAGCAAATCGAGTATTGAATATTTTTCCGTAGCCAGTTGCCCAAATTTCACGATAGGGTTTATTTAAAGTGAAACCAATTTCAAAGTTGTTTGGATTAACAGATGGATCGATTATAGTATCCAGTTCCTTTTTTGGTCCACGAGCAAGAGTAAGTTTAATCCAAGATTTTGGGAACTCTTTCGAACTTAATTTTAACGGCACACCAATTACGGGAAAAGAATCGATATTGAAATTGAAATTCTTAATAAATAGTCTTCGAAATTCCTTTTCTCTTTGTTCGACACCTTTCCGCTCCAAATTCAATTTAAACCAAATGTAGGGTGTTTGCGATAATGTGTCAACGGAAATTTCGGTTTTTTTGGCTTCGAAATGTTGCTCCTTATTGATGTTTGTGTAATCGGAGGTTTCGACGCCATTTTCACCAATAGAAAAATAGTAGATTTGTGGATAAATACGTGCTTTGATTTTGTCAGTGGGGGTAACCTTCACTGGGTCGCTTAATTCGGAAGGTTGGGTGCAAAATTGTAAGGTTAGACCAAGAATTACTAATAGCAAGATAATATGTACTTTCATATTTTTTCTCGTACTAAAATATTAAAAAATAATCGACAAACCATAAGTTAAACCTAATTTACGAGTTAGATAGTAATTTTTTTGGTTTTGATAGAACAACAAAGAGCCTTCGCTGCCCAAATACATTTCGAAATTTGAGCCAAATGGATGGTACTTTAATCCAATAATCCCTTTAAACAATGGTCCACCAATTTGCGAACTACCAGCAAGAACAGTAGCAAATGGATGTAAACCGGGAATTGAAAAGACTTGTGCTGGCAAAGAATAGTCGATTGCTACTGCCCCCCAGTAAATCGAGGGCTTTTGTTCATAAGTAAATTCTACGCCGTCTTTAACATTTAAGTAACTTAGTCCGAATACTTCGTTACCAAATTCAATTCCAAATTTTACATTATCCCATTGCGTGAAGTACAAACCAACGCTTGCATTTGACAGGAATTTATCTGAAGATGAGATGTTTGGATTGGGGAAAGACTTGCCAGTAATTCCCCGAATTGTAAAGAAAATATTTCTCGGTTCTTCATTATTCCTCACAACAAAAGGAGTTTGAATGGATATTCGATTTACGTAAGAATAATTCTGGTGGTTTTGCCTGTTTGAATAAAGTTCTTTCTGGAATGAGAACTGGTTTGATTTAGTTTCATTTATGGCTATTGGTTTTTCATTCAATATTGAATTTTTTGGAACAAATTGGAAAGAATTTTCTTGTGCAATTGATTTCTCGGACTTTGCGACTGGTATACTGTGGTGAGATTTATTTTTTGTAAGTGTTTCATTGCTTTCCATTGGCGTAGCAATTATCACTGGTGGTGTTTGAACAATTGATTTCACAACTTCTGTTTTTGGTTCGCCGTGTTTAAGATAGGTGCTTGTAACGAAATATGTAAGTAGTGAAGTGATTAGTACCAATAGGATGTAAGGAGCGAACTTTTTGGTTTTGGACAAAATGGAATTGTCAGAAGTTGTAGGTTGAGAGTTGTTGTTTATTGCAGGAGAAATTCCTAAGGATGTTAGAATGTTCAAAGTTGCTTCTGTCGGCGGTTGGTATGCATCAAAATCGTTGCGAATAGTTCTTGCAATTGTAAGATGTTCTCGCATAATATTGCGAAGTTCTTCGTTCGTTGCAAGAGCGTTGAACAACTCCTCTTCTTCCTGGTACGAAAGTTCACCATCTAAATATTGGATAATCATTTCTGTTGTTTTTTCGAAATCCATCATATCCTCCTTACAACTTGGACAACTCAGAAATATATGGAGCAAGAATTTCGCGCAATTTTTCTTTTGCGCGGAAAAGTCGCACTTTCACCAAAGCAAGAGAAATATTTAAATGCTCGGCTATTTCGTTGTAACTCATACCTTCGTACTCACGTAAAACAAAAACTTCACGATAATCTTCGGGCAATTGTTTAAGCGCATTTTTTATCAACTCCAAAAGTTCGGTATTTTCCTTTTCTTTATCTAAAATAATGAATGACATATAGTCTTCTAATTCAGTTGATTGTCTTTTCTGTCTCAATGTATTAAGGCATAAATTTCTGGCAATTCGTAAAAGAAACGCTGGAAGATTTGTCATTTCTCTTTCTTCTTTGGAACTTTGGTAAAATTTTATAAAAGTATCCTGGAAAACATCCATTGCGTCCTCTTTACTTCCTAAAAATCTTTTACAATAAGCATAAATTCGTCCTGAATATCTTCTATATATTTCCATAAAAGCATTTTCGCTCTCCTTTGTGTTGTTTGAAAGCATCTTGAATAATTCACTGTCACTGTATTTTTCAAGTTCGTTTGTCATTCTTCAATAGTTAATAACAAGTTAGTTTTATAAAAGTTACACTCATTTCCAAAGACAATTTAACTTTTTCATTATTATATTTTTAATTTTGTACCTTTATTTTAGACACTTTGCTAATGAAAAAAATTAAAATTATCTCTGTCGTGGGGGCAAGACCAAACTTTATGAAAGTAGCCCCAATTCATAGAGAGTTGATTAAGCAAGAAGACAAAGTTAATCATTTGATTTGTCACACTGGTCAGCATTATGATTATGAGATGTCCAAAGTGTTTTTCGAAGACCTTGGACTTCCCTCTCCCGATTTTTATCTTGGTGTGGGCTCTGGAACACACGGCGAGCAAACTGGTAAAATTATGATTGAATTCGAGAAAGTGTGTTTTCAAGTACAACCAGACCTTGTTATCGTCGTTGGAGATGTTAATTCTACCATAGCGGCAACATTGACAGCAACCAAGATGGGAATTAAAACAGCGCATATCGAAGCAGGTTTGCGAAGTTTCGACAGAACTATGCCCGAAGAAATCAATAGAATTGCTACGGATTCAATCTGCGATTTTTTGTTCGTTACCGAGGAGAGCGGGGTCAGAAATCTGTTGCGTGAAGGACATAGCCAGGAACAAATTTTTTTCGTTGGAAATACTATGATTGATTCTTTGGTTTTCATCTTGCCAAAAATTGACGCGAGTACAATTATTAAAACATTAAAAATAGAGGGAAAGGATTTCGCTCTAATGACTTTGCATCGTCCGAGCAATGTTGATGACAAGAACCAATTGGAGCAAATCATCGAGGTAATTGAATATATTTGCAAGCGATTGATTCTTGTTTTGCCATTGCATCCTCGAACAAAGAAAAATATTGATAAATTTGGTTTTACAACCAGACTTAACGCAATCCAAAACCTTGTTCTTACTGAACCGCTTGGCTATCTTGATTTCGTCAAGTTGATGAAGAATTCGAAATTTGTTATTACTGACTCTGGGGGAATCCAAGAAGAGACTACATTTCTTGGCATTCCTTGCATAACAATGCGTACAACCACCGAAAGACCCATCACTTGCGAAATTGGGACAAATATGCTTGTAATTCCAGAAAAAAATAATCTAATTAAGGCAGTTGATTTTGTACTGGAAAGGAAAAATAAAAATTATCAAATTCCCCCTCTTTGGGATGGAAAAACAGCAAACAGAATTGTAAAAATTCTATTGGAAAAGTTGTTCTAATTTTAGGTAGTTTATGAATATTCTTGTTACTGGTGGGGCTGGGTTTATTGGTTCGCATATTGTAGATAAATATATCGAACTTGGTCATAATGTAACAGTAATTGACAATTTGTCAACGGGAGTTTTATCGAACGTAAACCCAAAAGCAAAGTTCTATCAAATGGATATTAACGATTCGAGGATTGAAGATATAGTACTCAATGGTCAATTTGACATAATAAACCACCACGCTGCACAAATCAATGTTCGAATTTCGGTTTCAAATCCAATCTTCGACGCAATAACAAATATAATTGGTGGACTCCGTTTATATGAAAGCGCTGTGAAAGCCAGGGTAAAAAAAATAATTTTTGCTTCCTCTGGTGGAACTGTTTATGGCGAGCAAAAATATTTCCCTGCCGACGAAAACCATCCCTTGGAACCTTGCTCTCCATATGGTATCTCGAAACTTACCAATGAGTTGTATTTAAATTTTTACAAAACTGTGTATGGGATTGACTTTGTTGCTCTCCGTTATACAAATGTATACGGACCGAGACAAAACCCACACGGAGAGGCTGGTGTTGTTGCAATTTTTGCAAGCAAAATGTTAAAAGGTGAACAACCAATCATAAACGGCGATGGGACTGCCACCCGTGATTATGTCTTTGTTGGTGATGTTGTGCGTGCAAATGTCCTTGCTCTTGATGAAAAAGTTTCTGGCGCTTTTAACATTTCAACTTGTGTGGAGACTGATGTGAATACAATTTTCCATATGCTGAAAAAAATATTGCGTTCGGATGTTAAAGAAGTGCACGGACCCCCAAAGGCTGGGGAACTTCAACGCAGTTGTCTTTCTTATGATAAATTTAATAAACTCACTGGTTGGAAACCAGAAATAAGTTTGGAAAAGGGTTTGGAAATTACAGTTGATTTTTTTAGGAATATGTTATCTCTTTGATTTTTTTGTACTCCTTTTTTGTGGCTTTTGTACTTCAACTTTTCCTTTGTGATATTCAATCAAAGTGTAGTTAGAGTGGATAAAATGCTTACCCGTGGATATGTTTTCATCGGATTTTATGTTTAGTTTTTGCTCGACAGTTGTAAACAAATGGATTGGAACCGATTTTTCTTTCGATACGTCCAGATAGCCATATGAATTTATAACTGCGGTTAAAAGAATTTCCCCAAGTTGATTTTGCATTTTAAGTGAACCCTGCCCAGTGCGAATAAATTCACTACGGATAACTTTTTCACCCAAAGTATCAATTTCCCCAATCATTTTGAACAGCATAGTATGGCGAAATCGAGGTATTGGAATCCCATTCTCTGCTAAATCGTCAGTGGAACGTACCAACCAGGTCTCGTTCTTCTTCTTGCAAGTATCTTGAAATGGGAAAAACATATGGGGTTGGAATGGTCCCCCAGGTGTTCTACCGCTTTTCAATGTATCGTCCACCCAGAAGTTAATTCTATTTCCAAATGAATCGATTTCGATTTTAATTTCTCGATTAAGCCAATCGGATTCAGTGTAATCGACAATTGTTGTATCTTGAAAATCTCTACCTTGAAATTGAATTAATTTGTACGAAAGAATAAAAGTTCCCTGTTTTGTTACATTTTCACAAATTACTCTGTGAATTTCGTTTCGTACTTTGAGCAATGGTTTGCCATAATCAATAATAATGCTATCGTAAGAATGTACAAGATAAACAAGAGTATCGTTTGGGTTAAATCGATATCGAAAGCAATACAATGTAGTATCTTTGGGGTGCACTTCCTCTTGACTATGAGTTCGTAGAGGTAAAAGTAATGAGAAAATAATCAAGACAAAAAAGTTATTCTTCGAAATTACCATCTATGATTCCTCCTGCCACCAAATCTTCGTTTTCATACACCACAACCGATTGACCTGGCGTGATTGCTTTTTTTGGTTCAATAAATTGAACATTTAACACTCCATTGTCGAGTACCTTGCAGATTCCTTTGCTACCTTTGTCTTTGTAGCGTATTTTTACAAGGTATTCCTTGTTTTCGTCTAAATTATCATATTTCATCAAGTTTATGTTCGATGCAGAAAGCGAATAGGATTTCAATTCCTCTTCGATATCGACAACAATGGTGTTTGTTTCTGGAATGATTTTTTTAACATAAAGTGGTTGATGGTAACTTATGCCAAGTCCTCTCCTTTGACCAATCGTATAATTTACGTAACCATTATGTTTTCCGACAACCACGCCACGAAACAAAATGTTCCCCTCCTTGAATAGATCTATTTGATTAGAATATTGTTCTAATACGTCTCGATAGTTGTTTGATGGAACAAAACAAATTTCTTGACTTTCGAATTTGTTATGGACTTTCAAACCAAATTCTCTGGCGAGTTCTCGAACTTGGCTTTTTAAAAGGTTTCCCAAAGGGAAAATAGTTCTTTTCAACTGTTCTTGGTTGAGACCCCAGAGGAAATAGGATTGGTCTTTGGTTTTGTCCAAAGCCATACGAATATAGTACCTACCAGTTCGTTTGTCATATTCCAATCTTGCGTAGTGCCCAGTTGCGTAGAATTGGCAATCGTATTCGTCAGCCTTTTTCAAGATTTCGCCCCACTTGATTAAAGGATTGCACAAGGAGCAAGGGTTTGGAGTTCTTCCTTTAAGATACTCTTCAACGAAGTTGTTAATTATTTTCTCTTTAAAAATATCTGAAAGGTCGACAATATGATGTTCAATTCCAAGATGTTCAGCAATATCGCTTGCATCGATTAATGCTTGGTAGTTGCAACAACCAGAGTTGCTGTTTTCGACTTTGCAGTCGTCGGTAATTTTAATCGAAGTTACCGTTATCCCGACTACTTCGTAGCCTTGGGCTTTTAGTATAGCTGCGGCGGTGGAGGAATCAACTCCACCAGACATTCCAACCAATACTCTTTTTTTATTTTTAACCATATTATTTTCATCATTTTAAAATAGTTTTAGACGTTATTCAATAAATAAAATTTATTTTGAAACATTTCATTTTGATATCCGTATAAAACATTAGAGCTAAAAAATAGGGAGGAAAAATGAAATCTTTAGTTTGGTTTTTAGTAGTTTTTTCAGTTCTCTTGTTGAGTTGTGTTTCTACAAACAAATCTCGGGAAGAGTATTTTGGCTATAATAACGAACCCAAGTATGAAGAGAAAAAAAAGACAAGCGAAACGACCTCTACTCCTTACGTTTACTCTTACGAAAACAAGCATAATCAAAAAAAGGACGAATCGTCCAACAATCCATCGGTTATTATTAACAATTATTATCCCTATCCCCTTGATCCCCGTTATGTCCCTTACGACCGTCCTTACGACTTTGATTTCTTTTTGTTTTATGGAGACAGATATTACGACCCATTTTGGGACTATTATGTAATCGTAGTACCGTACAACCGAAGGGACCACTATTTGCATTATCCACACCATTGTTGGGATTACTACTGGTGGGAAAGAAGACCTCGTGTAATTTATGTTCCCTATGATTACAAAGATGAAAAGCCAAGAGAAAGAACAGTTAGGGACTTTGGACCATCCCGAGGCGTTGTCGATGATAACCGCCAAAGCACACCAACGAAAGAGCCCAGAAGTGGTTCTCGCCCTGAACCAGCGAAAAAAAGTATTATTAGACCAGACGAACCCAATAAGAATACTTCCGAGCCAGTTAAATTAACACTACCAGAAAAGTCCTCGACACCAAAAGAAACCCCAAAAACCGAGACTCCGAAATCAGAACCAAATACAAAACAAGAAAGAAGTTCAACAAGACCGAGGTAAGTTATGAAAAAATTTGCATTTGTCTTTTCGTTTGTGTTACTAATTCCAATTGTTTCATTCTCTCAATTCATTGAAGACGCTTTGAGATATACGATTCCAAATTCAATGATTACTCCTCGTTCGGCAAGTTTTGGTGTTGCATTTTATGGGCTATCCGATGACATTTCTGGCTTAATTTATAACCCAGCTGGCTTATCCTTTATTGGAAAAAGCGAATTTTCCTTGGGGCTTGGGTTCACTCGCAATAGGGTAGAATCCGAGTATCTATTCAACAAGATGGAAAGAGACGCAAATTCAAGTTATGTAACTCATTTGGGTATTTCCGTACCAGTAAAAGAGTTCGAAAAAACAATCATCGTTGGATTAGCATACTTCCACGAAAACAATTTCTTGAACTATTTCGATTATTCAGCATTCAATCCAAAAAGTTCGTTGGTTTACTCATTAGCAAAATATGGTTCTAAAGATACTCTTTCAAACATTCCATATTTTTTGTGGCTTGCCAACAACAAATTTGAAACACCGATTAAGGATTCTGTTAAGCAAGTTGTAACAGTTGATGAAGATGGTGGTTTGCATAATATTACTGGAGGCTTTTCTGTCCTTTTGACAAAAAATGTTTCTATTGGTGCTTCTTTAACAGGAAAATTTGGGAAGTTCACATACTACCGTGAATTTAACGAGTACGATATTTATAATAAGTATAATTTTTTTGATTCCGTTGGTTATACAAATTTAGATTTTAATAAATTCACTTTAAAAGAGAATCTTACTCAAAAGGTGTCTGGAATATCTGGTTCAATTGGCATTTTTGGAACTTTTGCTAATTTCTTGCGTTTTGGTGCAACCGTAAAATTCCCAACTTATTACCAGGTTGAAGAAGAATTCAGAAAGGATGCCTATGCAAGATTTGACGATGGTTGGGAACCCAATCCTTATGAAATGAAAGATAATTCGTACAATTCATATAAGATAACCACACCGTTTGTTTTTGCTGGTGGAGTTTCACTCAAAATACTTGATTTTATTTTTACTGGCGGTGTTGAATATTTCGATGTTACTCAGTTGCGTTTTAGCGATGCTCCACCAGAGATAGATAGACTGAATAGTAGAATAGTTCGAGAATTGGTCGGTCAAGTTCAGTGGGGTTTGGGGGTTCAATATTCTCCGCCAATTTTGCCCTTCGAGTTTCGTGCTGGTTTTTCTTCGATTACTTCGCCATACGCAAAAGACATACCCAACGCAACCACATATATTTACTCATTGGGAATGGCAATCTATCTTGCTCCTAATGTAAGATTGGAGCCAACATTTCAATATCTTACTAATTCTGTTCTAAGGACCAATTACCAAACAGACGACACAGATTCACAGAATTACACTCTGAAATTTTCACCATACAAAATTGCTTTACAAATAACATATAGATACTGACTCCTTTTAACATTATATTTTCTTTCCCCTCTACTAAAAGTGGAGGGGATTTTCTTTCTTAAAAGTTATGGATTAGTGCATTTATTAATTTGACTTTTTAGTTACCCAGACACCATTGCGAGAAACAAAACCCCCACATAAAGTGGGGGTAATTGTAATAAAAATTAATAAGAAAACACAAAGCGATATTATATTGAGATTTTCATTGCGGGCAATTGCAATATTTTGAAGTTGCGTTTACGAATTTTATTGTTGATTTTGCGGACAAGGTTCAAGAACACCTCTCTTTGATTTTTAGCATCTTCTCGAAGTACTACTGGCATACCAGAATCGTTGGACTCACGAGTTAGAATTTCAAAAGGTACTTCTCCGAGGAAATCAACTCCAAGTTCTTCGCAAACACGCTTACCACCGCCTTCGCCAAAAATGTAGTATTTTTTGCTTGGGTCATCTGGTGGAATGAAATAACTCATATTTTCAACAACACCAAGAATTTCGACATTGACTTTTCTAAACATTGCTATACTTCTGCGGACATCGGCAACGGCTATTTCTTGAGGTGTTGTAACTATAATTGCCCCAGTAAGAGGAATTTTTTGTGTCAAAGTCAATTGTACATCCCCAGTTCCTGGCGGCAAATCGAAAACAAGGTAGTCGAGTTCGCCCCATTCGATTTGTTCAAAGAGCATTGAAAAATAACCAGCAAGCAAGGGACCACGAACGATTGCAGCCTCGTTCTTTTGTAAAATCATACCCATCGAGGCTACTTTTATTCCGTACTTTTCCAATGGGAATGCCATTGTAGTCCCATCGGGCATTTCCACCACTTCGAAAGGTTGTTCGTTAAGTCCAAACATCGTTGGTTGGCTGGGTCCGTAGATATCGCCGTCGAGTATTCCAACTCTTGCCCCTGTAAGATGTAATGCAGCAGTAAGATTGGCTGCTATCGAAGATTTGCCAACACCGCCTTTCCCAGAAGCAACTGCAATGATATTTTTTACTTGTTTTAAAACTTTTCGTTTGGATAGGTCATACATTCTTTCCGATACATTAACCTCAACCTCGACGCTGGGGTAAAGTTTAACAATCTCCTCGTTGATTTTTTGACTTATTTCATCATAAACAGTAAAGATTGGCTGAACAAGTTCGATGTATACTTTTACAGTATTGTCTTCGATTGTAACTTCTTTGATTGCGTTAAGTTCGGCGAGGGTTTTGTTTAAATCTGGATCTTCGATGTTTACGATTGCGTTTACAATATCAACTTTGTTAATCATAATAATTCCTCTTAAAAAAACACAAAAACGAAATTTGAAAAATGATATTTTTTCGATTAAACCTTTTCAACTAAAATTATGTCTAAAAGGTGTAATTTGTTCATTTAAATTTTATGAGGTCAGTTATGAAAAAGTTAATGTTTTTTGGTCTTTCAATCTTGTTATTGAGTTTTGTTTTTATTTCGGATACTTATGGACAAGGTCGAGGCGGGAAGAGAAATTTTCAAGGGCGTGGTGCAAACTGCCAGTTCGTAGATTTAAACAATGATGGTATCTGCGATAATTTTGTAGACGCAAACAACGACGGAATCTGTGACAATTGCCCTGGGTGTGGAAAAGGTGGATGGAGAGGTAAGGGAAACAATTTCCAAGGACAGGGTTTACATTTACGACAAAGAAATTTTGTCGATAATAATGGAGATGGAATTTGCGACAACTACCAAAGTCGAGCATTTATTTCAAGACCCTCCCCAAATCCATTCACTTCAACAACGAATTTTTCTCTGTCTTTACCTTCTGCTGGAAATGTTTCAATAACAGTTAATGACCTTGAAGGAAAAGTTGTGAAAAATGTTTTTAGCGGCAAATTAGAAAAGGGAGACCATAATTTTACCATCGATTCACAAAATTTAACCCCGGGGCGTTATTTAATAGTTGTAAAGTTTAACAACAGAACATTTTCGAGGCATATTTTCTATCGACCGTAAGTCGAATCCAACAAATTCACGACTGCTCCAGATTATGGAGCAGTCTTTTTTTTTATTTTTGAATTTGTATGGAAACAAAAACAAAGAGAAAATTTAGCAAAATTTCTGTAGCGGTTAGTTCTTTTATAGTAGCCATCTTTTTGACTACCTTTAAAGCAGTAGTTGGAATTGCTACTGGGAGTTTAGGAATTATTTCCGAAGCAATTCATTCTGGAATGGATATGTTCGCTGCGGGGATAACTTTGTTTTCTGTTAAATTTTCGTCCAAACCACCAGATGAAAGGCACAACTTTGGGCACGGCAAGATAGAAAATATTTCAGCATTCATCGAAGCGTTATTACTTTTGGCAACAAGTTTTTGGGTGATTTGGGAAGCATATGAAAGATTAACTGGAAAAAATGTCGAAGTAGAGGTTAATTTTTGGAGTTTCTTTGTAATAATTTTTGCTATAATCATTGATGTAAACCGTGCAAGAATATTAAAAAAGGCTTCGGAAGAATATCAAAGCCAAGCCCTCGAAGCCGATGCATTGCACTTTTCCTCTGATATCCTTACTTCTGGCGTTGTACTTTTAGGTTTGGTTTTCACTTTATTAAAGATACCAACTGCTGATGTAATTGCTGCAATAATCGTATCTCTTGTTGTTATGCAGATGTCTTTGAAATTGGCATATAATTCAATTAATTTTTTGTTAGATAGTGCACCAATTGCAAAGCAGACTATCAAAGAAATTGTCACTCGTGTTCCCGATGTTCGGGATGTCCACGATATTCGAGTGCGGTCCTCTGGCTCGACAATTTTTGTTGATATGAACATACACGTAAATCCAAATTTGTCGATTGAGGATGCCCATAAGATATCACACCAAGTCGAAGAAGAGATTCGCAAAGAATTTTCAAATTGTGAAATACATATCCATCAAGAACCAGATGATTCTCATTAAAGGAAATCCTAAATGAAAATGTTTCGTTTTGTGAGTTTGGTTTTTGTGTTTTTGATTTTTTGTGGTTTTGCCTCGAACGATGATGGTTTGAATGTTATCAAATCCGATAAAGGATTTATTTTTGTCTTTAACGATAGCCTCGAAAGTTTTCTTTTGGAGTTTAGGGGAAAGAAATTTGTGGATATTGAACCCGAAGAACTGATTTTTTCAATCGATGGACAAGTAATTCAATTTACTATCGTCCCCGTAAAAGAGTTTTATGTTCCAAATCTTGAAAAAGATACTCTACAACAGCATTTTGAGTTTGAAGTTGATTATATATCTAAAAGTTTTAATTCGCAATTGGACAAAGTCGAGCCAAAAAAATTTAAAACTCGACTTGGGAGAAAGGCATATTATTGGGAATTGGAACGGAAAGTCCCCCCGTCGGATACTTCAAACGAAACTGTTACCAAACAAATTTTTGCTTCGACTAATACCAATTTGTTTGTTGTGTTGATTTCGTCCCCATTAACTCGAAAAAATAACTATGCCGAATGCAAAAGAAGAATCTTTAATGCATTAAAAAATATTCAAATAAATTACGGCAAATACAATCTTGATTCATTACGCTATTCGTTAAAAAGAAAATAATTAGCCACCAAAATCTTTTTCATTTCGTCATTGATATTTATTATTTGTTTTTTAAATATATTTGTTTTTGTGGTTTAATTTGCTTTAAAAAATGGAATTTTGGTCTTACGACGACGATGATGAACTATTCGACGATGAGAACGATGGCGATAACGAAAATAACATCGACGAAGCCTACGTTCAAATGTTCAGTGCTTGGTTCGAATTGAAAAAGCGCTCGGGGGAAGACTTTACATATGAAGACCTCGAGAAAATTGAGGAATTGTTAGATGTTTGTATAGATAATGGTTTATACGAAAATGCTTTAAACTTCTGCGATACTTTGCTTGAATACAATCCTTCTTCGAACGAGTTGCTTACCAAGAAGGGTATTATTCTTATGAATATGAAAAACTTCTCCGCAGCGATAAACTCATTGGAAAGGGCTGTGGAAATAAATCCCAACAACTCGGAATCGCTGATTAATTTAAGTTTGTCTTATTTCAACTCGGGTGAATATCAAAAATCACTGGAATTAATAGACCGTGCAATTAACATCGAACCAAGCGATTTCGCGTTGTATCAGAAAGGCGTTATTTTGCAAACTTACCAAAGACTTGACGAAGCACTTGAGATTTTTAAAGCACTTTTAGGCTCCGAAGAGTATAAAGAGGAGGCTCTTCAAGAAATTTCGCATATTTTGTTTCTCCAAGGTAAGTTCGAAGAGAGTCTTCGAATAAATTACCAAGCAGTAAAGCAAGAACCAGAAAATTTTTGGTACTGGTTCAATATTGGTTTATGTTATTTAGAACTTGGGAGGTACTACCGAGCCATCGAGGCTTTCCAAAAATCTATTTCCATCAATCCCTTTTTCGTTTATCCTTATTTGTACTTAAGTTGGGCATATTCCAGTATTGGAAGATACAAGCAAGCAATTCATTCCCTTTTGAAGTATTCTCTTAATCGTTACGACAGGTACGTTTATTTTCAGATAGCAAATCTTTTAGGCGATATTGGATTTTACGAAGAAGCAATTGATTTATATCTTACTATAACGGATAGAGACCATATGTTTGCTCCTGCACACATTGGTCTGGCATTGTGCTATAAAGAGTTAGATGAAATTTCCACGGCGGAGGATTGCTTTAAAACTGGGACTTCGCTCGACCCAAAGAACGTTGAATTTTGGCAGATGGCAATTTCTTTCCTCTTTGAGAATAGAAAAATTAGCAGAGGATTTTCTTGGCTTGCGAGCGCCTTGAATAACAATCCACAAAGCGAAGAATTACTTTCAGACTTGCACTTCTATGTGTTTAAATTTAAGCGATTCAACGAAGGTATTGAAATTTTGGAGAATATCAAGCCTTTGGCTCCTAACAACGCAAATATGCTATTTATGTTAGGCGAATTTTATGCAAGAAGTGGTAAGTTGGAAAAAGCAATCGAATATTTCACTGAAAGTATTCATTTGAATCAAAAACTATATCATAGTTTGAAATCAATAATGAATATTATTTTGAAGAAGAAAGACCATTCAACATTTGAAAAGATGCTGAATTTGAAACTCTCCTTACAAGAGTTGAAATTCAAAAAGTAGTTTTCAAGGTTGGATTTTACTGTTTTTTGAAGTTGGTTCGTTCCCTTGTTTTTTATCATTCGGTTTCTTCAAAGATTGTGAAGGTGTTAATCGCACATCTCTTGGTAATATTCCTCGACTAATCAATGTATCCAAAGCATATTCATATCTTTTCCGTTCATTTTTGGG
This sequence comes from Candidatus Kapaibacterium sp., assembly GCA_013414795.1. GTDB lineage: Bacteria > Bacteroidota > Ignavibacteria > Kapaibacteriales > UBA2268 > Naka2016. The sequence goes on from CP058732.1 coordinate 1,102,618, forward strand.
AATCATTGTTCTCAATTCGGGTGGGATATGAACGATTGGGATGTATGGAAGTTCAAATTCTAACGGGTTTTTGGGTAGTGAAACCACTGGCTGGTTGGAGGATAACTCGAGCCATTTCTTTTTTCCCTCGCCAAAGTTGAAGAAATCAATAATAATGACGGGTGTGCCCGACATAGGAATTAATTTGCCGGTTGAATCCTTTTTTGGTAATTCAGCCCAGTTATAAAGCCATTCAGCGTCTTCCCGAAATTGACGAATACACATATGGGAGGCGGGATAGCCAGGCATTTCAAATTGGTGGAATGCCATACCAGTGAGCCGATGGAAATTCAGTGTGAATGGCATAATCCAATTTTCGTTAAATGAGGATCTACGAAGTCTTTCTTTCCATTGTATATAGTATCTACCAGGATAAGTTGGAGTGGATCTTTTGCCCGAGTTCACAGCCGAGAAACGAACGATTTTACCATATTCGTAACAAGCATATGCTTGATAAAGATTTGAAACGACAATCAATTTTGGAATGTTATTTGCCGATTCATATTTTTGTGGAAAGACTGAATAGAAACGCAAATCCTCAACAAAGGTATCAGGAATGATTATAGGCTGTTTAATACGAAAAAATCTTAATTCCTTTCGGTTTAAAGTTGTAATTACACGATATTTTACGTAGTTTCTCTTTGGAGAACATTCTTGAAGAAATAAATTTAAATCTTTTGAAGATTTGAAACTTATGGTTCGATAATTGATTTTTGTAAAATTTGATATTTCTTGACTAAATAGTTCACCTAACCAAAAAAACAAAAGACAAAAGATGATTGGGTATGCCATTTGAATACTATATGTTTAAATTAGAAGTTTTCCTTCCTTCATTATCAACTTGTCGTCGAAATAAACATTAGGTTTGGTAATAATTCCATCAATGTGTCCTTTGGCTTTTATTTTACCGCCCATTGTAAGATTATTTCCAAAAGCGATATGAACTGTGCCAAGCACTTTTTCGTCCTCAAGTATGATTCCAGTGATTTTGGCTTTGTAATTGGTTCCAATTCCGAATTCACCTATGGCAAAGGCTTCGTGTCCAATGGATTTAAGCATATCATAAAGTTGTTTTGCTTCCTCATCTCCTTCGAAATCGACGCCATAGCCATCCTCGACAACAACTTTAACTGGGTGTTTCAAAATTCCAATACCTGCAATAGAACCGTCGAAGACTATGACTCCGTTACTTTGCTTTTCCCAAGGAGCAAGATAAACTTCCCCAGAGGGGAGATTTCCGTATTCGCCAATATTTCTCAAAATACCCGTGCTTTTAATAATTGTTCGGTTCTTGATTGGAAGAGTTATGTCCGTGCCAAGTTCAGTAGTTACTCTTATAGTCGAAACGTTTTGAAGTTTTTTTGCAACTTTTTCTGTTGTTTCAAGAATTTTGTTTGCATCGGCACTTAAGCAACGCAACATAGTTTCTGCAGTTATTCCAGGCATTGTTGCAATTCGGACTCCGAGTTTCGAGGCTTCGCGTCGAGCGTTCGTATGAGTTATGGATTTGCTGGTCGGTGCGACGACTACATCAACTTCTTGCATCAGATTTGCTATTGGTTCTGGTGGCTCTTGTCCGTTGACTTCACGAGGTTTGATTTCACAATAGAATGTTTCGTGGGCAATTTCTTTTCCCACTTCAAAGAAAGTCAAACCAATATCGCGAAGTGGTTCATCAGACAAAACAAGCAATGTTTCAACAGAAGTAACTCCAAGATAATCTTGCAATGCGATTCTTGCGGCGTCTTGTAAAGTTAGTTCTTTTTCTTCTTCTTTTTTCTTCTTTCGAGGCATATTGTACCTATTTTTTATTTTAAAATTTTGGTTTTTCGAGGTCGAATTTTGTAGATTTTCGATTTGATTTTAATAAAAGGTATCCAAATAAAACTCCAAAAATACCAAAAAATGAGAAAATCCACATTCCAGTTGTGTAACCTTGGGTGATTTCGTTTACTTTCCCAATTAATATATTCGTTGCAAACAAGCCAATATTTTGAATCATTGTCATAAATCCGTAAGCAGTTCCAAGTTTTTCTTCGTCCACTACATATGCAACAGAGGGCCACATCACAGCGGGAATCAGAGAGAATGCAATTCCCATAATGGACATAGGTATGAACAATGAAATTTTGGTATAAGCCATAATTAAATAAACAGGTATAATCAACATTGAGCCGAAAATCATAAGTTTTGCTCTGTGTCCAATTTTGTCAACAAGTATACCAAAAAGTGGGGTCATAATCATTGCAGAAAGTGTCAAGATACTTGAAAGGAACCCAGCAGTTTCGCGGGAAACCCCGTGTACCTCTTGAAAAAACTTGATGGCAAAAGTTTGAAAGGGGAACATTGCCGAATAAAATGTTACGCAAAGAAGAGTAATGTACCAGAAAGCAGAACCAAATTTGAATACTTCTTTTATAACGAGTTTTTCTTGTTTCTGCTCTTCGTGCAAAACGAACTTTTTTCTTGCCCAGACGTCGAGGAAATAGTAAGTCAATACTGCTATAACAGACACAAGAGAAGCAACGAAAGATATGAGCAAAGGTCCTTGCCAATTGTCGTAAAAAGATTTTGCCCAAGTTGGAGAATTGAGTGCTGCAAAGGAACCCAATCGAGCAATTGTAAGATTCAAGCCAAAAGCAAAGGAAAGTTCTTTCCCTTTAAACCACTTTGCAAGTGTGGTAGTGATAGAAACAATTAAAGATTCGGCACCCAAGCCAAAAATCAAACGCCCCGCTGCCATAGTAACTATATCGCCTTTGATGAATGTGAAGAATGCCCCAATCATACAAAGAGTAGAAAATAATAGATTCGCTTTTCGGGTTCCAATTCTATCGATAATCATACCACCGATGGCAACCATAATGATGTTTGGGAAACTGTAAATTCCTTGAAGCAGTCCAATGTTATCGTCAGTGAAATGTAGTTGTTTGGCAAGAACATCGGCAAGGGGTGAAATCGAATCGTATACATAGTAATTTCCAAACATTGCAAAAGAAACAACAGAAAGCACGAACCAACGCAAAGCGACTGGTGGTTCTCGCAAATTATTGATTGAATTCATTTCGTTTACCCTTTTTATTTATGTTCCTTGGAAGTGACAAAATGGAGATGCTTTCCAATTTCATACCTATAAGTTAGGACCAACCCGACGAGGACCAAGAAAATTGTAAGCGATGTAATAAATGCCCCAAATTTAAATGCACTCGATTCAAACTTCATTTCAAGGATATGTTCACCTTTTGGAATTTCCACAGCACGGAAACAATAATTTGCTCGGTAAACTTCGAATTGAATTCCATCGACGTAGGCTTTCCAATCGGGATACCAAATTTCGCTTAAGACAAGAAAAGCAGACTTGTTGGTTTTTATACGATATTTGAAATAATTGTCACTATAAAATAGACAAGTTACTGACACATCTGAAAGAGAGTCGGTAGTATTTTTTACGAAGGTTGGCATTTTTTCGAGCACGACTTTCCTTCGGTAATCAATCGGGGTTTTTTGCATATAATCTTTTATTTCGTTTTCCTTTACGACGACGAAACTATCAACAAGCCAGGCTCTCGGGTAATAGTTTTCTCTTTCGACAAAGCCCCAAGTTCCTTTTTCAAGGTCGATTTTTACTTCGTATTTGACATTATACAAATCGTTGACTTGTTTGGAATTTTTCAAAGGTGGAAGCACTCTTTCAAGAATTAATGGATTGTAGCCATCGATAAGCATTATCCCGTCCATAAGTCCTTGGTTTCTTTGCAAAGCCATAAATCGAATTGGTTCGTATATTCTGGAACTGACCCGAAAAATTTCGTTAGGAATTTTAGGAGTAAGCACTGCCTTGAGTTCTGGTCTAATTTCGTAAACTTTTTCTGGGTTGTTAGGGTTTCTGTTGAAATTTGCACCAACTAAATATAAATCAATAAACGAAAGAATAGAAAATATAATCCCAGCAACAGAAGGAGTTAAAATGGCTTTGTTCAACAAGATTCCAATCGTTGCAACCAGCAAAATGAAAATTAAAGCAAAAGACCCAGAATCTTTTATGGTTTGATGAGCAATTACCGGGGCGTTGAAAATTTCGATGAAACTTCCAGAAGCAGCCAGCAATGCAATGATTGTGGCAACTACAAGTGGAATAACAAACTTTATGAGAGTTTCGTTTTTGAAAGCGTTTTGCCAGAGGTAATCGAAACCGAAGCCAGCCATAATCGTCATTCCAAGGATAAGAAAGAAAATCATTCTTCCTGGATTTCGGAAAACTCCAAAAAAAGGAAGATTGTACAATAAATCGAAAACTGGGCTACCCCCGCCAAGTGCAAAAAGAAAACCGAAGACTGAAAGTATTGTAAAAAGAATTATGTAGCGATTCCTATAACCAAAAATAATTGCAAACAATCCAAGGATTGCAGAAGTAATTCCAAAATAATAAGTTGTTTCCCAAAAGAAGTGTATTTGTAATTCCTCGCCAAAACGAAGGTAAAAAGTGGAATTATCCAATTGTGAGCCTTCGACCCAACCGAAAAGTTTAGGAACTATTGCAGTATAGATTTGTTTGAATTGGAAAGCACCTTCTGTTGCTTTTTGATACGAAACTTCGTTCCTTTGAGCATATTTGGATAAGTCCTTTGAAGGGAAGTATTGTATTGCAAATATTCCAAAAGCAACAATAAAAGGAACAAAGAACATCGCAAGTGCTTTTAAGATGTATCGAGGATTAAATTTGCCTTTAAAATAGAAAATCAAGGTGTAAATTCCAACCATTCCAAGCAATGTTAGAACGTAAAGCGTAGTTTGTGGATGTCCTGAAAGCAAAGTTAAACCGAGGATTAAACCAGCAATAATTGAATAGAAAATTTTGTTTTCCTCGAATCCTTTAATAAAATACAGTAAAATCAATGGTAACCAGGCAAGATGGTAGATAATCATTGGATGGATAACGTGGGCTACCATAAACATTGAGAAGGAGTAGGAAATAGCCGAAATCAAAGCCCCATAGGAAGAAATTTTTAGGTAACGGGCGAAGAGATATGTATTAATTTGTGCAAAAAGAAAATGTAAAATTATTATCAATTCAAGAGCAAGGACTGGAAGATTATTCCCCGAAATTGTGAAGAGAGAAAGAATTCGGTTAAATATATAGAAGAAACCAACTTGGATGTCTGAAAGGAAAGGCATTCCTGCAAATGTGTAAGGGTTCCAGAATGGAATTTCTCCCTTTGCAAAAGTTTTTGCTGCAAAGTTTTGGACTGGGTAGACGTATTCGACAAAATCTTCCCAAAAGAATGAGTTCGAAAATATTTGGTCGTAAAAAAAGATAAAAGTTGTTGTAAGGAAAAGCAAGAAAACAATCCAAAATGGTAACGCTTTTGGCTCTTTGACAGCCAAAACAACATTTCTTTTTTTCTTTGAAGTTTTTGCCATATATAACCTAAAGTTTTTTGGCAATTGCAATTAAAGAGAGTCCAAAAGGAAATCTCAAAAATGGCAGCAATTTCTTTTCCAACAAAAAAATTTTGGTTAGTATATTGTTAAGGAGCTCGGAAACTGGGGTAACTGGCGGAGTTTCTTCTATGCTTGTTTTTCTTTCAAAAATTCTCATTACAACTGCGGGAAAGAAAAGCAATGTGTTAAAGTATGAAACATATTGAATTTTGTATCCAGCATTTCGAAGTGAATTAATAAGACTTTTTTTGTTATATCGCCGAAAGTGCATATGCAAAATGTCGTGGTTACTCCAAAGCCATTGATATGCGGGAACAGTTACGATTAGATAGCCATCATTTTCAAGCAATGAAGCAAGCCTTTTCAATGTAGTAACATCGTCTTCTATATGCTCAATTACATCAAGGGCAAAAATTGCTTTGGGCATTGTTCCGTTATGTCTGAAATCGTCCAAAGTAGATTGGAAGACATTTTGTAAGCCACGTTTTTTGCAGAATTCAATCGCAATTGGTGATGGGTCGATTCCTATCACATTATATTTTTTTGACAGTAGGGAAGCAAAACCACCAGTTCCACAACCGAAATCTAATACTGTTTCACCATTGGCAAGGTTTGCAACACGCTCAAATACTGTGAGAACAATTTGATTGCGTGCAACAAACCACCAGTATTTATCTTCTAATTCAAAATTTGTTTGATATACTTGTTCAAACATTAATTAAGAAAAAGTAATTTTGAGTAAAAACTAATTTACTTCTATTATTTGAATAAAACAAATTTGTAAAGATTGGTTAATTAATCAAATTTCCACTCTTTTTGCTTTTTAAGTCTTTTGTCAAGGCCATTTTTCTTCAAGAGTTCGATAACTTCTTGCCTTTGCAAGCGAGGAAAGTCAATTGAAGATTTGGCAAGTTCATATATGAGAATTGACAAAATTCCTGCTGAATTTGATATATACTTTTTGTTAACCTTATCGAATGTATCACCGAAATCGTGGTAGTGGTGGTACATTGATTCATCCATCCAGCCAAGTGGTGTAATTGAGGGAATTCCTTCGAACATAAAGTACATATGGTCGCTGTTTGTCCAAGGTCGACTAATTACCCCATCTTTAAGATTAAAGCCTTCGAGGTTTTCGACAATGGAATTTGTAATTGAATCAAGGAAAGTAAAGCCCATTGTGTTAAAACCAGTTGGGTCGCCTGGCATATCCAAATTAATCATTAGTTCGACTTCGTCCTTGTGTTTCTTTGCATATCGTTTGGAGCCCCACAAACCAAGTTCCTCGCCGTTAAACCAGACTATTTCAATTGTGTAGTAGAAATCTTTGAATCTGGAAAGATTGCGGGCTATTTCGTACAAAACGGCAATACCAACACCGTTGTCGACAGCGCCCTGGCTAATATCCCAGGAATCGAAGTGTCCTCCGACAACTATTTTCCTTTGTGATTTGCCAGGTATAGTAAAAATCACATTGCTGGATTTGCTTGGTTTGCAATAGGAGTTGCTTTTTACCTGGACTATGGATGTTATTTTCCTCTTTAATAAACGTTTCAAGATTTGACCATCTTCGTAAGTTATACTAAAGGCTGGAATTGGATTGGGTTCGCCTTGAAAATTTCCTACGCCAGCGAGTACCAAACCTCCTTGCTTGTCATTTATGAAAAGAATTGCTTTTGCACCTTTACGAGCAGCAATTTCAATGGCTTCGTAACGAAGGAGTTCTTCTTTGTTTTTTGGTCGCTCCTGGGTAACAATAACAATTTTGTTTTTTGCATCAATGTTTACGTAGTCTTCTTCATATCCATATTGTGCAAAAACTACGGGAGCCTCGATTAATTCGCTTGGATTGTTGAAACCAAGAGCGACACATCTGAAAATCTTTTCAAATGGGAAAATCAGTTGGACACTGTCTGCTTTCCGAACCCAACCAGGGAAATCGAAATCTTCGAGTTTCAAGGAAAGTTTATCTTTTTTTGCTTCCTCAATTAAAATTTGTATTGCTTTTTCATTTGGAGCAGACCCAGCAATTCTTCCGCCCGCCTCGTCGCAAATCCTTTCTAAAACCTCGTAGCCACGATTATGAAAATATGAAAATGTTAGAATATCCTTCCACTCTGGTCTTTGTGCTAAAACAAAAAATGCGTCGAAGAAAATGGCTATGCTTAAAATTAGAATAAGTTTTATTCTCAATTTAAGCCTTTTTCGTTTAGGAATTTGCCAAATTTTTTGTCTTTAACCAATATATGGTCAAGTAACCAATTTCGAAGGAAATTCATAATTTGGATTGTTACTATTGCATTGCCAGATTTAAAATCTTCGTGAAATCTTTTTACTTCATCGGTTAACTTTTCGTGTTCGTAACGATGGCTGTCGTAATCGCTATAGCCAAATTTTACCATATATTCTTCTTCGGTTTTAAAATGAGTATTCACATATTGAATTAATTCGAAAAGTACCTTCCCCATTACTTCTTTCCCTTTCCCAGCCCCCATTGCATCGTGGAGTTCATTAATTATTCTAACTAACTGCTTATGTTGGTTGTCAATATGGGTTACCCCAACTGAATAAGTATCATTCCAATCAATAAAAGCCATATTTCCTCCAAAGAATATTTGAAATTACAAATTTAAAAAGTGAATGAAAATTGATTAATCATTGACTAAGAAAAAATCGGGAATATTATTTTTATATCAAATATGTTGCAAAAATATGGGTGCAACTATTTCAAATAATTTCCGTAATTTTATTTTGCTTTAAGTTAAAGGAGAAAAAATGCCAGAGCAGTTTAAGACCAATGTACCAATACCTCCCCAATATGAGCCCACTCGAAAACGGTCCCGTTGGTGGGTTCCAATTGTTATTATTGGGGTGGTTGTTCTTTTCTTTCTTGTTGTGTTTATTATGATTTTCTCGTCGATTTCCAATCTATTTGAACGAGAACCAGTTGTTGTTAAAACAAATTCGGTACTCGTAATTAACCTAAACAGACCCATTGCCGAATACGTTGGCGAATCGCTGTCTTCTTTGTTTTCGCAAGATGGAACTATTGCATATTACGATTTACTTAAAGCAATAGAAAACGCTTCAACTGATAACAAAATCAAAGGAATTTACCTTCGTTGCTCTGCTTCAATGATTGGTTGGGCGAAAAGAGTGGAACTTGTTGAAGCCTTGGAACGATTTAAAAAATCGGGAAAGTTCATTTATGCCTTCATCGAAGTTGGAAACGAAAATGATTATTACCTTGCGCTACCGTCTGATAAAATTTTCCTCGCAAGGGAAGGTGTAGTTGAAATGAATGGTTTCTCCATTTCTGCTTTGTTTTTAAAAGGTTTGTTCGACAAAATAGGGATTGAGTATTATGTCCAGCAATTTGAAGATTATAAATCTGCTGGCGAAACTTATAGCCGAACTAAATTTAGTGATAGCGCAAGAGTTGCTTATAAAGACTTACTTCTACAAAGATATGAGTTGTTTCTCGCTGGTGTGGAAAAATATAGGAAAATTAAAAGAGAATTAATTGTTGATGTTTTAAACCGAGGGGTCTATTCGCCCGATTCTCTTTTGGCTCTTGGTTTTGTAGATTCACTAATCAATGACAATCAAGCAAAAGACTATATTCGTGGCATAGTTTCTGGCGAAAAGGACAAAGTCGACACTAGTAAATCGAAGGTGAATTTTGTTGATGTCTCGGATTATATTAAAAGCGAAGATTTTGGGGCAAATGAAAATCGAGATAAAGAAAAGGCAATTGCCATTGTATACGCATCTGGTCCAATTGTGCAACGAATTCAAAAGTCCCCGCTAAGCACTGATGTTGAAATTGACCCAGATTCGTTCATCAAAAATTTAAAGAAAGCAAGAGACGACAAAAAGGTAAAAGCAATTATTATTCGGATTGATAGTCCTGGTGGTTCCGTAATAGCATCGGACGAAATTTGGAACGAGATTGAAAAAACAAAGAAGATTAAACCAGTTTACGCCTCGATGAGCGATGTTGCTGCCTCTGGGGGTTATTACATTGCAATGGCTTGCGATACGATAATTGCCCATCCAGCGACAATCACGGGGTCGATTGGGGTGATTTCAATTGTGCCTAATTTCAGTTCAATGATGAACAAAATTGGGGTTACTGTCGACACAATTTCGACCAATAATGCATCTCAAGATTTAAATCTATTCATTCCTTTCTCCAAGAGGCAGAAAGAAAAACTCGAAGAACTTTCGAGACCAATTTATTTCCGTTTTCTCGAGAAAGTTGCAAAAAGTAGAAAGAAAACCCTTGAAGAGGTTAGAAGTGTTGCGAAAGGTAGAGTTTGGACTGGGGAAAAGGCTTTGGAAAAAGGTTTGGTTGATGTGCTTGGTGGACTTCAAGATGCAATTACAATAGCAAGCAAACGCATTGGTGTTGTGAATCCAACAATTAAGCGATATCCTCGCCCAATGGAAGATTTTGAAATTCTTTTAAATCTTTTCTCCAAGAAAAAAGACGAAGCCAAAGGAATACAAGAAACTGGTATTTTGAATATTTTGTCATTGTTCCCACAAGAATTGAAAATGCAAGTTTTGCAATATTTGCAATTTTACTATTTATCTCATAAGGAACAAAATTTGGTAATTTTACCTTATCTGATATGGATTAATTAAGTTGTTTTGCTTTAAGTTCGGACGAAAAAACAAAGAAAAACGCAAGGGGGCAGTTGCCCCTTTTGTTTTATTATAAGTGATTTTAGGAAATTATCATTCAGTGTTTTGTATATAGTAATCAACTACTTTTTTTATGCCTTCTTCCAATGGGGTTTTAGGAGACCAGCCTAAAGATTTCGCTCTGGAAATATCCAAAAGTTTTCTCGGGGTTCCTTCTGGTTTGCTACTATCCCAGATGATTTCACCTTTGAAGCCAACAATAGATTTGATGAGTTCTGCAAGTTCTTTGATGGTGATGTCTTCCCCAGTTCCGATATTGACGAAAGGCTCTGTGTCTTTGGCATCAAAATTTTCCATAAAGAAGACGCAAGCGTCTGCAAGGTCATCAACATAAAGGAATTCCCGTCGTGCTTTACCTTCGCCCCAAAGAGTAACACTTTCACCAGTTATTCCAATTTCTTCGAGAGATTTGATAATGTTACTTATATTGTTGATATCAATCCTTTCATCAATTCCAAATCCAATTTTATTTCGTGACACATCTTTGATTAGAAAATTCAAATTTTTTTCTGCAATTGCTTTTGCAAGAAGGAATTTTCTAATCAACGCTGGTAGCACGTGGGAAGTTTCAAGATTAAAATTATCTTTCACACCGTAGAGGTTTGTCGGCATAAGTGATATGAAGTTAGTTCCATATTGGAAATTATAGGCTTGGCAGATTTTAATTGCTGCGATTTTTGCAATTGCATAGGGTTCGTTTGTTGGTTCAAGTTCGCCAGTGAGCAAATATTCCTCTCGCAAAGGTTGGGGAGCATATTTTGGATAGATACAAGAAGAGCCAAGATTTAGAAGTTTTTTCACCCTAAATTTGTAAGCAGAATGTATTACATTTAGTGCAATTGCAAGATTGTCGTAAATAAATTCAGCGCGGTAAGTGTTGTTGGCGTAAATTCCTCCAACCTTCGCTGCGGCGAGGAAAACATACTCTGGCTTGTTTTCATCGAAGTATTTTTCTGTATCTTGTTGTCTTCGTAAGTCAAGGTCAGAGCGAGTAGGTGTTAAGATATTTTTATAACCTCGTTCTAATAATTTTTTTACAATGGAGGAGCCAACAAGCCCGTTTGCCCCAGCAACAAATATTTTTGGATTAAACTCAGACTTCATTTATTATATCGTTTTGTTCGACAAACTTATGTTCTGTCCATCCAAAGCCTTTTTCTTTTGCGATACGATAGCCTTCGAGTTTTGGTTTTAGTCCAACCAGAAGGAAATCGTAGTCAACCATTATTTTAACTAAATCTTTGAAAAGAATTTGGGGCTCCCAACCAAGTAATTTTTTTGCTTTACTAGAATCAGCAAGTAAGAAATCAACTTCGGTAGGTCTAAAATATCGTTCTTTCAATTCAATCAAGATGTCACCAGTCTTAATCAAGCCATTCCATTTTTGGTCGAAACTTTTCACTATTCCAACTTCTTCCAATCCTTTGCCTTTCCATTCAATTTCTATATCGCAGTAATTGAAGGCTTCTTCAATAAATTCTCTTACGGAGTGACTTTCGCCAGTGCCGATAACGAAGTCGTCTGGCTGGTCGTATTGAAGAATTTTCCACATCAAACGAACATATTCGGGTGCATAGCCCCAATCTCTTTTTGCGTCCAAATTTCCTAAGAAGAGTTTCTTTTGCTTACCAGCTAAAATGTTTGCAATGCCACGAGTGATTTTCCTTGTAACAAAAATTTCGCCTCGGCGAGGGCTTTCGTGGTTAAAGAGTATTCCGTTGGAAGCAAAAATCTTGTATGCATTACGATAATTTACGACCATCCAATAAGAATATAATTTTGCGATAGCGTAGGGGCTTTGTGGGGCAAATGGTGAATTTTCGTTCTGTGGTGGAGGCGTTTTCCCAAAAAGTTCTGATGAAGACGCTTGGTAGAACTTCGTTTTAACACCACTACGCCGAATAGCCTCCAAAATTCTTGTAGTACCCAGTCCAGTAACATTTCCAGTGAACTCTGGTAAATCGAAGGAAACACGCACGTGGCTTTGAGCCCCAAGATGGTAAATTTCCTCTGGTTGGATGTTGTAAATTAATTCAGTCAGTATTCCAGAATCGGAAAGGTCGCCATAATGGAGTCTCAATTTAGATTCTGGATGTTCCGTTGGGTCTAAATAAATGTGGTCAATTCGTTGGGTGTTAAACGTACTTGCTCGACGGATGACACCGTGGACCTCGTAGCCCATTTCCAAAAGATATTCGGCAAGATATGAACCATCTTGCCCAGTTATTCCCGTTATTAATGCTTTTTTCATAAGATTTTGTAATTTCTATTTGTTTTGTTATGTAAATTTCAAATTTAATAGAAAATATGAAAAAATTCTTGTTTATTTTAATAATGGTATTATTCTTTGCTTTTGTGAATTTTGTTCAAACTCAAAACGATGTTATAGTCGACTCGAATATGACTTTCCAAGAGGCTATTCGGGGAACAAAAGCACCAAAGGAAATCATAGACTCGCTTGTTTTAATTGATGTATTTTATTACTCCTTTGACAAGAAATTGCATAAAGGTCAACTTGTAATTCACAAAGATTTGAAGGATGAAGTGCTTGAAATCTTCGAAATGATTAAAGTGTTGAAATTTCCCATTGGGAAAGTTATTCCAATTGTAAAATACAACTGGTCTGATGAAAAATCTATGCTCGATAATAATACCTCCTCGTTCAATTACCGTACAATAGCGGGTACCAACCGTTTATCACTCCACGCAAGAGGTCGTGCAATAGATATTAATCCTTTTTTAAATCCAGTTGTTTACAGCGATGGGAGGGTTGAACCAAAAGGAGCCAAGTACGAACCAAAAAGGTTAGGGACTTTATATGATACGCATCCCGTCGTTCTGGAATTTAAACATTTAGGCTGGCGGTGGGGTGGCGATTTTCAATCGTATAAAGATTATCATCATTTTGACAAAGAGAAATGAAAAAAGTTCTAACAAAAGAGCAAATCGAGGCATTAAATCTCGATTTGCATATTGCATTAAATGCTAACGCTGGCTCTGGGAAGACAAGTGTTCTCGTCGAACGATATTTTAAAATACTTGAAAAAGGGTTGAAAGAAGACCAAAGTCTTACACCAGATAATATTGTGGCTATTACTTTTACCAAGAAAGCCGCAGCGGAAATGCTTTCACGAGTCGTTTCAAAATTTTCCGATAATTTCAATCTCGAAAAAATTAAGGAAAAGTCGGGAAAACTCGACCTTTCCCTCATTGAAAGATTGCGACTTTTTAGAAACAAACTAACAAACGCAAGAATATCGACTATTCATAGTTTTTGTTTGCAAATCATTTCAAATTATCCAATCGAGTCTGGTATTCCTGTTAATTTTCGTGAAATTTCGGAATCTGAACGATTGCAGTTGCTCGAAAATGCTTTTAACCAAACATTAATGAATTGGTTGGATGATACTGAAAAAAAGAAACATTTAAGCGATATCCTTTCAATCATTTCCTTTAATGATTTGAAAGAAGTTACATATAAGGCTATTTCTAATATTGACTTGTGGGAGTATTTGAACGAACTTTATTCCAAAAGTTTTGATGAATATTTCGATTTGCTTCAAAGGTATGTCCGTAAAACTTATCAAAATTGTCTTAACCAGTTTTGTGTCCAAATTTCAATTACATTTCAAGACGACGACAATTTGCAATTGTCATCTGATAAAGTAAAAATTCTTAAAGATTTTCTGAACGAAAGCCAACGCTTCAAGAGTGACAGTTATAGAGAATTACTCTTCGACAATGAGTTTTGGGAATTGCTGGGAAATTTTATTGGAACTGTTTATACCCAGAATTTTACTCCAAGAAAGAAAGAATTTAAAGACCAAGATATATATCAGCAGTTGCAAGATATTTCTCAACGGTACAAAGGCATTTTGAAGTTCTTGCTTGAGATAATTGAATATCACTCATTGAGGGTATCAATGCCCAAAATTAGTGGAGAAGAGTTTGACATCGAGCGACGATATTACGAAACCTCGAAAACAATTTTCTCTTTTATCAAAGATGTCAACTCTCTTTTCGCAAAATTGAAGTATGACGAAGGCTTTGTTGACTTCTCCGATATGCTTGTAAAAACAAGAGATTTGTTCAAAAATTTCCCAGATATTTTAAACGAAGTCCGCAAGGAAATCAAATTTCTTTTGGTTGATGAATTTCAAGACACAGACCAAATTCAGTTCGAAATTGTTAAAATGCTTGTTCCCTCTTTTGCTTCCAAAGAAACTTCGATTCCTAATTTGTTTATTGTTGGAGACGAAAAACAGAGCATTTATTCCTTTCGTAATGCTGATGTACGTGTTTTCAAGAAAGCGAAAGAATACATAACGGAATTAAATTATGACTCTGGTTACGATGTTGGCTTGTTGAAGTTAACCACTACATTTCGATTGAGACCAGAAATTGCTGGTTTTGTGGATAAGGTGTTTACAAATTTGATGGATTATGACATAGCAGACCCAGTCTCGGATTTTAATATTAACTACGAGCCTTTTGTTATTCCAGAGGAAAAATTAAATTTGAATGAAGCCATTAGTTCATCCGTTGTCCCACCAATAACCTTTCTTTTTGAGATAGAGGGAGAAGAAGCAAACAAAAGGAAAAAAGGACTTTACAATCTCAAACACTCGTCTCTTGCAAATTCAACAAATGTGAATGAAGATGAAATTGTTGATGTTGGGGGAGTTGATGAAGTAGAAACTTCGACCTTGCCAATTCTTATTGCCAAGCATATAAGGTATATAGTTAATAATGAGGATGCGAAGATATTTGACAAAGAGAAAGATTGTTACAGAACGGTTCGTTATTCCGATATTGCATTGATAAGCAGAAAAACCAAAGACCTTGCACAGATTGCTTCAGTGTTTTCAGACTTTGGAATTCCTTTCCTATTCTTCGGTAGTAAGAATTTCTTTTCAACAAGAGAAGTTCGGGATATTATTGCATTCTTGAAGTTTTTGGTAAATCCAAAGGATGATGTTTCGCTTGCGGGAGTTCTTCGTTCAGTGTTTTTTGCTTTTACAGACGAATTGTTAACGAATATTGCTACTGTCACTAACGAGAAAAATGTTACTTTCTGGGAAAAGTTGCATCTTTTTAAAAAGTATCTTGAAGAAAGAGTAAACTCGGGTGCAACTGATGAATTTAGGGAACAACTAACGAGGGTGAATTTTGCCATCGAAGTTATGGAAAGACTTCTTCAACAAGTTTCGATTTTGCCCATAAATGAGATAATCCACAGAATTCTTGTCGAAACTGAATGGCATAAGAAAGTACGTGTTTTTCAAAATGCAGAACAGATGCTGGCAAATATAGACGAACTACTCGATTATGCAAGAGATTACATTAATATTGGTTTTCGAACTATTTTGGATTTTCTCGACGATATAGACTATATCTCTCGACAAGGAATTCCCGATGTCGACCGTTTCGGGTTTGTAGCCAGCGATGCTGTTACCCTCTTGACTTTCCACTCTGCGAAGGGTTTGGAATTTCCAGTTGTTTATGTTCACAATATTGATTATGCAACCCGAGGAGCGGATAATGTACAAATTTCACGGGAATTGGGGTTGGTTTTCCCAATTGAGATACTTCTCGATGATGAGGTTATTAAGTTTAGAACTTTGCAGAATTTGTTTGTTTCTAAACAATTACAAATGGAAGAGGAGGCAGAAGAGTTAAGAATACTCTACGTGGCTTTAACCCGTGCTTCGGATTATTTGATAATCACTGGAAAATTAAGCGAACAGAAAACTAAGGCTGACAAAAATTCAGAAAATGTTTGCAAACCAAGACAAAAATTGAAGGACATTTTTGATGTTCTGGAAATTTCAATTCCATTTCCGAAGCATAATTATGGAATTCAAATAAAATCGAAAATTAATGTTTCATCTTATGACGAAAATAAGGGCTATAAAGATTATTCTATCGACATTGAAATACCAATTAAGTTCATTTTTGACTTGTACCCTGATGAACTAATTGATAATGCCGAGAAGCAGTTAGTTGAACAAATCCAAGAGATACCAAAATTGCAACTGTTGGACAAGATTGAATCTTCAATTTCGAAAAATATTTTTTCATCAACAAAATTCAATATTTTTGCAACCGACACTGGGAATTATGTCAGAAGTTATTTTCTTGGAATTCATAGGAATTTAGTCGAATTAATGAAATCAAGTTTCGATGATGATTTCGAGGACAAGGACGACCTCATCTTGCCTTCTATTGTTGGGAATACAATTCACTTTTGTCTTGAACGAATAAATGACTGGTACACCAGTGATGGTTTTCTTGTAGATAAACTTTACGAAACTATTGATACTGCACTTTATGAACAAAAAAGGCAAATCCATCTTGACGTTCAAAGACAAATCGTCGAACAATGTTCAAATGTTATCCAGACTAAATTGTTCAAAAAATATGATGATTTAATACTAACTGCCAAAAAAGAATTTGAACTCATATTTCCATTTGAGAACAATTACTTAATTGCGAAACTGGACATACTTTTCCAAAACGAGGATGGCAATTTTGAGATTTGGGATTGGAAATCGAACAATGTTCGTAATGTTGATGAAATAATTGTAGTAGCGGAATCTTATAAACTTCAAATGGAAACATATGCATTTGCTTTGTGGAATCTTTATCCTTCCCAAGATATTTTCAAGGCAAAGTTATTGTTTACTCGTTTGGCAAAACCAAATGCGAATGACGAAGAATGGACTTACGATTTTCGATGGACAAGGGATGATTTGTTCACAATTAAAAATAGACTAATAGATTACATTTCAAAAATAAACAACCTGGAATTTTAATCTTTGAAATTTTTGTTAATTTTATTGATTTGTTGATTTAAAAATGCTTGATTATGTTTAGAAAAGTTGATAAAACCAGACCACCATTTTGCAAAATTTCTGCCATTGGTCATTCAGAACCAAGCGACTCTGAACTTTTTCAAGTGCTATCGCAAGAAGAATTCATACTTATGCTTCCCGACGAAGTTCGGAAAGAAATTCTAAAGGGCGGTGAACTACAATTGAGCGAAGTTGTTTCTTCGTGGAACGAAATGATAACCGAAAGGCGAACTTTCTTCAAAGGTGAGGTTTGGGAACTTGGTAACTATTCGGTTAAAAGAATGCTCGAAACTTCTAAATCCAAAGGGCTGGAGATTTCGCTTGATGATGTAGATGCAATAATTGGTGCAACCAATACTGGACCAATTTACCCAAGTTTGGCTGACCATATGAAGAATGAAATTGGGGTTAGGAACAACGCAATGTGTTTTGATGTAACCGAAGCCTGTACAAGCGGAAGTGTTGCAATGTTAAATGCATATTCTTTGATTAAAAGCGGTGTTTGCGAAAAAATTCTTGTAGTTTGTTCGGAAAAAGCAACTACACTAACAGATATTAACGATTGGAAAAGTAGCAATCTTTTTGGAGACGCAAGTTTTTCAGTTCTTTTGGAAAAAAGCGAAAATCCCGAAGACGAATCATTTGAATTTTTCAACTTTAATTCCTATCCATTCGATGGTAACATAAAATATATTCGTCGTGCAGAAAAGGGTTTTGTCCAAGATGGACGCAAGGTCCACCTTTTCGTCGTTAAAACTGTTGTCGAAGAAGTGGCTCGGTCTTTGCAACTTGCCGAAATTTCGCCAGACGTAATTAAGCATTTTGTTTTCCACCAACCAAGTTTGAAAACAACATCTTCTTTGGAAACTTATCTACGCCTGAACATTGAAGGTCTTGGCGGGCAATTTCATTACAGTTCCGATGTGGGAAATGCTTCGAGTGCAAGTTTCGGCAATTTGTTATCCAAACTTTACCACAATGGCACAATTAAAAATGGTGAATTTGTTTTGACTTGTACCTTTGGTGCTGGTTTAAGCATTGGTATTATCGGTTTGCGATTCAATTGATTTTCTAATTGCTTTGGCAAAACCAATTGAATAATTATTACTTGACTTGCTTGGAAGAAAATTAATTTACATTTCTAATGAGTAAAAATAAACCAGTTAAGTTTTTTTAAGAAATTCTTGGTTTATTTCGATAATTGTTAAGTCGTTCTTGTGTTGATTTATCCAATTAAGCACTAATCGAATCTCTTCTATATCTTCGTTTTCATATTCATTTTTGTAAAGATAACCATTGAAATAAATATCGTAGATTTTACTTTTAATTTTGTTTATGTTAAAAGAGCCATTTATTGAAGTATCCCAAGCAAGCCGTCCATTTTTGATGAAAAGTATTTCGTAGGCATTTTTCCCATTGTTCCTTGGGTTTATTGCAATGAAGTTTTTCTGGTCAAGCATTGGTATTCCTTTTTTGGGATTTTCCAACACTTTTCTTATTTCGCTTAAATGATTTTTAATTTCATTTGCCAATTCAAACTGGAAATTATCTACGTAATCAAACATCTTCCCTTCAAGGAAAGAAATAATTCCACCATCAACATCGGTGAGAAACTTTTTTACCTTTTCGATTTCATCATTGTATTCCCTTTCGTTAAAATTCACAAGGCAGGGAGCAAGGCATTGCTTTGTTTGAAAATATAGGCAAGATGTTTCTGGACTCTTTCTGTCAAGTTCCTTTTCGCACTTCTTTAGTTTAAACTTTTTGTAAATAATCTCAATAATTAATTCAGCGGTTTCAAAACTTTTGAAAGGACCGAAGCATTCGCCGACTTCTGGATTTGGATTGTAAGTTATTTGAAAAACTGGATACTTTTTTTCGTATGGAATTTGAATGAAAGGATAGTGGCGATAACGCTTGCTTAAAATGTTAAATTCTGGTTTATGCGATTTGATTTCTTTACTTTCCTCAATCAAAGCACGAAGTTCTGTCTTGGTAGTTTTCCATTTGATTTTTTTGGTCGAGCGAAGAAGCCGTAGAATTTTGCGAGAAGTGGTTACAGTGAAGTAACTTTGCAATCTTTTCTTAAGTGATTTTGCTTTTCCAATATAAAGAATTTTGTTGTTCTTGTCGAGAAAATAATAAATTCCAGGTTCGTCGGGAATCTGTTCAGTGGTAAGCAATTGCGTGTTCAACAGTTTTTGTGCAATGTTGAATGAGTAGAGAGACTTGTTTTGAAATTGCAACAGTTCATCGATTGTGGTAACATTATGTTCCGATTCGGCTATTTCGAGCAACTCGATAAGGATTTGTGCTGTTGCACGAGCGTCCCCAAATGCACGGTGTCGGTTTTTAATCGTAATGCCAAGATATTCGGACAACGAGCCAACATTTTTCTTGTTGGTTCCATTGATTAATCTTCGAGCAAGTTTTAAAGTGCACAGTTTTGGAATTTCTGGAAATGGTTCACCAACGCTTTCGAATGATTTTTTAACAAAATTGTAGTCGAAATTAACATTGTGTGCAACAAAGACAACGTTTTTTTCGGTGAAGATTTTTTTCAACTTTCCAACAATTTCATAAAAATCTGGTGCATTGAAAACCATTTCGTTCGTTATCCCAGTCATCTGCGAAATGAAGTAGGGAATGTGTTGGTGTGGATTGACAAGGGATGTAAACTCATCGACAATAGTGCCATCTTTTATGATTATGCAAGCAATTTCAATTATTCTACCATTGTCGGGACTAGTACCTGTAGTCTCTACGTCTACAACAACGTAATTTGTATCCCAGATGGAAATCATTTTTTAAAAAAAGCAAAATTATGAAATAATTCGGAAATTAATTGTTTTCTGCAACTCGTTGGTGAGGTGTGGGTAATGATTCGAATGTAAATTCCAGCGGATTTGGCTGGACAATTTCAATATTAAATCCATTAGCAATATGTTTCTGTGCTTTTTTGGAATATCGAATGAGTAAGTCTTTTATGTACTCTAACGTTGGGGTTCCTTCGACGACAACTGCTATTGGGGCTGGAACAGACAGAGTAAAAACTGGAAGTTGGTTTCTAACCAAATTAAAAAGTTTTACGTTTTCTTTGTGATTTCGTCCTAAAACAATCCAACTATCGTTGGTAAAGAAGTGCCTTCCTTGCACCGAGAGTTTTGCTGTCAAAGGGTTTAGAGTCCGCTTCTCTTTTAGAATTTTTAGCATTCTTCGTCCAATTTCTGGGTCAGTCAACAAACAACCACCAGCGGGAGTGGGGAAATTTTTAATATTAAATTTTTTTGCTAATTGAAATTGCATCTGTCGATTTCTTCCAGAAATACCGTAAAGTTTCTCTCTATCTATCCAGCCAAGTCTTTCGGGAAGTGATGGGGGAAGCAATTTGGCACTAAGTGGTCTTACAAGTAAATCGTCTGCACCCGACTCGTCTTTAATCACTTCCATTGCCCATTTGTTTTGACTTTTCGGTCTTTGTCCGAGGACCTCTCCTGTAACAATAAAATCCGCTTGCAATTCATTCAGAAGTTTTTTTGTTTTCGAAATCATAAATGTTTTACAAGCAACGCAAGGATTTGCAAGGCAACCAAAACCGTACCGTGGCTTTTTTAAAATTGAAAGATATTCTTCTGTGATGTCGATTAGATATGACTCTTGGAAACCCAAACTTTTGCAATATTCATAATATTTTTGTGGATTATTATGGTACTCCCAGTTAAAGAATGGTGTTATATATGTAATCGGAACAACTTGAATGCCTTGGCTTTCAATGATTTTGCCTGCTAAAAGACTATCCAATCCCTTCGAGAAAAGAAGTAGTGCCCTTTTCATTTGTTCCGTTAACTTCTTATCAACTAAAAACGTCTCTCACTTTTGAAAAAAAGTCCTTATGTTTTGCATCAGAGTTTTTAGGTTTAATATTTTCGCTATTGAGGAGTTCTTTTAAAAGAGATTTTTCTTTACTCGAAAGATTAGTTGGAATGTAAACATTTACAACAACAATTTGGTCGCCTTTCCCGTATTGGTTTAGATGGGGTATTCCTTTCCCCGTAAGTTTTATTTTGGTTCCGGGTTGTGTGCCTGGTTCAATTTTTATTGTTTCCTTTCCATACAAAGTTGGAATTTCAACTTTGGCTCCCAGTGCTGCTTCTGGAAAACTTATTAATAGGTTATAATAAATGTCGTCACGGTGGCGTTCGAAATATTCGTGTTTTTTCTCTTCAATTACAATGATTAAATCACCTGGTTCGCCGCCGCGTTTCCCAGCATTCCCCTTTCCTTGCAATGGAATATAGTTGCCGTGTTCAACTCCGGCTGGTATTTTGACTGTAATAGTATCTTCACCATTGACCCTTCCTTCACCATTGCAAGCGGTGCATTTTTCAGCAACTACTTGTCCGCTTCCCCCACAAGTTGAACAAGTTGAAATGTTAATAAATTGCCCAAAGAAAGAACGCGAGACGTGGCGAATTTCCCCACTACCATTGCAAGTTGGGCAAGTTTTGTATCCAGAGCCTCTTTTCGCACCCGTTCCACCGCATTCGGGACAAGTTATATATTTTTTTAGTTTAATTGTCTTTTCTGTCCCAGTGGCAATTTCTTCAAGTGTAAGTGGTAAACGAATTCTTAAATCGGACCCGCGTTCTCCAATTGAAACAGTTCTTCTTCGACTGCCTCGCGAACCAGTTCCAAAAAATTCATCGAAGATACTTCCACCAAAGCCTCCAAAAATATCGCTGAATGCAGAAAATATATCATCAACAGTTGTATAAGTATGGTAATCGTAACCACTTCGCAAGCCTTCGTGTCCAAATCGGTCATATCTTTCTCTTTTCTCTGGGTCGCTCAAAACTTCGTATGCTTCTGCCGCCTCTTTGAATTTTTCCTCAGCTTCTTTGTCGCCCGGATTTCGGTCTGGATGGTATTTCATCGCAAGTTTTCGATAGGCAGATTTTATCTCTTCCAGTGAGGCTGTTCTTGGAACTCCAAGTATTTCGTAATAATCTCTTTTTGCCATCGCTTTTCCAACTAATTAAACAATTTTACTTACTTTCGCCATCTCCCCCAGTAGGTCCAGAAGATGTAATTACTTTTGTGTGTCGGAGAACTTTGTCGAAATATTTGTATCCTTTTTGCAACTCCTGAACAACATAGCCTTCGGGTAGTTCAGATGGCACTGTCATTAGTGCGTCGTGAAGTTCAACATCAAAAGGTTTTCCAACTGAATTTTCGATTTCAACAACGCCAGCCTGCTCGAATAGTTTTCTTGCTTTGTTCCAGATTAACTCCAAGCCCGTTAAGAGCGAATTAAAGTCGGAATTTTGTTTTGCGGCTTGGACAGCATTTCCTATGTCGTCTAATATTTCAAGAAAGGTAAACAACAGTTTTTCGTTTCCATACTTTACCAAATCTTCTTTTTCCTTTTGAGTTCGTTTACGGAAGTTTTCGAACTCGGCAACTCTACGCAACAATTGTTCTTGAAGTTCCTTTTTTTCTTTTTCTAATTGCTCGATTGTAGTTTTTAGTATTTGTATTTCTTCTTGGAGTTGCTTGATTTCGCTTTGTTCTGGTTTATGCAATTCTTGTTCAACTGCTTGTTTTTCTTCTTGGTTTAGAACTTTATCCCCTTTTTGAATTTCCTTGTCTTGAATTTCCTCTTCTTGGGATGAAATTGGGATAGATTTACCACCTTCGTGTTTTAGGTAAGTATTGAAAATATCTTTTGCTTTATTGGTCGTTTGCCTTAAAGGCTTCTTAACATTACCATCTTCCATAGTCATTTCCTACTTAATTATTTATTGATAAACGAAAAAAAGATAATTTTGTTTTTTTGGAAAAATTTATAAGTTTTGTAAATATTGCTTTCAAAAAATTTTTAAAAAATTTATTAAAAATTTACTTTTTTTGGCAAATTTGCTTTTTTTTGTATAACTAATAAGGAATTTTTATGAAAAGAATTATCAAACTCGCTTTTCTACTTTTGTTTGCTGTTACATACTTTTCGCTTTCGCAAGGTATTACGACTTCATCAATTTCCGGCACCGTCGTCGATATTGATGGAAAACCGCTTGTGGGCGCAACTGTCAAAGCAACACATCTCCCCTCTGGAACAGTTGCTGGCGTTATGGTGAAAAGCAAAGGGAACTTTACCATTCCCGGCTTGCGACCCGGAGGACCCTACAAAGTTGAAGTTACGATGGTTGGTTTTAAGCCTGAATCCAAAGAAGATATATATTTGACAGTTGGCCAAGAGTTTTCACTTCGCTTCGTCCTGCAACCAAAAGATATTCAAACTCGTGAAATCCAAGTTATAAGCGACAGGAACGACATTATCAGTAGCAATAGAACTGGTGCTTCGCAAACTGTAACCGAGGTGGAAATTGCTACTTTACCAACGATTGCCCGTTCAATTCACGACTATTCTCGTTTATCACCTCTTGTTATTTCTTCAACAAGCGAAGGTTCCAACGTTGGTGCGAGAAATAGTAAATATAATAATATCCAAGTTGATGGGGCAGCCCTTGGCGACGCATTTGGTTTACCAACCTCTGGAACTCCTGGTGGTCAGGCTGGTGCCGAGCCTATATCGTTGGACGCAATTGAGGAATTCCAGGTATCTATTGCTCCGTTCGATGTTCGCCAAGGTATGTTCACTGGCGGTTTAATAAATGCTATTACTCGTTCTGGCACAAATAAATTGCGAGGAAGTGTCTATTTTTATGGTAGGAATCAAAACTTTGTTGGAAAAAGTCCAATTCCAGATGCAAACGGAGTTCGTCAACCTTATCCCGATTTCAGCGATTATTTCATTGGTGGCCGAGTTGGAGGTCCTATCATAAGCAACAAATTATTCTACTTTGTTAATGTGGAAACCAAGAATAGAAAAGATCCACAGCGTGTTGGTTTGGCGGGGGACCAAGGTTACCCATTTAATTTTAACGTTCCTCGGGACACTCTGGAAAAAATTCGCCAAATTGCAATTACTAAATATGGCTACGACCCAGGCTCTTACGATCTTTACACTCGAAAGACCGAAGACATTAAATTGTTCTTGCGTGCAGATTACAACATAAATCAAAACAACCGACTTACCCTTCGCCACAATTTCGTAAAAGCAAATCAAGGCAATGCTGTCACCCGTTCCCAGTTCGCTTTTTCATTCTCTGGTCAGGAATATATATTTAATTCAATGCAAAACCAAACTGTTCTTCAATTGAACAGTATTTTTGCAAGCAATATGGCGAATGAACTTCGATTGGTTTATACTGCGATTAGAGATAAAAGGGACCCTGTATCTAAACCTTTTCCATCGGTAGCCATATATGATATCGGACCAAAAGGTGAGGATGTTTATCTTGGGGTTGAAAGATTTTCTCAAGCAAATGCTTTGGACCAAGATATTATCGAATTAACAGATAATTTTACTTATTTCTTTGGCGACCACACATTTACAATTGGTACAAGCAATCAATATGTTGCTTTCAATAATTTATTCTTGCAAGATTATTATGGAAACTATGGATTTAATTCAATTGCAGACTTCGAGGCTGGTAAACCTTCTCAATACCAATTAAGTTATTCTTTGCTTTCTGGGGAACCTCAACCCCGAGCCAAGTTTAAATATTTCCAATTGGGTTTCTATGCACAGGATGAATGGAAAGTTCTGTCGAATTTAAAACTTACTTTTGGACTCCGAGCGGATATGTTTGCATTTCCTGAAAACCCACCACAAAACGACTCTTTAACAAAATATTTCCCCGATTTACGAACAGATGAATTGCCAACACCGATTGCATTTTCTCCCAGAATAGGATTTAATTGGGACGTTTTCAAGGACAAGACTTTGCAAGTGCGGGGTGGCATTGGTTCATTCTCTGGTAAGACGCCAGGCGTTTGGATTTCTAATCAATTTTCCAATACAGGGACTGATATCGGAAGAATTGATGTGCGTAATCCCAAAATAACGTTCGAACCCGACCCATTCAAGCAAATAACCAAGGTTGACTCTTTAACCCCAATAAGAACAACGGAAATTAACATTACAGATAAAAACCTTAAAATGCCCCAAGTTCTTCGTTTCAACCTTGCAGTAGACAAGGAATTGCCCTATGGTTTCATCGGAACAATAGAATTCCTTTATGGAAAAACACTTTATGATATGGTTTATAAGAACTTGAATAGGCAAATTTTAAAAGCCTCGAACGGTCAAGATTCGACATTGCCCGATGGCAGACCAGTTTACAGTCGGTTCGACGTAAGTCCATTGTTTACAAATGTCTTGTTAATGACAAATACAACTAAAGGATATCAAACCAGTATTACCTTCCAAATTCAGAAACAATTTGGGAAAGGAATTCTTCCCGATTTGAGTTTCAACTTTGCTTACACTTGGAGCCGAGCAAAAGATGTTAATAGTTTAACTTCGAGCCGTGCAATTTCAAACTGGCAGTACAATAGAGCAATTGATCCAAATAATCCAGAACTTGGAACCTCACTTTTCGAAATTCCACATAGAATTCTTGCAAATCTATCTTATAGGTTCAATTACGGAAATGGATTTTCAACATCCTTTGGTATCTTCTACGAAGGTCGAAGCGGTGCTCCTTTCTCGCTTGCTTATTCCAATGATGCCAATGGAGACCGAACACCAGACAGAAGAGCAACTAACGACTTGGTCTATATCCCACTTGCCAAAAATGACCCAGTGATGGTGCTAAAAAATGGTAACTGGGATGAACTAAATGAATTTATTAGTTGGTTCCCAAGCCTTGAAGACCAGCGTGGGAAGATTTCCGAAAGAAATTCTTTACGACAACCTTGGTATAACCAATTGGATTTAAGAATAACCCAGGAATTTCCAACTCTTCGAGGACAGTCGTTGCAAATTTATGTGGACATACTTAATGTGCTGAATTTAATTAATTCAGATTGGGGTCATTTGAAATATGTAAGCAGTGCGGTTTACGATCGTGCCTTTACTTACAATGGAATTGTAACACAGGAACTTATTGACGATCCGAAGAACGGCTTCACTCAAAGCGACCTTGGAAAGATGATCGTAACTTTCAGTATTCCTAAAGATTCCCAAGGGAAACCAAGTAAAGATGCAATGTTTAACACCTCCGATTTAGTTTCCCGCTGGCAAATACAATTTGGAATTAGATACTCATTCTAAATGATTTCGTTATGGGGGCACAAAATTTGTGCCCCTTTTTTGATTTTTTTATGTTTTTTTTAAAAAAAATTATTAATTTTGTATTTCGAATTGGCTAGGTAGCTCAGTTGGTAGAGCAGTGGACTGAAAATCCACGTGTCGGCGGTTCGATTCCGTCCCTAGCCACTTTTTTATTGCCTAACAACAAAATTTAAAACATTTTGTAATGCTATTTTGATTATAAATTGCTTTATTGTATATTTTTGCTTAATTTTAGTTTTTTATTTTGGGAAAATCGTGAGAAATAAATGGAAAATATACATAATTCAGAAAGTTCTGAGAACGACGACAAGGTTTCTCAAAATCTAAAGAAACGTAGTCCATATTATTATCAAATTCTTAGACAAAATTCATTTGTCCCACGAGGTGTTGAAACTCGTTACTATAACTTAGAGTATTTTGGGGACTTCGATGTTGGAGAAGTCAAATATAACGGGGACAACAAAGGAGTAGTCTCCGAACTTGTTGAGGTTGTCTTCAAAGTTAAACGAAAAAAAATTTATAAAAATCCGAATAAACTATCCTTTTTCAATTACGAGTATGTGATTGTTGAAGTTGAAAATGGATTTGATATTGCCACAGTTATTTCAATTGGCAAAGAGGCTCAAGATAAATGGGAGAAGAATTATAAGCGAGAGGAAGTTCAATTTTCAGTGGTTCGTTTTGCCACTGATAAAGATATGGCTATCTTTGAAAAAAATCGTCACGAAGAGCCATTGGTTGTAGAAACTACCAAAGAACTTGCCAAAAAACATAAACTTGATATTAAGGTTACAGACGCAGAATGGCAACTCGACCGCCAAAGATTAACGATTTATTTCAGTGCACCGCAAAGAGTTGATTTTCGAGAGTTAGTGAAGGACCTTGCTAAAATCTATAAAACTCGTATTGAATTACGCCAAATTAGTACCCGTGAGGAAGCCCGTCGTATTGGGGGAATGGGACCTTGCGGGCTACCCTTGTGCTGTTCGACTTTCTCTTGCCAGAGTTGTCACGTTACTTTGGACCATGCCAGACAACAGCGACTTGCTAACAATGTCTCCAAATTAAGTGGTTACTGTGGACGTTTGAAATGCTGTATCTTATACGAACACGATGTGTATCTTGAAGAATATAAAAACTATCCACCGATGTTTTCTGTTGTTGAACTTCCAGACGGTATCGCCCGTATCCACAAAATCGATATTTTTAACCATAGAGTTCATTTACTTCTTGAAAACAACGGATATATCAGAATTGTTCCTAAAGAAGAAATCGACAAATTGGTTGCTCTTGGTAAGGTGAGACCCCCAGACAAAATCGTCGAAGAGCAACTCTTTGACGACGACCGCAATCTCAGTCCCGAAGACATTTCTATGCTTGAAGATGATATTCTTTGATATATGCAAGTTTCTTGTATTAATAAAGATAACTTAAATATTGATATTAATTGTTTGGATAGGGTAAAGCGAAATTTATTATTTTGTAGAAAGCCACTTTTCCCCAAACTCCCTCTAAAGAAGTTTTCTCTTTTTGCTTTTCTTTTTGGTTTATTTGCTTTCGTTTTTGGTCTGTTGTTCCAATTTTGGGTGCAAACATCAGAAAACCCACAAATGCTTAGCGGTAAACCGAATTTCAACCTTTCCATAGCGTTACCATTTGCTTTTGAAATTGCAATGTTGATTGTCGGAATTTTGATTTTTCTTCGATTTTTGTTGGTTAACTTGTATTTTAATAGACAAGTGCCGAATGATGTGAAAAAATTTATTAATAATATGGACGAAAATTCTGTTCTAATCGTTTCTTTAAATGACACAGATAATGAAAAGTAAATGTATTATTTTAATGAAGAGAGAAGTTATTGTTTATTTAATACTTACGTTTTTAACTTTGATTTTTATATTTTTGTTGTGTTTAAATTTTGGGTTAATTAACATTTATAAGAGTTTCCATTTGCAAATTATTGCTGATATGGATAATCAGAACAAATTGTCGCAAGATAATTTTTATAATATCCATAAGGCATTCCCTAAACAGTTTTCGGTTATGAACAATTATCCCAAACAGTCACTTTTCTATCCTTATGAACCGCAGGAATTTAGTGAACCTGAAGAAAAGTTTACTAATCCTTTGCCCAGAACTTCTTTTGTTTTGATGCGTGGGAAAACTTTGTTCCATCGTTTTTGCATTCCTTGCCACGATGTAAATGGAAAGGGAAATGGACCTGTCGTAACCCAAGTTGTTTTAAAAGAAGACGAGGAAGGATTTCCTCCACCCAAAGATTTAACAAGCGAAACTACAAAGAAATTGTCCGATGGTCGATTATTTCACATTCTATCTGCTGGACAAAATTTAATGTTCTCATACCACGATAAATTAACCGACTTTGACAAATGGGCATTGATACACTATTTAAGAGAATTACAAATTGAAAAATAAATATGGAGGTTGTATGAAAAGAAATTTCGTTGCATTCGCTTTAATTTTTATTTTATCTTTTGTTGCTTTTTCGCAACAAAATCCGCAATTTAGATTTTACTTCAATGGAAACGATGTTACTTCTGTCGTTCCAGTATTTGGAAATTCGATTTTTTTAATCGGTTCTCGTGAAGCGGGCTTGGGAGTTTACAACTTTGATTCATTAAAATACATTGGATTAATTCAAAAAATTTATGTTCCAATTCCAAGCCACAACATTCGGGCATTGAGAAAATATTCGAATGATACTTTATGGATTTGTACCGACCGAGGACTTGTACGATTACGAAGCAATCAATTTGTTGTATATAATAGCCAAAATTCGCCACTTCCCTCTGATATTATTAACGACATTTATGTCGATGCTGTTGGAATTTGGTGGATTGCGACTAACAAAGGCTTGGTTATGAAATCTGATACGAATTGGGTTGTGTTCAACAGATTAAATTCTGGAATTCCAGATGATTATGTCAATACTGTTAAAGTAGACCCAATCGGAAATGTTTGGGTAGCAACACCAAACGGTTTGGGTATGTATGACAGGACAGATTGGTATGTATTTGATACAAACAATAGTGGTTTGCCCGATAACTTCATCACATTCATTGAGTTCGATAATTTCAACAATTCCAAATGGGTTGGTACATTGCACGGCGGACTTGTTCACTGGATTGGGAATAACTTTAATGTTTACGATACCAGCAATTCAATGTTGCCCAGCAATGCTGTTACTGCTTTTGCTTTTGATACTTCCCATAATAAGTGGGTAGGTACGAACAATGGGTTAGTGTTGATAGACCAAATGGGTTGGACAATTTTTAACACCACGAACTCTGGTTTATCTGACAATCACATAAACTCAATTTTTATCGATTCTTTGAACAGAAAATTTATTTCTACAAGGAATAAATTGACTTTAATCAGCGATACAAACTTTTTTGTCTTAAGTTTTGAAAATTCAAAACTTTCGACCAACTATGTAAAAAAAGTTGTCGAGGGAGTTGACCTTGTTAAATGGATTGTTACACCAGACGGTTTGGTCTCGTACGAGGGAAATAATTGGAATGTTTATAACAATGCAAATTCACCAATAACCCACGCAATAAATGACATTGCTGTTGATACTGACAATAAACTATGGATTGCAACAGATTCTGGGTTGATTGTCAAGGGTGGATTAACGAACTGGCAAACTATTTTCCCATATCCAAATGACGCTCCAAGCAATAGGATTATGCGAATATTGCCATCTTCTCGTGGTATATGGGTAGGAACTGACTCTGGATTGGTACTTTTCGACAATGGTCAATGGTTTAGGCTCGATACAATGTATGGAGCGAAGTTAAATGGTTTGATAACTTCAATTAGTTCGAAATGGGTTGAAGATTCCTTGGGGCAATACGAAAGAGTTTACGTGGGACTTGCCCGAGAAGGAATTGCAGTATTCGAGCGGGACACTGTTCGCTTTATAGATGATTCCAACTCGCCACTAACAATGATTTACATCACAGATGTAAAAGAGAACTTTGATGGCAAGTTGTATGTTGGTACACTCGAGCAGGGATTGTTTACTTATGATACAATGTGGGTTGCACATAATCCAATTACAGAAGATTTCCCTGATTTCACTGTCCTTGATATTTCTTTCGACCGTAACAACAAACCTTGGGTAACCACGCTTGCTGGTGGAATTTGGGTTTCAATCGATGACACAACTTATTATGTTATTACAGAAGATAATTATCCATTCTATACAAATAATTTCAACTCTGTCTTTGTTGATTTATCGAACAACAAGTGGATTTCAACTCATTTTGGGCTTTATGTGTTCAACCAAGATACGATAAAGCCAGAGATGAAAATGAAGAAATATGATGTAGAAATTTGCGAAGGGAACACATTTACACTCGATTTTTACACTTTTTACCCGTTTGACCAGAATAATAGATTCCTGGTTCAAATGAGCGATGAATTTGGAATGTTTGATTCTACAACGGTTATAGGTTCGATTCAATCGAGAAATAGCAGAACAATTTTGTGCTATATTCCAAAGGGAACTCGACCAAGTTCACTTTACAAGTTGCGAATTGTTTCAACCAGCCCAGAAATGATTTCCGTGCCATCGGGCTATGCTGACAGATTAGTCATTAACCCGCTTCCGCATCCAAAAATCAATGGAGATTCAATCATATGTGCCAAAGGGGTTATTAAACTTTGGGCAATAAGGGAAGGACCAGGTTCAAATCTTTGGTCTTTCGTTTGGAATGTCGAAGGTGGAGTTTTACTTTCGCCACCCACGGACGACACTGTTTATGTGAGATTCGATACGGTAAACACTGGACGAGTTGTTTTAACCGCATTTACTGATAAAGGTTGTAGTGATTCTGTCGCTAAAATCATTAATGTGTCAACACCTCCTGGAAGAATTTTGAACGGTCAAGCAAGGGTATGTTCGGGTGAGGCATTTATTTATTCTACAACCGACTCATCAAATATTTACAACAGTTGGTCTGTTATAAATGGTGTTTTGGAAAAAAAGTTGGCTAACAATGTTGTAGTGGTTCGTTGGGGAAACCAAACACCAGGTTATGTGGTTTTGAAACGAGTTAATCAATATGGTTGTATTGATTCTGTTAAACTAAAAGTTGATATTTTCCCAACTCCCAATGCTTCAATTTCTGGAAAACAAGAAGTTCTTGTAGAAAGCGTGGAGAAATATATAACTCATCGAATAGACGCCTCTGTTTCGAATAAGTGGAGTGTAGTAAATGGAATTATTATTGGAAGAGACAATGGAGATACTGTCGAAGTTGGTTGGCCCTCTGGCGGTTATGGAAAAGTGAAATTAGTTCAACGAACTCTTGCTGGTTGCTCTGATTCTTCTGAAAAAATTGTCAGAATATTCGAAAGAGTTAGTATGTTTGGCGACACCTTGGTTTGCGAGAATTCCGAGACATACTACGAAGCAATCTCTAATCTTGGTGCAAATAATCAATGGTATGTAACTGGTGGAGTAATAACTTCGAACCCGCAAAACCGAAGGGTTTGGGTGCGTTGGAACAATCCTGGCTCTGGAACTATAAAACTTGTTCAAACTGTTCCTGGAACCTTCTTTAAAGATTCCATTAGGAAGACAATAACAATTGCCAAGATTCCCAATAAGCCATTCATTGTCGATAGCGGAGGATATTTATTTTCAAGTGCACCCTATGGAAATCAATGGTATTTTAATGGGCAAATTTTGTTTGGTGATACAAATCGGACTATTGTCCCATTACGCACTGGTTATTATACTGTAAAAGTTAAAAGTGCTCCAAATTGTGAAAGCGAAATGTCCGATCCATTCTATTTCGTAAGTGGTGTTGAAGATGAACTTAGTGGTTTGAAGATATATCCCAATCCTACCAGTGGAAATCTATTTATAGCCAATTACGATGATTTGTCCATTGAATCAGTTACAATAAGAGATTTGCTTGGTATTGAGTTGATACGGTTCAATCGCGGAGAGATTATGCAGAGAGGAGTAATTGATTTGTCTGGATTGACAAGCGGAACTTACTATGTGGTTATAAAAGTTTCTGGCTATGATATAACCAAACCAATAACACTGATTAAATAGGAACTGGTAGTTTGGAATTTCGTAATTTTGCATTTTGAAAAAAGGAGAGTTGCCGGAGTGGTCGAACGGGGCGGTCTCGAAAACCGTTGAAGGAGCAATCCTTCCGGGGGTTCGAATCCCTCACTCTCCGCGACTGCCCGGATGGCGGAACTGGTAGACGCGCTGCGTTCAGGGCGCAGTGGCTGTAAAGCCGTGCAGGTTCGATTCCTGTTCCGGGCACTAAAAGGCTAGTCTATTTGATTTTTCCTTTGATTAAAGGGCTTTTTGTTTGATGCATTTATCTAAAAATGCGAGGCTATCTAATATTGCCACGTGCAATCGAGGCAAAAATTCCAAATGCGCAGACGATTGAAAATCCAAGCCAAATTGAATGTGTCAAAGACATAAACTTTGGAAATAAATCTGGGGTAAACTTTGTCCCGCCCAAATGAATAGCAAACAACATTGTTACAATCCCAATGCTTAAGGTTTGTCCCACAAGACGCATTGTTCCAACAGAGGCAGAAGCCACGCCATAGAATTTCTTGTCGACAGAACTCATAATGGCATTTGTGTTTGGGGACGAAAAGAAAGCAAAACCCAAACCCAACAATATTTGGGCAGAATAAATAAAATAGTTTGGAGTGGTTGAATTTATCAAAGAAAGCATAAATATTCCAAGTGCTGTTAGAAACATACCAAATGAAGCAACAAAGCGAGGTTCAATTCTATCTGACAATTTTCCAGCATAGGAAGAAAAAATTGCTTGTACAACTGGTTGAATTGCCAGTATGAATCCAGTATTTTGAGCAGTCAATCCTTTAATATATTGCAAATAGAGACTCAAAAGAAATCCAATAGCAAAAGTTGCGCTATAATTAATTAATGCCGCCAGATTTGAAAGCGAAAATGTTATGTTTTTAAAGAACAAAGACATAGGAATGATTGGATAGTCGATTTTGCTTTCTGTGTAGATGAAAGCGAATAAAATAATTATTGACACAATGGCTAAAGTTTTCCCAAGTGGAGTTTGTATCCTTGTAAAACCGAGCATTAAAAGCAAAAGTCCAGAAATGTATAAAATTGTACCAAGCAAATCAAATTTTTCCCCTTGGGAGTCTGCCCATTCTAAACCACCAAGTTTTTTATTAACAAGGTATATGATGAAAATACCAATTGGAAGATTTAACCAAAAAATGCTTCTCCAACCGAGATTCGAGGTAAGCACACCACCAAGTACTGGTCCAAGGGTTAGACCAAGGTATACCGCAGAAACGGAAAGCCCCATAGCCCGCCCACGTTCACCTTGGGGAAAAACGGAAGTTAAAATAGCCGTACTTGTAGAAAAAATCATCGAAGCGCCAATTCCTTGAAAAACTCGAAGAGCAATTAGGATTTGTATATTTGGTGAAAAAGCACATAAAAAAGAGAAAGTAAGAAAAACTATCAACCCCCAGAAGAAAGTTTTTTTTCTACCAATAATATCAGAAAATCTTCCAAAAGGAACGAGTATAGTTGCTGTTGCAAGTAGGTAAGCGGAAGAAATCCATACAAGAGTAACTGCATCAATGTTAAATTCTTTTTGAATTGATGGTAGGGCAACGTTTACTGAACTTCCAAGGAATGCTGTTAAAAATGATGTAATTATTGAAACAATTAATACTGTATTTTTTTGTTCTTTTGTAGTCATAGTACGTCAAAAAAAATTATATAACGTTTTGGGGTCTTTTTTTAATGTAACCACCAATCGTATCCTTAACTTTATGCATTACTACGAATGCATTTGGGTCAATTCGATTTATTTCGCTCGTCAGTCTGGGAATTTCTATTCTTGTCATAACTGTGTAAAGAATGTCAATTTCATTAGATTCATTTTTTAAGCCTCGTTTTCCTTTGAAAATTGTTGCACCACGGCCTAATTTGTAAATAATAGCATATCGCAATTCTTCTGATTTTTCAGAAACTATAATAACAGCAATGTATTCCTCTATACCTTCAATGAAGAAATCAGTTGTTTTCGAAGCGGAAATATAGGTGAGAATAGAATAGAAAGCCACTTCTATACCCAGGAAAATAGCTACGAGAGAAAAAATAATGATGTTTATGGTCAAGATTATATCTCCGACAGTGGTATGTAATTTACGACTGAGAAATATTGCAAGGATTTCAGTTCCATCGATAACCCCGCCACCTCGAATAGCAAAAGCGATACCAGCCCCAAGGAAAAAGCCACCAAACACGGAGACAAGCAATTTGTCGTGAGTTATTGTGGGCAGTGGTACAATCGCTAACAAGAAGGAGAGCAAGGCAATTCCAATGATTGCTCTTAGAGCAATTTCTTTCGAAAATTGATAGAATGCAAGGATGATGAATGGCAAATTAAAGAGAACGATTAATAGCCAGATGGGTATACCAGAAAGGATAGAGGTAATCATAGAAATACCAGTAACGCCACCATCGATGAATTTGTTCGGCAGAAGAAAAGACTTTAATCCAAAAGTTGCAGAACTTGCTCCAATGCAAAGGAATATAATCTTTTTTATCTGAATTAGTACTTGTTTTACCGACAATTTCCTACTTAGATTAACTTTTTAATGATATATTCGTATGCCGATTTCAATCTCTCATCGACAAGCAAATTTCGCTCAGTAATATTAATAGAATGGAGAACTGTGGTGTGGTCTCGTCCTCCGAAATGTTTACCAATGGTTTCCAGTGTTGAGTTAGTCAACTCTTTTGCTATATACATTGCCAATTGACGAGGAATTACAAGTTCCTTTTTCCTCGATTTGGATTCCAACTCCGACGGTTCAACGTTGAAATAATGCGAGACAGCACTTTTTATTCTATCGATTGTAATGATTTTAGCGGTTCGGATATGCTTTGCTCGTAGGATATCTTTAACTAATTCAATGCTTGGCTTTTTATTTCCCAATGCAACTTGTGCAACAAGACTTACAATAACACCTTCTATTTCTCTCACATTTGAAACAACGTTTTGTGCAATATACTCGATAACTTCTGTCGGAAGTTCCATTCCTTCGTTTTCAATCTTCTTTCTGGTAATGGCGATTCTCGTTTCGAGTTCTGGTGGTTCTATGTAAGCGTGAACTCCCCATTGGAAACGGCTGAGTAGTCTATCGTCGAGGTCTTTCAATTCTTTTGGGGCTTTGTCGCTTGAAAGTACGATTTGCTTTCCCGCTTGATGGAGAGTGTTGAATGTATGAAAGAAATGGTCCTGGATTTTGCCCTTGTTTTGAAAGAATTGAATATCATCAATCAACAAAACGTCGACATTTCTGTAAAGTTGAAGAAATTCGTTAACACTGTTGTTTTTAATTGCTTCAATGAAGTTATTTGCAAAATTTTCACTCGTTGAATAAAGGACTTGCACTTTGGGGTAATTTTCAAGAATAAAATTGCCAATTGCCTGAAGAAGGTGTGTCTTTCCCAAGCCAGTATTTCCATAAATAATCAACGGGTTGAACCTTGTGTTTAAAGGATTTTTTGCAACAGCAAGGCAAGTCGAGTAGGCAAATTCGTTGCTATCGCCAACAACAAAATTGTCGAAGGTAAAGTTTGGCACCAGGTTTGGATTGTAGTTCAATTTTTGAATTGCGTTAATTCTTGCTTTTTTTTGTGCAAGAGTTTGTGAACTGGGAATATTTAATTTGGAGACTTCTGGCTGTGTTTTGTCAATCACAACTTGATATTTCAACTTAATATTTTCATCGAAAAACTTAACTAAGCCAGTTTTTATGAGATTGTAGTAATGTTCATCCAACCATTCACAATAAAATTGAGAGGGTACTTGAACAAATAATTCATTATTTTCAATTTTCAAAGGTTTTAACGGAATGAACCAGGTTCTAAAAATATGCGTAGAAACATTGTTTTTAACAAAGCGAAGGAACTTTTTCCATTTTGCAGTCAAATTATCTTTATTATTTAAAGTAAGTTGTTGCGAGTCGATTTCAAAATCTGAAACTGGTAACAATTCTTCCGTCATCCCATTCATCTCCAAAAAATTCTACAAGCAAAGAAACACTATGTTCAAATTTGAATTTGAATAATAAACTAAATTGAAAGAAATTTTGAAAAATAACAAGAAAATTTTTAAAATTTTTTTGAAAAAATTTCTTTTTTGTTTTTCTATATTGAAATTCAAGTACTTTCATTTAAATTTTGTTAAAAAACTGTAAACTTTTTATAAGTTCAATGTTAAGTTATTGTAAATAATAAAAATGAAGAAATAAACAATCTTAAAGAGTTTTTTGTTAAAAATTTTGTATAAATAATTAAAATTAAATTAACTAAGGAAAAGGGGGAGCACCAATATGGAAGAAATTCAATACCTCCCCAATTTTTAAAAAATTCGAGTTACTAATTTTTGTTTTTTTGTCAAATTGATACAAAATTTCCAACATTCCTTGTTGTTGCCAAATGAAATTTTGTGGTATTTGCTTAAATTTTCTTGTCAAAACGCCATAGGAATTCAAAGCGGGTGTTGACCAGAACCAAACGAAAAGGTTAATCCTTTGTTCTTCGTTGGCTAACGCAAGAGCCAAGGGAAGCACGCAGTTCAATAAAATTTCCAGTCGTAAATTTTTGCCCTCTTTGTCGATACGTGTTTTAGTTAGTTTATAAAATCTTTCTGGTACATTAAAATCTGCTTGTTTAGCAATATCGTACAAAATGTAAAGCATTTCGGAATTCTTCAATGTTTGGATAACTTCTTCGAGGATTTCTTCTTTATAGACTGGTCTTCTCTTTCGACTTCTATACTTATTCAAAAAGTTCCGAAGAGAGAATTCGAATGCATTTTCAATAGGCATTCTCTCGAGCAGAAGTTTGGCTTCGGATGTTTTGCGGAGAAGTCGCAATAGCGCATAGTTTTGCAATTCGTCGAGGGTATCCAAAAATTCGTTTATTTCGATTTCTCCGTCTGTTGGTTCGTTGGTTGGCAATAGTTCTGGTTCAATAATCAGTGTTTCAAAATTTTGGTTAATTGGTATATCATTATTGAATACAATATGAACGCCAACTCGATTGTATTCAGCATCGTTTGAATGTTTATGTTCAAGCCATTCAGAAGCATTTTTGTGGAACTCGCAATCACATATTATTATTGAACCATTCAGCAATATCGCAACATCACGGAAGTCGGGTCCCTTCTCACGGTTGATAAAACCAGGCGAAAGGAACTGCAATCGCTTTCCACTAACAGTTGTGAAAACTTTCGAAGGGTCTGAAATTAATCGATGTATTTTTTGTTGAAGTTCAAGTTCTTTATCTTTCATATTAAACAACTTGTAGTTGGTTGCGATAGTACAATGTTTTCTCTATGACTTTCTCAATGAAATTTTTTTCCTTCGAGGCAAAAATAATATCCCTAGAAACGTTAATAATAATATTTCTGTTGCGGTTGATTTCAAGAATTCTCGCAAGATTTCCCCCTTGCGTGCCAATCCCTGGAACAAGGAGAAAATTGTCTACCACTTTTTCTCTTATCGATTGAAACTCCAATTCATTCGTAGCGCCAACCACAAAACCCAATTGTTCCTTTGTGAAATTATCTGTAAATTTTTCGATTATTAATTCATAGAAAAATCTGTTATCAATTCGAAGTTTTTGAAAATCCGAAGCACCTGGGTTCGAGGTACAAGCAAGGACAAAGTTCAACTTATCATCGAATTCGAAGAAGGGCGTCAAGGAATCAACTCCCATAAGTGGATTCAGTGTTGCACAATCAAAACCAAAATGCTGGAAAATTGATTTTGCATAGGCTTGCGAAGTCGAACCAATGTCTCCACGCTTACCATCAGCAATTTTAACAATCTCATTTGGAATAAGTTCCACTGTTTTTTCGAGCAAATCAAATCCTTCGGAGCCAAATTGTTCATAGAATGCAAAGTTGAGTTTGTATGCACAAACAAATTTCTTGGTATTTTCAATTATTAATTTGTTGAATTCAAGTATTCCGAATGTGTTTCTTTGAATTCCTTCGGGCAATTTCTCGAGTTGCGGGTCCAATCCAATACATAATAGCGAATTATTCTTCTTTTGTATTTCGAGAAGTTTTTCAAAGACTTTCATATACGTACTTAATAAATTTCTGGAACGTAAGTAAATTCTTGTATTGGTGGTCTAACGTATGAATCATCAATTTTCCTTGGGGGAAGTTCGATTGGTTTGGGAGTTACGTCTTCGTATGGTATCATAGACAAGATATGGGCTATGCAATTCAAGCGGGCTTTCCTTTTATCGTCTGCATTTACGCAATACCACGGAGCAATTTTTGTGTCGGTATACTTAAACATTTCGTC
Organism: Candidatus Kapaibacterium sp.; assembly: GCA_013414795.1. Taxonomy (GTDB): domain Bacteria; phylum Bacteroidota; class Ignavibacteria; order Kapaibacteriales; family UBA2268; genus Naka2016. Next base: position 1,141,261 of record CP058732.1, read on the forward strand.
TTTGGCTTTTGAATACTCAACCCACTTGTGCCAACTTGCAATATCCATTTCGGATAATTTCCACCTTTTGGCTGGATTGGTGGCTCTTTCGCGAAATCGCTTTTCTTGTTCCTCGTCGCTGATTGAAAACCAATATTTTAGAAGAATTATTCCGCTGCGGATTAGCATTTTTTCGAATTCGGGACAGGAGCGGAGGAATTCCCAATACTCGTCCTCAGTGCAAAATCCCATAACCCGTTCTACTCCTGCACGATTGTACCAACTTCTGTCGAATATGACAATTTCACCAGCGGAGGGTAAATGGGCAACGTAGCGTTGGAAGTACCATTGAGTTCGTTCGCGGTCGGATGGTTTTTCCAAAGCAACAACGCGACAGCCACGAGGATTCAATGGTTCGGTGATACGCTTGATCGTTCCACCTTTGCCCGCTGCGTCACGGCCTTCGAAAATGATAACGACTTTCAAACCTTTGTACTTAACCCAGTATTGCAATTTAACAAGTTCGGTTTGCAATTTAGCAAGTTCCTGCTCGTAGAATTTTTTGTGCAACTTCCCCTTTTCGTTGTACTTTGGGATCGGTTCATATTCTTTTTCGCGGTCCTTTTCTTTGTGTCCCATTTTCTTCCCCCAAATTATTCAACAAACTCAAAAAATCTTATCGTTGTGTCACCATAATCTTTTTGTCGTAAAAGTTTATATTTTGCATTTTCCTTGAAAACTTCTTTTGGTGAAGTTTCGAAAACAAATATTGTGCCATTACGGGCAATTTTAAAAATTAAAGTACTTTCCAACAGTTTGCTGTTTAGTTCCAATTCGTAAGGCGGATCGGAAAAAACCAAGTCGAATTTTGTTGGCTTTTTGTAATGGCGAAGGAAAGAAAACACATCAGCATTGGTAACTTTGTATTTTTCTTTTTCTATTTGCAAAGAAGAAAGGTTATCTTTAATGATATTCACAGCATTTTTGCTTTTATCGACAAAGTGGCAAAATGAAGCTCCCCGACTGAGTGATTCAATTCCAAGCAGCCCAGTACCAGCGAACAAATCGAGGACAGTAATGTTATCGAATGTAAGAAAATTTTGCAAAATGTCGAAGATTGCTTCACGAACAAAATCGGAAGTTGGTCTGATTTCTTTCGGAACTTTCGCTTTGAAAGACTTACCTTTATACTTTCCTCCGACAACACGCATTAATATATTTTAATCCTCTTATGAATTTCTGGTAGAACAGCACCAACGCAAGGAGCGAAATGATGTGCAATGCGTGAACAAATTTGTTTATCTATTGCTTCCAATTCGCTTGTAACCATTCGAAATGGATTTAACCTTTTGATTGAATTATACTTTTTTCCGTATTTATTCACAAGCAAATCCAAAGTCGGCTTATTGCAGTGCGTACCGAAAAGGTAGATAGAGTTGATTTGAATTTGAAATTCAGAATTTACTTTTGAAACTGTTTTGTCTATGAGTTCGGGTATTTCATCAAATGTATTATATTTTATCAAATTGTAGAAAAAGAAATCACTTCCTTTAATTACACTAAAGTCGATGAATTTATCGGAGATATTACAAAGTGCAGCTAAATTGGACTTTTCTTCTGGATAATTGTAAAGAAAAGCATTATGGGAAGAAATTTGATTAATTTCAATTCTTTCAACTATTTTGTTGAGACGGTTTGAAATAGTTTTTAAATTTTGGAATATTATCTTTGGAATAATTGCTGCAAGAAAGTAGGAGTGATTCTTTCTTGGGACAAGTTCAAAAAGAAAAGTTGGAAACTCTTCGGGATTGAATTGCGGATAATTTTGACGGATTTCCATATTGATTACAGACATAATTTCATCGTTAGTAATATTGGGTCGACCAGGAAATTGGGTAAGTATTACATATTCCATCGGAATAGAAACAGTAATTGAATTGGCATTTTGGAAACCCTTTACAATTTCGAAGAACTCTTCAAGACAATCATTATTGATGGGATTATCAAGATTTTCAATGTCAAGAGTTGATGAGGTAGTAGCAAGGTTGTTCAATTTCAACCCAATTTGAGTCTTTTCAAGAAGTGCAAGGTAAATTCTTTCGGGTGAAAAACCAATTGAAAGGGTTTGTTCCATAATGAACCTTTAATTTCGTCTCATTTGGCGTAGATTTTTAATTAATTGGTGCAATTCAAATATTTCCTTCTCAATACCAACTTCGAGAATATGTTGTACATCAATCCTTGGCGAATATTGAATAAAATCAGCAATGTGTAAGATTGTAGCAAGATTAACGGCGGATTTGTTTAATTGTGAAGGATTATGGTGATAGGCAACAGCCTCGACAATGGTTAATGGAAAACCCCACAAGCCCAAGAGATATGCACCAATTTCTGCGTGGGTACACTGGTAAATTTCAAACTCTGCGTCGAGGTTATAATATCCTTTTTGCTCGGAAAGCACAATTACATTTTGTGGATAGGTATAGGTATTTAGAAGTACAAATTTGCCAACGTCGTGCAAAACACCAGCGGTGTAAGCCATATCAGTAAACGCCTTATCAGAGAAAAATTTTTGGGCAGTATGCAATGAGTTTGAACCAACGACTAAACTATGTTGCCAAAATTGTTCAAGATACTTTCGATTCTCTGGAGTAACTTTAAAATTGGAAAATAAGTGAATATAGAAAATCAATGATTTAATGACATTCACTCCAAGGTAGGAAAGTGCGTAATTAATGTTTGTAACTTCCCTTTGCAGACCGAAGTGTGCAGAATTGACAATCTGAAGGATTTTGGCTGTTAAGTTGGGGTCTTTTGAAATTAAATTCCCAATTTTGTTTAAAGAAAAATCTGGCTTCGAAATTTCTTGTTCAATTTGAATGTACAATTCTGGTAATGAAGGAAGCGAGGTTGTATTTTGCACCAATTCCTTGACTTTTTCATTTTTTAGTATTGATTGCAAATGCAATGTTCTTTCAATTCGCTCTCTAATGTTTCCAGCAGTATAGGGGGGAGGTACAAATTGGTGCACGTATTGACTTAATGGTGCAACATTTTGTGCTTCGACGCTTGAGACCAAACCGAAACGGATAACTTCTGGAAAAAGTCTTTTGATTTCCTTTAAGATATTTGAACCAGAGGGAAGAGTAATATTGGTCGATGAAAAAACAATATCAATTTTATTGTTTGCTAAAATTTGCAGACCTCTTTCCCCGTTTTCTGCAAAAAAAACATCATAATCATCTTGCAAAGGAACTACATTTCGGACTAATTCTTTAATAGTTTTCTCATCATTATCAATGAATAAGATGCTGGTTTTCATAATTCTATTTTATTTTAAATAATTTGCAATTTAAGAAATTATCTCAAAAGTAAAAAGTTTTTAGCAACTCATAACTCTTTCCCAGAATGCTGAATTAAATAGAGGATCTTTGAATTGTAAAAAATTGTTTACTTCTGGATAAGATTCGTGGAATATTTTACTACTCATTCTTGCATCTTTGGCTGGATATAAAGCACCGCCAAAATCAACAACCGTACTATCGAGTTTATTGAGTTTTTGGAAAATATCTTGAGTAATTGGAAAGTCAATTGCAAGCGTTAGTCCTTCTCTTGGAAAAGAAAGTATTCCCGCTTTCGGTTTGTTTCCAAATGTTTTTAAGACGGTTAAAAACGAAGACAGACCCAGTTTTTTAATTTCGTTAAGTATTGTAAGTAAATTCCTTTCGCAATTATCTTTGGGTATAACAAATTGATATTGTAAAAATCCCTTTCGTCCGTAAAGATAGTTCCAATTGTTAACTCCATCCAATGGGTAGAAGAAAGGGTCGTAATGAATGATATGCTCTGCATATTTATCAAATTGCTTGGAGTAATACAGTGCATTAAAAATAAAAATAGAAAGATTGTTTATTAGCGAAAATGGCAATACGAAAGGAATAGAAATTTTGGATTTTTTTTGTTTTACGCTTTGGTCTGAAAAAAAGTGATTTGCACGCTGGTAAATTCCTCGAACCGAATTTAGACTTCCGTTGGTTAAATCCACCCAAGCGACGGTGTATTCGAAATTTTTCTCCGATGCATCATTGATTTCGAAGAATTCGCTAATGGACTTGAATTTAATCGTTTGAAGGTAAAGATATTCGCTGGGAATTTTTTTTAGTGTGAATTCTGCGTTCAATATTAAGCCAGTTAAACCTAAACCACCAATTGTGGCTTGGAATAGTTCGGGATTTTCCTCTGGGGAACAATGAACTATCGACCCATCGGAACGCAGTAAATCGAAACTTTTCACATAGTGACCAAATGAGCCAGCCTTGTGGTGGTTCTTGCCGTGGACATCGTTGGCAATAGCCCCTCCAACAGTTATATATTTTGTTCCAGGTGTAACGGGAAGGAACCAACCCTTTGGTACAATATGTTTTAATATTTGCTCTAATGTTACACCGCTTTCGCAGTGTAATATTCCATTCTCTTGATCAAAGCGAATAAGATGTTTCAATTCGGTTGTGTCGATTAAAATACCATTGTCGACCAAGCATACATCGCCGTAACTTCTTCCAAGACCAAATGGTAGTACTTTGTTGCAATTTTCAAAGACACTACTTTCGTTTCGCCAGAAAATCTTTTTTACTTTCTTTGGTGATATTTTGGGATAAAGTCCCCAGGAATGGTATCTGTTCATAGTGCAAACGCCATCAACCAAACAACTATCATAATCACTTCTAGTAGAACCAAATATGGATTCTTCACAGAAACCAAGATTGGGTCATATTCGACTTTGGATTTAGTCGCCAGATTCCAAATAACCATCATCCACAAAAGAAGCAAAAATGCATCCAACCAAAGAAAAGAAGGATGTTTGTACAAGGAAAAAACTTTTTCGCTGTTAATGTACAAAATGAAAACGATAACAGAAGCAAAAGAACTGCTTATTCCAAAAGTCTGAAAGAAATTCAAAGAATCTCGGGAGTATGGACTATTCAAGTTATTATTTTGCGTAAAGGATAGTTTTAAGTCGGAATATCTTTTAAATGTTGCAAGGGAAAGGAAAAAGAACATTGAAAAAGCAAGTAACCAATTGGAAATTGGGATACTCGTTGCTTCGCTACCAGCATAAAGTCTAATTACATAGAAAAGTGAAAGAAGGAAAATATCTACAACTGCTATTTGCTTTACCCAGAATGAATAAATTATGTTTAAAACCAAGTAGAATGCACAGACAATAAAAAAGTTAACGCCAATGAAAAATGCTATCAATAATGAAGTAATAAGCACACTTAAGCCGATAAAAAATCCAGTGTAAAGAGAAAATAAACCTTTTGCAATTGGTCTGTTACGTTTTAACGGATGATTTCTATCGTTTTCGCAATCTACTATGTCGTTGAAAATATACAGAGAAGATGCAAGGAAGGAGAAAGCAAAAAAAGCAAGAATTGAGTTTTGAATTGCTACAAGATTCTCGAATTGATGTGCCAAAAGCAAAGGGAGGAAAATCAGTAAATTCTTTATCCACTGGTGCAATCTAATTAGTTTGAAGAAATCACGAAGTTTTGTCCTTTGGGAAAGCAGATTTCCAGCAAAGTTCTTTTTGTTTTTAACAAGGAAGTTCAAAAGATTTGAATTTGAAACCAGATAGGCTTTTTGGGCAACTGCCCAAATAGGGAAGTCACTAATCGAGTCACCAATGTAATCAAAATTCTTTACGCCAAATTTTTGTGCGAGGAATTTTGCTTTATTTTTACCCTTCAGATTGTGGTCGTTATTCGAGCCGTAAACTTCGTCGAATAAATTTAATTCAGACTGCACTCGCTCGGCAATTGGTTGAAGCGAGGCAGTAACCAAAACTATTTTGTGATTATTATTTTTTGCATTAGATAGGAAATCGAGAACTTCTTTTCTATATGGTAAGTTGCTCGATTCGTTTTTTGTTAATTCATAAAGCCTTTTTTTAAGATTTTGCTTGGATTTAAAAAGCCAAATGAAGATAATAAATAATTTTAATGGATTTTTCTTGATAAATCTAATAACTTGTTCCGCAAGGATATCGGTTGAAATCAATGTATAATCCAAATCAACGCAAAGGACATTCTTCTGTTCTGCGTTCTCCATTATGTTTTTGCAAAAAAGCAAAAATACGTAAGATTTTCAAATAATCTCAAGGGTGCTTATGTTTTGTATTATTACTTTAAAAATCAGTAACTTAAAACAAGCTTAATTGCCGAATACACTTTATCTTCGGTTACAAGAACGAAGTTTTCATAATTCGGATGATATGGAATATGAGAGTCGTGCGATGCAACTCGTATCACAGGAGCATCAAGATAATTGAATGCATACTGGGAGACGGTTGAGGCAATTTCAGCGCCAAAACCGTTTGTCCAGGTATCTTCGTGTACAACAATTAGTCGATTGGTTTTTCTAACAGATTCTAATACCAAATCCTTATCCCAAGGAATAATAGTGCGTAAATCTATAATTTCAATAGAATAGTTAGGGTTTTCTTTGATAAATCTTTTAGCCGCATTGAATGAGTCTTTGACACCCATACCCCAAGTAACAATAGTTAAATCTTTGCCTTCTTGAACAACTTTGCCTTTACCAAAAGGAAGTAGAAAATCCTTATCGGGTTCAATGGTAGTAGAAAAGGGATGTCGATACAAGCCCTTGTGTTCACAGAAAATCACGGGGTCTTGCAATCTGCAAGCGGTTTTCAACAGACCCTTGGCATCGGCTGCTGTCGAAGGATAGGCAATCATAAGCCCTGGAATGTGAGCAAAGATGGATTCAATGTTTTGTGAATGATACAATCCCCCGTGAATATAGCCGCCAACTGCAACTCGAATTACCACGGGTGCAGAAAAGTTGCCATTTGAACGGTAACGCATCGTTGCTATTTCGTTTTTAATTTGCATAAATGCTGGCCAGATGTAATCCCCGAATTGCATTTCAACGACGGGTTTGAATCCACGAACTGCAAGACCGAGTGCAACGCCAGCAATTGATGCCTCGGCGAGGGGGGAATTGAAAACTCGTTCACTTCCGAAACGTGTCGATAATCCTTTGGTGGCAGTAAAAACACCACCTTTTGGGTCGGCAATATCTTCTCCGAAGATTAACATTTTAGGATTATACTCCATTTCTTCGTGAAGAGCGTGGTTGATAGCGTCGACCATAACTATTTTTTCGCCTTCGGTAGGAACTTTATCTGAATAAGGAAGATTACGTGTTTCAATTGGAGCAAACACGTGTTTTATTGCATCCTCTGGATTTGGGTCGGGTTCTTCCCAAGCCTTATCTGCTGCGTAGTCGATTTCTTTGTTAACAGTTTCAAGAATTTCGTTTAGTTCATCGTGAGTTGCAATGTTGTGATTTATTAAATATGATTGCAATTTTTTAATTGGGTCTTTTTCAAATGCCTTTTCAAGTTCATCTTTGGAGCGATACTTTCGGTGGTCGTCGCTGGAAGAGTGTGGAAGAAGCCGTTCGACAAGCGCGTGTAGAAGCACTGGTCCACAACCAGATGTAGTGTAATCCAATGCTTCGCGGGCAGCGAGAAGAGATTCGAAAAAGTCTGTTCCGTCGAATGTTTTAATTTTTAAATTGGAGTAACAACAAAATGTGTGGCCAACAGTTTCTCCCATAGACTGGTGTTCCCGAGGAACTGATATTGCATATTTGTTGTCTTGGATGCAAAAGATAACGGGAAGTTTCTCTCGTGCAGCCCAATTCACCGCTTCGTAGAATTCTCCTTCGCTTGTTGCTCCTTCGCCAGAATCAACGTATGTAACTTCGTCGCTTTTTAGATATTTTGTGGCAAGTGCTGTTCCCACAGCATTAAGGTATTGAGTTCCAGTTGGCGAAGAAGCAGTCGGCATATTCAACTTCGGATGGCCATAGTGCCCAGGCATTTGTCGTCCACCGCTGGCTGGACAATTAGGCTTACCATAAGCCATAAGAAAATATTCATATGGAGTAACTCCCAACGTGTAGGCTAAACCTACATCGCGATAATACAACCAGAACCAATCTTTACCAGGTCTTAAAGTCAATCCAATTGCAACTTGAATTGCTTCGTGCCCACTACCACCAATATGGAAAAACGACTTCCCTTGCTTAAGCAATTTCAAGTGCTTGTCGTCTGTAAGCCTTGCTTGTAGCATAAGTTTGTATGCCTTCAACATAAATTCTTTACTTAATTCAAGTTGAATGTGTGGTGGTATATCTTTTCGAAGGCTTACTGGCTCGCGTGAACAAGCGGGACCGCGGTTGTGAATGCAGTAATTGGTTTCGAACGAACTTGCAATTTCTTGCGAAATAATTTGGTCTGATAAATCCAAATAAGAATTTTTTGCCATTTTTGTATTCCTATTTATTTAAAATTTTTACAATTTTGTTTGACTAACAAATTTATTAATTTCTCTAAAATTAACGAATATTGACGATGAAAATTTAAAATTATGAGTTGGAATAGTATTATTGGACAAAAAAAAGTCAAAGAATATTTTCGGCGAGTTTTCGCAGAAGGAGTATTAGCAAATGCCTATTGCTTCTATGGTGTGGAGGGAGTTGGAAAATTTGCTACTGCGCTTGAGATAATAAAAACTGCAAGTTGTCTTAAACCAAAATTAATTGATGGATATCGTGAATCTTGTGGAGAATGCCAAAATTGTATAGATATTTTAAATCTTAAATTTCCGAATGTTGAATACATTTTTTCTTTGCCTTCTGGGAAAGTATCAGAAAAAGAAGACAGTTCAATTGTTGAATCACTGTCCGATGCATTAATTGAGGAAATAAATTTAAAATTGAAAGAAAAAATTGCCAATCCGTATGCGAAATTTTCAATCGAAGGCGCGTCGCAAATTAAAGTTGCTCAAATTCGAGAATTAAGAAAAGCCCTTGCGCTTTCAAATTCCTTGCCTGGACGGAAATTTGTCGTATTCTTTAATGCAGAGGAAATGCGTATTGAATCTCAAAATGCTTTTTTGAAAACTCTGGAGGAGCCTCGAAGTGATATTACATTCTTTCTTTTAACAACAAAACGCGAAGGGCTATTGCCAACGATTCTTTCCCGTTGCCAACAGATATTTTTTCCACCCCTTTCCGACCAAGAGATAGCCTTCGTTTTAAAGCAAGAAAATAAATTGAGCGAGGACGAAATTAAAATTATTTCACGCTTCGCTAATGGTTCATTAACAAGAGCATACGAACTTGTTGGTGCCAATTTAAAGGATTTGCGCAATAGTTTAATTGATTTATTAAGAATATCTTTGAAGAAAGAATTACCTGGAAAGCAACTTGTAGACAAAATCAATGAACTGACAAGCGGAATGGATAAAAAAATGGCTCAGACTTGTTTGCATTTGTTGGGCAATTGGCTTCGGGACGCTGTTGTCGTTGCAAGTAACGGTTCTGATTCGTTGGTTGTAAATATTGATGATTTAGAGACTTTAGAGCGATTTGCAAATAAATTTGTTAACGAAAATATTAACCAAGCGTTCGAAGTAATTGAAAATGCAAACTATATGATTTTTTCGAATGTTCAAATTCCCAACGTATTTTTAAACCTTTTTCTTGAAATCAGAAAACTTTTGATAAAGATTAGTTAAAAAGTTTTAAATTTGGTTCCAAATTTTATGAAAAATTAAACTTTTCGAAAATGGCAAAAAAAGTAAGAACATCGAGAAATGGCGATAACGAGAATTTAGTTTCATTACTGGGGAATTTTGTCCCTCCGCATTCAATCGAATCTGAAATGGCTGTCCTTGGTGCTATGTTGCTTGATAGTTCTGCTATCACGAAATCGCTTGAAATGTTGACCAAGGATAGTTTCTATGTTGAACGAAACAAATTGATTTTCGAAACCATTGTTCAAATGTTTGAAAAAGGAATACAAGTCGATGTTCTTACGGTTGCCGAAGAATTAAAGAGGCGGAACAAGTTCGACTTGGTAGGCGGTAGCGAATACCTTGCAAGTTTGATGGAAAATGTGCCAACAGCAGAGAATGTCGAGGATTATTGCAAAATAATATTGGAACGTAGTTTCAATCGAGAACTGCTTAAGGTGTGTGGAGATATTATTTACGAAAGCCTAAAAGGCGAGACCGATTCTCTCGAATTAATCGATAAAGCCGAAAGAATGATTTTCCAGATTGCCGAAAAAAGATTTTCGAAAAATTACGTAGGAATACGAAAAGTTTTGCATAATATCATTGAACAACTCTCCCAGATGGTCGAAGGAGAAAATAAAGGCTTGACGGGAGTTCCCAGCGGTTTCATAGATTTGGACCGATACCTTGGTGGATTTCAAAAATCCGATTTGATTATCATAGCGGCAAGACCCTCTGTTGGGAAAACTGCTTTTGCACTTTCAATAGCGAGGAATGTTGCAGTCGATTACAACATTCCAGTGGGATTTTTCTCCTTGGAAATGTCTGCCCAACAATTGACTTTGCGTTTAATTTCTTCTCAAACTGGGATAGAAAATCATAAAATTCGCACTGGTAATATAAATCGAAACGACTTGAAGGCAATATTAACTAAAATGACAAAATTATCCCAGGCACCGTTGTTTATTGACGATAGTCCAAAGATTAATCTTGTTGAACTGCGCGCGAAAGCCAGAAGGTTGAAGGCTGAGCACAATGTTGGAATTATTATTATTGATTATCTACAATTGATTGACCCACCAAAGGCTGAAAGTCGTGAACGAGAAATTTCTATAATTTCAAGGACATTGAAGCAAATTGCAAAGGAATTAGATATCCCAATAATTGCTCTTTCCCAGTTGAATCGAGTTGTTGAAACTCGAAAAGACCGAAGGCCACAGCTATCCGACTTACGTGAATCTGGAAGTATCGAGCAAGACGCCGATGTTGTTTTGTTTATTTATCGTCCTGAAATCTACGGTATTAAAACTTGGGAAGGTAGTCAAGAATCGACAGAAGGAACTGCTGAAATTATCATTGGCAAGCAAAGGAATGGTCCGACTGGCTCCTTCCGAGTTGTCTACTTAAAAGACACATTGAGATTTGATAACGGAGATTTCCGCTATGTGGACGAGGATGTAATTGCTCCTTCTCCGTCCATTGAAGAGGATTATTTCGAGGATTTAGATGTTGAAGAAGATGTGGATTTCGACGATACCGATGATAGTTTCTAATTAGAAGGGTAGTTTCGTTAGGTCTACATTTCCACCCGAAATTATTATTCCGACTTTACTGCCCAAAAAAATTTCTGGATACTCTAATACGCCAGCTAATGGAACCGCACCAGAAGGTTCAACCACAATCTTCATTCTTTCGAAGAGCAACTTCATTGCTTGAATAATTGATTCCTCCGAAACAGTGATAATTCTTTCGACATTTTGTTTTATTATTCCAAAAGTTCTCTCTGAAAGCGATGTTAAAAGCCCATCGGCAATTGTCTTTGGTTCCTGCGAGGGGTAAATTTTGTTATCTCTTATCGAACGAAATGCATCATCGGCACCTTTTGGTTCCACTCCAATTACTTTTGTAAAATTCGACAATGATTTTACCAAAATCGATGTGCCACTTAGTAGCCCACCACCACCGACTGGCGTTAGTATGAAATCTAAATTGGGTTGGTCTTCGAGTAGTTCTTTAGCACAAGTTCCTTGTCCAGCAATCACATAAAAGTTATCGTATGGGTGGATAAAAGTCGAATTTGTTTTTTGGAGGAAGGCACGCAATGTTTCTTCCCTGGACTTTTGATTTGGCTCGCAAAAAATAATTTCAGCCCCGTAGCCCTTTACGGCTTCCACTTTTGGCTTTGGGGATGTTTTAGGCATAATGATAGTTGCTTTCGCTCCAACTATTCCCCCCGCATAAGCAATTGCTTGAGCGTGGTTTCCAGATGAATGAGTGGCTATTCCATATTTCAATTGCTCTTTCGATAATGAAAGAACAGCATTTAATGCTCCTCTGGCTTTGAATGCCCCAACTTTTTGAAAATTTTCACACTTGAAGAAAAGTTTACAACCCCCAATCTCATCAATAGTTTTGCAAGTAAGGATTGGAGTTCTATGTATAAATGGTTCTATTAATCTGTGTGCTTCAACAATATCATTGAATGTAGGAATGTTAGGTTCATTCTTCTGGTTCCATTCCATAGTTTTTCCATTCTTCTTTTGAAGGACCGTAAATGCCTGGGACTTTCAATCCAGATTGTCTCATTAGAACAGTGATTTGGGCTCTATGGTGTATTTCGTGTTTAAGAAAACCATAGAGAACTTGCTTCTTCGTCCACTTCTCTCCATAAATTTCGACCTCATCTTCAAGTTGATTGTCTGAAATTACATTTGGAATATGGTTTAACACTTTTTCAGTTTGCTCCTGATAAGCTCGGACGATTTCTTGAACATTTTCAAACCTCTGGTCTTTTTGGTGGTGCATTTCTTCGAGCCCGAATGTTTTTAGCATATCCACCAGAGACCAGATGATATGGCGGCAAATGGTTTCAATATTTCGTCCTTCTGAATAAACTTTGGCTGAAAGAGAAGAATCCGTTAAAGAGTTGAAAATTTGTAAAGTTTTTTGTGATTCTTCCTTAAAATCAGAGATAAAATCTTGTACTTTGCAATACATAATTACTCTAAATTTTATAAAATTGCAATTTAATATTTAAAAACATTACTGATGTTCTCTTTTGTAAAAGGAAAAGTAATCAAGAAAGCCACTTCCTTTATTGAAATTGAAGTCAACGGCTTGGGTTTCGAAATAATGATGTCTTTGAATTCATTGAAGGATGTTGGCGAATTTGGCTCGGAGGCTTTGATTTACACTTATATTGTTTTTCGCGACGATTCTTTCCAAATTTATGGCTTTTCAACTCGGGAGGAGAAAGAAATATTTCGTGAATTGATTAAAATATCTGGGGTTGGACCAAAAATTGCTCTTGCGATTCTTTCATACTTAAAAGTTGAAGAGTTTATAGATTGTGTTGCAAAGAACGAAATCAAAAAATTGACAGGCTTACCAGGTATTGGTAAGAAAACAGCCGAACGAGTTCTGCTTGAGTTTAGGGAAAAAGTTAAGAAATTAAAAGACAAAGAGCAACCAGAGTTAACAAGCGAGAGTATGCGAGTTTATGAAGAAACAATTTCTGCATTAACAGTGCTTGGATACCAGGAGAATAAAGTTAGAAGTTTGGTTTTAGAACTCATTGCAAAGTTGCCACAAAACGAATTAACTGTTGAGAATGTGCTGAAGCACACTTTGAAGGAACTCGTAAAGTAACAAATTAAAACCAATAGTATGCAAAGCGAAGGAAGATTCCACGCCGATAATTGAAACCTATTCCAACAAAATATTGGTCGAGTAAGTAATAATCGATTCCAATTCCAAAGTTTAAACCAGTTTTGTTTTCCGTTTTGCCAAGATAGTAGAGTTGTCCATAGTCTGTTTGACCATATGGGGTTGTAATTCTTTTAGACTTAGCAAGGATTGAATCCTGTTGCACATAAAACCCGATTGTTGGAGTAATAATGAAATCATCGAATAGTTCAAAGAAATAATAAAAATCTGTTGTAACTAATACATAAGTAAACTTATATTCATCATATTCGCCTTTTTTTGGCAAAGGATATTGAGTGGAAGGATATATATATTTAGGTTTTGAAGAAGCAAAGCCAGTTAAGCCCATCGAGGCGCCAACATTCCAAAAGCGGAAACCAAGAGCAGCACTCAATTTTAAATTATTCCAACCGATTTCTCCGAACACACTTTTAAGATTACTTGCCCAGAAAGATTCTTGTGCATAAGAGTTGAGGCTAATAAATAAAGCAAGTAGAAAAACAACTTTCTTCATAAACTCGTTCCTCTTGTTTAACAATGTATGGGGCGAAACAAAGTTCGCCCCATTTGCGTTGAACTTAAAAGGAATTATTTAACAAATTGTTCTGCATAGTGCTTGGGAGTCAGTTTTTCCCCGGTTGCCTTTTCAATCATATCATTCCAGAAATATTTTGCTCCGGGTGAAAATACATTATCGATGAGATATTTCCCTACTTCTTTCTTGTTGTAGAAACTATAATCTTGTCCGGGATTGCCCTTAAGTACATTGGTTACTATGTAATTGTATAGTTGAGAAGCGAGTAATTCTCCAAGTAGGTAGTTATGGTAGTAGCAAGGACTGGTTGCGATATGAATTTTTGTAGCCCAATCGGGTTCATTTCTTCCTTCTGGCTTTTTAAGTAATTGATACTTTTCGACGAGGTCCCACCACAGTTTATTTAAATCTTGGTCTGGGTTTTCATACATACTTTTTTCAAATCGGAACATAACTTGGGACCAACGGCTGAAGACTAATTGTTGCAGACGCAAAGTTTTTCGTACCTCATCTTTTATTTTGTTCGCTTCGTCTTGTGATATGCAATTCATATCGAGCATCCATTGTGGGTTTGTGGCGAATCTACCGAAAAGCATTGCAATTGCTTCTGTTGTGAAAATGTGGGCGGGAGTTTTCAAATCCCAGGGTAACTTCTCGTCGAGGTATTTTTCGTAAAGTGCGTGACCATTTTCGTGAAGAGTAGTTTCCATCCAGCGTGCATTCGGCTTGATATTGCACAAGATTCTAATGTCTTTAGCATCACGGTCTATGTTGATACAGAAAGCGTGTTGGTTTTTATTTTCTCTTTCATAAAGGTCGCTTCTTGCAATTATGTCATCTATTGGCAATCCAATAGAAGCATAATAATCCTTTGCCAGTTTTACAATGTCTTTATCTTGGTAATATTTATCTACATCGACATCATAAATTTTTGGTGCTTCTTGGAAGAAGCGATTTTGATAGTGCCACGGCATTAACTCTTCTGGTTTGATTTTGTATCGCTTTGCAAGCACTTCGTCCATAAGTTGTTTTTCCTTTTTAAAAGCATCACGGGTAAGATTATCCAATTCATCGAATAGTTTCTCTATTTCTGCGGGGTCTTGTTCGCTCAATCGTAGGCTCATATCGTGATAGTTCTTGAAACCAAGTTGGCGGGCTACTTCGTTGCGAAGTTTGACGAGTTTCAAAATATCCTCGGCAACCAGACGCCCGATTTGCTTTTGCGATTCCCAAACTTCTTTCAGTTCCTTGCTATTCGTCGAAGTTTTTAAAATTTCTTCTACATCATTATCCGAAAGCTTCTTGTTTTTATAAATTGTTCTGTATGATGAATATTTGTTTTCGATTTCACTTTGAAGTTTTGTGATTTGATTGAGTTTTGCGGTATCGACTTGTTTGCCAAGAAATGTTAGATATAAGACTTCGATTCTTCGCTTCTTAATTGGGTCGTCGATTAAGTTCGATTCCTTGATTTTCTTAATTCGTTCGAAAAGATTTTTATTCGAAAGGATTTCGTTGACTTTCATTTCCAGTTTTGCGTATTTTTCCCAATTCTCTGGGGTGCTGTTTGTCGCTGCAACGAAGTATTGAAGAGACATTTCACGATAGGCTGGAATCATCAGCGATTCGTATTCTGAAATCACTTGTTCATACTCTTTTTCCATTTTTGCTTTCTCCTCTTTGTTTACCTTCTCTTTACTGCATCCAATAGAAAATAAGACGACAATTAGTGCTAACAAGAAACTGGCTTTTTTCATAATTTTTCCAATTTTGTTGAACAAAAAAAAGAAAAATTAAAAAAAATTTGAAGAAATCGATAAAAGTATTTGGAAATTAAAATTGTTTAACTTAAATTCGTATTGCAGCATAATGGGGATTTTCAACTAATCGGTAGGCAAGCTTAAC
Organism: Candidatus Kapaibacterium sp.; assembly: GCA_013414795.1. Classification (GTDB taxonomy): domain Bacteria; phylum Bacteroidota; class Ignavibacteria; order Kapaibacteriales; family UBA2268; genus Naka2016. Next base: position 1,156,996 of record CP058732.1, read on the forward strand.
TCTATGAGTTGGGGGGGATTACATAAAGACTCTAATAAAAACTTTGGAAATAAACTTTCTATTTTTTCTCTTGTTTTGTTTTTATTTTTCATTTCCTCAATTATTCTTTTTGCCTTTTATTGGAACAACCAGAAAAAAATAAAACATTATCACATTAGCAAAATGCGCTTTTATGACAAAAAGATTATAGATTCTATAATTGCAAGCAAGATTAATCAAAAAGATGTAATTGATGAATTAATTTCCCAAATTGAAAGAATTGAGTTTATATCTTATTGTAAGGTTTACAAAAAGGATTCTGAAACACTCGCTGTTGAAATTTACGAAAGGGAGCCACTCGCTTTATTTAAAGATACTGCTAATAATTTCTGGATTGTAACAACCGATTACAAAGTTATTTCATCAAACTTTTTGCTGTCCAAATCTTTTCCAATTATCAATGATAAAATTGAACCCCAATTTGCTGTCCAAAAGAGTTATGAATTGCTATCATTTCTGAAAAAGATAAAACAAGATTATCCCGAAATTTATAATTGCACTGCTGAAATAAAGAAAGAAGGCTCGAATTTTCATATCGTTATGAAAGGCACAAGGACAAACATTCTTCTTGAATCTTCTTCTTGTAGCGAAAAATTGCCATTGCTGACCGAATTGATTAGGAGGAGAGATTTTGGAAAATATTTCAAAAAAGAACTGGACTTGCGAATGGAAAATTTAATAGTTGTTAGATAGATATGGAAAATCGTCAAAAAGGAAAAGAAAGCAAGCAGTCTGAAAAAATCAGTGTCGGTTTAGATATTGGCACTTGGAAGGTGTGTGCTGTTGTGCTTTCTCAAACGGACGGTAGTGAAATGCCAACAATTCTTGGCGTTGGAATTACAGAACGGAAGCGAAGTAAAGCCCGACACGGTCGTATAGATAATGTTGAAAATACAAAGTTGGATATTCGAGACGCAATCGATGCAGCAGTTCTTCAATCCAATGTTCAAATTTCTTCTGTAAATGTTGGATTAATGAACAAGTTGGTGAAGTTTCACGAAAGCCGAGGCTTGGTTTCGATAAGTTCAACGAATAAAATCATTTCTGAAAAGGATGTTCAAAGAGTGTTGGACGAAGCCCGATTAATCGATTTACCCACTGAATACCAGATTATTCATATTTTACCACAAGAATTTATCATAAACAATAATATTCGAGAAATAGTCAATCCAGTTGGTATGAGTGGTAGCAAACTCGAAGTCGAGGCTAAAATTGTTTCTGCTTTGAGTATAGATATAAAAAACATTGGACTTTGCCTTGAACCCAACAATTTAGAGATTGAAAATATTGTATTACAACCATTGGGTACTGGCTTGGCTGTTTTGGACGAAGACGAAATGGAATTGGGCGTTGCCGTTGTCGATGTTGGGGAATTATTCACAGAAATTGGTGTTTTTGTTGATGGTTTGTTGAAATTTGCTTCGACCATACCAGTAGGGGGTCGATACATTACCGAGGACATAAGGGTTTTGCTAAATACAGTTTTTTCACAAGCAGAAGAAATTAAGAAACAATATGGGCATTGTTATCTGCCAAGTCTTCACGAAGACAAACAGATTATGATAGCGGGGTCGAAGAGTCGGCGACCATTGACATTTATGAAAAGTCAATTATGTAGAATTATCCAAGCACGAATGTCGGAGATTTTCAGATTAGCATCAGAAGAATTAAAGAAGTCTGGATTCGTTTCCAAACTTGGTGCTGGTATTGTTCTAACTGGTGGAACAATGATGATTGAAGGGGTCGAAGACCTCGGCGTTGAAGTTTTTGGGATGCCAGTGCGAATTGGATTACCATCGGATTTGAATTATAGTGGTCTGACACAAGAAGTAAATAAACCATATTTCTCGACTGCGGTTGGGCTTGCTCTTTATGGTTTGAAGCATTCCAAGAATATTTCTTTTGAAAAAAATGGTGTGAACACAGATAGTAAAAATGAAAGCAAAAATAGTTTTTTCAATAAAATTGTAGAATTTTTTAAAAAAATTTAGGGGGGGATATGATTGAACTTGACAACTCTTTCGAAGAAATAACCAAAATTTCTGTTGTTGGGGTTGGCGGTGCTGGATGCAACGCCATTCAGAATCTCATCAATTTTGGCATTGATTCTGTTGACCTTATTGCAATCAATACCGATGCCAAGCAACTTCGTGTAAATTCTGCGCCCATTAAACTTATTATTGGTAAGACCAAAACTCGGGGGCAAGGTGCTGGTTCCAATCCCGAAGTTGGTCGCCAGGCAGCAGAAGAGGACTATCAAAACATCGTCGAACTGTTAAAAAACAAGGATATGGTTTTCATCACTGCTGGTATGGGTGGCGGAACTGGAACAGGAGCATCTCCTTTGGTTGCAAAAGCAGCAAAGGAGAATGGAGCACTTGTAGTTGGCATTGTTGTAACTCCTTTGAACAACGAAGGAATTGAAAGGTGGGAGAATGCTTTCAAAGGGATTGAAAATCTGCGTAAACACCTTGATGGATTGATAATTATTTCCAATGAAAAGTTATCCAGAGTTTCAAAGGAGCAAAACCTGCCAGTTATGAAAGCATTTCAATATGCAGATAGGGTTGTCTACGATGCAACCAAAGGAATAATCGATTTAATAAACAGTGTTGGAGTAATCAATGTCGATTTTGCAGATGTTAGGACAGTTATACAAGGCAAAGGGGACGCTTTGATAGGAAAGGGAGTTGGGGAAGGTGAACAAAGGGCTCTTATGGCAGTGGAGTCTGCTTTGAATTCACCGCTACTGGAAGGAATTGATTTACGCAACGCACAAAGTGCTTTGGTTAATATCACTTTTGGCGAGGATTTCTACCACTACGAAGTCGACTTGATTTTGAACAAAATTAGAGAAGCAACGAATTCAAACTTAAACATAATTCACGGCTTGGTTGAAGATAACTCAATGGGAAGTAATGTTGCCGTAACTGTGGTGATTACTGGGTTTACTAATTCATTCTTAAAAGAATACGAGGAAAAGAAGAAAATTTCTGTCAAAAAGGAAAAAATGCTAATCAAAGAAGATGAGTTTGTAAAAAATGATGCAGAGGTGAAAATCGCATTTGAACATACTTTAAATTACAAAACCCCCAAGGTTCCAGAAATCGATGAATTATCCGACGATTTGACGACACCTGCATTATTGCGTGAAGAGTACAAAAAAGTCAAAACTATTGAAGTGAATATCCCACCAAATGGACATCAACCATACATCGTTAGGCATAATGAAATCGAAACTGAACAGAACGAGAAAGATGGAATTATTTTGAACCAAAACCAATCCAAAACTCCGTTTTTAAGTAGGCTGATGGACTAATTGTTCTTTTTGCCTAAAAATTTTAATTTTGTAGGTTTGTAATAATTTATTGATGTGAGCAACGTTTTTTCAATCGACGTAGAGGATTGGTATCATATTTTTAATATACCATCTGCTCCAAAGAGAGAGGATTGGGACAAAGTTCCATCCATTGTAGAATACAATTTCTTAAAACTTTTAGATATTTTAGATTCGCAAAGTTCCAAATCGACTTGCTTTTTTCTTGGGTACGTTGGCAAAAGGTTTCCAAGAATAGTTATCGAAGCCAATCGCCGAGGTCACGAAGTTGCTTCTCACGGATTTTACCATCAGCCAGTCAACCAAATGTCACCAAAGGAATTCTACGAAGATTTGGTGAACAGCAAAAAACTTCTTGAAGACATATCTGGTAGTGTTGTACTCGGCTTTCGGGCTCCTTCGTTTACTGTTACCAACGAAAATCCTTGGTTTTTCGAAGTACTTGCAGACGCTGGATATAAATACGACTCCTCGGTTTTTCCCGCATTTAGATTTTCTCTGGGGGGAATGAAAAAGGGCAATCTGGCTCCCTATGAAATAATTTTGCAAAATGGGATTATAATCGAATTTCCAATCACTGTTGCAAAATTCCTTGGTTTAAGATTTTGTTTCACTGGGGGAGGTTATTTAAGACTTTTTCCATATCCCTTGATAAAATTTTTTAAGAAAAAAGTTGAAAATGAGAATAGACCATTAGTATTCTATATTCATCCTCGGGAAATCGACCCAATGCATCCAAGATTGAAAGCCAACTTTATAAAAAAATTTATGTCATATTACAATATTAAATCAACTGAAGAAAAAATTGTTAATCTAACCCGAGAAACTAAATTTGGTACTTTTAGAGATTTGTTGATCAATTATTTACAAAAAAATGGAAGATAAGCAAACATCCACATTTTTCGATTCTTATGCTGAAAAGTTTGATTCAATCTATCAGACAAAAAGAAGTTGGGTGAATTCCATCTTGAACAGTTTGTTCAGAAAAAGTATGTTCCTTCGCTATAAATTAACTCTTGAGGGATGTAATCCGATTGAAGGAATGACAGTATTCGATATTGGTTGTGGGCCTGGTCATTATGCTATTGCTCTTGCAAAAATGGGTGCTAAGTTCGTTCTTGGAATTGATTTTGCAAGCAGTATGATTGAAATTGCAAAAGAGAGAGCAAAATTTTATAATGTTGAGGAGCAGTGCCAATTTTTAGTAGCCGACTTTTTTGCTTTTGAACCGTCGGAAAAGTTCGATTATTCAATTGCTATGGGTTTTATGGATTATATGCAGAACCCCAAAGAGGTGATAGAAAAAGTTGCAAAAGTTACCAAACGAAAGGCTTTTTTTAGTTTCCCTTCGGACAAAGGTTTTCTTGCCTGGCAAAGAAAAATTCGTTACAAATGGAAATGTCCACTTTATTTATATAGCGAAGAGAAAATAAGAGAACTTTTCAAAGATTTTCCACCAGAAAAAGTTCAGATTAAAAAAATTCAGCGGGACTACTTTGTTACTTTGCTCTTAGATTGAGGGTTTTGCTAATTCCTCAAAAATAGCATTGCAATTCCAATAACTGCAAGAAAGGCTCCAATTACTGATTGTATTGAAAAGCGTTCCTTTTGGATATATCTTGAAATAGGAAGCATAAAAATTGGTTGCAACGACATAATTGTGGCTGCAATTCCAACATTGATGTGTGTAACTGCAATAAAACTAAATGTAATTCCAAGATAGGGTCCAATGATAGAACCAAGGACTAAAAGTCCAAGAGTTTTACCATTTGCTAAATTTTTGAAAAAATCACCGTTTATTCTTTTCGAAAAGATACCAATCATAGTCAGCATTAAGAAAGCAGGAAAAATGCGATAAAAAGTAGCAGAGAGAGGATGTATATCATTAATTTTGAATGCATATTTTGTTAGAATGAGCCCGCCAGCTTGACCAAGAGCAGAAAGGATTCCATAAATTATCCCTTTTGTTGTGATTTTGTATTGGGTAATTTCCTTACCATTTTGTTGGTATACAACGAGGGTGATTCCTGCAAAAGTTAAAATCATTCCAAAGATTCCAATGATTGAGATTACTTCACCAAAAGTAAAATAGGCGATAATTGCACCAAAAGCGGGATTGCTTGCCATCAGAATCATAGTGTACCTTGGTCCTATTTCTTTGAGAGATTTGAACAGGAATGTGTCTCCAAGTACCAAACCAACAAATGCACTTAAAATCAGATATATAAGTTGCAAGTTGGAAGTTTGCAATGAAATTCCAAATACTAAACAAGTGAAAAACATTAGGATTGAGGAAATAAACAAGCGCGAGATGTTTAGATTGAAAGACCCTATCCTCTTCACAACAACAGAAAAGACGTAGGGGGAAAAAGACCATAATATCGACGCTGCAAGAGCACTTAGTTCGCCTATAAGCATTTTTCGCAAAAAAAAAGTACAAAATTAACTTATTATTGCGACTTTTTTTCTAAATTTGTCATTGTCCTTTTTTTGTTTAATTAATCGAGGTAATTATGGCAAGCGTTATTGTCTCTGCTGTTCGAACACCTATTGGTGCTTTTCTTGGTTCTCTTTCGAACTTCACAGCTCCACAACTTGGTTCAATTGTGATTCGCGAGGCTGTGAAGCGTGCTGGTGTCGAGCCGAGCGAAGTTAGCGAAGTAATTATGGGCGAGGTTTTGCAAGGTGGTGTTGGCCAGGCTCCCGCACGCCAGGCGGCTATTTATGCTGGTCTTCCAGTAAGTGTTCCTTGTATGACAATTAACAAAGTATGTGGAAGTGGTTTGAAAGCAGTAATGCTTGCAGACCAGGCGATTAGATGTCAAGACGCAAAGATTGTCGTTGCTGGAGGTATGGAATCGATGTCCAACGCCCCCTATTTTGTAAAAAAGGCAAGAACTGGATTCAAAATGGGGAATGTTGAACTTATTGATTTGATGATTCACGATGGGTTGTGGGATGTTTACAATCAAATTCATATGGGAAATGCAGGGGAATTGTGCGCAAGCGAATGCAATATTTCTCGCCAAGAGCAAGATGAATATGCAATTATGAGTTACAAGCGAGCCTTGGAAGCACAAGAGAAAGGATGGTTCGCCGAGGAGATTGTTCCCGTGGTGATTGAAGACAAAAAGGGTAATATTATTGTTGACAAAGATGAAGAGCCATCGAAAGTGAATTTTGAGAAGATACCGCAACTTAAACCTGTTTTCAAGAAAGATGGTACCGTTACCGCTGCGAATGCATCTTCGATTGACGACGGTGCTGCTGCTCTTGTGGTTATGGACGAAGAAGAGGCTAAAGCACGAGGAATTAAGCCATTAGCAAGGATTATTGCCCACGAATCCCACGCACAACAGCCAGATTGGTTCACCACAGCCCCAGCAAAAGCAATTACCAAAGTTTGCCAGAAGGCTAGAATGAAAGTAGAAGATATTGACCTTTTCGAAATCAACGAAGCCTTTGCCGTCGTTCCGATTGTGACTTGTCGTGAATTGGGACTTCCTTACGACAAAGTAAATATACACGGCGGGGCTGTTTCGTTAGGGCACCCAATTGGAGCCTCTGGAGCTCGAGTTCTTACAACATTGATTTATGCTCTTAAAAAAGTTGGCAAAAAATACGGCTTGGCAACTCTTTGCATTGGTGGTGGCGAAGCCAGCGCTATGATTATTGAAATGATATAAATCCTATCAATTTCTTTCTATTTTGTTATAAATTGAAAATTCATATGTTGGCGCCTAACGAAATGAGCGTAATTAATATTAATTTTGTATTTTTGTTTCATAACTGTTGAGCAATATGAAAGCAAATGTAATAATTAAGAACGGCGGGCCAGAAGTTTTTGAATTCATTGAAAATTATCCAGAACCCAGCATTGGACACAACGATGTTCTTGTAAATGTAAAGTTTACAAGTCTCAATCGAGTTGATTTGCATCTTAGAAAAGGCTATCCAGGTTTGCAACTTGAGTTTCCCCACATACTTGGGGCTGACATTGCAGGAGTGGTTGTTGCCGTAGGCTCCAATGTTTCAAACTTTAAAGCGGGAGATAGAGTTGTTGCATATCCAATTGTTTTGCCAAATGAATTAGACCCAAAATACAATGGAATGGAACATTTAAATGATAATTGGAAATACTTTGGAATGCATTTAAAAGGTTCTTACGCCCAATTCGTTTCGGTTCCCGAGGTAAATCTTGTAAAACTTGACAATAGTAAAAGTTTTGAAGAGGCTTGCACATTGCCCGTTGCAGGCTTAACTGCTTATCATTCTGTTGTTTCTGTGGGAAATTTGAAGGAAAATGATGTGTTCTTCTTTTGGGGTGGCTCGAGTGGTTTAGGTGCATTTGCAATTCAACTTGCCAAACTTCAAGGGGCTACTGTTATTACAACTGTGGGAAATGATAAAAAGCGTGCAGTTGTGGAATCACTCGGTGCCGATTATGTATTTAATCACCATAATGACGATGTAGTTTCGAATGTTTTGAAACTTTTCCCCAAAGGAGTGGATTTAGTTTTAGATTATGTTGGGAGCGCTACATTTGATAAGTCTTTGGCGATGTTGAGAAAAAATGGGAAGTTGTTGGTTTGCGGAATGATTACCTCGCCAGAAGTATCCTTGAATTTGCAAAGGTTTTACATCAGGCATTTGAATATTAGTGGCTTATATTTGGGGTCGCCATCCGAATTCAAAGCCCTTGTGAATTTGTTCAACGAAGGCAAAGTTCGACCAAGAATTGATAAAATATTTGATTTAAAGGACGCACCAAAAGCGCATAAGTATATGGAGTCTGGCGAGCACATTGGCAAAATTTTACTCGCTGTCGATTAATAAAATAAATCAAAAATGTTTGTATTTCGGAGGCAAGATTGCCTCCTTTTTATTTTCTTAATCTAATTAAATTTATGGCACAAATTTTTCTTTTTAATTTTTCTGATATTTGTAATTCAATTAGTTAATGTAAGTGGTGATTATTCGCCAAAATTTAAGTTTGTTATGAATGATGGTAGTGAACTAAAAAATTTAGCCGTTCTGGTTTCGGATGGTAATCCCGAGAACCTTTTCTATAAGTTTGTTAATTTAGTGAAACAAACTGCTTTTAAAGAAAAGCACTTAAATATTTTTATCTTCATCCGTGATATTTCAGAAAAAAGCCTTATCGAAAAATATTTACCACTTTTGCCAGATAAATCTGTTGAACTTTTTGATGTTAAAGAATTCAAAAATGTTTTATCAAAATCAATTAACACCGATTCTATTGGACTTGTAACAATTTATTTTGGACAAATTAGTTTACGCCCCGATGCCATTGATTTGTTGTCTTCGTTTTTACAAAACAATAATTTCATTGATGGGGCATTTGCAGATACAATCTTATCAATTGATAATCAAAATTATTTCGAGGTTGTCGAATCCAATTTCGCTTCCAATTTCCCTTTTGAGTTTAAGCAAATACCGAAAAATTCGAAATTGCTACCAGAACTTTTTGTATTGAAGAAAGAAATTTTTTATAAATTCTTTGAAGACTATGATACAATTTCAAGTTTCAATGCACTTACTTTTGCTAACTTTCTTTGGGAAAACGAGTTCCAAATCGAAAAGTTAGATTCGATTTTGAGTTCGAAGCCTATCGATTTGTCTGATGGTTTAACAAATGAAAAAATAGAAACCCCCATAAAAGAAAAGTGGCTTTTAGAAAGGTTGTCACAAAAATTTGGAAGCAACTCGATACGAACACTTTTTTACAATGAATTAAACAACCTTCCCTACCATTTTTCCAATCCCTTTAATGATTTGGTTTCTGTTGTTGTTTTTGATGAAAGTAGAACAAATTCTGTTGAAAAAGAAGTAACACTTAATTCTTTAAAATTTCAAAGCCACAGAAATATAGAGATTATTGAGTGCATAGTTGATGTCGATTCTATTTCGAGTGCTTGCAATTTTGTGTCATTGATTGCAAACGGGAAATATTTGTTCTTTTTAAATGCTGGTGATGAAGTTTTTTCCAACACATTTGTTGTTTTGATAGAATTATTGAAAGAGAGAGAACAGATTGGTTATGTTTACTTCGATTATATTCAAGAACAAGAACAAAGAGTAGTAAGAAATTTAGATTTCAGTTTTGAAAAACTTAAAAAATTTAATTTTATACCACATTATCTTTCTTTCAATCGTTCCATATTCTTGAAAGGAAATCATTTTGACGAAAGTTTACCATTTGCATATTCTTTTTGGGATTTGCTGTTAACATTGGGTGAAAAAGGAATTTTTGGGACAAGGTATTCCGAACCATTGTTAAAAGTAAAAAGGATTGGGTCAAATTTTGATACAAAGAATGCCCTTCTGGACGCAAATTATAAGGCAAAGATTGTTTTAAACCATAAAGACTTGTTCACTCCGATGCAATTCAATTGGGCGAAATCGACATTGGAAGGCGAAAATATGTATGATAATAGTAAGATTCCCATTGGAATCATTCCAAGCAATTCGCTTTTGACTAAAGTTATTGTAAATAAATATAAGGAGGATAAAGTGGATACTCGAAAGAAAATACTTTTTGTAATGTACGGATGGAACGAAACTGGTGGAGGCACAATTTTCCCCAAAAATGTTGCGATTGAATTGGCAAAGCGTGGTTGGGATGTCTCTGTTTTCTATGCCTCTTTAAAGTACGATCCTGCAATGCCGTTGTATTCAATGGAAAGGAGCCAGGAAGGGGGCGTGAAATTGTATGGCTTGTACAATCGTCCCGCAGCGTTCATCGACCCCGAAAACCCAAGTCGAGAAACATCCGACCCAATGGTTGAACAAAGGTTTAAAGAAGTTTTGGATGAGGTTGAACCCGAAATTATTCATATTCACAATCTTCACGGATTAAGTTTAAGTTTGCCGAAAATTGCAAAGGAAAAATTCAAAGTACCAATTGTCTATACGCCACACAACTATTTTTTGATTGACCCCAAGTTGTATATGATAAATTCGGATTTGACTCTTTGGAAAGATACTGACTTTTTTGCTAATTCAGAACTTGTCAAGCAATTTCCCGAAAAGCGAAAGGATTACGAAAGGAGGCAAGAACTTGCTAAACAAACTCTTCAAGATTATTTTGATTTGGTATTGGCTGTTTCCCGCAGGCAGAAAGAAATTCTTAAAGAGTTTGCTGGCAATGACAAAAATATCATTGTAGTTCACCAGGCGAACAAAATAGTGGACAAACTATGGGAAGACGATAGATTAAGATTTGAAGTTCAAAGAAAAGTACCAAAAAAAGTTCGCTTTGGTTACATTGGTGGAGTGTTTCCAACCAAAGGAGTTCATAACATCGCAAAAGCCGCTCAATATTTTCTTCTTAGTGATATTGAATTCCATATCTTTGGTTTTGTGGGTCAGAAGTATGCAGAACAACTTAATTCAATCGATAGAAAGAAAATGCTCCAATATCATAATGAATATTCTTATGAAAATCTAATTTCCATTGCATCTGAAATCGATGTTGGAATAGTGCCGTCGATTTATGAAGATCCTGCTCCTCTTGTTTTGTTGGAAATGAACGCTATGCGATTGCCTGTGCTTGGGTCGAAAATTGGTGGTATTCCCGACTTCGTTGTTGACGGAGTAAATGGTTTTCTTTTCGAATATGATGATATAGATTCTTTGGTTTCTGCAATTCAATTTTGTTCATTAAATCCCGATGTTGTTGACTCAATTCGACAACAATTGGAACCAGTGCATTACTTTGTCGATTATGTTTCCCACGTTGAAAAAATTTATCTTGATTTGATAGAAAAAAAGGTTAGAAATCCTAAAGATTATGAATTGATTATAACAACAAAACTGCTAAGGAAAAGAAAGGTTAGTGATATAACTTTCACTCGCAGGGTTGAGCTGCCAGAAGAGTTTCAAGCAAATTTTGCCAATCTTGGATATGAACTTTTAGATTTGAGAAAGTTAGAGGAAAACGATGATTATTCAGTATATCAAGCAGAATTTATGGTGCCAAAAAGTATAACACTCGAAAAGTTTTTTGAAGAAATTGGAACAGAGGCGAAAAGTGAAACTTTTGAAGAAGTTGTTTCAAAAGAGTTTAATCTTTTTCAAGAAAGCGAAAGCCCTCAATTGGATGAAAAAGTATTTGAATTATCGGATTTGGAGGAAATTTTGTCACCAAAGGAGGAAATCAAAGAGGAGGTTCATTTTAAAATGTCTCAAAGCAAACATAATGTTGGAATTAAGATTGACAAGTCGAATTTTAAACCAGAATTGAATGTCGTTTGGGAAGGTTCTCAATTTGTTTACCATTCTCTTGCATTAATTAATCGTGAACATTGTTCGAATTTAATTGATACGAATCTTGTTGAAGTTACAATAGTACCATATGAAGCCGATCAATTTCAACCACTTGGAAACCCTAAATACGAGAAGTTAGCCAAAATGGACATTCGGATAAAAGAAGAACCACCAGAATGGATAAAGAAATTACCATATCTTTGGGTTCGCCATCAATGGCCACCTAAAGCGGAACCACCGAAAGGAGCAAAATGGGTGATAATGCAACCTTGGGAATTTACAACGCTACCCAAAAAATTTGTTGATATATTTATGCAAGCAGACGAATTGTGGGTGCCTTCGAACTTTACTCGACAAGCGTTCATCAATAGTGGTATTCCATTCAATAAAGTTCAAGTTGTGCCAAATGGTGTCGATCCAAATCTCTTCCAGCCAAAAGGTGCAAAATATAAACTTCCAACAGATAAGAAATTGAAATTTTTGTATGTTGGTGGGACGACATATCGTAAAGGATTTGATATTCTTTTGCAGAGTTATGTTAGTGCTTTTAGTTCAAAAGACGATGTTGTTCTTGTGGTCAAGGATATGGGAACTGAATCTTTCTACAAGGGTCAAACGGCAGAAGAGATGATCAATCAAATCAAAGAAGATCCAAATTCCCCAGAGATTATTTACATAAAACATTATTTAACCGAAGAAGAAATGGCAAGTCTGTATCGTGCTTGCGATGTTTTCGTTTCTCCCTATCGTGGGGAAGGATTCTCATTGCCAACACTCGAGGCAATGGCTTGTGGGCTCCCAGTGATTGTTACCGAGGGTGGTTCAACCGAGGATTTTGTTCTTGACAGCTTTGCGTGGAAAATACCTTCATACAAAATTTCGATTGGTACAATGATTGACAAAGATCCTTTGGTTGGGGAAGCGTTCTTGTTGGAGCCAGATGGTGATTTTCTATCTGGTTTAATGAAATCAATATATATGAATCCCGCAGATATTGTTGTTCGGGGTATTTTAGCATCTTCTTATGCCAGAACAATTTGGACTTGGAATCGTTCAACTTTGAAACTCCTTTCCAGAATTGATGCATTATTTGGAAAGGTTTTGTCTAAAAAAGCCAAGGATATCTTGGTCGATAGAATAGATGCTCAAATACTTCTTGGTAAAGCGGAATCATATTTTGCAGATGGTCAACTTGCCGATGCCTATAAAGTTTATCAACAAATTGAAAACAGAATTGAGGAATTAAGTCCAAAATATAAGTTGTTCTACTATTTGCGAATTGCAGTGATAAACATTTTAAATCAAGATTTTGAGAATGCTTTACTTTATTTGAAGAGAGTTGATAATATTGAGAAAAATCAAATCGATAGTTTATATTTAAAGTCGAAGATTCTTTATCTGGAAAATAAACTTGTCGAGGCTCTTGAAAGTTACACTGAATTAGTTTCTCGTTGGAATTCCGAAAGGTTCAATTCTGTTATTGGCAACTCCCTTGACCAAATTCTTGTCGAAATGGCAGATTTAATGCTGATAATGAAAGATGTAGATAGTGCTTTGCAACTGTACACGAATGCAATTAAACTTAATGAAAAGAAACTTGAAGCCTATATCGGTTCTGCAAAATGTTTCATAGAAGTGAAAGATTACGAAGAAGCCAAAAGAATGCTTGATTGGGCATTGAAAATTGAACCAGAAAACGAAGAAGCAAAGTCGCTACTTGATCAAGTGTTGGTTCAAAGTTAGTGTGAAAAAGATTTGAGATTTTGCGGAAAGGGAGGGATTCGAACCCTCGGTACGGCTTGTGACCGTACACACGATTTCCAGTCGTGCCAGTTCAGCCACTCCTGCACCTTTCCGAAACCTCAAAATTACGAATTTTTATTGAATTTTGTAACTTTATGGTACAAATTTTGTTTATTTTCTTTTGATAGATGCTATATATGAATAGAAGGAATTTTTTTGAATTTGCAACAGCAAGTGCAATTCTACTCGGTGTTCAGAGAGGAACTTTCCTTTTATCCAAAGAGAAAGAAAGTCAATCATTTTATTTTCCCCCACCATTGTTGAAGAAGGGCTCGAAAGTAGTTTTCACCGCTCCCGGTAGTCCAGCGAATTTTTGGGAGGTGCGAAATCTTGCAAGTTTTTTTGTACGTAGAGGTTGCACAGTAGAATATGGGGAAACAATCACCAAACGCGATAAAAAGTTTAGGTACTTGTCTCGTGACGACCAAACGCGTGCCGAAGAATTGATGCGTTTTTTCACGGACCCAGCTGTAAATTGCATTGTTGCGGCTCGCGGAGGCTATGGTTCAATTCGAATACTGGATTTACTTGATTACGATTTGATTAGGCAGAATCCTAAGGTCTTCATTGGTTTTAGCGATATTACGAGCCTTTTGAATGCAGTCCACAAAAAGGCTGGTTTTTTTACTTTCCACGGTCCAACTGGGAATTTTTCGCTTGATAGTTTCACTGCTAAGGCGCTCGAATCGATGTTGTTCGAGTTGGAAAACAAAACCAACAACCAATTGCGATACAAATTTTCTAAATCTGATATACTTGTAAATGGGGAATCAAGTGGTCGTCTTGTTGGAGGAAATTTGTCGAATTTAGTTTCATTACTTGGAACTGAGTTTGAGTTCGACACAAACGATAGTATTTTGTTTTTGGAAGAAATTTCCGAACCGCCATACAAAATAGACAGAATGTTGAAGCAATTGGAACTTGCAGGAAAATTTAAAAATTGCAATGGGGTATTGCTTGGATATTTTGGTAAACTCGATTCTCGCCGAAACTTTTATCCAGACTATTCTTTGACTTTGAGCGAAATCTTTCAAATGTACTTCAAAAAATATGATTTTCCAGTAATTTTCAACATACCTTTTGGACACAGTTCAAAATTTCTTACTTTTCCAATAGGCGCAATTGCAAAAATTTCTTCCAAAAATCTGGAATTTTCTGTAAATTTGTATGAAGTTCTTTCTGATAATGAAAATGTTTATAAAAAATAGAGGGTTCAAATGAAAAGGTCATTATTAGTGCTTGCAATATTGTTGCTATTTAGGCAGATTTTAATTTCACAGGAGGCAACTTTTTCGATTTCAGAAGTGGATGCAAGCCGTTTTCCTTTGATACGCTGTACTTTCATTGCTCTTGACGCAACTGGAAAAAGTTACACGGATTTAAAACCCAGCGACTTCGATGTTTTTGAACGCGGGAAAAATATGAACCCCACTGTAAACGTTGAGTGCAAGGATACATTGGTAGAACCTGCGGTTAGCATCATTTTAATTGTCGACCAAAGCGAATCGATGCGATGGTTGAACGAGGCTGGAGAACAACGATGGAGTTGGGTTTTGAGAGGTGTGGAAGCATTCGTCAACACAATTAATTTCAAAACTGGTACAAAAGTTGGATTGATTTCATTCGGGCGAGTTGCATATAAAAGATGTGACTTCACCGATAATAAGCAGGAAATTCTTGATTCGTTGAACAATACTGTAATTGGTGGTGGCACTCTTTACGACCCACCATTTTTGGATAGAATTAACGGTGCAATTACAATGTTTCTTAATGGCTCTCCTGACCCGCAAAAGCGACGAATTATTGTGTTTTTGACTGATGGTGAACCAAACGACCCACCTAAAACCGACTCAATTGTCAAGGAATTGCAAAGAATTAATGCACAGGTGTACGCAATCACTCTTGCTATGCCAATGCATAAATCATTGGAAGAAATTTCATCGAAAACTGGCGGCAAGGCTTACAAAGTCGAAACCAAACAAGAACTTGAAGACATTTATCGATTTATTGCTCTCGACATTCAAAAGAAACAACTTTGTCAACTTACTTGGGTTACAGATTATGGATGTGACAAACTTGATTTAGTTAGACCAATTAAGATTACCTTCAAACGGCAGGCAGTAACAATTGAAAGAGATTATGTTGCACCAGATTACAGCATTGCAAAATTGCCAATCGACGGAGCGATATTTGATTTTCTCGACCCAGCACCCAATACCTCCAATGATTTGGACATTACAATAACTGCACCAGTTGCTGATTACACTATCAATGACATAAAAATTATACCGTCCACTTATTACCAAGTGATAAATTGGGACGTTGGTGGTTCTGGAGGTGCCCCGCCTTTTGTTATTCCAGCAGGTGAATCCAGAACTATTCGAGTGCGTTTCACTCAAGGAGCAGTGCGTTCATATCGAGAAGCAACTCTTTATATTGATGCCAAACCTTGCCCTGCACAAGTAAAACTAATCGGTGGAATTTCCCAAGTTCGAATTATATCTCCAAATGGTGGCGAAATTTATTCAATATGTGATACAATTAATATTGTTTGGAGTGGTGTTGAAAGCGACAAGCCAATCAATTTGTTCTACAGTACCGACGGCGGAAATAGTTGGCGACCTATTGCTTCTAATGTTAAGGGACTTTCCTATAAGTGGATACCTCCTGTTGGAGGAAATAATCTTCGCATTCGTGCAACAGTTGCCCCAGTTTCAAACTATATTTGGGCAAAAGCAATTGGCGGAACAGAAGATGACTTTGGTAGAAGTATAGCAGTAACTGAAGATAATTCCTACTTATACATTACTGGTTCTTTCTCTGGAACAATTGAATTTGAGAACAATAAGAAATTTACCAGTGCTGGCGGGTTGGATATCTTTGTTGCTAAGTATGATAGAGACGGAAACTTGATTTGGGTCCAAACTGCTGGAGGTTACGGAACGGATACTGCTGCTGGAATTTGTGTCGACCGTGCTGGTAATGCTTATGTTGTTGGTACCTGTCAACAGACAGCGACTTTTGGTTATATTTCGCCTAATATTCCTATTAAAGATGCTCCTTATTGTTTCATTGCTAAATACCCCGCAAGTGGTTCAACACCCATTGTAACACTCATTGGTCCCGACCAGACTTATTCTAACTTTAAAGCCTGGGGACAGAAGATTAAATACAAAGTAAATCAAGCACCAAATCCCGACGAGATTGTCATTTTAGGTGAATATGTTAATCAGATTCAAACAGTTTTATATTCACTCCCCAAAGTAACTGTCCCAACTACTTTTACTGGTGTGTTGTATCCAGATATGACTATCAAATACACGCAAAAAGGTGGGACCGACGATGGAACTTTTTCAAAGAGTGTGGCATATGATGGAGTTGGCGACCGATATGAGGTAGGGACTTTCACTGGCACATTAGTAAGCGGAAACATTACAATAACCAGTAAAGGCAAGAATGATGTCTTTATCCGTAGATATGGTGGAAGCCCAGGTAGTCAAGACATAAGCGATACGGTATTTTCTATTCAAAACCCAGTATGGGTACTTGCAAGCAATAGTTATGATTTTGGAGACTGTACAGTAGGCGACGTCAAGCCAGTTGTATTAGATGCGTACATTTGTAATCGAGGGAATGTTCCAATCGTCATAGCCAACACTGCTTTTATTGGCTCCAATCCAGCAGATTTTAGAATTGGTGCAACTCTAATAGGTAAACGATTAATGCCCGGTGATTGCATTCCAGTTGAATTAGCATTTGTTCCCAAGGATGTTGGCGCCAGAAATGCTCAACTTGTAATTACACCCGATTGTGGTTCAGAACTGGTTTTGAATTTGAGTGGATTTGGTGTTTGTACTGGCGAAGCACTTTCCAAAGTTAATCTTGGACCCTCGAATTTAAGTGTGAAAGTAACCAAAACTATACAATGCATTTTTAAAAATACAAATCCCGCCTCAGTTCCAGTGAAATTTGTAATTTATGGACCTAATGCTTCCGACTTTTCTATACCAATAAGCAGTTTAATTGTAAAACCCGGGGAATGTGTAGACCTTGATGTTTCATTCATTCCTTCTGGTGCTGGACTTCGTGTAGCATATCTCAAGTTTGAGTTGCCCCCGGGCTGTATCAATCCAGAAACTGAACTTAACGGTATTGGTGTTGATGCCGATATTGTGATTGAGCCGATTGATTGGAATGGTCGTAGGTTAAAGACTCAAAACGATACCGATTTAGTAATAATTAACCGAAGTTCTATTGCACAAAAACTTTTGGATATCCAATTCCAAGATAACATCCCCAATTTTGAGTTTGTTAATAATCCACCAATTCCTTTGCCATACACTGTTCAAAGTGGTGATAGTATAAAAATTCCCATTCGTTTTACCCCCGAAGAAGAAGTTCAATACTCTAACACTCTCATCTTAAAGTTCGAAGGGCTTTTAAGCGACCTTTATGGTAATGTTCGTGGCGAGGGTATTCTTCCGAGAATTGAGTTAAAATGGACTTGCCTCGATGCAGTTAAACCCGGTGAACAGGGAATGGCTGAACTTGAAGTTTCAAATCCAAGTACAACTGCCGATTTAGTAATTTATAAGATGGACTTCAAGTACAAAACTGGAGATTTTAATTGGGTTAATGGTGTTCCAACGAACGAGGTAATTCCAAAATCTTCCAGCAAAGTTTACGAAGTTTACTTTACTCCTCAAACTCCAGGTACTCGGGCCGATTTGATTGAAATTACGCACGACGCTGCCCCTGGTCCAGAAAAATATCCTCGGGTCGACACTACATTCGATGCTGAATGCGATGGACTTGGTTTGACTGCTGTGAAAACAATTGATTTTGGAAATAGCATTATTTGCGACGATAATGCTTACGACTTGAAAGTTATCAATGATAGTTGGATAACACCTATTACTATCACAGGTTATGAAATAACTGGTTCGGGAAGCGAGGCATTCAGATTATTGGAGAATATGCCAATTGTAGTTCCGCCTTCTAATTTCGTTACCTTGAAATTGGTTTTTGATCCACAAGAAGCAAAAGACTATAATGCCGTCTTGACATTTAAAACCTCGATAAATAGTGATATTGTAATTAATTTGACTGGAAAAGGTGTTTTACTCGACTTTTATTCTGATAATCCCGAATGGAAATTGGAACCGACGTTTTCCCGCAATTTAAATGTAAAGGGAAGGATACCAAAATTATACAATGCTAACATTAATTCATTAGATTTAAATATTTACTATAATCCGAAGATGATTAGGATTGATACGATACGTCCTTCGCCCTCGCTTCAAAATTGGGTTTGGGAACCTCCGACACTGGTCGAACGTGGCAAAGTGAATTTGAAAGGTAGCGGAAGCCTTGCAACTGGATTTGACCTTGAATTGTTTACCATTGACTTTACTGTATTTCTTGGGGATGTTAAGGAGTCGACATTCGATATAGAAATGAAGAACAATGGCTGCCTTGCGCCGCTCGACATAGTTTCTAAAATCATAATTGCAAACGTTTGCTTTATCGATGGAAGATTGATAACACTTTCCGATACTCCTTATTTCATAACTTTGCCTGAACCCAATCCAGTAGTTGACAAAATCAACTTCAAGTTTGGCGTGGCTTTTGATGAACCAGTCAACGTTTCATTAATAAACATTTATGGACAAACCATTAAGACATTTGTCGACGAGAATTTAAAGGCCGGTATCTACGAAGTGAATAGCGATGTTTCGAACATTTCAAATGGCGTATATTATTTGAAACTCATTTCTGGTAGTTACCAAAAGATTTTGCCAATTATTATTGCAAAATAATTTATGGAAAAGTTCATTGTGATTGCAGGTCCCTGTGTAGTTGAAAGCAGGGACCTTTTGTTTGAGGTTGCAGAGCATTTTCGCTCGATTGTCAAGGAGTTCGATATCGATTTTTACTTCAAATCATCTTATAGAAAGGCAAATCGTACCAGTATCAAATCCTTTGTGAGTATTGGGGACGAGGTTGCCTTGGAGTATTTATCTGAAGTTCGGGAGAAATTTGGTTATAAGATACTTTCAGATGTTCATACTCCGCAAGAAGCCGAAAGATATTCCAAGTACCTTGACGTAATACAAATTCCTGCTTTCCTTTGCAGGCAAACAGACTTACTCCTTTCTGCGGGTAAAAGTGGTAAAATAGTAAATATCAAGAAGGGGCAGTTTGTTGCTCCCTGGGATATTTTGAAAGCATATGAAAAAGTGAAAAGCACAGGTAACGACAATGTTTGGATTACTGAAAGAGGCACTTTCTTTGGCTACAATGACCTGGTAGTAGACTTTCGTTCACTTTTAATTATTCGAAATGCTGGTTGTCCAGTGATTTTTGATGCAACACATTCATTGCAAAGACCTTCCATTGGGGAGCAATCTGGGGGTTTCCGTGAATTTATCTTTCCGCTTGCTCGTGCTTCTGCAGTTGTTGGTATTGATGGTTTGTTCTTTGAAACCCATCCTCGACCGTCCGAGGCTTTGAGCGATTCGGCTACGCAACTTCCCCTTCAATTTGCAAAGGAATTGATTTACCAAGTTATTGAATTGAGGAACAAAGTAAATTCGTTCAATGAACCAAAATTTTAAAAAATTTTTGTTTATTCTACTAATTATTGGTGCAAATTTCATTTTCTCTTGTGATGTTGAAGAATGTCCTTGCTCTTCGTCTGTGATTTATGGTACTTGGTCGGGGGAAGCCAAACAGAATGATTTTGAATGCTACATAAGGTTATTTTTAAATACAAATAATTCTAATTTAGAAGGGAGTGGAACTTTATATTTAATGCATAATGGAATAAAATACGAAAATCAAGTTACTTGCGGTGGTAGTTTTGTTAGCAACAAAATCGTTTTCAAAATAAATGAAATCGATTCTCTCTTCTACGAGGGATTGTTAAATGCACGTAGGGATACAATTTTTGGAAATCTTTTCTTTTTGGGCGATAAGTTATCTTTAAACCTTCAAAGGCTTCAATGATTTGATAATCTTTTTTTCTATTGCTTCCGAAAGTCGTAGAGCCTGGGAAGCATCAAACGCAGAAACGGGTATTTGTTCGCCGTACAAAATTGCACGGAAGAATGAATTATGTTCATCTACTATTGCATTTCCTTGCTCTGCCTCGATTTTTTCGAAGTATATGTTTACTTTTTTCGGTGATTCATTTATATTTCCTAACATAAATGCGAATCCACCATTTGAAACTGTATCGGAATTATCTTGTATCTTATAAATTTCAACGCTTTGGTTTGCGAAATCAATTGAGAAATAGGCTTGCTTTTGGAAGAAACGCATCTTTCGCATTGGCTTTGCAGAAATTCTCGAGGCCGTGAGATTTGCAACTGCTCCATTTTCGAATTCTATTCTTGCGTTTGCAATATCAATTGTATCGGTTAAGACAGGAACTCCATTTGCGTGTATTCTTTTAACTTTCGATTTCACCAGCCAAAGTACAATGTCCAAATCGTGTATCATCAAGTCTGAAATTACTGATACGTCAATTGCTCTTGGCTTGAATTGACTCAAGCGATGTGATTCAATGAAGAGTGGTTCTGGTTTATATTTCATAACGGATTTCAATGCTGGATTGAAACGTTCCACGTGTCCAACTTGAATTATAACATTTTTAGTTTTTCCAAGTTCAATTATCCTTAAAGCCTCTTTATATTTGGCTGTGATAGGTTTTTCGATGAAACAATGAATTGAATGGGTTAAAAAATACTTTGCAATTTCAAAATGTGTTGTTGTGGGAGAAGAAATGATTACCGCTTCGGAATTTTTAGCCACTTCTTCAAAAGAAAAAAACACCCTACAACCCAATTCATTTGCAAGTTGTTTGCTTTTGTTGATGTCACTATCGTAAATTCCAACAAGTTCGCAATATTCATTATTGAGAAGGAGTTTTGTGTGGATTGTTCCAAGATGACCAACTCCAATCACTGAAACTTTAACTTTTTTGGCTTTTTCCATAGGTATCTATTCAATTAACTTTGGTCGATTTTCTATTTCATATTGGTAATCTATTTCAATTGCGAAATCTTTTGCATTTTTCTTTGCAATTTTATCTGCTTTTTCGTTAAATTCATTACCGCTATGTCCTTCGACCCATTTGAATTTAACATTTACAAAGTTAAGCAGAAAATGCAGTTTCTGCCAAAGGTCAATATTTAGCACTTTTGTTTTGTTTGAAGTTAGCCAGCCATTTTTAACCCAACGCTCGAGCCAATGTTCGTTAATTGCCTTCGTGATTAGTTGAGAATCTGTGTAAATTGTTGCATTTTCGATGCTATTATTTTTTATAAAGTTTAAGGCTTCGATCACAGCAAGAAGTTCCATTCGGTTGTTGGTTGTCCTTCGAAATCCTTTTGCCAAAATAATTTCTTGTTCTGTAAATAATATTATCACCGCAAATCCACCTTTGCCAGGATTGCCCAATGATGTTCCGTCAGTATAAATTTCAACCATATTTTAAAAATTTGCAATTTGTAACTTTGCAATTTCGCATAAAAATATTAAATTGCTTTTATGTAAAACTTTTTATAGGTGCATTATGTTGAAATTAACATATCTCAGCCATTCGACTTTTATGCTCGACGATGGTTCTCACAAATTAATCATCGACCCATTCATCACTGGGAATCCAACTTGCCCTATTAAAGTCGAAGATGTAAAAGTGAATTTTGTAGTGTTAACCCACGCACACGGCGACCACCTTGGCGATGCCTTTACTATTGCCAAAAATAACGACGCCCTTGTTATTGCGGTAAATGAACTCGCTAATTATGCTGCAGAAAATGGATGCAAAGCACACAATATGCACATTGGTGGAGGATTTAATTTTCCATTTGGCAGACTGAAATTTACAATTGCACATCACGGGTCTTCGTCCCCCGATGGTCGATATATGGGCGAGCCTGCTGGCGTTGTAATTAAGATGGGCGGCAAAACGGTTTACCACACTGGTGATACTGGATTATTCCTTGATATGAAATTGATTGGTGAACTTGACAAGATTGATATTTTCCTTGTTCCAATTGGTGATAATTTTACTATGGGTATCGATGATGCAGTTAAAGCAGTAGAATTTGTCAACCCAGAGTTGACCATTCCAATGCACTACAACACATTTCCAGTGATCCCAGCAGATCCAAATGAATTCAAGAAGAAAGTGGAAAGCATTGGCAAAAAGTGCCGTGTAATGGAATTTGGAGAGACTATAGAATTTTAAATAATAACAATTAAAAAATTAGGGGCTCGCCAAGAGCCCCTTGTTTTATTCAAATTGATTTATTTGATAATTAATATGGATTGAGAATTTAAGCCTTGCAAAGACTCAATTACTAAATGATAAACACCCGACGGTAGTTCTTTGCAATTAATTTTTATTGTTTCGGCAGAGTAGGGATCAATCGAGATTCTTTGAACAATTTCTCCAAGCCTATTGTAAATATTAATTACCCTCGGTAAAGAATTTGAAATTTGGCTAATCTTAATTTCAATTGCTTGTTCGATTTCATTGTAGAAAGCGAGGTTATTACTTGAAAATTGCTTTTCTTCGACTGAAACAAAGCCTTCAACTTCGCCTTGAAGTTCAATATAGAAACTACTATTGTTTTTAGCATTTGTTGTTACTTTGATTCGCCCATAATAAACTCGCTCTTCTTGGGTTGCAGCGGAAAATCTCACTTTGACTTTGAATGAATCGTTTGGCTCGATATAAATAGGAGTTTGTAAAACTTGGGCAAAGTCGAATCTTTGATGGTCTTGGTAAGTAGTATCAATTTCGAACTCTGATATTTCCAGTGTTTTATCACCCACATTTTTCAACACAAGTTCAATGATTTTACTTGTCGGTTTTTTCACTTTTCCAAAATCAATTTTGTTCTCGGGGAAGTTAGTTTCGAGAATTGGTCCTTTGGCTTCAATACCGCCACCATAACCCCAAACTTCAAGATAGTAGTATTCGTTGTTAAGTGCATTTGTTTTGATAGAGATTGATCCTTTGTAGGCGATTTTTTCTTTGGGAGTAAATTTAACTGTAAAAGTATACTTTTCGCCTCGCTTCAATGTTACTGGTTTGGTGATTTTGCCTGAAATTATTTCAAAAACATCGTCTGGATTTTCCCAAAAATCAATTTCTTCGATTACCAAGTTTAATTTTCCTGTGCTTGTTATCGTAACTTGTATTGTATCCGATTTACCTGGTTGGATTTCCCCGAAATCAACAATATTCGGGTCGATATCATATGCTGCACCGTCGGGGGCAATATTTCCTTTGAGCCAAGTCATAGCACGGGCGAGTTGGTAGCCGCGGGGAATATCCCCGGCAAATGCCTCGAAACCAATAGACCAGAAACATAGCCGTGCTGTTCCCCATTCTGTCCGTATTCCCACAATTGTGTCGTTGGGATAGTCATTATTTTTTCTAATAAAATGATCAACTGGGTGAAACTTTGTTGGATCTTTTGATTTGAATACATCAAAAGCAAGATAGATTGCAAGGGGCCACCAAACTTCTTGACCAGTATTAAAGCCCATATTACACCATTTAATGATAGATTGTCCTACTGGATCCCCGAACGCACCACGCACGTTGAAACTCCAGTACTGAATTTCGTTACCGGATTGTCGGCTAACGAAAACTCGCGTAAGATACTCGATGCCAAGTGTGTCGGAAAGGAATTTTTGAACTTCGGGGTTTAAGTCGCCTCCTTGTGGATTAAATGCATAATAAAGCACATTCCTGCCTATTATCAAACAGTTTTTGCCCGCAGCAATCATTTGTCTGATAGCGTTGAGAACGCTTGCATTTCCGACTTTGGTGTTGAGTTTGTTGTCTCCTAAAAGAAAGATTGCTACGTCGAAGTCTGTGAGTTTGTATTTCTGCAAAGTTGCATCGTTAAATGGTTCCCGAACGACGTAAGGAGCAATGTCGGGCATATATGTCGGGTCGGTTAAGTAAATCCAATAGGCACTGTCTACGAAATTTTTTTGCTCGAGGTTGTCGAAAAGTATATACTTGGGCTGTTCAGCGGAAAGGTTTCGAAAAGTGATTGCAAGTATTGACACCAATAATAGTACTAATCCTTTCTTCATATTAACCTCCTCGTTGTTTTTAAAACAAAAAAGGCTGCCACCCAAGGATTTGGATGGCAACCTCGGACCTTTTGGTAATATTATTTAACAATAACAATTGGAATGTATTGTACTTCATCTCCTAACTGAATTCTCAAATTGTAATGACCACTGGGCAAGTTGGAAACGGAGAATTTCTCGATTGAATTTCCTTGGGCAAAACTTCCAACTTTCAAATTCTCGATGAGTGTGCCTTTCAGATCAAATATTTGAATAGTTGCGTTGCTGGTACCAGTTTCGGGAGAATTGACTACAAGCGTTAATTCATCGTTCACTGGTAACGGTGTGACTCGTATTTGAGTACCATTGGAGAACTTGGTTTTTGCGACAGAGCCAGCAACTTCTCCTTCGCCGGTAAGAGGAATATTCAGCGTAGGTTCGTTGTTAGCATTCGAAGTAATTCGAAGAATTGCATTGTAAGTCTTTGCTTCGGTTGGCGTAAAGAGAATACTGAGTGTAAGAGTTTCCCCAGGACCAAGTTCAACAGGCAAAGTTGGCATATTCATAATTGAAAAGACACCGGGATTATTGACGATTTGTATGTTGGTTATTTGAAGGTCGGCAAGTCCAGTATTTGTTATGTCAACGTCTGCAACTTTTGAATTTTGTGTCGCACCTTTGCCAAAATTCACTTCGGTTTTGTTTGCTGAGATAAGGGGAACATTGCCAGCAACTCCAATTCCATCGAGCGAGATTAGTTCGTCTGGTGAGTTCTTTGCGTTGGATTTGATGACAATGGAAGAAGTATACGAAACTGCTTCATCCTTCGGGGTGAAAGATACAGTGACAGTGTATTTCTGATTTGGTTGAATAGTTAAGGGCAATGTTGGTGGGTTAACAATGTTAAAGACTTCTTCGGGATCGAAATCTCTATCAACATACAATTCGGTTATAATTAGTGGCTCGTCACCAGTGTTCGAAATATCGAATGTTTTTGTTGCGGTCGTACCAACAATTACTTCTTCGAAATCAATTGCTGTAGCGCTCAAAGTGATTTGTGGACCAATTTTCGTTGTTGGTTTGTTGAGAAGCCATTCGATAATTTTTGAAATGAACCCATTTCTGCGGGTTGGGTCTGCAATTGCTTCAAAGCCTGATGTCAAGTAGACTATTCTTGCGTCTCCATTTGTTACGCGCACGCCACCGTATGCGGTAGGATTGTTGTCGTAGTAAATAATAGGTTTCGTGTTGTTATTATTTGTTATTCCAAGAATGTCGGTATAGACAATATAGTAAGGATGGGAACTTTGGTTATATTGGTTCATAGTTAAACTGATACCGTTGCCAATGGGGTCACCACTTACTCCATTTGCAGGATATGAATTTACGGCGGTAATTTGCCCACTACTGTTTACAGTAACTCGAAGTACCGGATTTTGGGCTTGGTTAATAAATAACTTGTTGGAATAAAAGTCTCTCGCGGTTTGTGAACCTTGGGTACCTTGGGAAAAAGCAAGGTCAACTTCAGAGGTTAGAAGAATGCTTTTACCAGAGGAAATCATCGAATTAAGCGCAGTAAACAAAGGAGTACTTTCAGCAAAATACCCACCAAGAACACCTCGTGTCCAAAAACTAAAACCAAAGACAGCAAGATCGAAATTTGGCACAGGATAATTGTTTAAAATATCCATTGCGAACGGAAGAAGTGCTGCATCATTGGCGTATTTTGTCATATTAAGGATTCCCTGGTAGGCGAAACTGGCGCTTGGGGAATTCGAAAGTACGTAAAATGCATATTTTGTGTCTTCTGTTAAAGCATAGAAATATCCACTTGACACTTCGTAGGGCGTTTGCACATTTGGAGTGAAATCAACACCAATAACTGCAAATTCTGCTTTTGTCCCGCTTTTGAGGGTTACTTTTACTTGTTGTGTTTGGTTGGGTTGCAATATTAATTGTTGTGTATTTAATGTTGCTTGCCAGCCAGATGGAATATAACTTGTAGATGTGTTAATTGCTGCATTGACACGCAGTAATTCATTACTTGGGTTTGTTACATTGAATGTGTATTCCAATTGTCCTTTTCGCGGTATGGTTAAAAATGGATTGTCTGCGGTTAAATTAACTTTTGCCACTTTAAGATTCTGTGCTGCTTGGAGAACTTCTTGCGTTTGGTCATCTTGAATGAATGCAACAACGTAAATTTGCGAGGCTTTCCAAGAAGATTTAATTGAGTAATTAAAGGTATATGTTTGGTTGGAGCCAGCGTTTAAATTTAAAGTTGTTCCGTTTGCGTCGGGTAACATTGTTCGAGCAACCCAGAAAAATTCTTTTTCTCCGTTTGTACCGGGAGGAGTAGGATATGAAATGTAATATTCAACGACTGCAACTCGCAGTTTTTTCCCCACAAGAGATTGTGAAGTGTTAATGGTTACGTTTACAGTGCATTGAGAACCACTTCGCGTTTCTGCAACTTGAAGTGTAATTGGGGATGTTGTCCCACGATATTTGTCCACTTCGTTTTTTATTGCAACAGTGTCGCCTGCGGCACCTTCATACCAGTTGCCTGTTGGGGGCAGAGCCATTTTTCCGTTAACACGTACCTCGGGGACCCCTTGTTGGTCAATGCCATAATATTTTATTCTTGCAGTGTTCATAGCAGTATTTTCAAGGTACATTGGGTCATTGCCTCCGGGCCACCAAGCGTGGTAAATCAGGGGTATAACATCAGAAAAGTTGTTACGGATAAAGGCTTGGAAAGAAGGATTTTGGGCTGCGCAAGGTCCGCAACTAGTATTTGTTGCTTCTTCAATCAACACTTTGCGTGGGGAATCTGCGAATGCGTCGAATTTTGGAACTAAAATGATAAATGAGAGCAAAGAAAAGAAGAACAAGAACTTTTTCATATAGACCTCCTTAATATAATAACATAAAATTTATTAAAACAAAACATTAACAATTCAAAAGTTTCAAAAGTTACAAATTAAAGAATTTAATTTAATAAAAAAGTTCATAATAAAAAAAGAGCCAAGTCTTCTATGCTCTTCAAGTCCAAGCTGACCGTTGCTTCCTTCCGGACCTGGCGGGGTTGGGCTTGGCTTGAAAGCATAGGACCTGGCCCAGTACAAAATTACAAAATTTTTACAAATAACTTATCGTATTCTTAAGATTACCTGCCTATTAAGTAAAACTCTTGGCTAAAAGTTGAATTTTTATTAATTTTGCATTCGACAAAGCGCCACTAGCTCAGTTGGATAGAGCATCAGCCTTCTAAGCTGAGGGTCACAGGTTCGAGTCCTGTGTGGCGCGCTTCAGTTGTTCTTAATTTTCTTGGTATCTCGAAGATTTGGCAATTCTTTTTTGATTTCTGCTGGTGTCAAAATAATGGGTTTCTTTTCTTGCTCGGTTGTAGGTTTGGGTTTCGGAGTGGGTTCTATATAATATTTATCGCGAGTAATAACTATGTTTTTAATTGCAACTTTTCCTTTTGCAAGCGGGGGTAATTCAATTCCATCACGTTTGATAATTACTCCACCTGCATTTCCAAGAGTAAATCTAAAAAAACTTCCCGCTTTCCATTCTTTTGAATTGTTCGGATAAAGTACAAGTTTTTCCGAAATAGCATTGTCTATAACCATATTTACCCAAACGGTATCCTTGGCAAAAAATTCCAGTTTGATACTATCTTGTCCTTTTGGAATGAAAGGTATTCCCTTTGTTTCACCTTTAACTATGAAAGTATCGGTTATAGTAGGATTTTCGATTGGTTTTTGCTCTTCTTCTTGGTAGAATAAAGTAAAGTAGAGAATAGCAACAAAAGAAAGAAAAATTGCTGCATAAATAAAATAGAGTGCTTTATTTAGTTGCTCGGGAGTGTATTTTATCTTTTTTCTCTTGTTAAATAATTTGTCCGATATTATATCATCTTCTGGGCTTTCAATATGTTTTTTCTCTTTGCCAAATATTTTATTCAATTCGTCTTTGAAATCTTCAACATTTAATCCCAGAAACTTTAAATATTCTTTTGTGAAAGAAAGCATATAAACTTTGGGCAGGTATTGAAAATTTCCTTCTTCTATAGCTTTCAGCACATTGATACGAATTTTTGTTGCATTCGCAATTTCCTCGAACGAAAGTCCTCGGTTCTCTCTCGTCTTTTTAATTATTTCGGAAATATTTTCCATCCATTTAACTTATTTTTGCAACTTTATCAATACAAAAATATAAACAAATGAGATTTCTTTTGCAAAGGTTCTTTTTTTTATTTATTATGTTTATCATACAGTTACGTTTTTTTGCTTTTTCTCAAAGCAATTCAGACTCGACCTCTTTAAAAAATCGTTCATATCGTATAGCCGATAAACCCTTTCACACAATTTCTGGAAATTCCATAAATGAAACAACAAAAATCAAGCCAATTCCAACAGCAATTTTTACTGGAACTTATGCCGGAATTTTTGTCCTTCAGCACATTGGACAGATGAACACAATTTGGAAGAATAGAGGAAATTTTCATTTCGCCGAAGATGGTAAATACGCTTTGTACATTGATAAGGCTGGGCATTTCTATGGGACTTTTCTAACTTCTTATGTCCTTTCTCAAAGCTTGATTGAATGTGGATTTAGTTATAATTTGGCAACGGGCATTGGTGGGTTGCTTGGTCTTGGTTACACGACTTACGTGGAAATACTCGATGGCTTTGCAACCGATTGGGGTTTTTCTCCCAGCGATTTTTACGCTGATGTTGGTGGTGCTTTGTTCTTCTACCTTTACTCCTATGTGCCTTTTTTTCAAAATTTTACCCCGAAATTTATGTACTTTCCACCTCGTTGGTTCAATGCATTTTCACGAAAACCCTCGAAGATGTTCATTGATGATTACAGTTCGCACACTTTTTGGATAAGTATAAATATTCACAATTTATTACCAAATGATTGGAAAAAACATTATCCGAAATGGCTCGATTTATCGATTGGGGTTGCTGTTAGGAATTTGTGCGACCCTTTGAATCCATCGAACAATTGCAATCCTCAAATATCCGAGCCGATATATTCTTATGTTTGGGGAAATCCCAAATTAATCATTGCACTTGATTACGACCTTGTAAAATTACTTCCCGATGGTGCTCCTTTTTGGAATTGGCTAAAACAATCCTTGAACTACTTCAAGTTGCCAAGTCCAGCGCTTGAAATTGGACATCCAACTCGTTTCTACTTGTTATATCCCTTCCCTTTGAAATTAGGTTCGCTTAAATTCTAATCCCTTTTTGTTAACTTTGCTTTTAAGTGTTTTATGAATTGAGAAAAATTAATTTACAAGACCAGGATTTAGCCTATATTGATTCACCCAAGAATCAAAAACCTCCACTATTGTCCAAACCTATTATAAGCGTTATTATTCCCGTGTTTGAAGAAGGGAAAATTTTACCAAAAACCTTGTCCAATTATCAAGTTGATTTGTTATGGAAATTCAATGCTGAACTGATTATTAGCGACGGAGGTAGCACAGACAACACTGTTGAGATTGCTAAGTTATTCTCCGATAAGATTGTCTTGCATAATTCAAAGAGAAAGCAGACAATTGCAGAAGGAAGGAATCGAGGTGCAGAAATAGCCTTGGGCGATGTTCTTGTTTTCCTTAACGGTGATACAATTCCCCACGATGTAGAGAAATTCTTTGAATATGTATTCAATTGGGCGAAAAGTGATAGCAAAGAGGTTGCTCTTGCGGTTAAAGTGAAAAGTTTTCCCGAAGAAGAAATATGGAAAGATAAAATCTTCTATTTTCTCCATAACAACTATGTTCGATTTTTGAATTTCATTGGTTTGGGAATGGGTAGGGGCGAATGCCAAATTATTCGCAAAGAGGCTTTTTGGAAAGTTGGAGGATATAATCCAGAAATCATTGCTGGTGAAGATTTCGACTTGTATAGAAGATTGGCAAAAATTGGCAAGATAAAATTTGTTGATGAAATCTGGGTATATGAATCTCCTCGAAGGTTTCGAAAGTATGGATATCTTCGTACAATTCTTAAATGGATTCTAAACGGAATTTATGTAATGCTCTATGGACGTTCCTATTCTAATGATTGGGAACCAGTTAGATGAATGGTCAATCCAGAGGTAACCTATGAATAGGTACTTTGGTGTATGTATCGGAGCCTCGACAATTACTTTTGTAGAAATTTCCTCGAATAGCAAAGATAAATGGGAAATTGAGCAAGTCCACTCCTTTCAACACAATGGCTTGCCAAGACAAGTATTCACCGAAAAACTCAAACTGCTTAATCCGAAAAAGTTTCCGACTGTTGTAACTGGTAGAAAAATTAGAAATGTGCTTAAACTACCGACTATTTCCGAGGTCGAAGCAGTCGAAACTGCATTTAAGTCGCTTTTTAGTAATAAAAGTGATTTTAAAGCAATTTCCTCGCTGGGAAGCGAAACTTTTATTGTTTATGTTTTAGATAAAAATGGAAACATTGTTGATGTCGTAACTCGCAATCAATGTGCTTCTGGGACAGGTGAGTTTTTCCTTCAACAATTGAAAAGAATGAACATAAACATAGATGAATTGCATAAATTTCAAAATAACGTAACTCCTTTTAAAGTTTCTGGACGTTGTTCTGTGTTTTGCAAATCCGACTGTACCCACGCTTTGAACAAAGGAGTACCCAAAGAAGAAGTTCTTGCTGGCTTGGCAATGATGATGGCAGACAAAGTCGAGGAATTGTTGCACAAAGTTGACAAAGGCAAAATACTTTTGATTGGTGGGGTTACACAAAACAAACTTGTCTTGAAGTACTTAATCGAAAAGGAATACGATGTTGTAATTCCCGAAGAAGCGACCTATTTCGAAGCCCTCGGTGCAGCAATATTTTGTTTGCAAAACAATGTTCATTCCAATTTTGACTTTGATAATCTATTTTCAAATCATACCAGTTCATTTATTTTCCATAAGCCGTTAAGTGAGTATAAACATCTTGTTGAATTTAAGGCTTTTGAGCGAGGAAAAGCAAAGGACGGGGATGTTTGCATTGTTGGTCTTGACGTTGGGTCGACAACAACCAAAGGTGTTGTCCTTCGAGTTGATGATTGCAAAATACTTGCCTCGTCGTACATTTACACACACGGGGAGCCAATTAAAGCCGCTCGAAAAGTTTACGCCGAACTTGCAGAACAAATAGGCTCGACGAAAATCAAAATAATTGGCTTGGGAACAACGGGTTCGGGTCGACAGGTTACTGGATTACACGCATTAACCAAAGGTGTGTTCAACGAAATCATTGCACACGCAACTGCTGCTATTTATTTCGACCCAAATGTTGATACAATCTTTGAAATTGGCGGTCAAGACGCAAAGTACACTTATCTTGTAAATCGGGTTCCTGCTGATTATGCAATGAACGAGGCTTGTTCGGCTGGCACTGGCTCCTTCATCGAGGAAAGTGCATTTGAGTCGCTGGGAATTAAAACTCACGAAATTGAGAAAATTGCGTTTCAATCGAAAAACCCACCAAATTTCAGCGACCAGTGTGCTGCGTTTATAAGTTCAGACATTAAAACTGCTCAAAACGAAAACATTCCACGAGAAGATATTGTGGCTGGCTTGGTGTATTCTGTTTGTTTAAACTACATTAATCGGGTAAAGGGGAATAGGCAGATTGGTAATGTAGTCTTTATGCAGGGTGGCGTTTGCTACAACAGAGCCATCCCTGTTGCAATGGCTGGTTTGGTCGGAAAGAAAATAATTGTACCCCCCGAGCCAGGTCTGATGGGAGCCTTTGGGGTTGCTCTCCAAGTAAAAGAAAAAATTGAACTTGGTTTGTTGGAACCGCAGGAATTTTCTTTAGAAGAACTTGCTCAAAGAGAAGTAACATACAAGACGCCTTTTATCTGTATGGGCGGAAAAGAGAAATGCGACTTGCGTTGCCAGATAAATCGAATAGTAGTAAACGGGAAAACTTATCCCTTTGGTGGTGCTTGCAACAAATTCTATAATTTGCTTTATAATAAAAATTACAATATTGAAGAATACGATTTTATTGCCAAGCGAAATTCATTGCTTTATGAGTATTCCCGTCAAGAGGAAAGAAAAGATTCTCTTGGAACGATTGGTATCAATTTATCATATCATACGTTTACAATTTTACCTTTGCTTTCCACATTTTTCAATGGCATTGGCTACAAAGTTGTTTTGCCAGATGAACCCGACCCACGTGGTTTCGACCGTGAACACACAAGTTTCTGTTTCCCCGCACAAATTTCATTATGTATGTTTCAAAATTTGCTGGATAAAAACCCAGACTACTATTTCCTTCCAGAAATTTTCGAAATGTGGACTGCCGAGGATGAACCTCAAAGACTGGATTTCAATAGTAGTTGCGTGTTTGTAAGTGGCGAACCGTTCTATTTGAAACAAGCATTCAAAGATTATAACATTTCAGACAAAATAATTTCACTCTATTTAAACTTTGCAAATGGTTTCGACAAAGAAAAAGGCAAATTTGTTGAGATTGCGAAAAAATTGGGTGTCGATAAAGAAATTGCAGAGAAAGCATTTAATGATGCTATTGAAAAGCAAATGCAATTTTTCAATCGTTTGGAGGAGGAAGGAGCCAAATTCCTTGACTTTTTGAAAGAGAACCCAGACAAATTTGCTGTCGTTTTGGTTGGAAGACCCTACAACTCTTTCACCTCGTTTACAAACAAAGGTATTCCCCAAAAGTTTGCAAGTCGTGGTGTTTACATTATTCCTTATGAATTTCTTTCGTTTAAAAATTACAAACTTGACGAAAGCCAGTTTTGGGAAGCAGGGAAGAAAATACTCAAAACAGCAAAAGCAATTCGAGACAATGAACAACTTTTCCCAGTTTATATTACAAATTTCTCTTGCGGACCAGATTCAATGTTAATTCCGCAATTTCGAAAAATAATTGGAACAAGACCTTCGCTTACGTTGGAACTGGACCAACACACTGCAGACGCAGGAATAAACACTCGAATTGATGCTTTTCTTGATATTGTCGACAATTTCCGTGCAGTTAAAAATCAAATTAAGCACAAGGCGGGTGAATTTCGCATTGCAGAAATTCAATTTGATGGGGACGATTCATTCTTTGTTTGTTCCGATGGACGAAGAATTCCGCTTCGAAGCAAAGAAATTGATGTATTGATTCCATCGATGGGGGACCTTGCCGCCCCTCTTTTCGCTGCAACACTGCGTGGTCTTGGATTCAACGCCAAACCGATGCCCGAAAGCAACCCAGAAATTTTGAAACTTGCTCGTAGTGTTTCTACGGGGAAGGAATGCCTTCCGCTTCTTCTTCTGGTCGGTCATTTATTGAATTATATCGAAAATCTTTGGGATAGAAAACAAAAGATTGCCTACTTCATTGTCCAGGGAGCAGGAAATTGTCGTTTGGGACAATATCCAGTGTTCATTCGCAACTTGATTCGTGACCGCAAGATTCCCGACGTTGCCACACTTGTTTTGATGAACGAGGATGGTTTTGCTGGGCTTGGTAGCGATTTTGCACTTCGTGGTATACAAGCAATTATTGCAAGCGATGTTCTCGATGATATTAGGAGTGCGATTCTTGCAAATGCTGTTAATCCAGAAGAAGGAATTGAAATTTTCCACCAGGAATATCAGAAATTACTTTTGGCATTTGAACATCAGCCTAAAAAAATTTACAAAGCCTTAAAAGATTTTGCACTGACAATAAGAAAGAAAGTTCCCTCGAAAGTTCCAATCCAAAAAGCCAAATATATTGCACTCGTTGGTGAAATTTATGTTCGCCGAGACCATTTTGCACATCGCTACTTAAATAAATATTTTGCTTCGAAAGGTTTTGTTTTGAAAGATGCCTACATTAGCGAATGGATTTTCTATGTGGATTATTTGTTGAAACTTAAATTGCTTGAACCAGATACCGATTTTCGCAAGAAATTGGAACGCTGGACACGTGTCCTTTTTATGAGAATAGCCGAACACAAGATAAAGAAAAATTTAGCACTTTCTGGCTATTACGAATATTCAAGAACTCTTATCGAGCCAATATTAAATCACAGCAAGCATTTGATTCCATTAGAATATAAAGGCGAACCAGGGCTCACATTGGGAATTGCTTTAAAAGATATTCTGGAGAAGTATTGCGGGGTTGTAAATGTTGGTCCATTCGGTTGTATGCCAACCAGGTTAGCCGAAGCGGTAAGTGTTCCAGAAATGAAAGTGCAAAACAAAATTACAGCAAGGAAAATGAACAATCCAGCATTCGATTTGCCACTGTTTGTCGATAGGGAAATGCCATTACCATTTTTGACAATAGAAAGCGATGGAAATCCTTATCCGCAAGTAATTGAAGCGAAATTGGAGTCCTTTGTATTAAAAGCCGAAAAAGTAGCTAATTTGATGGAAAAAATTAAAATGAATGGAAAATATAAAGGTTAACTATGGGAACTACTTACAAGCAGTCGGGTGTGGACATCGAGGCAGGGGAGAAAACTGTCGAACGAATTAAATCGCTTGTGAAATCTACTTACAACGAGCGAGTACTTTCTGAAATTGGTTTGTTTGGCGGGTTCTACGATGCAAAATTTCCAGAGTTCGAACATCCAGTTTTAATTTCCAGCACTGATGGTGTTGGAACAAAGTTGAAAATTGCTTTTATGATGAACAAACACGATACAATTGGTCAATGCCTTGTCAATCATTGTGTTAATGATATTTTAACGGCTGGTGCAAAGCCTTTGTTCTTCCTCGACTATTTTGCAATGGGAAAACTGGACGTTGACGTGGCGTATGAAGTAATTAGGGGTTTAGTAATTGCATGCAAAGAAAACAATTGTGCTTTGATTGGGGGAGAAACCGCTGAAATGCCCTCGTTTTATGCGGAAGGGGAGTATGATATTTCTGGTACTATTGTTGGTGTAGTAGAAAAATCGAAAATAATCAACGGTTCGAAGATTGCTTCTAGTGATGTTTT
This sequence comes from Candidatus Kapaibacterium sp., assembly GCA_013414795.1. Taxonomy (GTDB): domain Bacteria; phylum Bacteroidota; class Ignavibacteria; order Kapaibacteriales; family UBA2268; genus Naka2016. Next base: position 1,192,552 of record CP058732.1, read on the forward strand.
AATTGGGCTGGCTTCCAATGGCTTGCATACAAATGGATATTCCCTTGCTCGAAAAGTCTTGCTTGCGAAATATAAAATCGACCAATATGTGGAAGAACTTGGTACAACTCTTGGCGAAGAATTGTTGAAAATCCACAAGAGTTATTACCGTTCGATTTATTCATTAGTTCAAGAAGGTCTTATCAACGGTATTTCACATATTACTGGTGGAGGGATATTGGGAAACACCAAGCGAATAATTCCCAATGGCTTAACATTGAAAGTTGATTGGAACAGTTGGGAAATGCCACCAATTTTTCGTCTCATTCAAAAACTTGGAGATGTTCCAGAAGAAGAAATGCGAACTGTTTTCAATTTGGGTATTGGCTTGATTCTTGTCGTTTCGAAAAGCAATGTAGATAAAGTTTTAAATTTTATAGAAGGAAAAGAAAAGTATTTCATAATTGGGGAAGTTGTGTAGTTCTGTGCGTTTTAGCAAGCGATTTCAATGCCAAGAACAAAAGAAGAATAGTTAAAACAATTATAAGACCAGCCCAGAACCAATTCGGAAGAAAAAGATTGCGTGCAACTATTTCAGTATCGGATGCTAATGACGATTCATTTACATTTCCACTTTTGGCAAATAAATATCCCAAACTTAAGTACACGCTCATAAATGCTTGTATTCCAATAAATTGAGAAGTTACGATTTGAGATTTTGTCCAATTTGAAATTGAAATAAAAAATATTATCACTGATAGAAAAAGCAAGAAGAAGAAACCAAAGGTAGAACGTACCCACAGCAATGTAGAAACAAACAAAGCAGTGCTCGAAAGAAACAAAAGGAGGCGTGTGCGGGGTATATTTTTTGTGGATGTTAAATATAAATACCCAAGCAAAGGCGGAAGAAGTGGACCACTTATTGCAATTAATGCATTTCCCAGATTTCCAAGTGAACCGCTATTTGATAGTGTTGCAATTCCGCTTCCGTCGGGGAAAATTTGGATTTTGGATATCCCCCCGCCCAGAAGTAAAGCCATTATTCCGTGTCCCATTTCGTGGAACCAAGTACTTATTATTATAAATGGATATAGGAAAATATTCAAAATTGGGAATTGCATAAAAATAATATTTACCGCAATCAAACTCAATGCTAACTGAATTGGCGACTTTTTCATAAACCTAAAGAATTTATTTCGGAAATTAATTTTTTTGCGTTTTCGATTGCAAATTCAGAAACCATCTCTCCACTTAACAATCGAGCAATTTCAATTATCCTTTCTGTTTCGGACAGACTTCTTGCAGTAATTTCGAAATTTCCGTTCTTTTCTTTCTTTTCAATCAAAATGGTATGGTTCCCAGCGGAAGCAATTTGGGGTAAGTGTGTGATTGCAATGATTTGATGATTTTGTGCAATTTTTTTCATCAGTTGGGCAGTCATCGATGCAATTTTTCCACTAATGCCAACATCGATTTCATCGAATATCATAGTAGGAAATTTGTAATGTTCTGCTGAAATGCTTTTCAATGCAAGCATCAAGCGGGAAAGTTCTCCGCCAGAAGCAATATTGTCCAAAGGTTGGGGTTTCGAGGCTGGATTTGTTGAAATGAGAAACTCAATTCTATCGATACCATTTGGGTTCAACTTTACATTTTTCCCTTCGATTTCAATTGTCAAATCTTTAATATCGCTGTTACTTGATTCTTCAAATGTGCTCGATACTTGGAAGATAACGTTTTTCATTCCAAGCGTTTCGAGTATTTCAGGTATTTTGTCTTCGAGGGTTTGAATGCCTTCGAGCCGTTTATTGTGAATTTCCACTGCGATGCTTTTGATTTGTTCTTTTAGGTGCAAAATTTCATTTCTAATATTCTTTATTTCATCTTCAAGGGAGTATGTGGAAAGAATCATCTTTTGAAGTCGCTCTTTTTCCACGAAAATGTTCTCGTAGGAAAGATACTTCTTTTCAAGATACTTTAACTCGGAAAGCCTTGTCCGAAGATTGTTTATGTATTCGGGGTCGTATTCGATGTCGATGAATTTTTTTTGTAATTCAGTTGAGATTTCAGTAATACTTTCGAGCACTGTCTCCAATTGATTTACCAAATCTTCCAAAGATTTGTCATATTTGAGTAAAGTCTCTAACTTTTTGATAGCAAATGAAATATTATCGACAACCGACCTGTCGGATCTATAGATGATTTCATTAACTTCGTTTAAAGTGTTGTTGATTATTTCTATGTTTTCCAGTTTTTTCAACTGCTGTTCGATGGTTTCAAGTTCTTCGGGTTGTGGATTAATTCGAAGTAGTTCTTGCAATTCAAAATCCACTTTTTCCTTTTCCTTTTGCATTAAAATCAAATCTTGTTCAAGTCTGGTTAAAGTATCGATTTTTTCTTCGAGTTGTTTTTTCATTTGTTTGTATTTTTCGAGTAATTCTTCTGTATTGGATATGCTGTCCAAAAGTTGGATTTGAAACTTGGGTAATAGTAGTTGTTGATGTGTATGCTGACCGTGAAAATCAACAAGATAGTCTCCGATTTCCTTGATAACTGTCAGTGGATAGGGTGTATCGTTTAAGAAGCAACGTGAAGTTCCTCGTGTGCTTATTTCACGACGCAAAATAAATGTATTACCAATGACATTTTCAGTATCTTTTACGATGGAGTTTATGATATTTGGATTTTCGACGGAAAAAGTTGCTTCGACGATTGCTTTGGTTTCCCCGCTTTTGACCAAATCGGGCGAGGTTCTTTCGCCAAGAGTTGTCAACAATGCATCAATAACAATAGACTTTCCCGCCCCTGTTTCGCCAAGGAAAATATTTAACCCATCTTTAAATTCTAGATATATTTCCCCAATTAATGCAAAGTTCTTGATGTATAGGCTTTGAAGCATTTTTTTTGAAAAAATATCATTAACTTACAAATTTAATAAAAGTTGTTGTTGAGGATGGCTTTTTCGTTTTTCTTTCGTGACCATTTTATTTTGGATAGGCTCGCAGATATTCTTTCGAAAGACATTTTTGGGCAAAAAGAAATTAAAATTTGGGATGCTGGCTGTGCTCTCGGTCAAGAACCTTTTACTTTTGCCATACTTCTTTCTGAAAAAGTTGGCTATTTCACTTTTAAAAAGGTTAAAATTTTTGCTTCCGATATTGACGAAACTGGGGAATATCAAAAAACAATTGAAAATGGAATTTATCCATATCAAGACCTTTCACGTATTCCAAAAGATATTTTTGAAAAATATTTTACAAAAGTGAGCGAAGACAAATATAGGATTGTTTCAGAAATTCACACACGAGTTAAGTTTGTAAAACATAATCTTCTTGGTCTAAACCCTTTCGAATCTAACTTTGATGCTATTATTTGCAAAAATGTACTACTACATTTTTCCTATTTAGAAAGGGTTAAAGTTTTACAAATGTTTTACAATACTCTTAAAGATGGAAAATATTTAGCATTGGAGCAAACTCAAAAAATTCCAACAGAACTTGTAGATAAATTCAAGCAAGTGTTTAGTGATGTAACAATTTACAAAAAAGTCTGATGAGAATCATAACCTTGCCGTTCAACCCAAGCAAATACTCTTGCAATGTTTATTATGTTCTTGGCGATTGGAATCGTTTACAAGATGTGAACACTTTGATTGACGCTGGAACAGACGATTTTGTGATTCCTCATATCGAAAAGGTTTCAACTGGCGTCGGACAGAAAAAAGTTTCCCAAGTTATAATCACCCACGAACATTTCGACCACAAAGGAGGACTAAAGTATTTAAAGGAAAGGTTCAACCCGATTGTTTATGCTTTTAACAAGAGTGATTTGGTCGATATTCAAATACAAGACGGGATGGAAATATTGGTTGGGGACAGAAAAGCAATTCTTCTTCATACTCCTGGTCATTCAAACGATTCTGTCAGCGTGTATATTCCCGAAGAAGGTGTCCTTTTTTCTGGCGATTTGCCAGTTATGATTCACTCTTATAAAGATACGTTTACTTTAAGTTTTCTTAATACATTGGAAAAACTTTCTCAATTGGATATAAGGGATATATATCCTGGACACGGCAACCCAATCATTGGTAATGGCTTACAAGTTTTAAAAAGAAGTTTAGAATTTGTGAAATTGTCTAAAATTATCCAGTAAAACTTTGGTCTTGCTCTTCTCCAAAATCAATTTTTAAAGTTAGTTCTTGCTGTTTACTCTTTGCCTCAATTAAAGTGCGAATTTCTTCAAGGTTTGGTAATTCAGACAAGTTGTTCAAACCAAAAGTTTTAAGAAATTCTATTGTCACACCATACATAAATGGTCGTCCGATAGTTTCTTTTCTACCAACAATTTTTATTAAATTCCTTTCGAGAAGCGTGTTCAAAATTTCGCTGGTATTCGTTCCTCGTATTTCTTCAATCTCTGGTCTGGTGATTGGTTGCTTGTAGGCAATAATAGCCAAAGTTTCAAGCATTGCTTTGGAAAACCTTTTCTTGTGTTTAAACTGTGGAAGAGAACCAAGGATTTTACCAAATTCCTTTTTCGTTGCAAAGGTGTAACCGTTTGCAACTTGAATAATTTGGTATGGTCGATTTGTTATTTCCAAATCTGAATTTATTTCTTCAATCAATGAAGTTAAGTATTCCTCGAAATTTGAAATTTCTTCGATAGCGTTGTTCGATTTTTTTGTTTTAAAACTTGTAAAATCGAGTTTTTTATCAATGATATCAATAATGTTTTCTAATGAAAGCGGCAGTTCGCTTGCAAAAATCAAAGTTTCGACTATCTGCTTTTGAGTTTCTTTGTCTAAAGATAGAAAATCCGTTTGCATATTAGTTTCTTTGGAAATTTGATGTTAAAAACAAGAAAATGTCCATTTCTTGGTCGGCTTGATAAGCATAAAGAATCTTTTGTTTGATTAATTCCAAAATAGCAACGAAATAAAGAACAAGCACTGGCTTCGAGGCTCCGATGCAAAGTTTACGAAAAGAAATTTGTCGTTCAGTTTGTAGAACTTGTAGAATATTTGCCATAGCATCTTCAAGTTTATATTCCGTGGTTTTAATCTCGTGAATTACTTCTTTTTCATGTTTAGTTACCAATTCGTAGAATGCTTTTGCCAGGTCGTAAACTGTTGCTGGCTTGAATGTTTTCAATTTGGATGAAATTTCTGAAATTTCGCTTTCATATATTCCACGGAAATAAACATCTTGCATTCGTTCCAGATTTGTTTCAAGAAATTGGCTGACTTCCTTGTAGACTTGATATTCTATAAGTTGCTGGACAAGTCCACTTCGCGGGTCCTCGACAATTCCTTCGCTTTCTTGTTTTTCTATTGGTAAAAGCATTTTTGCTTTGATTTCCATTAATGTTGAAGCCATAACAAGGAATTCGCTCGCTACTTCTATATCAAGTTCTTGAAGCATATTTAAGTAATTTAAAAACTCATCCGTTATTCTTGCAATAGGGATATCGTAGATGTTTATCTCATCTCGTTTTATGAAATACAATAGCAAATCCAAAGGACCTTCGAATATCGGAAGAACAATTTTGTACATTGGTTCCTCGTTGTAAAAACAAATTTACAAAACTAATTTTTTTTCTTTATTTTCTAAAAAATTGTGAACAACTAAAATTTTTTTATATTAATTTCGTAATTTGATTTAGTTTAAGTTTGTTTGAAATGAGACGAGTATTAATTGCGATTCTGTTGTCTTTCTCTGTACTGATACTTTATGCCGTCGATGCTTACATCGAAAGTATTAATGCCACTTCTAATGGAAAAGACATAACAATTGAATTTAAAACAATCAATGAGAAAAATATTTCTCTTTTCGAAATCGAACGTTCTGTGAATAATGGTAATTTCAAAAAAATTACTTCTTTAATTCCCAAAGGCTATCCAACAACTTATAAATATGTTGACCAGGAAGCCTTTTTGAAAGGTGGCGAAGAAGAAAAAACGACAGCAAACAACTATTCCTATAGAGTTAAAATCATACTTAAAGACAATACCTATTTGTATTCCAATTTTGTAAATGTTGCTCATAAAGTTAATGGCATTTACCGAACCTGGGGAATGATAAAAGAAATGTTTAGGTAGAACTTTATCCTTATGAAAATCAATAGATTTTTCCTTTCTTTGTTATTTTATTTTATCACGATTTTTCCAATCTTTGCACACGATGACATTAAATGCCTAACTTTTCCCATCAGAAAAAACGAAAAGTTGAAGGAGCAAATTCAAAGCATAGTTAATTTTGATTCTACTGGTAGACCCAAAAATCAATGCGTTGCAATTTCCCCTAATCGACTTTTTGCTGTTCACTACGATACCTCGGGTCCGAACAAAGTCCCGTCTCTTGATGTCAATCACAACGGAATTCCCGATTATGTCGACTCGGCTTTGTATTATTTGGAGCGTGCGTATTATTTTTATGTTGATACACTTGGTTTCGACCCACCACCGACGGATAGTGGAAGAGGTGGCGGGGATGAATATGACTTTTACCTCTGGGAAATTGGAAATGGATTCTACAAGGAAGTCGCCTATGGTTGGACTGTTTGCGACCTGGAAATCAAAACTCCAAATATTTACTCTAAATATGCTTGCTTTTCTGTGATTGATAATGACTACAGTCCAAATGATACAACTTTTTTCACTTCTGGGAATAAAAGACAAACTTATAGAGAAACTGGCTATCTTGGGCTGAAAATAACCACTGCACACGAACTGCACCATTTGTTCCAATTTGGCTATGGCGATCCTCTCTTTCCATCAATCAATGAGATGACGAGTACGTTTATGGAATGGCGGGTTTGGCCCGAAACAAAGGATTACCTGCAATTTGTTAAAAGTTTGTTCAGCGATTTCTCCAAATATATTCTTTCCGACCCGACCTATTACGTTGGTTATCGGTATGCAATTTTTTTACAGTATATTCAAAAAAGATTTGGTGACCAACCGATTGTCGAACTTTGGCGTAACATTGGCAGAGGAAACAATCCAATGCTTTCGCTTGAACTTGCTTTAAAACAAAAAGGAAGTTCACTTTCAGAATCAGTTGCAAACTTTTTGCCTTATATATATTATTCTGGAACAAATTTCAAACCAAATTATCTTCCAAATGCAGAACTTTTCCCTCCAATAAAATACAATTATGAAAATGTTTTCGACGGTTCGCTATTACTTTCGCAAAGATTGAAACCGCTCGAAATTCGACCATTGCGTATTTTTTTCCCAGCAGAAGACCCAGAAACGCTCGACGACACTCTTGTTATTCTTCTTGCTAACATCGATTCTAAAAACGCTATTCAACAATTTTTAGATTCCTTAAAAGAGTGTACAATCGTTCTTTCTAAAACAAATTCAAGCGGAATTCAACTTTACCCAAGAGAAATTTATTACGATTTGCTTGGCGAAAAAAATCTTTTTGCCGATTCTTTGTACTTGAGTTTTGGATATAAGACATATTCAATTTCCTATGCTTTTCCAAATCCTTGGAGAAGAGGCAAAGAACCAATATCTTTCCCCGTCCCCGATAAAGTTAGTTTAAAAGATGTTGTTGACTTTCGTATCTATGACTCCCATCTTCAAGAGATACCATTACCAACAAGTAAGCAAAATGTTTCAATTGTGGATAAAAGAAGGGTAATTCATTTCGATACATTTCCGATTGAACTTTCCTCTGGTGTGTACTTTTTCAAAGTCAAATTTGAGGATAGCGAAGTTTTTGGCAAATTTTCCGTTATTTACTAATACATCCCTTTGGTTGAGAGCATATTTCGTAATTTTGCTTTTTTTAAGATAAGAAAATGGTTACTTTAAATGTTAACGTAGACCATATTGCTACCTTGCGACAAGCACGCGGTGGAAACGAGCCCGACCCAGTGGCTGCTGCGGTAATCTGTGAACTTGCGGGCGCCAATGGAATAGTGTGCCACTTACGTGAAGACCGACGACACATTCAAGACCGCGATGTTGAATTGCTTCGCCAAGTAGTTTCGACAAAACTCGACCTTGAAATGGCTGCTGTGGAGGAAATAATTAACATTGCATTAAGAATTAAGCCCGACCTTGTAACGATTGTTCCCGAAAAGCGTATGGAATTGACAACAGAAGGTGGGCTCGATGTTGCAAAAGATATTCCTCGATTCAAAGAACTTGTCGCAAGAATGCACCAAAGCGGGATTGAAGTTAGTTTCTTTATTGAACCAGAATTAAAGCAAATAGATGCAGTGCTTGAGACTGGAGCGGAAATTGTTGAACTTCATACTGGCGTTTATTCAAATTTGAGGGACATAAAGCAAATCAAATTAGAACTTGAACGATTGAAAAAAGCGGCAGATTATGCAAAAAATTCTGGTTTGAGAGTTGTTGCTGGTCATGGATTAAATTATCGCAACGTTTTCGACATCTGTCTTATTTCATCGATTGAGGAATTAAGCATTGGACATTCTATTATTTCCCGAGCCGCTTTCGTTGGTTTGGAGCGGGCAGTTCGGGAAATGATTGATGCAATAAATTATGCTGTTCTATCAAGGTAGCCTTAAATGTGTGGTATAGTCGGGGTTCTATCATTTAATAAAACTAAACAAAGCAGTATTGTTAACCCCGACATACTCAAAAAAATGTCCGATGTGATTTACCATCGAGGTCCCGATAGCAACGGGATTTGGGTTTCGAAAGAATTCGAGTGTGGTTTTGCTTTTCGCCGTCTTTCGATTATCGATTTAACTCCCGCTGGCAACCAACCAATGAGTACTTCTGATTTCAGCGTTACAATTGTTTTCAATGGTGAAATCTATAATTATTTGCAAATCCGCGAGGAATTGAAACAAAAAGGCTATTCGTTTCGCTCTCGAACCGATACCGAGGTAATACTTTACGGATACAAAGAGTGGGGAACATCAATTGTCAAGAAGTTATCTGGAATGTTTGCTTTTGTTCTTTGGGACGAAGAAAGGAAACTTCTTTTTGGAGCACGCGATAGGCTTGGAAAGAAACCCTTATATTATTTCCGCAATTCTGATTGCTTTATTTTCGCTTCTGAAATAAAATCATTAATTCTCCACCCTTTGTTGCAAAAAGAAATTAACATTGATGAAATAGGTAATTATTTAAATTTTGGGACAAGTTCCAACCGAGCAACGTTGTTCAAAAATATTTTTAAAATACCGCCATCACATTTTTTTACTCTCGATTCAAAGGGAAATTTTAATATCGAACGCTATTGGAATCCCTTTGTTTTGGGAATAAACACAGAAATTAATGAAAATGATGCAAAGAATGAGATAATCAATCTCCTTCGGGTTGCCATAAAAGACAGAATGATGAGCGATGTACCATTTGGTGTATTCTTAAGTGGTGGAATTGATTCGAGTTTGAATGTTGCATTAATGTCCGAGTTGATGGACCGACCAGTTGATACTTTTACTGTTGGGTTCAAGGAGTTGCAAAAGTACAATGAATTGGAATATGCCCGCAAAATTGTTGAAATTTTCCGAACAAACCACCACGAAATACTTATTGATAGTAAAGATGCATTCGAGGTACTATATGATTTAGTCTGGTACGAAGACGAACCAAATGCCGACCCAGTCTGCATTCCGCTTTATTTTTTAAGTAAACTTACTCGTTCCTCTGGAACGATTGTCGTACAAGTTGGCGAAGGAAGCGACGAGCAATTTGTTGGATACAACTGGTTGCTTCGTGATTACAAATTTTACCACACTTTTTGGAAGTTTTTCGTTTCTTTGCCAAAGTTTTTGCGAAAATCAATTTACGAAACTTCCAAGCCATTTTTAAAAGCAATCAATCAGCATCTTCCATTGGATTTTATTCGAAGAGCCACCCAAGACGAGGAATACTATTGGAGCGGAATTTCAATTTTTCCACCCGAAGAGATGAGAGTACTTTTAAAAAAGAAATTTCAATGGATTGCTGAAAAACCTTGGGAGTATGTTGGCGATTTACTTGCCAATGCAACTAAATTAAGTCAAGGCAATTTGAATTTCTTGCAATGGGTTCTGTTCGCCGAAATTTCCCAAAGATTGCCCGAACTTCTATTAATGCGAGTGGATAAGATGGGAATGGCAAATAGCATCGAAGCGAGAGTGCCTTTTCTCGACTACCGTTTAATTGAATTCACTATGTCTTTGCCCGAGAAGTTGAAAGTCCCAAATGGGAAAACAACGAAATATTTGTTGAAAAAAGCTGTGGAGGGAATTCTTCCCGATGAGATAATTTATCGCAAGAAACAAGGTTTTTGGGCTCCAATTAATGAATGGTTGCGAAACGAGTGGTTCGAATTTGCCTCCGCCCGCATAAATAATTCTAATTTATTCAAAAACCTATTTGAAGAAAAATATTTGAATTTTATTTTGAATCAACACAAAAATGGCAAAGGGAAGTACGGTTTTAGAATTTTTACTCTTTTAAATCTTGCTCTTTGGTACGAAAAGTTTTTCGACAATCAAAAAATTGAGTAATTCTAATTTTGTTACCTATCTATTTATTCTCAAAAAATATGTTTTATTGTTTGGATAAAGTATTCAACAATATTTGGAAACATAACGATTGTAATGACAAGACCCCAAACTGCTCCCCAAAAATGTGCTTCGTGGTTGATATTCGTCGAATGATATTTTGAAGCATAAACGCAATAGCCAAGATAGATTAATGCAAAAATAGGTGCGGGAATCCCGATTGGGATAAAAAACATATATATTCTTGATGTTGGATAGAACAAAATAAAACTGAAAAGAACTCCTGCTATTGCCCCAGAAGCACCAAGCGAGTAATAATTTGGATTGTCTTTGTTTTTAACAATTGATGGAATCGAAGCAACTATTCCAGCGGTTATGAAAACCAAAGCGAAACGTTCGCTACCAATTGCAAACTCGAGTTGGGGAGCAAAAAAGTAAAAGGTCAATGCGTTGAATAGTAAATGCATCCAATCGAGGTGAATAAAAATATGTGTAACGATTTGATAGTATTTTCTATAATGAACAGTCGAATATGGATTTAGGGAAAACTTTATTAAGATTTGGTTTGGCGAGCCAAACCCAATCAAACTCGAAACAATAATTATTGCCAAAATGGTTAGTGAAACTGGCGAATCAAGTAAATTCATAAGCAACAAACAAATTTTGTTAGAAAACTAACACTTATGCAAGTTTCTATGCATTATTCTTCTGGATTCGATTAGTCTTTCCTCCTCGGGCAATGAAATTAAGCGAGAGTTCAAATCTTTGTCGTTTTCGGAAAGGAGAATCTTTGCATAGTAGTCGATAACTTTTGGTGGAAAAATGCCATCCCGTTCGTAATGATGTCGCTTTTGAAGAAGTTTCTCCGCAGATTCCACGCAACTTTTGCCAAGCACTTCCAAATCCTTTTGTAATGAATTTGGGTCATCCGTAACTTTGTAATGTTCAGCCAGTTGCAAAGAACGTTGTGGATTGCTCAATCCCCATTCTATTGCTAAAATTAAGCCAGAAAGTATAAGATGTATTAAAGCACTACCATCTGGACTTCTAAATTCAATTGTTTGACGGTTGTCTTCATATTCCAACGTTTCGGTTTCTTGTGGATTTATTTTTTTTGCAAGGTTATTTGCTTTCGTCCAAGCCAAAGGAATTCTAATGAGCGAACTTCTATTCGACGGACTCCAACAAACTTTTGTTGGTGCTTCTTGACCTGGGACTAGGCGGAGGTAGGAAGCAGCGACTGTATTACCAAATGCAGTTAGGCTTGGTGCATAGTGGCAAAGTCCACCGATAGCCATCAAAGCCTCTTGGGATAAATTACCGCTTGGGTCTAATAGTATGTTTTTGCCATTCTTTGTCAAAGCAAGATGGAAATGCAGACCATTGCCAGCGTGTCCTGGGTCGATTTTTGGGAAAAATGTTGCAATGGAATTGTATTGGTATGCAACGTTTCGAATAATCCAGGTTGAAAGAACAAGGTCGTAGGCAAGTTCTTCAATATCTGTTAAGTGAAATTCAATTTCAACTTGTTCTGCAGATTTTCCGCTCAATTCGGGAATTTCGCTCTGTATATTTTCAATGTAACCAACTTCGTTGTGAGAGTATTTTATTGAATTTGTAATCTTTGCAATAATTGAGGCAATTTCGCTGACGATATGCGTTGTTTTCGCAAAGGGCGGACTGCTATGGTAACCTTGTTGTTTGCCCAAAATATACATTCTTTTGGGCATATCGTAAATTAGATAGAATTCCAATTCCCCCAAGGCTTTTAAATTCAAACCAGTTTTGGATTTGAAATATTCATTTGCCCTTGCAAGAATGTTGTCTGGAGTGAAATTTGCTGGAATTCCATCTTTATCAAAAAAGCGACAGAAGAAATCCAAACTTTTGTTGTCAAATGGATTAATAAATGCACTTTTGTAAATTGGAACGACATAGAGGTCGGAAGAACCAACTTCGACAATTCCCTTGAACAAAGAGGAGCCATCAACACGTTCACCGTCGGCAAGTACTGATTCAACTTGGAACTTGTTTTGTATTGGGATTTGCATTTGACGTGGCTTGCCGTCGGAGGCAACATAATGGAAAGTTATTCTTTCAAGTTGTAAAGTTTGGATAACTTTTAAAAAATCTTTTCTTGTCCATTCATTTTTGGGTTTTCCAGTGATTGCTGATATTTGATTTTCTAAAACAAAATATAAATTTGTATTTTGCATAACCATTTAGAAACTTTTGTTCAACAAAAAAAGCAAGTTATGTAAAAAAAATAAAACAAAGGCTTATAATAAATGGATTTGTTACAAATTCGTGAATATTGCCTTTCTAAACCTTTTGCTGTCGAGGATTTCCCTTTCGACGAAGAAACACTTGTCTTCAAAGTCTTTGGGAAAATGTTTGCCCTTGTTGATTTGTATTCAATCCCAGCGTGGATGAATTTGAAAGTTCCTCCAGAGGATGTGGTTTACCTTGTAGAAAGGTATGACTTTATAAAACCAGGCTATCATATGAACAAAAAGTACTGGATTACTGTCCAAATCGTCGATAATATCTCGGACAATTTCTTAATGAATTTGATTGACACTTCGTATAACGAGGTGGTCAAAAAGTTGGCCAAATTTAGACAAAAGTTAATCGAGGAAAGTTTGAAGAATGGTTAATCAAAGCGAAAGAGAATATTTAGCAGAAAAAATAAAAGAACATTTGGGCTGGAAGGTTAATCCTCTGCGAATTAAAATATTTACAGATACATCTGATTGGATGCGAATTGCCAGAGGAGACATTATTAGATTGAACTGTGGCGACTATCTTGTAAAGGGCAATATGCGAGAGCCAAGGTTTGGAATTGATGACCAGCCGAAATATTGGGTTTTCAATGCAATTGATTTAAAAGATAATTCAGAGAAAATAATTAAAACGGTATTTCACGAGGAATTTTATGCTCATATTGGATTTTTAAGGATTCGTTGCTACCGAAACCCCGAAAAAGAAGGCGAAGTTCTGAAAATCGTTCAAGGGGACAAAAGATTTATGCAAGGATTTGTGTGTTTTGATGAAAAGGGCAATGCTGTGCGAATAATTGATTTCATCAAAGGTACCTCCTTTTTTAATTTTGTTCCAATGATAAATAAGAACCACGAGGAGTATTTCTTCGAGGATTTGCCATATATTCTTTGGAAATTGAAAGAATCGTTCGAAGCGATTAATTTTTTGCACGAACACAAACTGTGTCACGGCGATATACGAAACGACCATATTATAGTTGAAACCGAAACTGGGCTTTATCGTTGGATTGACTTTGACCTTATGCAAGATGTTTCCGACTTCGACCTTTGGAGTTGTGGTAATATTGTTTCTTACGCTGTTGCCAAGGGTTTGAAAACATTCGACCAAGTGCTTAAAGGCAATGAGTTTCCAAATGAAGTTAAATTAAGTTTGACCGCGGAGGATGCCTCGGCATTTTACAATTATCGAATTATGAATCTTAAAAAGTTATATCCTTATATCCCAATAAAATTGAACAAAATACTTCTTCATTTTACGATGAAGCCTATTGCTTTTTACAACAATATCCGTGAATTTTTGGAGGATTACACGGAAATGCTCGAAACAGAATTTCCAATAAAGGATAAAACAAATATTGTTAAAAGAGATGAGAAATGAATGCAATTATCATCGGTGGTGGTAAAGGTTGCTATGCGATATTAAAGTTACTTCGAGAGAAGCCAATCAAGGAATTGAATTTGCAAGTGCTTGGTGTTGTCGATATCAATCCAGAAGCAGAAGGTTTGAAATATGCTAAAGAATTGGGTTTGAAAACATTTTCAAACTATAAAGAAGCATTGAATTCTTTGGATGTAGAGGTTGTAATTGAATTAACTGGTAACAACGAATTCGTGAAAAAATTAAAACAAGAGTTAAGCCCAGAAATAAAATTAATAGAACACTCGATTGCTCATATTTTCTGGGATTTAATGTATGCACACGAGGAACTCGATAAAAAAATAGAGGATTTACAAAGGCTTGAAAAAGTTATCGAAAACGATAATGTTTTCTTGAAGTCAATCTTCGATAGTTTTCAAGATTTAACAGTAGTTATGGATTTAGAACAGCGAATTACTCGGGCAAACAAAGCCTTTTGCGAATTTGTGGGTTTACCAGAAGAGAAAGTGATTGGGCAAAAATGTTATCATTTATTGGAGATTGCTGAAATAAATTGTGATAAAAAAGGTTTGGAAGAAATAATTAATTACATCAAAGAAACAAAAAAACCGCATACGATGGTTCATTACTCTGCACAGCCAAAAGAATCTTATTGGGAAGTAACTCGTTCTCCTATTTTTGATGTACAAGGCGAAGTGAAGTTTATTCTATCTAACTGGCATAGGATAACAGAACTTGTGTATTTAAAGCGGGAAGTTGAAACGCTTGAACAAAAATTGAAGAGTTTTATTAATAATGCCCAAGACTGGATTAGTATGAAAAACCTTAATGGTGAATACATTCTTGTAAATCCAGTTATTGCAAAAGCATTTGGAAAGCAACCAGAGGACTTTATTGGGAAAAAACCAGAAGATGTTTTACCAATGAAAATTGCACAAACCGTGAAAGCACACGACAGCGAAGTTCTTCGCACGGGGAAAGCAATCCTTTACGACGAAACTATTACGCTTAACGGGGAAGAACATTATTTTCGTATGCTTCGGTTTCCACTTACCGATTCCCAAGGTAAAATCATCGGAACTTGTACGATTGGACGGGATGCAACGAACGAAATTCAATTAATGGAGAAATTGGTGCAAAGCGAAAAACTTGTTGCTCTTGGAAAACTTGCCGCAGGCGTTGCCCACGAAATCAATAATCCGCTTACTGGAATTCTTTCTTATGCAGAGAGTATTTCAGAAGAATTGGACAAGGACAATCCATTGCAAGAAGACATTGCAATTATTATTCGTGAAACGCTACGCTGTCGGGATATTGTTCGAAATCTCCTCGATTTTGCAAAGCAAAGCACACCCAAATTCGAAATAGTAAATCCAAATTCAATTATTAAACAATCGTTAGATTTGATCAGCCGTTTACCACAGTTTAAGGATATTGAAATCGAAGTCCTTCTCGATGAAAAAGTTCCCCAGATAAAAGCCGATGCAAAGCAAATACAGCAAGTCATACTCAATTTCTTGATAAACGCTGCTGATGCTATGAAATACAAGGGAAAGATAACTATATCGACCGAATATTATCGCCAGCAAAAGAAGTGTATCATTTCGGTTGAGGATACTGGTCCTGGTATCCCAGAAAATCTAATGGACAAAATTTTCGAGCCATTTTTCTCGACCAAAAGTACAAGTGGTTTAGGACTGGCTGTGAGTTGGGGAATTATCGAGCGACACCACGGAACAATTGAGGTCGACACTGCACCATCGGGGGGTGCAATATTTAGGATACTTCTCCCAGCATATTTTGAAATTGTTGATAAATTGGAATAAATATGGAAAATAGTAAAATCAAAATTTTAGTTATAGACGATGAGCAAATTGTACTCGATAGTATAAAACGTCTTTTGAAAAAGGACGAAAATTATATTATCGAAACTGCACTTTCAGCAATGGAAGGTTTAGCAAAAGTTGATGAGTTCAAACCAAATGTCATTCTCACTGATTTGATGATGCCAGAAATTGATGGCTTGGAATTGCTGAAAAAAGTTAAAGAAAAGGACGAAAAGATTTTTGTGATAATGATTACTGGCTATGCAACAATTAATACAGCACTTCAAGCGATGCAACTTGGGGCTTTCGACTACATTGCAAAGCCATTTACTCGTGAAGAGTTGAGACGAGTCATTGAAAGGGCTGCAAGTTTGGTTGAAGTGCAAAAAACTTCTCAAATTAAGTCTCCATTGCAAAATGAAATTATTGGAAATATTCAAGGAATTGGTCAA
Organism: Candidatus Kapaibacterium sp.; assembly: GCA_013414795.1. Taxonomy (GTDB): domain Bacteria; phylum Bacteroidota; class Ignavibacteria; order Kapaibacteriales; family UBA2268; genus Naka2016. The sequence goes on from CP058732.1 coordinate 1,208,951, forward strand.
TATTCTTGGTTGATGATGAATGACGAAGGGCTTGTCGTTTTGGGTGTCGAAAGAGCTTTTCTTTATTCAGTGGGAAAAATACAAACTGTGTATTTGCCATCTGCTGGGGACGAAATTAGGCAAGGTAGCGTTTTTTTCCAAATATTTTCTTCGGATTTGCGTACCCAATCGATTTATTCTCCTCTTTCGGGTACTGTTGTCGAAGTAAATGAAAAAGTTTTGGCTAATCCAGAACTCGCAGCACTCGACCCTTATGGCGAAGGTTGGTTGATTAAAATAAAACCAAGCAACTTTGAAGATGATATGAAAACACTTGGATTACTTTGATTTTATGAAAGAAGCAATACTTTATGAAGTAATAGATGACAATACTAAAGAAGTTGAATGTAAACTTTGCAGTCATTATTGTAAGATAAAAAATAACTATGGTGGAATATGCCGAGTGCGTTTCAATCACAATGGAGTTCTCTATTCCTATACTTATGGAAAGGTAGATGGGGTTGCAATCGACCCAATCGAAAAAAAGCCATTCTATCATTTTAAACCAAAGAGCAGAGTCTTGTCGTTCGGAACCCCTGGATGCAATTTCAAATGTGCAAATTGTCAAAATAGTTATCTTTCACAATCAATTAAATTGAAGCCAGACCATTTGCTTGTCCAAGAAACTATACCACCAGAGGAGATTGTAAGACTTGCAGAAAAGTATGATGTCGATGGAATTTCGTATACATATTCTGAACCAACAATTTTCTTTGAATATGCAAGGGATATCATCTTGAAATGCAAAGAAAATCCAGGAACCAGGAATTTAGTACATCTTTTCGTTTCGAATGGATATTTCAGCAAGGAAATGCTACAAATTGTTGTCGAAGAACAACTACTTGATGCTATTAATATAGACTTAAAATTTATTGACGACCAAAAATATTTAAAGATAACTGGTGGACATCTTAAGCCTGTTTTGGATAGTATTGAACGGGTATTTTCGGCAAACATTCATATGGAGATAATCAATCTTGTCATTCCTGGAGAAAACGATACCGACGAGTCTTTCTCGAAAATTTCTGAATTTATTGCAAATTTGTCGAAAGATATTCCTTTGCATTTCAGCAGATTTTATCCTCAATACAAAATGACAACCAAGACGCCGACGCCCTATTCGACATTAATCCGTGCAAAGGAAATTGCGGAGTCCTACGGTTTAAACTTCGTTTATATTGGAAACACTGATATTCCAAATGCTGAAAATACATATTGTCCCAATTGCAAATTTTTAGTTGTTGAACGTGAAAGATATTTAACAAATGTAAATTATTTTGTGGAAAATGGGAAAGCAAAATGTCCAAAATGTTTAGAAACATTGCCTATAGTTGTTTAGTGATTGTTCTGTTTTACCTTTTGATGGTTAGTAAAAGCGGAACATTATATGCCCAATGGCCTGCGATGAAGACAGATGCAGATAGTCTTGTGCGGTTGGGTGCAGACTACATTTACAATATGGAATTTGATAAAGCCGAACAGTGCTTCAAGCAAGTTATAGAAAAATATCCAGAACTTCCCGCTGGATATTTTTTGAATGCAATGGTGGATTGGTGGAAAATTGTTGCATTTCGCAATTCCCAAGAATTCGACAAGTCTTTTCTTGAAAAAATTGACCGAACAATCCAAGTTTGCGACAGAATACTCGATACTAATGAATTCGAATTGAGTGCTTTGTTTTTCAAAGGCGGTGCGATTGGATATCGAGGTCGATATCACGCAATTCGTGAAAACTGGTTTCGTGCTGCCAACGATGGTTATTCGGGTTTTAAAATATTGACGAAATGTCTTGAAATTGCCCCAAACAATTACGACATTATGCTTGGTACTGGTGTTTATAACTATTTCGCCGAGGTTCTTCCTTCGGAAAATCCCGCTTTAAAACCATTGATGCTTTTTCTTCCCAAAGGTGATAGAAAACTTGGAATATTACAACTTCAAGCCTCGGCAAAATATGCTCGATATGCAAATGTCGAGGCAAAATTGGTGTTGTTGCAAATTTTTAACGATTTCGAAAAAGATTACTATTCTGCATACACAATTGCAAAGGAATTAGTTGAGAAATATCCCAACAATCCAGTTTTTCAGCGATATTATGGTAGGACGCTTGTCTCGCTCTACTATCTTGACGAATGGGAAAAGCATTGGAAAATGATACTTAATTGGTACGAGCAAAAAAAGCCTGGTTTCGATGTTGCAACTGCCAGAGAGGCAATGTATTACATTGGCAGTGCTTTGTTTGAACAAGGACGCTACGACGAGGCTTTATCATATTTCTACAAATGTGATGAATTTTCACGTAAGTTAGATAAGAATGGTCCTTCGGCTTTTATGATTTACCTAAACTTAAAAGTTGGAAAAATATACGACCTTCAAGGTAAACGAAATTATGCAATTATGCAATATAACAAGGTCCTTTCTTGGAAAAATTATCGAGATTCCCACGAACAAGCAAAAAAATACCTCCAAACTCCATATACAAGGTAGATTTTTTAATTTTGAAATTTTGCAAAATTTTTTTCCGATGGTAAGACTTTTACTATGCTTTTTGATTTTGTGTATTAGTTGCACGACCGAAGTTTTTCCCAAGGTTGGCTACCAACAAAAAATTCTTCTTGGTATTGATGTTTTAGTTCGTGATGATTTTAAAATACTTTATGGGAAAAGAGTTGGGTTGCTAACGAATTCGGCAAGCCGTTCTTCATCGAAAAAAATGACTGTGGAGTATTTCGTAAACAATCCCAAATTTACTTTAAATGCAATTTTCACCCCAGAACACGGATTTTTTACAACCGTTCCTGCTGGCAAGTATGTTCCCGACGATAGCCTATATGGGGTTCCAATCTTTTCGCTTTATGGAAATAATCGAAAACCAACTCCCTACCAAATGTCTCTGGTTGATATCGTTGTTGTAGATTTGCAAGATATAGGAGTACGTTCCTATACTTTTATTAGCACTCTTTACAAAGTTATGGAAGCCTGTGCAGATGCAAATATTCCGCTCGTTATACTGGACCGTCCCAATCCGCTTGGTGGAAATCTTGTTGATGGCAATGTGCTTGAACCGCAATGGGCTTCATTTGTGGGAATTGTTCCAATTCCATATTTGCACGGCTGTACTATTGGCGAAATTGCTTTTATGATAAATGAAGAAGGCTGGCTGAAATCCAACGGAGTAACGAAAAAGTGTGATTTAACTATTGTTAAGATGGAAAACTGGAAGCGACAAATGAATTGGGAGGATACCAATTTGGAATGGTTCCAAACTTCACCCAACATAAAGAGTGTTGACGCTATACGTGGGATTGCTATGTTTGGTGTGCTTGGCGAGTTGGGACTTTTTAATTTAGGTGTTGGTACTGACTTGCCCTTCCAAGTTTTTTCAATTCGAAATGTGAATGTGAAAAAGTTGGAAAAGTTAGTTTCTGAATTAAAGTTTGATGGCGTTGCTTTCATAAATAAAGAGAAACAAAAGCATTTAGAAAAAGAGCACAATAGTTTTTTGATTAAGTTTGCAAAAAACAAAGAATGTAAATACTATACTTTTGGTATGACTTTGTTGTTTGAAATTCGGAAGGCTTTTCCACATTTATTTTCTTATGAACGACTTAAGTCGAGAAGAATAGAAATGTTCAAAAAAGTAACTGGAACAAGCGTTTTGTTCGATAGTTTAATTCAAGGAGATGAAACCGAATACTTTAATTATTTAAACAAAGGATTGGATGAATTTTTAAAACTTCGCTCTAAATATCTATTATATAAATAGGGATAGCATTGGCTAAACTTTGGCAAGTTAGAAGGGTTCCGTTAAAAATTACAATTAACAAAATTGTTGAAAAAATTTACAATGCGTTTCATCCAAAAAGTGAACAAGATTTTTACAAAAAATACTTTGTAGATTTACAAAATTTAAGACCTTTTAAAAAACTCGAAACTGGTTATTTCGGAATAATAGATAAATCTTTGCTGGTTGAAAAGAAAGACTTGATTGAATTTCTGGGAAATCAAATTCTTGAACATAAATTTAATCTGCTTGGTACGGGTTGGATAAATCGTAACCACATTCAGAACTTTGAAGAAATAATAAATATTCTGCCAGAATTCTATCGAGAAAATTCACGGAAACTATTTGGCTATCTTAACGCAAGAAATTACAAACCAATAAATTATTGGAATGACCCGAAAAGTGGTTACCTTTGGGAACCAAAGTTTTACAAAAAAATTAGTATTCTGCTCGGTTCCGATATAAAACAACCTTGGGAACTTGGGAGAATGCAACATTTACCAATTTTGGCTTATTGCTATTTTCTTTTCCAAAACGATGTGGTTCACTCGAGGAAATTTTTAGATGAGTTCCAAAGCCAAATCATTGATTTCATTGCAACAAATCCTGTGGGATATACTGTTCAATGGCTTTCTCCAATGGATGTTGGCATTCGTGTTTCAAATTGGCTTTTTGCATACGATTTGTTTTCCGATTTGGGAGCCGAATTTGACCAGAACTTCTTGGATGTTTTTATGCAAAGTATTTTCGAACACATTGAATTTGTTCTGGATAATTTAGAATGGTCTGGTGGTCTTCGAGGTAACCACTATTTTGCAAACATAACTTCTTTGCTATTTGCTTGTTCTTACTTACCATTTAGTGACTATTCGACCTCAATTTTGGCATTTGCGATAAACGAACTTATATCCGAAACGCTTTATCAATTTCTTCCCGATGGCGGAAACTTCGAGGCTTCTACCTATTATCATATCCAAGTTGTTGAAATGTTGCTTGTTTCTTTATACCTTATTCAATCTTATGAACGAAGCCGACTTTACGACTTGAACGAGTTTTTGAAATTGAAAGGGAATATAATATTTGGAAAAAGAAATTTTAAACCATCCAAATTTTCAATCGACTTGGTTAATAATCGAATTTTGTATCCAAATGAATTTTTAGAACGATTGTATAGAGTTGTAAAATTCACTCATTCGATTTTCCAAACAAACGACAAATTCATTCAAATTGGCGATAGCGACAGTGGTTTTTTCCTTCGCCCGTATTACTTTTTTGATAATTTTAAAGTTAATGGCGAAATTTTCGAGGAAGTTCAAAGAAGACCTTTCCTCTACGAGTTAATAAATTCATTGAGTGAAAACAATTGCAAAGGTAAATCTCTTGTCTTGAAAAATTCATTGAAACATTCTTTCAATCTACCAAAAAGTGAAATAGTTATTTTTCGTAAAGTATTTCCCTTCGTTGATTTTGGTTTGTTTGTGATTAAATCTGCTGAATTCGAGTTGTTTCTCCGTTGTGGTAGCATTGGACAACAAGGAAAAGGTGGGCACTCCCACAACGACCAGTTGTCTTTTGTGTTGTGTGTAAAAGGAAAGGAATTTTTTGTTGACCCAGGAATGTACTGTTATACTTGTTCAGAAAAAGAGAGAAATAAATATCGTTCCGTGCATATGCATAACACGCTTGCTATTGAGGATGAAGAACAAAATCTATGGAAAGTTGGGGACACAGAAAATCTTTTTTGGATTTACAAACATCGCACAAAAGCTAAGGCATCTAAAATATTTGATGATTTAATCAAAATGCAACATTTTGCATATACAAAGCCACACATTAGAATAATATCTTATGAACCCGAGCGAATTGTTTTCACAGACACTTTAAATTCGAAAAAAGATAAAATTCTTTACTTCCATCTTCATCCAAATGTTGATATTACAATTAAGAATGATATTTTTATATTAACTAATGAGCAAGTAACAATCAAACTTCGACTTCCAGAAGCAAGTTTTGAAGTAAAGAATTATGATTATTGCCCACAGTATGGGGTAAAATTAAGAGCAAGTAAGATTGCAGTTCGTTCCAATGAGCGTTGTTTACAATGGTTTATTGATTTTGGCATTGAAAACGAAGAACCCACCTAAACGGTGGGTTCCTCTAATTGAGTGAAGTAATTTAAATTAATTAAACCCAACCACGAAGTTTTACAGCCTCGGCAACTCTTGAAATAGCAATCATATATGCAGCGTCACGCATATAGACACCCTGCTTAATCGCAAGGTCCAGCACTGAATGATAGGCGCTTGTCATCTTTTGGTCGAGTTTGGTTAAAACTTCTTCCTTCGTCCAGAAATAGTTCATATTGCATTGAACTTGTTCGAAATAGGAACAGGTAACTCCACCAGCGTTGCACAAGAAGTCTGGAATGACGTGAATGTTCTTTGCCTTGAGTACCTCGTCTGCTTCTGGTGTTGTTGGACCATTGGCACCTTCGGCAATAATCTTTACAGTGGGTTTAATCAATTGCACTGTATCTTTGTTGATTTGGTTTTCCAAAGCGGCGGGGACCAAAATATCCACTTCTTGCTCAATCCAAGCATTGCCAGGAAGCAATTCAAAGCCAAGTTCTTTGGCTTTTTCTTTATCGATTTCCCCAAATTTGTTGGTAATGCTCTTGAGTTGTTCGAAATTAATACCGTCTTTCTTTAGGAAGGTAATTGCCCGCTGTTCTTTTGGATCCCAGGAAGATACAGCAATGGCGGTTCCGCCCAACTTTGTATACAATTCAAGAGCGTATTGGCTAACATTACCAAAACCTTGAAAACTAGCCGTTGTCTTTTTAATATCAATTCCTAAATGTTTTAGGGCTTCGCGAACGGTGTAAATTACACCATAGCCTGTTGCCTCGGTACGCCCGAGAGAACCGCCCAGACCTAATGGCTTACCAGTGATGAATCCAGGGGCTTTAATTCCAGTGATTTTCTCATATTCATCCAGCATCCAAATCATATGTTGTGCGTTGGTCATAACGTCTGGTGCTGGAACGTCTTGCAATGGTCCGACGTTTCGAGCAATTTGGCGAACCCAGCCACGGCAAATTAGTTCTTGCTCTCGGAGTGAAAGATGGTGTGGGTCGCAGACAACTCCGCCCTTGCCACCACCCAAGGGAATGTCGACCACAGCAGTTTTCCAGGTCATCCACATTGCAAGAGCACGCACAGTATCGATTGTTTCGTTGGGGTGGAAACGAATTCCGCCTTTCGCTGGTCCGCGAGCATCACTGTGTTGAACGCGGAAGCCACGGAAGACTTTGTAAGTACCATCATCCATTCGAACTGGAATGTTGAATTGGTATTCTCGGTCTGGCCAACGCAGTAGATCACGTGTTGCTTGGTCAAGACCTAACTTATCGGCAACAGCATCAAATTGTCGCTGTGCCATATGAAATGGATTGAAACCCTCTGTTGACATAGTAATTTCTCCGTTAATTGTTAATACAAATCAAATAACTTCGAATTAATCGAAGTTAAAAGTGCAAATTAAGAAAAAAAGTTTTCCTCAAATAGATAGAATTTCAATATTTATGAGTTCTGTAAAAGTTTGTTAATTTTTGTGTTGTTTTTGATTTCTCTTAAAATGCTTTATGTTTGAAAATCTCTTGATATATATTCAAATCATCTACTCAACATTTCTAAATACAATTTTAATTATTACTTCTGTATTTAGTTTTTTTTTTGTAAAATTATTTTTCGTAAATATTTCTTTGGTGAAAAAATGGGAATAGTTATTGAGAAAGCAACTGAAACTCGTTATGATTCAATTGATTGGAAGAATTTAGGATTTGGTCGGTATTTTGCCGACCATATGTTTATAAGTTTTTACAAAGATGGGAAATGGGACGAGGGAAAAATTGTTCCCTACGGACCAATTTGTTTTGAACCAGCGATGATGACTCTTCACTATGGTCAAACCATTTTCGAAGGTTTAAAGGCTTACTATGATGTCAATGGAGGTGTAAATCTTTTTCGCCCAGATATGAATGCGAAAAGGATGAATAACTCTGCCGAGCGTCTTTGCATTCCAAAATTTGACGAAAAGAAATTTGTCGAGGCAATTATTGAGCTTGTAAAATTAGACAACAAGTTCGTTCCAAAAGTAAAAGGCGAATCGCTTTACATTCGTCCTGTGTGTTTTGGGAGCAGTTCGTTCTTGGGAGTTCATCCTTCGAGCGAATATACGTTTATTATTATGACTTCACCCGTGGCTTCTTATTATCCTGAAGGATTGAATCCAGTGAAGATTTTAATTGAAGACCAGTTTGTGCGTGCCGTTCGGGGAGGCCTTGGGAACGCAAAAACTGCTGCGAATTATGCCGCCTCGCTTTATGCGGGACATAAAGCAAAAGAAAAGGGATTTTCCCAAGTTCTTTGGCTTGATGGAATTCAACACGAGTTCGTTGATGAAGTTGGAGCAATGAACATTATGTTTGTAATCGACGATATTTTGATTACTCCACCATTAAGCCAAGGCTCTATTTTGCCTGGGGTTACACGCGATTCGGTTCTTATTTTAGCAAGAGAAATGGGAATTAAAGTTCAGGAGCGTTCTATCAAAATTCAGGAAGTTCTCGAAGCATATGAAAGGGGAACTTTGCAGGAGGTTTTTGGTACTGGGACTGCTGCAACAATTTCGCCTGTTGGCAAATTGTATTACAAAGACAAAGAAATGATTATCAATAATAATCAAATTGGTCCGATAGCCCAAAAAATGTATGATACATTAACAGGTTTACAGCACGGCTTAATAAAAGATACTCACAATTGGATTATTCATATTGATATTTAATTTTTATTTTACAATTAAAGAAATTTTTCTTCGATTATACTTTTTTAAACAATTTGGTGAGGTATGAAGAGGAACATTGCTTCCTTCGAGAATCCTTCTGTTGCATTAGCATTACAAGACTACATCCGCAAAACATACTTGTGGATGTTTGCTGGCTTGGTTGTTTCGGGACTTACCGCCTGGTTTACCTTCACTTCTTCTATTTTTATGGCATTTGTTGCAAACCCTGCTTCTTTGTTTATACTATTCCTTGCAGAGTTAGGGCTGGTTTGGTATCTTTCTGCGAGAGTAATGAGATTGCAAGCATCGACTGCGGCTTTCTTGTTTTTGTTGTACTCGTTCTTAAATGGTCTAACTCTTTCCTTGATTTTTGCGGTTTTCGCAAGTGCTACGATTCAAAATGTGTTTTTCACAACTGCTGCCTTGTTTGCTGCGATGAGTTTCTTTGGGTATACAACCAAAAGAGATTTGACAAGTTGGGGTAGTTTCTTGTTTATGGGTTTAATTGGCATTATCATTGCAACTTTGATAAATATTTTCATTGCCAGTTCCGCATTGGATTTTGCTATTTCTTTGATTGGGGTTTTTATTTTCGTTGGATTGACGGCATACGACACCCAAAAAATCAAAGAAATGTTTTATGAATTGAGTGATGACAGTTCTGCTTTAGGTAAGTACTCAATTCTCGCTGCTTTGACTTTGTATTTGGACTTCATAAACCTATTCTTGTTCTTGTTGAGATTGTTTGGGCGACGTGAGTAATGGATATTTTTAGTAATCCAATTTCTTTAATTGAATACGCAAATTCAGAACTTACTGCTGGAAATTACTCCAAAGTAATAGAAGTTTTAGAGGAGGGAATTCAACTTTACGATGAATTCCCTCTTCTTTTTCTTCTTCTTGCACGTGCGTATTTCGAAATAGATGATGTTGAAAATGCCAGGAAAACGATTCAAGTAGCGTTGGAGAAATTTCCTTTTAACAAGAGTTTACAGCAATTTTACGATGAGTTGCAAACAAAAGCAAAGAGTTTTTCTGTTACAGAAGAAAATCATAGCCACAAAAATATTAATTCAATTATCTTTCCTTTTAGAAAAACTTCTTCGGGACTTTTTGCAAATAGACTGCTTTTGACAAAGTCTTTTTTACATCAATTTTGATTCCCTTCATTTATTACTTGATATTTATAACTCCTAATTCCCCAAGCCTTCTTAATTTTGTGTTTTTTTCTGAAACTAAATGAAGATAGTTGCTTGTTGCTTAAAGTATGAATACGGCGACCCAACACGTGGTTTAAGTTTTGAATACTACAATTTCTTGGATACACTTATCAAAATGGAAAATGGTAAGCATACCGTTATTCATTTTCCATTCGACGAATTCTACAAAAGCCTTGGACGCAATAAAATGAACGAAAAGTTAGTTGAGGTTGTTAAAGAACACAAGCCCGATTTGGTCTTCTTTTTTTTATTTAATGATGAGTTCAGAAAAGACGCACTTTTGTACATCAAGAACGAATTGGGGATTCCTACATTCAACTGGTTTGCCGATGACCATTGGCGTTTTTATAATTTTAGTCGTTTTTGGGCTCCAATGTTTTCCTATGTTGCAACAACAGATTCCCAAGCAATTAAGAGATATCACAAGTATGGAATTTACAATGTGATAAAGTCTCAATGGGCGGTCAACCATTTTTTGTACAAAGTACCAGATGATTTCAATTTTGATGATGAACCCAAATTTTCGGTTACATTTGTTGGGCAAAAGCATAGCAACAGAGCCACTTTGATAAGTTTCTTGAAACAAAATGGCATAGATGTGCAATGTTTTGGTAGGGGATGGGATAGCGGAAGAGTATCTTTTGAAAAAATGCTTGAAATATTTCGAACTTCAAGAATAAATTTAAATTTCAGTAACTCTTCGGGAAGTTTCCGTTTGAGAAGTCTGGCGACATTGTTCCTAACCAGAAGAATTGATATGAAAATTAGGCTTAACCGACTCGATAGATTGCATTTACATACTTTGTCGTTTTATAATCGTTTTACAAAAAGACAAATTAAGGGGCGTGTATTCGAAATTCCTGGCTCTGGAGGTTTCCTTTTAACCCAAGATGCTGATAATTTAAGAGATTATTATGTGGATGGTAAAGAAATAGCCATTTTCGACAATCAGAAGGATTTGCTCGAACAAGTGAAATTCTATCTCAACAATGAGACTTTGCGAAAGGAAATTGCTTATAACGGTTACCATAGAACATTACGTGAACATACATATGAGCAAAGATTTAAGGAAATTTTCAAACAAATTGGTTTAAAAGATTAGGTTAGTGTTATGAAAGTACATCTTGGTTGTGGAAATAAGTATCTTGAAGGATATGTAAATATAGACCTTCCGCCAAGCGAACACACAGTGATGGAAGTCAAGGCAGATATGTTTGCCGATATTCGAACGCTTGAATTTCCAGAGAATTCAATCGAGGAAGTAAGGTTACACCATCTCTTTGAGCATTTCACACGAGCGGAAGCATTGAAATTGCTTGTGCGATGGCGAAAATGGCTTAAAGTTGGCGGTATTCTCCATATTCAAACACCAGATTTTGCCGCTTGTGCACTGAAATATTTGTATGCACCAATTAGATTAAGATTAAAACTTGGTCGCCACATATTTGGTTCGCAAGAGGCTCGTTGGGCGAACCATTTAGATTTTTGGGACAAAAAGAAATTTAAGTTTGTTTTAAAGAAATTAGGCTACGATATCGTCAAAATCAAACGCTATTGCAATTCTTTCCACAAACATTATTCGAAAATTCCATTTTCTGCTTTAATTGGTGAACTTATTCCCGAAAAGATTTATCAAAAGTATGGTGGGTACAAACTCCCCGATATTGTTGTTTTTGCAAGAAAAAATGAACGAGAGATTAACTACGATGAAGTCGTCGAAGAAATTCTTGAAACATATCTCATAGGTAAAGAAGATAGAAAGATGTTGGAAGTTTGGATGAATGAATATAGGAATATGTAGCGATTCTCCATTTTTTTCAATTTTGGTCGATAAGATAATTGTACAAGTTTGGGTATAATGGAAGTTCAATTTGAATTGGAATTAAAGTTTGAAAAATCAGTGATTTTCACGTATTTTATTTCTGAACAGAGGAACATCAAAAATACCGAGCCACCGAAAGAAGAAGACAAATTTGATTTGAACGATGTTTGGGATGCAGTAGATAGCATTTTCGATTTAGGAGATTCAAATTTTTTCAGTTGGTTGCGACTAAACGAGGAGGAGCAAAGGAAGTTTTGGGAAATTGTGAGCAAACTCATAAAAGCGGGAATTATCGGCTATCGATATTATGATGTGAATGGGCATTTGGAAAGGCATTTCATCGAGTGGGAAATTGCAAACCCAAGATTGCAAAACGCAAAAGTAAAATATATTGACAAGAGGCAATATTCAAGGGATTGGCTCGTTTAATTTTATTTAAATTTACCGAGAGTTGAAAGGTTTTCTTGCTGTTGCTTACAAAGATTTGCAAATTGAATTCCGTAACAGGTATACCTTAACTACAACTATCCTTTTTACTTTAATTTCAACTACAATTGTCAACTTTAGTATACCTTCGAATTTAATTCAAACCCAAGTTTATTCTGGTATGCTCTGGATTGTAATCTTCTTTGCCTCGATGACTGGAATGATGCGAGCCTTCGTAAGCGAGGAAGAAAAAGGCACGACGCTACTGTTGAAAATGCTTTCGACACCATACGCAGTTTTTTTCGGTAAATTCCTTTTCAATCTCCTTATTTCTATTCTTGTCAATTTGACTTCGATTCTAATGTTTATGCTGTTTTTTGATAAAATTTCTATTAAATATTTTCATTTGTTTGCGTTAACGATGCTTGTTGCGGGAATTGGTATTGCTGGTTGTTCTACAATAATCGGAGCAATCGTCTCACGGGCAAATGTTAAAGGGGCACTTTTTCCGATATTATCACTTCCAATTTTAATACCTTTGCTAATGGTTGGTATCGAAGCCACACAATTTTCGATTGTAGGTAAGGACTTGAAATTGATTTTGCAGGACAATATTGTGATTTTTGCCTATTCTGGGCTCTTGATAACTCTTTCCTCTTTGCTTTTTGAATTTGTTTGGAAAGAATAAAAATTTGCTTTTTATTTTTAATTTTGTAAGTTTTTTAATTAATTGCAGATACAAATGAGGAAATGGCGAATTGAAGATTCGATTGAACTTTACAACATAAAAGGTTGGGGTTTAGATTACTTCAACATAAACGAAAAGGGCAATCTGGTTGTAACTCCTTCGAAGAATGGGGTTCAAATTGATTTAAAAGAGTTAGTCGACGAATTGATTCTTCGGGATGTTTCGCTTCCAATTTTGGTTCGCTTCCCCGATATATTGGATTCCAGAATTGAAACAATTACTCGATGTTTCGAGGATGCTTCAAGAGAATTTGGTTTTAAGGGTAACTACTATAATGTTTATCCAATTAAAGTGAACCAAGTTCGCCCAGTTGTAGAGGAAATAATGCGATATGGCAAAAAGTATAACATTGGGTTGGAGGCTGGTTCGAAACCCGAACTTCATGTTGTGCTCGCAGTTGCAAGTTCTCCAGATTCTCTTGTTATATGCAATGGATACAAGGACGAAAGTTTTATTGAACTTGCTCTTCTTGCCCAAAAGATGGGCAGAAAAGTATTTGTTGTGATAGAAAAATTTAATGAGTTGAAACTGCTGATTTCTCTGGCAAAAAGGTTGAAAATTAAACCGAATATAGGTGTTCGAATCAAACTGTCGACTCAAGGAAGTGGAAAATGGGAAGACTCTGCTGGGGATAAAAGCAAATTTGGTTTAACATCGAGCGAACTAATTGAAGCAATTGAATATCTTAAAAGCAATAAAATGCTCGACGCATTTAAACTGATTCATTTCCATATCGGTAGCCAGGTTACAAATATTCGAATGATAAAAAACGCATTGCGTGAATGTTCCCAATTCTATGTCCAATTGCGTAAACTAAACTGTAATATTGAATATGTTGATATAGGTGGTGGTCTTGGGGTAGATTACGACGGAACTCGTTCATTTAGTCCAAGTAGTATCAATTATACAATTAAAGAATATGTTGATGATGCTGTTTATATGTTAAAAGAAGCCTGCGATAGGAATAATCTTCCCCACCCGAATATCATTACTGAATCTGGTCGTTCACTTACAGCACATCATTCTGTTCTAATCTTCAATGTGTTGGAAGCAACATCAAATCCACGATGGGATTACGATAGCGATGAAATTCTGGAAACAGACCACGAGAACGTAAAAGAACTGTTCAATCTGCTGGAAAATGTGAATTCGACTAACATCCTTGAAACCTGGCACGACGCACAACAAATTCGAGAAGACTCTCTCGATTTATTCAGTCTTGGACTTTTGGATTTGCAAACACGGGCAAAAGTCGAAAAGTTGTTCTGGACAGTGGCTTACGAAATTTACCAAATTGCCCTTGAAATGAAACATATGCCAGACGAACTTCGTCCGCTCTCAAGAATGCTCGCCGACAAATACTTCTGTAATTTTTCGCTCTTTCAATCTTTGCCAGATTCTTGGGCAATCGACCAGGTGTTTCCAATTGTTCCAATTCATAGATTGAACGAAAAGCCAACCAGATTTGCCACTCTTCACGATATCACTTGCGATTCCGATGGTAAGATAGATAATTTTATCGGTACAAAGAATTATGCTCATTATTTGCCAGTTCACGAACTGAAACCCAACGAGCCATATTACATCGGCGTCTTTCTTGTTGGAGCATATCAAGAAATACTTGGCGATTTACACAACCTTTTTGGCGATACTAATGCTGTGCACGTTGTTGCCGAAGATGATAGTTACAAAATTGTTCAAGTAATCGATGGAGAGACTGTTGCCGAGGTTCTGGATTATGTTCAATATGACTCGAAAAGACTTGTTCGAACAATTGAAACCTGGGTGACAGCCGCAGTAAAAGAAGGCAAAATTTCGCCCCAAGAAGGAAAGGAGTTCCTTTCCAATTACCGTTCTGGATTGTATGGTTACACTTATTTGGAGTAGTGATGGAAGGCAAAATACCAACACGTGAAGAGGCACTCGAATTATTTTTGAAATACAACAAGAGTGAATCATTAATAAAACACGGAAAGGCTGTCGAAGGAGTTATGCGTTACATTGCTAAAAAACTCGGCGAAGATGAGGAACTATGGGGAATTGTCGGGTTAGTGCACGACCTGGATTATGAAATGTATCCAGACCAACATTGCCAGATGACTAAAAAGATATTGGAAGAGAAAGGCTGGCATTCGACATTGATACGAGCAGTTCTTTCCCACGCCTGGGGCTTCTGTACAGATGTCGAACCTAAATCCTTAATGGAAAAATATCTTTACGCAATAGATGAACTCACAGGGTTAATAACTGCTGTGGCTCTTGTTCGTCCCTCCAAAAGTATAGCCGATGTTGAAGTTAAATCAGTAAAAAAGAAATGGAAAGAGAAGAACTTTGCCGCTGGTGCCAATAGGGAAGTAATTCAAAAAGGAGCAGAAATGTTGGGAATTTCCCTCGACGAATTAATCCAACTGACAATTGATGGTATGAAAACAGTCGCAAATGATATCGGTCTATAAATTCCACAATCCATTTCGAGGTAACTAATGATTGTTGCAAAATTTGGTGGAACATCAGTTGCAAATGCCATTGCAATTGAACAAGTAAAAAATATTCTGTCCAAAAAGGAAAAGAAAACATTTGTTGTCGTTTCTGCTTTTGCTGGTGTTACCGATTTACTCCTTCGAATTACTAATTTAATAAAAAATAAAGATAAGAATTACCACCAGGAAATCGAGTCTTTGTTTAAAAGGCACTATGAAGTTGTTGAACAATTAAGATTGAACCCAAATGTAGTAAATTTCCTTGACCAAAGCAAGCACGAATTCCAGATGATTGCAAATGCCTTGGTTGTTCTTGGGGAAATCACTCCACGTTCCGTCGATTTGATTTTAAGTTATGGAGAAATATTATCCTCGCAAATAATCTATGCATATTTGAAATCACAAGGCTTTGATATTAATTTTGTCGACCCAAGAGCGATTATCAAAACGGATGCGAATTTCACTTGTGCGGAAGTGGATGTGGTCGCAACAGAAACACAAATTCGAAACTACCTGGCTGGCAATTCTGCTTTCCAATTTCACATAACTGGTGGCTTTGTTGGTTCAACATTAGACGGATTTACAACAACTTTGGGGCGTGGTGGTTCTGATTATTCTGCTTCAATAATTGCCTCTGTCATAAGTGCGGAAGAACTTGAAATTTGGACTGATGTCGACGGGATTATGACTTGCGACCCAAATTTTGTTCCAAATGCAAAACTTTTGGAACAGGTTTCCTACAAAGAGGCTTCGGAAATGGCAATATTTGGAGCAAAAGTATTACATCCAAAAACAATTTACCCAGCGATTAAGAAAAAGATACCAGTTTTCGTTAAAAATACCTTTAACCCAGAAGGAAAATGTACTTTTATCACCTCCTACAACTCCAAAGAGAAGAAAGCAAAAGCCATTGCTTTTAGGAAAAACGTCACAGTGATTAATATAATTTCGAGTCAAATGCTTGGGACATATGGATTTCTTTCGAAAGTTTTTAAAGTTTTCGAAAAATTCGAAACCGAAGTCGATTTAGTCTCTACTTCCGAAGTTAGCATTTCTTTAACTATCGAAAACTTGGCATTTCTGTCCAAAATCGTTAAGGCATTGAAAGAATTTTCTGATGTAGAAGTAATACAAAAGTGTGTAATTGTGTCGGTGATTGGCGAGGGAATTAAAAATTCCACAAAGGTGGCAAAACGAATTTTTTCCGCCATCGATGGAATAAATGTTCTTATGGTAAGTATGGGAGCCTCGGATATTAATTTCAGCATTGTTGTCCGTGAAAATGATTTTGAAAAAGTAGTTAAACTTTTGCATAAAGAATTTTTTGAACAATAAGGAACGGAATCAATGGATTTCATCGGTAATGTCGACGTAAAATCGCTTGCAACGGAATTTGGTACTCCTTTATATGTTTACGATAGACAAAAGATAAGAAACAATTATTTCAAACTTTTCCACGCTTTTTCGAAGTATTTTAATAATTTCAAAATACACTTTTCTGTTAAATCAAATTCAAATGTTCACATTTTAAAAGAATTTAAGGAACTTGGTTGTGGAGTTGATTGTTCATCTCCTTTTGAATTGCTTTTGGTTTTGAAGGCTGGATTTGACCCAACGGATATTATTTACACTGGAAATTATGAAAGCGATGAAGATTTTGCATTGATATCGAGATACAATATTAAAATTAATTTCGATGACATAACATCCTACGAAAGATTCAAGAAATATCGCCAGCCAGAATTTGTTAGTTTTAGAGTAAACCCAGGAATTGGAAAAGGTGGTTTCGAAGGTATTACAACTGGTGGTGCTGATGCGAAGTTCGGTGTTCCATATGAATTGTTACCGCAAGCCTATCGGAAGGCAAAAGATGATGGAGCAAGATACTTTGGAGTGCATATTATGACTGGTTCAAACATACTTGAACCAATCTATTTTGCAGAAGTTGTCGAGAAATTGTTTAGAATTGTGGGAAGGATGTTCCAAGAACTTAAAATAAAGCCCGAGTATATTGATATTGGTGGTGGCTTCGGTATTCCCTACACTGATGATGAAAATGAATTGGATATTGACAAAACTGCGGAAGTAATTTTCGAAGTGTATCAGGAGTATTGTAATAAATTTGGTTTTGGAGAACCGCAATTGAAAATCGAACCAGGTCGTTATCTCATAGGAAACGCAGGTTATTTGATTTCGAAAGTTACTGGAATTAAAAAAGGATATAAAAAGTTTGTAGGAATTGATGCTGGAATGAATACATTAATTCGACCAGCATTGTACGGTGCAATTCACAGGATTAAAGTTTATGGAAAAAGAGAAGCAACCAATCTGGTGCAAATTTGTGGGCAAATTTGCGAGAATTCAGATATTTTATTGAAAAATGTACCATTTCCAGATATACAAGTTGGCGATATATGCATCATTGAAGATGTTGGGGCATACGGCTTTTCAATGGCTTCGAATTATAATTCCCGTCCTTTACCAGTTGAACTGCTTGTCGACAATGGGAAAGTCAAATTAATCAGACGCCGACAAACATTCGAAGATTATATACACTTGATGGAAGTTGATTAAGAATTGCTTCCGTTTGTTAATATTGCTTTGGCTTTTTCGATAATTTTCTGTTTTATTTCTTGAAAGTCAGAATTATGAAATCGGCAGCCAGCCGCATTTATGTGTCCACCGCCACCAAATTGGAGTGCAAGGTTTCGGGCAGAAAAATCTCCTTTCGAACGAATTGAAACCCGAATTTCGTTCCTTTCCACAATTTCCATCATCAAAATGCTCATCACCACGCCGTCGATAGAAAGTAAAGATTCAACAAATCCTTCGGTATCTTCTTCTTCTGAATTTGTCTCCACGAAATCCTTATGATATATTGGCATTAAGACCAGTTTGCCATCGTAGTAACTTTCCAATCGGGAGTATCCAATCCCCATAAGTTTGGCTGCTCTGAAAGGAATTTTATTGTAAACTTCATTATACAATTTTACTGGGTCGACGCCGTAGTCAATCAAATCGGCAACTATGCGGTGGACTTCGCCATCGGTTCTTTCAAAGCGGAAGTTACCAGTGTCGGTCATAATAGCGACGTATAGGCATTCGGCAATTTCCGGTGTCCAAACGATTTCTTTATCTTGCGAAAGTAGTTTGTAAAGAATTTCTCCGGTTGAACTTGCTGTTGTATCTACCAGATAGTAATCTGCAAAGTTTTTTGGCTCTTGATGATGGTCGATGACAATCTTTGTTGCTGGGTGGAGTTCTAAATTTTTCTGTAAATCTTTTAAACGAGTAATGTCATTCAAATCTAAAATGAATATTACATCGAAATTGTCTGATAAAATATATTCTGATGGGTTTTGTAGAATTTTTATTTTGTCTATTCCATTTAAAAATTGTAAATTTGTTGGAATTGGACTAAGAAGTATGAAATTTGCAGATTTGCTTTTTTGAGTTAGGTAGTGATACAATGCTAATGAAGAACCAATTGCATCTCCGTCGGGGTTCATATGGGTTAAAATTAAAAAAGACTGGGATTTATTGATGGCTTTAAGTATTTTCCTAGCCGAAGATTGGAACTCGGGTATTTTTGAAAGTTTTGAATTGTCTTTGACTTTTGTTTTCAAATTCATTTTACGAGTGAATTTTTAAGTTAATTTGACGAAAAGAGAAAAAAATATTTTGAAATAAAATGGGGGTTTTATGAAAAAATTTTTCTTTGTTTTGCTTGTTCTATTTTTTCCGCTTCTTCTTAGTTCTCAAACTATTACTTCCTTTACAATTCCTAAAACTGCATTTAGGTTTGGGGAAAAATTCACCATTTCGATAAAGACACAGGGAAATTTCGCTTCGAATAATATCTTTTCTGTTCAAATTTCCAACTCTTTTGGTGATTTTGCTCAACCGACTGTTATTGGAAGTGTTGCTGCTCAAACTGATACTTTGATACTTTGTCAAATTCCAGATACATTAGCAAAAGGGAATAATTATTTAATTCGTGTTATTGCTTCGAATCCAAATTATGTCTCCTCTGCTTATCCCCAGAGAATTATACTTTATTATGGGAAAGTATTTTATGTTGCTACTAACGGGGACGACAACAATTCTGGAACTAATGATTCACCTTTTAGAACTATTCAAAAAGCCATAGACATTGCTTGGTATTACGATACGATTTTAGTAAAGCCTGGGAAATATGACGAAAACATTGTTTTCCGTGGCATTGATGTTGCTTTAATAGGGCTTGAAGGTCCACAGCAAACAATTATCGATGGACAAAAAAATGGTAATCCAGTTGTTACCCTTGAAAATGGTGAAAGCCAAGCCACAATAATCGATGGCTTTACTATACAAAATGGTGTTAATTATCAAATGGACAATGGTCCAGGTATTACTATCAAATATCAAAATACCGCACCCCTTCTTCGAAATCTTATTGTTAAAGACAACGAAGCCTGGGCTTTTGGAGGCGGTATCTTTTGTTACAATGCTGGAAAAGTGAAAATTGTTAATTGCATTATCAAAAATAATAA
The DNA here is from genome assembly GCA_013414795.1 of Candidatus Kapaibacterium sp. Lineage (GTDB taxonomy): Bacteria > Bacteroidota > Ignavibacteria > Kapaibacteriales > UBA2268 > Naka2016. The sequence continues at coordinate 1,228,847 of CP058732.1, forward strand.
GGCAAAATATTTCGGTGCTGGTATTTACACAGACCAAACAAATATTGAGATTGAAAGTTGTATTATTAAGAAGAACTCAACTGGGGGTGTGTACACTTGGCGCTCGTTCCCAAACATCAATAATTCTTTGATTTATTGGAATACAACTAATGAAGTAACTATATATTCCGACTTGGGTGTTCAATTAAAGCCACAAATCATAAATTCTACAATTGTATCACAAGCCAAAGCCTATGGACTTTATTTAAATGGAAGATTTAACGCGACTATTTTGAATTCGATTTTCTATGGACCAGATTCAACCATTGCAATAGAAGGGGACCGCTACGACACTCTGAAAATTGATTATAGCATTGTTTACAACTATCCTAAATCATTTTATCACGACAATGTTGCATTATATATTGGTGGCACTTTCTACTCGGACGACCCATTGTTTGTTAATCCGAATGGAGAGAACTTTGGATTAGATTCTTGCAGTCCTGCTCTTGGTAACGCCTTGAAGAGCGTTGCCACGCCAGTGGATGTTTTTGGCAATCCAAGACCCGTCGATCCAGAGAGCGAAGAGAAACCAGATATTGGAGCAATTGAGAGCAGTAAATCCCAGCGGTCCAATATTGTGAAAATTTCACGTGTAAGTAAAACAAAGTTTTGCAAGGGAGGCTCTTTTACTGTCGATTACGAAACTGGCGGTTGTCCTTTCTATGCGGGAAATGAATTTATTGCTGAGTTGTCAAATCAAAATGGCACATTTAATCCATCTTACGAACTTGGTAGGGTAAAATCTGTAAACTCTGGAACGATTAATTGCACTATACCAAGCGGAATTCCAAGCGGAAGCAACTACCAAATTCGTATTCGTGCCACAAATGTACCATATCGTTCCCAACCACATAGCGAGAAGTTAGCAATTTACGACAGACCTCAAGTCAAAATTTTCGGTGCAAATCAAGTTTGCTCCTCCCGAGAATATGAATATTGGACAGATTCAAGCGAATTTCCAACTAATCGATGGATAATTCGAAACGGCTATTCCTTGAATAATTTGACAGAGAATCGGATTAAAGTTGTTTGGTATGATTCTTCTAATGGTTTCATAAAATTGATTCAAACAAACATTGCTGGTTGTGTGGATTCGACAATACTGAATGTTACTATTCTTCCGACTCCACCAAAACCATCAATTCAACAACTTTCCGATGGACAACTTGTGTCGAGTTATCCGAGTTGGAACCAATGGTATTGGAATGGTCAACCAATTTCTGGTGCAACTGGACGAATACACAAGCCAACAAAAAATGGCTTTTACAGTGTTAAAATTATTCCTCCTTCTGGTTGTGAATCTGATATGTCCGATAGCGTTTATGTTGTTGTATCGAGTGTTGAAAATGAAGAGTCGGGTATTTCAATAACACAAAAAGGGAAAACGGTATTTATTGAAATATTGGATGACAATATTTTGTTTAGAAAATGTAGTTTAGTTGATGTTTTAGGGAATGAAGTTAATAAACAAGTGTCTTTTGAAGATAAAATGTTAGCATTGGATTTGAACAATTTGCCAGGAGGTTTGTATTTTCTTTTATTAGAGACGCAAGACAAATTGTTGGTTTATAAATTGATTCTGTTAAATGATTGATGCGAAGGTTAACGCATAGCGAAATTTTAAAAGAGCGACTTTCGGTCGAACAGGCGAAAGTAGCAGAGCGCCACCCAGTATCTTTGTTGTTACACAATGTTCGTAGTTTGTACAACGTTGGCTCGATTTTTCGAAGTTGCGATTCCGCACTTTGCAAGGAATTAATTCTTTGTGGATTTACTCCACATCCGCCTCGGAAGGAAATAGAAAAAACCGCTCTTGGGGCGGTTGAAACTGTTCCTTGGCGTTTTTTCAAAGATACGAAAGAAGCCATCGAGGTTTTGAAAACAGAAGGGAATAAAATCCTTGCCCTCGAACTCACCGAAAGGAAACGATATTACACTACAATTAGGAAAGATGAATTTCCTTTAGTGATTGTTCTTGGCAACGAACTCGTCGGTATTGACCAAGAAATTATCGATTTGTGCGACGATGCGATCGAAATTCCAATGTTTGGAGTCAAACATTCATTGAACGTTGCAGTTGCTGCTGGAATCGTTCTTTTCGAAACTGTGAAATTGTACAGAAAATATTTTAAAAATGAAATATGGTAAATAAAAAATTTATTATTATTTTTGGGTAACTTGTTAAGTTGGGTTGAAAATTATACAAATGAGTACAAATGATACAATCTCAAAGTTGCTACAAGTAAACTCCGAGGACATATTCCTTGTTTTGCTAATAGTAATTATTTTGTTAGTCATTACTACCCTTTCTTTGTTATTATATTTGGTTACAACTCGAAAGAAAAAGATACAACTTCAACTTTTATTCGAGGAAAAGGAAAAGCAGAGACATATTTTAGATAGTTTATTTCAGACTGCACCCGTCGGAATAGTCGTCACCGATTCCTTAGGGATAATTGCCTCTTATAATGAAGAATTTATTAGGCTTTTTAAACTCGATAAGAATAAAAGTTATGAGGGGCAACTTCTCCAAACTTTGATTTTGGACAATGAATTTCAGCAATACTACAAAGTTGCTCTTGAGAAACGCATTGAAAAGATTAAAGACCTTTTTGAAATTTCAGTTGTTTTCCCCGACGGTTCGGTTGGCTACTTTCAATACAAATCCAAATTTGTTGAAAGCCAAGTTTCATCTAATACGCTATTGATAAATATTTTTGTAGAAGTTACAAAACAAAAACTTTTCGAGTTATCTCTAAAGAAAAGCGAAGAGAAGTATCGTACATTTGTCGAACTTTCTACTGATGCAATTTATTGTTTCGAGGCAAAGGAACCAGTACCAATTGACTTTCCAATCGAAGAACAAATTGTTCTTTTTTTTAAGAATGGTTTTTTGTCTGATTGCAATTTGGCATTTGCAAAATTTTATGGTTTTGAAAGTGTCGAGGATACAAAAGGGGCACCGCTTTCGAAGATTATTAGTCCAGCAAATGAATCCAAAATGGCTTTACTTTTAAATTTCATTTCAAACAATTATAAAGTCGATGGATTTATCACCTATTTAAATGATAATAATGGTAATTTGTTCTACGTCCGAAATTCGCTGTTTGGTGTTATTGAAAATGGAACGTTAGTTCGAGTTTGGGGAGTGTTCCAAAACGTAACCGATTTAGTGAATTTGCAAAGACAATACCAAGAAACAGCAACTAAATACGAAAATTTAGTTGAGAATGTCAATAGCATTATATTACATATTGACCTGAATGGAAATATAATATATATAAACAATTTCGGCTTGAAATTCTTTGGCTATAGTAAAGAAGAGTTAATAGGCAAAAATGTTATTGGAACAATAGTTCCAGAAATCGAAAGTGTAACTGGAAGAAACTTAATTGAACAAGTCAAAAACATAATTGCCGAACCTCTAAAATACGAGTATAATATTAACGAAAACATACGAAAGGATGGAACTCGTGTTTGGATTTCTTGGAAAAATACGCCAATATATGATTCAAATGGAAATTGTGTAGAGATTTTGGCTGTTGGTATTGACATTACTGAGCAAAGAAAAAAAGAGTTGGAATTACAGAGAATCTGGAATTTAATTTACTCAATGTTTGATGCCTTGCCAGATGCAATTTCGTTCAAAGACCCCGAAGGACGTTGGATTTATGCAAACCAAAGTATGATGGAAATCTTCAACTTGGTCGGAAAAGAAGTGATTGGAAAGACTGATTATGAGTTAATACAGTATGACGAATTTTTCCGAGAAGCACTCGAAGGATGTGCGAAATCCGACCAAATGGCTTGGGAGGCAAAGGTGCCTTTGCGCTTGGAAGAAAAAATTAAAACAAAAGACGGCAAAGAGAGAATTTTTGATTTGGTTAAAGTTCCCACTTTTAATGAAGATGGAACCCGTCGTGGTATTGGCGTTGTAGCAAGGGATGTAACATTCTTAAAAGAAGTTGAAAAATTACTAATCGAAAGCGAGCAAAAGCATAAAGAAATAGTTAACGCACTTCCTTTACCAAGTTTCGTTGTTTCGGAAGGGAAGATCATTTTTGCGAATAATAATGCTAAAAAATTATTTAATAATCTGCTTGACAATGCAGAAGTTGATTTTTCGGTGTTGGAAAACTACTTTAAAGAAAAGGATTTTTCGAAACTCCAAAAGATTGTACAAAAAGGCAAACTGGATTATTATTCTTTGTTTAAAATTGAAACCAAAGATGGCGAAAAGATATTTTCTGTGTCTGTTGCACCAGTTTCTATTGGTACGACAATTTCAACTTTGTTTGTGCTCAATGATGTAACTGAACAAGTATTGTATTCTTCTTATTTAGAAAAAGTGCAAAAGGAACTAATATATCAAAGGTATGAACTCGAACGAATTAATAAAGAACTGAACGAAAAAAACAAAGAACTTGCGGAGTTGAACCGTACCAAAGACAAATTTTTCTCAATTATTGCCCACGACTTGAAAAATCCCGTCTACGGAGTTAAAAATTTGACCGAGGAGTTTCTGCGTTCTTTTGATGAATTGAAATATGAAGAGATGCGAGAATTTGTGTTTGCGATCAATTCATCTACCTCAAAACTTGCCGATTTGGTGGAAGACTTACTGGTTTGGGCACGAGCTCAAACACGGACAATCAATTACAATCCAGTCGATTTTAATTTGAGGTACGTTGTTGAAAACACTCTTTCCTTTTACACAGAAAATGCTAAACAAAAGAATATAGTGATCCTAAACCGAATTGAGGAAGATGTAAATGTTTTTGCGGACGTAAATTGTGTTTCGACAATCCTTCGAAATTTGATTTCAAATGCAATTAAATTCACTTTTGAAGGTGGGGTGATTAGAATTTTTTCACAAGAAATTGAAGAAGATGGTCAACTTTTTGAGCAGATTTCGGTTCAAGATAATGGTATTGGAATTCCATACGAGGTGCAAGATAAACTTTTGCAATTAGATTTTCATTACACTGGTCTTGGGACAAAGAATGAAAGGGGCACTGGTTTGGGCTTAACCATTTCTAATGAACTTGTGAAACTTAATGGCGGTCGACTTTGGTTCGAAAGTACCCCAAAGGTTGGGTCAACGTTTCATTTCACAATACCAAAAAAAGTAGTGAATGATGAAAAAATTAATCTTTAAACCTCATCTAATGATTTTATTTTTTGGGTTGAATATTAACAAATCGTATAACGTAAATTACCATATCAATCTTTGTTTAAAGGAAGAACAGTCGATTGCTTTTTTGTATCAAATTTTGTTGCTTTTAAAAATTTTTATCCTTCTATGAATAGATATTTATATTTTGGAATTTGCCCTAAAAAATTAGATTCTATTTTAAAAGTACCAATTAATAAAGATTTTATTGTAAATGCAAAAGAGAAATTTTTTTTCTTCAAGAAAAAGTATCTTTTAATCAGTGTTTGAATGAAATTAGTTCCTTTGATATTAATAGGAGAGTTCTTATAAAAACCAAAAATTTAGAACCAAAATTCCTGTCAAAAGGGTAGTACCAATGCACTCTTTTTTAAATATTATATTAATTTTGTAACTATTTTGGTTTAAAAAATGGTAAATGAAAATCATCTTACTGGTAAAGAAGACCTGCAAAAAACCTTAAATGGAATGGGAAGTTCTGTTTTTTTAAGGAATTCGCAAGTTTTAATATTTGTTTGTGACCAAAACTATAATATAGTTGAGATTAGCAATAAAGTTGAAGAATTACTTGGCTACAAAAATGAAGAAATAGTCGGTAAATCTTTCTTGGATATTATTTATCCAGAAGATATTGAAGAATTCCGAGAAGCATTCAAGAATCAAAACAGTGTCCAAGTGCGTTTAAAACCTTTAAACAAAGAACCTGTTTGGTGTTGCATATCAATTAATAAATATAAATTTAATAACCAAGAATTTGTGTATTATATCGCATTTGATGTTTCTGAATTAGTCAAAGGTAAAGAAAAAATCGCTCGATTGAGCTCATTTCTTTCCTCAATTTCCCGAGTAAATCAATTATTGTTGAAAAAGTATGAACTGGGTGAAATCTTTACTAAAACTTGCGAAATTTTTATTGATTCTGGGCTTTTCCATTATGCTTCTTTTATGAAATATATTGAGGATTTCGATAAATATGTTATCTTTTCTCATTCTGGGGAAAAAATATCTGGGATAACTGAGGAAGAATTAATCGCCAGAAAATTATATGAGATTTTCCCTTTCATAAAAAATTCGGTTGATGATAATTCTATTGTTATCATTAATGACTTAAAATCCCTTCAAAAGACTACACCTGGAATGTTAGAACTTATTGAAAAAGATTTCAAATCAATTTGTGTTATTCCAATATATTGTGGGAAAAATTTTTTTGGGCTTTTCCTCTTTTGTTCAAAACGTTCTTGGATTGTTGATAACGAAAGTTTGCAACTTCTCGAAGAATGGAAGGACAATGTTGAATTTGGCCTTAAAGATTTCTTCAAAGATAGGCATATATTAGAAGAAACTTTTAAAAAAGAATTGTTTTTTGACCGTTCCCCAAGTGGTTTTTTGTTGGTGAGCGAAGAGGGAAAAATTGTCGAAACCAACCAAAGTTTTGCCGAACTTGTTTCTCTATCGCTCAAGGAGATTACCTCTAAAACTATTTTCGATATTTTCCCTAAATCGGAAGAACCATTACGGAATATGTTCAAAATGCTTTTGGAAAGAAAAAATGTGGAAATTGAAATCCCAGTGAATTTTGATGGTACTATAAGATGGCTACAACTTGTGGGAGAATATGTATTTGAATTTAATTTGTACCTTCTGATTTGTAAGGACATAACAGAGAAAAAGGAATATGAAAAAGAACTTGAAATACAAAAACAAAAGGCTTTGGAACTTGAGAGGCTAAAAACCAATATTCTTCAAAACATTAGCCATGAGTTTCGAACTCCATTGAATGGAATTCTTGGATTCGCAAAATATTTACGTGATTCTGTTGGTGATGAGGAGATTAAGGAGTTTCTCGTAGAGATATATGAATCTGCTTACCGTTTGTTTCGTACCTTGGAATCCTTGATTTACACCTCTCAAATTGTAAGTGGAAATTTAAAGCCAAGAAAAGAAATTTTCGATTTAAAGATATTTTTAGAGAATTTATATATGGAGTTGAAAAATATTTTCAAAAGAAATACTATTGAATTAAGGTTGGAGATCAATTGTGATGAATGTTTAGTTGATTCTGATGCGGAATTTTTGAAAACAATCATTTATTCATTAGTGGAAAATGCTGTAAAATTTACAGTTAAGGGGGAAATTGTAATTAGGGCTTATAAGATTTTGGAACCTGATAGAGATAAATTAGTTATTGAAGTTTCAGACACTGGAATAGGTATAAGTAAGGATATAGGAAATAAAATTTTTGAAATATTTAGACAAGGTAGTGAAGGTATCAGTCGTAATTATGAAGGTCATGGAGTTGGTCTTTTCAACGTAAAGATGCTGACAGAATTATTGTGTGGAACGGTAAGTTACGAGTCCGAAGTAGGAAAGGGTACTACATTTAGGATTATTTTTTAACACTTTCGAAACTTTTATGAATTGACTGGATAATTTCCTTGTCAAGAATGCCTAATTAAAAATTGCTTCAAAAACAATCAAAAAATCGTTTTTATGTTAAACAACAGGGTAATGTTTTACTTTTCGAAACAGAAACTGGCAAAGGTAACCACAGACTTGTTTGCAGAATCGTCCCAGTAATCATAAGCCAGGAAATGTCCTACCGAGGGACGGACAACAGAGAGCAAAGTGTAAATTGGAGACATTCCGCAGATTTTGAATCTATCTTGAACGAGTGAAATTTCTTTGAAGAAGGCATTTGCGTCGCAATTACGGATATGCTCGATAAGTTTTTGGTCGTGTTCTCGAATAGAATCAAATTGCTCCATTGCGTCGAAGGGGTCGTGGAATTTCCTTCCGAAATGGGCAAAATCGACGCTTGCAATGAATAGTGGATTTTTGTAATTCTCATAAATTTTAGTTCGAAAAGTGTCTATGAATGCGTTTACTCTTTCGCTTGATATTGGTTGGCTGTTGTTATACATAAATTCATGGAATGAACCTACCAGGATTGGGATAAATTTTACATTGGGTTGGTTGAAAACGTATTGTAACAGCACAACTTGAAATTCTATAGAATGTTCAAATCTATGGGCTTGCTCGTCGATAGTTAGTTCGTAAGGAAGAAAATCGGAAAGTTCAGAAATAAACTCTTTGTCTGTTTCGGCAATTCCAAAGGGGGTTACGAAATCTTTCTTTGTAAACATAAAGTAATCTGAATTACCATAATGTGATGTGCCGAAAATGACAAAAACGTCATATTTGTTCTTTTCAATAGTCCGATAGGCTTCTGCATAGACGTGATGGGCTGGGGCTCCAATTGCAAAGTCAATATGGGGGACAATTATTGCGTTGGAATTTGTAATATGCTTGAATTTGGAAGCAGTAGCCATTAAATTTTGCAAATAGTTTTCTAAATCTTTCTTTTCGCTTGGGTAGGAATTGCCAATGCAGACTGGGGGTCGGGTAGGCGAGTTAATGTATGCAATGAAATCGTCACGGATTTGAAAATAATAGGGGGTTTCGAGATAGCAAAGAAGATTTAGGTCTTCAATTAAATTCGAAATGTTTTCCAAAAATGGTGTAGTGTCGCCTTTGTAATTTTGGGAAATAATTTTTTCAAGTTGAGCCAATGTTGTTTTCCCATCAAAAAATTGAAGAAGAGAACCAAATTCTATTGGGAAAAGCAAGGGTTGGTTTGCGATTTTACTTTCATCATAAAGGAGAATTTTCTTTTCGTTTCCATTTTCAATTATGCGAAGAACTATATCGGCTCGCAATTTGGGTATTACTTTATTCTTGTCCATTTCCTTTAGAAAATTTGTTTAACTTTAAAATTAAATAGATTACTGCAAACATTGCAAGGACATTTAATAAACTTGCAGTGAGGAACCAAAAGTTTCTTGTTAAAATGAACGGGACGAAAAACAAAATTGCAACCAAAAGATTTGTTGCTGCTAAAGTTTTTAGTCCCTTTTTCTGCGATGGGTGCATATTTACCTCAACAATTGTTCTAATGCAGATTTTGCGTTTGTCTTCTCGTCTCTATATTTGATAATAATGGGCGTATAAATCGACAAGCCGTGAATTTTGGCAAAATCTGTTGAAATTGTCCTCGACCCAGAGACTACGACTGCATTCTCGGGAATTTCCAAGGGGCGTGAACTGGTAGATTGGTATATTTTGTCGTACACAATATCGTAAACTTTTGTCGAGGAAGTTAAAATTACCCCAGCAGCAATCACAGCACCTTTTCGAACCAATACACCCTCGTAAATACCGCAATTTCCTCCAATAAAGACATCGTCTTCGATGATAACGGGGCGGGCACCTATTGGTTCCAGTACTCCGCCAATTTGCGAAGCGGCACTCAAATGGACTCGCTTCCCAACTTGAGCACACGAACCGACAAGCGAATGTGAATCCAGAAGCGTGCCTTCGTCGACATAGGCTCCAATATTGACATAGGCTGGTGGCATTATGATTACACCTTTGGCAATGAAAGAGCCATTGCGAATCGATGTTCCTCCTGGGACAATTCTAATTGAGTCACTTGCAACAACTTCTTTGAGTGGTAAGGTATTTTTATCGAAGAACTTGAATTGACCAAGAGAAAAGTCGACAATGTTTCCATATTTGAAAAGCAGAAGTATTCCTTGTTTCACCCATTGATTAACTTGCCAAGTTCCGTCCTCGCTGGGTTCCGCTGCTCTTATAATTCCTTTGTTTAGAGCCTCTGTAAATTCTTCGTAAAAGTCTACAAAAAGTTCCTCATTGAAGTTGCTAACGAGTTCTTCGACTTGCTGTTTTAGTTTTTCCATCATTTTTCCCCTTGTTGTTGCTATTTTTGTTCCAATTTACAAAAACATAAGGCAAAGCCTCGGAAAGATGTTTCACTGGTATGATGTTAAGTCCTTTTTTAACATAGTCGTTTACTTCAACTAAATCTGGTTCGTTTTCATAAGGAATTATCACAGTATTTATTCCAGCACGCTTTGCAGCAAGAAGTTTTTCGTTTAGACCCCCAATGGGGAGGATGTTCCCGCGTAATGTGATTTCACCAGTCATTGCAACATCTCCGCGGACTGGATTTCCGCTTGCAGCGGAAATAAGAGCCATTGCAATAGTAATTCCAGCAGAAGGACCATCTTTAGGTATTGCTCCTTCGGGAACGTGAATATGAATTTCTTTGCGATGGAAGAAGTCCTTGGGTACTTTCAGTTCTTGGTAATTTGCTCTAATAAATGATAATGCTGCTTTTGCAGACTCTTTCATTACATCCCCGAGTTGGCCAGTAAGAGTTAATTTTTCTTGTCCTGGCATAATTGCAACTTCAATTGGCATAATGTCGCCACCGACACTTGTCCAAGCAAGCCCAACGGCAACTCCAACTTTTGGCTCGAGGTCTTCCTTTTTGGCTTTGTATTTCGGTACTTTAAGGTAATCTTCTACTTCTTTAACATTAATTAAGAACTTTTTTCTTTGAATGAATTTTTTAAACTTTGGATTTTCTCTTAATGCTTGTTTAAAATCGCTTTCGGGGTCAAGGTTTTCCTTCCGCTCAAATTCAATTATTATGTCCTTAATCTTTTTCCTAAAGATTGAAGACAATTCGCGTTCCAGGTTTCGCACGCCAGCCTCACGCGTGTACTCTCGGATTACTTTGATAATTGCTTCATCAGTAATATCTATTTTCAAATCGCTTATTCCAAATTCCTCTTTAATTTTCGGAATAATATGTCTTTTCGCAATTTCCAATTTCTCTGGTTCAAGATAACTCGAAAGTTCAATAATTTCCATTCTGTCCAAAAGCGGCAAGGGGATTTCATATTTTACGTTGGCAGTTGTAATGAATAGTACATTAGACAAGTCGTATTCTACTTCGATGTAGTGGTCTTGGAATGAAACATTTTGTTCTGGGTCGAGCACTTCCAGCAAAGCAGCGGATGGGTCGCCGCGAAAATCCATCGACATCTTGTCGATTTCGTCAAGAAGGATTACGGGATTGATTGTTCCAGCCTTCTTCATTGCTTGAATGATTTTTCCGGGCATTGCCCCGACGTAGGTGCGACGATGTCCACGAATTTCAGCCTCGTCGCGAACGCCACCAAGAGAAAATCGGACGAATTTTCTTCCTAAAGCCCGTGCTATTGAACGAGCCAGGGATGTTTTTCCAACACCAGGGGGACCTACAAAGCATAGGATTTGTCGCTTTAAACTTCCAGCAACATTGAGAACTGCAATGTATTCCAGAATTCTTTCCTTTGGCTTTTCCAAATCGTAATGGTCTTCGTCGAGTATTTTTTTGACGTGTTCAATGCTGAAATTGTCTTCCGTTCTCGTTGACCAAGGAAGAGAAACAAGCCACTCGAGGTAAGTTCGGTTTACAGAATATTCTGGAGACATTGTTGGGGTCTTTTTCAATCTTTCTAATTCTTCGATTGCTTTCTTGTAGGCGTGTTCTGGCATTTGGGCTTTTTCAATTGCCTCTTTCAATTGAGCAATTTCGGGAATTGCTTCTTCCTCTTCTTCGAGTTCCTTTTGAAGAGCACGAATCTGTTCTTGAATGTAGTATTTTTTCTGTGTTTTCTGGAGTTGGCTTTGAACTTTGGAGTCAATTTCTTCTTCAATTTTAAGGATTTCCAACTCCGATGTCAAAATTGAGTTCAACTCGAAATATTGTTCTTTTAGTGTTGTTTTTTCGAGAATCTTTTGTTTAACTTGAACGGATTGATGAATATTTGCAGCAGCGAAATATAGTTTTCGTATTGGGTCTTTGATATTTTCGTATGCACTATAAACATCGGGTGAGAGCAATCGATGGGAGCGAACGTAATTGTAAAACAACTCTCCTGCTCGACGAATCAATGCTTTGAGTTCGGTATCGTTTTCATCGTAACTAACCTGGATTGGGACAATCCTAGCGATGAGATAATCATCTCTTTTAATAGGTTCAACAATTTTGGAATGGTACAAACCTTCGACAAGAACTTTTAGCAAATTGTTTGGAAGTTTTACGACTTGAAGAATTTTCGCTGTGGTTCCATACTCATAGATATCTGAAAAGTCGGGCTCGTCGATGGTCGGGTCCTTTTGGGCGGTAAGAAATATGAATTTGTCTTTATCCATCGCTTCTGTGATTGCTTGAATTGAACTTGCCCGACCGATAAGTACTGGATAAATCATAAACGGAAAGATTACGATGTCTCGAAGTGGAAGAATGGTTAGTTCCGATGGAATTGTAAAATTTTCATTTACTACCGTTTTTTCACTTTCTTTTTGTTTGTTTTTTCTCATTGTCAATTATTAAATTTCTAATCAATTAAAAACGATTTTGTTAGATTTAGATTTGATTTTAGAAATGATAATATATGACCAAATTGGGAATAAAATTGAATTAAAGGAAACTCCAAAGAAAATTATTTCTTTGGTTCCATCTATAACCGAAACACTTTTCGATTTGTGCTTGAAGGAAAATATTGTCGGAATAACAAAATATTGTGTTGAACCGAAAGGCTTGGTTGAATCAATACCAAAGATTGGAGGTACCAAAAAAATCGACATTGAGCAAATCTTGAGTTTGAATCCAGACATTGTAGTTGCAAATAAAGAAGAAAACCAAAAGGAGCAAATCGAAGAACTGATGAAATATGTCCCCGTTTGGGTGAGCAATGTTGTTACTCTTGGCGATGCTATGAATATGATTTCTTCGCTTGGATTGATTTTGGGTAAACAGGAAAAAGCAACAGAACTTGTTGAAAATATAAAAAGCAGTTTAAAGGAATTTTCTGAAAAACTTCCTGGTTCAAAATATTACGCAAAATCTGTTCTTTATTTCATTTGGAGAAAGCCCTATATGGTAGTTGGTAAGGAAACTTTCATTAATTCAGTTTTGGAAATGTGTTCACTTCAAAATTTTGGTGTTAAACTAAATTCAAACTCAAGATATCCAAAGGTCGAGCCTTACCGATTGCTCGAAATTTCGCCAGATTTGGTTTTTCTTTCGACTGAACCCTATCCATTTTCTGAAAAACATTTGCCCGAGTTCCAAACTCTTTTCCCTGAATCAGTAATAAGAATTGTTCGTGGAGACTACTTCTCTTGGTATGGCTCACGGATTTTGAAAGCAATAGACTATTTCTACAAACTTTTGGAAGTTTAATAGTAAATGTAATTATTTCTCCTCTTTTATTTTTTTATAAGCCCGAAAGAATTCAATTCTTGTCGCATTTAAATCCTTTATTATTGGCTTGGAATAGTTTGGGATTTTGTTATTAAATATGAAATCATAGCTGTGGATTGAATCTGGCGGAATGTTTTTCAATTCTGGAACATATTTATAAATATATTGGCAATCTGGGTCGAATTTTTTCGATTGAATGAAAGGATTGAATATTCTTGTCGCAGAACGTGGGTCTGTTCCAACGCCAGCGACCCATTGCCAATTTCCAATATTTGATGAAGTTTCGTAATCAAAGAGATATTCTGCGAAAAATTCTTCGCCAAGTTTCCAATCGATAAGTAAGTTTTTGGTCAACAAACTTGCAACAACCATTCTCACTCTGTTGTGCATATAACCAGTTTGCACAAGTTCTCTGATACCAGCATCGACAAGAGGAATACCCGTTTCTCCATTTTTCCATTTTTCGAAATCGTTAAGATTGTTCTTCCATTCAACTTTGATATTTTTTTGTAGGTTTTCGTTTATAGTTTCTGGAAAGTTGAATAGAATGTAATTAAAAAATTCTCGCCAAATCAGTTCAGACACAAACGAGTTGTAATTTTTTTCCAATGCCCAGCGAAACAATTCACGTATTGAAATAGTCCCAAAACGTAAATGAACACTCAAAAGTGAAGTTCCTCTTACAGAAGGAAAGTTTCTAATTTTGTCATAATTATCTGCAATTTTTTCGAAATCGCTTAATAGTTGCTGTGGAGTTTTCAACGCTCCCTCGAATTCAATTTTGGTTCGCTTGAAACCTAACGAGGTAATTTCAATCGGTTTAGGATTTGCTTGTCCATTTTCAACTTCAATAATTTGGTTGAAATTTTGGTATTCTGCAAGTTTGAATTGTGGGAAATGGGATGGAATTTGATAATTTCTAAACAATTCGACGATTGGAGAAACAGCATTTTTGAAATGCGTAAAAACAGTATACGATTTTCCATCTTTTGATTTAATAGTCTCAGGTTGCAAAAGAAAATTGTCGTGAACAATTTTTAAGTTGAACAACTTGTGTATTTGATTATCTCTTTCTTTTGAGTATGGATCATTATCCGAACTGGAATATATGTTGAAAATATCAAACATAGTGCAAAGATAATCGAAAACATTTGCTGGGGTTCCGAAAAATAATGCAAGGTCGAGATTTTTGTCTTTTAATTCTTTCTTTAAATTTAGGACTTGGTCGAAAAGGAATGAAATTCTTCTATCCTCTGGATTTAAATTTTTTAAAATGTTTTTGTCGAAAATGAATATTGGGAGAACTTTGGTGCTATCTTTGATAAACAAGATGGGATTGTCTCTTGTTCTTAAGTCTCTTCTAAACCAAAGAATGTTGACTTTTTCCATTTGGAATTTATACATTAACATAAAATTATAGTAAAAGTTTTTTCCAGTTGATTATTTTATAATTTTGTTTTTAATCTTCAGGAAAGAATATGAATTTTCCGAAAATAATGGGTATTGTTAACGTAACTCCAGATTCGTTTTCAGATGGTGGAATGTTTTATGACTCAAAGGCTGCGGTTGCTTGGGGTTTAAAGTTGCTGGAAGATGGTGCGGATATTCTCGACATCGGTGGAGAAAGTACAAGACCTGGTTCGGACCCTGTTAGCGTAACAGAAGAACTTCGACGAGTTATTCCAGTAATCGAGGGAATAAAAAAGGAAAGACCAGATGCAGTCATTTCGATTGATACTACAAAGTATGATGTTGCAAAAGCCGCAATCGAAGCGGGGGCGACAATTATAAATGATGTTAGCGGTTTACAAAATGACATTCGTTTGGCTTCGCTCGCAGGAGAAAAGAATTGCACATTGGTAATTATGCATATGCAGGGAACACCAAAGACAATGCAGATTAATCCAAAATATGAAAATGTGGTCGAGGAAATTTTTTCCTTTCTCAAAAACAAAATTGATATAGCAAAACAATTTGGTGTTAAATCAATCGTTGCTGATGTAGGCATTGGTTTTGGTAAAACAGTTGAACATAATTGGGAATTGCTTCGCAATATCCCAAGATTTTATGAGTTAAATGTGCCTTTGCTGTTGGGAATCTCACGGAAATCATTTATTGGCAAGACACTGAATATTGATAATCCAATTGAGCGTGATTTACCAACTTTACTGTTGCATTCTTTGTTGCTAAATTTCAAAATTGATATCATACGCGTGCATAATGTTAAACAATTTCAAATGTTACGAGTTTTGTACCAAAAGTTGTATGAAAATTAATTTCACAATTATTGCACTTTTACTTTTTATTTTGTTAAACAAATCTTTTGCTGAAATACAATGGGCATCCTATGTTGTAGGATATTCATCTGAACTTGGGGTGAAGCAATATTCTATTGAGCAGGCTCTTGGCGAGCCAAGTGTTCTACCCGACTTCGGTTTCACTCCTTGTGCTTGGACACCAAGATATGTGCGGAGTAAAACGGTTGAATATATTCATCTTGGATTTTCCAACCCTCAACAGGTTAGAACTATTATTGTCAACTTGAATAACTCCCCCGATTGCATCTATCAAATTTATCTTTACGATGAGAACAACAAAAAGTACCTCGCCTACAACAAGCAATTTTTTGAAATAAAAGGTGCTAAAGGCGTATTATTTAAAGAAGTAATTGAAAAGACAAATTATAAAGTAAAGTCAATCCAAATTTTTTTCAAGACAAATACTTTAAACGATTTTCTTCAAGTTGATGCTGTCGGGATATCCTCCGAGGATGAACGTTCCTACACTGTGAAAATAAATGAAATTAGTATACCACCAATTGAAATGAGTAAACCAATAAATCTTGGTCCCAATGTAAATTCCCAGTATATTGAACTTTTGCCAATTGTTACACCCGATGGGAAAAGACTTTATTTCACTCGCGAGGGCCATCCTGGGAACTTTGGGCCACAAAAGAAACAAGACATTTGGTATTCAGACATTGACTCGCTTGGAAATTGTTCCCCTGCGACGATTTTGCCCAAACCTATCAACAATGAACATCATAACTTTGCTTTTGGAACTACGCCCGATGGTCTTTCGCTAATTGTTGGAAATGTGTACAATCCCGATGGTTCAATGCGAAAAGGAGTTTCAATTGCTCGGTTTAACGGTTACGATTGGGATTTTCCCCAGGAAATCGTTGTTAGAGATTTAGAAAATTTTAATGAAAAAACTGCATATTTCCTTGCCTTGAATGGAAGAATACTTATATTATCACTCGAAGCACGTGATTCATACGGAGGATTAGATTTATATGTAAGTTTTAGGCTTGACGACGGAACATTCTCAAAGCCAATGAATTTGGGTCCCGATGTAAACACAGCGGACGATGATACTTCCCCATTCCTTGCTTACGATGATGAAACTCTTTATTTTTCCTCTGCGGGATACCCAGGCTATGGTAGTTTGGATATTTTTATGACCAGGCGTTTGGATTCCACTTGGCGGAAATGGAGTAAACCAGTTAATCTTGGAAAAATTGTAAACACCGATTCCTGGGATGCATATTTTACCATTCCTGCTTCTGGAGATTATGCCTATTTCGTATCGACGAAAAATTCTTATGGCAGAGAGGATATCTTTAAAATATTCCTTCCTAAAGCATTGAGACCAAAACCCGTAGTGATTGTCTCTGGAAAAGTGCTCAACAAAAAAACGAATCAACCTTTGTACGCAAAAATTCAATACGAAACGCTTTCAGATGGAAAAGTAATTGGAATCGCTGAATCGAACCCAGTTACAGGAGAGTATAAAATTGTGCTTCCTGGTGGCTCACATTACGGTTTTCTTGCCCAGGCAGATAGTTTCCTTTCAGTTAATGAGAATATTGATATTCGTTTGGATTTGCGTTACCAGGAAATTCGAAGGGATTTATACCTTGTACCAATCGAAGTTGGCGAAAGTATTCGATTGAACAACATATTTTTCGATTACAAAGATTACCAATTGCGTGAAGAATCTTTTCCAGAATTAAAAAGATTAGTTAAGTTGATGAAAGAAAGACCTGAACTTATAGTTGAAATTTCTGGTCACACGGATAGCATTGGTTCTGATGCATATAACC
This sequence comes from Candidatus Kapaibacterium sp., assembly GCA_013414795.1. Taxonomy (GTDB): domain Bacteria; phylum Bacteroidota; class Ignavibacteria; order Kapaibacteriales; family UBA2268; genus Naka2016. The sequence continues at coordinate 1,246,286 of CP058732.1, forward strand.
TAAATCTCTCCCGTCTAAGGGCTAAATCTGTTGCAGATTACTTGATTTCAAATGGGATAGACCCAAATCGGTTACAAATTCGTGGCTATGGTTCAAAATTTCCAGTAGAATCTAATGAAACAGAGGAAGGAAGGCAAATGAACCGACGAGTTGAATTTAAGATTTTAAAAAAATAATTTTATTATTTTTGTGATTTTAAAAAAGTTAGGAAATGAAAACAAAATGAAGGGCTCTAAAACATTTACAGATGAGGATTTAAAAAGATTATCTTCAATCTTCAAGATATTATCCGAAGTTTCTCGATTGAAAATCTTACGATGTCTGATGGAAGGGGAAAAATGTGTTACAGAAATTATAAACGCCACTGGTTTGATGCAAGCAAACGTTTCGAAGCAAATTAAGATAATGCAGGAAGCAGGAATTTTACAGTGTCGTCCGGCGGGTTTGCAACGTTTTTATCGAATTGTCGACCCATCGATTGTCGAAATTTGTCAAACTGTTTGTAAATCCAGAAATTGAAATCTCTTTTAGATTTGTTGTCTTTCCCATTTCGTTTCTTCTTTGTCCTTTTAGTAACTCTCATTGATTCCACTCTTGGTATTCTTGGAATGTTCCTTCTCGGAACTCGCTATTTTAAATTGGGTCATTATCGGGCTTGGGCAAAAAGACTTTTGTTTTTTTCTGGAGTTAAAGTTGAATCAAATGGTATCGAAAACATTGGTTTAGATAAATCCTACGTTTTTGTAGCAAACCATTCAAGTTACTTCGATATTCCTTCTGTCTTTGTTGCAATTCCAAACAATTTAAGGATAATGTACAAAAAGGAATTAGAAAGTATTCCCATCTTTGGATTGTATTTAAAAAAGTCAGATTTTATTGCTATCGAGCGAGAGGAGGCTGTCTCGGCAAGAACAAGTTTAAGTCAAGCATTGGATTTGATTCAGAAAGATGTTTCGATATTGATTTTTCCAGAAGGTACCCGTTCGCACGACGGAAAATTGCAAGAATTTAAAAGAGGTGCTATGTATCTGGCAATAAGAAGTGGGAAACCAATCGTGCCCGTGACCATCGTGGGAGCAAATAATATATTGCCAAAAGGAAAATTCTTTTTCAAAACTGGAAAAGTAAAGGTAATCATTGGTAAACCATTGGAGGTAGTTATTAATCCAAGCAAATCTGAAATTAACAAACTTATTGATGAAATTCGCTCTATTATTTCTTCAAACCTTTCGCAAGCCAGTTAGGGCAACTAATACAACTTGAATAAATGTTTGCGTGTAAATTTTAAAAGTTCTATCGAAATTAAATTTTGATTCCGAAGTTCAAACCGAGAAAGAACCCCCCAAAATCTTTAATTGGTTTGTCTTTTATGCTTTCTAACCCCGAACCACCAAATGGAATCCAATATTGCCTTCCCGAGACCCCAAAATAGGATTTATCTGCTATGGGAATGTTAACTCCTAACCCAACAAAAATACCAAAGCGAATATACATTCTTGCGTAACCAAGAGATGTGAAAAACTCCTTATCGTAGGGAGTTGATACGATGAATGTTGGTCCTAATCCAATGTTTGCATAGGGAGTGAAGTTTGTTCCAAGAACTTCTGTTAAGAATGATTGAGATAAACCAAAAGTAAGGGGAAACATATACAGTCGGTTTACTTTACCAGGAATAAAAAGTTCACCAGTATAAGGGTCGTAAAATTCAAACTCGTCTGTATTCCTTACCCCAGATAGATAAAGATTTATAAACAAATTAGTGTTTTTCCAGAAGTAGACTTCATAAAATGCACCAAAGCCAAAACCACTGTTTGAAAGGATAATGTTTAAACCCCAAAACTTTGGCTTTGTCAAAGTTTTGATTTGATTGGAAAGTAAAGGTCTTGGGCTTTGAAAAACAATAGTTGTATCGAACTGAATTGGAAGTGAAGCACTAAGAGTCTCGTCGTTTGAATAAGAAATATTAGTCAAAAAAATTGTATAAAATAAAACCAGAAGGTAAAAGTTTTTTTTCATCATTTTTGTCCAAGTTATCAAAAAATAAAACGTAAAGATAATGAAAAATTGTATATGAGGCAAAAGTTTAGTAATTTCGTATGCTATAAAGTTTTGATTTTTGAAAATTTGATGGGAATTGAAGATTTTTTAGTTAGAATAGGTGAATTTATTCCCTTCGATGCTGGATTTGAAGATGATAAGTTAGGAATACAAATATATACAGAACCCAAAGAAATTAAACAAGTTCTTATTGCGTATGAAGTTACTTCCGAAGTTATTGATGAAGCCAAAAATTATAACGCCGACACAATTGTTTGTTTCCATCCACTAATTTACCATCCAGTTGATAGAATAACATACGATACTCGTGTGGGTTTGCTAATTTCTAAACTTATTCAAAATGGCCTTGGGTTAATAGTTTGCCACACCAATTTCGATGCCTTCAAAGGTGGAACAAGTTGGTTGTTTGCAGAAAAATTGGGTTTGGTTAACCTTGATTTTCTGGTCGCCAATCCCAAGCATTCTGGATTTGGATTCGGTGTTGTAGGGGAATTCCAGCAACCAATTGCGGAGAAGGAATTTCTCGAACTTGTGCAAAAAGTTACATTTTCACCACTTCGTTGGTGCAAAGGCAAGTCTGGAAAAATTTCAAAGGTGGCAATTGTCGGGGGCAGTGGTATGGGCTTTGCGAAGGATGCGTTTCAACTCCCATCCGATGCGTTTATTACTGCGGATATTAAATACCACAGTTTCCACGAATACAACGGTAGAATGATGTTGGTTGACCCTGGACATTGGGAAATGGAATATTTTGTACCAATTGGTTTGAAAAATCTTTTTGAAAATATTTTTAAACAAGAGATAACTTTTTTCGTCTCTAATATATACACAAATCCAGTTAGGTATTTTGCTGAAATCGATTACAACGAAAAGCAGAAATTTTTAGTAGTAAATAAAAAGGGTGAAAGATGAAGTATCCGCTTCAATATTTAGTTGCATTGTCACTGGTTGATAGGCGACAAGACGACCTTGAAGATGAGTTTGGCGATTTGCCACAAAAAATTAAAGAGAAGAAGGAGCATTACAAAGAATTAGAATCCTATGTCAAAGAGACCCAAAAAGTCTTGGAAGAAGTTCGCGATTTCATTGTGAAATCGAAAAAAGCACTCGAAGAGTTGAAAGCACGCGAAGAGAAACTTTCGAAGCAACAATTTATGGTGCGAAACAATAAAGAATTTGATGCAATAACGCGAGAGATTGAATTTGCAAGGAGCGAATTTAATAGAATTTCGCAAGAATTGCAACTCACAAGTTTGAAAGAGGAAAATCTGGTAAATGTTCTTGAACAACAAAAACAAGAAGCTGCCGAAGCATTGAAGGAATTACAAGAGTACGAGCGTGACTACGAATTGATTGCGACCAACCAAAATGATGAATTGAAAGAAATTAAAGAGGCTCGGCAGAAAATAATTGAGCATTTGGACAAGCACACTTTGGAGTTTTATCAAAGAATTAGAAATACTCATAAAGATGCGATTGTCAAGGTTAAGAGAAATAGTTGCACTGGTTGTTTTAGCCATATTCCACCACAGAAAATTATTGAAATTCGTAACAATCTTGATAAACTATACACTTGCGAGAATTGTGGTAGAATTCTATATCCAGAAGATTTAGAAATTGACAGTGAGTACATATTATAAAATTTTGTATTTTTGAATAGTTAGAGCCGTTCTTTGATGGAAGGGTGGGCAGCCGCAAGGGTTCTTCGGAATCCTTGAGGAAAGTCCGAACTCCACGGAGCAGCCCGCTTCCTAACGGGAAGGCAGCGAGCCCCGACGGGGCAAGCTGACGGAAAGTGCCACAGAGAACAGTCTGCCAATCCGGCTTGCGAACCGCAAGCGTCACGGAGGCGATGGTGAAACGGTGGGGTAAGAGCCCACCAGCACTCTGGGCGACCAGAGTGGCTTGGCAAACCCCGGGCGGAGCAAGGTCAAATAGGGAAGCATTGGGGAAACCCAGCCGAGTGGCTCCATCGGTAACCCTCTCGGGTTGTGCTTCTGGGTAGACCGCTTGAGGGCATTGGTGACAATGCTCCCAGATAAATGGCTGCCTCCACCAGGTTCTCTGGTGCAGACAGAATTCGGCTTACAACCCTTTCATCTGAACGGTTCTAACCGTGTTATGTTCGACAAAGGGTTTAGTTATGAAACTATCTGACGATCCATTTGTTAGGGAACTGTTGCCAGAATTCGTTGACAATTGGCTCGCTGATATCGACTCTCAATTTGACAATCTAATTCAACAGCGGAATCACGAAGATTTGTACAGATTTGCTCATACTTTGAAAGGTTCGTGTTTTCAATTTGGTTTGGACCATATCGCTCATCTGGGAATTGAATTGATGGGGTATGCCAAGGAAAAAAATTGGGAAAGGGCTCAACAGATGAAGGACGTCATTCAAAATGCATTTGTCGAGGTGAGGGACTACTTGAAGAATAATCCCCTGTGATTTTTGAAATAAATTAGGGAGAGGAAAAATGAGAAAGTTTGTGTTGTCGATTTTTACGATTTTTCTATTGCATTTTTCTTTTTCGTTCTCGCAACTTCGCATTGCAGTGCTTCCCTTTCAGAATATGGACGGCGATCTTTCCTTGAACCTTCTCAGTTATCAACTTCAAGATAGCGTAGCAAAATTGCTTCACCAGTACGACTCGACCCAAAAATACTTTGTAATTATTCCGGCAGATTCTATTGATTTCCTTGTTAGTCAATTTAATCTTGACCCGACTAACCCCCAATATCCGACGGATATGTGGAAGGCTGTGAAAATGCTTAACGCTGATGCTGTGATTAGTGGGACTTTTAATCGTAAAGCCGAACGGATTTTAATTAATGCCTACATTTACGATGTCAACACGAAACTTGCCTACCCAGATCACCAGGCACGAGATATTTTCAAGCCAGAAGACAAAGTTATGGAAGCAGTGCCAATTATTGTAAAAAAATTGCTTCCTGGGTTAATCCAATAATTTATTTAAAGAATATTGCAAGCCAGATGGATTCTTCATCGGGTGTTGTCCATTCAACCCGATGCTTACGATGTGGTTCAATTAATATATAATCTCCGCTGTTAAGAGTAATCTCTTGGTTATCTTCGAATTTTAATATTGCTTTCCCTTTCAAAAGAACTACCCATTCGTATTCTTCTTGGTCGTACCAAAAACCGGATGGTGAACAATGTCCTTTTGAAATAATTTTTTCGATTCTAATACCATCTTTTTGAAAAAGCGTTTCAAAAAATTCTTCATCTGGATTGAAAATGTAATTTTTAGATTTAAAAATATTCCCGAAATTATTAGTCATAGAATAACTTATCATTGTTATTTATCGGTCTAACTTCCTTGGTTGCCTTTTTGAATATTGTTGGGTCGGCACCACCGGGCAATTTGGGTCCATTTCCTTCGAGAAGATCCTCTATTGTGATAATTTGAATTCGGTCGATGTTGAAACCATTGTATTTGCCTACTTTTTTTGCCTCGCTTTTCATTGAGTCTGTTACATATTCTTTGAAACAAACAAAGAATCCTAAATCTGCATTTTGCTTTTCAACAACTTGAATAAAAGAACGAATCATATTAATATTAACGGAGCCACTTTTTACTTCAATCAATATTTTGCCTCTTTCATTTTCTGATTTCGCAAAGGAAATATAGCCGTCCCAACCTCCATCAGCCGATTTTTTGGGATTCACTATTCCACCAAGTAAAATTTCTACGACCCAATATTGAAATTCCAATCTACCTTTTGTCCCTTTATTTGCAAGTTCTTTTGCAGAAGCAATATCACGAGGAAATCCGTGAATTTCAATTTCTTTTAAAATTGATTTTTTAGTTTCGTCGTCGTAAGGGTCTGTAAGTCTTTTAAGAACCAAGCGAATTGCTAGATGGGAAATATCTACACCAATCCATTGTCGATTGAGACGATTAGCAACTGCTATTGTAGTCCCACAGCCACAGAAGAAATCGGCGACAAGATCGCCTTCGTTCGATGAGGCTAGAATAATTTTTTCCAGTAATGCTTCGGGCTTTTGAGTTGGATAACCAAGACGCTCTTTGGAAGCCCTATTTATCACCGGGATTATAAACCAATCTCTTGGTGGAACACCAGGTGATTTATCCAAATAATCACGGTAAACCCACTCTGGATGGGTTGATTCTAATTCGATACTTAACCCTTGTTTTCCAAGGTAAGGTCCCCCTTTCCCTCTAATTTGAAAACGGCGTCCGTTTTCATCAACATAATTAAATTTTTTATATGTACCCAGGCTATAATCCTCTGCAACTAATTCCCAATTAAATTTGTTATTCATTGATTTTGTATAAAACAGAATTACGTCATGTTTTTTATTCCATTGTTTTTTTGAAATTTCACGCTCTTTGTAGCACCAAATTAATTCATTGAATCTGACATTCCTCCCAAAAATCAAATCACATATAACTTTGAGATAGTGACTCATATTTGGGTCGCAATGTAAATAGAAGGAGCCAGTATCTTTCAAAACTTTATGCATATAAAATATTCTTATTGCCATAGTTGTCAAATAGGAAACTGTAGATGTAGAAATATTAATTCTATCAAGTGTTTTTAGGAATTGATAGACATCATCGTGTAAATCTGCTAATTCATTCAATGAATCAATATAACTGACATTGCTCCAAGTATCTGTAAATGCTTCTCTTTGGGCTTTGGTATCTTCCATTTCAATGTGCTCAAATAAAATATTATAATCGCGCTTGGAATTAAAAGGTGGGTCGATATAAATTAGATCAATAAATCCTTTTGGATGCTCGCGAGCAAATTTTTTTAAAACATCAAGGCAGTCACCAAAATATAATTGTTTCATTTTTTAAAATATTAAAAATAGAAAATTAAGAAAATCATGGGAATGTAAAATTTTGTAGCGCATAGGGGATTCGAACCCCTGCCGCGGCCTTGAGAGGGCCGTGTCCTAACCACTAGACGAATGCGCCTTTAAAATGCAAAATTAAAAAAACTTATGTAAATCAACAACTATCGGACCCTATTTTGTTGAGGATAATTCCTGGGTCGACTCGAAGGTCCAACGCCCGAATGCTCCGGTTTGGGAAGCAATGCCTTTCTGCTTAATTTGTACTTCCCATCGGCTGTGATTTCGATTAACATTACGTCCACTTTGTCGCCAACGTTAAGTATGTCCGATATTCTATTAATCTTCTTGTAGTCGATGTGGGAAATGTGGAGCAAACCAGTTTTCTTTGGTAGAAATTCGACAATAGCCCCAAGCCCTTCGCGGATTTCTTTAACTTCCCCTTTGTAAACATCGCCAACTTCTGGCTTACGTACAAGATTTTCAATCATTTCTTTGGCTCGTTGGCTATCTTCTTTGCAAGTTGCTGCAATTTGAACTGTTCCATCTTCTTCAATGTAAATCGATGTATTGGTTTCTTTTGCAATTGAACGGATTGTTTCGCCCCCGGGACCAATTACCAGTCCAATCATATCGGTCGGGATTTTTATAGTGGTATACCGTGGAGCATATGGTGAAATATCCGGTCTTGGTTGGGAAATTGTATTGTTCATAATTTCTAAAATCTTCAATCTGGCTTCTTTTGCTTGTTGGAGCGCGTTTCGCATAATTTCGATGGATAGCCCTTCGATTTTAATGTCCATCTGGCAGGCAGTAATTCCATCTTTCGTTCCAGCCACTTTAAAATCCATATCGCCAAGATGGTCCTCGTCGCCAAGTATGTCTGTTAAAACTGCAACATTGTCTCCTTCTTTGATTAATCCCATTGCAATTCCGGCTACTGCTTTCTTCATTGGAACTCCGGCGTCAAAAAGAGAAAGGCTTCCGGCGCATACCGTAGCCATAGAGGAACTGCCATTAGATTCTAATATATCGGACACAACCCGAATCGTATAGGGAAAATCATCTTGGTCTGGAAGCATATTTTTTAATGCTCGCTCGGCAAGGTTTCCGTGTCCAATTTCACGCCGACTGACACCAGTTAACCTTCCAACTTCACCAGTGCAGAAAGGTGGAAAATTGTAGTGTAGCATAAAGCGGGAAGTGTAAACTGGGAAAATGCCGTCAAAAATTTGTTCATCCTCCTTGGTGCCAAGAGTTGTAGTACAAAGTGCTTGTGTTTCACCGCGAACAAAAAGCGATGAACCGTGAGTTCTCGGTAAAAGCCCAACCTCGCAATAAATCGGTCTAATATCCTTTAAACCTCGACCATCGAGCCTTCGGTTCTCGTTCAAAATCATTTTGCGCATTTCTTTCTTTTCGATTTCATTCACGATGTTGGCAACAGCCATTTCGAAATTGAATTCGGCGTACTCTTCTTTTTCCCCAAATGTGGCAACAGCCTCCTCGAGTGCTTTTTGGACAAATCGTTCCCGCCACTCTTTTCTTTCTTTCTTTGTGGTTATTGTATGAATGTAATTATCAAGTTCTTCTTTGATGGAATTTTCAATGAGATTAACCAAATCTTCGGGATAGACAATTTCCTTGTATTCGCGTTTTGGAATACCAACTTTTTCGGCGAGTTCTCTTTGCATAGCATTAAGAAGTCTGATTTTTTCGTGTGCAAATTGTAGGGCTTGAAGGAAATCTTCCTCGGAAATTTCTTTTGCTTCGCCCTCAACCATTACAATGGAAGTGTCGGAGCCGGCAACGGTCAGATCCATATCTGAATTTTTAAGTTCGTCGATAGTTGGATTGATTTTGAAGACGCCATTTATACGACCAACGCGAACCTCTGAAATAGGTCCGTTGAAAGGTATGTCCGAAATCATTAATGCAGCAGAAGCGCCAACCATACCAAGAGTATCCGGGTCCACATCTGGTTGTGAAGAAAATACTGTGGCAATGATTTGAGTTTCATAACGCCAGGATTTAGGAATCATAGGTCGGATGGGGCGGTCGATTAGCCTTGCAGCCAAAATTTCGCGATCGGTTGGTTTGCCTTCGCGTTTGATAAACCCGCCGGGAATTTTTCCAGCAGATGAACTTTTTTCTCTATATTCTACTTGAAGTGGAAGAAAATCGATATCAGTTCGTTCGGTATCGGAAGCGACAGCGGTAACCAAAACCATTGTGTCGTCGTATTTGACCATTACAGAGCCATTTGCAAATTTTGCAAATTTTCCCGCTTCAAGAGAGTATTCTTTTCCATCAAAATCGATTTTAACGACCACGCTTTCCCGATTGTTACTTTCCATTTTTCGTATTTCCTTTAAACTTGATTAAGCAAATAGAAACGAAAAAAGCGGTTTATTTATTGCAAATAAACCGCTCGATTTTTCACGAGTATTAACTACTTCCTTAAATTTAAGGAGGCTAAAATTTGACGATAGCGATTGATATCGGTTTTTTCGAGGTACTTCAATAAGCGTTTTCTTTTACTTACTAATTTAATTAATCCGCGTCGGCTATGGTTATCCTTTTTGTGTGTGTTTAGATGGTTCGTTATATCTTGAATACGAGCGGTTAATAGGGCAATTTGGACTTCGGTTAGCCCAGTGTTCTTTTCGTCTCCACCAAATTTTTTGATAATTTCGGCTTTCTGTTCTTTTAAAATCATTGAAAACTCCAAATAAGAATTACAAAATTAAAAAAAATTTTTCAAATTCAAATTGTTAATAAGATTTAGACTGTGTTCCTTGTCTTTATTTAATTGAATTAACAATTCATCAATAGAGTTGAATTTTTGCTCATTTCGAAGGAATTTCAAAAAATGTACTTTTAAGTTTCTTTTGTATAAATCTCCAGCGAAATTAAGATAGTAGACCTCTAAAACACGTTTCTTTTCGCTGTGAAATGTTGGTCGAAAGCCTAAATTTGCCATTCCGTAAACGATTTTGCCGTCAATATTCGAATAGACCAAATACACTCCGTTCGAAGGGACAAGTTTGTGTTCATCGTCGAACTTTATGTTCGCCGTTGGAAAGCCTAAACTTGCACCGCGTCCGTCTCCAGTTACAACTGTGCCAGTTATAAAATAATGATAACCCAGCAACTTGTTTGCCAATTCTATTTGATTTTGCAATAAAGCATTGCGTATTTTTGTGCTCGATACAGTTATTTCCTCTGTAATGAAAGCGGGAATTCTTTCGACAAAAAATCCTAATTCATTTGAAAGTTTAGACAAAAGTTCAAAGTTTCCTTCCCGATTCTTTCCAAAGAAATGGTCGTGTCCAACAAGTATATGGGAAAACCCTACCTTTTGGTGAAGAATCTCTCGAACAAATGCTTCGGCGGAAATTTGTGCAAATTCTTTGGTGAATGGAATTATTAGTACTTTCTCGATACCGAACTTTTCGAAAAGGAGCAATCGTTCTTCAATCGTTGTTAATAGTTTGATGGGTTCTTTCTCTGGTCGTTTGACTACAAATTGAGGATGTGGGTCGAATGTAATTATTAACGACTTTCCGTTTTCAATTTTAGCAATTTCTTTTATTCTATTTAAAATTTTTTGATGTCCAAGATGCACACCATCGAAGGTGCCAACCGTAATGATATGCTTTGAATTGTTTGAAATTTGCTCAATTCCGTGAAATACTTCCATCAACTCACCTTTTTCAATTCTGTTAGAAATTCTTCCATCTTGAAAGCATTATTGACGGAAAAGTTGCCAATTTGTGTTCGCCTTAATTCAAACAAGTAGGCTCCAACGCCAAGTTTTTTACCAATATCGTTTGCAAGCGAACGAATGTAAGTTCCTTTGGAACATTTAACCTCGAATTCTACGAAAGGAGGTTCAATAGAAAATATCTCAATTGAATGAATTTTAACAAGGACAGGCTTTAACTCAATTTCTTGGTTTCGACGGGCAAGTTGGTAAAGTCGTTGACCAGAAACTTTTTTCGCTGAATACATTGGTGGAATTTGTTCGAAGTCCCCAACAAATGATTTTATAACCGATTCTATTTCTTGATTTGTAATTCCATCAATATTTTTTAGATTTTCTTCCTCGCTTGTAGTGTCGAATGTTTTAGTAGTTGCACCAAGTTTTATTTTGGCTATATATGTTTTATCGAGGTTGGTAAATTCTTGTTGTTTTTTAGTGAATTTGTTTAAAAGGAGGATTAACAAACCTGTGGCAAAGGGGTCGAGTGTTCCCGTATGCCCTATTTTCCTAATTCGTAGAACTTTTTTCAATTTGTTTACAACGTCGAATGAAGTCCAGTCCTTGGGTTTGTCAATCAAAACTGCACTTCCAAATTCGTATGTTTTATTCAACCAGTAAGTTAAATCTTTAATATTAGTTTTTGTCAATATCATCGGGTTCTACTAATTTGGAACAGTGTTTTGTATCGAATTAAAGTATTTTCGGATAATTACTTCGTAATCTTTAGTGTATTTTAGTTTTAATTCATTAAGAAATTGTTCAATTGATTTTTTGTTTAAAATATTTAAATTAAGCGCCTTGGGACTTTCCTTTGCAAGTTCTTTTCCAGGGGTGGACTCCCTTCGTTCCTCGTAATCTCTTTCGTAAACAGACTTGGTTGCATCGAGCAATCTGGAAAGGATTCGTTCTTGCCGTTTCAATGTTTCGCTATCAATTTTCCCACTTTTCAAATCGGAAATTACTTCTTCCATCTCTTTCAGAATTTTATTTAGATTGCCAGTAAGCCGTGGGTCTTGTTGCCCAAAACGTTTCTGTTCGTTTGCAAGGTCTTCGAGTGCCTTTTGGGCTCTTCCTTGGTCGGCAAGTATTCTTGCAAGTTGAGCCTGTTGCTCTTGTGTTAACTGTCCTTGATTTTGATTTGCCAACTGTTGAGCCATCTGGTTGATTGTTTGTTGGTTTGCTGCAATTTGCTGAAGTCTTTGCATAAAGTTGAATGAACTTCCTTTGCCATTTTCCCCCATACCACCAGGATTGTCGCAAGAACCTTGATTTTTCAACTGTGATAACATATCTTGCATTTGTATCGAGGCTTGGTTCATTGCTTGTATTGCCTGGTCTTGGAATTCTTTTGCTTTGCCAAGATTTCTATTGGCAAGGCTTTCGACAGCCTTCTGCATTGAGTTCAAAGCCTCGCCTATGTTCCTTGCCATTTCTGGGGTAACCGAGAAGGATTTCTGCGATAATTCAAATAGAGAAATTGCGAGTTCCATTAAAGACTCGGTCAAATTTGCTTGTGTTCTCGCTTGTTCTGGGATTTTCGAAGAATTGTAGTCAGTGTTTTGAGTTTGCCTTTTCAAATCCGATTGTTCTTTGGAAAGTGTCATCATATCGTTGAGTGCTTTCTCCATTTTTTCTATTGCTTCTTTTGTTACTTTTTTGTTAATCTCATCTCGCACTTTTTTCATTTGATTGGCAAACTTTTGCAAACGGCTTTTTGCCTTGTTTTGCGATTGCTTTGCACGGTTGAAATTACCGCTTTGGATAGAATTTGATGCGTCTTGCATATCTTTGCTTGTTTCGTTTGCAGAAAGTTCTTGCTCGGCTTGTTCCAATTCGTTTAAAGGCATATCGTTGCCAATTTCTTTCATAATTTCAGCAAGTTTTTGCAATTCCTTCTCGATTGAGTTCAAATCCTTTCGAATTTGCTCTTGCTGTGATGCAAGTTTTTCCCTCATAGCATTGTCATTGGGGTTTGTGTTATCAAGCTGTTTTTGCAATTCTTCTTGTTTATGCAACAATTCTTCAGCCATTTTTTGTAAAGCATCTGCTTTCTGTTCTGCTTGCAATCTTTTTAGAATTTTGATGGTTCGTTCAAGGTTTTTTCGAAATTGCTCTTCGTCGAATTTATAGTTTTCCATTGCTTTCTTAATTTCCTCTGGTGATAATTTTTGCAAGGCTTGTTCAAATTGCTGTTGTAGTTTCCTCAATTCTGGGGAATTCACTTCTTTAAGCAGTTTTTGCAATTCCATATATTTTTGCAATGTCTCTGGGGAAAGCAAATTGTTTTCGGTCATTTGCTTGGTAAGATTTTCAAGGTTTTTCTGTATTTCCGAAAGTTTATTGCTCAATTCCTTTTGTTTGTTTAAAAGGTTTTCTGCTCGTTTCTTTTCGGACCAGTCCATTTGATTCTGTAGTTTTTCTTTGCTCAATTCTCGTTCGATTTTTTCCATTTCCTTCTTGATTTCGCTCGCTTCTTTCAATGCTTTATCCAACTCTTTTGTTATGCTTTCTTGTGCTTTCGATGTTTCGCTTAAAACTTCCTCTAACGACGGTAACTTAACCCGAAGAGTATTTGTCTTTGTGGATTTTGGTCCACTGACTCTGTCGTTGTCGAAAACTTCGACATAGAATTCATATTCGTCTGCTGGTGAGATTTGCAAAGCATTTAGGTCCCAAATATACGCTACATTCGATTCCGTCTTATCAGTTGGATAGGGTATGTTTATGTGCTTAAATTCCTTCCAAGGTGAAGTGTAATTTGAATTGGTCAATCGATATTTCAATTGGAGTCCCGAAAAACCATAATCGTCGCTAATATAAATCATCATTGGAAGCAAGCCAGCCTCGGTGAGTTTAACATCGGTTTCTGGTTCCAATAATTTGACTTCTGGATATGCATCGGGAAAGACATTAATCTTGTATTGTATTGGATTGATAATTTGCAAATTATCATAGTCTCGCAATTGGACAAAGTAGAAGCCATTGAAATTGGCTGTGAACGAGCCGTTTGCTTTTCTGTCTTCTACATTTAATGTAACAAAACTTGTGTCAAAGCGAATTTGTTCGTTTTCTTGGCGTTCTTTTAACAAGTAAACTTGTGCTTCTTTTATTTTTTTGTTGGATAAAATGGATAGATGAATTTGGGAACCAACAAGAACGTTCAAATCTGCATTTTGTTCAGTAAAGTAGAATGGTTGTTTTTGGGTATAGGCAGGGAAATGAACTATTCCCTGAATAGTTTTGACAATGGGATTGTCGATAACAACAACTTCACCAATGTCAGAGGTAACTTTTTCAGTCACCCAATCTGCTTGTGCATAAAACTTGATTGAATTTTTTATTGATGGATATTGGTAAACGTAAACATTACCAGAATCTAAATTCAAAGGAATGCTTTCGTATTCTTCTTGTTGTTGTTCTTTGATTTTAAGGATTATTGTTTGCGGACTTTTTCCTTGTGCTTTAACCAAAATGCGGACATTTTCTCCTTTTTTCACAGTCTCGAACTTGGGATAAATAATCAGAGAAAAAGGAGGGGGCGGAATGAATGATTTGTTGAAATTGACTATACGATAGAAAGCAAAACCAAAACTATTTGGGAAAATCAGGCAAATTGAAAGAAACAAAAGCAACGAAGCCAGAAAACGAACAAAAGATTTTTTTAATCGTTTTTTGTCTATGATGACATTGAAATCGTATTTTTCGGTGCCAGATAGTCCATTTTCTATGCTTTTCAAAATTAGAGTGCGGGAGAAACCATCTGGATTTTGTAGCATTGAGAAAAGTTGTAAGGAGTTGGAAAGCCTATCTTTTACATCAGGATAGTAGTAACCTATTTCCAGAGCCAATCTGTCTAATGATAATCTTCGTTTTCGACCAAAGATTGTGGATAGTGTGCTATAATTTCCAATGTAAAAGAAAACAACGAAGTTCATTAATATGCCAAATATTAAAAAGGTTCTTGTAATTCTATCGAAATTGAAAATAAGTTCGAAGAAAGTTAAAATGAAAAGCATAACTATTAGGAAAGTCAAAAGATTAAAAGTATTAGCAGTGAACTCTGAAAGCAGTTTTAATGTTTTGGTTCTTTTTAATCTTTTTATTGTATATTCCATTAATTCTATGCTTTCTTTCATAGCACACCTAATTTGTTAAAGCATAAATTACAATGTTTGTACCCATTTTCAATGCTTGTTCACGAAGTTGTGGTGGGTCTTTGTAAACTTCTGGGTCGACCCAACCGTCGCCAAGATTCGATTCATAAGTGTAAAAAACACAAAGCCGTCCGTTGTAAAAAAGACCATAGCCACCGGGAGGTTTATTGTCGTGTTCGTGGATTTTGGGTAGACCTCTTTCGAATTTAAAGTGGATGTTGTAAATAGGATGGTTAAATGGAAGTTCAACAAACTCTTGGTCTGGAAAAACTTTTTTCATCTCTCTACGAATGAACTTATCCAGTCCATAATCATCGTCAATGTAAAGAAAGCCACCGTTTTTAAGATAAGTTCGAAGATTTTCAACTTCTCTTTCGCTGAAATTCACGTTTCCGTGACCAGTTAGAAAAAGTATAGGATAGGCAAAAAGGTTTTGGCTTGCCAAATCGACCCATTCGTAAACTGGTTCAACGGGTATGTTTGTATTTTGTTTGATAAACTTCAAGAGGTTTACTTCTCCAGATGGGTCATTATACCAGTCCCCACCACCAGAGTATTTAACCCTTGCAATTTTCAATTTTGATGTTGAACCAATGGTTTGGGCAAAGGAAAAACACCCCCAAATGAATGTAATCAAAATCAGAATCCAAAATGCTTTAATTTTGGAATTTGCAAACCACGATTTTTTTATCATCTTTCTTAAACTTGTCATAACCAACCAAATTAATTAATATTTCATTTACTACAAGATTGGAAAACATTTTTTTTGCTTCGTTAATTTCTTCTGTTAAATCTCCACCTTTAAGAAGAACTATTTGACCGTTGTTCCGTAATGTATTTTTTACCCAAGCAACAATAGTTGCAATTTTACCAACGCCCCTCGATAGTACAACGTCGAACCGTGCAAAGTTATTTTTGTCTTTGGCAAATTCCTCTGCACGTGCACAAATTGCTTCGAAATTTCTCAATTCTGTGTGTTTTGCCAACATTTCTGTTATTTTAACTTTCTTCGCAATCGAGTCAATTAATATCATTGTAATATCCGGCCTTGCAATTTTCAGTGGAATTCCCGGAAGACCTCCGCCAGTTCCAACATCTATACAACGAGCCTTTTTGGGTATGTCAACATATTTCAAAATACTTAATGAGTGGAGAATATGATTTTCGAGTACATTTTGGATGTCTTTTCGTGAAACAAGATTAACCTTTTCGTTCCAATAGGTCAATTCTTTTACATATCGTTCAATTAGTTTCAATTGTTCGACTTCGAGAATTATACCATTAGCCGATAATATTGTCCAGAACTCTGTTAATTCCATTTTAAAGCAATTTTAATTATTGAAAGACGTTTTAAATCTTTATTTAATTTGCAAATTGAACTATGTCGTTAACATTTGAAAAACATCAAGAAAAGTCCCGTGTTGTTAGCGTGCTTGCTAACAATGGTCATTTTCGTGTTTCCGCAATTAAAAATACCAATGTTGCATTGGAAGCCCAGAATCGCCATTCATTGCCAGAAGTTCCCGCTCTATTGCTTGCACGAGCACTTTCTGCTGCTTCTTTGCTTGCAGTGTTTTTGACGGGTGAAGAGCGAGTTATTATCGACGCTATTGGAGAAGGTCTTGTCAACAAAGTTACAGCCGAGGCAATTCAAGTTGGCGAAGTTCGTGGCTATTGCCAATATTCACCCTCCGTTTCCAAATTGAGTAAGGAAGAATTCGATACTGCTCTCGGAAGTGGAATTTTCCGAGTTATGAGGATTTTATACAATGAACCCGAGCCAGTTCAAGGAATTGTAAAGTTGGTTCGTGGGGATATTTCTTCTGACTTAAATTATTACTTTGCAAAGTCGGAGCAAATATTTTCAATAGCAATTCTTGATGCGGATACCGATGATGAAGGTAAAATCTCAAATTCTTGTGGAATAATTGTCCAAGCAATGCCCGGGGCAACCGAAAAGGAAAAAGATGAAGTTGTAGAAAAATTGCAAAAACTCGATAGATTGACCCAAATTATCCAACCCCGTGACGATTTGAATGAAGTTTTAAAAAAGATTTTACCTTGGGACTTCACTTTGCTTAAGAATGACA
Source organism: Candidatus Kapaibacterium sp. (assembly GCA_013414795.1). Taxonomy (GTDB): domain Bacteria; phylum Bacteroidota; class Ignavibacteria; order Kapaibacteriales; family UBA2268; genus Naka2016. The sequence goes on from CP058732.1 coordinate 1,263,200, forward strand.
GAGTGGACTTTTTCTGCCGTTGCTCGAAGGAAAGTTTTATCGAAAAATTGTTGACTTTAAGTTACGTAGATATCAAGGAAATGCAAGAGTTGGGTCAAAACGAATTGGTATGTCAATATTGTAATGCCAAATATTACCTCGAAGAAAGCGATTTCAATTATTTACTTACTACACTGAAAGCAAAAACAAATTAGTTTTGCTTTCTGGCTTTACCAGTGTATAGATAAGCAATACCAAAAGTAAGTGGCTTAAATGTAACATCGTAAAACAAATTGGTTCGATTAACGAGTTCCACAAAATTTTCACCACTTGGAAATTTGTTGACCGTTCGGACAAGATAGTCGTATGCATCGAAATTCTTGCTAATTAATCCACCTAAAAAACGAATGAACAGATTTTGGTATACTCGAAAAATTGGTAAAAACCAAGATTGAGGACGACCAAATTCCACTATGAGAAAATATCCATTTGGTTTCAAAACCCTGTGTATTTCTTTTAAGCATTTTTCAACATTTGCAACATTTCTAATTCCGTAAGAGATAGTAACAAGGTCGAAATAATTATCAGCAAAAGGAATAGCAGTTGCATCTCCAAAAAGAAACTTTGCTTTGTTTCCGTATTTGAAATTCTTTTTTCGCGCTATTTCCAACATATTTTCAGCAATGTCAATTCCAGTAATATCGAGGTTTTGATTTGCTTTAAGAAACTCGAATACGAAATTTCCAGTGCCAGTGGCAAGGTCCAGAATTTTCAATTTGTCTTGTATTGGAATTGAATTTACGGCTTTTTTCAACCAGGTGCGATGAATACAAAAACTTAACAAATCATTAAGTAAATCATACCTGTAGGAAATTTGATTGAACATTCGAGCAATACGGTTTTCCATTGTGTCAGTTAGAAAAATATCGTATCTTTCCGCTCTGGGCTGGTGGAAAGAATTTTAATTGGGCAACCAACGAATTCCTCAATAAAGTCAAGGTAATCGAGAAGTTGTTTTGGCAAATCTTCCTTTCTGTTGATTCCAATTAATGATTTGTTCCATCCTTGAAAAGTTTTATAGATTGGAATTGCATTTTCCAATTTTGAAGAGTTTGAGGGGAAATTAGCCGTAGGTTCACCATCAATTTCATACTCAACGCAAGCGTTAATTTCGCTAAATTCATTAAGAACATCAATCTTTGTAATTGCCAAACTTTCGATTCCATTTATCATTACGGAGTACTTTAATGCAACAAGGTCTAACCAACCACATCGTCGGGGACGCCCAGTAGTTGAACCAAATTCGTAACCATTCTCGCGAATTTTGTTCCCGAGTTCGTTGTTTAATTCTGTTGGGAAGGGTCCATTTCCCACCCGTGTTGTGTAGGCTTTGGCAACCCCAATTATTCTTGAGATAGAAGTAGGCGGAATACCCAACCCAGTGCAAGCACCTCCAGAGGTCGGATTTGAACAAGTAACGAATGGATAAGTACCGTGGTCAACATCCAGAAGTGTTCCCTGAGCACCCTCGGCAAGTATCTGCTTACCCTTTTTGATGCTATCGTATAGATAAGAAGTAGTGTCTGTTACGAAAGGTTTTATTTTTTCAACTGCTGTTACGTACTCTTTAACCGAGTTTAAAACGTCAACATCAACAGCCTTATTATAAATTTTTGTTATAAAATCAATTTTTTCGTAAAATTTTTTTTCAATTTTACTCTCGAACGAGTTTTCAAAGATTTCACCAACGCGAATTCCACAGCGGGAAAATTTGTCTACATATGCTGGTCCAATTCCGCGTCCAGTTGTTCCAATAGACTTTTCGCTTGTTTCCTCGCTGATTTTGTCTAAGAATTTGTGATATGGTAGTATTAAATGGGCTTTGTCGCTAATAAAAAGCCTATCTTTTACACTAATGTTGAATTTTTTCAAAAGTTCAATTTCATCGAGCAAAGCGAAAGGGTCCAATACAACGCCATTTCCAATAACGCAAATGGTTTGTGGGTTCAAAATTCCAGACGGAATCAAATGCAAGATAAATTTTTGCCCGTTGAAAACAACGGTGTGACCAGCATTAGCCCCTCCTTGGTAACGCGCAACTATGTCGAACTTTTCACTCATTATGTCGACAATTTTGCCTTTGCCTTCATCGCCCCATTGGGCACCGACAACTAATGTAACACTCATTATTAGAAGTTGAAATATTTGAAATGCAAAATAAGAAAAATTTGATGATAATTATCTTAACTATTGACTTTTTGTGTTTTCGAACTATAAGGCGGAAAGATACTCATCTGCGGAATTGTAAATCTTGAAAATTGTATCCAAGTGGGTAATTTTCAAAAGGTTCAGAACTTTGTCCGAGGGTGAAATTAGAATTAAAGCAATCGAATTCTTTTTTAAAGATGTGTAAGCAGCGACAATCATTCCAAGACCAAGACTGTTAATTACTTCAACATTACTTAAATCAAGGAGAAGTGCTTTTAATTTCTTCACTTTTGCGTTTTCGACAATTTCATTCATTACTGATGTAGCACTTCCCCCAAGTAACTTTGGGGGAAGTTTTATCAATAATACATCAGAAGTTAGTTCGATTGTTTGAAATTCAGATTGTTCCATTTTTATGCCTTTGCTGCTACTGTTTGTTTAGCAATATCTTCTTCAATATTGATTTTTTTAACTTTTTTCATATACCACAATACGAACGAAGTTGCAATATAAATCGAAGAATAAGTTCCAACGATAACTCCGACTGTCATTGTAAAAGCAAAGCCTTGCAAAACGGGACCAGAAAAGAAATCCATTACGAGTAACACAATTAATACTGTTAATACTGTGATAATTGTTCGGGATAATGTTTCGTTTATGCTTAGGTTGGCTATTTTTGCAAAGGGGATTCCTTTGTGTTTTTCGCGATTTTCTCGAATTCTGTCGAAAATAATAACCGTATCGTTAACAGAATAACCAACAACTGTAAGTAACGCCGCTACAATTCCTTGGTTGATTTCCAAGTTAATTATTCCGAGTTTGTCGAAGAGCACTATCATTCCAAGGGTAAAAATAACATCGTGTACGAGAGCAATAATTGCACCAAGCCCGAAAGTGAACTCAAATCTCAATCCGATATAAATTAACATTGCAATTATTGAAAGAAGTACGGCAATGACTGCTTGAAATCGAAGTTCAGCACCGATTTTTGGCCCTATCGTATCCTTTTTCAGAATTTTAATTGAATAATCTTTTAAAGAAGAAAGTAGGGTTGTTTCAATTCTATTAGCATCTTCGCCAACTTCCTTCAAACGTAATAGGAATTGATTTTTTTCGCCATAGGATTTAATTTCGTCTGGGACGATTTTGTTCTGGGCTAATATTTTTCTTAGTTCATCAGTGGTAATATTTTTTTCAACTGAAATTGCGATTTCAGTCCCACCAGTAAAGTCAATTCCAAAACGGAATCCAAAAATAATTATCAAAAGAATTGATAGTCCAATAAGGATTGATGAAATAATAAAGAATTGGTTTCTTTTGCCTACGAAGTCTATGTTTGGTTTTTTGAAAAATTGCATAAATCCCCCAAATTATAATGAACTAACTGCTTTTGGCTGACCAAAGCTGATATTTGTTTTGCCTAAATTAAGTGTAATTTGGAAAAGCGCCTTTGATATGAGTATTGCAGTGAAAAGAGTTGTAATGATACCAATCATCAAAGTCATTGCAAATCCTTGAATTGGACCAGTTCCAAAGAAATACAAAATCAATCCAGTTATAAAAGTTGTGATGTTCGAGTCGAGAATAGCGGAAAGCGCCTTGGTATACCCCTCGTCAATTGCAGAACGAATCGAGCGTCCTTTTTCGAGTTCTTCACGAATACGCTCGTAAATAAGTACATTGGCGTCCACAGCCATACCGATTGTAAGAATAATTCCAGCAATTCCGGGTAGTGTTAATGTTCCTTGGAATGCTGCCATTATCCCAATAATGAGTAAAACGTTTATAATAACAGCAACATTAGCGTATATCCCTGCAAGAGAGTAATAAATCATCATAAAGAGCAGAACAAGAATTGCAGCAATCAAAAGAGATTGAACCCCTCGTTGAATCGAATCTTCACCAAGCGATGGACCGACAATCCTCTCTTCAATAATTTGAACTGGTGCTTTCAAAGCACCCGCTTTTAGAACAATTTTCAATAGTTTAGCCTCGTCGGCACTACTCATTCCAGTTATTTGTGAATTTCCACCGACGATTTTTTGCTGAACCACTGGAGCGGAATAAACCAGATTATCGAGAACAATAGCAATTCGTTTTTTAATGTTAGCACCAGTTATTCTTGCCCATTTGTCAGCCCCATCGGCGTTCATCGACATTGTAACAATTGGTTGGTTGGTTGTTGGGTCAAAAGTTGCAATTGCGTCGGTAATTACTTCGCCAGTAAGTTCCGGTTCCCGTTTTAAAGCATAGAAAGAGTAAATTTTAAATTCTTTACCTTTGTTGTCTTTAACAATGTTTGGTTTAGCACCGCGAAGAATTTCAACATCATATGGAAGAAGAGCACGAACTTCTTTTCTATTAATGATTGCTTCAAATTTATTCCATACATCTTCAAAAATCTCGAAATCATATTCACCTTTTGGTACTTGTGAAGCATTATAGAAACGAACATCTCGTTGGTATTGAGTTCTTTCAGCGTTAGGCGGTAGGAAGTTGGTGATAAACAACGTGGTGAATGGATGATCCTCAAGGTATCTTTTGGATTTTTCTTCTTGAGATAAGCCAGCATATGGGTCTGTTGTATCGGGTTGTTCACCTTGTTTTGCTGTATCTATTCGATTACTTGCTTGAGTGGTATCTTTGGTTATCGACTGTGCTTTTGTTGTGTCTGCAGATTTGAGTTCTGGTGAAGTTTTGGTGGTGTCTTCGGGGACGTTAGGAAGTCCTTTTGAAATCTGCTTTTCTTTTTTTAGTAGTTCATCTATTTTATAAAAAGCAGCGACAAGATTTTCGTCGTTGCGAACAAGTTTGAATTCCAATCTTGCAGTGGTTTGGATTAGTTGTCGCATTTCCCTTTCGTTTGTAACACCGGGAAGTTCAAGTAGAATTCTTCTTTGTCCAATTTTTTGTATTGTTGGTTCGGAAATGCCATATTTGTCAACACGTTGCCTAATTACTTGTAGTGCTTGGTCAATTGATTCTTGTGCGTTCTCTTTTAGTTTTTTTATGATGTCTTCTTCGGATTCAGCGGCAGAACCACCGAAATCGTAATAGTCTGACAAAAATTTCTTTTTCGGTCGCGCAATTTGGTCGAAGTTTCGCTTGAAAATATCGACCACATCCTCGTCTGAATTTTTTGCATCTTGTTTCGTCTTTTCAAGAACTTCCATAAAGATGTCGTCAATTGCATCTCTTTGCGCGCTTTCTTCAAGCATTTTAAGTACATCAACTTCAAGGGTAACGTACATTCCTCCACGCAAATCCAAGCCCAATTTAATTCGGTTTGCGCGCGCATCAAGTAATTCTTGTCCGTATGCCTTTTCAAATTTTTCGATAATTTCCAAGGAATCTTGGGGATTTTTGGCTTTTCGCGCTTGCTCCAAATATTGTTGCTTCAACTTCTCTAACTTGCTTGCTTTGTAAGTAGGATATAGCAAAATCAATGCGATGATTAACGGCACCAAAACAAGCAAAATCTTTCCAATCGACTTTTTCAATTGATACCTCCAAAATTTCTATACTAATTCAAAAAAAATACAAAATTAAAACATTATACCTTAATAACCAATTTATTCAGTTATGCTTTTAGTTACTTGTTGAAAAGTTTGAATCAATACAGTTGGCAAAGAATTTACTCAAAATAAATTATCCCAAAAGCGCATCGACAAAAATCACTGGGTTGAATGGTTGTAGGTCGTCGATTTTTTCGCCAACTCCAATGAATTTTACCGGTATTTTAAACTCGCGTGCAATCGGAATAATCACACCACCTTTTGCCGTTCCGTCAAGCTTTGTTAAAACAATTCCAGTAATCGGTGCCACCTTTGTAAATTCTCTTGCTTGTTGGATTGCGTTCTGTCCAGTAGTTGCATCAAGTACAAGAAGAACTTCGTCCGGTGCAGTCGGCTTCAATTTCTTCATCACGCGAGTGATTTTCTCAAGTTCTGCCATCAAGTGTGCTTTATTGTGCAATCTACCAGCGGTATCAATAATGACCACGTCAATATTTTTTGAGATTGCAGAATGAAGGGTATCGTAGGCAACAGAGGCGGGGTCTGCGCCAGGCTTTTGTTGAATTACGGGGACACCAGCCCTTTCTGCCCAAATTTCGAGTTGTTCGTTGGCTGCTGCTCGAAATGTGTCCGCTGCACCAATTAAAACAGAGCGGCCCAATTTTTTGTAGTTATAGGCAAGTTTTCCGATTGTAGTGGTTTTACCAACGCCGTTGACCCCGACGATTAGTATTGTGTGTGGTATTTTTTCTTTATCTATGAAAAAAGGGTCGGAGTTTAACTCTTGCGCTGATTCCTGCAAAATGTTAAGTATTTCAAGTTTGATAACTTCAAGAATTTCTTCGATGTTGGCAGAATTTATTTTTGATGCCTTTTGTTTCAATGCTTCGATTATTTTTTCGGTTGCGTCGACACCAATATCTGCTGTTATGAGAATTTCTTCAATTTCATCGAGCAGAGAAGCGTCGATTTTTCTTCCAAGACCTATGGCGCTTTTGATTTTGTCGAGGATGTTGCTTCTTGTTTTGGTAAGTCCAGTGTTTACTTTATCAACCGAAAGAGTGTCGGAGGTTGATTTTAAAAAACTCGAGACCTTTTCTTTGAATTTGTCAAATAATCCCATTTTTTGCTTTGAAAAAAAGCAAAATTACGAAGTTTTAAGTTTTTTCAGCCACTTAAAATAGTAGAATGAATAGAGAAACAAGGAAACAACAGCAACAAAGTCGATAAAGATTTCGATATTGTTCTTCCAAATTTCCGTCGGAGAAAAGACAAGTATCAAGAAGATTGAAAAACCAATTAAAAAGGCAGAAACTTTTCCGATTATGTTTGAAGGAATAACAAATTTATATCTTTTTGCAGCAATTAATCCAGCAATTAATATGATTAAATCCCTTCCAATCACAAAAGAAGCGGTTGATATTGCAATTGTATGGTTTGAGACAAGAGAAATGACAATAATAAGAACGAGAAGTTTGTCGGCAAGTGGGTCCAAGATTTTTCCTAACTCAGAAATTTTGTTCGTCTTACGGGCAAGATAGCCATCGAGTAAATCGGTAACCCAAGCAATTAGAATTAATATGATTGCAACAACTTTTTCGTTGTTGAAAAGCAAATAGCCAATTACAAATGCAAGAACCAAACGGATCGCACTGAGAATATTTGGAATTGTCATATATCACCATTTTGTTTCAACATTTTCGAAACTGCTAATTTACTACTCAAAGCGGCACTTTCAAGTGTGGCTGGAAGATTTGTCTGGGTCCAATCTCCAGCGATGAATAAGCCATCGACTGGGGAAACTTGCTCGGGACGGTATTTGAAAAAATAAGAATCAAGAGCAACAGTGGCAAACTTATCTTTTATTACTTTGCAAGCAATAATGTTGATTTTTTTTCTAAAAAACTTAAATATTTCTTGTTCCAAAAGTTCAATGATTCTTGTTTGAGAGAGAGAAACTAAATCCTTTGCGTTGCTAGTGGTAAAAGAATAATGGTATGGTGGAGATGGTAGTCCAAACATCTGGGTTTTGTTGAAAATCCAGTGGAATGGGGAATCATCTAAAAAACCGAATGCTTTCGGGGTAATCTCTTCGTTTGTTGTTATAAATATTGACAAAATTGGGTTAAATTGGACAAAATCAAGAAAACGAAAGTATTCGTTTATTAGCCATTCCTCTGGTAATATTTTTTTTAAAACATTTGGTTGCACACACAAAATTACTTTCTCAAAGTAGAACTTTTGATTTGAATTGGTTTCGAGTTCGAACATAGCCGAATTTTTTTGGATTTTTTTTACTGCGGTCGCCAATAATAGTTGCCCCTGGGGTTTGATTCTATCTTGAAAATTAACGAACAACAACGATTGAGGAACCTTGGAATAAGTAAATCCAATTTGGTTGCTTTTCCCAAGGAGAGCAATTTTAAAAATGTTAAAAAAAATTTCTGTCGGAATACAATCAATCGAGTTATTGAAAATAGAAACAGCAATTGGGTTCCAAAATTTGTCTATGATTATTTGCTCTTGATTTTGTTGCAACAGATATTTTTGAGTGTTTATGTTTTTTGGAAAATTTTTACTCAAAATAATTTTTAACAACAGTCTCAATAGATTTATCCTTTGCTTGAATGGTAGCAAGCGAAAATTTAATATTCCAAATAGTAAACTAAGTTTTCCTTTGAAAATTTTTTCCTCAAACGGTATTAGACCAAACTCTTTTGAAAAGAAAGGAATTTCAATTTTAGAAACTTTTTCAACGTGGCTTTTTGTGTCAAGTTGTTCTAACAACTCGAAAAAGTTTTTGTATGCAAGCGAGAAGAAGTGCTGTCCGTTGTCTATTTCAAAACCAAGTTCTTTATCGAAAAAAGAGTAAAACCTTCCGCCAATAAAGTTCTTTGCTTCGAAAATTGTGTGGGGAACACCATTTTTTGTTAACTCTAATGAAGCAGAAATTCCAGCAACGCCACAACCAACAATGGCGACTTTGCTATTTAGCATTTTCGATTGGTTCAATGTTCGCTGTTTCGGGTACTATGACTTTACGGTGGAAAATCTTTTGCAATGATTCTATTGCTACCCAAATTCCAAGGAAAATCAAAAGTGTGGATATGACCAAAAGAAGAATTTGTTTTTTCGGCAAATAGATAAATAACAGTTGATAAATTAAAGCAGATTCGGTTACAACAAGCATAAATAGAGCAGGAATAAGTGTGTAAAGTTTCGGTGCTTTTATTCCGAGAAGGTAAGAGGTTACAACGAAGAGAGCGAGTGTTCCAATCAATTGATTTGCAGCACCAAAAACAGACCAAATTTGGTTGTAACTTCCGCTCAAACAAATAGCAAGGGTAAGAATGATTATTATTGCAGTTGAGAAGTATTTATCTTTTAGAACCCCGCCATAACGTTCGCCGAAGCCTTCTTGAACGATATAGCGGCAAAGACGTGTTCCAGCATCCAAAGAAGTAAGTATAAAAGCATTAAGCATTAAAATTCCAAATGAAGTACCAAATAATACTGGAATACCAAGAGATTTAAGGGTCAATCCAAGTGCATTCCCAAAAAGGATGTCGGCATTCTTATTTGTCAAAATTCCCATAAATGAGTTGTTGGGGTCGCCATTAAACGGCAAAACACTTGCAACCATCATAATAACGAGGAAGGCAAGTGCACCTTCGGTGAGCATTCCTCCATAGGCTATAATCTTTCCGTGACTTTCTCTATCAAGTTGTTTTGCAGAAGTTCCGCTGGCAATTAGCGAATGAAAGCCAGAAATTGCTCCGCAAGCAATGGTTATGAACAACATTGGGAATAAAGGTCCTTTTTCGTGTAAAAAACCAATGAATTGTGGACCTTGAATCTTAGGATTAAGAAAAATCATTCCCAGATAGCCAAGGGTCATCCCAAACACAAGTATATACATTGCAATATAGTCTCGTGGTTGAAGAAGAAGCCAGACGGGTAGAATTGCAGCAATGAAACAGTAAGCCAAAATAATACCAAGCCAGACGCCATAGGAGGCTTTGATTTGAAATAAATGTCCAAGGTATAGCAGAACCACTAACAAAACAAGCGCAATGAATGTTGCGATGTAAACATTTACTTTAAGTCGATAGTGGAGAATACCAAAGAGTAAAGCCACAAATATTAATCCAATGGTTGGTACAACTATCGTTGGGTCTTCCATCAATGTCCTTGCTGTTAAATCGGAAAATACGGCGAGCACCAAAAGTAGGGTAAGAAATACGAAAATTGAAAATAGAAATCCAGCCCTTGGGGAAATAACTTTATCTGCTATGTTAACAAGCGAAAACCCTTTATTTCGAACAGAAGTGATAAGGCTTGTATAGTCGTGGACAGCACCGATAAACACAGAACCAAGCAGAATCCATAACAATGCAGGAAGCCATCCAAAATAGGAGTATGCAAGGATTGGACCAATGATTGGTCCAGCACCAGCAATTGCAGAGAAATGATGACCAAACAGAACGATTGGTTTTGTTGGTACATAATCTTTGTTATCGAAAAGTGTATGAGAAGGGGTGGGGTTTTGGTCTGTTGAACGAAGGACCTTGTTTTTAATGATATTTCCGTACCAATAGTATGCAAAAATGAACCATGCTATTCCAAAAAGAATGAAGAAAAGTGTGTTCATTTTTTTCTCCAATTAATGTGAATGGCAAAATTAAAAATAATTCTTTTTTGTTATTTTGCATTTTTGGAAACAACTTGTACTTTGGAGGTTTTATGAGAAATTTATTTCTTGTCGTATTTACTTTTATTTTTGGATTTACTTTGTTGATTGGACAAGATGATTTAAATAATGTTCAATTTGAGGAAAGTGATGTGAAAATCGAGAAACCACCCTACTTTGGTATTGGTGGTGGTTACGTTGGAAATTTTATCTTTTACAATCTCGATGATGTAAATAATTTGATTAAAGCCATACCCGTTGGTTTAGATGAAATCAAAAGTCCGATATTCCTTTCTGGTGCCCAAGGTTTCACTGCAATTGGAATCATTAAGAATTTAAGGATTGGTTTTTCTGGATTTTCTGGTTCGAAAACTACCGAGAAAGAAGTTAATTTTTCAACAAAAGGCGTTAAATACGAAGTCAGTTATACCTCCTTTGCAATAGATTATGGAATTGTCCCATTGAAATCATTGGCAATTTTGCCAGGAATAAACTTTGGATGGTCTAATGTTAATATATCCAAATATTCGATTAGCCAAATTGATTGGAATGATTTAAAAAGTGAAAATTATAATTCTATAATTCTTACTGGTAGTTTTTGGATTGTACAACCAGGAATTAATGTTGAATTTGCGGCGACGCCTTTTTTAATGATACGAGTGGGAGCAGCGTATCCAATTTCATTTAGTCCAAAATGGAAAATTGACGATGTAAAAGAAATTACAAATATTCCAAGTGGAATCAAGCCAAGCGGTTTTAATTTCAATTTTGGAATTTTTGTCGGTTTATTTAATTACTAATTAGCCGAAAATTTATTAATTTTGTATTTGTAAGATTGCTCTTTTGTCTTGTTCTTTGGTGGTTAAAGAGGGGCCCTTAGCTCAATTGGTTAGAGCGGCGGACTCATAATCCGTAGGTTGGGGGTTCAAGTCCCTCAGGGCCCACAATAGTATATATTAGAATGTGGCTTTTGTAAAGCGATATTTCCCTTTTTTTATTTCTTCTTTTCTCTTTTTGTTAATATCTACATTTCTTGTATTTCATTCCATTTCACAAAACAATGGCAATTTTGTTTATGTTCTCGACGACCCTTACATTCATATGGCTATCGCCAAAAATTTTTCTCAATTTGGGGTTTGGGGTGTCGATAGATATGCTTTTTCACCCGCATCTTCTTCGATACTTTGGTCATTGCTCATTTCTTTTTTCTACTTTTTTCTTGGAGTAAATGATTGGATACCATTAATTTTAAACATCATTTTTGCTTTACTTTTACTTTATGCTATTTTTGAATTTTTAAGTAGGCTTGTTAAATCTAATTCCTTAATTCTGTTCATTTTACTGTTTGTTATTTTTGTAACACCATTTTTTCTTTTGGTGTTCACTGGTCAGGAACATCTTTTGCACACCCTTATCACTTTGCTTTTCGCATACAAAACTGCGATGTTAGTTTCTAATAAATCAGAGCGTAATTCCACTGGAAATAACATTTCACCATTTGACATTGTGCAAATGCTTTTTCTTTCATTTTTACTTGTTGCAATTCGATACGAAGGATTGTTTTTACTTTTTATTGCTTGTGTTTTTCTTTTGATAAAGAAGCAGTACCGACTTGCAATTTTACTTGCTCTTTGTGGTGTTCTTCCAGTTTTAATTTTTGGTTTTATTTCAATTGCATCTGGAGGATATTTTTTACCAAATTCGGTGTTATTAAAAGGTAATTTACCAAATCTATCGACTTTTCGTGGAATTCTGAAATTTTTGGGTGGGTTTGCTGCTTACCAAATGGTTTTAAATCCAGAAATTTTGCTTTTGTTTTTGGTTGCAATTTCCCTTTTGTTTTTTGGTTCTCGTTCTAAATCCGATTTCTATTCATTTCCAAATATATTTGTTTCAATTTTTATTTTAACTTTATTACTTCATCTTCAATTTGCTAAAGTAGGTTGGTTCTATCGGTACGAGGCATATTTGATTTTTCTGGGAATTTTTGCAATAGTGCAGTTTATCTTTTTAAATCTTTCACAAATGAAAAATGCTTTAAATCCCAGAAAAATTCTTTTGCCATTTTTGCTCTTTGCCTTAATTGCTTTATTAGCATTTCGAGGCTATTCAACGTTTAAAGTAATTCTCCCAGCAACCAAAAATATTTACGAACAACAATTTCAAATGGGAAATTATATAAAAAAATACTTCAATCAAAGCGTTGTTGCTTTAAATGACATCGGATATGTTAATTACATCGCAGACATTCGTTGCGTTGATTTGTGGGGTTTAGCCAACTTCGATGTTGCCAAAGCAAAGTTGAATAAAATTTTTGATACACGAAAGATTTCTGAAATTTCCAAGAAGTACAATGTTACAATTGCAATCCTTTACGAAATTTGGTTCGAACAATATGGCGGTTTGCCAAAAGATTGGCAACTTGTTGAAAAGTGGGAAATAAAAAACAATGTGGTCTGTGGCGACAAAGTTGTATCCTTCTTTGCGGTCGATTTATCTCAAACAGAAAAATTAAAACAATCCTTGAAGGAATTTCGCACTCGATTGCCAAAAGATGTCAAAGTGTTTACTTTTGAGTAAAAAAAGAAATTTATTATTTAAGTAGTTGCTTGCTTACTTTTTTGGGATATTTTCTTTAAAATATTCGACTATGTTTTCTATTTCAATTTTCTTTCGTTCTCCATTGCGACGGTTTTTGATTTCGACCAATCCTTCTCGCAAGTTTCTTTCGCTCACAATAATTTGATATGGAATGCCAATTAAATCCGCATCATTGAATTTAACACCAGCAGTTTCGTCTCTATCATCGAAAAGCACTTCGAACCCATTGCTTATCAAGAGTTTATATAACTCGTTCGACTTTTCAAGAACAGTTTCGGATTTTACATTTATCGCAATAAGATGGATATCGAACGGTGCGAGTGGGTAATCCCATATTATTCCGTTTTCGTCGTGATTTTGCTCAATATAGCAAGCAACAATTCTTTCCACACCAATGCCGTAACTTCCCATTATGATTGGTTTTTGCGTGCCATCCTTGTCCAAAAACATTGCCCCAAGAGCCTCGGAATATTTTGTCCCAAGTTTAAAAATGTGTCCCAATTCAATGGCTTTAACGATTTTAATTGGAGTTCCAGAAATTGGGCAAGGTTCTCCTTCCCGTACCGTTCTTAAATCAAAGTAAGCATCGATTTTGCAGTCTCGAAGCAAATCGATGTTTTTGAGATGGTAGCCGTCTTCGTTGGCTCCGCTTACGAGGCAATTGGCATCTTTCAACAGATTGTCTGCAACGATTTTAATTTTCTTTTTCAAATTAATTGGACCAATCGAGCCAGCATTTGCTCCCGTAATTTCAACTAATTCTTCTGGTGTTGCGGGTCGGAATTTATTTGTTCCAAACGCACTTTGAAGTTTCGTTTCATTAAGTTCGTCGTTACCTCGCATAAGAATTAAAACTGGCTCGCTTTCAATGATGTAAACCACAGATTTTGCAAGAGAATTTTCATCAAAGCCAAATTGTTCTATAAGGTCGTCAATGGTTTTAGCGTTTGGCGTGGCAAATTTTTCAATATTCGGGCAATTGTCTTTCCTGCCGACTGGTGAGAGGGAGGAAGTTGCTACTTCGAGGTTTGCTGCGTATCCACTTGGAGCAATAGCACAAACATCTTCGCCAGCATCGGACTCAATCATAAATTCTTGGGATTTCGAACCCCCCATTGCCCCACTCGATGCACCAACGATGAAGAAATTCAATTTGCATCGGGTGAAAATTTTCTTGTATGCTTCAAGATGTTTATTATAACTTTCATCAAGCCCTTCCCAAGAGGTATCCATTGAGTACGAGTCTTTCATTATGAATTGTCGGCAGCGAAGTACGCCCGACTTTGGACGGGGTTCGTTTCGGAATTTGGTTTGAATTTGATACCAAATTTGAGGTAAATCTTTGTATGATTGAATATGTTGTTTGGCGTGGAAAGTGATGATTTCTTCGTGGGTCGGGGCAAGTACCAGACCTTCCCGATTCTTTATGTGGAACATAACATCGCCCATTGCTTCGACTCGCCCAGTTTGTTCCCATATTTCGATTGGATTCAAGGCAGGGAGCAAAAATTCTTGTGCACCAATGGCGTTCATTTCTTCACGAAGTATATTGATTACCTTGTTTAGAACCCGAAAGCCCAATGGCAACCAAGAGAATACACCAGCGGAAACTTGTCGAACTAAACCAGCACGAAGCATCAATTGATGCGAGGGTACAACTGCATCGGCGGGTACTTCTTTAAGTGTTGGTACAAAATATTCGCTTAGTTTCATTTCACATCAAAAATTAAAACTACAAAATTACCAAATGTTTTCTTTTTGAAATTTAAAGTTTATAATTATATTTGCAATTCGTAGGGAAAAGGGTTTTTTATGAAAAGTAAATTTTTATTTTTGTCTTTTTTAACTTTTCTTCTGTTATTCACTAATTCCAGTTTTGGGAAAGATGATTTCTTCTCGAAATGCTCTGGAAAAGCAAAAGTTGCGAATTCCAATTTAGCCGTGTTTAATTTGTTCGTATCTGCTGACGAGGAATATGAAACCCAAATTGGAAGCGGAAGTCAGGGTGGTAATTTCAATCTTTTCGATTCAATTTTTTCTCATATGCATAACAAATTGGTACACTTTCCAATTGCTTTGCTTGTTCTTGCCTACATTTTGAGCCTTGCTCAACTTCGTTGGAATAAATTTCTTTTTACTATTCAGGTTCTGATAGTAGCTGGTTTCGTTTTTGCCATTCCAACGGTTATCACTGGTTTGTTTCAAGAAGAATTAGTTGAGTCCGCTACAAAAGAAAACTTTGTTGAAATCCACGAGAAGTTGGCTATTGCCACAACATTTTTAAGTGCTGTTTGGTTTCTATTTGTTGCAAAAAACAATTTGCAAAAGTATCATTTAATTGTTGGCACAATAACTTTTATATTGATTTTGATTACTGGTTTCTTAGGCGGTCTTGTTGCCCATTAATTTTGTTTGGTTATTTGATTTTTTTGTTTTAATTTTGTATTTGAATTTTATTCCTGAGTAGCTCAGCTGGTCAGAGCACCTGACTGTTAATCAGGGGGTCCGGGGTTCAAATCCCCGCTCAGGAGCTTAACTCGCAAAGCAAGCCTTAAACTATCATTATCTCTCCCTTCGAATCGCTCTTTTTTTTTAATTTTGTTTTTTTAACAGTTAGGTTTGTGTTGATATGAAAAAGATAATAATATTGTTGTTGTTTTGTATTCCATTTTCTGCTTGGTCGCAACTCGAGATTCGTTCTTATCCTCCATTGATTGATGCCGAATATTCTCAGAAATTGCGCTGGTCTGATGTTGTTCGTCCAAGAGAAATTCCTCCTCTTGATAAATTTGAAAAGGGTCCAGAGCGAATACTTTCTCAAGGAGGCATAGAAATAATAAACATAGTCAATGGTGGTGGCGGGCAATCGGAAACATTTATTACCGTTAACCCACTGAATCCAAATATTATTGTGGCATCGGCAAATGATATGCGATATAACACCTCTGCTTCTGGTTATAGAATGGCTGCTTATTATTCTACCGACGGCGGTAAAACTTGGGGGACTTCTCTTACTCCTAAGAATGCTGATGTGTTCATTCCAACGCCATCAAGCGGAGGACTTACAAATGTCGATCCTGGCTTGGCTTTTGATTCCAAAGGGAATTTATATTATTGTTATTTAGTTGCACAAGTCAGCAATGATGGCGATATACAAGACGGCGGTATTTTTATCAATAAATCAACTGATGGAGGTAAAACTTGGGGCGACCCGGTTCCTGTTTCCTATTCTGTAGGTGGTGGAGGTTCCCAAGATGCCCACGACAAGCCATTTATTGCTTGCGATGCCAATCCAAATTCCCCATATAAAGATAGAATATATGTAACCTGGTTTCTGATTTCACCAACGTCGGGACCTTGCATTGGGTTTGCTTATTCTTCGAATGGAGAAGAATTTTCTCCAACAGTGAAAATTCCAGGAAGTGTTGGATTGGGTAGTGTTCAATCTCCAATGCCAATTGTAGCATCGGACGGTACTTTGTATGTTTTTTGGGAGTCGAAAAATAACAATCAAACTACTATTTACGTTCAAAAATCTACAACTGGAGGCACATCTTGGGCTTGGTCGAGCCCAAAAGTTGCCCAAATTGTTGGCACTATTGGAGAGAAAGTTAATCTTCGTATGGCTTTGCCCAATAAAGGAAATATGAGGGTATCCTCCCACCCATATGTTTGTTTTGGTGATAATCCCAACAAATTGTTCCTTGTCCAGGCTGGCAAAGATGAGAATGGAAAATACCGAATCTACTTTGCTAAATCCACAAACGGCGGAGAGAGTTGGACTAATCGAATTCGTGTGGATGACAACCCATATGGCAACGATATGTTTTTCCCTGCTATTACTTATGATCCATCTTCTAAAATTCTTGCCGTTGCTTATTATTCATCTCAATTAGATCCCGACAACAAAGCGGTAGACTTATTTGTGTCTGTTTCGTTTGACGAGGGAAATACTTGGAAGAGCATACGTGTAACTCCAAATTCTTGGTATCTTGACCATTCTAATGCAGTCATCGATGCTGGCGGTGCTTCTCTTGGTAGATATTGGGGAGACTATCTTTCTATTACATCTGTTAATGGTAAAATTATCCCTTGCTTTTGGATGCCCAACGCTCCTCGTGGTACATTCTTTTCGAATAATGCCTATGTTGCTATTCTTACAACTGCTCCAAAGCCTCCAGAGAAAGTGACGTACATAAACAGTTATGAAGACCCAAGCAAAATTGTCTTGAAATGGGTTGATCCGACAGAAAATCAACTTGGTGGAGTTCTTTCCAATTTTAAAATTGCTATTTACAAGGGTACGGAAAAAATTGATGAAGTTCCCAAAGGTGTTCAAGAGTATACTTACGTTGGACTTGTTGATGGCGAGACTTTTACTTTTGGTTTGAAAACTATCGATGCAAATGGGCTTGAAAGCAACTTGGTTACAATTTCTGGCGTTGCTGGCGGGGCTCTTCAACCATTGCCACCAGAGATTATTGTTGCAAAACCGAACGAAAATGGTATTCTTCTTACCTGGCGAAATCCTAACTATCATATTGATAGTTCATATTTCCACGATTATGAAACGCTTGAAGTTTTTTCGGGTGACACAAAAGTTTACAACATCGATAAAACTAATCTTTTAACTGGTCAAGAACAAACAGCAGTTATTCCACTTGAAACCAAAAAATTTTATGAACTAAAAATTCGTGCTGTTGGTAAAAGAGGGACGAAATTAACTCCCAGTGAATTTTCTAATCAAGTTCTTGCCTATTCTGGTGCTCCTCTCCTTGAACTATACGAAAATTTTGATAATCTAAATGATATTACCCCATTCTACACAAATGGAACCACAGACAAATGGGGAATTACAAACAAAGTCTCTTATTCTCCACCAAATTGTATCACTGATTCTCCCGCTGGAGATTACAAACCAAAGTCTGAAAATTACATTATTTTTGCTCCGATTGTTCCCAAAGCACCAAATCTTTCATTGAGTTTCGAAGAAATTGCAATAATCGATAGTTCTGGCGATGTTGGTGTTATCAGTGTTTCTTCCGATTTTGGTAAAACCTGGATTGACATTGCTTGGATTGATATGCGTCGTTCACCCGATTTCAAGGATAATGTTGCCAACAGTAAATGGTTCACAGAAAGCCGAAGCCTTGCTGATTTCGCAAATGATACAATATTTGTTAAGTTTACATTGATTTCTAATCCTTTGAAGAACAAAGATGGTTGGTATATCGACAATTTAAGATTGGATAATAACATTAACAAAGTAGATGAATTTATAAGTTCCAATGCAATTGTTGATTTATCCATTTATCCAAATCCTGCAACAAATAATGCAAACTTGGAACTTATTTCCTCAAAACCTACGAAGTTAAGAATTGAACTTGTCGACATTCTTGGAAATATTGTCAGCGAAGTAATTAGTTCAAAATTTATAACTGCTGGCAAATTTGAGTTTAAATTAGATTTATCGAACTTAAACAATGGTGTTTATTTTGTTAAAGTAATTTCATCAAGTGAACTGAAGTCTATTCCAATTACAATTGTTAAATAATTATTTTCTCTTTTGAAAGATAATAAAACAAACAAATCATTAGGAAACAAGATTATTAAAATAATCCCCAAAAAGGAAGTGCATTCAATTGGGATGGTAACTTCTTCCCAGTTTGTCAAAAATTTTCTTTCAAGATTTACTGGTGTCCTGACGAATGTTCTTTACATTGAGCCGAAATCAAAAATTTTGGTTGCTGTAAGTGGCGGGGTGGACTCGGTTTCGCTTTTGGATGCTTTTGCGTTAGTGAGAACTCAACTTTCGCTTGATATTGCAATTGCCCACTTAAATCATATGTTGCGTGGAGAAGAGGCAAATCGGGATGAAGATTTTGTGAAAACTTTGTCTGAAAATTATGGAATTCCACTTCTATTGCAAAGGTTAGATGTCAAAACCTATGCAAGAAAGCATTCGCTGTCGATTGAAGATGCGGGAAGAAAATTGCGATACGACTTTTTGAAACGTGCGGGACAATCGTTTTCAGCAAACTACATTGCAACTGCTCATAATTTGAACGACCAAGCAGAAACAGTTTTGTTCAATATTATTAGAGGGACTGGTCTTGCGGGTTTGCGTGGGATTGGAAACAAATTTGAAGTGCAAAAGAATTTGTTTCTAATTAGACCCTTTTTGTCATTTACTCGGCAAGAAATAGAACAATACGCAAAAGAACGTGGACTGCAATGGATTGAAGATTCAAGCAATTATCTTTTGCATTATACTCGAAATAAGATAAGGCATAAGTTAATTCCGATGTTGGAGCAAGAATTCAATCCCCAAGTTGTACATAACTTGGGAAAACTTTCGACAATTGCACAAAACTCGTACAAGATTGTGAATGATTTTATTAAAAAACTTGCTGAAAAAGTTATTGTTGTTAGAAACAAAAATGAGATTGAATTTGACATTGATAGTTTTAAGTTGTACGATGATTCATTGTTTCCAGAACTTATTCAATTCGTGTTCATTAATTATTTGCAAATTACATTGACTTTCAAACAAATTGAAGATATTCGCAATCTTGTTGATGCAGAATCTGGCAAATTTTTGGTATTTCCGAAAGACATATTCGTTTATAAAAATCGTCGAAAATTACTTATTATCAGAAAAGAAAAGTTTAAAAGCGATAAACTGGTTATTCGTCTACGAAAAATTGGTCATACAATTTGGAAAAACTTTTTTATTGAGTTCGAAGAAATTGCAAAAACTGATTTCGTACCAACGAATGACCCAAATGTAGAATTTTTCGATTTCGATAAAATTGGAAATGAAATTGTAATCAGAAGTTGGGAAGAAGGAGATAGATTTATTCCTTTAGGTATGAAAAATGCAAAAAAATTAAGCGATTTTTTTATTGATGAAAAAGTTCCTTTGTACAAGAAAGATGATGTGCCAATCTTTGTTACAAATGGTGAAATTTTTTGGGTTGGCGGTATTAGAATTTCAGAAAGATTTAAAGTTACTAAAAGAACTGAAAAGATTTTAAGAGGGAAAATAACGGAAATAAAAGAAGATGGAAACATCAGTTCGTTTTTCTAAAAATTACTTGATGATTAATGGTAGCAAGTTTGTTCCTTTCATTAAGTATCGAGAAATTCGAAGTAAAGTGAAAGAAATTGCTCGCCAAATTCAAATTGATTACAAAGGGAAAATTCCAGTTTTCGTTGTGGTCCTCAATGGAGGTATCTTCTTTGCTACTGAACTAATGAAGCATCTATCAATTCCTCTTCGGGTCGAAACTTTGAAAGCAAAAAGTTATGGGAATGAAATGTATACTTCTGGGAAAGTTCAACTTTTTCTAACTTGTGACGATTTAGAAGGTAGGGACTTGATTATTGTTGAAGACATTATTGATACTGGTTTGACAATGAAGACAATTATAAGCGAATTGCAAAAATATAAGCCAAATTCAATTGAAATTGCTACTTTGTTGTTGAAGCGGTCAAATCTTAAAACTGATTTACAAGTCAAATACTGTGGTTTTGAAATTCCAAACAAATTTGTAATCGGCTTTGGGTTGGACTATGCAGAATTTGGAAGAAATTTAAAGGGTATTTATATCTTGGAATAAACAAAATGTTCACTGGCATTATTGAAGAAATTGGCAAGGTTCTGAATATTTCAAGAATTGGTAATAGCGTAAGATTGCGTATTGGAGTCGACAAAATCATTGATGGTTTAAAAAATGGGGACTCGGTAAGCGTCAATGGTGCTTGTTTAACAGTTGTTAATCTTGGACGCAACTTTTTCGAAGTTGATGCCGTCGAGGAAACAGTTAGCAAAACTAATCTTGGGCATTTGAACGCTGGAAGTTTTGTAAATATTGAACGTGCGAGAACGTTTAATGATAGAATTGATGGACACATTGTTCAAGGTCATATTGATACTACTGGTAAGATTGAAAAAATTGTATCTGCACAGGTTTCGAAGATTTTTTATATATCTTTTCCGAAAGAGTTCAAGGAATTTGTTGTTCCCAAAGGTTCTATTGCAATTGATGGAATAAGTTTGACCATTGTCGAGGTAGGCGAAAGTTGGTTTTCTGTAAGCATTATTCCTTACACTATTGAAAATACGACACTTAAAAATAGAAAGGTTGGAGACATTGTGAATCTTGAATTTGATATTTTGGGAAAATATGTAGTAAATTTTATGAAAATTCACAATCGAAGCGGTTCATCGTCTATTTTTGACCAGTTCTATGAACAACCCTTATAACATTCCGAGGTGAAATTATGGAAATTTTTTCCAAAATTATTACAATCCCAAGCAATGAGTTGTCGAGAGAAGTCAATTTGCAAGTTTTTGGCAAATATGGTTTCACTTTGCTTGCGTTTCCAACCGTTTCGGATGATTTTAATCCAGATGTGGATGCTGGCTTTGTTAATTCAGTGAGCAATTACATTGCGAATGGATTGTTTCGTATGGTTTTTGTACCAACAATTGAAAACAGAATTTGGAAAAATTCGATGGAAAGGACTGCTTGCTCTGAACTTCACATAAGATATAACAATTTTCTTTTGAATGAAGTATTGCCGAAAGTTTTTCAAATTGCTGGCAGTCCTTCGCCGATTATTACTTTTGGCTGTGGCGAGGCTGGATACTTTGCGGGAAATACATATTTTCGCCATCCAGACATTTTCTATGGAACAATTGCAATAGATGCCTATTTCGATATACACCATCTTTCGGGTTATGACTATTGGGACGATAATTGTTATTTTAATTCCCCAATAGATTTCCTTCGCAATTTGGAAGAGGAATATTGGCTAATTCATCTTCGTGCAAAAAAACAAGTTCACATCATTGCATTGGACGAGGAAGATAATCAATTTGCTAAATCTCAAGCACTAACCTTGGCTGAAATACTTTCTCAAAAAAGAATTACCCATAAGTTAAAAATTGAAAATTATGAGGGAAAGGATAAAATTGAAAAATGGCAAAACGCTTTCAAAAAAATTATTGAAGAAAGCATTTAATTCGAGCAGTTGGAAAATTGTATCTATTGCTTGTTTAATTATTTTATTTTGCAAGCAAAATCTATTGTCGAATGACTCGCTTAATAAAATAATTGATATACAAGTTCAAAAGTTTCGCAATATTCTTGAAATTGTTAAAGATAACTATTACAAAGAAGATATTGATTTTGTTTCAATTTCAGAAAATGCATTTAATTCATTGCTTCAATCTCTTGATAAGTTTTCCCAGTATTTTTCTGCAACACAATATAAAAATTATAAGGACTCTTACAAAGGTTCGACATTAGGTATTGGTTTGCAATTCTTTCGACGTGGCGATACTTTAATGGCTTTCTACGTGGTCAAAGGTGGTCCAGCGGACTCCGTAGGAATCGAAGCAGGAGACAAAATTATTTACATAAACCACGAATATTGCATTGGGAAAGATGCAAATTTTGCAAACAAGAAAATTAGCGAATCGCAAAACAATGTTGCGGTGATTACTGTCAAGAAAGATGGCGTACTTAAAGAATTTGCTATTCCATTGAAGGAAGTTGAAATCCCTTCCGTGGTTGCAAGGTTGAAATTAGAAAAGGACATTGGCTACATTAGAATTAGTCGTTTTGCGTTAAGTACGCAGAAAGAATTAACTACTGCAATTGATAGTTTAATTAAAATTTCTTGCAAGTTTCTAATATTGGATTTGCGTGGAAACACTGGTGGCTATCTTGATGAAGTCATTTCTATTTCGAAGTTATTCCTAAAAAAGGGTGATACCGTTGTTATTGTTTCTGGAAAGGAAACGAACCGCAGAGTTTACGTCAACGAGGAAGATGGGAAATATGCTCGCTTTCCGTTCATTATACTTGCGGATGAAAACACTGCGTCTGCTGGTGAAATATTTGCTTCCGCTATGCAAGATAATGACAGAGCATATGTTTTGGGCGAGCGGACATACGGAAAAGGATTGATTTTAAAGAATTGGGAATTCAAGGATGGTTCTGCCTTTCGGTTGACAACTGGCGAGTATGTAAGTCCTCTTGGGAGAAAGATTCAAAAGGAGACATTGGACAAAGTGGAATTTGATGGCTTCCCCGACTTGACTCTTCCCCAGCAACAACGGGAAACGATTGAGTCTTTGATAAAAAATTTTGGTGTTGTAAACAACCTTCCGATTTTTGTTACAAAAAAGGGAAGGACACTCTTCGGTGGTGGTGGTGTGTTTCCCGATTTTTATTTTGCGTCGGACACAACCCCGCCGTACTTGAAAAAACTAAAATCCAATGGTTATGTGAATGATTTCGTTTTAAGATTTTTTATCGAAGATAGCAAAATGTTTAGAAAGTTGAAAAATATGCGATTAAGTGAATTTTTAGATAATTTTGAGATTTCAAACGATGCTATCGATGGTTTTAAAAAATATTTGATACAGAGGAATGTGTTTGTTGAAAATTATTTTTTGGAAGAGTCTGATAAAATTGTTTCTGAATTAAAAGCAACTATTGCATACATTTTGTATGGCGACTCTGGCTATTATTCTTGTGCTATTCAAAAAGATAAGATAATTTCCAGAGTTAAGAATTTGAGAACGGTTTCTGAAAATTTGGTCAAACAATAGGAGGAATTATGGCAAAAAACATATTGTTTTGGGTTTTATCATTGTTGATAATGCTTGGTCTTGCAATTTACCAAAGGACAACAGGTCCAACCTATCCCAAAACTGGCTCCTTTAAAATCGAAGGACAAAAAATCAAATATAAACTTATTCGCTCCTGGGGAGAAAATAGCGACGCAGTTGTGAAAATTGTGGTTCCAAACGCCAATGTTTCGGGCTTTATGAAATTCCGACGCCATCCAAGTTATGACGATTGGAGTTCCAAGGAATTAATTCGAAGCAAAGATACACTAATTGCTGTGATTCCCCAGCAACCCCCAGCGGGGAAGATTATGTATCAAATATTTTTGAATGATGATAAAGGCAACGAGTATAAAATTCCCCCAGATAAACCAGTTATCATAAGGTTCAAAGGTAGTGTTCCAGACTTTGTTCTCATTCCACACATTTTCTTTATGTTCTTTTCGATGGTTTTTGGAATTCGTGTCTTTTTCGAGGCATTGGTTCAAAAGAAAGATGTTTACAAACTTTCTATATGGACATTCGTATTGCTATTTATTGGTGGTGCAATTCTTGGACCTATTGTTCAACATTATGCCTTTGGGGTTTATTGGTCGGGTTGGCCCTTTGGTCACGACCTGACAGACAACAAAACTTTGATTTCTTTAATATTCTGGTTGATAGCAATTTGGCGTTTGAAAAAGAATCCAACTGATTACAAATGGGCAATCATTGCAAGCATTATTATGGTTGCTGTTTATTTGATTCCACACAGTGTTTTAGGTTCTGAAATCGATTACACAAAAATTCCGAAATAATATTCAATAATTTTGATTTTGACTGCTTCGACAGTGGAAAGTTAAATATTAATTGCAGTAAACTATAAAGTTTTCGAAGTAATTATTTCCTTGTGAACTAATTTTGAAAAATACAATCCTTTGAGAAGGTTTAGATTTTGAATTAAAATTGAACCTTCCGCATTGGGTTGAATATTCTTCTGGGTTAAAACCACTTTTCCAAGTACGTTGTAGATGAATAAATCTGCCTTTTCGTTTGGTTTACAATTGCGAATAAAGAGTGCATTGTTTTCGAAATGTTTTCAAGCCGTGTTTTGAATGATTCAAATTCTCTTGAACACTTATAACGATTTAGGATAAATCATAGAAATTGAAATTGAGATTTTTTGTAATAGATAAGAAAATCGTCCCTTCTGGAAAGTAGTAAGAATAAATTTTGGACCTCGATTGGTAAGTTTAAGTTTTCCTTGATTATTTTCTGGATTAATTAGTTCCGTGAGGCTAATAAGTCTGTGAAAAATAGTAATCAATAACAATTGCGGGTAAAGGAAAATCGCAAAAAGAGCAAATTAAAAAATAAGTCTGATAATATTTTTTTGAAAAAACCAAATTATTTTTGAATTTTTTTGTTATGCTAGAAAAATTTTTTAGATATTTAGGGAAAAAGATAATTGCATTTCTCCAAGAATTTGGAGCAGTAGTCTATTTGCTTGCAAAAGTTGTTGGATATCTACCGAGAATTGTTAAAGATTGGAAATTGGTGGTTTACCAAATGGCAATTGTTGGCTCGGATTCCTTGCCTTTGGTAATTCTAATTGGGTCTTTCACAGGGGCAATAACTGCTTTGCAAGCCACAAGTTTGTTCACGAAATTTAACTTTATTGAAATTGCCCGACCCTTCATTGGTTCCTCGATTGCAACTTCTGTCTTTACAGAACTCTCCCCCGTGTTGACTGCTTTGGTTATTGCTGGAAGAGTTGGGGGGGCTATGGCTGCTCAAATTGGTGCAATGAAAATTTCAGAGCAAATCGATGCTCTTGAAATTATGGCAATTGATAAAGACCGCTTTCTGG
Source organism: Candidatus Kapaibacterium sp. (assembly GCA_013414795.1). Taxonomy (GTDB): domain Bacteria; phylum Bacteroidota; class Ignavibacteria; order Kapaibacteriales; family UBA2268; genus Naka2016. The sequence continues at coordinate 1,288,687 of CP058732.1, forward strand.
CTATGCCCCGTGTTGTTGCTTTCTTTTTGATGATGCCAGTGCTTACAATTTTCTCAAATTTGGTCGCTTTGCTGGGTGGTTTGGTGCTCGTTATTGTAAAATACGACTTCACAAGTTATATGTTTTTCGACTCGATTCAAAGGTTTTTCCGAGCAAGCGAAGTTATGCTTGGATTGACGAAATCAATGGTTTTCGGAACAGTGAGTGCTTTAATTTCTTGCTACTGCGGTTTCAACACAAAGGGTGGAGCCGAGGGAGTTGGAAATAGTACTGTGCGAGCATACACCATTTCTGCCTCTTGCATATTAATTATTGACGCATTGTTTGGTTTAGTCTTCTGATATGAACTTCGATTTCATAGAATTAACAAAGAAATATTCTTTCCCAGAAAAAAGACCTCGCCACCACGTTGCTCCATACTTATATGTTCCGTTTTCCAAACTGAAAGTCATACCCGAGAACTATCCAAAACCAATTGAAAGACTGAACTGGGAAGATGTCTTTATTAATGCCAAACAGCCAAATTGTCTTGACATCGGAAGCGGGCGAGGTAAATTTTTACTTGAATTTGCTTGTAAGCATAAGGATAAGAATATACTTGGGCTTGAAATTCGCCGAAATTGTGTCGAATGGCTGGAAGCGGTTATCAAAGGCGAAAGATTGGAAAATGTTGGGATACTTTGGTACAATGTTCTCAACGGTTTGAATTTTATTGAAAATAGTTCACTTGAAGCAATTTTTTATCTTTTTCCAGACCCTTGGCCAAAATCGAGACATTCAAAACGACGGGCAATGAATGAAGAAATGCTCGAAGAATTGCATTCCAAACTTTCCCAATCGGGCAAAATCTACTTTGCAACTGACATAGAGGAAATTCACAATTATCACATCGAACTACTTACGCAAAGTGGAAAATTTCATTTCAATGAGTTGCAAGACGATTTCGATTGGGGTTTGCCCCAGACAAATAAGGAGATAAGTTGTTTACAAAGGGGAAAGCCGTATTTCCGAATAATTGCAGAAAAAATTTAAATTCTGATACGCTCTAATACATTATGAAAATAAAGAAGAAATCGCTTCTTTTGTTAAAGAAGCGATTTTGAAAATATTTACTAATAGATTATAAATAAACTATTTCTGGCTTAGAATCTTAAAATAAGTAGTTCCTACGTATCGTTTTCCTTTTGCCCGCTTTTCAATTGGGGGCGGATTTTGAGGGTCGGGAAGGGAATTGCCACGAATCCTAATTCTTTCTGGCTCAATTCCTTTGGAGATAAGATATGCCATAATGGATTTTGCTCTTTCTTCCGTAAGAGTCATATTTGAATTATTATCGTCGGCTTTATCTGGAAAGCAAATTATCTCCACATTTACATTTTTATTGTTTAAAAGTGCATTTACAAAAGGTTCAAGATAAATTTCTGCACCGAAACGAATTTTGGTTTTATTCAATTCGAAAGGTGGTACAGGAACTGGTATTGTTGTTCCTTCTTTAAACGGTATTAAAGCAAAATCTTTGGAATACTCAGTGTACTGAGTGGTTTGGGGAACATTAAGTTCATAGACTTCTTTTATGTAGCCCAGTTGTTCAACGACAATTCTATAAGTCTGACCAGGTTTTAAGCCAGTAAGAAAATAATAGCCGTTGTCGGAGGAATTGCTTCTTGCGGCATTGATTTTTCTTCCTTCTTGGTCGTAGGCAACCACATAAACGGTTAATGGCTCTTTGGTAACGGCATTTTTAACTGTTCCGCTAATCGATACAACAGTAGATGTAAGTTGGGAATACGCTTGGGCAAAAAGTAGGGTTAAAATAATAATCAAAAGGAATTTTCTCATATATTACCTCCTTTTTCCTTTTTGTTCTTGTTGCTGATTTGTCTTTTTGGTAAGAAAACGAACAGTTCCATCTGAACATCCAATAATTATAATTGAGGCATCGGAGACAAGGTCGACAGACCAAACTTCAACGCCAGTGTCGAAGGACATAATATTTTTGCCAGTGTCAGTATCCCATAATTTTACGAAATTGTCCAAACTTGCGCTAACGAGTGTCTTATTATCCTCTGCAAAAGAAATGTCTTGAATTAAATCTTTATGTGCTTTAATTTTTCGAAGCATTTTTCCTTTTGGCATTTCCCAAATGATAATTTCGCCAGATTGGTCGCAAGATGCAAGTTTTTTGGAATCAAAAGAGTAAATTACGCTCAAAACGGGGGCTTCGTGCCCAACCAAAGTCATTAATGGCTCTTGGGTTGTCAAGTCGGTTGACCAAATCATAATTGTTTTGTCATCGCTACAAGATGCGATGGTTTTTCCATCATAACTGTAAGCAACATTGTTTATAGGGGCTTTGTGACCTCGAAGTGTTTTTATTTCAACGCCTTGACGCCAATCCCAAAGTTTTACCGTATTGTCGAAACTGGTGCTGGCAACGAAACGAGCGCTGTCGTCTTGACTGAAATAAACACCGATGACCTGGTCTGTGTGTCCTCGAAGTACTTTTAAAAGTTCCCCAGTGTTGACATCCCAAATCCTAACCGTTCGGTCAGTCGAAGCAGAAGCAAGCCATAAATCATTACCAGAGAAAGAAATATTGTTTACCTGTCCAAGATGCCCTCTTAAAGTTTTCAATTCTTTCCCATCTGGTAAACTCCAAATCTTTATAGTTTCATCAAGGCTACAAGTTGCAACCATTGTGTTTGCTTCATTGACAAATACTCCTAAAACCTCGTCGTCGTGCTTACCAATTGTACGCATTTCGTAGTTTAATTTGGTTTGGGAATAAGTTTGAACTCCAAAGATGATTGTAAGAAGCAAAACAATAATATTTCTCATAAAAACTCCTACTTTATCACTAAAGATTTTTTGCAATTTCCAAAATTGTTTTTAATGAATTTCGAATTTCCCTCAAAATTATTTTATTTTCGTAGGAATCACCAAATAAACTTTGTTCCTTTGGAATAACTTCAGATTTCGACTTTGTTTTCTCTTGTTGTGTTTTTGCGGTTATCTTTTTCGGCTTGTCGAACATTCGGTATAATTCCTCGAGCGTTCCTTTGGTGGAAAGTTTTTGTTCACGGAGCATTGTTTTGATTGCCCGAACAATTTCAAGGTCTCTCTCCGAGTAAATACGATTTCCTGCACGGTTCTTTTTAGGTTTAAGCAAGGGAAATTCTTTTTCCCAATAGCGAAGTACATATTGTGGTTCATCAACAATTTTCGAAACCTCGCTAATTGTATAATACAATTTTTGCATTTTAGTTATAAATGAAAAATGTAATAAAGTTTTAAAATACAAATGTAGTAAAAAGTTTGTATAATTTCCAAAAATTATTACAATTGAAGTAATTTTGCATTTTTCATTTTGGACAAATGGTCGAAGAAAAACTTCCGCTTTCAGTTGCATTAATTTCTCTCAACGAAGAGGCAAACATTGGTCGAACTTTGCAATCGATTTCAAGGGTTGCAAGCGAAATTGTGTTGGTCGATTCTTTCTCGAAAGACGCAACTGTTGAGATTGCAAAAGGCTTCGGCGCTCGGGTTTATTTAGAAGAATGGAAAGGTTATATCAATCAAAAAAATTCTGCGTTGCAAAAATGTACGCAACCTTGGATTCTTGCTTTGGATTGTGATGAAGTTCCAGATGATGAATTGGTCGAAGAAATTAAAAAAGTTGTAACCAAAAACGAAAAGTTTGGTTATAAAATTCAACGAAAGACTTTCTACCTTGGAAAAATTCTCCGACGAGCCTGGCAACCCGATTGGAAACTTCGTCTCGTTCGAAGAGACTGCAATCCACGTTGGGAAGGAATCGAACCGCACGATACCCTCGTCGTCGATTGTCCAATTAAGAAAATCAATGGTTGCTTGGTGCATTATCCTTATAAAGATTTGTTTCAACATTTTGAAAAAACAATTAAATATGCGAGAATATCTGCCGAAGCGTATCTCAAACTTGGAAAAAAATCCAATTTAATAAAGATAATTTTCAATCCAATTTTTGCATTTATCCGTTTATATTTTATTAATTTGGGTTGTATTGATGGAATTAGAGGATTCATCGCCGCAGTAAGTTCCTTTGTGGGAACATTTCTTAAATATGTCTTTTTGTGGGAAATTTACCAAAGTAGACAAAAGAATGGGTGATTTTTCCAGAAAAATATTTTTCACACTTCTTGGTAAAGTCTTTAGAAATAAACCAAAGTCGGTACCATTGGAAGTATCAAAGAATGCGAAAATATTAATATTTCGATATGATAAAATTGGGGATATGGTTGTCTCGCTCCCCAGTTTTGAATTTTTAAAAGAAAAATTTCACGATTCAGAAATATGGGTTCTTGCCTCGCCAATTAACTTCTTTTTATTGGAAAATTATCCTTATGTGGACCATTTCGTTGTTTTACATAAAGGAATATTTAAAAAAATTAAAACACTTCTTCAATTACGAAAAGTAAAATTTGATTTCATAATAAATTATGTTTTTTACCGAACCACAAAGGCTGGACTTTGGGCAAATCTTATTAATCCGAAGGCAATCAAAGTAAATATGGGACATAACACAAGAAATGAAATATACTCCAAGTTGTTTAATGTACTTTATCCAATTTCACTTCGAGGGAAAATCCCTATGAGCGAGTTGCTTTGTCAATATATTTGTTGGTTATTTGGTTTTCCGTACGACAAAGAAATTTCTAAAAGTTATTTTATTAATGTCCCGCCCGAAAGCCTCGAAACTGCCAGAAGATTCATTTCTACTGTCCCTGGTTCCAGAAAAATTTTGATAAACATATCTGCGCGTCGAAAATGGAGTAGTGAGAATTACAAGCGTTTGGTTTCTCTTATTATACAGGATTTTAAAGATTTGGGCATAATTTTCGTTGCTCATCCCAGTGATTATGAAACGTTGGATGAAATTGTTCAAAATTTTAATAACAATGTATTCGCATTTAAATCTGGTAAAGATTTTCTTGACGCAATTGCCTTGGTTAGTTTAGTAGATTTAGTCTTTACTCCTGATACTTCAATCGTACACTTTGCAAATGCTTTTGGTAAGCCAATTGCAATGATGTATTATGAGAAGGATTCTTATTTAAATGAATGGATTCCAAATAAATCTAAATTTATTTGTTTTGTTTCTGGTTGTTCAAATAATTACAATGATATTTCTCCAGAAGATGCATTCGAAGGTATCAAAGCATTGCTCGAATAATTCAAGTAAAATTTCGTCATATCTATTTGAAATTTACGCATACTAAATTTATTCACTTTAAGTAAACTAAAACTTTGGTAATTTTGTAATTTATTTTTCTGCTGATGGAACATATTCGGAACTTTTGCATTATTGCTCATATAGATCACGGCAAGTCCACGCTTGCCGATAGATTATTGGAACGGACTGGACGCGTCACACCACGTGAAATGGTGTTCGACCAAATTTTGGATGATAACCCGCTGGAGCAAGAGCGTGGTATAACAATTAAGTTGCACGCAATCCAGATGGATTATGTTGCAAAAGATGGGAAAAAGTATCTACTCAACTTAATTGATACCCCCGGACATGTTGATTTCTCATACGAAGTCTCTCGCTCGCTTGCCGCTTGCGAAGGCGCACTGCTGGTTGTCGATGCAACCCAAGGTGTCGAAGCCCAAACCATCAGTAATCTTTATTTGGCAATTGATTCAGACATTGAAATTATTCCAGTAATTAATAAAATCGACCTCCCCAGTGCCCAAACAAATCTTGAAAACGTTATCAATCAAATTATCGATTTGATTGGTTGCAAAAGGGAAGAGATTTTGCTATGTTCTGCAAAGCAAGGAATTGGAATTGATGAAATTCTTGAAGCAATAGTGAATCGAATTCCACCACCGAAAGGAGATATAAACAAACCTTTACGTGGTTTAATATTCGATTCTCTTTTCGATAATTATCGTGGTGTGATTGTAAACGTTAGAATATTTGACGGCTTACTAAAAGAAGGCGACAAAATCTATTTGATGGCAACCCAACAATCCTACGAGGTGGAAGAAGTTGGTGTACTGTACTTGAAAAGAAATCGCACTGGGCAACTTGAGGCTGGAAATGTTGGTTATTTCATTGCAAACATTCGAAATGTTCAAGATACCAAGGTTGGTGATACAGTAACACACCTGAACAATCCTTGCTCGGAACCAATTAGCGGCTTCAAAATTGTAAAGCCGATGGTTTTTAGTGGTATCTATCCTTCAAATCCAGATGATTTTGAAGATTTGAGAGAAGCTCTTGCCAAACTGTCGTTAAACGATGCTGCAATAACATATGAACCCGAGACTTCCTCTGCACTGGGATTTGGCTTCCGTTGTGGATTTCTTGGCTTGCTCCATATGGAAATTGTTCAGGAGCGGCTTGAAAGAGAATTTAATCAAAACATTGTAACCACTGTACCAAACGTAAGATACAAAGTTATAAAGACGAATGGAGAGGAGATTTTCATTGAAAATCCAGCCCAACTTCCCCCGCAAGTGCAAATTCGAGAAATTCAAGAGCCTTTCATAAAAGCCCAAATAATTACCCCAGAAGAGTACATCGGTGCGATAATGCAATTATGTATGGAACGAAGAGGTAAGCACATCAATACAACTTACCTTTCACAAACCCGTGTCGATTTAGAATTCGAATTGCCTCTTTCGGAAGTAATTTTTGATTTCTTTGATAAATTGAAATCTGTGTCGAGAGGCTATGCCTCATTTGATTATGAATTTTTAGAGTACAGAACAGAGGATTTAGTTAAGTTGGATATTTTCTTAAATGGGGAACCTGTTGATGCGCTTTCAACAATCGTACATCGTTCTAAAGCATACCGATGGGGGCAGAAAATTTGTTCAAAATTGCGCGATTTAATCCCACGGCAATTGTTTGAAGTTGTGATACAAGCGGGTATAGGCTCGAAAATCATTGCTCGTTCTTCCGTAAAGCCTTTAAGGAAAAACGTTCTTGCTAAATGCTATGGTGGAGATGTTACACGTAAAAGAAAATTGCTCGAAAAGCAGAAAGAAGGGAAAAAGAGAATGAAACAGATTGGCAAAGTTGAAGTTCCCCAAGAAGCCTTTCTGGCAGTTTTGTCAATCGATCAGGAAAATTAGTTTTACAATTTTAAAATTTTAGGTATTTTATGAAAGAGATTGAGAAAGGAAACGTTGAAAAGAAAGAAAAATCAATTTTAACAAGATTTTGGGATTGGTATATTGAAAGAAGAAGGAAAGCAAAAGAAAAAAAGAAAAAACCTCAGACTTTTGGCGAAACCTTGCTTTCTTGGGTTAAAACTATTGTTGGTGCTCTAATAATTGTAATGTTCATTAACGGATTCTTAGTTGCATCCTTTGTTGTTCCAACCGGCTCTATGGAAAATACAGTAATGACTGGTGATTTCCTTTTCGTTAACAAATTTATTTATGGCCCAACAACCCCACAGATTATCCCTTTTTTCAACATTCCTCTTCCATATATTAAATTTCCTGGACCGAAGACTCCCGAACGCGGTGATGTGATTGTATTTGTTTTTCCAGGAGAACGGGATGAAGTGAAGCCAAGAGAATTTCAATATTACTTAAAACGATGCATTGCAATTGCTGGGGATACTCTGCAAATTATCAATAAAAAAGTCTATGTTAATGGAAAAGAATATCCTTTGCCACCCACCGGGAAATATGATTTCAGTGAGCCACTTTCACCCTACAACAAGTGGGAAACTTTTCCCCCAGGCCGCGGGTTTACAAGGGATAATTACGGACCGATTAGAATTCCCAAGAAGGGAGATACAATTTACCTTGATGCAAAGAATTGGCGTGAATGGGAGTATTTCATTCGAAAGGAAGGACACGATATTTTCTTCGATGGTGTTTCAATATTAATCGACGGGAAACCAACTGATAAATACATTGTTGAAAGGAATTATTGTTTTGCAATGGGTGATAATCGCGACCATAGTTCGGATAGCAGATATTGGGGATTTGTACCGTACGAAAATGTGGTTGGTGCTCCCCTTATTGTTTATATGTCTTGGGATACCAACATTCCATTATATAATATTATCGATAAGATTAAATCAATTCGATGGAATAGGATTGGAATAACTATCAAGTAAATTTATTTTAGTATTTTTGAAAATTATTTTAAAAATTATTTTTAAAAACTAACTATGGATTTAAAAGAAAACGATTTGTTTTATAAGTGTTATGCATTCACACGTGCAGATGAAGTAAAGGAAATGGGCTTATACCCGTACTTCAGACCAATTGAAGACAACGAAGGACCAGTCGTGCAAATTGAAGGAAGAAAAATTATTATGGCTGGTTCAAATAATTATCTTGGTTTAACTGCCCACCCAAAAGTGAAAGAAGCAGCCATTAATGCGATAAATAAATACGGAACTGGTTGCTCGGGTTCGCGGTATCTCACTGGTACTTTGGATTTGCATATAGAATTGGAAAAGCGGTTAGCCAAGTTTATGGGATATGAAGCTTGTTTATTGTTTTCAACTGGGTTTCAAACAAATCTTGGAGTGATTGCTACCCTCGTCCAAAAGGGAGACTATGTTATTTCAGATAAAGAAAACCACGCAAGTATTATCACTGGTTGTCTTTTAGCAAAAGGGGCTTATGCGGAATTTTTACGATATAAGCACGGAGACTTCGAAGATTTGGAAAAAGTTTTATCCCAATTACCCGAAGATTCTGGTAAATTGGTGGTTACTGATGGTGTTTTTTCCGTTACTGGTGAGATTGTGAATTTACCAGAACTTTTGGATGTAGTAAAGAAGTATAATGCACGTATTTTGGTCGACGATGCTCACGCAGTTGGTGTTATTGGTCCTGGCGGGAAAGGAACTGCCCATTATTGGGGGAGGATCGAAGATGTTGATTTAACAATGGGTACATTTTCCAAAACTTTTGCTTCCCTTGGTGGCTTTGTTTGTGGTCCAGAAAGAGTAATAAACTATTTAAAACATCATTCACCTGCTATAATTTTTAGTGCAAGTCCAACACCTGCCTCATGTGCTGCTGCACTTGCAGCTCTCGATATACTTGAACAGGAACCCGAGTTGGTACAAAAACTTCGTCGCAATTCAGACAAGATGAGAAAAGGTTTCAAAGAACTCGGTTTCAAAATCGTTGAAAATGAATCTGCTATCGTCCCAGTTATTATTGGTGATGTTGAACTGTCATTTATATTTTGGCGAAAATTGTTTGATAACGGCGTTTTTGTAAACGCATTCATTCCACCGGGTGTTCCTCCTAATATGAGTATGATGAGAACATCTTATATGGCTACCCACGAGGATGAACATCTTGATAAGATTTTGGAAGTTTTTGCAAAAGTTGGCAAAGAACTAGGCTTGATTTAATTCTTTTCACATTTTTCTGTAACATTTCTATTAAATTTATTGTTATTACCAATTGGTAATAATATTTGTTTTTTATTTTTTTTGTAATTTGAAATGTTAAAATTGCAAAGGATAATGTTAAATATAGGGAGGTTCTATGAAAAACTTCTTTAAATTTTTGGTTCTTATTTTTGCTTCTTCTTTGTTGTCCTATTCTCTCCGCGCTGGCGATTCCTATTCAGATGAAGATATCAAGACGATGTTGCCCAAAATGCTTGGTGCGAACAATGTCGGCAAGGAATTTTGGTTTACTATCCCGCCTTGTTTGGAAGACGAAAGCTATGGCTACGCAAATTTTGTTAAAATTTATGTTACCTCGCCTTATAGAACTTTGGTTAAAGTCGAAGTCCCAGGTAAATCTTTTTTGCAAACTAAAATGACAATTCCAAACGATGTTATAGAGTTTAGTTTGAATCCAACTGTTGCCCAATGTTACACCCGTTCCTATTACACTAAGGAAAATCCTGATGATGTATTCATTGGTAATGGTATTAATGTAGTAGCAAATGAACCAATTGTTGTCTATGCAGTTGTTCGCTATCGATACACAAGCGATGGTTTTCTTGCAATTCCAGTTTCCTCTCTTGGTAAGGAATACATTGCTGCTGGTTATCCCGTTGATCCGATGTTTGAGGCTGGTGGTGTTTATATTCCCGGCTTTGTTGGAATTACTGCCGCATACGACCAGACAACCGTGCGGGTAACCATTGGTGGTAATGCATATACAAGGACAGCTGGAGGGTTAAGAGCAGGACAAACAGTTCAAAAAGTATTGAATCGTGGCGATGTCTACTTGATTTCAACCCAAGGTCAGGCATCAGATTTAACTGGAACAAAAATTATTGCAAACAAACCCGTTGCAGTTGTAACCGGTAACCAATGCACAAACATTCCAAATGGAAATAGGTGGTGCGACTACACTGTTGAAATGGATTTGCCTACTTTTACCTGGGGCTATGACTATCACGTTCCAAATGTCCCCAAACTTCCTAAAAGAAAAAAGCCTTCTTTATTAAGGATTTTTGCTAAAGAAAAAGGTACCACGCTTTATCGTGATGGGAGAGAGTTTGCTTATTTGAAAGCAAATACTGGTTTCGAAGGAGATGGTTGGCTTGAAACCAGAATGAATGTGGGAGTTCCCGATTATCAGAGTTATCCAGTTGTTATTTCCGGCAACAAACCTATTTCGGTCACCCTTTACAATACCGGCGTTGAAGAAGATGGCTATCCTCGTCCAAATTCCGACCCATTTGTTATGGCTATGACCCCATATCAACAATATCAAAAGGAGATCACTTTCTGTACACCTGCAACTTTTGGTGGCCAACGTTTCGCAGAAAATTATCTCGGCTTAGTTTATCAAACCGATGAATATGGTATGTGCCCAGACCATATCGAGTTTGCAGAAGTTAAAAGTGGCCAATTCGTTTGGAAAAAAGTTAATGTTCTTTTCCCCGGTGTAGATGATATCTATCGTTACGATATAGATGGTAAGAAGTATGCTTATAAAGTTATTCTCCTTTCAAAAGATGGTGTTTATAAGATTCGGGCTAAAACTCCATTTGCTTGTTATTCTTACGGGTTCGATTCTTACGACTCCTATGGGTATCCGACATCGGCGGCTCTTGCAGATTTGGAGAAGCCAGACACATTGCCACCCGACCCGAAATGGCGTGACTCTTGCGGCGTGATTTCCTTTGCGACTGTTACCGATATGCCCGACGACCCAACCATCCGAAGCAATATGGCGATGATTGTACTCCATCCATACCCCGAATCCTACAATGTTGATTTCAAATACACCGACTTCATTCCAGGCGAAGCTCGAACAGTGCCCTGGCGTTTGGAAGTAGTGGACAAGACGCAAGATGCACGCGCGGTCATTACATTTTCCGACCGTCGTGGCAACGACACAACGATAGTCATCGAATACAAAGCGGTGAAATTGACGATTCGTCCCTCCTTTGCCGATTGGGGCTTGTTGAAGCAGAACAGTGGGCGAGTATCGAAAGAATTCTGGGTGATAAACGAGAACGAGCAAAGCGCTGCTCTTGTCACGAGTTTGCAATTGAAGAGCCGAAACCAATACTTTGAAATCGATATGTTAGGGCGTTCGCTTCCGTTCTGGCTTGGACCAAAGGATTCTGTGAAGATTCTTGTTTGGTTCGACCCAGTAGAGAACGGAACTTTTGCCGATTCGATAGGAGTGGGCGACACTTGCGTATTTGCATACAAGACGCGAGTGCAAGCCTCAGTTGGACAGCCGATTATTGAGGTAAGCGATATAAATTTTGGTTCAGTAACAGTTGGCAACACAGTTGCCCGCGAATTTGCGATACGCAATCCTGGGACAACAGATTTGCACATCTGGGGCTACACTGGACCGACGAACGCAATCGTATACAAGGCTACGACTTTACCACCAGTAGATGTAAACAATCGATTAGCGAATGAAATTGTAGTCAAGCCTGGACAAGAAGTTCGTTACACAGTGGAATTTACGCCAGATGCCGAGCGTGATTATCCCGACCAAATCATCTTTTTCAGCGATGCAGCCGAAAGAGACAGCATATGTGAGTTGTATGGAATTGGAATCAAGCCCGGCTTGGAAAGCAATTCATACAATTGGGGAAGGAAGCGAATCGACAGAGCAAGCCATCCAGCGGGACCATATCCAGTGCCAAGCGGTGATGTAATCAAGTTGCGTAACACTGGGACACAAGAAGTGCATATCAGCGGATTGATTGTTGTTGAAGACGTAAACGGAGACGCATTTGAGTTCGACCGAAATGTATTCAACAATTTGAAATTGCAACCGGGCGAGGAGACAGTAATCCCGGTGGTATTCCATCCGACAAAAGTTGGAGAACACAGGCTAAGATTGAAATTCCAGAACACAGCCAACAGCGAAGCAGAGACGATACTCGAAGGAATTGGAATAGTTGGGCAACTTGAAACGATAGATTTGACATTCGACCCGATGGTAATCTTCGACGATGCGAGCAAGCAAACCAAGACGATGTATATCGAGAACAAGTCGTATCAATGGGAAGATTCAGTTGTGATAACTGATTTGGTAGTAAATCCGGCGGGAGCGATAGCCGAGGACGGAACAAGTTATGGAACCGAAGGCTTTGGCTACGACAAGGCTGCGTTGGATTTGCCAGTTGTGTTGCAACCTGGCCAGAGGTTGTATCTGGATGCATACTTCGTAGCCCAGAAGGTACAGCCGACGAGCGCCACATTGACAACCGTAAGCGACGCGATTGCCGAGGTAACGAGTACCTGGAGCGGTTCGGGAATATCGCGAGGCATTCGTTCCACTGGTGGAAGCGCCAAGATATGCGTTGGCGACCGAGCCGAAATCACTTGTCGAATCGAGAATCCGGCGCAAGGCGAACTAACAGTGAACCGGTTGTACTTCAATGGTGATTTCGAAGGAATAGCATTTTTGAATCCAGCCGATGCGCTGGGCTTCAAGATACCAGCCGGAGGCAGTCGAGAAGTGAAGATAGTCTATCAACCGACGAAAGTCGAGAAGAAGCAAATCTGGTTGATGATAGAGAACAACACATTGGACAAGAATCCCGACAGTTGTGCCATAGATGTCGAGGCAGTACAATACAAAGGCACAGCAAGGTTGAATGTGGTTGCGCCGCAGATAGGACGAGCCTGGCCAGCACCGGGCGACAAGATACCCGTTTCGATAGAATTTTCGACAAGCGACAACTTGATACTTGCGCAAGTCAAAGAATTAGAAGTTACTGTGAAGTACAAGCCCGGCTTGTTGAAAGTCGACCAAGCCAGCATAGAAGTTGGTAGCATATTAGAAGGCAGATTCACAGTACAAGACTTAAAGATAGACGATGTGAAAGGCGAAATGACATTGAGATTAGTAGCGACAGGGACGAACATTTTGAACGGAAGCGGACAGATATTGCGATTCAAGTTCGATTCGTTCTTGCCGACGGCGGAAGTTGGTTCCGACTATTCGACGCTCGAAGTAAATGTCGAGGCGATGGGAACCCAATGCTTACTTGTCGACGACATAGGAAGCGAAGTGAAGTTAGTGCCGACGTGCGTATACGATTTGCGCTGGATAGCAACGACTGCGAACCAATACTACTTGGGAGCGATAAGCCCGAACCCAGTGAAAAACGGAGCGATAGATGTCAACTTTGGCGTAGCGTTCGATGGATGGACAGAGATAGTGATAATTAACACCAAGGGCGAAGTTGTGAAGCGAGTAACGACGGGACAGATGCGAGCGGGCGACTACACAGTGCGAGTGGACGTTAACGACTTGCCTAACGGAATGTACATCATCACAATGGCAAGCGAACACTTCCGCCAAAAACAAGAATTCGTGATTACGAGATAAGATGTATTTACATTAGTTCTACATAAAGCCTGCGGAAAATCTCCGCAGGCTTTTTTATTGCAAAAATGATGAAATGATTTCTTATATTTGTAGGTTATTTTGTTCAATTATTGGTTGAGTAAATGAGTTACCTTGAAAAGTTGAAACTTGGTAATGAAAAATTTATTAGTAAAATCAAAACAGAAAGCGATTTCAAGGAGCAGTTCGAAAGATTGGCAAGGGCGCAAAATCCACACACAATCGTTATTACCTGCTCAGACTCGCGTGTTGTACCAGAGTATATTTTCCAATGTGAAATTGGAGAACTGTTTGTGGTTAGGACAGCTGGTGGTGTTCTTGATTCTGTTGCTCTCGCAACGGTTGAATTTGCTGTCAGTGCATTTGATGTTAAGCAAATAGTGGTTCTCGGTCATACTAATTGTGGGGCAATAGCCCAAGCAATTAAACATTTGGATGAAAAGGAAAACGAGAATCCACTACTACAAAAGTTGATTCCAATCGTTACAAATGTTTACAGAGATATCACTGATGAAAAAGATTTATTAAATCGTTCAGTTATCGAAAATGTGAAAGAGCAAATTCGAATTCTTGAAAATTCGGAATTAATTGCTAATAAGGTCAAAAATAAAGAAGTTTCAATAATTCCAGCAGTATACAATCTTGAAACTGGTAGAGTTGAATTTTTGAACATTGAAAATGGAAGGAATATTTGACGAAGAGGGGGGAAAAGAATCCCAAAAATTTGCTTTTTCTCCGTTGGCAGAGAGAATGAGACCTAAAACAATTGATGATGTGCTTGGGCAAGAGCATTTGTTAGGAGAAGGAGCTCCATTACGTTCGTTTTTTAGGGAGGGAAAATTTCCTTCAATGATTTTTTGGGGACCGCCTGGAGTTGGAAAAACAACTTTGGCTTACCTCATTGCGGAAGTTGGAAAATACGATTTCATAAGAATCTCCGCTGTCGAGGCGGGAGTCAAGGAGGTCAAAGAAATAATCACTAAAGCCAAATTCAATTTGAGCAAAAACAAACCCACATTGCTGTTTATAGATGAAATTCATCGGTTTAACAAGGCACAACAAGATTATTTGCTTCACGCTGTGGAAAAGGGGATTGTAACTCTTGTCGGAGCGACAACAGAAAATCCCTCGTTCGAGGTTATTCCAGCATTGCTTTCCCGTTGCCAAGTTTATAAACTTTATCCATTGGATAAAGAGAGTATCAAAAAAATCCTTGTCAAAGCAATAAACAATGATATATTACTTTCAAAATACTCAATTGAGATTGAAGATTTTGATATTTTTCATACTCTTTCTGGTGGCGACGCTCGAATTGCTTTGAATTTACTTGAAATTTCGTTTAACTTCTGTGATAAAAGTCAAAACAAGGTCTTCCTAAGCAAAGATTTGGTAATTAAAGCCTCGCAACAGAAATATTTAAAATTTGATAAAAAAGGGGATTACCATTACGACACCATTTCTGCATTCATTAAATCGTTGAGGGGTTCAGACCCCGACGCTGCACTTCTTTGGCTTGCAAAAATGCTTGAAGCGGGCGAGGACCCACTCTTTATTGCTCGCAGAATGATTATCTTTGCAAGCGAAGATGTTGGCAATGCGGATCCACTTGCGCTTCCGCTTGCGGTTGCAGTCTTTAACGCAGTTGAATGTGTTGGTATGCCCGAAGCACAAATAAATTTGGCTCAAGGGGTTACTTACCTTGCCTCTTGTCCAAAATCTAATGCTTCTTATATGGGTTTGATGAACGCAATTTCAGCGGTAAAAGGAACTCCCGAACTGGAAGTTCCTTTGCATTTACGAAATGCTCCCACCCGATTGATGGAACAGTTTGGCTATGGCGAAAATTATAAATATCCCCACGATTACCCAAATCATTTTTTGGACGAAAATTATTTCCCACAAAATTTTCCAGAAACTAAATTTTACAATCCAACAGCAATTGGTTACGAAAAGAAAATCCTTGAACGATTGAAATCTCTTTGGAAACGAAGGTACGAAAAGTAAATTTCAACAATCCTTACCAAAATTTAAGCCTTCAAAAAGTTAATTTTATCAAAACAAAATTTTAATCTTTTTTTAACAATGTTAAAATATTTTGGTTTTTTTTGAAAGGAACCATATGTACTTTATAATATTATTTTTCGTATTTCTTTTAACTAATTTATCGTTTTGCGATGTAAATGATACATCGAGTGGCATTGCGACAGTTCAAGTTTATTCCTTCTGTGAAAATAAACAAGATGATATTTTAACCCGTAAGTTATACTTCAAATTCAAAGTATACAAAAATGATTCGCTGTTGGTTGAAATTGGTGAATTTTATGACAAACCCGCGATTTTATCTCTTCCTTTTGGTAAATATAAGTTTAGATTTTTCGATTCTAAACAATGGAAAGAAGCAGAAGTTTTAATTTTAAGTTCGTTTTCAGTTATTAACGCGGAAGAACTTTTTCCAACCAAAAAGAAATTGCCCGATTAATTTTTAAACAAACTTTTTTATTTTGCAAATTGTTTACTCAATTTGCAAATGGAAGATTTCGTTCGTTTTGATGATGTCGTAACAGTTTCGGAATTAACAAGACGAATCACCGATTTACTTCAAAAGGAAATCGGCTTTGTAATTGTTCAAGGAGAAATATCAAACTACAAACTCCACAGTTCGGGACATCGGTATTTTACACTAAAAGATGAAGAAGCACAAATTAATTGCGTTTTCTGGAGAAGTAAGCAAATCAATTTCGAGCCTTCCGATGGTATGAAGGTAATTGTTACTGGTTGGTTGACTGTCTATCCCGCACGTGGTCAATATCAAATAGATTGCGTAAATATTATTCCAATTGGCATTGGAGATTTGTATTTGAAGTTTGAGGAATTGAAAAGAAAATTGGGAGAAGAGGGTTTATTCGATGTAAAATACAAAAAGCCTTTGCCCGAGTTCCCTTTAAAAATTGGAATAGCCACATCATCCACTGGTGCTGCAATCCAAGATATGATTACAACAATTCGACGGCGTAATCCTTTGTGTGTAATTTATTTTCGGGAAACCCTTGTGCAAGGTGATGATGCTAAATATGACATTGTATCAGCCATTCAAGAACTTAATACTCTTCCATTGGATTTGATAATTGTTGGTCGTGGTGGCGGTTCGCTCGAAGATCTGTGGGCATTCAACGAAGAGATTGTTGCGCGGGCAATATTTGAATCCAAAATTCCAATAATTTCTGCTGTGGGACACGAGACGGACTTTACAATTGCAGATTTCGTCGCAGATAAAAGAGCACCGACTCCGACTGCTGCTGCTGAATTAGCAACACCTTTTACAATTGAAATGCTTCAAGACGAGGTGAACTTTCTATACGAAGAATTAAATAAAAAAATAAGATACTACCTTGAGGATCGGAGAGATGAAATTATTAATTTGGTCAAGTCGTATGTATTTAAGAAAATAGAAGATAGGGTTAATTTTTCTTTTCAGTTGCTTGATGATTTAGAAGAAAGATTACATATCAATTTCAGAAGGTATTTCAAATTGCAAAAGGACAATCTGGAAAGCCTGCTTCGACATTTGAAATCGTTAAATCCTATTAACCCACTTGATAAAGGCTTTGCGTTATTAAAATACAAGGACAAACTTATTGAAAGTGCCGATTCGCTTGCAAAATATCGCAAACTCGAAATTATTAGGAAAGACGAAACAGCCAGCGTTAAAGTCGAATCCGTTAAACCAAGACTTTTGATTTAGGCTTTTGGATGGGACTTTCGATATTCTTCGAGTAACTTTTGTGTTGAGATGTGTGTATAGATTTGTGTTGATGATAAAGAAGAATGGCCAAGCAGTTCGCTCACGGAACGAATATCTGCACCATTGTCGAGAAGGTGGGTTGCAAATGTATGGCGGAGAATATGGGGACTTTTTTGCGGCGCTGAACTATATTGTTTCAAAATGGAATTTACAATTCGATAAGCGTCGGTTGAGGTGAGCGGTTTTCCAGATTTCGTTATAAAAAGAGCGTTTACATTTGAGGAATTGGGAATATTTTTCCGACTTTCTAAATAGTTTAAAATTGCATTTTTTGCTTTGTTCCCAATTGGTACGATTCTTTCCTTTTTGCCTTTACCAACAACACGAATAGTTTTTGTATTTGGAGCAACATCGGAAATTTTTAACTGAAGTGCTTCGGAGATACGCAATCCAGTTCCATAGAGAAGTTCGATTAAAGCTATATTTCTCAAGGAAATTGGATCATTGGGTTGGCTTTGGTCGAGTATTGCTCTTATCTCATCAATGGTTAAAAAAGAAGGTATATTTTTTTCAATTTTTGGCAATGAGATAGTATTTGCTGGATTGTTTTCGATAATCTCGCTTTTGTAAAGGTATTTGAAGAAAGATTTTAGCGCAGAGAGTTTTAACTTGATTGATTTCTTAGAAAGATTTTGATAATGCAACCAACTGATGAATCTTTTAATGTGAACGGCTTGTATTTCGTTTAATGTGATGTTAGGAGAAATCTCGGATTGAATCAATTCTGCAAATTGTTTAAGCGCAATCGAATAGGTATTGATTGTTTTATCTGAAAATTTTTTTTGATGTTTACAATAGTTAAGAAAAAACTCAATCCCCCCCGAAAGTTCCATAGCTTTTATTTTTTTAAAAAACAAAGTTACAAATTATTTGCTTGCTGTTGCAATTCTTGGCATAAAAATCTTTTGTTGTGCTTGGGGACCGTGACAGGTGTAGCATTCTTGCTTTTGGAGCAACTTATCAATTCCACCAGGATGAATAAAATTCAAGCCCGTGGATGAGACAAACTCCTCGCCGCTTGGCGGTTTCTGGTAATTTATTATGTGACAAGCATTGCAATCGTTTGTTATTACTTTGCCAGTGGGGCTGACGTGTTTACCATCGTGGCAACGAAAACATCCAGGGCTATATAAATGTCCAATGTTTACTGGATAATTTTTCCAATTCGCTTTCATATCGGGGAAGTAGTTTCGCATATAGATATTGTAAAGTTCGTGTACGGCTTTTTCGATTTCTTTTTCTTTTTGAACTAAAACATCTGGGTAATATTCTTTATAAAAACCGTAGATGTAATTCTTGATATTCTCGAAAGCTGTGTTTCGGGACCTTACGTAATTTTCCAGAACTTGCACGCCGATACTCTTTATGTATGGCAAAGTTTTGTCAATTTTGCCAGAGGACAGGAAGAAGTTGATGGTTTGGTTTGGTTGTTTGAATACGTGAGAAGGTCGATTATGGCAATCGATGCAATCAAAGCGTCGAAGTTCATCCTTTGGTGGGGTTTTAGTTTTACTTTCAAATTTAAAAGAAGTGTCGATGTAAACAGTTTCCTCGCCGGTAATAAGAGAGCGTGATTTTACCCAAGGAATTTTTTGCCTTGTTCTGTCAGCAGGCCAATAGGTTATTTCGTTCGCAAGGTACATATGCCAGTGGATTCCATCATTATTTCCAGTTTCTGGGCTACCACCACCGACTTTTATTAGCATTGAAATTTGGTATTCAGAGTTCTTTTCGTCGGAAGTGAAGAAATCGTACCGCTTTCTTTTCTCGCTGTAAAAGTGTTTTGGCCAATGACATTGTTCACAAGTTTCTTGCGAAGGCCGAAGATTTTCTACTGGTGTTGGAATTGGTTTGGGATATTTATTTAAAATTGTTGCAAACACTTGATATGTACCAGAAAGTTTGGAGCGAACAAACCAATCCGCACCAGGTCCAATGTGGCATTTCACGCAACCAACACGGGAGTGGGGCGAGTCTTTGTATGCAACGTATTCCGGCTCCATAACTTTGTGGCAAACCTCTCCGCAAAATTGGTCAGAATCTGTGTATTCGTATGCTTTGTATGTGCCGAAAGAAGAGAAAATGAGTAAAAGAAGCCCGCTCACTGAAAAAACAATAGTTGCAACTTGATGCTTGGGGTTGTTGAGGTCTATTACAGGAAGTTGTCGTTTAGCACCTTTTGCACTTAAAATTCTTCGGTTTTCTTTTAAAGCGCCAAATATAACTAATATCAAGCCAAAGATTACAAAAGTGGGTAACACAATAAATGTTACTATACCAAGGTAGGGATTTGGATTTTCAGAGAATAATTCAACAATTGTCAAAAAAACGATAATTACAAAAGAAAAAATAGAAATTAATGCACCAGCGAGTGTGGTTGGATTGTAGAACACCAAAGGCAATAACTTTTTCTTTTTGTATGGCTTAGTAGGTCTTATATAAACTTGATGATGTTCTTCAAATGCAAGTTTCCAACCCGTAATCATTGATTTATATAATTCACTTAGGGTTTGGCCAGTTGTTCCTAAATATATGTGGACGAACATAAATAGGCTAAGGATAAATCCAGTAATTGTATGGAGAAGAGCCATAGGCCAAACTCCGCCAAGCCCAAGGAATTCGTCTGGGGCAAGTTCGGGGAACATCAACAACCAACCAGTAACAATAATTAAGGGCATAAAGAAGCCCATAATGAAAAAGTAGGTAATTTGTTGTAATGGATTAAATTTCTGTTCTGGGGAAGTTTCGAATGGATGGGGTTCGCCAATGAAAATACCAAGTAAATAATATCGCAATTGTATATAAATTCGGTCAAATAACCCTTTTAGTTTGGGAATGTAATGTTTATAGTTTTTTGTTGTGAGGCTTTTGATGAAAAAAAACAAATAATTTAAAGAAAGCAGTATTCCACTTATATTATGAATTAATATAGAAATTCTAAATGGAATAAGCCCTGATTTTGGGTCGGAATAATGAATACTCAAACCGGAAGCAATTAACAAAAGGAATAACAGTGCGTTAGTCCAATGCCAGAATCTCAACCAAAACGGATATAAAAAAATTTTTTTCATAAATAATCGCTACTTTTTGTTAATAACAAAAATTATTGCTCTTCTCTCTCTTTGATGTTATTCTCCACAATAGGATACTTTGCTGGACGGAAATACCAACGTAAGAATATATGAATCAATAGAAAAACAATTACAATCCCAAAAATTACAACACTGATGAAATCTAAGTAAACATTTCTTGTGGTTCCAATAACGTAAGCATCGCTAAGAATTGTACCATTGATGAAGCCGTACTTTTCTCTGGAACGGGCTTTCTCGTGTTTAAAGAGCTTGGTCATTAAGATTGAGTTTTTCGAATGGCATTCTTCGCATTTTTTAACGGTTGCCTCACGTGGTAAAATATTATGTGAAAGATTTGGAGGGTCGTACGAAGAATGGCAATCTACGCAACGAACTGTTTCCCAGTGTCGCTGTAAATTTGGCAACCAATCGTGTGCTTTCTCCAAAGTGCTAAGTTTGTATTTTGCCATCAAGGTGTCGTTGGTATGGCAACGAACACAAAAAACCATTTTGTTTGAAACAAGAGTGTTGAAATTCATTCGATTTTTCTGAATAATGCGTTCTTCGACAACAGCCATAGGTCCAATTGAATGCTCACCATGGCAATATGTGCAACCGGGAACATCTGGATTTCCTTTAAGTAATTCCACTCCGTGGACACTTGAGTGGTATTCTTGTGTGATTGCTATATGGCATTTACCGCAGACATTAGAAACCTTTGTTGGATTAATGTTTGAATTTGGAGAGGAGGCTTTTTGCAAATTGTGAGAGCCGTGACAGTCGACACAAATTGCAGCAAACTTGTTTCCTTTCCTTAAAGCGGAACCGTGGACGCTTTTGTCGTAGTTAATAAGTGCTTTTGCATATGGATTGTTTTCTTGTTTTATGTGGCAACTAAGACAAAGTTCTTCTTGGTTTAACTTCAATTGAGCAAGGTCAAGTTTGAAACCGGGTGTGATTGGTTTTTGATGGCAAAAGATACAGGTCGGAGCATTAGGATTATTTTTGTTTAATTCAACAAAGTGTTGAGATTTAATATGATCTTCTTTTTCTTTCTTATGACAATTTCCACAAAAATTTGTAGAGTTCAAGAAATGTGTTGGAGAACTTGGGTTCTTGGGAGATTGAACATTATGGTATCCATGACAATTTTTACAATTAACGTCGTTGGTTCCTCCAGTTCCCGAGGCATTTTTCATTGTTGGGTGAAATTGATGAACTTGCACAACATTCTTATGGCAAGACATACAATTAACTGGTGTAATGTTTTCCTTGTGTGGGATTTCGTCTGGATTGAAACCAACGTGACATTTTTCACATTTTAGGCTGGAATGAACTGAACGCGAGAAAACGAACGTTTTTACTTCGAGCGAAATTTCCTTGCCATTTTTAGTCATTGTAATTGTCGGGTCGTCGTGACAACTAAGGCAATGGGAATTGTCTTGAATTCTTTTCTCAGCAAAACTATTGATTGTAGAAAGCACCCCAATCAATATTAAACTAAAAAGAAGTTTTGTTTTCATATTTGTAACAAAGTTATTTTACAAAAAAGGGACCACAAAAAATATTGTGGACCCCTTTTTGAAGAAATTGTAATTTTACTCTTGTTTATTGTCTTCATTTTTTGGAACGTTGTGAAGTATTAAACCAATTATCAATTCAACATCTTCATCGGTTCCTTTGTAAGCAACTGGGTGTTTTTTATTATTGATTTGTTCTTCTTTATTTAGATATTTTTTCAAAAATTCTTTGTCGTATTCTACTTTGATTTCGGAAAAATCTGGCGCTTTGTTGTTTGCAGATTTGTTCTTCTTTTCAATACCATAAGCTGAAAAGGAGTGACAGGTGTTGCATTTTGCTTCGACGTACTTGGTTTTTGCTTTTTCGACATCGAAATTTTTGTTATCTTCATTTGGTTGCTCTTGTGCAATCAATACTAAACTTATTGAAAAGAGAAGGGCGCTGATGATAAGTCCAAATTTCTTAATTTCTTTCATTGCTTTTCTCCTAATAAATTAATACAACATACATATTTTAAGACAGTTTAATGATTAGTATATTTTTACTGGCATCATATTCACTTTGATAAGTAGGCAAATTTCCAACTTTTACACCTTGGGGATTGGCTACAACAGTCCCTTTGTTTGACTCCATTGTAGAAAATTCAGCAAAATGTTTGGGACATTTTAGGTTGCCGTCGGGATTTTGTGGTAATTCTAAATCTACTCCCTGATGCGGACAAAGAGAAGAGAAAACCAAAAAGTTTGTTTGACTAGTTCGCTTTACTATTACTGTTAAGGTAATAGGATTTTGAACACTAATTTTTTTGATACCGGGAACACTCGCCAATTCCGGGTGTTGTTTCAAATCGATAATAATATCGGAACCTGGCGGAGGTGCTGGCAGACTTTCGTCTTTTTCACAGGATGTCAATATTGGATAGACAGTTGAAATTGCCAATCCAGTTGCAAAGAAAGAGCCAACATATTTTAGGAACTCTCTTCTGGTTTTACCTTTGTTTTCGCTCTCTTGCATTTTGCACCTCAAATTAATAATAAAGATGTAATTGAATAGCCCATTGCGAAAAATAACCATCCAAGTGTTCACGGTCGAGTATTCGATATTCAATTAGCAAATCCAAAGATGGAAGAAGAACTATATGCGAACCGAAAACCAGATTTGTTGCATAGACAGGATTGTTTTCGTTCTTGTCTTTTAGAATGGAACGTTCAGCCCGAATAAATGGCAAGACGCTTTCGGTCAATTGATAAGTCAATTCAGTGGTGAACGAAAGAGAAAGCCTTGAATCTTTCTTTTGGGTACGGACATACTCTCCAATAAGCGATACTCTGTCTGGAAATCCAATACCCAAAAATGCACTTGAAATATAATAATCATCGTTTAAGTAAAATGAACCACCAACATAGGAGTTTAATCCTTTAATTATTTCTGGGGGAGAAACCATTCCTCTGGTAGCAATTCCCCAAGAATTGTCTTTGACAACTGGAACTAATTGTCCAGTTTTGTCTGGTACTTTTAGAATACTCATATTTTTTCCGCTAAAAACACCAGCGGATAAACTCAACCAGGAAATACTTTCGTAATCGATTTGAGCGCCCCATTCTGCATAGTCGTCTGGGACAATATAGTGCCTTCCGTAACGTGCTACCGAGTTGCGAACAAACATAGTATGGTCATCCCATTTTTCACCGATTGGAGGTTGGAAAAATCCAACTCGTAGGGAAGGCAAATTTTCCGAAGGCTTTAAATACATACTGAATGCATACGGCTGTTGTGCGGGATATCGTTTGTCTTTTTCAAGTTCGTAAGCAATGTTGTAGAAACCTTCGAACATTAACCAACTGGTTGGTTGAAGAACAAGGTAGGGGGATAGTTGCATTATCATATATTCTCGTTTACTGCTTGTAGGTCCGGATGGCCAACGTGCAGATTGCCAACGAGCATCGAAACCAATAAGAATTTTGTCATCTAAATAAGAGTTCCTTGCTGTTAGTTTCTCAAAGAAATTTTTCAAACCAATCCATTCTGGTTTGATTAAAGAAATGTCTTTGCGAGATAACCAACCACCAATCGAACGAACGCCGCCACCTTGAACATTTACGTGGCAAGCACTACATTTAGTGCCGTAAGTTTGTAAAATTGAGTATTGGGGGCGAGGCAGAACCTCGCTCCCAATAAATAACAATGCCAGAATAAGTACAACTTTTTTCATATTCATCAAACAATTATTGCAATGCATTCAAAGTGTTAACCAAAAGTGCTTTGGTGTATTTGTAATTGTGAATACCATAGCTTCGGTCCTTGGCTACGAGCAGATAATTCAAAACTGCACCTGCTTCGAGCGAAGAGAATTTCTTTGGTCTATTATTGGGTAAAAGAATGTATTCGCTTAAAACATGTTTTCCATCTGTATTTCTTGAAACATCGAGCAAACCTCGGTCAATAAGTTTTTGACGAAGTTCTGCAATTAGGTTTTTGATTTCAGTGACTTTTCCATCGATGTCGAATTTCGTGGCTCCGGGATGGCAATTCGCTTGGGCACAAGAGGCAACGTGTTCAACCTCTTGACCTTCGGACTCGTAGGTCATCTTGAATGTATGACCACCGGCAAAGGCACCAAAAGGTGTTGCCATATGGCAAGTAATACATCCATCCTTAATCATTGCTTTATGTGGATTGGAGACTTGATAACTTGCGGGTCCAGGAATTTCATATCCACCAACTCCAGCATATATGTTAGCGTTTACTCCATAATGTGGTCCCCAACGGAAATTGGTTACGTTAATACTGTCCCCACCAACAACGGGCATTGGTGATACTGGACGTGCTTGGTGGCATTTTGCACAGAGATTGCCTTCGCCGAAGTCCATTGTTTGACCACCGTGGCGGAATTTAACTGGTGCAGTGTATGTCAAGGCAAAGTCTGTCGAATCATATTTGGTGTGAACATAATGGCAAGTTCGGCAATTCGGTCCCGTTGGATTAGGTATTACGGCTAAAGTAGTATCAAGGTTGGTTGTAAGCGATTCGCGAAAACCTTCGTGAGTGTGGCAAACTGCGCATTGTGTTCGATTTGCGGTTCCAAAATTTTCACCAAGATAGTGTAGAGAATTGTGGAATTGCATTTGTTTTGCAAGCAAGAAACTCGATGATTCGTGGCAAACGCCGCAGACTGCTGTTCCGGGTTCCCCGTCTTTTCCATCTTTACCCGGAGGCCCAGCAGGTCCTTCTGGTCCTGTACAGGCTACGATAGTAAGTGCTAATGCAAGCACTAAGGCAAAAACATTGTAAAAGCGTTTCATAAACCCTCCGAAAAATATATAATAAAAAATGTTAAAAAAGTTTAAAGCTTTAAAAACTCTACTCATAATTCAAATAACTATAAATTCATTTATCAAATCCTAAATCACTAACTTAATAAAAAGATTTATAACGAAAAAGAAAAAAGGAAATAAACTTTGGCAATTTTTTAAATTTTTTCGTTTTGTATAATTGTGTTGCAATAATTTTTAAAGATGAATTAAAGTAAAATTTTCCTCAATTCGTATCAATTTTTGCCAATTAGAAATATTTGAAAGGATAAAGAAAACGATTTTTCTTATTTTTGTGATGAGTCAATGAGGAACTTATGAAAAGTAAACGATTCATTTTACTCCTTATATTTATGCTTTTGCTCAAATTAACCTTTGGATTTGCACAGCCCAAGATATCATATATAATACCCGATATTGGAACACCTGGCTTGGGTATTTATGTTGAAATCATAGGACCATACGACCAATTTGGAAATTTTGGAACAGATTCATTTTATTCAAGTAACTCGGGAAATGTGCGTATAGTTTTCGATAGACCAGAAGATACCAATAAAATCATTGTCGGACCAATTTATGTTTCTTGGCAAGGAAGGATGCTATCGACATATTTCTTTGTAAATCCAAATCTTGAAGAACCAAATAGTAGCGATTGGACATTGTTGGATAGTAAATTCAAAATACCTTTCAGAGTTGAAGTAAATGGCGTGCAATCGAATACAGATACTTTTTACATAGTCAAGCCATATAGTTTTGGAAATCTTTTGCAAAGCAACCAAGTCTTTGGAACAGGTGCGTTGGGTCGTCGTTCGAGAAGCGGTTCTATTTTGGTTGATAATCTTAACCTTAGTAATCTTGATTACAAAGCGTTTTTGGATAATTCATTAAATTTTCCACAGGCAAATCGGACTTATTTGCCCTTGGTGGTTCTTGCAACTGGAAATATAACAGGTCAAGGTTCAAATAGTAGACTAAATGTTAATGCTGGTGAAGGCAGATTGCAAAATGCTGGACCTGGTGGCGGAGGTGGTGGTGGAAAATTTTGCGATAACATAAGTGGAAATCCTGGAGAAGATGGTGGCAACGGATTTACAAGTGGAGGGAAAGGCGGGGTCAACTACTTTCTTTCTGGAAATGGTGCATATAAGAATTTGGGTTGTGGAACTGGTGATTCTGGTCGAAGCGTTAATGGTGTTCCCCCAGCCTCGAACCCTGGGGGTTGGGAAGCCTCTGGGGGTGGCACTGGTCATCCTTTTGGCAAATCTGGGGTTGGTTCGGGCGACCAAAGTAACTGGAATGTTCCAGGTGGATATGGTGGCGGAACTGGTTCAATAAACAATAGGATGGGTGGTTCTGGTGGGTATGCAACTGATGGACAAAGCGAGCCTTCCAATTATGTAAACGGCGGGAAGACCCACGGCAATCCTATGATTGTTCCACTTGCTGGTGGAAGTGGAGGAGCAAGCGGTAACCCAAGTGGTTTGAATGTTTGTTCTGGAAGCGGTGGTGGAGGTGGCGGAGCGATTCGGATATTTGCCAAAAGAATAGAAAATTTGTCTGTTTCTGCAAATGGTGCTAACGGAGGGCAAAGCAGTAATGGGGCTGGAGGCGGTGGCTCTGGTGGTGCAATTTCAATATGTGCTAAAGAAGTCGCTCGGGATTTAAATCTCTCAGCCCAAGGTGGAAATGGGGGTGGACGTGGTTATTTCCGTGTTGATGCACCATCTATTTCCAATATAACCTATTCGCACAATAATCCTCCACCTTATTTTGGCATTTCCACTGATACGCATTCATTCGTCAAAAGGAAATTTACTTTAACTGGAAGCAAAAATCCCTCATCAGATAACATTCTAATTTATATTAAATCTGCTTTAACCGATTGGACTTTGTTGAAAACCGTTTCTGGTTTCGCTAACCAAAGTAATTGGAATACGGAGATTATTCTTCCAGATACAAGCAAAATTTTTTACCTTTGTGCAATACAAGATTTAGGTTCTGAAGTTGTTGATACATTTCGCTACCAGTTACGCTATTTGTACTCTCAATCTGCAATGAATGTTCTCCATAGAATTCCGCAAGGTATTTGCAGTGGGACACAAAGCGTTAAACTGGATGTTTATGATTGCCCTGGTCGTGTTTACATTGATTCTGGGGTAATTAAGAATGTTGGGGACGGTAAATTAAATGTATACTTTTCACGTGCAAGATTTCAACAGAATATTGGCATTGAATTAATTTCCCCGCTAAATGATGTAGAATTGGAACCGAATGATTCCATCAAGTTTTATGTTCGATATGTTGCATCTGGCAATTCTACTGCTGGGGTAATTTTTGACAGTCTTTTTGTGGAACACTCGGACGATGAGTGGAGTCGAAATCCCTGGGGAGTACAAATTAGAATTGAATTGTTTCCATATCAATTTGAGTTTTACGATATTTCATCCTTTACCTCGATAGATACAATCGATTTCGGAATATCTTGTGATATTAGAAAATATGATACAACGATAATTGTTAGAAATCAAAGTGTGTTTCCAATTGAATTTGCATATAAAACCTATCATTCTCTCGTACATTTTGTTTCTTCAAATCGCTTGATTGGTTCTTTTGGTAATGATACTCTTCTAATAACCGTCGATTCAATTGAAGGTGGAATTTTTGATTCAATTTTTGTCTATCCGAAAGATTGTCCAGAATTAGTTAAGAAAATTTATCTGTTACTTTTTGTGATTGATACGGAAACCAATTTCATTTATGATAACAAAAAAACAGACACACTCCATCTTGGCGATATTTGCGTTGGAGATTCCTTGGAAATAAACTACCTCGTTAAAAATTCTGGGAACTATCCACTGAAAATTGTTAATGTAAACGCAAGCACGCCTTTTAATTTGAAATTTTATATCCCAATTGATGTTCCCTTTGAACCGCTTACAACTCTTGATAATAAAATAATTCTTAAACCAACGCAAGAAGGAAAATTCTTAACTTCGCTTGAATATTACTTTGACCAATGCCAGCACAAAGATACGCTTTTTGTTGAGTATAATGCTGTAAAGAGCAATGCTATTGCAATTTCTGGAACTTACTTTGGATTTGTTCAAATTGGCGAGTCAGATACGTCGATTATCGTAATTGTTAACAAAGGTAGCGGAACTTCGTACTTCGATAGTACGCCACCAAGTTTTACTAATTTTAAATTTCTGGGTAGCGTTCCCGACTTGCCAACATATTTAAGACCAAACGACACATTGAAATTGATGTATGAATTTACACCAACAAGCGAAGGAGAATTCAAGGAATTTGTTGAATATGTTTCGAACTCAACTAACGATTGCCCAGACACGATTAGGTTTGAATTGCGTGGCTTTGGTACGAACGCAAAAATATTTGCTAATGTGGATTCGGTTTATTTTGGTTTGTTCCCCTATTGCAAATCCAAGGACACTGTTATTTACATTTCTAACAAAGGTTCGACTGATTTATTAATTCGCAAAGTTGAAATTGTCCAATCCTACAATCCCGAGCATTTTATACTTTCCAATTCAATTTCGAACAATACTATTCCGCCAAATTCAATCGACAGTTGCGTTGTTAAGTTTGTTGGAGTAAAAGGTGCTCCCCAAGGCTTGAAAACTGCTGAATTGATTATTGAAAGCAATGATGTCAACAATCCACAAATTCGTATTAAACTTTCCGCAATCCAGGAGAATTTAAATGTTGACCTTATTCCAGATACTCTCGATTTTGGTATCTGCCAGATTGGTGATTTCAAAACTCAAACTTTGATACTTGTTAATAATGGGGTTTATCCCGAACCGCAAAGGATACGTGATTTCGAAGGCAATAGAAATGTTTTTCAACCTAACCCAACTACCGCAATTATCAACCCAAGCGATTCGGTTGAAATTGTTTTCACTTTTCGACCAGACCGAGAAGGCGAAATTTTTGATTCAATGCGTATTGTTTACTTCCAACCTTGTCCAGACACCCAATGGGTCTATTTGCGGGGATTTGGTACTTCTGGTAACTTTTCAGTAACCGATACCCTTGATTTTGGCGATATTGTATTTTGCACTTCCGACACTCTCGGGTTCAAAATTGTTAATCTGGGGACGATACCTTTCCCAATTGATTCTGCTGTGATATTTGGCGCAAATGCAAGTAATTTTTCGCTACTGACGAAATTCCCAATTGTTGTTGATTCGGTCAATTCTGTGGTTGTTGTATTTTCTGGAGCAAATTCAGAAGAGCAATATCGAGCAATATTGAGACTTTATGTATTTATCAATAACGTTACCAAACCCGTAGATATTCTGTTGTTAGCAAAACCAAAGAGGTTTATCAATTTCGAAATCAGTGAAATTGATTTTGGCTTTGTACCAGTAGGTTCCAGCAAAGATTCCATAATCAAAATCAGAAATTATGGACAAGATTGCTTGCTATCTGTTAATTTCTTCGCTTCAAGGCAAATGGTGTTTAGTTCAGATTTGCAGAAAAATCTCTTTTTAGCCAGGAATTTTGAGCCGAATATGAAAATTACTATCTCTCCAAACCGTGAGGGTGTCTTTGAAGATACGTTTTACGTGGTTGTACAATATCCCGATTGTGTAGATACAATCAAACTACTACTAAAAGGAGTTGGTGTACCTCCACAAAATGTAATTATTAGAGTAGATGATGTGTTGCTTGACCCCAAGAATTCTAATGGAAGAATCCCTATGTACATTCGTATTAAAGATACCACAATGGTTTTGAAGTCATTCGGCTTGGAGTTCAAAATTTCCTACTATTGGGCAATTTTCCACACTCTTGGTGTGGATGGAGGCAGAATTATTTCGGATAGAATAGTGAACAACCAGCGAGAGATTACTTTGCGGTTCGATTCTTTGAGAATTTTTGGCACAGAGCAAAAATTTGCTGAACTTTTTGGTGTTCCCTTGATTTGTGATATAGATTATACCGAAATTGCAATTTATGATTGCGTTTGGGGTAATCCAGCGATGGTTAGAACAACGACATTGGACTTTGGCTCGATTTCAACAATAGTTTGCACAGAAGGCGGTAAACGGCTTGTTAAGCCAGCAGGAACAATGTTGGTTGACTTATCTTATAAGGAAGAAAAGTTATTAGTGCGGATAAATTCTCTTATCAAAGACCAATACCATATAAAAGTTTACAGCACTCTTGGTGCTTTGCTTTATTATTGGGACTTTGATTCTGATGTAGGGCAACATTTGGCAAACATTCCAGAGGAATTTCTGACTTCTGGGGTTTTGTTAATTCAAATTTCAAATTCTTTCGAAACCAAAGTTTTGAAAGCAATAATTTATAGGTAGTATGAAAATTTGCAAGACTATCCTTCTCTTCTTGATTACACCACTTTTTGTTTTTGGACAAAAAGAGCAAAAGCCAATTTTTCATTATGGTGGAGAAGTTTCGCTTGGATTGAATCTACATTTTGCCGATTTTAACAAATTACAGAATGTTCCGAGTTGCTGTCCGAAATACTTCAATACGCTTGGAATTGGTTGGAATGTTGCTATATTATTGCATCGAGACCTTTCAAATGATTTTGCTTTGCAAGTTCGTGCTGGGTTCAATTCCGAAGGTGCTACATTCTTAGAAAGAGAATTTATTGGAAATACTTCGGTGAAATATGAAACCGACCCAAATCAGATTGTTTTGGTTCCAGTTGACGTAGACCATTATCTAAAAGCGAAAATACTGGGTGTTTATTTCGAGCCAAGCCTAATGTATAATTTTTACGAGAATTTTTGGGTTTCTCTTGGTGTGAATTTTTCCAATCTAATTTTGAGGAAAGTAGACCAGAAAGAGACTATTGTAAATCCCGATAATATTACGTTTATCGATGGCAAGAAAGAACGAAATGAATACTATGATTTAGACATTCCAGAAGCAAAAAAATTTTTGTTTCGACCAGCAATTGGATTTTCGTATGATTTTGAACTTTTTGAAAATGCATACATCTCCCCAATAGTTCGATTTGTTATTCCATTGCAGAATATTTCTAATGTCGATTGGAAAGTTTCATATCTAAATTTTGGTTTGAATGCTCGTTTCCCAGTGTATCCTCCCCCAGAAATTCGCTATTATTACGATACTCTTTACATTCGGGATACGATCTCGGTTGTGGTGCTTGGGTTGAAAAACGAAAGGGTAACCCTTGTAGAAAGCAAGATTGGTGGAACGACAAAAGAAAAGGTCGAAGATGGCTTTCTATTTAAAACTGTGATAAACGAAAAGTACAAACGAGAGGTTCCCAAAGTTTCACAACTTACTACTGATGTAAAAATCATAGGGAAATCACGCCAAGGCGAACTTCAAGACAACCCAACGCTTATTATTGAAGAGTTGGAAACAGAAGAGATGTTTCCTTTGCTTCCATATGTTTATTTTCCAACTGGAGAATATGATTTAACCAAAACCACAATGAATTTATTAGACAAAGCCCAAACGAATAATTTTGATGAAAACACACTTCCCTGGAACACTTTGCGTATCTACGATAATTTGTTGAATATCATTGGCAAAAGACTGAAGCAAAATCCCAGAGAAACTATTACATTGGTTGGTTGTAATAGTAACACTGGATTAGAATCGAACAATTTGGAACTTTCGCGAAAGCGAGCCGAATCAGTTCGCGATTATTTGGTCAAAGTTTGGCAAATTGACCCCAAAAGAATTACAATAAAAGCAAGAAATTTGCCAGAAAAGATGACTAATCCCAATCTGATTGAAGGTGTCGAAGAAAACCAAAGAGTAGAAATTTATGTAAAAAATTTGAATATACTTCAACCAATTCGATTGTCTCAAATTCAACGAACCTCCAATCCTCCATTTGTAGAAGTCTTTCCAGAAGTAATTTCTGACGCACCAATTAAGGGTTGGAATATTACAATTGAACAAGGAAATTCACTATTACGTGAATACTCGGGGGTCGATTTGCCTAATAAAATTGTTTGGAATGTTGAAGAGGAGCCAATACCAAGGTTGGAAGAACCAGTTGTTATGAAGTTTTCTGCCGTGGATATTTTCGACCAGAAAAGTGTTTCGACAAAAAAAATAAACATCGAGCAAAAAACTATAAAGAAAAAACGAGAAGAATTACTTGGTGATAAAAAAATCGAAAAGTTCTCACTAATTGTGTTTGATTTCGATAAGGCTGAAATTCTTCCTCAACATATTCCAATTTTAAACGAAATTGAAAAGAAAATTTCGCCCAATTCAAAAGTAATTATATCTGGATATACGGACAAAATTGGCGAAGCGAATTATAATAAAGAATTGGCTCTGCGCCGTTGCCTTGCAGTTAAAAATTTCCTTGGCTTGCCCGACTCTCAAGTTGTGCTTGAACCAATTGGAAACGAGGTTTTACTTTATGATAATGAACTACCACAAGGCCGAAGCTATTGTAGAACAGTTCAAATAAAAATTGAAACTCCGATTAAGTGATGATTTTTTTTTGTTGTTTTTTATATAAATATTTTTTTGTTTTTTTAATTTTTATTAATTTAAATGTTTGGATTAGAAAGAAAGTTGATATTTTTTAAAAAAAATATGGGGGTTGCACTATGAAAAAGTTCTTCGTTTCTTCTCTTCTCTTTGTTCTATTGGTATCTTTTGCATTTTCGACGCCCACTCCGAATGAACTCCTCGCTCGAAAAAGTATCATATTCGTCGAGAACAAGGGACAAATCATCGACCAGTTTGGAAACGTTAACAAGGAAGTTCAATTCGTCGCCCAGGTGGATTTTGGAATTATCGTTGTGAAAAACAACACAATCAGCTTTGCTTTTATCCAGCAAAGACCCGAAGCAATCAACGCTAAAACCGAAAAGTTGGACAAGCCTTTTGGTATTGATGAAAAATCTTTGCCCAAAGGTGACGAGCCAGCAACTTTTGATATTTATCGCGTTGATATGAAAATTCTCAATGCTAATCTTAATCCTCGAATTATTGCAAAGGAAATTCAACCTGACTATGACAATTACTATTTACCTCAATGCCCCGAAGGAATTACATTCGTAAGAAGATACGCAACAGTTGTGATGGAAGATGTTTATCCGGGTATTGATTTTGTTCTCTACGGCAATAAGGAAAACAAGTTCCAATATGATTTCGTTTTGAAACAGGGGGCCGACCCAAAACAAATTGCTTTTAAATTTGATGGTGCTACCGATGTGCAAATTACTGAGAATGGCACTTTGAAAGTCCTTACACCTTTAGGTTCAATTGAACAAGCCCCACCAGTTGCATATCAATTGTCAAACCTTGATTCATACGTAAATTCACGTGAACTTTCTACTAATGCTAGCAAGGTGGTTAGCAAATTTGTAAAGAACGAAAATGGTGTTATTTCCTTCGCAGTGGAGAATTATGATCCAACTAAACCTTTAATTATAGACCCACCTACAAGGTTGTGGGGAACATATTATGGTGGAAGTAGCACAGAAATAGGCTATGGAATTCACGCCGACGCCAATGGAAATTCTTACATTACCGGTTATACCTATTCAACAAATAATATTGCAACATCCGGTGCTTTCCAAACATCTTTGAATACCACACCAGATGCTTTCCTCGTAAAGTTTAATGCTAATGGTGTAAGACAATGGGGAACTTATTACGGTGGAAGTAGTTCAGATTATGGCTGGGGAATTGGGGCTGATAGCTATGGAAATGTTTATTTTGGAGGTTACACCTATTCCAGCAATGTTATTGCATCTAGCAATGGACATCAAACCACAATAAGTACCACCCCAGATTGTTTCTTGGTTAAATTCGATTCTTATGGGGTTCGCCAGTGGGGTACTTACTATGGCGGAAACAATACTGATATTTGTTATTCTTGCGCTGCCGATCCAAATGGAAATGTATTTCTTGCGGCCTATTATACATACTCTACCGATAACATCGCCACTTCAAATGGTCATCAGACCTCTATTAGTACCACACCAGATGGTTTCCTTGTTAAATTCAATACAAACGGTGTTCGTCAATGGGGTACTTACTATGGTGGCAATAATTCAGACTATGTTTTCTCGGTGGCAGCCGATCCTAATGGTAATGTTTATATTGGAGGTTATACCTATTCTTCAACGAACATTGCTACTTCTGGTGCCCATCAATCAACGTATGTTGTAACTCCGGACGCTTTCATAGTAAAGTTTAACTCAAATGGGGTCCGGCAATGGGGAACTTACTATGGAGGTTCAAGCACTGATTTACTCTATAGTATGAATGTCGACCAATCTGGGAATGTTTACTTTACTGGCTATACATATTCTTCCGATTATATTGTTACTTCGGGTGCTTATAAAACAACGTTAGGAACTACACCAGAAGCCTATGTAGTAAAATTAAATACTAATGGGGTCCGACAATGGGGTACCTATTACGGTGGTTCGAATAGCGATTATGGATTTGGCGTTGCAGCCGATGGAAGTGGAAATGTTTACGTTGGTGGTTACACTTACTCTTCCGATGGAATTGCATCGCCCGACGGATTCAAAACATATTTGAGTACAACCCCAGATGGTTGGCTTGCAATGTTAAGTCCCGACGGTAGGACAAGAAAATGGGGTACCTACTATGGTGGTAATAACTCTGATTATATCTATTACAATTGTGTAAAAGTCGACGGACAAGGCAATCCATTTATTGGCGGGTATACATATTCAACCGACATAGACCAGATTGCGACGACAAATGGGCACCAATATTCCTACAGCGGTACACCAGAAGCCTACTTGGTTAAATTCCAAGGGGATATTAAACAAAATGATGCTGGCATTGTTAATATCACGAGCCCCGTCGATAAATTTGATTCCTACCAGCCCCAACAAGTAAAAGTCGTATTGAAAAATTTTGGACAATTCTTCCATTTAACAAGTGTAACTATCAACTGGTCTATCGATGGCGTAACTCAACCACCATATTATTGGACTGGCGACCTCGATACTGGGCAAACAGTTGAAGTTACAATACACCCCGATTATTTGTTCACCCCTAGAGCACCCTGGAATCCATTCACTATTAAAGCGTGGACGTCCAATCCACGAGGAACAGACCCCGTTGCCAATACTTTACCCGACAAGGACCCAACAAATGATTCCTACACAAGGCAAGTTGCTCCGATACTTAACGATGCTGGATTTTTGAATGCTGACGGAATGTTGCCGATAGAGCCCGGTGTTAATACTGTTAAATTGCGAATAAAGAACTACGCTCCCAAACCACTAACTTATGTTCGAATCAATTGGTCGGTGAATGGGGTACCGCAACCGTCGTACGATTGGAATGGTTACCTCGCAGCCCAAGATTCAATCGATGTCACAGTTGGTACATACGATTTTGGTACTGCAAATTTACCATTCTATATCAAAGCCTCAACTCAATATCCCAATGGCTATCCAGATGACAATCCCGATAACGACGAAAGAACAGTTGTGGTCTACAAGGCGCTTGCCGGCGGAACTTATACTGTTGGAGGTCGCAACCCAGATTTCAACACTCTATCAGATTTTACAAATTACATTGCATACTGGGGTATTGCCGGTCCAGTGACTATCAAATTGCGACCTGGAACTTATGATGGTGGACTATTACTCCAACCAGTTGGATACCGACGCTTCCCGATTACTTTTGAATCCTTTACTGGAAGGAACGATGATGTTATTATCCAATATACACCTAACGGCAGTGCGGATAATTTTGTCTTCTGGATTGATAGATTTGGTGGAGTAACCTTCCGAAACCTCATCATAAAGAACAACAGTTGTTCTTGGGGCAATGTGATTAAATTAACTGGCGACATTAATGGCTTGACAATAGAGAATTGTACTTTGATTGGTTGTCAGAATCCAGCCAAGAATACTAATTTTGCCCTTATCATATCTAATGGAAGCAGTTTGAGCAATTTACGCCTGGTTAACTCAACTTTAAGATATGGTTCGGCGGGAATTTACCTTGTCTCTGGTGCAACAAGTTCCACCAATTTAGAAATTGGAAACAATATCTTCGTTGGGCAAAACTGGTATGGTGCATATTTAGATGGTGTTAACAACTACAATGTTTATGATAATACTATTTCGGGTATAAACTTGCTTTACGGAATTTATATCAACTCTTCAAATATTACTATAATCGCTCCGGAAAAGGATTCGGAGCAACCAATACCACTCGTTTCCGAAAATATCGTTTCTGGTAATAGAATCAGTGGGATTGGTCCTGCATCCTCCACTGCTTTGGGTAATCCGAATGCCGGAATAACGTTGACAAATAATTCGTTGCCAGTTACAGTTACTTCTAATACTATTATGGGAACTAATACTAACGGAATTTTCGTAAACAATATTGGCTCGCTTAATCTTTCAAATAACCAATTTACCCAAAGTTCAACTGGCTCGTACCAAAAAGGTTCGCTTGTGATTTACAATTCTGGCTCTCAAAATTTAAAGGTTGAAAAGAACTTCATAACCAATTCCAACACCAAAGGAATTTACCTTGAAGGCTCGCAAAATGCAAAGATTTACAAGAACTACGTTAAATTGAGTAACGGAAATTATGGCTTGCATTTGTATAACTCTTCTGCAATCATTGCAAATAATATCGTTACAACTTCTGGTTCCGGTGCATTATATCTCGATATGATTTACAATTCGACTTTGGTATATAACTCGTTTGTTGGAAACACTACCGGTACAATTGCATACATGGGTAATTTAGGAAGTGGAAACGTGTTTAAGCGAAATATGGTTTATAACAAAGGAACCGGAAATGCAATCCAGGTTTGGGGAATGCCCGGTTCAATTGTTTCCGACGAGAACAACATTTACACTGCTGGTAGTATCTTGGCTAGTGGAATACTTGGAAATATTCCGAATTTGCAGGCTTGGCGAAACGCGACTGGTTTAGATTTGCATTCAACTTCAACATTTGCTGAATTCCTTTCCGATGATAATCCAAGAATTGCTAAAATTAATCGAGCACTTTATTATACTTATCCATTGGTTGAACTTATACCGCTTTCTGATGAGATTGAAAAGTACGATATAGACGGCAATCAACGCTTCAAGGCTTATTACATTGGTGTTAATACTTTGAATCCTGTCATCAGAATCGTTACAGCACCAAAAGAAGTTATCAATTGCGTAGGTTCGACTGACAATTACTTCTCCGTTGTTGCGGAAATTGATTTTGGAGGAACACTTTCATATCAATGGTACTTTAATAACCAAGAAATTCCTGGTGCAACCGAAGCAATACTTCCACTCCCACCACTGACATTTGATATGGGTGGATTGTATCGCTGTAAGATTACTGGCAATGGAGAAGCCGACCCAGTTTGGACAGATCCCGTGTTGCTCTATGCGGTCGAACCAACACAAATCACTCGACAACCCAAAGTTGTGTACGCCTCTACTGGCTCGGTTGCTACATTTGAAATCGATGTTCACGTAACTGCAAATGATAATCCATTATTGCAACCAAAGGTACAATGGTATCGAGGCACAACTCCTTTGGTTAACAGCGACCGAATTGCTGGTGCAACTTCTTCAATTATGACTATTCGAGATTTGCGTCCAGCCGATTTTGGTGCAAATTACTATGTTGTTGTCGAGGGATTGTGTGGCTCCGACACCTCCGATCCCATTACCTTAGCTGAAAAGCCAAGAATTATTGCTCAACCATTACAAGACCAACAAGCTTGTGAAGGTGAAGATGTTTCATTTACTGTAAACGCCAATTCAACTGTTGCTGGTTATACATTAACATACCAATGGAAGTTTAATGGTCAGAACTTGGAAGAAGGCGGGAAATATTCCGGCGTCAATACATCCACTTTGACAATTTCAAATGTGAATCCTTCAGATGCTGGTTTGTATAGTGTTGAAATTACTCTTGAGAACTTTGACCAAATGGTTGTTGGACCAGCAACACTCGCTGTCTTCACCAAACCACAAATTACCAGCGACTTGCCAGATACTTATCCTGTTAATGCTGGTTCACCAATAGTTCTTACAATTGGTGCCACTGGTGATAATCTAAACTATCAATGGTACAAAGATGATCAAGAAATAAACGTAACCGAGCCAACTCTCGAAATCACCTCCGCACAGCCAGAGGACGCTGGTACTTACAAAGTAAAAGTCTATAACCAATGCGGTGAAGTTTGGAGCAAAGAGTGTGTGGTTACGGTTACTTACAAGACAATTCTCGAAGTACCCGGCGAAACCGGTGATGTTCAACTCCTACAGAACAAGCCAAATCCATTTGATCGTGCAACAAACATTGAATTCTACTTGCCCACTACCGCCGAGGTTCGTTTGACATTAAGCAACTTGCTTGGTGATATCAATGTAGAATTGTTCCGTGGGAATTTGACCTTTGGACTCCACACATTCGAAGTCAATGCCGAAAAATTGAATCTTGCTAGCGGAGTGTATGTTTATACCCTTGAAATCAATGGCAAGAAAATCTCTAAGCGTATGATACTTAACAAGTAATAATCTAATTTCTTTACAATACCGAGGCACTCGTAAAGAGTGCCTCTTTTTTTTGTATTTTGTTTATTTTGTTGAAATAAATTTTAAATTTAGTCGTTTCTAAATTTTAATCTGGTTGTATTATGGAAAGAAGAAAATTTTTATTGGGAACCTTATCAACTTTAGGTCTTGCGGCTAGCAAATCATTTTCGAAAATTTCTAATACAAATATGTTAAACAATTCAATGGAGCAAAAAATGTCTGGAAAATTTGAATTACCCAGCCTTCCATATCCTTACGACGCACTCGAGCCATTTATTGACAAATGGACAATGGAATTACACCATACGAAGCATCATCAAGCCTATGTGAACAATCTTAACAAAGCAATCGAAGGTACTGAACTTGCTGGAAAATCCCTTGAAGAACTTCTTAAAATGGCATCTAAAGTACCAGCAGCAGTTAGAAACAATGGTGGAGGTCATTGGAACCACACCTTCTTTTGGAACATTATGAAACCGAATGGAGGGGGAGCTCCAAACGGTGAATTAGCAGATGCGATCAACTCGTCATTTGGGTCTTTCGACAATTTCAAGAAGGTATTTTATGACGCAGCAATGGGTCGATTCGGTTCAGGTTGGGCTTGGCTTTTAATATCAAATGGAAAACTTGTCGTTGCATCAACTCCCAATCAAGATAATCCACTTATGGACCTTGCCGAAGTTAAAGGTATACCAATTTTGGGTATAGACGTCTGGGAACACGCTTACTACTTAAAATATCAGAACCGCCGCAACGAATATATAGAAAATTGGTGGAATGTGGTTAATTGGGATGCTGTTGAAAACCATTTCAAAATGAATAAGTAATATATCTCATTTTAATTTTTAACAAAAAAAGGGGCTTTGTTGCCCCTTTTTTACTTACTAACAGAACAAAATTTATTTACTTTTATAGCCTCGATAAATAACAATCCCGAAAGAAATTATTAGAGAGAAAATAAAAGTAAAAATTAACAATATCTTTCGATTTGGAGAAGAGTGTGATAGAGGAATTGTAGGGTAGTCTAATACATCAACCCCAGGAATTTCAGTGGCTTCTTGGATTGTTTCAGTATACTTTTGGGTTTCGAGGAAAATTGCAACTTGTTCCAGTATTTTCTGTTCACGTAAAAGATTTGCATATTCACGTATCAAGGAAGGTACTTTTTCAAGTGGAATTGCATAAGTTTCGTTTCCAACCAAACCACCCGTTTGCACTTTTTGGTATTGCTCGCGTAGTTTTTGCACCTTTTCTTTCAATGCTTTAATGTATGGGGAATTGGGTTCGTATTCAGTCTGGTAGAGAGAAAGTTCAATTTCAGCCTTTGCCAGTTCGCTTCCAATATTA
This sequence comes from Candidatus Kapaibacterium sp., assembly GCA_013414795.1. GTDB lineage: Bacteria > Bacteroidota > Ignavibacteria > Kapaibacteriales > UBA2268 > Naka2016. Next base: position 1,329,119 of record CP058732.1, read on the forward strand.
ATTGCAGTGGAAAGAATTGCTTTACTTTGCTCGTCGAGTCCAATAATTTTGTTCTTTCTCTGGAAATCTTCGACTGCTTTTTCAATAGAGTCGAGTTGGAATTTCTTTTCAGCAAGGATTTTTTCAATCAATATTCTTTTTCGTTTAGCGCGGGAGGAAATTCGAGTGTGCACAAGAGTATCCAACCCTTCAAGTGCTAACCTCACAATTGTTGCAGACGCAATTGCTGCCTCTTTCTTCTCTGCTTTGGAAGGGAAATAACCAGTAGGAACAACAGCAGATATTACGAACAAACCCGATTGTTTTAAATCAACATTAAGAGAAAGGTAAATTGCTTTTTGTAGTTTTAACGTATCAAGGTCTTTGAACAAATTGAAATCTCTTATTTCCTTCTTTTGGGAGATAAATTTTGCTAATTCTCTACTTTTTAGCATTTCATAGTAAAGTTGAATCTTTGTTGCACGAGCGGAGCCAAAGGTAGGCAAGTTCGAAAATGCTCTTAGAAATTCAGTTAGATTGCCTCCAATAACTTCTTCTGGGGGAAGCAGTGTTGCTTTCGACTCATACTTGTGGGGAATGAAGTATGATATTCCAATTACAAGTACCGAAGTTGATATTGTAAAGATTAAAATAAACTTGTAATGCTTTAAGGCTGTCTTAATTGCATTAACGAATTTGAATTCGATATTTTGAGTGGCTTTTTCTTCCATTTTGTTACCTTAGTCTAACAATTGCTAGTACAACACCTGCAATGGTAAGGATTTGCGTAGTTATTGTCAATGCTGTTGTGAAAACCTCGAAGAAAGTGAGTTCTTCTTTTGGAGGGACAAGAATATTATCTCCTGGCTCGATTTTGTAGTTAAAATCGCGGGCACGAAATTGTTCGCCTTTGGATTTTACTACTAATGTTGCATCTTCGTCTGCACGAAATCCAAAACCACCAGCCAACTGAATGTAATCAAGATAATTATATCCAGGCTTATATGCAACCAAACCTGGATTATTGACACGTCCTTGTATATTTACGAATTCATTTTTCTTTGGGACAAATATTGAATCGAGGTCTTGCAAAAGGATATTGTCGTCGCTGTTTGGATTTTCCAACACTCGCTTGAAGTTCACAGACATAAGTCCTTTGCGTTCGTTTACTCGGGAAAGAAAGTACCTATACTCGTTTTTGGACATCTCCGAGGGTGGAATTCGTGATAATCGCTCCATTTCTGGGTCAACTACGTTTAGCAGGGCTTGACGAACAAATCGAATTTTTTCGATGTCGGCATCATTTGTAAATCCGCCACATTTTTGAATTAAATCAGAAATTCTAAATGTATTTTCATCGATAGCATATTTTCCCGGATAGGTTACTTCTCCTTCAATTACAACTGTCTTTGGCTTTTCCCATTGAGGAATTTTCCTCACAAAAACTCTGTCGCCAAGTTCCAGGGGAAAATCATTTGATAAGTTAACGTTTGGTGAACTAATTTGGTTCTTCCAATCACTTAAGTCCAGAATTTTGCGTTCGTAATTTTGGTTACCTAATTGTCTTACAAATTCAACAGAGTCCAGAAGTGCAAGTTGAGTAAAACCTTGGGCAAAACGAATTAATGTTGAAAGGGAATCTCCGGGACGGTATTCAAATTTGCCGGGTCGAACAACTTCTCCTTGGGCTTCTATGTATTCAGTTTCTGAAACAAAAGGTACCAGGATGTGGTCACCTCCTGTAACATAAGGATTTGCATCTCTGTCGTTTAAGAAGAAAAATCGCATCAAATCGACTTTGATAATTTCTTTACCATCGTTTCTATAAAGGATAATGTTTCTCAACGAAGCATTTTCCTTAAAACCACCAGCCTTGTCGATAATTTCGGAAACTCTGTCAGTGCTTGTTGCCGAAACAATTGCAGACTTTTGGACTGCCCCAGAAATCGATACTTTAAATTTTCGAATACTTTTGAGGAGAACATTTACTTCGCTTGCTTTTAATATTGATTTTACTTTTTCGATTATTATTTTTTGTGCTTGGGCAAGGTTTAAGCCTTTAACATCGACAACACCGACCTCTGGAATTGCAATTTTCCCCTCTGGGGAGACTTCGACTTCGATTTCTCTCGGGCGAGTTGCAATTATTGAAATCGTTAGTTTATCTTGTGGACCAAGAATATATTTTTCTGGGTCGATTTCTTTTTCAACTAAACCTTCTGTTTCCTTGATTATTCTTTGACCTGTTTGATAGGCGAGGGTATCGACTGTTTTTCCTTTAATTCCTGTGATGATGTAATTGAGCAATGGCTCTTCGGTGGGTGGTTTTTGGCTGAAACCAGAATAACTTAACGATAAGCAGAACAGCAAAATGATGATTCTTTTCATATATACAATTGTGAAAAAAACAAAATTAACAAACTTTGGTAAATTCCTTTAACTTATACTACTGGGAATTTATTTGGGAGTTCGATGACAATTGTTGTGCCTTTTCCAGGAGAGGAGTCTTTTATGTATATTTTGCTATTGTGGTAATCTTCAACTATACGTTTGCAAAATGTCAAGCCGATTCCCCAACCTCTGGTTTTTGTTGTAAAGCCAGGTTGAAATGCATTTCGCTTTTGAGTGCTTGTCATTCCTTTGCCGTTATCAGTGAATGAAAGAAGAATTTTTTTCTTTGTTTCAATAATTTTGATTTCAATTTTTCCCTCACGGTTTTCGATTGCTTCGAATGCATTTTTCAACAAATTTTCCACTGTCCAAGAGAACAAAACTGGATTCACATCGGCAAAGATTTGTTTGTCGGGAAAATGTTTGACAATTTCAATTTTTTTCCCAAGGTGTGGCAACCTTTTTTCTATGTACTCGACCACCACATTAATTAATTCGATTAGATTAACTCGAATTTTCTCGGCTTTCGACCCAATTTTTGAAAATCTTTCGGAAATAGTTTGTAGTCGTTGAACATCTTGCTCCATTTCTTTTATGATTTCTTCTGTCGGTAGTTTTTGGTCATAATTATTTCTTAAAATTTCTAACCAAGCAAGAAGTGAAGATAGGGGTGTTCCAAGTTGATGGGCTGCCTCTTTCGCCATTCCAACCCAAAGTTTTGATTCCTCGCTTTTCTTTATGTTTTTGAATGCAAGGTAACCAAACATTATGAACACAAAAGCCACAAGAATTTCGATAAGTGGGAAAAATTTTAATCGTTCGATAAGTGTGGAATGTGTATAGTAGAACTTTGCAAAAACCTCCCCGTTTTCATTGTAAATGACAATCGGCGGGTAGTCATCTTTGATTTTATTGATTAAACGCTTAAGATAGTTCCTTTTATCTTCAGTTGTCCATTTTGGTTTGAAATTTATGTTCAATGTGTATGATTCAAATGGATATATTGGATTGTCGTTTTCATCGGTCATAATCATAGGAAATTTAATGAGATTCGAAAGTTTGGTTACAAGGAAGTCGATGTCTTCTGGGTTTGTGTTTAAGTTTGTATATCTTCGGTAAACATCTGCATACAGTTGAACAGATTCTTTTTCTCTTTGAACCAGTTCGTTTACGAGTTTATTTGTATAAAACAAAATGAAAAAAACAATTATCGAGGCAACAACAAGCAGAACAAGTTTAATTTGCCATTTGTTTGAATCTGTTATTTTAAAAATTGCCATTGTTATTTCAAAGAATTGATTATGTAATCAATTGCAATCGAAAATGGATGGCTGACCTGTGTGCCATCGATCATATTTTTTATCGAAAGTGTTTCATTGGCAACCTCATCGTCCCCAATGATTATCGCAAATATTACCCCCGATTTATTTGCTTCTTTAAGTTGTGCCTTCAAAGAGCGTTTTTGTAAATCAAAAATTGTGGGTATTTCGTTTTGCCTCAAAATTCTTGAAACTTCGAATACCTTTGTTAAGTATTCGGGTTTGTTATATGCTATGTAAACTTTTGGGTTTTCTCGCTGGGGTTTAAACCCTTGGGATTGTAAAATCAGAATGATTCTTTCAATTCCCAGAGCAAAACCTATTGCTGGGACATCGTTTTTATAGCCAAATTGCGAGAAAAGTTCATTGTATCGTCCACCGCCCCCGAAAGAATCTTGGGCTCCAAGATAGGGACTTTGGAATTCAAAAACTGTATGGGAGTAGTAATCCAGACCACGGACTAAATTTGGTGTTTCAATGTATTTGATATTGCAAGAATCTAATAATTCTTTTGTTTTGACATAGTGTTCACGGCTTTCCTCGTCCAGGTAGTCGTGTATTAAAGGAGAATTTTTTATAATCTCAATATCCTGGGGGTCTTTTGAATCCAAAATTCGTAATGGATTGCGATTTAATCTCTCTTGGCTTTCTTTAGATAAATTTTGGGCTTGACCTTTGAGATAGTCAACAAGAATTTGTTTATACCTTTGTCGGGATTTTTGATTGCCAAGTGAATTCAACAAAAGAGAAAATTCGTTTATGCCCAAGCGTTTAATGATTTCAATTGCCAGCGAAATCGTTTCAACGTCGGCTTCAGGATTGTTCGAACCAATGAGTTCAGCCCCATACTGGTGGAATTGTCTCAATCGTCCCTTCTGTGGTCTTTCGTATCTAAACAAGGGTCCGTAGTACCAAAGTCGAAGCAATGGACTTTCTGCCAAAAGGTTGTTCATAATTACCGAACGAACAACGCTTGCTGTAAGTTCAGGTCGGAGCGTGATGGATTCTCCACCTCTGTCGAGAAATGTATACATTTCCTTGTTTACAATATCGGTTGCTTCGCCGATTGAACGTTGGAAAACTTCTGTCTTTTCGAAAATTGGTAAACGTATTTCACGAAATCCATAAAGTTGCGAAACTTTGCGAAGTGTTGACTCGACAAAATACCAAATTGGTAATTCCTCGGGTAGAATGTCCTTTGTCCCTCGAACTGAATTTATCATTTTAAAACAAAATCAAATCAATTAATAACGCTAATAATTTTTGAATATTTTTGATTTTTTATTAATATTTCAACTTTGTAAATACCAGAAGAGATAAATGAAAGTGGAAGGGAAACTTGGTCGGTGATTGGTTCTTCTGTTTCAAATATTAACTTCCCAAGAATGTTATAGATTTTGAGAACGAAGTTTTCTCTTGAATTTGTTTGCTTTGTAAAATTTAGAGTTAAATTTTCACTTACAACTGTTGAAGGAATATCGACTTTTACGAAATTCAGATTTAATTCAATTAAGGATAGGTTAGAAATGCAAATTCCATATGCTTGAACTCTTGTTTGCTTTAATTCAAAAAACAGTCCTTGTTCATCAGTCTTGACATCGTTTATCGTAAGAAGTGTAGTGTCTGGTTCGGAGAGAAAAAGTCGCCCAATCGCATAAAAAAGAAATTGAAGAGAAGAATCCAGAATTATATTGTTAAATTTAATCGAATAAGTAACAAAAGGTCCGTTCGTAGTCCTTGCCGTGATTGAACCATTGCTAATGCTATCGATGAAGAAAACCTTGGCATTCGTAGTCAACGATAAGGAAATGTTCGTTGTTATTGGAGTAACAAGATTTGGGTCGCCTTGGATAAAGAACGGAACTTTGAAAATACTTGTCCCAATGAAATCGGATGTATCTTTACCAAAAATTAAGTTGTATGCCGAGGAATGCCCTTCCACTGGAAGCGAATAAATAAAATTGAAAGGTTCGCTGAAATATATTAACAGCGTATCGTAAAATGAACCAATTCTGTCGGGTTGGAAGGTTAAATAAATAAACAACGACTCGTTTGGTTGAATAATGGTTGGTACAGTTGGAGTCGAAACAAAGAAAAAAACTCCCAGTCCACCATTTTGAAATAGTATCCTATTTATGGTATAAGAATTTGTTCCAGCGTTTTCGATATAGAAATTCTTACTTTTGGAATTTCCCACTCTTACGAAGTTAAAGTTAATTGGTTCGTTCGATGAAGGTTTAGATGGGACAACTAATAATTGAGTTTGTATCGCATCATCATTTGATTTTGCAATTAAAGTTCCAGATAAAAAAAGCAAAATTGAGAAACACAAACAAAAATATTTTGTCATTTAACAATTTGCAAAATTTTTGTTAAAACAATATTTGGCGTTTTTAAAATTAACAAATAAGTTCCAGATTCCAAACTACTTGCATCGAAAGTTAATGAATATTTCGATGGTTTCAAGTTTTGGTCTAATAAAACTTTGCACAAATTCCCAGTATGGTCATACAATTCAAGTTTCGTTTTTCCATACTCAATTGTTTCGAAATCGACTTTGGTAATTCCATTGGATGGATTGGGTTGGATAGGTCCAATCTGAATTCGCCCATCTGGTTCAAAAAGACGAACGCCCCCTTCTTCACATAAATCAACAAGTTTTAAACTGCCAGATTTTTCAGTGATAACAATTTTCCCCTTTCCAAGTGGGTAACTGTTGCTGATGGCAAGTGGGGTTATTGAATCGTTGCCAAGACCCACACGAAATTGCAATTCAATCAGGACAGAATCATCGAAGTTGTTCTTCTCTGCTTTGATTTTTAAAGTCCTTTGGTTTCCATCGAAAAACGATTGAAGGGTTTTATCTAAAGGCTCAAGAATAGTCTTGTTAAAAGTCAAATTGAAGCCGAAACCAAGATAGTTCGAGTTTTTGTTGATAAAGTGTTTATTAGAAAGTATTATTGGTATTTTTACAATTTCGCCAGTTCTTGCTTCGAAATTTCCGACTTGAATTGTGACGGAGTCATAAGTCGGAGCAACACCTTCCCCAAGAATATTGAATCGATATTTAGGGATTTTTGTGTTCGTAGCAATTTCTATTATAGTATTTCTTTTCCCTATGGAATCGGGAGTGAAGCGGATAGTCAAAGGATGATAATTATTTGGAGTTACAACATTTGCCTCGTAACCGTCTATGATGTTAAAGAACAAGGAATCTGGTCCAATATTTCGAGTTGTCAAAATGTTAATTGATTTGTCAGAGCGGTTATGTATGTTGTGTTGTAGTAATGTATCTTTGAATTCTCCAATAACAACTTCTTCCAAATCAATAACATTTGGGATAATTGTCAAGGGGGGGGGGACACCAAGTCCAATTAAATTAGTACTGATTTGTCCCCATTTAAAGGAAAATACGAATTTGGCTTTTCGCAAGCCAAAATCAACAGGAGCAAAGTTTAGCAACAAAGACAGCGTATCATTTGGATTTAATATGATTTTATCTGGTTTTTTTACAATGTTAAATTCTTGATTTACATTATCCAAAATTCTAATATCTTCAATTTCAACTTTTGCTTTCGATTGGTTTATTAGAATTGGGGCGACCAAAGTATCTTTTGAAAAACCAATGAAAGCGGCTCCCAAATCGACATCGTTTGCAATAACTTGTGGAGAGATGATTGAGAATAAACAATCGGTCGTATCAATTTGTAATCCAAGTTTGGTGCGATTGAAAATTTTTGCGGTTGTGTCCCAACTTGAAGTAAGAAGCATAGCATCGTCGAAACTGAATTGTGCAGTTGTTACAGAATTCGAATGCTCTCCAATTGCGATTGAGTCGATAAGTTCACCTGTCGATGGGTTCCATCGTAAAACCCTTGCATCGCTACCAGCAGAAATAAGCCAACTGCCGTTAGAATTGAAATAGGTAGTGTTTATTGCTGGATAACTGATTGTGTCGTGTGCTAATACAAAACTTGGATAAACTTTTGTCGTTGTGTCGGAAGGGTCGTAATTGAAGATGAAAATCAAACCAAGGTGTGATGCAGCAGCAAGTTTTTTAATTTCTGGGTGAAATGAGAAATGGTGAATATGATTGTTACCAAACTTTGTGCTAAAAGTTTTGACAACTTTCAATTGTTTGATGTCGAACAAGTAAATATTTCCGTCATAAGAAGCATAGGCTACGAAATTTGTATCTGGCGTGAAACTTGCGAAATATATTGGATTAATTCCAGTGGAAATAGTGTAAACCAAGTTATAATTTCGCAAGTCCCAAATAAAACATTTCCCATCTAAGCCAGATGTTACAAGATAATTTCCATCGGGACTAAAATTTGCAGAAGTTACTCTTCCATTGTGTGCCTTGAAAGTATGTAGGGAATCGCCAGATTTAATGTCGTAAAGTATGGAAGTGGAATCATCGGAGGCTGTGATAATGTATCTATCAAGTAAATCGAAAGTAGCCCAGTTTACTTGCCTGGTGTGTCCTTTTAATTCAAATAACTTCTTCCCAGTTCCAGGATTCCAAACTGTTGCAAACTCGTCAGGATGATTTGTGGCAGTAACAATTAAAGAAGCGTCTCGATTGAAATTGGCACTGTTTATGGCGCTTTTATGTCGCAGTTCAATCGTCTCGCCAGCGTTATTTGGCCAAATTTGAATAACTCGGATTGAGCAGGAGTCGCTTTCTTTAAATTTTTTGGGATTAACAAAGAACTTATATCCTAAGCCTAAAACGTTGACGGCCAAAGTGTCCCAACTTTCTCCTCCATTAGTTGAATACTGCAATTGAACAACATCGGTTGGAAGAACTCCTTCCCATTGAATGAAAATTGTGTCGCCCAGAAAATAGTAGTCACCACATTTTGGGGATAAGATTGTCAACGTCTTTTCGTTTGGTTTTTTATTGGGGAATCCGCCTGTAATATTGACTTTACGAATTTTGCAAGCATCGGAATAAATCACAAGGCTGTCGAAAACAATTGAAGAATCGGTTGGAGTGAAGCGTATAGTTAATCTATGTGCAGAGTCTTTCGGCAAAATCATTGGGGACTTTATGTCGCCGAAGACAATCTTGAAGTGCGGGTTTTGTAGTTTAAGACTATCGATTCGTAAATCGAAATTTCTTGCAACAAGGATAAGGTCGAGGTCTTTGAATTTTGAAGGGATTACATAACTAAAGCGTAGAAATGGGGGATAGGCTTCTATTTGGGGTAAATTGGAATTTTCAACAGTTATCTCAAATTGGACAGAGTCTTTTGATTTATAAGAAAGATTTATCAATCTTCTATTAGAGCAAAGTGGAAGATTTTGCCAGGAGATTTGTGCTGGCTTCCCTTCAAAGAGTAGAAAATTCAATGTCGAAATCAATGGAATAAATTCTTCATATGAAGTAAATTGGAAAGTGAATCCGTTTGTTTGCCGAGTGAAATTAAATACTTGTTCGTCGGGTTCATAATTAATTAAAAGTACATAAATCGCAATGTTACTTGATTTTGCAATTTGTTGAACTTTCTCGAAATCAAACTTTCTGAATTTATCGGTAATTAAAATGATATTTTTTGGGTTGTTGCTGTTTTGAATAAAATTCAAAGCACCAAGATAAAATCCGTAGAAAGCAGAGTCAAAGTTCGAACCATCACTTGGAGGGCTATTGAGATATTTAAAAGCGGAAGTAATCTTTCCCGTTTCACTTGTGAAGTTACAAAACAAATAGTTGTCGTAGTCAAATCCAATAAGTGCTTTGTTCGATTTAGGAAGAGATTTAACCAGAGTATCTAAAATTTGTAACGAAAGTTCTTTATTCTGATAGTTTATATTCCCAATGGATAAATCATATAGAAACAATATTGTAGATGAATTATATATTGGATTTGAAGGAGGCTGAAAATCGAAATTTAAAATACCAATGTCGTTTTCTTTTAGCCAAATGTCGTTTTTGCTTACTTGAGTTGTGATTTTGTTAGAATCGTTTAGGATGACAAATTTTGAAGTGGTGTTTTCTTCAAATCTTAAATTGTCGAGAATGATGATTTTTGCAAAGGAAAGGTAAGTAAATAACGGCAAAATGATTAAAAATTTTGAAAGAGCCTTCAATGTCCCCCCCAACCGAAAAAGCAAAATTAATGATTTTTGCTGATTTATGAGTTTCAATTTTTTTCTCGGGATTGTTGCATTTCTTTTAAGATTTGAAGTTCTTTATCAGATAGATTTTCGGGAATTTTGGCTACAAGTTTTAGATATAAATCACCGCGTTCGTTGGGGTTATTATATTTGGGCATCCCTTGACCTTTTAAACGCAGAATTGTGCCATTTTGCGAGCGAGGAGGTATCTTGAACTTAATTAAACCGCCAAATGTTCGAATTTTTGATTCCCCACCAAGAATAAGTTTAAAAATATCAATTGGCACCTCGACGTGTAAATCGTCGCCTTTGCGTTCGACTTTTTTATGTGGTTGAATTCTTACGGTAACTAAAAGGTCGCCAGTGTGGTTTCCCCCAAAGACATTTCTTAAAGGGATCCGCAAAATTTGTCCATCGACAATTCCAGGTTTTATTTTCAGTTCAATTTTCTTCCCTTCGATTTCAATAATTTTGCTTGTTCCTTTATAAGCCTCTTCCAATGTAATGTATAATTCAGTTTTTATATCTTTGCTGTCTCTTGTGGTTTTTGCTTTGGTTTGCCCTTGTCGAGTGAAGTCACCAAAATTGAACCCAAATATTTTTTCGAAGAAATCGGAGAAAGTCCCACCCGAGCCAAGTATTTCGTCCAGATAGGAAAAGCCAGTGCGTCGACTTCGACGAGTACCAACAGGTTCATAAGCAAACCAATCTGACCAATTGAACTGGTCGGCACGTCCACCTTGTTGTTGGAAATTGAACCAAGAAGTACCCAGATTATCATATTTTCTTCTTTTTTCTGGGTCGGACAATACCTCGTATGCTTCATTGATTTCTTTAAACTTTTCCTCGGCTTCTTTATTGCCTGGATTACGGTCTGGGTGATATTTCTGAGCAAGTTTTCTATACGCTTTCTTAATATCATCCAAAGAGGCGTTTCGTTCAACACCTAAGATTTTGTAATAATCTTTGAATTCCATAGCAACAAGTTTATGATTAAATAATAAAAACGAAAATTAACTAATTTTCTTTAATTTTCATATTTTTGAATTTACTTTTTCTTAACTATTGTGAAAGAGAAATCTAACAAAATTGGAATATTTGATTCAGGCGTTGGTGGACTTAGTGTATTGAAGCAATTCATTAAGTATCTTCCTTTCGAAAGTTATGTTTATCTTGGAGATACTGCACGTGTCCCTTATGGAAATAAATCTGCCGAGACAATCAAAAGGTATGCAAAAGAATGTACAAATTTTTTACTTGAAAAAGATGTAAAACTTGTGGTTGTTGCTTGCCATACTGTATCGTCTGTTGCATTGGAAGAAGTTGAGAAAATTTCTACCGTGCCAGTAGTAGGGATGATAAAGCCTGCAACAAAATCTGCAATAATTTCAAGTAGGAACAAAAAAATTGGTGTCATCGGAACCAGAGCAACTATTACAAGTGGTGCTTATCAAAACAGTTTGTCGCAAGGTTCGATTTCTACCAAAGTAGAAGTTTATTCAAAAGACTGTCCGCTTTTTGTACCTCTTGTCGAGGAAGGATTTATTTCACATCCAGCAACCAGGATTATTGCTGAGGAATATCTTAAAGAGTTTAGAACACTTGAAATAGACACTCTAATTCTTGGATGTACTCATTACCCACTCCTTTCGAAAGTTTTTGCAGAAATTCTTCCAGAAGTAGAGTTGATTGATTCTGGGGAGCAAGCGGCGATTTTTTCTTTGCGTCTTTTAGCAGAAAATAACATGCTAAACGAAGAGCGGGACGAATTTCCACAAATTCCAGACGTAGAGTTTTACTTAACAGATTTAACTTTGAATTTTCGTGAGATTGCAAAAACTTTTCTTGGCTTCGAAATCGAAAAATTAGAAATTGTGAAACTATAGGTATTGTTAATGGAAGAGGAAAAACAATTAGAATCGCAAAAAGATTTAGTTGAAATCACCCAAAATTTGAATTTGCAATTAAAAGAAAAGCAGGAAAAGATTCAAGAACTTGAAGAATTGATAGATTCTTTGTCCACGAAGTTTGCTAATAGTATTTTCCAATTTATCGACATACTTTCTGCAATTGTGTCATTTCAAGAAAAGTTCTATGAAAATTCCCACTCTCGTTTCGTTTCAAAGTATTCAGTTAAACTGGCTAAAGCATTAAAAATGAGTGATGAGGAAGTGTTTAATGTTCAAGTTGCGGGTTTGCTTCACGACATCGGAAAGGTTGGTTTCAAAGACAACATAATGATAAAATTTGTCCATGAATTGAGCGAAAAGGAAAGAGTTTATTATAACACGCATTGTGAACTTGGACGAGATATTTTGAAAAAATTTCCAGAATTTAACCTAATTGCCGAAATTGTTTATCAACATCACGAAAATATTGATGGTTCTGGTTTTCCACAAGGTTTGCGAGATAAGCAAATTCACCCAGAAGCACAAGTTATCGCAATTGTTAATACTTTTCATAATCTTGTTTATAAAGTTCGTAATGAGAGCGACCCAAGAACCCTGGCGTTTGTAAACCAAACAACACTTCCACCAAGCAAAGTCGATATTGGAGGCAACAGATATCTTTCTGCGATTAAATTTTTGCAAGAAAAATCTGGGATTTATTTTGAAAAGAGATTTGTCGAGGTTTTCATTCAAATAATGGAAGAAGAAAGGCTATCCCTAGGACAAAAAATTATTACCCGTGTACCAGTAAACAAGTTGGAGCCTGGGATGATAATTTATCAAAATTATTACACACCTTCGGGGTTGCTGGTTGCAACGAGTGGCGATGTTATTGATGAGGACTCTAAACGGGCTTTGATTCGGCTTGCAGAATTTGGGGCTATTCCACCGAACATTTTAGTTTTGAAATAAATAAATTGTTTTATATGAACACAAATGAAAAATTTCTTACTTTGATTGTTGATGATGATGATTTGTTTCGACAATTTGCAAAATTTATTCTCGAAAAGCATTTAGATATTGAAGTTGTAGGTTGTAAATCGCCAACAGAAGCATTTGATTTTCTTGAAAAAAGAATTCCAGATTTGATTTTGCTTGATATGGAAATGCCAGTAATGGATGGTTATTCTTTCTTGCGAAAATTGAGATTGGATAAAAGATTTGAAAACATTCACGTAATTCCTTGCACTGCACTTGCTTCGAAAGATTTATTTGCTTCGCTTTTGAAACTTGGAATTGATGATTATATTTTGAAGCCACCTACTGATAAAATTTTAATATCAAAAGTAAAACGTGTTATTGATTTTTTACAAAGAAAAACATCGGACAAAGGTCAAAACCTTTCGGATTCAGACCAAAACGAACCAAGTCAATGAGTGGAAATTTAAAAGAACTATTTGCAAAGAAAACACTTCCACAAGTCATAACTTTATTTGGTGAGGAAGATTTTTTTGTTTTCGAAGCGTATGGAAATATTGTTAAGAAGTTTACCAATGATTTCCCCGATGCCCTTGTTGAAGTATTTGATGTGGATGAAGTTAGAAGCAAGGAGGATTTTATAGATATTTTAGAAAAAACAATCCAGCCATCATTTTTTTCAAGCAATAAGTTGTTTGTATTTAAGAACATCGAGGCAATTTTTTCCAAAAAAAGTAAAAAAGACAAAGCAGAACCACACGAAGTTTTGTTTAGCAAAGTTATTTTGAATCCCCCAGAAGGAAATTTCTATATCTTTATAACTTTCGAAAGTTCTATGTTTGGAATTTCAAAAAAATGGCAAAAAGACAAAAAGGCTCTTGATTTAGTGAAGTTCCCCTTCGATTTGCTTTTGGGTAAACATTATTGGATTGAATTTCCCAAAGTCTACGAAAATCAAATTCGTGCTTGGGTGATTCAAAGAATTAAAGAAAAAAATTATTTAGCAGACCCCGAAGTAATCGATTTTTTTCTTGCAAATACCAATCCAAATTTATGGGAAATCAATACAGAATTGGAAAAAATATTCGCCTACCTTGGCGAAAGGAAGAAGTTAACCATTGATGATTTGCTAACTGTTTTAACTGGAAATCGTGATATAAATATTTTTGAAATTACTTCACTTGTTGCCCAAAGAAAAGTTGCTGAATCAATCGTTTTTATTAACAAAGTTTTGAATGTCTATCGCCAAGAATTGTTGATTTTGAGCGTTCTGCTGAAATTTTTTAGAAATTTGTTGGTTCTTTCAGAACTATCGAAACAAAAACTCGATAATAGTCAACTTGCAAAAGCAATCGGTGTAAGTCCATTTTTTATGAACGACTATCTTATTGGGCTGAAAAATTACACTAAATTCGAAATTGAAAATGCAATAAGGGAGATTGTAAAAGTCGACCATCTTTTTAAGGCAAGTTCAAAAGATTCCAAGTATCTATTTTTTGTGCTTTTATCAAATATTATGAAAAAAGATGTTCCCAAGAAAAATCGTTAATTTTGTGTTTTTTTATGTGTGATGCGAGTGCGAACTATCTTTACTTTGATTTGTTTTTTGATTGTAATTGAATTTAAAATTTTTGCAAACGAAAATTTAAATTATAATCTTGATAGTCTACTGGAGGTGTTTTCCACCAAACCAAAGATTGGCTTATTTGCTGGCTATGGGTTAAATCTTCATTTTACCGATTTTAGGCAAATTCCCGATGTTCCTTGCTGTTCTCCTCAATTTAAATTTGGCTCGTCTTGGGGTTGGGAATTTGGTATTTTGGGCGACTATTTCATTTATGATGATTGGTTTCTATCTGGGCGTGTGTCGATTTTTCAAAATAATGCCTTTTTTAAAAAACAAGAACCGACGACTGTAATCATTGATGGAAACTCACAGAATGGTATTTTTGAACACCAAATGGATACCTGGTTTAAATACTTAAATCTGGAATTTAAAGCAAATCACAGTTGGGACTATTTTATCTGGTATTCTGCTGGACTTGGTTTTGCTGTTCCACTTTCAAACAAATTTTACCAAAAGGAAGTCATAGTTGAACCAGCAGATAGAGGAACTTTTAATAATGGTCTCCGTGTTAGGAATGAATATTCTGGCGATATAAAAAATGTTCGAAGTTTTGTTCCTTATCTTTCTCTTGGTGTAACTGCTGAATTTCCTGCACACAAAAGACATTTGTTCTTTCTTTATCCGGAATTTAATGTAAAGTACATCTTTGTGAACCCAATCGAGCGAACTTCTTGGAACAGTTTGGTGTTGCGGTTGGGAGTTGCTGTGAAGTTCCGTGAGCCGATTCCTCCTCCGCCTCCACCGCCACCGCCGTTAGAACCCCCGCTTTACGATTTTCCATTGCCAAAAGAACCTCCGACTATTTCTGCTTCTATTAATTATCGAATTTACGATTCCAGTGGTTACGAAAGGAAAAATATTCCAATCAAAATTGAAGATTTCGTTTCTTACAATATGAAACCACTTTTGAACTATATCTTCTTCGACCATAATTCTGATAGGATTCCCGACAGATATATTAAACTAACGCCAGAACAGACAAAAACATTTAACCTTGATAAATTATCTTCATTAGATGTTCTGCAAACATATTATCATATCTTGAATATTTTTGGAAAGAAACTAAAAGAGACACCCACAACTAAAGTGCTTATTGTCGGAACAAATTCGGGAAAGGGCGAGGAGAAGAACAATTTAGATTTGTCCCTTCGTCGGGCAAAGCAAGTTAAAGATTATCTTGTAAATGTTTGGGGTATCGAACCCGAAAGAATTGAAGTACAAGCCAGAAATTTACCCAAAGAACCGTCGAACCCCGAAGACCCGCAAGGCGACGAAGAAAATCGAAGAGTAGAGTTATACGCAGACGATTTGCGAATTACCGAACCAATTTTCTCAGTCGACACTTTGAGAAAAGTTGATAAATTGAGAATCACATTCTATCCGAAGTATCAAACTGGTGTGGATGTGCGTAAATGGTCGATTGTTGTAAAACAGAATGGTCAAGCTGTCAAAACATTTCAAGGGGAGGGGAAACCAGCGGACAGCCTTGTTTGGGAAGTAGACGATAAAGCATTCGACCAAATCGTTTTCGGCGGAAAATTGGATGTGGAATTTTATGTGTATGATTTCCTCGACCAAGTTGGGAAGGCAACTGCTACTCCAATTACAATAAACAAGATTACTGTTGACAAAAAGCGAATGGAAGGAGTAACCGACCGTGAGTTTGAATTTTATAGTTTAATTCTTTTTGACTTTGGAAAATCTAAATTAGGACAAGAACATAAAAATGTTCTTGAATTTATAAACAAGCGTGTTACATCTGAATCCCAAGTGACAATCGAAGGATTTACCGACAACATAGGTGACGAAAAAGTAAATAGAAAAATATCGGAGAAGAGAGCGGTTGAAGTTGCTAAATGGCTTGGGTTAAAGAATGCGAAAACTGTTGGTGTTGGCGAAAGTTATTTATTGTATGACAATTCTCTACCCGAGGGGAGATTCTATTGTCGAACGGTTAGAATAACAATAGAAACACCAATAATTACAAAATGAAAATTCCGATTAAAATAATCGGAATTTAACTTCGTTTACTTCTTTTGAGTTTTTAAAAAGTGTGATGATAAAATTTTCCAAAAAAATAGAGTATGCACTTGGGACTTTGCAGTATTTGGGTTTGCACCCAAAGACCAGTTTTTCTGCCAAGGAACTTGCCAATACTTTAAATATTCCCTATGAGTTTCTTTCGAAGACTCTTGCCCAGTTGGCAAAATCGAATATTTTAATTTCAAACCAAGGGATGAAGGGCGGGTATCAATTGGCAGTTTTACCAAAAGATTTAAAATTTTCTCAAATTCTTGAAGCCTTGAACGAACCAATTAATGTCGTTGAGTGTGCTTCTGGTGACGAAGAAATTTGCGAGAGAAGCAACATTTGCTTAATTAAATCGCCAATGTTTCAATTGCAAATGAAAATAAATGAATTAATAGGTTCAACAACATTAGAAGATTTGTTAAAATTAATTAAAGAAGATAGTCAAAATCAAAATGTTAAACAAGTAGTTGGGTAGAAAATGGCTGAAAATGATATTTTAAAAGAAATAACAGAACAAGAGTATAAATATGGATTTGTATCGTTGATTGAACAAGAGTATGCCCCAAAAGGTTTGAATGAAGACATTATCCGTTTCATTTGGGAAAAGAAGCAAGAGCCACCGTTTATGTTGGAGTGGCGATTGAAAGCATATCGCTATTGGAAAACAATGAAAGAGCCTCGTTGGGCAAAAGTTCATTATCCTCCAATAGATTACCAAGATATTCATTATTATGCTGCACCCAAAAGTTTTAAGGAAAAGCCAAAGTCTCTTGACGAAGTCGACCCAGAAATTTTGCGGACATTCGAAAAGTTGGGCATTCCTTTGCGTGAAAGAGAGCGACTTGCTGGCGTTGCCGTAGATGCTGTGTTAGATAGCGTTTCTGTTGCTACGACTTTTAAAGAAAAGTTGGAAGAGTTGGGAATCATCTTTTGTTCAATCAGCGAGGCAATACGAAATCATCCAGACCTTGTACAAAAATATTTGGGCAGCGTTGTTCCCTACACTGACAACTTCTTTGCAGCGTTGAATTCCGCAGTTTTTAGCGACGGCTCTTTTGTTTATGTTCCCAAGGGGGTTCGTTGTCCAATGGAACTTTCCACGTATTTTAGAATAAATGCTTCCGAAACTGGACAATTTGAAAGAACATTGATAATTGCTGACGAGGGAAGTTATGTTAGTTATTTAGAAGGATGTACTGCACCAATTCGGGATGAAAACCAACTTCACGCTGCTGTTGTTGAACTAATTGCCTTGAAGGATGCGGAAATCAAATACTCGACTGTGCAAAACTGGTATCCTGGGGATAAAGAAGGCAAAGGCGGTATTTACAATTTTGTTACAAAGCGTGGAATTTGTTTGGGAGAGAATTCGAAAATTTCTTGGACACAAGTGGAAACTGGTTCAGCAATAACTTGGAAATATCCTTCTTGTATACTGAAAGGTGACAACTCAGTTGGTGAGTTTTATTCAATTGCTGTGACAAATAATTACCAACAAGCAGATACTGGAACCAAGATGATTCATTTAGGAAAGAACACAAAAAGCAGAATCGTATCCAAAGGAATTGCTGCTGGACATAGCAATAACAGTTATCGAGGGTTAGTACAAATATCACGCAAAGCAGAAGGAGCAAGAAACTTCTCGCAATGCGATTCATTGCTGTTGGGTGATAAATGTGGTGCACACACTTTTCCATACATTGAGGTGAATAACAACAACTCGATTGTTGAGCACGAAGCAACAACTTCAAAAATCAGCGACGAAATTCTTTTCTATTGCAATCAGAGAGGAATATCGAAAGAAGATGCAATAGGATTGATTGTTAACGGCTTCTCTCGGGAGGTTTTGAATCAACTTCCGATGGAATTTGCTGTCGAAGCACAAAAATTGCTTGCAGTTAGTCTTGAAGGTAGTGTTGGATAATAATTCATAGGAGAAAATATGGAAATTTTAAGAATTGAAAATTTAAAAGTTGGAATTGATGGGAAGGAAATAATAAAAGGATTGAACTTGACCATCAATGCTGGAGAAGTCCACGCAATTATGGGTCCGAATGGAACTGGAAAAAGCACTCTTGCAAATGTTCTGGCTGGAAAACCTGGCTACGAGGTACTGGAGGGTAAAATTCTTTTCTTAGGGAAAGATTTACTCGAGTTGGAACCCGAGGAAAGGGCTCGCCAAGGCTTATTCCTTGCATTTCAATATCCCGTTGAAATTCCTGGCGTAACAAATGCAAACTTTATGAAGACCGCTGTGAATGAAGTCAGAAAATATCGAAATTTGGAACCACTCGATGCCTTTGATTTCCTTCAAATGATGAAAGAAAGGGCTTCGCTTGTTGGACTCGATGTTTCATACTTGAATCGCAATGTTAACGAAGGCTTTTCAGGTGGCGAAAAAAAACGGAACGAAATTTTCCAACTTGCAATGTTAGAACCAACATTGGCTATTCTCGATGAAACTGATTCGGGACTTGACATAGATGCTTTAAAAATTGTTGCAAACGGAGTAAATTCGCTTCGTTCTTCCGACCGCTCGTTTTTGGTTATAACTCATTATCAAAGGCTTTTGAATTATCTAACCCCAGATTTTGTTCACGTTATGTACGATGGCAAAATTGTTCTTTCTGGCGGGAGTGAACTTGCCCACGAACTTGAATCCAAAGGATATGATTGGTTAAAGAATGGAAACAATGGAAAGAAATAAGGAGGTTTCTATGAATTTCATAGAAAGAGTTAACAAGATATTTGATGATAGATTTCTAAATAATGGTAGTTCATATTTGCTTGACTTAAGAAAAAGAAATTTAGATAAATTTAACAAAATTGGTCTTCCCACATTAAAGCACGAAGAATGGAAATACACAAATTTGGCATTTCTAAATGATTTGGATTTTAATTTACTTCCATTTATTTCTTCTACCGAGGCAGTAAATGCATTAAAAAATATCAATTTCTTGAATGAAACTGAATGCATAGTTATTCCAATTTTGAATGGGGTTGTCGAGAAACATTTGGGTAATTTTGAGGATTTAATTACAATTGCCAAATTTCAGGAAAAAATTGATGAAGATGGTTCAAACCGACTCAATCTATTTAATCATTTTTTTGAAGCCTCAAATCCATTTAGTTACTTAAATCTTGCACTTTTTAATGATGGTGTGTATTTGAGCGTAAAACCAAATGTGGAGTTAGAATTTCCAATTGTTTTGTTTTATTATTACGAGTCTGAATACACTGGACTTTCAAACACTTTAAATTTAATCGAAATTCCAGAAAATGTTAAAGCAGATATTATTATTCTATTCGTAAATAACTCCCAAGAAAAAGTTATAGCGAACGAAATGACGAATTTGCATATAAGCAAACACGCCAATGTTGAGTTGAATTTTGTTCAAATCGATTTGAAAAATATGTTTTTGATTAATAACCTAAATGTTATCTCCGAAAGCGAATCGAACTTTAAAACAAATGTTTTTTCCTTTAATACCAACTTTGTTCGAAACAACATAAATTACGACTTTAATGGGGAACATTCAACTACATTTTTAAACGGTATTTATTTCGTCGACGATGGTAATTTTGTGGATAACCACACACTTGTTATGCATAGCAAACCGCATTGTATGAGCGACGAAAATTTCAAAGGTATTCTGGATGGAAATGGTAGAGCAGTGTTCAACGGGAAGATTTATGTTGCACGAAATGCCCAGAAAACAAATGCATATCAATCGAACAAAAATCTTTTGCTTTCGAATTCAGCCCGAATAAATACAAAGCCCCAATTGGAAATTTACGCAGATGATGTAAAATGTACCCACGGTGCTACTGCTGGATTTCTTGACCAAGATATGTTGTTCTATATTATTTCACGGGGTATTAGTAAAGAAAAAGCAAAATCTTTGCTTCTCAATTCTTTTGTGTCGGAGAATCTAGAAAAGGTTGGATCGAATGAACTTCGGAACTATTTAAAAGAATTGGTTGCACGTAAGTTGCATCTTGAAGATATCTTCTTCTGTTCTTCAATCGAAGAGTTAACAAAAGTATCTTTATAAATGGAAAAAGATTTAAAAGATTTAAAGTTTGCTGTAGAAAAGAAAAAAGAATTTGATGTGTACTTGATACGACAAGATTTCCCGATTTTGCAAAGAACCATTCGTGAAAAACCTTTGATTTACTTTGATAATGCTGCGACAACACAAAAACCAAAACAAGTAATCGACGCAATTGTGCATTATTATTCACAATTGAATAGCAATATCCATCGAGGAGTTCATTACTTAAGTCAAGCAGCAACGACTGAATATGAGTGTGCTCGAAGAATAATCAAATCTTTTATCAATGCCCGTTTCGAAGAGGAAATTGTTTATACTCGTGGTGCCACAGAAGCGATAAACCTTGTTGCTTCTTCCTATGGGGAAACCTTTTTGAAAGAAGGCGATGAGATTCTCATTACATATATGGAACATCATTCAAACATTGTCCCCTGGCAAATTGTTTCACAAAAAACTGGGGCAAAGTTAAAGGTTGTTCCAATCGATGATAATGGAGAATTGATTCTCGAAGAATTCGATAGACTCCTTAACGAACGAACCAAAATTGTTTCTGTCGTTCATATTTCAAATTCACTTGGCACAATTAATCCCGTTGAGTATATCATTAAAAAAGCACACCAATTTGGTGCTGTCGTTCTTGTGGATGGCTCGCAATCTATCCAGCATATTCCAATTGATGTGCAAAAGTTGGATTGCGACTTTTTTGTCTTTTCGGGACACAAAATCTATGGTCCTACTGGAATTGGTGTACTATATGCCAAAAAGGGGTTGCTCGAAGCAATGCCACCATACCAAGGTGGTGGCGATATGATACTTTCCGTGACTTTTGAAAAGACTATATACAATGTGGTGCCACACAAATTTGAGGCTGGAACTCCAAACATCGAAGGAGCAATTGGTTTGGCTTCTGCAATTCGATATGTCCAGAACATTGGATTGGATGTGATTTTCTCATATGAAACAAAACTTTTGAACTATGCGACCGCAAGAATTTCTGAAATTCCCGAAGTAAAAATAATTGGAACAGCAAAAAACAAAGCCAGTTTGATTTCATTTGTTATAGATAATGTACATCCACACGACATAGGTACTTTGCTCGATAGAGACGGAATTGCAATTCGAACTGGACACCATTGTACTGAACCAGTGATGAGAAGATATGGGGTCCCAGCAACTTCTCGTGCTTCTTTTGCATTCTACAATACAACCGAAGAGGTCGACGTTTTTGTTAATTCTTTGAAAAAGATTATTAGCAAGTTTAAATAAAGGAGTAAATTTGGACGAATTTGACTTATTATATCAGGAAGTAATACTTGACCACAATAAGAATCCGAGAAATTTTGGCGTACTCGACCCAGCAACACACAAGGCAATTGGCCACAATCCATTGTGTGGAGACCACATCGAAATTTATCTTAATGTAGAAGATAATGTTATTAAAGATGTGCGGTTTAAAGGGGTTGGTTGTGCAATTTCGAAAGCCTCTGCTTCGATAATGACAACTGTTTTAAAAGGAAAAACATTGGACGAAGTCAAAGAATTGTTTGAGAATTATCATAAAGTTTTAACATCGAAACCCGACGAACCCGTCGATACTGAAAAGTTAGGCAAACTTGCTGTTTTTGCTGGTGTTCGGGAATTTCCCGTTCGAGTGAAGTGTGCAACACTTGCTTGGCATACACTTATGGAGGCTCTTGAAAAAAAGGATTCAGTTTTAAAGGTGGACTGATATGGAACAAAATGAATTCAATCCGATTCAAAGCACTGTGCCAGAGGAGAAGAAAGAATTACTTGATAAAGTAATAAAAGCAATTAAAACCGTCTACGACCCAGAAATTCCCGTGGATATTTGGGAATTAGGTTTGATTTATGACATTCAAATTACCCAGGAAAATGAAGTAGTTGTGTTGATGACATTGACTGCACCAAATTGCCCCGAGGCTGGCGGTTTACCAATTGAAGTTGAAGAAGCAATCAAAAGCATTCCAGATGTAAAGGATGCTAAAGTACTTGTAACTTTCGACCCACCTTGGGACAGAAGTCGAATGAGCGATATTGCTCGATTTGAACTTGGTTTATTTTAATATTAATTCAAATTTTGGCTATTACCTATGAGCAGATTGGTCAAGGTAAAATTATATGGTGAGAATTATACAATCGAAGTTGAATCTGATGAATCAATACTTCAAGCCGCTTTTCGTGCTGGATTGGACCCACCATTTAGTTGCCAAGTAGGAGTTTGTGGTAGTTGTATGGCAAAGCTTGAAAGTGGTCAAGTGGTTATGGATGAAAGAGATGCATTGACTGACGAAGAAATCGACAACGGTTTCATTCTAACTTGTCAATCCCATCCAATAACGGATGATTGTTATGTTAATTATGATTTTTAATTTTGTAATTTTAAGGAGGACTTATGGAAAATACAAATCAAGAAATTGAAATAACTGTTGAAAGAATTCCAACTGGAATAGAGGGCGCCACAGAAGCCGATGATATATTTATTTCGACTCGTGCGCTCGAAATGATAAGTGAAATCCGCCGACAAAACAGTGTTCCAGAGGAATATTTCTTGCGTATGGGAGTCCAGGGTGGTGGTTGCTCTGGTTTCAACTATGCCCTTGGATTTGACAATGAATACGATGCATTAAATGACAGAGAATTTTTTGTTGGAGATTTACGATTGGTAATCGACAGAACAAGCCTTTTCTACTTGATGGGGGTTACACTTGATTTTGTCGATGGACCACAAGGAAGAGGGTTTGTATTTTCGAACCCACATAATCTTCCAACTTGCGGATGCCAAGGTTAGAGTATTTGTTTCATAAATCTTGGTGGTGCTATGGCTTTCCAACTACCAGAACTACCTTTTCCAAAGGATGCTCTTAAGCCTTTTATGTCCGAAGAGACAATTGAATACCATTATGGTAAACATCATCAAGCGTACGTTAACAATTTGAACAATTTGATTGCTGGGACCGAATTTGAGAGTATGCCTTTGGAGGAGATAATTCTCAAATCTTCTGGTGGTGTTTTCAACAACGCTGCACAAACCTGGAATCATACTTTCTTTTGGAATTGCCTTTCCCCAAATGGTGGCGGTAAACCAACTGGAAAATTGCTCGAAGAAATTGAAAGAATTTTTGGTTCTTTCGAAGAATTTAAAAAACAATTTTCGAATGCAGCAGTAACTCTTTTTGGTTCAGGTTGGGCTTGGCTGGTAAAAAATCCAAATGGAAATTTAGAAATTGTACAAACAAGCAATGCTGGAAACCCAATGACCGACGGGAAAACTCCATTGATGACAATTGATGTTTGGGAACACGCATATTACATCGACTATCGAAATGCCCGACCCAAATTTGTCGATGCTTTTTGGGAAATTGTTAACTGGGATTTTGTCCAAAAGAATTTGTGATTGTAGTTTTTGCTTTTTAGCAATTTCCAACAGAAGAATATCATATCCGTTAGCAGAAGGACAGACATTCCTGCTTTTTACTCAAATTGGTTTTTAAATGTTTTAAAGCAGGAATATGTTTTAGTCGAAAATCCATTTAATCACAAAATTAACAGAGTTTCTTTGTCCCCAGAAGATGTTCTGGGGATTGTTTTTTGGAGCAGATA
This sequence comes from Candidatus Kapaibacterium sp., assembly GCA_013414795.1. Classification (GTDB taxonomy): domain Bacteria; phylum Bacteroidota; class Ignavibacteria; order Kapaibacteriales; family UBA2268; genus Naka2016. Next base: position 1,353,132 of record CP058732.1, read on the forward strand.
TCCAATTGGTTTAGTAAATATTTTGGATTTCATTGATAGCAAATATGGTCACAACCATTACATCAATTTTACAATTAATGATTATCCATTTGAATTGGAACCGAACAAGCCAAAGTTGGTGAAAGTACTTAGATTAGTTGATTTACTGTTTGATAGGTATGGAGACAACTATATTCATTGGCGTTTCGACCCAATTGTTATTTCAGATTTAACTTCGAAAGAATATATTATCGATAAGTTTGGTGCTCTTTGTGCAACTCTAACTGGCAGAACGAAAGTTTGTATTACAAGTTTTGTGGATTTGTATTCCAAAGTCGAAAAAAGAATAAAGAAAGAAGGTGAATTCTCTCTTCAAATGTTTTCGTTTGATGAACAAATGGAATTAATCAATCAACTTCGTAGCATTGCAAATGAATTCAACATCGAATTGCGACTTTGTTGCGAAAGCGAACTTTCGAAAGCCTTAAAGATTAAAACTGCAACTTGTGTAAATCCAAACAATTTTAAAAACTATACAATGGACACCATTAAACTTGCCCCAACAAGAAAAGGCTGTACTTGTTACAAAAGCATCGATATAGGTTTTTACAATTCTTGCTTGTTTCGATGTGTTTACTGTTACAGCAATGCAAGTTTCGACACATCTTTGAAAAACTACTTAAAGAAGATTAAGTCTGGGATTTGATTTTATTCCATTCTGATTAATCTTGCAGCAAAAGCCCCATCGATGTAGTGTTTGAATGGGAGCGTCTTTAAAAAACCCTGCTCGCATAGTTTTTCTTGTATGTATTTCTCGGCTGGGTCTAATCTGAAATTTGGAAATTCATTTAGAAACCATTTGATATTTTGTTCATTTTCTTCGGGTTCAGTAGTGCAAGTAGAATAAACAATTACACCTCCGACTTTTACATTTTGGACAGCGTTTGCGAGAATTTTTTTCTGAATTTCCGCAAGTTTGTAGATATCTTCCCGTTCACGTTTCCACTTAATATCTGGATTTTTTGCAATCGTTCCAAGTCCTGAACAAGGAACATCGAGAAAGACAATATCAGCAGGTTCATCGAACTTAATGTTCATTGCGTCACCACTTTGAATTTCTATATTTGAAAGTCCCAAGCGTTGAGCACCTTCCTCGATGAAACGAAGTTTCGAAGGGTATTTATCCACTGCAATGATTTTTCCAGTGTTTTGCATTAATTCGCTTAGTACGAAACTTTTGCCACCAGGTGCGGCACACAAATCGTAGACCAATTGACCTGGCTTGGGATTTGCAAGCAATACGGCAAGGGTAGCGCTTGTGTCTTGTATAGTAACGTACCCTTGGGTGAATAAATCGCTTGCGGTTACATTAAATCGGGGATTTCGCAAAACAAGTGAATTGGAATAATATGGCGAAACAAAAAAAGGAACATTCAACTTTTTCAATTCATTCTCAACATATTCGGTAGTCGTTTTATATGTGTTTACTCGGAGCGTGATATAAGGTTTTCTATTACTTGTGAAAAGCATTTTCTCGGCATTGGTTTCGCCAAAATATTCCAACCATCTCTTTACTATCCAGCGTGGATATGAATACATAACCGCAAGGTGATAAACAAGGTCCTCCTCTCGCTCGGGATACCTGATGTTATCGATGTTTCTAGCAATATTACGAAGAACTGCGTTAACTATACCAGCAGTTTTTTCCCCTTGTATTCTTTTAACATATTCAACTGATTCGTTAACCGCTGCATATAAGGGGACTCTGTCGAGGAACATTATTTGATATAACGCTATTCGCATAGCATTTTTTACAACGTTTAAACATTTTAGATAGTCACCAAAGTAGAAGCCGACGAGTACATAGTCCAATTTTGCTTTCCAACGTATCACACCATAGACAAGTTCTGTCAACAGTGCTTTGTCCATTTCGTTGAAATTACCTTCCTTGATTGCTTTATCTATAAGTTTTTCGACATAGGAGTCACTCCGTTCAAAACGGTTTAGTATTTTGATTGCGGTCGGTCGGACTCCTTGCATAAAATCTGAACCGATTTTGTTGTTTTCTGAATTATTATTACTTTTGTCATTTGACTCTGTAACTTTTTCTTCCAAATTATTGTTGTTGTCCATTGTAATATTAGATAAAAATGAAGATGTATAAAATTTCAAATTTAATCATTTTTTTGGGTTTGGTAATTCCATTTTTTAATCTTCTTTCTCAAATCGAAGAACAACCCTCACCGCTTGGACCTGGAAAAGGAAGGAAACAATCTGAAATCGGTTTGAGTATTGGTGTCGGACCCAATTGGCAATCTGGGGAGTTCTTTGCAACTTGCGATTGTCCTTCTTTCAAAGATGGTTCGGGATTTGTCTTTTCCCCAAATTTGTTCTACCAGCGTGATATTACTGATGTGTTTCAATGGGGTGCTATGTTGGGACTCACTTTTCAAAACACAACTTCATCGTACAAAGAAAGGGAGTTGTTAACATTTGAGAGCCAGACTGGTGAAAAATTTACAAATGTTCCCGTTCTTTTTCGTGAGCAAATGGATTTGAAATTCAATCAATTGAATTTTATGCCTTACATAACATTTTCCCCATTCGAGTTTGCCTTTCTTCGTCTTGGAGTTCAAACTGGTCTCCCATTAGTTGCAAGTTCAAAGCATACCAAGGAATTGCTTGAAAATAGGATACGACTGGATAATGGTGAAACTATTGCTTTAACTATTGGCAACGGTAATCAAGTTGTTTTGGAGGATGGAAAAATCGATAATGTCAGTTCATTGACATTTTCACTTGTTCCCGCATTAGGATTTAATTTTTCGATTTCTGGCAATGTTTTTCTTGGGATTACCTATTCGTTTTACATACCATTGAACAACTATTCTGAAAGAGGTAAAGATTTTAAATTGAACTACTGGTTGATTTCGCTCGATTTAAAATATGCTCTTGTTTTAAGGAAATGGATTAATTATTAAGGCTCGCAAGTAAGCAAGTAAACTTTATTATTTATTTCTCCCAAGGTCTCATATCTTTTAGTTCTATGATTGTAAATCGGTTGGATAATTTTGTCGACCATCATACCAGAGAATTGAATGTTGAGAAAATAGTCTAACAAGACAAGAGAAGTATAGTTTGCAAAAGCAATTGTTGTGGTCTTGGGTTTTCGTGCAATTTGGTTGTTACAAGAAATGCCCCCAGGAAGTGTATATCGATTACCATCCACATAGAAGTAGCATTCGATATTGCAAAAGCAGTAGAAAATTTCAGAGCCGTCGAATGTGAATTGCGGAAATGCCTCGTAGTTACCGATTGGATATTCAACATTTCCGTAGACAATGTATTTGTTTATGCCCTTGGTTGCAAGAAATGTAACAAGCGGTTCTGTAGGATGTAGTTGCAAGTTTGTAATGTAATCGTATGATTTCGAGGTTAAGGGCTCGCTGTAAATGTCAGAATAGAGCACAGCGACAAAGTCGTTTTCATTCCTTTTAATAATAAACACCGCACAATTCCCACGGTTGTTTATTTTCATATCAATTAGTTGAACAAATTCTTCAGAAATAGGATTGTGATTTTTGTAAATTTGCCAAAAATTGCCTTTTCTTCCAGCAAAAATGAAATCATTGTCGTACCAAAAGCCAAGAGGTTTGACTTCGTCGAATTTTTCGCTTTCAAATTCGTTTGGAATTACAATGGAACTCATTTTTCCATATGATAGAACAAAAGCAATTCGAGTTCCGTCGTAATTAGTATAGACTTTTCCGTTGAAATTAGTTATCCTTATTTGTTTGCTCCCAAAAACAATTGTCGTTTCTGTCCCATTTTGATAAGCAAAGTAGTAATTTTCTGAATTTTGGCTGAAACCCAATGAAAGAACTGTTTCGGCGAAAAGCGAGATAGAGGTGTCAGGCAGAACAAAAAGCCAATTAGTTGCTGTTCTACCAAAGAAAGCCCAATTTGAACCATCGGGAGAAAAGGTTAAATTTTGTATTTCCTTGAAACTTTGGGTGCTTTCACCAGAGATTATCAACCTATATTCATCAAAGAAAGGTTGGGTTAGTATCCACCAATTTCCAGTTGTATCAATACCAAAAGAGACAACTTTTTCGGAGCCGTCGAAAATTAGAAAATCTTTACATTTTTGTGTCCAGATGTGTTGTTGAACAAAAAATAAACTTCCAAATAATAAAATGTATAATTTGAAAAGATTCATTTTTGCTTTTGTAGTTATTAATATTACAAATTAAGTTTTGTTTTGTTTACAACAAAATCGTTTTAATAATTATTTTAAAAGACTAATAGTTAAATTAATTTTGAATTGGGTTGATTGTAACTTTTTTACTAATGATATTGTTTATTTATGTTAAATAAATGGAGATTAAAATGAAAAGAATGCTGGTTTTAATTGGATTTATATTTGTTAGCATTACTTATTTTACTCACGCTCAATCTTTTAATCTGTATTCAATTGATACGACTAATTTTCCAAATATGAGGGCTCTTTTCTACGCAAGAACTCCTATGGGAGTTGATTATCCAAACATTTTACCAACTGATTTTGATTTTTACGAAAATGGTGTTAATCTGAATGCAACCCTTGGTGTTGATTGTAAAAAGGTTGATTTCTTTCCACAACTTGCCGTCGTGCTTGTATTGGATGTTTCAACATCGATGAACGAGGACGCTGGAAATGGAGAACGAAGAATAGACTGGGTTAAGCAAGGTGCTTTTGCATTTCTAGATTCAATCAAACTCGATCCACCTTCTGTGATTGGCTTCGTTTTGTTTGCTGGTGATGTGTACAAAACCAGTCCATTGTATGATACAAAACAACCTTTGTACGATTGGTTGAACATAAATCTTACTATTGCTGCTGGTTCGACTGATTTTTATCCAGCGTTCGTTAAAGGCTGGCCACCTCTGGGGGCTCTACCTCTTATTGAAACTGCACCCAAAGACCTTCGACGTGTAGTGATATTCTTAACTGATGGTCAACCAGAACGTCCCTTCCCAGATTGGAAAAGAGACACAGTAATCAGTTACGCCAAGCGAATAAAAGCCCAAGTTTATTCGATATTTATAACAATGCCTCTGTATACTCAAGTTGATTTAATTTGCCAGGCTACAGGCGGGAAGAGTTTTTCTGTTTACACAAAGGCTGAACTTATTAATGCTTTTAAGAAAATCGTTGGCGATATCCAAAGCCGAAACGTTTGCTACTTGACCTGGGTTTCTCCCTTTGGTTGCGATGAACAAAGTAAAAATAGGAATATAAAGGCTATATTCAAGAGAATTCCAGATTCGGTTCAAACAAGTTATATTGCTCCAGATAAAAGTATTTCCAAGTTGAGCCTTTCAGATAATCTCTTACTTTTCGGTGCACCAGGAATTGGTACAACCAAAAGACAATTAACCTTGAAAGCAGTGAATTCAGACTTTACGGTGAATTCCTTTACCCTTTCAACTACAGGTAAGTTTACAATTGATTGGAAAGGGAAGACACCGCCTTTCGTTCTTGCAAAAGACCAATCCCACACAATCGAAATAGATTATGTTGAAAGCCCAGTTGGAGCCTCGTCCGAAACAATTTTCCAAATAAATGCCACTCCTTGCCAACCAGAACAAGTCAAACTTGTCGCACCCTGCGGCGGGGATGTGGTTTCAAAATTAGATTTTAATAAAGTTGCCATATTAACAACTCAAAACAAAACCGAAAACTGCATTTTTAGGAATACTACTGCCATTCCGCTTGATGTAACTTTAACACTTGAAGGAGCAAACCCAACTGAATTTGCAATAATAAGTGGAACTGGACCCTTTACGGTTAATCCAGGAGAATGCTTAAATGTTACAATACAATTTAAACCTCAAACTGTTGGACAGAAATCTGCCCGTTTGAAATTTAATATACCCAGTTACTGCGGCGAGTTTTACACTGAACTTGTTGGCGAAGGTATCCCATCAACTTTACCCGTTCCACCTATTGATTTTGGAGTTAAGCGATTATTAACCATTAACGATTCGACGGTTACAATACGAAACACCACCCCGAGTACAATAATAATTCAAAAAGTAGAGTTAAGTAATAATAGTGATGTTAATTTCTTTTTAACACAGCCCTCAAATTTACCACTTACAGTGGCTCCGAATGAAACATTTGACTTGACAATACGATTTTCACCTCAAACCGAAGGTTATTTGGAAAACCCAATTCTTCTTACTTTAAAAGATTTCCCCGAACCAGCTGAAATACAATTGTTTGGTATAGGTGGCTTGCCAAAAATCGATGCTCCCGATGTGAATTGTGGAAAAGCAAAAGTTGGAAATACGATAACTACAAATATGGTGATTACCAATACAAGCCAGACGATGGATTTGTTCATCAGTGAAATTTTGCTTCCTCCTTCAACTGAATTCAAATTTGGAACTGGCGCTATTACAAAGAACATCAGAATATCAAAGAATAATGGCACTCACACTGTTCCAATTGACTTCACTCCATCGACTCCAGGCACGAGAAAGATAAATGCACTTATCAAAAGCGATGCAGCACCAGGTCCAAATAATAATCCTTTGGTTAATGACACCGTTGAAATTTTCGGAATTGGCGAGGGGTTGGTTGTCAATCCAGACCCGCTGGATTTTGGAGAAATATCTGCTTGTGCAACTAAAGATTTGAATTTAGAGGTAGATAATACTCCATTTGATGCTGATTTAAATATACAAAATGTTAGTATTAGTGGGAAAGATTTAAATAATTTTACGGTAATAACATATCCAAATTCAATTAAAGCAAAAGAAAAAGGAGTTGTTATTGTACGATTTGTTCCAGAAACGGGCAAAACACATTATTCTGCCAATTTAGAAATACAAACAAATTTTGGTGGTAGAACAATTCCAATCATAGGCACTGTATTTACTGAAAATATAGGTGTCGACTTTAAATATGATAACAGCAAGTTGGAAGTTTCAAAGGACTTACAATTTCCGTTTGAGATACATATCACTCGGGACCACTCTATTTTAATTAGTAAATTAGATTTGGATGTCAAACTTTATCGCAAAAGTCTAGAAATTAAAGATTTTTCCTCAAAGTTGGTTGGTTGGAATTGGAATATTATACCAACGAATGATGGTTACAGAATTAGTGGCACAGGAACTCCATTTCCAACGCCTGCTCAATTCCAAAGCACTATTATCTTTAATACCTATTTATCAGATATTGCACAACCAGAAATTAAAATAACTCCATTTTTCCCCGATGCTCAAAATTGCTTAATTCCAGTAGAAAAAAGTCAAAAAATAAATCTTGTTACCTGCTTTACCGAAGGTAGAGTTGTTGAAGTGTCGGACAAAAATTATCAACTATTTGATATCCAGCCAAATCCAGTAAATACCGATTTTGATGTTTCTTTCCAAATAGCATTTGACGACGTTGTAAGTTTGTCGATTTATAATGCATTTGGGGAAAAGGTAAAAGATATAGTTAATTCAAATTTGAAAGCAGGCTCATATTCTTTCTACATTAATTCAAATGAATTAACAAATGGCGTTTACTTTGTAAGAATGCAAACTTCATCTTTTAATTTTACGAAGAGTTTTGTGGTGTTGAAGTAAAGCGTTAACTTTGCTTTTTTGAATTTTTTAGGAATGAGAAATTTATACATCTTTTTTGTTGTTTTAACTTTGCTAATTTCTTGTGCGGAGGAGGATCCAAATCTTGTGAATCCTCCTCCGCCGTATCAAAGCATACGAATACGGCTCTTAAATGCATTTAACGGAAGTGACAATATTGCTTGGGGCTTTGCTGGAAAGCCTCTTTCCAATGCAGTAGGATATCTTAACCTTTCTACCTCAATAATGCCACCTCCATACGATTCTATTACCGTTGACTTCTTCCAGAATAATAAACTCGTTTTTTCCACCCCGAGAAAAATTAGATTAGTCCGAGAAACACGTTATTTAATTATTGCTGGTAAAAGTTTCAAGGATGGCATTGATATAGACACATTTATGGTGCTGTCAACCACTTATGGTTTGCCAAAGAAGTTGGGCAAATCATACTTTAAGTTCGTAAATTTAATCAGAGATTCAAATATAAAAGTCTCTTTGATAGAAGGTTGTCCAAATGGCAAGCCTTTGGTTTCCAATGTTTCCTACTTTTCTTTTCCTTTCCTACAAACAATACCTTATGGAAACCATACATTTTCATTGGTTATAAATAATGGCTCACAACAAATCATATCGAATATCTACACATTAAATTTTTTAGAGGATAATGAGTACACTCTCTTCGTTGCTCAAAAAAGAGATGGGAATTATGCTTTGTTTTTGTATGATGATTATGACACAACTTTAACTAATCTTGTAGAACTAATTCCGATTCCAGAAAGAAATGCATTCATACGAGTTGCTAACTTTTCTTCTGAAGTAATTACTGTTAAAAGATTGCCAAATCAAGAGTTGGCTGGTAATATTGAACCATTTAGTATCACAAAGTATTTGAATTTTGTAACTTGTGAAAGTGATCTGCCAGACAGTATTGAAGTTGGTTCATCCTCTGAAAGGCTGGTCTTTGGTTATTCTTATGAAGTACTTAAAAAGTATACATTACTGGTGTTTGATAGCACCCAGGGTAGCAAGAAATTAATAATGGTTCCACCGTTAAAAATAGACAAATCAACAGATGGCAAGGCAGTCGTTCGTGTAGTTAATGCTTTTGATACTTCATTTGCAATTACTCTTTCTTTGGGTACTCGACCTGCGAGTAATTCTTTGGGTTATACCTCGGGCGAGGTGTTAGCGGCAAATTTGAAAAGCGGGAAAATTAGCGACCCAGTTGCTATTTCCCCTGGTTATTTGCCTTTGACTTTATTTTCATCGACAGAGCCTGCGTTTTTAATAAATTCAAGTTACACGAATGTCGAACCAAACCGAGCCTATTTGATAGTTGTGACAAAATCCGTTAATGGAAATTTCGAACTTTCTATTATCGAGGATAATCAAGAAGATACCAAAATTGTTTCTATTGAAAAGGGCTATTTTGCCCAATTTGTAAATGCGTTTTCAGACACCCCAAACTTAATCTTTTCAATTTCTTCGATTCTTCCAAATGTGAAGTTGGGTTACAAAGAGACATTTGCAACTGTGCTTCCGCCAAATATTAATCAAATTTCAGTGGGGGGAAAAACCTTTTCTTTACAAATTGATTTGAATAATGTTGGACTTTTTATTGCTGCTGGAAAGGATAACCTCGACTTGTTTGATATTTCTATACCATCAATGGGAAAAGAAAGAAGTTCATATAGAAGGAGATTTTTTAATGCTTCTCCCGATATAGAAAATGTTGGCATTTTCAACGATAGTGCGAGAAAGAACATTGTTGTAAGCGAATTAAGATATGGTAATTCAAGCAAGATTGAAACAGTACGCCTTGAGAGAAAATTTTCGCTTGTTTTCTTTAATAATAGCAATAACAAGATCGTTTCTCAATTTAACGATATATTTCTTTCATTTGGAAAGAATTACACGCTTGTTTTCACAGGAACTGAAAGCAAGGGGTTTTCTTTGATTGTTGTTCAAGAATATTAGTTTTAAAATAAAAAGGTGTATTTATGAAAAGATTAATTTTATATGCTTTGTTTTTTACATTGGTATCTTTTCCACTTCTTTCTGCATATTTTGATAAAGTACCAAGTAATAATTCGAATTCAATTAAACCAGAGTATTTCATCAAAATTGAGCCAGATAATAACAGTAAAGTTGCAAAGATAATTCCTATCTATAGAGTACCAGAGGAATATGTTGTCAAAAGAGCAATTCATTTAAAAACAAGAAGTTTGCCAGATTTTGATAAAACTTTTGCTCGGATACATAGTAGTAGTATTTCCGTTGTACTTTCGAAATACCAAGTTTCAAAAATTCGTGCTCCGTTTTTCGAAGCGAATTCTGTTTCACCTTTGAACAATAATTCAGTTGGAATTGAACGAATTCTTGAGATTTATTTCGATGAAGACATAGATCCATATGAAGTTTGCAAAGAATTGGTGCAATCACCAGATGTTGAATATGCAGTTCCAATTTATATTCGCAAATTGTTTGATTTCACTCCAAATGACCCTCGTATCAATTCACAATGGTATCTCAATAATATACAATTGCCAAAAGCCTGGGACATAACAAAGGGGGACAAAAGTGTTGTTATTGCCATCGTCGATAGTGGCGTGGATTGGCAGCACCAGGATTTAAATGGAAACATATGGACGAATCCAAAGGAAATACCAAATAACAACATTGATGACGATGGAAATGGAAAAGTTGACGATGTGCGGGGTTGGGATTTCGTGGGAAATCCGACAACCCAAGAATTATACAATGGAATATACCGCGAGGATAATGACCCCACCAACATTCAAGGTTTCCACGGAACACATGTGGCTGGTTTGGCTTCTGCTGTTACCAACAATGGAATTGGCATTGCCTCCCCAGGTTTTAGTTGTTCGATATTACCAATAAAGTGCTCTCCTGACCAAGGAGGAATGGGAATCTTTCGTGGCTACGAAGCAATTGTTTATGCTGCAAAGATGGGTGCAAAGGTAATAAATTGTAGTTGGGGTGGACCTGGTTATAGTCCGGCTGAACAAGATGTGATTAATTTTGCAATTAATAGCGGAAGTTTGGTTGTTGTAGCCTCTGGAAATGATGGGGCTTTTATTGATTATGGTGGACAATATCCCGCTGGGTATGATAATGTTCTTTGTGTCGGATCCTCGAATAGTTCGAATAGCGTATCTAACTTTTCAAACTGGGGAATAAAGGTTACAGTTTATTCACCTGGACAAAGTATCCATTCAACAATGCCAAATAATAGTTACCAAAACCAAGATGGAACCTCGATGGCTTGTCCGATTGTTTCTGGCGTTGCTGGTTTGGTTGCTTCTGTTCATAAAGAATGGAGTCCCAAGCAAATTCTTCACCAGATTCGTTCAACGAGTGACAATGTTCTTGTTTCTGATCCCAACCAAAGACCTTTTTACTACGGAAGAATTAATGCATATAAAGCAGTATTTTATAATTCTAGTGGCAATCCAAATGTTCCTGGCTTGGAAATTACCTCCTATAAATTTGCTCAAGGAACTGCGATAACAGATTATTCCCCAAAAGTTTTACAACTCACTGTTAAAAACTTTTTAGGTCCTGCTGGGAATGTAATTATGAAAGTAAGACCTTTGAATAATTTCATAGCGTTAAGCCAAACACAATTTTCGCTTGGTAATATGAGTACAATGGGCGAAAAAGATGTAAATATGACTATTTCCCTTTTGGAAAACAATCCTTGGTACTCTGGAAATGCTTATCTGTTGTTTACTTTTGAATCTGGAGATTATGTGGACTACCAGATTCTTTCTGTTCCGATAAGTTTGAATTCTAACAATAGATTAACTAAGGTTTTTAATCTTCCGGATGCATACAAGCCGAAATGGTTCGGTGCCCATTCACCTCAATTTGATTGCATTTGGGCTGTTGGTCAAGGGGGAATGTATGGTTCCTATAGTGGTTTCTTATTGATTCGTTCGGGAACTACGTCGGCAAATTACATTTCCTCGCAACCAATTTATTGTATTTATGCGTTAAATTCTACAACTGCTTTCGCTGGAAGCGGCTCCCAAAACCAAACCACAGCATATATTTATAGGACTGGAAATGCTGGCCAAATGTGGACATCAACAAATGTTTCAAGCATAACTGGTTTTGTAAATGCTATTTATTTCTTCGACAATAATGAAGGTATTTTCTTAGGGGATCCAAAGAATGGCAATTGGGGAATTGGTAGAACCACGGATGGTGGTGGTACCTGGCAACCAGTTTTAGGTGTGCCTTTACCAAGTTCTAGCGAAACTGGTTTGGTAAACTCTACCGCCCGTTGGAATGATTATCTTTGGTTTGGGACTAATGCTGGGCGTGTTTTTTATTCTTCCAATCGGGGTCGCAATTGGCAATATTCAAACATTCCCAACGCCGCTCTGGTTTCTTATTTGACTTTTCGCGACAGTTTAGTCGGTATGGCTGTTTATCACGAGTCAACAAACGCTGGTGATCCGGCGTATCTTGCTACAACAACTGATGGTGGTAAAACCTGGAAGCCCCGACAGTATAATTTCACCCAGAATGGATATGTTCCTATCTATTTATTTACCCCAGAAAATTCTAAATATATGTATGTTCTGTGTGCTGGCGGTGAAATTTTTGGTACTTCAGATTTAGGTGATAATTGGATTCCTATACTCAATGAATTCACTGGGGCAATCGAGACTGGTGCGAACTTTGTCGTACAACAGTCTTTTGTTCGTCTTTGGCAAATTGGGCTCGGGGTAAGTTATCTCGACTTTCCGTTCTCTCCGTTAAATGTAAAAAAGGAAATCCAACTTACTGGGGAGGCAAATTTGCAGTTTGATACTGTCAACATTGGCTCTAATAAATTAAAATATACTACTATAAAAAACACCGGAAATGTACCAATTCATATTTCCACCAGGTTCCAAATGATTAATGCAGAAAGTGACGAATTCAAATTGTTTGGAAGCATTGTCGACAGCCTTAATCCCGGCGAAGAAGTTCAAATTCGAATTCGCTTTGTTCCCAAAAATGAGGGTCTTCGGACTGCTAAGTTTATTATCGAAACAGATGGCGAGCCTTCGACAATTGAAGTTAATCTCACTGGAATAGGTCGCAAGACTGTTTCAAGCGTTGAAAATATTAATGATGAAGTCAAAATATATCCAAATCCAGTGTATGAGAATTTATACATAAGTGGTTTTAAACCCTCTCTCAAAACAACTGTTAAAATTTTCAATACTCGTGGTGAAAAAGTCTTTGAGTTCGTTCCGAAAATATTAGACCAAAATCTTAATGCTGTTCAATTGAATGTTAATATGTTACCACCGGGGATTTATTTCATTGAAATAGATTCTGGGCAACAAGCATTTTTTGGCGAATTCATCAAAATGTAAACTATGAAAGTACTTGTAACTGGAGCTACTGGTTTCATTGGAAGTTTCGTCGCCGAATATTTTGCATCCCAAGGCTTTGAAGTTCGTTGCACAATACGAAAATCAAGCAATCTTCGTTGGGTTAAAGACCGTGGTTATGAATTAGTGGAGACGGATTTCAACTCCCCGCAAAATTTGAAATCTGCCGTCGTTGGCGTTGACTATATTGCCCATATAGCTGGGACCATAGCAGCACCAGATTATAACGGCTATTTAAAAGGGAATAGGGACTCGACTTTTAATTTGTTGAAGGCATTAGAATTATACAATCCAAGCGTAAAAAAGTTTCTTTATTGTAGTAGTCAAACCGCTGTCGGTCCTGCCAAATCGCTTTCCGAGCCAGTAGACGAAACCACAGAGTGCCATCCGATTACAAGTTACGGACAAAGTAAACTGGAGGCAGAAAAAGAAGTATTAAATTTCAAGGATATCTTTCCAGTTACCATTGTTCGACTGCCAGCAATTTACGGACCACGTGATACTGCTTTGGTAGATATGTTCCGAGTTGTCCATAAAGGAATTGCACCTTTGATTGGTTTCAAAGAGAGATATTTAAGTTTGTTGCATTGTGACGATGCAGTAGAAGGGCTGTTTTTGGCAACTGTTTCAGATAAATCTACAAATGAGATTTTTTTCCTCTCGTCCGAGGAGTTCTATTCTTGGTCATATTTAATCGATTGTATGATAAAAGCGGTTGGGAGAAAAGCAGTAAAAATTAGAATTCCAAATTCTTTGGTTTATACTGCTGGCTTTTTATCCGAAAAGATTGGTAAATTGTTAGGTAAAACCCCCGTTTTCAATCTTGAAAAAGCAAGAGATTTCACCCAAGATTATTGGATTTGTTCATCGAAAAAAGCACAAGAACTCCTTGGATTCAAACAGAAAGTACATCCCGAGGAAGGGTTCGCATCAACTTATCGTTGGTATGTCCAAAATGGATGGATAGGTTAATTTATTAATGAAAATTGCATTTTTCAAAACAAATGTATTGGTTCCTTTCATCATTATTTTAATTGCTGTTTTTTTGTTTTTGGTTTTTGCTTGGCAAATTTCGAAAATTTCTGTTATTGAAGACCCTTTTTTTGGTAAAAATCCAAGATTGAAATCCAAAGTTGAAATTTACAAGAACCCGAACGGGATTCCACACATTATTGCAGATGATGTTAACGATGCAATGTTTGCAGTTGGTTTTGCACAAGCCTCCGACCGTCTTTGGCAAATGGATTATATGAGACGTGTTGCAAAAGGTGAACTTGCGGAAATTCTTGGACCGCAAGCAATCAAATTCGACCAATACTTCCGTGCATTAAGATTAACCCATTACTCGGAAATAGTTTTCAAAAACCTCGATTCATTGTCCTTACATCTTCTTAAAGCATATTCAGACGGTGTTAATTATTTCATCGAAACTCATAATCATCGACTACCAATTGAATTTCAAACTCTTGGCTATAAGCCCAAACCTTGGACACCACTCGATTGCATATTGATTGGTAGGCTTATGGCTTTCACTATGAATTTTTCCTTTTGGATGGACTTAACCTATTTCGATATTTCAAACAAAATTGGACTGGATAAAACTTTGGAACTTGTACCTGTGAATGTCGAGTCGATGGATTTTTACCTTAAAGACACGAATTACATCAAACATCAGAAGTTAGACTCGGTTAGTAGCCTTTCGCATAAAATTGAAACAAATTTTTCCTCTTTTGTCGACTATTTACAACAATTTTATCCAATTCTTTATTTGAATTTTGGGAGTAACACTTGGGCTGTTCGAAGTAGTTTTAATCAGAAAAATAAAGCAATATTGGCTTCGGACCCACATTTGAAATTGACTTTACCCCCGAATTGGTATCAAATTCACATTACAACCTCAAAATTCAATGTTGTTGGGCTTTGTTTGCCTGGTATTCCTTTACCTTTGATAGGGCGAAACGACTATATTGCCTGGGGCATTACCAATGGAATGATTGACGATTGCGATTTTTGGGTTCATAGAATAGACTCGACTGGTCGATTTGTTCTTGATTCAATAGTGAAAACAAAAATTTTGTTTAAGACAGATACGATAAAAGTCAAAAATTCATCTGATTTTGTCTATTATCAAAGATACATTGGAAATGATATTATAATTTCCGACTTTTTGCTCTTAAAAGATAGTTCCATTTCCAATTCTTTCTATGGAATTAGCAATTCTCCAAAAGTGCCCGAAACGATAGGATTGACTTTTAAGTGGACAGCAATGGCATTAAGCAACGAGGTACTTGCTTTGTACAAAATTTCTTCTGCAAAGAATTGGAACCAATTTTCAGATGGTTTAAAGCACTGGGGGGTGCCCGCTTTGAATTTTTCTTATGCGGATGTTAACGGCAATATTGGGCTTATTCTTGCTGGCAATGTTCCTATCAGAACTAATTTTCATCCAAATTTTCCAATTAATGCAAGTAATAAATCTTTTAATTGGGTCGGTTTTAAAAAGTTAAGTAGCGAATTTTTTATTTTCAATCCGCCAGAAGGATTTGTGTTGAATTGTAACAATAAAACATTCTCATCGAGTTACCATTTGAGCAATCTTTGGAGCGACCCATCCCGGGCGTTCCGTGTACACAATCTTTTGATGAAAAGTAAACCAGAAGTTGCTTTGAATATTGAAGTTATCCAAAATGATAGATACTCTGAACAAGCAAATTTTGTGTTGAAAAAGATTTTGCCCGTTTTAGATGAAAATGCCTCATTGCTAAATAGTACAGAAAAGTTAGCATTGAATAAATTAAGGAATTGGAATTGCATTTTTAATGAAAATTTTGTTGCACCATCTATTTATCAATATTTCCTTGTGAAGTTTCTTGAAAATGTCTTGAAGGATGATTTAGGAGAGCCTTTGTTTAGGCAATATTTATATCTTGATTTTATGGCAAATAGAATGTTTTTGAACTTTTTAACTGATTCTACTTCGTACTTTTTTGGGAATTCTTCCAAAAAGGATTTAATTGTCAAAAGTTTTCGAGACGCTGTTTCATTTTTAAGAAAAAAATATACAGACAATGTCGAAAATTGGACATATGGTAGATGGCATAAATTGAAAATAGAACATCCGTTTTCGTTTGTGAAACTTCTCGACCCAAGTTTTTCCCTCGAAGAAACGCCAATTGGTGGGCATAACACAACTATTAATTATGCTGGCGGGAAATTGTTTATGCCCGAAAAAATAGAAGTAGGTCCTTCGGCTCGTTTTATTGCAGATATGAGCGATAGTGTTGTCCATTGGATTTTGCCAGGTGGGAACTCTGGGCAGAATTTAAGTAGGAATTATTCCGACCAGTTCCAACTGTGGTATAGCGGAAGTTATATTTCAACATCCATATCGAAAACACCCGACCAACGTTTCAAACTTTTTGCCAGGATTGAGCCAAGATAGGGAAATGCTTAAAAGTCTGTTCTTTCGAAAAATATTTTGATTTTAACTTTTCGCAATAGCAGATAATCTTCTTCTTCATCGATGGTTCCACCACCAACAATATCCCAAGCCACAGCGTTCTTCAAGAATTCGTTGTTGTCGTCAGTTGAAAGAATGTCAATGATTTCCTTCGCTGTGAAATATGCTCTTAATTTCGATAGAGTTTGGTTTGTCATTGGGCTCCCTTTTGACAGATAAAAGTTTAGATAAGGGTCGCTTATTGTTTCTTCGAAAAATCGAGCATTGGGAGAAAGCGGACGTGGGTCGGCATAGCCAATAACTTCTATTTTTAATCTTTTATTCTTTGGCATACAACCCGTTTGATACATTTTTGCGAAATAACTAATGAACTCCGATACGTCTTTCAAAGCATTTTCAATAGTATCCGATATATCGAAAAAAAATGGTTGCGGATATTCAATATAATTGGTTGAATCATCGTTACCAATCAAATTGTAATCGAAAAGTTTTTTCAATTGGGTTAGATTTCGTTTGGTTATTGGACGATAATATCCCGTGAGGAAAAATCTAATGTTCTTTTCTTTTGTCAAATCGCCAGATATTTCCAAAGGAATAACATATTTAACGTAGATTGTATCCAAACACAAAGTTTTAATATTTTTGCTGAAATATTCCTGGTGTGTACATTCGTTCTTGATTTTTATTTGGTAGTTTTTATTCGGTTGAAGTGTGAAAGAAATTTGTGATTCGTCGCCAAGATACTTTTCATCAATGATTGTCCCATTATTTTCTGTTATTAATAGTTTATCGAATGATGAGAAAAGTGTTAAACTTTCTTTAAAGTTAACCTCCAGGATTACTGGAAGGCACAAATTGGAAACGAAGACATCGAAGTTATGATTTTCGTTTTCTCTGTCGCTTGCAAAGTAAAGTTTATTGTTGAATACTACTGGCGCAAGTTCATTCGCTTCTGTGTTTATTGGATAGGGGAGTTTTCTCGGTTTGTCCCATATTAATTCGCCTTTCTTTTCAGCCTTGTAAATATTGTAATTTGTTGAATCGAAGCGAGCGAAATAAAGATTCCCATTTTCGTCGAGGAAAGGAGTGATTTCATTTGCATTTGTGTTAACAACGTCAATTGGTTTAGGCTCTTCAAAAGAACCGTTTTCAAATCTACTAACGAAGATGTCGGTATTATTCTGGTTTGGGTTTTCGGAGGAAAAAACTAAAAATTTGCCAGCGGGGTCGAATTGTGGATGTGAATCGAAAAATTGGGAATTGAAAGGAAATGTTGTTAAAGAGTATTTGTTCGATTTTTTGTCTTGTTTAATAATAAACAAATGGTTTTCGAATTTCTTTTTTGCTCTTCCAGAAAAAATAATGAACTTTGAATCCATTGTTTCGAAGTAGGAAAAGTAACTTCCTTTGAATTCCTTATACTCTTTGGGTAAATTAAAAGGCGATATCTCTTGGTAATTGCTGACGAGGGTCGATAAAGCAGAGAAGGTTGCTTGGTTGTTGTCTTTTCGAATAAACAAAAGTTTGTTGTCAAAAACTCCACAAGGGTATTCGTCTTGGTCGGTGTTTATGGCTTGTGGCAATTTGGTCAATTCCAAATCATTGGAAAATAAAGGAAAAGCAAATAACCAACTCAAAAGCAAATCCAGTAAAATCCTTTTCATAAAATTCTATTAATTAATTTTCAAAATTAACGATTTGAAAAAGGAAATTGCAAATTTTGTTAATTTAAAATTTGTGGTTTTTAGGAAATTGATTATGGTAAGATTTTCAATATTATTTTCTTTTGCGATATTGTTCTTAACTTTTGTTTTTGCAAAAAATGAATTGAAACCCCCAGCCACAAAACAAGTACCAGTCGTTGATACAATTTTTGGTTATGCTATTACTGATTTGTATCGTTGGTTGGAAAATAAAGATGACCCAGAAGTGAAGGAATGGACTCGTTTGCAAAACGAATACGCTACTCGATGGATTGAAACGAATACGAAAAAAATTCCTGGATTAAGCGAAGAAATAAGAAATTACCTCGACAGGGATTATGTTTCTGCTCCAATTTTTAAAAACAATAGAGAATTCTTCTACGCAAGGAAAAAAGGGGAAAGACAGAACAAGTTTTTCACACGAATTAAGGGCAAGGAGAAATTACTCTTCGACCCGACGACAATTGATAGTTCTGGAAAAACTGCTATTGTCGGTCACATTTTGAACAAAACAGCCGACAAGGTAGCGATTGGTGTTCAGACAAAAGGAAACGAAATTACAAAGTACTATTTTTTGGATACGAAAACTGGGAAACAGATTGCTCCCCCGATTGAAAATGTATTTTCATTAAGTTGGTGTAGAAACAATGACTTTGTCTATGTAACCTACCGCTCGATTGAGGATATTAATTTGCAGAAGCCATTGAAGACCTTTAAACATAAATTAGGTGAAAGTTCTACCAAAGACATCTTCCTTTTCGATACAAAAGATGCGAAGAACTTTGCAAATATTTGGGATGATGAAAATTCTAACATAACCTTTATTTCCGAAGGGGACTTTTATTCCAATTCCCTCAAAATTGTCAATCCAGAAAAGAAATTTGATACAATTTTAATTTTCGACAGTAAAGAATTTCAAGCCACACCAATTCTGGTAAGACAGGGCAAAATCTATTTTGAAACAAACGAAAAGGCACCTAACAAAAAGATAATGGTTGCCGATATTTCACAACCAAAGTATGAAAATTGGAAAACTTTCATCCCAGAAACAAAACATCCAAAAGAAGGATTTGTAATGACAAGCGATTTTGTAATTGTTAGGGAGAAGCGGGATGTTCTTTCCCGCTTGCTGTTGTATGATTTGAATGGGAATTACCTTCGAGAATTGGAACTGCCAGAATTTGCAAACGTTGGTGGAATGTATTATGACGAATCGACAAATTCGGTTTATGTTTCATTGATGAGTTTTACGACGCCAAGTAAACTATATAGACTTGATGGTAAAACATTGAAATGGACTTTGGTTTTTGAAGATAAGCCACCAATTGATACCAAAAATATTGAAACGAAGCAAGTATTTTACAATTCAAAAGATGGTACTAAAGTACCAATGTTTATTTGTTACAAAAAGGGAATTAAACTTGACGGGAACAATCCAACGATTTTGTATGGATATGGTGGTTTTAATGTAAGTATGCTCCCACATTATCTTGGTGTGAATGCCTCATTTATTAATCGTGGGGGCGTTTACGCTGTTGCCTGTTTGCGAGGTGGTAGTGAATATGGTGAAGAATGGCATCGTCAGGGAATGTTGCATAAAAAGCAGAATGTCTTCGACGATTTTATTTCTGCAGCTGAATATTTGATTGCAGAAAAGTATACAAATCCAAATCGTTTGGCAATCAAAGGTGGCAGTAACGGTGGTTTGCTCGTTGGTGCCGTGGCAACGCAACGACCTGACCTTTTTAAAGCGGTTATTTGTGGCGTTCCTTTGCTTGATATGATTCGATATTCTAAATTCTTAATTGCACGGTATTGGATACCAGAATATGGAGACCCAGAAAAAGAAGAAGATTTCCGATATTTGCTAAAATATTCCCCTTATCACAATGTGAGAGTTGGAATTAGCCTTCCTGCGATGTTGATTCGTGCTGGAGAGAACGATACCCGAGTCGACCCTCTTCACGCAAAAAAATTCGCTGCGTTGTTGCAAAATGCTCCTTGGCAAATAAATCCAGTTCTATTGTTAGTTGATTTCGACAGTGGACACGGTTCTGGTCAATCGATAGAGCAGCAAATTTATAACATAGAAATTGAAATGCAATGGCTAATGAATATTTTGGGTATGCAATCTAATAAATGATTTATGGATATTCAAAAGTTAATTCAAGAGTATAAGTTACAAAGCGAAATACCAAAAAAAATTCAAAAACTGCGTGAAATAATTAATATTTGCGACCATTACTATTATGTTAAAGATGAAAGTTTAATTTCCGACCGAGAGTACGACCAACTATTTCAAGAATTAATACAACTTGAAAAAGAGCATCCCGAATTAGTTACCCCCGATTCTCCAACGCAGAGGGTGAGCGGCGAGCCTTTGAAGGAATTTCGAAACGTTCAGCACAAAAAACCAATGCTTTCTCTTTCGAATACATATTCATATGATGAAGTCAAAGATTTCGACCGAAGGGTTCGTGAACTGCTTGAAGGAGAGAAAGTTGAATATTTTGCTGAATTGAAATTCGACGGTGTTGCTATAAGCGTGCATTATGAAAATTTGGAATATGCTTTGGCTGTAACTCGGGGAGATGGTGTTACTGGTGATGACGTTACCTTGAATGTAAAAACTATCAAAAACTTACCGTTGAAAGTTAAAGAAGTTCAATTCGATGGTATTCCGATAAGAAATTTCGAAGTGCGTGGTGAAGTTTATATGAACTATGCCGATTTTGTTAAAGTTAACGAGGAGCGTGTTGCAGAAGGAGACAAGCCCTTTGCAAACCCAAGAAACCTTGCTTCTGGTACTTTAAAACTTCTCGACCCACGTCAGGTTGCCCAAAGACCATTGCGAATTGTCCTCTATTATCTTGACGTCGATGGAATTGAATTGCGAAGCCAAAGTGAAAATATTGAATTAATGCGTGAAATGGGATTGCCAGTTTCTCCCTATTCCAGATTATGCAAAAGTTTGGATGATGTTTTTGCTTTTATTGAAGAATGGGAAAAACGTAGGTATTCACTTCCGTTTCAAATAGATGGTATTGTAATTAAAGTAAATTCGCTTCGCCAACAGGAGAAACTTGGAACAATTGCTCGGGCTCCACGCTGGGCAATCGCATATAAATATGAAGCAGAAAAAGCCACAACTATTTTGAAGAACATTACATTGCAAGTAGGGCGGACTGGCATTGTAACGCCCGTTGCAGAACTCGAACCCGTTTTTCTTGCTGGAAGTACTATTAGCCGTGCAACGCTTCACAACGCCGATTATATCGAAGAATTGGATTTGCGTATCGGAGACACAGTTTATGTCGAAAAGGGTGGAGAAGTCATCCCCAAAGTTACTGGCGTTGTTTTGGAGAAGCGACCAGATTGGGCGAAAAAATTCGTTTTTCCAGAGTATTGCACTTGCGGTTTGAATGGTCGTTTGGTTCGATTGCCAGGGGAAGTTGCCTACTTTTGTATACATCCAGAGTGTCCTTGGCAAATACGACGCCGAATTGAACATTTTGCCTCTCGAAATGCAATGGATATCGAGGGAATGGGAGAAAAAGTTGTTGACCAATTAGTTAACCTTGGTTTTTTGAAAAATATTGCTTCCATTTACGAATTGCATTTACACAGACAAAAATTAATTTCGCTTGAACGGTGGGGCGAAAAGAAAGTGGACAACCTGCTTGAAGCAATTGAAAAAAGCAAAAGAAAGCCGTTAAGCCGATTGATATTCGCTCTGGGAATAAGGTTAATTGGCGAGGGTGCTGCAAAGATTCTTGCCAAACACTTCAAGTCGCTCGATGCGTTAATGAACGCAAGCAAAGAGGAACTGACATCAATTTATGAAATCGGCGAGAAAATGGCTGAATCGATTGTGAAATTCTTCCAAGACCCAAAAGAACGCCAAGTAATCGAGAAACTGCGTGAATATGGTTTGAATTTCCAGGAAAAAGAAGAACAGTCTGAACAAAAAATACTCGAAGGGTTAACTTTTGTCTTAACTGGGGAATTGGAGCATTTCACTCGAACTGAAGCAAAGGCAAAAATTGAACAACTTGGAGGTAAGGTTGCTTCATCTGTAAGCAAGAAAACAAATTACGTAGTGGTTGGTAAAAATCCTGGCTCGAAGTATGAAGATGCACAAAAGTTAGGTGTTCCAATTCTCTACGAAAGTGATTTTTTGAGATTGATAGGTGAAGGTTCTGAATCAGAATTGAAAAAAGAGAATCATTTCGAACAAAATACTTTGTTTGATTAAAAGGAAATTCTATGGAGTTTAGCAAAACGCAAAAGTTGCTTTTATCAATTTTTATCATTGGGATTATGATATGGATTGGTGGCTCGATTATTCGCTCTGCAATAGTTTACGACATTTTCGAGGCGGATTATCAACAGTTAAAATTTCGTTACTGGGTCGATGAGAAAATTGCTTTGATTACTGTTCGCAATTTTGCGGTTGGTTCGCTTTACACTGGAATTGGTTTTTTTCTCTCTCTTCTATCTTCGATTTTTCTATTCCCAGCAATGAAAAAGCATTTTAAAAGCGAAGGTTGGCTTTTTATGTCTTTTATACTCTTGGTTATTGCTTATGTTTTTGAAATAATACTTTTATACTTCGATATTCGTTTAGGTTTGTATTTGTTTTTTAACCCAAAAGTATCTTATTATTCAAATGAAGTTCAAACTTTTTTCTACGAAAGGTTTTCGAAATATAATTTTTTGATGGTTTACAATTGGTTTGCTGTAATTTCGATTATTCTTTTTTCCGTATTTAAGCCTTTAAGAAAAAAATGAAATCGAAAGCGTTGTTTGAAGAAATGGTGGAAATCTTAAAATCGATTGGTTATACTGTTAGAAAAGATAATGGTAGTTTTACTGGTGGAGCCTGCATTGTCAAAGAACAAAAGTTGATTGTTTTGAACAAAAATTATCCAATCGAGGCTTATTTAGATATTCTTGCAAGCATTCTTTACGATTATTTAGACAAAATTTACATAAAGCCAAAAGTTCGTGAATTCATTGAAAGCGAAGGCAAAAAAGTTTCGACACCCATAGAGATTATTGTCAATAAATAGGAGTTGTAATGGAAGTCAACTTGCGACTTGACAGAAATATGCGAATCATCGGAACAAATCGCTTGGGCTTGGAAACAGTTTTCGATACATCACCAGAAGTTGGAGGCGAACATACTGCACCTTCCCCAATGGAAACCCTTCTTATGGCAATGGGAGCCTGCACTTTTATGGATGTCATAAGTATTTTGAGAAAGAAAAGGAAGACAGTTACTGGTATGAATATTAAAATAACCGCCGAGCGAACTTCCGAGCATCCAAAAGTATACAAAAAAGCCCATTTGATATATGAACTAATCAGTCCCGACGCCCAAATGGAAGACCTCAATCGCTCGATTGAACTTTCGCAGACAAAATACTGTGGTGCATCTGCAATGTTCAAACTCGCTGGTTGCGAAGTAACCTGGGAAGCAGTACTGAAGCGACCCGAAGAGTAAATCATGAAAGCAACTTTGAGAACTAAACTAACTATTTGAACATTTTTTGGAAAGAGAAAATCCTTTCGGGTGCCACTTTCCACAAATGTTCAAGTATTTGAATTGCATTAGTTGCTGCCCCTTTGCGAACGTTATCAGCAACTACCCAAAACATAAGTCCGTTCTTTTCCGCTGGGTTTCGACGAATTCGCCCAATATGGACAGAATCTGTTCCCTCGACCATTTTTGGGGTGGGGTATTCTTCATTTTGCGGGTCGTCGACAATAATTATACCTGGACTTTGTCGCCAAACTTCCTCGACTTCTTCAAGGGAGAATTCATTTTTCGTGATAACAGATACTGCTTCGCTATGACCTACCAATACTGGTATTCTAACGCAAGTCGCAGAAATTTTTAAATTTTTGCGATGTAGGATTTTCCTGGTTTCGTTAATAATCTTAATTTCTTCTTCTGAAAAGCCAAACTTGGATTGTATGGTGTGGAAGTTTATATTATAAGCAATTGGATGTTTCGATAGAGTGTCAACTGGAACGCCAGTTTCAATTTCCTTCAAAAGTTTATTTATACCTTTTTGACCTGCACCGCTAATTGCTTGATATGTAGAGACTTCGACTTTTCTGATTTTAAATTTATTTTCAATGGGTTTTAATGCTACGACCAATTGTATTGTAGAACAATTAGGATTTGCAATAATTCCTTTGTGTTTGAAGGCATCCTCGAAATTAACTTCTGGAACAACAAGCGGAACTTGTGGGTGCATTCGCCAATAACTTCCGTTATCAATAACAAGAGTTCCATTCTTTACAGCAAGAGGTGCAAATTCTTTGCTTGCATCCTTGCCAGCAGAAAATAATGCAACATCATAATTTGCAAAATTTATGTTTTTTATGTCTTGAACAATTAATTCTTTATTCTTAAATACAATGCTCGTTCCAGCACTTCTGGATGTGGCAAATAAATCAAGTTTAGCAATCGGAATAAATGAATTTTCTAAAACTTTCAAAAAGGTTCTTCCAACAAGTCCAGTTGCTCCAACGATTGCAATTCGAAGAGTTTCTGATTTTTTCATAGTGTTTGGGTAATATTTTTAACAAAATCTGGATAGAAAAATCTTTCAATTTTTTTGCATTTCCCGTCAACAGGATTAATTTCTAAATAAACCCCTGCGATATGTTCGTCGCCGACTGCTTGTTCAAACTTATGCGGGGTTTGTAAAAGAAATCTTTTCACCGCAATTTCTGTTTTTAAACCAACGACTGAATTATATGGTCCAGTCATACCGACGTCAGTGATGTAGCCAGTCCCATTGGGGAAAATTCTTTCGTCCGAAGTTTGAATGTGTGTATGTGTGCCGATGATTGCACTAACTTTTCCGTCAAGGTAGTTTACAAGAGAAAGTTTTTCGGCTGTGGCTTCGGCGTGAAAATCGATAATGACAATGTTCGTTTTGTTTTTAATATCATTTAAAGCACGTTCCGCAGTTCGAAAAGGGCAATCGATTGTATTCATAAATGTTCGCCCTTGTAGATTTAACACACCCACCGAGTAATTGGTGTTAGATATTCCATATATATAATATCCCAAGCCTGGATTACCGCTCGGGTAGTTTGCTGGTCGAAGAATTCTGTGTTCCTTTGCAAGAAGAGGGCGGGATTTCCAATTATCCCAGATATGGTTGCCAGTTGTAAGGACATCGAAACCACTTGAAAACAAGTATTCAGCAATTTCTTCTGTTATACCTTTGCCGTCTACTGCATTTTCGGCATTGCCAATTACGAAATTGGGTTTATATTTTTCAAGAAAAATTGGAAAAAAGTTGGCAATTGCGTCCAAGCCAGATTTTCCAAAAATGTCCCCTATGAATAATATTTTTACGTTTTCGTTTTCCAAGTTTTAATTTGTATTTTTAAAATTTTCAATTTAATAAAAATTAATTTCGTGAGAGGAAAATGAAAATTTATACTAAAACTGGAGATAAAGGGCAAACTGGACTTTTCGATGGGACCCGAGTTTTGAAAAGCAATTTGCGTGTCGAAGCCTATGGTACTATCGATGAACTCAATTCTTACATTGGCACAATTGCTTCATTCGAAATTCCAGAAGCGGACAGATTGACTCTGCTTAAAATTTGCAAACTTCTTTTTAATGCTGGGACTGACCTTGCAACGCCAAAGGAAAGCAAACTCCCAAAAGGTTTTCAACGAATATCCGACAATGAAGTCAAATTCCTTGAAGAACAAATCGATAAATACACGAATGAACTGCCCGAATTAAAAAATTTCATTTTGCCTACGGGTTGCTTCGAATCTGGCTTTGTGCATATTGCGAGAACGGTATGTAGGCGTGCAGAGAGATGCGTCGTTGAACTTGAACAAAGCGAAAAAGTTAATCATTCAGTTGTGGTTTTTTTAAATCGACTTTCAGATTTTCTCTTTGTATTCGCAAGATATGTAAATAAAATTAAGGGTGTCGAAGATATTGTTTGGAAGTAATGTATAAAAAGTGTTAATTTTGTTTTTTTAAAATGAGTTAAAATGAAAACAGCAATAATTAATCTTGTGTTTTTGTGTCTTTTTGTTTTCTCTGCTTTGGCACAGGAAGGGAGATTACCACAGGGGGATGTAAACGAGAAGACCAAAAAGATTGGTGTTTTAGGTGTTCCCCAAGACGTTCTGGATAAGTGTCAAAATTTTTTCGATAAGATTATTGAAGGGAAAATCGAAAAGGCTTTCGACGATTTCATTGGAAACAGTCCATTAAAGAAAAAAAATGAGGAAATTCAAAAGTTGATTTCTGAAACAAAGAGAGCAAATAATCTCTATGGAACGATTCGTTCATATGAACCAATAAATGCAGAAATAGTAACTGAATCTTTTATACGTGTACGCTATTTAGCATATCATACAGATTTCCCAATGCGTTGGGTTTTCACCTTTTACAAATCACCAAAACTTGGGTGGATTGTTGTCAATATTCGCTTTGACGATTTAAGCGAATTTTTCTTCAAAGAGGATTAATTTAAATTTTATCTTCCCAAATTCGTTTAATTTTTTTTATCAAGTGAAGGTGATATGCATTTTCTTAATCCTTTATATTTATTTGGGCTTGCATTAGCGTCCATTCCTATTCTTATTCATTTATTAATCATACGAAAGAACAAGACGATTGAATTTTCATCCCTTCGATTCTTAAAAGAATTGCAAAAAACACAAATAAGAAGGTTAAAACTTAAACAATTGCTATTGTTAATACTTCGCACCCTAATAATTGTTTTTCTGATTCTTTCATTTTCCCGTCCAGTTGTTCGAAGCGATTTTCCTATCTTTCGCAACTATTCAAATATTTCAACAGTGATTATTCTCGATAATTCAATTTCAATGGATGTCTCCGATGAGTTTGGAAATCGTCTTCGTCAGGGGAAAGGCTTTGTAACATCGCTTTTGGATAATTTGCGTGAAGGCGACCAAGTGGCTTTAATTCACACGACTGATATTACATCGAACGGTGCTTTTACTTCCGATTTTCAATTTATCAAGGATGAACTTGCAAGAACAAATGTTTCTTTGGTAACTTCTTCGTACGAAAACTCATTGAGACTTGCCCAAAAAATTTTGAGCGAATCGAAAAATTTCTCGAAAGAAGTGTTTCTAATTTCTGACTTCCAGAAGTCTGCTTTACGAAATTTCACAGACTCTGTACGACTTTTCGATTCTCAAACTTCTTTGAATTTAGTTCAAGTTGGTGGAAAGTCTCGATTTCAAATTGAAAACGTTTCCATCGATTCTGTTGTTCCTTTAACTCGCATATTTGAACAAAACAAATTCGTCGAGTTTGAGGTTTACCTTTCGAATTCTTCAAATAAAAATTTAGATAATCTGGTTTTAAGTTTGTTTATGAATGGAGAACGTTCGGCACAGAGACTTTTCAATCTCCAAGCGAAAGGACATCAGAAAGTTGTTATTGGCGGTAATGTTAAAAGTAAGGGAATAGTGCGGTGTCTTTTTGAAATTGAATCTGATGCACTGGAATATGACAACAAAAGATGGTTCGGTTTTATTGTCCCCGATATAATCACTGTTGGATTGGTTTCCGATAACGAAAGTGGCTATATCCATAAGTTTTTAAAATCTCTCGAGGGGGAGAATATTCAGTCGAAGTTAATACTTCCAAATCAAGTTGGGGTTTCCAATCTATCGGATGTAGCCGTACTAATTATTGAAAACCCGAACCTCGACAATGGTTCTTATCAAAAAATTCGGGAATATTTAAAGTCTGGGAAAGGGCTTTTGCTCTTTCCACCAATTTCGGGTAATGATTTGCCATTGAAGAATTTCTTTGCTTCAATTGGCATTGGTTTAAACTTCGAATCAAAGAGTTTTGGTGCAAACAATTCTCCAACGTTTAATTTTATTGATTTAGAACATCAATTATTTTTAAATGTTTTTGCTCCAACAAGTGATAAAAGTATTGTTATTCCAGACCCGCCAAAAATAAGTAATCTATTGACAACTTCCTCTGGGCTTGCTTTAATTCAAACAAGTGCTGGTCAATTTTTAACCGAATTCAACTTTGAAGGAAGCAAAATTCTATATTGCAGTGTTGCACCAGATTTGAAGTGGGGCAACTTTGTGCTTACCTCGCTTTTTCCAGTTCTAATATATCGTTCGATATTTTACTTAAATAGTTTCAATGAATATAACTTTTCATTGGTTTGTGGCGAACCGTTAAGTTTAACTTTTCCCAAAGGAATAACGCCAACAAACCTTTTCCGTGTTGAAGATCCATTGGGAAACACAACTGAAATGCAAGCAGTTCAATTACCTTCGGGCAATCTTCTTGAGTTGAGAAATTTATTGGTAATTGGTACTTATGGGCTAAAAAATGGGGATGACGTTCCGATTGGAACTGTCTCCGTTAATGTCGATGCGAAGGAGTCATTGCTGGATTTAGCAGAGAAGGAGCAAATTATTTCCTACATTAGAAAACATTTACATAAAGATGTAAAAGTAAATTTCATTGATGATTTAAAAAGTTTTCATAGTGCTGATTTCCGTGAATACGCTGGCACTGAACTTTGGAAATTATTCTTGATACTTGCAATTATTTCGGCAATTCTGGAAATGATTGTTGCAAGAACTTCAAGAAGAGAAATGGAAAATTGATAATTATGTATTATTTTTGAATGTGTGGTCAGTTTACAGTTTGATTAATGGATAACTTAATCATAAATCGAAAAGTAAAAATTCTTCGGGAGCAAATCCAAGAGCAAAAGCAACAACTTCTTGAATTAATTGAAAAATGGTATTATCTTCGTTACGTTGTCCAACCCCGCATTCAATTCGAATATGAAAAGATATTTGGCGATTTGGAAAATGAATTGGAAGAGAAGGCTTCGATTTGCGATAGTATGGAAAGAAAAATCGAACTTTTCTTTGTCAAAATCAATCGAGGAATGAAGATAAACAGAAAAATATGGAATTTTGTAGAAAAGTCCGTCGAAGAGCAAAAATTGCAATCGACGAAAAGCAATTCTAAATCCTCGAAATTCAGTCCACTTAATTTTGAACGAACCGAAAATGGCGACAATCTCAATAAAGAATTGACTAAAATGTATAAGGCATTGGTAAAGCAACTACATCCCGATTTATCGGGAGAAACTGAAATCTTCAGAAAGTTTTGGGTTCCTATCCAAGACGCTTACAAAGAAAGAAATTATTCCAAAATTCGAATTTTTTATAAAATTTTGAATGAAAATTTTGATAATTTCGATTTTGAAGAAGATACAATTGTAAAATTGGAAGAGGAATTGAAGGAGTTGCGACTTATGGTTGCAATTGAAAAGCGAGTGTTGGAACGAATGGTAACACAAGAGCCTTTTGTCTATGAGAAAAATTTAAAAAACCCATATTGGATTGATGAGCATAGAAAAAAATTAAAAGAAAAGATTTCCTTTCTTGATAAGCAAATAGATTTCAACCGTCGTTTGTTGGAAAAAATCGAAGAGAATTTGGAGGATTGATGGATGCAATTTTAGCAAAAGTAAAGAAACTAAATGACTTGATTGATTACCAAGAAAATTCAATAGTGAGCAAGATTATAACTAAAAAGAAAACTGGCAATCTGACTTTGTTTGCTTTTTGGGCTGGACAGGAGTTGAGCGAACATACTTCACCTTTTGATGCTTTTGTATATTGTGTTGATGGCGAAGGAATAGTAACTATCGATGGATTTGAACATCATTTAACAGTTGGGGACGTAATTTTAATGCCAGCAAATCATCCTCACGCAGTTAAAGCAAAAACCAAATTCAAAATGTTGCTTGTGATGATTAAAGACTAATTCAATAAATCAAGGTTTACGATGGAAAATTCAACCACACCAAAGTTAATTACTATTGATCGTCATATTAATGAGGAGCAGGATCTTCATCCAGAGGCAACTGGTGAATTTACTTTTCTGCTCCATGATTTTACTTTTGCAATAAGACTTATCGAGCGTGAAATTCGTCGGGCGGGTTTGAATGATATTTTAGGCTTAACTGAAAACATTAATATTCACGGTGAGACAGTCAAGAAACTCGACCAATTTGCGTTTGAGGTAATCTATCGAGCGATGGACCATAATGGTAATCTTTGTGTTATGGCTTGCGAAGAAGCAAATGGCTTAATGAAAATTCCAGAAAAGTATCCAAAAGGTAAATATGTTCTTGTTTTCGACCCACTCGATGGTTCTTCGAATATCGATGTTAACATCACTTTGGGGACAATCTTTGGTTTTTACAAAAGGCTCGACCCAACTTTAAGAACTGATGGGACTATTGAAGATGTTCTTCAACCAGGAAGGAAATTGGTAGCCGCTGGATATGTCCTCTATGGAAGCAGTACTGTTATGGTCTATACGACTGGTCACGGTGTCAATGTGTTTACTTACGACCCCACGGTTGGTGAGTTTTTACTTACAAAAAAAGGTTTAAAAATGCCTGAATGGAACAATCAATATTCTGTCAACGAAGGTTACTATCATAAGTGGGATGAGAAATTCAGAAAGTATATTGATTTTATAAAGACACCTTCGCCCGACAAAAAGAGACCTTATAGTTTAAGATATGTTGGAACAGCGGTTGCAGATGTCCACCGAGTGCTGAACTATGGCGGCATTTTTATGTATCCTGGCGACAAGTCCCATCCACAAGGGAAATTGCGATTGCTTTACGAAGCAAATCCGCTTTCTTTTGTGATTGAACAAGCAGGTGGACGAGCAACAGATGGACAAACAGATATTCTCGACATTGTTCCCAGTTCAATTCATCAAAAGACACCTTTATTTATTGGAAGCAAGAGAAATGTAGATGAATTAATGGAATTTCTAAATAGTTAATCTTTTATATTTTATATTTTTTACATTATTTTGACCCCCTCCATTAAATGAACAAATTGTTCAGGACTCGATTTTTTTTATTACTTTTTTTTAATTTTTTTTTAATTGTGGTTATAGCCAAGTTCTTATATTTTTGTAGGTTATGTAAACCAAATTTTGAGAATAGTGAGAATAAACAAGAAGCATTTAATCATTTTGGGCTCTGTATTGTCGATATTTGTTGCCATTTTGCTTTTAGTTTTGGTGGGCAAGTTTTTTGTCTTTGCTGAAAACAGTGGGAACCCAACTGCTTCATCAAGTTCCGAAATTCAAAGTATTTCTGATTACGACATTTCGGAATTTTTCTATTTCAAACAGGAAGGCAAAGCCTCTTGGTATGGCAAAAGGTTTCACAAAAGAGGAACAGCAAGCGGGGAAAAATTTGATATGTATCGATTTACTGCTGCTCATAGATATTTACCTTTTGGTACGATAGTCAGAATTAGAAATACCCAGAACGATAGCGTTTTACTCGTTAGAATTAACGACCGTGGTCCATTTGTTTTTTCAAAAATAATAGATTTATCGTACAATTCTGCAAAGTACTTGGATGCATTTGGCAATCCATTTGTAGAAATTGAGGCATTAGTTCCAAAAAGTGATACGGAACTTGAAATTTCCGAGAAGTATTATTTTGGTTATTCATTCGAGTATCCGTTGGTTTGTTTACCCGAAAATAAAATTGTTTTTTTGAAAGAATTTGATGTTTTCGAAGATGCATTGGATTTCTATAAAACTGCTCAAAGTGAATTTCCCGACCAATTTTTGTACCTTTTTGTTCCCTTCGACCAAGGGTATAAAAATATCAAATACTTAGAAGAGCAGAAATTTTATGTTGGTTATTATGCCTCCCCAAATAAAGAAAAACAAAACAAATATGTCCAGATTAATTCAGAATAAGTTTCTTAAACTATTTCATTTTTAGTAACTTTGTATTTTGCAATTTTAACAAAGGTGTTGAAGTGAAAAAGAATTATTCTGTTTTTATTTTGTTTTTCATTTTCACAATCATTCTGCAAAGTTTTCAATGCGAATCTCCCGAATTTACAACCGCAAAACTCGCAATTCGCAACAAAGACCTCGACAAAGCAGAATTGAACCTGGAGAAAGAAATCAAAAATAATCCAAATAATGGTCAAGCCTACATAATGTTGGCAGAAGTCCGACAAATGAAAAACGATTTTAAAGGTGCGGCTCTTACAATTAACAGTGCCGACTCAATCATCAAAGATGCTTTGCTGAAAATCCAAGCCGAGCAGTTTAAAAGTAATCTTTGGCGAGTTGCCTACAATAATGGAATCGATTTGTTTAATAGGTATTTTGCTACAAAAAATGAGAAGTTTCTAGACTCTGCAATTGATGTATTTAATGCTGGTGTTCTGGTTCGTCCTCAAATTTATGATTTCTATCCGCTAATTGGTCAAGCCTACGAAGTAAAAGGTGATACTTCAAGTGCAATTAAATATTACAAACTTTATGCCGATGTTATCAAAGAAGAATTGAACTTTGCTAAAGACTATGGTGTTTATTTAAATATGCCTCGTGAGGATTTTCTTGCAAAGGTTGGAAAACCCACATTTTCCAAAGGATTAAGGTTTAATCCCCAAAGCGATTCAATTTTAATTGACCGTTTTGATTTGAATGGTAAAGAAGTTTATCTTTACTCCCGCGATAAAATTGGTTTTTTCACAATTTTTGGTTGGCGAGTGAACCCGCCGAAGTTTTGGCCAACAAATGAAAAAGAACAGCCCACTGAACTGAACTCAACCCCTTTTGCGGGTCTTGCCCAAACTTATTTCAATCGAGGAGATTATGATAATTCGGTAAAATATCTGAAACTGTTGTTATTGCTCGAACCAGACAATTCCGAAGCAAATGCATTTTTGGTCAATATTTACCAATTGGAAAGGAAGGAAGAAGAAGCCATAGAATTTGCAAAGTCTTTAATTGCAAAGGACCCAAAGAATAAACTTTATCACGCTATTTTGGCAGATATATTACTTCAACTTGGAAAGTATGACGAGGCTATTGCGGAATACGAAAAAGCAATTCAAATCGACCCCAATTTTGATTTAGCGATAAGAAATTGTGCTGCTGCGTACAAAAATAAAGTTGCGTTAATACAAAAGCGACAGATTGAGGAAAACAAAATAAATGAAAAAGAATACATTGATGATTTAAAAAAGTCTGCTGAACTTTTTGAAAAGGCGAAGAAAACTCCTCGCTTTACCAATGACTTCGAACTGTACAAGGACCTTGCAGAAATCTATTTTGTAATGAACGATCAAACTGCGTTAAAACAAACGGTTGCCGAAATGGAAGCACTTGAACAAATAATAAAAGAAGAGGATAAAGAGGCATACTATCTTGCACTATTAAAGATTTATAGTTCGTATTTGAAGGATGAAAAGAAAACTAATGCTGTTCAAGAACGTCTTAACAATTTTAGAAAATAATTGGAGGCTTGTTATGAGTGAGAAAAAAGAACCACAGCAAATTCAGCAACAAATCAACATCGAGTTGGGTGAGAAAGAAGCCGAAGGTATTTATTCCAATTTGGTGATTCTATCACATAGCCCAGCAGAGTTTGTTTTCGATTTTACACGAATTCTTCCTGGTTTGCCAAAGGGTCGAGTACTTTCCAGAATTATTATGACCCCGCAACACGCAAAATTATTTATGCGTGCTTTAATTGAAAACATACAGAATTACGAGAATCAGTATGGAGAGATAAATATCGACCGAGGCGATAAGATTTATCCTGGAATGGGAAATATTCCGAAGATAAATTGAGTTTGCAAAATTGGTTATAGGTTTTAATATGTTAATCTTAAAGGGACATAGGTTGTCCCTTCTTTGTTAAATAGAGGTTGAAATGCAGTCTGGTAGTTATGTTTTGATTTTGCATACCCATTTGCCGTGGGTCATTCATCACGGAACATATCCACACGGGGTCGATTGGTTGAACGAAGCAGTGGCTGAATGTTACATTCCTCTTTTAAACGTGTTTAACGATTTGCTGAACGAAGGTATTTTGCCAAAAGTTAGTATCGACATCTCACCAGTTTTGTGCGAACAATTGGAACATCCAGATTTCCCAGCGATTTTTGAAAATTACTGTAAAAGTAAAATTGAACTTGCTCAAAGAGATGAGAAGAACTTCACCGACTGGGGTTATCATCCACATCATATTTATTTAACAAAATACTGGCAAAATTGGTATTCTGAGAGGCTGAATGATTTCAACCATAAGTATTCCAAATCGATAATTAAGGCATTAAAGGCACTTCAAGATATTGGTGCAATAGAAGTTTTCACTTGTGCAGCAACCCATGGATATCTACCCCTTTTGGGAGACGACAAAAGTATTGAGTGCCAGATAAAACTTGCAGTCGAGAATTACAAAAAACATTTTGGGCGAGAACCTCGGGGGATTTGGCTACCTGAATGCGCATATAGACCATCGTACATTTGGAAAACTTTAATTCCAGTAAACCCTTATCATCAAGAAAGACTTCGCCCTGGTTTGGAACAATTCCTTGCCCGTTTCGGTTTAAATTATTTTATCACTGACCAAAATCTACTTGAAAGAAGTGTTCCGCTTGGAAAATTCGTTGATAAAGAAAAATATTTAGCCGACTTCTTCGAAAAACCCGAAGATTCTAACTTCGATTTTAATCCTTTGCGTTTGGTAAATGTCGCCTCTAGCGAAAAAGTTGAATACGGAACTGCGGTTGCATTTACCCGACATCAAATGATGTCGATGCAAGTTTGGAGCGGTGATATTGGATATCCCGCTGAACCCGACTATTTGGATTTTCACAAAAGACACCTCGATTCAATGCTTCGTTATTGGCGTGTTACAGACCGCAAAGCGGATATGCTTTACAAAACCTTGTACTATCCCGAATGGACTGCGAAAAAGATTGATTTGCAAGCAAACCATTTTATTCATCATCTGGAAAATACTTTAAACTGGTACTTTAACCAAACGGGAATTCGAGGAACTCTATGCACTCCGTTTGACACTGAACTATTTGGTCATTGGTGGTTCGAAGGTCCAGAGTTTATCCGTGCTGTAATTAAAGGTTTGCACTTTTCTCCTTGGGTCAAAATGGCAACTTGTAGCGAGGAAATTTTCCGAGTCGACCCAGATATAATTGTAAAACTGCCTGAAGGTTCTTGGGGAGTGAATAATAACCACGACGTTTGGAGCAATCCCGAGACGCTTTGGACTTGGGAGGCTATATACAATGATGAAAAGCGTTTTAATGAACTTATTGAGATTGTTAAAAATAGAAGAAATAATGAGTTAATTGTTCGAATTATGACACAAGCATTGCGAGAGTTGCTTTTGGTTCAATCTTCAGATTGGCAATTTTTGATTTACACAAAAAGTGCGAAAGATTATGCTGAACAAAGATTCTTTTTCCACCATTCAGATTTTAACCGCTTACTGGATTTGGTTGAAAAACTTTTGCAATCGAATAATTTGACGAAAGAAGATTTGTCTTTTCTTCAAGAATGCGAGAAGCGAAACTCTTTATTCCCTGAGTTACAATTAGATTGGTGGGACTTTACTCCTCGATAATGGGCAATCTTGTTAAAAATACAATTCTTGTTGGAGTTTCAGAAATAGCGAGCAAAGGAATTATTGCACTCGCAATGATTCTTCTTGTTCGAACACTCTCCCCAGATTACTACGGTCTTTATTCGCTTGCTATTACCTTGACATATTTTTTTGTTGGGTTTCTCCATTCGGGTTTCTACACCATCGGAATGCGGGAAGTAGCCAAGTTCCCCGAACTTGCTACTAAATATGTTAACAACATTACCACTTTAAAAATACTTATAAGCATTCTTTCATATGTAATTTTGTTTTTCATCATTCTTTTACTCGATAAGCCTACCGAGGCAAAGTATGTTTTTTTGACTGCTGGACTTTTCATTTTTATCCTTGTGTTCCACATAGATTGGCTTTTTCGTGGAATTGAAAGAATGGAGATTACCTCCATAGGTAGCATTTTACAAGGAGTTACCCTTCTTGCTTTAATTTTCCTTTTGGTTAAACAGCCACACCACATTTGGCGTGCAATATTTGTTTATCTTGCTTCTTGGTCTGTTTATATTTTGTTTGAACTTATAGTTTACTTTTTCATTAAAGGAAGAATAAGATTTGAGTTTGATAAACAGTTTAACAAAACTCTTCTTAAATCATCCTTGCCAATTTCTTTTTCATCATTGATAATTGCGTTGTATGCGAACATAAATGTGGTTATTTTAAATCTTTACCGTGGAGACTACGATACGGGGATTTATTCCGCAATGATTCGCTTAATGAATATTCTTCTGCTTCCAAACAGTATCCTTCAAATTGCTTTCTTTCCCGAATTGTCAAGGTCTGTTCTCAATGGTTCATTGATTAATTCACAAAAGAAATACTTAATTGTTCTTTTTACTATTGGCTTTTTTGCAATTTTTATGATGTTTGGTTATTCTACGGATATAATAAAATTTGTTTTTGGGGCAAAGTATCTTGTTGGCGACTTAATCTTCAAAGTTTCGCTTATCGCTTGCTTTTTCTCATATTTAAGTGCATCCGCTGTTATCATTTCTTATGCAATGGATAAACAAAAGAACTTCCTTTTTGCAACAATTGGTGGGGTTGGAGTATCGGTTTGTTTAAATTTGTTGCTTGTCCCTTTATACGGTGCGATGGGTGCTGTTGTTACTCTTGCAATAACTGAATTTTCTGTTTTTTTGCTATTAGTTATTTTGAACAAGGATTTGACTATTCTTGCTCCATATAAAGAAATTTTCAAACCCTCCTTGGTTGCGGTTTTTGCATTGATTTTCTCTAAATTTATTGAAACTTTAGCCAATACTTTATTGGCGATAATCGGTTATGTTGTGATTTTCTTGATTTTAGCCTTTTATTTGAAATTAATCTCCAAAGAACTGATTTTTAAATTAATACGATTTGGAAAGTAATCATAATAGTTTTTTGGATAAATTCTTCGTTGGATTCATTATTTCATTGAAATAGTAGTTTTCTTTCGTACATTCTTCTGGGGTGATGAATTTCACATCCAATGGTTTAGGATGGTTGAAACCAGTGTTAATGTAAATAATTTCTTTCAATAATGCCTCCCAGGGTTCAAGCCAAGATACCAAACGCATCAAGTTTTCTTTGTTGTTTTCCACGAGAAATAGCAAATCCAGGTCCGAAGTTTCGGAGGCAGTTTTATTATAAACTGTTCCAAAAAGGTAAACTCCTAGAACACCATATTTAACTGGTTTTAGTTTGCTTATCATTTTCTCAGCAAATTTCCAACGAAGTTCCCAAGGCTCCTCGAGTTGTGCTTTTGCCTCTTTGACTAGTTTCGGTTGGTAAACTTTGAAAATTGGGGAAATTGACGACTCGGAGAAAAATCCTATTGAAGTGTTTGAACTTGCGCTACTTATTATTTTAAGTACCTTCCCACCCGTTTCTTTGGGTATCGATACAACTTTGAGAATTGGTGAAAGGTGGACGTATTCTGGAAGAAACTCGCCTAAAAAGTTAAAAGACCTATTGATAAAGAATTCATTAAATATTGTACCTTCTTCTTGGAGTACAATTGGAATGTAGAGAATATTTGATTCAACCAAATCTTGAAAAAAGTGCGTTCCGAAAGAAACTTCTGGGGAATATACTCCGAGAGTATTTGCAATTTCAATCAGACAGGCTGTATTGAAAATAGAAGAGTATGTGACTTTGACTCCAAGTCTGAAATCATCTCGTGTACCCCAGCGACCAGGACCAATAAGAACAAATTTTTTTGCGGGTAGGAGGGTGTTTAATTTTCCGATTGCTTCTGAAATTTCGATGTATTCCTCCTTCGTGGTTATTTTGGAGTAGTTGGTTGGGTCAACAAAAACAATATATTCAAGGTCGTTAGTTTTCCCGTTGCTAACGAATTTATGGGATTTGAAAAGCAAATCTTCTTCGGCAATGTTATCGGGTATTTCATATTGAAGGGAGTCTTTGATTGTGCTTTGTGAACGACATTGCAAAATGTACAAACTTTCACCATTGAAAGCAAATTCAATATCTACTGGTGTTCCCAATTCACTTTCCAAAATGTTCAATATCTTTCTTATTGTTGAAAGAAAATCAGTGTTTGTGAATAGATTGTCGAAGGTTACCAACAGTTCTTGTTCTCGTGGATTAATTGAAAATCCAACTGGGCGTCTTAAAGTTTTCTCTTCGAGTATTGAGAATACTAAATTTATTGCGGGAAAGTAGTCTCCGTATTTTTTCATTAATTCATTTATTGAAACAGTTTCAAATTTGTTGGTTTTCAGATTTATTGCATCGAGACGGTGGGGTGAATACTTGATGTAGTCGGATATTTCTGTATAGACTTTTAAACCAGGTTTACCAGGGGATATGAGTATAGGATAGTCGTCCCCAGTACGGTCGACAGCCCTTGTACCCAATCCCACGACGAGTCTTATTAAGCCGTCATTTCGTTCCAATCGTGGCGACCAGCGAAAGTCGTTATAACTAAATGCAACACCAGAGAAAATTGGGAAGAAATAATCCCCAACTTTGGTTCCAACAACTTCTTGTATCATAATACCCATCTCTTCGTTGTAGTCCAAAAGATTGTGTTCAATTCGATAGCCGATTGGGTCGGGACTAAAAGTGGAAGCGTAGACTTCTGCAATCGCATCCATCAAAGCGAGAAGTTTTTCTTCTTTGGTTCCTTGGTTTGCCAGAAAAATGCTTTTATACTTTCCAGGGAAAGCAGTGCCAACTCTGTCTTCCAAAAGACTTGAAGAGCGAACAATGATTGGGTTGTCACCGAAATCGTCAAGGGCACGGACAAGACCGTTTATCATTTCGGGTGGAAATTGGGAATTTTTAAATACTTGGATAATATTTGGATACTCAATTCGAATTTCGTCGATTGACTTGTATTTCTGTTCAATAATATCCTCTAAATTGTTGTAGGTGAGAAAATCGTAAAACGCATCCGAGGGAATAAACCAAGTTTTAGGAGTTTTAATTTTATCTAACGAAAATTGAGATTCTTTTCTCAAAGAGTGGGGATTTTCTTTGGCATAGTTTTGTATAATTTTCGAAGCCAGTATCAAGCCAGCTGCCTTGCCTCCAAATCTTCCAATACCTTCTGTGGTGATAATTGTTTTAAGTAGTAATTCGTAGAAGTCTGTGATGCTCAAAAAGTTTTTTGAGATTTTAACAAATTCTAATTGGTCGGACAATAGACGGCGAGAAAGTGCAACTCGAATTCCTTGCACTGCTGGTGATGATTTATATTGTTCTTCCATTTCTGATAAATTGGGTGTTTGATAGATGTATTTTCGCAATGCTTCGGTTATTTCTTTTAAAGGTATCGATTGATTTGTCAAGAGGCGAAGCAATCCGCTGGCTTTTTCTTCGAAAAGCCATTTTTGTATCAGATAAAGCATTTGTTCGTTGGATAGGTGATTTGATGCGACATCGAAAATTTCTTTTGAATACTTTAACGAGTTCTGCAACGCATTTTTTTGGCTCGGTTGGCTGTTATCGGTTAAAAAGTTTTCTCTTATGCTATCAGAATTCCAGAGGAAATTACTAATCTCTTTCGCTTCGGGATATCCACGGAATAGTAAGTAATTGAGCATTTTCCTTGAGATTACAGAAAACAAATATGGGTCGATTTGCACCAAAGTATTGATTAGTTTTTTTAGTTCCTCTTTGCTGATTATTTCATTTTGTAAATTTTCATTGGAATTTGAATTGCTTTGTTTCATAGCAAACTTTGCATTTTGATTAAAATTAGTTTTATTTGGAAAATAAATTTGATTAAAATAACAAAAAAATATTGTTTAGTTAAGAAATTTGCAATGTATATAATTTGTGATAAATATTTTTGTTTGCAAGGAGTTGCGAGTGGGTGCCTCGTTCGACAATTTTACCATTTTCAAAAACAAGAATTTCGTCTGCATTTACAATAGTGGAGAGTCGGTGTGCCACAATGACTGCAGTTTTGTCCTTCAAAGATGCGTTTATTGCCTCTTGAACAACTTTTTCCGATTCTGAATCGAGTGAAGAAGTGGCTTCGTCGAAGATTAGTATTTCTGGATTACGAACCAAAGCCCTTGCGATAGCAATTCTTTGTCGCTCCCCGCCAGACAGCATAACACCACGCTCGCCAATCACAGTGTCTAATCCCTCGGGTAGTTTCATAATAAAATTCAATGAATTAGAAA
This sequence comes from Candidatus Kapaibacterium sp., assembly GCA_013414795.1. GTDB lineage: Bacteria > Bacteroidota > Ignavibacteria > Kapaibacteriales > UBA2268 > Naka2016. The sequence goes on from CP058732.1 coordinate 1,393,491, forward strand.
TTTGACAGGCTTTCAATATGTCTTCTTCGCTTGCTTTTGGGTTTCCAATCAAAATATTATTTCGAATTGTGTCGTTAAACAAAATAATTTCTTGGGATACAATTCCAAAAAGATTTCGATATTTGTGAATGTCAAATTCTTTGATGTTTACTCTGTCGAGTTTAATTTCTCCTTCGATTGGGTCATAAAAACGCACAATAAGGTCTACAATTGTCGACTTCCCACTTCCACTTGCACCAACAAGAGCAACTTTCTTCCCCTTTTCAACTTTGAATGATACATTTTTTAACACCAAATCGGAATTGTAGGCAAAGGATACATTTTCAAACTCGATGCATTTTTCAAATTTGGGTTCTTTGTTTTTATTAGAAACAATTTTGACTTCCTGGTCGAGAATATCGAAAACTCTTTTAGTAGAAACAATTCCACGCTGGAATTGAGATATGTTGTGTACTATTGTTGCAACTGGGCTCATTATCGAAAATAGAGCAAAAAGGAAAAGCATAAGTTCGTCGCCACGCATTTTGCCTTCCAAAACGAACGAACCCCCAACAAGAAAAACAATTACGAGGGCAATTATAGCAAAAATTTCATTCAAAGAAGGAACAAGAGATATTACTGATTGAAACTTGATTGATGACTTGAAATATTTATTGGTTTTATCGAAGAATTTACTTTTGGTTTGCTCTTCGAAGTTATAGCCTTTAATAATGCGTATTCCAGACAAAGATTCTTGGAGAACAGTTGTAAAATCTGCCATTGCTCCTTGCATTCGGTTTGCATACCGTCGTAGGTAATAGGTTGAAATTCGTAGTATACCAATTGTAGCAATGCTTGAACTAAAAGCGATTAAAGAAAGAAATGGAGAAATGGAAAGCAATAGGAAAAGAAATAGAACAACCTGGATAAATTCTCGCAGAAGACCGGTTAAAGCAGAAATAGTTGTAGAATTTACAATTGTAACATCGTTTGTCAATGTGGAAATAATCGAACCAGCCTGTGTTGTGTTAAAATAGTTTAAATCGAGGGTCATTAGTTTCGAAAAAAGATTATTTCGGATGTATCTGATAATGCTCTCTTCGAGCCTTGCATTAACAATTGAACCAAGGTATTTGAATAAATTTTTAAATACAAATAAGATTATGATGAACACACTTAAATTGATAAGAGTAGATTTTACATCGTTTGGGTTAACGACAAGATTTTTTAGAAAGTTGAAAAACTCGTTCTTAATGTTTGATAACAAGTTGTTAGATTGTGTGTTCTGTTCAATTGAAATATTTGAGTTAAAAATTAATTCGAAGATTGGCTTAATAGTTGCGACTGTTGTTGCAGTTAAGGTAGAAAAGACAGTGTTTAAAATAATAGTAGCAATTAGCAAACCAAGAAATGGCTTTACAAAAGTAAAACTACGAAAAAAGTAGGACCGCTTTGGCTTATCACTCATTTGTTGTGGATTTCGTTTTCTTTGTTTTGTTGTTCTTCTTGTTCGAGAAGTTTTTTAATCATATCATAAAGATAATTTTCATCGCCAGTGGCGTATCCGTTGTGTTCCCAAACAATTTCCCCTTTGGAATTGACAAGGAATGAGTGGGGTGGGTTGTTAACATTCATAGCACGACGGAAATCACCATTTTCGTCAAGGTAGACCTCAAATTTCCAGTTTCTACCTTTGACGAAAGGGGCAACTTTTTTTGAATTCCTTACATCATCGATAGAAACTGCAATGATTTTCACCCCAGTCTCTTCTTGCCATTTATCATACACTTCGTGGATGTTGTTCAATTCCATAATACAAGGTTTGCACCAAGTTGCCCAAAAGTTTATTACAAAAGGTTTCCCGCCATTGTTAAATGTTTTGGTTTCGATGGTTTCGCCTTTTAAGTTTTTCACTTTAGTGTTGGGTATAGTCTTTTTTTCTTGTGCATAGGCAAATGTGAAAAGCAAAGCGATTAACAAAATAAGATACTTTTTCATAATTGTTCCTACAAAAATTTGAAAAAATTATTTAAATTAAACTTTTTAAAGAACAAAATTAATAATAATTATGAAAAGACTTTTTATTTTACTTTTGGCGATAAGTTTATTCACCTATCCGCTATTTTCAAAAAGCATTGAAATTGTAAACGGAGATTTCCTTGTAACTACTTCACCGAATACTGATGAAATTAAAGCACATTGTGTATTTAAAAATGTTTCCGACCAAACGATTGATGTTAAATTGACCATCAATCTGCTTGAAGCAACCGAGGGCTTGGACGTTGCTTTCTGTTGGGGTCCAATATGTTACCCACCATTAGTTGTCAATGTGCCAAGGAATCCAAACGATGTGATAACATTAGCGCCAGGTGCAATTTCAGGCGAAAATGAATTTTACCTAACATTCAGTCCCAATGGGTACGAAGGAACAGCCGTAGTTGAGGCAATTCTTTATGTTGCTTCCAATCCAGAGGATTCTCTCCACCTAACATTCAAATTGACAACTGTACTTGGAGTGGAAGAACCAAGTTTAAATCCCCCTTTTGAATGTATCATTGTAGACTCAAAAGTAGAATTAGAAAAATTTGGTTTAAATAACAAGACCGTAGAAATTTATTCTTTAAACGGTTCTTTAATATCTAAATTAGAATTCACTAATCTATTAGATGTTTCTTTCTTACCTAAAGGGATATATCTGTTAGTCCAAAATGAAACAAGGAAAAGAATTATAATAATAAAATTATAATTAATTAAATTTTAACATAATTAATTTTGTTTTTTCTTATAGGAGAAATCAAATGATAGCATTTGATTTGGTTTTAAGGTTATCTCTACTTGTTGCTTTGGCTGTTTTTTCTGGTTTCATCGATAAATATTGGAAAAGAGACACACTTCGTGGACAGATTGTTCAGGGCTTATTGTTCGGTGTAACTGCTTTGGTAGGAATGGCATTTCCTTTTGAACTCGAACCAGGTTTGATTTTTGACGGTCGTACAATTGTTATTAGTCTTTGTACTTTGTTCTTCGGACCAATATCTGGACTAATTGCTGGGTCAATGGCTGGCGTCTATCGCGTCTATATTGGTGGCGTGGGCTTACCAATGGGAATATTAACTACTTTAGAATCCTTTTTGGTAGGATTATATTTTTTTCGTATAAAATCAAAAAGAGATATTTTTTGGTTAAATACATTTCGTTTGTTTTTGTTTGGTTTGATTGTCCATCTAATAATGGGGCTATTGATTTTAGTACTTCCTTCTCGCTACGCATTACATGTTTTTAATAAAGTTGCCTTAACCATAATTGGAGTGTATCCTATCGTTTCGCTTCTCATTGGTAAAATTTTGTATGACCAGGAGGTTTCGAGTAGGTATATCGAAGTTTTAAGTAAGAGTGAATCGCTCTATCGAACCACTCTTTATTCCATTGGAGATGCTGTAATTACAACTGATTTTGATGGCAATGTTGTTAATATGAATTTTGTTGCTGAAGAATTGACTGGTTGGAAAGAAAGCCAAGCACGTGGGCGAGGGATTGGCGAAGTGTTTAATATTCTCAATGAATTTTCTTTGCAAAAAGTCGAAAATCCAGTTCAAAGAGTGCTTCGTGAAGGGAAGGTTGTTGGATTGGCAAACCATACTCTTTTGGTTTCACGTGATGGAAGAAAAATACCAATCGCTGATAGTGGAGCACCGATTAAAGATTCTTTTGGAAATATTTTGGGGGTGGTTCTTGTTTTTCGGGACCAAACTAAAGAGAGAGAATATATTCGGAAAATTGAGGAGCAAGAAAAACGCTACCGACAATTTGTATATTTTAGTTCAGATGGAATTTGGAGATTTGATATTGAAAAGCCAATTAATACACAATTACCTATAGAAGAACAAATTCGCTTGATATTTGAAAGTGGATTTTTGGCTGAATGCAATGATGTCTATGCCCAAATGTATGGCTTTCAAAAATCTTACGAGATTGTAGGAATTAAACTAAAAGAGGTCCTGGACCCAAACGACCCAAATAATTTCGATTATTTAGCAAACTTTATTAAAAATGGATATAAACTCACTGGGGGAATATCGAAAGAATTCGACCGAAATGGTAATGTTAAGTATTTTGAAAATAATTTAGTTGGAATAATCGAGGATGGATTTCTAATACGTGCTTGGGGCACTCAAAAGGAAATAACAGACAAATATCTACTTGAACAAAGCCTTCGCGAAAGCGAAGAAAAGTTTCGATTACTTGCCGAAGCCTCGCTTGTTGGTATTTACTTAATACAAGATTTAAAATTTGTATATGTAAATAAAGCACTTGCCGACGTTTTTGGGTACGAAATAGAAGAGGTCATTGGTAAACTGGGTCCATTAGATTTAACACATCCAGATTACCACTCACAAGTTATCGAAAATACCAGAAAACGAGTTAGTGGTGAAGTTGAAAGCGTAAATTATTCGTTTAAAGGAGTTAAAAAAGATGGAAGTTCAATTTGGGTAGAGGTTTTTGGAAGACGCATAGAATACCAAGGGAAAGTTGGCATCATAGGTACTTTGATGGATATAACAAAAAGAGTTGAACTCGAAGAATTAAATAGAATTCAAAAAGAACAGTTGGAGAATACTCTTGAATTCACCCCTAATTTAGCAATTAAATTTTACGACGAAGAAGGCAGAATTAAATACTGGAATAATGCTTCAACAAATATTTATGGATGGACAAAAGAAGAGGCTTTGGGGAAGACACTCGACCAACTTATTTGGACCAAAGAAGAGGCAGAAGAATACAAGAAAATATTGAAACAAATTGCCGAAACTGGGAAACCATACGGTCCTTTTGAATCAAAATATAGAAAAAAAGATGGAAGCGAGGGATGGATTGTTAGCACTACATTTCAAATTCCTTCTTATGAAAACGAAAGAACATTTGTATGTATGGATATTGACATTACAGATAGGAAAACAGCAGAACTTGAATTAGAAGAACAAAAAGGATTATTTGAAACATTGGTTCAAACACTTGCTTCTGCTGTGATTATTTACCAAAATGAGAAAATACTTTTTGCAAATAATTCACTTTCGGAAATTACTGGTTATTCAATTGAAGAACTTTATTCAATGTCAATATTTGATTTAGTTCATCCAGACCAAAGGGAAACCGTAAAAAATATAGTAATAGCAAGATTTCTTGGGAAAGAAGTTCCCGGTAGATATGAAATTAAACTTCTTCGAAAGGATGGAGAAGTTAGATGGGTAGATTATTCTGTAAGAGTATTTGAATGGAAAGGTAAGAAAACTGCTTTAGGTACTGCAATAGATATAACAGAGCGAAAACTTGAAGAAGAGATAATCAAAATTCAATTTAATGTTGCAGACGCACTTGTTAAAGAAAAATCGCTTTACAAGTTTTTCGAAGTTGTTCGGGATGAACTTTCCAGAGTAATCGATACAAAAAATTTGTTTGTTGCATTTTACGACGAAGAAAATGACGAACTTTATTCCCCATTCGAATGGGACGAAAAAATGGATGCACCTGTTCGGTGGAGTGCAAAAAACTCCCTTACTGGGAAAGTTATTAGGGAATGTAGAACTCTATTTTTAAAGAGGGAAGATATTGATGAATTGATATCTCGGGGCGAAGTCGAACAGATTGGCTCACCAGCAAAATGTTGGCTTGGAACTCCTTTGATTGTTTCTGGTAAACCCTATGGCGCAATTGTAGTGCAAAGTTACAACAATCCGAATGCTTACGACCGACGAAGTGTCGAATTGTTAGAACTTGTCGCTTCGCAACTTTCGACTTATATTGTTCAGAAACTACAAACAGAGGAATTAACAAAGTTATCACGCGCAGTTGAAGAAAGCGAAGTTGGAATAGCTATCACAGACATAAATGGTACGATAGAATATGTAAATCCAAAATTTGCAGAAGTGACCGGATATTCCCCAGAGGAATTAATTGGACGAAACCCGAGAATTCTAAAATCTGGCTACCATTCCAAAGAATTTTACAAGAACCTTTGGGATACGATTTTAAGTGGTAAGAGTTGGATTGGAGAATTTCGGAACCGAAGGAAGAATGGCGAACTTTATTGGGAAGAGGGTAGAATTTCTCCAATCTTCAATGATGAAGGAAAGATTACCCATTTCGTTGCAATAAAAAAAGATATTACTGAACAGAAGAAACTTATTGAAGAATTAATTCAAGCAAAGGAGAAAGCCCTTGAAAGCGAGCGTCTTAAAACTGCATTTTTAGGAAACATTAGCCACGAAGTAAGAACTCCACTAAATGGTCTTCTTGGTTTTGCCCAATTGCTTGAATCTCAATCGTTTCCACCCCAAGAAGTTAAAAGATTTGCAGGAATAATAGTTAAAAAAGCAAACGAGTTGCTTTCCCTTTTCAATGAAATTTTAGATTTGTCTTTGATTGAAGCAAACCAAATGAGGATTATTCCGAAGCAGGTAAACATAAACCAGATATTGTACGATACCTATTCTACATTTCTTTTGGATGAAAAGGTACAAAGAAAAGAGGTTGAGTTGAAGATTGGCAAAACTCTTCCTGACGATTTTGAAATTTTTACCGACCCAATTCGATTAAAAGAAGTTTTGTACAATTTGGTTGAAAATGGGTTGAAATTTACAAAAAGTGGTTATGTGGAATTTGGGGCAAATATACTTGAAAGCGGCGAAGTTGAGTTTTACGTTAAGGATACTGGAATTGGAATAACAAAGGGCCAATTAGATGTTATATTTGAAAGATTTCAACAGGTAGAAACGGACTTTATCCGGCGTGAGTACGAAGGTGCCGGGATTGGTTTGCCATTATGCAAGGGATTAGTTAAATTACTTGGCGGAAGGATATGGGTGGAATCTGAATTGGGTCAAGGTTCTACCTTTTACTTTACGATTGCACCATTTAAAACAGAAATGATAGAAAAGGACATTAAATACGATGACTTTAGAAATTTAGATTATACAATCGAAGACAAGTTTGTTTTTCTTGTTGCCGAAGACGATTATATTAATTCCGTCGTATTGGAAAAATTTTTGCAAAAGAATTTCAATTGCGAGGTTTTAAATGCAAAAAATGGTAAAGAAGCAATTGAAATAGCACAGAATCGTAAAGATATCGATTTGATTCTTCTCGATATTCGAATGCCAATTGTCGATGGTTATACTGCTTTCAGCGAAATCCGAAAAATCAACCCAGATGTTCCAATTATCGCAGTTACCGCATATGCATATACCGAGGATAGGAAGAAGATTATTCAATTTGGTTTTGATGATTACATTTCAAAGCCTTTCGATTTAAAGGAAGTAGGAGCAAAGATAAGCAATATAATTTACGAAAGGAAAAACCAGAAAAAATAAATACAAACTAGTTCGAAACGATATTTAAGTTTTCGTAAGAAAGTTTTCCGCCAAAACGAAAACGTTCAGAATAATAACTTTCGGAAATGTGAGTGATAATAACGCCTTTGCCCGTTGAGGAATGTGCGAAGATTCCATTGCCCAAATAAATTCCAACGTGACCAATTCGCTTTGATTTTTTATTTCTACCAGAAAAGAAAATTAAATCCCCAAAAGAAAGTTCGTCAATGTTTTTTATAGGAACAAACAATTTCGATTGCCTTTCAGCATTTGCTGGAAAGTTGATAGATAGGGTTTGTCGTATTATTTGTGCAACGAAGTTGGAACAGTCAACGCCAGATTTACTTGTTCCCCCCATTCGATATGGAGTTCCAAGCCAGACCAAAATGTTTGACAGGAGTTTTTCTTTAAGAAATTCATTTGAAAAGATGTTACTGGTCGTTTGAGTCGAAGCAAAAGTTGTATTTTTGGCACTGATTAAATCAAAAGAAATACCATCGAAACCCATAAGATAAGTTTTCAACTTTTTCAATGATTCGTTGATTAGTTTTTGCTTTTTGGCAGTTACTTTGCTATTGTGTTTTTTGGTTTTGGGAACTTTCCCAAATGTTGTATTAGAATTGAACAACAAACCCGCAACAATAATAAGAACGAAAATCGTACAAGTAATGTTAATCTTTGTTTTCATTTTTTGTAAAAAATTTTAAACAAAGTGCAAAATATTTGTGACAAGGTAAATTGACAATTAAATTTTTCTTAAAATTTGTTAATAATTAAACAAGACAAAATCGTCTTTTATTCTTTCACAACTTTAATCATATATGAAAGTAATTATTGTAGGCGCTGGATTCGGTGGCTTGGCTGTGGCAAATACATTGAAAAATTCCAACTTGGACGTGTTGCTAATTGATAAAAACAATTACCACTTGTTTCAACCATTGTTGTATCAAGTTGCAGTTTCTGCTCTTTCGCCCGGAGACATAGCATATCCAATTAGAGGAATTTTTAAAAACACAAAGAACATCCGAGTTTTGATGGAAAAAGTTGTCATTGTTGACTTAAGAAGCCGTAGAGTTAGCGTTTCTGGGGGTGAAACATTTGACTATGATTACCTCGTCCTTGCTCCCGGAGCCGAAACGTCATATTTTGGGAATGTTGAATGGAAAGATTACGCAGTTGCATTGAAATCCCTTCCAGATGCTTTAGCGATACGAGAAAAGATTTTGTCTACATTCGAAGAAGCAGAGAAACTTGCTTATAAAAACCTGGACATTAGTAAGCATCTAACTTTTATCATAGTAGGAGGTGGACCCACTGGAGTAGAACTTTCCGGTGCAATTGCTGAATTAATATACAAAACAATTCTGCCAGATTTTCCTCTTTTACGGCACAAGAAAATCAATGTAATATTGATTGATGCGGGTAACCGGTTACTTTCGAGTTATCCAGAGGAACTTTCGGAATATACTTATAAGTCATTGACTTCCCTTGGTGTTAAAATTTATTTGAACACACGTGTAACTTCTATTGAAAAAAATGTTATTAGGACTACTCAAGGAACATTTAGTGCTTTCAATATTTTTTGGGCTGCTGGAAATATTGCCTCGCCTCTTCTAAAAAGTTTACCAGTCAAACTCGATAGGCAAGGAAGGGTTGTAGTTAATCCAGATTTGTCGATACCTGGATTTCCCGATGCTTTTGTTATCGGGGACTCTGCCAGTTTCACGGACAAAAATGGAGAAACTTTGCCCGCAATAGCACCAGTAGCAATGCAACAGGGAAAGCACGTTGGTAAAATCATTCTCGAGGGTTTGCCTTTTGGATTGCGTCCAAATTTCGTTTATAGAGATAAAGGTACTATGGCGACGATTGGAAAGGCCAGAGCAGTTGCTTATCTAAAAGGGCAGTCATTCAAAGGTTGGTTCGCATGGTTGCTATGGTCTTTGGTTCATATACTCTTTTTGATTGGCTTTAGGAATAAAATTCGAGTGATGCTCGAATGGATATGGTATTACATAACGAATAAGTCTGGTGCAAGATTGATTGTTAATGCGTTTCGAAAGGATAATTCGAAAAATTGTTAGTTCAAAAGTTTCTTTTTACCTTTACCAAAGAAGTTGGTGTCCCCTTTCAATCGAGCAATCTCGTCGCGAATTTCCGCTGCCCGTTCGAAATCGAGATTCCTTGCTGCTTCCTTCATTTCTTTAAATAACTGCTCAATCAATTCTTCTTTTTGTTTTTCATCAAGAAATTGAACAAGGGGTTCAACAAAGGAAGTCTGTTTGCTGACATATTTTTCTACTTTCTTGTAATTTCTTGCCTGTTGAATATCAGCAATGGAAGTAGAACTTAGTATCTCCTCCAATGTTTTGTAAACTGTTTGGGGGTTAATATTGTGTTCTTTGTTGAATTCTATTTGAAGTTTCCTTCGCCGATTTGTTTCTTCGACGAAACTTTTGATAGAATTTGTGATTTTGTCCGCATAAAGTATGACCAAACCGTCTACATTTCTTGCAGTTCGACCAGCGATTTGAAGCAAGGAACGCTCGCTTCTCAAAAATCCTTCCTTGTCTGCGTCCAATATAGCAACAAGGGAAACTTCGGGTAAATCCAGTCCCTCGCGCAAAAGATTTACACCAACCAGGACATCGTAATTTCCAAGCCGTAAATCGCGAATGATTTCAACTCTTTCCAATGCATCTATATCAGAATGTATATAGGCTACTTTGATGTTCAATTGGTTCAAATATTCCGCTAAATCTTCTGCCATTCTCTTTGTTAATGTTGTAACCAAGGTCCTATGTCCTTTCTGGACTCTTTTTCGGATTTCGTCTATTAAATCGTCAACTTGATTTTTGACTGGGCGAATAGATACTTCGGGGTCGACTAATCCCGTTGGGCGAATGATTTGTTCAACAACCACACCTCCAGTTTTTTCAAGTTCGTAGGGCCCTGGAGTTGCACTGACGTAGATGACTTGGTTTACAAGTTGTTCAAATTCTTCGAACTTCAGTGGTCTGTTTTCCAATGCTGATGGGAGACGAAACCCAAAGTCCACCAAAGTTTGTTTACGGGAGCGGTCGCCATTATACATACCTCTTAACTGTGGAATTGTAACGTGGCTTTCGTCGATTATTGTCAAGAAATCTTTTGGAAAATAATGTATTATTGTTTCTGGGGTATCGCCAAAATTTCTTCCAGAAAGATGCATCGAATAGTTTTCAATTCCAGAGCAATATCCGATCTCTTTCATCATTTCGATGTCAAACAGTGTTCGTTGTTCAAGTCTTTGAGCCTCGAGCAATTTCCCTTGGGAGCGAAGTTCACGAAGTCTTTCAACAAGTTCGTTTTGTATTGCAACAATAGCTCTTTGAAGGCGACTTTCGGTCGTAACGAAAAGTTTTGCTGGGTAGATTGTGTATTCTTCGAAATTTTTCAAGACCTTGCCAGTCGTTGGATTTATCAATGAAATTTTATCAATTTCGTCACCGAAAAGTTCAATTCTAATTGCTACATCATATTCGTATGGTGGGATTAAATCGATAATATCACCACGAACCCGAAAACAACCACGCTTGAAGTCCAAGTCGTTTCGATTGTAATACAGATAAATCAATTTATTCATCAACGCTTTTCGGCTGATTTGCATTCCTACGTGAATTGGAAAAAGAAATTTCTCGAATTCTTCACGAGAACCAATACTGTAAATGCAACTTACAGATGCAACAATTATTACGTCCCTTCGATTTTCGACCAGTTTGCTTGTTGCTCGAATTCTTAACCTATCGATTTCCTCGTTGATTGAAAAGTCTTTTTCAATGTAAGTGTCGGTTTGCGGAATGTAAGCCTCTGGCTGGTAATAATCATAGTAAGATATGAAATATTCAACAGCATTTTCGGGAAAAAAGTTTTTGAATTCGCTGTACAATTGGGCAGCAAGAGTTTTGTTTGGAGAAATTACAAGAACTGGTTTTTGTACCTGTTCGATTACATTTGAAATTGTAAATGTTTTACCAGAACCAGTAACCCCAAGCAGAACTTGGTGTTTCAAGCCTTTGCGAATACCTTCGACCAATTCACGAATAGCCTTCGGCTGGTCTCCTGCTGGACTGTAATTTGAATATAATTTAAACTCTGGCATTTCAAATTTCCTACTCTAATTAAAATATTAACGAATATATGCTTATTTTTGTTATTTTTTAAAGACTATGAACAGAATTATTTTCTTCGTTTTGTTAATTCTTTTTGCTGTTTCTTGCGAAAGCAAGAAGATTGCAGAGGAGAAGAAGCCCGCAGAAACGAATAAAACAGCGGAATCTCTTGCACAAATCGAAAGTAAGGGTTTGGATTTGTTTTTGAACCCTGAAATTGGCAAAGAATATGTCTTCGAAAGCCTGATGAACCAGAAGATTATGCAAAAACTCGATACTGTTTCATACGAGACAAAAGTTTTTCAATCAATTGTTTATTCTTTAAAACCCGTCTGGAAGGATACAGCTACTCTTCGTTTTCAAGCAAAGTTTTTAGAAATTGAACAGAAGATAACTTCCCCGATGATATCTGTAAATGCGAGTACAAAAAAACAATCCCAACAACCAACTCCATTGGATTTATTTTACTCTGCATTGAAAGGCAAAACCTTTGAATTTATTATTGGTAGGCGAGGGGAAAACCTTTCGCTCATTGGTTTTGATTCGCTTATTGAAAGAGTTATTACAGATTTGTCGAAAAGAAAAGAATTTAAAGGGGTTGATAAAAATTTGATTTCTCAACTAATTTCAAACTTTTTCAACCAAAATGAATTGCAAAAAAGTTTTGAAAAAGTTTTTGAGATTTACCCCAAAAAGAAGGTCAATGTAGGCGATAACTGGAAAGTCGAGAAACATCTAAATGAACCCGTTCCTACAGATATTACAAATAATTTTAGCCTAAAAGCAATTCAAGGCGATTCCTTGATAATTGATTTGGTTTCAGATGTAAAATTCGAAAAAGTCAAATCCAAAGAAGGGGAACCACAAGTTAAGGAAATGAGTGGTCGGCAAAACGGAAGTCTAATTGTTAACAAAAGTTCTGGAATGCTTCAAAGCGGGAATTTGAATCAATCAATTAGAATAGTAAATCAATTTCCACCTTCTCCCCAGACAAATAATAAATCTGTAACTCTTCTAACAAATATTAATTCGAATTTTCTTTTAAAACTAAAGTAAACGAAAAGACAAACGAATTCGTAATAATTATTTGATTTAAGAAGGGGAAGAAAATGAGAATCGGAAGTTTTCTTGTGTTTGTTTTTATAACTTTCAATCTTTTATCTGCACCGAAATTTCGGTTTGAAAATGGAGATACTTACGACTTTGGTAAAGTTCGCAACACCGACGAACCATTAAAAGCCAAAGTTAGAATTTTCAACGATGGTGATGATACTTTGAAAATTTTATATGTTAAACCTGGTTGTGGATGCACCGCTGCACCACTGGATAAGTACAACATCGAGCCGAATGGTTTTGCAACAATGGATGTAAGCCTTATGGTACCAAAAAGTCCAGGTGTCCATACGAAGTCCATCTATTTTAAAACTAACGACCCAACCAAAGAGGAAACATATTTTTACCTAAAAGCGGAATATTTACCCCCAATCAAATTTTTCCCCGATAGCAAGGTTATGGCTTCGAATTTGTTGATTGGAGACACCTCCACATTCAAATTGGTTATGAAAAACACCTCGGGGGACACTTTAATTATTAAAGAACCCAAAACCGAACCACAAGAATCCATTTTCACAAATTTGCGACAAGATTTAGTTCTGAAGCCTGACGAGGATTTCACTTTGGAAGTTAAAATTGCACCAAATACCATTGGGAATTTTAGTGGAAAAATAAAATTCAAAACCACTTTGCCCGATTTACCACGTGTTGAAATTCCAGTTTTTGGTATCGTCTCTGGTTTTAAAAAGTAGTTTGTTCAAAATTGTTGTTTGAACACAATGTTTGCTTGGGAAAATAAAGAATTTTTTTGGGGTTTCCTTTTGATATTATTTCTTCTTGTACTTTTTTTTGTTCAAAGAATCAAAGTCCAGCAAAATTTAGCCCGATTTGGAGATGTGAATCTCTTGCAAAGTCTTTCCGAAGAAAATTCAAAGAAAAAGCATTACTTCAAGTTCTTCCTTGTGGTTCTCTCTTTGATTTTTGTTGTTTTTTCGCTTGCAAATCCACTGCTTGGCACAAAATTGACAGAAGGGAAACGTCAAGGTGTCGACGTTGTAATTCTTCTTGACGTGTCCAATAGTATGAAAGCCGAAGATGTCAAACCGAACCGATTGGAGAGGGCAAAACAAATGATTATGAAACTTATCGACAATCTGGTTAACGATAGAATTGGTATTATTGTTTTTGCAGGCGAACCATATGTTCAGTTGCCTTTAACAACAGATTATTCCGCTGCAAAGTTATTCACAAGTTACGTTGACACTGATATTATCCCAACGCAAGGTACTGCTATTGGTGCTGCTATAGATTTAGCAGTGGAACGCTTCAACTTTGAACCGAATAGAAAGAAGGCGATGATTATCATTACAGACGGCGAAAATCACGAAGATGATGCAATTTCTGCTGCTGAAAATGCTGCTAAAAACAATTTCGTTATCCACACAATTGGAATGGGGACATTGGAAGGTGGTCCAATTCCTATTTATGTTAATGGTACAAAAGAATTTCTCAAAGACCAAAGCGGTGCAGTCGTTACAACAAAATTGGACCCCGTGATGCTTCAAAAAATATCCGCTGTTGGCGGTGGAGAATTCATATCGAATTCTGGTGTCGACCCCGACCTTTCACAAATCGTAGAAAAGATTGCTCGTATGGAAAAAAAAGAATACGAAAGGAAAATTTTTTCAAATTTTGAAACTCAATTTCAATATCCATTATTTTTTGCTGTACTTTTTTTGCTAATCGAGGCATTTATTTCCGAGCGGAGAAATAAATATCTTGTTGCGTTAAATGATTTTTTCCAAAAGAGTATAAAGAAAAATGAGAAGTAAAAATCTAATAGTATTAATTCTATTAGTCGCCGTAGTGAATTTGGGTTATGCCCAATCTTCAATTGATTTTTTACGGAAAGGGAATGCGAAATACAAAGAGAAAAAATTTGAAAGTGCAGAGGTTGACTATCGAAAAGCATTAGAAAAGGATAAAAACGAGCGACGGACAATCTATAATCTTGGAAATGCTTTGTATAAACAAGAAAAATATAATGAATCGAAGCAAAAGTACCTTGAAATTTTAAATTCAAGCAAGAATAACATCGAAAAAGCAAATGCATATTACAATCTGGGGAATGCCCTATTAAAAGAAAAAAAGTACAGCGAAAGTTTAGAAATGTACAAAAATGCTTTGAAACTTAATCCAAAAGATTTCGATGCAAAGTATAATTATGAATATGCTCGTAGGATGTTGCTATTACAACAGCAACAACAGCAACAGAAGCAACAACAGCAGAATAATAACAAGAAAGAACAGAATCAACAGAACCAGGCTCGGAACAATCAACAACAAAAACAACAAGAACAAGAGCAGAAACAAAATCAACAACCGAACCAAAATAAACTTTCCCAGCAAAATGTTCAAAATATCTTGAATGCTTTGCGAAACGAGGAGAGAAAAACGCAAAAGGAAATCAAAGCAAAACTTCTTCCCCGCATTGAAAAGAAAATTGAAAAGAATTGGTAGTTTATGAAAAAAAATGATAATGTCATTGTTCTCACACTTGGCTGCTCCAAAAATGTTGTCGATAGCGAGAAATTAATTGGAATGCTTTCGGCAAACGGATTTACTCTTACCGAAGACATCCGCAAAGCCAAAACTTGCATAATCAACACCTGTGGGTTTATCAAACCAGCGGTTGAAGAAAATCTTCAAGTTGTGCTTGATGTTGTTAACCGAAAAATTCAAGGAGAGTTAGAGCGGGTAATTGTCTCTGGGTGTATGGTCGAGCGATTCAAAGAAAGTTTAATCAATGAGTTTCCCGAAGTAGATTTGTTTGTCGGCGTGGAAAGTGCCGAACAAATTGTTCGATTCCTTAAGCCCGATGATGATTTTAGGATAAATTTAATAGGGGGACGCCAATTGCTTACCCCAAATCATTATGCATATTTAAAGATAAGCGAAGGTTGTAATAGAGAATGCTCTTTCTGTGCGATACCAAAAATTCGTGGGCTTTTGCGTTCGAAACCCATAGAAGAATTGTTAGACGAGACAAAAAAGTTATCAGAAAAAGGTGTCAAAGAACTGATAATTATTTCGCAAGATACAAGTTCTTATGGAGTCGATTTGTATGGGAAACCAATGCTAATTCCTCTACTCGAGGAACTCACCAAAGTCGAAGGAATAGAATGGATACGCTTGATGTATCTATATCCAGCGGGGTTACCCGAAGGATTAATTGAATTTGTTCAAAACGAGCCCAAAATGTGCAAATACTTCGATATTCCTTTGCAACATATTTCAGATAGAATATTAAAGTCAATGCGAAGAGGAACAACCAAGAAAAGAACTATCGAATTGATAGAGAAAATTCGCACAAAAATTCCGAATGCAGTAATTCGGACTACTTTGATTGTTGGATATCCAGGTGAAACAGAACAAGAATTCAAAGAATTAATGCAATTTATTTCGGATTACGAACTCGATAGGGTAGGTGTGTTTACATATTTCCGAGAGGATGGCACTTATGCTTTTCCGCTTGGGGATACTGTTCCAGAAGATATTAAAAACTTGCGAAGAGAGGAAATTTTGAAATTGCAAAGCCAAATTTCTTTAAGAAAAAACAATGCATTAGTTGGGAAAAAACTCAAAGTATTGATTGATGAGAAGAAAAATGGTGTTTTTGCTGGTAGGACTGAATTTGATGCTCCCGAGGTTGACAATCTTGTGTATGTTAGAGCCCAAAAGCATAAAGTTCGAGTTGGAGATTTTGTTGAAGCCATTATTGCTCGGGCAAAACACTACGATTTGTACGGTGAAGTATGTTAGGAATTGTTCTTGACTCATATCAGATAAATAAAAAAAAGGATGCCGAAGGTGGCATCCTTTTTAATTAATCTAAAACTTTTTTAACCAATATCTTGTGCAACAAAGGGCAAAAGGGCGAGGTGTCTTGCGTACTTCACTGCTTTTGCAATTCTTCTTTGTTGTTTTGGAGTAACGCCAGTAAGTCGGCGTGGAAGAATTTTCCCCTGGTCGTTAATAAATTTTTCCAAGAACTTGTAGTCGAGATAATCAAAAACTTCTACATCTTTATAAGGATTAATTTTCTTTTTAGTGGTTTTTTTGTTCTTTTGTTGTTGTTGACTTAAAACTTGATGAATTGCCGTCATTTCTTCCTCCTTTGTTCTTGAATCGCTTTACTCTTTTCTAATCGTTTTTGGAATCTATCGACTCGACCAGCAGTGTCGACAAGAACTTGCTTGCCAGTAAAGAATGGGTGGGATTTCGAGTCGATTTCAAGGACAAGCCGTTCTCCTTTGTAGCAAGAACGAGTTTTGAAAGTTGTACCGTCGGTCATCACAACTTCAATTGTTCTGTAATATGGATGAATTCCTTTTTTCATATTTCATTCCTACAATTATTTACTAATGTCAACATTAGCGAGTTCGTTCAAATCGTTTACACGAACAAATTTGTAAAAGAAACGAAGATTGCCACTTTCAGTACGATAGCCTTTAATGACCTTAACATTGTAACCTGTTTCGGTCTTGGTTTTCTTTTTAACTTTGTCTGCGAATGTTGTTTGTTTAGCCATTTTTATATCAAATATTTTAAAGAATACAAAATTAATAAAAAATTTTCAATAAATAAAAATCAAATTTGTTTTTTTAATAAATCATCTATTCTTAATTTTACAATTTATTTTTTTGAAATTATTTTTACTGTTTTTAAGACGGATTGAAATATGATTTCATTAATATTTTTGGTACCATTGTTTCCTTTGGTTGGTTTTTTAATTTTAGGAATTTTCGGAAAGTATTTAAATAAGGAAAGCATCATTGGTTTTATCGGAAATTTGACAGTGTTTCTCTCTTTTTTGTTAACCGTATTAATATTTTTTGAGTGGATTGCAAAAAATTACGAAGAACCCCACATTGTTACTTTATTCCCTTGGATATCCACTGGTGAATTTAATGTCAATTGGGCATACCAAGTAGACCAATTGTCGATTACTTTTGCTCTAATTGTTACTGGCGTTGGTTTTTTGATACATCTCTATTCGATTGGCTATATGCATAACGATAGAAGTTTCTATCGCTTTTTTGCTTATATGAATTTGTTCATTTTTATGATGCTTAATCTTGTGCTTTCAAGCAATTTCCTTTTGACTTTTCTTGGCTGGGAAGGTGTCGGGTTATGCTCCTATCTTTTAATTGGATTTTGGTACGATAGAAAATTTGAAGGAGTTCGCATTGAATGGACTGGACACGCTGCAAACAAAGCCTTTATCGTCAATCGAATAGGTGATTTTGGCTTTTTGATTGCAATGTTCCTTCTTTTTGTAAATTTTCAAACCTTGGAATACTCGAGTTTGAATACTGCATTAGCAAATTCTATAAGTGTTTTCTACAACACTGGTTTGATTACTGCAATTACAATGTTGCTTTTCTTGGGATGCACTGGTAAATCTGCACAAATTCCGCTTGCTGTTTGGTTGCCCGATGCTATGGCGGGTCCAACACCTGTAAGTGCTCTAATCCACGCTGCAACAATGGTTACTTCGGGAATTTTCCTTGTGGCGAGAAATGCAACTATGTTTGCTCTTGCTCCATCAACATTGATTGTAATTGCAGTAATTGGAACATTGACTGCATTTTTTGCAGCCACTATCGGCGTTGTTCAAAACGACATCAAAAAGGTACTTGCTTATTCAACTGTTAGCCAACTTGGTTTTATGTTCGCAGCCCTCGGTGTTGGAGCCTTTGTTGCTGGTGTCTTCCACGTTATGACACACGCATTTTTCAAAGGATTGCTGTTTCTTGGGGCTGGTTCAGTTATTCACGGGATGCACGAAGAGCAGAATATCAAGAAGATGGGCGGTCTTCGCAATTATATGCCGAAAACCTATCTTACATTTTTTATTGCAACTTTGGCAATTGCTGGCATTCCTTTCTTCAGTGGATTTTTCTCGAAGGATGAAATTCTTTGGAAAGTTTTTTCAAGCGGAAATATTTTCCTTTGGATTGTTTTAATTGTTTCTGCATTTTTCACTGCTTTCTATATGTTTAGACTTTTGAACCTTGTTTTCTTTGGTAGCGAGAGATTTGATAAACATCACATCCACCCACATGAATCACCAAAAATAATGACCATCCCTTTGCAAATTCTTGCATTTCTTTCGGCTTTCGGTGGTTTCCTTGGAATACCTTATGCATTGGGGGCTTGGTTGGGAGAACATCCCAATCTGATGGACAAATGGCTGGAGCCTATATTCGCAAATGCAAATAAAATTTTATTATTACATTCTGCCTCTGGATTTACAATCGGAGAGCATATCCACATCGAAGAGTATTTGTTGATGGTTCTTTCTATTGTTGTTGCTCTTGCTGGTATATTTCTTGCAAATAAGTTCTATTCCGATGAAGAATGGTCAATCCCCAGAAAACTTGCTTCGAATTTCAAATCGTTGTACAGAACATTGTACCATAAATATTACGTTGATGAATTTTACTTCTTCGCAATTGTCGACCCGTTAATTGGTATTTCAAATAAATTCTTGTGGAAATTGTTCGATGCCAAGTTCATCGATGGAATTGTAAATGGTTCTGCCGTTGTAACTGTTAAAATTAGCGAGTACTTGCGTAAGATTCAAACTGGTATGGTTCAGAATTATGCTCTGGTGATGTTTGGCGGTATAATTATCATTTTTATATGGTTGTTGCTTTCTTTTTGAAATTTGTTGAACTAAATGAAACTGATATGGAATTACTTTTGACTTTGTTTTTACCTTTAATTGGTGCGTTACTACTTCTTTTTGTTAATAGAAATAATATCAAAACTTTTAAATACTTTTCATTAGCGGTTTCCTTGCTAACATTTCTTGTTTCACTACTTTTACTAATAAAATTCGATTTCGCCAATCCAGAATTTCAATTTTTAACAGAAGCAGTTTGGATAGAAAAATTCGATTTAGGTTTTCGAGTAGGTATTGATGGGATTAGTATTCTTCTTGTTCTTTTGACAACATTTATTTCACCAATTACGATTTTGTCTTCATTTTCTGCAATTGAAAAAAGAGAGAAGGAATACTATGTGCTTCTTCTCTTTTTACAATTTGCAATGACTGGTGTTTTTGTTGCTTTGGATTTGTTCCTTTTCTATATTTTCTGGGAACTTGTACTTATTCCGATGTACTTCATAATTGGACTTTGGGGTGGGAAGAATAGAATTTACGCTTCTGTTAAGTTCTTTATTTACACTGTCGTTGGTTCTTTGTTTATGCTTGTTGCAATTGTCTGGCTTGGACTTTATGTTGGTGGAAATATCCTGAAAATGCCAAGTGGCTTCACTTCCAATTTCATTTTAATTCGTCAAATTCTAAGTCAAAATGTAATTCCTTTTGAAATAGAGCGTTGGCTTTTCCTTGCTTTTGCACTTTCGTTTTGTATCAAAGTGCCCCTTTTTCCATTGCATACTTGGTTGCCAGATGCACACACCGAAGCCCCAACTCCAGGCTCGGTTATACTTGCTGGGATTCTCTTGAAGTTAGGAACTTACGGTTTGATTCGTTTCAATATTGAACTTTTTACAAATTCTGCAATTTATTATGCACCATACATTTCCGTCCTTGCTGTCATTGGCATTGTTTATGGTGCACTTGTTTCGGCTGTTCAAACCGACGTAAAAAGATTGGTTGCTTTTTCTTCTGTTAGCCACCTTGGATTTGTTGTGCTCGGAATTTTTTCAATAACAGTGGAAGGAATGCAAGGAGCACTAATTCAAATGGTAAATCACGGCTTATCGACTGGTATGCTCTTTCTTGCCGTTGGGATTTTGTACGAACGCAGGCATACACGGGAAATTGCAGAATATGGTGGAATTGCACGGGTTATGCCTGCCTTTACGGTATTCTTTGGTGTTGCTATGCTTGCTTCTGTTGGTTTACCAGGGCTAAATGGTTTCGTGGGTGAATTTTTAAGTTTGCTTGGTGCCTTTAAATCACCTGTGCTGAATTCCTATTGGTATACCATTATTGGTGCAACTGGTGTGATTTTCGCAGCGGTTTATTTGTTAACAATGTTTCAGAAAGTCGTGTTTGGTCCTTTAACAAATCCAGCAAATCATACTTTAAAAGACATAAACAGGAGAGAATGGGCATATCTTGTTCCGATTGTAATTATGATGGTTTGGATTGGTGTTTATCCGAAGTTCTTTTTGAATTATTCAGAGCCTACGGTGAAGAATGTTGTGAATAGAGTTTATCAACAAAAGTTTCCGACACAAACAAACATAGATGTTTTAAAAATTTCAACTAAAATTGGTGAGAAAAAGTAAGGAATGGAAAAATGGTGGAAGAAATTTACCTTTTGCTTCCAATGATTATACTATCAGTTGCCATAATTGTTTTTCTTGTTGTCGATGGTATCTGGAAAAATAAAACAGTTAATTTTTGGGGTTCTATCATCTCTCTTCTGTTATCTTTTATTGTGACTTTTTGGTCTATGCAGTATTTAGATTTTGCACATAACCCAGATTATTCTAAATTCATAACGAAAGGATTTCTTGCATTCAATGGTTTTTCCTATTACTTCGATTTGATATTTTTCTTTGCTGGAATTTTGACAATTCTTGCATCCCGTGATTACCAAAGAGCAAATTACAAGGAATTGAACGAGTTCTACACTTTGGTTCTTATTTCAACTTTTGGAATGACGATTATTTCACATTCAAACAATCTTCTTGCCTTGTTCCTTGGGATTGAAACGATGTCTCTTAGTTTTTACGTTCTGGCTGGTTTTTTCCGAAAATCACAACAAAGCGTTGAGGCTGGAATTAAATACTTTCTCCTTGGTGCTTTTGCAACTGGGTTTTTGGTCTATGGAATTGCTTTCGTTTACGGGGCTACAAAATCTATTGATTTTTCGAGCATAGCCCTGGCTGTGCAAAGTGGAAATTTCACAAGTATTTATTTAGCAATTGGTATTGGATTGATTTTTATTGGGCTTTCATTCAAAGTTGCTGCATTCCCGTTTCATCAATGGGCACCCGATGTGTACACTGGTGCCCCGACCACAGTTTCGGCTTTTATGAGCACGGCTGGGAAAGCCTCGGCTATTTTTGCTTTGTTTTTGGTTGCCAAATCTATTTTGTTGCCAATGCATGGCTTGGAAGCGACATTGAAGACAGTCGCTAATATACAAACAATACTTGCAGTGATTTCTGCATTGACAATGCTTGTTGGTAATTTTATTGCTCTTGTTCAAAAGGATGTTAAAAGAATGCTTGCATATTCCAGTGTTGCCCACGCTGGCTATTTGCTTATGGGTATTGTTGCAAACAATCCAGAAGGGTGGAATGCTATTGGCTTCTATGCTCTTGCATATTTATTTATGCAATTTGGGGCATTTACAATTCTTTCGCTTGGCGAAAAAGAGGATAATAAATTTAATACCATAGAAGACTACTACGGTTTTTCCAAAAAACATCCATTCCTTGCAGGAACGATGTCTGTTTTTATGCTTTCGCTTGCAGGTATACCCCCGTTTGCTGGCTTTTTTGGTAAGTATTTTCTATTTCTTTCCGCAATCAAGGCTGGTTATCTTTGGTTGACAATTATTGCCGTTATCTCTTCAATAATTTCGATGTATTATTACATTGGATTAATTTTAGCAATGTATTTCAAAGAGCAAAAGGAAGGCATCGAACCTCGTTTTGGTTTACCTTTTGTGGCTGTTTTATTTTGCTTATTTGCTACAATACTTTTTGGTTTAATTCCTCAATATGTTATTGATTTCACGTACTTATTACTTGGATAAAAATGCAAATTAAATTTTGGTTTAGATTAATTTCATTTTCCGTGCTAATCTTTTTTTTTAGTCATTTTCTAATTTCTAAAAATCAATTTCGATACCATCCAAACGAGGCTTTTGGGTATGGTGAACGATTGGACTATAAGGTTAGGTATGGCTTTATAGTTGCAGGTGAAGGGTATCTCCATATTTTGCCCAAGCCGATATATGTAAGAGGTAGGGAATGTTATGATATACGCTATCAAGTAAATTCGCTTAAATCTCTTGAATGGATTTATCGAGTTCGCGATTGGTATCGAACCGTTCTGGATGTCGAAGGGATTTTCCCTTGGGAATTTGAACAGCACATTCGCGAAGGCAACTATAAACGCGATTTTAAAGCGGAATTTGACCAGGAGAAAAATTTAGTTTTTGCCGAAGGAAAAACTTACAAAGTGCCACCATTTGTACACGACATTACATCTGCGTTTTATTACGTGAGAACTTTGCCAATCAACAAATTCCCAAAAGATACTGTTTTTTATCTATACAATTTTTACAAAGATTCGACATATCGCCTTGGAGTTAAAATACTTGGGAAGCAAGTGGTTGAGGTACCCGCGGGCAAATTTCGATGTGTTGTTGTCGAGCCCCTCGTTGTTGAAGGTGGACTATTTAAGAGCGAGGGTGCAATTTACGTTTGGTTGACCGACGACGACCGAAAAATGCCAGTTAAAGTTGCGGCAAAAATACTTATCGGCTATGTTGCCGCCGAACTTGTTTCCTACCGTGGCTTGCGTGGTCCTTTAGGTGCAAAACTTGATTAAAATGTGGCGTCCACACATCTTTTCTGATTTCGACGGAACCATTGCAATAACTGATGTTTGTATTGACATAATCAAGCATTTTGGGAAACTTGAACCATATCTTTCTCAATTAGCCAGAGGTGATTTGAAACTGCGCGACTTTTGGATAGAAACTTTACGAACATTTCCCGAAGATGTTACAATTGAGGAATTATACAATTTTGCACGTGAGCAAACAACTTTGGATGCGTATTTTTCTGAATTCATTCATTTTTGTCGAGAGTATTCCATACCTTTTGAGATTTTAAGTGATGGGTTTGATTTTTACATTGAAGCCTCGCTTGAAAAAGTTAATCTGGGAAAAATAAAATACTTTGCTAATTCAATTGTGAAACTTGGGCGACATTTCTACCCAGTTTTTAATTATGCGAATGAATCTTGTCAATGCGACAATGTTGGTTCCTGCAAAAGGAATATTGCATTATCACTGCTAGCCGAAGATGAGGTTTTAGTTTATATAGGCGATGGCTATTCCGATTTTTGTATGGTTGAATATGCGGATATTATTTTTGCAAAAGGAGTTTTAAGTCGTTTTTGCAACAAACATAGAATTCCCCACTTCAATTATAAAACATTCTACGATGTTAAAATTATTATAAAGAAACTTTTGGATGAAAAAAAGTTAAAGCCTCGTCGTCAAGCACAAATTAATAGACAAAAGGCATTTGAAATGGAATAGTCGAGCAAGTTTCACTCCCATTCAATAGTACCAGGCGGTTTGCTGGTTATATCGTAAACTACTCTGTTGATTCCAATTACTTCGTTGATTATGCGATTTGCCGTTCGATCCAAAATTTCGTATGGTATCTTAAACCAATCGGCTGTCATCCCGTCAATGCTCGAGACAGCGCGCAAAGCGCAAACATTTTCATATGTTCTTTCGTCGCCCATAACTCCGACAGTTTTTACAGGCAAGAGAACAGCAAATGCTTGCCAGATTTCGTTGTATAGGTTTGCTTTTTGAATTTCTTCGATAAATATTGCATCGGCTTTTCGTAATATTTCCAGTCTTTCTTTATTTACTTCACCGATAACTCTAATTGCCAATCCAGGACCAGGAAAGGGGTGTCGTTCGATAAACCAATTCGGAACGCCTAACTCTAAGCCAACCTTGCGAACTTCGTCTTTAAACAATTCTCGCAGTGGTTCTATGATTTTTAAATTCATTTTTTCAGGCAATCCGCCGACGTTGTGGTGGGACTTGATTGTTGCCGATGGTCCTTTTACTGTTGTCGATTCAATGACATCGGGATAAAGAGTGCCTTGAACAAGCCATTTTGCATTTTTAAACTTACTGGCTTCTTGCTCGAATAACTCGATAAAAGTTTGTCCAATAATTTTTCTTTTTGCCTCGGGGTCGGTTATGTTTTTTAAACGAGTAAGAAAAATTTCTTCGGCTTCTATCAATTTGATTGGTATGTGAAAATGCTGCTTAAAAAGAGATACCACTTGTTGACTTTCATTCAATCGCATTAATCCAGTGTCAATGTGAATGCAATGAAGTTGCTCTCCAATTGCTTTATGCATCAGCACAGCACAAACCGTTGAGTCCACACCTCCGCTAAGTGCAAGAATAACTTCTTCGTTCCCTACTTTGTTTTTAATTGTTTCGACTTGAGTTTCAATAAATGATTTTGCATTCCAATTTTCTTCACATCGACAGATTTTTCTAACAAAATTTTCAAGAATTTTTTTTCCAAATTCGGTATGGTGGACTTCTGGGTGAAATTGTAATCCATAGATTTCTTTTTCTTTATTATAGATTGCAGAAATTGAATTCTCTGTTGTTCCAAGAATTTCGAAACCTTTTGGAATTTCCTCAACTCTGTCGCTATGGCTCATCCAAACAGTGGACTCTTCTGGGATTTCATCGAAAAGAGGAACACGTTTGAAAATCTTAAACTTTGCCCGACCATACTCTCGCTTTGCTGCTTTGTCGACTTTTCCACCAAAATAATTGGTTATTAATTGAAGTCCATAGCAAATTCCAAGAATAGGAATATTTAGTTCGAAAATATTCTTGTCTGGATGAGGTGAATTATCATCGTAAACGCTGGATGGTCCGCCCGAAAGAACAATACCCTTTGGAGAGAGTTTTTTAATTTCATCGATTGATATGTTAAATGGGTGGATTTCTGCAAAAACTCCACACTCTCTTATTTTACGAGCAATAAGTTGGGTGTATTGCGAACCAAAATCTAAAACTAATATTTTTTCGTTCATAATAATAAAAAAAAACAAAATTACTATTTAACTTAAAACCCAACAAAGTAAATTTAATTGTAATTTTAGTCAACTAATCAAATTTTAATTTTTTAAAATTTCAAAAAAATTATTTCGGATACAATAATTTTTTTATATTTGATTTTCAATATAAATCATTTCTGGAGGTTCTATGAAAAAGTTCTTATATAATTTCCTTTTCGTTTTTGGCTTTGCTTTTTTGATTTTATCTTGCCAAAAGCAAAGCATAATCGATTCACCGAGCGAATCCAATTCGAACGACCATTACATTGTGTTACTTAAATCGACAAAAGGAGATTTTACACTTTCAATTAACGAAGCGGAAAACTTTGTTAAATCATTTATCGTGGCGAATAACATTTCCAAGGATAAGATTACTTACATTTACAAAAAGGCGGTCATCGGCTTTGCTGGCTATTTGACATCGGAGGAAGTGAATCGATTATCTTCCTTACCCGAAGTGAAAGTGATTGAAAAAGACCAACTTGTAACTTTGCCTCCTACCGAAGTAATTGAAGAGCCAGAAAAAAGCGAAAAACCTCTTGCGCAAACAACTCCTTGGGGAATTTCTGCTGTGGGTGGATATGTTGACTGTTCAAATATTACACGTATTGCGTGGATTGTCGATACTGGAATCGACCTTGACCATCCAGATTTGAATGTTAACACTTCCTTGTCGAGGACTTTCGTTCGAAGTGGAAGAGATTCCCGCAATGCCGACGATAACAATGGTCACGGAACGCATTGTGCTGGGATTATTGCTGCAAAAAATAATTCCATAGGAGTTGTAGGGGTTGCTGCTGGGGCGAGAGTAGTTGCTGTCAAAGTTCTTTCAAGCAACGGGTCTGGTTATGTTTCGGATATCGTTGCTGGCTTGGACTATGTTGCTCAATATGGCAACACAAATGATGTTGTAAATCTGAGCCTTGGCGGAAGCCCTTCGACGACATTAGACAATGCAGTTGTTGGGTGTGCGAACGCTGGTTTGATTGT
This sequence comes from Candidatus Kapaibacterium sp., assembly GCA_013414795.1. Taxonomy (GTDB): domain Bacteria; phylum Bacteroidota; class Ignavibacteria; order Kapaibacteriales; family UBA2268; genus Naka2016. The sequence goes on from CP058732.1 coordinate 1,419,929, forward strand.
AGTTATTGCTGCTGGAAATTCTTCTGCTGATGCTGGAAACTATTCACCCGCAAGGGTTAACGGTACAAACATTTATACAGTTTCTGCTCATAACAGCAGTGATGTTTTTGCTTCTTTCTCCAATTATGGGAATCCACCAATTGATTATTGTGCCCCAGGGGTAAGTATTTATTCAACTTATAAGAGCGGAAGATACGCTACTATGAGCGGTACCTCGATGGCAGCACCCCACGTGGCTGGAATTTTACTTGCAAATAATGGTAGCATTTATTCTCGCGGTTATGTATCAAATGATCCAGATGGTAACCCAGATCCACTTGCATCAAGAACGCAATAAATTCTTATATTTGTCTTTTAAATTATTTTAAGGTTGTTTATGATTAGATTTTTTTCATTCGGCTTGTTTCTATCGTTTTTGTTGCTCTTTTTTGGTTGCATTAGACAGGACAATAATCCTAATCCCACCGACCCAACAACTAATGCTCCAAAGCATTATATTGTGCTTCTCAAGGAAACCACAAAAGATGTGGAAACCCTAAGCGAAAAGGGAAGAGAAGATTACGTTATCCAATTCCTAGCAAATTATAATGTCAAGAGAAATTCCGTAACGTATGTCTATTCTTCGGTAGTACTTGGATTTGCAGGTTATTTAAGCGAACAGCAAATAAAGCAATTAAAGAATGCACCCGAGGTTCTCTTGGTTGAAGAAGATAAACAAATCGGCATTGAACCACTGGATTTAAAACTTCCCGATAAACAGGAAAAACCACTCGCCGGAACTCAGACAATACCTTGGGGAATTTCCGCAGTTGGTGGATATGTTTTGTCCAACAATAACAGCAGAATCGGTTGGGTAGTTGATACCGGTATCGATTTGTATCATCCAGACCTCAATGTTGATGTAAATCTTTCCAAGACATTTGTTAGGACTGGGATTGATTCAACAACACCTAATGATTTTCACGGGCACGGTACACACGTTGCTGGAATTATCGCTGCGAAGGACAATGACTTTGGTGTTGTTGGTGTAGCCGCTGGAAACAAAGTCGCTGCAGTAAAAGTACTTTCGAGCAGTGGTTGGGGCTGGGATTCCGATATTATTGCTGGGCTTGATTACATCGGCAAACGGGGGAAACCTGGTGACGTTGTCAATATGAGCTTAGGAGGGGAAGTGTCTCCGGCTTTGGACCAAGCAGTGGTTGCATTAGGAGCAAAAAATTTCCTCGTGGTTTTGGCGGCTGGAAATTCTAGAATAGATGCAAATAATTTCTCCCCTGCAAGAGCAAATGGAAGAAATGTATTTACTGTTTCAGCCCACGACGTAAATAACAATTTTGCTTCGTTTTCCAATTTTGGAAATCCACCAATTGATTACTGTGCTCCGGGCGTAAACATTTATTCTACCTACAAAAATGGTAGTTACGCAACGATGAGTGGAACTTCGATGGCTGCTCCGCACGTTGCTGGCATTTTACTTGCAAACAACAAAACTATTTTCACTCGTGGTTATGTAAACAGTGATCCAGACTATGTTCCCGATAGGCTGGCTTCCAGAAGGCGATAATTTTTTGTTGTAGTTTTTTATTTAAGGCAACCCTTTTGGGTTGCCTTTGTTTTTTAGCACTTTCAAATACTTAATTTTGTAGGTCGTCTTTTATATTTATTATTAAAGGTAAGATATGTTTGGTTTTTTGAAGAAAATAATTAAAACAAAGCACGAGAAGGATATTCAAAGACTGAAACCAATTGTAGCAAAAATTAACGAATACTTTGAACAATTTGATAATTTATCCGATGACGAATTAAGGGCAAAAACCCAAGAATTTCGCGAACTTATCCAAAGTCGTATCCAGGACTTGGAAGCAAAGAAGGAGCAATTGTCCGAACGTTTGAAGAATGAAATTTTGACCCCTTCCGAAGTTGCCGATATTAGAGAAGAAATAAAAAAATTAGATAAAGAGATTTTCGAAACTGTCGAGGAAACCCTCGACGAGATTTTGCCACAAGCGTATGCAGTTGTTAAACAAGCCTGCAAGAGGTTGAAGGACCGTGGCTATGCTTATACCTATACGGGACAACATTACGTTTGGGATATGGTTCCTTTCGATGTGCAATTGATGGGAGCCATTGTTTTGCACGAGGGCAAAATTGCAGAAATGGCAACTGGCGAGGGGAAAACCCTTGTCGCTGTTATGCCTTTATATTTGAACTCCCTTGCTGGAAAAGGCTGCCATCTTGTTACTGTAAACGACTACCTTGCCCGACGCGATGCGGAATGGATGAAGCCAGTTTACGATTTCCTCGGTGTTACAGTTGGTGTAATTCAATCGAATATGACCACTGAACAGAGACAAAAAGAATATAATTGCGATATAACTTACGGAACGAACAACGAATTTGGTTTCGACTACCTTCGCGATAATATGGTTATAGATGCAAAGGACATCGTTCAAAGGGGGCATTGGTATGCAATTGTTGACGAAGTTGATTCTGTTTTGATCGACGAAGCAAGAACACCTTTGATAATATCTGGACCAGTAGAGCACACAACAGATGAAATTTATCAAGAGATGGAGCCGCGTGTTCGCCGAATGGTTGAAGCACAAACGAAACTTGTAAACCAGATTGTTTCTGAAGCCCAGAAGTTACTTGAAAGTGGTTCAAAAGAAGATAGAGAAGCAGCCGGCGTTCTGTTGCTTCGTGCTTATCGAGGGTTACCAAAGCATAAAAGATTGACAAAACTTTTGCAAGAACCCGAATATTTGAAGTTGTTAAAAGAGACTGAACTGCTTTACCTTCGCGACCAAGGACAGCGAATGCACGAAATCGATGATGAGTTGTATTATACGATTGATGAGAAGAATCATAATGTTGACATTACAGAAAAGGGTAGGCAAATGCTTTGCACTGCCCAAGAAGACCCCAATATGTTTGTTATTCCCGATATCGCAACAGAATTAAGCCAAATTGAAGGTGATTCAAGTCTTTCGCCGGAGGAAAAGCAAAAGAAGAAAGATGAACTTTACGTTCTCTATTCCGAGAGGAGTGAAAAAATTCACGCTATAAATCAACTTCTTGTTGCTTTTTCTTTGTATGAAAAGGATGTTGAATATGTTGTTCAAGATGGTAAGGTCCTTATTGTTGACGAGTTTACTGGACGTATTCTTGAAGGAAGAAGATATTCCGAAGGATTGCACCAAGCAATAGAAGCAAAGGAACACGTTCGAGTTGAACGCGATACTCAAACCCTTGCCACAATAACAATCCAGAATTACTTCCGAATGTATAAAAAACTTGCTGGAATGACCGGTACTGCCGAGACCGAGGCAGCAGAGTTCGAAAAAATTTATGGGTTGGATGTTGTCGTAATACCAACGAACAAACCGGTAATTCGAATTGACAAAGATGATTTGATTTTCAGAACAAAAAGGGAAAAATATAATGCGATTATAGAGGCAATTGAAGAGGAGTTGAAAAAAGGTCGAGCAGTATTGGTTGGTACCACAAGCGTCGAGGTTTCGGAACTTTTAAGTAAGATGTTACGCCGAAAGGGAATACCCCACAATGTTTTAAATGCGAAGCACCACCAACGAGAAGCGGAAATTATTGCACAGGCAGGAAGAAAAGGAACCGTTACGATTGCAACCAATATGGCTGGACGAGGTACAGATATTAAAATCGACCACGAAGTTAGGAAAAATGGTGGGCTTGCGATAATTGGTTCAGAAAGGCACGAAGCACGCCGAATCGACCGTCAGTTGCGAGGCCGTGCTGGTCGACAAGGAGACCCTGGTACATCACAGTTCTTTATTTCTTTGGAAGATGATTTGATGCGCCTATTTGGAGGCGAACGAATCGCTAACATTATGCAAAAGTTAAAAATTCCCGAGGGTGAACCAATTTTCCATCCGATGATTACTAAAAATGTTGAAAAAGCCCAGAAAAAAGTCGAAGAGAATAACTTTGGTATTCGAAAGCGTTTGTTGGAATATGACAATGTAATGAATCAGCAACGCGAGGTGATTTATGCTCGAAGAAGAAATGCTCTGACAGGCGAAAGACTTCGCCCAGAGATATTTGAATACATTGAAGACCTTGCTTACGATTGGTACGATGAGTTTCATCCTGATTTAAAAGTTGAAGAATTTAAAAATGTCGTTCGTTCAACGTTGCTTTGTGAATTGAACCTTACGAAGGAAGAATTTGAAAGTCTTAAAAAGGAAGAAGTGATACAAAAAGTATTAGATGCTGCACGGGAATTTTACGACCGCAAAGAGCAGTTTTTGGGTACAGAATTTATGGCTCAACTTGAACGAATTGCGACATTGCAGATAATTGACGACAAATGGCGAGAGCATCTACGCGAAATGGACGACTTGCGAGAGGGTATTCATTTGCGTAGTTATGGTCAAAAAGATCCACTTCTTGAGTATAAAGCCGAAGCATATAAACTTTTCGTGAATTTGATAAAAACCATTAATCGGGATATTGTTCGATTTGTGTTCCGCTACTTCCCACCAGTTATTGAAAAGGAGGTGCGTGCTGTTGGTCGCGCTCGAAAAGATCTTCCCACATTGAAGAGAGTTATGCCCGACCAGTCCAGTTTGCAATTTTCCCATTCATCAACTTTGCCTCAATTTCTTGTTGCTCCTTTTGCACAGCAGCAACAGCAAGCCCAGGGTGATGTTACTGCTGTGAAAACGTACCGAAAGACCGAAAAGGAAATCGGACGAAACGATCCTTGCCCTTGTGGAAGCGGAAAGAAATATAAACATTGTCACGGGAAGAAGGTTTCAACTAATGCTTAAAAAAATGGTTACGAAAGAGGGCGAAAATCTTCAAATATATTCAAAATCTCGAATTAGATTAAATCGGTTGATTGCCGAGGCTGGAATTACCTCCCGCCGCAAAGCCGACGAATTGATTAAATCCGGGGTGGTTAAGGTAAATGGCAAAGTCGTTACAAAACTTGGTACGGTCGTTTCTCTCGACGACCTTGTTACAGTAAATGGTAAACCTATTAAACTATTAAAAAGATATGAATATATTCTACTTAATAAACCAAAAGATACGATTTGCACCTTGAAAGATGAAAAGGGGCGTAAAACAGTTGTTGATTTGGTTCAAACTAAATCACGTGTTTATCCAGTCGGTCGCCTGGATAGAAATACAACTGGTGTCCTTCTGCTTACAAATGATGGTGAGTTGGCGAATCGTTTAATGCACCCTAGGTATCAAATCCTACGAACCTATACTGTTGGATTGGACAAGCCATTGAAAGTTGAACACGCAAAGCAAATTGCAAATGGTGTGGAAATTGATGGGGTGAAATTTCAAAAATGTGAATTGTTTATTGATTTCAAAGACCCAAAAAAAGTTACCATAACTTTGACAGAAGGAAAAAATCGTGAGATAAAGCGAATATTTGAGCATTTTGGTTATGAAGTAAAGAAATTGAATCGCAAAATGTTTGCTAATCTTACAACCAGTGGATTAAAGCGTGGTGAATGGAGACATCTAACTAAAAAAGAAATTAATATGCTTCGTGAACTTGTTGGGTTATTGTAGTTTTGTTTTTAAATTTTGACGAAAATTCTTAATAATTAAATCATTTTGCGAGTTTTTAAAGTTTATAAAGATTAAACCTTAACTTTCGAATTATTTCTTTAGTCAATTACGATAAAACTGTGAACAATTCTGTTTGTGGGTGTTTCAAGTATCAAGTGGTAAAGTGATGAGGAAAGTTGGGATTTGTTTATTCTAAAATAGTTAAATCCTGGCTCCACAAATTTATCAAAAGGGATAGATATAATTTCTCCAAGATTGTTAACTAACTTAACTTGCGTGCGACCTCTTTCTATTGCATAGAATGAGATAGTTAAATCACTTGTCAATGGATTTGGGATTTCAGAAAGAAATAGTTTGTTTGTAAGTTCGAAAAGTCTGTTTCCTCCCTCTTTACAAATGTTACTAATTATGACTTTTCCGTTTATTGTTTGAACGTCGACTTTGTCGCAATTCCATTGAAATGATTCAAGAGTAATGTTTGTTGATGTATCGTTTCCAAGAGTAACAAAAAATACAAGGCTATCCAAAATTTCTTTTAAAGAGAAACCAGAAATCTCTATCTTTTCAATGTTTCCATTGCTTAATGTTGGTTTTAAATTCATTGGTAAAAGAAGTGAGGGATTATATGAGACAACAACCTTAAAACTGTCGTACCCACAAATGAAATGATTTGTTTCCGAAACCAACTTCAATGGCAAAGTAACAATTTCCCCAATCATTGCATACAAAGTATCGAACTTTAATGTGGTCGAAACTTGATACTTGGAAACATAAATGCCAGTTGTATCGATACAACCAAAGGGGCTTTCAACCCGAAGTTTATAATAACCTTCATCTTTAACTGTAATTGAGGAAGTTGTATCCCCAGTAGACCAAAGATATTTCAGTCCTTCTGTTGCTACAAGGGTAATGCTGTCGCAAGGACAAATGGGAAGAGACTTGTTTGGAGTGATAAGAGCCAAGGGTCTTAAATGGACAACCACTGTAACCGAATCAAAAGCAACACAGCCCAAACTATCAGTTACTTCGAGGTAGTAAGTAGTTGTTCTTTGAGGAAATGCGAGCGGGTTGGGTGAAAAAGGAGAATCGAGCCCTTCTTCTGGGAACCATCGAAACTTATAGGGTTTGAAACCTTGAATTGCACTGTGGTTTGTTACATCACCAAGAATTACTGTGTCCCCAGCACAAATTTCTTTGTCTTCGCCCGAACAGGCTTGAACATCACATAGCGATTTCAAGGAAATTTCATCAAGAGCAAAGTCGTTTCCGAAGTATTTCAACTGCAAATCACGAAATCTTATAGTTAACTTTGTATTATTGCCCGAATACCAAATGAAAGAGCGGGTTTGCCATTGGCAAGTTTCCTTGGGCACGTAAACGGTATCGAAAAATTTATCATTGAAAGAAACCTGAATAATCGGGAGGTTCTTGTTGGTATCAACTTTTGCGTCGATATTTGCATACATATATTGAAATTTGTAAAAGTTATTGGGTAATACCTCAATTTCTTGTTCCCAAACGATGTTTAAACCATCGAAGAGGTCATTGCCGTTAACAATTAAGAACTTACCGTTTGGAGTTACTGGGTCGGCACAACTATCGAAAGTATAATATTCATTGTAGGGATTAGTAGTTATCTTAATGTTTTTAGGGAATTTGATATAATTCGTATCGTAGGTTGTTTTAAATCCAAAAAGCCCGAGTTCGAAATTGCCATTTACAATTAATTCAGGATTTGGTGGTGTTGGGTAGCAGTCTTTTGGTAGGACATTATATGAAAAAACAATAAGAAAGGTAAAAATTACTATTAAACTTACGCAAATGTGTATTTTTGTCTTTTTCATTTTCAAAAAATTTTAAAAACAAATTTAACTATTTTGAACAAAATAGGATATAAGCAAAACAAATGCCAGAATTAACAAAACAGCAAGAAAGAATATCTCGATTTCTAAAAAGATTGATTCTTCTCTTTATATCTGCATTCGTTTTAATTACTTTAATTGTTATGCTTTTTAGAATAAACTACCCGTATCAATTAGAATGGATGGAAGGTGGGGAAATTGAACACATTATTCGATTGCTCGAAGGGAAAAACATTTACACAGAACCCAGTTTAGAATTTATTCCATACATTTATACACCTTTCTTCTACTACATTGGGGCTGGAATGTCGTACCTTTTTGGAACCAGTCTGGCTACCATAAGATTTCTTTCATTGTTTTCTTTTATTCTATCACTTGTTTTTACTTATAAGATAATCTTTTTCATAACAAAAGACCACTTTTGGAGCATTGTTGGAGTTGGAATTTATGTGCTTTCGTTTTCGACAACTGGCTTTTGGTTCGACCTTGCACGTGTTGATTCTCTTGCCAATTTGTTAATCATCATTTCATTCTATTTTCTTTTGAAAGAGACAAAAAGGGATATTTTTTTCTCTGCTGTTTTTTCTTTCCTTGCTTTTTACACAAAACAAAGTTATCTTTTGGTAACAATTTTCTTAATAATCCCGTTGTTCATCCAAAAGAAAAAACTTGCATTTTTCTTTTCAACTGTATACTTTGCTTTGGTTATTACTTCTACTGTTGTTGAGTCAATATTGAGCAATGGGTGGTATTTCTTTTGGAATTTTTATTTCCCCTCAACTCATCATTGGATTTGGAGTCGGGCAATAACTTTCTGGACAGTAGATATTTTGCCTTTTTATTCAATTTCTTTTGCGATTATCCTCGCCTATATTTTACTTAACTACAAATCTATTTTCGTAGGTTCTAATTCTTACTTCATTTTTCTACTTCTTGGGACAATGTTAAGTTCATATTTTACCCGTCTTCATTATGGTGGCTTTTTGAATGTTCTAATGCCACTAGTTTTTGCTATTTCGGTCTTTTTTCCTATCGTATCTAATGGATTAAAGAACAGCAACTTTCCCAGTAATAGTATTGAAACCGTCTTGGTTGTTCTTGCATTTTTTCAATTAATACTTTTGATATACGATCCAATATACCCAATACCCAAAGATAGCGATAAAAAGGATGTCGAGCAAGTTTTCGAGTTTGCAAAAAGTGTTGGCGGGGATGTTTATCTAATGGGATACAATTTTGTCCAAAGGGATTTTGGATTGCCTTCCTTACCACATTATGTCCTTTTGAATGATTTGTTTATTAGCAATGTTCCACAAAAGCAAAAGTTAATCAAAGAATTTGAGATTGCTTTGAAAGAGAAGAAATTTAAAACCATAATTTTAGACGATGATTTAAGTTTGGATTTAATTGACAAGTATTATAGGAAGACAGAAAAGGTTTTCTACCACAGAGTTTTAAATTCTAAATCTTCCCCGTATCGTCGAGAGGTAGTCTGGGTTCCAAAATAAACTTTATTCCAACTGTTAGAAAATATTTGTTTATTTAAAAAAAATTTGTTAATTTTGTATTTCGATGATCGCGGGCTGGAGCAATGGAAGCTCGTCGGGCTCATAACCCGAAGGTTCTAGGTTCGAATCCTAGGCCCGCTACTAAAAGAAGAAGCGAGCGCTTCTTCTTTTTATTTTACAAGAATTTTGAAATTCTTATATCCCTCGTTGGTGCTCAGTCTTAGAAAGTAAACCCCATCAGTTATACCTTGAAGGTAAATGGTGCTATTTGGTTCGGGGTAATTTTGCGTAAACACTTTTCTTCCCAAAATGTCCCAAATTGCAAGTTCATAAATTTGAATATTTTCTGTTAACTCGATACTTTGAAGGAATTTTCCTTGGCTAAATAGAAAAAGTTTGTTGATTGGTTTTGGGGTAGAAACATAGTTTTGGAAACTAATATTGGGGAATTTTCGAAGTTTGATATCTTTTATGTCCCAGCCAGCGGAATTTTTTGCTCTATCGCTAAGAACCGAAAGACGTAATAATATTTCCTTCCATAGGAATTCCTTTAAACTTAAAGTTTGAGTATTCCAAAACCGAATATAACCAGCAAAACCGAATTCACCCAGTTTTTGTTTTCCATATTGATTTCCGCTAGCGATTGTGCTTCTTTTGAAACGAAGTGGCGTCCAATCCCTTCCGTTGTTTGTGGATATTTCAACTTTTGCGTAATCGTAGAATGGTTCAATTGCCCAGCGTGATGTAAGTTCCAATTCAAAATTGTTGGCTCCCAATCTATATGGTGCTCGAAAAACGAGATAGTTGTCCAAAGAATCTTTATAGTTGTAATAGGGACTATCGCAAAGAAGGATGTAATTTGAATCATTGAGAATTTCGTATCCCCATTTCCCAAGTGAGAAATCCCAAAGAGTCGAGTCTTTTAAATCAACAATTTGGTACTCATAAAGTGTTAACTTTATTGTGTCTTTTCTTACAAGATTATTATGAATAACTGAAACTGTGAATTCAATTTCGCTTCCATTTTTGAATGTTTCGTTTGGTATTGGCAACTGTATGCTTTTATAAAATCTTTCGGCAGATTGAAGTGGGGGAAGTTCAAATATTGTATCCAAAGAATAATCGGATGAGTTTGAATAAATTCTAACTTGGGTTGAATTTGTTGAATTTTCAAGCCCAATGTTTGCAAATTCAAGTTGGAGAAAGCCAATTTTTCTAGTTGTGTCAAAATTGTAAAAGTAATCCCAAAGTCGGATATTTGCCTCGACAGACCAAAGGAAATTTAGAATCAAAGGATAATTCTCTTTTGCAATTGGTAAAATTCGTTCCTTTTTGGGCCAGAAACCATCGAATTGGAAACTTGCCTCTGGCGAGAATGCTAAAATTTTGCCTTTGGTTGAATCTGGGGTGTAGAACCAATCATCCGAGGAACCTCGTGTTGGATAGCCAACAGTTTGAACATCTGTGCCAAAATAGTAACTAGTTATTGGCTGTAGATATGCTCCGAAACTTCTATACCAAATTGAGTCGGGTGTTTCAAATGGCAAAGCACTATAAGGGTAAATTAGCATACCGCCGTAGGTATGGAAGTTAAGTGCCAATCGAAAGTTTCGTTTAAAGCAAAAGTTGCGAAGAGCGGTTATTTCTGGTTCAGAAAATGGGGCTGGTCCTCTGTAAGTTTCATTTTTGGGATTTGTGGAAGAACCATTGTTATTTGCGTTCCAAAACTCGTATGGACCATAGTTGCGGTTTAAATCAACTCCAGTATCGGTCTGACTTATCGGTCGACGATTTTTTCTCCATAATCCTCCACCGTTTGGATAACTCTTTTGATTATACAAATAACCATCGGGATTTAAAACTGGGATAATCCAAATTCTTCTGTTTTCAAGTAAGTAAACTGCTTCATCATCCCCATTTTTTGCTTTTTCTAAGAGATTTTGCAAAAAATAAACTATTGTGGTAACTGTTGCTGGTTCACGGGAATGATGTAAAGCGGTAATGAGAACTTCTGGTTTATTGTTATCCCTGCTCCCAAAACAGTATGCGATGATGGGATTTTTCTCCCAGGAGTATCCAATTTCTTGTTTTTCGACAAAATATGGGTTATTGCTAAGTTTGTTGAATTGTTGATAAATTTCTTCAAGGGTATAAAAACCGCCCATCGAACCGTACTCAAATGCTTGCAAATTATCTTCTTTAAACTTATCTACATTTTCTTTTATTTTCATTTCAAGATGTTTCTCGTAATCTTCTATTAATGGTTCGAACTTAAATCCATTTTCTGCTATCATTTCTTTTTCATACTCGTTCACGATAATTGTTATTTCGCTTTTTCCATACGTTGCTGACTCCATATCTAAATTTAAAGAAAGCAATTTTTGGTAATCATTTTCTTGCTCTAAAAAAATTTTCAAGAGATAATATTTTGAATTGAGATTGATAATGCTTTCCAGAAATAAAATCAGTAAAATCGAGACTTTTTTCATCCTTACCTCTAATCAGCAAAAAGACTTACAAAGGAAAATTTATCGACATCGAACAGCCCTTTGTCCCCAATTTTTAATTTTGGTATAACCAACAAAGACATAAAAGACATTGTCATAAGTGGTGATGTTAATCTACACCCTACAGATTTGGCTTTGTTTTCGATTTCAGTGTATTTATTAGAAACTTCGAGTATTTTCCTATCACTCATAAGTCCAGCAATGGGCAAAGGCAAAACATCTTTGTTTTGATTATCTACGAAGGAAATTCCTCCTTTGTTGGCTATAACCAAATTCACTGCATTTGCTATTTCTTCTTCATTGACACCGATAGCAATAATATTGTGCGAGTCGTGGGCTATGCTTGTAGCAATTGCTCCGCGTTTCAATCCAAAGTTTTTGATAAAGCCAACTGATGGTTTTGTGTCTTGATAGCGATTGACCACCGCAACTTTAAGAATGTCTCGTTCTGGGTCTGAAACGAGCAATCCGTTTTCAATTCTTGGGCTGTCGATTATTTGATTAGTTAGCAAAGAGCCATCGATTGCTTCAATAATGCGAATTTGTGTTTTGCCATTTGCAGAGATTTCAAAGTCTTTCTTCGTTTTATACTTTGCATTAAAATTGTTGACCGTTTTAATTTCATCTAAATCGAACAATGTATTCCCATCTTTGAATATCAAATTTCCCTTGATATATGTCTCTGCAACTTTGAAATCTTTTAGGTTTTCGACAACGATGAAATCTGCGTCGTCGCCAACTCTTAGCAAACCAACGGGAATTTTGTAGTGCAAAACTGGATTTAAGGAAACTGCTCGTAAGACATCGAACAGTTCAAAACCTTTTTCAATTGCTTTTTTGACAAGTATGTTAATGTGTCCATTCATTAAATCGAATGGATGTAAATCGTCGGAGCAAAACATTACAGAGTCGGGATATTTTGCAAGTAAAGGAACAAGTTCATCAAAATTTTTTGCCGAAGAACCTTCACGAATCAAAATTTTCATTCCTTTGGAAATTTTTTCCTCTGCTTCTTCATAGGTGGTAGCCTCGTGGTCTGTTGTAATTCCAAATGAAATATACTTAGTAAGGTTATCACCAACAAGCCCTGGGCAATGTCCGTCTATTGGCACATTATATTTTTTTGCGACGTTGATTTTTTCAATTACTTCTGGAACTTCGAAAATTACACCTGGGAAATTCATCATTTCGCTTAAATATGTCAAATTGAATTGTCGAAAGATTAAATCAATTTCTTTTGCTGTAATTGAGGCACCAGAAGTTTCGAATGGAGTGGCGGGGACACAAGATGGTACACCAAAGAAGAATTTAAATGGTGTTTGGTTTCCGTTTTCAATCATAAACTTAATACCTTCGATGCCGCATACGTTCGCTATTTCGTGTGGGTCTGAAATTGTGGCGACGGTTCCAAATTTCACAGCATTTTTTGCGAATTCACACGGCGGTAATAGAGAACTTTCAATATGGATGTGCGAATCAATAAAACCAGGAAGAATATACTTGGTGTATTCTGCATTTATATCAGATTTGATTTCTTTGATTACGCCATTTTCAACGAAAATTGTGCCAGGGAAAATTTTTTTTCCAACAATGTCGACGATGTTTCCACTTATTGTAAATTTCATCTTTTCACCCCTCATCTATAAGAATACTTTTCGTTAAACGTTGGTGGGGAATACAATCGATAGTCTCCAAAACCACTGTAATCTACGAATATAAAAGTTCTATTTGCATAGTTCCAAATTTCGTAGTTTCGGTTACTATAAAAGTCTGATTGAGTTTGAATCGTTGCTGGTGGACCAAGCACAATGTAGACCATACCTCTATCGGTTTGCCAGCCTTCGATGTAAGATTTAAAGTTTGCATTTGCATAGTAAACACGTTCGTAATATTCTTCAAATGCCTCATTATATTCAGTTGATGGGGTCGGGTCAAGTTTTTTCCAAAATTCCAAAAATCGTTTCTTCTTTTCCTCGGGGTCTGGTGCTTGATTAATGTAATCAATATCGCTTTGATATGCAACATATTTCAATTGTCGAATTGATTTGTCTAAATTTGTAAGCACTTGGTTTGAGATACTCGGGGTAATCTCGAATGCTCTTTCGGAAACCGAAAGGATTTCAGATGGAGTAAAATTCGAATCAGACGTGCGTGAAGGTTTAAGAGCAGTTACCCTTAAGAAATAACTCCCGTTTTTTAATGAGACTGGTTTCACCAAAGGGAAAAAAATTTGCTGATTGTTCTTCAAAGAAAAAGTTTTTCGAGAACTGCGGTACTCGTCTTTGTTTTTAGGATTTACAATTTGGTAAACAATATCAACGGAATCATATTTTGGGCTTTTTTGGTAAGTTTCCAAAAAGATGAAAATATTATCCAGGTTGCCAAGATTATCGGAAAGGTATGGAGTTATCTTAAACTCGGAGTTTTGTTCTTCGATTTCAGAAACAAACATAATTCCAGAAAGAGCAAAGTCGAATTTTGAAAAGTTTAAAGCATTAGTGGTTCGTCTCTTGGTGTAAGTTGTATTTGAATTTTTATCGTAAACTGTTGCCTCGATTATATACTTGCCTTCTGGAACTTCGAACGAATGGTAGGATTCCTGGAATTTTGCCGAAGCACCCAAAGTCTCCAATTGGTCTTTTTCTTCAATTCTTTTGATGATAGATTTGGATTTTAAAGTTGAAGAATTTGAATCTTTGAGAGTGTATGTTAAAGTGTATTCAGCAGTATATTTGCTATCTGATTTGAAGAAAGAAAGGGTTGAATATGGAACGACAACAAAAATGTCGATTCTGGAGAGTGTATCAAAATTTGATGATTTAAAGCAAATTGCGTCGAAGAAGAAAGGATTTGCGTCTTTGGGTATAAGTCTTATTGTTGAAAAAAGCAAAATTAATATTGTTGCAAGCCAAAAATTCTTTTTCATATTATTTAAGGTAAATTCCATTTGGAGTAAACGAAAGAACTAAAATCAATATTGCAAAGAACCCGAGAGCAAATCTTATTTTTCCAAGCGGTTCGTTAGAAGGAATATAAGGGTGGGGAAGTTTAATAAATATTTTAGTGATAATTGCCCAAAAGAGCCAACCTCCCCAAGCATTGAACCAAATTGGCAAGGTGTTTTTAAGTTGTTTTAGAAAAGGAGCAAGATTATCTTGGAGCCAGATGTAAAAACTTGCTGGGTAGTCAACTTCTTCCAAAAGTAAAAGTAGAGAGTCGAGCAGTGAGCCAAGCCCAAAAATAACCATTGCCCACCAAAGTATTTTGGCTATTTTCCATTGCCTTTCACCAAACATAGCGAAGAGTATATGTCCGCCGTCAAGTTGTCCAAATGGGAGCAGATTCAACACAGTAACAAACAACCCGAACCAACCCACGCAAAGGAAAGGATAATGGTAGATTTCATTCATTGGTGGTAGCCAACCATTTGGATTGGCAAAAATTTTTGAGAGAATATAGAACAACAAATTGTCCCCAAAATGTAAACCAGTTTGAGGTATTTCGCCGTTATAATTGATTAAGTATTCTGGATGGATTTGGTATATTGTTTCTTTGGCTGGAAGATGGGTAAAGCCCCAAATCAGAATTAAAAGTGACACAACAAAACCCGCCAAAGGACCAGCAATTCCAATGTCGAATAATGCTTTTCGGTTCGTAATGGGTGAGCGTGTTGCAATGACAGCACCAAATGTACCGAATGGATTCAAATCTGGAATTGGGACTGGCAAAAAGAATGGCAAAGAGGCATCAACTTTGTGAATCTTTGATGCAATGTAATGTCCCATTTCGTGAGAGGTAAGGAAAGACATAATCAAAACTGCATAGGTAAGTCCGTAGTGCCAGTTGCTCAAATCGAGGTAGTTTTTCATTACCCAATGGGTGCCCGCAATCATTGTGGTAACAAATGTAAAGGCAAAAAGGAAAAGATGAAGCCAAAGAGGAGACTTTTTTCTCAACAAACGAGGTTGTCGATATGGTAAAAACTCGTATTCTTTCATTTGCTATAATGAATTTTTAAATAATAAATCAAAGTATTTATGTTACCATCAAAGAAGTCGTAAATCATTGCTAATCCAAGAATAAGAAAAATTAATACCCACAACAAGAAAATAAAAATTATTTGTCTAAAACTAAAATTGCCATTTTCCAATTTCAAATAGTTTTTTTTTCTATTAAAAAGATAAAGTATTTGAACACCAGAGATTATAAAAAAAAGTAATAAACCAAGAATTTTTGTGTCTAAAGAATATTTTGTCTCGAAACGAAAAAAAAAGAAAAGTGAAGAAATTCCTAAAGTATAAAAGACAGTGGTAAGGAAAATAGAAACTATCGAAAATTCTTCGACAGAATTCCCAAGTTTAATTTTTTTTGCCAATGCATAATGATTCTTCCAAATAGCCCAGACAAATTTTGAAACGAAGTTTCCCATTTCTATCTATTGATTTTCGGGTTTCATTTGTGGAAATAGAATAACATCACGGATAGACTTTTGGTTTGTTAAAAGCATAACAAGTCTATCAATTCCAATTCCAAGACCACCAGTTGGGGGCATACCAACTTCCAAAGCATTAAGGAAATCTTCGTCGATTACCATTGCTTCTTCGTCGCCTTTGGCTCGTAATCTTGCTTGTTCCTCGAAACGGGAGCGTTGGTCGCGAGGGTCGTTCAACTCGGAGAATGCATTTGCGATTTCGAACCCGTTTACAAACAATTCGAAGCGTTCAACGAGACCTTCTTCGCTACGGTGTTTCTTTGCCAATGGAGACATCTCGATTGGATAATCGATAACGAAAGTTGGTTGAATAAGATTCGGTTGCACTATTTCAGAAAAAATCTCATCGAGTATTTTTGCCTTGCTGGCGTTTTCTGGAAATTCAAGTTCTAATCGCTTTCCAATTTCAAGGAGTTCTTGCTCGGATTTGTTTTTCAAATCTTCACCAATATATTCTTTAAACAAGTCGAACATCTTCCTACGAGCAAATGGCTTTTTAAAATCTATTTCGACATTGTCATATACGATTTTTTCTGTTCCGTATAAATAAGTTACAAGGGAATTTAGCAAATCTTCTACTAATTCCATCACCCAAAAGTAATCCTTATAGGCGACATAAATTTCAAGGGCGGTGAATTCTGGGTTGTGCATTTTATCCATACCCTCGTTGCGGAAATTCTTGCTGATTTCGTATACGCCTTCGAAACCACCAACGATGAGCCTTTTCAAATATAGTTCGTCAGCAATTCTTAAGTAAAGGTCAATATCAAGTGCATTGTGGTGGGTGATAAATGGTCGGGCAGTTGCACCGCCGTATATTGGTTGGAGTATTGGTGTTTCAACTTCAAGCCAGCCTCTACTATCGAAGTAATTTCTAATGAATGAAATTATTTTGGCACGTTTTCGGAAAATTTCTCTCACATCTGGATTTACAATTAGGTCAACATATCTTTTCCGATAACGCTGTTCTTTATCGGTGAATTGGTCGTGAACAATTTTATTTCCGCTTTCGTCTTCTTCAACTTTTGGTACAGGAATAGGAGTAAGAGATTTGCAAAGTATTTCATAACGCTGTGTATGGACAGTTATTTCCCCCATACGAGTTCTGAATACAAATCCTTCGACCCCAATAATATCGCCGATGTCCAAATATTTCAACAAGTCGTAACTATCGCCCAAATCATTTTTTCGAAAATATATTTGAATTCGACCAGTTTCGTCTTGGATATCGCAAAAAGTGGCTTTTCCCATACGACGAAATGTCATAATTCTGCCAGCAACGAAAACTTTGGAAAACTTTTCTGGTTCCTCGTCTCTAAATTGTGAAATTATTTCTATTGCAGAATGCGTTTTGTTAAACTCATAGGGGTAAGGATTAATTCCAATTTTTTCTAAAAATTCAAGTTCTTCTTTTCGTCTTGCTTTTTGGTCATTGATTTCGTTAATATCCATCGGCAAACTCCTCATTAAAAAATACATTTTAAAAAGAAACTAAATTAATAAATAAAGAGAATCCCGTTAAGGATTCTCTTTAAGTTTTAATAAGAAAAACTCGTCTCACTCGCTTTCTTCTTGTTGTCGTTTCTTATATTCCTCGATAAGTTTTTGCTGAATTTGTGGCGGTACTACTTGATATTCAGCGAAAGATTGCGAATGGGTTGCCCGTGCCTGGGTCATTGAACGAAGTGCTGTTGAGTACTTATCGAGTTCCGCCAAAGGCATTTTTGCCTTAATTTTTTGGTATCTTCCTTCGCTTTCGATTCCAATAATAACTCCACGACGGCTTGGCAAATCACTCATAACGTCGCCAACAAATTCCTCTGGCACTTTTATTTCAACATTATAAATTGGCTCTAAAATTTTTGGGTCTGCTTTTACGAAGTTTTCTTTGAAGACCATCATACCAGCGGTTTTGAATGCAGCCTCGTTGGAGTCGACTGGATGCATCTTTCCATCATAAATGACAACTCGAATATCTCGAACATAGGAGCCTGTTAAAGGTCCTTCTTGCATCTTTTCCATTACACCTTTCAAAATTGCTGGCATAAATCTTTGGTCGATAACACCACCAACTATGCAGTTCACGAATTCCAACTTTCCGCCCCATTCAAGGTCGTAGACTTCACGACCACGTACCGTAAATTCAGAGGGAATAGGTGCATTTTCGACATAGGGTTCAATCATCATATGCACTTCGGCAAATTGCCCAGCACCGCCAGTTTGCTTTTTATGTCTGTACATTCCGCGAACTTGTTTCTGGATGGTTTCACGATAGGGTACACGTGGTTCCTTGAATTCGACTTCAACTTTGTACCGATGTTCCAATCGCCATTTGGCAACAGCAAGATGTTGTTCTCCTTGTGCATAAACAATTATTTGCTTCAGTTCGGGAGAATGTTCAACAACCAGAGTTGGGTCCTCTAAGTGCAAGTTATTTAATGATGTTCCAACTTTTTCTTCTTCCCCTTTATTCTTTGGAGCGACTGCAATACGAATTCTTGGATTTGGAAACTCAATAGGAGCATAATCAATGTTGAAACCTTTTTCGTGCAATGTATGGTTAATTTGTGTGAATTTAAGTTTTACAGTTGCACCAATATCACCAGCATTTAGTTGAGTTACGTCAATTCGTTTTTTTCCGTTAATTACAAAAATTTGATTTAATCGTTCCAATTGAGACTTTGCTTCATTTATTAAATCAATTCCAGGAACAATTTTCCCAGTTTGTACTTTGAAGAAGGTCATATCGCCCAAATGGGCTTCGCTAGTTAGTTTGAAAACGAAAAGCGAGGCAGGAAGGCTCGGGTCGACTTTTTGAATGTTGCCAGCCTTTGTGATTCTACCCTCGGATTCGTCGGGAGCAGGGCATATGTTAGTAACAAAATCGACGAAGAAGTCCGTTCCAATGTTATTTTTAGAGTTCACACAGATAACAGGGAAAATATCCTTTGCAATGAATGTTCTTTTCAAAGCGGGATAGAGCAGTTCATCTTCAAGGTTTCCAGTTTCTAAATATTTATCCATTAATTCCATATCGGTTTCGGCAACCATTTCAAGTAGTTCGTTTCGATATTGTTCAATCTTAGATTTTTCGCCTTCTGGTATATCTTTTATTTCGGCGACGCAAGAATCGTCTTTATACTCGTAAAGTTTCATATTCAAAACGTTATAAAAGGCTTTGAACGAGGGTCCAACAGATATTGGAATATGAAATGCAATAACTTTTCTTCCAAACAATTCTCTTAATTGATTGAATGTATTTTCAAAATTCGCTTGGTCGAGGTCGAGTTTATTGATTACAAAAACGGTAGGTAGTTTGAATTTCGAGGCATACTCCCAAGCGTTTTCTGTTCCAACTTCAACGCCACTTTGTGCATTGACGAAGATGAAAGCAGTTTCGACGACGTTAAGGCTTGCAATCATTTCTCCAATGAAGTCATCCATTCCAGGCGTATCGATGAAATTAATTTTGGTTCCGTTATGCTCAATAAAAAGTAAAGAGGAAAGGACAGAGGATTTTCTTACTTGTTCAATTTCATTAAAATCAGATTGGGTTGAATTTTCTTCAACCGTACCACGTCGGTTAATAACTTTTCCGTAATAAAGAAGACATTCACAGAAAGTCGTTTTTCCAGTATTAAAATGTCCAGCTAATGCGATGTTCCTTATTTGTTTTGTTTCATACACGTTCATTTTGAACTCCCAGCATTTTTACTTTTTCAACAATAAAAAAAATTACAATTTATTGAATTTTATTGAGAAAAAAAACATATTTTTTTAAGAATGTAATAAAAAACTGGCTAATGAAATTAATTCCACTAGCCAGTATGTGTGTATGGAATTTAATCAAGTGTCAAAACCTAATATTAAATTGCAGATAAGTCCAAAATGCAGGGTCGAAATTTGTAATACCATTTCTACCAGGTATTGTTCCGTATAATTCTTTCATTACATCTTCTGCAAGGAATATACCAGAACCCCATTCCAGTTCCAAAGCCTCATAGAGTTTGTAACGAAGTACCAAATCAACTTCTGGACCATAATTAGAGATTTCTTTTCCCTGACTATCGACAAAACTTGTGAAGGTCGTAAAATAATGTCCGTCGAGTTGGATGTTGAAGTTTTTGAAAGGAATGTAGATTAATCGAAGGAAGTAGTCGTTTAGTCCGTAGATACCAGTTGTAAACTTTGTATCCGATAGACCAGTGAAGAAATCCATATAACCTTGAAAATTGTGCTTTGTTGAGTATGGATTGTCAAAAAGTTTATATTTGTTGGTTTTCAAAGGATCGCCACCAGAATTTATGTCGGCATTTAAAGAAACGGTAAAGTTGTCTGTTTTGTATTGAACAGTTGCTAAAACCATAAAAGCAGAAATATCCTTCTTTTGTGCCAGAGTAATGGTGCCTCCTTGATAAGCAAATTCGACTCTACTACTAATTGGAAGATATTGCGAATTGAATTCCAATGCGGTTCCGATAGTGTAGCGTTTTAAATGCATATCTTTTCCATTTGGTCTTGAGCGGTCGTATTCGTAGTAAGCAATTAGTTCGTGAGTAAATGCATCGGCAAACTTTTTCGTATAATAAAAACCAAGGATATTGAAACCAGTATCGGCGGGTGCTTCGGAGTAATTGTAATTTTGGTAAACACGGGCGGCACCAGCACGATAATTCATAAAATTGGTGTGTGTGGTCCAGAATATATCAAAATTTGTTTTTGGGGTATTGTACCCAACGACAAACCCATCGTGACTTCGACCAACGTTATGCCAATCGTTTGGACCGAACAATTTGTTTTTACCATAGGCAAGTTTAAATCTACCGAATTTTAAATAAAATGGAGTATCGAAAATGTCTTTACAAATAACGTAGCCTTGATGAAGGTCAATGTTGGCAAGGCTTGTCAAAGTGGATTTTTCTTCCCCAAAAACACGGGAGTCCTGGAGTTGTAAGAAGAAATTGATATGTTCGTTAATGCTCTTTTCAAAAGCCAACCGAGCTCGAAGTGCAGTGAACGATTGTGGATAGGTTCGATTGAGGAAGTCTCTTCCGTCAAGTTCAGTTCGGACACGAAACTCGCCAGAAATTTTAAAATCACTTTGTGAGAAAACTGTTAACGGAAGGATAAGCAGCAAGGCAAGTTTAAAAACGGAGATTCTTTTATTCATAAACCCTCAACAAAAAAAAAGCGAAAATAGCAAATTTTTTCTATTCCATTTCGTTTTCTGGCATATTTTCCTGTGGTCTAATTTTGGGTCGTTTGTATTCATTGATTTTGTATTGGAAACCAAGGAAGGCAACTCGACTTTCCCGAGTTCTGTGAATATTGGAAACAAAGTTTGCTCCATTTGTGGTAAGATTATAATTAATTGTTTTGAAAATATCCATTAATCGGAAGTTTATAGTTCCTTTTCCGTTAAGAATGTCAATCTTCATAGCCAAACTTGATGTAAAGATTCCGTCAAGTTTACCAACACTTCCCATTTCAAAGAAACGCCAGTACATACCACCGCCCCCAGTAGTTACAACTGGTGAATCATAAGATAGGTTGAATTGTAAATCTATGTTTTTAGTAAGGTTAAACATCGTATTCAATTTAATATTCCAACTTTTGCTATTTCTCGATGGAATTCCATAGTCGGGAATCCCATTTATGTCCAAATAGAAATATGAAAAGTTTAAGTTGAATTTCACGAAATCAAAAAGTGTTTGGTTCCACATTGCTTCGAAACCAATGCTCTTACTTTTGTTTAGATTTTCATACGTGGTTAGGGTGAAAGTTTTGCTCGTGTCGAGCCGTGTTATTCGGGAGATTATGTCAGTTGTGTAACGATAGAACAGGGTGAGGTTTAAAGAGTTTCTTCCAAAGTACGACAAATTGGAAATTTCAAAAGAATTTGAAAATTCTGGCTTTAAGTATGGATTTCCTTTAGACAAGTTTTGGGGGTCCGAGTAGTCAATAAATGGATTTAACACCATCGATTGCGGACGATTGATTCTACGGGTGTAACTAAACATAAGACTATTCCAAGGTACAATCTGATAATTCAGATGAAGTGTTGGAAAAAGGTTGAAATATTTGTCCTTATAGACTTCATTTAGAGTTTTCTGGTCCACTTTTGTAAATGTTTGCTCTGCACGTAAACCAATCTGATAACTAATATTGGAAATTTTGGAACTGAATGTGGCATAAGCGGAAATGATGTTTTCGTTGTATCCAAACTCGTTGCTGATATTAGTGTCGAGTTGCCAAACTTGTGATGAATTATTAAAAATGTAGAAATTATAATTTATGTCAATGGTACGTAGATTTGCTTTTGCTCCGATTTCTAATTTTCCAATGTCTGATGGATTAATAAAATTGATTTCATATGTTAGATTATTATTGAGGAAATCTGATTTGTTGTTCTGCCGAATTGGATATTCAATCAAACCAAGTGTATCATTGTGCGTTTCGTAGTATAAATTATTATTATCACCTTTAAAAGTCATAAAAAGGAGATTTGTGTTGAATTCTTTATCTTTTTTGTCGAATAGGTATTTATAAAATAAACTTAAATCTGCCGATAGGTTTTTTCCATCGGACGAATTTTTTCTGTGATAAGGTTCTTGAATAAATGGATTCATTATGGAAAAGAGATACCCAGTTGAATCTGACATTTTTCTATCGAAAAAGCCAGCGTTTGCTCCGAAGAGTAATGAATTCTTTGGATTTGGCATCCATTCAGTGGAAAATTGAAAACGATGGAACACGCCCCTACGTAAAAAGGATTGGTTTTGAGTTAAATATGTAGAGTCTGGGGAAAATGAACTTCTTGAACTTTCTGTATTACCACGCATACTAAACGCTCGATAGTTGTATCCTATCGTAGAGTTGAAATTATCTGTTCGCAAGTTCAAGTTGACAGAACCGTTGTATTTATCTGCTGTTCCCACATTAGCACTTAAAATTGCACCGTAGCCAAGCATTGTGTTTTTCTTTAAAACTATGTTGATGATACCAGCCACACCGTCTGGGTCATACTTTGCCGATGGGTTGGTAATCACTTCGATTCGCTCAATATTTTCTGCTGGGATTTGGTCGAGAGCAGTTCCGCGGTCGAAACCCAATAGCGAGGAAGGTTTTCCATCGATTAATACTTGAAGATTTCCGCTACCACGCAATGTGATGTTGCCTTCAATATCTACTGAAACAGAGGGAACATTACTCAACACATCCAGAGCAGTTCCACCGCTTGTAGTTAAATCCCGTGAAACGTCGTAAATTCTTCTATCGACTGCGTAGGAAATAATATCTCTTTGTGCTGTAACTTCGACTTCTTTGGTCTGTATTGGTTCTGGTTGAAAATGGATTACGCCGATGTTTACCTCTGGGTTTCTTGGGGTGATAAAAATAGAATCGACCAATTTAGTTTTGAAGCCTATGAATTTTACTTCTGCATAATAGCGACCAAAGGGCACGTTCTTTATTTCGAAGTAACCTTGTGAATTTGTTAGACTTCCAGAAACAATAGATGAATCACGTGAACGGAAAAGCCGAATCGATACATATTCCATTGGCTTTTGTGATTGGTCGTCTACGACTTTTCCCCGAACGATTCCAATCGGGTCGCTTTGAATTTGTCTTTGCCTTGTTTCTTGCGAAAAAATATTAACTGTAAAAAAAGCAAAAAATATTAACAAATTAAAAAAATATTTTGTTTTCATATCTAAACCAAAAATGAAAAAATGAAAACGAATAAATGTCTAAATCATTATTTAGACACAAAAAAATTCGATTGGTTTAATGATTGAATTACTTGATTAGGTTATAAAACGAATTTTGTTGTTTGTCGAAGATATGAATAAAGTAAATGCCATTGGGTAAATTTTCAAGAATCGAAAAGATTTCTTGTTTCGAATTAATCTCTTCTAAAATGATAGTTTCGCCTAAAATGTTTACTATTCGTAATTTTGCTGGGAATTGTATGTTCTCAAGAAAGAGACTTGTTGAATTTTCAACGTTGGAGGACAAAATCTGTAAAGGAGTTAGTTCAGCGTCTACTATTTTTCCTTCTGGGGTTATCGCTTTTCCTGTGATTGGAAAATTCCTATTTGAAAAGCACACTAACTGGTTGTTTAAGACACTACCGTTGGTCGAGCCACATACAACATAATTACCAAACTGGTTTTTGGTCATTGTGCAAAAAGTTGTTGGTGTTTGCATTTCCATATCAAATTTTGAAACTGGGTTGAAATAGTCTTCACTGCCTATTTCTCCCACAAAACCAATCACTGGTTCATTTGCTTTTATTGTAAATGGTATTTTTGCAATGTTTTGTATTAATGAATTTTCGTTTTGGTCGTTCTCGCTTGAAACAAGACTTTTCAGTTGATGTGTCTTGCCAAAATTCAATGGAATTACAAGCATATCGTTTATGGTAACTTCGCCGTCACCGTCGCAATCTGCGTAGGTAACTGCCAAACTGTCCCAAGCAAGTGAAGTTTGTCCGAACCAATTTGTTGATGGGTTTAGTCTTTGGAATGCTCGAAAATTGGGCTTGGTTGGACCATAACCAAGATATAAAGCAACTGTTGAAACATCGTTGATGTTTACAATTCCATCGTTGTTTGCGTCTCCTGGCCAAACTTCTACAAAACCGTGAATGTTCAATAGAATTGGATTAGATTTTAGTTTGATTATTTTCCCAATTCCAGACTCGGAAACTACTGCTTCCGCGTCTTCAAAGTATAATTCCAATATGTTGTTAAAAGGAGCGTTGGGAGAGACCGTAAACTCGAATTCAATTGCCTCTGGATTGTTTGCTCCTTGCCCGCCAATTGTATCACCATTAAGTATTCCTGTGTAAATCCTTTCGAAGCCGTCTACTGGATTATACCACGGAAATACAAAAACAGAACCGTTTTGGCTAAATGGAAGTGTTCGATAATTTGAGAAATGTACGTAGTCCGTTTGATTGTATCTTAATACAAATGAAATAGATGTACAATTTGAAACACCATCAACCCTAACCTTAAACGAAAAGTTGTATGTGGCTGTTACGAAACTACTTCTCGATGATTCGACATCAGTTCGCTCAATGTAGATAGTTTGAGCGTTGGAAGTATATCCAACAATAATAAAACACAATATATATACTATTTTTCTCATATTATTTTACACAATATGCAGAAAAATAAAAACAAAACTTATGCCAATCGTAAAAAAAAGGAAATGTGGATTATTTATTAAAGGATTTTATCTCACTTATAGTGAATAGTGAACGAAGTTCAATGCCAATTTTTGCGAGGTTTTCTTTTCCACCCTGCTCTCTATCGATTACGCAAAGAGCAAGATTGCAAATTGCACCAAGGTTCCGTAAATCTTCAATACTTTTGATAATTTGTCCACCGCTGGTAACAACATCTTCTATTACAACAACTTTCATTCCTTGAACATTCGGACCTTCGGCAAGTTTCATTGTTCCATATTCTTTTGCTTTTTTTCTTACAAAGACAATTGGCTTGTTGATTTCCAGGGCAATTGCTGTGGCAAGCGGAATTCCCCCAGTTTCAAGTCCAGCAATTAAGTCGAAATCGTTTGGAAGGAAATTTATCATACCTTTGGCAATTTCTCGTAAAAGTTTTGGGTCACTTTCAAATTGATATTTGTCGAAATATTCATTACTTAAAATTCCAGAACGTAATCGGAATTCACCACGTAAAAGCGAAACTTTATAAATTTCTTTACCGAGTTCCTTTCGGGTCATTATTCACCATTTGTTTTGAAAAAGTATAAAATTAAACAATTGTGATGAGATAATCTTTCCTGCGTTGTAATAAAATTTTTTTATCTGCCTCAATTGTTGTTATAATTCTGCTTATTACCAAATTTGTTGCAATTTTGCTTTTTTGCGATAATGAAAAGCAGAATTTTAAGTTTAGCAAGTGATACTTTTACATACGGAATCTTCATATTAATTGGAAGATTCCTTACCTTTCTGCTTACTCCATTTTATACAAATTATCTTTCTGTTGAAGAAGTTGGTGATGTTGGCAATTTCTTTGCTTTGATTGCTTTCGTCAATGTAATTTATACTTTTGGTATGGACGCTGCCTATTTTCGTTTCTATTCGAAAGACAATTTCAATCAAAGTAGACTTGCATTTACTTATGCGTATCTCACAATTTTTTCGATTGCAATAATCATTACAACAATTTTACTTTTAACGGTAAATTATTATTCTAACTTTCTTACTAATCTTCCAGATAGAGAAACAATTGTGCGACTTGCGGTACTTGTTCCTTTCACAGATTGTTTAATGGTTGTGCCGTATGCATATTTGAGAATGACTAGAAAGGTTGCTAAATTCTCTCTTATTCGATTTTCTTTGATTGTAATTGCAGTTGCTTTAAATATTTATTTTGTGGTAATTCTTCGTGTAGGTATAAAAGGTGTGTTCTATGCACAATTAATTGCAAACATTGTTGGAGTCGCTATTTTTCTTCCAATAATTTTTAAACTGACACTCTTCCAATGGAATAGCAAGTTGTTCAAAGAGATGCTTAGATTTGGTTTGCCAACGATTCCAGCCACATTTTCTGGAATTATCTTACAAGTTGTCGACCGTCCTATACTAAAATATCTAACTGATGCACAAAATGTTGGTATTTATATGGTGAACTATAGACTTGCTATTCCGATGATGCTTTTTGTTGCAATGTATGACTATGCCTGGCGACCTTTCTATTTAACGCACTACGAGAGTTCGGATTCCAAACAGTTATTTGCAAGAATTTTTAAATATTTTGTCTATTTCTCTGGTTTCGTCTTTCTTCTTAATTCATTCTTTATTGAGTATTTGATACGCCTTCCTTTTTTCGGTGGTCGATTTATAGAACCAACTTATTGGGAAGGGCTGGATATTATTCCAATTGTTATGATTGGCTATGTTTTTAACGGATTTTACATCAACTTTACTGCTGGAATTAATATTCGAAAGCAGACCAAATACTTGCCAGTTGCTGTTGGGATTTCTGCCATTGCGAATATTGCTTTGAATTTCGCTTTAATTCCTATTCTGGGCTATCGAGGTGCTGCTTGGGCAACACTTCTTGCCTATTTTGTTTCTGCAATAGTAATATATTATTTCTCACAAAGGGTTTATCCAATTCAGTATCAATGGAACAAGATTATCCCGCTTTTTCTTATAATGATTTTTATTTACATTATAACCATTCAAGTAACTTCTGGAATGAATTTGGAATATAGATTTTTCATTCGTTTATTTGCTGTTTTAATATATCTTTTTGCACCATTTTTTGTAAATATTTTTTCGAAGACAGAGATTCACTCTTTGCGTTCAATATTGATGGGTTTTCGAAATAGGAAATGAGATTCATTTTTTTGTTCTGCAAGAGATGTGTAGAGAAGGATTTCCCAAATATTTGGAGGTGAGTAACATAAGCTATGTAGGAGTGGTCCCGGAGGGACTCGAACCCCCGACACGCAGTTTAGGAAACTGCTGTTCTATCCGCCTGAACTACGGGACCCTCGACTGCAAAATTAATAAAATTTACTTGCTTAACTTTGTATTTATTATTAGTAATGTATTATGAAAAAAATTATTGTATTGTTGCTTTTAAGTTTAACTCTGAGTTGTTCCCATCAAAATTCAAAAGGATTTATCGAAGCCAGCGGAATAATTGAAGCTACAGAAATTCTTATTTCTTCAAAAGTAAACTCGCAAGTATTAAATCTTCTTGTTGACGAAGGTAGTGACGTTCGCAAAGGTGATACTCTTGCCATTCTGGATAGTGAGAATTATCAGTACCAATATGAACAAGCACTTGCAAGTGAATCCTCTGCAAAGGCGCAGTTGGAACTTCTTCGAAAAGGGGCTCGAATTGAGGACATTCGTCAAGCAGAGGAAGCATTAAAGCAAGCAGAAGAGAATCTCTCGATTGCAAAAACAAATTACGAACGTTTCCAAAAATTAAAAGCAAACAAAGTTGTAAGTGATAAGCAATTCGAAGATGTTGAACTGAATTTCAAACTTGCTCAATCTCGTTATCTACAAGCAAAAGAGAATTATAACAAGGTTTCAAAACTCTTTCGGAAAGAAGAAATTGAACAAGCAGAAGCAAATTTACAAAGAGCGAGTGCAAATGTGAAATTGTTTCGCAAATATCTTACCGATTGTATAGTAGTTTCCCCAGTTGAAGGCAAGATTTTACAAAAATTTGTGGAAGTTGGTGAGATAGTTTCGCAAGGAATTCCATTATTCAAAATTGCTAAACTGGATACGATGGAGATGATTGTTTATGTTTCGGAAAAAGATTTGGGCAAGGTAAAATATGGTCAATACGTCGAAGTTCGTTGTGATTCTTACCCAGAAAAAGTATTTAAAGGGAAGATTGTTTACATATCGAGCGAAGCAGAATTCACACCCAAAAATGTACAGACAAAGGACGAGCGAGAAACAATGGTTTTTGCCGTGAAAATAAAAATCCCAAATCCCAATATGGAACTCAAATCTGGAATGCCGGCGGACTCAAAAATTTTGATTTCTGAATTACAGAAGTAATGGAACCAACTATTAAGGTTGAGAATCTTACTAGGATTTATAATAATAGGAAAGCCATAGACAATCTTTCCTTTTCTGTCCAAAAGGGCGAAATCTTTGGGGTGGTTGGACCAGACGGAAGCGGAAAAACTACATTAATAAAACTTCTTGCAGGAATAATTCAGCCCACAGAAGGGGAAATTGTTATTAATGGACTTAACATCTTGAAGGATTATAAAAAAATCAAGCCATTGATTGGATATTTATCGCAAAACTTTTCCCATTATCTTGATCTTACAGTTGAGGAAAATCTTGAATTTTTTGCGGAAATGCATAAAATCAAAAATTATCGAGACAGAATCGAATTTTTGTTGAGATTTGTCAATTTAGAGAATTTTCGAAACACTTTGATTGCAAATCTTTCAGGGGGAATGAAACAAAAATTGGCATTAATTTCTTCGTTAATTTACGAACCAGAAATACTTTTACTTGATGAACCAACAACGGGAGTAGACCCAATTTCGAGGCGTGAATTTTGGTTTTTGTTACATAAACTTGTTCTGGAAGGAAAAACAATATTTTTTGCCACTCCGTATCTGGATGAAGCCGAACGTTTCAATAAAGTTCTGTTGCTGGATAGTGGGAAGAAATTGGCTTGCGATTCTCCATCAAATCTACTTGCAAATGTTGATTTCTCCGTCCTCGAAATTATTTGTTCAAATTTGAACACTGGCAGCAAAATCTTAAAAGAATATGGTGATGTGCAAGTATTTGGCGACAGAATCCATCTTGTTTTACACAAACAAAAGAGTAATCTTGTTGAAAAAGTGAAAAATAGTATTGAATCTGCCGGTGTTGAACTTTATCAAATTCAAGAGATTAATCCAACATTAGAGAATGTATTTTTACATCTGATAACGAAAAGGAATTAATGAACGCTATCGTAACAAAAGGGCTAACGAAAAAATTTGGTGAATTTATTGCGGTGAACAATATCGATTTAGAAGTTGGAAATGGCGAGATATTCGGTTTTCTTGGTGCTAACGGGGCTGGGAAGACGACCACAATCAAGATGTTGGTTGGCTTGTTGTTCTGCTTTCTGAAATCTTTCTACATATTTCACATTAGGAGGTATTGTTAAAAGCATTGCGTATCCTTCGGCAAGAATGACTTCGTTGAGCAGCCTGCCATCAGGAAGCCAAACATAAGCAAGTGTACGGCCGTATTTATCGTATCGTTGGACATCAAACTCCAACCTAACTTTTGTGCCTACTGGAATTAATTTTTCCACAAATCTCGTTGCACGTTTTCCCAACTTGATTATTGTCTTTGTGTCACCAAGCTTTCGCTGGTATCCGATGCGCTTATTCTCCTTGGTCTCTGGACAATCAATGCCTATTAATCGTATAACTTCTCCGTTGCAAACAAAGGTGTCTCCATCGTAAATCTTCTCAACAGTGCAAGTTTCCCCTGACGCGCATAAAATTAAAAAAAGCAAAATAAATGTTGACATAAAGTCCTATAATTTTAAAATGAAATTTACAAAAATTTGTATAATTAATTTTAAAATTGTTAATTTGTATTCCTAAACGTTGGAACAAAAATGATGCGAAAATTTCAAGGGACATCATCTTCGCTCCTCACTCGATGCTATCATTGTGCTTTTTACATTAGAAACTTAATTTCATTTTAATATAATTTTTGGAGGACTTATGAAAACAGACAAAATTTCTCTTGCTACCCCGAGCAAGGGGTTCGTTTGCATTCTTCTTTTCGCATGTGTGTTCCTTTCTTTTCCATTACAAGCATTTGATGACTCTACGTTCGTTTGGAGAAAACTTTTTTATAGAAAGCCTGGGGACAACTGTGGATTTGAGCATGCATATCTTTCAAATACTGACAGCATATTTGTTTTGCCCGACTTGCGATGTTTTCACCTGGTAAAGACACTTTCTGGGGAGATTCTTTACACATCTTCGGAATATCTTGGTTGGCAGAATCCGAGAGCGATAATCTTTTTTGATGGTGACCGATATTTTATTGCCAGAAGAAATACTTCCACCCAGGGAGTATTCCTTTACGAAACACAACGAGTATTAAATGGAGACTTAATACCATTGGACACGATAAGAGTTGAAGGTGTAGAGATGCAAGACTATGATGTCTCGCCGGGTGGTAAATATCTGGTGCTTCAAGGTTACCTATACGGCTATATATTCGATCTGCCAACGGGCAATTTTCTTAAGAGTTACAAAATGGAACCTTATGGGAGGAGGCCACAAGCAAGATTCCTTAATGATGATACATTAGTTATAGCGGTTGATGGTTGGAAGAGTACATCTGGAGAGCCGAGATATTATTGGATAAGACTATACGATATAAACAAAGGGATGATAATAGATACAATATATTCGAATCATAAGGATTGTCCAATAGATACGCAGAAACCTTGGATTCCAGTGCCATGTACACCACTTGGACCGACGTGTGACCAGGAGTGGTATGGGTGGACATATTGTGTGCCTATGTTTACAGTTTCGCGAACTGGTAGATATATATTGTATGGATTCGTCCCTCAGGAATATATAGATTCGAACGTGTTTGCTCCTCCCTTATGGTGGGCTCTTTACGATGTCAGAGAAAAAAAAGTGTTGTGGAAGAAGCAGTACGACAATTCTGTGTCGCATGGTGATTTTGGTATTTTTAAATTTGCGGCTGATGATAAAATTATATTGCTGCACGCAACCCACATAATTGATGTAAAAACTGGTGATGTAGTCTACATCTGGGGGGAAAAGGACAACAAGTGGATAGTATTAAAGCAACATTATTTTGATATAACAAAGGACGGTAGATATATAATATCAGGCTATGAATCGGATAATGAAGCATTTACTTACCTTCGGCGGAATCCATACGTAGATGTAGTAAATGAAGCGAGTGAGGAGACTTTCATAGAAGGTGGGACTATAGTGCCAAATCCCGCCGACGGGAAAGCAGTTCTAGAGATAGATATATCAGAAAGCAAGATAGACAAAATTACGATCAATACGTTGCAAGGGGAAGAAATTAAGGTGATATTCGAAGGAATGTTGCCCGAAGGGAAACATCTGTTTGAAATAAACACAAAAGAACTTGCCAGTGGAATGTATTTCGTAGTTGTGCAAACTTCCAAATGGCTAAAAACTTATAAGTTAATTGTTACAAAATAAGAAAGGAAGAAAAATGAAAAAGATGATTTTCATTTTGGGAGCGCTCTTTCTTGCATTGAACCTTTTTGCACAGAATCGGATAAGTCCCCGCCCAATAAGATTGAAGGAAATTAATTTTGATACGGTTCGAATCTATTGTGGTGTAAAGAGTGACACATTTAAACTTGACCAATTTCTAGGAGAAGATACACTTTATTTCGATATAGACACTTTAATCAAACCCGATGGGGTATTTCTAAGGCAATGTTATGGTGGAGGAGGGGACCGAATCGGATTTGGAGCCCATACAGATTCTGCTTTGAGGATTAATTCTTATTTGGATCCATTTCATCGAAGTGCAAATCCAGATTTAAATTTGGTGAGAAAATGGAATAACGCGCACAACCCCGGTGTATTGACAGTTCCACGGATTGACGCTGCTGGAAGTAGTTATTGGACACCTTTTATTTTTCAATCTTTACAACTCGAGCCCATACTCGAATACGACGACTTAGGTTACCCAATCATTGACCAAAATGATGAGGATGGTTCGGTTTTTGGTTGGAAAAACAAAAACTCCGATTATGTTGCAAGAGGAACCGGGCTCGATACACATCGGCTTGTTGTAAGAAGACTAAATTGGTCAATTTTTGAACCAGCTTTAATACTATGGAATAGCAATAAAGGAACGTTCTTCCGAAGAGTAAATGCCGAAGATACTACTTCGGTAGAAGTCGATAGTCTCTATCTAACTGTAAATTTGCGTTCGTTAGATTCTTCTTTTACTGGTTTATCGGAATCGGACACCGTACTAAATTTGAGAATAAAAGTAATTCGACTCATCAATAAGTTTGACAGCAGGGGGAACAGAGTAGACCCTTATCCCCAATATGATACAACTTACATAAAATTTGATTCTTTACCTAGCCTTGCTAATGGTGCATTCATTACAATGCGGGGGACAAGACAAATAAATAATGAGTGGGAATTTTTAGGGTATGAATTAAATATGATGCGACAGCGTCCACTTCCCACCTCCTTTGCGATTACAAAGGGTATGTTAATACCCGATACTCTTGGCGGAGATAGTAACAGCATTACATTGTCGGCACATGGTATTTTCTATGATACTACTGCCAGGCCTTCGTTATGTTTTGATTGGGTAAGTAAAGATTCTATAGAGAATGGGGTACGATATAGATACGTTTATGGAATAGTTGATTTCGACGTTGAGGTTTATTATTATAACAATCTTGATGTTGCAATAGATTGGATAAGATTAGAATCGGGGAAAGCAAGGAGAGTATATCGGGGAAAATACGATGGCTGGCTATCGAAATATATAAAGTTGTTTTTCGAAGGTATAAGGAAAAGTCAACCCGACGAAGAAGATACGGCAAGCTATTGGAATTACTGGCGGAATTTTTTCCCATTATGGGCATACGATACTGTTGGACTGAAAGTTCATAGGTTTTTCTTAGCAGAAGAGTTAGGACCGAATTTTTGGGGTGCGTATCGTTATTTGAACTTACTTCTGGATACTTTGGGAACGGCACCCAATGGTCTTCCCCCAAAAGAGCCTTGGAAACCTTACCAAGCTCAATTACATTTAACCGGCGAACATTTTTTTCATGCCACAGGGTTCGATAATATTATCCTTGAATCAAGTATAGGCTTTGATATTCACCAGGCTGCACCCTATATTCGTTTATCTGGCGATCCACTTAACTTTTTTAATCAACCGTGGACAAGATGGGGTCCACAGTTTTTGCATCTTACCTCTGGTTACAAAGGAACTTTTCTTATGGATAACTTTGACGCTGTTGACCAAGGAAAAACCCGAAAGTTAATAGAAAATGAACCAACCACCAAACAAACAATAAATTTAAACAACAGAGATTTTGAAATTGATATACTTACCGATACTCTGTGTTCTGGGTATGAGCATTGGAAGGGGGCACGCTCGACTGGATACTGTTTCGATAACATTAGCGACTCTTCGTTTAGAGTCAATCCTGACACTGTTGTAAAATA
This sequence comes from Candidatus Kapaibacterium sp., assembly GCA_013414795.1. Lineage (GTDB taxonomy): Bacteria > Bacteroidota > Ignavibacteria > Kapaibacteriales > UBA2268 > Naka2016. The sequence continues at coordinate 1,453,638 of CP058732.1, forward strand.
TCGATTACCTGCTGTAATGAAAAGTCCTCTGTATAGTTTCGAATTCCAATTATACCAAAACTACCTCCAACAAAGTAATATATTACTTTTCAATAGAATTAAATTATATAACTATTCTTGGCTTTCACCATTTCCTTGGCTGCGAGTTTCGTATCCTTCGCCTTTAGATACAACGAAAGAAGTTAGGGTATGGAATAGATATACAACAACCTCTGTTTTAATCAACCGCCCATGGACCGGGGAAGAAACACGTCTATCTTTTTACGCTCCTGTTTTGATAGGTGCAAAAGGCCTTAGTTTTTGGCATACAGGGTTCGAAATGGATGGGCGGCAAAATTCAATGGGGGTAATATGCCAACTCTATCCTTCCGATACTAATGCTTTAAGAAACTTACCAGTTGATTCAATAGTTTATTCTCCCTTGCTTATGGGTGATTATGTTCGGCGGGGCAACAATCGTGATGCTCATCCATACTGGGATACCACTCTTAATACTTTCAACCTATTAGATTCTGCGTTTAATTTTGAGATTATGGGGATTGATAGTAACCATATTTATATTGGAATAATGTCGAATCGAGCGGAAATGTCAAAAATCTTCAAATGGATAGATGCTATTGAAGATACTTTAATAAATCTTCGATTGCTTTCCGCTTTTTATAAAGGAGCCAATCGTTATTATATTCAGGACCCAAAAGTTACATATTCCGACACATTGTTAAAAATTTTTGTAAAACTTAACAGTGTAAAGACTCGAAGGATTGGTGACAGTAGTAATTTTGACTCTGATTCGCTCAAGAGTTTTCTGCTTTCGCTTTTTGCCTATGGTAACGATACACTCCGCGACCCAGAAACCCTTGGTGAGGATTGCCCACCCTATATACCTATTGTTGGTTCTTATCCCTGCCATGTGGAGACTTTCTACCTTGGAGTTCTCAATCCACGGACAGACCCGCTGGTTCGAACATTCGATACAATCCGCAACCAACAAGGGGAAATTCTTTACATCGATAGTTCAATGAAGTTTTACTCGACGGCAGAATACGACATTGGGGTTCGCTATGGCAATTACACGCATATTTGGAATCCATCGGATACCTCTTACCAACGGCGTGACACATCCTATTGGCAATCGCTGTGGTGGAAGCGACAGGGGGCAAGGGAAATTACCATACCGTTGCAGATTGAAGGTATAACAACCCCTAACGTTCGGAGAAATGCGCTTTATTTCTACTCCGTCGTTGTTCAGGAATTAGGAGCACAAGATACTAATCTAAACAAAGAATTTTGGCGTCAACCGAAATACTATCATAAAGTAGATACTCTTTTGGTTAATTATGAAAGGGTCCATACGTGGAAATACGGGGGTTACTCTTATATATACCATAAAGATTACAATTTAAAAGTTCGGCTCTTGCCCGGGGAAGGAAAAATATTGAAAGTTTCTATCTACCGAAATTATCTGTGCGATTGGCAAGCCCGAGGGGATCTTCCTTATATTCACCAAACTAAATTAATTACCCATTCTATTGAAATTGGGACCCGCTGGACTCGCGATAGTCTGTATCGTCATTTAGTTTACCATCGTAAAGATTCATTGACTGGTCGCTCTAAAATATATTATCGGCGAAGTTACCCTGTAATGTACGACTCCACCACAAGGATTACTGCGTGGTCGCCCGAAGTATGCCTTTCCGATAGTATTCGCTGTTGGCGTGAGCCTGAACGAATCATAACGAATGCCGATTGTGCCTATCCATCGCTCGTTGTTCGCTACGATTCTGTATCAGAAAAAACCAAGGTTTATGTTACCTTTGTTTGTCGCGATGCCGATAGTCTTTCCAACTTCAACGATTGTCTTTACTCCAATGAACCACGATATAATTGTCCCAATGGTGATTACACGGTTGTAGCTGAGTGTATATTCGATGCAGACGACACAGTTCAAACGATACAGCCAGCACTGGCAATACGTTGGGCTTGTGGCGATGATGTTGCAACTTGGGGTGTTCCCGTTGTCAACGCCTCGCGATATGGCAATTATTACGTTTGGGCAGATTCGATTTCGGGTATTGTTTCTGGCTATAAAAGACCCTGGGAAAGCGAATTCCCTAATGGATTCAACTTTAATATGTCTTCGTTTAAATTCAGTTCTAATGGGATTGCAATAAATCCGTCGCTAACTTCTTATTCCAGAATATTTTACGATGAGGACGGAACCCCAATCGTTTGGCAGGAGAAGGACAACGCTGGCAGTCCTTACAATGTTTATTATTCATTGTTAAAAGTAGATTCGTCTGGTTTCTTCGTTCGGCACTATCTTCCCACCGGGGTTGGAAATAATAATCCATCTTTTGTTTTCAATGCTGACTCATCCATTGTAGAACTTGGTTTAGGTAGTGAAGTTGCCGAGCATCCGGTCATTTATCGTGATGTTAAAGATAGCCTTCAGCCTCCTGGACCCGAGCAAATTTTAGATTTGGTTGCTTGGGGTGCACAAAGAACGGATACCGTTGGAACTTGTCGTTTCGTTCGAACGATTACTTTGCAACACTTTTTGAATAACAGAGAGATTACATCAACAAGTATAAAACCAAGGGTTTCATTACATACTGATTATACTAATTTTAATTTGCGGTATCCTGTGTTGTCGCAAGGTTCTTCTGGTACAGCAGAAAATCATCAAGGACCGGTAGTTTTAGAAACAATTGTCGAGGATAGTTGTCCGAGTCGAGAGAACTTCGAGAAAAAGGTTTTGCATATTCCTTATGACTACTTTGTTACAGAATCCCCATATTCGGAATTAATTCATAGCGGAGCCTCTCTTGTTCAACTTTCGCGGCGGCCATTTGTTTCGATTCAAAACGATTGGTGGCAAAATTTACGATTGTTACAGAAAGACAGCTCGATTGCAGAATTTTGTACTTCGACTCGAAAGTTCTGGCGTCGGCAGGATGAAGAACCGAAGCCTTTTGTCTTCTTTGGCTTTTGCGATTCGACTGGTGTAACCTCGTTTACAAATATCCTTTTAGATGGAACAAGCTTAAAATGGAATGTAAAAGATATATATCCCGAATTAGACTCGGTTCGTAGATATCGTTTCATACCTTATTCAGCAAGGAATGTGTTTTCGACGGAATGGTTCCAAGCGAAAGATTTATCCGCTTTATCTTTCGTAGTCAATAAAACGAGCAACAATCCGTTCAGCATCACACTCGAAAGGCAAAGCGACAGAAGAAGAACGAGCTTACCGATTGGTTTAGACGCGGGATATAAAGTTCGTAACATAACATATCAGCTTTTGAACCGAACACCTGAGGAGAAATATCGAATCATAGTTGCACGAAACACACCGGAAGCACAGTTCTGCCAGGAAATTATTTTGATGCCCGACCCATTTGCCGAAGAGAATATATCGAGAGAAACAAATAACGATGTGCCTGTGCTCGACTTGGGAAGTATGGAAGTAAATACAAACACCAGCAATAATATTCAGATTTTGGTCTATCCAAATCCAGTTGATGAACAGGTATATATAACAAGCTTATTACCTATTAAATATCTAAAAACTAAAGACAAAGAAGCATCGTTAGTTAGAATCAATATTTATAACTCTATTGGGAACAAAATATATGGAGGCGAAATCCCATCGGGGAGTACATTTGCTTTTTCTACTACTACGTTACCATCTGGATTATACTATATAATTGCAACTAAAATGGATTATGGGGTGAGTCTTAGCGGGAATGCTTCGTTCTTTATTTCAAAGTAAAAACAGAAGGCAAGAAGAACTTGTTGAAAAGTATTTGATTGGTTTCGAAGAGAAATACGAAGCAAGAGCAGAGAAGATGAAGAAATTTATTAGTGCTGTTGAAGAATTTTTGAAACAACTCGAAGGTTATTACATTGAACACGGCGAGCCAGTACATCTTCGCTACGAAAACAATTGAAGATTATTGTTTTAATTCGTTCAAAAATCCATATTTAATTAGGTCTTCAACGAAATTTTTGGGGTGGTCTGTGTTAATGATGGCGCCGCTGTAAACGTAGCAAGCTTTTGCAGTTTCATCCATAAATTCTTGTCGAACGCGCCCTGGATTGAAACTCATTCTTCTTAGTGTTTCGATTATTTCTTCGGGGGTTTCTCCTTCGATAATACCCCCGCCAAGCAGTTGATATTTTTTCATAATAATTCCTTTTTTAAAATCCAAATTTTTGTCTTCTGTGGTTGACGTATGCGATTATACTTACGTTTAGAATTCCTAAAAATAAATTCCAATCGGGTCTTGGAAATGTTCTTGTTTCAGAGAAATTGATTAGCCGATTTAAGATTTGAATCCAGTTTGATATTTTTTCGAATTCGATTGTTCCGCTGTGATGCCTGAATTCTACCGTTTTATGTCTCCAATATGCTTCAATATTAATTTTGTAGTATCGGCTTCTATCGGTTACAACTGATGATAATGTTTCTAATCTTCTACATTGTATAATTTTATTATAAACATTTGAAAGTTCTAAATCGTTTGATGGTCTAAATCTTTGTTCTATACTTTTGCAGTATCTATTTGTATCGCCTCTTCTGGACTCAGGCATAATCTTGTCTATTTCTTTTTCCATTATCAAATAATTGTAAACCAGCTTTTTCCAGCTGTTGTTCGATGAGAGTTGTAAGTTTTTCCGAAAGGAAATCCGATGTTAAGTTCGACAGGTCGTCTACCGTGTCGAGCGGCAACGAAACAAAGGAAGACAAAAGGCGCGGAGCGTGATATTCTACTCCCTCTTTTGCATCGACGAACGTAGCGTAAAGATTGAGTGTGTTTCGCAACTCATTGAGCTTCTCAATAAGTTTAGTGTTTTGGGAAAATTTCCCGATTTCATTTGGTAGATTCATAAAATCTCCCTAATTTTGTGTGACAAATGCGTGTGACAAGCGTTGTTTGTTACCCCATTGTTAGTTTTTCCTCGTCGGGAGGCTTTCAATGGGGTTTCTTTTTGTATTTCTTTTAAGAGATTATCGTAGAATGCTTCTGGAATTTTTTCGTTAGGTCGAGGCGAAGTAACGAAGCGTTCCAGTTCTTTTTGTTGCAGTTCTTTGAGAGCTTTTCGCTCTGCTTCAAGGAAGGCGTCAATGGAGAATTTTTTCCGAGTGCCGGAAATTTGAGTAGGTACAAGTAACCCGCGGCGAACCCAATCGTAGAGCAGGTGCTTGCTTGTCTTGGTTTCTCGAGCGAGTTCGTTGATTGTGTACCTACGGTAATCCATTGAACTTTTTCCATTGGTTAAGAATAAGGTCGTACTTAAATTTTGCTCTTTGTGATTTTGTTTTTTTGTTTTCGAGGTATTCGGTTAGGCATTGTTCAAGCAAATCGATAGTATACTCGTCGTTTCGCTTCAATCGATGGTAAACAGCTTGTTTGGTTAATTTCAGTTTCTTTGCAATGGCTGGAATTATACCGCGAGGTAAATATTTTTTATTATACATAGGCAGCCTCGTAATTTTTGGTTTTAAAATATTTTTTATTAATTTTGAAATGTTTTGTTTTAATTTTGTTAATATTTTTTTGCATTTTTAAAAAATATATAATAAATATGAAAGAATCGATGAAACCAACAGACATTATATTGCGGTTCAAAAAGTGGGCTTTTCTTCTTTTGTTACAAAACTCTTTACTTTTACTTTTTAGAATTCCTTTCATTTTTCGTTTTTCATTTTTTGTTCCTTACAAAATTACAAAAAAAATTTAAATTATGCAAGTATTTTAAAAAAATTTTTAAAAAAAGTAATATTTATGGTGAAAGCAGTGGAAACAAAAGAATTAATTGTTGCGGAAATAATAGAGAGATTGCGTAATTATTATAAAGTTAGGACTTTATCGGAGATTGGAGAACGCCTTGGGGTAAGCGAATCCACTCTTTCTGTGTGGAAACACAGAAATACGTTTGATATTTTTAAGATATTCTCCAAAATTCCCGACATTAATTGGCACTGGTTGTTGACCGGTGAGGGAGAAATGCATTATAATCCTAAAGAGAAACAAGAGAAAACTGCTACAATAGAATATTTGTTAAGAAAATTGAAAGAGTTGGAAAGCGAAAATGAGGTTTTGAAGAGACTTTATAATGAAAGTCTTCGTAAAATCGAGGAAATGAAATCTCAATTAGAATCTTCCAAAGAACAATCTTTATCTGGTGATACAATCGAAGTTCCGCTTATGAAGCTTCCAGATGAAGCAGAAATATTTAAAAGAGAAAAAGAAAAAGGTGGAGGAATATACTCTCGCGGCAAAAAGAAAGATTTAAATAAAGAAAATTGTTAAAAAATTTGCTTAACTGTAAGTTTTTGTTTAATTTTTATTTTTTAATTCCTTTTGTCTAATTGTTTTTTAGGAGGCTTTGTGGAAAAATCACTGTATCTCTTGACTCCATCTCAATTTATAGCATATCAATCATTAGGGATGGAAAAACAGCAACAATTTCTTTATGAGTTCGGGAAGCAGTCACACGATCCGCTTATTGCGATGATATTTTTTATCTTTGGTTTCCATTATTTTTATTTAGGGGAAACTGGTAAACAGATATTGTATATGTTTACTCTAGCAGGTTTTTCTATATGGTGGTGGATCGATCTGTTTGGGCTTAAGAAAAAAGTCCAAAAACAGAATGAGTTATTAGCAGACCGGATATTGGGGCGTTTGAAATAACAATTTGTTTCGATCCCCGCCTTAATGGACGCTGTTTTAAAATCTAAAATAGAAATCGAGAAAAAGAGCTTATAATTTTTAAATTATTTTGAAATAATTTTAAAATTATTTCTTTTCCTGTAAAAACTTAAGGTAATAAATTGTTTTTTTGACAGAGAAAAATTATGAACACTGAAGACGTTGTTGCTGTTCCGTTTTGTGTCACCCAAATAGCGTGCGGTGATGGTATTCCATTTTTTGATGGAATAGAGTATATGAAAATTCCTTGTAAAAGATTGCGAGGAATAAAAGAGCCCTTGCTTGTCGAGGTAACAGGCGATTCAATGGAACCGTTTTTTTTCCACAGAGAAATTGTTCTTGTTGATTTGGATAGATTGCCTAGTCACGGCGATTTTGTTCTGATTTCTTTCAATGGTTGTTTAATGATTAAAAGGTTACATTTTAAGGATGGTCGAATGTGTTTAATTTCGACGAACTTTTTGTATCCAACTATTTTTATAAAAGATTGCGACGACTGGCAGGTGTTGGGTGTTTGCGTAAAGAAGGTGAGAAGTTTATCCGAGCTTAGTTTGAATACATATAAAGATATTAAATTAAACAAATAAACTATTTTTGTTGTAAAAATTAGGGTTACCGTTATGAAAAGGTTTTTTGTTGCTTTGTTTGTTGCTGTCTTGTTGTGGGGTTGTACCTCAAATTTAGAAATAGTAAAAAATTGGAAGGAAGTTGTCAAGGAAAGGGCAATCGAAGAAAAACCAAAAATTGTAGCTAACGTTGGTGACGTTTTGTTTCAAAAGCATATTGATGATGTTTATCGTTACGATTGCTTTAAGAATGATGTTCCAATCTTTTTCCCAGATGATTTAATTGAAGATTTGGAACTCCAGCCGGGATATTTTATCCCAGCGGGAAAATCCTTTTGTAGTATTTCAACCTATGATTGTAATTTGGGTGAATTTTATTTGGAAATTGAGAAAAGAGTAACAAAGGAAGAAAACGGTAATGATTGGTGCTCTTCGGAAGATTCTATTCCATCGATACAGTGGATTTATTTGAAGATAAGTGCAGAAAAAGAGGGGAATTCGATTTTGATAACAAAAAGTGATGAATTAGTGTTGCGCGAAACAAGGACGGGATATCGATATCTTAAAAAGGAATATGAGCTTCCGAACAACATTAAATTAAGTTCAGTAGTTAAGGACACTATAAATTATAATGTTTATTATATGGAGTTAATTTTTGGTGGTGTTCAAGGCAACAGTTTGATAATGTATTTTAGAGAATATTATCGTAGCGAACTTAATCAACCACATTCATATACGCTTTATTATAATGTTGAAGATATTAAAAGGCAAGGGAAAATCAAATTTAGGGATGTTGAATTAGAAGTAATAGATTTTGATGGTCAGTCAATTACATATAGGATTGCAAAATAACTTTATAAATTAGAAATGCCGCGCTATTCTACCGCTCGTGAAGACCGCTGGCTTCATCCTAGCTATCGCAAGGCATATTGTTTTCGATATAGAAATGGTATGGTTTATACGTCCGTCAACTCGGTGCGAAAAGCGACAGGCCTTGTTTGGTCGCAAAAGAATCGTAAATTGGCGATGGAGATACTTGAACGAAGAATACAAGAAGAGGTTTTTGGCAAAAAAATTCAAAAGTCTAAATATGTTAAAGATTTAGTTGTTCGTTTCTTTAATGATCGGGTATCGAAACTTTCGCAGGCAACTCAACAAAGGTACAAAAGAATTGTTAAATATTTTCTGTACGAGAATTGGAGCTTAGATGACATCCAGTTGATAAGGATTAAAATACTTGAGGTTGTAAATTCAATGAACTATAATTTAAGTTATATTCGTAAGATGCTTTCGGATTTAAAGGGAATATTCAATTATGCTATAGATCTTGATTGGATGGATAAAAATCCTATAATTACTTCAATGTTGCCTACCATAAAGAGACAGGAAGTACGAACGTTGACATTTGAGCATATACAAAAATATATAGAATTTTTCTTTTCAAATAATCAGGAGCCGTTAGCATTAATTGTAGAATTTGCATATTTAACCGCTATGAGAATACAGGAAATAATAGATTTGAAGTGGGAAGATATTAGCGACAGATACTTTATAATCAAAGGAAAAGGTGATAGAAATCGAGTGTTTCCGTTGAACCCATTCCCACGAGTAAAAGAGATTTTAAATCGAATGAAAGAATTGAAGTTGTCTAAGCCTGGTGTTTATCAGAATCAACAGAACTTAGCAAGGCAAATTAAAAAAGCAAATGTTGAATTACAGAAGAGATATCCAGAGATGCATTATGAGAAGATTACTTTTCACGTTATCAGGAAAGGAGCAATCAACCATTGGAGAACAATTGGAATAGACCCAGAAGTCAGGAATATGTTGGCAGGGCATACCCGGGAGGTAGAGCGGAATTATTATTTATCTGTCCCGGATATTAACTTATTAGAGCAAAGATTAAGTAAAATATAAGCAAAATGAGTGCCTAAAAATGAAGATTTTGGATAAGATGTTTGGATATAAGTGGCTTAATATCGAGAGGTAAAAAAGATTTTTGCGGTCCCGGAGGGACTCGAACCCCCGACACGCAGTTTAGGAAACTGCTGTTCTATCCGCCTGAACTACGGGACCCTCGACTGCAAAATTAATAAAATTTACTTGCTTAACTTTGTATTTATTATTAGTAATGTATTATGAAAAAAATTATTGTATTGTTGCTTTTAAGTTTAACTCTGAGTTGTTCCCATCAAAATTCAAAAGGATTTATCGAAGCCAGCGGAATAATTGAAGCTACAGAAATTCTTATTTCTTCAAAAGTAAACTCGCAAGTATTAAATCTTCTTGTTGACGAAGGTAGTGACGTTCGCAAAGGTGATACTCTTGCCATTCTGGATAGTGAGAATTATCAGTACCAATATGAACAAGCACTTGCAAGTGAATCCTCTGCAAAGGCGCAGTTGGAACTTCTTCGAAAAGGGGCTCGAATTGAGGACATTCGTCAAGCAGAGGAAGCATTAAAGCAAGCAGAAGAGAATCTCTCGATTGCAAAAACAAATTACGAACGTTTCCAAAAATTAAAAGCAAACAAAGTTGTAAGTGATAAGCAATTCGAAGATGTTGAACTGAATTTCAAACTTGCTCAATCTCGTTATCTACAAGCAAAAGAGAATTATAACAAGGTTTCAAAACTCTTTCGGAAAGAAGAAATTGAACAAGCAGAAGCAAATTTACAAAGAGCGAGTGCAAATGTGAAATTGTTTCGCAAATATCTTACCGATTGTATAGTAGTTTCCCCAGTTGAAGGCAAGATTTTACAAAAATTTGTGGAAGTTGGTGAGATAGTTTCGCAAGGAATTCCATTATTCAAAATTGCTAAACTGGATACGATGGAGATGATTGTTTATGTTTCGGAAAAAGATTTGGGCAAGGTAAAATATGGTCAATACGTCGAAGTTCGTTGTGATTCTTACCCAGAAAAAGTATTTAAAGGGAAGATTGTTTACATATCGAGCGAAGCAGAATTCACACCCAAAAATGTACAGACAAAGGACGAGCGAGAAACAATGGTTTTTGCCGTGAAAATAAAAATCCCAAATCCCAATATGGAACTCAAATCTGGAATGCCGGCGGACTCAAAAATTTTGATTTCTGAATTACAGAAGTAATGGAACCAACTATTAAGGTTGAGAATCTTACTAGGATTTATAATAATAGGAAAGCCATAGACAATCTTTCCTTTTCTGTCCAAAAGGGCGAAATCTTTGGGGTGGTTGGACCAGACGGAAGCGGAAAAACTACATTAATAAAACTTCTTGCAGGAATAATTCAGCCCACAGAAGGGGAAATTGTTATTAATGGACTTAACATCTTGAAGGATTATAAAAAAATCAAGCCATTGATTGGATATTTATCGCAAAACTTTTCCCATTATCTTGATCTTACAGTTGAGGAAAATCTTGAATTTTTTGCGGAAATGCATAAAATCAAAAATTATCGAGACAGAATCGAATTTTTGTTGAGATTTGTCAATTTAGAGAATTTTCGAAACACTTTGATTGCAAATCTTTCAGGGGGAATGAAACAAAAATTGGCATTAATTTCTTCGTTAATTTACGAACCAGAAATACTTTTACTTGATGAACCAACAACGGGAGTAGACCCAATTTCGAGGCGTGAATTTTGGTTTTTGTTACATAAACTTGTTCTGGAAGGAAAAACAATATTTTTTGCCACTCCGTATCTGGATGAAGCCGAACGTTTCAATAAAGTTCTGTTGCTGGATAGTGGGAAGAAATTGGCTTGCGATTCTCCATCAAATCTACTTGCAAATGTTGATTTCTCCGTCCTCGAAATTATTTGTTCAAATTTGAACACTGGCAGCAAAATCTTAAAAGAATATGGTGATGTGCAAGTATTTGGCGACAGAATCCATCTTGTTTTACACAAACAAAAGAGTAATCTTGTTGAAAAAGTGAAAAATAGTATTGAATCTGCCGGTGTTGAACTTTATCAAATTCAAGAGATTAATCCAACATTAGAGAATGTATTTTTACATCTGATAACGAAAAGGAATTAATGAACGCTATCGTAACAAAAGGTTTAACGAAAAAGTTTGGTGAATTTATTGCGGTGAACAATATCGATTTAGAAGTTGGCAATGGGGAGATATTCGGTTTTCTTGGTGCTAATGGGGCGGGGAAAACGACAACAATCAAGATGTTGGTAGGGCTGTTACCCCCGACAAGCGGTTCAATTTTTGTCTCTGGCATAGATGTGGTGAAACAACCATTAAAAATCCGAGAAACTATCGGCTATATGTCGCAAAAATTTTCGCTTTATAATGATTTAACAGTGGAAGAAAATATTGATTTTTTTGCTGGTATCTATGGGATTGCTTTTAAAAAAGCAAAGCAACTAAAAGAGGAGTTAATTGAGCGTTTTCAGTTGCAAGAATTTAGGAAATTTTTGACAAAAGACTTGCCTCTTGGATTGAAGCAACGGCTTGCTCTTGGTGTTGCATTGATGCACAAGCCAAAAGTAATTTTTCTCGATGAACCCACCTCGGGTGCAGACCCAATTGCAAGAAAGTATTTTTGGGAGTTAATCCAATCGCTTGCAAACGACGGCGTTACTTGTTTTGTTACGACACATTATCTTGAAGAGGCAGAATTTTGTTCGAGAATAAGTCTAATTGATTCTGGAAAAATTATTGCTTGTGGTTCTCCTAATGAATTAAAAAGAAAATATTTTCAAACACCAATATTCGAGGTTGATTTTGGAAATCTTGAAAAGAACATTGAAGTTTACCGAAAAGGGGTTAGCAATTCTGAAATTTCCTTCTTTGGAAGTAGATTACATATAACAATGAAAGAATTATCAGTCTCTGAAAATGATTTACGGATACAGTTAACCTCAACTTTTGGAGAGCAACCACGGACAATTCGACGAATATTACCAACTTTGGAAGATGTTTTCATAAAAGCAATTCAAAAGTAATGTTATGATTGACTTAAGTGTTATTGGGGCAATTGCAAAGAAAGAATTACGGCAGTTAAGTCGTGAGAAAAGAATGCTTTTTGTGATATTCTTTTTTCCTCTCTTTTTGCTGTTGATATTTGGTTATGCGATTAATCTTGATGTCAAGCATATACAACTTGCTGTTTTGGACTTTGACCGCACAAGTGAAACTCGTTCAATTGTGAACTCGCTTGCTTCTTCTGAATATTTCGATTTGGTTGGATATGTAAAGAACTACAATGAAGCAAGGCATTATTTGAATATTGGCAAGGCACAACTTGTTATTGTATTTCCCGAAGACTTTACCAAGAATCTTTACAGGAAACAAAATTCCAAGATTCAATTTTTAATTGATGGTGTTAATGGAAACACTTCGGGCGTAATATACAATTATTCAAATCTTGCAACTGGTTTTGTTTTGACAAGGTGGATAAATGAAAATGTTGGGACAAATTTTGCTCGAAAGTCATTGCTTGGAGTTAACATTGAATCCAGATTTTGGTACAATCCAGAATTGAAATCCAGCATTTTTCTTGTGCCAGGTCTAATTGGTATAATAATAATTCTTACATCTGCAATTACTGTTTCTCTATCAATTGTCAAAGAGAAAGAAAGAAATACCATAGAACAGATTTTGATTGCCCCAATTTCCCCATTGGATTTCGTGTTGGGCAAAATTATTCCATACTCGGTCATTGCATTAATCAATTCTTTATTGGTTGTTGTTTTGGGTAATCTTGTATTTAACGTTCCTATAAAAGGAAACATTTTATTGCTTCTACTTGCAGTGGTTATGTACATCTATTCTTCTTTAAGTATTGGAGTTTTTGTTTCAATTGTTGCAAACAACCAACTTCTGGCTTTCCTTATGGTTGTTATTATTTCTGTTCTTCCTTCAATGATTCTTTCTGGTTTTATCTTTCCAATCGAGAGTATGCCATTTGTAATTCAATTGATTACAAATCTTACCCCTGCGAAATTCTTTTTAGCAATTATCCGTGGTTTATTGCTAAAAGGCATAGGTTTTGAATATATTTGGCAAAATTATTTGTATTTACTTTTCTACGGTTCAGCTTTTTTTGCTATTGGTTTTGTTGCCTATAGAAAAAGTTTTCGTTTGGATTTATGAGAAGAATATTAAGTTTTGTAATTAAAGAACTAATACAACTTCGCAGAGACAAGAGAATGATTGGTATTGTTCTTGTTTCTCCGATCATTCAACTAATTTTACTTGGTTATGCAGCGAATTTAGATGTAAAAACAATTGGTACAACAATTCTTGATTTTGACAAAAGTACTTTAAGTCGAAAATTTGTTCAAACATTGCTTTCAAGCAAGTATTTTCAAATAAACAAATATGCTAAGAATTATAATGAAATTAAAAAAGATATCGAATCGGGTAGGGCGATAGTTTGTATCGTTTTTCCAAAAGATTTTGAAAAAAACTTGATTAGACATCGCACTTCAAGTATTCAAGTTATTCTTGATGCTTCGAATGGAAACAAGACATCGATAGTTTTTGGATATCTTGCCAATGCAACTGCTCAGTTTAACAAACTTCACCTTGGAGATTTTCAAATACAAAACGGTAGTTTTTTATATTCATCATTTCCACGGATACAACCAGAAATTAGGGTTTGGTACAACCCGAATATGGAGACCAGGAAGTTTTTCTTGCCAGGTATTGTAGCACTTCTTTTGTTAATCATTGCGATTCCATTGACAGCAATGGCAATAGTTCGAGAGAAAGAAATCGGAACAATCGAGCAGATTTTAATTTCCCCAGCGAAATCATTTGAAATCGTTGCTGGCAAGTTGATACCATTTCTTTTGGTCGGTCTTCTTGATTTTACCTTTGTTCTTTCAGTTATGGTTTTCTGGTTTGGAATTGAAGTCCGTGGAAGTGTGCTTCTACTTTATTTTACTGGTTTTTTGTTTACCCTTTCCAATCTTGGTCTTGGGCTTTTCATTTCAACGATATCGAAGACCCAACAACAAGCAATGATTCTTTCAGTTTTTGGTATTATTGTCCCAATGATTTACCTTTCTGGTTTTGTTTTTCCAATTGAAAATATGCCAAAGATAATTCAAACCATTACATTTTTGATTCCATTGAGGTACTTTTTAGTCATATTAAGAGGAATTGTATTGAAAGGAATTGGAATCTTTGAACTCTGGGATCAAATACTAATTCTTTCAGCATATGGCGTAGCATTTTTCCTTCTTAGTTTGATAAGATTCAGAAAAACATTTCATTAGTTTTTATTTATACTTTATCAATTCATAATTTTTCTTTTTACCAAGAATTTTTACATTTTTACAAAACATTTTACTTTCTTGGTTTGTCGGCTTCGTGTTAATTTGGATTGCAATTAGGAATCAGACCCAGCTTCCAATTTGTGTATTAATCTTTGCCATACCGCAAAGTCTGTTGGAAGTATATTTACCAAACTTTATAATTAAAAATTAACATCTCAAACAAAAAGATTATCAAAATTGGATATTATCAAAAGGAAAAATTAAAGTTCTAAAAAAGATATATTTCACAACATTTATTTTGCCAATTTTTAAAATGCCTTCAAAGTCAAGAGTGTAAATTTATATCCGGGAAGTAAATTTATCGATATTAAGTTGTTTTGCTTTTTCCCCTTCATTCTGCAAAACATTCAAGTTTTGATACACAATGGAACCCAAGAAATCATAAAACTTTAAATTTGCTTGTTTTGGCTTAACGTGCTCGGTTAATGAACCCCACAAGGTGGGGCGAAGTGGCGACCGAAGGGTAATTTGGTTGGAGCAACCAAAGAGAGCGAAACCGCATAGCCGAAGTTATTTGCAGTGCTGGGCAAATTATCATATTTTATTTCTCCAATTCTATAATTTCTTCTTCTTCCGCAATAGGTTTTTTAAGTAAATGTTTTGGTAAAAATGCCATATTGGCTATCACTGTTGGAATAACCGCGCTGCCTATTACTACGGCTACTAAATATGAGTATTGTTCTTTTGTAACTATACCGTTTGTTAATCCATACAATGCTGATATTGTTCCAAAAGTAAGTCCAGTTGACATCAATAAAGTATAATACCAGGTTTCTTTTTTATTGTTGTTTCTAAATTGTTTAATCACAGGTTGTAAACCGAATATTTTTGATAAAACTTTTCCAGCAAAAAGTACTAAAAAGATCACCGGCGCAGAAATCACAGCCGGAATTGATACCAATGCCCCAGCTCGTAAAAAGTAAAAAGGCGTCAAAAACCCAATTGTCAAGGTTCTTATTCGTCGTATAAAAAAGTTATCTTTGCTGATTGTTCCGGCGAGTACCATACCGGCAATGTATGCTAGTAAAACGGCCTCGCTCCCAGCCCATAAAGCCAATGATCCCAATCCGAACAAAAGGAATAGTATCCATTTAGTTCTTATTGCCGCTGTCTTAAATCCATAAGTGCGGGTTAAAAATGAAGTAATTGATGGCATTACGAAGAAAGCAAGTCCTGAAATAACAATAAAGACAACTGTTTTATAATTAAAAGGAGCAAATATCAATCCAAGAGCAATGACAGTCCCGAGGTCATTAATGAAACATGAACCCAGGATACCTTTTCCAAATTCCGTTTTGTTAAAACCATATTCCAACATCACAGAGTATACGACCGCCATTGATGTAGTTGAAAGGGCTATCCCCGCCAATAAACTGGCTTGCCAACCCCAGCCAAGAGCAAATCTTGCAAGTAAAGTACAACCAATAAATGGAGCCAAAAACCCAATAAGCCCAATAACTGATGATTCTTTCAATTTAGCTTTCAGAGAGGCTGGGTCTAATTCTGCGCCAGCTAAAAATGTTAAAATTATTGCCCCGCTTCCGGCAATGAATTTCAACCATTCAGAATCAGCTTTTAACAAATCGGAACCAAAAAAATAAGTAGCGACGTAACTTGCAATAGCTCCAATGCAAATTTCCATTAAAGCCATCGAAATTTTGAAATGATTTGCAAAAATGGTGGCAAGTATTGCTAATGCAAGCCAGATTGTAGCGATAAAATAAATTTCTAACATAGGGTTCACCTCATAAATTATTTTTCTTAAATAATCCTTCTGCAGAAGTCATCAGCCAATTGGCATTTGTGAGGGAGACTTCATTCCCTATGTCGAAAGCGTTATGACGTATACTTAATGTAAAATATTATAATATAATTCTTCAATACTTGTAGAGCATTGCCCAGAATGGTATTTAACGGCTGGAGGGTATCCGAAGTTTGCGTCCGAAGGTCACATAACACAACTCGCATCCAATACACGCATCTGCTTTCACTGTTGGGTACCAAGGTATTTCTTCCCGTGGAACTCCATGGCAAGGAGTCTTGCTGAAGTCTTTAGCCATTTGTTACCCTCCTTCTGATGTTTAAAGGGAATTTATATTTATTTTTTGTAGCAAAGTCTTTTGCCAATTATTATCTCCTTCTGATTATTCTGTTTCTGTCGATTTGGTTGTTAATTTTGTGTATTATAACTTTCGCAAAACTTGACCGATATTCTGTACTTTACCCATTTTAATTTTTTAATTACCCTTTTGTTCATGCTACTAAATGATTTTTTGAGAATTGAGTTTTGGTTAACTGTTATTAGATGGATAAAATTTTTTCTTTAAGAACAAAGCTGCGTTAACTAATCCAATAAGTACTGGTACCTCAACCAAGGGACCAATAACTGTCGCAAAAGCGGCCTCCGAGTTAATCCCGAACACAGCTACTGCAACTGCTATGGCAAGTTCAAAATCGTTGCTGGCAGCTGTAAATGCAACCGTAGTTGTTTTTTCGTAACTAATGCCTTGCCTTTTCACAAAAAAGAATGTTGCGAAAAACATTATTGCAAAATAAAATGTGTATGGGATTGCAACTCGTACCACATCTAAAGGAAGTTCAGTTATTTTCTCTCCTTTTAGTGAAAACATTACGAAAATTGTGAAAAGAAGTGCAATTGGTGTTAATAAAGATATTCTGGGTATGAAATTTTTATGATACCAATCTTTATTTTTGATTTTTATGAGAGTAAAACGAGTAAGGAAACCACCCGCAAAAGGGATTCCAAGGTAAATTAGAACTGTTTTAGCAATTTCTCCAATGGAAACTTCAACCATTTCACCTTTAACGCCAAAAATTGGGGGAAGGACAGTAATAAATATATATGCATAAATTGAATATGTCAAAATTTGGAATAGGGCATTGAAAGCCACCAATCCAGCTGCAAGTTCAGAATCACCTTTGGCTAAATCATTCCAAACTAAAACCATAGCAATGCATCTAGCAAGACCAACCAAGATGACACCAACGGCCATTCCGTGTTTGTCTGGTAGAAAAATTAAAGCCAGAATAAACATAATGAATGGTCCTATTATCCAATTTTGAATCAATGATATTGTCAGAAGTTTGACATTTTTAAAAACAGTGAAGAACTCTTCGTATTTAACTTTTGCAAGTGGGGGATACATCATACATATTAAGCCAATTGCAATTGGGATATTCGTTGTGCCGCTACTAAGAGAATTCCAAAAGTTGGCAATATTTGGGAAGATAGAGCCGACCGCAACTCCAACCGCCATCGTGATAAAAATCCACAAAGTAAGATAGCGGTCGAAAAAAGAGAGGCGCTTGGCAACTGTATCCATAAAAAATCTCCTTTTTTTATTTAGTTAAATAACAAAATGACAAAATTAAAGAAGAAAAATCATATGACAAAAGATTTTAAAGAAAAATTGGGGGCAAAAAAACTGAGAGGTTATGTGGAGTATACAGAAATTCAAATCAACTTAAAATTTTTTGTTAATACTAATTTATTTAAAAAACTTGCATATAGTACTACTAATAAGAATTAGGAAAATAAAATTTAATTTAAATTTTGTAAAAAGTGTATTTAATATGAAATTTGTGGTTTATTTTGGGCGCAAATATTCTTTTGACTGCTTGGGGAAAGAGGTGAGGATTGAAATTGAAATATTTACATTAAAAAATTAAATTAACAATAAAAAATAAAGCAATTTTTATTTTTTTGGTGTTTAATTGATAGAATGTTATTAAATTAGTAAGGGAGTTAAGTACAAGTTGCAAAACAATTAGGTGGTGATTTGACAATCAATTTTAAATCGCCCCAAAAGAGCAATCGAGCAGAAAAATCTATCTTTTGCTTAATTGGCAACTGGGTTCAAACCATTATTTTGCTAACAGATAAGCGGTGTAATTCAAAATATTGTAACAAATCAGAACAAATAGCAATGTCCAGTTATGCGGGATGTTCAGAAACTAATGAACGACTTGCAACTGTTAAAAAAAGGATTTTAAAGATTTACAGAAAATTTTTAAATGATAAATCCTTAGTTTTATTTGGAGAATTTAGAGTAGTTTTATTACAGCATTTCAAAAGAAAAAAAGCCCGTCTTTTCAATTTTTCTAATGTTTTTTGTCTTTTTTTAAAGACAAAGCAAATCAACCTACAAATTGCAAATGTGAGAAAGTTTCAAAATGAAATGAAAAGTATTTTTAGTATGTTTAAAGTCATAACCTTCTTGGAATTATATGCTTATTCTTAATCCTTTTCTGAAATCAAAATTTTTGGAAATTGGGCTGATGCTGTTGTAATTGTTAGAGGAAATTATGGAGAATTGGGCAGTGGAATTATTTATTAATGAAAACGGAGATATAGAAACAAATCTTCGTTCAATACAAGTTTACTTCGGTTTCATTTTCAAAGAATCTAATACTGTACAACTCAGAAATGGTGATGTTTTATTTGCTAAGGACATTGTTGTAACAAAAAGTTGGGTTAGTTTTGACTTGAAAGTTATTAGAACAAAACAAAAATCTCCAAAGTTTTTACCCTTTAAAGATAGAGATGAAGAGGTGAGTGAAGATGTTGTTTCAATTGGTCACCCATACCGTAACTTTTGGTGTCATACGAAAAGAATTGTCTCGAATGTTTATCTTCAAGGGGTTTCCTTTTTAAGAGACTATTATTTTTGCTTCTTGCAACAAGATGTTCCAACGGATGTGGGAAACAGAGGGAATCCTCTAATTAATTCAAAAGGTCAAGTTGTAGGGATCCTAACTGGTTATAAAACAATGCCTGGAAAATTAGGGATTAAAATCCAAGAAACTGGTAAAATTGTATTTAAAGGTTCTAAGGCAAAACGGTTTTTAAAGGGGGATGGGATATTGCATTCATTTAAACCAATAATTAATGAGGAAGTATCGGTAATTGAAAATCAAATTTATGAGTTACGTCAGGCAAGGGAAATAAATTTAGAGTGGAAAAAACAATTTCAAAGAGAAAAAGAGGAATTTCAAGATCAGAGAAAACAATTTGAATTTGAAAAATTAAGATTTTTCAAAGAAAAAGTTTTGTTTGAGGCAAAGGTAACAGAAGCCCAAAATTTGCTTAAACAAACCAAACAAATTACGGGTAATAAAGAAAAAATTCAAAATGAATGGAAAAAAATCTTTGTAACAAAGGCAGACCTTGAAAATCAAAAAAATTGGATTGTTGAAAAAATATGGATTGTTAATAGGAAACTTCCAAAAAGATTTTTTTTTGAATTAAAATTCGAACCAGTTTACCTGAATAATTCGGAAAACAAATTTCAATTTATGGGTTGGGATGTTGGATGCTCTCTAGTCTATAAATTTGGTTTTGAACGTAATTTGAATGGATCTGTTGTTGCAATTGATCGAATTGGATTAACCGTTTCTTTTAGTAGGTATTTAACTTTTCCTGTTAAGGCTAAAACACCAAAATATTATTCTAAATTAGGACTTGCTATCGAATTTAGCAACCTTTTTCATTTCTCATTTGGTAAATTTTTCGAGCTTCATCCATTTGTTAGTAATAACAAAAATATGTATTTAATTAAAATCCAATGGAATTGGACTAAAGCGCCATTTATTTCTGGTTTATCTTTTCCTTACTTTCCTAACTTTGATTTGAAGAAAAAGTCCATCAGAATTGCTTTGCATTTACTATACAATATTTCTTTTTTAATGTTCTGATTTATGGGAGGATTTATGAAAAAAAAAGTTATATTTCTAATAATAATTTATTTAGCTATTACTCCTTTCGCCTTAGATTGTAAACCTAAAAAAAGAAAAATTGAAACCTATGAAATTACACATACCTACACCAAATGGTGGTACTGTTTTGACGGGTATAAATATGATGAGAATTGCATTGAGCGAATGAGTCTGACGTTTGAAAACGGATCTCAATTCCAAACCTCTGGGTTGTCATTCTGGGTAGAAATTAGAGACTTTGACGACAATGTGTTGTATAGGCGGAAACATACAGCATCGTTGCAATTAGATCCTGGTGAGGTTGGTTCCACCGAAGAATTTTATCTATACGAAAAGGTTTGGTGGTACGACCCAAACAAGATTTATATAACTATTGAATCTGTATGGTAATTTTTTTATACTTTAGTTGTTTTATGTTTCACAATTTAAAGGTCATATTATGAATAAGAATTGGATCTTTGTGTTTTTCTCTTTCTTATTTTTCTTAAGGTGTGCATCTGTAAAACCACCTGTTGTTTTAGACTTTTCAGCCTCGCAAACACAAGTTACACCAGGGACTAGCGTTGAAATTAAATGGGATGTAGAAAATTGCAATACTGTCGATATCAAAGGTATTGGCACAAATTTACAACCGCGAGGAAGTCAAACAGTTGTTTTAAATCAAACACAAACGTTTGTCCTTACAGCAAGAAATAGGGATCAGTTGATTTCGAAAGAACTTATAGTTGTTGTAAAAAAGCAAGAAATTAAAGATGAACCGAAAAAGTCAAATCCAGTTGTTGAAAAGCCGAATACTGAGCCTTCCAACTACCTCAAAGGGCTAATAAACATTGAATCAGTCAAACCATCTAACGAACTTTATCTTAATATTAATTTGGTTGATGCTCATAATTTCCCGAAGGAGGTAGTTTTGTATTGCACTGTGAGAGATCAATATGGAAATCAAATTGCCAATCTTGCTCCACCCTACAATTACAATTACCTTGACAATTGGAAAAAGCTTGCAGAAGAAGTTGCAGGAAAAGATTACTATATCGAAAATTTTAGTGTTCAAGAGGTTCGCGAAGACGTTGCTCCTCCATATTCCGTAAGCTTTGTTCTTGATTATAGTGGTTCAATGTTTTCCGAGATTAATTTACTTGAAAATGCATTGAAAGTTGGTTTGACATTTTTGAGAAAGGGAAAAGATGAATTCAGTATTGTTCAATTTGACCATAGGATATTTAACTCGGTTCCTCTGACAGAAAATGTTCTATCAGTAAGCAATATAATTCCTTTTTTACAGCTTGGAGGAGCCACAGCATTTTACGATGCTTCACTTTTTGGATTCTCAACAATTTCGAATTCTTCAAGAGAAAAGATTGCAATTCTGTTTACAGATGGGGGTGACAATGCCTCTATTAATTACGCTTTCGATGTGATTCAAAGAGCACGTGAACAAAATGTTAAAATATTTGTTATTGGGTTTAATAGACCGTTTGGTGGAATTCTTCAACCAATTCTAAGTATGATAGCACTACAGACGGGTGGAAAGGCTTATTTCCCTTCCAGCATTTTTGAATTACCAGATATTTTTGCAGAAATTTTTAGGATGCTTAATGTTTACTATATCATTACTTTCAAGGCGAATAAAGAAATTGGTAATGTGAGAAATGTCAAATTATGGTTTGAGAATCCTATTAATAAAAAAGAAATTGTTGCCCAAGGTACCTATTATGTTAAACCGGAGAGGTTAGACGAACCACAAAAATCATTAATAGTTGCACTTTTTGAGAATAATAAATCTACCTTGAGAGAAGAGGATTTTGAGCTTTTGAGTAGAATTGCAAAATTTTTGAAAGAGAATCCAAACAAAAAAATCAAAATCATTGGTCACACCGACACAAAAGGGTCAGATTCGTATAATCAAAGATTATCAGCTCAAAGAGCGAGAGCTGTTGCTAAAAAATTAATCGATCTAGGTGTTTCAAAAAAACAAATTATTGAAATTATTGGTATGGGTGAGAAATTTCCAATTTATCCGCAAGAAACTGAAGAATATCAATTCCAAGAAAATCGCAGAGTGGAAATTGTATTTCAGTAATTTTTTTAATTAATTAATTTCTTATTAAAATTCAAGTTTATCTTCAACTATTTAGCAAGGGGCGTTTGCCCCTTGCGTTATGTATTATGTGTCTAAATTATATTAAGTTTTTATTACCTCTATTACAAGAAATATTTTTGAGGTCAAGGTTGAAAAATTTTTGATTTCATTTGGATATATTTGTTTTAAAAAGGCTAAAAAGGTATTCTTTTATTTACCTTAGAAATTCCCTAAATCAGTAGTTTTTTGTTCATAGCAATGAATAAAGTTCAGTTAATATAAAAATTTAAAAAGGTTTTAAAGCCTCTAAAGTAAAAAGGAAAAAAGTCGAATCAAGAGATGATGTTCGTAATTTATTAATTGGGTAAATTTAGGTTCCTTAAAATTGTAGTAATTAACGAAAATTTACATAATCTATTCTTGAGCTTTCTAATATTTACTATGCTTAATCAAAAATTAACATTTTCGATTTCTCAATAGAAGTAATATGTAAAAATTTTATGTAATTTGTATGTTAGTTATTCTCTTATTGTTTAAAAGTTATTGAAAGTAAAGGACTTGCAAAATAAAGTTGTGGAGATGGCGGGAGTCGAACCCGCGTCCGGAGCGTTTCAACCGCAGTGCCTACATACTTAGTCGTTCTTTGGTTTTTCGCCTTTACGCGAACCGAACGACAGGTTTCGTAAAGGCTATCGGTTGTTTTTGTCGCAAATGGACCAACCGAAAAATCCATTTGCCAGCCTATCTAATTGCGACACCTTTCTGGAAACCGATAGGCAAATTTCCAGAAAGATGGGCTACCTTTTTTAATTAGGCAGCCAAAGCGTAATTGCTTTCGGCATTTTTGGTTTGCCGTTTGGATTTACGTGCTGCCACGGCAAAGCACGGTATGCCACTGCCAGTCTCCTTCGCCCCGTCGAAGCCATTTCATCCCCTCAAAGAACTACCAAAATTCTATACGATTTTTCTATTGCATTATTGTTAATTTTGTTTTTTATTTGAAACTATGGCAGAGTTAAAATTTAAATACAGACTTTTTGTATATATCGTTGGATTTTTCTCCATTGTTTTCGTTCTTCGGCTTGCATATCTCCAAGTCCTAAAAGGAAGTATCTACAAAATAAAATCTGAAACCCAGGCAATAAAGGCCCAAATTGTTTATCCCTTTCGCGGAAATCTTTACGATAGGGACGGAAATCTTCTTGTGTATAATGCACCCTCTTTTAGTCTGCAAATTTCGACTGAAAATTTTCGATTGGACCGTGCACCTCTCCTTGGAAAAATTTTAGGTATGGATAGCATCGGAGTCTACGATTTAATTTTTCAAAATATTTTGAATTATCGTTTTGGCGATGTAAAAGTATTGCGAGACCTTGACTACGAAACTGTTCAAAAGATTGAAGAGTATTCCGATTTGCTACCGGGAGTTGAAATCGTTGTGGAATCGAAAAGGATGTACAATCTGAAAGCAAGAATGTCTCACATAATTGGCTACATCCAAGAGATTTCTGCCGAAGAGTTGAAGACCGAAACTTACTATAATTTGGGGGATTATGTCGGTCGAGCAGGTTTAGAAAAATATTACGAAATGGAACTTCGTGGATTGAAAGGTAAAAGATTTGTTGGGGTTTATGGCTCTGGATTAAAAACAGAAAAATTCAACGAAGGAAGAGCCGACGTTCCAGTTAAAAATGGAGACGATTTGATATTATCTATTGATTTAAAATTGCAATCCAAAGCTGAAGAATTGTTGGAAGGTAGGCGAGGGGCAATTGTTGCAATAGATCCAAATAATGGAGAGGTGCTTGCTTTGGTTAGTAAGCCAGATTATGATGTTTCAGTTCTGAGTGGCAAAAATTTTCAAGAAAATTATAGGCAATTGGTTAATGATAAAAATAAACCGCTAATCAATCGAGCAATACAATCGAGATATCCACCAGGTTCTACTTGGAAGCCGTTAATGGCAATTGCTGGACTTGAAGAAGGTGTTATCGATGAAAGAACAACATTTTTCTGTGGCGGTCAATTGATGTTTGGGGATAGGGCTTTCGGGTGCCACGGAGCACACGGCAATGTAAATGTGACCCGAGCAATTCAGGCTTCCTGTAATGTTTTCTTCTACCAACTTGCCTTGAAATTACAGTTAGAGAGAATTTCGAAATGGGGTTTAAATTTTGGATTTGGTAATAAAACTGGAATCGATTTACCGTTTGAAAACACTGGTGTATTTCCAACTTTGGAGTACATAAAGAAAAAGTTCGGGAGTTTGGATCGAACTCCAAAAGGTCTTTTGTTGAACTATGGAATTGGGCAAGGAGAAATTTCGGTTACTCCAATGCAAATGGCAGTTTATGTTTCTGCAATTGCAAATGGAGGTACAATATACACTCCTCATTTGGTCCGTGCTATTAAAAATAGTCTTTCCAATCAAACAACCCTGGTTAATGTTAATAGTAGGCAATTGCAAATTTCTCCGAAGAATCTTGAAATAGTAAAAAAAGGTATGTTTGATGTGGTCAATACGCCTGGAGGCACTGCGTTTGGAATTAAGATTCCAGGCTTAGACGTATGCGGTAAAACTGGAACCGCACAAGCGCCCCAACCTGGTCAAATGGATCATTCTTGGTTTATTTGTTTTGCACCCAAAGACAACCCCAAAATTTCATTAGTTGTTATAGTTGAAAATGCTGGGTTTGGTGCTGCTGTCGCTGCTCCAATTGCAAGGGAACTTTTGAAAGAGTTCTTCAACATTAAAGAAACAGTAGTTCAAGTTGACTCTTTAAAAATTCTACCAGATTAACTGTAACTTTTTCCCTTTTTATGAATTATTAGTTTTTGAATTATTTTTAAATTTTTGGAGGTTCTATGAAGAAAGTTTTGTTTTCCATCTTCGTTTTTGTTTTTACTTTTTTAATGTTCTCTTGTAGTGAAAGCACTAACCAGACAACCGAGGAAAACTCGATTAGCGGTGTACTTGTGGACGAACAGGATATTCCAATACCAAATGCAATAATGTACTTGGTTAAAGTTTCGGATGGTAAAACAAAAACTCTTGTAAGCGAGGAGGTAGTTGCAGTCGATACAACTGACGAAGACGGAAATTTTGATTTTAAGAATCTTCCACAAACCTTGGGTTCAATAAAGGTTCGAATAATTCACCAAGATTTCAAGATTTTCGAGGATTATCTACTTTCTCTTCTTGAAAAACAACACCGTAATAAGATGCGGGTTAAAATGTTCCACAATGATGACTGCTGTGGTAAAATTATTATCAGAACAATAGATCAAGATTCTGCTGTGGTTGGAAATGTCGAGGTGCGATTAAATCGAGGGCGGGATATTATCAGAAAAATTAAAACCAACGACAATGGTTTGGCTGTGTTCGAAAATGTTTGTTCTGGTTCCTATTGGGTAAGGATTGCCAAGGAAGGCTACCAGGTAATTGAAAGAGAATTCAATCTTGGCAATTGCGATACATTAGAATTCACTTTTGTTTTGAACAGAAGGGAAGTTGATACTTGTTGCCGAGGAGTGATTGGTATTGAAGTGAAAAATCAAAATGGCGAAATTTTAAACGGTTCGATTGTGAAACTTCGTAAGAATGGTGAGTTGTTAACTACTCTAACTATTAGAGAAAACCAACCTGTGTTTTTCCGTGAACTTTGCCCAGGAACTTATAGTCTTCTAATTCTGAGAGAGGGATACAAAGCGGTCGAGCGTAATGTTACAATTGAATGCAACGACTCGACATTTGTTTCCGTCCAGATGGAAGTAGATACTTGTTGCAATAGTGTCTTGCGAGTTGTTGTGAAAAATGGTGATGGGCAACCAATTCCCCAAGCAAAAGTAACTATTTGGAAGTCTGGAACAAAACTTGGCTACTATTTGACGAATGATGATGGGGTGGTTGTTTTCCGAGAACTTTGCAATGGGAAGTATGGATTTGATATTCAAAAAGAAGGATATAAGAGTATCGAATTCAACGTTGAAATTGGTTGCAACGAGGAGAAAGAAATTACAAAAGTACTTCAAAGAGCAGAATCTGATTCGTGCTGTAATGGTGCTATTAAAATTGTTGTAAATAACGGGGAAGGGCAACCAATAAGCCAAGCCGAAGTAAATCTCTGGAAAGATAACCAAAAAATTGCCACATCATCAACCAATAATGATGGATTCGTTATTTTCAATAAACTTTGCCAAGGTAAATATGTCTTTGAAGTTAAGAAAGAGGGCTTCAAAGCAATAGAATTTGCAGTTGAATTAGGATGCAACGAAGAAAAGGTTGTTACAAAAGTTTTACAAAGAAATGAAACCGATAGTTGTTGCAAAGGTGTACTGATACTTAAAGTTAAAGACAGAACAACTGAAGAAAATGTGAATGGTGCAAGAGTTAAAATGTGGAAGAATGGTCAAGTGATTAAAGATGGGACGGTTTCCGAGGGAAGAGTCGTCTTTACCAATATTTGTCCTGGACAATATGGATTTTCAATTCTTAAGGATACATATAAATCACTTGAATTTTCACTAACTTTCGAGTGCAACGATACATTGGAATTAACTAAGTTGCTCGAAAAAGAAAACCAGGATACTTGTTGTAAAGGTCGAGTTGTTTTATTCGTGAAAGATTCTTCCAATAATAATCCACTTTCTGGTGTTGAGGTAAGGTTGTATCAAGGTAGCCAGAAAAAAGCAGTTCAGACTACTAACGAAAATGGCAGGGTGGTTTTCGAAAACTTATGCAGAGGGAATTATCAAATTTCGATGACAAAGTCTGGCTATCAAGGTATGGAATTCAATTTTGAATTGGATTGTAACCAAACAAGAGAGTTCGAGAAATATTTGGTTAGAAAATCTGACACTTGTTGTACAGCACGTTTAAAATTAAGAATAGTCGATGATTCCACTGGTGCATATATACAAGGAGCAAGGGTTTTGGTTCGTTACAATGGCTCGAATATTGCGGATCCAGTTTCAAATGCTGAGGGATGGGCTGTTGCCGATGGATTATGTGCCCCACGAACATATTCGATTCGAGTTTCTGCTGAGGGTTATCAAGTGAGAGAGTTTACTATAACTTTCCAGGAATGTAATACAATTATGGAAACAGTCAGATTAAGAAGATAGAAACTTTTAAAAAAAGTAAGGGAGTTTTTCTCCCTTACTTTTTTTATTTTTGTTTTTCACAAATGATTAGTTTTTGCTATGGTTAGTCGCACTCTGAAAAATATATTCTTTCTTTTTTTGATATTCATTGTCTCTTGTAATGTTTCAGATGAAGAAAAAACAGCCCAGTTCGTACCTTTCCGCGATTTTTTGAATCTTGTTCCTGGATTCGAATGGTTTAACTTAGAGTATAATAAATACAACCCCGATGCTAATATTATTCAACAAATTGATTCGCTTTGGAAAGTAAAAGGTTATCGTTTTTACATTTTTGCGAATCCGAGTTGCAATTGCGACAATACTCAATCAATTTTTCCAATGATTTGTAAAATCTTAAAGTCTTCGAATGTACCAGATTCGGCTATGTTTATTTATACAATGTTGAATACATCGTATAAACATCCATTTATGCATAAATTTTCGGTTAAGAAATTGCCATCTTGTTTTACCGAAATTGACTCTGCTCGTTCTTTTTATTTTTCTGTAATCGATACTTTTGAACTGTACCGCTTGAAATATCCTGGAAAATACCCAATGGAGCGAATCATTTTAATGAGTCTTGAAAAATAAAAAAATTAACACTAACTCAAAACCTCAATTGCTATATTCAAAACCCTTTCTGGTGGGATTTCATTCATACATTTATGGTGTTTCAACGGGCATTGATTATATCCGTGAATTGAACAAGGCTTACAATCCAAGTTTTCATTTTGAATTATTTGGCTCTTTGGAGAGAGCGGATAAAATCCAAATTCTGGAATTGTTGGACCAAAGATTGTAACAGTTGGACATTTGACAAGTGATGCAAGGTGCGTCGGGCTGCTGTCGTTAGTAATCAACAATTTTGACATTTTAATTACATACAAACTTTCTGCAAGATTCGTCTTTCCAGCCAGATTAATAGCACCTGTTTCCCTTGAAATTTCATCGCAAATTTCGATGTCTTCCTTGCCTCCAACTAACACAACTTGTTTGTTCATTTTGAATAGTTCTTTTGCCACGAAAAGGAATCCATCCGAACGCCACCGTTTTGTCTTCCAAACAGAACCAGGAGAAATTGTAACTAAATCGTTTTTGGCAAAAGTTTCACCAAGTAAATTTTGAACTCTTGCAATCAACACATTTGGAAAATCTAATTCAACATTGGGGAGTGGCTCGATTTTTTCGTACTCTTCGAAAATGCTTAACAATTGATAGTTTCTATAAATTTCGTGTACTTTGTATAAATATGGAACTACTTTTTTGTATAAAAATCTCAAAGTCGATGTTGAATAAGAGACCGAAAGTTTAGGCTTCGAGAGAAAAGAAACCAAAGTTGTTCGTAAGGAACGATGTGGAGCAAGGATAAGTTTGACCCCCTCCTCTCTTAAAAAATTTGCAATTTTAAGGATACCTTTTACACCTTTATGGCGATTTCGCTTGTCGAAAACAACTGGAAAATCTATCGCTTGGACCAATGGAAGTAAATCCTGAACTTTTGGATTTGTTACAAAGTAGATTTTACAATCGTGGTGTAAATTTTTGATATTTTGTGCAAGGAAGAAAGAAATAACGATATCACCAATGAACGCCGTATTAATTATTCCGATTTTGTCGTATTCTGTAATTTTGAATTTTGATTTCATCTGAGGCAAAATTTATTGTTGAGTTCCTTCAGTTTTCTCTTGCTCAATTTTCCTTTGAATTTCATTTAGATTAATTTCAAATTTTTTAATGTAGTAATAAACAGCATAATTATTGTTAAAGCCTAAAATTTTGGTTGCTTTATTAATGTTACAATTAGATTTGATTAAAGCGGAAATGAGTGCCTCTTTGGTTAGTTTTTGTTTTTTCCTTTTAATGTTGATAGTGTCTAATGTTGAATTAAATAATTCTCGGGCTTTCTTACTTATCATTCTTTCTTTTTCAAGTTGGAATTTTAAATCGGAAAGACTTATTTTGTTTTTGTTACAAAGGGCAAATATCAAAAGTTTAGTAACGAAGTTTTCTAATTGACGAATATTACCTGGCCAATCCCAATTTATAAGAAAGTCAATTACTGTTTGTTCGAAAATTTCTTCTTCTTTTATTCCATAATTTGAGCAAAATAATGGGTTTTGTTCGAAAAATTTTTTTGTGAAATGTTTTATTAGTAATGGAATATCTTCCTTGCGTTCTCTAAGTGGTGGAACTACGATAAAATCTCCTTTAAGGCGATAGTAGAATTCCTTATGCATATATTTGGAAGTCAATTCATCTTCATTCAAGGTGCTTGTGGCGATAATTTTAGAGTTGAACTTTATTCGATTTTTGGTGTCTCCAAATTTGTAAAAGAACTTTTCTTGTAAAGCCTGGAGTAAACCTTTTTGAACTTCGGGGGGAATGTGTTGGATGTCGTCGAGAACTATAATTTCGCATAATTCCAAGTAACCCTTTTTGTCGGAGTACGCACCAGTGTAGGCACCTTTAACGTGTCCAAACAATTCTGAGCGGAACGTGTTGACATCATTGGACAACCATCCACAATGGATTTCTCCAATAGTTTTATTGTTGAATTTAGACATTTTGTGAATTGTGTGGGCTATTCTTGTTTTTCCAGTCCCAGTTTCGCCGAAAATAATTATACCCAGATCGCTGTTATTAAAAATTTTTATCGACTCCAAAATTTGCTTTGCAAGGAGTTTGTTTTGGGTTATTAAACCATACTGTTGTAGATTCGTAAAGATGGTTTCTGTGGCAATGTCAGTTTTGGATTTTGAGTTGATGGCGTTTTCAAGTATTTCAAGAAGTTTGGTTATACTGAAAGGTTTATCCAGAAAAGCGTAAGCAAAGTTTAGAATTGAATCAATGGCAACTTTTCCTCTGTTTTCTGCTACCCCAGATATCATAATCACTGGAATTTCAGAAAAATTTGTATTTAGATATTTTAAAAAAGTCAAACCGTCCAGTCTTTTGCTTTCGTCCTTATGGCCAGAAAAATCATAATCACAAACTATTGCAGAAATTTTTTCTTTTTCTGCGGTGATATAATTTAAAGCGTCGAAGCAATTATCAAATGATACAATAGAGAACTTATCTGTTAAAATAGGATTTTTACTCAAAGACTCCAACAAATCGATATTTTTTACCATCTTTTGATTTTTATTAAACATAGTAACTATTTCTCAAAACATATACCCAAAGAGGAAAATGTTAAGAAAAAATATCAGTTTATTAATTATTGTTAAACCATATACTTAAAATTGTTACATTTATGATAAAATCAAATTTAGTAAAAAGTAAGTTTTAAAAATGAAAATTTAAGGGTAATGTTGTAGCCGTAAGGGCACAAAGCGAACCAATCGAAGTTTTAACCGTGAGACAAAAGCGTCAAAATTTAGTAGGAGATTATGAAGTAGAAAAGTTCAGTTTGATATTATTTGATTTCGACAAAGCCACAATCGAAGGAATGAACAAGAATATAGTTGAGTTCATAAAGAAAAGAATAAAATCCAATTCCGAAGTGCAGATAGTTGGTTATTCAGATAGAACTGGGGACCAAGAATACAACAAGAGGCTTTCCGAAGAGCGAGCGAAATCGACAAAGAAGGAACTAAAAAGAATAGATGCAAATGCTTTTGGATTAGGAGAAGAAGTTTTGCTTTATGATAATAATTTACCAGAGGGAAGATTTTACTGTCGAACAGTTGAAATTATTGTGAAGACAAAAATTTTTAAATAGAAGATAGGAATTTACAAAGAGTTATGAAATTTAGAAAAAATTTCTTATTTTAAAACAGTCAAAATAGAGGTTAAAATGAAAAAGATTTTGATATTTTTCATCTTATTTTCTTGCCTGGAAGTATTCAGCCAATCATTTTCCCTGTTCGATATAGATGCGTCAAATTTTCCAACGATACGAGCCAAGTTTTATGCGTTTGATGGGAACGGGAATCAAATCACAAATTTATCTCCTGCGGATTTTGAAGTTAAAGAAAATGGAATAAAACGGACCGTTACGTTGGTATCTTGTCCATCGCCGAAACCACCCCAAGCGGTATCGAGCGTACTGGTGATTGACGTCAGTGGTTCAATGGCGAGTGGACCTGGTAATCGCCCCAATATTGAAGTAGCCAAAGAAGCAGCACGTGCCTGGGTTAATGCTCTACCCTTGGGCAAAAGCGAATGTGCAATCACTGCATTCGATAATAGAAACTATCTTATACAGGATTTTACCACTGACCGCAATAAGTTAATCGATGGAATAAATAAATTGATACCGACTGGTGGCACCGATTATGATATGGCACTTATTAATCCTCCCGCTGGTGGTTTATTAGTAACTCAAAGAGCTAAATATAAAAAAGTAATTGTATTCCTTTCGGACGGAATGCCTAATCGGGAGCCAAAAACAGATAAAATCATTCAAGAGGCGCTTGCACAAAAGGTAGTGATTTTTGGTGTAACATTGGGAATGCCTTGTCCCGACAATATCAAACAATTTACAACGCAGACTGGAGGTATGTGGTTTGAGAATGTAACAACAGTTGAACAAGCCTGCCAGATATATCAGCTAATTCTCCAAACAGCCCAAGGCGGAGACCCTTGCACAATAGAATGGCAAAGCGGAACAATGTGTTATCTTTCGGTTGTAAACACTGAAATTAATTTAAACAAACTTGGATTAAGAGCAACTACCCATTATACCCCACCATCAAATGTTCTTACACAATTATTATTCGAACCTCGTTCAATAACTTTCAAAAACAAACCACTTGGAATAAAACACGACACTACGGTGAAAGTAACAGCGATAAATGGCGATTTTGTGGTAACAAATATTAAAAGTACTAACTCGCTGTATTCTATATCACCAAAAACTTTTAAACTAAGCAAGGGGCAAAGCATAAATTTGACGATTTCATATACACCTGCCGATTCAGTATATAGTTTTACAAAATTTGAGTTTGAAACTAGTCTATGTCCAGCGGAACTCAATGTTTCGGGCATATATCCCAGGTCGAGGAAATTCTCATCTACACTTATGGTGAACCATCCTAATGGGGGTGAAACATTTGCTATCGGGAGTGATACTGTAATTACTTGGGGAGGAATACCTAGTACGGATTTAGTAAAGATTGAGTACAGTGCTGACAGTGGCAGAACCTGGAAGTATATCGATACAGCAAGAGGTTTAAAATATCAATGGGGAAATATCCCCAAACCAGCAAGTAAGGAATGTTTGGTTAAAGTAACTCAAGTAGGCGGAACTAATTTTCCAAATATAGATCCAAGCAAACCTGGACCGCAAATAATATGGCGGAAGACATTTGGAGGTAGTTCGCCCGAGTATGACAATTCAATTTTTGAAAGTAGAAATGGTGCATATGTTGTGGCTGGAACAACTTCCTCAAACGATGAAGATGCAGTGGGAAATATGGGCTATAATAATTTTTGGGTAGTAAAAATCGGTCGGAATAAAGGGAATTTAATCTGGCAGAGGTCTTATGGGGGGAGTGGAAATGATTATGCCACTTCTATTATCGAGAGCAGCGATGGTGCTTATGTAGTGGCAGGGTATTCTAATTCAAGAAATGGCGATGTGACGGGGAATAAAGGGGGTTACGATTATTGGGTAATAAAAATAGATACCAATACGGCGGATATTATCTGGCAGAGGTCTTATGGGGGGAGTGGTAATGATTATGCCACTTCTATCATCGAGAGCAGCGATGGTGCTTATGTAGTGGCAGGGTATTCTAATTCAAAAGATGGCGATATAACAGGAAATAAAGGAGATTTCG
Source organism: Candidatus Kapaibacterium sp. (assembly GCA_013414795.1). Lineage (GTDB taxonomy): Bacteria > Bacteroidota > Ignavibacteria > Kapaibacteriales > UBA2268 > Naka2016. The sequence goes on from CP058732.1 coordinate 1,486,948, forward strand.
ATTATTGGATCATTAAAATCGATAGAAATACCGGGGATATTATTTGGGAGAAGACTTATGGTGGAGGAGCTACAGACCAAGCGAATTCCATTTTCGAAACTTGTGATGGAGCTTATGTGGTGGCAGGTTGGACAGAGTCATACAATGGTGATGTAACTGGAAATAATGGTCTCAATGGTGAATTTTGGGTGATAAAAATTGATAGAAACACTGGAGATCTAATCTGGCAAAAGACTTATGGGGGAAAAAATATTGATAGAGCCACATCCATTATTGAGAGCAGTGATGGGGCTTATGTGGTTGTGGGTTATACATCCTCAAACGACGGTGATGTAACTGAATTTAAAGGTCGAAGAGACTTTTGGGTATTAAAAGTTAACAGTGAAAACGGTGATATAATTTGGCAGAGGACTTATGGAGGAAGTGAATATGATATGGCAAATTCCATCATCGAAAGCAGCGATGGATCTTATGTTGTTGCTGGACGTACAGGTTCAATTGGTGGCGATGTAACAGAAAATAAAGGAGATTTCGATTATTGGATCATTAAAGTCGATAGCAAATCTGGCGATATTATCTGGCAAAAAACTTTTGGTGGGAGTAGACTTGATTATGCCACTTCCATCATCGAAAGCAGCGATGGCGCTTATGTTGTAACTGGGTCTTCGAGTTCAAATGATGGCGATGTTATTAACCAAAAAGGACAAGGTGATTTTTGGGTAGTTAAATTTGCGGAAAATATAACTTTGCAAAGTGATATTTCTGATAGTGTTTTCGCTATTGTTGAGCCAAGAGTAGCAAGTCACGATATCGATATGGGGCAATGCCTTTTAAATTCTACCAAAGATAGTGTTATAGTTGATTTTGTAACTAACACCGGTATTTGGAGGGTTAGGGTAGATAGTATATATTTCCGCGGTCAAGATTCTTCCGCTTTCTCTCTAGTCTCTGGCTTTCCAAAGTACTATGTCGAACCTGGAAGTACGTATCTTGGGGAATTTCGTTTCAGGCCAAATCGTGTAGGAGTCCATCTTGCAGAAGTTTTGATTGTTACTCAATCTGATACTTTGGTTCAAAAGATAAGAGGAAAAGGCGTAGCCGAGTGTCTTACTATTGAAAACCCAATAATCGATTTTGGTGCCGTAGAAGTAGGAAATATAAAGGATACAATTCAAGTTGCAACAATAAAGAATTCTGGTCTGACACCGATAACAATTAATAACACAAAGATTGGCTTTCCTAATGACAAAGATTTCCTTATTATTAATGGCGGGGGAAAGTTTACTCTCCAACCTAACGAAACTAAACGAATGGATCTGAGGTTTCGTCCAAGCGATGCCGGGAGAACATCTGGTACTCTTGAATTTCATTACAATGGTGTTGGAAGTCCTATCGTTGTTCAACTATATGGTGAGGGTATAAAGAAAGTAATCATTACTAGCCATAATATTGATTTAGGTCAGTGCATTGTTAATTCAGTTAAGGATAGCATAGTTGCAGATTTTCTTACAAACGTTGGAAATTGGAAAGTTCAAGTAGATAGCATTTACATTAGTGGTCAAGATGCATCTGCATTTTCTCTTGTTTCTGGGTTTACAAAATTTTTTATTGACCCAGGTGAAACTCGTCAGGCAGTATTTAGATTCCAACCGAAGCGTGTTGGTTTACATACTGCAGAAATTATCATTATTACTCAATCCGACACGTTGGTGCAAGAAATTCGGGGTGAAGGTATTGAAGGACAAATTGCAATTGTTAATTCTGTTATAGATTTTGGATTAGTAGAAGTAGGTGATAAAAAGGATACCATACAAGTTGAAACCATTAAAAATACTAGTGGAACAGCAATAACCATCACCGACACAAAGATTGGATTTCCAAATGATAAAGATTTTATAATAATTGGTGGCGGTGGCAGTTTCACTCTTCAACCGGGTGAGACAAAGCGAATGGATTTACGCTTCCAACCAAGTGATGTTGGAAAAACATCCGGAACAATTTTATTTTACTATATTGGTGTGGGAAGCCCTGCTGTTGTTCAATTGTTCGGTGAAGGAATTAAGCGAAAACCACAAATTCAGGCTCAATTTTCTTCATTTTCAGATTTAATATGTGAAAACGAAGAGACAGAAGAAGTAGTTATTAGTAATCCAAATGGTGGAGAAAATTTAGTAATCACAAGGATTGAATTGAAAGGCACAGACGCCAGTGAGTTTGAAGTAAATGAAAGTTTGCCAATTACAATCCAGCCCGACAGTTCAAGGAAGATACAAATCAAATTTAAGCCAAAGACACCTGGTCAAAAGCAAGCAGAGTTAGAAATCCTATCCAATGCAGACCCAGATTCGATATTGAAAATTCCAATAACAGCAAGGAAAGAACTGATAGATTTTGTATCAAATACAACAACGATTGACTTAGGCTATTTATGTCCCAACGATCGCAAAGATACAAGTATAATAATAACAAACACGGGGACAATTGGTGCTGGATTTAGGATTGCTGGTTCATCATTGATTAGTTCAAAGCAAAGCAGCATAGAACTTTTGCAAAATCAATCGCTGCCAATAGAAATCAACTTTATTGGACAAGCAAGCGAAGGTGTCATCAATGAACAGATAACAATCAGCGACACACTGTGCAACGTGGAGAAGAAAGTAGAAATTAAAGGCAAGGTATCTCTGCCCAAATTAGAGATTGGTGATATTTCAATAAGCACATTAGTGGGAAGTAGCAAAGACGGGGTGTTGAAGATAAAGAACACGGGTAAGCGAGAAGTAATCATAAATCAAATCAAAGGAATTGTCAGCCCATTTACAACAAATGTTCAACTTCCAATAAAATTATCAGTTGGCGAGGAAAAAGAAATAGCCATAACATACAGTCCGACGGATAGCCAAAGGGCGGAAATTACATTAGAAATCATTGCAGAGCCTTGTAATATGCAAAAAAGCGTCAAAGTTACTGGAATGCCTTTTACTGCCTCTGCTATGTTGAAAACAATCGAGGTAGAAGGATATCCGGGCGATGAGGTAAAGGTGCCGATTGTACTTGAAAAGGAAGAGAATCTACAATTAGCCCGAGTTTCAGCAATTGATGTGGAAATGGAATTCAACCCAACCCTTTTATATCCGAAGAGTTTTCCAGTAGAAGTTATAAATGATACATTAGCAAAAGTAAAAATAGAGGACTTACCATTGAACAAAGATGAAGGGGAGACGCTTGGGGAAGTTGTTTTCGTCGTAGGTTTAGGCAATGCGGAGGAATGCGATTTACGGTTAAGCAATGCAGTTACCAAAGGTGGGCAAGCAGAAATTACTTTGCGGAATGGACATTTCCGCTTGCTGGGAGTGTGCCGTGAAGGAGGGGCTCGCCTTGTTAATCCATACGCGAAGGTAGGAATAGTCAACATTGTTCCAAATCCAGCGGATGAAAGCGTAACGATAGAGGTTTTGTTAACCGAAAATGGAAGAACTGAACTTTTGCTCTACAACACAATTGGTGAAGTAATGATGGAACTAATCAAAGAGAGCAAAGCAACCAGGGGATTAAGAACAACCAATATAAACACAAACCGATTACCGACGGGACAATATATTTTGCAATTGCGAACACCAACTTATATCGAAAGCAGAATTGTTAGAATAGTAAGATAAAAATCACTAAAAAACTAAAAATCGAAAGTGTGAATCGTTAATCTTAATTTATTAGCGATAGTTTTTCCGTATTTTTTTATTGAATTTAATTTTCAAGTTTAAAAATTTTTATGAGTTAAACATATTCGTGTTAATATTCCCATTTTTGTTGTAATTTGTAATTTTGAATTTTTTGGGCATATTTTAAATTTTCATAATTTTTTGTTTTGTAAATGGCTGTTGAAAAACTAACTACAAAGAAAAAAGATAACTTGAGCGAACCGAAAAGATTGTTATCCAATCAATTCTTTGTGAAGGTACTTTTTGGGCTTGCAACTGTTTTGATATGTACTATTTTTCATATGTTTAGATTTTATCCCAGAGAAGATTTACTATCTTTTTCATTCCAGGAAGGAGGGATTTGGCCACATAGGACGTTGATTGCTGAATACTCTTTTCCAATTTTTAAAAGCAAAGAACAATATCTTCAAGACGTAGAAAAAGCCCGTGAGAGCGTGCTACCAGTTTTTCTTGAAAATCGGAATGCTCAAACTCAAACCATTACAAGACTGGATTCTCTTTTTCAGCGACTTCAAAATCAGAATTTTACGTCACAGGCGTTTGAGGAAGTTATACCAAATTTTCCATATAAAAATTCATTTATAGTAAGCGCCCAAGAAAAACAAATCGAATTACAAAAAGCGAAAAATTTGGTGATACGTTTTTTAGTAAATGCCTTTTCCCGAGGCGTTGTCGACAACAACTTGAAAAATTTTAAAACTTCGGAAGTTGTTATAGCCTCTTCGAACAATAACACCGAAAGAATTTTACCTAAACGCTTTCTCTACGATAGAGAGCGTTTAAGAAAAGAAATTCAAAGTCTTCTTTCGCCAAATTACAAAGAAGAAATAGTGGAATTATTCAATGAACTTGTTGCTCGCTCGCTGGTTCCAAGTTTATCATTTTCCGAAGAGTTGTTTCAAAGAAGGATTCAGATAGCGGAAAAATCTGTTCCAAGAACAATTGGCTTTGTCAAGGCTGGGGAAGTTATTGTTGAAAAAGGCAAAAAATTAAATGATATCGATGTATTGAAACTGAAATCTTACGAGAAGGTGAAACTTTTGGAGGAAGAAAAATCTTTTGTCTTTTCATCATTTTTTGGTTCCTTTTTGAATATTCTTTCGATTTACTCTATAATTTTTATTTATCTTCTTATCTTGCGAAAACGTATATTTGGTGACAACTTTCAATTTGGTTTAATTAATGTTGTTTTTATACTCGTTGGTTTGCTTGCCTGGTTAAGTGTAATCATACAAACCGATTTGCAAATTAGGTATTTGATACTACTTCCTTCAATTTCGCTTTTGATTGCAATTGTCTTTGATTCCCGCACTGCTTTTTATTCTACTATTACATTTTCTTTACTGATTGCCTCGATACGGGGAAACGATTTTGAAACTGCTTTTGCATTAATGTTAGCTGGAATTATCGGAGCCTACTCTGTAAGAGACATTCAAAGTCGTACGCAAATGTTTCGTTCTATGGTATTTGTTGCTTTGGGGTTTGTTGTTCCAATTTTGGCTTTCTATTTTCAAAAAGCATCGAATCCCTCTTCTTTATTCGAGCAAATGAGTTTTGCCTTTTTAAATTCAATTCTTTCACCAATTTTTTCTTATGGAATGTTGTTTATTATTGAAAAACTTTCGAGCATTACAACAGATTTAAAACTTAAGGAATTCGATGACATAAATCATCCATTACTTCAAAAGTTAAGCGAAGTTGCGCCTGGCACCTACCAACACACTCTTTCGATGGCTCTTCTTGCCGAATCTTGTGCCGAAGCAATTGGTGCAAATCGTTTGTTAACCAGAGTTGGAGCCTATTTCCACGACATTGGAAAGATATTCAAGCCAGAATACTTTGCCGAAAACCAAATCGAAGTTGAAAATAAGCACGAGTACATTTCCCCCAAAAAGAGTGCCGAAATCATCAAAGAACACGTCACCAAGGGTATTGAATTGGCAAAAGAGTATCGTTTGCCACCAAGAATTATCGATTTTATTCCAATGCACCACGGCACCTCATTGATTAGGCATTTTTATGCGAAGGCACTTGAAGAATCGGAAGAAGGAACTGTCGACGAAAGGGATTTTCGATATCCTGGTCCGAAGCCAAATTCAAAGGAAACAGTGATTGTGATGATTTGCGACTCGGCGGAAGCAATGTCCCGTTTGCCAATAAAAAGTCGAGAGGAGTTGTCGCAGACAATAGAGAAAATGATTATGGGTAAATTATCGGATGGTCAATTCGATGAATCCGATATTTCAATGAAAGATTTGAAGACTATTCAAGAAGTTTGTGTTCGTCTATTATTTGGAATTGCTCACCAACGAGTTGAATATAAAGACTTACCCCAAAATAGGGTTTCGAGTAAAAATGAAAGCCAAGAATGATAATTTAGAAGAGTTACTTCAAGATTATCTTTTCTTTTTAAGTGTTGAAAAAGGTTTAAGCAAAAATTCTGTTGAATCCTACAAACTTGATTTACTAAAATTTCATAATTTTTGTGAAAGTAAGGGTATTAATGATTTTAAACAGATAGATAAGAAAACATTGGAAGAGTTTCTTTCGTACTTGAATCAAAATAAAATTTCATCATTATCCCAAGCAAGATATATTTCTTCTTTACGTAGTTTTTTCAATTATCTGATTGGACAAGGAATAATCGAAGACAATCCCATAGAGAAAATAGATAGCCCAAAGATAAGAAGGAATTTACCGAATGTGCTTACAATTGATGAAGTTTTCGCTATTCTTGATTCAGTTTCAACTGAAAACTGTACTGGAATTCGTGACAAAGCAATTCTCGAAGTGCTTTATGCTTGCGGTCTTCGAGTTTCTGAACTTATTAATTTGAAACAAAGAGATATTTTTTGGGACGAAGGGTTTGTTAGAATTTGGGGCAAAGGTTCGAAAGAACGAATTGTGCCAATAGGTAATTCTGCTTTAAATTGGATAAATATCTATATTAAAAAATGTAGGCATATGTTTGTAAAAGAGAATGTCGACAACAAAGACATACTCTTCTTGAACCAAAGAGGACAAAAATTGTCGAGAATGGGAATTTGGAAAATAATTCGGCGTTATGCTTTGCTTGTTGGATTAGAAGATAAGGTACATCCACACATTTTTAGACATTCCTTCGCCACGCACTTGCTCGAAGGCGGAGCAGATATTCGTGTGGTTCAAGAAATGCTTGGTCATTCGGATATTTCCACAACACAGATTTATACCCATCTAACAAAAGAATACTTAATTGAAGTTCATAAAACTTATCATCCAAGAGCATAGGTAGTATATGGGTTTCGTTGTTTGTAATGAAAGTTTTAGGAAAAGATTTGAGACTTTCTGGTTCGATGATTTGCTTGATAAAATCATAAATGAAGGTAATACAGAAGAGTTTTATTTTGTTTCTGCAACAAATCAACTTGCTTGGAATTTCAAACTTTCCTTTGCTGAACGCTACTTTTCAGAACAGAACAAGCCATTAGTTAACTTTACAATTTCAAATCTTGAGGGTCTTGTTAAAAGAGTTTTTGAAGCCACCAAGCCAAAGAATGTTGGGAAAGTACTTTCCGATTCCTATCGTTTTTTGATTTTTAAAGAGGCTTTCGACAGAGCGAAATTGCAATTCTTTCGACAAGCAAACGAGCAAGTTTCTTTGTATGTTATAAGATGGCTATCCCAAATAATTTTTGGACTGAAGGAAGACGGAATAACCATTGACAATTTTGAAAAAGAGATTCAGAGGGTAGACGAGAGATTGGTGAATTTGCCAAAATTTTTGGATACTAAATCGCTTTTTGAAGAATATCAGACTATACTGCAAGAAAGCAATTTGTTCGATATAGTTGATGCCATAAATTATTCTTCAAATTGGTTTAACGACTATTTTGAAAAAGAAGCCCAGACCAATCGAAAAATTCATTTGCCATTTTTCGATAGGAACAAAACATTTCTTTTCTTTGGCTTTTACGATTTCAAGATTCCAGAAATTCGATTTATTGGTAGCATTTCACGCTACGAAAATCCAATTGCAATTTTTTTAGATTTTGATGCCGAAAATGGTCCTCTGTTTGGAAATTATGTTGAATTAATTGAAAATCTTAAAAAGTATGGTTTGTATGCATTTGAAGTGGAGAACGAGAATGCGGAAACGAATGTGAATTTTTTAAAAAAGTACTTGTTTAATAATTTGAGTGGAAAGACTAAACCAGAACTTGCCGAAAAGATATGTATCTGTGCAGTTGAAAATAGATATAAGGAAGCAAAACAAATTGCCAAGTTGTGTAAATACTTAATTGCAATAAAAAAATATAAACCATCTGAAATTTGCATTACTACGAAGGCACCAGAAAGTTATGCTTCGTTGTTCCGAGAGGTTTTCCAAGAAGTTGGTGTTCCAGTTAATATTACCGAAAGATTTCGTCTGAATTCTTCTCCACTTGTCTTGTCAATTCTCTCTGCATTGGATGTTGTGGCAAAAGGCTTTCGCTTCAAAGATATACGAAAGGTTTTGTTGAGTTTCTACTTCCGTTTTCTGAAAAAATCGGAGCAGGGTTGGCAAGAAGAAATTGACAAAGAAAATTTCTTGGATGTGGTAACAAAAATGAAAGGATTGGGCGGGGAAGAATTTGGTGGAAAAGAGTATTGGTTGCGACGATTCAAAACTCGCTTGCAAGTAATTGATGACCGAATTTCGTTTCTGAAAGCCACACCATATCCAGACCAGATGGAGTTAGCCAATCTGGAGAAAGAAAGAAAACAAGTCCAGAAGGCGAAAGAAGATTTCGAGGTTCTTTTAAATTATTTTGATTTTGATAGCAAGGAAATCACAGTCGAACAGTTTTACGATATAATTTTAAACAAAATCATTAAAAGGTTTGGAGTTTTGAAAGTCTTGGAAAGTGTTGTTGAAAACCTCTTGGATAGTTTGCAAGAGTATGAAAAATACGACAAGATTGCAAAAATCGAAGAAGTCGAAAAGGATTCCCGAGCCCTTTCAAAGTTCTTTGGATTGTTAGAAGAATTTACTCTTCTTACGACTATTCGATATAAGGATAAAAAATTTTCTTTAAAGGAATTACTTGAACTTTTCAAAGTTGTAATATTCGAGGAAAGATTTCAAATTTCAAGGAAACCGTCGTACGGGGTTACAATCACAACTATTGAGCAAACTCGAGGTATTCCCTATAAAGTTATGATTTTGTGTGGGGCAATTGATGGGGACATTCCTCGAAAATATTCGACAGAAAAGTTTCTCGGAAAGGAACTTGGAAAAAGCGAGCAACGACACTTCGAAAACGAACGGTTGGAATTCTTTTTCTTTTTGACAAACAATCAAAAATTATTCAATCAAAATGAGCGATTGACTTATATTTTCTATCCTAAACGTGATGCAAAAAGAGAATTTATCCCAAGTCCTTTTCTTTTTTCTTTGTTTGATTTATTCCCAGAAAGAAAGGACGAGATTTTTTTTGATTTGACAAAACCCATAGTTTTTGAAAATACCGACCAAATGGAATGGTTAAATGTCATTGCCTCGAACGTTGAAAGAAATTTGGTTTCATTGAATCAAGAGGAAACTCAATCAAGTAAACAGTTTTATGATGATATCAATAGTATTTATTTTAAGAAAAACGAGGTAAATTATCTTTTAGAAAATAAGTTAACTGATGAAACATTCCAGTTTTTCTCTGGTTTGACTTCAAAACCCATTTCTGTAACATTTTTAGAGGACTACAACAAATGTCCATACCGTTTCTTTGTCGATAGAATATTGCGTCTTGAACGACCGCCAGTGGAAATGGAGTTGTTTCTGACTAATAGAGAAAAAGGCGAAATACTTCACATAATTGTTTCAAACTTTTTCAAAAAACTTGCCGAAGAGACTTATCAAAATGGAAATTATGAATTCATAATTGATTTGGGGAACAAAAAATATGTACCTGTCAAATTGCAACCCGAGAAGAAGGATGAATATTTCGAATTAATAAGTAGAATAACTTATGATATACTGCAAAAATTCAATACAGAAATAAGTCTTTTCAGTATTGATACAGAAGAGTTTATTTCCACAGAGCCTGGAAGAATTGGTTTAGTCCAACTTTGGTTGAATTACGAGTTGAAGCGAACAAAGTGGGGATATTATCCTTGTTTTTTCGAGTTGAGTTTCGGTATGAATTACCAGGATTCCCTATCCCCAGTTGACATTGATTTAGATGGACAAAATAAAATTTCTTTACGGGGGAAAATTGATAGGATTGATGTTTTTAAAAACGGTGAAAATTTTGATTTGCTTATCATAGATTACAAACTGAATAAGTCGGAGGTAACCACAATTAATGATTGCCTTAGAGGAATTGCATTTCAAATGCCTTTTTATGCGATTGCCTTTATGAAATTGTTTAGTGAAAAAGGCTATGATTCTCCAATTGTTAGTTTGCTTTACCAGATATTCAAGTTTCGTAAAGACAACAAGAGAAAGAATGAAGATTCTACTTTTAACTATGTGAAATTATTTGTTAATAGCGAGTCTTCTATTCGTCTATATTTTAATATTAAAAAAGACGAGGCTACCAAAGATGATTTTTTAGGTTGGCTTGAAGTTACCAAGTTAAATGCTTTGGATATCTTAAAGAAGATAAAAGAGAAAAGGGATTTCCCAGTGAAACCCCTTCGCTCGAAAAATGTATGCAGATATTGTCAATACAAGAGTATTTGCAAAATCGAGGTAATTTAACTAATTGGAATTAAGCAATTTTTCGATGTCCTTCTCAATACTTTCTGGTGTGGTTTGAGGTGCATACCGTTCCACAACATTGCCTTGCTTATCGATAAGGAACTTGGTGAAGTTCCATTTGATGTCTTTTGTTCCCATTAGACCAGGTTTAGCCTCTTTGAGGAAATTGTACAGAGGATGTGCATTGGGACCGTTGACATCAATCTTGTCGAAAAGTTTAAATGTAACATTGTATTTGGTGGAGCAGAAATTCTTGATTTCTTCATTTGAACCAGGTTCCTGGTTTCCAAATTGATTACAAGGAAATGCCAAGATTTCGAAACCTTTGCTCTTGTACTTTTTGTAGAGTTTCTCCAAACCTTCATATTGTGGTGTAAAACCACATTTGCTTGCGACATTAACAATTAAAAGGACTTTTCCTTTAAAATCATTAAGTTTCACTGGTTTTTTGTCGATGTCGAGAAGCGTGAGATTTAAGTTATATATATTCATATCTTTTGCCAGAAGAAAGTTAAACAAACTAATTGTCAAAAAGCCTAATAGAAAAATTTTGAAAGTTCTCAATTTCATTTTAGCCTCCGTTAAAAAAATATTAGACGATTGATGATTAAGATATTTTAAAAAAAAGGGGAGATATTTCTCCCCTTTATAGCATTATACAGCATTAAACAAGAAATTAAATCAATCGAGAAAATGAACGAAAAGACCATCCTTCAACTTTGGCTCGAACCAGGTGGATTTCGGTGGCATAATTTTCCCAGCGTCAGCAATTTGCATAAGTTCATCGATTGATGTGGGATACATAGCGAAAGCCACAGCCCAATCGCCAGAATTCACTCGTTTTTCGAGTTCTTCAAGACCGCGTATACCACCAATAAAGTCTATTCTTTTCGAAGTGCGCGGGTCGTCTATTCCCAAGATTGGTGCAAGGATGTGATTTTGCAAAATGGAAATGTCGAGTCGTTCAACAGGGTCATCGTTTTTAAAGTATTCAGGTTTAATGGTTAATTTATACCATTTTCCATCGAGATACATACCAATTTCGCCTTTTTTTGTAGGTTTGAATCTACTGTTTTGTTCTTCAATATCAACGATTTTAGAGATTTTGTTGATAAATTCTTCCTTTGTGTTTCCATTCAAATCTTTTACAACGCGATTGTAATCCATAATCATAAGATGGCTTGCTGGGAAAAGCACAGCAAGGAAGTAGTTGTATTCTTCGTCGCCACGATGATTAGGATTGGCTTGCTGTCGTTCTCTACCAACTATTGCAGCAGCAGCCGAACGATGGTGACCATCGGCAACATAAAAACAATCCATTCTCTCAAAAATATTTTGGATTTTGTCTATCGTTTCTTTATCTTTAATAACCCAAACTCGTTGACGAACGTTATCCTCTGAAATAAAATCATAGATTGGCTGGGTTTCAATAATTTTGGCAACGATAGAATCGATTTCGGGATTATCGCGATAGGTTAGGAAAATTGGTCCAGTATGAGCATTGGTAACACGAACGTGATTGCAACGGTCTTCTTCTTTATCTTTGCGTGTTTTTTCGTGTTTCTTGATTTTGTCGTTCCAGTAATCATCGACCGAAGCACAACCAACCAAGCCAATTTGGGTTCGGTTGCCCATTGTTTGTGCCCAAAGATAAAAATATGGTTCTGGATCTTGCTCTAAAATTCCATCAGATATGAACTTCATTAAGTTTTCGCGTCCTTTTTCATATACTCTTGGGTCGTACAAATCTATTGATGGGTCAAGATCGATTTCTGGTTTACCGACGTGGAGAAAAGACAATGGATTATCTTTCGCTTCGATGCGTGCCTCTTCCGATGAGAGCACATCATAGGGTTTTGCAGCAACTTTCGCTGCAAACTCTGGCTTCGGACGATACGCTTTGAAAGGCTTGAAAACTGGCATTGTTCCACCTTTAATATTTTGATAATGCTTCAACAACTTTCTGGGCAATTTCGATTCCAACTCTTTCCTGTGCCTCGATAGTTGAGGCTCCGATGTGTGGAGTAACCGATACTCTTGGGTGATTAATTAGTTCCATTTGCGCTTCTGTGGGTGGTTCATTTTCAAATACATCGATACCAGCGGCAAGAACGGTTCCGTTATTTAGAGCCTCGAGTAAATCTTTTTCGGAAACGACACCACCACGAGCACAGTTTATGATCACAACGCCCTTCTTCATCTTTTCAAATTCTGGTTTCGCGATTGCTGGCGGTTCTCCTTTGATTTTGGGTAAATGCAAAGATATAATATCTGAACGGGAAAGAAGTTCATCTTTGCTAACAAGTTCAACATTTAAATCTGTTGAAGTAACATAGGGGTCGTATGCCAAAACTTTCATTTGCAAACCAATAGCACGTTTTGCTACTTCTTTGCCAATGTTTCCAAGTCCAATTATGCCAAGAGTTTTTCCTGTAAGTTCAAAACCTTTGGAATATTCCTTTTTGGGCCATTTGCCTTGTCGCATTTCGATATTGCTTAAATTCAAAAAGCGAGCAACAGCAAACATATGGGCAATTGCAAGTTCTGCAACAGAAATTGCGGAGGCACCAGGAGTATTCAAAATTTCAATCCCTTTCGATTTCGCATATTCAACATCGATGTTGTCCAGACCAACACCACCACGAGCGATGACTTTTAAATTCTTGCCAGCGTCGATGACATCTTTAGTAACTTTTGTTGCAGAACGAACGATTATTGCATCATATTCTCCGATTTGTGCAATTAATTCTTCTGGGTTTAATTTTTGGATTGTTAAAGTGTGACCAGCATTACGGAGAATTTCTTCTCCTTTTTTGTCGATTCCATCAGTGATAATTATTTTCATTTTTCCTCCAAATAAAGTAAGAAAATACAAAATTAACAACAAACGATGAAAAGACTAATAGAAAATTGTAAAGAGTATTCTAATGTTGCGACCAGGTTCAGGAAAAATTGATTTAATTCTTGATAGATGGTTATAGTATGTTTTATTAAAAATGTTGTCAATATTCAAATTTATTACTGCAAGGAGATTGTAAATCGAAAAAGGATATCGAAAATTCATCGAAAAGATTGTATAGCCTGGTGTTGGTTCTTCGAATTCACCGACTTTGTCTTGTTTGAAGGCGAATGTGTTTATTAGTTGAACTTCCAGTTGTTTGATTTTGTAATTGATTTCCAATGAGCCTTTGGCTGGTGGAATCAAAGGTAGATTGCTATTAGTTGTTATGTTTATGCCACGTGAAAAATTAAAGTGAAATGCCGACGAAAGATTTTCGGTAACTTCAAAATTAGTATTAAACGAAAAGCCCAAATGTCTGGCTTTGGTGTTGGTGATTTGGTATATTGGAAGAAGTTGTGATACACTTATTTTTCCAGTATTGACTGGATAGAGGAAATTTGTGAACTCGTACCAATAGTAAGAAGAATAGATTTCAATTTTATCTGTCTTGTAGGAGTATGAAAGTTCACCAAAAAATGCTTCTTCTTTTTTCAAATTACTACTTCCAATTTCAAATGAATATGCTGCAAGATGAGGTCCATTTGAATAAAGTTCTGTAACAGTTGGAAATCTTTCGTTTCTTCCTATGTTCAATCCAAGATACGAGTTTTTTCTAAAGTTGTGCATAACAAGAATAGAAAAGGAGAAGTTATTAAAAATTCTGCTTGAGGGCGCATTTTTTCGGAAATTTTCGTCCTTGTTCGGAACGTAATTCTTATGGTCGAAGCGGAAAGAATAATCTATAAAGTGGTTACCAATTTTAATGTTTTGAAAAAATGAGACAGAAAACAATGTTGAAGAAACAGAGGGAGTAAAGACATAACCACCAAAATCATTGAAAGTTTTTTCAAATGTAAATCCTAATGTATTTTCATTGAATATTCCAATTGGAAGAAAGTTAAAATTCAAATTCCCATAGTAATTTTTTAAAAGGAATTCTGCCCCGATTGCATTACTTTTTTCGTATTCGATATGATGGTAATAGCCCCTTGAAAAATTAAAATTAATAACATCAAGAAATGTGTGCAAGTGATAGAGAGACTTGAAATTTAAGGTTGTTTTTTCTAAATCGATATCAACACCTTTGGGATGGGCTCCAACAAAACCACCAGGCACCCCATACTTACTACGGAAAAAGTTTCCTTCAATCATACTGGAAAATTTTGAATTTTTGAAGCCCATAATTAAATCGCCAGACTTGCTTTTAAAGTAAGTGTTAGGTATAACGCCCTTGCCACTATGCATATCTTCTGCATTTCTAAATCCAACACTTCCAGAGGAAAAGAAATTCCAAAGCGGTGTTTCAAATTTTATATTGTTTGCAAAGGCATTATAAGCAGATTCGTAAATACTGGTGGCATTCAAGGTAAATTCGTTCGGAGTTTCGGCAAGGTAATTTTTGGTACTTAAATTAACCAATCCGCCAAGAGCATTGTTTGCGAAGAGAAGCAGTTTTGGTCCCCGAATCAATTCAATTTTGCTGTAATTTATTGGATCTATTGCTGTTGAGTGATCTGGTGCTGTTGCGGAAAGATCCCTTACTGGTAAATTGTTTTCATAAATTGATAAATATTCAAGGCTTAAACCACGAAATACTGGTTTGGATGTGGCGGGTCCCATAGAACGAACAAAAATATCAGATTCGTTTTTCAAAGTTAAGCCAAGCGTAGATGAGATTGAAGTGATAAGTTCCTTGCCTTCTTTTGTTGTCTCGTAATTGTGAATTCGACGCAAGAAATCGTCATCTCTTTGAGACGAAATTATAACTAATGGAAGAGAGTATTCTTTTGGTTCGATTCTAAATATATAATTAATCATTGGTTCAGTGATATTAATTTTAGATGAGAATTTCAAAAAGCCTTCTTTTGATATTTCAATTTCGATTTGATTGATTCCATCGGTAAGTTCCAATGAAAATACGCCAACCGAATCCGATTGCAAAATATTGGTGATAGTTTTTTGTTGAGTAATTTTTACAGTTGCTTGGCTAACTGGTAAGCCCGTTTTTTTATCGATAACTGTCCCTCGGAAAATCCGAGGGACAGCGAATGCCGAATGGACAGCAAATATCAAAAGCAAAAATATTCTTATTTTCATATTGCTTATGAGCCTATTTAACAACAAGAGGAACCTTGGGCGTTTTGAAGTCTGGATGATCGTAGTGATTCAATCTAAATTCTACGAGCGTTTTGCCAGTCTTTATTCCTCGCATATTAAATTTATACTTCTCGTTGCTAACGAACGAAGCGGAAACGAGGGAAGTATCGTCTAAAACCCAAGAAAAGTTTTTGCTATGCTCGGTTGGTGTTATGATTTCCCCATCAGTATCAATAAATTTCACTTCGAAAGTCATTTCTTGTTGGTATGGAACAAGAAATTCTTTGGCGACTGTGGTATCAATTTGGGCATTAATAACTTTAAAGTAGGGCTTGTCCATATTGTATACAATTAATCCGATGGCTTCGGTGTGGTCGTGTTCATCTTCAAGCGTGTTCTTTTCTTTGCAAGATATTAAATTTAGAAAAGCAAAAATAATAGTTATTGCCACCGAAAATTTTGTTTTCATATTTCCTCCTAATTTTTTTATAATGTTTAAATTATAAAGTTTAAAAACTTGTGGAATTTGAGCAAAACAGTAAAAGCGAAATTGGAATTGTAACTTTGTTCAAGAAGGAAGGGGTGGGCTTCTAATCGATTTATCATCGATTGAAGTAATGGTTTTAAAGCCTAATACTGGGAAGAGACAAATGTCAGATGTACTATCGAAAAGTAAATTCGGTATCTTTTGAAAAAAAGAATTGTTAAGAGTTGCAAGAAATTCTTCAAGAAGACAGTTGTAATAATTTATGGATGAGTTCTTTTGAAAATTTACAATCTTTGGATTGTTTTCTTCAATAATTTTGAAACTGTGGAAGTGTAATAGTTCAAGGTTTGCAGTTATAGTTATAAATGCAAACCAAAAAACAAAGAATTTTTTGATGAACTCTTTTCCCATAAAAATAGAATTTAAAACTTACAAACGAAGTGTTATTTTTGTTATTTTTGAAATCTATTTGAAAATCAAAAATGGCGATAATCTTACTGGGTGTGGTGTTAAGTTATCTTATTGGGTCCTTCCCAACTGCTGTAATTGTCAGCAAGTTATTCTTTGGATTTGATATCCGCACTCGTGGTAGCGGGAATATGGGGAGTACGAATGCCTTTCGTCAACTTGGTGTTTTCTGGGGTATTGTTGTTCAATTAGTCGATATCCTGAAAGGTTATGCCCCGACTTTCTTTATTTCCAAATTTGTTGTAAATAATTTAGGAAATGACATAACATTTTCGCTCGGTGGGGAATTCACCTTTATGCTTTTGTTTGGTTTTTGTGCAGTTGCTGGGCACATTTGGTCAATTTTTGTTGGCTTTAAAGGTGGCAAAGGAATCAATACTGCTTTGGGTATGCTTCTTGCGATAACACCATTAGAAGTTGGGATTTGTTTGGTAGTTTTTCTGCTTGCTTTTATTTCTTCTGGATATGTTTCATTGGGTTCTTTGCTTGCTTCTTTAACATATCCAATTGTGATTGCTATTCGGGGCTTGGTGTTCGGGCACAAATATTTAAATTTCACTGGCTTATTGATTTTTTCGATTTTGCTTTTAAGTTTAATTGTTTTCACTCACAGAAGTAATATTAAAAGGATTGTTCAAGGGACAGAAAACAAATTTGAAAAGTTTCATATTATAAAGTTCAAGAGAAAGTAATGATAAAACGGATTGGAATTGTTGGGATTGGTGCTTGGGCAAGTGCAATTGCTATTCTGCTGGCGGAAAATGGATTATCGGTTACCGTTTGGTCCCAAGAGATTGACCTCATCGAAGAAATTAGCACCAAGCGGGAGAACAAAAAATATTTAAAAGGGGTGCAATTTCCAAGAAAAGTTTCTTTCACAATTGATGAGAACCAACTTGCACTTTGCGATTTAATTATCCAAGCGATACCCACCCAATTCATTCGTCAAGTTTTTAGTAGAATAGGAATTCCAATTGCTTTCAAACCGATATTAAATGTTGCGAAAGGTATTGAAAAAGGTACTTTTAAAAGGGTATCCGAAATTCTTAAAGATTTCGATGTTGGAGATGATGATTATGCGATACTCACAGGTCCCAGCCACGCCGAAGAAGTTGTCAAGCGGGTGCCTACTGCTGTTGTGGTTGCTTCTAAAAATGCGAAATTGCGAGAAGAAGTACAGAAGTTGTTCACCAATGTTTACTTTCGGGTGTATACATCAGATGATGTTATTGGCTGTGAGTTAGGTGGTTCTTTGAAAAATGTTATAGCTATTGCTGCTGGAATTATTGATGGCTTGGAACTTGGGGACAACTCGAAAGCAGCATTAATCACACGTGGGTTAGCAGAAATAACACGACTTGGAACGGCAATGGGCGCAAATCCATTGACCTTTGCTGGGCTTTCTGGCTTAGGCGATTTGATAGTTACCTGCAATAGCAAATACAGTAGGAATAGGTATGTCGGAGAGCAAATTGCAAAAGGGCGAAAACTTGAGGAGATTGTCAAAAGTATGAATGCAGTTGCCGAAGGAGTAGATACCACAATTTCTGCCTATCAGTTAAGTTTAAAGCAGAAAGTCGAACTACCAATCACAAAAAAAGTATACGAAATCCTTTTCGAAAATTTAGAACCAAGAAATGCAATTTTGGAATTAATGACACGAGAGGCTAAACCCGAGGTTTGGAGATAGCCAATTCCTTCCTTTTGTTAACAATGTAAAACAAAACAGTAAGAATCGTAGACCATAGAAAACCAAAGACCATTGGTTCGAAGAAAAAAAGTGCTTGCAACAATAAATAATCATCTTTGATGATTTCCTTCATAAATGTGAATAGAAGAGTAATGATTGCCGAAGATGTAATAATAATATTTGCTTGTTTGGGTATAATAATTTTTCTATTGGTGAAACTAAACAACAAAGGATAAAATAGAGAAGGAACAGCAATTGACGATGTTTTGTAAATGATATCAATTGCAGATGGAATTAGGTAGGCAATCAGTATTGATGAAATTGCCGTAAAAAGTAATCCAATTCTTATTCTGGTTTTAAGATTTAAATTTGTCCCGATTTTAAAGTATTCAAAAATGTCTTTTCCTATTATAAGAGCAGAAAGGAAAGTGTAACTTTCGAGGGTGGAAATAATTGTCGCCAGCATTGAGACAAGAACTATAGATTTAAATATGGTGGGAACAACTTTTTCAAGTAAAATGGGGTAAGTATATAAAGGGTCAATATTTGCAATGGTTAACTTTGCAATTAAACCAATGACAATTGTCATTGAATCGAATATAAGCCAGAAAAAAATTGAAAGAAAAATACCTTTTTGAGCGATATTGAAGGATTTTACCGAAGTACATCTTTGGTAAAAACTTGGGTCAACAAAAGTTTGTAAGGAAATGAAGATCCAAGTAACAAGAAATTGCCAAGAAACGTCGCCAAAAAATTTTAAGTGGGATTGGGGAAGTTCTTGAAATTTAATAAAATCGAAATTGACACTTGATAGAGAAAAATAAAGAAAAATTGCAAAGCCAAGGTACATTAAGATGAATTGGAATGTGTTTGTAAAAATATTTGATTTAAATCCACCATAGGCAATATACAGAAAACTTATTAATGTTCCAATTATTATTGAAATAAAGAGATTTAAGTCAGTAAACATATTTACAAACACACCTACCATAAGAACATAAACAGAAGGGAATGTAATAATTAACATCACAATTGAAGCAACAACACCAGAAGTCTTTCCGAATTTAGAAGCAATTTGTTCTGCAATGGTTTGACTTGGAGAAGTTCTTATTCTTTTGCTAAGTAACAAAGCATATACAAATGCAGAAAAATAATAA
The DNA here is from genome assembly GCA_013414795.1 of Candidatus Kapaibacterium sp. Lineage (GTDB taxonomy): Bacteria > Bacteroidota > Ignavibacteria > Kapaibacteriales > UBA2268 > Naka2016. The sequence continues at coordinate 1,506,285 of CP058732.1, forward strand.
ACAATACCAAAGCAGAACCAAGCCACTAAGCCATAGCGGTACACAAATTCACCAATTCCCAAAATGTTTCCGTACCAAGTTGCTACAAGTGATGCAACAAAAAATGGAAGTGTAAGTTTTCGTCCCGCAAATAGATAATCGGCTTCGCTTTCATTTACTTTTTTGCTACTTTTTTGGGAAACAAAAAAACCAATGAATGTCAGAAGTAAGTAATAAGAGGCAATTATAAGAATGTCCCAAAAAGATAAACTTATTTTCATTTTAAAAAAAATACAAAATTATTCAAACCAAAACTAACGAGTTTAAATTGGTCCAAAAGCAATATTTTAATTAATTTGCAGTCTTGGAAGGTAATAAAATCGTTAAAAAATGAAAAAAATTTTGGCAATACTATTAATTCTTTTTGTTGCGGGTTGCAAACACTATGAAAATTTTACAACCTATTTCAATACATATTACAATGCCCAAAGATTAATGAAAGAATCGGAAGATGAATTCGAGTACCAAGATACAAAACTGAAAGCCCAACCGAAAGTTGTTTTTCCAGACGAGTATTTACAACCAGTTGAAATGACTACCAGCGGACCCCCGCCATTTATGCAAGAATTTATTATTTCGCCCTTGAAACTACAACCAGTTAAAACCAAATTGGATTCAATAATTATCAAAGGTTCTAAAATTTTATCTCGGAAATCCAAAAGCAATTATGTCGAAGGTTCTATCTACTTGATGGCAAAATCCTATTTTTACAAGAATGAATGGTTACCATCGCAAATAAAATGTAGCGAGTTGATAGATAAATTTCCAGAAGGCGACCTTTCCCCCGATGCCCACTTGCTTTATGCAAAGAATTTACTGATTCAAAGAAAATTTTATAGCGGAAAATTGTTGCTTTCAAGAACTATCGACATTGCTTGGCAAAAGGAAAGGTACGACATTCTTTCGGAAGCCTTTCGTTTGCAAGCCGAACTTGCTTTGTACGAAAACGATGTAAAAGGTGCAGTAAAACCGTACAAACAAGCAATTGCCCAAAGCGACAACAACTTCTATCGTTCCAATTGGCAATTCGACCTTGCTTCGATTTATTACCGTTTGGGAGACTGGCAGAATGCTCTGGAAAATTTTCAAAAAGTTAGGAAGTACAGTCCCGATTATCTCACCCTTTACTCTTCATACTACTATGAAGCATTGTGTTTAATTCGCTTAGGAAAGTACGACCAAGCCGAAGAAATCTTAAAGAAATTAGACGAGGACCAAAAGTATCAAGAATGGAAAGCATATACACATTCTGGGTTTATGCTTTCTGCTTTGTTAAAAGGGGATTCAGCCTCTTTCCGTAAACTTGAAATCAAAGCCGATTCAGCATTTAAAGTTTCTCCTCCGTTGCTTATTGTATATTACGAGAAAGGATTAATAGAGTATAACAAGGGAAACTATCTTGAAGCCCGAAAGTATTTTGCGAGGGCAAGGAATTTGCGAACACCAGTGTATGCTTCCGCAGATAAAATGTATAATTTGTTGAACAATTGGGAACAAAAGATTAAGTTTGCACAACCATTGCTTTCGAAATATGAAAAGGGTGAGGAATTAACTGATACTTCTCGAATGTTTCTTGCTGGAATGTTGTATGAACTTGGGGCGAATTTCGAAAGACTTGGGTTTATGGATTCAACTATAAAGTATTATAAAATTGCTTGTGAAGTTGCTCCCAGTTTTGATACTAATTCTGCTCGTTATATTTATTCCTATGCGAGAGTAATTTCAGACAAAAATCTTTATTTATCTGATAGTTTAAAGGAAGTTATAGTTGAACGATATCCATTAACAGAATTTGGCAAAGAAGTTTTGAAAGAACTTGGATATACAAGCAATTACGTCATCGATACAACATACGAATTAATGACTTCTGGTTTACGATTGATTAAAAACAACGAAATAGAGTTTGGTTTAAACCAACTTAAATTGCTATTCAATAAATATCCAACAAATAAATTTGCCCCACGTGCCTTGTATGTAATTGGGCATACGTACGAGCGAAAGTTGTTTAATTACGATAGCGCTTTTTATTATTATAAAATTTTAATTGATAGTTTTCCAGAAAGTATCTATGCGAAGGATGTTAAACTCGCAATAACTTATTATTTGGCAGTTCAAAGTGGCCAACCAATTCCAGATTCATTGAAGGAACGCGAACTTCCACCTCGAACACCTTTTGGACCAGTTAAAGGGTTTGAAATTCCTCCTCCGCCACAACAATCCAAAATTGAAAAGAAAGAAGAAAATAAAGATGGATTTAATCCCTTAGATTATTTCAAAGACCCAAGCAAAATCATCAAAGATGCTAAACAAATCATTTCTCCCGACGATTTAGTTCCAAATGTGAATTTACCCAAGAATCCCTTGGATGAGTTTAAGAAAAAAGATTCTACCAATGTTCCCCAACCAGAACCAGATGTAGAAAAACCAAAGAGATAGGAATATGGTAACAATTCCAACAGAGATTTTCAGATTGTATTTTGAAGAGTCGAATGATGCAATTTTGTTAATTGATGGTTCAAATTGGAAGTTGCTTGCTGCCAACAAGTTTGCACAAAAATTGTTTGGATTGTCTGAAGATGATGTCAGCAAAACTACATTTCCACAATTTAAAAGAATTATTAAACTGGCTCGAAGGGACAATACCGAAAGCGTATTCACAGAATTGACACTCGATACAAAAGATTTCGGAGAGGTTAGAGTTGACATCTATGCGAAATTAATCGAATGGGATGGCAAACAAATTATCGTTGCAACCTGTCGCAATGTTGCCGACCATTACTTTATGAGCGAGAAACTTGTGCAAACGGACAAACTTGTCCTTCTTGGTCAAATTAGTGCTTCTTTGGTGCACGAAATTCGCAATCCTCTTGCAGCAATTAATCTTAATTTGCAACTAATGAACCGTGCCGTTGGAGATAACAAGGAATTACAATCCTATATTAGTTCTGCATTGCAAGGTGTCGAGCGAATTTCAAAATTAATCGATGTTACACTTGGTTTTTCTCGCCAGTCGACACCTCAAATTGAAGAAATCAATCTTAACGCGATTGTTATAAACACTGTTGATTTGATGAACCATTTGATGAAAAAAAAGGAAATTTCCATAACTTTCGATTTGAAAAAGGACATTCCTCCAATTTCTGCTGATCCCAAGCATATACAACAAATATTAATCAATTTGATTTCAAATTCAATCGATGCAGTTGAAGGGAATGGAAAAATTATTCTTAAGACATTTCTTGAAGAATCTGCGGAAATTAAAGAAAAATTCGTTTGCATAAGTGTTGAAGATAATGGTGTTGGTATTCCAGAAGAAGACCTTGACAAAATATTCAATCCTTTCTTTACCAAAAAGCCTAATGGAACTGGCTTAGGAATGGCAATTACTCAAAAATTACTTTATAAATATAACGGAACAATTATTGTCAGCAGTAAGCCTGGACAAGGGACAAAAATTATTATTAAATTTCCATTCGTTCAAGATTAGAAATTAGAAAAAAGTTATTATTTTTGAGTTAATTTTTTTAATAACAAACAGAATACGAATGGCTTTGCAAAACTATACAATTTTGATAATTGAAGACGACCCACTTGTAAACAAAGCTATCAAAGATGTAATGACAAAAAAGTATTCGCGAGTATTTTCCTATCTTAATGCAACCGAGGCTTTAAACGATATTAACTTAATTTCCCCAGATTTAATACTTCTTGATATATTTTTAGGTCCACACAATGGGTTAGAGATCCTCGAGCAACTTCGTAATCAAGGCTATACGGTACCAGTCATTATAATGACGTCGTCGTCGGATATCAAGATGGCTGTTCGGGCAATGAAATTGGGTGCCGAGGATTTCATTGTAAAACCAATTGATTTAGAGCAACTTGAAGTTGCCGTTGAAAAAGCATTACAGAATTATGATCTGAGACGACAGGTTGAAATTCTTTCTGATAGACTTAAGGAAGAGCAACCAAGCGAAATTATTGGAAATTGCGAGCAATTGAAAAAAGTTTTAAATCTTGCAAAAATTGTTGCTGCAACCGATTCAACTGTATTGATCGTAGGAGAAACTGGAACAGGAAAGGAATTACTTGCTAAGTTCATCCATAGAAATTCGCCCCGCGCAAAAGGACCTTTTATCGCTATTAATTGTGGAGCAATTCCAAAAGACCTTGCTGAATCTGAATTTTTTGGCTATGAGAAAGGAGCATACACTGGAGCAACAGAAAAGTTTAAGCAAGGAAGATTTGAATTGGCGAATCACGGAACAATTTTTTTAGATGAAATTTCCGAACTTAGCCTTGAACTTCAAGTTAAGCTTCTGAGAGTTTTGCAAGAAAAGCGTTATTTTCGACTTGGTGGAACAAAAGAAATTTCTGTTGATGTTCGTGTTATTGCCTCAACAAATCGAGTTCTTGAAGATTTAGTTGAGCAAGGCAAGTTCCGAGAGGACTTATTCTATCGACTTAATGTTGCTCGGTTGGAACTTCCTCCATTGCGGGAACGAGGAGAAGATATTATGCTTCTGGCTTCTGCGTTTGTCAAGGAATTCAACAAAAAGTTTGGCAAAAACGTCACTGGTTTTACCCCAGAAGCCGTTAACCTTCTTAGAACATACCAATGGAAGGGCAACATTCGTGAATTGCGTAATGTTATCGAACGGGTTGTACTTCTTGAAGCAGAAGACATTATTACTAAAGACTCATTAAGTTTTCTCAAAGTTGGTGACTCTCAACCAGCAACAATTTCTTCAGAACAAAACCTTCAAGAACTAAAACCTGGCGAGCACAAATTGATTATTTCTAAAACCGGTGCTCCAATGAATAATGTTATGAAGGATTTAATCATTCAAACATTAAGACTTGTGAATGGAAATCAAATCAAGGCAGCAAAAATTCTTGGTATTTCTCGAGCAAAACTTCGTTACAGAATTGAACAACTTGGCATTAACATTTCTGGAAAGATTGTTAATTAAATCAAATAAATTATGGATTTGAATCAAATCAAACACAACTTAAAAAGCGGGGATGAATTCCTTATAAAAGATGCACTTTACTATCTTTTCGACAACAAAACTTACGACGAAGAGATTGTTCAACAAGTTGCTGGCTTTTTGACTGCAAAGAATCGAGGAATCCAGAGTTTAGCAATTGATTGTTTAAAAAACGTACCTGAGGAATTTAAAATTGCTGCTTCGAGGTATATTGCTCCTCTTGTCGCAAGTGATAATATAGAACATCGAAATATTGCCTCCGATATTCTCTTAAATTACAATGATCTTTGCTACGATTCTTTAAAGCCCTATTTAAACCATCCAAGTGCGGATGTTCGCCAATTTGCTCTGGATATCTGGGGAAATATTGGAAGCAAGAAGGATTGGGAAATTGTATTTTCGATGTTGAACGACGAAAATAAAAACGTAGTGATTTCTGCAATTATGGCATTGGGAAATATTAAAGTAGAATCAGTGGTCGATGATCTTATTAGTAAGTTTAAAGAGGATGATGAATATAAGCCTTTTGTACTTAATTCATTGGGGAAAATTGGTGGTGAAACTGCCCGCAAATTCATTGTTGATGTAATCAATAATGAAACAGATTCCCTTTTACAACTCGCAGCAATCGATGCTCTTAGTTATTTTGATGTCGACCAATATTTTGTTGAATATCTTTTAGCAAAATTGATTCAATCCCCCAAAAGGATCCAACCCTATTTTCTTAAAACAATTTGTAATCTCGGCAAAAAGTACTGCAAAACTTTTCAAAGACCACTTGAATTGAAGGAAATCGCACGTGAAGCGTTGAAGGAGGAGGACCCAGAGATAAGAAAAGCCGCAATTTTTGCTTTAGGTAATTCTTATGAGGTTCTTGATGTTGATAGTTTGATTATAGAAGTTTGTCGATTTGAACCAGAAAATATTGAGATTATTTTTCAGAACCTGGTACACAATTCAAGCACTGAAGTTTTAACAGATTTTATAGAAAAAATAACTTTTCAAAAGGATAATGGCGAGATTTTCGCTTCTCTGATGGATTTCTTCTTCCGGGAATGGGATTCTATGGACCAGCAGAAAAGAATTGCATTGATGACGACAGTGCTTTCTCTTGCAGATGAACTTCCAGACTCACTGCTAAATGATTTTTGTGATTGGTTTGCGTACAAAGAAAGGGATACTTTTCAAACAATTCTTCAAAATGCTTTAAAAACTTCCAATCAAACTACGAGGGGTTTGTTGGAAGAACTTGGTTCCAGATTTGAACTCTTTTAATTTTTCTTTGAAATATTTATATTTGTTTTTTAAAATAAATATTTTATGGAACAAACAGCGGAAACAAAATATACTTTAACCGACGAGGCTTTCAAAGAGCTTAGGGATATTATTTACAAGACTAGTGGTATTTATTATAGTGAAAGCAAAAAATACCTCTTGGAAAGTCGAATATTGAAGAGAATTCAAACATTGAAATTAAATAGTTTATATGATTATGTTAATTTTATTAAAAACCCTGCAAATAAAGGAGAATTAAAAAATTTATTTGATGCAATAACAATTAATGAAACTTATTTTTTCAGAGCCGAGCAACAATTCGAGGCAGTTGAAAAAATAATCATTCCAGAATTGATTAGAAATAAAAGCGGACAGTCTGGTCAGATAGTGATTCGTATTTGGAGCGCTGCTTGTTCGACTGGCGAGGAGCCTTACACCTTGGCAATGATTGTATTGGAAAAAATCAAGCCAATTTATCCCAATGTTCAATTTCAAATTCTTGGAAGCGATATTAGCAACCAGGTTTTAGAAATTGCAAAGAGCGGGGTATACAAAGAGTATTCAGTGCGAAATATGCCTGATTCTTATTTGAAAAAATATTTTATAGCCAAAGATGGTTATTATTACCTAAAAGATGAGGTAAAACGGCTTGTAAGATTTTCGAATATTAATTTGTTTGATGCTAGCCAAGTTAGATTAGTAAGTAATTGTGATATAATTTTTTGTGCAAATGTTTTGATTTATTTCGATATTCCAGCAAAGCAGAAAGTTGTTTCGTTACTCTATGATGCTCTGAACCCAGGTGGTTATCTTTTCATTGGATATTCCGAGTCACTGCATGGGATTTCCAAGGCTTTTAAATTAGTACATTTGCCAAAAGCAATTGCGTACAAAAAAGAATAACAAAGGGTAAAGGATATATGCCAAAAACAATATTAGTAGCAGAGGATTCAGAGACGATTCGCCGCTTCATAGTTATGTCTTTGAAAATAGCAGGTTTCGAAGTGATTTCTGCTGTTGACGGTATGGAGGCTCTGGAAAAGCTACCATTGCATAAAATAGACTTGGTGGTCACAGATTTGAATATGCCAAATCTAGATGGCTTTGAACTTATTAAAACAATTCGTGAAAACCCAGAATACAAAGATTTACCAATAATCATTCTTTCATCGTTAGGTAAAGAAGAAGATATTAAACGGGGCTTTGAAGCGGGTGCAAACTCTTATTTAATTAAGCCATTTAATGCAAAAAGGATACAATACGAAATTTCTAAATATCTTGGAACAGGCAATGATTAAATGTGAAACAAATTGGTGTGGCATATGAAGTTTTTAGTAGTGGATGATTCACCTACTATGCGTAGAATTGTCATCAATGCTTTAAAGTCATTTGGTGTAGAAGATATTGTTGAAGCAGAGGACGGGCAGGATGCACTGGCTAAATTAAAAGAGAACAAGATTGATTTTGTTATTACTGATTGGAATATGCCAAATATGAATGGTCTGGATTTAACTAAAACTATTCGTTCTTCTGAACGATGGAGTAATTTACCAATTCTTATGGTAACAACGCGTGGCTTGAAAGAAGATATAATACAAGCCCTTCAAGCAAAAGTAAACAATTACATTGTAAAGCCTTTTACACCTCAAGTTTTGAAGGAGAAAATCCTTGCCATTTTAAAGACAAACGAAATCAAGTAGGAGGAAATAATGAAGGAATTAGATATTAAGGAACTACTTAGGAAAGCAGATGAATTAAGGGCTCTATTTGTTCTTGGTCAAAGAGTTATACCATTCCTCGAGGAATTGTTCTCATTTATTGGTGAAATTCAACCTTTATTAGAAGAAATTAATAAATCGATTAAGGAAAATCTTTCAAAAATGCCAAATTTATCCAAGCAACTTTCGAAAGTTACAGAAGCCACTGAATTAGCCACAAACGAAATTTTGGATATAATTGATGGTATCTTTTACAAACTCGATATACTTGCTTCGGGAGTTGACACTGTTGAAAACAAAATTGGAAATGTTGATAATTTCATTACGGAATTCAATCAAATATTAAAATCCAAAGAAAATCAAGAACTTAATTCTGATGAATTTATTTCAAAAGTCACCAAACTTTTTGAAAATTTCAAATTTGAATTTCATAAAGAGCTGAAACTTGGTAATTTTAAGGAAATAATCGAAAATATAAGAGCCGATTCTACATCTATTATGCTTGCTTTACAGGTTCAGGATATTACCTCTCAACAAATCGCAGCTGTGAACCATCTTTTAAATACTGTCCAAAATAAGTTGAGTACGCTCATTCAAAAATTTGAATCTTCAGATGTCCATAAGGTTGTCTCCGAAGCAGCTGAGACTGTAAATGTTTCAAAATTGCATCGCGAGGTTGCTTTCGATCCGGACGCTGTAGAAACGCTAGTTGGAAATACAACCAAGCAGGATGAAATTGATAAAATTTTTGAGCAAGGGCTTCTTATTGAACACAACGATACTGTGGATAGCGGACCAAAGGAAGTTAGTTCAAGCAGCACAAATGTTGTTGATGAAAGTGAGACAATATCTCAAAGCGATATCGACGCATTGTTTGCTCAAAGTGATACTGATAAGTAAGATTGAGGAGGTTTTATGTATAATGATCCCGAAATGCAAGAAATTTTTGAAGCCTTTGTTGTTGAATCCACCGAATTATTAGAAAATCTTTCCCAAGATTTAATGCTTCTTGAATCTAATCCTGAAGATGAAGAGTTATTGAATCGTATATTTCGTGCTTTTCATACTATAAAAGGAACCTCTTCTTTTATGGGTTTTGAAAAAATTTCTACACTTACCCATCACGCAGAAGATATTTTGAACAAACTTCGAAAATTTGAATTAAAAGTAAACCAGCAAATAATTGATGTTCTTCTTGAAGTTTATGATTATTTATTCTTAATGATTCAAAAAGTGAAGGAAGGCGAAGATATTTCTAATGTAGATTATTCTAATACTTTAAAAAAGATTGAAGTTATAAAATCTGGTGGTTCTGTCGATGAGATTGAACCGCAAATTCAACCTGAAATTGAAACTGGGCAAAAAATCGAGCCATCAAGCGGCGAATCCAAAGTTGCTCAAGTTTTGACTAAAGCAAGTGAAATTGTTTCTAAGGCTGGGGACTTTACGCCCGAAGAGTATGAGTTGATTAATGCTGCGTTTGAAGAAGTAAATAAAGAGTTGATGGCGCAGAAAACCCCACAAGTAGAGGTGGAAAAGGAAGGAAGCCCTGAGCAGAGCGTAAATGTTGTTCAAACTCAAGAAGAAAGTGTAAAAGCGGCGGATACAAAGATCGAACAAAAACCTGAAACACAAGAGGTCGTGGGTACTTCCAAAGCAAAGGAAAGTGCTAAAGTGCCCGGAGCGACTGCGGCAGAGACAATTCGAATTGATGTTTCAAGGGTCGAAAGTTTAATGAATTTGTCGGGTGAATTAGTGCTTGGGAGGAATCGCTTAGAACAAATAACCAGGAATTTACTTGCCGGAGAATTGAGTAAGGAAAATTTGAAAGAACTTGAAGAAACGACTTCCCAAATTGATTTCATTACTTCCGAAATACAAGCCTCAGTAATGCGAATGCGAATGATACCGATTGGCAAGTTGTTCCAAAAAGCCCCGCGAATTGTTCGCGACCTTGCCAAGCAGTTTAACAAAAAAATTCAATTGATTATGGAAGGCGAGGAAACAGAGATAGACAAAGGTATCATTGATGAATTAAGCGACCCGTTGGTTCATATGCTACGAAATGCCTGCGACCATGGCATTGAACCACCGGAAGAAAGAATTAAGTTAGGAAAGCCAGAAGTTGGAACAGTTTATCTTGGTGCTGAACAAGAGGGTAACAACATTGTAATCAGAATATCGGACGATGGAAGGGGAATGGATCCCGAGAGATTAAAAGCAAAAGCAATCGAGCGTGGTTTGATAACACCTGAAGAAGCCTCTCAAATGTCCGACAAAGAATCATACCAATTAATCTTTCAACCGGGTTTCAGTACTGCCCAGATTATTTCTAATGTTTCTGGTCGCGGTGTGGGTATGGATGTTGTCCGGACCAATATCCTCAAATTAAAAGGAATGATTGATATTGAATCGGAAAAAGGTGTCGGTACAACTTTCATTGTAAAACTTCCTTTAACTTTAGCAATAATTCAAGGTTTGTTAGTACGAGTCCATTCTGAAATTTACGCTATACCTTTGGCTTCTGTACTTGAAGTTGTCGATTGCGACGTTTCTAAAGTTAGCACAATCAACAAAAGAGAAGTCATTCGAATTCGCTCCGACATTTTACCCTTGATACGGCTTAGTCGTGTTTTACAGGTAAATGGCACAAATGACTCTTTAGCAGATAAATATGTCGTTGTGGTTGGGATTGGCGAATACCGTGTTGGTCTCGTTGTTGATGAACTTCTTGGACAACAAGAAATAGTTATAAAATCTTTGGGCGATTTTCTTGGTCATATCAAGGGAATTGCGGGGGTTACAATTCTTGGTGACGGTTCTGTGGTAATTATAATTGATATTGGTGAATTGGTTTATAGTAGAAGTTAAAAGTTAAATTGAAATTATGAACGAAAAGAAAATAAAGCTTTTAATCGTAGATGATTCAATATTTATGAGGCAAGCCCTATCGAAAATTTTTTCTCAACCGGACATTGAAATTGTTGGTCTTGCTCGAAATGGCAAAGAAGCAGTTCAAATGGCGGCTGAACTTTCTCCCGATGTGATTACTATGGACATAGAAATGCCCGTGATGAATGGTCTCGATGCATTGCGTGAAATAATGAAAACAAATCCCACGCCAGTTTTGATGGTAAGCACTTTGACCTCCGAAGGTGCTGATGCCACTTTGGAAGCACTTTCCCTTGGGGCTGTTGATTTCATAACTAAGAAAAGCAATTTCACTGAAATGGGGTCTCTTAAAGACGAACTTCTTGCGAAAGTTCGAAACATTGCCCATAATTCAGAAGTTAAGAATAGATTAATTCGTCGCCGTTTACTTCAAAAATTGCAAGAATCACAAACAAGACAGGGTTTATCCAGGGAAGCAACTACTGATGTTTCAACAAAATCCGAGGTTCAATTCAAAGCCAGACCAAATCCCCAAGATATTGATGTTGTCGGTATCGGTATTTCAACTGGGGGACCAGCAGCTTTGCAAGAAGTTTTTTCGCAACTTCCTGGGGATTTGCCTTTTCCAATATTAATTGTTCAACATATGCCACCACTTTTTACCAAATCCCTTGCAAATAGGTTAAATTCACTTTCCAAAGTGAATGTGAAAGAAGCCGAAAATATGGATATTTTACAAAATGGTTGGGCATATATTGCTCCAGGCGGATTGCAAATGACTGTAAATAAGCAAGGAAGAATTGTCATTTCGCCAGAACCAAATACGCTTTTCAAACCCTCTGCTGATGTTATGTTCAGTTCCCTCGCAGAAGTTTTTGGTTCTCATACTGTTGGTATAATTATGACTGGAATGGGAAATGATGGCACGGAAGGGCTTCGTTTAATCAGTGGAAAGGGTGGCTATGTGATAGCTCAAGCTCCCGATACTTGTGTTGTGGCTGGTATGCCCGGTTCTGTCATCAGTGCAAAAATTGCTAATGAAATAGTACCACTTAAAGACATTCCCCAAGTAATTTCTGAACTTGGTACGAATAAACGATGAAATCCAGTGTTATTCCCAAAGAGGAAGCAAACAAATTTAAAATTGAAAATTTTTTCGAGAACTTACAATCAACCCCTGAACCAACTCTTGTTGACAAAATTTTAGAAATTAATCGTGAACTTTCCCAGGAAGAAAAGGACAAGATTGATAAAATCCTCGAAACTTTCTTTTTGTACCGTAGACCAAATGTTGAACTTGCCCGAAAATTTCGTGATTTGTTCGAAGAAGAAGTAGAAAAAAATCGGGGTGTTACTCCATCGCAAAAGTTTGTTGATTTCCTTATTACTAAGAAATTGTCTGGTTCCTTCAGCCGTAAGAAAAGCAACATTGTAGAGCCAAGCGAACATATTGAAGTAAAACCGATTCATTCATTCGCAGAGGAAGAATCGGACTTTCCCAAAATCATTAGGAATCAGAATGGCGAAATTACTGCGATTGAAGTAAGATGCAAATGCGGTGAAATAATTCACCTTGATATTGAATTCGAATAGTGTTAGGTTTCAATTTGTGTGTGCAAAGCAATTTCTTCTAATATAGCACTTACACGTAAACATTCACCAATATCCCCTTCGTAGACACAGGCTTTTCCTTTTGTGTGTACTTCCCAAGCAATGTCTAAACCTCGTTCATAGGTACAATGTATTGCTTTTACGAGTTGCAAAGCCACTTCTTCGAAAGTGTGTACATCATCGTTGAACAAAATTACTCTCGCAGGGAATGTTACTCCCGTTGAGTCTATTGTTAAAGTTTCTTCTTTTTCCTGTGTGGAAAAGTAGAATTTCTTTTTTTCCATATTGGCTGAAATTGTAGATTACAAATTTATTAATTTTATTTAAAAGTTAAACTTTAACGTTAGTCAAAAGTGAAAAAGATTAGTTGCGAAAAACCCCCAGAAGCATAAATTCTAATAAGATACATTGAATTTTTTTCAAAGGGAAAATCTATTAATGCATTACCGTTTGGAAAGTTTCCTTTGTAAATATTTCTTCCGAGAATGTCAAAGATTTCAATTTCGATGGAATTGTTATCTGTTTGATTTAGACGTACTAATAATTGATTAGAAGAAATTCGTTCGACAACAAGTTTATCGACAAAGGCTGTGAAATTGCTTGTTCCATATACTTTTGTATTGCATCTGGAAGAGGCAAAATAATAGTTGGTATCTATTTTTGCTTTAAAAACTATCCGTTTATAAAAACACTCATCAACAATTTCGAGTGTATCCTTGTATATTGAAGTTTGTTCGTGCACTGGTGCAAAGCAAATAGCAATCTGGGTTGAATCCAAAGGAGGCAAGACTATTGGGAGTTCAGAGGGTGGGATGGAAAAATCAATATTTTGTTTAAGAGCAAGGGTTTTTAAAATGATTGTATCGGTGGTTTTGTTACAGAGCCAGATTTTTTCGCAAGAAGTAGAAAAGAAGTTCCTTTTGCCAAAGTCGAAAGAATCGGAGGGATTGAATCGCAGTAAATCGGAGAAATTTGCGTAAAGCGAGTCTTCGAGTATCAATTTGTTATTTGATTTGTTTGTTACCTCGATTTTGTAATAACCAGTTTTGTTTTTGTCAAGCAATTGTACTACGATTTTCGCAGAAGTCTTTGTCTTTGAAACAATATTGAAACCGACATTGTCAAGGCGAATTGGATTAATAGATTCAATTCCAGAGATGGTGCTCTGGGTGTCTGCGATGGAAATTATTTTCACTGCACCACAAGAATCGGTAATCGATGTATACGTTGGCGGAAGGGTATCGATAATATCTACTGTACCTTGAGATATCCTTAAAATTCCAACAAAACCATCATAACTCCCCCCTAAATTGCTTTGTATTGGGTATTTCAAGGGTAAATCGTTGCTGGACGTAAGTCCACATAGAGCAAATGTTGTGTCATCTATTGGAATTAAATCTCCTGGGGTATCGAAATTATTACCACCAACGTATGTGGAGAAAATTCTTTCGAATTTATTGTTAAGAATGAGTAAGTAAGAATCGAAATCTTTACTATAAACGTGTAAATCTGTTGGTAAATTCGTTGAATTAGTTCTAAAAAGAAGTGCAATATTTTTTCTTTGAGTTAGACGTACCGAACCACCAATGTAATTTAGACCACCGTAGTCAAAACCCTCGAAATTAACTCCACCAAAATATGAGCCGAAAAGATAAATTCCATTCTTATCGAAAACGGATAAAAAGATATCTGTTGCCCCAGAAAAACTACTGTTTAAGGTTGAATTTAATAACGTCAAGTCAGAACTCCTTGTGTAATGAAGAATATAAATGTTATCGTCTTGGTCAATAGTGATTTGGCTAGCATAATCGGCGGAATTTCCACCAAAATATGTGCAATATTTTAATTTACCGTTGGAATCGAAAATGCTATTAAAAGAATCGAACGATTGTGATTTTGTTTTTTGGTAGGCATTTGGTGATATAGGTAAAGTGTTTGAGTTTGTGTATCCAGCTATTACAATGTCACCAGAAGAAAGGACATCAATTACATCACCTAAGACCCAACTACCTCCTGTTGAACCACCAAAGAATGATGAATATAAAAGTGCTCCATTTGTGGAAATTTGTACTATTGGAGTGTTGTATTCCTCAAGCAATACATTTTTTTCTGCATTTGGGGTAAGAGGAAAATCACCGCTTGAGGTTCTACCAGTAAGCCAAATTGTATTATCTTTATTTACAACTAAATGAGTAAAACTGTCGTAGTTTGTACCGCCCAAAAAAGTAGAGAAAAGTAGTTTGCCAGTTTGGGAATCCAATTGGAAAATTACCCCATCAGCCGTACCTCCACGGAAATTTTTTTGTATAGCGTTAGGTGTTGTAAAAAAATCGAATCCATTAGTTTCTCCACAACACCAAACATTTCCGTTAGAATCTAATGCAATAGCAAAAAGATAATCATCACCAGAAGAAGCCACAATGGTTCCCCAAATAACTTTACCTTGTAAATTCATTTTAATAATCACAAAATCTGCGAAACGTCGGTTTCCATAAAGATTTGTAGCATAAGGGAAGTTTGGGCCTGATGTTAGGCCCCCTATGTAAATTGATGAATCTTTTAATACAATTGAAGTAAATTCGTCGTTGGCACTTCCCCCAAGATATGAAAGAAAAATCCAATTGTATTGTGCTAAAATTTCTTCTTTTTTAAGATTTTCCTCTGATGTTAAACATTTTTGAGCAAAAAATCTTGGTGGGATTAGCAAAACGAATAGCAAATTGATTAACAATAGCCTTGTTTTAATTTGCCCTACATTCATACTAATAAATTATTTTAAAACTTGTTTATATTGCAAATGTAAATTAATTAAAATTTTAGATTTACAACGAAAAAAGCCCGCCGAAAATGGCGGGCTTTTTTACATTATTTTTTTTTTAACTTATTTATTCACTTTGGTGAATTCTTCCATAAATTTCACAAGTTTTTCGACCCATTCGAGTGGACAAGCATTGTAAATCGATACACGAATACCGCCAACACTCCTATGTCCCTTTAAGTTTGTCATATTGTGCTTCTTCTTTGCTTCCTCAATGAACTTTGCTTCGAGTTCTGGCGTCGGAAGATTTACAACAACATTCATAATCGAGCGGTCTTCCTTATTTTTCACTGGTGTAAACCAGAAGTCGGAGTTAGCATCGAAAAAGTCATAGAGCATATTTGCCTTTTTGAGATTGGTTTGGTAAACAGCCTCGACGCCACCTTGCTTTTGAATCCACTTCAATGTCTGATTTACTACAAAAATGTTAACGCAGGGTGGGGTGTTGAAAAGTGAATCATTTTTGATGTGGGTCATATAGTTGAGCATTGTTGGGGCATTGGGATTTCCCTTTTCTTCTGCCCATTTTTTGTTAATAACAACAATCGTTACGCCAGCGGGTCCGACATTTTTTTGTGCACCAGCGTAAATCAGATGAAATTTGGAGAAATCACGTGGGATACCCAAAAAGTCGCTGGACATATCTGCAACCAAAGGAATTCCGCCAGTATCGGGAATTGTCTTCCATTCTGTTCCGTAAATAGTATTGTTAGTTGTAATGTGTACATAATCCGCATCGGGAGTGAATTTAATGTCCTTTGGGATATAAGTAAATTTTGCCTCTTCACTCGAAGCAACAACATTGGTTTTACCAACCCATTGGGCTTCTTTAATTGCTTTTTTCGACCAAGCCCCAGTGTTGACATAGTCTGCTTGATTGCGAAGGAAATTCATTGGAACCATTAGAAATTGAAGGCTTGCACCACCACCAAGGAACAAAACTGAATATTCATCTGGCGAAAGACCCATTATTTGAAGAGTGAGTTGTTGTGTTTCCTTGATTAAAGCATCGAATTCTTTGGAGCGGTGGCTGATTTCCATAATTGATATGCCCGTGTTGTTAAAATCGAGCACTGCTTTACTTGTGGCTTCCAGAACTTCAACTGGAAGTACTGCTGGACCAGGTGAAAAATTAATTGCCCTATTCATTTTTTCCTCAAATAAGTGAACTAAAAATGCAAATTACAATTTTGCAGTTACATAACAAAAAGGAAAAATAAAAAACATTGCAGGACAAACACTGCAATGTTTCTATAGAGAAGTAAGTCTGGTTTACTTTACTTCACGGTGTATAGTGTGCCGTCGAAGGAATGGGTTGTATTTTTTTAATTCAAGTCTGTCGGGTGTATTATTCCTATTTTTTGTAGTTGTGTAACGAGAAGCAGGTTTTCCTTCCTTCTTTGCTTCTGTGCATTCCAATGTTACTATGATTCTTGCCTCTTTTTTTGCCATTTTATCTGTCCTGTATTTTTTAAAAATACAAAATTAGTCAAAAACAAAGAAATAATTGCAAATTTCTTTACCTTTTTAAGTATAAATTATTTCTATAGATATAGTTTTTCACTTTTTCGGGGACTAAATAGTCGATGGATTTGCCATTTTGAACTAAATCTCTAATTAAAGTTGAACTTATTTCGATTATTGGATTTTGCAAGAAAAATATAGAATTGTGGAATTCATTTGGGACAAAATCCTTGCTAATTGGCTCAAAATCTCTGCGTGCAACAACAAGATAACAATTTTCAAGGATTGTTTTCCAATTTTTCCAGAGTGTAAATTTCTTTGCTTGGTCTGTTCCAATAAGAAAAAATAAATTCGAAGAGGTGAATTTGTTTTTAAAGTGTAGGACTGTCTCGAAAGAATATGAAATTCCACCTTTTTTAATCTCATAAGTATCAACTTGCAACTTGGGGTTCCCTTCTATTGCCAAATTAATCATTTCAAGGCGATATTGGTCGGCTATTTGCTCTTGGTCTTCAATTTTAAAAGGAGATTTGTGGTTTGGAACCAAATAACATTGATCCAAGTTAAAGTTGGAGATGAAAAAGTTTGCAATAATTAAATGACCGATATGAATTGGGTTAAAAGAGCCACCGAAAATTCCTATGTTCATCTGCAATTATGCTATTTTTTCAATTTCGTTGATAATTTCGGGAATTTCTTTCCAAGAAGTTGCAATGAAATCGGCAATCGTGTGGAGTTCAGCATCCTCATTTAGAAAGTCTAAATGGTTTCCAATAAAACGAATTGCATACATATTTAAATTCTTTGCACCTTGAATATCTGTTTCCTCAATATCGCCAATGTGAATGGCTTGTTCTGGTGGACAATCAAATTGTTGCAATGCAGTTTGGAATGCTTTGGGATGGGGTTTGGCTACCCCAGTTTCGTTCGAAAAACTAAAAGCAGAGAAAAAGTCGTATATCTCATTAATTTTCATCAATTCTCGAAGTATCGTACCTGGGGAAAATCCCGTATCGGAAATTATTGCGAGTTTGTAATTTTTAGATAGAAATTCTAAAACCTCACGGACTCCATCGATAAGTTTTGGTGGATGAATTAGGATGCTTTTTTCAAATGTATCTTGTACATCACGAATTAGTTCTTCGACTTTTGGAGCGTCGAAATAATTCCAGAAAAAGAGCAAAGCGTCGTAAGTTGAAATTGTTCTTTGTTCGTTTCTCCAAATGTTGTTGAAATACTCCCAAGCCTCTTGCATTGCTTTTTCATATTCTTCGTCTGGTACCGAAACACCTAAAAGTTGGAAAGCAGATTTCAATTTTTCCAATCTTAAAATGTTTCTTTCGGTACCATTGGTCGAGTCGAATAATGTATTCCAGAAATCGATGGTTATTACTTTAATTTTTTTATTCATTATATTGTTCAAATTAGTCTTACAAAATTACTGAATTTTGATTTTATGGTAAACAAAATTAAGAGTACAGTTACTTCGTTTTTTCTTTTTCAAAAATAGATTATAAAAATTGGAACTTAAGGAAAAAATAAGCAATCTTCCGACATCGCCTGGAGTTTATCTTTATAAAAACAAAAACGGCAAGGTAATTTACGTCGGCAAGGCTGTAAACTTGCGAAACCGTGTTCGTTCTTATTTTCAGACAGGGAAGCATTTCGATGCAAAAACTGTTGCACTTGTTAAGAACATAGAGGATTTGGAATTCATAGTTACGGATACTGAAGCAGAAGCCTTGATACTTGAAGATACTCTAATCAAAAGGTATAAGCCAAAATATAATGTAATGTTGCGAGACGATAAGACTTATCCTTACATTCGAATTACCAACGAAGAATACCCAAGAATTTACTCTACTCGCAAAGTAGTTCGAGATGGTTCGAAGTATTTCGGACCCTACGCAGACGTCAAATCAATGAAACGAATCATAAAACTTGTTCGAACCATATTTCGATTGCGAAGTTGCAAATTGAAACTCAATGATGAGTCAATCAAGCAAGGGAAGTTCAAAGTCTGCTTGGATTATCAAATCAAGAAATGCGATGGACCTTGCGAAGGATTAATTTCAAAAGAGCAATATCTGGAAAGTGTCAGAAATGCAATTAGTTTGATTAACGGAAAGACATCCCAAATCGAAAAGCAGTTGCTTCAAAGTATGCAAAAGTATGCAGAAGAATTGAAATTTGAACAGGCTGCCTACTATCGTAATCAATACTTGCTTTTAAAAGATTACACTGAACAGCAAAAGGTTGTTACTGCCGAACTAATCGACAGAGATGTTTTTGGATTTGCAGAGGCAGAGGGAATGGCTTGCGTTTTGGTTTTTAATATTCGTGAAGGAAAACTAATTGGGAAGAGACATTTTCTTATGCGGAATACTGTCGGGTCAACAAATTCCGATATTTTGCAAGCGGGAATTGAGAAACTCTATCTTGAAACAGAATTTATTCCCGACGAAATTCTCCTTCCTTTTCAATTGGAAGAAGATAAATTCATAAGGGAATATCTAAAATCGAGGAAAGGAAAAGTAGTTGAAATCTCAATCCCAAAATTGGGAGATAAGAAGAAACTGGTCAATCTTGCCAACGAAAATGCTCACTTTCAACTTCAAGAACATCTTTTGACAATGATGAAAAAGGATGCTGAATTGCCAAAGAGAGTGCTCGAAGTGCAAAAGGATTTGTCTTTGTCCAAGCCACCTCGGAGAATTGAATGCTTCGACAATTCACATATTCAAGGTAGCGATTACGTGTCGTCAGTTGTTGTTTTTAAGGATTGCAAACCAAATAAAAGTGAGTACAGAAAATTTAAGATTAAAACAGTCGAGCAAAATGATGATTTTGCCGCAATGCGGGAGGCAGTTTTTCGCCGCTACCGTAGGCTTTTAGACGAAAACAAAGAATTGCCCGACCTTATTATTATCGATGGAGGGAAAGGTCAATTGAACGAAGCGGTTTCAGTATTGAAAGAATTGGGAATTTACGAGAAAGTCCAAGTTATTTCAATTGCTAAAAGATTGGAAGAAATTTTCAAACCAGAGCAAAGCGATTCTATAATTTTACCAAGAAGTTCCGCAACTTTACAATTAATCCAACAGATTCGAGACGAAGCCCATAGATTTGCAATTACATACCATCGCAAATTGCGAGCGAAAAGAACAATTTCGACAGAGTTACTCAATATCGATGGGGTAGGAGAAATAACAGCAAATAAATTACTTAATGAGTTTGGTTCTGTTAAGGAAATAAAGAACAAAACATTAGAGGAATTGACAAGTGTGGTAGGGAAAAAAGTTGCACAGAAGATTTATGATTATTTTCACAAGGAATAAACTATGTAACTTATAGCAAAACCAATTATTTATTTCTTCCAGTCAAATTTTCGATGATTCGTTCGAGGTCATCAAGATTATAATATTCAATGATTATTTTTCCTTTGTTGTTTTTGTCTTGGATTTTTACTTTTGTACCAAGAATACGGGAAATCTCATTTTCGTAGAATGCGATATTGCTATCTTTTGTTTGTTCCCTTTGCTTTTTGGCTTGCAATTTTTTGAACTTTTCGTTTAATTTGCCTACGATTTTTTCAGTTTGACGGACGGAAAGGTTTTCGGAAAGAATTTTTTTCCAAACTTGCTTAATCAAATTATCATCACTTAAAGAGAGCAATACTTTTGCGTGACCAATGGAAATTTCGCCGTTTCGCAAACTATCTTGAACTGCAATTGGAAGTTTTAAAAGCCGAATAAGGTTTGTGATGGTCGAGCGGTCTTTTCCAACACGTTTAGCGATTTCTTCTTGTGTTAAATTAAATTCCTCGCTAAGTTTTTTTAAACCGTTGGCTAAGTCGATTGGGTTTAAGTCTTCACGCTGGATATTTTCAATGAGTGCGATTTCCAGCATTTTGTAATCTTCGTCGACTTTGATGATGAATGCAGGTATTTTGGTTAATCCAGCCTTGATTGCAGCACGTATTCGCCGCTCACCAGAAATTAATTGATAATTATTTCCGATTTTCCTAAGAGTTATTGGTTGAATAACGCCATTGATTTTTATTGATTCAGCCAGTTCCTCTATGTTCTTATCTTCGAATTGCTTCCTTGGTTGATATGGATTGAATTGAATTTGGGAGATTTCAACTTCCTGGAATATTTCGTTCAAATAGTTCTGCATTCTTTGCTTTACATCGTCATCAAGAATGTCCGACGGAATTAAAGAACTTAATCCTTTTCCCAGTCCGAAGTTTTTCTTCTTTTCGCTCATTTTACTTATTTATATTGTTTCTTCTCAAAATTTCTTTTGCCAATTCAATGTAATTTTTACATCCAATGCTTGTTGGGTCGTATAAAACAACTGGTTTGCCGTGGCTTGGTGCTTCCGACAAGCGAACATTCCTATTGATTACGGTTTTGTAAGCTTTTTCGCCGAAAAGTTTCCAAATCTCTTGTGCAACTTGATTGGAAAGCCTTAGCCTCGAATCGTACATAGTAAGCAAAACGCCTTCAAGATTTAAATTTGGGTTTAAACCAATTCGTACCATATGAATAGTGTTCAACAATTTGCTAAGACCTTCGAGTGCATAATATTCACATTGGACTGGAATAATCACACTGTCGGCAGCAGTCAGTGCATTTATTGTCAACAACCCGAGAGAAGGCGGACAATCGATTAAAATAAATTCAAATTCGGTTCTGATAACTTCGATTTTTTCTTTTAAAACCTTTTCTCGATTATCAAAGTTAACCAGTTCGATTTCAGCACCAACGAGGTTGATATTGGAAGGAAGTAATTTAAGGTTTTCGATTTCTGTGTCCAAAAGTGCTAACTGAATTGGAGTTTTTCCTATTAGAACTTCGTAAGTAGTTGACTTTAGTGCACTTTGGTCGAAACCAAAACCATTTGTAGCGTTTCCTTGTGGGTCTATATCTATCAGCAGAACTTTTTTCTGTTGCAATGCCAACGAGGCTGATAAATTTATAGCAGTCGTTGTTTTGCCAACCCCACCTTTTTGATTTGCAATTGCAATAACTTTACCCATTATCCCATTTCTTTTCGTTTAAATAATAAAACAGGAAAGCATTTAGAACAATAGAGTGGTTGATAACTCCACTCTTTATCAAATTTTCAATTTCACTAACATCTTTTAAAATTATCTCAACGTCCTCGTTTGTATCGAATTTTTGTTCATATTTTTTCTCGACGTCAAACCATAAAAATGAATAGCACTTGTTATTCAAAAACGCTGGGTTTGGTCTTGTGATGCCCAAAAGTATTGGTTCGCTATCGGAATAAAAGCCAGTTTCTTCGATGCATTCCCTTTTGGCTGCTTGAAGTGGTGTTTCCCCATCGTCAATCAACCCGCCAGGTATTTCAAGCGTAACTTCATCAATTCCGTGTCGATACTGTTGAACAAGGACAATTTTCTTGTCTTTTGTAATTGGGATAATATTAACCCAATCCTTCGATTCGAGAACAATAAATTCTGATTTTCTTCTATTTCGTGGATTTTCTCTTAAAACCCATTTAGCAGAAAATATCTTCAAATCAATTGATTTACCAAAACCAAGCGTTTTCCAGTTGTCCAATTTGAATTTGAAATTTATAAATTACAAAATTACGACTTTATTTTAGAACTATTTTTACCATTGAAAGATTATAGTGTTTGCATTTTTTGGTATGAAAAACAGCATTAGTTCATTTATTCTGCTTTTAAATAATAAAAATAAAAAAATTTTTTCTTCCAAAATAATTATGAAGGTTACTTTTCGTCTCTATTAGATTGTATTATTTTTTCTATGTTTTTTGCAACTTTTCAATGGGAAACAAGAAGTCAACAATGAGTTTAAACGGTGAAGAATACATTAGAGTTCGGGGTGCACGGGAACATAATTTAAAGAACATCAATGTCGAAATCCCAAGGAATAAGTTTGTGGTGATTACTGGTTTGTCTGGGTCC
The DNA here is from genome assembly GCA_013414795.1 of Candidatus Kapaibacterium sp. Classification (GTDB taxonomy): domain Bacteria; phylum Bacteroidota; class Ignavibacteria; order Kapaibacteriales; family UBA2268; genus Naka2016. Next base: position 1,529,055 of record CP058732.1, read on the forward strand.
GGCAAGTCAACGCTTGCTTTTGATACTATTTATAGCGAAGGACACAGAAGATACGTCGATTGCCTTTCTGCCTATTCCAGACAATTTATTGGTAATTACAAGAAGCCCGAAGTCGACTTTATTGAGGGGATTTCCCCGAGTATTTCCATAGAACAAAAAACGATTAGCCCCAATCCACGCTCGACTGTTGGAACAGTTACAGAAATATATGATTATTTGCGATTGCTTTTTGCCAAAATTGGTGTTCAATATTGTCCAGATTGCAAGATACCCGTTGAAAAGAAAAATATAAGCCAAATAATTAAGGAAATACTTGAAAAGTTTTCAGAAAGGAAGGTTCAAATCCTTGCTCCAGTCGTGCGTGGAAGAAAAGGTCACTATCGAGAACTTTTTGAACAATTCCTACGGCTTGGCTTTACCCAGGTTCGTGTCGATGGCGAATTCCTTGAAATAGTCGAGGATATGAAGGTTTCTCGCTACCAAACGCATAATATTGAATTAGTTGTCGATAAGTTAATTGTCAACCCAAGCCACGAACAAAGACTTTACCAATCTTGTGATTTAGCCTTAAACTACGGCGAAGGCAACTTAATTGTTTACGATGTGGAAGATGAAAAAGAATTTCTTTACAGTATTCATTATTCTTGTCCAAAATGTGGGCGTTCGTTTGAACCGTTAGTTCCTAATAGTTTTTCCTATAATTCTCGTTATGGTGCTTGCCCAAAATGTGATGGGATTGGTGAGTTATTTGATTTTGATTTAGACTTGTTGATTCCAGACAAAAATTTGTCAATATCCGAAGGTGCAATTGAAATTTTAAAAGACAATAGGTTCTACTGGCTTTTAGAGCAAGTGGTGGCTTTTGCTCAAAAATTTAAATATGATTTGGAGCGACCAATCAAAGATTTCCAGGAGAACGAATTGAATTTTCTGTTGTATGGCGACCCCGAGGACCCAATTGAAATTACTATGAAGATGAAACATTCCAGTTCGCCATATAGAATAACTTACAACGGAGTAGTGAACGCATTAAGACAAGTTTACAAAAATTCCGACACACCAACAATTGTGCGAACGTTAGAAAAATACATCAGAGGCTTTCCTTGTCCAGTATGTAATGGAGCAAGGTTGAAAGAAGAAAGTTTGAACGTGTTTGTTTATGGCTATTCAATTTATGATATTTCAAAAAGTGATATAACCAGTGCGAAAAAGATTCTTGCCGAAATTCATTCCAAGTTGAATGAAAGAGAGCGGCAAATCGCAAGATTGATATTTAAAGAACTTTTCGATAGGCTTGAATTTCTTGAAAAACTTGGAATAGCCTATGTATCAATTGACCGTTCTGTTAGAACACTTTCTGGCGGCGAGTCACAACGAATTAGGCTTGCTGCTCAACTTGGTTCTGAACTTGTCGGTGTTACCTACGTTCTCGATGAACCAAGTATTGGATTGCATCAATACGATAACCATAAACTTATTGATTCACTGAAGAAATTGCGAGATTTAGGGAACACTGTGATTGTTGTTGAACACGACAAAGCAACAATAGAAAGTTCTGATTATATTATTGATTTAGGACCAAAGGCTGGTATTCAAGGCGGGGAGGTAATATTTTCTGCTTCCCCAGAAGAGTTAAAAAAATTAGATAAGAAAATTAAAAACAAATCACTTACTGCCCAATATCTTTTAAATGATAGGAAAATTGAACTTCCAAAAGAACGTCGCAAAGGGAATGGAAAAGCAATTATTTTAAGGGGGGCAAAAGGTAATAATTTAAAGAATGTCACTTTGAGGCTTCCTCTTGGTCTTTTTGTTTGTATTACTGGACTTAGCGGTTCTGGGAAATCATCTTTGATTAACGATACTTTGTATCCAATTCTATCTAATCATTTTTACAATTCAAATTTAAAGCCACTTCCGTACGATTCCATCGAAGGAATCGAATTTATTGACAAAATAATAGAAATTGACCAGTCTCCAATAGGAAGAACACCACGTTCAAATCCAGCCACTTACACTGGCGTTTTCACCGAAATTCGCAATTTCTTTGCGATGTTGCCCGAGTCACGGTTGCGTGGATATAAAGCGGGGCGGTTTTCTTTCAACATACCAGGAGGAAGGTGTGAAGATTGCCAAGGTGGTGGAATGAAAGTCATAGAGATGAACTTTTTGCCCGAAGTTTATGTTGTTTGTGATACTTGTGGCGGTAAACGTTATAACGATGAAACTCTTGCTGTTAAGTATAAAGGGAAATCAATAGCCGATGTGCTTGAAATGACAGTCGAAGAGTCTCTGGAATTCTTCAAAGATATCCCCAAAATTAAAAAAGTTTTACAAACGCTTTATGATGTTGGTCTTGGCTATATTAAACTTGGGCAACAAGCACCAACACTCTCGGGAGGCGAAGCCCAAAGAGTGAAATTAGCCACCGAACTTTCGAAGCGAAGTACAGGTAAAACATTGTATTTATTGGATGAGCCTACTACTGGCTTGCATTTCGAGGATATTAGACTTCTGCTGAAACTTTTGAATGAGCTTGTTGACAAAGGGAATACGGTTGTGGTGATTGAACATAATCTGGATGTGATAAAGTGTGCTGATTGGATAATCGATTTGGGTCCAAAAGGAGGAGATGAAGGTGGCGAAATTGTTGCCGAAGGAACCCCAGAAGATGTCGCAAGAAATCCTAAAAGTCTCACTGGTTTGTTTTTGAAAGAAGAGTTAGGTATTGATTAGGATTATTTATAACTTTGTTCTTTTGCTTTTATGGGTTTTAAAACCTATCGTAGTCTTATTCAATAAAAAATTTGCTACCAGAGAAAATAAATGGAAGATAGTTTTTCAAGAAAATCTTGCCAAAATTAAAGCAAAGGGGCAAAATGAAACATTCTGGATACATTCTGCTTCGATGGGAGAATTTGAGCAAGCCAAACCATTAATTGAAATCATCAAGAAAAAAAAACCTAATGCATTTGTTGTAGCGACTTTTTTCTCACCTTCTGGTTATGAAAATCAAAAAAACTATCCATTTGCTGACGTGCTTTTATATCTTCCATTCGATTTTTTGTGGCTTGCGAAAATGTTTGTCGACACCATTAAACCAAATTACGCAATTTTTATAAAGTATGAGTTTTGGTTAAACTACTTGTATGAGTTGAGAAAAAAGAATGTTCCAACTTTTTTGGTTTCTGCAACCGAGCCATTTCGTGGAAATAATTTTTTGTACCGTATGTATCTGAAACATTCTTTGAACTTTTTCAATAAAGTGTTTGTTTTGGACCCAAAGGATTTAGAATTTTATAAAAAATTGAACTTGAAAGTTCCAATTGCAATTGAATACGACACAAGATTTGATAGGGTGTTTTCTCAAATCCGAAGTGCGAAATCACTTCTAATTTCGAAAGATGAACTTAAAGGGTATTTTGTTTTGGTTGCTGGGAGTGTCTGGGAACAAGATTTGAATTTAATTTTTAAAGCAAAGAAAATACTTGGACAAAATTTTGAAATCAAAATAATTTACGTGCCCCACGAACCAAGCGATAGCATAATAGAATTAATCGAAAAAAATGACCCAAATACAATCAGATACAGTGCCATTGCCAATTTAATCAATGAAGAAGAAAAGCGTAGGGTATTTAAGGAAAAAAATATTATCGTTGACCGAATAGGGCTTTTGCTTTCGTTATATTCGCTTGCAGATATCGCATATGTTGGTGGTGGGTTTGGAAAGGGTTTGCACAGTGTAATTGAACCAGCAGGCTACTTTTTACCAATAATTTGCGGTGGAAATATACACAATTCAAAAGATGCAATAAATATGAAAGAAAATGGAACTTTGTTTGTAGTAAATAATGAAACAGAGTGCGCAAAAGTCATAATTGAATTAAAAGATTCAAATTATTATAATACAATCAGGAAGAAAGCAGAAGCGTATTTCTTAAAACGGGTTGGTGCAACACAAAGAATAATTAATGAAATTTTAAATACGGCGAATTAGGCTGATGCAATAATCTTCAGAAATTCACTGGATTTTTTAAAATCTTCCTCAAGTTCGAATGTGAATTTTTCTAAGTCAAGATCGCCAAGTTCAGGGAATCGCTCTAATAAAATTTTCCAAGAAGGTTGTTCTTCGAAGTTAATTATCTGAAAACCTTCGAAAAAGTCTGCACCCCACATTTCGCAGAGTAAATCTGCAAACCTAATAATAGAAGTAAGTTCTACATCTTCTTTCAATCTGTTAATTTTGGAGTGGTAAGCAATTACATTTACTATTTGACTTGGCAATTTCCATTTTTTAGCTATAAATTCACCAACCTCGAGATGGTCGACACCGAAAATCCGCTTTTCCGCTTCTGTATCTAAAATTCCTTCATTAGTTGTGATTTCAATTACCTTTACATAGTCAGCCAATTTGTATTGCATCATTACCAATTTGCCAAAGTCGTGGAGTAGCCCGCCAATGAATTCGAGTTCTTTGTAGTTTCTTCCAATCCGATTGGCAAGGGTTTTGGATACAACCCCAGTAGAGGCAGAGTGCCACCATAGTTTTTCAAAAAGTTGTTTAGTGTATTGTTGGCTGTGGAGCATAAAGCGAGAGAAGATAGAGACTCCGATGACTATATTAGCCAATCGATTCAGTCCTATTGTAATAATTGCCTGCGAAATTGAAGTTACAGGAGTTCTTAACCCATATATTGCAGAATTTGCGACTTTGAGAACTTTTGCTGTTAAAGAAGCATCTGTTTCAATAGTTTGGGCAACGTTTCTAATATCGACATTGTTGTCTTCAATTTGTTGCAAAATTTTTGTTGTTACTGTTGGTAAAGTCGCCAGTTCTTGTATATCGAGTAATTTTTCTAATACAAGCATTATATTTTAAGTAGTTAACTTTCAAAACTTCACAAAACTAGAAAATTGGTAACCAGCATCAAATTCAAAAATAATAAAGTAGATTCCTTTTTCCAAATCTGACACATTCAATTGTAAATTGTTTGCTTCTGGCGGTAACTTTTCCAGAGTTACCAAAGTTCTTCCAGTAACATCTGTTATTCTTATTGATTTTGGAACCTTTTTACTTGTTAGGTTTATGTTTAAGTATTTACTTGTTGGGTTTGGATAAATGTTAGAAATATATGAATTTTCGTATACCATTTGAGGTGGCTCTTCTTTGGTAGTAAATTTCCAAGTATCACTCCATTGTCCGATAGTTTGTTGATTTTTTGCACGAACTTTCCAATAGTACGTTGTATTGTATTTTAGATTTTGAATCAAAAGTTGATTGGTATTTAGTTGGTCATTGGAGAATATTATGTCTTGGGTGAAGTCTGGGTCAAGAGAAAGCAAAAATTCGTAGTACTCGGCACCAATGACTGGTTCCCATATAAAAGTAATGAAGAGAGGCATATTTGTCGTGTCGTTTGGGGGAAAGACAAGATTCGGTTTTCCAATCCCAGTGGAAAAGGTAAATACCTCACTCCATAACCCAGAATATTCATTCACTTTGTAGCGAACACGCCAGTAATATGTTGTATTCGTTTCAATGTCAGAAATCGTAAATGTTGGTTGTTTTAAAGTAGAGTCGTTTACAACAAGTACTTTGAAATTTGGGTCCTTGGCAATTTGAATGTGGTGGTTAGTTGCTTTGTCAAAGTCTGTCCATTGGAAAGTAATTGGAGATTTTAAAAATTTACTGTTATTTTCTGGTGCAATTATTTGCGGTGCTTGAATAATTGTAATAAACCACCAAGTTTCCGACCAATCAGTAGGACCAAATTCGTCGGAGGCACGAATCCTCCAATAGTATTTTGTAAAGTATTCAAGGAGTTTAGGTTCGAAATAATTGTTTGCTTGGGAAATCCCATCGAAGAATTTGTTTTCAAAGTTTTCGTCATAGGCAATTTGAACTTCGTAGAGATTTCCTCCTGGTGTAGGTGTCCATTCAAGAATTGTGGTAATTGGTACTCCGTAAGATGTGTTTGCGGGCGACCGTAAACTTACTGGTTGAACTTTTGTTTTGAATTTCCATACTTCGGACCAGGCGGACATTGCATTTCCCATTTTCGCAGATACCCGCCAATAATATTCTGTATTGAATTGAAAGTTTGAATTGTGGGTATAAGTTGTATCATTGTTTTTTGTGAATGTTTTCTCGAAAACCATATTTGTAAAATCTTCATTTTTGGATACTTGTAAAATATATCCAGTGGCATCGGTAACTTTCGACCAGATGAATGTTGGTCGTAGGGATAACGCTCCTTTGTTATTAGGTGGAGCAATTAGTTTAGGTGGTTCCACAATGGTCGTAAAGTAATATGTTTCGGACCAATTCCCCAAAGCGTTATTCAATTTAGACCTGATTCTCCAATAATATAATGAGTTATATGCAAATTGATAATAATTTTGCCTTGCAGTGTCTTTCAATACTATTCTTTCTCGAATTGTATTGAAATCCATATCATCAGAAATTTCCATTTCAAAAATATCCCCTTTGCTTACATTGCTCCAAATGAAATCCACGAAAAGGTTCAAACCTAAAGCACCTTTGTTTGGATTAATTAATTTCGGAACGGAAAGTGAGTTTGGGTCGATTGCCCTATAAATGTTTGAATTAGTTACAACCCAAATGTATCCTTGATTATCTGATTTTACAAAAAGGACGTTTTCTTTTAATAATCCAGGGTATATTGACACCGAGTCCCAAGTTGTACCGTTGTTCGTAGTAGTTTGCAACTCTCCATAGTAAGTGCTAAAAATGATTTGGTCGTAAATAGTGCAAGTGATGGAACGTCCAAATTGATACAGCGAACTGAAAGTTTTCGTAGTCCAATTCACACCATCATTAGTAGAGCGAAAGAGACCAAAGTCTCCTACGACGAATACTGTGCCATTCTTTGTGAAAGCCAAATCGTTGTAATTACTGGAAGATTTATTCAAAGAAACCAGCCAGGTGTTTCCATTGTTTGTAGATTTTATCACACTATCCGACAAAGACACAAAAAGTGTCCCAGTTGTATTGAAGCCAATGGAACTAACCCCTTTGACATTCAAGGAATGAACTCCGAGGGCTGTCCAAGTGTTTCCTCCGTCTGTTGAACGCAGAATATCGTTTCGGGGAGAAGCAGGGTCTCGTGGATTGGCTGGTTGGAAATTAATTCCAACAAAGTACAAATTATTTTTGTTTGCAAAGACCCCAAAAAGTGTGTCATTTTTGGCTAATACCGTATCCCAGGAATTACCCAAATCATTGGAAACTAAAAGATACCCTCGTGGTGTGGAAAGAGACTTTGCAGTTGCAAAAAGTCTATTCGTTGAATCATTATAAAAACCAGTTAATGCAAGATTCCCAGTATTCAATTCTTCCCAGTTTAATCCATAGTCACTGCTTCGATATGATTTATTGTTGTTCAACGCAACAAAAAGAGTATTATTAAAAGAATGGAAAGCAGAAATATAATTGTTTGAAGAACGGATGCTTTCCCAATTTGCACCACCATTGGTACTTTTGTACAATGCACCGTCAGAAGTTGCTGCGAATAGAATTCCAGTTCGACTTCTGGCTAATGCTGTTATTCCAACGTCACGTAGGCTGGTCAAAACCCAATCCTCGTAGGCTCGGGAGTCGAAACGAAGCACTCCAATTCGTTCAGTTCCAGCAATTGGTTCAGCATTGTTGTAATATGTAACAGCAGTTACATTCTTCAATGTATCCTTCCTTTTGAATACTGCCCAAGAAACACCATTGTCCAATGAGGAAAAGACACCCCCTTGATATGTACCACAGAATATTTCGCCAATACCACTTTTAGCAAATGATGTTATCACACGGAAATTGGGTGCATATCCGCTCCGCATCCAAGTTCTGCCACCATCGGCAGAATAATAAATCCCATCACCGTTGGTTCCAAGAACAATTGAACCATTGTCGCCAATTGTGATACAATTCACATCGTAATTCCATAGACCTTTGGTCAGACGAACCTTGACTGCTCCACGATTTGTAATGCGATAGATACCATAGCCTTCGACTGATACAAAGCAAGTATCGGGATACTTGATTTTCAACGCTTTGATTTTTAGGCTGGGCAATCCAGAATTTATCGCAGACCACAGGGCACCATTATTAGTAGAAATAAAAACACCGCCACCATAAGTTGATGCGTAAAGTATACCATTCGAATCTTTTTCAATCCCAGTGATGTATTTATTAGTTAGCCCATTGTTTATTTCAGTCCAGTTTTGACCAAGATTTAGAGAACGAAAAATTCCTTCGCCCCAAACACCAATGTACATAACATCGCTACTGTCGAAGGTAATAACTTTGATGTGGGCTGGATTGGGTACTGGAATAGCATTCCACATTGGTGCAAGTGTATCCCTTTGAGGTTGTGCAAAGGCGAGGTGGTAGGCAAAAACAGTTATTACGATAGTTAAAATTAAATTTGGTATATTTTTTGCACTCATTTTAAAACATTATTTATTTATTTTACATAATTTTATAAGACAAAATAATGAAATTTTTCAAAAAAAATATCAGATGGATAAATGAAAACAAAACAAATTTTGGAAAAAAGTGGAAAATTTGATGGACAAAAAAATAAAACTGTTGAGCAGAAATTATTTTTCAACCGTGAGTTAAGTTTCCTTGAATTTAATCGTAGGGTGCTTTACGAGGCAAAAGATAAAAAACATCCTCTACTTGAAAGATTAAAGTTTTTATGCATCTTCTCTTCAAACCTTGATGAATTCTTTATGATTCGTGTTGCTGGTTTGAAACGCCAAGTCGAATCTGGTGTAGTGGAACTTTCAATGGATGGTTTAACTCCCCGTGAGCAGTTAAAAGAAATCCGAAGTGTGGTTTTGGAACTGTACAAATTTCAAGAGGATATTTATTACAATGAAATATTGCCCGAATTAAATGAATCTGGTATTTATATTCATCATTACAAAGATTTGTCCAATGAAAACAAAGAATATCTTAAAGAATATTTTTGTCGTGAAGTTTTGCCATTGCTTACTCCCAGAATACTCGACCAAGCACATCCTTTTCCAAATTTAATTAACCGAGCATTGAATATTATTTTTGTGTTGAAGGACAGAACCAATCCAGAAGCAGCACTGGTTAAAAATTTCGTTCAATTATCCGATAAAATACCTCGTTTAGTTCAAATTCCAACGAAAAAAGCAAATGAATTTCATTACGTTCTTGTTGAGCAAGTAATTAAAGCCAATCGGGATTTACTTTTTCCTGGTTACGAGGTTGTATCTGCTAATACTTTTAGAGTTACACGTGATGCAGACATCGAAATTGCAGAGGACGAGGCAGAAGATTTGTTGAATGCAATTTCTGAACAAATTAAGTTAAGGCATTGGGGTACAGCCATTGTTCGCCTCGAGGTTAGTAATCGTATGGATGATTCAGTGTTGAATTTCCTTCAAGAACACTTGAAATTGGAGGATGATGAAATATATCGACTTGGTCGTCCTTTGAAACTTCCCGATTTTATGGCTTTTCTTTCTATCGACCGTAGAGAATTGAAGGACAAACCATTTCAAACAAGAATTCCACCCGAACTTCTTATTCCGAACAAAACAATATTTGAATGCATAAGCAATTCCGATATTCTTGTTCATCACCCTTACGATTCCTTTACTAATAGTGTTTTAAAATTTATTCGAAGTGCAGCCGAAGACCCAAATGTTTTATCGATAAAGATAACACTTTATCGAGTAGGGAAGAATGCTCCCATTGTCGAAGCATTGATGCGAGCAGCCGAAAATGGAAAAGATGTTGTTGCTTTTGTTGAATTGAAAGCAAGATTTGATGAAGAAAGCAATATTGGTTGGGCAAAAGAATTGGAAAATCGTGGGGTTAATGTAGTTTATGGGGTTCTTGGATTTAAAACGCATTGTAAAATTGCTTTAGTAATTCGAAAGGAAGGAAATACCCTTCGAAAGTATGTCCATTTAAGCACTGGTAACTACAATTCCGTTACAGCCAGAATTTACACCGATATTGGCTTGTTTACAGCCAATGAAGATTTTGCCTGGGACGCAGTACATTTGTTTAACATATTGACTGGTTATTCAAAGTTTACAAATTGGAGAAAATTCATTGTTGCTCCAATTAATTTAAAGCAGAAAATAATCGAACTTATTCGCCGTGAAGCAGAATACTCAACACCAGAAAATCCAGGTTTGATTTTCGTAAAAATGAACTCTTTAGCCCACGAGGAAGTAATAAATGAACTCTACAAGGCTTCCCAAAAAAATGTACAAATTAAACTTCTCATTCGTGGAATTTGTTGTCTCGTCCCTGGATTGAAGGGCATTAGCGATAATATTGAGGTTCGTAGTATTCTTGGTCGGTTTTTGGAACACAGCCGTATTTTTTATTTTAAAAACAATGGTAATCCAGAAGTTTATCTGTCGAGTGCGGATTGGATGACAAGAAATTTACATAGAAGAATAGAGTTGATGTATCCAGTCGAAGACCCAAAGATTAAAAGTGAATTAATTAATCTTTTAGAGTTATATTGGAGCGATAACACAAAGTCTTGGAGGCTTAAATCAGATGGAAGTTATGAAAAAATTGTTCCAAAAGAAGGTGAAAAAGAATTCTGTGCCCAACAATTCCTATTGGACGAATTGGAAAAAGAAAGAAAAGTTGGGAAATTTAGAATATTTACCATCCCCAAATAAATTCTATGAATAGCACTCGTGTTTTCATTGTTGCAGGGGAGAGTTCTGGGGATTTGCATGCTTCCAAATTAATGTATCATTTGAAACAAATTCTCCCCGAAGTTTCGTTCATCGGTATTGGTGGAAAAAGAATGGAGGAACAGGGGCTTCAAAGCATTGTTCCTTTGGAAAGAGTTTCTGTCGTTGGATTTGCGGAGGTAATAAAAAATATTAATTTTTTCAGACGAACCTTGAAAAAGTGCAAAAATGTTTTAGAAAACGAAAATATTGACATCGTTGTTCTTGTTGATTTTCCTGGTTTTAATATTAGAATTGCAGAAATAGCATCATCATTAAAAATTCCAGTATGCTATTATATTGCTCCCCAACTTTGGGCTTGGGGAAAGAAAAGAGTTAATAAATTAAAAAAATATGTTGACCTACTGCTTGTGGTTTTTCCATTTGAACAAGAATTTTTTTCGCAATATCTTGATAATGTGGAATTTGTCGGACATCCTTTACTGGATGAACCAATTTTTCAAAATGATATTTTGAGATTCGAAGAACGTGAAAATTCAATTGCAATTTTGCCTGGTTCGAGAAAGTCTGAAATTTCATATCACAAAAAATTAGTGTTTAAAATCATAGAACTTCTACAAAGGGAATTTCCTGAATTTTCTATCAAAATTCCAGAACTACAAAGTTCGTTTTTTGGGGAATTTGCAAAAGAGGTTAAAACTAAATATCGGCAAGTGGTTTTCGAGCTAAACTCCTACAATGTTTTGTCGAGTAGCAAAGTGGGAATTATCAAGTCGGGAACTTCTAATTTAGAGGCGGCTCTTCTTGGGTTGCCTTTTGTTATGTTTTATAAAACCTCATTTGCAACTTATTTTATTGCCAAACAATTGGTTGAATTAAATTACATTTCGATTGTAAATGTTTTGCTTAATAGCAAATTCGTTCCCGAATTTATTCAAAGAGAAGCAAGCCCGAAGAACATTGTTGGTGCAATTAAAGATATTCTGTCAAATCAAGAAATTTACATTCAAATGCAATCTTCGTTTTCAACCATAAAACAAATTTTGGGGGGTAGCGGTGCTTCTGAAAGAGCCGCCAAAAAAATAATTGAACATTTTGGACTGTAAAAAATGAGCAAAATTTAAACCAATCAAAATTTATTTTTAGCAACCTCGTTATTATTTTTTCATTATTGGAGCAATTATGGCTGCAACAGAGTCGAAAATGATTCCTTTGGGTACAGAAGTACCATACTTTAAACTTCAGGATGCTGTAACAGGTTATTGGGTTTCCACAGATGATTTAAGAGATGGTAAACCCTTACTTGTAATGTTTATTTGCAATCATTGTCCCTACGTTATGCATATTATTGAAAAATTAGTTGAAATTTCCCGTGAATTTATTGAAAAAGGAGTTAACATTGTTGCAATCAATCCCAATGATTATTCAGCCTATCCCGAGGATTCGCCCGAAAAAATGATAGAATATTCAAAGAAATACGATTATCCTTTCCCATATCTTATCGATGATACACAGGAAGTTGCACGCAAGTTTGACGCTGCTTGTACTCCCGACTTTTTCCTTTTTGATTCAAACAGGAAACTTATTTACCGTGGGCAGTTTGACGATTCTCGTCCAGGGAATAATATACCAGTAACTGGTGCAGATTTGAGAAAAGCACTTGAATATGCTATCTCCAACAAAACGATTGACTTTCCACAAAAGCCTTCAATCGGATGTAGTATTAAATGGAAAAAATAATTCATTGGAGTTTAAATGAATAGCAATAATATCATATTGAAGACTATTGACACGGGATTATTTGGGCTCGATGGTGGCTCGATGTTTGGCATTATTCCAAAAGCATTATGGGCTAAGGCTTATTCTGAACCAGATGAAGCCAATCGAATACCTCTTTCCGCCCGTCCATTGTTAATTCAAACCCAAGATAGAAAAATCCTGATTGATACTGGAAACGGCACAAAGTTTAACGAGAAACTCCGAAAAATATATAATATCAACTTGGACAAGTCCAATGTTATCAATCAATTGAAGCAAATTGGTTTAGATGCTGACGACATTACTGATGTGGTTTTGACACATTTACATTTTGACCATTGTGGGGGTTCAACCTATATCAATGACGAGGAAATTTTGCCAACTTTTCCAAAGGCAAAGTATTACATACAGCGAAAGCATTGGGAGTGGGCTTTACATCCCACAGAAAAGGATGCTGGTTCTTTTATGAAAAACGACTTTTTGCCCTTGTTTGAACATAGAGTTCTGGAATTTGTAGACGGAAATGTAAAATTATTCGATTTGCTTGAAATTAGAACATTGTTTGGACATACGCCAGCAATGCAAGTGGTTAAAATCACTGTCAATGGTCAGACATATTTTTACGCAGCGGATTTGTTTCCCACATCTGCCCATTTAAATTTGCCTTATATTCTTGCGTACGACAATTTTCCTCTTACAACATTGCAAGAGAAGAAGGAAATTCTTCCTCAAGCAATCGAAGAAGATTGGATAATTATTTTCGAACACGACGCATTTGTTAAGGCTGGCAAAATTGGTTTCGAAAATGGTAAGTATTTTGTACGTGAACAAATTGAATTATGAGATTTTTCGTCGAGCATACTTTAACTATTGATGGTACGGAGTTTGTTCCGACAGTAAATGTTAATGTATTAAAAGAAAATGTACCATTCTTATTGGAAATTGAAATAAACCATACTTCCAAACGAATAACTCTTGTTAAAACTAACGGTATAATTTACGCTATTTCAAATACTTGTCCACATCAACATAGAGAATCGTTGCACAATGGGTATATTGAAAACAACTGTATTGTTTGCCCAGAACACGGATGGACATTCGATTTAGAAACTGGGGAAAACGTTGACTCTTCCATTGGAAAACAAAAATTAAAGAAATACGATTTGGTAATTCAAAATCAAATTATTTGTATTAAATTGAATAGCCTTTTTAAAGAGAAATGGGGATTTGATTTTGAATAAAGAAATTAACATTAACTTTCTTAAAAACAATATTAAAGAATTTTCTTATTCTCTTGGTTTTGAAAAAGTTGGCTTTGCTCGATTTCGTTTTTTTAGTAAAGAAATTGAAAAATATAAAAACTGGCTCGCCAACGGTTATCAAGCATCTATGAATTATTTGGAGAGAAATATTGATAAACGTGAGAATATTGGCTTAATCCTTTCTGATGTAAAAAGCATAATTGTTTTTGCACATTCATACTTTACAGATGTCCAGCATTCAAAATCGATTTTTAAAATTTCAAGGTACGCATGGGGAGATGACTATCACGACATTTTGGAAAAGAAAATCCGAAAAGTTGCAAACTTTATTTCAGAACAAGTTGATACTTTTAAATTCAAAATCTATGTCGATACGGGACCAATACTTGAAAAAATTTGGGCTGTTGAGGCTGGAATTGGTTGGCAAGGTAAAAATAGTTTAGTCCTTTCCCAGGAACTTGGTTCGTATTTTTTTATTGGAATAATGCTTACAAATCTGGACGTTCCCCCAGATACAAAAGTTGTTGACCGTTGTGGGGAATGTAGAAAATGTATTGATGCGTGTCCAACCAATGCTATTGTTAGCCCTAAAGTTGTTGACTCTCGTAAGTGCATTTCATTTTGGACAATTGAAAAGAAAATACACGAGGAAATTCCGCATCAATTGGACTTTAAGGGCTGGATTTTTGGTTGCGATATTTGTCAAGAAGTATGTCCTTGGAACAGCAAAGCCAAAATTACAAAAGAATTAGCATTTTATCCTCGGAATGGAAAAACAAATCTTGAAGAAGAGGATTTGATGAAATTAACAATTGAAAATTTCAAAGAAGTTTTTCGAAAATCTCCAATTAAAAGAGCAAAGTTTGAAGGATTAATGAAAAATTATTTACATTTAAGGGGGTTAAATGAATTTGAATAGATTGGCAAAAGAGAAAAGTCCATATCTTCAACAGCACGCTCACAATCCAGTAGATTGGTATCCTTGGTGCGACGAAGCATTTGAAATTGCAAAAAAATTGGATAAGCCAATTTTTTTGTCGATTGGATATTCGACTTGCCATTGGTGCCACGTTATGGAAAGAGAAAGTTTTGACGATGAGGAAGTGGCAGAAGTTTTGAATGATGTTTTTGTGTGCATAAAAGTTGATAGGGAAGAGCGTCCCGACATAGACGCTTTCTATATGAAAGTCTGTCAAATGATGACTGGAAGCGGGGGATGGCCACTGACGATAATAATGACACCAGATAAAAAACCTTTTTTTGCGGGAACTTACTTTCCCAAGGAAACCCGTTACAATAGAATTGGAATTGTTGACCTTGCCCTAAATGTAAAAAATGTATGGACAAATAGGCGTGCTGATGTTGAAAATTCAGCAAACAGTTTAATTGAATACTTAAAACAAAAAAATGATAAAAGTAACATAGATTATTTAAGTGAGAATTATTTAGAGGAGGCATTTCAAAGTTTGAGATTTGCTTTTGATAAAGTTTATGGGGGATTTGGTTCTGCTCCGAAGTTTCCCACTCCTCAAAATTTGCTCTTTCTGTTGGATTACTTTGCTTTGAAAAATGAACAAACTGCTATGCAAATGGTGGAAGAGACATTAGTCAAAATGAGGCTTGGAGGAATTTTCGACCATATTGGTTTTGGCTTCCACCGTTATTCGACCGATATCAAATGGCTAGTTCCACACTTCGAAAAAATGCTCTACGACCAAGCAATGCTTTTATATACTTATTCGAAAGCGTATCAAATTACAAAGAACCAGTTTTACCTAAATGTATCCAATGAGATTGTAGAGTATGTATTGCGAGAATTGCTATTCGAAAACAAGGCTTTCTATTCCAGCGAAGATGCAGATAGCGAAGGAGAGGAAGGAAAATTCTATCTTTTCGAATATGAGGAATTACAAAAAATACTCGGGGATGAGTTTGAACTTTTTAGCAAAGTTTTTAATGTGCAACCATCTGGAAATTTCGAAGATTTTTTCGGGGAAAATGTTAATAAGAATATTTTACATCTTTCAAAGGTGATACCAGAACTGGCTGATGAACTTTTAATTAGTCCGAAAGATTTAGAAAATAAAATTGATTTGTGGTGAAAAGTTATTTTTGATTATCGGGAGAAAAGGGAGAAACCTTTTAAGGACAAGAAAATAATGACAGATTGGAATGGCTTAATGATTGCTGGTTTATCAGCCTACTACTCGGTAACCAAACGAAGGGATATTTTGGAAATACTCGTAAACTATTTGAGTTTCTTTAAAGACCATTTGTTGAAAGGAGATGGCTCGATTTTTCATTTGTATATTGACAATCAAGCAAAAGTGGATGGTTTCCTTGATGACTATGCCTTCTCAATATTTGGTTTTATCGAGGTGTTTGAATCTACAATGAAAAGTGAATTCCTGGAAATGGCTAAATCACTTTTAGATGTGTCAATTGTTAAGTTTTGGTCAGATGATGAAAACGCATTCTATTTTACCTCGAATGATAAATGTGAAACGGCAATAAATACTTTGGAGTTTTTTGATGGTGCGGTACCTTCGGGAAATTCTGTAATGTTTTATGTTTTAAATAAATTCTACTTGTATTCTGGAATAACCGATTACTTTGAAAAAGCCGAAAGATTAGAAAAAACATTTGCCAAATTTGCTGACTCCAATCCCTCTGCATATAATTTCTTCAATTTTGGTTTACAGAAAAAATTTTCACATAACTTCGAAGTTGTAATTGTTTACCCAGACGAAAATGATGATGAGTTTAAAAAATATAAGGAATTTTTTGAGGGAAAATATTTTCCAAATGGCACAGTAATTTTTTTCAATCCAAATTATAATAATAAACTCTCTAATTTTTTATTTTGGAACGATTACAAGTTGGTTCAAGATAAGGCAACTGCATACTTATGTTCGAATTTTTCTTGTAGCCCACCATTTACTAATTTTGAACTTTTCGTAAAAGAATTTGAAAGAAAAATTAATGCCAAATGAAAAATTTATCTTTGTAACAATTTCCAGCAAGGAAGAGTATTCCGACAATTTAGTTGCGGTCTTGAGTACTTTTCCAATACTTGGTATAGAAGAAAAAAACGATACTTTTGTTGCAACTTTTCGACTTTCTGATTGGGATACGATAGACCTTGATTTCTTTTTATCCTCACTTCGTTTGGTCGACCCAAATGTTAGCGTTGTTAGAATTGAGTCAATTGAGGATAAGAATTGGAATGAAGAATGGGAAAAGAATCTAACATCAGTAATTGTTACCGACCGTGTTGCAATTGTTCCTTCAACAAAAGTTGGTACAACTGGGAAAGAAATCGAAATTATTATCGACCCAAAAATGTCGTTTGGCACTGGACACCACGCAACCACCAGATTGATGATTAAGTTAGCGGAAAAGTATGTTAAACCGAACAGTTTCTGGATTGACGTTGGTACTGGTACTTGTGTTCTGGCGATTCTCGCCAAAAAACTTGGAGCAAAAGAAGTCCTCGCTTTTGATAATAATAATTGGGCAATACAAAATTCCTTCGAAAATTTGAAAAGAAACCAAATCAAAGAAGGAATTGACTTGTTGGAAATGGATATAGATACGCTTCCCTCTTTACCAACAGCCGATGGTATCTTTGCGAATTTGAACTATGATGTAGTTGTAAGGAATTTAAAGAAATTCTGCTCTGCTGTTGATACGACCTCTGGGGTTGTTCTTGTCAGCGGAATTTTGGTTTATGATTACGATGACTTTGCCGAATTAGCACAAAAGGCGGGATTTCGAATTCTTGAAGTTTTGAGAGAAGAGGAATGGTTTGCCGCTGTGTTACAATGTTGACATTCAAATGAGAGTTGCTGGAATTGACATTGGTACGAATACAATACTTATGCTTATTGCAGATTTAGATGAAAATGGCAAAGTTCTTCCAATTGCGGATTTTCATTCGATTGCTAGATTAGGAGAAGGTTTGAACCAATCTGGTATAATTTCCCAACAAGCAGTACAAAGAGCAATAAAGATTTTGATAGATTACAAAAAAGAAATCGAAAGATTTAATGTTGAAAAATATTTTTGCGTTAGCACTTCTGCAATGCGAGAAGCAAAAAATTCGCAAGAAGTTATTCGTGAAATCAAAGTTCAAACTGGTTTCGACGTGTTGGTTATTGATGGCGATTTGGAGGCTTATCTTAGTTATATTGGCACAGTCGAAGACGCTAAGCACTCTGTTGTGCTCGATATTGGTGGTGGCAGTACAGAAGTTATCGTTGGGGAGCAAGATAAAATTATTTTCCGTAAGTCATTTAAAATAGGTGCGGTTGGCTTAACCGAAAAATATATCCCTCAACATCCACCAACAAAAGAAATAATTGATAAAATAAAAAAAGAGTGCATAGATAATTTCGTATCAATCGACAAAAGTTTGATTTCGGGTAATGTTTATGGAGTCGCTGGAACTCCAACAACAATTGCAGCGGTTGTGCTTGGGCTTAAAGAGTATGATAGGTCGAAGGTGGATAATTTTAAACTTTCGTTAGACGAAATTCGAAAGACCAAAGAATTGTTTTTATCTCTTTCAATTGATGAAATTGTTCAAAAGTTGTACGTTCCACCAATGCGGGCTGATGTTATCACCGCAGGGACAATAATTTTAGAGGCATTTTGCGACCATTTTGCCTTGCCAGAAGTGATTGTGAGCGACAAAGGTTTAAGATTTGGGATAATTAAATACTTCACAGGTAAGTTAGTAAAGAATTGTTAATTCGTTAATTAGTTTTAAAAAAAGAAAAAGGGTACTTTTAGCACCCTTTTTTGATTTACAAATATAAACTAAAATGCTCCTTTCGCCATTAATGAGCAAATGCAAGAAACATTTATCATATCGTCTACGCTACAACCCCGAGAAAGGTCGCAATAAGGTTTGCTTAACCCTTGAACGATAGGTCCAACCGCTTGCGCACCAGCAAGCCGTTCAACAAGTTTGTAACCGATGTTTCCAGCGTCGAGGTCTGGGAAAATGAGCACATTTGCTTTACCAGCAACTGGGGAGCCTTTGCATTTTCGCTCACCAACAGATGGAACTAAGGCGGCGTCGGCTTGCATTTCACCGTCAATCATCAAATTTGGGGCTTTTTCTTTTGCAATTTGTGTGGCTTGGATTACTTTGTCAACGTGTGGGTGGGATGCACTTCCTTTGGTTGAAAACGATAACATCGCAACGTGAGGAGTTAAGCCAGTTACAGCCTGGAAATTTTTTGCAGAAGTAATTGCAATGTCGGCGAGTTGTTCTGGCGTTGGGTCTGGGTTGACAGCACAATCTGCAAAGCAAAGCAATTTGTCGGACAATACCATAATGAAGTAACTACTTACGATGGAGATGCCAGGAGCAACTCCAACGGTGTAAATAGCGGAGCGGATAATGTCGCCAGTGGACGAAACGTTACCTCCGACAACAACTTGGACATCGTCATTGTCGAGCATCATTCCAGCAAAGTAGATTGGCTTTTTAATTAAATCTCTGGCTTGCTCTTCGGTCATTCCTTTGGCTTTTCGCTTTTCAAACAGTTTCTTGGAAAATTCTTCGAATTTTGGAGAGGCTTGGGGTTCGACTATTTCAATTCCATCGAGGTTAATACCCTCGGATTTTGCAATGCTTGCAATATTCTCCGGGTTACCAACCAGAACTGGTTTACCCAATCCATTTTCTAAGATAAAAAGAGTAGTTTTTAGCGTTCGGGAATCCTCTGCATCTGGATAGGCAATACGATAATTTAAGCCTTTTGCCTTTTGACGAATCTCTTCGATAAAGTTACCACTCATACTTTTTCCCTTTCTTAAATTTTAATTACCAAATTCTTGGAACATTGAGAACAACTCTTAAAGTATCGCGGGCAATGAGAAGTTCTTCATTGGTTGCAATAACGTAAACTTCAATTTTACTGTCGGGAGCGGATATTTTCATTTCCTTAACACCAACGGCTTTTTCGTTTAATTCATCGTCGAGTTTTATTCCAAAGAAATCGAGATTTGAAAGACAACGACGGCGAACTTCTGGTGAATTTTCCCCAATGCCACCAGTGAAACAAATAGCATCGGTGCCATTCAATTCAGCCAAATAGGCACCAATATATTTTTTGACGCGATTGCAAAAGATATTTATCGCAAGGCTTGCTCTTCGGTCTTGATGTTCTCGTTCCTCCTCCAATAAGTCTCGCATATCATTAGTCAAACCAGAAATACCAAGCAAGCCCGAGCGTTTGTTCAAAATGTTGAATACTTCATCAACAGATGAGCCTTCGTTGTGTATCAGAAATTCAACAATTGCCGGGTCGATGTCTCCGGAACGAGTTCCCATAACCAAACCTTCAAGGGGTGTCATACCCATCGATGTATCCAAAGAAAATCCATTTTTAATTGCACAAGCAGAACAGCCATTTCCCAGATGGAGGGTGATGATATTGACTTGTTCTCTTTCTATACCTTTGATTTTTCGGTAACGGTATGCAATGTAGCGGTGTGAGGTGCCGTGGAAACCATATTTACGAATTTTAAATCTACGATAAAGTTGATAAGGAATGGCATATAAATAATTTTCCTCGGGCATTGTGGAGTGAAATGCTGTATCGAAAACGGCAACTTGTGGAATTCCGGGGAAAACCTCTCTTGCTGCGTAAACACCTTTCAAATTTGGTGGATTGTGCAATGGGGCAAGAGGAATGCAATCCTCGATTTGGTCAATAACATTTTCATCAATTAGAACAGATTTTTTCAATTTTTCAGCCCCGTGCACAATTCTGTGTCCGATTGCGTGAATGTCTGTTAAGTCCGTAATCCCTTCTATTTTAGTTTCTGGATTGGTAATCCATTTCAAAACGTATTGAAGAGCAGATTTGTGGTCGCGGATTGGTTCTGCTGTTCTTAGCGGAGGGTGTCCCGTGGCTTGCAATGTGATAATTGCTTGGCTACCGATTCTTTCGATGTAGCCTTTTGCAAGCATTTTGTCTTGGTCGTTTTTAATTGCTTCCAAATCTGTTTGAATGATTTGGAATTTTAGTGATGAACTTCCACAATTCAATACTAATATGTTCATTTTCTCCTCTATTTTTTAAAATATATTTTCAAAAAAGCAAAATTAAACTTATTGAGAATGCTTTTGTGTATTATTTTATAAATTTACTTACTTTTTGTTGCTTTTCCGTCTCTCATTAAGCGCGAAAACTTGATTAACCCTAAACAAAGCCATTTAGAAATTGCTTCCCTATTGTTTTTTTCCACAAAACGATATTGATTGCTTTTATTTCGAATATTCCCAAGTTCAATATATACTGTTGTAGGTAGGGAATTTCGCAACATAAAAAGATTTCGAGTTTCAATGGTGCCAAAGTATCCCCTTCCAGGTTGATATTTTTCATATTGTTCGGCGAAAGTTTGTTGAAGAGTTTCTGCAAGGATTTTGCTTTCCAAGTTATTCTCTTGGTAGTAATAAAATACATCAACTTTTTCTTCCTCTGAACGGGAGTCCAAATGTATGTTAATTGAGATATGTTTTTTCGATTTGTTTTTACTTTCTTTTTTGTATAAGTCATTTAAAATATTAGCACACAATTCAAGCCTTTCCTTTTGATTTGTTGGAATTTGAACGCCACCATAAAAAACTTCTCTATTGCTTGTTTCCAATATTCTGTCGTCACGAATTCCATCAACCGTGTCGATTGTTATCATATACACTTTACCACCATTCTCTTCAAGGTGTTTAGCCAATCTCAAAGTAATATCATAGGCATATTCATCCTCGTGCAGTTCTTTACCTTCGAAATATCCGATGGCTCCAGGGTCGGGACCGCCGTGCCCGCTTACCAAGTAGAACACAAAGTCCTTTAAATGGTTTGTTCTTTTTTTTACATTTTTTATTTTTCCGTAATATGGTTTGAATGATTTTGGGTTTAAATTACTTTTATGTTTCTTGCTTTCTGATTGAACCTGGTTTTCTTTTCTACTAACTTCGATTTCATCTTCTAAAAAATGCAACGGAATCCATATTTCACTCTGTTCTGTTTTAATACCCTTTTGTGAAAGTGATTTGTTGTAATTAATGATAAGAGTTTGTATTCTATTGGCGGAATCTTCGGAAACAAATTGCTTTAATGTTTTTGTTAAATTTTTTCTTTCAACAACAATTATTGGAAGTTTATATTTTAAGCCAGACATCAATTTAAGTTCTTTGTTGGTTTTTCTTTTGTTTAGATTAATAAAAGCCACGAACATTCGCTGTGTTTTTGGCAAATTATACTTTTTGAAAATCAATTCAACTTTGTCTCCTTTCTTTGCGATAAATTCAATATACTTTGGTTGCTCGTTTGCGAAGCAATTAAAGAATATGCCAGAAATAATGAAAATTAAAAGAACTTTATATTTCATCCCTTCTCTCTCAATTCTTTTTGAAGATTTTCCAAAAACGCGAGTGCTTGAACTGGCGTAAGATTATTCAAATCGAGACTTAAAATTTTTTCTTTCAATTCATCGTCGCTGAAATCGAAAATTGCAAGTTGGCGAGCGGTGTGTTTCCTTTCAATTGTATTAATCATTTTTGGGTTAGGTTTTGTAAATGCAAAAATATCTCGCTGTGTTGTTGCTGAATTTTCTAATATCCGCAAAATCTCATTTGCTCGATTTATAACTTCTTCGGGTATTCCAGCCATCTGTGCGACGTAAATCCCAAAGGAATGGTCGCTATGTCCTTTTTTTAATTTGTGTGTGAAAATCACCTTATTTTCTTTTTCAATGACTTCTACACAATAATTTTCTATGTTTTCATATTTATTTTCAAGTTCGTTCAATTCGTGGTAATGTGTTGCGAAAAGAGTTTTTGCCCCGATGTTGTTATGAATGTATTCTGCAATTGCCCAGGCGATTGATATTCCATCAAAAGTTGCAGTTCCACGCCCCACTTCGTCGAGAAGAATCAAACTGCGACTTGTCGCATTATTCAAAATGTTCGCACTTTCCTGCATTTCAACTAGGAATGTACTTTCGCCTTGGGAAATATTGTCCTGCGCCCCAACACGAGTGAAAATTCGGTCGACAATTCCAATTTTTGCATAATCAGCGGGAACAAAAGAACCAATTTGAGCAAGGAGCACAATCAAACCGACTTGACGAAGATAGCAAGACTTACCGCTCATATTCGGACCAGTAATAATATGAACAAAAGAATTTTTGTTCATAAAAGTTGAATTCGGAGTGAACTTTTCACCAATCGGAAGATTTTTTTCAACGACTGGATGCCTTCCATTTTTTATTTCCAATTCAAAGTCGTCGGTTATGATTGGCTTGCAATAATTATTTTCTTGGGCAACGGTTGCAAAATTGACCAAACAGTCAATTTCTGCAATAGTTTGGGCTGTGGACTGAAGTTGATTTGTGTAATTAGATATTATTGAAAGAATATCATTGAATAAGTTTATTTCAATTTGTTGAATTTCAAATTCAATGTTTAATAGTTTTTCCTCGATTTCCTTCAACTTTGGGGTGGTATATCTTTCTGCATTTGTCAAAGTTTGTTTGCGTTCGAAATAGTTGGGGACTTTGTTAGAGTGTACTTTTGTTACTTCGATGTAATAGCCAAATACGTTGTTGAATCCAATTTTTAGACTGGGTATGTTTGTCTTTATTTTTTCTTCTTCTTGATATTCTTTAAGATAATTTTTACTGTTTGTTGCAAAATCTTTCAGTTTGTCGAATTCAGTATTGTAACCCTTCTTAATTACATCCCCAGACCCAACCGTAACACTTGCATCCTCTCTTATCGATTTTTGAATTAAATCTCTAATTTCATCAAAAGTGTATAGTTTGTTTATTAAACTACCTAATATGGGGTTCGAATTTGTGCCAAGTTCTGTGATAATTAAGGGAATTGCATCAAGAGACTTTTTCAAAGCGAGTACGTCCCGAGGAGTTGCTTTAAAACTACAAATTTTTGATGTTAATCTTTCAATATCGGCAACTTCATTCAAATGGTTCCTTATTTTAGAGCGTAGTTCACTATTTTCGTAAAACATTTGAACTAAATCCAAGCGTCTAACAATTTGTTCTTTGTCGAGCAATGGATTACCGACCCAACGTTTCAAAAGACGAGCCCCCATTGGGGTTAAGGTTTTGTCTAAAACAGAGTAAAGACCACCTTCGTATAAGTTGTCTAATGATGTGTATATTTCGAGATTACGTTTCGTCGCCAAATCCAAGGTCATAAAGTTTGAAAGGTTTAGCAAGCGGACTTGTTTGATTTGAGCCAAAAATGCTGGTTGCGTTTGTTTGATGTGATAAAGCAAAGCACCAGCAGCAACGACCGCAGTTTCAGATTTATCTATGCCAAATCCTTTCAAATTAGTAGTGCCAAAATGACCTAAAAGTCCTTCTTTTGCAAATTGGTAATCGAAAATCCAGGGTTCGAGTTTATTTACAAAGACTTGGCTGTTAAAATTTTGAAGGACATTCTCAAAAAGTTGTTTTTGAGATTTAGAAATAATAATTTCTCTGATATTATAATTGCCCAAAAAATCTATGAGTTTGCTCGAAAAAATTTCTGTAACGAAGAATTCTCCAGTGGAAACATCTGCAAATGCTATTCCAAGTACTTTGTCTTTCTGGCTGTTGTTTGTTTGAAGATATAAAGCAGAAATGAAATTATTTGCTCTATCGGGCAAAAGTCTTTCATTTAATGCGATTCCTGGGGTTACAACTTCAATAACTTCACGTCGAACAATGCCTTTTGCTTTTTTGGGGTCTTCGACTTGTTCGCAAACTGCAACTTTATAACCTGCTTTGACAATTTTAGGCAAGTAATTGTCTAGTTGGTGAAATGGAAAGCCAGCAAGAGGGACATCTCCTGCGGCTCCATTGTTTCTTTTTGTCAAAATGATATTGCATACTTTGGATGTAATCTCAGCATCTTCGAAAAAAGTTTCGTAGAAGTCACCAATTCTATAAAGTAGTATATAATCTGGATATTTACTTTTTATTTGAAGATATTGCTTTATCAATGGAGTGTTTAAATCTTTCATATCTATGTTTCCAAATAAGATACAAAATTAATAAGTAATTATCATTCGAATGGTAAAAACAATATAAAAACAAGTAGGAAATAAGTTAAGAGTTTATATACAAAATATTTGTAATTTTGATTTTTTATTTTCCACAATTTATGGGTTTTTTATGGGTAAAAAAGAGAAGAAAATGAAGAAGTATGTTTATTATTTTGGTGGCGGAAAAGCCGAAGGCAATGCTAAGATGAAAGACCTTCTCGGGGGAAAAGGAGCCAATCTTGCTGAAATGACAAATCTGGGTCTTCCTGTTCCTGCGGGTTTTACAATAACCACAGAAGTTTGTAGATATTATTATGAAAATAATAAGACGTATCCAAAAGGCCTTTACGAGCAAGTGAAGGAAGCAATGAAGAAAGTTGAAGAAGAAATGGGTGCAAAATTTGGCGACCCCGAAAATCCTTTGCTTGTCTCCGTTCGTTCAGGTGCAAGAAGTTCAATGCCAGGAATGATGGATACTGTGCTCAACTTGGGTTTGAATGATGTAACTGTTCAAGGACTTATAAAGCAATCGGGAAATCCAAGATTTGCATACGATGCTTATAGACGATTTGTTGCAATGTATGGGGACGTTGTCCTTGGTTTAAAACCGCAAACCAAGGATGACATTGACCCGTTTGAAGAAATACTGGAAAAAAAGAAAAAAGAGAAAGGCGTGCATTATGATGTTGAACTTGATGTTGAGGCTTTGAAAGAACTTGTGCAAGAATTTAAGCAAGCAATCAAAGATAGATTAGGTATTGACTTTCCAGAGGACCCCGAGGAACAACTTTGGGGAGCAATCGGGGCTGTATTTGGCTCTTGGAACAATCCACGAGCGATTGTTTATAGGAAATTGAACAACATTCCCGATTGGTGGGGAACTGCTGTAAATGTCCAGGCGATGGTGTTCGGAAATTTGGGCGAAGATAGCGGAACGGGCGTTGCTTTCACACGCGATCCTGCCACTGGCGAAAACAAATTCTATGGTGAATTTTTAATGAACGCTCAAGGCGAGGATGTTGTTGCTGGAATTCGTACTCCTTTACCAATTGAGCAGTTGAAGGAAAGAGATCCAAAATCTTACAATGAATTGCTTCGAATTCGAGAAATTCTCGAAAAGCATTACCGAGAGATGCAAGATATTGAATTTACAATACAAAAAGGCAAATTGTATATGCTCCAATGCCGTGCGGGAAAGAGAACTGCATTGGCAGCGATGAGAATTGCAGTCGATATGGTCAATGAAGGCTTAATTAAACCCAAAGAAGCATTGCTGCGAATTGAACCCGACCAACTTAATCAACTTTTGCGTCCAATTTTTGACGCAGAGGAAAAGAAGAAGGCTTTGAAAAATAACCAATTGATTGCAAAGGGTTTGAATGCTGGACCGGGGGCTGCTTCTGGTAGGATTGTTTTCAATGCAGAAGATGCAGTTGAATGGGCAAAGCGTGGCGAAAAGGTAATTCTTGTTCGTATTGAAACCTCTCCCGAGGACATTGCCGGTATGAATGCAGCCGAAGGAATATTGACTTCTCGCGGTGGAATGACTTCCCACGCAGCTTTGGTTGCTCGACAGATGGGCAAAGTTTGTGTTGCTGGGTGCGGTGCTTTAATAATTGACTACAAAGCCCGTGAAATGCGTGTTGAAGGTAAAGATATTGTTTTAAAAGAGGGGGATTACATTTCACTAGATGGTTCTACTGGGGAAGTTTTCCAGGGAAAAATTGAAACGAAGCCAAGCGAAGTTATTCAAGTTCTACTTGAAAAAACCCTTTCAGAAGATCAAGCACCAACCTATAAAATATACAAACAGATTATGGAATGGGCTGATAAGTATCGAAAATTGAAAGTTCGAACCAATGCTGACCAACCAGATCAAGCCAGAAATGCAGTTGCATTTGGAGCCGAAGGTATTGGTCTCTGCCGAACCGAGCATATGTTCTTTGGCGAAGGTAAAATTGGACCAATGCGTGAAATGATTCTTGCAGATACACCAGAAGAAAGGAAAAAGGCTTTGAATAAATTGTTGCCTTTGCAAAGACAAGACTTCGAGGGAATATTCATTGCAATGGAGGGAAGACCAGTAACAATTCGGACTTTGGACCCACCCTTGCACGAGTTTTTGCCCCACGACGAGGCTGGGCAGAAAGAAGTTGCAAAAATGTTAAATGTTCCGGTGGAAAAAGTCCGAGAAAGAGTAGAATCATTAAAAGAATTTAATCCTATGCTTGGTTTCCGTGGTTGTAGGCTTGGAATACTTTATCCTGAAATTACAGAAATGCAAGCGCGTGCTATTTTCGAAGCAACTGTAAATGTGATAAAACAAGGGTATAAAGCCTATCCCGAAATAATGATTCCACTTGTTGGGCATTACAAGGAACTGAAAAACCAAGAAGAAATCGTTCGCCGAGTTGCCAAGGAAGTGATGGACGAATCCGGTGTTCAATTTGAATATTTAGTCGGCACAATGATTGAAGTTCCGCGAGGAGCAATAACAGCCCGAGAAATTGCCGAGGTTGCCGAATTTTTCTCATTTGGAACTAATGACCTTACGCAAACCACATTAGGGCTGAGTCGTGATGATTCTGGAAGATTTTTGCCTTATTATGTAGAAAAGGAAATATACAAGCGAGATCCATTCGAAACAATTGATCAAGATGGCGTTGGCTACCTTATGAAACTTGCTGTTAAGGAAGGAAGAAAGACTCGGAAGAAGTTGAAAATTGGTATTTGCGGTGAACATGGTGGCGAACCAGCCTCTGTTGAATTTTGCCATAGAATAGGCCTTGATTACGTTTCTTGCTCTCCATTTAGAGTGCCAATTGCACGTCTTGCTGCTGCACGTGCTGCTATTCTTGAAAAAATGGAAGAAAAAGAAGAAAAGAAAAAGTAATCTTTAATGATTAATTTGAAAAAGGGAAAGTGGTACACTTTCCCTTTTTTATTATTAAGCAATATTTTATTATTTTTGAATTTCAGTTCATACAAATTTGGAGGTAATTTTATGAAAAAATTCATATTCTTATCAATTCTTGCAATAATTCTTATTTCTTGCGGCGGGAAAAAGGAAGGAGAGGTTAAAAAACTCTCGGAAGCGGAAGAGCAAGAACTTTTGACAAAAGCGAGCAGTATTTTTGGTATGCTTCCAAATAAAATGCCTGGAAGCGAAAACGACTCTCCAGAATTGATTGAATTGGGCAAAAAATTATATTTCGAAACCAAACTTTCGGTTAACAATACAATGTCCTGCAACACTTGTCATGACATTAACAACAAAGCGGGTGTGGACAACAAACCGACTTCACCTGGAGCAATCGAAGGCAAGATGGGAACTCGCAACACGCCAACAGTATTCAATGCTGGCTTTCAATTTGTTCAATTTTGGGATGGTCGTGCAGCCGACCTAAAAGAGCAAGCCAAAGGACCAATCCTGAATCCTGTTGAAATGGCTATGCCAAACGAAAAAGAAGTTGAAAAAGTGATTTCCTCCATTCCCGAATACCAGGAAATGTTCAAAAAAGCATTTCCCAACGAAAAGAAACCCATCACTTTCGACAATATTGCTCACGCTATTGCAGCATTTGAAAGAACACTTGTTTCGAAGTCACGCTATGACAAATGGGTAACTGGTGATAAAACTGCTTTAACTGACGAAGAAAAACTTGGTTTGAAGAATTTTATCGAAGTTGGATGTATTACTTGCCATACTGGTCCAGGCTTTGGTGGTAATCTTTATCAAAAGATGGGCTTGGTTAAGCCTTATTATAATACAAAAGATTTAGGTAGGTACGAAGTTACAAAACAAGAATCGGACAAGTTTATGTTTAAAGTGGCTATGCTCCGAAATGTTGAATTAACTTGGCCCTATTTCCACGATGGAAGTGCAAAGACATTGGAAGAAGCAGTTAAAATTATGGCAGACATTAATCTTGGCAAACAATTAACCGATGAGCAGTTGAAATCCATAGTCGCATTTCTAAAAGCATTGACTGACCCGAATCTTGTTCCCAAAACAGCCAAAAATTAATAAATATTTTTGCTTCAACTGGGGCTATTCAGTTATGAATAGCCCTTTTTTTATACAATACCAAAGTTTTGTTTTGTTATTGAAAATATTTTAAATAAATTTGATTTTTGTTGTAAAACAATATTAGAAATCAAATATGTTAGAATTTAACGAAAAAAGGGATAGCAATTATAGTTACTTTGCTGGAAGTGGTTATGATGATTTCGAAGACCAGTTTTTCTCTGAATTCGATGATGATGATTTCGAAGAAGAACACATCTTCGACGACGAAGACCTCTTGAACCTTGAAGAAATAGATGAAACAGAATACTTTAAAAAGGAAAAAGGTGACGATGACAAAGATGAGGACATTTTCCCCGAGGACCTTTTCCCCGAAGGTGGGTTCGATGAGTTCATTGACGACGAAGACATTGGAGACGAGTTCGACGATGATTTAGATTTTGATAGATAAACTTCTATGCCAACAAACGTTTCGAGGTATGGCTCTTTTCCGCTTGATGATTCTTTTGTATGTGAAAATTTTAAGTTTTCATTAATCAACAAAGCAAATTCCTATCTTTATAGAAGAGAAACAATTGATAATAATATTAAAAGTTCAACTCTATCCTATGTTGAGTGTGATGAGATTATTATTCAACCATCGGAGCCTCTGGTTGAAGATTTACCCAAAACTCTTATAATGCTTGAATTTGAGGAACCTTTAGTTTTACTGCCAGAGAGCAAATTGAATGGCTTTACAACATTTCCTATTTCCATTGCAATTTTTCTCAAAGATAAAAGGAAGCATTATTTGATTGATTTATTTAATATCTCTCGATTGAAATTTGCTTTATACGGAAATCCTCATAATGGTTCAGTTTGTAGGTATTGGAAAACAAATTTTTTGTTGGAACCATTTGAAACGACAATATTCGAAACTGCTCTGTTAGAACTCGAACTTGAAAACACATCTTCATCCACTATCAAATTAACCAAATTAATTCTCGATTTTGCCTATATTCGTTTGTATTATAAAGAAAGGCAAGCAAAAACGAAAGCCAGGGCAAAAATCCAATCTGAATTGTATTGTGAAACAGAATTTTTAGACACAAATGAGAAGGAAGGTTTTATTCAAACTATTGATTTGATACCGACTAAACTCCTTTCCAGTTCAAAATTCATTATGACTAATGGCTTATGAAATTTTTTGAAGGCATAACTGCTGGGAAAATAATCGAAATTCTACTATTATTACTATTATTTTTGATTTTAATAGTAATTATTAGGCTTTTGGTTAATCGTTTGAAATTTGTATTGCGCGAGAAAGTTTCTCAACAAACCCTGGCAATACTTAATAGATTTATTCTTTGGACTTTCATTTTCCTTTATGTTATTATTGTTTTGACATATCTTGGAGTAAATCTTACTGGATTGCTTGCTGTTGGGGGATTTGCCTCGATTATTATTGGTTTTGCAACACAGAAAGTAGTCGGAAATTTCATTGCTGGATTGTTTCTAATAATTGAGCGTCCAATCAAGTTGGGTCAGTCAGTTCGAGTCGATAATGTTTCTGGAATTGTAGAGGAAATCCGCTTTCTCGCTACGATAATTCGCTCTTTCGAAGGCGAGTTCATAAGAATTCCAAACGAGCAAGTTTTTACTTCTGTAATCATAAACTTGACCGAAAATGTTGCACGCAGAGTAGACTTTGTAGTTGGAATTCGTTATGCCGACGATTTTGACAAAGCACAAAAAGTTATTTTGAATTTTTTAGACATTCAACCATTTGTACTTGCAGTTCCCCAGCCAGAAGTTTTTGTTGAACAACTGGCTTCAAGTAGCGTTAATGTTCATATGCGTTTTTGGTGTCCAACAGAAAAATGGTATGCAACCAAAAACAATCTTTTAATTCAAATCAAAAATGAATTAGAAAAGAACGGAATTCAAATACCATTCCCTCAAATGGAAGTAAAAATTCATAATTTAAAAGAGTTTTAGGATTTTCGAAACTAAAATGAAACCATTTGCAGTGCTTAATTTGACTATATAAGGTCCTTTGGGTAGTTCGCCAAGATAGATTTTTTCTAATTCGTTTGAGTTGATTTCCAGTCTTTTACGAAAATGAACATTGCCAATTAAATCGATTATTTCTATGTTTGTTAGGTTATCGTTCAATTCCTCGGATTTAATGTACAATTCATTTGAATAGTCTAAAACCAATGGAAAGATACTAACATTTGCAATCCCTTCATTTGGGAATATATTTAATACTGGTGGATTTATAACGAAAATATTTTTTGAATTTGTCCCAACACGAATTTCAAATTCTTTATCCGAATAATATGGTTTTCGACGCTCTTGCCCATCAATGCTTTTAGCAACGACGTAGATGTAAAAACAAGTGTCGGTTTTACTTGGAACTAAATCTATATAAAATTCATTTGTCCAAGGGATTTTAATTAGGTTTGCCATTTCGTATTCAGAGTTGTTGTTTTTTCGATAAAATATTTTTGCAGATACGATTTCCTTTTTGTGATTAATTTTAAATACAACTCTTTGAACTCCATTATGATAAAATGTGACTGGGGAGGAGATTATAATATCATAATTTAAAGCGGCTTCATAGAAGTCAACGATTCCGTAACCCCAAGAGTTATCGGGATTGTTTTTCATTGAAGAATAGTTCTTCAATATTGAATAGATTTGGTTTGGGGTCAGTTCTTCGAATGCAGAAAGAAGCAAAGCCACACCGCTTGCGAAAATCGGACCAGCAACAGAAGTTCCACTTCCATACATTACCGTGTCGAAAGGATAGGCTGGGGAACAAACAACATTGGTTCCTTGGGCAACAAAATCTGGTTTAAGCCTTCCGTCGAAAGTTGGACCCCGAGAGGAAAATTTTAAAACTGTATCTGCTGTTGGATTGACGGCTCCAATTGCTATTTCGCCAATTGCCTCGGCTGGGGATTGAATAGTCGAGTCGTTGGGTCCTCGGTTACCAGCGGAGGAGACCATAGTTATACCAATATTTCTGGCTCGATTTGCGTAAGCAGAAACTATTGTTGTTCTACCATCGAAGTCCTCGAAAGAGTAACTTGATTCAGTTGAATCGAATTTTGAGTATCCGAGCGAAGAAGAAACGACATCAACGCCTAATGAATCCATCCATTCCAAAGCGGCAGCAAAACAATCCTCTTCAAAATGTGATTCCCTTCGATAGTCTTCGGTTTTTGCCAGCACAAAAGTTGAAAAAGGTGAGCCGCCAAATAGAAATCCTTCTTTTATTCCAGAGATTATAGAAAAAACCATAGTTCCGTGGCTATCCTGGACTGTTGTATCTATTTCTTCATTTTCTGTTATAGTATCTTGAAAAAGAAAATCGTATTCAGCAAGAACCGTGGCATTTTGAAAAATCTTATTGGCTTTCCACCTAAAGCCAGTGTCGATGATTCCAAAAATCACACTGTCGCCTAAAATTCCGATTGAGTGCAACTTATCGATTGTGAGCATTTTCCATTGATTTAGACTTTCGCCATAATTGTCGTTTGATAATTCATTTACAAAAAGCAATTTGTTGGCTCCGATAACAGAATTAGTTGTATTAACGTTGTTTGTTATTTCTCTGGGAATTTTTTCGCCAATCGGTTGCACAAAGTTGACAAAATTCTTTTTTGAAATTAGTTTAATTTGCTGTTCATTTGCCTCTACCACAATATAATTCAACCATTTTAATTTTAAGAGAATTTTGGCTCCCGTTTTTGAAATTTCGTTTAGGTAATTGTCGAATATTGGTGCATCTGCGTAGGTTACAAAAGAGTCGCTTGGAAACACTTTCTTCCTTCTTTCAATGGATTTGAATGATAAAGATTTTTGAGTTCTTTCAAATAAATCTGAACCTTTGTGAAATTCGTAATTACCTTTATCCTTGAAAAAAACTCTGTACTTTTCAGTATGAATTTCCTGGTTGAATAGTAGCAAAGCCAATAAAATAAAGAGAAAAATCATAAGTTTATAAAATTTAGAAAATATAAAATTAGAACTTTTTCTGTTTAAAATTATTATGAGTTTAGTTTTAATAACTGGAAGCGGACGAAGAATTGGCAGAGGTTTAGCAATCGAATTTGCACGCAAAGGCTGGAATGTAATTATCCATTTCAATTCTGCAATGGAAAGTGCCCTTGAGACCAAAAATTATATAGTAAAGAATTTTGGAGTGAAGGTGTTCACTTTCGCAAGCGACCTCCAAGATATTAAAACCTCTGTAGATAACTTCGAAAAAGTATTCAATGAAGTTGGTGTTCCTAATGTTTTGGTGAATAATGCAGCAATTTTTCCAAATCGAAGGAATTTAGACGAGATTGATGAAGAAATTTGGGATTTGACTTTAACAATAAATCTTAAAGCCTATTTGTTTGTTTCAAAAACATTTGCAAAATATGCACAAGAAGGGTCAAGGATAATTAACATTGGTTCTCTTGGCGGTATCGAAACTTGGAAAGGTCGAATTCCTTACAACATTTCGAAGGCTGGTGTAATTCAACTAACCAAATCTTTAGCAAAGGAATTAGCGCCCAAAATAACAGTGAATTGCGTCAATCCGGGTACCATTTTTATTCCCTACGAACCCAATCAAATTGACTCCCCACTTGTTCCTCTTGAAAAAATTCCAATGCAACGATATGGGACTATTTTAGATATTTTCGACGCAGTTTATTTTTTTGCAACTTGTTCGAATTTTATTACTGGGCAAGTTCTAAATGTAGATGGCGGATACCACTTGGATAGATTTTAATCTAAAACGATTTCGCCTTTTGCGATTTTTTGCAACACCTCGGGATAGAGTTTGTGTTCTTGTTCCAACACTCGCTGGGCAAGAGTTTCAACAGTGTCGTCTGGATAGACAGGGACAATTTTTTGCCCAAGAATTCTACCGTGGTCATAGATTTCGTCAACAAGGTGGACGGTGCAACCACTTTCTTTTTCTCCGGCGTTCAAAACTGCCTCGTGCACAAATTTTCCAAACATACCTTTCCCTCCGAACTTTGGCAAAAGTGCTGGATGTATGTTCAGCACTCGGTTTTTAAAGTAATTTAAAACCTTTGGACCAACTTTTTTCATATAACCAGCAAGGCAAACAATATTTACATTATGTTTAATTAAAGTTTCAAGTATTGCTTTGTCGAGTTCCTCCTCGGTAGGATATTGTTTGGAACTTATGTGATAGGCGGGAATTCCCTCGCGACGGGCTCTTTCCAAGGCAAAAGCATTAGAATTGTTAGAAATAACCACTGCGGGAATTGCGTCCAGTTCTCCCCGCTTGATTGAGTCGATAATTGCTTGCATATTGCTACCGTTGTGAGATGCCAAGAAGCCAATTCTTAACTTTTCCATTTTTCAATCTTAATTGAAAGAGCAAAATTAACATTTTCAAACTGGTTATTTGATTAATTTTGTTTTTTAAATAAAAACAATTAGGGATTGCGTATGAAAAGGGTTTTAAATATTATTGCCTTTTTATTTGTTTGTAGTTTGTTGGCATTTTCGCAACCAAAGATGAACCCAGTTTTAGATTCAATTCTTCGAACAATGCCACCAGAGAAAGTTCCTTTCGTGCCCCCGTTTCTTATGAATTATGATTTTCAACGAGTTCAGGAGATGACACGCGAGGAATTGTTGGAACTTTTTAATGTAAAATTCAACAAGTTTATTATCGACTCGGGTTGGAAATATTTCCGATTTGAACCGATGTTTATTTATTATGGTAATACTGTTCTAACCCCAGAACTTCTTCTTTCCCTTAAAAGAGTAGGGCACCCCAAGGTTTCCCCTGATGGAAAATATCTCCTTTATTCAATTGAAAGCCCAAAGATTAATGATAATACATTTGAAAAGGATTTATTTTTGATAAATTTGGAAACTGGTGAAAAAGAAAACCTTACAAACGACCCCCAGTTTGGTGACTTCGATTACCAATGGGATAAATCTGGGCGTTACGTTTACTTTATATCTACTTCAACAACCAAACAACAAATATTTAGGATTGATATAAAAACAAAGGAACGAAAGCAAATCACAAATGTTGATAATGACGTTACAAGTTTCAAACTTTCTCCAGATGGGAAATTAATTGCTTTCACAATGGATGTCAAAGTGTTCGAAACACCAGCGGATAAATATCCATACTTAAACAAAGCCAAAGTACGAATATATGACAGGTTGCCTGTTCGACATTGGGATACTTGGGAAGATGAGTACAAATCACATTTGTTCATTGTGCCAGTTGAAGGTGGGATTCCAATTGATATTATGCCAAATGAACCTTTCGATGTACCAGACCCACCATTCGGTGGTTCAGAACAATACGATTGGTCTCCAGATTCCAAAGAAATTGCATACACTTGCAAAAAAGAGAAAGATTATGCTTTAAGCACCAATACAGACATTTACATTTATAATCTTGAAACAAAACAAACGCAAAATATAACATCTGGAATGCCTGGATATGATAGGAATCCTCAATATTCATCCGACGGCAATTGGATTGCTTTTGTAAGTATGAAGCGTGCTGGATATGAATCCGATAGACAAAGATTGATGCTTTACAATCGCAAAGATAAGAAAATTACTGAACTATCCTGGCGACTTGACCAGTGGGTTGGAGATTTCCTTTGGCATCCCAACAGTCAAAAAATATACTTTTCTGCAGAAGATGGGGCAACAGTTCAAATCTATG
The DNA here is from genome assembly GCA_013414795.1 of Candidatus Kapaibacterium sp. Lineage (GTDB taxonomy): Bacteria > Bacteroidota > Ignavibacteria > Kapaibacteriales > UBA2268 > Naka2016. The sequence goes on from CP058732.1 coordinate 1,564,602, forward strand.
AGATTGACATTCGCGATGGTTATTGGAAAATAATTACCAAAGGTAAATACAATCACGACGGAGGATTATCAATTACATCTGACGGCGAGAAAATTTATTTTGGTCGAAGGAATATGCTTCGTCCATTTGAAATTTTTTCTTCCGGTACCACAAATCCAGAAGTTCCTATAATGCAACATACATTTGAAAATGAGGAAGTATATCGGGAAATTAAACCAGTAAGAATTGAAGAATATTGGATAAAAAGCAAGGATAACAAAAAAATTCATACTTATGTATTGTTCCCACCAGATTTTGATTCAACAAAGAAATATCCAGTGATTGTCTATTGCCAAGGTGGTCCTCAATCAACTATTAGTCAATATTTCAGTTACAGATGGAATTTGTTTCTTTTTGCCTCGCAAGGATACATTGTTGTTGCACCAAATCGACGGGGAGTTCCAGGATTTGGTCAAGATTGGGTCGACGCCATTAATAAAGACTGGTCTGGAAAAGCAATGGATGATATTCTCTCGGCAACAGACTCGATTAGCAAATTACCATTTGTTGACGCTAATCGAAAGGCAGCAGTTGGAGCAAGCGCTGGTGGTTACGCTGTTTTCTGGCTTGCTGGTAATCATCAGAAGAGATTTTCGGCTTTTGTTTCGCATTGCGGTGTGTTCAATTTAGAAAGCAAATATGGTTCCACCGAGGAACTTTGGTTCCCCAATTGGGAGTTTGGTGGTCCATATTGGGACCCAAAGAACAAACCTATTTTTGAAAAACAATCTCCCCATCGTTATGCACAAAATTGGGATACGCCAATTCTAATTTCAACTGGGGAAAAAGATTTTCGTGTACCATATACTCAAAGTCTTGAAGCCTTTACAGTTGCACAAGTAAAGAAAATTCCCTCGAAATTAATTATTTTCCCAACGATGGGACATTGGATAACAAAACCACAAGAACAGATTCTTTGGTATTACGAAGTATTTGATTTTTTAGACAAGTATTGCAAAAGCAAAAAGTAACTATTTTGGTTCGAAGATAATAGACGACCAAGAATCAGGAGCAAAATGTTTCTTTGCGAATTTATTCAATTCATCAAGTGTGATTGAATCAACTATATCTATTGTTTCATACAAGGATTCATATCTACCAAAGGTAAGTTGCGATTTTATTATCGATTGCATTCGTTCGGAGGAGTTTTCCAAAGCCATTATTGTGGTTGATTTTAATTGCTCCTTTGCAAGGAGCAGTTCGTTTTCGTCAAAGCCCACATTATGAATTAATTCGAGTTCTTTTTGGATTCGCCCAATGGTTTTTTCTTTCTTATTGGGATTTGTAGTTGCGTAAATATAGATAGCAGAAGTATCGGAGTAGGAGGTAAATGTTGAGAAAACATTATAAACAAGGGCACTTTTCTCCCTCAATGATTTATAAAGTCTACTGCTTGCACAATCGCCAAGAAGAAGATTTGCAATTGCACATAAGTATCGTTCTCGGATGGAAAGATTTGGGAAAGTTTTTGCAAACGAAATATGGCTTTGTAGAAATTGTCGTTTTAATTTAATATTAAAAGTCTTGTGTTCAATAATAGAAGAAACTCTTTCTACTCGTTTAGTTGATTTAGGAAGATTTTCCAATTTCTGGGAAATTTTGTCAATGAGTTCTAAATCGTCCATTTCTCCGATATAAACAACAACAACGTTGTTGCTTTGGTAAAAATCTTGATAAAAATTTGAAATGTCCTCGAGTGAAATACTGTTTACCGTTTTGATTTTCCCAACAATAGGGTGGGCAAGACTGGAATTTTGAAATAAATATTTATCGGTAACATCGAAAATTTCTTCTTCTGGGTCTTCGTTGTAAGAGCGAATTTCTTCCTTTACGATGGATTTTTCTTTTGCAATGTCACGTTTATCGAATTTCGGTTGAAATACAATTTCCGAAAGTAAATTCCATACTTTTTCAAAATTCTGGTTTAAAGCACGCACGTAATAGGCTGTGTATTCTTTGGTTGTAAAAGCATTGGAGTACGAACCGAATTTCTCGAAAAGTTCGTTGATTTGTTTAGATTCATAGTTTTGGGTTCTTCTAAAAACGCAATGTTCAAGAAGATGAGAAATGCCCTCTTTACCAAAATAGTCATCTCTTGAACCGACTTTGACGCCAATTCCCAAAGCAAACGAATTATAATAGGGAATTTGCTCGTTTATAACGGTTACACCATTTGCGAGTTTTGTAATGCAGACATCAAACTGTGTTTGATTAACTCGGTGAGTTGTTCCACGGAAAAATTTATTTTTTCGCTTCATAATTTTCTAATTTATTTGCTTGTTTTTGGATGAAATGCCAAGTTTGTAAAACGTCGTCCCATTCAGTGTTTGTTTGCCCGATTGAAAATCGTAACACGAATTTACCGTTTAAGGTAGTGTGCGAGAGAAAAGCAAATCCGCTGGCATTAATTTCTTCGAGTAATTTCTTGTTTATTTGGTCGAGTTCTTGTTCGTTCAATTTTGAGTTACTGAATCTGAAGCAAATTGTTGTGAAATTAACTGGTGCCAAAACTTCAAATCGAGAATCAGAAAGAATTTGCTCTTTTAACTTTTTAGCAAATTCTAAATGTTTACGAAGTTTGGCTTGAATTTCACGTAGACCAAAGTATCGGAGAACGAACCAAAGTTTCAAGGCACGAAATCTTCTGCCTAATTGTATTCCCCAATCGCGGTAATTATTTACAATTTCATCGAAATCCGTTCGAAGATAACTTGGCGTGATTGAAAAAGTATCTTTAAGAAGTTCTGGATTTTTGACAAAGTAAATTGAACAATCGAAATTTGTGAATAGCCATTTGTGTGGGTTGAAAACAAAGGAATCAGCATAATTAATTCCTTTTGTTAAGTATTGGAATTCTGGCAAAAGTAAAGCCAAGCCAACCATCGCTCCATCAATGTGATACCAAATATTATATTTCTTTGCAATTTCTCCAATTTCTTTCAATGGGTCAACTGCTGTGCTCCCAGTAGTTCCTAATGCACCAACAATGCAAATGGGGGTAAATCCATTGGTCAAATCATCTGTTATTGCCTTTTCGAGTTTGGGCACAGACATTGCAAAATTTTCGTCCACATCAATTTTTCGCAAATTATTTCTCCCAATACCAGCAATTTTAACTGCTTTTTCAATTGAGGAATGGGCTTCTTTGGAACAGTAGATAGTGTATCTATGTTGTTTGCCGAAACCATTTTCGTTAATTTCGAAGTTGGAGGCTTTCTCTCTTGCAGTTAGAATCGCAACAAGTGTGGATGTGGAAGCAGTATCTTGAATAATGCCAGTGAATTCTTTTGAGATTCCCATTGCGTCTCGTAGCCAATGGACAACTTTTTCCTCAAGTTCTGTTGCAGATGGGGAAGTCAACCACATCATTGCTTGTATTCCCAGGGCAGAGGTCAAATATTCCCCAAGAATAGAAGGGAAACTCGTATTTGCAGGGAAATAGGCGAAAAATCGAGGATGTTGCCAATGGGTAATTCCTTTGAGTATTATATTTTCAAAGTCCTCAAGAATATTCTCAAATGGTTCGCCTTCGAGCGGAATTTCGCTTGGTAATTGGTTGAAAATTTCTCTTGGTTCTGCTTTCGACTTTACTGGATAAGACCTAATGTTCTCGTAGTAGTTGCTTATCCATTTGGTCAATTCTTGTGCATATTTTTTGAATTCGTCTGTATTCATATTATTCGATGGTTTCTGGATTCCAAGCAACTCGATAGCCTTCGTTTAAAGTACTTAATTTTTGCATATCTTCTGGGGAAATTTCGAAGTCAAAAACCAAACTATTTTCAATGATACGCTCTTTCTTTGAGGATTTAGGTATTACGATTGTGCCCAATTGAATTGCCCACCTAATCATAATTTGAGCTGGGGTCTTTCCATATTTTTTCGAAAGTTCAACCAAAATTGGATGGTCGAATTTTCGACCACGAGCAAGCGGGGAGTATGCTTCGATTTTAATATTATTTGACTCACAAAATTCCAAAAGTTCTTTTTGGTAAAGGAAAGGTGAAAATTCAACTTGATTAACTACTGGAATAACGTTGGCATAATTAAACAACTCTTGCAAATGGTTTATTGTGTAATTGCTAACCCCAATTGAGGCACAAATGCCTTCGTCGTAAACTTTTTCCAATGCTTTCCAGGTTTCCTTTCTTAAACCAGGAACTGGCCAATGCACAAGAACCAAGTCGATGTAATCGAACCCCAAAAGTTTCAAACTTTTTTCAACTGCACGCAAAGTCTTATCATATCCCTGGTCGTCGTTCCATACCTTTGTAGTAACAAAGACCTCGGTTCTTTCAATGCCAGAATCTTTAACTGCTTTGCCGACATCAGCCTCGTTTCGATAAAAGGAGGCAGTGTCGATGTGACGATAGCCCACTTCCAGAGCCCATTTACAAGCGTTGTAGGTCTCGTCGCCAGGTTTCATTAAATATGTACCAAGACCAAGTATTGGTATTTTAACACCGTTATTCAGCGTGATTTTCTGTTGAATGTTCATACCTTATTTAAATTATATTTTCATAATTTCGTTACTTATTTTTTTTGAAACGAATTTTTTAAAGTATAATTGTTATTAAAAATGGTTTTTAAAATGAGATATTTTGTGTTTGCATTGGTTTTTATAACATTATTTTTTCAATACAGTTTTGCTTCCAGAATATTTCTTGATGAAATTCAATACTATGATTTCGGTGAATCTAATTTATACAAAGTTAGAAAAATGGATAACCCATTTGCCGTAAATCCACGCCCCTATGATGTTATTGAATATGATTTGTATCTTGATTGGTACAATGTTATGAAAAATCCCACCAGTATGGATTCGTTAGATAGAATTTGGTTTGGAGTTAACACAATAACTGCCAAGTCGAGTGTTGATAATCTAACTAATTTAGAACTTGATTGCGCTGGTTTGTATATCGATTCGGTTTTTGTTTCGAATGGTTCAGAATTTCAAAAAGTAGTTCCTACCCCAAAGGTTATTAATAAAAAATTAATCATACCATTGCAAACAAATCTTAACAATGGAGATACCGTAAAAATAAAAGTTTTCTACACTTACGCTCGTAATATTCCAGAAGAAAATTATCGAGGCTTTTATCTTTATCCAAAAGGGAAGTTTGTTGGTCGTTTACCAGCCCCATTTTATGATTCAGTTTTTGTCGAAGAACGACTTGCATACACGATGAGTGAACCCGAAGATGCCCGATATTGGATGCCGTGCAACGATGCCCCATACGACAAGGCAAATGCTCGCATTACCGTTCGAGTTCCAAAAGATTATGTTGTTGCTTCAAATGGTTATTTGGACAAAGTTTTAACTGATGGAGATACTGCAAAAATTTTCTTCTGGATAAGCGATAAGCCAATAACGACTTATTTGATGAGCGTAACTACTTCCAAATATGTTATTTTCTCCGATTGGTACCGAAAAGTGACAAATCCAAATGATTCAATTGAGATACAATATTATGTTTGGGAAAAAGATTTCAAAGCAACCAAAACCGACGGTTCCGAATATAATGCCAAAAATACTTTTCAATATACTTCGAAAATGATGGAATTCTTTTCAAAGACTTTTCTTGAATATCCTTTCATTAAGTATGGGATGACATCGGTTATGCCATTTAATTTTGGCGGGATGGAACACCAAACAATTACGACAATCAATCGAGTATGGCTTCGACAAAACTCGCAATTTGGAATTGCACACGAGTTAGCACATCAATGGATTGGCGACCTTGTTACTTGTGCAACTTGGAACGACATTTGGTTTAACGAAGGAGGAGCCACCTGGAGCGAGGCTCTCTATGCTGAAAGTCTTTGGGGAGACTGGGGCTACAATTACTTTCTTTTGAGTTCCCGCCAATCCTATCTTAAAAAGGGGGGATTAACTTTACCACCAATTTACGGGCTTCCAACCAACACAATCTTTGGAGATTACGCTGTTCTTGTTTATCAAAAAGCAAGTTGGGTTTATCATATGTTGAAATTTATGTTGGGCGACTCCCTTTTCTTTCAAACTTTTCGTAGTTTTCTCCAAGATTTTAGTTTCCAATCGATAACAACAGAGGATATCATTAATTACTTTTCAGAAAAAGTTACAAATCCTCTTGTAGATTTTTCAACCTTTTTCAATCAGTGGTTGTTCAAAGCAGGTCATCCAGTTTTTGTTGTAAATTCTGCATTTCATTCCTTCCCCAATCAAGACAACAGGTACGAAGGTGTAGTAACAATATCTCAAACTCAAAGTGGAAACAATATTCCAGAAGTTTTTAAATGTCCCGTAAGAATATTATTCAAGTCAGGCGATACTCTCACTACTTCTTCAACTTTGGTTGTCGAGGAAAGAACCCAATCTTTCAAAGTTTCACTTCCATTCTTTCCCGATTCAATTTTCATCGACACAACTTCTGTACTTTGTGAAGTAGGGGATATTTACCTTACCAGTTTGGAAAGCAACCAAAATGAGGAAATTAAGATTTTTCCAAATCCTGTTGAGAAAAACCAAATTCTTTTTGTTGAATTTTCAGAAAAATATGAATTGCCAATAATTTTGGAAATTTTCGATATTCTTGGAAACAAATTGTTGACAAAGAAATTGGATCTCTCGTCTGGAAGGATTGTTTCATTCGACGATGTTGGCAATTTACCAAGTGGAATGTATGTCTTAAGAGTACATTCGCCTAAACAAATACATAATCACTTGATTCAGAAAAATTGATGCTCGAAGAAAAAAAGTCTTTATTACTTGGCTTGCTGGCAGTTGTTTTTTGGTCGACAGTTGCAACAGCATTCAAAATTGCATTAAAATTTGTTACCCCAACTCAACTGTTGGTTTTTGCTTCCATTTCTTCTGCCACAATTCTATTTGCAATAATATTATTTCAAGGGAAGTTAATAGATTTGGCTTTCCTTTCGAAAAAAGATTGGCTTATTTCCTTGTTAATTGGCTTTCTAAATCCATTTCTTTATTATTTGGTACTTTTCAAGGCTTATTCTTTGTTACCAGCACAAGAGGCTCTATCGCTGAATTACACCTGGGCAATAGTTTTGACCATCCTTTCAAGCATTTTCCAAAAGAAAAGAATAACATTTTTGTCCTACTTTGCCTTAATTATTAGTTTTTTTGGTGTTTTGGTGATAATTTCAAAAGGAAGCATTGTTACATTGAAACCATCGAATAGTTTAGGAGCAATTTTGGCTCTTTCAAGTTCTTTGATTTGGGGTACATCTTGGATATTAAACATTCTCTCGAATGTAAAAGATCTGCTTCGAATGTTCTTGAATTTCCTTTTTGGTTCGGTTTTCGGTTTGTTTTTTTTACTTTATTCTGAATCTTTCTCATTTCCGAATTACCATTCTTTTTTACCAATCTTGTACATTGGTGCTTTTGAAATGGGATTGACTTTTTTAATATGGAATAAAGCATTGAAATTATCTTCAAATCCTGCACGTATCAACAATTTAATTTATCTTTCACCAGTTTTGTCTTTTGTATTCATTAGTTTGATTTTGAAGGAAACAATCTACATTTCCTCAATAGTTGGTCTTTTTTTGATAATTAGTGGAATATTTTTACAAAATATCACCCTCCTTGGAAATAGAAAAAATAAATAACTTTATTTTAACCACATTTCAATTCTAACTTTTTAGTATATTTGGAGGGATATGAAAAGAATTTTTTTATACATTGCTACGATATTTGTTTTAATATTTCTTTTCTTTTGTTCAACAGTGAATAAAATTCCATCACCAAAAGAGAAGTTAGCCATCGACTCGCTTTCGTTTTTAGAAATGGTAAAAACATTAAGTGTTACACCCGAAGATTTAAAGTTTTTGGACAAGAGTGAGAAGAAGTTCTGGGAAGTAGTACAATTAATACTAAAATCCGATTTTTCGCTGGTCGAACAAAAATGTCGTGAAATTCTTGTTAGCGATGTTTCAAATCGCTTTCGATTTGAATATTTAAAATTTCTAACATATTCATTGTTCTACCAGTCCAAATGGGCTGAACTTATTCCTTCCCAAAATACTTTTTATTATGACCCAGATAGTGTGTTCTTGCTTGCCAAAGTTTTTGCAAAAGTTGAACCCCAAAGTGTCGTTTTTTCCAAAAATGTCGATACGATTGAATTCGAAACAGCACCAAATGGTGCAATAATCCTCAAAGTTTTTGTAAACGGAAAGCAAAGAAATTTTTGGTTTGATACTGGAACAAACTATACAATTGTATCATCTAAAACTGCCGAAGATTGTAATCTTCCAATTCTTTCAAAAGAAACCAGCAAAGCAGTTACACATACAGAATATAAAGTTGATGTTCGCCCCACATTCATTCAAAGTTTAAGGTTAGGTAATCTTGAAATCCTTAATCATCCTTCATTAGTTGTGGATGACTATAATTTAAAGTTGCGACTTATAGCCTCGAATGTTCCAGTTGAAATTTATGGAATAGTAGGTTGGAAAACTATTCAAAATGCCAAATTCACAATCAATTACCAAAAAAGAATAATGATTATTGAAAAACCAGAGAAAGAGTTTAGAAATTACCCGAACTTTTTCTGGTTCGGCGTACCAATAGTAATTGGAAAATTCAAAAATCAACAATTGTTGTTCATTTTGGACATTGGAGCAGAAAAAAGTTATTTAACTCAAAATATTTTTAAAAAAATAGATTTTCAGAAAGTATATGAACAAACGAAACAAATTGGTTCGGTGGGTGGCTGGAAATTCAATCCTACTGTTGTTATTCCATATTTTGAAGTATACTTTGATAGTGTAAAAATTAGTTTTAAAGATATAGGAACGATAGACTTTAAAAAGGACTACTTCTTTGAGATTGATGGTATTTTTGGTTTAGATTTGGTTAAGAATTCAAAAATTTCTTTTGATATTTCAAATTCAAATTTTAAAGTTCAAAAGAATTAGTTTGATATTTGCTTGAAAATCAATCAAATACAGATTTTGTAAAAAAAATTTGCATTTTAATTAACAATTGTTTAATTTGTCAATGCAAATAAAGAAAATGTTGATGAAACTTTTGTTTAGTGAGAAAGTATTTTTGAAACAGTCTTCTAAAATTCATACCAGTTTCTATTATTTTTCAAAAAAATTTATGGGGGTTGCCTATGAGGAAAATCTTTTTCACATCTTTCCAAATTCGCGACAAACCACATTAAAAATCTTCCAAAGCAAATTAATTTGTTCGCGTCGCTTTAACTACTCGATTTCGTGAAATTCTTTTTTAAAAAAGTTTTGTTAAATAATGGTTGTGGGAGTATGAAAAAACTAATTAATTACCTGTTTTTGCTATTCTTTGTTGCTTCCACAGTTGCATTAGCCCAAGATAGGGTTGTAACTGGGAAAGTGACAGACGAAAATGGTAACGCACTTTCTGGCGTTACCGTTTTAGTAAAAGGTACAGCAATTGGTACCTTCACGAAGAACGATGGAACTTTTCAAATTCGCGTGCCCGCAAACGCAAAAACTCTTGTCTTTCGTCGCGTTGGTATGAAAACCAAAGAAGTTCCAGTTGGAACAAAAGACTTCTTCGCCGTGACGCTTGAGGAAGATAAGTTGCAAACGGAAGAAGTAGTCGTTACTGCAATCGGATTGGAAAGGGAAAAGAAATCCATTGGATACGCCTACGAGGAAGTTAAAGGAAACATTGTATCGGAAGCAAAAGTTACTAATATTGTCAATTCTATAACTGGAAAAGTTGCTGGTGTGCAGGTTGTAAATACAACTGGTGTTCCTGGCGCTTCTGCATACATTCAAATTCGCGGTCAAAACTCTTTCCTTGGTGGAAACCAACCATTGTTTATCGTCGACGGTATACCAATTGACAACTCAATGGTTTATAGTGGTAACCCTGACAATGGGACAAATAACTTATTATCTAATGTCGCATTTTCGAACCGTGCCATCGATTTGAACCCAGACGACATTGAATCTGTAACAATTCTTAAAGGTCCTGCCGCAACTGCATTGTATGGGATTCGTGCTGCAAATGGTGCAATTGTCATTACCACGAAAAAAGGGCAAACTGCTGCAAGATAAAGAATAAATGTTACTTTTTCGGCAACGACAAGCCTCGAAGAAGTAAATAAGTTGCCCGAAATGCAAAAGAAATTTATCCAGGGTATGGGTGGCATTATCCGTCAGCCAGGAAGCAATGAACCCAGAAGTTGGGGTGCTTCAATTGATACATTATATTGGGATTTGCAATCTCCAAATAAATTTGATAAGAACGGAAACATTGTTGGAAAATACTTTGTTGACAGTGTAGCAAATCCTTCACGATTTAAGAAATTCGAGCCATACGACAATGTGAATAACTTTTTCGTAACTGGAATGACTAACACACAGAATTTGTCGATGGCTGGAGGAACAGATTTTGGTTCATTCTATCTTTCAATCTCAAATTCAAAATCCTTTGGTGTTGTTCCTTTAACGAGTTTTTCTCGTCAATCAATAAGATTCAATGGAGAAGCAAGAATTTCATCAAAGTTGAAAGCCTCGGGTAACATAAGTTATACCAATTCGGGTGGTCGTAGAGCACAACAAGGCAGTAACATTTCTGGTGTTATGCTTGGTTTGTTGCGAACACCCATTTCATTTGACAATTCAAATGGTCACGGTAAAGAAGCGTATAACTACGAAGATGCTTTTATGTTCCCCGATGGAACCCAAAGAAACTATCGAGGTGGCGGAGGATACGACAATCCATACTGGACTATTGTAAAATCTCCATTCTTTGATGATGTTGATAGGTTCATCGGAAACATACAGTTGAATTACTTCTTTAATCAAAACATTGATTTAACCTATCGATTAGGTGCCGACATTTATTTCGATAAACGACGACAGGAATTCGCCATTAATTCAAGAGCATTTCCCGCTGGGCAAATATTCAATCACGAAATTTATAGTAATGACCTAACATCAGACCTAATTTTGACATTTAATTACAATTTAACCGATGACCTTGTAGGTAAACTAATTGTTGGTAATAATTTATATCAATCACTTGGAAGTTCGCTTTATACACAAGGCGATGGATTGATCGTTCCCGATTTCTACCATATTTCCAACACCACCAGCCAAATTGTCCGCCAATCTCGTGGAACTCTTCGTAGATTAGGTTTCTACGGAGATCTCTCCTTGGATTATCAAGAGTGGTTGTATTTTAACGGTTCTTTACGAAATGATATGTCAACCACTTTGCCGAAGGACAATAATTCCTTCTGGTACGGACAAGGAAGTGTTAGCGTAGTGTTTACGAATTTATTCAAAAATGCTTTTGAAGGCACTTTCTTCAATTTTGGTAAACTTCGCTTCAATTACGCAATCGTCGGAAAAGATGCTCCGATGTATGCAACCACTACACCATTCATTCAGGCGGCTTATGCTGATGGATATACAAATGGTGTCTCATTCCCATTCAATGGTCAAGTTGGCTTTGTCTCTGGCGATGTTTTGGGGAACGATAAACTTAGACCCGAAAAGACAACATCTTGGGAAATCGGTTTGAACCTCGCTTTATTTAATAACATTGTATCGTTGGACTTGACATATTATAATTCTGTAAGTAAAGACCAAATTTTCAGCGTTCCAATAGCACGTTCGACTGGATATTTTGCTACTGTTTTCAACGCAGGACAAATTTCAAACAAAGGTTTTGAAGCCGTTTTAAATATTACCCCATTAAACACTGCCGATTGGCGTTGGGATATTAATTTGAACTTTTCTACGAACAAAAATATGGTAGATGAGTTGTACGAAGGTATTGACAACATATTCTTAGGTGGTTTTGAGGGTTCATCAGTTCGAATTGTTGCAGGTAAGCCATACGGTTCGATATTCGGATTTGGATGGGTTCGAGATCCCCAAACTGGCGAAGTCGTAATTAATGACGACCCGAATAGCGAAGAATATGGATTTCCTATCCTTGATATGAACAATGAAAAAGCCTTTGGGTCCTCCAATCCAGATTGGTTGCTCGGTTTCAGAAATTCAATTAGTTGGAAAGACTTGACTTTGTCCTTTTTGATTGACATTAAGAAAGGCGGAAAGATGTGGAACGGTACCCGAAGCGCCCTATACTATTTTGGAACTCATAAAGAAACAGAAAATCGAAATTACAAAAAAGTTTTCACTGGTGTTAAGGGTCATTTTGATGAAAACGGTAATTTAGTGGTTTCTGGTAAAAATGATATCCAAGTTACAATCGACCAGAATTGGTTGGCACTTGGAAATGGAAATGGTTTCTTTGGAAGCAACACCGAGGATTTTGTTGAGGACGCTGGCTGGGTCCGATTGCGTGAGTTGAGTCTTTCTTACAAATTACCCAAATCCATTGTCGGGTATACTCCGTTTTCGAATGTTGTGTTGACCTTTACCGGGCGGAATTTGTGGTTGAGTACGAAATATAAAGGTGTCGATCCAGAGACAAACTTGATGGGTGCTTATAGTGCCCAAGGACTCGAATACTTTAATATGCCCGGCGTTCGCAGCTATAATTTCACAATTACTGTCGATTTCTAATTGGTTTAACAAATTAGGAGAGAATTATGAAAATAAAGTATTTGCTAACAATAATTGGAATCAGTTTGATATTCTTTGCTTGCGACAGTTGGATTGACACAAATTTAAATATCGATCCAACTAGTCCTGCAGATGTTCCTTTAAAAACTGTGCTACCAACAACTCAAGTTGGCATTGCATATGTTTTGGGCGGTGATGTCGGTCGTTTCACTGGATGTTTTACCCAACAACTCTACGGATGGAATAGGCAACACCAAGGGATTTACAACTACACATTTAAAGAAGACGATATCGACAATGCATGGAATACGATGTATGCTGGCCCAATGATGGATTTGGATTTTATCATTAAAAAAGCAGACGAACTGCAATCTCCCTATTACAAAGGTGTTGCTCAAATTCTGATGGCGTTCAGTCTAAATATGTGGACAGATTTAATGGGCGATATTCCATATTCTGATGCTTTCAAAGGGACAAATGCGTTGACCCCAAAATACGATAGCCAAGAACAAATTTATAATTCTATGCAAAAACTTTTAGACGATGCTATCACGAACCTTCAAGCCTCGACGAGTGTGTTCAAACCCGGCGCCGATGATTTTATTTATGGAGGTAAAACAGCAAATTGGATTAAAGCCGCATATACCCTAAAAGCGCGCCTATATCTCCATTTGAAGAAATATGATGATGCGTTGGCCGCTTTGGAAAAAGGATTTACAAGTAACAATGATGATATGCAAGTTCCATTCACAGAAAAAGAGACTGAAGCAAACCCGCTTTATCAATTTGATGTGCAACGTGGAGACGTTCATATGGGTCCCAAATTAATGGATTTGATGAACCAGTTTAACGACCCACGAAGGCCATTCTTCGGTAAACCCGATGAAAATGGTGGCTATTCCCAAGATTCACCTTTGGGACCATTCTACGCAAGTGCAAACTCACCAGTTCCATTTATTACATATGTTGAAGCAAAGTTCATCGAAGCAGAATGCCAGTTAGCAAAAGGAAACAAAACCGCTGCTTACAATGCATATAAAGAAGGAATCTTGGCCTCGATGAAAAAAGTGGGGGTCTCTGACGCTGACGCCCAAACCTATTGGAGTCAGCCTACTGTGGATGTTGGGGAAAGTAACCTCACGCTGGAAAACATAATGGTTCAAAAGTACATTGCTTGCTTCTTCTCCCCAGAAGTTTATACTGATTGGAGAAGAACTGGCTTTCCAAATTTGTCTCCAGTTAAGGGGAATGTAATTCCACGACGTTTCCCGTATCCACAGTCCGAACGATTATATAATTTCAACAATGTCAAGGCTGTCGCGCCCAATTTCCAAGACCCGAACTTTATCTTTACCGACAAATTATGGTGGGATAAGACATTCTGGAATCCATAACCAATATTAGGGGCTATCCTCTTTGGATAGCCCCTAGTTCTTTGATTAATTAGAGTTTCTTTGCTGGTTTTTCTGGAAGTTTCATTCCGTACTTTTTGGTTGCTATTTCAATTATTCTTCCTGGCGATTCTAGTTCAATAATTCTTTTCTTCAACATCAGATTTTGTTCTTTTACCTTCTGAAGATTTTCCTTAAGTTTTAAATTGTCTTTGACAATCCTATTACTAGTTATGACATTATTAATGTATAGGATTGATATAATGCCAAAAAAAACAATTCCAATCAAAATTTTTTTCCAATTTCTTTGCATATCCAACAGAATTTTGTTAATTTCGTTTTTAAGATTAGTTCGAAAATATAAAAAAAATTATTTGTAAATCAAAATCGAACTATAAAATGTATTTTTTTCCACAAACTCAATTAATATCGTGAATAATTTAGGAGGATAAATTATGCCAACCACCAAAGTTGATGGAAATAATGTACCTACCACCAGGGAAATGATTGACATCGAAGTTCTTAAATCCAAAAAAATTGCTGAACTGACTGCTATTGCAAAGTCGCTTGGAATTACCAATTTTTCGGATTTAAGAAAACAGGAACTTATTCTAAAAATACTCGAGGCACAAACGCATTCGAAGGGGAAGGAAATGCCCGAGGAAGGTTTGTTAACAGCCACTGGCGTTCTCGAAGTTCTGCCCGACGGTTATGGTTTCCTTCGTTCCGCAGATTACAATTATTTGAATTCGCCAGACGATGTATACGTCTCCCCATCCCAAATTAAAAGATTTGGGCTTCGAACTGGCGACACTGTTCGTGGGCAGGTCCGTCCACCAAAAGAAGGGGAACGCTACTACGCTTTGCTCAAGGTTGAAAGTGTAAATTACCTCGAACCAGATTTGTTGCGTGATAGACCTTTGTTCGACAATTTGACACCAACTTATCCAATCAAAAGAATTAACCTCGAAACATCGCCGACTGAATATTCGATGCGTATTGTGAATTTGCTTTGTCCAATTGGTAAAGGGCAACGGGGTTTGATTGTCGCACCACCAAAGTCTGGTAAAACCATTCTCCTTCAACAAATGGCTAATGCAATAGTTCGAAACCACCCAGAGATTAAATTGATCATTCTTCTCATTGACGAACGACCCGAAGAAGTAACTGATATGGAACGCTCGGTTAAAGCAGAAATTATTTCATCTACATTCGACGAACCGCCCGAAAGGCATATGCAAGTTGCAGATATGGTTTTGGAAAAGGCAAAAAGATTGGTCGAGGCTAAACTTGATGTTGTTATTCTTTTGGACTCGCTTACAAGGTTGGCTCGTGCCAGCAATACTGTAACGCCACATTCTGGGAAAATTCTTTCTGGTGGCGTCGATGCAAACGCATTGCACAAACCGAAGAGATTTTTTGGTGCTGCTCGTAATATCGAGGAGGGTGGCTCGCTAACAATTATTGCAACAGCCTTGATTGAAACTGGAAGTAGGATGGACGAGGTTATTTTCGAAGAGTTCAAAGGCACTGGAAATATGGAATTGGTTCTGGATAGAAAAATTGCCGATAGGAGAGTTTTCCCCGCCATAGATGTGAACAAAAGTGGAACTCGTAAAGAGGAACTTCTTCTTACTCCCGAAGAATTAAATCGGGTTTGGATTTTGCGAAAAGTTTTAAGCGAAATGCAACCAGTCGAAGCAATTGAATTCTTGCTTAGCAAAATGAAAGGAACAAAGTCAAATCGAGACTTCCTACAATCAATGAGTTCGTAATGATTAATTCTATGTTTTGTTTTGCAAAATTTCTTTTATTCTGGAATAAATATCCTCAATTTTCCCTTTGCCATCGATATGATATGCTAACCCCTTGAGTTCGTAATATTCAATCAGTGGTTTGGTCTGTTTTTCATAAACAGCAAGTCTATTTCTGACGGTTTCTTCGTTATCGTCAGAACGTTGGTATAATTCCCCGCCACAAACATCGCAAATTCCTTCTTGTTTAGGGGGATTATAAACGAGGTGATATGTTTTTCCACACACACGGCAAGTTCTTCTTGCAGTAAGCCTTGTAACAAGTTCTTCAGTTGGCACTTCAAGAACAAGCACGGCATTCAAAGTTTGTCCTAATTCGTTAATTAATTTGTCGAATGCCTCTGCTTGTGCAATAGTTCTTGGAAAACCATCTAACAAATAACCATTTTGGTACTCTGGTTTCTTAAGTTCGCTTCTAATCATATCAATGATGAGCGAATCGGGTACTAGTTCACCTTTGTCCATAAATTCTTGTGCTTTCTTACCAAGTTCTGTTCCTTCTTTTCGATGATATCGAAGCAAATCGCCAGTTGAAAGTTGTTTAATGTTGAAGTCTCGACATATGAACTCCGCTTGTGTACCTTTTCCAGCTCCTGGGGGACCAAGAAAAATCAATCTCATAAAATTCCTCCTTACCAGTACTTTTGTTCAACAACTATAGATTTAATCTTATACAAAATATCTTCATAGTCTTTGGCTTTTTCTAAAATCGACCTGATTGTTTGTTCTATGTTTTCCACGCCGAAAATATTCGAGTAGTTTTCAGCAAGAAGAATTAAATCCTCCGGCTTGTTGGTTCTATGGCAAAATTCATTGAACTTTGTCAAAAGTTCATCTTTGTCATAACCTTTTTCCACGAGGAATTTTAACAGTACCACAAACTCGTTGGAAGTTAAATCTAATTTCCAAATTTCATTTAATATTTCCTTTTTAAGATTGTCAAGGTTTAAATCGTAGGCTAATTTTAATGCTGGGAATAAACTTGAAAATGATTTTTCATTAACAACAAAATTCTTTAAAAAGTTTTCAATTTCGCTTGTTTCAAATTTGTACTTTTGCAAAACTTTTGAAAATTTTAAAGCATCAAATAAATTTGTTGTTTTTCTTTGCCAACTGTTAAGATAGGTTTCGGTGATGGCTTTGGTTTTTTCTTTGTCATCGAATAATTTATGGACAAATTTCAATATATCTTCTAATTCTTGAATAAATCTTATTCTTTTGAAAAGTGAATCGAAAATAGATTTAGCCCAATTGGTATCTTTGGTTAACTGAATAATCGCTTTTGATAGTTTGTAATAATTTTCAATGTTCAAATATTGATTATCGAGAAGTTCATTGGCTTTGTTCAAAAGTTTTTTTGCATAATATACATCATCTAATTCAGTTATTACTCTTTCTGCAAGTGTCAAATAGTCCTTTAAATATTTTGCATCTTTTTCGAGTTTCAAAAATTCGTCATATTTGTTTTGGTTGGCTTGCCTTTTAGCAAGTTTTTCTTCGACTTGTTTAATCCATTCCTCATCATCTGGAAATAATTTTTTGACAGTTTCGGCGACCAATTTCATATCTTGTAATGATGCAACAATTTCATCGGCAACTTCTAAATTCTTCTTGGCTTTTTCTCTATCATTCATCAAATTCATATAAAGTTTTGCAATTTCAATGTTTTCGACAGAGGACTTTGCAATTTCCTCGCATTTTTCAAGTGATTGCAAAACAAATTCATCTTTAACGAACAAATTGAAATACTTTTGAGTTAATTCTAAAAATTGCTCGAAATTTACACTATTATCGAAAGCCTTTTTGAAGAAAATTTTTGTTTGCTCTTCATCACCAATCAAATTGAATAATTCGGTTCCAAATTTGATGAGGTCTTTGGGTTCGGTTAATTTTGAAAGAGCAGTTTCGAAATGCTTTGAAGATATTTCTTTATCCTTAAGAATTTCAAAACCTAACTTTATGTTTTGTAAAAGTTCATCATTTGAAGTACTATTCTCGACCAAAAAATCCAATATTTCTTTCGAAAATTCTTTGTCTTCAAGTTGTTGATATGAAAAAGTGAGGATGTTGGTTATTGCTTTCTTATCCTTTAATGATTTGTAGGACTTTTGAAGTAGAGTAGTCGTTAAAGTTTTATCTTTAAGGATATCCCAAACAGCGATTGCCAAATCGTAATTTTCTTCTGCGGAAACCGCATAATTCCTTGCTTCTTCGAGCAATTCATTCACATTTTCTTTTAAACCCAGTTTGTCGAATGCTTTGGCAAGTGTAATGAACTCATTTGTGAATTTTGCCTCGTCTTTTGCTTCCTCAAGTAGTTCTACTGCCCAATCTTTATCATTAAATAATTCATAAACTAAATTCGATAAGTTTGCGATATTTATTACTCCGTCAACTTTCTTCTCATAGTCTTTAACTATTTGAATCGCAAGATTTTTGTCTTTTTCAGCGATTTCTTTGGCTACTTTGGTCAACTCATCTACACTTCTGATAGTCGAGGAGATTTTTTCTGTTATTGTTTTATGTAAGTCGCTTTCTGGGAAATCCATTTGAATGTAGGAAAGAAGTTCGAAAAATTCTTGAACCTTCTTGGCATCTTTTAATGCATTTTGGAAAAGTTCTTTCGACTTGTCAACATTTTTTAAATGGCAAAAAATACTATGGGCAAGTCTTGCCAATTCCAAAGGCTCGAAAGCATTGTCTTCGGCTGACTCGTAAAGTTCTTCGGCTTTATCCTTTTCGTTCATTTGTGCATAGATTTCTGCCACCATTACGTATTCGTCTGGAAACTTGCATTCATCCTCGGCAGTTTCAAGAAGTTCCTTGGCATATTCGATATCGACGGGTTCTTCTAACGCTTTTTTGGCAAGTTCAACGTAGTCTTTAACATCAACACAATTTTTCTCTTGTTCCTTCAATTCTTCTTTCAATGGCATATTTGGAAACCCTAATTTTTGAAAAATTCAATGTATTGAGTTAAACGGCAACTACAAAAATAATTTTCAAGTTTGTAATAATTTTGTTTTTGTGTTCGTTATTAGTTAATTTGTATTTTTACAAAAAATAATCAAATCATATGAATGATATAACATTTAGAGCATTAATTGTCGAAGAATACGAACCAAACAAGTTTAGAAGATTTATTGGAAAGAAATCTGTTTCTCAACTTCCCGATGGAGAAGTGTTGATAAAAGTTATTTACTCATCATTAAATTACAAAGATGCACTTTCTGCAAGAGGTCATAAGGGAATTACTCGGAATTATCCTCATACCCCTGGTGTTGATGCAAGTGGAATTGTCGTTGAATCTAATTCATCTAAATTTAAAGTTGGAGACGAAGTTTTAGTGACTGGTTATGATTTGGGAATGAACACCTCGGGAGGTTTTGGGCAATACATACGTGTTCCAGACAAGTGGGTTGTACCTTTGCCAAAAGGCTTAACCTTGCTCGAATCGATGATTTACGGAACCGCTGGCTTTACTGCTGGTTTGTGTGTGTATGCATTTTTAGAAAAGGGTATTAAACCAGACTCGGGAAAGATACTGGTCACTGGTGCAACTGGTGGGGTTGGTTCTCTCGCAGTAGCAATTTTATCCAAGCTTGGTTTTTATGTCGTTGCCTCCACTGGCAAATTGGAAAAGACAGAATTCTTACAAAAGTTGGGTGCAAAAGAAGTTATACACAGAAGCGAGGTCTATGAACCAAGTGGCAAACCTTTATTGCCAAGGAAATGGATAGGTGTTGTGGATAATGTTGGTGGCATAACACTTTCAACCGCAATTCGTTCAACAGATTACGATGGGGTGGTTGCTTCTGTTGGTTTGGTGGAAAGTCCAGACTTAAACATAACGGTTTATCCATTTATTTTGCGGGGAGTTTCGTTGGTTGGAATTGATTCTGCTGAAACCAAGATGGATAAAAGATTGAAAATATGGGAACATCTTGCTACTGATTGGAAAATTGATTTTAATGGCATTTGGCGGGAGGTCTCATTAGATGATTTGGACAAAGAAATTGAAAAAATTCTTCGAGGCGAACAAGTAGGTAAAGTTGTAATAAATCTTTGGAATAAATGAGAGGAGGTTATGTTTTTTCTTGCTCTTGGTTTGATTATTTTGACTTTCAGTATATTCGTTCTCAAGTCCCAAATTGGGCTTGGCCGTTTTAAAAAAACGTTTATTTACATTGGTGCCTTGCTTACGTTAATTGGTTTTTTAACTTCGACCATTCGACAAGTCGATGCGGGTCACGTGGGTGTTCAAGTCCTTTTTGGTCAAGTGCAACCAAATGTTTTGTATGAGGGTTTGAATTTTGTAAATCCGTTTATTGATGTGAAACAGATGTCAATTCAAACACAGAATTATACTATGAGTGGACGAGCCGACGAAGCAGTCCGCGACCATGACGACGCGATAAGGGTTCTAAGCCGCGACGGTTTAGAAGTTACAATAGACTTGACTGTTCTGTATAAAATCATTCCAGACCAAGCACCCAAAATTTACCGAGAAATTGGGCTTAATTACCAAGATAAGATTATTCGACCAATTACCAGGACTGGGATACGGGAAAGTGCCACCTATTATGATGCTATTTCTCTTTTTTCAGATAAACGAGAAGAATTTGAACAAAGAATTCGCGACAGAATTTATAATGAATTTCAAAGGCGGGGGATAGTTCTAGAAAGGCTCTTAGTACGGAATATTACTTTACCTCAGTCAGTGAAAGAAAGTATCGAACGTAAAATTACTGCTGTGCAAGAAGCACAGCGAATGGAATATGTTCTTCAAAAAGAACGGCAGGAAGCAGAAAGAAAGCGTGTCGAAGCACAAGGTATTGCCGATGCACAAAGGATAATAAATTCTGGTTTAAGCGATAAAATTCTTCAATTTGAACTTATCAAGGTGCAAAAAGAATTGGTTAACTCTCCCAACGCAAAAATCATTATTCTTGGGGGAAAGCAATCTCCACCATTCATTATTGGTGATAGCAAATAGTGTTTTTGCTTTTTTTCATTTTGAACTTCCGTAATTTTATCTTTTTTTTAAAAGGCTTATGGAATATTTAATCGAAAAGGAACGGGAATTTTTTTTACAAACTTATAAGCGTTTACCAATAATTGTTGACTATGCCAAAGGCACCAAAATTTATGATATTTATGGTAACGAATATTTAGATTTCCTCGGTGGTATTGCGGTCAATGTTGTTGGACATAGCCATCCAGAAGTTATTTCTGCAATTGAAGACCAAATCCACCGTTATATGCACCTTTCGAACTACTTTTACCAAGATGTTCAAATTAATTATGCCTCACGGTTCCTTGAAGTTACAAAATATGACAAACTTTTTTTTACTAATTCTGGTACAGAAGCAAATGAAGGTGCATTGAAAATAGTTCGTCGCTGGGGTAACCAAAGACAAAAAAATAAAGTCATTTCGTTTGCTGGGGGTTTCCACGGTCGGACATATGGTAGCCTTTCTTTAATGGACAAACCACAATACAAAGAACTAATGGACCCTTTTCTCGATGGTATTTCAATTGTGGAATACAACGATATTCAATCATTCAAAAAAGTTGTTGGATTTGATACCGCCGGAGTTTTCTTAGAATTTCTTCAAGGCGAAGGTGGTTTGAGAAAAGTTTCGCAAGAATTTGTTGATGAATTGTGGGAACTAAAATCCAAATACAATTTTTTGGTAGTTGCCGACGAAGTCCAATCCTGTATGTTCAGAACTGGAAAACTATTTGCTTTCGAGCATTACAATGTTGTTCCCGATGTTGTAACCGTTGCCAAGGGTTTTGGTGGTGGTTTACCTCTTGGTGCAATCTTGGTACAATCCCACCTAAAAGATATTTTCGAACGCGGAATGCACGGTACAACCTTTGGTGGAAATCCTGTTGCTTGTGCGGCTGGGCTTGCAACGTTTAATGTACTGTATCCAAAGATGATACCCCAGATTTTAGAGGTTTCAGAATATCTTTGGAAGAGACTCACCGAGGTTCAAAACAAGTTTCCTTCAAAAGTTTTGGAAGTTAGGGGAATCGGTTTAATGTGTGGATTGTTGTTGAATTTTGAAGCCATTCGGCTTGTGGAAAAACTTTTGGAGTTTAAAATTATTGCAAATGCGACAGCCAGAAATGTGCTTCGGCTTGTACCTCCGCTCGTTATAACCATTGAAGATGTTGATAAATTTATTTTAGGGTTGGAAAATGCACTTTCTAAGGTTTAGTTTATCATTTTTGTTGCTTTTTTTTACTTTTAGTTGCAAAGAGAATGTCATTGTTGTAAACAATACTAAACTCCCACCAAAGTTGACAAGTGTCGAACCCGAACAAATCTATCCTTTCGACTTGGTCACTATTTTTGGCGAAAATCTTGGACTTGGCGGGGATTCATCATTCATTGTTATTGATTCGCTGTTCATAATAGGTTCGAAAGATTGTATGAAATGGAACAACAGTTTCATTCAGTTCATTGCTCCAAAAAATTTTCACAATGGAAAGTTATATGTAGTTGTAGGAAAAGACACCTCGAATTCTTTAAATTTTAACTATTATGCTTATCCTAAAATTGATTTTGTTTTAGTTCCCTCTGGTTTTTTCTCTATGGGTTCAAAAACTGGACTTGGATACGAACAGCCCGTACACGAAGTTCAAATCACAAACTCTTTTCTGATTTCTGCCTTTGAAATAACCCAAAAGCAATGGCTATCGGTTATGGATACCAATCCAAGTGCTTTTATTGGTGAAAAACTTCCAGTAATGAATGTAGATTGGTTTGATGCTATAATATTTTGTAACAGACTATCGAAGATGATGAATCTCGATACTTGTTACATAATCGAGGACACTAATAAAGTGATTTTTGATACAACGGCGAATGGTTTTCGTCTGCCTACGGAAGCCGAGTGGGAATATGCTTGTAGGGCTGGTACCAATGGCGACTTTGCTGGCAACGGTAATCCCCTCGATATGGGTTGGTTTGATGTCAATTCTGGGATGAAACCACACCCAGTTGGTGAAAAGTCACCGAATTCGTGGGGCATATTTGATATGCACGGAAACGTTTGGGAATGGTGTTGGGATTGGTTCGACCCCTTTTACTATGAGAAATCCCCAAAAGTAAATCCTCGAGGTCCAAACAATGGGAAAATTCGAGTTGTTCGGGGCGGGTGTTGGCAAAAGGGAACTACATTTGGTAGGTCAAGTAGTCGGCAATTTCCAGAGGATCAAAAGAGTAACATTGGTTTTAGGATTGTCAGAACCGTAACAAAGTAAAACTATTTGTTAGCCGAGCGTTTGGGAGTTGGATTTGCTTTGAATTTGTAATTAAAGAAATTTGTCTTTCCAAAAGATTCTTCCAATTTGAATTCTCCAAGAAGAGCAATCATTGCAGCATTGTCCATACAATATTGCATTTTGGGAATAATAACTTTGACCCCAAATTTAGAAAATGTTTCGGTAGATAGTTCTCGAAGTCTGGAATTAGCAGAAACCCCACCAGCAATAACTATGTTATTTAATCTATATTTCGAGATGGCTTTTAGAGATTTGCTAACAAGAACCTCAACAATGGCTTCTTGAATTGATGCACATAAATCATACAAATCTTGTTCGGGAATATCGTTTGGATAATTTTTTTGCAAAAAGTAACGAACCGAAGTTTTTAACCCACTGAAACTAAAATCTAAATCATCGGAGTTAATTAGTCCACGAGGGAAATCGAAACGATTTGGGTTTCCCATTTTGGAAAGTTTATCAATCTTTGGTCCAGCGGGATAGCCCAAGCCAAGAAGTTTTCCAATTTTGTCGAAGGCTTCGCCAGCAGCATCGTCACGGGTTGCACCAATCATTTCGTATTCTACAAACGAACGAACAAGGAAAAGAGAAGTATGTCCACCACTAACGATCAATGAGATAAATGGAAAAGATAAATCTTCTCCTTCGAGAAAGCCAGAATAAATGTGTCCTTCTATGTGGTCGATTGGAATTAATGGCTTGTTGAACCTCAATGAAATTCCTTTTGCATAATTCGTCCCAACGACAAGGGAACCAATCAGACCTGGTTGGTATGTGACTGCAATTCCGTCGACTTCTTCAATAGTTACGTTCCCTTGTTTGAGAGCATCATCAACAACTTTTGAAATTATCTGTATATGAATTCTTGATGCAATTTCTGGAACAACTCCCCCAAAATAATTATGCACAGTTTGGGAAGAAATCACATTACTCAGTGTTTGGTGATTTTTTATAACAGCAGCCGATGTTTCGTCGCAAGATGTTTCGATTCCTAATATTGTCATAGTTCTAAACCTTTTAAGAGGAAAAATAGCATTGTTAACGCAGAAGCAACGCTTCTTTCTCTGTTAATTTCTCGGTCCCCACCGAATTGATGCAATTTTGCAAATGTTTCGTTGGGAGTCGATAAACCTATCCATACTGTTCCTACTGGCTTTTTAGGAGTTCCGCCAGTGGGTCCAGCAATTCCAGTAATGCTAATCCCATAAGTAGAGTTGAATTTCTTTCGCACATTGTAAGCCATTTCAATCGCTGTTTCTTGACTCACCGCCCCGTACTTCGATAAAGTTTCGGTTGAAACACCTAGGTGTACTGATTTAATTTCATTGCTATATGCAATAATTCCCCCAAGGAAATATTTAGAACTACCAGAAATCTTTGTAAACTCCCCACCAAGCAAACCACCAGTGCACGATTCTGCGACGGCAACTGTTTCACCTCGTTCTTCGAGCATTTTGCCAACGGTTTCTGCTAATGTAACTTCGCCTTCGCCATAAACATAGTCCCCAACTTTCGAATAAATAAAACTCTTTACTTGCTCAATTTGGTGTTCTGCTAAGTCTATCGGCAAGCCTTTTGCTTCGATTCTTAATCTAACTCCTTTATACGAGGGCAAGAAAGCCAGATTTAAACCATTAAGGACAGATTCAACACCCGACAGTTTATCGGCAAGAACACTTTCGGGAATTCCACAAGTTTGTAGAGTAACAAAAATGTGTGCTTCTTTCTTTTCTGATACAATTTTTGATTTCAGCAAAGGAAGAATATGTGTTTCCATAATAAATTTCATTTCTTTGGGTACGCCGGGCATCGAAACTAAAATTTTTCCGTTATGTTCAAATAACATTCCAGGTGCAGTACCAAATTCATTCTTCAAAGGCTTGCATTTCGAAGGCAAGTTTGCCAAATTCCGATTTCTTTCAGAAACTTCGTTTATTCCTCTTTTCTTGTAAAACTCTTTTATCCATTCCAAGACTTCTTCGTTGAAAATTAAAGTATCTTGAAAATATTTTGCTAATGTGGGTTTGGTTAAATCATCACTTGTTGGACCCAACCCGCCAGTGATTAAAACTACGTCAGATTTTTTCAGAAGGTCATCTACGCCATCAATTATTTCGTTTTGACTGTCGCCAACAACTCTGTGTTCCACAACTGTTGCGCCAACTTCAAGACATTTTTGGGCAATCCAGGATGCATTAGTATTAATGATTTGTCCAATAAGTATCTCATCTCCAATAGTTAAAATCGAAACCGATAGCATTTTTATTCCTCAAATAGTTTCTCAATCAATCTTGATATTTTGACTCTATCTTCGTCGTTTGATGTTTCGAAAATGACTCTTACCAAAGGTTCGGTGTTGGATTTTCTAATGTGAATCCATCCAAAATCGGAGTTAATTCGATATCCGTCTTCATTATTGACATCAAGCAAAGATAAACCCAATGAGTTGACAAGTTCTTCAATTTTATTTTCAATTTCTTCCTTAACCAAAAATTGACGCTTCTGCATAAAAACTTTTGGATAACCAGAGACGATTTCAGAAATTGGCTTATCCAATTTTGCCATCAGTGACAAAATTAAAATCATTCCAACCAGAGAGTCTCGTCCATAATGACACACGGGTAAAATCACTCCGCCACTTCCTTCGCCGCCTATAACCGCTTGGAGTTCTTTCATTTTCGTAACAACATTGATTTCTCCAACTGGTGCTCTTTCCAATTCGAAACCAAATTTACGGGCAACATATTCCGCCAGTTGTGTGGTGGAGTAGTTGACTACTACTTTATTGCTTTTGGGGTTTAAGTACTCAAGAAATAATCCAGCAGAATGAATAGCCAGTACAATTGTCAATTCTTCCCAAATTGGATTTCCAGTTTCGTCGATAATTACAAGTCTATCGGCATCGGGGTCGACTACAAATCCAATGTCTGCTTTAAATTCGCTTACTAACTTTGCAACTTCTGTTATGTTTTGTGGATTAGGCTCTGGTGGATGGGCAAAAATTCCGTCACCATTGCAATTAATTTTAACGACTTCGCAGCCAAGTCTTTGTAAAAATTCTGGGATAATTTTTGAACCCGAGGCGTTATTGGCATCGATTACAACTTTGTACTTTTTATTTTTTAATTTGTTAGCGATATTAGTCTCTTTAAAAAGTTGAAGATTAAATATTCGATTGAAATGATATTCGAAAGGCTCTGCGATTTCTTCTATTTGCAATGAACTTTGTTCCGAAAATCTAAAAGCAGAAGAATCGACTATTTCAAACAGTTTGTTATTTTGATATCTGGTAAGAAATGTACCATCTTCTTGAATAAATTTTAAACCGTTCCAAATGGATGGGTTGTGAGAAGCAGTTATTGAAATTCCGCCCGAGGCTTTAAACTCCTCTACAAGTATCTGGATAGTAGGGGTTGGAACTATCCCAGCGAGTAGAACTTGACGATTTTGTGCAAGAAGGGTTCCAACAACAATTTTTTCTATCCAGAGTCCCGAAGGTCTGCCGTCTCGACCAATAACAATTGGACCCTCAGAAATGATTTCATTGAAGGAAGCCACGTAATCAGAAATGATATTGGGAGTTAAACCTTTGCCAATCGTACCTCTTATGCCAGAAATAGACCTAATTAAATCCATATATCTCCAAAATTTTGAATTATCTTTTTCGTTAACATCATTTTAAAGTTTAGAACTATGAGACGATACAAATATATTCAAATTTTTAGTTTTATTTTTCGAATTGTTCTAGGTGTAGTGTTTATTTATGCAGCCATTGGAAAAATCGACAATCCCTCAAATTTTTTCAAAGAGATTTCTAATTATCAACTGTTTCCAGCATTTCTTTCGCAAGTTGTGGCTATTGTGCTCCCTTGGATTGAATTACTAATTGGGGTATTTTTAATTTTTGGTTTGAGAATAAGAGCAAATTCTTTTATTAGTTTGGTTTTGCTGGTGGTTTTTACTTTATTAGTCATTTCGGCTTGGGCAAGAGGTTTAAACATTAATTGCGGGTGTTTTTCCCACACTGTTGAATATGTTGGTCTGAAAAAAGTTATCGATAATTTGCTAATGATTGTGGGAAGTCTGATAGTTTTTCTCTTCCCCGATGAACTTTTTAGCATTGAGAGATTAATTTATAATCAAAGTTCAAGTAAAACAGAAAGTGAAATTTCTTGATTCTTTGCGTGATGCTTTTAATTTTATAATTGCTCCACCGATTTGCATTCTTTGCTCCAGTTTAATTGATACAAGATTATGGGACTCAGCCCATATTTGTAAAGATTGCTTTCAACATTTGCCACCTTCTTTAAATTCTGAAACAATTCTTACTCGTTTCACCAGAAATTTCCCAGAAAGTCCAAATCCATTTAGTTTTGCATTCTCTTTGTTCGATTCCAGTAATAATCAAAAGTACCTTGAAATTATCCATTATTTAAAATATACAAAATTTAAGAAAATAGGGTATTTTTTGGGAACAAAGTTGGGAGAACATATTTATAATGAAATTGAAAAACAGGGATTTAATATTGATTTTATCGTTCCTGTTCCAATTCACAAACTTCGAAGGAGAGAGCGGGGTTTCAACCAATCAGAGATTATTTCAGAAGCAATTAGCCAGGTGACTTCAATTCCAGTTGAATTTAATTTAATCAAAAGAAACATTTATACACAAAGCCAAACTCAACTTAATTTTGACGAGCGTAAAAAGAATGTTGAAAACGCTTTTGTTTTAGGCAAGTCTTCGAATTTCGTCCAAGGAAAGAACTTTCTTCTTGTCGACGATATAATTACAACGGGTTCAACTCTATTTAATTGTGCAAAACTGTTGAAATCCGTTGGGGCAAATGAAATGTTCCTTGCAGTTTTAACTACTGCATAATTTCTTAAGAACTAGATAACCGAACGGTTGAAGAATTAATTGTTCCTCGCTCGTAAGACAAAATTCTCCCAAAAGAATCTCCGAGTTCAATAAAACTTTTTTGAGATTTTCAAACGAAAATTTTGCTTCGGTGTTTGAAAAGTTTCCAAAAACATAAAGTTCAACATCATTTGATTCTCTCGAATAGCAAACAACATATGGATTTGTTGTTTCAATTAATTTGATATGATAATTTTCGAAAGATTCTTTATCAAAGTGAAAATATGAGATGAGTTCAGAAATTGTTTCAATTAAGGATATGCAATTATCTGAATTCCAGCGAAATTCTATTGGGGAATATAAAGGTAAATTTTCTGGTGGATAAAGTGCAATTTCCTCTGGTTTAAAGCAAAGACCAGTGTTGTATGGAATTTCGTGAAAAAATTCGAAACCAGAAAGCATAAATCTAACCCCAGGCAAGAAAGCATCGAAAACAGCAACGAGTTTGTTGAATTCCATACCCAATTTTGCAGAACGAGGAGTGTTATGGGTTTCTGGTGCAAAGAAAAATGGAAGCGAGAAAGAATGATTTTCCAGTTTTTTGATTACTTCAAATAATTTTTGTGGGTCATTTTGATCAAAGAAAAAGTAACCAAGAGTTGCGTTATAGCCATCTTCTTTCGACTTTTCGGTAACATTGAAATTTTCTTCCCAAAAAATAAAATCCTCTTTGTGTTTTCGAGCGGTAGTAATAATTTCTGAAAGTAATTCCTCGGGGATTGCATGACCCATATCAATCATTGCTCCATCGATTCCAAAGGTATCGATATAATGCGGAATAATGCCAACTAAAAAATTCCAGAGGTCTTGCACTTTTTCGCCATTTTTAACTAATTCATTGTCATACATTCGGATTGTGTTGTAAGCAATGTAATTAAAATTTGGATGGTTGTAATAGCGAAAGTAGGTTACATCAGTCCACAATGGCTGAAGGTCGTTTGGAGGCCAATCGGCAAAGGCAAAGGGTATGGTAACTTTGTTGCCATTTTCAAGCAAACCGACTATTCTTTCGCCTTCCTTAAAAACTTGTTTTGGAATGGGAGTAAAAAGTGAAATATAATTTTTGTTTGGTGGAATTAAATCGGCAAAATCTTTTCTTTCGATTTTATTCAAAATAATATTCAATTCGTTTTCTGAAAATTTTGGGGGCTGATATCTATTGTTTATAAAATCATCTTCACGAATCCAATAGAACCAATCTGGATGTTCAAGAGCAAGGTCGCTGTCAATACTTGTTGTCCGAAAAACAAATTCCAATACCACTTTTATGTCCAAAATATGACAGGCTTCGACAAATGCTTTGAATTGAGTTTCTAAATCCAGTTGTAGGAAAGGTTCTCCAAGTCTGGGGTCAAGTCTATATGGATGAGTATATGCATAAGGTGAACCAAGTATCCCTTTTCTTCCATACTTACCAATTTGAAACACGGGAAGAAGATAAATGATATCTACTCCAATCTTTTTAAGATAAGGGAGCAAAGAAATTGATTTGAGAAAAGTACCAGTTTCGTAAACAGAAGAATCTATGGGCTCAATAGAAATCCTTCCGTCGTTGTTGTGGTCAAAAGTAGTTGTATATCTCAAAAGCGTACAGTAAACAAAAGGAAAGTCCTTGCGAATTGTGTGTTCATCAGTTTTCCCATTTTTCAAAACATTGTCAATGCTTTTTAGGAAAAAATCCTTTGGTGAGATGTTGAGGAGGTCTGTGGAATACTCCTTGCCCAGCCAAATCCTTGGCAAATAGTAATTTTTTACATTTAAATTAGATTTTTCGATTTCATTTGCCAATTTTTCTAACGCTTCATATTTCATATATACATTTCCTTTTAAAAGAGAAAAAAATAAAATTCGTCTAAAAGTTTTTATTTAAAGGAAAAATGAAAATAGCAAAGTTAACAAAGATAATATTTTTGTTTTTACTCTTACCTTGTGTTTTTTCTACAATTTTCTCCCAAACCATTTTTGACGAAAAATTCAAATTGGCTTTATCTTTTGAAAAATCTGGGGATTTTGCCAAGGCGGAAGAAATTTATTCCGAAATTTATCAGCAAAACAAAAGTCGCCTCGATTTTTTCTTCGGATTAGTCCGTTGCAAAAAAGCATTGAATAAATTCAGCGAACTTATACCTATTGTTGATGAGCAATTGAAGATTAACAAAAGTTTGGATTTATATTTGATTGCAGGGGAAGTTTATTGGGTGACTGGGAATTCAGAAAAATCTAAAGAATATTGGAATTTAGCCATAAAAACCTATCCCAAGAACGACTCAACATATATCAAACTTGCGAATTTGCAAAGCAATTTAAGGCTATTTGACCTTGCGATAGGGACTTTACTTGATGGTAGAAAAAATCTTGGAAATGAATCCTTGTTTAGCGACGACTTGATTAAACTTTTTTTAATTACAAAAAATTACGAAAAGGGTACAGACGAAATTCTAAAACAATTTGAAAAGAATAACGATTTCAACTGGGTGCAAGCGAAAATAACTTTATTCATTGACAACAAAGATACAAGAACAATTTTAGAAAATAGACTAAAGAAAGGAAAATCTGGCTTTAATTTACAGTATAAATACCTACTTGCTTGGTTTTACTATTCAATTAAGGATTGGGAAAAGGCATTGAGTGCATACAAAGAGTATGATGAACAAACTAAATCCAATGGTTATGAAGTTTACCGTTTCGGCTACACTGCTTTAAAAGACGGTGAATATGATGTAGCAATTAAGGCTTTTGAATATGTGATTTCATTAGGTAGAAAAAGCGAGTATTTGACAAATTCAATTTATGGAATTGCAAAAGCAAGCGATTTAAAACTTTTGAATGGGGGAAAGGTACAATCTAATTTAGTACAAAATGTAGTAAAACGCTACGAGGATGTTTTGAAGGATGTTTCCAAGAATTCCGCCCTTTACTTTGAAATCAATTATCGAATTGCTTATTTGAAAGCAGTTTATTTAGGCGATTTTCAAAACTCGGAAAAAATTCTTTTGGAAATGATTTCAAACAGATACAATCCGATGAATTTAAAAGCAAAACTACTTTTGGGAGACGTTTACTTGTATCAGAACCGATTTACCCAAGCAGAGACAAGGTATAGGGAAATATTCAATTCAAGTAAAGTCGGAAAACCAGAGGAATATTATCTTGCCATTCAAAAGTTAGGTAAAATTAAATATTACCAAGCCCAATTTGATTCTGCTCAATATTATTATTCTTTGTTGATTGAGGAAGCACCTGGTGAAATTGCTAATGATGCTCTCGAAAAGAGTTTCTTGATTGAGAAATTCAAACAATATAATTTAGCTTTGTCCTTTCTTGCCACTGCTGAATTAAAACAGGAGATGAACAATTTAGATTCGGCAATCTTTTATTTAAATCAAGCAATTCAAAAAACAGAAGGTACAGATTTCGAAGAATACTTAACTTTAAAGAAGATAAAGTTGTATGCTGACGCAGGGTTATTTGAACTTTCTGAGAATGAAGCAAAAGATTTTTTAAATAAGTTCCAAAAATCAATCTATTTTGATGAAGTATTGTACTTACTTGGTTTTTCGCAATTTAATCAAAATAAAACTTTGGAATCAATAAGTACTTTTACCGAATTGATAACAAAGTATCCTCGGTCTATATTTACCCCAAAAGCCAGGGCAATCATTAACAAACTAAGAAAAGAAAGTTGAAAATATCAAAACTCATCTGTTGGTACACGTTCGATATCTGCCCCCAATTGTCTAAGTTTTTTATCGATAGACTCATAACCTCGGTCGATATGGTAAATTCGGATAACTTCTGTTGTACCTTCCGCAATTAAACCAGCAAGCACCAAGGCAGCGCTTCCTCGCAAGTCTGAACCCATAACAGTTGCACCAGTTAACTTTTTACCGCCGTAAACAATTGCGGTGTTATCGCTCATTTCAATTTCAGCACCAAGTCTTTGCAATTCGGGGACGTGTTTGAAACGGTCGGGATAAATAGTTTCTGTTACTTTGGAAACCCCAGTAGATTTAAGCATAAATGAGACCCATTGAGATTGCATATCAGTTGGAAAACCAGGATAAACCGCAGTAGTTATGTCAACTGGTTTGGGTGGTCCATCCATTCGTACGGTAACGCGGTCTTCGTGAATCTCAAATTCGCAACCAGCCTCTTCCATTTTGGAAATAATTGCTGTTATATGGTATGGGTTACAGGATTCAATTGTTACACTACCTTCTGTAATCGCTCCGGCAATCAATAATGTTCCAGCCTCTATTCTATCTGGAATTACAGTTTCAGTGGCAGGATGAAGTTCGTTTACTCCTTCAATTTCAAGGACATTAGTTCCGATACCGTTGATTTTTGCACCCATTTTAACCAGGAATTTTGCCAATGCTGTGATTTCGGGCTCTATTGCAGCATTGGAAATAACAGTCGTTCCTTCTGCCAACACGGCAGCCATCATAATGTTACCCGTAGCACCAACACTTGGTACATCGAGATGAATCCTCGTACCTTTCAATTTTTCTGATTTAGCAATGACATAACCCGATTCGATTTTGATTTCTGCGCCAAGTTTTTCAAGTCCTTTTAAATGTAAATCAACTGGGCGCGGTCCCCAAGCACATCCGCCCGGAAGAGATACTTTTGCCTGACCAAATCTTGCTACAAGTGGACCAAGCACATAAAATGAAGCACGCATTTTTTTGACGTGCTCGTAAGGTGCCTCGAAACTGTTGATGTTACGGGAATCAATAAAAAGTTCTCCGTCGTTAAGTTCAGAATAAATTCCCATATCGTTTAAAAGTCTGGACATTGTCCAAACATCCCGAAGATTTGGGACATTTTTTAAAGTGTAGGTTCCTGGGGCAAGTATTGTCGCTGGCATCATAGCCAAAACGCCGTTCTTCGCGCCAGAAATTTTTACTCTTCCACGAAGTTTTTTCCCGCCGTGAATAACAAACTTTTCCATATCAACTAAAGATTAAACATATAATTCAAGCCCAAAGAAAGCGAAGCAATTCTTGGATTGTAATTTGAATCTTGGGATAATGCACCGACGAGGAAGTAATCTGCGTGAATAAGAAAATTCAAACTTCCTACTTCGCTTTCAACAATCGGAATCGCAGCCCCAACCCGAAGTTGAAGCATAGTACTTAAATCTTCGGTTTTTATATCATATGATAGACCTTGGGTTACTCCCCATTTACCAGAAGTAGGAATTCCCAAGTTTAATGAAATCAAAAAACTAGAAAGTTCAACACCAACCCCAAAGTTGATGTAATGAAATTCGTTGGTCCAATTAATACTTGAATTGTTGTAAAGTTTGTACTTCATATAGGCAGACAAATATGAAATATCAGCAAAAATTTTGGTATTCGTTGTTCCTTCGAATTTGTAAGAAAACTTGGCGCCAATGTCGGGCATTTTGCTTAATTGGAAGTCATTTTTTACTCCTTGGGGTGGGTCGACAGTGTTAATACAACCTTTTCCAGTAACATAGACTCCTAACTGAAACGATGGGGTAGTTTTGACACCCCAATATTCATTTTGGGCAAAAAGAGAAATCGTTGTGAAAAGAAAAACTAATGCAACTATTTTTTTCATATCATTTCCAGAATGTTAAACAACAATAGATTAAAATTGCAAATATAAGTTATCGTTTTGAAACTTTAACAAGGAAGATTTAGGATTACATCAAGATAGTAAGTTTTTAAATAAATTCAGATACCTTGGGATAATTACCCTTTTGTCGAACTTTTCAATGACAATTTCCCTTGCATTTTTTCTAAATTTCATTAAACGAGAATCATCTTTTAAAATTTGCAATGCTTTTTCAGCTAAAAGATTTGTATTGCCAAATTCAACTAAATATCCATTTACATCATTAAGAACTAATTCCTTCAAGCCACCTACATCATAGCAAACTACGGGTACACCACAACTCAATGCTTCGAGGGCAGCGAGCCCAAAACTTTCAATTTCACTAGTAAGCAAAAATAAATCTGCTATTGAGAGCAATTCGGCTATTGAACTTTGTTCACCAAGGCAATATACATCTTTGAAAATTCCCAATTTTTTGATTTGCATTTCAATCTTTGGCATTTCTGGACCGTCACCCACAAGAATTAGTTTTGAGGGTATTTTTTTCTTTATCTCAGAAAAAGCATATACAACATCTTCAACTTTCTTTACGGGACGAAAGTTTGAGATATGGATTAATACTTTTTCGCTTTCAGACGCAAATCTGTTACGAAGTTGAGCGTTTTCTACTCTTTTAAATTCATCTGTATCGACAAAATTGTGAATTATTTCAATCGGTTTCGAAGGCGAAAATTCACGAATTGTTGAATGATACAAAAATTCAGAGACACAAGTAATTGCATCCCCTTTGTTCAATGCATAACTGACAATTTTTCGGAAAGTTGGCTGGGTGCCAACGAGTGTTACATCAGTTCCGTGCAAAGTTGAAACAACTTTTACATCACGAAAATCAGATACTATGTCTTTCGCAACAACTCCACTAAAACTGTGAGGTATCGCATAATGGCAGTGAATTATGTCTATGTTTTCGTTTTCTACAATTTCAGCAACTTTTGCTGTTAAAGTTAAAGTATAAAGCGGAAACTCGAAGAGTGGGTAGTTGACTGGGTTAACATTATGGTAAAAAATATTTTCATTAAATTTGTTAAATCTGAACGGGGGAGAATAACTAACAATATGAATTTGATGTCCATATTCAGCAAAACCGTAGGCAAGTTCAGTGGCTATGATACCGCTTCCGCCAATTGTTGGATAGCATACAATCGCAATATTCATTTATAAAATAGTAATTATGAAACAAAATCTTTCGAAAAACCAGAATAAAGAAAAATCAAATTTAATAAGAACCATAGAAGATTTTGTTCAAGTTGAATATATTGAAAAGAAGTCAAGATTTATTGCACAGGCTTATCCAGTATGTTCGATTGAAGAGGTTGAAGAACAACTCAAAGTAATAAGGGGAAAATATTCCGATGCCACACACAATTGTTATGCTTACATATTAGGAATTTCAAAAGATTTGTACCGTTACGGTGATGATGGAGAACCTTCTGGTACGGCTGGAAAGCCAATTTATCAAACCATCGTGAATTTCGATTTGACTAACATTCTTGTGGTTATAACTAGATATTTCGGTGGTATTAAACTTGGTGCATCGGGGCTTGTGCGTGCTTATTCAACTGCAACAAAATTAGTATTGGAGTCAGCAAGAATAGTTGAAAAACCAATTTTGGAAAATATTGCAATCGACTTAAGTTACAACGAGTATACAAAGGTTAAAAATATTATCTACAATAATTTTGTCGAAATCAAAGAGACTTTCTCTGATAAAGTTTTTGTTGTGGGAAAAATTCCAATGAATATTAAAGATGAGTTTGTTGAAAAAATTAATAATATCTTATCGAGGGAAATAATTACGGGGGAAAAATGAAGATTATCACTAAAGTTGAGGAAATGCAAAAGATTTCTGAAATGCATAGGCAAAACGGGGAAAAAATTGTTTGCGTTCCGACAATGGGTTACTTTCACGAAGGGCATTTGAATTTGATGAGAATTGCAAAAGGTTATGGGGACATAGTTGTTGTTACTTTGTTTGTCAATCCAACCCAGTTTGGTCCAAATGAAGATTTTGAAAGATACCCAAGAAATTTTCAAAGAGATATGGAATTGGCAAGTTCAGTGGGGGTTGACTACTTGTTCGCTCCAACAGTTGAAGAAATGTATCCAGACGGTTATGCGACAAAAGTGGTTGTAACGAAATACACAGACAAATTTGAAGGTGTCAAACGACCAGGACATTTTGATGGAGTGGCAACTGTTGTTACAAAATTATTTAACGCAACCAAGCCAAATGTTGCAATTTTTGGACAGAAGGATTATCAGCAAACTCTTGTGGTGAAACAGTTAGTTAAAGATTTGTTGTTCGATATAGACATTATCGTTGCTCCAATTGTTCGTGAACCAGATGGTTTGGCAATGTCTTCGAGAAATGTATATTTGTCGCCCGAGGAACGCACAGTTGCAAATGAAATCTATAATGCATTAAACAAAGGGGTAGAAGCAATTCGAAATGGCGAAAAAAGAAGGAAACATATAAATTCTATTGTAATTGAGCATCTTCGTAAGTTCAATCAATTCTACATTGACTATGTTTCTGCGGTTAATGCAGAAAATTTTGAAGAACCCGAGGTATTCAGATCTGGTGAAAAAGTCGTTATACTCGTTGCCGTGTATTTAGGAAAAACTCGCTTAATCGACAATATGCTGGCTACTGTGCCATAGTTTCGTTCTTCGACAATAGCATTTTATTTAAATCGGAAATAATCTCTTCAAGTTGAGAATTTGTAAAACCTTTTGCTAAAACAACTTCCTCAACTGTTCCCCAGATTGGCTCCCCACAAATAAGAAGTCGAATGCCCTTTTCCATCATATATGAAACGCTGTCGGGTAGAATGGTAACTAAATCCTCAATTGTTGTTTCCTTAGTTATCATCTTGTCTTTTCCTTTTTGTCGGAAATAAAAGGATTGCACCCAAAAGTATTCCCCAAAGTGTTGATATATAAGGATTGGATGTAATTGGACAACTACCACTTTTACAACCAATAAAGTAATAGTATAAATAACCTAACAAACCCCCACCAACACCACCAAGAACAACTTTAATTAAACCTTTCATAGTAACCTCAATTTTAACCGCCCCCCCTCCCCGAAGGGAGGGGAAATATTACTCCGCAGTTATATACGAAGGAATTAATTAATTATTTTCAATTCTTTTCCAACTTTAACAAAAGCCTCGACAGCCTTTTCAATATGGTGGGTTTCGTGGGCAGCAGAAAGTTGAACACGTATTCTATCTTTACCTCTTGGTACCACAGGGTAGGAGAATGCGATAACGTAAATACCTTCGTCGAGCATTCTGTTGGCAAATTCCACAGCAATCTCAGAGGAATTTGGATATTTGCTAAACATAATAGGAACAATGGGATGGTCGCCAGGAATAATGTCGAAGCCAGCCTCGGTCATCATCTTACGGAACATTTTGGTATTTGCTTCAAGTTTGTCGCGAAGGTATGTTGATTCGGTCAATAGTTCCAGTGCTTTCAATGTCGCTCCAACTACAGATGGAGCAAGTGTGTTCGAGAACAAATATGGTCTGGCTTTGTTTCGCATCCAATCAATAATTTCTTTCCTTCCAGAGATACAACCTCCAGAGGCACCACCAAGTGCCTTGCCAAAAGTCGTTGTTATAATGTCGATTTTGCCCATAACATTGTGATACTCGTGGGTTCCCCGTCCAGTCTTACCCATAAAACCAGTAGCGTGGCTATCGTCAATCATTACAAGTGCATCGTATTTTTCTGCCAATTCAACGATTTTAGGCAAATTTGCGATATCTCCATCCATCGAAAAGACACCATCTGTTGCAATTAGACGAAAACGACAACTTTGGGCTTCTTTTAAACAACGTTCTAATCCTTTCAACTCTTTACCAGTTGCAGGGTCAATGGTTACTTCGTCGCTCATATTGTTGTGGGCATAAATCCAACGTTGGGCTTTGGAAAGTCTGATTCCATCGATTATAGATGCGTGGTTCAAAGCGTCTGTAATGATGGCATCCTCTTCGGTCATCAATGGCTCGAAGACTGCACCATTCGCATCGAAACAAGAGGAGAATAAAATTGTATCCTCGGTGCCAAGAAATTCGCTTACACGACGCTCGAGTTCCTTGTGGATATCTTGAGTTCCGCAGATAAACCTTACGGAGGACAAGCCAAAGCCTCTGTTGTCGATTGCTTCGTGGGCTGCTTTGATTAACTCTGGGTGTGAAGACAAACCGAGATAATTGTTTGCACAAAAATTCAAAACTTTTTTACCTCGAACAATGATTTCAGGGCCTTGTGGACTTTCGATTATCCGTTCGTGCTTGTAAAGTTTTTGCTCTTCTAACTTTTTTAGTTCTTGGGCCAAAAAATCCTTAATCTTTCCATACATATATCCCTCGCTAAAAAAAATTTAAAACACAAATTTAATAACTATTTTTCTTTTGCTCTTTTCAAATTTTGTTTACATTTTGTAATTTAGTTTTTTAAATAAATAATGGTTTCAAAATGTTACAAAAACCAACTTTCCGTTTGTTTGTATTTTTTGTTTTTATTTTTTCAACATTTGTTTTCTCCCAGCCTACGGTAAATTACAAATCCCTCGACGAAATAATGCCAATCGACCCCAAACTAAAAGTGGGAACGCTACCAAACGGTTTGAAATATTACATTCGCTACAACAAAAAACCAGAGAAGCGCGCGGAACTAATGCTTGTAGTTAATGCTGGTGCAATTTGCGAAGACCCAGACCAAAATGGTCTTGCACATTTTTGCGAGCATATGGCATTCAATGGTACTAAAAACTTTCCCAAACAGGCATTGGTTGATTATCTCGAATCGATAGGTGTCAAATTTGGTCCCGAATTGAACGCATATACATCTTGGGACGAAACGGTTTATATGCTTCAAATTCCAACTGATAGTCTTGACCAGTTCCAAAAAGGTTTTCAAGTTCTCGAGGATTGGGCACACCAGGTTAGTTACGACCCGACAGAAATTGACAAAGAACGAGGTGTTGTGATTGAAGAATATCGTCTTGGACGAGGTGCAGACGATAGGGTGGAACGCAAACACAATAAATGGCTCTATTATAATTCCAAATATGAAATTCATGATGTTATAGGAGATACAAATATTATTCGAAACGCAAAATATGATGTAATTAAACGCTTCTACCAAGATTGGTACCGTCCCGACTTAATGGCTGTTATTGCTGTTGGGGACTTTGATGTTGACCAAGTGGAAAAAATCATAAAGGAAAAATTCACACGAATTCCAAAACCTAAAAATCCGCGTAAGAGAGAATATCTTGAAATTCCATCCCACAAAGATATCTTCGTTTCGATTGCAACAGATAAGGAACTTTCATTCCCAAGAGTTGAAATTAATTTTAAAGGTGGAGAAATTAAAGAAGGAACTTACAAAAGTTATAGAGACAACTTGTTGACAAGAATTTATACCACAATGTTGGA
Organism: Candidatus Kapaibacterium sp.; assembly: GCA_013414795.1. Classification (GTDB taxonomy): domain Bacteria; phylum Bacteroidota; class Ignavibacteria; order Kapaibacteriales; family UBA2268; genus Naka2016. The sequence goes on from CP058732.1 coordinate 1,603,711, forward strand.
CTATCGTTTAAACGAGTATCTTCGTAAAGAAAATCCACCATTTAAGTTTATTGCTTTTAGTGGCTTAAATCCTCTTGGTAGAAAAAATAGTACTTTTATCTTGTTTGCGGGAGCAATTGGCAACGAGGTTAATCGTTGCGTCGAAACTCTTCTTCTCGAGGCATTTCGTGCATACCAACACGGTTTCACACCGACGGAATTTGAACGAGCGAAGAAAGAAATTTTAAGAAAATATGAATCTTTATATAATGAAAGAGAAAAGAACGAATCTATTAATTATGCTTTTGAGTATGTTAGAAACTTTCTTCGAGGAGAACCAACTCCTGGAATTGAAATGGAATATGAACTTGTTAAGCAATGGTTACCTGATATTAAACTTGAAGAGGTGAATGCACTTTCTAAAAAATTTATTAAGAACGAAAATGCAGTTATCGCAATTAGTTTACCCGAGAGACCAGATGTTGTTGTTCCAAATGCAGATGATATCAAGAAGTTGTTTGTCGAAATTTCAAACAAAAAGATTGACCCTTATGTCGATATTGTTCCAACAAAGCCGTTATTTAATCGAAAAGTAACCGAAGGAAAAATAGTTCAAGAGAAAGAACTCAAACAACTTGGTGCCTTGGAATTGAAACTTGATAATGGAGCAACTGTAGTTTTAAAGAAAACTGATTTTAAAAACGATGAGATATTGTTCAATGCATATAGTCTTGGTGGTGCCTCACTTGTTCCAGATAATGATTACATAAATGCTGTCTACTCTGCTGATGTTGTAGAAGAAAGTGGAATTGGGCAATTCAACCGAACAGAGTTGGAAAAGTATCTTTCGGATAAAAAAGTTTCCCTTTCGCCACAAATTTCAAATTACCAAGAATCTTTAAGTGGTTCTGCTTCCCCAAAAGATTTGGTGACATTGTTTGAATTAATCAATCTATACTTTACAGAACCAAGGATTGATAAAGAAGCATTTAATTCAGTCAAGAAGCAAATTTATTCGAACATAATTGATTCAAAAAATCGACCCGAAAAGGTATTTCGCGATTCGATTCAATGCTATATGTGGAATTGGCATCCACGTCGTTTGCCCTTGACAGAGGCTGACATCGAGCAATTTAATATGAACAAAATGTATGATATTTTTTTCGAAAGATTTTCCAATCCTTCCGATTTTATATTTGTTTTCGTTGGAAATTTTGATTTGGACACAATCAAGAGTTATGTTAAAAAATACATTGGTTCGATTCCTTCGAAAAATGTCAAAGAGAATTGGAAAGACGATGGAGCAGTTCCCTTCAAGAATAAAATCGATAAGCAATTCAAAAAAGGCATTGAAAAGAAGAGTTATGTTCGCTTGATTATTACTGGACCCTTTGAATGGAATTATCGTGAGAGATTCTTAACGAGAGCCTTGAACGAAGTCCTGAACATAAGGTTGCGTGAGGTTCTTAGAGAAGAAAAAGGCGGAACCTATGGAGTGGGTGCCTGGTTCCAAACCAATCCGTTTCCAAAGCAATGGTATTCGTTGAATATCACTTTTGGTTGCAATCCCGATAGGGTTAATGAATTGACCGATGATGCAATTTCCGTTTTGAAAGATGTTGGAACAAATAAACAAAAAGAGATTTACCTTAATAAAGTTAAAGAAATTCTTAAACGGGAACTTGAAGTCAATCAAAAAGAAAATTGGTTCTGGACAAATCAGATTTACTATTATTACATTAACAACGACCCCGAGGATTCTATTGAAATGTGGAAGAAGTACATCGAAGATTTAACATTGGACGATATTTTGAATACTGCAAAAAAATATATTAAGTTCGATAATTTTGCAAAATTCGTTTTGTATCCAGAAGTTCAATAACAAGTTTATGTATCAAAATTAGAAATGTTGGTATGACTATTACAATCGATGAATTAGCAAGAAGAGTTTACGAAGCAAGAGATTTTGTTAAAACAAAAACCCAAATTAATCCGCAATTAGCAGTTATTTTGGGAACTGGGCTTCACGAACTATCCAATTACATCGAAATTGAAACAGAAATTCCTTACGAAGAAATTCCCTATTGTCCAACATCTACAGTGGAATTTCACCAAGGAAAACTTATTCTTGGAAGACTTGCGGGAAAGTCCATCGTTGCGATGCACGGGCGATTTCATTATTACGAAGGTTACACCATTCAAGAAGTAACATTTCTTGTTAGAGTAATGAATTTGCTCGGTGCCAAAGTTCTCATTGTTTCAAATGCTTGCGGCTCGTTGACACAATACATCCCTAAAGGCTCAATTATGATTATCGACGATTATATCAATCTTTTAGGAACTAATCCCTTGATAGGCTACAACAAAGAAATTTTTGGACCACGTTTTCTTGAAATGAGTGAACCATATTCAAAACGGCTCATTGAATTGACTGAAAAAATTGCAATGGAAGAAAAAATTAAAGTCTACAAAGGTGTTTACGCAGCGGTTCCAGGTCCCACACTCGAAACTCGAGCAGAAGCAAAATTCATTCGTTTGATAGGTGCGGATGTGGTTGGAATGAGTACGATACCAGAAACAATTGTAGCAAGACAAATGGGGATGGAAGTTTTGGGCTTTTCAGTTGTTACTGATGATGTTTATCCAATTCCAATGCCAAAAATTAATGTTCAAGAGATTCTTGACATTGCTTCGCAAACCGATAAAGTCCTCAGTCGTCTTATCTATAAAGTCGTTGAAAAAATGGAAATTTAATTTTATGAAATTACTTTCATCGGTTTTTTGGGTTTTTATCATATTTTTGGTTTTTGGTTGCAAAAAAGAAGAGTCATTAATTGAGGGGGAAAGTCCCCCTCAATATTTTTATATTGTAACAAGCGACCAGCCAAATACAATTAAATTGTTCGAGTTGAATTCTAAAAAAGTTGAAGTTGAGGATGTTTTTTATCTAAAAAATAAAATTAAATTAGACCAAATTTCACAAATTGTTGAATATCGAGGTATTTTGTACATTTTTCAGAAAGAAACTTTCAAAATTACAATTGCATATGCTGATAGTTTAATTTTTATAAAGAACTTAGATTGGTCCAATGAAAAACGAAAGCCTTCGAGTATTGCTTTTGCAAATGCTACGACTGGATTTATCTCTTTTGAAAACGACTCGATTGTTTCTGTGCTGGACCTTACTAATTTCCAAGTTGCACGTGAAATTTCTACCAAGAGCCCAATTTCGTACCTTGAAAATGTAGAACAATACATTATCGGTTTGTCAATTTCAACTGGATTGGCAACAATCATTGATTCCCGTACTTTTTCTGTTGAAAAAGCATTTTGGGTTGGAGATTCTCCTTTATCCTGTGCTTATAGTTCAGACAAAAATACTCTTTTTATCTTGTGTGCTGGAAAAGGAAAGTACGATTCCTCGCAAGTTAAGACTAAAGCGAAAATTATAACGCTTAGTTTCCCAGATTTTAACAAAGCACTTGAAGTTGATTTAAACATTGGGAGCACATCTGCAAACGACTTGGTGCCAACGGGTCTGACTGTTTATGGGAAATATTTTGGATTTATCTCTACATTTTCTGGCTTGCTACGATTTAGCCTTTCAAATCCCTTACAAATACAAAGGTACGTTGCTGGCGAATTTTACAATCTTGTATTAGATAGCAAAAAAGAAACTTTAATCGCTCTCGCTCGAAGCGATGGTCAGACGAATTTCTTTTTAATTAATCCAGTAAATTCTGCGATTATTTCAAAACATCTAATTAACTCAAATATTTTGCTTGTGTTTCCATTCTAATGAACTTTGCTACACTTTTCATAAATCTTGACTCTCTTGTTGAACTCAGTAATAAACTGAATTCCAGTAGAAATGTCGAATTCATTCTCAATAGCGTAGTGCTAAGTTTGATGGGTAAATTAGGTTTCTTGCGTGGCGGTGCTTTTATTGTAAACTATGAAACGAAATCGATTAACGAGGTGGTTTCCAAGGGTAGGTTCGATAGGACAATTCTTGAACAATTTTTGCAGGATATTTTCAAAGAAGAGAACTTCGACAATATTTATTACATATCCAAAAGCCAAAATGATTTAAAAATTGCAATTCGAATCTCTGATGGAAGTCTTGTGATTTTAGTTTTTGACTCCCGAGTTAGAAAGTCCGATTTAAACCCCGAAGAAAACCATTATCTTTCTCTTGTGTTGAATATGACAGCAAATGCACTTGAAATTGCTAAGAGTTATGATATCCTTCAGAAGACAAATCTTGAATTGAGCAAAAGGAACCAACTTCTGACAACAATTTTCGAACTCAGTCGGGATTTTAGTCATCTTCTTTCGAAAGGAGAAATTGTAAATCACATTAAATTTAGAATCTTGGGGCAACTTATGGTAACAAAATTTGCCCTTTTTTATATCGAAAATGATAAAATCGAGGAATTGGTGAATTATTTCGACAATTCCTTGCCAAATAAATTAATTGAATATTGCCTCTCATTAAACAGACTTATAGTTTTGAAAAATGCAGAGCAAGATTATCAAAACGAAATTATTGAATTTTTAAAGGAAAATGGAGTACAAATCATTTCGCCTTTGACATATCATAACCAAACCCGAGGAGCAATGCTTTTGGGAAGAAAATACATTGACAAACCCTTTACCGATGAGGATATAAATTTTATTCAAGCACTTGGAAATACCGTAATCCTTGCAATTGAAAACAGCCGACTTTTTCAAGAAGAAATAAATAAAAAGCAAATCGAAAAGGAATTACAATTAGCATTAGAAATTCAAAAGAATTTGCTTCCGAAAGAAATACCATCCTTTAGTAAAACAGATATTTGGGGAGTAAGTTATCCTGCAAAGATTGTTGGTGGAGACTATTTCGATATCATTTTACCAGACGAAAATCATTTGTACTTTGCGATTGCAGATGTTTCGGGTAAAAGTATCCCAGCGTCTTTGCTAATGGCTAATGTACAGTCTGCACTTCGGCTTTTAGTTCGCCTTAATTTACCATTGCTTGAAATCATCAACCAAATCAATTCGATTATTTACCACAACACGACAGCAGAAAAATTCATTACTTTTTTTCTTGGAAAATTGAACTTAGAAACATTTTGTTTAGAGTATATTAACGCTGGTCATAATCCACCTATAATGCTTACCGAAGGAACGATTCAAAAAACAAAGTTTCTATCCGAAGGTGGTTTATTCCTTGGTTTTCAAGATAGTCCGCTCGAATATGAGGTTGGAAAAGAGTATTTGAAAAAGGGGGATTTTATTTTGCTTTATACAGATGGTGTTGTTGAATGCACAAATTTCGAAGGAAAAGAATTCAGTGTTCAAAGGCTGATTGATTTCTTAAAATCAAATTCCAATTTAAAAGCCAAATTATTTTGCGAATCATTATTTCAGCATATTTGCAAATATTGTGACAATGTTGAATTAAGTGATGATGTATCTATTGTTGCTTTAAAAGTAAAATAATTATTAGCGAAACTTGTTAATAACTTTTTCGTAATTGTTATTTTTGTTAAAGGAAATGAGTTTATGGGGAAAAACTTTTTGGTTTCAATTTTCAAAGGAATTTTTTTAATCACTTTATTTGCTGGAATTATGAGTTTATATCCATTTGAGGCAAGGTCAAAGTTTAATCCAATCAAATTTGAAATTGATTCTTTGGAAAACGGATTGAAAGTAATTTATTGCGTTGACAAGACTGCTCCAATTGTTGCAACCGTCGTTCACTACAAAGTAGGCTCTCGCGACGAAGATCCCTCGAAAACTGGATATGCCCATTTCTTTGAACATTTGATGTTTGAAGCAACTGAAAATATTCCTCGGGCTTCGATTGACAAATATGTACAAGAGGCTGGTGGTACTTTGAATGCCCATACCTCATACGATGAAACTGTTTATTACTTTAAATTGCCATCAAACTACTTAAATCTTGCGTTATGGATAGAATCACAAAGGATGCGTAAGTTGAAGGTCGACTCTGTTGGAGTTAACACTCAAAAAGGTGTAGTCATTGAGGAATTGAGAATGCGCTACGAAAACCAACCGTACGGAAATATGTTAATGAAGATGTCCGAAAGGCTTTTTGGAGGTAGTTCATATGGTTGGGCAACCATCGGTTACATTGAACATTTAGAAAAAGCCACTATTGATGATTTTAAAGGATTTTACGACACATTTTACAAACCAAATAACGCAATTCTTGTTATTGTAGGGGACATCGATATTCCCGAGGCTAAGAAACTTGTGCGTGCTTATTTTGGAATTTATCCGCCATCAGAGCCACCCAAAAGAAATCCATTTAATTTACCACCTTTAAAAGAAAATGTCGAAGAGGTTGTAAAAGACCCCAAGGCACAATTACCGGCATTATTCCTTGGCTTCCGAGGACCAAAAATTGGGGAAAAAGACTACTATGCTATGAGCATTCTCTCGGATATTTTGGCGAGCGGGGAAAGTTCCCGTTTGTACCAACGTCTGGTTGATAAAGAGCAAATAGCAGTAGCAGCAAGTATGTTCCCACTTTCCCTGGAATATGCTGGTGGGGTTATCTTCTATGCAGTGGTCCATCCAAACAAGAGTTTGAAGAAGACAAAAGAAATTATTTTTGATGAGATATCTAAGATAGCAAAGAATGGTGTTACCGAGGAAGAATTGACAAAAGCCAAAAATATTACTGAAACACAATTTATTTCCGATAAGAAGAACGTCTTGGATAAAGCAGAAACTCTTGCAAAATATCAAGCATACTTTGGAGATCCTAAATTGATAAACACCGAATTAGATCAATATCTTGCTGTTACTAATGAAGATATTAAACGAGTCGCTCAGAAATTTCTTTCTGATGCTTATCACGTGGTTTTATTCTATCATCCAAATGGTTATTCTGATTAATTGAGGTGTAAAAATGAAGAAATTTAGTGCAATAATTTTGTTTTTGTTAATATATTTTGCCAATATTATGAATGCAGAAGAAAAAATTGATGTTACAAAGAAACCAGAACCTCTCGCAGAAAAAGAGTTTTCTTTTCCTAAGTATATTGAAACGAAACTTTCCACTGGAATGAAGGTTTTTATAGTCGAGGACCACGAACAACCAACTTTCGGATTTCGAATATTAATTCCAGGTGGTTCAGCCTACGATGGCGAAAAGCCTGGCTTAGCAGAGTTGGTAGCAGAAATGCTTACCAAAGGTGCTGGCAAAATGTCTGCCTTTGATATTGCAAGTAAACTCGACGGTGTCGGGGCAGAATTGAATATTTCTGCCAATCCAGACCACTTTATAATTTCTGGTTATTGTCTTGTAAAACACATTCCAGTATTGCTTGATGTTCTTTCCCAAGTAATTACAAATCCAACATTTCCAAAGGATGAGTTCGATAAGTTGAAGACACGAGTAATCTCTGGCATTAAAAGTGAAAAGTCTCGACCAATGACTGTTGCTTCCAATCTTTCGAAAAAAGTTATTTATGGCGAGAAACACCCCTATGGAATGAAAAAAACCGAAGAATCAATTCAAGCGATTACTCTTGATGACGTAAAAAATTTCTATTCGAAATTTCTTAAACCAGACCACGCAACTCTTGTAATTACTGGTGACGTAAAAGAAAAGGAAATTTTACCATACTTCGAAAAGGCATTTGCTAAATGGCAAAGAGGTAAACTTGCTCTTCTTTCTCTTCCACCGATAAAACCAGAACCATTAGGAGTTTATTTTATTGAGCGTCCCGCATCAGTTCAATCTTCGATTGTTCTTGCGGTCCCAACTGTTGAAATAACGAATCCCGATTACGAAGCCCTGGATTTGGCTGCGAGTATAATGGGTTCCGGGTTCGCTGGTAGACTATTCCGTACTCTACGTGAAACCTATTCCTACACTTACACACCTTTTGGCTATCAAACATCCTCAAAATTTGCTAATCGATTTGCTTGCGGGGCTGAAGTTCGAAATCAAGTAACAGATTCGGCTATTGATGTAATTAAAGAACAACTTTATCTTCTTGCAACCGAACCGCCCAGTGAGGAAGAATTAAACAGAATTAAGAAAGTAAAGGTCGGAAGTTATTTGATGTCTTTTGAAAACTCCGATTTTATTGCAAGTTTAATTCAGAATGCACATTTCTATGGAAAGCCGATTTCCTACTTAAAAGATTATCCAAAGATTATCAATTCTATTACCCCATACGACATCCAAAAAGTAGCCAAAAAATATATGCATCCCGATAAAGCATATATTGTGGTGGTTGGTAATCCAGATGTAAAAAACAAATTAGAAAAATTTGGCAAAATATTCCTTTATGATTTGGATTTGAAACCAATTTCTGGTGAAAAGGGCAAAGTTGAACCAATTGAATTAAAGCCCGAAGAAATTATTAAAAATTACATTCAAGCACGTGGAGGAATGTCACTTGCCAATGATGTCAAAACAATAGTCATTGAAAGTAATGCAACTCTTTCCTTTCAAGGACAGACTTTAAATGGGAAAATCATTGACAAAATCAAAAGTCCATTGATGAGGCATCAATTTGTTGACTTTGGTATGTTCCAAAGTGAAGTCTGGTTGAACAAAGATAAGTCGTGGGCAAAAGTCCAGGGAAATCTCGAAGAAGTTAAGGATAGAGAACATAGCAAAAACGTCTTGGACGTTGCAATTATGAAAGATTTTAACTTTCTTTTAGAAAACTTTAAAGCCAAAGTTCTTGGCAAACAAGGCGATAATATTCTCGTGAAATTAAAAGCAGAAAGTGGTTTTGAAGCGACTGTATATTTTGACGCTAAGACATACTTGATTAATCAAATTGAATCAACAGAAGATACCCCGCAAGGACCAATTCCTGTCACCACAGAATATTCCAAATGGGAGAAAGTTGGGAATTTCCTCTTTCCAAGCAAAGTTAAGAATACCAATCCGATGTTTACAGTTGAACTTGAACAAAATATTAAATTGAACGAAGAAATAGGGGAAGAAGAATTCACTCCCAGCAAATAATATTTTACTTTTTCTATAATGAAAAGCGGGCACAATCGCCCGCTTTTTTTGCAAAGACAAAAGAAAAGGCTGGATTTAATCCAGCCTTAATTTATTTCATAAAAGATAAAAGTGTGCTACATTTCTTCTTGGGAAGCACGTCGAATGCGTCGCAAGGTCTTCAATCTTTGCATTCTTTTTTCGACAGAAGGTTTAACGTAAACAGTTTTTCGTTTGTACTCGCGAAGGATACCACTTTTTTCAAATTTCTTTTTGAATCTTCTCAATGCTTTGTCGATATTTTCATTTGATTGCAAAATTACACCTATCAATGTAAATTCCCCCAATTAATTGTTTAACAAACTATTTTTGTAAATTTTCTATTAATCTTTTTTCGTTGTTTTTTTGGAATAGAACAATAATGGCGTTCATTCCGTTACTGATAGTTACTTTTTCTCGAACAATTCCGACATCTTGCCAAATCGGATGGTAAATTATGTCACCGACTTGGTAATTCTCGTGGATGTCGTATTTCTTTGCGTCTTCTATTGAAATGTTCAGCACAGCTTTGGATTTTTCGAGTTCGTTTTCAATAAGGTCGAGATTAAGCAATTGCATCTGTCGGCTGCGCGTGCAACGAGCCCACTGCATTCGTCCTTGTGGGGTCTCGACTGGCTCGCCAACCAACTCGTGCTTAGTTTCTTTCATTACGAAAGGCGAATAGACAGTTACATATTTTGTTCTTCGAGATTTTTTAACTCTCGGCATAATTTTACAAAAATAATACAAAAAACAAATACAAAATTACAAAAAAATTTGCATTTTGCAAAATTATCTTTTTATCTATCTTTAATTTATCTTTGCATAAAATCTTTCAATTCTTTAATTGTGGGTATTGGCGTTGGGTCGACACCATTTTCCATAGCAAGATAAAAACTGACCCAATCAAAAAAGTATATTGCATCAAAAAGTCGAAAAAGAAAATCTTCTTTATCGCTTTCCCATTCCACTACTTCGATTTTTTTTGAAAGAATGAGTTTTGTTGCCTCGATTCTTTTCTTGTTCTTGGGGTGGTCGTTCTTATCTTTTAGAAAGAGCACTTTGATATTATTTATCATTGACTCTGGAAAAACGTATGAATTAATTTCATTGTGATTCATTTCTGGAACGGCACCAATGAAACACAATTGTTTGGCATTCTCTTGAATTTGGGCTTTTATACGCAATGCTACTGAAAAAAATGTTTCCTCGGTTGAATAGATAATCGGAATTCTGTCCTTTAATTTCAATGCCATATCAAATGCATCGTTATTTTGAGGTTTTGAATATTGTTCTGCTTTCTCATTTAAGAATGCCATCAAATTTTCCAGCTTTTCAATAGTTTTTTGGAAATCATAATCGAACAGCAAAGGTTTTAGAATAAGCAAAAAAAGTGTAAAAAACGAATAACCTAGCGCTTCACGTGGTTGAAGCCCGCTGGGTATTTCGACAACTGGAAAACCATCGTCAGACAAAATCTCTTTGAGCCTGCCCCCCGAGGTTATTCCAATTATATTTTGCGTGAATTGTTTAGCGTACCAATAGGCTTCGAGTGTTTCTTCTGTGTTCCCCGAGTAAGAACTAGCAATCACATTTGTGTTTGAATCAACTTTTCGCAATAGAGAATAATTACGATTGACAAATATTTCTATGTCATTATAAGGTGAATTTCTAAAGTATGTTTGAAGTAAATCGCCAGCAATTGCAGAACCACCCATTCCAAGTAGAACAAATTTCTTGTTCTTATTTTGAAATCCTCGGCATTTCTTTGCAATTTCTATCGATTGCGTTATTTGATTTGGAAAATTTTTAAGATGCAAAAACATATTCGATTTGTCCAAAGCCTTAATTTTTTGTTCTAAATTCATTCTAATCCTTTATTTTTGTATTTAAAATTGCAAAAATAGTAACTAAAAGTTGAATGAAACTTTTTAATCGAAAAATAGATTGGATTTTATTCATTTCGGTGACTGTCTTGATGATTTTCAGCCTTTCGGCGGTTTACAGTTCAAGCGCCTTTTATGCTGAATATAAGTTTGGCAATTATGAAATTTTTTTCTGGAATCACCTTCGAAATATAGTTGTTTCGTTTATCCTGATGCTTATCTTCACTTTTGTGGATTACAAAAATTGGCTAAAATTTACTAATCTTTTGCTTTATCTTTCAACTTTTCTATTATTTCTAGTCCTTATCTTTAGCATTCCAGTGAAGGGGGCTGCCCGTTGGATAGATTTAGGATTTGCAAATTTTCAACCTTCGGAACTTGCCAAACTTTCGCTTATTTTATACATTTCCAAAACTCTTTACGAGCGTTATGATTTGAAAGACGAGTTTATGTTTGTTCCGTTCCCAATTTTCCTTTGGGTAACAATTATTTGCATTCTTATCGCTTTACAACCAAACTTTTCGACCGCTTTTGTACTTTTAATAATCTCGTTAATACTTCTCTTTATAGCCAAGATAAAAATTAAATACATTTTTCGATTTGGTATTATTCTTCTGATTCTTGGCGGGTTATATGGAGTATCTGAATCTTATAGGATGAACAGACTTATAGGCTACTTTGAACTTTTGACCTCCGATTCCCAGACTTATCTTACTTACCAGACCAACCAAGCCTTAATAGCTATAGGAAATGGTGGATTATTTGGACTTGGACCCGGAAAGACCAAACAAAGCAATTTATTTTTACCAGAATCTTATGGTGATTATATTTTTTCTATTATTGCTGAAGAATACGGATTTGCTGGAATAACGGTCGTTGCGTCTATTTTTTTAATCTTGCTTTTGCGGCTGTATCTTATTTCCAAAAAATGTCAGGATGGTTTTAGCTTTTATTTTGTTAGCGGTGTTTTTATATCTATCGGATTATTTACAGTTGTAAACGCTTTTGTAAACATTGGATTTTTGCCGACAACTGGCTTGCCAATGCCTTTTGTAAGTTATGGTGGAAGTGCTATGATGACCTATGCAATATCAATTGGCATAGTTCAAAATATTTATTCCAACATTACCAAGGAGGAAAATGATAAATAGGACATTTTCTGAAATTTTTGTATTTTTCAATTTTTAGTTGTATATTTGTTTTGTGTAAATTTATGTGTTTTTATGGGATGGTTTTTAAGATCTAAGGAAAACATTGAATCGGACAAACCGAAAGAAATGCCAGATGGATTGTGGACTAAGTGTCCATCTTGTGGTGAAATAGTTTTCAAGAAGCAACTCGAAGAGAACCTTTTCACCTGTCCAAAATGTAACCACCACTATCGAATAGGCGTATCTGAATATATTAACATAATTCTCGACGAAGGAAGTTTTGAGGAAGTGAATGCAAATATCACTTCCGACGACCCTTTAAATTTCTTTGATTCTAAGCCCTATGTGGAACGAATCGAGCAGGCACGTTTATCTACTGGCTTCAACGAAGCATTAATAACTGGATTAGGCAAGATTGATGGCATACCTGTTGCTGCGGGTTTTATGTGTTTCGCTTTCATTGGCGGAAGTATGGGCTCCGCGGTTGGTGAAAAATTTTATCGACTTGCTCGCATCAGTCTTGAAAACAGAGTGCCATTGATTATGGTTTGTGCATCTGGGGGAGCGCGTATGCAAGAAGCGGCTCTTTCGCTTATGCAAATGGCAAAAACCTCTGCAATACTTACTGAACTTGCTGAGAATAGTATTCCATATCTAACTATTTTGACCGACCCAACAACTGGCGGGGTAACAGCATCTTTTGGAATGCTTGGAGATATAACAATTGCAGAACCTGGGGCATTGATTGGATTTGCTGGTCCACGCGTAATAGAACAAACAATAAAAAAGAAGTTGCCAGCAAATTTCCAAAAAGCCGAATTTCTACTTGAAAAAGGATTTGTTGATATTGTTGTTCCTCGAAAGGAACTTAAATCAACTTTAGCAAGACTTATTAAATGGTTTCTAAATTAAAGATTGTTGTTTTACTTGCTTTGCTCATACCACTGCTATCTTTTTCGAAAGAAAGAAGAAATCCTTTTATTATTAATAACATCGAGGTTTCATACAATTTTCCAATCAATCAAGTTTCAACTTCCTTCTTCGATGCTTACAATGTTTACTCTAATTCAAATTCAAGCGAATTCACTTACAGAAACTTTCCCAGTCTATCATTGAATTTTGAAATTCCAACCGTAACAAATTTTGTTTTGAGTATTGATTGGATTTCACTTTCGTTTTCTTCCAACTTCACAAAGCAATCAAGTTACTCATACAATACTTTTCTTCGCACTTATAGTGAAAATTTCGAATTTAACTTTCTTCCCATATCGTTGTCTTTTTTTGTGACACCATTTGAAACCGATTTCAAAACTCAATTCCATTTCCAATTTGGAGTGTCGTACGACAAAGCCAAGTGGAATGAATTCATTAGTTCAGAGTTTGAAGATGATCCAAGAAAAGGCTTGCGAACCCTTGAAATCAGAAAGTTTTCACCATTTTTCGCCTTTGGTATTAGGAATGTCCTTCCCTTCGATATTTGGGATAAAGAGCAAATTATGAACTTCTTCTTTTTCGAAACTAAGTTCTTTTTAATGTATCGAAATATGGATTTGTTTGCGAATGTTCCATCTATCGAGCCACTGCCAAAAAACGTAACAATTTTACCTTTTTCTATCGTTTTAATTATTGGGGTGAACTTAAATACTAGATCGTTCTTTAACAATTGATTTATTAATTAACAAATGTTTCATAATTATTGGAGTGAGATATGCAAACCAAAATCACTTTTCGACATTTGAAGTCGAGACAGGATTTGCAAGAAGCAGCATTGGATGCAATCAAAAAGTTTGAACGGTTCTCCGATTTAATTTCGAGCGCAAGTGTTGAATTCACAGCAGATAGCAAAAATAAAGTTCAATTTACTCTTGTTGTCAATGGAGATACACTTATTGTCGAAGAAAGTTCTGAAGATTTTTTAAAAAGCCTTAGAGGAGCAACTGATAAGATGGTCAGACAATTAAAAAAGCATAAGGCTAAATTAATAGAACGAAATTAATACTATCTTCTGATTATTGGCTGTCCAGGCAGTTGGACAGCCTTTTTTTATTTAGGAAAAAACATTCTTATTCAAAAAGGTTAATTTTGAATGAGTTTTAAGGTTGGGTTTGATATGAAACGTAAAAGAGGTAATATTAAGAGAATATGGTTAATTTTTGCTTCAATGATATTTCTAATTACAAGTTGCACAGAAAATAACAACACACCACAAACAGAACAACCAAAAGACTATTCGAAAGCGCCCAAAGGCTTCCCTCCAATTCCTTTCCCAGCGGATAATCCTTATTCCAAAGCCAAATTTGAACTTGGCAGAAGACTTTTTTATGATAGTATCCTTGTGAAAGACTATTCTTTTAAATCCTGCTCGCATTGTTTAAAGCAGGCTCATAATTTTCAAGATAATGTACCAAACAGTCTGGGATATAACAAAATTCCCGAACCTCGAAATACAATGTCATTGACAAACGTTGCTTATTTTGATAAAATTTTTTGGGACGGACGTGGCAAAAGAATAGAACAGCCTGCTTATCGAAGTTTGTTTTTACCATATATTTTTGCAACAGATACGAACGAACTGCAAAAGAGGTTAGAGAATCATCCAATTTACCCAAAGTTGTTCAAAGAAGCCTTTGGTGACAGTGCAAAACCTACTGCTTGGAATGTTGCTCTTGCTATTTCAACATTTGTTCGTTGCCTGGTTAGTGGAAATTCTCCTTACGATAAGTATGTTCGAGGGGACACTAATGCTCTCACAGAATCACAAAAGCGTGGTATGAAACTATTTTTCAGCGAAAGAACCAAATGCTCCGTTTGCCACAGCGGTTTCCTTTTTACGGATTTACAATTTCACAATACTGGTACAACAAATCATTATTTTGATTTTGGACGCTACTATGTTACTGGAAAATATGAAGATAGGAATAAGTTCCTCACACCATCTTTAAGGAATGTTGAAGTATCTGCTCCGTATCTTCACGATGGAACATACAAAACTCTTGAAGAGGTCATAGAAAATTATAACCGTGGTGGTTTTCCAACAATAAACAAAGACACTCTAATCAAACCATTAAATTTGACTGACCAAGAAAAACAAGATTTGATTAACTTTCTTAAAGCATTAACGGACTGGGAATTTCTGACAAATCCAGATTTCGCAGAGCCAAAATAAACGTTGAAACCTATATTTCAATTCTAACGATTTATTTAAATTTGAGTTTTGATTTAATTCGAGCAAGATGAAAATGTCAAAATTTTATAAAATAATTATTCTTGCAATTTTTTCGGTATTACTATTACTTTTTAACAATTTTTGTTCGCAGAATTCAGTTACGACTAATTCCAGCGAAGTCGATTATTCAATTTCGCCAAAAGGTTTTCCCAAAATTCCATTTCCAAAGGATAACGCTTATTCTTCAGCAAAGGAAAAATTAGGACGGTATCTATTTTTTGATAAAATTCTTTCAAAAGATTCGACTTTTTCTTGTGCAAGTTGTCACAATCCACGTTATGCTTTTGCAAATAATGTACCTAATCCTTTAACAATCAATCGTTTTCCTTTACCACGCAATGTTTTATCATTGGTAAATGTCGCATATAGGAATCTTATAGGCTGGGAGGGGAACGAAATATCTTTGGAAGATGCAATATATCACGATTTCTACAGTCCACTTTTCTTCGATAACGATACCAATGAAATTTTCAAAAGATTGAGTAATCATCCCTTCTATCCTAAAATGTTCGAGGAGGCATTTGGAAAGAAAAGCAAACCATATCCATATCTTGCTGCAAAAGCAATAGCCACTTTTGTACGTACACTTGTATCGGGAAATTCTGCTTACGACCGATATGTAAGGGGAGATTCAAATGCACTAACTGAATCACAGAAGAGAGGAATGAAATTGTTTTTTAGCGATAGAACCAAATGTTCAGTTTGCCATAGTGGTTTCCTATTTACCGACTTACAATTTCATAATACTGGAACAACAAATCATTATTTCGATTTTGGTCGCTTCTATTCGACTGGCAAGTTTGAAGATAGGAATAAATTTCTTACACCCTCATTGAGAAATATCGAAATCACTGCTCCTTATCTTCACGATGGCACTTATCAAACCTTGGAAGAAGTAATTGAAAATTATAATAATGGTGGGTACCCAACAATAAATAAAGATACGATTTTGAAACCACTCAATCTAACGGAGCAAGAAAAAGAGGACTTGATAAATTTCCTTAAAGCCCTTACAGATTGGGACTTTTTAAACCAAGAACGATTTAAGTCTTTTGGCTACTAAATAATTCTTTTATGTACTCGTATTTATTTTGGTAAATTTAAATAAGAAAATTGGTTGACAAAAATAGAAGAAAATTTCTGGAACTTGTCTTTGTTGGAACAGCAACGACAATTCTCCCACCTCATAAATTGTTGGGATTTCTTCGACCTCAACTCAAAGAAACAGGTGACGAAATCCTTGGTATTTATGGAATAAGTCTGAATGATTATCCAGAGTTAATACCTATTTGGGGTTCAATAAGAATTAAGATTGAAAATACTTTAATGTTTTATCCAAAAGTTATAATCGTGCACGTACCAAAAGAAGATTACGGAGTCGACTTTATTGCAGTATCTGAAAGATGTCCGCACGAAGGTTATCCAGTGAAGGACCTGGACCCAGATTTACATCTGTTCGAATGCTCTGGTCATGGAACACTTTTCGATGTCACTGGAAAATACGTTTGGGGTCCAGCCTCACGTGACCTGGAAAGAATTCATTTGGAATATGATGGTGATAAAACAATTTACTTGGAAGTGGCTTTGTACCCCCTTGGCAAATTTGACGAGAAAGAACAATTTACCTTTCTGCATCAGAATTTCCCTAATCCTTGTTCCACGAGTACTATTGTAAGGTTTGGAACTGAAAGACCATCATATGTTGAAATAATCTTGATTGATTCAAGAGGAAAAATTATTAATAAACTGTTTAGCGGATTGGTCAAACCATCAGGCGAAGAAATTTTGATTGATGTTTCTGAATTAAACTCTGGTGTTTATTTTATAAAAATGAGTGTTGAGGGGAAATTCGTTTCAATTAAGAAAATGATTGTAGAGCATTGATATGTTTATAAATTCTTCAAGAAGAGAATTTCTTCAAAAAGTTACAGATTTAGCAAAAGGTGTTGGGATTTCTCTCATCTTTCTTCCTATAATTAGTTGTGAGAAAGATTGGATTATTCCTCCACAATTAAAAGGGGAGTTTATAGAAATTGACTTGACAAACGAAAAAAGCGATGTTCTGAACTTTCCAGTTTTAAATTTTCTTGGTTCGGGCGTTACAAAGCAATTTGAACAAATAAATTACGGAATACCTGTAATTATTGTAAGAGTGAAAAAAGAAAACAAAATTGATGACTTTAAATGCTTTTCGGGAATGTGTACTCACGACCATTGTTTCGGTAAAGAAAAAGTTCGGGCCCCTATAAAGTTGGAAACTGTTGAGGCTAACAAGAAAATATGTCGGGTGGTATGCACTTGCCATGGCTCTGAATTCGACTTACTGAATGGTGGTTTACCATTAAAAGGACCAGCAGAAAAGCCTTTAAGGGAATTTAAGTGTGAATTTTTCCCGGAAACTAACATTTTAAGAATTTATTATTAATTTTTAGTAATGAAGTTAATTCAGTTTACAATTTTGGCTTTGTTAATTATTTCCTGTAGTAGTTCAACCAACAACAATCCAACCGATTTTCCAGATAGTAATTTGAGTTTCAATAATCATATTCTACCGCTCTTGAGAAATACCTGCGGTTTATCATATTGCCACGGTGAAGTCTCGCCAAGCGGTAATGTCCAAATTTACGACTACTTTTCATTGATGAACTCTTACAACGGAGCATTAGTAATTCCTGGAAATCCAGATGGGAGCGTCCTTGTTCAAATTATTGAATATAAACTACCGCATAGACCTAATTTACAATGGCAATTAAACAGCAAACAGATACAAGCAATTCGAAAATGGATCGCAGAAGGTGCAAAAAACAATTAATTTCATTAAATTGTATTTTTAAATAGGAGGAAATCTATGAAAAAATCAACCACTTTTTTGTTCCTACTTTTGGCATTTGTAGTATTTTCTTGCGGTGAAAAGAAACAAATAGTTGAAATCAAAGAATTGGCTACTTACGACGATCCAATTATGGGATTCTCAATCAAATATCCAACAAATTGGGAAATTCAAAAATATCCTGGTGACCGTTTCCTTGCATTTACCACCAAAACTGTCATTAAAAGATTTAGGACATTCGACCCTGAAGGAGAAGCAGGAGCAAAAATTGAATTGCTTGCAATTAAATTGCCCGAAGGTCAGACTATTGATTCAGTCATTGCAAAAAAACAATTCACACCAGAAACCTACTCTGCACCAACCAAAGTTGTCATCGATGGGGTAGAAGCAGTGAAACAAACTTACGAATTTCCATTAGGTGACGGTGTCTTTCACGGTGAGATTTACTATGCCCAAAAGGATCCCCAAGTTGTCACAGTAATTTCATTCGAGGCATTTGGAAGCACTTTTGAGAATTACAAGGCTGGTTTCGACCAAATTTTAAATTCCGTTAAACTTGCATATATTCCCCAGGTTGCCCCAGATACAATAAAGAAGGTTGTCGAAGCACCCCCACCATCCTCAAATTTGATTGAATACAAAGGCGAAGGTTTTTCAATTAAAATCCCCGACAATTTTGATGTTCGCAATCCAAAGGTAGGTGGAGCGTTGAAATCATATCAATACATCGGCGAGAGAAGACTTGATTGTGATATCCGTATTGATATTTTCGATGCATCGAAACAGAATAAACTTGACAAAATTGTTGAAGACAACAAAGCACGGCACAAAAATACTGAACCCAAACCTACGACTTTAAGCGGTGAGAAAGCATATTATTTCGAATATTCACCAATTCAAAATGTTAAAAGCCGTGTGTACTATGTAGTTCACAATAATAAACTTTATCGTATCACAATGAATTGGTTTGTTGGAGAAGAGCAAAACTACAAACCAATCTTTGAAAAGTCGGTGAATTCTTTCAAGTTTCAATAAATAATTGATTTTGATTTGAAATAAAAAGCAGGGTTGGTTTGCAACCCTGCTTTATTTTTAAACTTTTTAATGTATTTTATCGTTTTCAAAATATTACTAGAATTATTTTCATTAGAATTATGGTTAGAAATTGTCTTTATATAGTTGCTCTCATTTTTTTTATTTTTTACTTTCAATTGAGTGCCGAGGAAAACTTCAAGAATAAAGGGGTTACTTCTTTTTTTAAAAAAGACTACAGAAATAGCATAAAGTACTTCAATCAAGCAATTTCGAAGGGTGACTCCTCCTACGAAGTTTTTTACTACCGTGGACTTTCAAAATTATACCTGAACAATTTTGAAGAGGCAATCGACGATTTGACATTGTCAATTGGTAAAGGTGCGAATACACCCGATATTTACAACAATCGTGGGTTGGCTTATCTATATCTTGGCGACTTCAAACTTGCCCTTGATGATTTTAACAAAGCATTGGAACTTGATTCTACTTTTGCAGAAGCATATACAAATCGAGCAACGATTAACATTGAAATAGGGGAGTTGAAAGATGCTTTAAATGATTTAAACAAGTCCTTAAAAATTAATCCGAATAATGTTTCCACTTATTACGAATTGGGGCGAGTTTACTATAAAATGAAAATGTTCGAGGATGCGATTAAAGCATTTGATAAATGCATTAAACTAAGGTTAAAAAACCCAAAGGTTTATTACAATCGTGGTAATGCCTATTTTAAACTTGGTAACTACAAAAAAGCGATTGAAGACTACAATCAATGTCTTGCATTGGACTCTAATGAAGTAGATGCCTTAAACAACCGTGCTATTGCATACGAAAAACTCGGAAAAATTGACCTTGCAAAAAAAGACCGAAAGAAATTGGCTATATTATTGGGAAACGAGGATTTGTTTAAACCTATTGAAGAAATAAATTTCGTGAAAATTACAGATTCGCTTGGGGTTTTCTCTGTTGAAGTCCCCTCTCATTGGAAATTATTCCATAAAGTCGCTGAAAACTATGATGAGGTTTTAATTACACCCGAGAATATCAAATCCGATACTGATTTTTATTCAGTAGGTGTAAGGCTCTCTTACAATAAGAATATGTCCAAATTATATGGCGTTCAAACCACTGGAGAAATTTTGGATTTTTGGAGAGGTAGCGTTGAAAAAAATTCAAAAGAATATAACTACTATCGCTACTTGCAACAAAAATTGTTTACACGAGGGGAATATACGGGGAATATGTACGAAACATTGGTCCAGTATTGGCAAAATTCTCCAACTTATCAATGCTTCGAACTGGCTCTTGCAAAAGAGGATACTTTGTTCTTTGCATTCTTTCAAGCACCCGCCAACCAATTTTCTTATTTTAGGCTAATTTTCGACAAAATTATCAATTCACTTTCTTTTGTTAAGTAGACTTGAAAATTTGCCCTTTCCACTTAACTTTTCTATTTAAAATAGAGAAGGGTATTGTCAGTTCAACTAATAAGAAAAAGAAAACAGAAATTGGAACATAAAAAATGTAACTTTTCTTTTTCAAGATAACTAGAGGTGGAAAAAGAAGGAGTAAATCTCCAACCATTCGAATTGCAAGTAGCAATAGAAAATGGAAAAGGTCTTCAACAATTGTGAAATAAATAAAACCAGCCCAAATAGCAAACGAAGAGAGAACGAAAATCACAGCCCGCCATCCTAAGTTCAAGCCGCCACGTGCCCAGCGATGGTGCTGTGCAAAATACTCTACAATGTTTTTAACTGGTTTTGTGTCGACAGTCGCCTCGGGGTCTATGTAATAGTGGACCTTATATCCATTTTTGTGAAAGGCTTGTTGAAGAGCAAGGTCTTCGGTCACGGAAAATGGTATTTTCTTATAACCACCAAAGGTTTCGTAATATGATTTCCGAAATGTTAGATTGTTTCCATAGCAACCCAATGGTTGCTTCCAACCAATTCCACCCATTGCCATTGTGTGCATATAAATCCATTCGACTGCTTGAATTTTGTCGAAAAGTCTTGAGCCAACAACGTTGGTATACGAAGTTACAAAGCCAGTTTCTACATCACTATAAAATTTCACAATTTTTTCTACCCAATTTTCTTTAACTGTACAATCGGCATCAGTAACGAAAACGATATCTCCTTTGGAATGTTCAACGCCAAAATGCAAAGCACCAGCCTTGCCAGGAATCTTTTGCTTTTGTTCATCGTTTTCGATAGTGAGGAGTTTTAAGTTTGGTATTTCTTGTAAAAGATTTTCGACTATTCGTTGAGTGTTATCATTTGAACGGTCATTTACAACAATGATTTCATACTTATCTTTTGGATAATTAAGTTTCTCAAATGAACTTAATGTCCTTTGTATGTTTTCCTCTTCGTTTCTGGCTGGAATTATTATCGAAACAAATGGCTGTAATTCATTTTTAGAAAACTTGTTTGCGATTTTTCTTTCCTTAAAGAAACCAGTTATAAAAAAACAAATTCTTAAAAAATAGACTATTGAACTTAATATTAAAATCCAGAAAGCGTTTTCCATTACTAATAAATAAAAGTAAATTCAAAATTACACAAAATTAGCGACTCAAAATTTGAAATCATTTGCATATTACTTTTGTTTTGCCTAATTTTGCTTTTTGTTTGAATTAAAAATGGAGATAAAAATGCAAAACCATAAATGCAATTGCAACTGCAACGAAAATCACAATCAAAAAATATTAGATTTGAACACCCTCACACTAACCGTTCTTTGTGGTTGCAAAATAAATAGCGATAATAATTCTGATGAAATTTCAACTTTCGAACCTATAACAGAAGAAAATCTTAATAAAAATTCCTAAAATTTTACTTTTAGTCTTAATCTTTTCACCTGGCTTTGCAAAAAGCCGATTGTTTTGTATTTTTGTTTTTTTAGCAAACCTATATGAAGGGATTAATACTTGCTGGAGGAAAGGGAACTCGTCTCTATCCATCAACTAATGTAATTAGCAAGCAACTTCTTCCTATTTTCGACAAACCGATGATTTACTATCCCATTGCAACACTTATGCTTGGTGGAATTAGAGATATTGTCATAATTTCCACTCCAACTGACATTCCAAATTATCAAAAACTTCTTGGCGATGGAAAACAATGGGGGCTTTCATTCGAGTATTGTGTCCAAGAGAAACCAGAAGGCATTGCCCAAGCATTCATTATTACCGAAGCCTTGATTAAAAACGAAAAGGTATGTTTAATTTTGGGTGATAATCTTTTCTATGGTAAACTTGACTTTTTCAGAAATGCAATTAAAAATTTGGCTTCGGCAACTATCTTTGCTTATGAAGTTGAAAATCCCCAAAGTTATGGTGTTGTTGTGCTCGACAAAGACAAAAAGCCCATCGATATAATTGAAAAACCAAAGGTATTTGTTTCGAAATGGGCTATTCCTGGTTTGTATTTATTTGATGAACGGGTGTCGGAGTTTGCAAAAAGATTGCAACCTTCTTCTCGTGGTGAATTGGAAATTACGGATTTACAAAAAATGTATCTTGCATTTGGTGAACTTCAAGTCGAAATCATTGGCAGGGGAATCGCCTGGCTTGATACTGGAACCCCTTCCAATCTTATTGATGCTGCTTTGTTCATTCGAGCCATCGAACAACGACAAGGGAGGAAAATTGCTTGCCTGGAAGAAATTGCTTTAAATTTAGGTTACATAACAAAATCCGATTTCATTAGATTTGTTGAACAAATGCCAGATTCCGACTATAAACGTTATTGTATTAAAGTCTACGAGGAACACAGTGAATAGCGTTTTTATTAAAGATATTTGTGAACCAACACTATTAATCGACGAGACTAAATGCAAAAACAACATTGATAAGATTTTCACCAAAGTCAAATCGATGGGAATCGAATTCAGACCACATTTTAAAACCCATCAATCAAAAGCAGTTGGAAAGTGGTTTTGGGAAAAGGGCGTAAGAAAAATCACTGTTTCTTCCCTCAAAATGGCTAAATATTTTATGCAATCCGATTGGAGAGATATTTTAATCGCTTTCCCTTTGAATATTCGGGAACTCGACGAAATTCTCATTATCGCAAAGCACATAGATTTAAAACTAACTATTTCAGATGTTTATTCTCTGGAATTTTTAAATAGAATTTTGACTTTCCCAGTCGATGTGTATTTGGAAATAGATGTTGGTTACAAACGCTCAGGTTTTGATATTAATAATACTGATTTGATTTTAAAAGTTTTAAAAATCATTCAAAAGTCGAAATTTTTAAATTTTTTGGGTCTTTTGGCACACAATGGCTTGAACTATTTCGCCAAAAGTCCAGAAGAAGTTATAGAAAACAATAAATCATTTCTTGCCAAATTATTTGATTTAAAGAATCTTTTGATTTCTATGGGTTACAACCCAATACTTTCAATTGGCGATACTCCATCTGTTTCCATTTGTGAAGATTTCGCTGGTGTTGACGAACTTCGACCAGGGAATTTTGTATTTTACGATTTAATGCAAACCGCTATTGGTAGTTGCACCGTGGATGATATTGCCATTTGCCTCGCTGTTCCAATTGTTGCAATGTACCCCGAACGCAACGAAGTGGTATGTTTTGGTGGGGCAGTCCATCTTTCCAAGGAATCTTTAAAGTTTGAAGATTCGGAAATTTATGGCTTAGTCGTTGATATTTTCGATGTTACCTGGTCGGGTCCAATTGAGGATTCTTATGTCAAAATGATTACTCAAGAACACTCGGTAATAAAGACAACCAAAGAGTTTTTTAGAACACATAAGGTTGGAGATTTAATTGGAATCCTTCCCGTCCACTCGTGCTTAACTGCTGATGTAATGAAAAAATACTTAAATCCGAATTCTGCTTGGCTTGACCATCTTTAGTCTTTTTTCTCAAGCATTTCAATCATTTTCTGAATTCTTTTCACTTTTGTTGTTTCTTTCTTTGCTTCCATTACATAATTGATATATTCTCTTTTGTGCGAGGTGGGTAATTTTATAAATTTTTCCAATATCTTTGGATTTTGTTTTAGAATTTCTTCAATTTCTTTTGGTATCGTATCCATTCTCCAAAAATTAATTTATTAAAAGAGGCTGTCTTAAAATTAAGACAGCCCCATTCGTAATAAAAAATTCAGATTAATTTCCGCCGCTACCTAAGTATCGACTCCCTTTCGTACCAAGTTTCTTTGCGTCTTTACCTTCAAGATAGGAGGTTTCTCCTTCTTTGCGCAACTTAAATCTTTCGAGCAATGTGCGAAGCATATCAGTTTGCTTTGCTAAATCTTCAGCAGATTTCGCAATATCTTGCACTCGATTTGCGGTGTCGGAAGTTACTTGAGAAATTGAACTTACATTCTTTGCAACTTGTTCAGCAGTCGAAGATTGCTCTTCTGTTGCAGCAGCAATTTGATTTATCATATCCCAAACTTCTTGCGAACTTTGAAGGATTTCTTTCAAGGAGTTACCTGCTTTGTCTGCAAGAACAATTCCGCTGTTTACTTCTTCTGTGCCTTGCTTCATTGCTCTAACTGCTTCATCTGTTTCTTTTTGAATTCCCTTTATCATATTGGCGATTTGCTTTGTAGCCTCGGTGGTTCGTTCAGCCAGTTTACGAACTTCGTCAGCAACAACTGCAAATCCGCGTCCTTGTTCCCCAGCGCGAGCGGCTTCAATTGCAGCATTAAGAGCAAGAAGGTTGGTTTGGTCTGCAATTTCATCAATCACAGAAATAATTTCACCGATTTGCTTGCTCGATTCACCAAGCTTTTCAATCTTTTCGGCACTAGCACGAACGACCGAAGCAATTTCACTCATTTTATTAACTGTCTGTTGAACAGCATTGCCCCCTTCAATGGCGATTTGCTTATTCCTTTCAGCCACTTCGGCAGCGCGAGTGGCTCCCATTGCATTTTCAGATATCGTTCGGCTCATTTCTTCAATAGCGGTTGCTATTTCGTCCACCTGAGCGCTATTTTCAGCGGCAGAAGCAGCAAGAGTTTCTGCAATAGCAGAAATCTCAGCGGCAGCAGAAGCAGTTACATCGGCTGAACCGGAAATTTGCAAAAGCAAGTTACTAATCGAATCTGCCATAATATTGATATTCTCTTTCAACCTTTGAAGTTCGCCAGCATATTGCCCCAGCATACGAACTGTTAAATCACCATCTTTCATAAAGTTCATAACATTCCCCGTTTCTTGCAGGGGTTCGGCAATGTTATCAGTTGCTTGGTTAATAGTTTCGATGATTTGTTTGAACACACCTTGATGCTTGGTTGCATCGGCACGGAAATCAAGATTACCTTCTGCGAGGGCCTTCCCAAGTTTCAACGAATCATCAACAACTCTATTTATCGCGTCTATCAATAAGTTCCAGTTTACTTTTAATTTTTCAAACTCACCTTTATAAGTCTCTGTAATTTTATCTGGAATTTCTCCTTTTGCAATTAATCCAAGATAATTGGAGGATAATGAAATCTGTCTACTTATTATTTCCAACATTTGATTGATTTTTTCTGCAATTTGAATGTACGAACCGGTAAATATTCTTTCTTCAATTTGAACATCAAGATTTCCATTTAAAACATTACTAACAATATTATCTAATGATTTTTCCAAATTTGCCTCATTAGTATAGTTAACCCATTGAACAACATACCCAAACTTATTTTGATTTTTATCCAAAAGGGGATTAATGGTAAGTTGCATAATTTGATCACCAATATTAATTTTCGCAATGTGTGTGGAACGAAGGTTTTCTAAAATGGAACGATTTTTGGATGGATTTTTATGCCATTTATCAATGTGAGTTCCAAGAACCCTTGCAACTGAAAAATCTGGATAATTTTTTCTATAATCGTTTTCGTACTTGGAAAGAAACTCTACTTGTGATTTGTTTAGATAATTAATGTATCCTTGTGAATCTGCAATCATAAAATTGCCAGCAAAATCAAAAATATTACAAAAAACATCGAGAGTTTCGTTAATTCCGTTAATAAGTCGGAGATAATCCCCTTTGTTTTCACCAATTTCTAACCTATAAGCAAGATTACCTCTTTTTGCTTCATCAACAATAGAATATATGTTATTTACTAAAGTATTTATCCTATCACGCATAGTTTTAAGTGCTATCATCAAATGATCTTCTTTGCTTCTTTCAATGATGTCAATGCTAAGATTTCCTTGGGCAACATTGGCTGCGATATTAGCAACACTGTTTAAACTATCAATTAATTGATTCAAATTATTCTTTATTTCATTGAAATCGCCTTTGTATTCATCGGTAATCTTGGGCGGTATGTCACCTTTGGAAATACGGTCTACATATTCCGCCGCCACATTTAATGGTCCAATCACTGCATCAAGCGTTCCATTGAAACCTTCGACTAACTCTCTGAAATCTCCCTCGTATTTAGAAGCGTCGGCTCGTACATCTAATTTACCTTCTTGTGCCGATTTTGCAAGGAATTTGACGTCCTCAACCATAGAACTAATGTTTTCGACCATTTTTCTCATAGCGTTCATCAACATTGCAGTCTCATCTTTGGATTTCGTTTCAAGGTCGACGTTTGTATCTCCTTTCGAGATTCTTTCGCTAGCATCGACAGCCTTTTTAATTGGTTTGGAAATATTCCTTGAAATTACAGTAGAGAACGCAACCCCCAGTACTATACCAATCAAACCAATTGCAATCATCAAGTTTCTTGATGTTGCGGACAGTTCTTTGCCATTTTCAACAGCTTTATTAGCAAGTTCTAATTCCTCTTTGAGAAAATCATTCACAGTCCCCAAATACTTATTTTGCATATCTCTGAAATCACCAAAAAGGAAATCGACGGCTTCTTTGGTTTTATTTTGATTTCGAAGTTCATATAATTTGTTTTGACCATCAATATTTTTTTGTCTAATTTCATTAAGATTTCCCAGGTACTCTTTTTCTTTCTCAGTGGTTGCCATTTTAGAGAGTTTTTCAATCAATTGTCCAAGATTCTTTCTTGATTCGAGTACACGATTCCATTCTTTTTCGATTATTTTGGGGTCATCTGTTAGGAGAATATTTCTGATTGCACGAGCAATTACATTTTGGTTTTCCTTAATATCATTAAGCAAAACAACCTTAACAAGTTGTTCATTTTTAAACTGTTCAAGATAAGTGGAAAGAGAATTCATTTGCACCGGAGCAAAAATAACAAAGGCAACGATAATAAGTAAAACAACTCCGAAAGACAGAAAAAGTTTTGATGAAATTTTCATAACACTACCCGAATTTTGTTAAACATTAATCAACTTCTATTAAAAATTTGAAATAATATTGAACTCATCTTCTGTAAACATTTTTGTCAAATCTAAGAGTATAATAAGTTTATTTTCATATTTTGCAATTCCAGTTACAAATTTAGCATCGATTTTTAACGAAGAGGGCGGCGGAGGTTCGATAGTATCCTTTGGCAACCGAAGAACCCGATTAACAAAGTCTACAATAAATCCAAACAAATGTTTTCCAAACTCAATAACAATGAACCTTGTTGTCTTGTCAAAATCTTTGGGGGGAAGACCAAGCCTTTTTCGAAGATTGATCAATGGTATTATACTACCACGAAGATTGGTTATTCCTTCGACATAAGGAAGAGGGTCGGGCAATTTTGTAATTTCGCCCATTCGGTTAATTCCCTGGATGTTATCGATAGGAATTGCATATTCTTCATCATCAAGAAAAAAAGACACGAGTTGTACGATTTCAGTTTTTCGTTCTGCTTTTGCAGTTAGCCCAGTTTGGGTTTTCATTACCATTCTAAAATAATTATATTACTCAAAAGCAAAAATAATAAAAAAATCAATTTTCAAATTTTCTTTGTAGATATATTATATCAGGATGAACTTATGAAGAGAAAATTAAATAAATCTTGTTATACTTTTGTAATTTTGAGTTTTTTGGGATATTGCAATGGTAAATAGATTTAAAATAGAGGAAGAACGTTTAGTACCAAGCCCCGATGGAAATTTGTTTTTTTTCCATGCACTTGAGGAAACAGAAAAAAGGTTCCTCATAGAAAATTTTCTAATCGATGAACATACATTGCAATCTTCCCTCGACCCCGAAGAACTTGCGAGATTGGAAATCGAACCAGAACATTATGCATTTATCATCAAAGCCCCAAAACACCACATTGCAGAAGACGACTTGCTTTTTCGTGTTCAATCTATCGGTATCTTTCTTTTCAAGGATAGGCTAATTGTTGTATCGCAAGACAAATTGATAGATTTGTTGATTTCAAAACCTTTCCAAAAAGTCACAACAATAAAAGATGTTTTTTTCAAAATCATTTACAGTTTTATTTTGCAATTTTACAATCACTTGAACACAATCAACAAAATATCTGACGAATTAGAAAGAAAATTGAGCCAGGCACAAGAAAACAAATATTTACTACAATTATTTGCTCTTGAAAAGAGCCTTGTATACTATCACAATGCAATAACTACAAACCAATTTCTCTTGGAGAAAATTAAATTCAATGCTACGAAGTTAAATATTACCGATGAAGAAAAGGAATTGCTCGAAGATATTCTAATCGAGAACAATCAGTGTTTACGCCAAGCAGAAACTTATTCTTCAATCCTTGCCAGTTTGATGGATGCACGAGCCTCGATAATTGCAAACAATTTAAATGTCTTAATGAAAATACTAAACATAATAACCATTACGATAATGGTTCCAACTTTCGTTGTAAGTCTTTTTTCAATGAATGTAACAATTCCTTTAGCAGAGTATAAATCCGCTTTCTGGATTATTTTGTCAATGTGTTTGATTTCTGCTATCGGTTTCATAATAATTTGGAATATGAAAATTAAAAAAATAAGGTAGTATGGAACCTATTGAAATAACAAAAATTGATGGTGATAAGCTAAAAATTACTTGGCTCGATGGTTTTGTCTCTGTGATTAGTTTAAAAGATTTGCGAGACAATTGTCCTTGTGCAAGTTGTCAAGGGGAACAAGTCGGGTTTAAGAAATTTGAACCATTAAAATTAGATGTAATCAAACCTGGAACATATGAGATAGACTCTATTGAACCTGTTGGAAATTATGCGATTCAAATTATTTGGAAGGATGGTCACGACACTGGAATTTATAGTTTTGAATATCTACGCCAGGTAATGGAAAAATTTGGAACGAAGATTTAATTTATAATTGATGCAAGTTTATTTAAAATTATTAACGCACAAAGATTTTTGCTCATTGGGGGAAAGTCCTCGATAAAGAGTTCATTATCACTCGCAAAGCCAAGTAGGGTAATCGTATTGAAATTTCCACCAAATCCACTTTTTTCTTTATCGAAATAATTTAAAACAATCATATCACAATTTTTTTGAATTAGTTTTCGCCAAGCATTGGTTAAACCATTGGCTGTATCTTCCAAAGCAAAACCAACAAGCAATTGATTTTTCTTTTCTTTTCCTAAAAAGCCTAAAATATCAACTGTCCTTTGCAATTTGATTTCAAGAGATTCAGCCCGCTCCTTCTTGAATTTCCCCGAGAAAGGCTCAATCGGGGTGAAGTCGGCAACAGCAGAAGCCATAAATACAATATCGACATCAGAATAATGCTTGGCAACTTCCTCGAACATTTCTTTAGCAGATGTAACTTTTGTCATTTCAATATTGTGGTGCAATTCTATATGTGTTGGTCCAGAGATTAGTTTTACCTGTGCACCAAGTATTTGGCATTGCTTGGCAAGTGCAAATCCCATTTTCCCAGACGAAAAATTGCTTATAAAACGAACATCATCGATTTTCTCGTAAGTCGGTCCAGCAGTAACCAAAACTTTCTTATTCGATATTCTTTGTCTTATTTCGTTTGCTTTTCCCAAGCCAATCTCTTTAAAGTAGAGATAAGTTTCGATGTAATCCATCAACACAGGAATTTCGGGTAATCTTCCTTCACCAATCAATCCACTTGAAAGTTCGCCGTACGAAGGCGGAATGATAAATACACCATCATTTTTTAAAATTTCAATGTTCCTTTGTGTCGTAGGATTTTCATACATTGAACTATCCATTGCTGGGGCAACAAGCAAGGGAATTCCTTTGGGTAAAGCAGTGGAAAGAGTTACAAGTGCGTTATCGCATATACCGTTTGCAATTTTACCAATAGTAGAGGCTGTCGCTGGGGCAATAATCATCAAATCACAATGGTGAACAAGGTCAATATGCCAGGCACCTTT
The DNA here is from genome assembly GCA_013414795.1 of Candidatus Kapaibacterium sp. Lineage (GTDB taxonomy): Bacteria > Bacteroidota > Ignavibacteria > Kapaibacteriales > UBA2268 > Naka2016. Next base: position 1,634,068 of record CP058732.1, read on the forward strand.
CCGTTGAATTTCCGAGTTGAACATATCAACTATGACTTCATTCCTTGCTAAATTAGAAACTGTGATGGGAGTTACAAAATGTAACGCCGCAGGGGTAAGTACTGGGTAAACTATTGCGCCTCGACGTACAAGTTCTCGAATAAGAAGCAATGATTTATAAGCAGCAATAGAACCAGTAATACCAAGTATGATTTTTTTCCCTTCAAACACATTTATTGTTCTTGTTTCTTCCATTTTTGCTTTTTGAATAATTTATTAATTTACAAATTACGAAAATTGTTTTAGAAAGAATTTGATTGATAAAATGGTTATTTTTAGTAAACTATTTACTCTTGTACCAGAAAGGATAAAATTCGATAGTTTTTGGATTGAAATACGAAAGAGAAACAAATGGTTAATTCATCTTCGCTATCTTGCAGTTATCTTACTTTTGTGTTTTGTTGCTGGGTCAAAAATCATTCAGAACTATGTCCCAGATATTTCGCTTCCTTACACAAAAATTTTGCTGCTAACTGGACTAATTTTCTGTTACAATTTATTATTTCACTATCTTTGGACTATATTCCCCAAAATATCTCAAAAAGTTAAAGTCCATAGTTTGCATTTTTCATTAATTCAAATTGTTTCCGACTTTATTGTATTAATTTTCTTAATCTATTTTACTGGTGGGGTAGAATCTCCGTTCAACACATTTTTTGTGTTTCATTTAATAATTGGAAGTTTGCTTCTTCCTGGACCTATTATAAGTCTAATAATGACAATGACACTAATTACTTTAATTTGTGGTTCGCTTCTGGAGTACTATCAAATAATCCCACACAATCAAATTGCGGGGATTGTTAAAACCCCACTTTACAATGACCCCTCGTATTTAATTGTCTTTTTTTCCACATTCACAATTGTCGTTTTCGTGTCTATTTACCTTGCAAATTCCATCTCAAAAGTTTTGTATGAACGTGAAAAGCAATTGTTCGAAGCCTATAAAGAATTGGAAGAGGCTGAACGTCGCAAATCAAAGTATGTTATGACAGTTGTACACGACTTGAAGACACCAGTTTCTGCTGCTTTAACCTGGGTGGATTTAATTGCAAATAAAAGCATCGGGGAAATCCCGGAGTATCTCCTCGAACCAATTAATAGAATTAAAAATCGTTTGCGAAATGCATTAGATTTGATTTCTGGTATATTAGAAATAACACAAGTTAGGCTTTCAAGTGAGATAAACAAAGAAAATGTTGATATAAATAAACTAATTCAAGAATTATATGATAAACATAGAATTCTAATTCTGTCAAAGAATTTGGAATATCGTGTAAAATCTAATTCAGAAAATATTGTTATTTCAACTGATGAAAAACTTTTGAATCTGGCTTTGTCAAATATTATCTCTAATGCGATAAAATACACGGAACCAAATGGGGTTATAGAAGTGAAAGTTACAGAAACTGATAAAGTGGTTGAAATTTCAATCGCAGATAACGGGATTGGAATCCCAGAAGACGATTTGCCAAAAATTTTCCAGGAGTTCTATCGTTCAAGCATTTCAAGGGCTAAAAACATTGAAGGAACTGGATTAGGAATGGCTTTAGTTAAAGAAATCATCACACGCCTTGGTGGAGAAATTTCGATTTATTCGCCTTCATATCTTGCAAGCGAAAACAGAAGAGGAACACAAGTTTTAATAAAGTTGCCTAAATAAATCTCATTATCAGTCGTTACTTTACTTTTAATTGGAGGAAAATATGTTAAAAGAAACAATTCAAAACGCTTTGAATGCACAATTATCAAGAGAAATGTACTCTTCGAATCTCTATCTTGCAATGTCGGGATATTTTCAATCGATCAACCTTAAAGGATTTGCCCATTGGATGCGATTGCAAGCACAAGAAGAAACTACACACGCAATGAAGTTCTTCGACTATATGCTCGACAGAGGAGGTCTTGTAAGTATTGGTTCAATTGATGCGCCACCATCGAAATGGGACTCACCACTTGCTGCTATGGAAGACGCATTGAAACATGAACAGTTTATTACTCAAAATATCAACGCTCTTGCAGACTTGGCAATTAAAGAAGGAGACCACGCCACGCAAATCTTTTTGCAATGGTTCGTTACCGAACAAGTTGAAGAGGAATCCAACGTAAGCGAAATTGTCGACAAATTGAAACTAATCGGCGATTGGAAAGGGGGGCTTTTATTTATTGACAACGAATTGGCACAAAGAACTCTTGCACCAGAAAATTCTGCACAGGCAGATTAATAACAAATTTATAAAATAAAAAAGGCTGGATTTGTCCAGCCTTTTGTTTTTTATGTTTTAATTTATTTTCTTGCCCGATTTATAGCATCAATAAAATCTTGTTTCATTCTTGCACCGACAAGGGTTTCAACAATTTTCCCTTGTTTATTAATAATGAAGGTCGTTGGAACTGCATTAATTCCACCATAAGCACGGGCAATTGATTGGTCTTTATCAATAATGTTTAAGTATTTTATTCCTTTTTGCTTTGCAAAATCTTTTACATTAGTTTCTGCATTTACAACATCTCTTTCAAGAGTAATACCAACTACAACAAAATCTTTGGTTTCGCCTTCATTGTGAACTTCGATGAGGTCTGGTATTTCTCGTCGGCAAGGAGGACACCAAGTTCCCCAGAAATTTAAAAGAACTATCTTCCCTTTAGTGTAATCAGAAAATTTAACTTCTTTTCCGTTTTGTACCCAAACAAAATCTACAATATTTCCTGGTTTTGCAGGGGTTATGCTTTTTGGAACGAAAACTAATGGCTCGAATTTTGGTGATTTGTCAGTAGACTCGTTAAGATTTTCGTTTTGAGAAAGTTCCGTAACTTCAACAAATTCATCTTTTGTTTCAATGTTTTCTTTGCTTTCTGAACGGCAAGAATTGAATGAGAATGCGAATAATACAATTAAAATCAATACTGCTCTGTTAAACATACCAAAACTCCAATTAATTTATACAAAAACAACTTGACGAAGTCAAATTCAATTTATTTGCCAGCATCAACAACCAATTTTTTTTGCTTTTTGTATTTGAAGACTGCAATGATGAAACCAGCCACGGTAAAGATAACTCCCAACCAAACCAAAATGATGAATGGTTTAATTGTAATATCAGCAACAAGCATTTCCTGTCCAAAGGAAAGTTCAACAGTTGATTGTTCCAAATTTTCTGCTGGTTCAAATTTTGTAAATCCAATTGAAAAATCCTTTGTTGGAACAAGTTTCCAAACTGGACTGAAAGAACTCGATTTCATATTAAGAATTGCGTACACAGTGTCTGGATAACTTTTTCCATCAATTATATAATTTAAAATCAAACCAAACATAAAATGGCTTTGGTTTGCGCCCATATGCATCGAACTCATATCATATCCAAGGAAAATAATTGTATCATTATCGGACCAAGGTGCTTTTAAACTTTGCCCTTTCTTCAAAGATATAGGTGGGAAGGATTCGTTGAACATAAACGACTTTGGAGCAACATACACATCTTTGGTTATATAAGTTTTTATATCTGGTTCGTAATAAGGTTGTTCGAAGTTGTTAAAATCGCTCCAATAAACAATTGGTTTGACTATCGAATTATTATTTCCGTCTGTCATCCGAATGTGAAACTTATATTTTTCCCTATCGGTTTTCTCGATTTCAACTCGTTCCTTTTTAATTAATTGTATCTCGTAACCAAAAGCATTGGCTTTCTGTCCCTCGACCAAATGGATTGTTTGAGTTTTTTCAAGTCCCCCAGACAGCATTGCACCGATGATTAAAAAAGAAATTCCAAGATGGGAAAGAAAGGCACCAAAGCGGAGATTACCTGTTGAAATTTTGTTATAAATTTTTTCAACATTTATGATTAAAGAAAATATTGAGGAAAAAATCAAAAATGCAAAAAGTAAATTTTGTTTAGCAAGGATAAAAAATATAATAGCCAGAATCAGAGAAGGAATAATAGAATAATAAAGTTTTTTAAGTAATTGAGAAGTCGAAGTGTCTTTCCAATAATAAAGTAAAGAAATCGCATTAATAATAAGAATTAATATCGCAATAGGAGCCATCCATTGATTGTAAAATGACGGTTCGAGGGCAACTTTTTTTGCACCAATAAAACCTTGGATGATGGGTAAACTTGTTCCAACAAGAACAACCACAGTACCAATGATAAGTACAATTGTTCCAAGAATTACGAAAAATTGTCGGGAGTTGGCCTTGATTTTTTCTTCTGGCGTAGGAACTTCTTTAGTTCTAATCAAGAATAAGATTAATGGAAATACTGCAAATATTACAAGAAAAACCAAAAGTAAAGCATTTACAATTTTACCAGGGTCTACGAAGGAGTGCACAGAAGTTTCGCTTAATACTCCACTTCGGGTTAGATAAGTTGCGTAAAGAACCCCAAGAAAACTCAACCAAGCCAAAACAAAATTTGTTCTGATAAAACCGCCTTTAACTTTTTGTAAAAGGAGTGTATGTGCTAACGCAGTAACCAATAACCAAGGGACCAAGGAAGAGTTTTCTACTGGGTCCCAGCCCCAAAAACCACCCCAACCGAGAGTTTCGTAAGCCCAGAAGCCTCCAAGCATTATACCAAAACCCAAAACGCCAGCACCGAGCAAAGACCAAAATGCCATCGGTGTGTGGAATCGTTCATATTCTCTTTTCCAAAAACTTGCAAGAGCCAGAACGAACGGAACTGTTAACAAACTATAACCCAAGAAAAGAATTGGAGGGTGGATAGCAATCCAATAATTTTGAAGAATTGGATTTAATCCTCTACCATCCTGGGGAACAAAATCTTTGGGTATATTTCCATCGGGAAATGATTCCCACAAATCCGCAAACGGACTTTTGAAGATTAAGATAATAGTGATAAAAAGAATAGCCAGCGAGAAAAAGGATAGTGGCAGATAACCTAAATTGTTTTTCTTGGAATAGAAGTAAAAGGCAAAACTAATCAACGACATCCACAAAGCCCAAAGAAGGAAAGAACCTTCTTGACCTGCATAAAATGATGAAACCAACAAAAAGAAAGGCAATTGCCGTGAGGAGTAACTCCAAACATAAGTAATTGTAAAATTATGCGAAAGTATATTGAACAAAAGAAAAACGGAAGAGAAAACGATTCCTAAAATTCCAGCGAAAAAGGAGATTTTTGCGAGTTTGAGAAATTTATCATTTTTTGTATTTTCTCCGAAAAGGAAGAAAAGAAACGATAAAAGCCAACCAATTGCAGAAATAATAATGAGAATTTTCCCTAACATTTTGTCACCTTACTTTATTTAATTGTTCAATTTCTCCTTCATATTTTGAAGGACATTTTGTAATAATTTCGCTTGCAAGGAAGAATGTATCTTGAAGTGTTCCTTTCACAACAAACTCTGGGGCAATAGTGAAATTATTGGGTTGTGGACCATTGAAGCGAACTAACATCACTTTCCCTTTTTTATCCTTCATATAAAATTCGAACAGGTTGGAAGAGGGATTATATTGAAATGGTAAGTTCTTTTCCAAAGTGCCAACCACTTGAACTTTTTTGTTTAATTCCTTTGCAGTTTGAAAATCTGTGTACTCTATTGAACTTTTGTTAAAAGACAAAAGCAAAAAAGTTAGAAAAATCAAAGCAAGAACACCAATTGCTATATATTTTTTCATTTTTCATTCACCTTGTTGTTCAACATTTTTTGAAATTTTGATTCAATTTTTGACAATTTTCTTTCAGTATTTAATAAATACCAAAACAAACCAATCCAAATGATAATTACAATTATCAAAACAATGTAAAGTTGGTTATTTGATAAAAATTCAAACATTTTCTTGCCTCAGTATTAATTTGTGAATTTGATTTATTCGGATTTTTAAGCTAAGAAGCCAAAAGAACAACATAGTAAAAGAAAGGAAACCGAAGGAAAACCCAAATGTTTGAAGCAAATTTAATGTTCCTTCTTGGGTGCTTAGAATTGGACCAGCATTTCCGCTATTTGCCGAGCCTGGGTGGTTTCCCGCCAGAAGTCTTGGCATTACAAATACCAAGAAGGGCACGGTTACAAATGCTACAATAGAGTAGACCGAACTCAATCTGGCTTTCATTTCAGCGTTGTCAATACTTTGTCGAAGGACAAAATATGCAAAATAAATTAGAAGCAGGACAAAAATCGAGGTTTGTCGGGGGTCCCAATTCCAGAAAGAACCCCAATTGAACTTTGCCCAAATCATTCCAGTTACTGTGGCAAGAATGGCAAAAATGGTTCCCAAAAGGGCAGAGGCAGAGGATATATCATCATCTTCAAATTTATGGTACCGAAGGTATTTAATGGAAAAGAACATTGAAATTAAGTAGGCAACAACGGCAACCCAAGCACAGGGAACGTGAAAATTCATTATTCTAATCTGTTCGCCAAGTTGAGGAACATAGGGCAAAACCAATAGAGGATTTACTGCGATAGTTTTAAGGTATTCAAAATGTTGAGTTGTGGGGTTATATTTCACTTCAGCAATAAGTTTTTCTCCTATTTGAAATTCTTTGGGTAAATCGCCTCGAACAAACAAACTATCAAAAACACCTTCAACTCTTGGATTTGATACGATGATTTTTGAAACAGTGGTTTTCTCGGGGTCACTGTCGAATTTCTGTATGTCGTGAACTTTAAAGTATAGAGGCCCGACGAAGTTGGGAATATTTTTCGCAACAAACTTAAGAGTTGCAAAATTTGAACCCACAAAAGGAACAAATGTCAAAAAAATCGTAACAAACATAAAGAGAACAGACAAGAATATCCACCAAATTGGTTTTCTCCTTTGAAACGAAGGAAGGAAACCTAACACAAGACCCAAAATCACTCCGCTTCCGATAATCAATCCCTTCATTACTATTCAGCAATATTCCAAAAAGAAAACACTAAATTACAAAATTTAGTTTATTCTAAAATCTTCGTTAACTCCAATTTATTTGAAGGAGAATTTTTGTTTTTTGGGGTGTAATTTATTTCATCCATAATTTGCGAAATCAAAAAAATTCCCATTCCACCTTTTTGATATTTTTTTCTTATCTGTTCAATTTCGATGGGAAGGACTTCTCGGGGGTCAAAACTTGCACCATAATCTTCAAGTGTAAAATGTATTTTGCCTTTTTCTACTTTCGAATAAATTGATATTTGCTTTGAAGAATCAAATTTATAAGAATGCTTGATAAGATTGACGCAAGCCTCTTCCAATGCAAGTGATATCTTGAATAAATTTCCCTCATCTATGTTATTTTCATAGCAGATATTTTTCACGAAATCTCGCAACTTGTCGAGTTCGTTTAAATCCGCTTTCAAGACTAATTTATATTTACCACTCATTTTTCTTCAAATAATTATTTTTAAAATAATTTATTGCCTCATCATTGCTTTTAAGAATATCGAAAATCAGATGAAATCCCAGTAACTCAAAGATAGAGTATATCTTTTCTTTCATTTCTGCAAACTTAAAATCTCCATTTTTGTTTCGAATTTCTTCAATAAAAGCCATAAAAACACCCAGACCCGCACTACTAATGTATTCAAGGTCTTTCAAGTTAAATATTATTCTAACAATTCCATTTTCTATAGTTTCTTTGATTGAATTTTCCAATATTGGGGCAGTGTGTGCATCCAAAATCCCACCAACAAAAATAATTTCAACATCTTCGGTTCTTTCTTTTAAAATCTGCAATTTTTCGTTCATAATCATTTCTCCTTGTTATTAATGTATTTAACAACTAATAAAGTTATGTCATCATCAAAAATTGTTCCGTTTCTATTCACTTCTTCAATAATATTGTTTTTCAATTCAGTTGCACTATTATATACAGTTGTTTGTAGTATTTGTTTCAATTTTTCAAGTCCCAATCTTGTATCCTTTTGACCAAGCACTTCAACAAGACCATTAGTGTATAGAACAAAATACGATTCTGATTGAAGAAGTTTTTTGATTCCGCTCAACTGCTCGGAAAAAAATTTATCGCTGACCAAAGCAAGTCCTAAACCATTGGGGTTTACAAACTCAATTGTTCCATTGCAACTGCAAATCAACGGAAAATGTCCCGCTCGGAAATATTCAAAAGTCTTGTTTTTCAAATCGAACAACAGTCCAGAAATCGTTATATGTATGCGTCTATCAATTTGATTATATAATGTTTTGTTTAAATGGCAAAACAAATTCTGAACAGAGAAATTATCTGAATTATACGAAAGAATTATTCCTTTGAGCAGAACCATATAGAACGCAGCGCTCATTCCTTTACCAGAAACATCACCAACCAGAATAAGTATTTTCTCATTATCCACCTTGATAATATCATAGAAATCACCGCCAACTTCTTCCGAGGGTTTGAAAAATGAATCAAGTTCCAAATTGTCAAATTTGGGCAATACTTTTGGAAGGAAGTTGCTTTGGATTTCCCTTGCAATGATAAGTTCTTGTTTGTATTTTTCCTTTTCGATGGTTTGCTTAAGAAGGTTATTCCCTTCGATGGAAATTGAAAGCGTTTCAATGTAAGAAACAAGCAAACTCAAATCGTCTTCGTCGAAGAAGTAAGGAATTTTGTTCAAAACAACCAACTTTGCATAAATCTTGTCATTGTAGAACAGTGGAACCAGACACAAACTTTCGTAATTTATTCCAGAGGCTTTCGCATTTTTAAATAACTTATCAGATAAGGATGGCAAAATGGTTGGTTTCTCAATCCCATAAATTATTTCTTGAATTTCTTTTCTTTGAATAAAAAACTCAGCCTCTCTTTTTTCTATTTCATTTTGAGAATAAGATTTTACTTTATTGACTTTGTGGTCATCGTATAGGATTAAAAAAGAAGGAGAGCGTTTCATCGAGTTGGAGGCTAGTTCAACAATGGCGTCGTAAAGAATTTCCAGATTGTTAAAATTTCGAACAATTTTGCTTAAATATGTAAGGGTGTTGACTTCGTAAACTTTTTGTTCAAGTACTTTGGAGAAAGGAAGAGAAATAATTGCATTGTAAAGCGAACGGACGTAGGTAACTAAAAGAGAAAAACCAAGGAATTTTGAAATGTTAAGGAAAAAAGAACTTGAAAAGTAAATTCCGATTTCCTTTGTTTCGATTGAAAGAAAAGGGATAAATGCTCCAACCATTAAAAGAGAATACCAAAGAATTTGCTTTTGTGTATTTCTTGAAGAAAGTGGCAACCAATTTTTAACATTAAACGAAAAGAAAAAAAGCACCGCAAAGGTAAAAATCAAGAAATAGGTCAAGTCATTGGAGACAACGAAATCGGGAGAATTGAAAATATGCTCTATAATTAGAAGAGTTGCATAGAGAATCAATGCAAAGTAAAGAGAAATGATTAAAGTTTTCCTATTCTTTTTTTTGCTTTGTGCAAGCCAACTGAATTGGTATGAAAGAAATATAAATGCAATTATTAATAAAAATATGAAATCCAATTCGTTGCGAATAAATTTTATAATTTTTGCCGAAATGAACCAATTCAAAGCAACAAACACGAGGTTGAAACCCAAATAGGTCAATGTCACTAATGCAAGTGTCTTGGTATTATCAAGAAATTTTTGTCCAAATTTTGATGAGGACGTGTACTCTGTACCCTTTTGGTTCAGAAAAATAGTAATAAGCAATATAGTAAACGAAACAACCAAAAGAGTATCTAAAAAAGTCCAGAAGTGATTATACTCTAAGTTGAAAACAAAAAAAATTAGATTTGCTCCCAGATGGAATAAAAATAATAGAAATAGACCTAACCAATATAAAGGGCTAATAGATTTTTCGATTTCCAACTCTTCCTAAAAAAAATTTAACTACGAAGTTGTTCATTGTAAAGTTTCAAAAAGGCTTCATAAATTTGGTCTCGAACTTTTCTATAAACGGACATAACTTCCTCTTCGTTACCCTTAGCCTCGGCGGGGTCTTCGAAACCGATGTGAAGACGATGTTTAACCTCTCCAGTAAAAACAGGACAAGTTTCTTTTGCATTGTCGCAAACAGTAATCACATAATCAAACTGTTTATCCAAGAAAATTGCAACGTCTTTTGGATATTGCTTGGAAATATCTATCCCGAGTTCTTGCATTGCTTTCACTGCGAAAGGGTTAATCTTTTCCGCTGGATTTGTTCCAGCAGAGTAAACTTCCAGCCCAGAATCGAAGGATTTTAGAAAACCTTCAGCCATTTGGCTTCTGCAAGAATTTCCAGTGCAAAGAACAAGTATTTTCATACTCCCTTCCTATTGTTAAAAAAAGAATGATTATCAAGATTTATTGTAAGAATATCATCCCAGGAAGTTGTAAAGTGTTCGGATAGATGTTCCTGCTTCATTTTCCACTCTTTTTGAACTCCTTGTGCAGAAAATTTAATAATGCCTTTCCCATACTTTTTGTTCAACTTATCGTAAACTTCCATAAGTTTAAAAACTTTTTCTCGGTTTAATTTGTCGAAAAGATTGAATTGAAATGAATCTTCGGAATTTAAGCCTGCGAAGAGGATACCAACACGTTTGTAACGATAACCTTCTCGATAGATATCTTTAAGCAGTGCGTATCCATATTTAATAAGTTCACCTGTGAAGTTCGTTGGAACTGGTAGCCGAATAAATTTGCTTCGAAAATATTGAGGCTCCTTTAAATTGAAAGGATTTGTTGCAACAAAAACTCCCATAATATTTGCCACACTTCTTTGTTTTCGCAATTTCCTCGCACATTCATCAATGTAAGAAGAAAGTGCATTGAAAAGCACGAAGAAATCAGTTTGTGGTTCTCCAAAGGACTTTTGCGAGCCAACAGATTTGCGTGGTGCTGGTTCTTCATCAATATCAAGACACTTTTCACCACGCAACTCTTTGACAATTCGCAACCCAACAATAGTAAGATGTTTCTTTACCCAATCGTCTGGCGCATTAGCAAGTTCCAACGCAGTATTGATTTTGTGTTTGCGAAGGAAATTGGTGTAGGCTCTACCAATTCCCCAGATGTCTTCTATATCAAATGTAGAAAGTGCTTCTTTAATTTCTTCTTTTGTGTTTAAAACACAAACACCACTGCTTTTTTTTGCTTTCTTTGAGGCAACTTTTGCAAGAACTTTTGTAGGGGCAATTCCGAGCGAAATAGGTATTCCAGTCCACTTTAATACTGTAGTTCGAACATTCATTCCGTAGTCGTAAAGTTTCTTCGAGTCGTTGCCAACCCAAGCAAGACGAGAAAAATCAAGGAAGGCTTCGTCAATGGAATAAATTTCAATGCTTGGAGTAAAAGTTGCAAGCGTGTTCATAACTCGCTCGGACATATCTCCGTAGAGTGTGTAGTTCGAGGAAAGGGCAATTACATTGTTCTTTTCAAGGAATTCTTTGAATTTAAACAATGGTGCCCCCATAGGAATTCCAAGAGCCTTGGCTTCTTCCGAGCGGGCAACAATACAGCCATCGTTATTCGAAAGCACTACTACTGGTCGGTTCTCGAGTTTCGGATTAAAGACCCTTTCGCAGGAAACGTAGAAATTATTGCAATCTGCAAGAGCAATCATAGTTGACAAGAAAAATCAGATTATGGTTTATGAATTACAAAAGTAACAATACCCCAAACTTTAAAATCTTGAAATTGGGTAACTTTTATTGGTTTAAAATTGCCATTTTCTGGGGCGAGAAATAGTTCATCGTTCTCGACGTGTAACCTTTTAACTGTAAATTCACCATCAATAACACAAACGGCAATGTCTCCGTTCTTTGGTTCGACCGCTCTGTCGACAATTAAAATGTCCCCGTCGTGTATCCCAGCATTTATCATCGAATTACCTTGAACTCGGACGAAAAAAGTTGCGGTTGGATGTTTGATTAAAAACTGATTCAAATCAAGTTTTGGTTCAAGATATTCATCGGCGGGGGACGGGAAACCAGCAGGGACAGAAAATCCAGCAAAATTCAATTCGACCTTGGTTTCGAGGCTGGGCGAGTAGAAAATCAATTCTCTATTGCTATGTATTTTCCTAAGTTGCATTTTCTTCCACCACTCAACTAAGTTTTTATAACGAAACAATAAGTTGATAATTATAAAATAAATCTAAATTCCAATAAGCAATTTGTAAAATCTATTCAACATTTGAACGATATCAGATTTCAGATGGATAAACTCATCCACACCGACCGATTTGAAAAATTCAACTTCGGTTTCCGAAGGCAAACCAGCCAAAACATTAATTGTCAAAGGCTTCGATTTTTTAATTAAAGCAGAAAGTTGCGGAACAAAATCGGGATACTTTTCATTGTTCGAACAAAAAACAACAATTTGTGGTTGTGTTTCGTAGAACTTTTGAAAAGCCTCCTCGACCGTATTAAGACCATTCGGAACCAAAACATCGAAACCGCCAACTCGGAGAAAATCGTTTGCAAAGTCAACTCTGTCACGATATTCGCTAACATTTCCAAATGGGATAAGAAGAACTTTGGGCGGGGCTCCGAATTTTTGCTCGTATTGATAGGATTTTGCTCGAATTTCCTCGAAAACTTCTGCTTCTCGAAAGACATATAAAGGTTCGACAGAATAAAGATGATTAGAAAAAATTTCTGGATTTATTATTTGGTGAAGAAACATTTTCTCTTCAGGTTTTGTAGTCGACTGGGAGGAACTTTCCCTCGACTTAACATTACTTTTTTCAAGAACAACTTTGTAGTCAATTTTTTCGCTTATATCTTCTTTAAATTTATCATCTGGATTGGGAAAACGATTTGTTCCAACGAGGATTTCTTCACGGCGAGCCAGTTTGTTCATTCTTTTGTTTTTCATCTCATTGATTTGGGATTGAATGGAAGAGTTTTTTACATTTTCGAAGAATCCACCACTCTTTTCAATCTCTTTGAAAAGTTCCAATGCACGCAAAGAAAGTTCTTTTGTCAAATTTTCAAGATAGCAAGATCCACCAAGTGGGTCTATAACTTCCGAAAGGAAATGCTCTTCTTTAAGAACAAGTTGGGTATTTCTTGCATTACGGAAGGAAAACTCACTCGTGGGTGAGGAAAAATAATCATATGGAGTAACTTCAATGTAATTGGCGGAAAAAAGTATTGCATTGAGCACTTCCGCAGTATTTCGTAACATATTCACATAGGAATCCAAGCGACTTTTATTGCGTTTATTTGTTACGGCATAAATTGGAATTTCAAGGTTTTTGATTTCAACTTCGAAACTCTCAATAATCTTTGCCCAAAGAAGACGAAAAGCCCGAATTTTTGCAATATTCAAGAAAATATCACTCCCAATCGAAAATTTAAAAAGATTCTGTCCCAGAAGTTCTTCTACAGTAAAGTCATCTTTAATCAATCCTTTTAAATACTCAACTGCAAGATTAAGTGTAAAGGCAATTTCTTGGACAGCATTTGCCCCAGATTCGAAAAATATTGTTCCATCAATTACAAGAGTTTTGAAATTTGGCAAATGAGTTTTTGCATATTTTACTGTTCGAAGAAAGTAACTATTCAAGTAAAAATCAAAATCTACAAGTTTACCTTTTTGAAGAAAATCGAACAAAGTTGGATTACATATTGAACCAGAAATATCTTTCTTATCAATTCCGTGTTTTTCTAAAAATGACACAAAAAGCGTTAGTAATTCAAAGGGATAATTAGTTTCAAAATGGATTTGGGTGGTTTTCAGGTCGACATTCTTGAAAAGTTCCTCAAAATCTAAAATCGTATCAAGGACTACACCTTTGGGTTTTTCGAAATCGTAGTTAAAATGCTTAATTGAAAAGCCGTTTGCTCCCTTTTCTAACTCATTGTTTATTATGGTATTCGCTTCAAGTGGATACGGTGTCTCAATTCTTTGAATAATTGCCCAAGGTTGAATACGATTGCTCTCGATCTTCGAGGAACGGAGAAAATAGGGGAGACCAGGAAATTCATTGGTAAATACGTCTGGTCGGTCTTCGTTTGTGTAAATAGGTTTGACATTAATATCTTCGTATAATATTGTATATAGTTTTTCTAATGGTTTTCCTTTTAAGGCTTTTTCTGCCTCCTCTTTCCATTGATTAAAATTCGGGGCTTCGAATTCAGCGAAAAAATCCATAATAATTCGCAAATGTTAAAAAAACAAAATTAAATAAGATGATTTATAATTAAGCAATTTTAAAACAAATATAGCAATGTTTATTAGAATAAATATTTCAAAATTCATTAATTTGCAATTTATTTATTCGAGGGTAAAATGAAAAAAATTGGAATTTTTTGTGGTGCGGATATTTCATTTCCTTTGTCGTTAATTGATTATATAAACTCGAAAGAAGAAGATGTGACCGCCGAGTTAGTGAAAATTGGTGCTTATCGAATAGATGATAAATTAAACTATGATATTATTTTCGACAGAGTTAGTCAAAGTGTTCCAATGTACCAATCCATTCTCAAATCACTCTTTGCAAAAGGTAAAATCGTAATTAACAACCCATTCACAAGATGCTTGGAAGATTACTTTTTTCAACTTTCTCTTGCTAAAGATTTAGGATTGAACATTCCCGAAACTGCGATTATTCCGACTAAACAACATCCAATAGGCACAACTTCCGAAACTTTTCAAAATCTGATTTACCCATTGGATTGGTCTGAACTGTTTGATTATATTGGATTTCCAATGTTCGTTCGAATGAATTTGCTAAGTAGTGAAAATCTTACTTATAAAGTTTATAATCCAATGGAATTTTTCTCTGCCTACGATAATTCTGGAAGCAGACAATTGGTGGTACAAAAAGCCTACGACTTCTCCAATTACTACCGTGCATTTATTATAGGGAAGAAAAATATAAAAATATTTACTTATGATATAACTAAGCCATTAGTTTCGAGGTACTCAAAAGACAATTCTACCTTATCACCTTCCCATCGAAAAGAAATTGAATCAGTTGCAACAAAGTTGAGCGAATTATATAATCTTGACTTCAATACTATCGATTTTGCCGTTTTTGATGGTAAAATTTACATTTTAAACTTTTATAATACTGCTCCAAAGATTGATACAATTATTTTTGATACTGATGAGTACCAGTGGTTTGTTTTTACAACTGGAGATTTCCTTCTTTCCGTTCTTGATAATCCCCAAGATTATCTTCGAACATCAAGATGGCACACGGTTTTTAGAATTTAATTTAAGGTGATAATATGATAAAATTACTTTGGAAATCACTACTTCTTACTTTTATTTTTTATTACTTCGCCTTTTCGCAAAAAGCAACAAGCGATGAAGCCTTAAAAATTGCAAATTACGTTCGATTTCTTGCCTCGGACGAACTCGAAGGACGCTATCCTGGAACAGCCGGAAATTACAAAGCCGCCGACTTTATCGAGTCGAAGTTTAAGGAGTTTGGCTTGCAACCAATTTCTGGTTCATATCGACAAACTTTTCCTTTCCCAGTGGCATATAAATTTTCTGATAAAAATTCAGTTGTGTGGGAAAAATTGATTGAACGCCCCGGAATTCCTAAAGAAATGTGGAAAAGCATACCTAAAAAATGGAACAACGGAGTAGAATACCAACCACTTCCAATTTCTGAAAACGGAACAGTAACGGGCGAGGTCGTCTTTGCTGGGTACGGGATTACTGCAAAGGATATTGGCTATGATGATTATGAAGGAATAGATGTTAACGGAAAAATAGTCATTGTTTTGATTGATTCAGCCGAAGGTCAACCAAAAGACGAAAGATTCATTCCATATTCGAAGATGAGTTACAAAGCGATGAATGCCCGTGAGCACGGAGCAATTGGTATCATATTTGTGAAAGTGCAAAGCGACTCTGCAAACGTGTTCTTCCCGCTAAAAGTTTCGACTTTTCACAAACCTTCGGGGATAATTGCAATTCAGGCGCAAAGGACTGAAATTGCAAAGTTTTTCCCCAAAAATGCTAACTTGTATCCAACCGAAATGGAAATGCAAAAGACGAAAAAGCCGAAAAGTTTTTTGATTCCCGACACAAAAGTTACTATTTCAGTTGATATAAGTAAGGAAACAGTTGAAGTGCCAAATGTTTTTGGATTGATTCCGGGTACAGACCCAAAACTTTCGAAAGAATATATTGTAATCGGAGCACATTTCGACCATCTTGGTTGGGGTGGCGAAAATTCACTTTATCGTGGGAAAACACCCGCAATTCACAATGGAGCAGACGACAATGCCTCTGGCGTTTCTGCAATTCTTTATCTTGCTGAATATTTTGCTAAGAATCCTTTGAGAAGGTCCGTTATTGTAACTGCATTTAATGGGGAAGAGGAAGGAATTCTTGGCTCTAATCACTTTGTCAAAAATTCACCTGTTCCCATTGAGCAAATCGTTTTAATGCTCAATTTCGATATGGTAGGACGAATGAAGGAAAACAAATTAAATGTTTTTGGAACTGGCTCTTCGACCACTTTCGATAAAGTGATTGACTCGGTTGCAGTCCTCGATTCCCTAATTCTTACTAAAGGATCCGAAGGATATGGTCCAAGCGACCATTCTTCGTTTTATTCTGCAAAGATACCCGTGCTTTTTATGTTCACTGGCGCCCATAGCGATTACCATATGCCAAGCGACGATGCAGAAAAAATTGATTGCGATGGAATATTAAAAGTTACCAGCTTTGCTAAAAAAATCCTCGACCGCTATGGTAATTCAAACGAGAAACCCGATTATATTTACACGCCAGTAGAAAAGAAAAATGGAAAAGATAACGCCCCAGGTTACGCAAAAGTTTGGTTTGGTATAGTTCCAAATTTTGAAGATAACCCTCTTGGGTTGAGAATTTCGGGGGTCTCCGCTGGCAGTCCAGCAGAAAAGGCTGGCTTGCAATCCGATGATATTATCACCAAATTTGGTGGCAAGACTGTGAAAAACTTACAAGACTTAACATATATTCTTCGTGAATTCAAACCCAATGACATTGTGGACGTGGTAGTTATTCGACAAGGTAAAGAAATCGTATTTAAAGTAAAACTGGTTGGCAGATAAATTTATGGTTCGTTTAGATAGATTTGAACTAGTTATCTCAGGAAACGACAAGATAACAGGTGATATTAGGTTCAGAGAAATTATTGAGAAGAAGTTACCCATTGTTGTAATTACACACGGATTTACTGGGCACAAAGATTGGGGATTTTTACCGTATTTTGCTGAAGAACTTGCCAAATCGGGTTTCATTGCGATTACCTACAATTTTACAACAGATTGCATTGACGCAGAAAAGGATTGGTTTACCAATGTCGATAAATTCGCCACTTTTACAATTTCGCAAGAAGTCAATGAACTTAAACTTCTGGTTCAACATTTAATTGACAAAACTATATTAAGTGACGAATTGAAGGATTTTGCTGATTCTTCAAAAATATATTTAATTGGACAATCACTTGGCGGGGCTATTTCAATAATTTTCGCTTCCCAGAATCAAGTTGTAGAGAAAATTGTCCTTCTTGGGACCGTCGGAACATTGTTCCGTTACACTAAACGCCAAGTAATAGAATGGGAAAAAAATGGGGTTTGGCATTTCACTAATACTCGAACTGGACAGGAGTTGAAAATTAATTACTCATATTACAAAGACCTAATAGAAAACAACTATTATTTAGAACGGTTTCTGGAAAGGATTCAAGTTCCAACTTTATTCATTCATGGGACGGAAGATTTAACAGTTCCCGTTAACGAAATTGAACGCTTCATCAAAAAAGCAAAAAATCCATTTGTTGAATTGAAACTAATAAAGAACACTGGCCATACATTTGGTATTGAACATCCATTTGCCCATTCCACATCTGCATTAGAGCAAGTAATTGTTGAAACAATCAATTTTCTGAAAAATGACTAAGAGAACCTTTCTAATTTTGAGTTTACTTTCATTGTCTCTCTTCTTTGGTTGTGAACTTATCAGGCTTACAGAAAGAAGCAAAACAACGATAAAACCCAACCCGCAAAACTCGATTGGTACAGTTTATCTTTTTATTCAAGAAGTCAAAAATAACAATCATTTTGGAGCAACAAAACTTTTCATAATCAAAGATACATCACTTAATGCAGAAGAAATTTATGATATTACAGACAAAATTCAACGCTTTGGACGAAATATTTCAAACAGAGAAATATCTGGATACAAAATTGATACTTTAAACTCAGTTGAACATCTAGTTTTTATTGAATTTGATTACTTATATGAATATTTCTTCGTTACAAAGAAGGTTCAAGATTTGTGGTTTATCCAAAATTTTGGTGAAAAAAAGTAAAAGCCCCCAAAAGTTGGAGGCTTTAAATACTACTAAATATTGAATGTTTAGAAGAACCATTCAATACCAATCATTGGATAGCCAATCCCCAAAATGACCTGGAAGGGATCGAAGTTCAATTCTAAAACGCGAATTCCGCCATAAATACCGAGTGAAGAAACCGGATACCATTCAGACCCGAAAATTCCCATAATTTTGGTTTCGGTATTGGTTGTCCTTTTCGTTTTTTGGGTGAATGGATCCTTATATGAAACAGATTCGGTAGAAACTAAGAATTGGGCTTTAATAAAAGGGAAGAAAGAACGCATTCTCATTTCAGACAAAAAAAATTTGAAATAGGGACCGAAGGTTAAATAGGTTGAACTTCCTGAACCCTCTGCGCCACCGTCGAAAAGAAATCCAAAGTTCAAGCCAATGTGCATATCTGGATTCATTGCGTAGGCAAGAGTGCCGCCAAAAATGTCGTGCGTTTCAAGTTGAACACCAACACCCCAATTTTGGTTGGGAACTTTCACTCGCGTCTCTTGTGCGTTTAAGGAAAATGTTGCCAAAGAAAGAATAAGAACAAAGATTGCGAAATATTTTGCCATAACTCACCCTTGATATTTTAACAAAAATCAAAAATAAAAAAATAATACCAGAAAAAAGTATAAAACTCTTGTAAAATTCAAAAAAAATTTGTAATTTTGTATTTGGTTTTATGCGTTTCTTGACAATCTTGAGGGCCCATAGCTCAGTTGGGAGAGCGCTTGAATGGCATTCAAGAGGTCAGGAGTTCGAATCTCCTTGGGTCCACTTTCGGGGTCGTAGCTCAGCATGGTTAGAGCGCCAGTCTGTCACACTGGAGGTCGCGAGTTCGAGCCTCGTCGGCCCCGCAAAAACTTAAATAATTTTTTATTGGAATTACAAAAAACCCAGTGATATTCTTGCTGGGTTTTTCAATTTTGGAATTTACTTTGCATTTTTTATC
Source organism: Candidatus Kapaibacterium sp. (assembly GCA_013414795.1). Taxonomy (GTDB): domain Bacteria; phylum Bacteroidota; class Ignavibacteria; order Kapaibacteriales; family UBA2268; genus Naka2016. The sequence goes on from CP058732.1 coordinate 1,653,288, forward strand.
AAATTGTTTTTACTTGTAGAACCTTTGTCTGCAATAATAAATAAAAGCAAATATTAGTTTTATAGGATAAACTATACTTTTGTCAAAAAATTAAATAGTTTATGTGATTGGGCAAAATTAAATTATATGTAAATTTGAAATAAGTTTATTATAAACTTTCAAGTAACAAAAACTATGCTTGAAAATTTTTCGAATTTTAGAATTTTGAGTTTCGATTGCTACGGGACCCTTATCGATTGGGAAAAAGGAATTCTTGGTGCAGTCGTTCCTTTTCTTCATTCTAAAAATGTTAAAATTCCAGATGAAACAATTCTCGAACTTTTTGCAAAGTTTGAATCTGAAATAGAAAGCGGAAACTACATCGAATACAAAGAGGTTTTAAAACGGGTCTTCAAAAACATTTGCGAAAGTTTGACTATTAAATGTGATGACAAAGAGCAATCACTTCTGCTCGAATCATTCAATAATTGGGAACCATTTACCGATACTGTCGAAGCATTAAATCTTTTAAAGAAGCATTTCAAACTGGCTATCATCTCCAATGTCGATGATGACTTGTTCGAGCTGACTCGCCAGAAGTTGGGTGTGAATTTCGATTACGTTATTACTGCTCAACAAGTTAGAAGTTACAAGCCCTCGTCCGAAGTATTCAAATACGCATTAAAAAAATTTGGTATTTCCAGGGACCAAGTTCTTCACATTGCTCAAAGTCTTTACCACGACATCAAACCAGCAAAAGAACTTGGATTGTCAACCGTTTGGGTCAACAGAAGGATGGGACGGAAGGGTAGTGGGGCAACCCCATTTGCAGAAGCCAGCCCAGATATGGAGGTACCAGACCTAATTACTCTTGCCCAACTTATTGAAAATACAGCAATGTAAAGAATTAACTTTATCAATTTAATGGAAAAAGTACGAAAACAGCAAAATCCCAAAGGGAGTGGGAAATTATTACTGGTACCAAAGATTTGTTCCGCAAGAAGAGATAACCCCAAAATAAGCCACAAACAAAAGCAGCAATGAGGAGCATTAAATTCAAAGCCCAAATATGCACAAAAGTGTACAAAAGAGTTGCCCAAAACAAGTTTACATAGGGCTTATTGCGAATTTCGTTTAGTTTTGTAAATATAAAGCCGCGCCAAAAGATTTCCTCTGCTGGACCAATTACGAATAGGAGAAGCAAGGAAATTACCCACAAGGGAGTTCCTTGTTTTGTTGTGTAGACAGATGAAATCTGATTTTGCGAAAAGTCAAAAAGTGCAATAGAGATGTATTTCCCAACAAAGAAGACTAAATAAAGCACAAATGCCGAAAATATTCCAACGAGAATGTGTCGAAAATTAAAATTCAAAAGTTCCTTAAATTGATTTTTTAAATTTCCAATTGAATAAGCACTCAAAATGATACCTGCAAGGAACATCACAGCCCAGAAGTTTACCTCCCGGGCTGTGAATGGAGAAAACATTATAAACCAAAGCACAAGAGCAATAAATATTCCAACGACAATTCTTTTCATAAAATTTTACTTAATAAAATGGCAATAACCAAAAGCAAACCAAATTGCATATGAAGTTGAGCAGTTTTTACGTCCATAATCACTATTGGCTGAATGTTGTCCATTTTTGCTTGCGAAAATTCCTTCGCATTTTTCAATGCCACTGGAACCGAAAGGAACACAATTAGTGCAATCGGACTTAAAAGACCAATAGAAACAAGAACAACGGTTAAAACATATGCACCAAAAATCAAGAAATAATAACCAATTTTAGAACCTTTAAGACCCAAAATCATAGGTAGCGTTTTAATTTTCACCCTCGAATCATTGAAAATGTCTCGCGTGTTATTAGCGTGCAGAATAGCAACCACAAGGAAACCAATTGGCAGAGAAATCAAAAAAGTGTTCCAATCGTAGGTTCCAGTAAGAGAAAAGTAGCTACCAATCACAAGCAAAGGACCAAAGGCGACAAAAACAGCAAGGTCGCCCAACGCGATGTACTTTAAACCTTTCTTCGAAAGTGTGTAGAAGAGGCCACAGAAAAGACCACCCAAGCCCATCAAAAGCACTTGGTAACCTCGAACGTAGACAAGAATTAAACCGAGAAGGAAACCTATGAGAAATGCTAATAAACCGCCTCGGAGAACTTGTTTAGGTTGAAGTAATTTTTCAACCAAAACACCACTACCCCCGAAAGTATCCTCTGCATCGACACCATATTTGAAATCGTAATAGTCAGAAACCATATTGGCACCAATATGGAACAAAACAGCAGCAATTAGTACAACCGGGAACAAAGCCCAGTTGATTTCAACACTTTCATTTGCAAAGGCAAAGGAAGTAGCGATTAAAACTGGAATAATAGACGCTGTAAACGAAAATGGCCTAGTTGCTCTCACCCAAATTTTGAAACGATTAGATGTGGCCATAAAACCTCCTAATTAATTAATTACTAAACTTTCTGGAGCCATTCGGTTGATAAACATATCTAAAAGTATAATATCTTTCTTTATGTGTAAATGGATCAATAGGTTGCGGGTTACCTTTCCAATAACTTATAATTTGCATCTTAACATATTTTCCATCGGCAGTTCTAATAATAAGAACTCTCCCGGGTATAGGAGAAACGATATGTGTTTGTGGGTCGTAACTATACCAACCATTGCCAGAACCAGTTGGTATTGCAAGGTCTGTTAATGAATTCTCAATTCGGTAACCAGTTTCAGGGGCTTCTGTAACGGAATTGAAATCAACATCTTTCAGAACGATTGCTCCACCTTGACCTGGACCGCGAACACCGCTATTTGTAATTATTGTGGTGCCAGCGAAACCGATATCCCACTTAGTAGAATTGGAGTCTGCATTTGAAACAATAGTGCTATCGCTAAATCGGAAGAAAGTGAAAATTCCTTTCTTCCCAGTGTCGGCGGGAAGGTCGCGAACTGTAACAACACTCGGAGATTGCGGTGGATTAGTTTGGGTTGTGTTTTCCTCTTTAGAGCAAGAAAGCAACAAAACAAATATCGCGATAATCGAAACCAACTTAATTGAGTTCATAGAACCTCCTTTTATTGTTTAAAATAATTTAAGTTTAAAGAAAAATAAAAAGTTCTTCCTGGATTAGAAGCCAAAAGTCTAATGTCCTTTTTATCAAAAATATTATTTACACCAAACGAAGCGGTAAAATATTTGAAAAAGTCTTTCGAAATGTTCCAATTAAATATGGCATAGCCGGGTGCATATTCCCTTGAATCATCCAGAATTAAATTTCCGTTGATATCTTTATAACCATACTTGCTTTTGACATTTACCCTCAAAGAAGTAAATAATTTTAAATTTTCATTAAAATAAGAAAGCCGGATGTTCCCCGAATGTGTCGGACGATGGAAAAGCCCACCATAATCTTTCAGTTGGACTGGAATATCAAAGCCATTTGGGTCGCGTTTGAAGATTTTTTTGTTTTTTATCTTGTCAATAATATCTAAATCACCAGTTTCCAGGTATTGATAAGAGACATTTACTTTGAAATTATTCAAAAATTTATATTCAAAAGATAACTCAATTCCTTGTGTATAAATTCTTCTAATATTCTGGTAAGTATGCAATCTTTGACCATTTGTTTTTATGGCAACTGGAAGAAAGTCAATCAAATTGTTAACATTGTTGTGGAAAATGTTGATTTTAACAAATAAATCTTCTGTCGAAAAATTACCACCAAAATCGAATGAAAGAGATTTTTCTGGTTCAAGAGAAGGTAGGCTATCTGGAGAAATTAGCAAAGTCGCAATTTGACCTTGGGCAAGCAACTTTTTAAGTCCTTCAACTATGTATGTTCTACCAAAGACCGAATAGCCAGCCATTGGATTGGACCAATCAAGATACAACTCCTCGAAATTTGGGGCTTTGAAACCAGTTCCAACTGAACCACGAATAACAAGCTTTGGAAGAACTTGGTACGAAGCAGAAAACTTTGGTGTATAGTTTAAAGGATATTCGCTATGGTCATCAATTCGTAAACTTCCAATCAAGTTCAATTTGTCAAATAATGTAATATCGTCTTGAAGGTAAACAAAGAAAAGATGATTCCTTTCCTTTCCGCCAGCAATTCTAACAGATTTGGCTTCTTCTCGCCAATAGCCACCACCAAAAGTAGCATAATTGTTTGAAGCAATTACATAATTTGTTTGCAATTCGGCTTTAAATAAATTCTGACTGAACTTGTATTCATCGTACACCGAGTCGATCTTTGTGAATTTGTCAACAGTATTGGTTGAAAAAGAGGAAAAATAGGTGCGAAATTCGTAATTAAACCTATCGTTTAAAGTATTTTTGTAGAACAAGTAAGAACTTAGATCATCAACATTATTCTTGCTTCTGATAGTGTCATAGTTGGCTAAATAATAATTCAATTCATCTTCAAGATTTGCTTTAAAAGCGAGTCTAATTTTCGAACGAGGAGTTACATTCAAAAAAGTTTCAAAGTGGAATGTGTGGTTTGTTATTTCTGGAACAGTTTTTCCAACGGAATTTTGAAGAAGTGAATAACCATCAGTTTTAAATCTATGAAGAAAAGCGGAAAATGAAAGAAAATCGTTAAATAATATTTGTTTGTACTCACCAATTAAATCGAGTGAATTATATGTTCCATACCTTGAATATATGTTAAATTCTGTTTCTCTTTCAGGTTCAGATGTAATTATATTTATAATCCCTGCAAGAGCATTGCTTCCATAAAGAGAGGAATTCGGACCTTTGACAATTTCAATACGACTTACGTTTCCAACAGAGAGCCGAGAGATATCCAAAATTCCACCAGTACGATTTACAATTGGTTCGCCATTTACAAGCAATAATGTATAATCTGGGTCAAGACCTTGTAATTGAATTCCACGCCCGTGGTCGTCTACAATGGGAATATCTGTAAGTTCTAATAACATCTCATCGAGTTTCTTTGCATTAACAAGGGTGATTTCTTCTTTGACAATTGTGGACATAGGCAAAGTGATATTGAATAAATCCTTTTCAGTTCGTGTGGCGGTTACTACAACTTCGTTGGAATGGAACTCTTTTTCTTTAAGAAAAATATCCAGTTCAATTTTATTAGTTCGGGGTGGTAAAGTTATCGTAGTATCCAAAGTTTCGTAAAAAAACTTCTCAAATTTCACGTTGATTTTGTCTGTAAAGTTAATTTTGGTAGAAGCAAGACCATCTTTATTTGAAAAAAGCACTTGCTTTGGTTCTGTTAAGTAAATTTGACAATAAGGAATCGGCTTGCGATTTGAATCATAAATCTTAAAAATCAAATTAACTACTTCCTTTGTAAACGCCAGATATAAGGAGTTAATTAATAAAATATTTATCAATAAAATTATTTTCCTCACTTTTAATTTCTGTATTACCAAACAAAACTACAAAATTAAGATAAACTTTTTAAAAATTTAGTCATAACTATACTAATGAACCGATTTTTTTATTCATTGTTGTTAACAAAAAAAATATTCATAAATTTGTTGTTTTAAATCTTTGATGAATATGGACAGAAATGTTAGAACACTCAAAGAAATTGAAACAATAAGTAGAGTGCGTCAAAATAAGTTATACAAAAAACTTCTCGATAAAGACACTTCGCTAATTTTCGAAGACCCCCTGGAAAACGATATGGTCTTGAATATGGGACCTCAACATCCAGCAACACACGGCGTTCTTCGAGTTGTTCTTCGCCTTGATGGCGAAACAGTTATAAATTGTGTTCCAGAACTTGGCTATCTGCACCGAGGATTTGAAAAACTTGCTGAAAATGTTACCTACCACGAATTCATTCCCCACACCGATAGATTGGACTACCTTTCTCCAATGTCCAACAATGTTGGAATTGCATTAGCGATTGAAAAGGCTTTGGGGATTGAGGCTCCTCCTCGGGCACAGTGGATACGCACTCTTGTTGCTGAACTTGCCCGTATTTCGTCCCACCTGATGGCAATGGGGTCAACTTGTATGGATGTTGGTGCGACTACGCTTTTGTTGTGGACATTTACCGAAAGAGAAAAATTGTACGATATTTTTGAACTAATTTGCGGGGCAAGATTTACAACAAGTTACACGAGGATTGGCGGAGTAGCATACGATATTCCTCCAGAAGCAATAGCCAAGATTAAAGAATGGGCAACACAATTTCCCAATGAACTTGCATATTTTGAAAAATTGGTCCATCGAAACAGAATTTTCATCAATCGAATGGCTGGTATCGGAATAATTGAACCCCAACAAGCAATACAACTTGGATTGACTGGACCAACACTCCGCGGCTGTGGAATCCCAAGAGACTTGCGAAGAGATGAACCATATCTGGTATACGACCAACTGGACTTTGATGTTATAACATATTCCGATTGCGACAGTTGGTCGCGATATATGGTGCGTATCGACGAAATGAAAGAAAGTTTGAAAATGGTATGGCAAATTCTCGATAAGATGCCAGAGGGCGAAGTAAGACTACATCATAAATTTGTTTTGCCTCGCAAAAAGAATATTTACACAAAAATGGAAGAACTCATAAACGATTTTATGCTTATAAATTTTGGTGCGATGCCCGAGCCAGGCGAAACCTATACTGCAATTGAAGCACCGAAGGGCGAGCTTGGATTCTTTATTGTATCTACTGGCGAGGGGCATCCTTGGAAATTGAAAATTCGTTCTCCGTCTGCTTCAAACCTTCAAGGCTTGCCTGTAATGGTTGAAGGCTCGATGATTGCTGACGTCGTGGCAATCATTGGTTCCATTGACCCAGTTATGGGGGAGGCTGACAAATAAGATCGAAACTTTGTCGGGGTGACTGGACTTGAACCAGCGTCCCCTACGTCCCGAACGTAGTGCTCTAGCCAACTGAGCTACACCCCGAATAATACAAAATTAATAACTTTAATCTATTTAGCCAAAAAGCATTTTAAATGCATCGCCAACTTTTTCAACGAATATTAATTCAGAATTAATTTTCTTTGGTAATTGATTTTTTGAACTTTTAGGTAAGATTATCTTTTTGAAACCCAATCTTTCCAGTTCTTTAACTCTTTTATCAATAGCATTGATATTTCGGACCTCCCCGGTTAATCCAATTTCCCCAAGAATCGCTGTCTGGTTTGGTATCACAATATCATTTAATGAACTAAACAATGCTACGGCAATTGCAAGGTCAATTGCCGGGTCGCTTATAAAGATTCCGCCTGTTATGTTGATGTATACATCATAAGAACGGAAATTTAATCTGATTTTTTTGTCAAGAACTGCAAGAATCATTTGCACACGCTTGTAGTCGTAACCATTAACACTTCTTTGCGGAATATTGAAAGATGAATTCGAAACAAGAGATTGAATTTCAGTAATCAAACATCTTGCCCCCTCGACAAAAGCAGAAAACGCCACGCCAGAACTATTAACCGAACTATGAGAGATAAGAACTTTTGTTGGTTCGATAAGTTCAACAAGGCCGGCTTCGCCCATTTCAAATAAACCAAGTTCGAATGTTGAACCAAATCTGTTTTTTAGTGAACGCAAAATCCTAAGATTTGAATTTCGCTCACCTTCCAGCGAGAGAACGCAATCGACAATGTGTTCGAGGGTTTTTGGTCCAGCAATATTACCTTCCTTGTTTACGTGTCCAATTAGAATAACAATTTTATTAGTTTTTTTGGCAATATCAACAATATTGGAAGTTGCCTCGCGAACTTGAAAAACAGAACCCGAAGCAGAAGAATATTCATCGGAGTAAATTGTTTGAATTGAATCGATAGCAAAGAAGTTTGCACTATGATTTTCAATCAGATGAATTATTGTTTCTAATTTTGTTTCGTTTGCGATTTGAATTTTAGAATTGTTAATTCCCAATCGGTTTGCACGCAATTTGATTTGTTCATAAGATTCTTCGCCAGAAACATATACACATTCACTATCTAAAGCATTTAAGATTTCTAAAACCATTGTTGATTTACCGATACCAGGCTCTCCGGCAAGAAGAGTTACCGAGCCGGGGACAAAACCTCCTCCTAACAATCTATCTATCTCAGAAATTTTCGTTGGTATTCTGAAATCTAAACTTGAAGAGATTTCGCTAAGGCTAATAATTTTGGAAGTTTCACTATGAACGTTTTTTCTTCCTTTGTTTTTTATTGGTAAAGGAATCTCTTCAATTGAATTCCAACTGCCACAATTTGGACAACGGCCAAACCATCTTGGAAATGTTGCACCACAATTTGCACATTGAAACAAGGTTTTGTCTTTCACAATTATTGCCGCAATGTAGCAATAATTAGTTTAGGATTTAAGAGAAGGTTAAGAGCATCCTCTATTGAATTGCATACAATATCTGCATTTTGCAATGTCTTTGAAGAAGCACCTTCTTTTCCTATCACAGCAATTCCAAGCGCAGAAACTTTTAACATTTTAGAGTCATTGGCACCATTGCCAATAACAACAGTACTATCTTGCCCAAGAATTTCAACGAAATCGGCTTTAAGTTTAATTTGATCTTCGGGTGGAAGAATATGAACTTCTGCCTCGATTAAATTTTGGAAATCTTTTACTTTGTTAAAGGTATCAGCAGTAACTATATAGATTTTAAGTTGCTTGGAAAGTTCACTCAGTAATTTCTCCACACCGGGAATCAATTCACCATCGAAAGCAATTGTTCCGTTATAATCAAGAACGAGATTTTTTAATTGAAATTTTCTTAGGCCAGGCACTTCAAACTCAATCACTTTTTGTCCTCCATTTTTAATAAAAAAGCAAAATAAATAAAAACAAGAAAACTAACGGCCCCAGAAATCAAAAGTGCAATAGTTGAGCCAAAATAATTCCATATTAAACCGGTGAAGGAACTTGCAAGCAATGTTGTAATGCTCGAAAATGAGTTATAAGCACCCAAAGCAGTTGCAGTTTCTCCACTTGAAACAATGTTTGTAATCAGCGCCTTTGAAATTCCCTCGGTGGAGGCATTAAAAAGACCATATACAGAAAAAACAATAATTAGCCAAAAAACAGCCCCAGAAAAATTAATTGAAACATAAACAAAGGAAAAAATCAAAAACCCAAATGCAATCACCTTTCGCATACCCAAATTATCTGCTAACTTTCCTGCTGGATATGAAAAAATTGCATAGGACAAATTAAATAATACATAAAAAAGAATCACAGTTTGATCGGTAAAACCGTATTCCTTCAATTTTAAAAGTAAAAAGAAATCAGAACTATTGAACAATGAAAAAACCAATAATGGAATTACAACTATTTTATACTTTTTAGATGAACTAATGAGGTATTTCCAAAAGACAAAAAAGTTTAATATTAATCCCGATGGTGGTGTTGAATCTTTCGATACTTTTGATTTCTTATCTTTAATCAAAAAGCAAAGAACAATCACTATAATACCTGGTATCGCTGAAAAAACAAATAAGTATCGATAATCAAGAACAAAAGTTGAAATTAGAATTAAAGTGATTATTGGTCCAACAACTGCACCGAGCGTGTCCAAACTTCTGTGAAAGCCGAAAACTTTACCCTTGTTCTCGGGGGTGGTTTCATCCGAAAGCATTGCATCCCGAGCGGAAGTGCGAATTCCTTTTCCCAATCTATCCAATGTGCGTGCAGTAAATACCCAAATAGGATAGGGAAGAAGTCCCATCATTGGTTTGGAAATTGAACTTAATGTGTAACCGAAACGAATGAAAGGTGCTCGCTTCGAAATTTTGTCGGACCAAAAACCAAAAAAGCCTTTGCTTAACCCAGCAAGTGCTTCTGCAAATCCTTCGAGAATACCGATAAACGCAACCGACATTCCAATGGATTTTAAGTAGATGGGAATAATTGGGTAAAGCATTTCGCTTGCAACATCGGTGAAAAAACTTATAGCAGAAAGAATTAAAATTGTCTTGGTAAGGAAACCTTTTTTCATCTTACAAATTTTAAAAAAGACAAATATAATTTTTTGTAACATTCTCTGATAAAATGTGTTAATATTTAGGTTAAGGAAAATTTTAAAAAAATTTAAATTTTGTTTGTTTATTAAGAAGAAATTTATTATATTGCTATGTTAACTATTGAAAATTTTGTTAAACTTATGATATGGAGGTGGCAATGCCCCGACACAGTTTACTTCGCTCATTATTCACAGTGATTCTTCTTTCCCTTTTCGCTCTAAACGGTTCTTATTCTCAAAAAATGGTGAAAGAAGAAATCACTGAAGGAAAGGAATTCTGGTTTGGGATTCCTCTCTGCTGGCTCGATCCAGTTAACCCAGATGGAATACGAGGCGAAGGACCAATTTGCATCTGGGTTTCTTCAAAAGTCGACACCAAAGGTTACTTGGAAGACTTAGAAACCGGTTCACGTAAGAACTTCCTTGTCCGTGCAAATCAAATCACTCAAATAATTTTCGGCGATGTTTTGATGCACAAACCAGACGATAATGAACAAGTTCGAAACAAAGGTATTCACATTAAAACAGAAGATCCCGTTTCTGTTGCAGTCTATATTTCATACTCTTGGACTGGCGAAGCGTTTCGAGTTATTCCCGTTGAATGGCTTGGCAAGAGGTATGTAACAGCCAACCTCTACCTCGATAAAGTCGGTAATCAATATTATAGGCCACCTCAGATATTGATAACTGCTACCGAAGATAATACCACTATTCGATATCGTCCAACTGCTCCAACAATTAATCTTGAGGCTGGACAATTATCGCAACCAATAAAACTTAACAAAGGTCAGACCTTTTTGATTCTTGGCCGAATGGAAGAAGGCCGGGTTCAAGATAACACTTCTGACCTAACTGGGACCTACATCGAGGCAAACAAGCCCATTTCGGTCCTTTCTGGCCATACCAAAGGCGCTTTTCCAAGATATCAATTTACTTTCCTTGGACGTAACGGAAGTTTTATGCGCAATATGATGATAGAAATGATTTGGCCAATCGAGATGCTTGGCACTCAATACGTATCAGTTCCTGTTAAATACAATGACCGACCGAGAGGTAAAATAGCTGATGACAAAGGCGATATGATTCGTTTTGTTGCTGCTTACGATAGCACTGTAATTTTCCAAATGCGTAAGGATGGAACTGGATTGAAACAAATCAGTACTGTCTTGAAGAGAGGACAATTCCACGAAATTACCAACCAAGAGGATCCCGCATATTATGAATCTACAAAACCAGTTTTGGTTGCACAATACGGTAAAACCTGGTGGATTTCCCCAGTTTCTCCAAAGGTTTCTGATGGCGATGAAATCCAAAACCCCTCACGTAACGGTCAAGGAATGATGATTATTCTGGCGCCTCTACCACAGTGGACAAGTTACGCAACATTCCGCTCTCCACAAAATATTGACAACTTTGTAGCTATTACATTCAGAGCTAAAGACTTACCATATCTTAAATTCGACGGAAAGACATTCACTCAAAAATTTGGTAACTCAATCAGTTACATAAATGGTACCGATTTCGCTTACATCGTCGAGCAAGTTGCTGCTGGCGACCATTGGATTATGGGCGATACCCTTCCCGGCGGCAAAGAAAAAGCACGCTTTGCTGGATATGTTTATGGAAACTGGGACCGAAGTAAGGACGGTTTTGCTTACGGTTATCCAATCGGAGTAAATTACAGTTTGGATTGCGAAGATTCTTTGGTTGTCACAGATAATATGCTGTGTGGTGATGTTACTGGGCAAGGAGAAGCATTACCCCCAACCGCCGACTGCGCTGGTATATTTAATGTTCAATTGGATAAAAATAATTCTTATAATTATTCTGATGTCCAACTTAACCCAGACTTCAAAGCCGGCGATAAAAAAGTTACTTTCAAACTCTTCGTATTAAATCGAAAAGAAGAAGCAAAAGCAATTGTAACTGTTCAAACAAAATCGGGTCAAACCATTCGACGTGAATATGAGTATTATCCAGAGTTAATTTCTGTCGACCCGACTTTCCTCGATTTTGGTATGATGTCCGTTGGAAATTCCAAGACTTTGAAATTCAAAGTTACCAATATTGGTAAAGTCCCCGCTACGATTGTTCAATTGAAATTAAAATCTGGTAAAGCGGAGTTCAAAATTAATACCGATGGACTACCCGTAACTCTTGAACCCCAAGAATCAAAAGAATTTGAAGTAACAGCGACACCAATTGAAAATTCTGGTGTTCCAGTTCGTGATAGCGTTATTGCGGTGCTAAGTTGCTACGAAGAAACAATCGTTGGACTTGAACTCCGAACTGGTGAACCAATTATTTACGTCTCCGACGCACATTGGGAACCACAACCCGTTGGAAAAGAAACCCCAAGAACAGTCGAAATTAAAAACATTGGTAATGTTGACCTAGTAATAACTTCATATGACTATCCTGATAAAGTTCATTTCCGTGTCGACGAAACTACTTTGCCAATGCCTTTGACTCTTAAGCCAAACGGTGTTCATACCTTCACTGTTTACTATAAAGCAGATGTCCCAGGTGTTAATCATTCAACAAGATGTGACTTCGTTTCGAATGCTACCAAGGTTAAACCATATTCAGACTGGGATGGCTCTGGACTCGACGCAGGACCAACAATTACCAGTTATGATTGGCAACGAAAGAGGGTAATCGACAAATTTGCTGGAACAGATAAATACGAAGGCGAGGTCATTCTCGATGCTATAGGCAACGCAAAAGTTGATATTGTAGATCTAAGAATAGATGGTGACCCCGACGGAGTGTTCTCCTTCGATAAGAAGAATGCTCCATTGCAATTGAAACCTAATGATCCAGTTCCGCTGAAAGTTTGGTTTGCACCCAAAGAAGAAAAAGAATATGAAGCCGACATTGTCCTTGTTGGACAATTTTCCGACAAACAATTGGAAGTTCGTGGAAAACTCCATGGCATTGGAATTTTACCACACATTAATATCAAAGGATATACCTTCCCACCAATTATGGTTGGAAATACAATTGATGGAAATGCGGAGGTCTTCCACGTTACAGTCAACCCATTGACCGCAATGGAATTGACTGTATTTAGCCTCCGAGTTGAAGGTCCAGATAAAGACGCTTTCGAAATTCCAAACGAATATCTAAACCCAAGCGAACCAAAAGTAATTCCAGTTGGTGGAAATTGGACAATTCCAGTTAAGTTCAAACCAAATCGACCAGGCAGTTTCTTCGCTCAAATCATTCCCGAAAGTGATGCCCCAGATAATGTTGCTGGTGATTTAATTGGCGAAGCCTATGCAATCGGTGTTAAAACCTCTGACTATGATTTTGGAAAAATATACATCACGACAACTCGCCAAGGTAAAGTCTACTTCACAAATATTGGTAGCAACGATGTAACAATCACGAGAGCCATCGCACAAAGTGTTAACGGAGATTATAACGAAATCACGATTGAAAAACTTATGCTTAACAATAACGATATTCCCGATCAACCCCCAATTAGGCTGCGTCCAAAAGACACTTTGTGGGTATTCGCCCGCTTCACACCACAAGAAGTAAAGAAATACGAAATGAAAATTGAATATCAATTTGAAATGGAAAGCGGAGAAACTGGAACAGCCTATTCAACACTCGTCGGCGAAGGTATGGTTTACAAATTGATTGCTCGAATACCGAAAGACGTATACAAGGCCAATCCTGGACAATTGGTAGAGGTCGAAGTAATTCTTGAAAAACATCCAGATGAAACAAAACCACTCGAAGACGCTCAAATAACTGATTTCAAGACGAGAATTTTCTTCAACACGGCTGGTAAAAGCGAAGTCCAGGAAGTTTATCCAGCAGTTACCGAGTGTAAAGACATCTCTCAAAATGGAACACTTTCTGATGGCTTTAATTGTGAGTACGCAAAAATCTTGGATAATGATGTTCTGCAAATACATATGAGCTCTCAAACCCAAGCACTAAAAGGCTTTGGCACTCTGCTAAAATTCAAGATGAATACCTATCTAAGCGATTTGGACTTGGTACCACTTCCCGTTGAATTCCAAGTTATGAATCTCCCAGCATCAAACTATGTAATTGTTGAAAATCAACCCGGAGACATCAGAATCAATCCAGTCTGCGTCAATACTGCTCGATTGGTTGAACTTGCATCTAATCAATATTACATCAAAGATGTTGTTCCAAATCCGGTTGAAAACTCCGCGACAATTGAATATAGCATTGCATTTGAAGCACCGACTACGATCACCTTGTGGAATTCTTTCGGTGAAAAAGTCGCTACGCTCGTTGATGGCATCTTGAAACCCGGTGTTTATGAATTAAAGTTCGATGCGAGATTGATGGAACTTCCCTCTGGAGTTTACTACTGCAAACTTATCTCCGGGTCGTACACTGGAACAATATCAATAAATATCACCAAGTAAGCCATTATAATTAGGTTCCTACAAAAGTCCAGCCTTCCGAGGCTGGGCTTTTTATTTGTAATCATTTTGTTGTAATATTTTGGCTATTTGCTCGTTTAATTTTATTTAAAATGATTTGAATATGGAAAATACTGTACCATTTATAAATGAAGAACTAATAACAAATCTTATAGAGTCGTACAGAAACCCAGATTCTAAACGTGTTGATGAGATTTTACAGAAGGGACTTGAACTTCAAGGTCTTTCCCTCGAAGAAGCTGCTGTATTGATAAATGTTTCTAATCAAGACGATATTTTAAAAATATTCGAAACTGCTGGAAAGATAAAAGACGAAATTTATGGAAACCGACTTGTACTTTTCGCACCACTTTACATTTCAAACTACTGTTCGAACAATTGTCTTTATTGTGGATTTCGAATTGATAATAAGTCAATTAAAAGAAAAGTACTTTCAATCGATGAGGTTAAAGAAGAGACCCGCGTAATTCTCGAGCAAGGACACAAAAGAATACTTCTACTGATGGGTGAGGACCACGAAAAATGTTCACTTGAATATTTTATTCAAGCAATTTATGCTATTTATTCCGTAGAAGATTCAAAAGGTAGCACTATTCGAAGAATAAATGTCGAAATTGCACCTTTAAGTGACGAAGAATTTAATATATTAAGTGAAGTTCCAATTGGAACTTATACAGTATTTCAGGAAACTTACCATCGAGATACTTATTCGAAAATGCATCCCAAGGGCAGAAAACATAATTATCTATGGCGACTTTACACAATGGACCGTGCACTTTCAAATGGTATGCACGATGTTGGTATTGGTGCACTTTTTGGACTATACGATTATCGTTTTGAAACACTTGCTCTAATTCAACATTCTAAACATCTTGACGAAAAGTTCGGTATCGGACCACATACAATATCGATTCCAAGAGTCAAACCAGCCAAAAATGCTCCCGCATCATACAACTCTCAATATGCTGTAAGCGATATGGATTTTAAAAAACTTGTTGCAGTGTTGAGAATTAGTGTTCCGTACACTGGCATAATACTTTCGACACGAGAACCCGCAAGTTTACGAAATGAATTGTTCAACCTTGGCGTCTCGCAAATCAGTGCTGGTTCGAAAACAAGCGTTGGGGGTTACAAACAAGCATTCAACGCAGTTGAAAATGAAGACTACGTTGGACAATTTTCTTTAAACGATTGCAGAAGTAGTGGGGAAGTAATTCAAGACTTGATCAAAATGGGCTTTGTTCCCTCCTTTTGCACTGCTTGTTATAGATTGGGTAGAGTAGGGGAAGATTTTATGGAATTGGCAAAGCCGGGCTTGATAAAAACTCATTGTCATCCTAATGGACTAACTACACTTAAAGAATATCTTGTTGATTACGCAGACGAAGAAACCCGCGTCGCTGGCGAACAACTTATTCAAAAAGAATTAGAAAAAATTGAACATAAAAAATTGAGAACCAAAACAATAGAATACTTAAAACGTATCGAACAAGGTGAACGCGACTTGTACTTTTGATATATTAATCCTTCCTAATTTTTCCTTTCGAAAATATATAGTAGAATGCCGGAATCACAAAAATTGTCAATAAAGTTGCAACAAGCAGACCAGCAATAGAAACAATTCCAAGCGGAGCACGAAGTTCTTTACCAGCCTCTCCAATTTGCAATGCCATTGGAAGCATTCCAAGAATTAAAGCAAATGAGGATATAATCTGGGGTTTCAATCGCACAACGGAGGCTTCCAAAACAGCATCCTTTACATCTACACCCTTCTCTCTAACCAACTGATTGGAATAATCCAAAATTAAGATAGCATTATTTACTACGATACCAATCAACATTATTATCCCCATCAAGGAAGAAATATTATATGTTGTGCCAAACAAAAACATTGCTATGAAAACTCCTATCAAGCCCAAAGGAACTGTTATCATTATGTAGACTGGTTGCCAGAAACTTTCTAGGATTGCTGCAAGTAACATATATGTTAGAAATGTTGCAATGATAAAAGCAATAACCATATCGCGAAACATATCTTTCATAAATTTAACATTACCTGCCCACTTAAATGAATATCCAGATGGCAAATTTATTTCGGACATCCTCTTTTCAATTTCGTTTGTTACATTTCCCAAGGGAATTCCCGGGGCATTCGAACCAATAAATTGAATTGCCTTGAACTTGTCGCGATGTAGAATTCTCGACACACTTGTTGTATATTCAATATTCGCAACTTGATTTAAACGATAAGTTCCTTTGGGCGAAACAATAGTGATATTTTCAATTTTATTTGGCAAATCCACATCTTCGTCTTTTAAAGTAATTACAATATCATATTCATTTCCGCCTTCTCTAAATGTTGTTGCTTCGATACCGTCAACCGCTGCTCGAACAGTATAGGCTAAATCAATTAGTGTTAATCCAATATCGGGAAGCAAATCTCGACGTGGTGTAATTGTAATTTCAGGTTTCCCCTTCCTTGAACTGTTATCAAAATTAATTAATCCCGGAACATCTTTCAATTTTTGTACAACTATTTCTTTGTATTTTTCAAGGGTATCTATGTCTTGGCCAAGTATGTAAAATTGTATAGGATATTGCAAACCAGAAATAAACTCGCCGGGTCTTACTATCGTTTTAATATTTGGAATATCTCTAATATCGTTTATTATCAATCTTATCATATCGTCGATAGACACTTGCCTATCTTTTGAATCACATAATTTTACTGTAATACTTGCAAGATTTGAACCAGTATTCAAATTGTCTTTTTTGCCGATATTTCCGAATACTGATATTATTTCTGGATGGTTCTTAATCCTATTGAAAACTTCATTAACTTTTTGGGTTGTTGCTTCAAGGTTGTAATTTTCTGGTAACTCTATCTGTATCTGTACTAAATTGTTATCAACTTGTGGTATAAATTCCAATCCAATTCTGGGGGCAAACAAAAAAGCGGTCAATAGGAAAACAACAATAACCAAAACCAAGAGAGCAACGCTTCTTTTTTTAGTTTTCAAAACTTGTTGAAGTAATAACTTGTATGAATTATTTAAAAATCCATCTACTTTATGATAAAATTTTGTTAAAACACTTTCTTTTTCTTCTTTGCGAAGGAAAAGGCTTGCAAGCATAGGAGTTAAAGTAAATGAAATAAATAATGAAAATAGAGTTGTGAAAGTTGCTGCAAGTGCTAAATCCTTCAAAAATTTTCCAACGATTGAGGACATATTTGCAATTGGGAGAAACACAATTAGATTTGTGAGGGTTGAGGCAAGAACCGCAACTGTTACCTCGCTTGTACCAAAATAAGCAGCATCTTTTGGAGAATAGCCTAAGTTTCGAAGACGGAAAATATTCTCAAGAACAACAACCGAATTTGCAACCAAAACCCCAATTGAAACTGAAATTCCCATAAGGGAAAGTATATTCAGAGTAAGACCAAATGCCTTGAAAAGGAGAAAAGAAGAAGCAATAGACACAGGCATAGATATAGCCACCACAAACGTGCTTCGAATGCTAAAAAGAAAAAGGAACATAACTAATCCAGTGAAAATTACTCCGAGATAAATGTTGCTCATAGTATCATTGAATGTCGCTCGGGTAAAGTCTGCACCGTCGTAAACTTTGACAATCCTTATGCCTTCTGGCATACTTTTCTCAATTTCTGGGAGAATCTCTGTTACTTGTTCGGAAACTCGAACTGCATTTGCATCGGCGGACTTTACAATAGAAATATTAACGGCATTTTCACTGGATTCCTTTCCTTGCAAGTTAAAAAACACAGCACGATAGCGAACGTCTTTGCCAGTATCGGAAACGTTTGCTATTTGGGACAATTTCTTAACACCAAAAGGAGTGGGTATTTGAAGATTTCTAATCGCATCCACTGTTGGGAATTCACCTTTGACACGGACTGTAAATTCGTCTTTACCAGTCTGGAACAAACCACCGGGAAGGTCGATGTTGTATGATTTAAGTATTTGAGCCATCTGTGGAAGGGAAATTGAATTCTCGAAAATTTGACGATTGTCGAATTCAACTCTGATTGCTCTTTCCTGTCCACCAACAATTTCAACATTTGCAACACCTGGTATTTGGGAAAGTCTATCCTTTATTCTTTTATCGCAAATTTCATACAATTCAATTGGCGAAATATTATTTTTCCCAAAAACTACAAGATTGATTATTGGGAAAGCCTGCACATCCAACTTTTGGATAATTGGCTTCTTCGCATCGGAGGGTAATTTGAACAAAATTTTTTCAACTTGGTCCTTAACCTCCCGATTCGCAACATCAACATCCTTCCCCAGTTTAAATTCAATAAGAATTATGGATGAATTCTCAAGCGAATACGATTCTATTCTTTCAATTCCTGAAATTGTCGCAATCTCATCTTCAATCGGTTTAGTAATTAAATTTTCAACTTCTTTAGGACCAGCTCCTGGATAAATTGTGGTTATTGTTACATACGGCACTTTGACTTCTGGAAATGTATCCAAGTTTAATGAAATGTATGCAAAAACACCAAACAATATAAATACCAATATTATTGTTGTCGTAAGAACTGGCCTCTTGGTTGCAATCTTTGCAAGAAACATCTTCCCTCCATAATTAATTCATTACCTTAACAATCGAGCCTTCTTCAATCAAATTTCTACCCTCAACTATTAGGTGGTCTCCAATTTTCAAGCCATCTAATACCTCAACATCAAGGCTACTTGTTCTTCCAATCTGAATGTATTTCTTCTTCGCTATTCCATTTTCTTCCACATAAACAAAATTGTTTCCATTCGCATCTTTTTCCACCAATACTTTGGGAATGACAATAGCATTTGGTTTTTCATAAATTTTTACTTTAATTTCAACTGTAACCCCACTTTTCAATTCTAACTTCGGATTAGGTGCCTCGAATTCAACTCGAAACCCTTTCATCGCATCATCCATTTTCATAGCAACTGAGATTATCCTGCAAGGATATTCTTTACCAAGCCAAATAATTTTACCGTCCATACCAATACGCAAGTATTGTATTTCGTTCTCATTTGCGTAGGCTATCGCCCGCATCTTGTCTAATACACTTATGGTAAATAGTGGCTTGCCAATATCCGCTTGTTGACCTTCGGTTACATAAATATTCGAAACATAGCCAGAAATTGGTGCTTCAACAAAAAGCATTTGCTTCAATGATTCGTAGTTCCTTTTCGCAACCAAATATTGCGTCTCTACGTTGTCGAAGTTTTGTTGGGAAGTTTCGCCACTTTTCAAAAGTTCTTTAAAACGATTGTAAGTTTTCTCTGCATTCTCATAGGCAGCCTTCGCTTGTTGGAATTGTAAAGTCGGGTTGTTGGTAGGAAATTGAACTATGATTTGACCAGCCTTCACGTATTGTCCAGCACGAACAAAAATTTTTTCAACACGGTCTGCAACCATATTTGTTTTTGTATTCTCGATTCTACCAGTCAATTTTGAATAGAAAGTAAGATATTCAACAAATGTCTGTGGTTTAATAGAGACAATTTT
This sequence comes from Candidatus Kapaibacterium sp., assembly GCA_013414795.1. Lineage (GTDB taxonomy): Bacteria > Bacteroidota > Ignavibacteria > Kapaibacteriales > UBA2268 > Naka2016. The sequence continues at coordinate 1,673,206 of CP058732.1, forward strand.
TACTGGAATTTCTTTCCTTTCGGATTTCGCTTCGGTTTCTGGCTTTTCCTTGCTAGCACAACTTGCGAACACTAAAGAGAAAACAATTAAAAAGGTAATTTTTCCGATTAAAACAAAATTCTTATTCATATTTTATCTCCCCAAATATGTTATCAATATCAATTTTGGCAATAATGAAATCAAACAATGCTTGTTGGTAATTTAAATTTGCTTGTCGAAGGTCCAATTCGGCATTTTTTATTTCCAGTTGTATTCCAGTTCCTTCCTTAAATCTTGTAAGAGCAATTTCATAGGCTTTTTGTGCACGCTTTACATTTTTCTCTTGGGCAAGAATTTGCTTTCTGGCTTTTTCTAAATCCATGAATTTTTCTATCAGTAGTTTAGTTAAATAAGCTCGATATTGTGATACCTGCTCCTCGGTTTCTTTGTAATTGATTATCGACTGTTTAATTCGACTTCGAGTTTGGAATCCATTAAACAAATTCATTGATAATTGCAATCCTACCATTGATTGAGTATAGGTTTGAAAATTCAATTTGTCTGATTGCCCAGCAAAAGAAAAATTCGAAAAGGCTACAAGGGAAGGATAATTTTCCGAACGATACAATTCAACCATTTCAACATCAACTTTTTTCTTGTATTCTAAAACTTTCAAATCTAAATTCGACTGCAATGCACGCTCAATCGCCTTATCTTTATCTGGAAGTTCAAAATCGACATATTTTAACTCTCCGATAACGTCTAACGTATCCTCAATTGGATAGTCTAAAAGTAATTTCAAATTATTTAGCGAATTCTGATATGCATTAAAGGAGTTTTCCACAAGTGGCTTTAAATTTTCAACTTGAACTTCGGCTTGTAACAAATCATATTCCGAAACCAATCCTTGATTGAAAAGGCTTTTAATCATACTAAAATTATCTTCTGCATTTCGAAGACTTTGTTGGTAAATTTCAGCCACATTTTTCAACAAGATGCAAGCATAGAAAGCCTTTTTAATATTGGCTATCGTTTTTGATAAAGTTGCTTGATAATTATATTTTGACAACTCAAGATAAATTTTGGACGCCCCAATTCCACGGAACACCGTGGAATTGAACAAAATTTGATTTAATTGCACTTTGCTTTCGAATTGATTATTCAAAACAAAAGATTGTTTAATCATACCCATTGGTAGAAGTTTTGTATTATCTTGTTGAACCAAGCCTTCTTTGAAAAGAATGCCATAGGTAGAATTATTCAAAAGAGCAAGAAAATCGGGGAAAAATACTATTGGTTTTTGAATGTAATGGTAATAGGAAGTTGTGAAGTCTAATGATGGGAAAGCGTGCCCTTTGGCTTCTTTAACAGCAAGTTCCGCCTTCTCAATGTTCAACTTCTGAATTTTCAGTTCTTTGTTATTTGAAACACCATATTCTATTGCTTCTTCAAGAGTAAAACTTTTTGAATAAATATTTTTATTAAATGATAAGACTAAAAATATTGCAATCAATTTAGTTAATTTTCTTAATATTATTTTTTTACTTTTCATAATCAACTGCCATAATTTGTTTGTAATAAATTGGTTTTATGTCTTCAACTAATATTCCATTGAAAATGATGTAAAAATACTCAAAGAAAAATCTATCCACTGGCAACTTGTTTTGGTTCTCTGCGAAGGATTTAAGATTTAATAGGGTCGTATAAATAATAAAGTAGAGTACCTCCGTACTAATATCATTTCTAATTACACCAATTTCACGTCCTTTCTTAACAATTGAAAAAAAGGAATTTTCAATTTGCTTTTTGGTAAACTCACGAAGTTTTAAATTTATTTGCGGAAATCTCTTTTCAATTTGCGGATTTACCACATTTGATATAGAACTAATAAATTCACCCGAGATTCTAATCAGTTCAATAAAAAATTTAAAAAACGTTTCTTTGTTGCTTTTCAAAATTTGCTTAATTTGTTTTGAAATTTCTTTTTTAAACTTTTCCAGGTATCGCCTTATACTTTCCTCGAAAAGTATTTCTTTCGATGGAATGTACTTGTAAAAAGTTGCTTTGCTAATACCAATTTCGTTCACAAGTTCGTCAATATTTAAATTCTTATAACCATTGGCTAAAAACTGCCTGGTTGCCTCGTCAATTATTGCACCCAATAAATTGGATTTTTCTTTCATAAACTAACTAAACTTTTTCCGTTTAAAAAGTACAAAATTAATAAAAAAAATTTTTCTAACAATAGTTCTAATAAAAAAAATTATTTTTGTTTTTTTAAATGTATTACCTTATGGAAAACCAATTATATTCAGAAATCGAGGTTGACGAAAAAGTTGCCCAAGATTGTGGTTTAACACTTGAAGAATATCAGAAAATACTTCAATTGCTGGGTCGAAAGCCCACTTACACAGAAATTGGAATTTTTGGAGTAATGTGGAGCGAACACTGCTCCTACAAAAACTCAATTAAAATGATAAAAACCTTGCCAAGAACGGGTCCACAACTTTTGGTTTCGGCTGGCGAAGAAAACGCAGGTGCTGTGGACATAGGAAACGGATATGCAATATGCTTTAAGATTGAAAGCCATAATCATCCATCTGCTGTCGAGCCATTTCAAGGGGCTGCAACTGGGGTTGGTGGAATTCTTCGAGACATTTTTTCAATGGGAGCAAGACCAATAGCAGTCCTCGATTCTTTGAGATTTGGAAATATAAACCTTGACAAAACGAAATTTCTTTTAAAAGGAGTTGTTTCTGGTATAGCCCATTACGGAAATTGTTTTGGCGTTCCAACCGTTGGGGGAGAAGTCTTCTTCGAAGATTGTTACAACGACAATCCACTAGTTAATGTTATGGCAGTCGGCATAGTCAGAACCGACCGACTTGCATTTGCAAAATCGAAGGGTGTTGGAAACCCAGTGTGCATTGTTGGTAGTAGTACTGGACGTGATGGAATTCACGGAGCCTCGCTACTCGCTTCGCAAGAGTTTACCGAAGATAGTGAGGATATGAGACCAACTGTACAAGTGGGAGACCCATTTGCTGAAAAATTACTTTTGGAAGCAACATTGGAATTAATCAAATCTGGTGTGGTGGTTGGAGTCCAAGATATGGGTGCAGCGGGAATTAGTTGCTCTACATCGGAAATGAGCGCCCGAGGTCGCACAGGTATGAAAATAAACTTGAATCTTGTACCCTTGCGAGAACCAGATATGACCCCTTACGAAATAATGCTTTCTGAATCCCAAGAACGAATGCTTTTCGTTTTCGATAAAAATCATTTAGACAAAGCAATTGAAATTTGCAAAAAATGGGATGTCCCAATTGCCCAAATTGGTGAAGTAACCGAAGATGGCATTTTACATATTTGGAAAGATGGTAAAAAAGTAGCAGAAATTGAAGCAGACAATCTTGTTCTTGGTGGAAAAGCCCCCCAATATGACCAACTTGCGATTGAACCAAAGTATTTGGAGGAATTACACAGATTTGACTTTTCCCAATTAAATTTGGAAACTATAAATATCGAAGAATCTTTTATCAAAGTCTTTTCATCACCAAATATTATATCAAAGAGATGGGTTTACGAACAATATGACCATCAAGTTCGAACCAACACAGTAAGAATAGTAGGGGATGCAGCCGTTTTAAGGTTAAAAGAATTGCCACCAAAAGGAATTGCTTTGACAACTGATTGCAACTCTCGTTATGTATTTTTAAATCCATATCGAGGTGCAGTAATTGCTGTTGCCGAAGCAGCACGCAATGTTGCTTGCGTAGGAGCAAAACCCATTGCAATTACAAATTGTTTGAATTTTGGTAATCCATACAATCCAGAAGTTTATTGGACATTCAAGCAAGCAGTGATTGGGATGGGGGATGCTTGTCGATTTTTTGATACTCCAGTAACTGGTGGAAATGTTAGTTTCCACAATGAATCTCAAAACTATGCTATTTTTCCAACACCTACTATTGGAATGTTAGGAATAATTGACGATGTTTCTAAAATCTGTTCCTTGGATTTTAAAAATGAAGGTGATTTAATTTATTTGATTGGGGAAAATAAGAACGAGGAGTTGGGTGGTTCCGAATTCCTTAAAATTATGTTTAATTTAGTTACTGGTAATGCACCAACTATTGACTTGGTTTTAGAAAAAAAATTAATAGAATTTCTTATCACATCAATTCAAAAAGGACTAATTACATCTGCCCACGACTGTTCGGAAGGTGGACTTGCGATATGTCTGGCAGAAATGAGTGTATATTCAAATAACTATGGGGCATTAATAGAACTTGATGAAACTCCCAATGTAGGTCTTTTATTCAATGAATCGCAAGGAAGAGTAGTTGTAACAGTTCCCGAAGAAAATGAACAGTTGCTCGTCCATCAATTAAATAAGTATAATTTGCCATTCAAAAAGATTGGGGTGGTTGTTAAAGACATTTTTGAAATCAAAAAGGGATTCAAGTTTGATGTGAAATTCTTAAAAGATATTTATTTCAACCAACTTGAAAAAATTTTGGGCTAACTATAACTATAACTGTTGAACCATTCGTTTGGCTCTTGGAACATACTCACTGAACGGGTATTCTTCAATAAATTTTTGGTATTCTCTTTTTGCTTCTTTCAATTTTCCCAATTTTGTATAACACTCTGCTGTCATAATTTGGGCTTCGATTTTCTTTCTTGAACCTGGTGTCGAAAGTACTTTTTGAAAACATTCTATTGCTTTAACAAAGTCTCTTTTGTAGAACAGTGCTTCTCCTTTCCAATACCAAAGAGTGCTTAATACACCCAAATCGTTTTCTTCCTTGAATGCGATGTCAATTTTTGCCAAAGCATCTTCGTATTTCTTTTCCTTAATTAAACTTACTATTTCCTCTATGCGTTTGTTTTGGTCAAATGAAGTTTTTATTTGCTCATCAGTTGCTTTCGAGGTTTTGCTGGCTTTTTGATTGATTGTGTTTTGTTTGGAATATTGCGTTTTTGTTGCTCTGGCAATATTTTTTTCATTATTTGTAGAATTTACTTTTACTTTGTCTTTGCTCTTGTGTTTTTTTGTCTCCTGGCTACTATTAGTTTTTTCCATATCTTTTTGAGAAAGAAGACTCGTAAGGTTATCAATTTCATTTCTCAAATATTTTATTTCATCCTCAAGTTTCGTCATCTTAAACTTCAAAAATTCAAAATCTTCCTCATTACAGTTTGACTGTTTGATAATAGGTTCACCAGTAACAATTTTGCTGTTATTGCTTTCAAAGTTTTGAACTTCTGTTGGTTTAACTTGTTGATTTGAATTCGAAGTAAATTTTTTTTGTGGTTGTTCGGATTTTCGTTCCTTTGGAGCAGAATATCTTAACAGATTATAACTTCCATTTCGAACACTTCTAACCGACGCACAAGAAACCAAAATCAAAGTTATGGATAATATTATCCATATGGTCAAAAATTTATCCATTTTCAAATTGGCAAATATTTTATTTCTCATTTTCCCCTCTTAATTTTCAATCACTTACATTTTTCTCGTTAACTAAACAATTTTATATATTTTTAAAAAGTTCAATGACTATGCCAAGAAACTAGTTTAATCCTTAATTTTGAGTTTTTTTAAGTATGAAGATTTTAATTATTAATTGGCAAGACATCAAGAACAAGTATGCTGGTGGTGCGGAAGTCCATCTTTTCGAAATTTTTAAACGAATCGCTTCAAAAGGACACAAAGTTACTCTATTATGCTGTAAAACCAAAGACTTGCCAAAAGAAGAAGTCGTCGAAGGAATAAATGTTATTCGAATAGGGAACAGACCCTTTTTCAATTGGTTTGTCCCTTTCTACTATTTAAAAAATTTAAAAAAGCAAGATTTCGACATTGTCATCGACGACATCAACAAAATTCCCTTTTTTACGCCTTTATATGTGAAAAAGCCGATACTTTGCATTTCACATCATTTTTTTGGTAAAAGCATTTTTAAACAAGTTAATCCTTTCAGTGGGTTGTATGTATACACTTTTGAAAAGATAATGGATTTTGTCTATAAAAAACAGCGATTCGCCGTTGTTTCCGAAAGCACTTTGAATGAATTTCTCGAACGAGGTTATAAAAAAGAAAATTTTACAATTGTTTATAATGCACTCGATGATAAAAAATTTCCTTACAAAGTCGGCCAAAAGTTAGCCAAGCCAACTATAACATATTTTGGAAGGTTGAAAAAATACAAAAGCATAGAACAACTTCTTTATGCATTCCCAAAGGTAAAGAAAGAAATTCCCGATACCCAAATTTACATTATTGGTCGAGGGGATTATGAAAAACAATTGAAAGAGATAACACAAAAACTTGGAATTAACGATTCTGTCGTTTTTTGGGGATATGTTGATGAACAAACCAAGATTGAATTATTGAGCCAATCGCATTGTGTTGTTAATACATCAATCAAAGAAGGGTGGGGGATAACAAATTTGGAAAGCAATGCCTGTGGAACACTTGTAATTTCAGCAAATGTTCCTGGCTTGCGAGACTCCGTAAAAGTCGGGGTTTCAGGCTTACTTTATGAATATGGAAACATTGACGATTTAGCCAATAAAATTCTTAAAGTTCTTAATGACAAAGAACTATTCGAAAAACTTTCAAAAGGAGCAGTTGAATGGGCAAAGAAATTTTCTTGGGAAAATTCAGCAAATGAAATGTTACAACTACTGGAAGAAATATTAAATAGATAATTCTTACCCATTTGATTTCAATATCTTAAACTGCCACATATTCTTTTTTAAATCTTAATCTTATTCTATTTGTTTTCAATAGAATTAACGATTTTAAATGATATTTTCGCATTTAAGTGAAATTTAAACTTTAAAGTCGCTATATTTTCGTAATTTTGCTTTATTTAGATGTTTGGCTATGGAAGAAATTTTTAAGGATAAGATAGTTGAAACAATTTTCGAAGACGAAATTAAAACTTCCTACCTCGATTATTCAATGTCAGTTATAGTTTCGCGGGCTCTACCAGATGTTCGCGATGGATTAAAACCCGTTCATAGAAGAATCCTATATGCTATGAACGAGTTGGGACTGACCCCAAACAGACCTTATAGGAAATCTGCAAGAATCGTCGGTGAAGTTCTTGGTAAATACCATCCGCACGGCGATGCAGCAGTTTACGATTCTATGGTCCGTATGGCACAACCTTGGGCTATGCGCTATCCACTTGTCGATGGGCAAGGCAACTTTGGTTCCATTGATGGTGATTCACCTGCCGCAATGCGATACACTGAGGCTCGACTTTCCTGGATTGCAATGGAAACTCTACGAGACATCGACAAGGATACAGTTGATTTTCGACCAAATTTTGACGATTCACTAAAAGAACCAGTTGTTCTGCCCACAGTTCTTCCAACTCTTCTTGTCAATGGTTCAAGTGGAATTGCAGTCGGAATGGCAACAAACATTCCACCCCACAATCTCGGGGAGATTGTCGATGGATTAATTGCTGTAATCAATAATCCAGACATTTCGGTCGAAGAACTACTTAAATTTGTCCCAGCCCCCGATTTTCCTACTGGCGGTATTATTTATGGATACGAAGGGGTCAAAGATGCTTACCTTACTGGAAAAGGAAAAATTATCATTCGTTCCAAAGCAATAATAGATAAGAACTCAATAATCATTAAAGAAATACCTTATCAAGTTAGCAAATCGACGCTTATAGAAAGAATCGCAGAACTTGTCAAAAACAAAGTCATAGATGATATTACTGATATTCGTGATGAAAGCGACCGAGACGGTATTCGAATTGTTATTGAATTGAAAAGAGAAGCAAATCCAGAAGTTGTTTTAAATAATTTATTCAAGCATTCACAACTTCAAGTCACCTACGGTGCAATAATGCTGGCATTAGTCGACGGACGCCCCAGAATCTTGAACCTATTAGAATTAATGAAGTTGTTTATCGAGCATAGAAACGAGGTCATTGTACGAAGAACAAAATTCGATTTGGACGCTGCCGAAAAACGTTTGCATATTTTGGAAGGCTTCCTTATTGCTTTGAACAATCTTGATGAAATTATAGAATTGATTAAAACCTCACCAGACCCTAAATCCGCTTCCGATAGGTTGCAAGCCCGTTTTGGATTGTCAGAAATTCAAGCGAAAGCAATTCTCGATTTAAGGCTTCAAAGACTAACCAATCTTGAACAGACCAAAATAAGACAAGAGTATCAAGAAGTTTCTGGAAAAATCGAGGAGTTAAAGGCTATATTGGCAAGTAAGGAAATTCAATTGAATATAATTGCTGACGAACTTCTTGAATTAAAAAGAAAGTATAATGATGAACGTAGAACTCAAATTGTCTACGAGGCGCGGGATTTCTCGGTCGAGGATATTATTGCTAACGAGGAAGTAATTGTTACTCTCTCACACAATGGCTACATCAAACGAATGCCTATCTCAATGTACCGAAGACAAGGCAAAGGCGGTAGGGGAGTTACTGGAGCAAAAACTACTGAAGACGACTTCATTGAATATGTTTTCAAGGCAAAAACGCATTTCGATCTTTTGTTCTTCACAGACAAAGGAAAATGCTACAAAGTAAAAGTATACGATATACCCGAAGGTTCAAGACAATCGAAAGGTCGGTCTTTGTCCAACATTATTTCGAAAGATCCAGACGAGAAAGTAACAGCATTTCTACCTGTCGAATCATTCGAGGAGAAAAAATTTGTTGTAATGATAACCAAAAATGGAATCATTAAGAAAACAGACTTAATTAACTTTGCAAATGTTCGTAGTAACGGAATAATTGCAATAAACTTACAAGAAAATGATAAACTTGTAGTGGTTCGACTCACTGATGGCAATTCAGAAATACTTATTGGCACCAAAAACGGGCTCGCTTGTAGATTTAAAGAGGAAGAAGTTAGAAGTATGGGGCGAACTGCAACGGGAGTTCGGGCAATTACATTGGATGATGATGACCAAGTGGTTTCTATGATTACTACAAACGACCCAGAAAACACACAAGTTCTTGTCGTTGGTGAGAATGGATTTGGAAAACGGACAATGCTTACCGAATTTCGACTTACCCACAGAGGAGCAAAAGGTGTTATTTCAATGAAAGTTACTGAAAAAACTGGCAAAGTTATTGGAATAGTAAAAGTTACCGATAATGATGACCTGTTTGTTGTAACATCAAAAGGAATAATCATTAGACAACCAATTCATCAAATAAGATTAATCGGAAGAAACACGCAAGGGGTTCGCTTAATTAAACTCGAGCCTGGTGATAATATTGCCGACATAACTGCGGTTCCAATAGAATCAAATGAATCTGACCAAACAGATAACGAACAAGAGGTAAGTCTTATATAAATTAATTAAATATGGAAATATACTTAAAAAACATAAGAGTTGTAAATCCATACCAAAATATGGATTCAAATTATCACATTTTGGTTCGAAATGGCATTATTGATTACATTGGCGATGAACCAATTGAAGTTAGTACAAATGCCAAAATTATTAATGGCGAGGGGCTGGTTTGTGCACCAGGTTTATTCGATATGCACGTGCATTTTCGAGACCCTGGACAAACTTATAAAGAAGACCTTCGCTCTGGTATACAAGCGGCTGCCAATGGAGGTTTCACTGGGGTACTTGTTATGCCTAACACTGTTCCTCCAATTGACAATACCCAAGTTGTCGAATACGTAAAAAGCAAAATAGATAACTCAATTGTGGATGTTTTTATTTCTGCGGGTATTACAAAAGGTCTTGAAGGTAAGTCAATTACTTCGATGTATTCCCTTGCCAACGCAGGTGTTGTGATGTTTACCGATGATGGAAATTCAGTTTTGAATTCTGAAATTATGCGTAGAGCCTTCGATTATGCCAAACAATTTGATTATCTTTTAGCCCAGCATTGCGAGGATTATCATCTTTCGCAAGGTTTCTCTGCAAACGATGGTTTCGTTGCAACAAAACTTGGATTAAAAGGTTATCCCAGTATCGCCGAAGAAATAGTCCTTTCAAGAGATTTGATGCTTGCTGAATATTGTGGAAATTGTCGATACCATGCACAACACCTTTCCACAAAGGGTTCAGTAAAATTAATTAAACAAGCGAAGGAAAAAGGCTTGCGTGTCAGTTGCGAAGTAACCCCGCACCATATTGTTCTAAACGAAAAATATGTCCAAACGTACGATACCAACTATAAAATGAATCCACCTTTGAGAAGCGAAGATGATGTTGAGGCTCTAATCGAGGCTTTAAAAGAAGATGTTATTGATTGTATAGCCACCGACCACGCACCCCACTCCTCGCACGAAAAAGATGTGGAATTCGAAAAAGCCCCGAATGGGGTAGTGGGTCTTGAAACTGCCCTCGGCGTCTGTTTAACTTACCTATACCATTCTGGTCATCTTTCTCTAAACAAACTTATAGAAAAGATGAGCATAAATCCAAGGAAAATACTTGGCATCCCACAAATTATTTTCAAAAAAGGGGAAATTGCAAATATGTCGATTTTTTCTTTGGATGACGAATGGGTTGTCGATAAACAATACTTTAAAAGTAAATCCAAAAACACGCCATTTGATGGTTTTAAATTGAAGGGCAAGCCAAGATACATTATCAATAAAAATCAATTCTTTGCGTCAAGTCTTTAAAAAAATAATTAAGTATGGACGAAAACAGAAAATACAAAATAATCCAACCTTTGAAGAAAGAAGTTTCCGACGACATCCTTTTTAAAAGTAGATTGCAAGAGGAATTACATTACAGACAACAACTAATGAAGGAAATACGGGAGCGAATCAGATTAAGTGTGGAAACGAACGACCCCGCATTCTGGAAGACCTTACGAGTACTTTTGGGAATGCCAGAAGAGAAGTAATTAATTTATTTTGTACCTTAATTCTAATCCGATTCTGTATAGAAGAGAAAGTTGAGAACCTTCAACTCGTGTATAAATTGGAATACCAAAATTAAAACGAGTACCGACCCCGAATAAATCGAACTGAACGCCAGGAAGCACTTCAATCAAGAGCCGACCAGAGTTTACCACTACTTGATTGTCCAACTTGTCCTTCCATCGTTTTTGAAATCGTACAAGTAAATTAGCAGTAAGGAAATCGTTTATAATATCGAAATATAAAGAACTATTGAGATTCAATTCATTTCCAAACAAATAATTGTCGGGATTCTTTGTGTAAATCTTAAAAAGCAAACTCTGCGTAAAGCGTAATCTTTCAGCCAGAGATTCCTGAAAAAATCCCCATAAAAGAAAATCGAACGAGCCTGTACCAAGTTGAAGGTCAATAGGTAATTGAATTCCGTCTTGCTCTGAATCATTTTTGCCCGATGGGAATTTTACGCCAAAACCAATATTCAAAGAGGCATTTGAACCAAAGGTTTGAAAATTGGGATTAACTTTTGCCATTAAAATGATATCTCCCAAACCATAATTATGGTAAACATTAGAAATCCCATTTAGGTTTGTTTCTCTTATGTAAAAGTTAAAAGGTACAGAAAGATAAATACTCAAATTTTTTGTAAAGCCATATTCTATATCAAAAAGGAAATTATTTCCAAAGGCATTCCTTTTTAGTGGGTCGTTTTCTTTTTTTGAATTTTGATAATATGCAGAACTATTTAAATGCCAATAATTTATACCAAGCAAGAAACTGCCCTTATCAATCGTACCACATTCTGTACTTCCAAGAGAATTAATTGAAATACTACAACAACCTTGTGCATTTAAATCAATTAAAGGAAAAAGTAAAATAGAAAAAATAATTAGAAATTTTCTCATTTTGGTGCCTTTATTTTAAATGTGTAAGATGCTTTGGCTTGATACGGGTCGAAAACTTCGACTGTTACACGATTCCAAATACTGTCGCAACAAGGTGGAATAATGTATTTAACAGTTCTACCTTTACCAGAAAATTCGCCAGAGGATGCACTCCATTTATATGTTAATGAGTCTCCGTCGGGGTCACGGGCATAACAAGTAAAGTCGGCAACAGGAACAAGTTGAAGCAAATCAAACGAAACAGAAACACTATCGATAATCGGAGGATTGTTGCCTGGCTTTGTTACTGTATCAGAATTTTTGGCACAAGCCAGAAACACGAAAGATGTAATCAAAAACAAACTAAATTTTTTCATAATTAAACCCAAATAATTTTTTATATTTACAAAAATAATAAATTTTAAAAAAGAAATTTCAACACGAAATAATGTAATATAATCTATATTATGTAAACCAATAAAGATTTGTTTATTAAAACTAAATTTTATTAATTTAGTAATTCAAAAAAGGATTTATGTATGAAAAACAACTTTTTGCAAAAAAATGAAACCTTCTCTATTGCTTTGATCGCTATTGCAGTTTTTTCTAGATTTCTTCCACATCCACCAAATTTTACTCCCGTTTCCGCTATTGCTTTACTTTCTGGCTTCTCTTTTTCAAACAAATTCAAATCTTTTTTCGTTCCCTTTATTGCAATGTTTCTTTCTGACATTTTCCTCGGGTTACATTCCACAATTTGGGCAGTATACTTATCACTAACAATATTTGTTCTTTTTGGTTTCATTTTAAAAAATAAATTCTCTTTCCCAAGACTTTTCGTGTTTAGTTCAATAGCCTCTTTGATTTTCTATTTGGTCACCAATTTTGCCGTTTGGCTAACAAGTGGAATGTATCCTCTAACTTTGGCTGGATTGATACAATGTTATACATTAGGTTTGCCATTTTATCGAACCACTACACTCGAACTTTTTGGATACTCTTTCCTTGGGGATTTAACCTATTCTTTTATTCTTTTTAGTGCTTACAAATTTGCCGAGAAGAAGTTTTTTTCAACAGCAATTTAAAATTATTAAATAATTAAGGGGACTTCAAAGTCCCCTTAAAAAATTACGAACAAACCTTATTCATTTTCCAAGTCAGTTGTTAAATCTGCCGCCCTCTTTCCCCCAGCCAGTTGCACTATCACATCATCATAATGATCGCAAATTGTAGCAATCGTCGTCAAAATCAATTTTAATGATTGCGGATTTAAGGTGCTCCCTAAAATTGAATGTGAAAAAGTGATTGTATTATCGAAAATTAAACCGAAAGCACCAAAGTGCAGTTCAGCATTTTTCCTTAAAAGGAAATGCAATAACTCTTCGGTAATTTTTGCCCCTGTTACCACATTTGAGTAAAACTCCACACAAGCCTCAGTTTGAGTAAATGGACGTACCATAATCATAATTTGCGAGGAACCCTTTTGAATTGTAAAACGATTACTATCGAATTTCAGATGCTCTGGAAAATATTCGTCCAATAGATTACTTAATTGAAGCGAAACCGAATTTAGTATTTCATTTGGAGTTTGTACAAACCCATTCTTTTCGTTGGCTCTTAAAATATCTTTGTCTTCCATTGGTCTCTCCTATTGTTTTTCTTCACTTTGTAAGTTCTCTGGTAACAATCCCATTTTCGTTTTAAGTTCAAGAAGTTGTTGCTCAACGTCCTTTGATGATGTAAGTCTTTTAAATTCCTCGTCCAAAGAAGTGCTTTCAGAGCTCAATTGTTCAAAGGCTTGGGCTTCTGCTTCAATCTTTTCTATTTTTTCCTCGTACTTATCGAATTTGCTAAAAGCATCGGAACCGACACCACTAAGACTTTGTGCAATTTGCTTTTGGGCTTTTGCTGCTTGGGAACGTGCAATTAATGTACTTTGTCTTGCACGGGCTTCTTCAAGTTTAGCTTTTAGGCTGTTTAGTTGAGTTCTCAGTTTGTTTGTTGTTTCTTTTGCTTGCTGGTAAATTGGCTGAAGATCTTGAAAATTCTTATCTGCAATCAGTTTTCGCTCCAATGCTGCTTTTGCAAGATCTTCCCTACCAGCCTGAAGCGCCTGGCGGGCTTTGAATTCCCATTCTTCGGACTCTTTTCTTGCTTTTTCAATTTTTCGTTCGAGTGACTTTTCGTTTGCAATAGCATTTGCGACAGCAAGCGTGGCTTTGTTAACGCTTTCTTCCATCTCGAGGACCATTTGTTTAAGCATTTTCTCCGGGTCCTCGGCTTTATCCAATGCATCATTTACATTGGCTTTGAATATGTCAGCAATTCGACTAAATATCCCCATATCGTTGCTCCTTTTAAAAACAATGATTTAACATTATCGTTTTTATTATTACTACAAATATAAAAATTTTTATTTTAGAAATTGTTTAACAAGGTTATATTATGAAAATCGACCTAAAAGAAGCAATGGAAATGTTTCAAAAAATGCAAGCCGAGTTTGAAAAGTTAAAAAAGGAATCGGAAACCAAAATATTCGAAGGTCAGAGCGGTGCTGGTATGGTCATCGCCAAAGTAAATGGCAATCTTGAAGTTGTTTCGCTTTCGATTTCAGAACAGGCTCTATCGCTCGGCGATAAATCCCTTCTTGAAGATTTAATTATTGGTGCAATAAATCAAGCAATTGAGAGAGCCAAAGAAGAATCAAGCTCATTATTTCAAAAATTCATTGGTCCTTTTGCTTCATCAACTGGGTTTAACTTTAATATTTAGTAGAAATGAAATTCACAAGTCCAACTATTGAACAGATGATTGAAATTCTGTCGGCTTTGCCCACGATTGGTAAAAAATCGGCTCTTCGATTGACTTTATTTCTACTTCGGCAACCAGATGAATTTGTTCAAAAATTCGCAGAGACACTTTTGAAACTCAAAGAAAATGTAAAGTTTTGCAGTATTTGCTTTAATTTTACTGAAACCGACCCCTGCCCTATTTGCAGTGATGACGGTAGACAAAAAGATTTGATTTGCGTGGTTGAAAATCCCGACGATGTTCTTGCAATCGAGAAAACCAACCAGTACAAAGGTGTTTACCACGTACTCCATGGTACGATAAATCATTTAAATGGAATTTCAATCTCTAAACTTAAAATAAACGAACTTGTCGAAAGAGCCAAAAAAGCCAAAGAAATAATTTTTGCACTTAATCCCAGCGTCGAAAGTGAAGTTACTACTCACTACATCGTGAACTTACTCAAGGACTTTCCTGTAAAGCTAACCCGCATTGCACGAGGCTTGCCAGTTGGAATCGAAATTCAGTACGCTGACGACGCCACATTATTAAACGCAATTGAAAACAGAACAGAAATCAAATGAAACGAATTTTTACATCTTTTTTAATTGTTTTACTTACGTCACTATGTTCTTGTAACCTTTTTCAAACAAGAACACCAGAGGAACCTAATGAGAACAGTTCGAATTTTCCACCAGCAACAACTCCACAAACATTGGTCGACAATTTCACAAAATCGATAAATCAAAAAAATATTGCCATATATCAGAACTGTTTGATTCAAAATATTTCACTATTCAAGTTTTATCCCAGTGCCGACGCTTTTTCAATATATTCCAACATTTTCCAAAATTGGAATCTTAATTCTGAAATTACATTTGCACGAAATCTTTTTAGCAAATTTTCAAATGAAGAAAGCCCAGAATTTATTGTTAATAATCCCTCTTTCTCTTCGTATTCAACAGACTCAACTGTTTTCGTTGCTGATTATGAATTGGTAATAAATTCCAAGGACAATTCAATAAACAACTCGTATCAAGGAACTATGCAATTGGTTTTGGTCCTTGATAATTCTGGATTATGGAAAATTGTCAAATGGTTTGATTTTAGAAAACAAACCGAAAGTTTTCAAACTATAAGTTTTTTAAAAGCAAAACTAAACTCTTAAATGACTTGTAATATTAAAAAGTTATTACTTTTTTCAATTCTAACTTTGTTTTTGGTTTCTTGTTTGAATCCATTTGCGCCCAAACTTGTCGAGACAAGCCGCCCCGAATCAATTTTAACCGACCAAAAAAGTCCCGAAGGTGTTTTTCAAAACTTTCGATACGCATACAATTTCAAAGATACTGTTGTGTATAGTAAGCTGCTCGCAGACGAGTTTGTATTTGTTTACAGAAATTACGACATCGGGGTCGACAGAAGTTGGGGTAAATCAGAAGACGTGAAAGCCACCTACGGTCTATTCCAAGCAGTTAACTACATTGAATTAATCTGGAACGACACATATATTGCAATAGGAGATTCCCTTGAAAAAAACATACAAAGAGGTTTCTCTTTGACAATCGTTTTTTCAACCAATGACGTTGTCCGTTTACAAGGTAAAGGAAATTTCAAGTTGAAATTCAACCCAATTGATTCTATTTGGCAAATAACCTACTGGCGAGATGATACTTACTTTTAACTACTCCTCGAATGCTTCAAACTTTTTTCTAAGTCTTTTGATAACTGATGAGTGTATCTGAGATACTCGGCTTTCTGAAAGACCTAAAATCTGACCTATTTCCTTAAATTTTAGGTTTTCGTAATAATGTAATGTTACTATCAATCTATCTCTCTCGGGTAGCATAAGCAAAAAATCATAAATTAGTTGCACTTTTTCGTTTTCCACCATTTCGTCGAGGGCTGTTTTCTCGTCTTCCGAAGCAAGGTTTTCAAGAAAATCGATTTCTTGCCCATCATCTTCAATTTCAATGATTTCAGTATAATAAAATGATTCTTTGGAGGCTTGATACGCAAGAATATAACTTTTGAATTCGCTTTCGGACAAATTTAAATTCTTGGCAAGTTCATCAAAGTTGGTTTTCCCGCCTCGGACAAAAGATTTATCCATCGATTCAATTACTTCCTTTGCCCGCTTCCTTGCCCCACGAGATAGCCAATCAATTCTTCGTAACTCATCGATTATTGCTCCTTTAATTCTTGGATAAGCATAAGTTTCGAATTTAACACTCTGGTTTGGATCAAATTTTTCTATTGCGTCCACAAGCCCCAGAATCCCTATATTAATTAAATCTTGCTTCGTTAGGATTGAACTTTCTGGTAGTTTGAATTTATTTAAAATAGATTTAACCAAAGAAATATATTTAAGGACTAATTCATTGCGTAATTTTAAATCTTGCGTTTCTTTGTATTTTAACCAGGTTAGTCTTAAATTTTCTGATGTTTGCATTTTTTAAATTTCTTTTAACTCCCATCGTAATTAAAGCAAGTTATTCTGTATTTGCTCGGGGTATCTCATTTTCATTTCCAATACTTTCACGCAATTTTCGAAGTTCCTCTTCCCTTTTCTCTTGGGCTTGTTTCAAAAGCAATTCTCTTTCCAATTTGCCTTCCAAGGCGGCACGTTCTCTTTCTCTTGCCAATTCTTCCTCGTAGCGACGTTTTTCTTCTGCTTCCTTTTGTCGAATTTTAGCAAGAACAAAAAACCACAAAAGCAAAAGCAAGCCAAGTCCAAAGTAAACAAGAACAAAAAGCAAAAACCCTTTTAATAAAGAAGCCAAAATTGTATTCCCTTCCCCAAAATGATTGTAAATGCAGTAAACTATTCCAGAGACAGAACCAATAAAAAACAATGATTTGAAAGGGAACGAGACAATTCTATCTATCTTTTTCTTTTCTGCCTTCAATCTCTTTTTTAATCTTGCTTCTTGTTCTTTTTTGACTTTTTCCCGTTCTTTAAGTTCTTTTTTACGATCTTTTGAATCTTCGACCTTTGTTTTAGCCATGCTCAAACTCCTATATAATGCAAATATAAAAACATCATATCAAAATATTTTCGTTTAATTTCATATTCACTATTCTTTCTGCCAATTGATTGACGCTTTCCAAAAATTCTTTATTCTTTTCGTTTTTTAAAAAATCCCCAAGATTGAAAATAAATTTCTTCAAATCCTTTGAATATGGAATAATACCAAAGTTCGAGAATTTAATATTTAAAAAATTAGATGTCGCTTGGTTGAATATATTAACAATTTCCATTCCGTCTTCCAAGTCAACAACGTTATTTACGACTGTTGCTATGTTTCTAATTCCAAAATATTTGAAAAGGATTTTAGTTAAACCATAGGCATCTAAAATTGAAGTAGGATCATCGGAAAGAAAATTTAATGTAATGTTAGAAATTTTGCTAAAATTTGAAACAATCTTGCTAAAACCAGAATGACAGTCTACCAGCACAATATCGAAATCATTTTCATCTAGTAATTTATTGAATTTTGAAAGCAAAACATCGCTTATATCAACATCAATATCGAAACGATTTGAACCACCAACCAAAAAAATTTGATTCGTAACCTTCGTAAGTGCTTTATGCGGTGAAATGTTGTTTGTGATTATTTCCATTAGGGTAATGTTTGGTTCAACTCCGTTAAGGATATGTTGAAGTGGGGAATAAATATCATTATCCCAAATCAAAACTGAGGAAAATTTTTTTACTAACAGATTTGCCACAAGAGAAAGAATTGTACTTTTTCCAATTGAACCTTTGCCAGAAACAAATGAGATAACTAACGTATTTTTAATAGAATTCATTTTAATCAAAATAATTAAACATATAGTTTGTTAAAAATGATGCGGTTGCTGGTTCAATCGAATTTGGAATATCGATGCCAGTGCTTACATATAACAAAGGCATTTCAACTGACACTTTAAGCAAGGGTTCGTAAATATGCCCAATAGAAATAGTTTCATCCAATTTAGTTAACATCAACAAATTGGGTTTCGACTTGTTAAATGCATTTAAATTCAAAGAAAAATTGATTTTATCTTGGGTTGCAGACAATACCAAGACAATACCCGTCCAGTTAATCGAAGAGGAAATTTGTTCTATCTCAGCAAGGAAATTTTCATCTCTTGGGCTTCCCCCACTTGTGTCTACAAGAATGAAGTCATAATTTTTCAAAAGACTTATCTGCTCTTTCATTTCTTCTATCGAATTTGCAAAAGTGCAGTAAATATTTGAAATTGCAGAAAGCATTTGGGTTTGCTCCCATCCACCAATTTTTCTCGTATCCATTGAGATTACCGCAACCTTGGCGTTTAGTAATATTTTGTAAAGCAATCCCAATTTGATAATATTGAGAGTCTTACCAGTACCAGTTGGACCTACAAAAAGTATAAGATTTTGACCTTCCTTCTTTGGAAATTCGCTTACATAATTAAGTTTTTCAGCCAAAATGCTTTTGGCTTCGTTTCGCAATTCTTCAAAACTATCGAATTTCTTCACCTTGAAATGCTGGACAAAGGAAAGAGCAAAATCTTGCGAGTAACCATTTTTGACCATCAATTTTGCCAACTCTGCAAGTTCATTTGGTAAGTTGCTAATAAATCTGAATGAAATTTTATCAGAAAGTTCCAATAGAAAATTTTTTATATATGATAACTCCTTGTAAATATTTGATGCAAATTCAAGAGATTCTGATTTTGTTAGTCTTTCGTTAATATTAGGCTGTAAGTTATTTTGCAAAATCGAACTGTCTTGGTCTTCTGTATCAATTGCAACAACAAGTTCAACCACCTCCTCATTTTCTGGTGGTATGGGCGGAATGACCCGAGTAGATAAAATAACTGCTTCGGGTCCAAGTTCGGAAAGAATTCGCTCTTTCCCCTCTTGAACGGTTTTCGATCGAAACTTTTTTATTTTCATAACTCAACCAATGTATAGTTACAACAATGAAATTTTTATGCCAAAAGATGATTTTAACAAATGAAATTTAAAAAAATATTATTTCATAATTTTGTTTTTTTTGCAATTACAATGGAAATTTTTTTCGAACCGAAAGTTTTTGAAAACAAAAAAAGAAAACCCGAGGAATTTGCCGAAATCGCAAAGGAACTACGTCGGGACGTGATTAAAAGTCTTTTGCTTGCTAAGTCTGGTCATTCTGGTGGTTCCCTGGGTACTGCTGATATTTTTGCTGTTTTATTTTTTGGTGGTTTCCTTAGGTACAAACCCGAAAACCCAAAATGGGAAAAGCGAGACAGATTTGTTCTCAGCGCTGGTCACATTTGTCCAATATTGTACGCTACCCTTGCTCGGGCTGGTTTCTTTCCTGTGGCAGAACTTGCAACACTTAGAAAACTGGGCTCCCGTCTACAAGGTCATCCTGCGCTGGATACTGAACTTCCTGGTATTGAAACCTCTGCTGGTTCTCTTGGACAAGGTATTTCAATTGCAGTTGGTATGGCTTTAAGCGATAAATATTTAGACAAAAACGATCGTAGGGTTTTTGCTTTAACGGGGGACGGGGAACTACAGGAAGGTTCCACTTGGGAAGCTGCTATGGCTGCTGGTAATTACAAACTGGACAATTTATGTTGGATTGTGGATAACAATGATTGCCAGATTGATGGAAGAGTTCGTGAAGTGATGAGTATCTATCCAATTGACAAAAAATTTGAAGCGTTTAATTTCGATGTAATAACAATTGATGGACACAATTACAACGAAATTATAAACGCATTTGAAAAATTTATCAATAATCATAATAATCAGATAGGAAAACCAACGGTAATTATTGCAAAAACAAAGATGGGTTTTCCGATCTCATTTATGACTGACAATTATGAATGGCACGGAATTCCTCCAAATGAGGAACAAGCATTGCGTGCTTTAGCGGAGTTACAATGAGAAGTTTGACTTTGAAACTATTATTGTTATGTTTTATTCTTGTTTCTTGTTCGAAGAAGGAAACTTCGAACGAACAAATTTCTTCAAATTTTGATACAACTAATAAGAAGAATGAACTTTTTTCTTTTGGAGTAGATACAGTCTCGCAATTAAGCCCTAGCAAACCTTTTACTTCTGAACAACTTGCCAGGATCTTCCCAGTTAAAATTTTAGATTTCAATTTAGACAAAGTCAACAAAGGCACAATAAACTACTCGGGAAATGTTATAAACTCTGCCTCTGCAGAATACCATTCCCCTAATGGATTAATTGTTGTATACATATATGATTACACCAAATTCGAAAATCTACCCTACCACCTAAGAAGTATTTTTGAACTTACCCCAAAAGATGAAATTTTCAGTTTCGAAAATGGTTTTGGAAGGTTTTCATCTGATAATCTCTCCCCAGCACAAGGTTTGGATTGCATATATTTAAAAAGATTTCATATAAAAATTGAAGGGGTTAACTTCCCCAATTTTAACGAATCAGCGTTGGATATTCTAAATCATCTAAATCTAGGTTTGCTTTCAAAGGTACAAGGGAAAATTAATAATGGAAAATTTTAAACTTTTAGGAAAAAAGGCTACTCGTTTTGGCTTTGCCGAGGCACTTGTTGAACTTGGTGAAAAATATCCAAACGTAGTTGTACTTGGTGCAGACGTTACTGGCTCTGTCCTTACATCTTTCTTTAGGGATAAATTTCCAGATAGATTTTTTTCAATTGGTGTAGCGGAACAAAACGCTACTACAATCGCAGTGGGTTTGGCACTTTCTGGAAAAATACCATTTTTCGCAACATACAGCGCTTTCTCTGCTTTTAGAAATGCCGACCAACTTCGTATTTCTGTTTGCTATAACAATGCGAATGTAAAAATTGGTGGTGGGCATTCAGGAATCACCGTTGGTCCCGACGGTGCAACACACCAAGCCCTTGAAGAACTTTCTTTGCTGCGAACCTTGCCAAATATGACTCTGGTCGTACCTTGCGATTATATAGAAACAAGAAAAGCAACTCTCGCCGTTGCCGAGTTCTTTGGTCCTGCTTTCGTTCGCTTTGGTAGAGCCCCAGTACCGTGGTTCACAACCGAGGAAACATCTTTTAAAATTGGCAAAGCCGAAATTTTCCGAGAAGGCAAAGACGTAGCAATTGTTGCTTGTGGCTTAATGGTTTGGGAAGCCCTTGTCGCTGCCGAGGAACTTTGGAAACGTAGAGGTATCTCTGCGATGGTAATTAACAATCACACGCTCAAACCAATCGATGTGAAAACCTTGGTTGATGCTGCCAAATTGTGCGGAGCAGTTGTTACTGCCGAGGAACACCAAGTCCACGGTGGTTTGGGTGGAGCAGTTGCAGAAGTTCTTGCAAAGAACTATCCTGTTCCAATGGAATTCGTTGGTATGCCCGACACATTTGGAGTAAGTGGCGAACCCGAGGAACTTTTAGTTAAATTTGGAATGACTTGGAGAGAAATCTATTCCTCTGCTCTTAAAGTAATCGAGCGAAGAGATAATAAGATTGGTTCCAATCACGTATACAGAAAAGTTAAAGATATTGCTCCATTATCCAACGATATTCTTTAAGTTTTGATTTATTAAAAATTCCTAAATTTATGATTGTGATAATTTTATTTTTCCTATTTTTATTAGGAGAAGTTATGAATGCACAAGATGCTCCCTCCGAAAAAGATATTTCATATAGGCCTGCAACAGTAGCGGGTTCGTTTTATCCTGCGAATTCAGATACTCTTAAAAAAGATTTAGCTGAATACCTTGAACTGGATAAACCTCGTATTATACCACCGGAAGAAAAAATCATTGGAATTGTTTCACCTCACGCAGGTTATGTTTATAGTGGTTTTGTTGCTGGGAAAGCATATCGAGAACTTTATGGTAGAAATTATAAAACTGCAATAATTATTGCACCCTCCCACCACATCTATTTTCCCTATGCATCAGTTTTCTCTGGAGATGCATATGTAACTCCTCTTGGTAATGCCTTGGTGGACAAAGAACTTGCCACCAAACTTTCCCAACAGAATACTTATGTTAAATTAAGCAAGGATGGACACTCCTGGGGAAAAGGTGCACCAGAGCACTCTTTAGAAGTTCAAATTCCCTTTTTGCAATTCGTACTTCCTGAAATTAAAATTGTACCAATTGTAATGGGTAGCCAAGACCCTCAAATAATTCACTCGCTTTCCGTCGCAATTTATAGAACATTGAAAGAATTGAATAGAACAGATGATGTTATATTAGTTGCAAGCTCAGACCTTTCGCATTATCATAGTTACGAAACAGCATACGAAATCGATTCGAAATTTGTATCCACTTTTGAAAGATACGACTACTATAAACTTACAGCCTTGCTGAACAATAGAGATATTGAAGCCTGCGGTGGCGGTCCCATCTCGGTCGTAATGACTGTTACAGAAGCACTTGGTGCTAATAAACCCGTTAAACTTCTTTACGCAACAAGTGGCGACACTCCATATATAACCCCTATAAAAGAAAGAGTCGTTGGCTATTTTGCTGGTGCTCTTGTATATGATAGCAAATATCAACCCAAACTATTACCTGAACTTTCCAATGCTGAAAAAGGTGAATTACTTAATGTTGTCAAAAATATCGTAGAGGCAACCGCAAGCGGAGTTAAGTACTCCTTGCCAGAAGAACTGCTAAACATACCTTCGTTTCTGCAAGAGTTTACTGCTTTCGTCACCATTAAAAAGAATGATGAGTTGCGTGCTTGTATGGGACACATCTTCCCTACTAAACCACTTATTCTTGAATTGAACGAAGTTGCCAAAACTTCTTCAACTAGCGATTGGAGATTTGGTCCAATTCGAAAAGATGAACTACCCTATCTATCCTATGAAATTACAATTCTCTCAAGATTTAAAAAAGTCTTCTCTTACGAACAGATTCAAGTTGGTAAACACGGTTTGTATTTACGATATAAGAACAACTCTGGTCTTTTACTTCCGCAAGTAGCCACTGAACGAAATTGGGATGTGAATACATTTCTGCAAAATCTTTGCTTAAAAGCGGGGGTTGCAAAAACTACCTTCCTTGACCCAGATGCAGAAATTTATTCTTTCGAGGCTTTGATTATTCCTTAATATGATTTTAAAATTAATCAACTCTGCCTTTTTCCCTTTTGTCTCAATCAAAAATTTCCTCTACGACAAAGGACTGTTAAGACAAGTTAAATCAAAGTTTTTAGTCGTCAGTGTTGGAAATATTTCATTTGGTGGAACTGGAAAAACAACTTTTATCATTCACCTTTCTAAAAAACTTCTCGAAAGAAACATTCGTCCTCTTGTACTTTCAAAAGGATACAGAAGGAAATCCGATGAAACTATAATCTTTCCTCACGAAGGTGTTGAACCAAATGTTGAAAGCATTGGGGACGAAATGTTTTTAATATATTCAAAACTGGATATACCATTTGCCGTTTCCAACCGTAAATACGAAGCAATTGAAAAGATTGACAATAATTTTAATCCCGACGTGATTTTGATTGACGATGGCTTTCAACACAGAAAACTATACCGTGATATTGATATTGTTCTGATTGATAACGCAACACCCAACACCATTCTCCGCGAACCAATTAAAAACATTGACAGAGCAGATGTTGTTCTTATTGAAGAAAACACAAATATTGATTTGGGACGGTACAAAGGCAATTTTGAACTTTTCACATTTAGAAGATTCATCAAAAAATTCTACGGTATTTCAAAGAAAATTTTAAACATTGAAAATTTATCCGAGGGAAAAGTTGTTCTTGTCAGTGGAATCGGAAATAACAAAGGTTTTTTAAACAGTATGAAGAAGTATTTCAAAAACATTGTGTCGCATTTGGAATTCAAAGACCATCATTACTATACATCTAATGACATTAACAAAATTGTTTTAAAAACCAAAAAACTCAATGCTGATGTTATAGTAACAACAGAAAAAGATTTTGTTAAGTTAATTAGATTCAAAGAAATTTTTGAGTGCAACAATATAAATTTAATAACAAGCGAAGTGGATTTAGAAATTGACCAAGAGGATAGATTAATCGAAATGATATGCACTGAAATTTTTCAAAGAAGAACAAAATAATCGTTATTACTGTCGGTATAAATTTGCAGAACACCAACCCTTACAAGTTTAACTAAAACTGTCGAAGCCCTTCGTTCCGAAATATTTACAAGTTTAGCAAATTCCTTAACTGTTATCCTTTCGTGCTTTTCTAAATAATTAAACAATCGTTTTTCTTGCTCACCAATGTAAATTTTCACTGGCTTTGAATTTGAATTTAGCCCAGAAAGTATTCTTTTCATTTCACGGCTTGCAATTACAGATTTTTCACCCAAACGAATGTATGCAAAGCGCCGTTTTCTCCCTTTTTCATCGACCATTTCAATTGTATGTGGTTTATTTTGGCTTTCTTCAATTTCGACTACGATTATCTCTTTTTTGTTATAGTTGATAACCTCAATACTTTTTGGTTCAATTGGTGGGTGAATATTGAATTGGCAAGCAATTTCAACAATATCTATTTCTGATTTTTCTGAATCGACCCCCACAACTTTCCTATCGTCATCTATCCCAATTATTAAATAGCCACCTTTGGAGTTTGCAAAAGCACAAAGTTCTTTTGCAATTTTGTCTGGGGAATTCACTTTCCTCTTGAATTCCACTGTGGAGGATTCCCCTTCGGCTATTAAAAGTTTAAGTTTTTCAAAATCCATAACAAAAATTCACATAACAAGATTATTAAAATATTTGTTTAAATCTTGTTGAAAAAATGTGGAAAACTTGTGGAAAAGTTGTTGACATTTTGTTCCAATTTGTTCCATATCTTCTCAAAGTTTCTTCAACTTTGCGTATTGTAGCATTAGTCTTTTTCTACCGACTGATTCAAAATTAACTAATGCTTGTGCAAAATTACCACTTCCCTCTAAATGTTCAACTTTGCCAATTCCAAAAAATGGATGAACTACCCTATCGCCAATTCTTAAGACCCCATCTTCTGTTTGGTCGAATTCGTTAAAATTGTTCGAATTGACAAATGTCTCTTTTGAGTAAGTTGTTGGTCGCCTAAATGTTTTATTTTCGCTTTCAAAAGTTAAAAGTAGACTTCTATCGATTTCGGAAATGAATTTCGAAGGCACCTGGTATAGTTCATCTCCAAATCTATGGCGAATTTTGGCATATGTCAAAAAAACTTTTTTCATAGCACGAGTAAGACCAACATAGAATAATCTTCGTTCTTCTTCCTCGTCGTCCAGGTCTTTTGGTCGAAAACGATTCAATGGGAACAAGCCTTGTTCGAGTCCTACAATGAATACAACTGGAAATTCAAGTCCTTTGGCAGAATGTAAAGTCATCATTTTAACTTGCTCGGTCGAAAGATTTTTCTCATCAATATCTGAAATTAAACTGATTTGTTGTAAATAGTCGTTCAAAGTCATATTTTCATTCTGTGTAAGGAACTCGTAAATATCTGAAAGCAGTGTTTCAATATTTTCTAATCTGTCGAAGGCATCATCAGTTGCAATTTCTTCATACATCGAAATTAAGCCACTATTTTTTATGTATTCATTGATAATTTCTGCTGTCCCAATGCCTTCGTTCAATTTTTCCTGTGTGGTTATAATCCAGTTTCTAAACTCTTCCAAAATAGTGATGGAGCGTTTCTGCAGATTTGGAATATTTTCTAAATGCTCTAACGATTTGAACAAAGAAATTCTATTTTCACGAGAATAATTTAGCAAATGTGTTAATGTGGTCTTTCCAATTCCTCTGGGTGGCTCATTAATTATTCGCACAAAAGCCTCGTTGTCATCTGGATTGATTAAAAGTCTTAAATATGCAAGGACATCTTTAACTTCTTTTCTTTTGTAGAAGGATAAACCACCCACAACAACATAATTTATATTTTCTCGCCGTAAAGCATTTTCAAACTCAAGTGATTGTGCATTTGTTCTGTAAAAAATTGCTATGTCTCCCAAAGAATACTCACCTCCCGAAATGAGTTCTTTGATTTTCTTCACAACAAGATTTGCTTCATCCTTTTCGGTTTCACATTGATACAATTCGATTAGTTCACCTTCTGGATTTTCCGTCCAAAGTTTCTTTTCAATTTGCTTTTTGTTGAATTTTATTACACTATCGGCAGCAGCAAGAATACATTTGGTCGACCTATAATTTTGCTCCAAACGGAAGATTTTTACATCGGGAAAGTCTTTTTGGAAATCCAAAATGTTGCGAATATCCGCTCCACGCCAGCGATAGATACTTTGAGCATCGTCGCCGACAACAGTTATGTTTCTATACTTTGAAGATAATTGGCGAAGAACAAGATATTGCACTCGGTTTGTGTCTTGATATTCGTCAACAAGAATAAAATTGAAGCGATTTTGGTATTTTTCTAAAATTTCGGGAAATTGGGAAAACAGTTCAAATGTGTTAACAAGCAAATCATCAAAATCCATTGCATTATTTTGTTGTAAATAGTCTTGATATTCCTTGTAAATTTCTCCAATAATTTTTTCAGTTTGATTAGAGGCGTTTCTTATAAAATCTTGTGGTGAAAGTACTTTGTTTTTAGAAATCGAAATGATATGATGGACCGAATCTGGGTTCAACTTATTATTGGAAACATTGTAGTTTTGAAGTATTCTTTTGATTATGTTTAAAGAGTCTTCGGTATCATATATTGAAAAATTTGAAGTATAGCCTAAATAGTGTGCTTCTAATCGCAATATTCTGGCAAAAATAGAGTGAAAAGTTCCAGCCCAAATTCTTTTTGAAGCCTCTGGATTTACAAGAGAGGCTATTCTTTCCTTCATTACTTGGGCAGCCTTATTAGTAAATGTCAAAGCCAAGATGTTTTGAGGTGGAATGCCAATATCAATTAAATAGGCAATTTTATGAGTAAGAACACGAGTTTTCCCGCTTCCAGCCCCAGCAATGATTAAAATTGGTCCCTCGACTGCAACAACCGCCTCTCGCTGTGCTGGGTTAAGATTTTTTAATATCGGATTATCTTCCTCTTTATGCAATTTCTATCCTAAACAAAAACTAAAATACAAAAATAAAAAAGGGAAGGCTGTTTATTTAAACCTTCCCTTTTGGAAATTTCATTAACTACCTATTTGTCACCTTTAGTCTCTGTAGTAACTTTTTCAGTGGCGGAAGTACCATTTTTTGAACCAGTTCCATTTCCATTTGACGAGGCAACGGAGGAATTTTTGCGTGCGTAATCGGTTATATAAAATCCATTTCCCTTGAAAACAAGACCGATATTTTTGCTAATTATTCTATGAACCTTTCCCTTGCCTTTATGTTCCACAGAGTCGCAAATTTCAGCTGGACAGAATTCAAGGGGTGCATCTGTTATTCTTTGCTGATACTCAAAAACCCTCCCGCATTGTTCACATCTGTACTCATAAATCGGCATAGGTCCCTCCCAATTATCTTCAATTTTGCATTAACGAAAATACTTTCCTTTTATTACAATATTCCTAATTTTGCATTTTTTCGAACTAAAATGAGAGCAGTTATCCAAAGAGTTAAAAAGGCATCGGTGAAAATCCTTTCCAATAACGAAATTCGTTCGATAGGAAAAGGGCTTTGCGTTTTCATTGCAATTAAATCTTCCGACGGAATGGAGGAAATCAAATGGTTTACAAACAAAATCTTAAATCTCAGAATATTTCCAGACGAAATGGGCAAATTAAATCTTTCTGTTACTGATGTTAAAGGCGAAATAATGATTATTTCAAATTTCACCCTTTACGGTGATGTTTCGAAAGGATTTCGTCCCAATTTTATGCTTTCAGCAGAACCAGAAACTGCAAATATAATTTATAATAAGTTTTTGGAGCATTTCATTAAAAGCACACAACTAAAAGTAGTTTCGGGTGAATTTCGAGAAATGATGGACATCGAATTGATTAACGATGGTCCAGTCACGATAATCATAGACAAGTGATTATCGTTTCTTTTTCGATTTCAAAGTTAACTTATATTTTGCTGTGCTTTGAGATGCATCAACTTTAGATAATAAAGCAATTGATTCTTCGATTAATTTTTTGCCACCAGTTTCAAACTTTTCTTCTTTTTCATCCTCGGCTTTTGGTTTAATTTCAGGAGCGGTAATCTTATAATTAAGAAGGGCTTGGTGTAATCGATTTACAATCTTTTGAATCAATTCTTTTGGTTCTAAAACTATAATAGCATCGCTCCAACTAAGAATCCAGTTAATCAAATCAACTCCAATTGGAACTCGCATTTCAAGAATTAAGTTGCCCTCCTTGTCATATTTTTCGACTTGAGAAACGTGCCAGCGACGATTGAGAAAGAAATGAATAAATTCCTTTTTGATAAGTAACTTCACGTCGTGAATTTCACCAGAAAAAACACCAAAGCGATACGAGGACCACTCACGGAAGTTGAAAGGTGGGGCAGCATCTATAAAAGTTGGGTTTTCCTCTATTTTCACAATATTGTGCACAGATAAACTTACGTGAATTTTATGCTTTGGAACGTATGTCACTGCATATAAAACGCCAAGATAGGAGAAAATAGTTTCAAATCGAACAATTATATCTTTGGAGGTCAAAGTTTTTGGAGTAGTGTATGTTACTGTGTACCATTTCTTCGAGGCTGTTGCCTCGATAACCTTTTCAACTATGTCGTTTATCTTGGAATAATCATAATAGCCAACATTTTGATCCCAGTAGATTGTTTCATCAAGAATTACCTCTTTTGGGGCGAGTTCTTCGAGTTTCTTATATAATTTCTCTACATCTTTTTCAATGATTGTACCACGAAAAGTCTTTAAATGGGCTTTCAAAAAGTGAAAAGCAAGTAGTTCGTTGGTTTCAAATCTAACGATTTGTTTTGGGACACGAAAATCCTTCGGTATACTCCAATAAATTTCTTTACCACGAGGTGTACCAACAAGCGAAGGCTCAATTTTCTGTAAAAGTCTTAAATCTCTTTGTATAGTACGAAGCGAAACAATTTCTATCTCTTCGGAAATCATATCTTGAAGTTGAGTTGAAGTTAATGTCTCTCCTTCGAGAAACTTTTTGTACATATAAATAATTCTGTGCGGTTGTCCAGGCATATAATTCTCACCGTTAAAAAAAGGAATGCAAATTTAATTAATTTTTTTCTAAATCAAAAATCTAAATCAATCGAAAAAGAGTAATAGGGCTTAGACCAATTTGAATATTCTTTTCTCCAAGCAATATCCATTTTTATTGGTAAGCCTAAAATCCAAGCCCGTGCGCCAACTCCCAAACTTAACAACAATCGATTCGGTTCGACATTGTAATCATTTTGCACTTTTGTAACAATTGGGGGCTGGAATTTAAAATTAGAAAAAGGACCTGTCCAAGCACCACCAACATCACAAAAAACAACTCCAAGAATGTCGTTGAAAATTATTGGAACTGGTCCTGGTAACAACGCAGTAAACAGTGGAAATCTAAGTTCTATATTGGAGGCAAAGAAACTATTCCCAGCAGCCTCGCTATATCTCCAACCACGCAATGGTGTTATCAATTCCATAAAGGCAAAGTCTTCGGGATTTTCAAATATGAAATTATCATAATTCAAGTCATAATTAATCCAATTACTTACGCCACCAAGATAAAATCTTTGCGGATTGGAACCAAAACTCGTTCCACCAATTCCTCTAAAAGCAAATTTTAGAAAATATCCAAAATCCCAGTATCTTCTGTAATCAAATTTAAATGTAAAGAAATTTATCGAGTTACTGAAAATTTTAGGCACTGCTCTGAATTCAGCATAATAACGACTTCCTCTAACTGGGGCAAAAGAACCATACAGAACATCGTCATAAACGTATCTTATGGATGGATATAAAATTGTTCTTGTTATGGATGGCTCGTAATAATCTGTGGTGTTCTCTTTGGTTGCATTGAAAAATGTGAAATTCATTTCAAATCGATTAAAGAGACTTAGTGGATATGATGCAGAAAAACCAACTCCATAATTCCTTAAACGATAGGTATTGTAGTAATTCGAATTTTGGCTTAACATCGAGAAAAGTAAAGAACTTTGAAAAGCCGAAAAAGTGTAATCTATCACATTTGGTAAATAAGAATATTGAAGATAAAAATTGCTGTTTTTGAGGTCTAACCAAATGTTTGCAGCAATGTAAATCTGATGGTCGCCCAAAATATCACTAAAAAGCATTTGGGCTAATCCTTGAAAGCCCCAAAACGAGTCGTAATAAGGATTTCCTAAAATTAAATCTGGGGTAAATTTCAATTTATATTCATAGTCAACGAAATCTGTATCGCTTTGAATTTTCGTCTGGTTTAAACTCTGTAAAGATGATTTCACATCTGCATTTGGGGAAACCATATTCTGTCGGGAAAAGTCAATTTTAAATTTTCCATACGAAACATTTACGTTAGATGTATCAATCTCAACTGTCTGAGTCGAGATGACTCCAAGACTATCTTTGTTCTTAATCTCAATTTGACTCATTCGAAACTTTGTTAAAGGCAATTGGTCCATTGCAAGGTTAATTCCCGAAGGATTCTTTACCAAAAACAAATCGAAGCCCCCTTCGGTCAAAGCAGAAAAAACAAGATTCTCTCCTACAAGGGAATGGGAAATTTGAGTTATGTTTGACAATGAATTTGTTATTGGTTTGATTTCTTTCGAATCTAAATTTAATCGATAAATATTCCCTATCCCATTTTCATCGGAGACAAAATATAAGAACTTACCGTCACCACTTAAAGCCAAACTTGTTTTATTGAAATCTGGGGTAAATGTAATTCGGGTGATTTGACCAGTTGCAACATCAATTTTGTAAACGTCTCTTTTAGCATCATCCCAAAGCCAAGGCTTTATTGATATAACACTATCGTTATTTGATAAATAATCCAGCCTACTAGAAATAAAAAATAGAGATTTTCCATCATTCGACCAAATTGGGTGGTCATCGTAGAAAATGTCGTTGGTTATTCTTTTCAAGGTCTTCGACTTCAAATTATAGATAAAAATGTCTTTCCTATCTAAAACAGTTGCGGAAAAAGCAAGCCAATCACCGTTTGGCGACCAACTAACTGAAGACACTTGCTTAAAGCCTAATGGAATTCGTTCGAAATCTTTGCTTTTGGTATCAACAATATAAATCACATCTTCGCCACGGTACTTTGCCGAAATAGACAATTTTGTCCCCTCGGGATTCCAAGAGATACCAGGAGTTAAAACATTTAATTCTTCAAAGTCTTGCTGTCGTAGGCTTGAAACAATCTGCGTTTCAGTGTTTTTATCAATCTCTAAAACAAAAAGAGAAAACAACCCATCTTTGTCTGCAATGAATGCAACTTTATCTCCTTGTGGTGAAATTGCTGGAGAGGTGTTGTAAAAATTTTTCTTCTTCTTATGGTCGGTTAATTTTATTGCAAAATCACTCGGATAACTAAATTTATCAATGTCGGGATAGTAATACTTTTTTAAATACTTCTTCCATTCCTCGGAAAAATCTTCCAATTTCATATTGAATGTAGATTTGAAAGCATTTTCAAGATTTCCAGTAGATTTAAATTTGCTTAGCAATTCTGGTATTTTATGTGAACCATAACGTTCGCTTACAAACCACCAAAAGGTTTGCCCACCTCTGTAAGCATCATAGCCATCGAGATTATTAAGGTCTGGCAATTTTTCGCTCAATGTTAAATCTCTAATGTAAACATCAGTTTGAACATCAAGGCCACCAATGCTTTCCCATTCACACAACCCTTCATTCATCCACAACGGAATTTCAACCATATTACCACGGGAAATTGCAGATTGAAATGTCCCACCATAAAACCAATCATTAAGAACTGCGTGCACCAACTCGTGATGTATAACGTGGCGAAATTGTTCGTAATCTCCCTCGAACGGTAGAACAACTCGATTTTTGAAAAGTTCGGTAACACCGCCAATTCCCTCGGGAAGATACATATCTATGACATTGGTTTGTTGAAATTGATTATGGCTATTGTAGACAATTATGGGAATTCGTTGCGAAATTTTATATTTCAGAGTTCTTTGTATTGAATTTAATGAAGATTCAGCAACTAAACCAGTGAAAACCGCAAGAGTTTTGTTATTATCGTGGAAATAAACATCAAAATGTTGAGTTTGAATGTACCGCCAATTGAACTTTTGGTATTGAACTTTATTCTTGCCAAATTGTGCAAAAACAAAAACTGGAACTATATATATGATGAAAACTAAAATTAATACTTTACTTTTCATAACAGACCTCAAAAAAAATTTAGACGAAAGAAAGTGAATTAAGTTTAAATTTAAAAAAAACCCAGAGAAAAATCTCTGGGTTTTCGAGTTTATTTCCAAGAAAATGCTAGGCAGGAATTATACATTCATCAATTGGGCAGACAGATTGACATTGTGGGGTATCATAATATCCTTTGCATTCAACACACTTATCGGGGTCAATAACGTAAATATCAGGTCCTTGGGAAATAGCGTTAACTGGGCATTCTGGTTCGCAAGCCCCACAATTGATACATTCTTCAGTGATTTTTAATGCCATGTCTAACTCCTAAATAAACAAACAAAAAATATAATGCCAAACGGCACTCAAAATTAAGAAAAAAAATATAAAGTTTATTTGAAAAAAATTTTCAATTGTACATCATTTGTAGTTAAATTTTGCAGAAATTTTCCAGAACTCCTTTGAAATTAAATCATTTATAAAAATTTGTTCTGAAAGTACTTTCTTCGAGATTTTATTTTTAAATTTCATTAAAAATGAAAGTTCTTTATAAAAAATTGCTTCAAACCTTAAGTATAAAAAGGCAGACAAATTTGAAAGATGCTTTTCGCAGTAAATTGCTCTTGACTTCACAAATGTTGGCACTTTGTCGACTGACAATCCTATCCTATTTTTCCCTTGCCCCCGATAATGAATAACTTCATTGGTTTCGTCCATTAATACATCAAATCCAGATTCTCTCATCCTTTTGCAAAGGTCCACCTCTTCGGAATAAAAGAAGAAATCCTCATCAAACCCACCAACCTTATCGAATACATTTTTGTTAACACAAATAACCGCCCCGTCTACATAATCAACTTTTCGAACTTTTCGATAACCAAATTTCCACCTTAATTTTCTAAATCGCAATTTTAATAACGAAACAAGAAAAACGTCCATTAATGCACTTTTTACTGTGTGAAAGTCCCCAAATGAATTTTGAAATGACCCATCGGGATAAATTTGTTGGAAACCAATTACACCAAAAATCCCACCAATTTTATTTATTAGACTTTCTAATTTTTCAAAAAAAACAACTGGGAAAAGTACATCGTTATTCGAAATTACAACGTAAGGTGCAATGGCTTCTTTCACACCAATATTCGAGGCAGTCCCATAGCCAAGATTTTTGGTCAATGAGATAATTTCTACTTGTGGAAATAAATTTTTTATGTACTCAACAGTTCCATCGGAGGAATTATTGTCTACTATGATTATTTTGGAAGGAGAAAAAGTGTTTTTTAATGCACTTTCAATTGCATTTTTTGTTAACTCTTTTCCATTGTAAGTGATTATAACTAAATCAATCATTTATCATTTGAATTAGTAACAAAATTGTTAAATTAATAAATTAATAACTTGGGTTAAAAGCAAAATGAAACTAACAAGAAGAAATTTAATGAAAACTATGGGTTTTTTCAGTCTTACTATACCTTTTTCAACATTGTTTGAAAGCGTTCAAGGTTTTGATGCATTGCAACTAGTTGAAAAATACGCTAACACTCCCGATAACCAATCTGAATTCTGGTTTTGGGTGAGACAGAGTTTTACAACCTCGCCTACCATCTTAAATTTAAACAATGGCGGTGTTAGCCCGCAACCAAAACCAGTTCAAGACGCTTTCATCCGATACAATCAAATTTCTAACGAAGGTCCAGCATATTTTATGTGGAGAATCCTAGACCAAGGCAGAGAACCGCTACGAAAAAAACTCGCCGAACTTGCAGGTTGCTCCCCAGACGAAATTGCAATAAATCGAAATACAACCGAGGGAATGGATACAATAATTTTCGGACTTAAACTAAAACCAGGTGATGAGGTTGTACTTGCCAAACAAGACTACCCAAATGTAATTAACGCTTGGAAATATCGAGAAGCAAGAGACCAGATTAAATTGGTTTGGGTAGATTTGCAACTACCTTCCGAGAACCTCGATTATTTAGTTAATGCTTATACCTCCAAATTTACTTCCAAAACCAAAGTCGTAAATCTCACCCATATGATAAATTGGAACGGACAAATTCTTCCAGTAAAAGAGATTGCCATAGAAGCCAAACGCAAAGGGATTTATGTGCTTGTTGATGGTGCACATACATTTGCCCATCTAAATTTTAAAATTCCCGACTTAAATTGCGATTTCTTTGCGACAAGTCTGCACAAATGGCTTTGCGCACCCTTTGGAACTGGTATGCTTTACATTCGTAAAGAACTAATTTCTGAAATTTCACCACTGTTTCCCAACGACAATCCATCGAGTACAGACATTCGTAAATTTGAATCGTTGGGAACTCGTTCCTTTCCAGCAGAAATGGCAATTGCAGATGCAATTAATTTTCACAATTTGATTGGTTCCACACGAAAAGAAACCAGATTGAGAGCACTTAAAAACTATTGGGTGGAAAATCTTAGCAAATTTAGCCAAATCGAAATTCTAACTCCAATGAGTGATAAGTTTTCTTGTGGCTTGGGTATCTTTGCTGTAAAAAATAAAAAACCAGAAGAAGTGGCAGATTATCTTTTCAACAAACACAAAATATATACCGTTGCGATAAATTGGGAAAATATTCACGGAGTTCGCGTAACTCCACATCTTTATATAAATGAAGATGATTTAGACAGATTTGTTTCTGCTGTTAAAGATTTTATAAACAATAATAAGTAGCGGAATGTTTAAAGAAATACCACACACAGCAGATGTTTGTTTGTACGTCGAATCAACATCATTGAAAAACCTTTTTTACGATGCAGCCATAGGCTTAATGACAATTTCCGGGATAGAACCAATATCAGATGACAACCAATTATATATTGAAAATTATAAATATATTGCAAACGAAAAAGAAATTTTATTAATCGAATGGCTTAATTTTTTAATTTTTAAATTAGAAAAGCAATTATATCTGGTAAATAGTATAATCAAAATCACTAAAAATTCTTTATTTGCAAAGTGTTATTTTAAAAAATATGATAAAATTAATTTATCAATTAAATCTGCAACTTACCATAATTTACAAATAATTAAACTAAATCATCTAATAAAAACATTTATTACTTTTGATTTGTAAATAAATAACATATTAATATGGAAATCAATAAGATAGATGAGTTTATCTACGAAATACCACAAGATGCCTTTAATAAAATGCGGGTTCCTGCACGATTTTACGCAGACCCAAAACAACTCGACTTAATCGCAAAAGACGAAAGTTTAAAACAACTTGTAAACGTAGCAACTTTGCCTGGTATTGTCTCCTACTCTATCGCTATGCCCGATATTCATCAAGGCTATGGGTTCCCTATTGGTGGGGTTGCCGCTTTTGACGCTGATGAGGGTATTATTTCACCCGGTGGAGTTGGTTACGACATAAATTGCGGTGTACGTCTTAACACAACCAACTGGAAAAAGGAAGAAGTCACAAAGTTTTTACCTGAAATTGTAAATGAAATCTATAGAAGTGTACCATTAGGAACGGGCAAAGGTTCCCTAATAAAAGTTAGCAAAAAAGAATTCGAAGAATTGGTTACAGAAGGAATTGATTGGGCAATTAAAAAAGGATATGCAACAGAATTGGACAAGGAAAATGTTGAGGATAGAGGAACGTTGCCAGTTAGAGATTTATTGGGTGTTTCGGAAAGGGCTTTTGAGCGCGGTATTACGGAAATAGGAAGCCTGGGTTCGGGTAATCATTTTATCGAAATCGGATACGTTGCTGAAATTTTCGAACCTGAAATTGCAGAGTCCCTTGGTCTTTTCAAAAATCAGATTGTAGTATGGATACACACAGGTTCGAGAGGTTACGGACATCAAATATGTTCAGATTTTGCTCGCGAATATCAATCAGTGGCAAAAAAATACCAAATCGAACTTGTTGACAGAGGTTTAGCCTGTGCCCCCTTCAACTCCAAAGAAGGGCAACAATATTACAATGCAATGAACTCCGCAGCAAACTTTGCTTTTGTTAACAGACAACTAATTGCCCACCAGATTAAAAACGTCTTTTTAAACTACACCAAAAAGATTAAGCCATTGAAATTTGATTTACTTTACGACTTGGCACACAACATTGCTAAAGTTGAAACACACAATATTTCTGGAAAGAAAAGAAAACTCGTTGTCCACCGAAAGGGAGCGACCCGTTCATTCCCCTCAAAGTTGCTTAAAGGCAAGTTTAGTGATTTAGGGCAACCAGTTTTAGTCCCAGGTTCAATGGGAACATCTTCGTATGTGCTTATTGCTTCCGAAAATGCTGTCCAATTATCATTTGGTAGTTCTTGCCACGGAGCAGGAAGAATATTAAGTCGAACGCAAGCGAAAAAGGAAATAAATGCAAAAGATTTAAAAGAGAAACTCGAAAGACGCGGCATAATAGTAAAAACCCCAAGCATAAGCGCACTTTCGGAGGAAGCCCCCGAAGCATACAAAGATGTAGAAACTGTTGTAAATGTGGTAAATAATCTTAAAATTGCAAAACCAGTCGCAAAGATAAAACCTCTCGCAGTAATAAAAGGGTAATTGAATTTCACTGATAAGTAATTACAGGATTAGTATAAAAACTTTAGTTTTTCCTTTCCCAAAAGCTAGTTGGCTTAAACTACCAATAAATTTTTATGGATCATTTAACAACAAACAAAATTTTTGCAATCGCTGTGTAGGTTTGTTTTTTATAACTAAACACGATTTCATCTTTAGTTGAAACAGTAGCAGTATTCAAAAAATTATCTATTTCTTTGAACACATAATTAAAATCTCTTTTTAACTTCCAACTATCTTCTAAATTGGTTTTACTTGCTAAAACAATGAATATTCTATTGTCTGCGCCAAATCTCTGGGCTCCTTGATTTTCATATAGCCAAATCATCAATTCTTTTGGTCGTTGTATAGCTTGATCTAAATTAAAACTTCTTGGCAAATATGTGATTTTTAAATCGAAAGGTTAGTTTTCAAAAAAGATATCGATTCCAAAGTTGTTTTTTAATGTTGGAACAACCCTGGGATGCAGACTAATATGATCTTCAATCAAGACTGTTGTCCAATGATTGTACCAGGTTGCTATTACATAATGAGTAATTTCTTCGTGTAATTTACTTTTAACTCCCTTTATAGATCATCATATTTTGGAAATTGTCTAACATACTCAACTTGTATTTTCTGGTCTAATTGCCCTTGGACAACCCCCCACTTAAATTCTTTAACTTTCATTAATTCTTGTATTAATTCTTCATCTGAAATAATTTTTCTTCGCTCGTTAACACGATTTTGATACTTATTTTTTATAAATTCATCTATTTTTTCTTCTGGAATTTTTTCTTCTATAATACTTATTATCTTTTTAATTAAATCGTTTACATTCCCCTTGGTGGAAACATTGACAGATTTTGCAAGTTCTCTTAAATCACTTGAATTAATAGATTTTAATTTTAGGTTAATTAATTCTTTCTTGGAAACCAACATAATTTATACTTTTTGGAATAGAAAAATGTATTCGTGTTTAAAAAAATATAAAATCCCCCTACTAAAGCCCTGTAACGCCACAAATGTTCTTGATTTCTTTTTGCTCGGTTGTTAACCATATTTTTTTACTAAGATACTTTTAAGTTTCAATGTTTTTCTCTGTAATATCTCTTGCATTACCAAAAAGCCTAGGGGTATCCATTCAGAATTTGAATACTTATCCCCAATTATTACCGCGAGGTAATGTTTTCTTTCAAGCAAATCAATAAAATTTGATACCACTTCTCCAAAAAGTTCCAAAAATTCATCAACAGATTTAGCATTACTTAAATCTTCGGGCCTATCGCTGAATTTAATAATATCGTGGTATGGGGGATGCATAATAATTAACAGAACTTTTTGCCTCTTGTGGATATTCAGTATATCATCAACTTTCTGCCGTGTCTCCTTTTTGGTACTATCACCAACAATTATTTCTGTAAAAACATCATTATCAAAAAGAGTTTCTTGATTAATTCTTTGTTTTGCAATTTCTGCGATTTGGGGTAAAAGTTCAATTCCAATTCCATTTCTACTTAATCTTTTACATTCGATCAATGTTGTTCCACTCCCCAAAAAGGTATCTAAAATGACATCCCCTTTTCGAGTAAAGCGTCTCATAAGTTGATTTGGAATTTGTGGGATAAAATTTCCGTGATAGTCACCGCGGTGGGAACCAGTCTTATCTCTTTCGCCGAAAATCCACAAACTATCGGTGATTATATCTTCATATTCTTTCCAATTTTAAAGATTTAAATCGTTTATCATTGAAAATTGGTAGTATTAAATTTCTAAATTAAAAATATTTAACAACTAATAAAGATAAAATGAGGGAGAAAAATATATTTTTTGCGGAGAGGGCGAGATTCGAACTCGCGGTAGAGGTTTTACCCCTACGACGGTTTAGCAAACCGTTGCCTTCAGCCACTCGGCCACCTCTCCTTAAATCAATGCAAAATTATGTAATTTTTTTCTATTAACCAAATCTATTTTTAAAATCAATTAAATCTTTATTATTTCCCTTTTTTTTCTTAATTTTGCTTTTTTAGTTGGTGTGAAAATGGCAAGAGTTTGTGTAATCACTGGAAAAAAACCTTTAACGGGGAACAATGTCTCGCACGCAAATAACAGAACCCGAAGACGTTTTCTCCCCAATTTACAATGGAAAAAGTTCTGGATTCCCGAACAGAAACGCTGGATAAGATTGCGTGTTTCCACTCAAGCGATTAAAACAATTGATAAGCGAGGAATTACATCTGTTCTTAAAGAAGCGGGTATCCTTAAATAACTTCTTTCTTAATCATCTTTAAACTTCGTAACCTGTCAAATAACTTGACAGGTTATTTTTTTCAAAAACTTTTTCATAATTTTATATTACCTTATTTTGAGAAATTTTAATGAAAGCAAAGAACGTGGTTTGGTTTACTTTAATTATTATGGCGTTAATAGGTACAAGTTGCAGAAGTCCAAAGCCTATTTCGGAAAACTTTTCTTTTTATTCAGATGTCTATACTCTCTACACAAAAGCAAACGAATTCGACACAAACACAAAAAAATATATTAAAAACAAGTATCTTGTCGACTTGCTGGTTAATGCAAGTAAGAATGAACAACTTGGCTTATATCATCAAGCAATAGTAGACTTGCTCGACGCTCTTCGTTTTGATACTTCAAAAGTAATTCTCTTTGGACTTGCCCGTAACTTCTATTTTATCGAAAAGTATACCCTTGCTTTCGACTACGGCATTCGTTCCTATTTGTTAGATTCTAATTTCATTCCAACAATCGAACTACTGGCTTGGACTCTTTTAGAACGAAATCAATTCAAAGAAGCAATTTTTTTCTCGAATCGTTTAATAAAACTAAAAGGTAGAAACCTAACACAAAATGACTTGAAATTGCATTTAAATATTCTTGACAGACTTGATAACACTTATAAATCCTCGATAGATTTTTTAACATCGATTCAAGAGCCCAAATTTGAAGATTTTATTAATTCTCAACTTATTTATTATTATTTTCTTAACAATGATACTAACAACATCATCAACGTTGTCGAAAAGATTTTTTCAAATAAAGAGAAAATTCAAGATGAAAGGTACATTCTTTTGGACTTGTACATTAGAAACCTTATAAACAAAGGCGAATATCAAAAGGCTTTACAGAAATTCGAAGAATTGTCAGAAAGAACTTCCTCCGAAAACAACTTAAAACTTTGCGACATTTTCATTCAAAACCTCAAGAGAATAGACTCTACAAATCCTGGATTTATAAAGGAGTTCGATGGTCTTATAAATAGAAAATATCAGAATGATTTTAGATTTCATTTCAAGTTGCTTCAAATGTACTTTATTCTTGATGATACCTCCAAAGTTTATTCCATTTCCAATAAAATATTGAGTAATGACAATATTGACCTCGAAACATTAATCAATGTTTCTTACATTCTATATTACAATTTGAAATTAAAAAACGAGGCAATACAAAAATTTCAAAGTTTCAAATTTAAGTTTTTGGATGAACCGATTTTTTACAATGTTCTTGGCGAATTCTATGTAAACAACAAAGAATATGCTTTGGCAGAAAATGCATTTCTTAAGTCTTTGCAACTGGATTCGAATAATTATCAAACATACTCAAATCTTGCTTGGTTATATTCAGAAACAGAAGAATGGGACAAGTCCGACTCATTGTATATGCGTAGTCTGGAATTATTCCCCGATAACCCAATCACACTTAACAATTTCGCATACTCATTAATACAACGAGGCAAAAATTTAAACTATGCTGGTAAATTAATCGAAAAAGCAATAAAGTTGCGACCAGACGACCCCAATCTGTTAGACACATACGGATGGTACTTCTACAAGATAAATGATTTTGAAAAAGCAAAAGAATACATTGAAAAATCTATTTCTTTGGACAGCAGCAGAGCGGAACCGTTTTTGCATTTAAGTTTAATATTGCGTAAATTAGGAAGAGAAGAAGAGGCAAATTACAACTTTGAAAAGGCTATTTCAATTGATCCAAACAATAAAGAAATTTTGCAAGAACTTGAAAGACAAAAAAAATAAAGGTGAACAATGTTTGTAATTGTTGGCGCAGTTGTTGTTCTTTTTTCTATTGTTGGCGGGTTAGTGATAGCTGGGGGCAATCCTTTGGCTTTGATAGTTCCCGCGGAATATATAATTATTGGCGGAGCTGCTCTCGGTTCGCTTTTAATAGCTAATCCCTTGCCCACTCTGAAAAGAATTATCGCTGGCGTATTAGGTACACTCAAAGGTCCAAAAGTTAACAAAGCCGCATATATTGAACTTTTACAATTACTTTACGAGTTATTTCAATTTGCAAAAAGAGAAGGACTAATTGCAATCGAGTCACATATCGAAAACCCCGAGCAAAGTTCAATTTTTTCGAAATACCCAACTTTTCTCGCCAACAAACCTGCTGTTGAATTTTTAACTGATACTTTGAAAGTTGTCCTAAGTGGTGGTGTCCCCGCCCATGATTTGGAAGAACTTATGGACATAGACATTGAAAATATTTTAGAAGAAGAGCAAGTACCAGCCCAATCACTTCAAACTCTTGCCGAAGCATTTCCAGGGCTTGGTATTGTTGCCGCAGTTATGGGTATCATAGTTACAATGGCTTCTGTAAGTGAAGGAGCGGAGGCAGTAGGTCATCACGTGGCGTCAGCCCTGGTTGGGACATTTCTCGGTGTGTTAATGTGCTATGGAATTATAGGCCCAATTGCTTCTATTATGAACAAAATTGTCCAAAAAGAAATGAAATATCTACAAACAATTAAAGCCGCTCTTCTTGCTTTCGCAAAAGGTGCTCCTGCCTCTGTTGCAATTGAATATGGACGACGTTCAATCGATCCAGAAAACCGTCCAAGTTTCCAAGAAACAGAGCAAGCGATAAAACAAGCAAGATAAATAAGAGGTCAATATGGCGAATGAAGAACAAAAACACAAAGAAGAGCCTATAATAATAAAAAAGAAGAAAGGTCATCATGGACACGCTGCTCATGGTGGTTCCTGGAAAGTTGCCTATGCAGATTTCGTTACGGCTATGATGGCTTTCTTTATTGTAATGTGGATCCTCGGACAAAGCGAACAAATTCGACAAATGGTTTCTGCTTATTTCAAAGACCCAGGAGCATTCAACTTTATTACTGGTAAAAGAACAGTACCTATTAAAATAGATGTTTTCGAAAATCCCGAAACCGGAAAAGGCGAAGGAAAAGAAAAGCATCAATTTACTTTCTTTCTCCCACCCGAGCAACAGGATACTCTTGCCGAAAAGGTTTCTGAAAAATTAAAACGCCAAGCTATACAGGATAGCATTAAAGCAGTCGAAAGAGTGAAATCCGTGGCAGAAGAATTTAAGCAAATAATACAAGAATCTGCCAATAAACTACCAAAAATCAAAGATCTAATGAATTCAATCGAATTCGAACTTACCAAAGAAGGATTAAGAATTGAATTGATTGAATCCAAAGAATCAGTGTTTTTTGAAATTGGTAGTGCAAAACTAAAACCCGAGGCTCGCGAAGTGCTTGCTACATTAGCAAAAGAAATCGGTAAACTCCCCAACAATGTCGAGGTTGAAGGACATACCGACAGTCG
This sequence comes from Candidatus Kapaibacterium sp., assembly GCA_013414795.1. Taxonomy (GTDB): domain Bacteria; phylum Bacteroidota; class Ignavibacteria; order Kapaibacteriales; family UBA2268; genus Naka2016. The sequence goes on from CP058732.1 coordinate 1,716,146, forward strand.
ACAATATGCCAAAGGAGCAAGTTATACAAATTGGGAACTTTCTGCCGATAGAGCAAATGCAGCCCGAAAGGTTCTTGAAGAAAATGGTTTATGGGAAGGTCAGATAGTTCGAGTAACCGGGTTCGCCGACAAGAAATTGAAATATCCCGAAAATCCATTTGATTTCCGTAACAGAAGAACTTCAATTTTGATCAAAAACATTAGTACTCAAGAAATTTTGGAAAACTATGTAAAAAAGTGAATACTATGGAAAATTTAAACTTTCTTGTTGTAGATGACGACAAATCCACTATCTCTAACATTAGAGCAATTCTTTCTAAAGCATTTCCAAACGCGGGGCTATTAATAGCTTTCAATGGAAAAGAAGCCTGGGAACTTCTTCAAAAAAATAAATTAGATATCGTCATTGCCGACTACGACCTACCAGAAATTAATGGACTGGATCTCTGTCAAAAAATCCGTGCAAGCAAATCGTTAAGACATATTTACTTCATTATGATTACAGGGTACATTGATAAAGAATTAAAAATAAAAGCGCTTGAAAATTGTGTCGATGATTTCATTAATGAACCATTTGAATACGATGACTTTATTTCTCGTCTGAGAGCTGGGGTTCGTGTTCTAAAACTCCAGCAACAAGTAGTTGAGGAAAATAAACTATTATCTGAACTTGCACAGGCATTGGAAAAGCAAATTTCAGATATCAAGTACTTAACTACGAAAGTCATCAGTTTGAGAATGCCCTTTGCCGCAGAATTATCGAAAAAAGTTGCAAACGGAGCAGTTTGGATTGCAAAACTTACATCAAATTTCGATGAAGAGGAATTGCAAGACATCGAATTTGCTTCTTCACTTGTTTATGTTGGGAAGTTGTGTTTACCGGATGAACTTATTGAAAAGCCCGTGATGACAAATGGTTCCATAACCCATCAACTAATGTGTCAAGTCCCCTTGAAAGCGAAAGAGCTTTTGGAAAATATTGGCACTTTTAAAAATATTGCAAATATTATTTTCCACATTTGGGAGAACTTCGATGGTAGCGGGATTCCGAAGAAACTGCAATCTTGGCAAATACCCGCCCAATCGAGAATAATTCGAGTTGTTTTAGATTTCGAGGAATTAAGAACTTTTAAGAAAATTTCTGCAGACGAGGCACTTGAGCAAATTAAGAAAGAATCCAGAAGACTCTACGACCCTAAAGTTGTTCTTTTTTTGGAACAGTTCCTTTTGCAATATCGCGAACTCGAGGGCAGTATAAACGAAAAACCGGTACAACTTCAAGATTTAAAAGAAGGCTTGATTATTTCACGGGATGTTTACACCTACTCTGGTTTGAAACTTCTTCCGGCTGGGGTTATTTTAAATCAAAAGTTAATCGAAATGATTTTGTCACACAACACAACTGACCCAATAATTGGAAATATCTGGACAAAGATTAATTAATTGAATTTCGAAACCGTTTCCGTTCCCTTAATTTTAGTTTTAATTTCTGGCACTTTTCTTCCTTTGTCCATTATGTGCAAAATTGCCAAAATTGGATGATGAAATAACATTTTTGGTCCAGAAAAGCGCATAACTGTTCGAACTTTTTCTCGCATTTCCTTTTTGTAACAATGGATGGGACATTTATTGCAAACAGGTTTTTCATCACTAAATGGACAATTATCAACTCTTTGTAAAGCATAATTTAACAATTCCGTACATTCGTTGCACAACTCTCCATTAGTGCTGTGAATTTTGTTACAGTATAAACGAATCATTTTTTCAATAGTAACTTTCTCTCGAAAAAGTCTATCGAAAAATATTTTCATAAGCAAGAATAATTGTCAAACAGCAAAATTAAGATTTTTTTGTCTTTTTTAAATTGTGATGTTTACTTTTCTTTTGAGACTTTGTATTGAAGGTGTGGCTATCATTTCATTTCTTTTGGAAATTTCTTTTGAGTAGTTTGGTTCTTGATTTTCAAGGTAGGACTTATAAACTTAGGTGAGTTTATTTTGAGGTTTGGTCTTTTCTTCGGTCAGTTTTGCACGCATTTGTGCTTCAATATTCGAGGCTTGTTGTGCCACACTCCTATCCTGTGGCGACGGGTCTGCAGGAGCCAGGGCAGCTCGCCGAACCTGTTGCATCTTCTGGATAGCACCTTCTGGGTCGTCGGGATTGACGCTCATATCAATTTTGACTTCACCACCAACAGCATACTGTTTGCCGTCTGGTCCAATTTCGTAGGTATAATTTGCGCCTCCTCTGACTAATCCCCCACCAGCCGCAAGATGTGCCATTTCATGGGCACGCACCTTGGCATCTATCCTTTTTAACTCTTCTACCCTTTTTTGTTCTTCCGGTGAAAGTTCCTTTTTCCCAAACCTTTCAGTTTTTTGTTCCCCTTTGGAGGATTGATTTAATTGAACTGTATCCTTTGTTTTAAAAATTAATTGGTTATTATTATTATTTTTTGAAAAAATATTTTTTTCCACACTACCTTCAATTTGGTAGTAAGTGGAAGAAGAGTTTGAAAATTCTACTCCTCTTATATCCATTAAATCATTTATTGTTACAATTTAATTATCGACTTAAAATTGAAAATCTTTAATTAAATATTAGGTGATTCATTATAAGCAACTGCTGCCGCCTCCATTATCGCTTCGCTCAAAGTTGGATGGGGATGAATTGTCTTAATTATGCTATGGGCTGTTGCTTCAAGATTCCTTGCCAATGTTAATTCCGCTATCATTTCGGTAACGTCGGGTCCAATCAAATGTGCTCCCAGGATTTCCCCATACTTATTGTCGATTACTAATTTAACGAAACCACGAGCCTCTCCAATTCCATGCGCTTTACCATTTGCAGTGTATGGAAATTTCCCAACTCTTACATCAAATCCAGCCTCACGGGCTTCTTTTTCGGTCATTCCAACGCTGGCTACTTGTGGCTGACAATATGTACATCCTGGGATATTTTTATAATTTATTGGCACTGGATTGTGACCAGCAATTTTTTCGACTGCAACAATACCTTCTGCCGAGGCTTTATGGGCAAGCCAAGGTGGTCCTGCAACATCCCCAATTGCATAAACGTTATTAACATTGGTTTGTAGAAACTCGTCCACCTTAATAAATCCTTTTTCGATTTGAACGCCAATTGTTTCAAGACCAATTCCTTCAAGATTTGCCTGAATACCAATCGCATTTAAAGCATAGTCAGCCGTTAATTTTTCCTCTTTGCCATCTTTTTTGGCGACAACGACTTCAACCTTTGCTCCAAGATTTTTGGCGGAAACTACACGAGTATTAGTCAAAATCTTAATTCCAGCCTTTTTGAAATGGCGTTCCAATTCCTTTGATATTTCTTCATCTTCTATGGGTAAAATCCTATCCATCATTTCAACAAGAGTAACTTTCGAACCAAAAGCATTGAAGAAATAACTAAATTCCACCCCGATTGCCCCAGCACCCATAATGATGATTTCATTAGGAATTTCGGACAAAACCATCGCTTCTTTGCTTGTAATTATTCTTTTCCCATCTACTTCAATACCAGGAAACATTTTTGGTCTTGCTCCTGTCGCAATAATCGTATATTTTGTTCTTATCACATCAGTCAATTTACCATCTTGGTCTACTACTTCAATAGTATTTGGATCTTTAAATCGCCCCCAGCCATTCACTAATTGAACTTTATATTTCTTAAACAAAAAAGAGACACCATTAGACATACGATTCGCAACTTCACGACTTCTTTTAATCACAGCATTAAAATCAATGTCAAATTCTTTGATATTGAAGCCAAAGTTTTTGGATTCTTTAATAAAATTCATATATTCAGCGTTTTTCAAAAGAGCCTTTGTCGGAATGCAACCCCAATTTAAGCAAATTCCGCCAAGTTCACTTTTTTCAACACAGATTGTTTTCAATCCCAATTGCGAAGCCCTTACAGCCGCAACATAACCACCAGGACCAGAACCAATTACAACAAGATCAGCACTATGATTATTCATAATATCCCCATTTTTGAATAATAAAAAAAACAAAGACGGAATTTATTTCATTCAATTTTTTATTCTTTCAAAGCACCCTGAATTAATCCGCTAATAATTTGCTTCCTAAAAAACAAAAATAACAAAATTACTGGTAATGCCGAAAAAGAAGCACCAGCCATCAAATGCCCCCAATCAATTGATTGTTTACCTAAGTAGAATGCCAAGCCCACTGGAAGTGTTCTCATTGTCTCTTCATTAGTAAAAATGAAAGGGAACAAAAAAGAGTTCCAATTCAAAAGAAAAACATAAATGCCCAGAACGGTAAAAATTGGTTTGCTCAAAGGTAGAACAATTTTGAAAATAACTTTCCAATCTGAGCAACCATCGATTTTTGCAGCATCCTCAATTTCAACTGGAATTTGCTGGATGTATTGTTTTACCATAAAAATTCCAAACGGTGTAACCAACCAAGGTACAACCAAAGCATAATAAGTATTCATCCATTCAAAATTTACAATTAAGCGAAATAATGGTATCATCACAATATGCTGTGGTATTATCATAATTCCAAGTACTGTTAAGAAAACTATTTTGTTTATCAAATATTTCTTTCGTTCTAGTGCGTAAGCAACTAAAAAGCAAAAGAAAAGATTACCTATTGTAACAAGTGAGGCAACGACAAAGGAATTAATAAAATAAATTAAAAAAGAATCACTTTTGAATGCTTCATAGTAATTTTTTAAAGTAAATTTCGCCGTTAACAATTCATAGAAACTTGAAAATCTTTCTGGGAACTCTTTCAATGCAAGTAGAAACATCCAAAACATTGGAAAGAGCATAATAATAGTTAAAAGTATTAAGAACAAATAGGTTGAGAATTTTTTCACAAAATCATAGTAATACCCCATTTCCTACTCTTGTATGTTTGAATAGAAAAAACTTGAAAGTACTGTACAAAGTTCATCCTCAATTTTTTTGAATGAGTATGGTCTTCTACCATTGTACATAAAAACGAAAACTAACCGCTCGTTGTCCAAGGTTTTCACAAAACCTGCAAGCCCGCTTGCATTCGAATGCGTTCCAGTTTTGGCGAAAACTTTACCTTGTGCTGTTGTTCCAATCATTCTTTCTTTCAAAGTGCCATCATAACCAGCAATAGGCAACAATGAGTCAATAATTACCGAGTTTTGACTATTAATGAAATAAATTAGCAAATTCGCAATTGCTTCTGGTGTGAATCTGTTTCTACGAGACAATCCAGAACCATCAAACATTTTACATTCAAGACAGGGCATCTTTAAACTATCGAGCAAATAGAAAATGTATCTAATTGCCTCTTTACTATTACTGGTCATTTTTTTATCGACTGCACCAATCATTTTAAAAACAGTTTCTGCAAGGTAATTGTCGCTTTCCTTAACCATCTCTTTCAAAATTTCAATTAAATCACGGTTTACTATCGATACGGGTTGAGCCTTATCAAATGGTACATTTCCAACCGAAAACGTCCCACTTACACAAATTCCAGCCGTTTCAAGCCTTCTTTTCAGAGCACCTGCCACGACGAGAGGAGGGTTTTCGATAAAATAGGTAAAGGTACGAGATGTTCCAGCAGGTAAGTTCCCAGTCACCCAAATTGTCTGAATTCCGTTACTATCCACCTCTGAACTTACTTTTAGTGCCTTCTTGGTATCTCCATTCCTACTTGATGTTGGTTTCCTCTGTGTCAACAGTTCACCACCTCCAAAACTATTTGTGTTGAACTCCTCGTAATGCTTATGGTAACCTAAACTTCGGGAAACTTTTCCACTATTATAAACTTTAATTGCATCGGAGGAAGGAACAACTTGAACATTTACACTTCTTCCGTAAATCGAACCAGCAGTTACATAAATAGTCAAAATATTTTTCTGAATAGCAATCGAAGTTATCGGTTGGGTTTTCTGTACTACATCGAAATCTCCACTATAGATAAACCGATCTGTTTGACCATCGAAAAAAGATGGATCGGCAATGATGTTTCCATTAATCTTTTTAATCCCGTATTTTTTTACATCTTCTACGATGTCATCTAAATCACTCACGGAGAAAAGAGCGTCACCAGTGCCGTAAATATACAAATTTCCTTCTAAAATGCCTTTTTTGACATAACCATCATAGTAAACATAAGTTTTTACTTTATAATCCTTCCCCAATTTACTCAAAGCACCAAAAGTAGTAAACAATTTGGTTAAAGACGCTGGAATAAAACTTTTCTCCATATTATGTTTTAGATAATATTCATTTTTATCAAGGGAATAAACTACAATTCCATAATTATTTTTATCCTCATTAAACCTTTGAAGAACTTGGTAGATTTGCTTCCGTAGGAAATTAATTGATTTTAAAGAGTCTTCTGGGGAAAAAACATCTTTTTGTGCATAAGAAAAATTGGAAAACAGCCATAATAATATAACTGAGAAAACAAAACAAGAATAAACAAAAAATTTTTTCATAACCACTTTAAAAGTTAGTTATACAAATCTTTTTTCAAAAAATTAGAAATAAACGAAAGAATGCTTTGCTCGAAATTTGTTGCGGACACGTTAAACCAATTAATATTGGCAACCTTTTTGAACCAAGTAATTTGGCGTTTTGCATATCGTCTTGTGTTTTGTTTAATCATTTCAATTGCAACTCTTTCGGTTGTCTTTCCTTGTAGAAATTCAATTGTTTCTTTGTAGCCAACTGTATTCAAAGAATTTAATTCAGGAGAATAGCCCATATTTAGAATATCTTTTACCTCATCGACCAATCCATTTTTCCACATTTCATCAACCCGTTTATTAATCAAAGCATAAAGAAAATCTCGATTGCAATTTAAACCAATGTAGATAGTTTTAAACTTTGGCTTTGATGAAAATTGTTTTCTATAAAATGAAATGGGAAGCCCTTTGACCAAGTAAAATTCCAGGGCACGTATAAGTCTCACATAATTTTTATCTGGATACATCTTGGCGGTTTCGGGGTCAACTTCGAGTAATTTTGAATATAAAGCCTCTCGCCCAAGGTATGAAAGTTCCTTTCGTATTTTCATTGCTTTAATCTTTTCTTGCTGGGTATATTTTTCTTCAAAAAGTCCTTCGCACAAAGCCTTAATATATAAACCAGAACCGCCAACAATTAATGGAACAGCACCTCTTTTGAAAATTTCAAGAACAACTTCGCTTGCTTCTTTACCAAATTGACCAGCACTGTAATACTCGTCTGGATTTCTAATATCTATAAAATGGTGAACTACTTTCGATCTTTCTTCCAGAGTTGGCTTGGCGGTACCAATATTTAAAAACCTATAAATTTGCCTTGAATCGGCAGAGACAATCTCTACTGGTAAAAAATCCGAGAGAAAGAGTGAGAGCCGTGTTTTTCCGATTGCCGTAGGTCCCACTATTGCAATTGCAATGCGTTGCTCAATTAGGTCCTCAATCGGTAAATTCACCATTACGCCAGCCTTTTTCTCCAATTAAAGGAACAAACTTAAAATAGTTTTCTTGTTCTTGTTTGTATTGGTCTTCACCAACTTTCGTAATAATGTACATTGCTTGATAACTTCTATCTCCGACAGGAATAACAAGCCTCCCATTAATAGCCAACTGCTCAAGTAGCGGTTCTGGAACTTTTGGTGCAGCCGCAGTAACTATTATACCGTCATAAGGTGCGAATTCTTTCCATCCAAGCGTTCCATCGCCCCATTTAGTCATAGCCTGAACACCAAGTTTTTCAAACAAATTTCTGGCTTTTAAAAACAACTCGTAAACTCTTTCAACAGTGTAGACACGCATCCCCATCAAATATAACAACGTCGCTTGGTAGCCGCTTCCAGTTCCTATTTCAAGGACCTTGCTTCCTTCTTTTAAATTTAAACATTGTGTCATAAAAGCCACTGTATAGGGCTGTGATATTGTTTGATTACAATCAATTGGCAAGGCAGTGTCTTCATAGGCTTGGTGGATAAACGCTGGGTCGATAAAAAGTTCCCGCGGTATTTTATTCATTGCAGAAAGAATACGTTCATCGCGAATTCCTCTTTGCCGAAGACGATCGACAAGTTGGAAGCGAGCCTCTTTAAAACGATAATAATCTGAATAATTATCTAATTTCAAGTCCATAATCAAGATAATTTTTCTTTAAGCAAATGTTCTATTTTATTTTTTGGAATGTTAAATTCGAGCCTTCCCGCCTCCGCTATTGAAATACCACCAGTTTCTTCCGAAACAATAAGAACAAGGGCATCTGTTTGTTCTGCCAAACCAAGAGCCGCTCGGTGCCGAGTTCCAAGGAGCCTACCATTTAATTTGGTTACAGTAGACAAAGGCAGAATGCATTTTGCATAAAGTATTGTGGACTCGTCAATCAAAATTGCACCATCGTGTAATGGTGATTTTGGATTAAATATCGACAGGATCAACTCGCGTGACACATTCGCTCCGATTGGTACGCCAGTATCAATATTCATCTCTAAATTTTGGGAACGGACGAATACAATCAAAGCACCAATGTGATTTTCGGACATTTCCTTAACGGCGGAGATAACTTCGTCGATAGTTTGTGTAAGATTTGTTCGAAGAAAAAATCTTAGAATGGGCAAATTGGACAGTCGAAGTAAAACTCGACGCAATTCTGGTTGAAATAAAATGATAAAGGCAAGCAACCAAACGCTCATAACTGCTTTCAACAACCAGCCAATCGATCGAAGATTTATGAGTTCAGAGACAAAAGTCATCAAAATTAAAAGAACAAGCACAAAAAGGATTTGGACAGCAACGGTGTCTTTTAATAACTTATACAACCAGTAGAACAAAGCAAAAAGCAAAACAAAATCAATTAAATCAATTAATGTTACATTTATAAAACCAATTTTAAAAAGTTCAAGCATTTCTATCTTGAGTTTTTTCTTTACCGTTAAATTTTTGCTGTTGCTTCATTTCTGCCTCTTCTTGATAGGCTTTGATAATACGAGCAACAAGTTTATGGCGAACGACATCACGCTCGTCAAAATATACAAATCCAATTCCTTCAATATTCTGGAGTAATTTATTAGCGTTAATTAAACCACATTCTTCTGGATTCTGTAAGTCAATTTGTGTAATATCCCCAGTAACAATGACTTTTGAATTGTTTCCCATTCGAGTGAGGAACATTTTCATTTGGGTGACAGTCGCATTTTGAGCCTCATCTAAAATGATAAACGCATTGCTAAGAGTTCTTCCACGCATATAAGCAAGTGGAATGATTTCTATTACATTTTTTTCTGAATATGCTTTTAATTTCTCAGCGCTAAGCATATAGTACAATGCGTCAGTAAGCGGTTTTAAATATGGATCAAGTTTTTCTTTGAGATCGCCAGGTAAAAAGCCAAGAGATTCACCAGTTTCCACTGCTGGTCTTGAAAGAATGATTTTCTCAATACGATTTTTCTTCAACTCTGCAAGAGCCATCGCAACTGCCAAAAATGTTTTACCAGTCCCAGCAGGTCCTATGGCAAAAACGATGTCATTTTCCGCAACTTTCTGTACATACTCTAATTGCTTTGCGGTCTTAGTTTTAATTGGTCCTTTGGCACTGTGGTAAACGACTATCTCGTAAGATTTAGAACCTTTTTGTGGCGCTCTATAATCCTCTTCCTGCTCAGTTAGAAGTTCAAGTACGGTTGCAAGATCGTTTTCGGAAATTGTTCCGCTTCTTCTATGAATGTAGCCAAGTTCTTTGAAAATTGCTTCAATTGATTTAACTTCCGAGGGACTACCCTTCAAAATGATATTGCTTCCTCGAAGTGTAATTAAAGTATGAAATTTATTTTCTATTGCCTGTATCAATTGGTCATTATATCCAATGAAGTAAAGAAAATCTTTATCGTCAAGATGAATTGTCTTTTCTGTTTGTTCCATTTCTCCTTAAATATGTTAAACATAAATGACAAAAGCCCCTATCGAAAGCGACGGGGCTTTTACAAAAATAGTGAATAAAGTTAAATTATTTCTTAACACCAGTTTCTTTCTCTTCACCTTGTTTTTGTTCTAATGCTTGTCTTTTCATTCTCCAATATTTTCTTTCGGCTTTAATTTCATCTGTTGTTTTTGGCCCTGGCTTTGGAATAACCAAGACTTGTCCAGGATGGATAATATCTGGATTTTTAATTATGTTAGTATTTGCTTGCCAAATACGAGACCACATAAATGGATCGCCAAAAATTTCCACCTTTCCAGCAATGTTCCACAAACAGTCCCGATTTTCCGCCCAGGTTCCAACCGTGTAAGTTTTAATACTTCGCTCACGGTAAAGTCCTTTAATATCGGAAGCAAGGGAAATGATCTTATTGTAAAATTCTGGAAGAATGGAAAGCTTTACCATACGTAATTTGTTCAATGAATTTTCAAGTTCTTCGACTTCCTTTCGTCTATCAGCAAGTTCATCATTGGAAAGTCTTTGCATTTCGCGAATTTTTCCCTCGATTTGACCCAATTTTTGTTTGAATGCTTCAACATCCTCTTTTGTGAATGGTTTTCCAGTTTCTGGGTTGATTCCGAGAAGACCAAGATACCCATCAAGGCAATCATTAAGCCTTTTATTAGTTTGGTCCAGGTCTTGTCTTAATTTTGCAACTTCATTGTCGAGCGATTGCAATGTACTTTGAAGGTTGTTTACAATATTTTGAAATTCCTGAATTCGTTGCACTGCTTCTTCTTTTGTCAACTCTTCGTCGGGCTTTTGTGCAAATGAGTTAAAAGAAAGTAAAGTAAATGTAATAACCAAAACATTTAAAATTCTTACTATTGCTTTCATATCCTTTTCCTCCATTATTATCAAAACTTACTTTTTACGAATTTTCTTGGTTGGAGCAGGTTCAGTAGCGGGTTCGGGAGTGGGAGTAGGCTCGACATATTTCCAATCTGGCCAAACATCGGGCCATTTAGCAAGTTTGTCCTTCACAAATTGAGTGCGTTCTTCACAATCTTTCAATTCTGCTTTTCTTGCGTTCAATTCACGCTCAAGTTTCGCTTTCTCATCTTTTTTCTTGTTAATCGATTCAGTAAGAGAACTTTGTTGCTTACGCAACTCTCGAAGTTGCATTAGTTGTTCTTGTGTTATCTTGTTCGAACAACTTGAAATAACTAAACTTGTGAAAATAAAAGCGAACAACAAAGAAAATACTTTAAAACCCTTGTACATAAAACCTCCAAAAAAATTAAAGTTACTTTTACAAAATTAATAAAAATATTTACAAATTTACAAATCCTAATCTTTTTGCAATTTGAACAACAAAAATAACGAATTATTATCTTGTTTTTCAATTTTTAAAATATAGGGTCCAGAAACAATATTTTCCAAATTAATTTTTATTATTTTTTCTAAAAATTCATTATTGTAAACTTTTCTGCCAAGAAAATCAATCAAAGTTACTTTGACTATTTCTGCACTTTCAAGTTCAATCACAATCTCGCTTTCAAAAGGATTTGGAAAAACTTTAATTCCACTGTTGTTTAAAAATTCAACTAAAGTTGCACTCGTGGTCTGAAATTTCCAAATTTCGGACCAAGGACCAAACCCAACATTGTTTTTACCACAAACTCGCCAATAATAAATCTTTTTTGGTTGCAAGGAAGTTAAATGCTTGTATATAGTTGCTTGAAGTGTTTTCTCAATCAAAACAGTATCGAAATTCTCTTCTAAACTTAGTTGAAGAACATATTCTTCAACATTGTCAATTTGTTGCCAACGGAAAGTGGGTTTCAATGGTACATCGGTAGAATTATTTTCGGGAGAGGTCAACGATACAATCCCTGGAAGAAAATTTGTGCTAAAACTAAATGGGTCGGACCAAACACCATTGCCATCAGTATTTAAAGCCCTAACCCTCCAATAATACTTTGTTCCTGGTTGAAGAATTTTGTCTTCCAAGATGAACGAAGTATCTTTTAAATCAGATTTTGTTGCAACCACATTTTGAAATTGTGCATCAGTGGCTATTTGTAGTTGAAAAGTATATTTAACATCTAAGCCTAAGGGAAAATTTGGTTTGCCCCAGAGGAATTTTGGAGTCAAACTTAACTTCGATGAATTGTCTGCTGGCGAATAAAGTTGAACCTTCGATGGAATAGGATTTCCAGAATAGAAAGAAAAAGTTGAACTCCACTGCGAAGAATCATTCGAAGATATTGCTCTAACTTTCCAGAAATACTGCTTGCTCCGCTCAAAACCAGCAGAACTGAAATGATTTTGTCCAGTTTGGTAATTCTTGGAATTTGTAAAATTGGGATTATCAGCAATACTTATTTCATATTTTATAGCCCCCCCAACATTTGTCCAATAAAACTCGACAGAGTCTGGAAGTCCAATCTGGTAATTTTTGGGTTGTAAACATTGCGGGGTATTCAATCTTGATTGAATCAAATTCTGGTTGTAATTGATTATGTAGTATTTGTTTGGTTCAATATCTTTGTATGTTTTTCTAAAACCATTGGTATAAATTACAACCACACTATCAATTTTATTGCAATTTCCAATTCCGAAATGTAACAAATTGGAATTTTGAGAGCAACGATTTCCCGATATGCTACCCATCAAATCCCGATAAAATTTCTGCGATCCGCAATAAACAATGATTTTAGTTCCGTAGCAGTCCATATTTACATTATCTTTCGGGCTACCTCGTAATCGAAATCCTACCCAATTTCCCTTTCTTTCGAAGTCGTTTCGGAACAACCGTACCCCTTCGTGGGAACTTGCCATAAGTAAATCTAAATCCCCGTCATTATCGAAATCAATCCTAACAGCATTCCAAGGACCGTGAACAACACAACCAAACTCCCAAGTTTTGTCAATGAGTTTAAAATCGGACGGTCCGCTGTTCATATAGATTCTACCAGGTCTTTTGGGTTCGCCTCCATCACCTTCAGCACGGTATGAAATTTGTCCGTGCCAGAGGTCAAGATACCCATCCAAGTCGAAATCTCCCCACGTTGTTCCAGCATTCATTTCAAAGAATTTCAAACCCATTTCTTGATGTTGTTCTTTAAATGTAAAATTCGGCGGACCTTCGTTTTTGAAAATTAAAGATGGATTTGAATACATTCCACGCCAGTCGGGATGCCCAAGATTTCCAACAACAAGGTCTGGATATCCATCGTTGTTAAAATCCCCCCACTCCGAACCCATTCCGTGACCATAATACCCAATACCAACAGTGGGCACTCCTTGAACACCCGTAACATCCCCGACATTTGTAAAAGTACCATTACCATTGTTCCGATAAAGTAAATCTCGGACAAGGCGGTAATTTGCAACAAAAATATCTATTTGTCCATCATTGTTGTAGTCATTAGCATTTGCACCATAGCAATCATAATAACCCAAGGCACTCTGGTTGGAACTAAACAACTCGTATTGCAAAATACCGCATTGTTGCGTTACATTTTTGAATTTGCCATCGGAATCTTGAATCCATAATTGGTCGGGGAAGTATCTTTCTACATAATTACCAGAAATTGTTAACCCAACACGGTTGTTTGCAAGAAATAAATCCAATCGTCCATCATTGTTAACATCAGTCCAAAGAGGAGTAATACAACTGTATGGGTTTGGGATAGAATCTTGTTGAGTAGGTTTGCCAAGTCGAAAATCAACTCCTGGGTCGGGATAAGGCAATTTAAAAACCTCTCTTGGTTTCAATTCCGTAAATGTTTCGTTTCCATTATTCTTATAAATTCTATCTTGGGAAAAAACCATTTTTAGATTCTCGTCGTAGTTACCATTTCTCAAAGCGTAACAATCGATAAATCCATCGTTATTGAAATCGCCCCAAGAAGTCATTCCAGCATTAATGTTAACCTTCGAACTAATATTGGAAAAGTGGCTATTACCATCGTTTTTAAAAACAAAACCTCCAATTGCAATATCATCGAACCCATCGTTGTTTAAATCGACGACACTTGCATCACTACTTTTAATATAATTACCGTTTCCATCAACCAAGCCAACTTCCTTGGTAACATCAACAAACGCAGGGAATGTTGGTTTTGCCGAAGTGCTGTCGGAAGGATATATGTATTCTACTACAAGTCGAACAAGGTAATCTCCGTTGGAGACATAGTAATTTCCAGGACCACCCAAAGAATTTGTTTCGAAGGGATTCATTAAGAATGAAGAATATGGCTGGGAAATACCATCGTTATCAATGGCAAACCAAGGACCAGACTGATTCAATCGATGTTGAATAACAATCCTATCTAAACCACCAATCAAGATATTTTCCACATCGAATTCATACCAGCCAGGTTTACCAGGATAATTGAAAATGATTGGTTTAGCCTTCTGGTTGTAATGAATAACCCAAAGAGTTGGTGGAAGATACCCTTCGGAAGGGTCGCCAGCAATGTAAATTGTATCAATGTTTGGAGTAGACCCAACATAGTAAATTTGGACTTTTTTCATAATGCAAGGTCCATCGGGTTTCAATATTTTACTTTCCTCCCAAAAATATCTTTCTGGATAATTGGAAAGTTGTGGGGAACCGTTATCGTTTCTGACGACCACATCCAAAGCATAAATATGTTTTACAAAAAGCAAAGATAACAGAACAATCCAATAATTTTTCATATTTCTATGTAAATTGTTCAAAAATACCAACTTTCTTTGCGAGAACAAGTTGCCCAATGTATGCTCCAATTTTTTTTGCAGCATTGCCATTACGAATTCCAAATTCCAAAAAACCACTACTTCCTATATATGCAAGAAATTCGCCTTCTTCAACATCTGAATAGGTCATACTAATATTTTTTATTTTGGTATGACCAATTTCAAACTTCCATTTCAAATCTTGTTTCAAAATATTATGCATATTAATTCCAAGTGCATTTGAACTAAGAGAAGTTATAATATTTCCAAATCTATCGATATGAACAACTTCACCGATAAGATTGCCGAAACTATCGTAATAACATTTCAACGCAGGTAATTGAACAATCTTAGAAAATTTAGTTTCTTCGCCAAGTTCCGAAATTTCAATATTCATTGCAAGGTAAGCCGATAGTGGAGCAAAAATGTCTCGTCCGTGAAAAGTTTTACTGGGATTTTCCAATTGATATTTCTCATTTGTGAAGAAATGAATTTTTAAATTTTTGTAATTCTGCAAAGTATATGTCAGAATTCCGTTGTCGGGTGCAACAAAATAAAATTTCCCCGCTTTTGCACACAAGGCGTTCCTATTGGACCCTACACCAGGGTCTACAACAGCAACGAAAATTGTATCCTCTGGAAAATATTTTACGCTTGTCATCAAGATAAAAGCACCTTGGCGGATGTTCCCAGGTTCTATCGAATGTGTAATGTCCACTATTTCGACATTTGGATTTATGGAAAGAATTGTTCCTTTCATTATTCCAACATAGTTATCATCTAATCCAAAATCTGTCAAAAGGGCAATAACCTTCTTCATAAATTTTTTGAGAATAATGTAAAACAAAAAATAAATTTAACATTTTTAATGAATTCATCATTGAAAATTTTTCTTAAATTTACTTTGTTTTATTAGATAATCGTTGAAATGGTGAAAACTATAACAAAAATTATATTTTTTGTTTCAATCTTCTTTGTTTCACTGCAAATCCTATTTGCCCAACCAAATTATATTAAAATGCAAATTTCGCCTCTTAATAGAACCACAATTTTCTTTGATGAGTTACCGACTGAGTTTAACTCCTACCTAAGTCAAGACAAAACAATATTATCAATTGTTGTTAATAATGCAAATTCTAAAGTTCGCTCGGACAGCATCGTTTCCGATGGTATCATAAAAAAAGTTGAGTTAAAAAAATTTTCAAACCATTTGGAGTTTAATCTTTATCTAAAATCCCCACGCGGATTTACCATCACACCACTTGAGTTTTCAAGGGCTCTTATGATAGAAGTTTTCGATTGGAATTCACTTACCCCAGCGGAAGACAATTATCGAATGGGGCAACTTTCAATTAACAATAACCTTGCCGTCGCAAGAAACTATTTTAAAAAATCTTTCGACGAGAGCATAGCAAATGCTGGTTATTTTCTGGGATATCTTTATTTAAAGGCAAATATGCCTCAACTTGCACTTGAAACATTGGAAAAAGCAGAAAGATTTGGTTGCAATATTCCAGATATTTATGCAGCATTGGCACAAACATATTATTTATTCAATGACAAGAAAAACTACGAGAAGTATAAAAACCAATTTTATGCAGTACAAAAAGATGTTAGTTTTAAATTTATTGAAATTATACCAGAGTTAAAAGACTCTATTCTAAAGGAATACAGTAATATTTTTGAAATCACAGAAGAAAAAGTTATCGATACCACTTCCCCAAAAGTTGATACAGCAAAAAAAGTTACTCCAATTGTTATTAATGAAACTCCAATTGAAAATAAGACCGAAAGATTCTCAATTGTTGAAAAAGTTCTCATATTCTTGGTTGCGTCAATTTTAGTTACAACTATTCTGTTAATTTCCCTTTACTTAAAATGGAAAAAAGAAAAGCGATTACTTGAAATTAAACAGAAGTTTGAAACTGAATTAGTGAGGCAAAGACGAAAGTCGATTTCGAACAAACTCGCTGCGGAAACTTATAAAAAAGCAGAAGAAGCCACCAAAACCGAAAAAGCACCCGAAAAATCTTCCGAGCAAACCTTAAACCCAGAAATTATAAACCTTGCCGAGCAGATTATTGACTCTAAAAGAGCAGAAGTAAACAAAGAAAAAAATGATTTGGAGAAAATTACAACAAAATCTGCAAAGATTCCCCCTCGTATCGAAGTTGCTATGCAGATTCAAAAAGAACAAGCAGAACTCATCAAGAGAAAAATCGATAAATTAGAAGTTGCTGAAATTCCTTTGGAAAAAGAAAAATTGGAAGAACTCGCAAAAAATCTTGGAATTAACAAAACATCACTTCTTGCAAAGAAAAACATCGAAGCAATCGAAAGTAACAAAGAACTCCATAAAAAATTATTCGAAAAATTTTTCCCGCAGAAAGATGAATAGACTAAAACAGAAATTTTTTTGTCTCTATTTATTGAAGAACAAAACATTGAGCGAAAAAGTATTGAAAAAGTTTACTATTGGTTTAATTTCATCATTATTTGCTTTTATTACTTTGGCAATGCCTATTTTTAGCCAAAGTTCAGAATTTTTTTATAACATTTACAATCAAAATCAAAACCAAAATTTATACTATTTCCCTTATGATTCTTGCATTTACTTCCCAGAAAATATTTTTACCACTGGTATTTACCAAACTGGCATAAAGTTTGCACAACCATATTTGATTAAAAACCAAAAGAAAAATAATGACAAAAACATCGAACAAAAAATTGAAAACGACACAACAACCAAAGGAAATCGTATCATTTCGATTCGTGAAACCGAAAAGGGAGATAAAATTGCTATTTATTTACAAGTAGAAAATATGGACCAAAGAATAAAAATATTTGTGTATAACTTACTGGGTAAAAAGGTCTTGGATATTTACGAAGGGAAACCCAAAGACCCATCCCAACCCTACGAGTTTTCAACGAACGAGTTACCCAAAGGTATTTTTCTACTCGTTGTTATTGGTGATAATTTTCGTTTGAGAGAAAAATTGATTATAACAAAATGATAAAAAAAATTTTTTCGCTTAAATGCTTTATCATAATATTCATTCTCTCAATTCACAATTGTAATCTTTTTGCTCAAGTCTCTGGTGGTGGTTACGCTGGCTCTTATCTTTTTAAAGAAAACGGAACAAGACCAATTTCCCTTGCTGGGGCATTCACTGCTGTTGCAAACGACCCAAGCACAATTTTTTATAATCCAGCGGGTCTAACCCATTGTGCTCCCGTGCCAATGATTTCTCTTTCTTATTCTTTATTGGAGTACAGTAGAAATTTTGCAAATTTAACATATGCCCAATCCTTTGAAAAATTTGGCATTGGAGCCTCTTTGAGTTCTTACAAATCTGGAAACATAATTGCAAGGAACAGACAAGGTATTGAAATTGGTAACTACACAGATTACTTTTTCAACATAGCGGTTGGTTTCTCATATTCAACAACACTTGCAAGTTTTGGGATTGTTGCCAAATATTTAAACAATTCACTTCAAGGAAGTGGAATTTCTGGGAATGGTCTATCTTTTGATTTCGGAACAAAGTTCAATGTTTTGGATTTGTTTAACTTTGGTATTGCTGTGCAAAATGTCGGTGGTTTTGTAAAATATAATACTCGTGGGGAGAAAAGCAACATACCGTTTGCAATTCGTTCTGGAATTGCTACAGAAATCCCCCTTTCTGAACCCAAAATTATTACTTTCAGAAATGAAATCGGCTTGTTAGATACAATCGAACAACCCTCTCCAAAATATATCCTTTTCACTCTTGATGCAACGTACATACAATATCAAAAGCACCCAAATTTAATTTTGGGAACAGAAATTTCCCCCCACGAACTTTTCACCATTCGAGGAGGAATTACTATACTTGGCGACAAAGACCAAAACTTGAAATTTTTCCCAATGACAATTTGGGGCGGTGGTGTGTCTTTCAAACCTAATTTTGAAGACTTTTACAATCTTTTCAGCGTTGACTTTTCCTTTGGAAATGATTTGTTGTCAAAAAACAAAACTTATTATTCGATTGGAATTTCGCTTCAATTCTAATTCATTTTAAAAATTTAATCAAAAATCTTTGCAAACTAAATCCTTGAAATAAACCACCTTCCAAGCATTCTGAAATTACTTATTAGAAAATATTCTCCAAGTTTGGTACGATTTTTTCTTCTTTGCCTACTTGATTCGAGGTTTAAAGTAGGAGTTGGTAATATATGGTAGAACTTGCGAATTCGAATTGGACGGATTTTTTATATCATTTTGTAAATAACGAATTTCTCAAAGAGTATTACCCCACACAAACTTCTTTTATTGAACAGAACAGAACCAAATTTGAGAGCGACGACGAAGGTATTTCGGCATTTCCTTTTCCAATATTGATTTTAGAAAATAAAGATACCATAGTTAAAGCAAATGAAAAATCGCTGGAATTTTTCGAAAAGAAATTTTTCGGAGATATTATCGGTAAAAAACTGGATGAATTAGGAATTAAACAAGATTTCTCTAATATTTCACCCATTGAGAACCAATTATTATTATTTAAAACAACTTTCGAGTTTCTACCTTTCCCCAAAAATCTTGAATTAAATACATTGTTGTTCAATTATACATTCCAACAAAATAACTATCTAATTTGGGTTATCCCCTATGACAAAGCCTTAACAAGAGAATATCACCAGATTTTGAAGACATTCGAGGAGTTGAAATTAATTTTAAACAACATCCCCTACATTGTCTACTTGAAAGACAAGCAAAATCGAATAATCAAAGTCAACCAAGTTTTTTGCAATAAATTCCATTTAACCCCCGAAGCGGTCGAAGGGAAATTCGCCGACTCCATTTTTTCGACAGAAGCAGTTCGCGTTTGTAGAGAAAAAGAAAAGGAATTACTCTCTACTGGAAAACCTATAACTGGAAGCGAGGAACGATTCACAATTAATTCCAAAATCGAGAACTATTTTATAGTAGAAAGAATTCCACTATTCGATGGGAATGAGATTTTCGGAATTTTAGTTTTTGCATACGACATAACTGAAAAGAAAAAGACTGAAATAGAACTTCGGAGATGGAAAAAACGTTTCGATTTTGTTACAGAAGCAACTGGACAAGCAGTCTTCGAAAGAGATTGGGAAACGGGTCAAGTTGTTTGGACAGACAATATTAAAAACTTATTTGGCTTTTCACCCAAAGAATTAAAAACCAGAGATAAGTGGCTTGAAAAAATAATTCCAGAGGATATAGAAGCATATAAAAAGTCATTTCAAATGCATTGTGATAATCTTTCGCCCTACCATTTGACATACAGAATTCTTGATGCCGAAGGAAAGCAAAGATATGTGAAAGAAAGTGGTTTCTTTCTTACCGATGAAGGAACCATAATTTCAATTGTTGGGATTATAAGTGATTTTACAAACCAGAAAGACTTGGAGCAAAAAGTTTCCGATTACAACACCTTCTTGCACGTCCTTTTAGATACAATACCAATGCCAATCTTCTACGAAGATATGGAGGGAAGGATTATTGGTTGCAACAAAAGTTTTCAAGAAGAAATTCTAAAAACAACCAAGAAAGAATTTTTAGGTAAACGTGTCGAAGATTTTCCAAATATTTTCTCCGACGACTTCATAACAAAACACAAGGAAACCAACCAAAAACTTCTTAATAGAGAAAAAGTTGAAAGTTATGATATAAAAATACATCAAACTAACGAAGCGGAGAAAGACTTTGCCATTTTCAAATCATCATACAAGGATTTCGACGGAAATTTTGCCGGAATTATTAACATCCTGATTGATATTACTGATAGAAAAAAAGCAGAAGAAGAACTGAAAAAGTTGAATATTGAACTTGAAAAAAAGATTGAAGAACGAACACGTGATTTGCAAACTGCATTAGAAGAATATAAATTTGAAGTTGAGGAACACCGTCGAGTACAAGAAATACTTGAACAAGCCAACTATGAATTGAAAATATTGAACGAAACGCTTGCAGAAGAAAGTCGAAAATTAATCGTACTAAACGAAAAACTTGCCAAATCTGAAAGTGAACTACGGGAAGCCAATTCTGCAAAGGACAAATTCTTCTCGATAATTGCACACGACTTGCGGAACCCGCTTCAATCGATACTTACTGATGCAGAAATTTTGGACAAATTTTTCGACACTTTTTCATCAGATAAAGTTCGTGAATATGTTAACCATATATATAAAACCTCGACATTACTTAAAAACTTGCTGGAAAATCTTCTCACTTGGGCAAAGGCTCAAACTGGACGAGTTGTTTTCCGTCCAGAATGGATAAACATAAATCTTTTAATAAATGATATTGTTCGATATATTGAACCCACAGCGAAAAACAAGGATATTGAAATAGTATACGACAAAACATTGGATTTTATGGTTTATTTAGATAGAAATATTATTACAACAGTTTTAAGGAATCTACTTTCCAACGCAATTAAATTTTCTTATAGAAATTCCAAAGTTTATTTGCAAATTGAAAACTTTTATGATGGGAATATACCATCTCTACGTGTTTCGGTTCGAGACGAGGGCATTGGTATTCCCAAAGAAGTCCGAGATAAGTTATTTAAAATTGAACACAACATTTCAAGACCTGGAACCGAAAAAGAGCACGGCACTGGTTTGGGACTTGTGCTTTGTGATGAACTTATTAAAATCCATAGCGGGAAAATATGGGTTGAAAGCGAAGAAGGTAAAGGAACCACATTTACATTTACAATTCCTATAAATTTCGATTAAAATCAATGTTTTTTCTTGGGGGTCAAAAAATAATCAAATCTTCAATTTAAAAAGTTAACATATTCAATGAAACTGCTGAATAAATTATTCTCCAAAGACAGTAACAACTATTTCCCTTCTTTCTCTTGGCCCATCGAATTCACAAAAGAATATGTTTTGCCAGGTGGAAAGACCCAACTTCCCATTTATGATTGGAATAGTTTCGCTTGGACCAATTAGACCCGACTTTAAATGAGCATCACCATTATTGTCTTGCAAATCGTGTTGCCAGACGCCCTTTGGAATTAATTTTTTCAACAAGTTGATAACATCGTTTTGAACAGATTCGTCCCAATTCTCCTGAATCATAATCGCACAGGTTGAACCCCGAGCATAAACATTGGCTAAACCAGTATGAACTTTTGAATCTGAAACAATTTTTCTAACCTCTTCGGTAATATCATATAATCCATTATGTTTGTCAGTCTTTAAAAAAATGAACTTTTGAATCATATTTTGCCTTTATTATAAAGAGAAACAAAATACTCAAAACTACGATTGTATGTTCGTTCGGCATCTTTAGGGAAAAAGCACGCTGGAAGTTCCCTATTACGCAAATGATAGCGTAGACAGTCGCAACAAATACCCTTCCTTGGACAAGGTTCATATGTACAATTACATTTGTCTAAATTAAACTCCTGTTTGCAATCCATACTATTCCTCTATCTTTTTTATTACAGAAAATTTGGAAATCATCTTTTCTTTTCCATTTATTAGAGAATATGTTTCAATAACAAGTTTGTTCTCTCTCTCGAAAAAGAATTTCATTGAAAAAGGTATTCTCTTCTTTGTTTTCTGGTCTACCGTTGTTCCAGTGAAAACAAATTCGTTCGTCTTTTTTTGATAATCCCCTTTTAGTATTTGAATTTCATTTGTTAGACTGTTAAGTATTATTAAAAAGAATTTTTTAGTTAAACCATCATACCCAATGAGAAATTTCATTTCAAAAGGTAAACCAGCAGGGTTGTTTAAATTGAAGTTCATTTCTAAAATTCGATAGGAAAAAGTTAAAAAGGAGTTTAGTTCACCAGAAACATATTCTTCTTGATTAGCCCCGTAGTATGCAATTGTTACTTTCCATTTGCCAACAAATTGGGAAAGCAGTTCGTGCTTCGAGTTTAGAGTAAAGTATTCCTCAAAAAAATCAATATCCATCTGGGAAAACCCAGTATGGATATTGAACAACAAGGCAAAAGCAAAAAGCCAAAACTTTTGCCACATATCAATTCATCAAACTATTCCATTATGTTTAATGACGTCCCGAGCAATAACTAATTTTTGAATTTCAGAAGTCCCTTCGAAAATCCTATTTATACGTGAATCACGATAGAATCGTTCAATGGGTAATTCCCTCGAATAGCCCATACCGCCGTGAATTTGCATAGCATGGTCGACACAAGTATCGAGAGCGTTTGAACTGACCAATTTCACAATTGCAGAATGGCGTGGGGTACATTCTCCCCTGTCATAAAGCCAAGCAGTACGATAGACAATACTTTCTACTTCATAAATCAAAGCAGCCATTTCAGCAAGCATAAACTGCACAGCCTGGAAATTCGCAATGGGTTCTCCAAACTGCTTGCGTTCTTTGGCAAAACGTGTGCTCATCTCCAAAAGTTCTTTGCAAGCACCAAGACAAGCAGCGCCAAGTCCCAAACGCCCAGCATCGAGGGTTTTCATTGCGGTAAGAAAGCCTTTGCCATCACGCCCAATCAAATGGTCTTTTGGAATTCGAACATTATCAAAAGTTAAAGAGGAAGTTTTGCTACCACGAAGACCCATTTTCTTCTCGGGCGATCCTGGAGTAAAGCCTGGCGTTCCCTTTTCAACTACAAAAAGGGAAATACCCAAATTGGTACGCGCAAAAACAGAAAAAACATCTGCAAATGGTCCATTTGTTATCCATAGTTTTTGACCATTTAACACCCATTCGTTGCCGTCAAGATAGGCTCTTGTTTGAAGATTAAAAGCATCGGAACCAGCATTGGGTTCTGTTAAGGCAAATGCAGCAATTTTTTCGCCGGAAGTTAATTGTGGAAGCCACTTTCTCTTTTGTTCCTCGCTCCCACCGATATAAATTGCATTGGTTCCAATTGAAACGTGGGCTCCGACAAATGTAGCAGTGGAGAGACATCCACGTGCCATCTCCTCTTGAATAATACAATAGCCAACTTCGCCAACACCACTTCCCCCATACTCCTCTGGGAATGGTGCACCAAGGATACCAAGTTCAGCAATTTTGCGAATAATGTGGTCTGGAATTTCTTCCTCTTCGTCAATTTTCGCTGCAATTGGCTTCAATTCATTGTTAACGAAATCGCGAACCATTTCGCGGAGCATATTTTGTTCTTCGGTGAAGGTAAAATCGAACATATTTCCCCTTTTATTTGTTATGCAGAGTGTTCAATGAAATTCAGAATGCTTTCCCCACCATCAACAGCAATCGTTTGACCATTAATCCAATAAAAGTTTTCGTCTGCCAACTTTGCAATAACCTTTGCCACATCCTCGGGTACTGTGTTTCGATTGAATGGATTATGTTCTCTTGCGTATTCCAGCATTCTTTGGAACCCTGGTATTTTTTGTGCTGCTGGGGTGTCGGTCAGACCAGCCATAATAGCATTTGCAGTAACACGGTATGGGGCAAGTTCAACAGCAATTTGACGAATGTATGCTTCCAATGCAGCCTTCGCAGCGGAGATAGCCCCATAGTTCATCATTGCCCGTTGCGAACCTATACTTGTCATTGCGAAAATCCGTGCATTCCGTCCAAGCAATTTTTCTTTAAACAAGTCTTGTACCCAATAGATTAGGCTATTCGCCATCACGTCCATTGTCATTTCAATTTGCTTTTTCGAAACCATTTCCTCGTGGTTTTCAGAAAAGAATTTCTTAATTGCTCCAAATGCCAAGGAATGCAAAAAAACACGCAGTTGTGGGTCTTCAAAGTTTTTAAAATCTTCTTTTATTGCTTGAATAATTTCTGCTCTCTTTTGGTCGTCGGCAGCGTTTGCATTGAAGAAACGAGCCCGAACACCGATATTTTGCAAATACCTACAAAATTCCTCTGCTTTCTCTTTGTTCGAACCAAAGTCTAAATGCACACCGTAAATATTATATCCTAACTTAGCAAGTTCGATTGCAGTGGCTTTGCCAAAACCACTTGAAACTCCTAATATTAAAGCATATTGATTGGTTGCATATTCCATAAACTTTCTTTCGATTAACAAACAAAACAAATACTCAAATACTTAATCAGATAATTTTGTTCTTAATAAAAAATAAATAAAACTCTCCTTTGCGAGAAGGATAAATTTGATTCATATCAAAAATCGCGGTAAAACTTTGCCCGATAGTCTTTGATTTTTGCGTTTTCTTTAATCTTGTTGAACCACATCATATAAGCACTTTGCCGCCAATTTGCCATAATCGATTGCATTGTTTTGCGGGTTTCGTTTTTAATTGATACTTCATCTGGCATAACTTTACGAAATACTTCAATAATGTAATAACCTCTCTCGCCACGGAAAGGCTCACTTATAGAATTTAAAGGCAGTTGGAAAACCTTTGAAGTGAATGCCCAATCTTGCCCAACCCCAGGAATGAAACCATTATTTTTTATGTCTAACCATTCAAGCACATTCAACGTTGTATCATTCTGTTTTGCAATCGCCAAAGTTCCGTAATTCTTTACTTTCGCATAAATTTCTTTTGCCTTTTTTTCTAGAATGTCGAGCTTTTTCCTCTTCATTAAGGTAAATTTTATTCTTTCGCGTAGATCTTCAAGAGGAACGTATCCACCTTTTCTTTCATCAACAATTTGAGCAACAATTATTCCCTGATTTTTTAACTCAAATGGTTCTAAAACATCCCCGACCTTACCTTCGAACGCCAATGCTGATAAATAATTCGAACCCAGAACTGGTTTATTTCTTTCAAAGAAGTCAGTTGTTCGAACAGTTACTTCTAATTCTTTGGCAGCAGAATCGAACGGAATCCCCTTTTCAACTTTCTCTTTTAGAAGTCTGGCATTTCTATTAATTATTCTCTCGGTATTACGCGAAACCTGTGGAACAAATTTAATGTAACTATATTTAAACTCTTCGGACTTTTTATCCTGCACCCAAATAATATGGTAACCAAATTGCGATTCAATAGGACCAACAATATCCCCCACTTTTGCAGAAAAACAGGCGTCCTCGAATGGCTTGACCATCATCCCTTTGCCAAAATATCCCAAGTCCCCACCGTTAATTGCAGAACCTTTATCTTGTGAATACTTTCTTGCAAGAGAGGCGAAATCCTCGCCAGCCTTTGCTTTCTTTAAAATATCTTTTGCAACAGTGAGAGCCGAATCTTTATTGTTGCCAAACTCAATTAAAATATGGCTTGCTTTGACAACTTCGTTTTCGCCTTTTCGAGTTTCTTCCAGTCGAATAAAATAGGTTCCGTCGTTGGTTTGAATTGGTCCAACAACTTGACCAACTGGAATACTTGTAATATAGGGTGCTAATTGTGTAGGCAAGTCCTTTGCAAGTTTAAAATCGGAAATTTCACCATTAAATTCAGTGAATTTCCTCTGGAAAAGTTTTGAGCGTTCTTCGATATCGGTCAATCTATTAAGTTCTTCGTAAAACTTATTGATATTTTTCTGAACTTGCATTGAATCTTGATGGGAAGGAACAATTTTAAAGATGGCATACTTCAATTTTCTCCGAGGCTTGTCTGGGAAAAATTGTTTATTTTCGTCATAATACTTTTTTATTTCATCTTCCGATACCTTAACTTTGTCATCGGGTACATCTTTGACATCAAGGAAAATAACCCTTGCATCTGCAACGGAATTTTCATAGATGTACTTTTCTGTAGCATAGGAAGGGGAAACAAAAGAACCAGCGATAGCAACAAATGTTCTTACACCATTCATCAATTTTTCTTTGCGTAGAAATTTCTCGATGTTGATTAAATCTTTTTTAAATTGTTCAACAATTCGACGCTTTTCTTCTTGTGGAACTGTATTTGGAAGCCGACGATAAATAATATCTGGATTGGTTATAATTTCCAAATAAGTTTGTCGTTGGAAATTACCAGCAGAATCTGTAAAAGGTTTTCTTAAATAGTCGGGTGGGTTATCTAAAAGAACATCAAGAATTTCATCGTCAGTTACTTTTATTCCAATTTTCTCGGCTTCTTGCTCAAGTAAAGTTTCTTCAAGAATCTCTGTCCAAATAGACTTTCGCATTTGGTTCTCATCAATTTCTAAAGATTGTTCGGGGTTTTGCGACCTTTGTTGTTCAATTCTTTCGCGAACTTGCTCTTCAAAATCCTTATACAATACCTTCTTCCCATTAATAACAGCCAGTTCAGCAGTACGATAATCTCGCCCTTGGTTGACAAGATTTCCAATGTCAGCATCAGATGCAACCATAAAAGCAACAAAGATAATAGCAAAAGCAGCCAATGCATACGGAGATATTCTTCTTATTCGTTCAAATGTTCCCATTTGCTAAATCCATTTGTGAAATAAACAAGAATTCAAAATTATCAAAAACTTGTCTTATTTCCAAAAAGTATTATGTTTAAGCAAATATCTAATATCGGTTAAGACAACTTATAAGGATAGCCAAAAAACTTAACTTAAAATCAAAGAGGTAATAATTATAACCTTTTTACAAAGCAACCTCTTTTTTTCAGAATTTCCAAAATCCCTTGCTTTCCAAAAAGATGGGCTGAACCAACAATCACAAAATGGCATTGATTGGAAGCAATAAATTCTTCAATTTTACTTGCCATTTTCAAATTTCTTTCGTCATTCAACTTTCGATAAAAAGTTATTTCCAAACTGTCTTTTCCTTCGCTTGGGGTAATTTCATCAAGAATTTTCAATTCATCTCCTTTCATCCAAGCATTATATAAGTCATCTATTTGCGAAGTGTTCTCGCGCTGGTGAAACAGGAAGTATTCTAAAAAGTACAAGGAATCAAGTTCATACAAACTTTTAAAGACGTCGAGTTGTTCTTTAAATGACTCAAGTTCAAGGATATTCTGTGTTGAATCAAGTTTTTTTAAAAAGTAAAACTCTATTCCGTCGGTATACTCTTCGGAATTTTTCTTCAAATCCAAATTTAAAACCAGCAAAGTTGCCATCCAAGGTTGCAACATGTTGTAAAAAAATTTTGGAAACCCATTGGCTTGGAAAGTACTATCCAATATTTTGAAATACTTGGAAGGTATTGCTTTCTCCAGTGTCATCGTATCTTTAAAAACTCCATACGACATTATTTCAAAAGGGTTAATTTTCGAAATATTTATCTCAAAAACTATATTCTTGCAATTCTTAAAGGTAAACTCTACAATTGAATCAAGAGGATAGGCATCCTCCTTGGCTATGTGTATTGAACCAAGGAGATAAACCTTCGCACCATTTTTTGAAACTTCATAGAAAAAGCCTTTTGCAAAAACTTGCTTGGTTCCGCAAAGGAAAACAATTGCCCACAAAAGAATAAAAACAAAGTTTTTAATGTATTTATTCACTTTATCCATATTTTTGCAGATTTAACAAATAACAAAAATATGAAAAAAGTAACTGCATTCTTTTTACTGTTGGTTTTTGGTCTTCTTGGATGCAAGAAAGAAGAACGAGAAATTAAGTTTTGGCATTTTTGGAGCGAACCAAATCAAGCAAGAGTTGTAAGAGAAATCATTCAGGAATTCGAAAAAATTAACAATTGCAAAATTGACGTCTCCGAACTTTCCTGGAACGATGGTAAAATCAAATTGATACTTGCGTTCAATTCAAAAACTGCACCCGATGTTCTGGAACTTGGTTCGGATTGGGTTGCACAATTTTCATCTTCTGAAGTTCTCGACACTCTTTCCACACAAGATTTTAAGTTTGATAAATTCTATGATTATTCACTACAACCTGGAAAATACAAAGGAAAATTCTACGCAATACCCTGGATATTAGGAACAAGAGTTCTTTTTTGCAATTTAGACTTAATGAAAAAAAGCGGAATCCAGCAACCACCCAAAACTCTTGATGAACTTCTCGAATATTCAAGACGAATTAACGACAGTGGTTTTGCTTATGGTTTCGGGGCAAATGGTTCCGACCCACACAGATTGTATAAAAAAATTCTCCCCTTGATTTGGACCTTTGGTGGCGATATTTCAGATACAAACGGAAATATTAATATTAATAACTTTATAACCGCAAAAGCCTTCGATTATTATTTCAATCTTTCGAGGGCTGGTATCATCGAAACCCAAAAGCAAATCGATTTGTTATTTGTACAAGGCAAAGTTGCATTTTGCATTTCTGGCGAATGGTTGCTCGATTTGATTACCAAATCGAGCAACGACTTAAATTTTACAACTTCATTAATGCCTGGGTTAGGCACTTCCGCGGGTTTTTCTTTTGCTGGTGGTGAGTATCTTGCAATTAATTCTAAATCGAAAAACAAGGAATTGGCGAAAAAACTTATTAAGTTCTTACTTTCAGAAAAAAATTTGCTCAAACTTTGTCGGGAAATTCCTGGAGCGGGTTTTCCCGCAGATACAAATATTTTAAAGCATCCATCATTAATTTCAAATCCCAATAAACACATATTTTTAGAGCAGTTAAAATACTCCAAGATGACACCAGTGCATCCAAGATGGATTGAAATAGAACCAATCTTGGAAAATGCTCTTGTTGAAGTATTGATGCAAAAGAAAGGCGTTTACCAAGCATTAAAAGATGCTCAAAAAGAAATAGACCTTTACAATTTTAATATAACATTTTAGCAACAGAAACTACACAAATTCGTTACTTAATATAATAAACAAGTTAGTTTTTATTATTTTTGTTTTTAGTTTTTTCTAAATTGTTTGTGGGTTTATGTTTGATATGTTGTTAAGCGAAGCAAATAATGACCAAATTGTAAAAATTGTCTCTATTGAGGCTGGTAAAGGTGCAAAACAAAGACTATACGCTCTTGGTATTCATCCAGACGATATTGTTCAAGTAGTTTCGAAATCAAATTTTGGACCAATTTTGGTAAAAATTTTATCGAAAGACAATGCAAGAATTGCAATCGGGCGTGGTATTGCCCAAAAAATTAAAGTCGAAAACATCAACTAAAACCATTGCCCTGGTTGGACAACCAAATTCTGGCAAAAGCACTTTGTTTAATGCATTGTCTGATGTAAAGGTATCGACAGCAAACTTTGCGGGCACTACAGTAGAATATAAAGAAACGACTATAGACATTTTTGGCAATGATGTTAAAATAATAGATTTACCTGGGATATATTCTTTAAATCCTACGGAACCTGCGGAATTTGTAACTCTGGAATTTCTTTTAAATAATAAAATTGACTTATTGGTTAACGTTATTGATTCAACCTTTGCAACACGAAGTTTCGAGTTAACCGTTGAACTTTCTGAACTTGGAATTCCTATGGTTATTGCATTAAATATGAGCGACGAAGCCAATAGAAAAGGAATTTCAATTGACACCCAAAAACTCACTGAAATTTTGAATATCCCCGCTGTAAAAATTTCAGCTCTCTATCGTAAGGGAATCTACGAACTGTTGCAATCAATTGAAGAACAAATATTTTTCGAGCCAAGAAAGCCAAAACAATTGAATTTTACATTCCACATTGAAAGATTGTTGCAAGAAATATCAGACAGTTTCGAAGTTAAAACAAATACTCAAGTTAACAAACGCTTTTACGCAATTAAAATACTTGAAAATTTCAACATAGTTAACCATTTGGTAAAAGTTTTAGACGATACAAAGATAAAATCTGCCTGCGAGCAAATCATTCATCAACATCAAACCTCGATTTTTGAAGCCTTCGCCTACGAACGACACCATTATAGTATGGAGATTTCCCATAAAGTTATTAGTTATTCCTCAACAACCAAACTGAATTTTACTGAAAAACTCGATTTGTTATTTTTGAAACCGTTAACAGGGTATTTTTTTGCAACTTTATTTTTTGCTTTATACTTTTTCCTAATCTTCATCGTGGGGGGTTGGTTAAGTGAAATTTTCGAATCACCTTTAAATAATCTTTCAGAGGAAATCAGTAAGATCCAAAGTTCAACTCTTTTCGGTTGGTTTGTAATTGATGGTATATTTCAAGGAATATCAGGAGCAATTGGCATTGTACTACCCTACTTTTTACCCTTGCTATTTTTAACTGCAATATTGGAAGAAACTGGTTATATGTCCAGAATTGCCTATTTGATGGATGCCATATTCCATAGGATTGGTTTGCACGGGAAATCGGTTGCTTCTTTCGTAATGGGGTTTGGTTGCACAGTGCCAGCAGTTTATGCAACAAGAATTATTGAAAGCAGACGAGACCGTCTTCTTGCCTCGGTTTTGATTAATTTCATCCCTTGTTCTGCAAGACTTACAGTAATTTTTGCATTAACAACCGCACTTACGGGACCAATTTGGGCAGTTGTGATTTTTGCATATGTACTTGTAGCCATTGCTGTTACAGCGAAGTTGCTTTCTTTATTCCTTCCGAAACCTATCGGTCTAATTATGGAAATTCCCCCGCTCAGAATTCCTTCCATCAGCATTATTTTCAAAAAAACTTATTACAAAATATTAGAATTCTTCAAGGTTGCCTTTCCGTTTTTAATATTAGGTAGCCTTGTACTTTCAATTTTGGATTATTTTCACATTACTCAAATAATCAACAACATATTTCAGCCGTTTATCCACAACGTTCTGGGATTACCAAAAGAATTAGGCTCGCCATTAGTCTTTGGTTTTCTACGCAAAGAATTGGCCGTGTTTATGACTGCCCAATCTTTTGGTGTAAGCAATCTAAGTGATATTCCATTAACAATACCTCAAGTTGTTACTTTTCTTATATTTATTGTTTTCTATTTACCTTGCGTTTCGACAACTGCTGTATTTTGGAAAGAATTTGGTTGGAAGCATCTTTTGGTTACCATTGCTCTTGGTTTGACGCTTTCAACTATCTCCGCTGTCTTATTTAGGTTTGCTTTAACACCATTTTTCTAAACACAAAAAAATTTTTTATACTTTTTCTGTAAAATTTTTTAATTTTCGATTTTATCGAATTTTTATTATTAAATTTTAGGAAAATAATATGTTAAGTCAGGCAATTCAAGATTATTTAAAAGCGATTTACAAGTTACAAGGAGACGAACCAGTCTCGACAACAGATTTGGCAAAGGAATTAAATGTTTCTGGTGCTTCAGTAACAGGAATGTTGAAAAGGTTAGCCTCTATGGGACTTATTGAGTACAATTCTTATCATGGGGCAAAACTTACACCCGCTGGGGAAAAGGTAGCACTTGAAACAATTCGTTTCCATCGTCTACTTGAACTTTATTTAAAAGAAAAATTGAACTATCCGCTCGATAAGGTTCACGACGAAGCCTGCAGGCTCGAGCATTTCATTTCAGAAGAGTTCATTGAACGAATAAACAAAATCCTTGGCGAACCTAAATTCGACCCACATGGACATCCTATCCCATCGAAAGAAGGTAAAATTGAAATAGTACCCGAAAAATCACTTAATGATGCAGAACCTGGAATTATTTACACTATCAGCCACTTGGAAGATGACAACCCAGAACTATTGGCATACTTAGAAAGTTTAGGCTTACTTCCAGACACCCGAATTGAACTAATCGAAAAACAGCCATTTTTCGGACCTATCACCTTGAAAATTGAGAAATCTAAAAAACAAATCACTATCGGCTATGAAGTTGGTAAAAGGATATATATCAAAGAAGCATAAGATAAATGGTTACAACAAATCCAGAAATTTCTGCTTGTCTAATTGTTAGAAATGAAGAAAAATTTATAGACAATTGCCTTCGTTCAATTTCAAAAGTTTGTAAAGAAATTATTGTCGTCGATACTGGCTCGACGGACAGAACTGTTGAAATTGCGAAAAAATATACAGACAAAATTTTCAATTATACTTGGGATAACAATTTCGCAAATGCCCGAAATTTTGCCCTTTCTTTTGCTACTTGTCCTTTTGTTCTTTCCATAGATGCAGACGAAGAACTGCAAAATCCCGATGCTTTATTGAAAGCATTACAAAATGCTAAACCAAACACTGGCGGCTGGTTGGTAAATAATATTTCATTTGCCGCACGCAAGCAAGGGGCTGGGTTCGACACTTTCGCAACCAAATTGATACGAGTGTTTCGCAACCATCCAGACATACGATTCGAAGGTATTGTCCACGAGCAAATTCATGAATCGATAATACGAAATAATCTTGAAATTGCTGACTCCGAAGTTATTCTTCTCCACTATGGATACTCGCTCAGTCCAGACCAGATGCGAACAAAACAGGTTCGGAATTTACATCTTCTGCTGGAAGCAATTCGAACTGAACCCAATAGTGCTTATTTGCATTTTCAAATAGCAAAAACATACCTTGCACTCGATAATCTTACAGAAGCAGATAAGTATATTGAAAAGTCCCTCAAATTGGCAAAGCCAGAAAGTTCAGTACGACCGCAAGCGTTAAACTATGGAGGAATCATTTCCTTTAAAATTGGCAATTATCAAACTGCAATACAAAGAGCAAACGAATCTCTTTCCGTATTGCCCCATCAATCTTTTGCTCATTTTATTTTAGGCGAAACCTACTCCGCTTTAACCGACTATAAAACTGCATTGTATCACTATCAAGAAATGGAGAAGAATTTAAAAAATCCTTCTTCGCTCGCTTTGGTTGTTGGCGACTATTTTCTTCCATTTGAAAGCCTATACTTTAGAATTGGGCGGTGTCTTGTCGGCTTGGGAAAACACAAAGAGGCTGAAAATTTCTTCCGCAAGGGTCTAAGCATTAACCCAAACGATTTTGATTGTATCCGTGGTTTGGTTAATGCACTAATTTTCCAAAACCGCTTCGATGAAGTATTTGACTTATTGTATAGTTTTAAAACGAACAACCCAAATTTAGCAATTGAAATCGATAACTTGGTTGCACAAGTTGAGAATTATCGAGAAAAAAATTCCAAAGTTATTTCATATAATGTTCAAGATAACTTTGAGATTATTGAAAGCAAAACACAATTTGAAAAATCAAAGGAAGAAACCCCACTGGTTTCTCTTAGTATGATTGTCAAAAACGAAGAAAAATATCTTCCTGGGTGTTTAGAAAATGTAAAAGACATAGTCGACGAAATTGTTATTGTTGACACAGGTTCCACCGACAACACCAAAAAAATTGCCCAAAGTTTTGGTGCAAAAATTTATGATTTTCCCTGGCAGGACGATTTTGCCCTCGCAAGAAATGAATCTCTAAAACATTGCTCTGGAGAATGGATTATCTATCTTGACGCAGACGAACGAATTGTCCATCCAGGTCCACAAGAATTACGTGAACTTTTGAAATCCACTGACAAAAGTATAGGGGCATACTATTGCTTAATTGAAAGTGAACATTACCAAATGGATGGTAGCACCGAAGTCCACAGAGGCGGCTATCCACGCATTTTTAGGAATTTGGGATATCCAAAAATCAAATTTATTGGAAGAGTGCACGAGCAAATTGCACCAGCGATTTTTCAAAATGGATTAAGTATTCAGTTTTCCAACATTACAATCCAACATCTGGGCTACAATCAAAGCCGAGAGGTAATGGAGAGCAAAATTCGTCGGAATTATCGAATGCTCATCAAACACGTACAAGAGGAGCCACTCAACGGGTACGCATGGTACCAACTGGGTCAAACACTTGCCCAAATGTCTTTGGCAAACGAAGCCGAAAAAGCAATCCGAATGGCAATCCAAACAAAAACATTATCGAAACCTGTGTTTGCAAGCGCTGCCTCTACTCTTGCAAAAATGGTCGGCAATAAAGGAAAATACGAGGAAGCATTATACTGGGCAGAAAAATCACTCGAGTTGGTTCCCGACCAAATCTATGCTCTCCATCTTAAAGCCTATGCTCTTTTGTACTTGCAAAGATTTGAAGAAGCTGAACAACTTTTCTACGAAGTTTTGAAAAGATTAAAGGAAAAGCAAGGAATTCCTTTAACTGGCTTCGACATATTAATCCCTGAACATATAGTTTTGAAGGGATTGGATATGGCGAAAAGAAAAATCAAACCGATATTATGACTAAAATTTTGGGGAAAATTATTAATTTTGCTTTTGTTTGCCAACATAGCTCAGCTGGTAGAGCAGCTCACTCGTAATGAGCAGGTCGGCGGTTCGAATCCGCCTGTTGGCTCTAATAATATAAATGCAACTGAAAAGCCCACCTGGTAGATTTATTTTCCATCGATTTGAAATATCTGTATTCTGCAACCATCTCAACATATGGAACTGGGAAATACTTTACACCAATTATGCCAGATTGGTTTCTCAACTCCCAGACATTTTTTTCTGTAATGTTAATTTTAGTTTTTCCATTTTCCAAAGTAATAAAAGGAATTACACCACGAGTGAGATAATACATTAATTTGATGGTATAATTTTGGGTTTTTCTCATATCCTTTAAATCCGACAAAGCAAGTTCGCCAAAAAGCCCAAATTTCTCAAATAAATTGAGACCAACGAAAGAACTCGAATAAAGAAAATTGCCATTAATTAAGACCGAACTACCAAGAAAAGAGTAAAAAAGAAAATCTTCAATAATGAGAGGATAAATGACAATTTTTGAAGTAAATGTTGGATTGTGCTTTAATACAATTGGTTTGTCTCCAAAGATAGTAACATACGATAGAAATCGAGAGTCGAACACACCAGCATAAATGTCGAACCATTCAAAGTTTCTGAAAGAAAGTTCAAGACCAAATTCTGAGTAATCTGGTGGAAACAAAGAAGCAGTGTAATCAACGGAGGCAATTCTTCTATCAAAGCGTGTCATATCGCAATCTCGAAGCCCGAATGATGGTTGAAACTTGCCAAATTGAATTTCTGGAAGAAAGTCAATTATTTTTATATTAAAACTTGCCATCCAGTTATCCTGTCCTTGAAAAACTTTAGGTCCAATGTTGTATTGAGCATTAAAATTGAAATTCTCCGATGGCTGAATTAGAAAATACAACCCCGATTCCATTGGAAAGTAGCGTCGGCGGGCAAGTTCGGTTTTGTGTGAACGTATCGATTGGAAGCGAAAGTCCAATCCAAAAGCGAATTTCCAACTGACGTAATTCTCCGATGAATCACCCAAAGAGAGATTGGACCAATATTGAGACTTGTCGAATAGTTCGTAAATTTTTTGAATCTCTTCTTTTCCAATAGGTAAATGTGAAGCATCTCTTAAAAATTTCCATCCAAATTCAGTTCTTATTCCGCCACCTTGCGGATTAATATGGCACTTAGAACATTTGTTCCCAGTCCAGATGGAAAGTTCTGGTGTGGAATACACCTGGAAAATCCCAAAAATTACTATAAAACAAATAATCGTGTAAAAAGTGAACTTTTTCATTATTTATGTGGTGGTAACTTTCCTAATTTCCTTGCTTTAACAACATCCTGGGCTGTAACTGGTATATCCATATTATTAAATTCACGGTAAACAAACTCCAGTATCATTGCAACTTCCTCGTCGCTAAGTTTTTGGTCTATTTCTGTCAACATCACACCATAGTAAACTTCGCCATTAACAACAATTTTTCCGCTTCTCCCAAAAAGCATACCACGAAGAAGTTCAATTTTATCTCCTTTTTGCACATAATCGGAGTTTTTCAATGGTGGATACACTCCTTTGATTCCTCTCCCATCTTTTCTATGGCATTTTGAACATTGCTCAATGTATAATTTTTTTGCTCTTTCTTTATCGTATGCGTAAAGAATTGTTAATGAAACAAAAACAAAAGAAGTTATCAATGCGATTGATAAAGCAAATTGAAATGTCAGCATTGGAAACAATCTATTCGACGATTGCGTTCTTTTTGAATTTCCTTGACACTCTAATAGCATCTCTCTCTGCTTCTTCATATGTTCTATACCCCCACAAGACAACTTTGTACATCATTTGATTTCTTGAAAATAGTCTATCGTAATAAGACTTGTAACCTAACTTTTCCCAAAATTCAACTTTTCTTTCTGCTTGCTCCTCGCTTGATACCGTATCAACGACGATTGTGAAAGGCAAAATTTCTGGTAAAAGCCAACGAATTTCTACTCTTCTGTTGAACAAACTGCTGTTCTCATCATCTTCGTTGGGATAAATGGGCTTACTAATCCCAATACCCTTTGTACGAATCTGCGAGGGATAAACCCCTTTCGAAACAAGCCTTTTTTGAACAGCCAAAGCCCGCTCCAACGACAGTTTAATTGGGTCGGAATAACTTTCACCAATACTGGCTGTACCGATTAGTTCCAAGGTCAAATTTCTGTGTGTAATCAGAAGGTTTGCTAGATTGTCTATCGTTGGCAAAAAAACATCCTTAATCGTCGTATCAGAATGTTCAAAAAGGGACACAGCCTGATAGTTTGTGTAAAACGTGCGGTCTTGAATAGGAAATGAATGTTCATCTGAAAAACTAATGTTACCAAAACTAACCGATGCTATTATATCTAAATCTTTGCATTTCAATTCCTTTCTCGAAAACTTTATTTTTGCACCGAAATAGTATTTACTGGAAAAAATGACTTCGACAAGACTTTTACCAATTTCACTTAATTTCCAGGGAAAATGGTAGAAATTTCCACCAGTCTTTGAGGACAAATATTTATACACAGATGGCGAAACTTCATTTCCAAAAGTGATACAATTTATAGCAATTTTCTTGCTTTTTGCCTTCGAAATCACATCCTCAAGTGTGTAATTTATCGAGGAGTTATCCATACGGTTCGTAATAAGGACAACTTTTGTATTGGTTTCACCTTCTAAATTATCAATTAAACTACATAAAGAATAAAAAACTGAACTCAATTCATTGCTTCGAGGAAATTCAAAAGCCTCCAAGTCCCACAAAAACTTGTCCGAACGCTCCAAAGGTATAACATTTGCAACTCGAACACCAAAGAAATTTAAAGAAACCCTGTCCCCAATGTCAAGGAATTTAATTGATTCGACAATGTCTTGTTTTATTTGTGGAATTTCATTTAAAACAGAATAGTCGATAATGAAATGGACATCAATTCTTTCGTCAATCCTGAAACTTTTCGCAAGATTGAGGTACTCACTGGTAGAAAATTTCCCAGCACATTTCTGTTCGATTTGTAATTTTATGTCGGAGGAATGCTTGGATACTTCGTAACAAAAATTACCATTTTCATCCAAAAGGACAAAATCAACCGAAAGGCTATCGAAATTTGTATCTTCTGAAAGCCTAAGTATTTTCAAACGACTAACATTTGAAATCGGGGCATCCGAGAAACCGCAGTAAAAGTTTGTTTTTTGCGTATTTTTATAACTGAAGATATCTTCTACAAATCTTGGTCCCCTTTGTATTGTCTTTTTGGGTTCGACGGATTGATTTTCTTTACTATTTACGAGAATATATGCAGATTGGGTAATTTGTTGATTTCCTTCACCATAAGCAACAACATCAAGACGAAGCGAAGAAACAGGTTTTAACCAAAGAGAATCAGTTGGGTTGAAGTCATAATCATAACCACTTACTCGGACGAATTTAGCATTTAAAAATTCCCAGGAAATGCAAACACTATCCCCTTTTTGAATTTCAATATAATTTGGGAACTTGTTAACAATTATACGTTCCGTAGAACAAGAAAGCAAAACCAAAAAAACGAGACAAGAAATTAAAAAAATTCTCATAAGATTATATCTTGGAAAATACAAATTCACCATTTTGTGCATCAATAAGAATCTTATCCCCCGAGCCAAACTTCCCTTCCAGAACCAAAAGCGCAAGTTTGTCGACGATGTGTTTCTGAAGCGCACGCTTCAAAGGTCGAGCACCAAACTGCGGGTCAAAGCCAATGGAGGCAATCAAGTCCAGAGCATTTTGATTGACTTCAATATCAATTCCATTTTCTTTCATCTTCTTTCGAATTTTTTCCAACTGTAGCAGTGCAATTTGGTGGATATCCTCTTTAGTCAAAGGTTTGAAAACAATAATGTCATCAATTCTGTTCAAGAATTCTGGTCGAAGCCGTTTTTTCAACAATTCAAAAATCTCATCTTTCAATCTGTCCATTACTACATCACGATTTGATGAGGTTAAATGTTCAAGTCTGTCTTGTATTAATTCCGTCCCCAAGTTAGAAGTCATAATAATAATAGTATTTTTAAAATTAACTACCCTACCTTTGCTGTCGGTCAATCTACCATCGTCGAGAACTTGCAGAAGTATATTGAACACGTCTGGATGCGCCTTTTCAATTTCGTCCAGAAGCACTACGGAATATGGACGCCTTCGAACTGCTTCCGTAAGTTGTCCTCCTTCTTCATAACCCACGTAACCTGGGGGAGCACCAATCAACCTTGAAACCGAAAACTTTTCCATATACTCGCTCATATCAATGCGGACCATAGCATTCTCGTCATCAAAAAGGAATTCGGCGAGTGCTCTTGCTAATTCTGTTTTTCCAACCCCAGTGCTTCCAAGAAATATAAATGAACCAATTGGTCTATTCACATCTTGAAGACCAACCCTCGAACGGCGAATTGCATTTGCAACCGCACGCACAGCTTCCTCTTGGTCGACAAGTCTTTGATGAATACGCTCTTCCATTTTTAAAAGTTTAGTGCGCTCGCTTTCAAGCATCCTTTGAACGGGAATGCCAGTCCATTTCGAAACAATTTCAGCAATATCTTCTGCATCTACTTCTTCTTTCAACAATTTCCCGTCCTTTTGAACCTCCTGCAATTTCGCATTAACTTCGTTCAACTTCTTATTAAGTTCGTGGAGTAACCCGTAGCGTATTTCTGCAACTTTTGCAAGGTTACCCTGGCGTTCATATTCGTCCGCCTGAATGCGTAAATTTTCAATTTGGGCTTTGTAATCACGAATTTGTTGAATAAGACTTCTTTCTAATTCCCAACGAGCACGCAAAGCCTCTCGTTTTCTTTTTAACTCTTCCAATTCATTTTCAATTTCTTTAAGTCTTTCAAAGGTTGCTTTTGTGGATTCGTCCATATAATCCCAATATTTTCTTATATGTTTTAAAAAACAAAAATAATAATAAATTCAAAATAAGTAAACATAAATAAAAAAAGGCTGACAAAATAGCCAGCCTTTTAATTTCATAACTTCCGCTACAATTACTTCTCTTCTAAATCAACTTTTTGTCCATTGTCGAGTTCAAGATACAATGGACGCCAGGAAACAAATATTTGTTGTGGATTTTCTGTTAACATTTTGATAAGGAACTCTTCATTTTTGTTTCCTTCTTCGAATTTAAATGTAGATTGAAATTGTGTAAACTGCCCACCTTTAATAGTCTGGTCAATATTTATTCTATATGCTCTAACTAACTGGTTACCAGCAGTAAAGAATTGTAAATAGCCATAGATTTTCTTAATGTCAGTTTTAGAAATGTTCGAAATTGTGTAAGTGAAGACATTAAACTTCGAGCCATTTATGTCTACTGGCTTCCAACCATCGTATCGGAAACGAGAGAAAGCAGTAATTGCATTTGTGGCAAGATTAATCCCGCTTTGTCGAAAGCGAAGTTTCTTCTCTTGCTCAATGATTTCCTTCACAGACTTGTTATAAAGAGAATCAATTAAATTATTGTACCGAGCAACTCCACTGCTAAAATAATCAAGGTCTTCGATTGTCATCAAACTATCTTTTCGAGCCTTTTCAATTACTTCGAAGAAATTTTGAGCAGTAATTTTTTCATTGAGCAACTTGGAAGTTTTTTTCTTTGGTTCACAACCATTAGAAAAAACGATAACTAATGCTAAAAACAAAACAAAGAAACTGGATGTTCTCATAGAAAATCCTAATATGTTATACAAAAATTACAAATTTACAAAATTAATTTTTTATAAATATTGCTTTGAAAATATGCCCCGCAATATCTGGATTTTCTTTCAATCTTCGAGTGGAATATCCATACCAATCCTTTCCAAACGGTACGTAAACTCTTAAACGATGCCCGTCACGTAGCATTTCATTTCGTCTTTCTTCTCGGACACCAAGAAGCATTTGAAATTCATACTGTTCACGTTCCAATTTGTATTCTTCAATAAGCCTTAATGCGTATTGAATTAAAATTTCGTCGTGAGTTGCTATTGCTGGATAAAGCCCCAAATCAAGAATCAATTTAAGTAGTTTTTTGTAATTATTTCGAATGCCCTCTTTGTCCTGTATTGCAATAGTTGGAGATTCCCTATAAATTCCTTTACATAATCGAATCGAGGGTTTATATTCGGCAAGGTTTTTAATATCATTTTCGCTACGATATAAGTAGGCTTGGATAACTATACCCACATTCTGGTATCCTTCGCTTCTTAATTTTTTGAAAATTTCGAAAGTTTTGTCCGTGTATGGTGAATTTTCCATATCCAAACGGACAAAAATTCCCAATTTCGAGGCTTTGTCCACAAGTTCTTTAATATTAGCGTATGCAAAATCAAAGTCTACTTCCAGTCCCAAAGAAGTTGGTTTCACAGAAAGATAAGAATCGAGTTGGTGTTCTTTAATTGCATCTAACACCAAGGAACACATCTTCTTTTCGTGCAAAGCCATTTCCCTTGTCGTTACAAACTCGCCAAGCACATCAATAGTCGACATTCCACCCAATTTCATAAGTTCTTTTGTTACACGAATTGCATCTTCCAAATTCTCCCCAGCAATATATTTACTCGATATAATTCGAATAATACTTTTGGGGACAAGAGGCATTGTCTTAATTATCAACTGATTTAACCACTCCATACATCGCCCTCAATTAACAAAAAAAGTAAAGATGCAATTTCTTGCATCTTTACTTGTTATTTAAATTATAATTTTCATTTCTATCTGACAATTACCGTTGTAACAAATTTGCTTCCACCTTCAAAGTTCAAAATTACAAACAAAATTCCTTGAGAAATACTGGAAATTTTAATTGATTTCCTATTGTTGCTATTTATGTTGTAATAAATTTTTTCGGAGTAAATAACTTGACCTAATAAATCATAAATTAAAAGTTTCGGATTTTTCAATTCCTCCAAGTTTCCAAACTCCAAAATCAACTCATTATCGTCTGGAATGTACTCAATATTTCGGATATAATCTTTGGAATTTGAATTCTCACTAATGACTCCCCCTATCGTTTGGCAAGAATCAATCGAAAAGAGGGAATCGCTTCTTGCAATTTCGTTTTCGTTAAATGTTGGACGAATCCTTACAAGGCATTCAGAGGAAATTCGGCTTGGAACTCTCCATAAATAAGAGCCAGTTTTTGCCCCAAGACTTCCAAGCGAAACTTTTCGCCAAGAGGCTCCATTGTCGGTTGAATATTCCAAAATAATTTTGTTAACATATGATGCATTCCATTTTACCGCATAAGTTGAATTTGCACATAGAGCTTCACCCCCTTTGGGGAAAATAATCGAACCCGTCGGGTTACCAATTTTAAATAATTCACTTTCTGCAATAATCTTTCCGTCGGTAGAGGTTACTCTAAATTTACACTCATCAGATTGAATTGCTGGGGCAATCATTTCGTAAGAATTACCTTTCATTTGGGTTTCAAGCGTGTTAAACGTTTTTCCACCATCAGTTGAAAAATAAATATTAAATGTATCAACCAGTGTTGCGGTCCAAGAAAGAGTGACCGACTCGCCTACTGCGTATTCTTCAAAAGCAGAAGGTGAAAGTACTTCAATTGACTTAGGCATTATTGAAAAAGTTTTCAAAGAGGTATCTGCCACGTTAGGATTGCCCTTATCCCTAATTAGAACAAGGGCTTGGGTAGTATAAATATTGGGTAATGTCCAAATATAAATTGAATCTGTTGCTGGCACATTATCAGCAATCAACTGCCAATTTAAACCTTTATCAGTAGTGTAGAAAATTGTTAAATAGTTAACATTAGCCGAAGTCCATCGAATTTGCAAATTTTCCCCAGCAACGTATGTTCTATCTCCCAACGGATTTAGTAAGGAAATGTATGGCGAAGAGACTTGTTTTACACAATTGGACCTTTCCGCTGCTGACCTTGCAAGAGGCAATTCACGAGGATGGAAAATTAATTGAACTGAATGAGTTGAGTTCGTAAGATGGCAATAACTCATTATAGTTCCTGGCCGGGGAATTGGATTGCCAGTTTTAATGCAAGCATCGCCTACACCGTAGGTCTCACCAGTTACGCAAGTATCAATCATATTGGGTTGCCAGTAGCAATTATGAGTATGAGGAAGTGAAAAATTATGCCCCATTTCGTGCGTGGCAACATTAACATCCCAAGTGTAATTCAGTGTTGGATAAGTTGCATTACCACGAATTCCTAACACACAATAACCCCAATCTTTATTGCAAAGGCTTCCGTAATATGGAGTTCCACCAAAGGAAATTCCAGCAACTGTTTCGTTAGCAGGTTGGCTGGCAAGATTTGCAAAGAGTACCGTCAAGGCTCTATCGATTGTCTTGTTCTTCCAAACACTTGGCATCTTTTGCAATTTTTCTGAAAGATTCTTTGTCCCATAATAAGGGTCATCCCAATCGTCCTCCCAAACAACGGCATAGCCAATGTATAATCGAACATT
Source organism: Candidatus Kapaibacterium sp. (assembly GCA_013414795.1). Lineage (GTDB taxonomy): Bacteria > Bacteroidota > Ignavibacteria > Kapaibacteriales > UBA2268 > Naka2016. The sequence continues at coordinate 1,759,212 of CP058732.1, forward strand.
TAAAAATTCCTGATAAATTTTAGAAGATTGAGCAATCACTGCTGCAATGTATGCCAAAGCCCTTTGAGAATTTCCAAATATTTTAAAGTAATCTGCAGTTCCTTCGCAAGCAAGTTTGACTTCCAATAGTGGTTTATTAGCCAAAGGAACATCATCTTCTTTATAGAATCTCAACAAATCTTCAGCCTCCGTAGAGTGACCAGTGTAATCTTCTGTAAGACATTTGAAAATCTCATTCTCGTTGGAAACTTGAATGTTGGCATTGGATAAGATATGTTCGGAATTGTCTTTACTTGAAAATTTTGGAGATATCGAAAGTAGTTGAGTTTCATTCTCTTGAATAGTTCCAAGAATACCAAAATCTGTAAAACTTAAAAAGACAAAGGAATTTTCCTCGCCCTCAATTTTACCAGAAAGCACCATTAAATTTGGTGCTTTGGTCCGAATCAATCCATCCTTTGTCCCTCGATAGAACTCGGTGTTTTGGTCGAAAGGAATATAGTCCCTTTGTAATGACAAATTTACAGTTCTGCCATCAAGCAATGGAAAATCTTTAACCTTAACTAAATCATAATCGGCTGTGAAAACTTCTCTTGCAACTGAATTATTCACTTCGAATTCGATAGCATTGTAATTGTTCAAGACAAATGGAGAAGAAACGTTCCGAATTAAAAATTTTGAATCAATAACTAATTCCTTTGAAAACAAAGAAATAGACAAAAGCACAAATAAAAGCCCGAAAATGAAAAACTTAAATTTCATAAAAAACCCACAAAAAACAAACAAAAATAGACAAATCAACTTTTAAAAAGTTACATATCATTTTGGAATGACGACCGAATTCATCCTTCCTTGTATAAAATCTACTCTTTTTTCAATGTATGGCGTTGGAGCAATTGGTGACCATCTTCGTGGATTTGGTAATACAGCAGCAAGCAAAGCTGCTTCGCGCCTTGTCAAATCTTTCGCATCTTTGTTAAAAAAATGTTTAGAAGCAGCCTGAACACCATAGATACCTTCTCCGAATTCGATAATATTAACATAAACTTCAAGAATTCTTTTTTTGCCCCAAATAAACTCAATCAAAACAGTAAAGTATGCTTCGAGTGCCTTTCGAACGTAATTTCGTCCGTGCCAGAGAAATGCGTTTTTTGCAGTTTGCATCGAAATTGTTGATGCTCCTCGCAATTTTCTACCTTTTTTCGCTTGGTTATATCTTCTCGCTGCTTCGATTGCATCCCAATCGAATCCCTTGTGGAACATAAAACGAGCGTCTTCCGCTGATACAACCGCTCGAAATACATTTTTAGAGATATTGTCGTAGGGAACCCATTGCTTGTTGATGCCGACGTTTTTTCCTTCGAACCATCCTTCGAACACTCGTAAAATCATTATTGGGGTTATTGGGGGAGGAATAAATTTGTATACAATTACAATTGATATGCTTGAAACAAAGAAAAAAACAACTAACTTTCCGATTAATTTGAGAATTTTAAGCATTTTACTTATCTGGTGCAGCTAAACCATTAACCCTGAGTAATGAATCGTATCGCATTCCATCTACAATTGTTATTCTTAGCAATCGACCGTAAGTATCCAGGTTTGGCTCCTTGAAATCGCGCAATAATTCTACTTTTTTATTCAAAAGCGTCTTTTTTGCAAAATCTTTTGCCATAAATCCCAAAGCGAGCGCAGAATCCTCGCTAATTCCAGCACGTCTTGCTTGGTCCGACAGCCTGCTACCCCTTGAAGTTTCAAAGCAATCAACATACAAGACACGGACTTTCCATCTTTGATTTTTGTAATAAATTGAAAAAGTATCACCATCAGAAATATCAATTACAGTTGTCAAAAGATATGCCTCTGTTGGTGTATCGGTAGTAACTGGTTGGTTCGTATTTTCTTGGCAAGAATTTGAAATCAGTAAGAAAATAAACATAATCAAAAAATACAGACAAAACTGCTTCAATTTTGGGTTAAACATTTACGACTCCACAAGTTTAACTGACAAAACTTTTGAAATCCCATCTTCTGCCATAGTGACCCCATACAAAGTGTTTGCAAATTCCATAGTTCTTTTATTATGTGTTATCAAAATAAATTGAACATCTTTGGAAAATCTTTTCAGAAGATTCAAGAAACGGTCGACATTGGCATCGTCCAATGGAGCATCGACTTCGTCGAGAATACAAAATGGTGACGGCTTCACTAAATAAAGAGCAAACAAGAGCGAAAGCACTGTCAAAGTCTTTTCACCTTGCGAAAGTGTTTCAATAGAATTGACTTTTTTGCCTGCTGGCTTGACTTTTATCTCAATATCAGAATCAAGTGGATTTTCGTAATCAATCACCAATTCAGCAAAACTATCACGACCGAACAACTCTTGATATACTTTGCCAAAATTTTGATTCACTTGTTCAAAAGTTTCGAGAAACCTTTTTTCCGCTGTTTCGTTAATTTCTTTCAAAGCCTGTTTCAAAGATTTTTCCGATTGTACAAGGTCCTCGATTTGAGTTCGATAGAGTTCCAATCTTGATTTTTGTTCCTCATACTCTTGCAAAGCAAGAAAGTTCACATTTCCCAAAGAAGCAAGGCTTTTGCGTAATTCGGCAATTTTGAACTCAATTTCTTTGGATTCCATTCCCTCAAGATTCGAAGAAAGTAAATAATCATTTAAATTAACTTGATAGTTTTCCAAAGCCTTTGTGAATAAGGAATGTGCAATTTCTTTCTGGCGTGCTATCTCAATTTCATTCTGGTAAACCTTTGCAGTAAGTTTTTCCAACGCATTTTGAATTTGTTCTTTGTATTCTTCTTGTTTAAAAAGCAATTCTTCGAGTTCCCTCTTTTGCTGTTGAAGATAGCCTTTCCTTTGTTTCACTTTTTCCAACGATTGTTCCACTTGTTCAATTTGCTTCGACATTTCAACAAGTTGGTTTGTTTTTTCTTGTTTTTCGCTAATCAATTTTGAATATTCTTCTTTTAGTTTGACCAATTTTGTTTGTTGGTGCATTCTTGAGTTTTCAATCCGTTGAATCTCTTTTAAAAGTCCTTCCAATTCGGTATTCACTTTCACAAGTTGTTTTTCGATGTCCCGAAATTTGGTTTGTTCGCTTTGGTATAACTTCTGCAACTCGCTAAACTCGTCTTCTTTTTGTTTCAACTCCACTTTTAATTCTGAAAGTAGATTTTCTTTCTTAATAATCGAACTTCTAACTTTCTCGACATCTAAACTTATTTTTTCAGATTCAATTTCAATCGCCTCAATCGATTTGACTTTGTTTTCTAAATCCTTTTGCAAATTTTCAAGCAGTAATTCTTCTCTATTAAGTAAAATGGACTTCTGATTGAGTTCTAATTCAATTTGTTTTATTTTTTCCGTGAGTTTTTTTATCTCATTAGAGATAGCATCAATCTCCTGGTCTTTTTGCCCAATTTTATTTTGTATTTCTTTTAATTCAGATAATATTTGTTCACTTTTGCTTTCTAACTTTTTTATTCTTTCAACCTTACCAATAGACAAACCTTCCATCCGTAAAATGGTTCCACGCTTTTGAATTGAACCGCCCCATATCATTTCTCCCGAAAGAGTTACCACACTTTGAATTTCACTGTCTTTTATAATTTCAAGTGCATCCTCAAAGTCTTTTGCAATTACGGAATTACCAAGAATTAGTCTAAGTACATTTCTCAACTTTTGGTCGACATTGGGAATTTCGCTTGCAACACCAATGATTTTGGGATGTGAACTCACCACTGGTTCTTTGACTTCGGATGGAACATTTTCCAAACACACGAATATGCATTTGCCTTTATGACTCTTGGACAATATCTCTTTAGCATCTTCAATATCAGATTCTTTTTCAACAATAATGACATTCTTGAATTGTCCCAGAAGAGAATCGTAAGCAATTCTAAATTGCTCCTCTATTGGAAGAATTTCCCCAAGCAAAAAGAATTTTCTATCTTTACCCCAGTCAGATTCTTTAATCAAAAACCTTGTGCTTTCATCTACTTCCAAAATTGAATTCAGAAAGTCCAACGAAGTCTGAATTTCCCGTAAAGCAAGTTGCAATTCATTTTGCTTTTGATAAAATTCATCTCTAACTGTTTTGGCGTTCTCAAGTGCTACTTGTTTTTCTTTCAAATGATTAGATAATTCAGTTAACTCAACATTTAATTTGTTTGTTTCAACTTTATGCTTTTCAATATATTCCGTTTTTTGATTAACATTGGTTCGAATGCTTTCAACCTCTTTCAACAACTTATTCTTTCTTTCAGAAGATTGAGAAACACCAGAGTTCATCCTTTGTAGGTTCAATCCCTCGTATTTTAATTCATTTTCGATATTAAAAACCTTTTCTCTCAACTCTTGAAGTTTCTTTCTTTTTAAATTTATTTCTTCTTCAATTTTCTTAAAGCCAATTGTAACTTCTTCAAATTCCCTCTTTAAACGGTCACTCTCTTCTTTTTTCTTATTTTCAACAATTAATAGTTCTTTATGGGTTTGATTGAATCTTTCTAACAACTTGTTAACTTCTTGAATTTCAAGATGAACTTTATTTTCCGTGGCTTGTATAGAGTTTATTCTTTCTTTGGCGAGGTTGATTTGGTTTTGTAAATTGGCATACTCTTTGAAAATTGAATTCTCTTCACTCCTTACATCTTCAAGTTTTTCTTCAAAATTCGAAATTTGAGTTTGCAATTTGTCAATCTCTTCGTTGATTTCTTTGAGTTCTTTTTCGCTTACAATTCTCTTGCTATTTAAATCATCGTTTTCTTTTTGAAGTGTTTCAACTATTTTGTTCGCATTTTGAAATTGCAAAAGCCAAAAGTCAAGTTCTAATGCTTTTAGTTCCTGGTAAATCTTATTATATCTTTTGGTTTTCGCTGCTTGCCTGGAAAGGGAACGAACTTGTTGTTCAATTTCATTTACAATATCATATATCCGAAGCAAATCGCTTTGTACATTGTCTAATTTTTTGGTGGTTTCTTTTTTTCTTTGTTTATATTTTGAAATGCCAGCGGATTCTTCGAGCAATCTTCTTCTCTCTTCAATACTTCCATTCAACAGTGTCTCAATCATTTTCAGTTCGATTATAGAATAGGAATTGCTTCCTAATCCTTTATCTATGAACAAATCTTGAATGTCCTTCAATCTACATTGATTATTGTTAATGAAATATTCACTTTTCCCGTCTCGGAACAACTTCCTGGTTACTGTAAGTTCGGTGAAATGAGAAGGCAACAAGCCCTTGTCGTTGCGAAAGGTAATAGAAACTTCTGCCATTCCTTGCGGCTTACGAGTGGCAGAACCATTAAAAATAACATTTTCCATTACTTCACTTCGAAGGAGGGAAGTTTTCTGCTCTCCAAGAACCCAGCGAACAGCATCAACTATATTGGTTTTCCCACAACCATTGGGACCAACGATCGCAGTAATACCTTCGTTAAAATTAATAACCGTTTTATTTGCAAATGACTTAAAGCCAAAAAGTTCTATCTTGGATAAGAACATTCTTCCAAAGTTTAAAAAATACAAAATTAAGAATTCTAATCCCATTGAAATCTGTCATTTTCTAAATTTCATAAATAGATGAAATATTGGAAAAAAAAAATCGTCAAAAACTTTGAGTTTACGATATTTATGGAGGTAAAATGAATAACAAAAAAATCAAAATCACAGTAATTTCAATTCTGAGCAGTGTTGTTCTTTTGGCTCTATTGTTTTTTACTTTTAAAGGGAAAATACTTGCCCAACCTGAAATTGGCTCTTCGAAGCCACCAGTTGAAATGAATCCAACAATTAAAGCCTTAAACGACGCATATAAAAATGCTGCAAACGCTGTGATTGAATCAGTAGTAAACATTCGAGTAAAAGTTAAACAAAAATCCCGAGGTTTCGAAGTTTTTCCATTTGATGAGGATAATCCCCTATTCAAGGATTGGAATGACTTCTTTAAGCGACACTTCCCAGATACAGATCCAGAAATGACAGCAGCAGGAAGTGGTGTTTTTGTTACTTCGGACGGATACATTGTTACTAACAATCACGTCGTTGAAAATGCCGATGAAATTAAAGTTACTACTTACGACAAAAAAGAATACAAAGCCGAAATCGTTGGAACAGATAAATGGACCGACCTTGCGGTAATTAAAATTCAAGGCGAAGGTTTCAAACCTGTGCATTTTGCAAATATGGACGAAGTAAAAGTTGGGGAGCTTGTTATTGCAGTAGGCAACCCACTTGGTTTAAGTTCAACTGTTACTTCAGGTATTATAAGTGCATTAGGTCGTGGAGGGCTAAACTTAATTCGCCCTGAAGATGGAGGTAGAATAAACTACGCTATCGAGAATTTCATTCAGACCGACGCGCCGATCAACCCTGGGAATAGTGGTGGTGGCTTGTTCAATTTGAACGGCAGTCTGGTTGGAATAAATACTGCAATTGCCACAAAGACTGGAACATATATTGGATATGGTTTTGCAATTCCTGCAGATCTTGTCAAAACCGTTGTCTCTGAAATTATTAAAAAAGGAAAATTCGAAAGAGCCTACCTTGGGGTATATATCAAATCAATTGACGAGACATATGCAAAGGCTCTTGGTTTGAAACAAGTAAAAGGTGCATTGGTAAACGAAGTCGAATCTGGAAGCCCAGCGGAAAAGGCTGGCATCAAGCCAGAAGATGTGATACTTGAGGTGAACGGTAAATCCATAAATTCGAGCAATGAACTTCAGACTGAAATTGCAAAAAGAAAACCCGGCGAAACAGTTGAATTAACAATCTGGCGAAACAAAAAAGAAATCAAGTTACAAGTCAAGCTTGGAACCCGTGATACAATTTTAGTTGAAAAAACCGACACTGAAACCGAAGAACCCAAACCAGGCCAGGAGGTTAAATTAGATAAACTTGGATTGGTTGTTACACCCCTCGATGAAAAAACCAAAGAGAATTTTGATGTGAAAAATGGAGTTTATTTGAAAAATGTCACTAATAGAACGTTGATGCAAGAACGCGGATTATTGCCTGGTGGAGTAATCACAAAAGTCGACGACCAAGAAATAACTTCTGTCAGCCAACTCAAGAAAATCTTATCCTCGAAGAAACCTGGCGATGCTGTTCTATTGAGAGTAAAATATAAAGACACTTCAACCCTTGTTGCAATAGAAATTCCAGAAAAGTAACTGTTCATAAATAAAAAGGCAGGTGTGACGACCTGCCTTTTTTTACTTCTAACTTAAACAATATATTTACCTCGTTTGGTATAATGCGTATGGAGTAATTTGTGGGAGATATGTCCACAAGGTCCGTCGACCAAGAATTTTTCATAAATATACTTAATATGCGGATTCTCGTGCGATTTTCGAATTGGCAATTCTGCATCCTCTTTGTAAATTGCCTCTATTCGTTTCTTCCGAATTTCGGGACTTGTTGGAATTGGTTGACCGCCTCCGCCAATGCAACCACCCGGGCACGCCATTATTTCAACAAAATGATAATTGTTCAACTCGCCGCGAATCAATGCTTCCATAACTTTCTTGGCATTGGCAGTTCCGTGTGCAATCATAAATTTCAACTCAACGCCTTCAAGGAATTTCCACTCTTCTTTCACATTTTCCAATACGACCGAAGCCTCGCGAACTCCGTCAATTCCACGGCAAGGTGTAATTTCAAGATTCTTAAATGGAACTTCCCTACCAGTTACGATTTCATATACTGTTCTTAACGCCGCTTCCATAACTCCTCCAGTGGCACCAAAGATTAATCCAGCGCCTGAAGCATCACCAAAGGGTTCGTCGAAGTGGCTGGGTGGCAATTCTGGTAGATAAATTCCCGCTTCTTTTATCATTTGGGCAAGTTCTCTTGTCGTCAAACCATAGTCTATATCTTTAAAACCTGATGAATTCATTTCTGGACGATTACACTCGAACTTCTTTGCAGTACAGGGCATCACCGCAACAGTCACAATATTTGCCGGATCAATCCCCATCTCTTGGGCATAGAACGTTTTAATAACTGCTCCAAACATTTGCTGTGGTGATTTGCAAGTCGATAAGTAATCAAGATACTCCGGATAATAATGTTCTATAAACTTAATCCAACCCGGAGAGCAAGAGGTAAATTGTGGTAATTTCACATTTTCATCCCCATCGACTAGTTTCCGTTTTAATCGGAGCAGCAATTCGGTCCCTTCCTCCATAATCGTCAAATCTGCCGCAAAATTTGTGTCGAATACCCTATCAAATCCAATCATTCTTAAAGCAGTCGCCATCTGTCCAGTCATTGAATTTCCCGGAGGTAAACCAAACTCTTCTCCAATTGCCACCCTAATTGATGGCGCCGTCTGAATGACCACGTGCTTTTTAGGATCGTCAATTGCTTTCCAAATTTCATCCGAAGGGTCTTTAGCCCGAAGGGCTCCAGTTGGACAACGATTTATACATTGACCACAATTTATGCAAATCACATCAATCATCGGCTTGTCCATAAATGTAGATATTAGAGTATTATATCCCCTTCGGGTTGCCTCCAATACGCCGACTTCCTGTAAATCAATACAAGTTCTTACACATCGTTTGCAAAGTACACATTTATCCATATCACGAACTATTGCGTAACTGGAGCGGTCGACTTCGTACCTTTTTTGATCAACGTGTCCAAATCGATAGTAATCGACCCCGTACTCTTTGGCAAGAGTTTGCAATTCACAATTATTATTTCTAACACAAGAATAACATTCTCCATAATGTTCGCTCAAAAGCAAGTCCAGAATATGGCGTCGAGCTTTTCGCACTTTTTCTGATGTTGTCCAAATTTTGATTTTCCCAGTAATTGGGTATGCACAAGATGCTTGCAAAGTTCTCATACCCTCGATCTCCACAACGCACACTCGGCAAACACCAGCGATACACAAATCCTCGTGATAACACAATGTTGGAATGTGAATATTATTCCTGCGACAAGCTTCTAATATGGTTATTCCAAAAGGAACTTGGTATGGGCGACCATTTATTTCTATATCAACCAAACCACCGATATCGCCAGTTACGGTTGTGTCAATCTTATGCGGCTTTTGGGCAACTGGTGCCCTTTCTTGTGATATTTTACTTTCCATTATTGCCTCGAATTGAGTTGGACATAATCTCGTCTTTAAAATTTGTAACAATCGAAATAAATGGATTTGGAGAAGATTGTCCTAAACCACACTTTGATGCAATCTGCATAGTCTTTCCAAGTTCAATAAGTTCATTCAAATATCTATGTGAACATCTACCTTCCTCAAGTAACTCCACTCCCTCGAGCAACTTTTTGTTTCCAACTCGACACGGTGTACATTGTCCACAACTTTCTTCGACAAAGAATTCCATAAAGTTGCGAAGTACTTTCAGCATACTTCTTTCTTTGTTGAACACAATGACCGAACCACCAGTTGGAATATCCTCGAAAGAAATATTTCTATTGACTTCACTCATTGGAATACAAATTCCGGACGCTCCGCCAATTTGAACTGCTTTTGGTTCTTCGGCTCCAACAAGTTCAAGCAATTCTTTAATCGTAATGCCAAAAGGCACTTCGTAGACCCCGGGCTTTTTAACATCACCAGAAACCGAAATCAATTTCATTCCTTTGGATTTTTCTGTTCCATATTTGGAAAACCATTGAGCGCCCTTCGACATCACAATATACGCACAAGCAAAAGTCTCAACGTTATTTACAATCGTGGGATAACCAAGATAACCAGTGTTCACCGGAAAAGGTGGTCTATTTCTGGCTTCGCCCCTGTGCCCTTCAAGCGACTCAATCAAAGCCGTTTCTTCACCACAAACGTAAGCACCAGAACCAAGTCGAATTTCAATATCAAAAGAATAATTCGTCCCAAGAATATTATTGCCAAGCCGTTTCTCTCGGCGCATCCTCTCTAAATAAGTATTTAAATGGTCGAATAAATATGCATATTCACCTCGAAGGTAAATGAAACCTTTCTGTGCTTGAATAGCATAGCCTCCAATTACCATTCCTTCGAGAACCAACTTGGTATATTCGGAAAGTAGAACTCGGTCTTTAAATGTACCGGGTTCACCTTCATCAGCATTGCAGACAACAAATTTTTTATCTGCTTTTGCAGATAATGCTAACATCCACTTTGTTCCGGTCGGAAAACCAGCGCCGCCACGTCCACGCAAACCGGATTCACGAATTTCCATAACAACTTCTTGGGGAGTAAGTTTCAAAGCCTTCTCTAAAGCCTCCCCGTGCGCCTTCTCATCGAAAAATATTGTATCATTGATTATTGGCATAACTCCACCCTACTTAATGTTCTCAATAATTTCAATAACTTTTGAAGGGGTTAGTTTGGTGAAAACTTGGTCGTTAATTAACATAGCAGGTCCTTGGTCGCACATTCCAATACAATGACAAAATTCCAAAGAAAATTTTCTGTCGGCAGAGGTTTCCCCAAACTTTAAACCCAATTCTCGTTCTAAAGTTCTTGCAATTGCATCTTTTCCGGCAATATCGCAAGATATTGTTTTGCATAAACGAATTACGTACTTGCCTTTTGGTTCTGTACTTAAAAAACTATAAAAAGTGACCACTCCATACACTTCGACTGGATGAATATCCAATCTGTGGGCAATTTCTTGCATTGCAAAATCGGAGATGAAACCAAATTTACGCTGTACCTCTTGAAGAATTGGAAGGAGATTTTCTCTTCCAAACCCATATTTTTCAACCAAATGCTCGACTTCGCTTACAATCACATTCTTGTCTGGATAAATCATAACTGCCTCACCTTTGTCCAAGATACTTATTAATCTTTTCAATCAGTAGATCCGATTGAACAGGTTTTTCAATAAACTCTTCGATCGGTAGCGCTTCGCTCCCAGAATAATCAAAGCCAGTTACTTTCGAAACCGATGTTAGAAGAAAAATTGGTGTACTGATACCAATTTTCCTTAATTTCATTGCTAGGTAGAAACCATCGTCCGGTTCTTCCATCATAACATCGAGCAAAATAATATCTGGCTTTTCGGTTTCGATTAATTTCAGCCCGTCGTTTGCATTAGTTGCAGAAACAACTTGAAACCCTTTTGCAGTTAATATTAATTTAACTGCATCGACAATGTCGATATCATCATCAACAATTGCAACTTTAACCATAAATCACCATATTTTTCAAAAACACAACGGTTACAAAGGCAATTTATGAAATAGAAACATAAATTATCGATGGAATTTGGGATTTTGTGAAATAGTGTTTTTATTTGTGTTGCAATTGAATTGATAATTCCCTAGGCTTCAACTTTTAATTCATTAGTTTCTTTAAGACTTCCAGAGACTTCCTTTAAAATAGGAACTGAAAATGCAAATGTTGAACCTTTACCAAGTTTACTTCGAACCCACACTTTGCCCTTCATAGCTTCAACAAGCCGTTTAACTATCCACAAACCAAGCCCGGAAGAGGGTTCGTCTCCGGTGGGTTTGGCGCTTAACCTTGCGCCACGTTGAAACGCTCTATTAATATCCTCATCAGATAATCCTAACCCATTATCAGTTACTTCAATTACAACTTTGTCATCTTGACGCTTGGAGACAACCCTAACTTCCCCACCCTTTTGTGTAAACTTGATTGCGTTTGACATCAGATTATCCAGCACTTCATAAACTTTGTAATGGTCGAACAGAAACTCTTCCAGTTTTTCGTCAAGGTCCACAAAAACATTAATGCTTTTGTTTTTAGCATTTGGGGAGTTTGCTTTTACAACTTCTCTTATAACGTCATTTATGTTACCGGTTTCAAGGTTCAGACTCATAAGAGAAGATTCAAGCGCTAGAATTCTAGAAACTTCTTGGGAAAGAGCCACAATTCGATTTGATGTTACTAGAATATCATCAATGATTTCTTGTTGTTCTGTTGCTGTTAAATCGTACGAACGAAGCAATTCGACCAAATTTTTTATCAAAGCTGCGGGATTTTTAATGTCGTGGATTATGACAGCAAACAATTCATCCTTTTGCTTTTGAAGTTCCTCCAATTCCTCTTTGCTACTGGAAAGTTTTTCCACTTTTTCCTTTAGTTCAATGTTTTGTTTTCTTAATTCCTCTGCCCGTGAATTAAGAGCATCTATTTGACCTCGGAGCGCAGAAATCTCTGCCCTAAGATTACTATTTTCCAATATTAGTTGTTCATATTTTATCCTATCAATAGACATCTTATCTTTTTCTGTGGTGCTCTTTTCAACTTTGTCCCTTTTAAAACCTTTACTAAGAATCAAATAAAGAACAAAAAACAAAAGTAACCCAACAGCAAAGCCAATTCCCATAGAGACCAAATCATATCCCCAAAATGTTTTTGATTTTTTGGTTACTTCTTTTGGCACATTTTTGAACAAAGAGGCTTTGGCTCTTAAATCTTTAATTTCTTTAACAATCGAACTAAGTTTGTTGTTAACAAAAAATTCAATTTGTAATGGCTTTGCAACCCATTTATTTCTTGGGTCGAAGGCTTGAATTGTTAAAAGATACTGATCCTCGGGCAAGTTTTTGTAATTAATATTTTTAGCATTAATAGTATACACCGATGAATCCTTGGAATTCTTTATTGAAATTCTAAAAAGGAAAGGAGTGCGAAGGCTTGTGTCATTTGTTTGTAAATGGTAGAAAAAAGAAATAGAATCGTTTCGAGAAAAAATCATAAGTTCAGTTTCGCTACTATCGAGGGACTTCCCATTAACTTTTACAAAATCTAAAACAACTTTTCTATCTTGAGTGAATGAATAATTTAGGCAAGCAACAAACAAATAAACAAGAATAAAAAGCACATACCTTTTCATAAGAATACTCAAATTAACTTTGGCAATTTAAAAACAATCAATTTAAAAATCAAATCAATGTTTAAAATGTCGCATATTTGTGAATACCATTGCAATGTTATTTTGATTCGCTGCCTCGATAACTTCATTGTCGCGAATCGAACCGCCAGGTTGTATAACAGCAGTCGCCCCAACTTTGGCTGCTTCAAGCACTCCATCTGGAAATGGGAAAAAAGCATCGGAAGCAACGACAGTTCCATTTAATTCCAAGCCCATCATTTTAGCTTTCTCTACTGCAATGCGAGAAGAGTCAACTCGGGACATTTGCCCAGCACCAATTCCAATAGTTCTGTCCTTTTTCGCAAAGACAATCGCATTGGATTTCACGTGTTTTACAACCTTCCATGCAAATATTAAAGCCTCGACTTCTTCATCTGTTGGTTCTCTTCGGGTTACAACTTTAAAATCTTCACTATTGAACAACATTTTATCAGCATCTTGAACTAAAACTCCATTAGTCACACTTCGATAATCCAATTCAATAGAGGCTTTAAATTGTTCCAAATCCACTTTGATTAGCCTCCTATCCTTCTTCATCATCAATAATTCCAACGCCTCGTTTGTAAAATCGGGAGCAATAATCACTTCTGTGAACAAAGGATGGACCTCGGTGGCAAAGTCTTTATCGACAGGGCGATTTACAACGATAATCCCTCCGAATGGGGAAACAGTATCTGTTGCAAATGCTTTGCGATATGCTTCTACAAGGTTTTCATCAGTCCCAACGCCACAGGGGTTAGTATGCTTGATAATTGCAACAGTTGGCGTGTCAAATTCAACAATCAAACGAGCAGCCGAATCTATATCCAGAATATTGTTGTAAGACAAATCTTTACCGTGCAACTTTTGGAAAATTTTGGTGAAACTACCAAAAAGCGAGGCTTTCTGTTGTGGATTTTCACCATAACGAAGGTTGAGTTCAATTGGCTGCGAAACTTGGAAAAATGAATTTGTTGTTTTCTTGGCCAATTTCTTAAAAAAGTTTGCTATCACTACATCGTAATGGGCAATGTGTTCGAAAGTTTCTGCGGCGTATTCTAATCGATAATTTTCTGGTACACAGCCACCATTATTCTTAAGCAATTGAATCAACTCGGGATATCGCATCGGATTTACAACTGGCAAAGTCCAATGATAGTTTTTAGCGGATGCCCGCAACATCGATGGACCGCCAATGTCAATCATTTCGAGTAACTCTAATACTTCAAGATTGGAAAGATTTGAAATATCCGGAAACTTTCTTAAAGTTGTCTCAAAAGGATAAAGGTTGCAAACAACCAAGTCAATAGATTTTAGATTGTATATATCCAGTTGTTTCGTATGCTCTGCTTTGTTCATTCTTGCAAGAATCCCCGCGTAAAGTGCAGGATGAAGTGTTTTTACCCTACCATCAAGAATTTCGGGAAATTGTGTAATCTCCTCAATATTCCTAACATTTAGACCATTTTCGCTTAGATGCTTTTTAGTCCCACCAGTTGAATAAATTTCAATTCCTAAATCAACAAGGCTTTTAGCAAGTTCGACAACGCCAGTTTTGTCGAAAACAGAAATAATCGCAGTCTTGATTTTAAATTGATTTGGCTCCATAATACCCTTTTATAAAATGTACTTACTTAAATCGACATTTTCAATAATCTTATTTAACTTTTCTTTAACCATATTAACGGTTACAACAATCTTCTTTTCTTGAATTTTGTCTGGTGCGTTGAAAAGAATATCTTCCAACAAAGTTGTCATAATGGTGTGAAGTCTTCGGGCTCCAATATTGGTTATTTCTTCGTTTACTTTTGCAGCGATTGATGCTATTTCACGAATTGCTTCTGGGTCGAATTCTAATTGTATGCCTTCGGTTTCCAACAGTGCCTTGTATTGCTTAATAAGAGCATTTTCTGGCAAGGTCAATATTTTCACAAAATCATCTTCCGTAAGACTTTGCAATTCCACACGAATTGGAAAACGACCTTGTAACTCTGGTATCAAATCCGAAGGTTTCGACACGTGGAAAGCACCCGATGCAATGAAAAGAATATGGTCAGTCTTAACTGGTCCATACCTTGTGTTTACAGTTGTTCCTTCAACAATAGGGAGCAAATCTCTTTGAACACCTTCCCGAGAAACATCTGGACCGCTTGTTCTTCCTTCTGTCGATGCAATTTTATCGATTTCATCAATGAAAATTATTCCCATATTTTCCGCACGTTCAAGTGCCTCTTTGACAACTGATTCCATATCGATTAACTTTTCGGTTTCTTCTTTTAAAATTTGGTTCCTTGCTTCCGCAACTGTCATTTTCCTTCGTACCCTTTTCTTTGGAAACAACTGGCTCATCATATCTTGCAGTGAAGAGCCTAATTCGTCCATTCCAAAAGGACCAAGTATTTGAACTGGTGGGGCAATTTCGCTCTCCACATCAATTTCAATTATTTTATTATCAAAAAAACCACTTCGATAAAGTTCCCTGAACTTTTCATAATTTTCGTCAGTAACTTTTTCGGAAGTTTGAACTTCAAAGGAAATGCTTCTTGGGGTACGTGGGAACAAAATATTTAGAATTCTTTCTTCTGTCGCTCGTTTCGCTTCTTCGAGTTTCTCTTGTGTTTTTTCTTGCTTAACCATTGCTACAGCACGCTCGACTAAATCACGCACCATCGACTCCACATCTCGCCCAACGTACCCAACTTCGGTGTATTTGGTTGCTTCAACCTTTACAAACGGAGCGTTAACAAGTTTAGCAAGTCGACGGGCAATCTCTGTTTTTCCAACTCCCGTTG
Organism: Candidatus Kapaibacterium sp.; assembly: GCA_013414795.1. GTDB lineage: Bacteria > Bacteroidota > Ignavibacteria > Kapaibacteriales > UBA2268 > Naka2016. The sequence continues at coordinate 1,774,859 of CP058732.1, forward strand.
GTCCAATCATAATAATATTATTGGGTAATATCTCTTCTCTTAATTGGCTCATAACTTTACGCCGTCTCCATCGATTTCGAAGTGCTATCGCAACAATTCGTTTTGCTTCGTCTTGTCCAATTACATATTTATCCAACTCACGTACAATGTCACTTGGGGTTAGTTCCCAATCCATACGACCAGATTGTGTTTGGCTATCATCAGTTCCAGTTTTTACAATATCATCCATTATTAAACTTTCAGAAAATTTAAAAAACAAAATTACCAAAAACCTTTGGTTTATGTCAATGTTTAATAATTATTAACATAAAAAATGCAAAATTTGTGTTTTTTTAAAATCGAATATGAAAAAGAAGAAGATTCTTTTCATTTTTGGGACAAGACCAGAAGGTATCAAATTAGCCACCTTAATCAAGAAATTCAAAGAGGATAAGGACTTTGAAGCCATTACTTGCATTACTTCCCAACATCGAGAAATGCTTATGCAAGTTGTCGAATACTTTAACTTGCCAATTGACTTCGACCTACAAGTAATGATAGAAAACCAAACTCTCGATTATATTACCTCCCGTACAGTTGAAAAATTAGAGGGTGTATTTGCAAAAGTCAAACCCGATTTGGTTATTGTTCAAGGAGATGCAACCACTTCTTTCATCGGTGCACTTTCTTCCTTTTACCATAAAGTACCAGTTGCACATATTGAAGCAGGGCTTCGGACTTTCGATAAAAATTTTCCATACCCCGAAGAACTTAATCGGTGCTTGATAACTCAAATTTCTGATTTGCATTTCGCACCTACAAAGAACGCTGTAAATAATCTAAAACTTGAGCATATACCAGATGAACGTATTTTCCTTGTTGGCAACACAACTATCGACGCTCAACTACACACAATTGGTTACGTAGAAAACAACATCGAAATTTTCAAAGATAAGTTTAAATTTATCGATTTCAACAAAAAAGTCATTCTTGTTACTTGTCATCGACGTGAAAATTTTGGACAACCATTTATCGAAATTTGCAATGCACTCTCGGAAATTGCACAAAAGTTCAAAGAAATTGAAATCGTATTTCCAGTTCATCTTAATCCGAACATTCGCCAAATAGCGTTTACAATTTTGAAAGCACCTAATATATTTCTTTTAGACCCGCTGGATTATCCCAGTATGTTATACTTAATGAAAAACTCGTATTTGATTGTTTCGGACAGTGGCGGAATACAGGAAGAAGCCCCGACATTTGGTAAACCAGTAATTGTGTTGAGGGAAAAGACTGAACGAATTGAAAGCATCAAGTTAGGAATTTCCGTTATTGTGGGTGCAAATAAAGATAAGATTATTCATTGGATTGAACAATTACTCACTGACAGCGAACAATATTCAAAGATGTCGAAAATTTGCTTTCCCTATGGCGACGGAACAGCATCAGAAAAAATTTACCAGAATATTAAAGAGTACTTCATTTGATATGTTTTAGAAATCCAATGTTTGCGTCTGACCACTGACTTTATCAAAATCATTGTTGGTCAAACCTAACATCGCTTGCAATTTTAATGCATTTGGAATCGAATAGCCCAACATTCCATTATTGAAAATTACGTAACAGGTATCAATTTTACTTTCCAATTCATCAATTTTTTCTGCTAAATCCTTCAATTCATCATCATCGTAAGAAGACTTATGCAATGCAATTCTTCCGTGTAGTCGAAAATATACAGTTCGATTAGTTATAATATTCGTTAATGGAATCTGTGGTGAATCGGGATTTACATAGGTGCAATCCTGTTCAGTTAAAATTTCAAGAACATCATCATTTTTGGAATAATAATTTCTAAATTCTACTGCGAGCGGGTACTTGGAACGAATGTACATTATTTCGTTTGCAAATATGTCCAACGTGGTATTAAAACTTGGCGGAAGTTGAAGAAGTAGCATTCCAATTTTTTGCTTTAAAACTTCAATGTTATCAAAAAAATCATCTAAATCCTTTCGTACACCGACCAATTTTTTCTTATGTGAAATTTCCTGGGGAATTTTTATTATGAACTTGAAATTTTCTCCGACATTTCGTAACCAATTGGAATAGGTTGCTGGTTTGAACAATCTATAAAATGTAGAATTAACCTCGACACAATTGAAAACTTGGGAGTAGTAATTCAACCACTTGTTTTGTGGTAAACCCTCTGGATATAGAATTCCGACCCAATTTGGAAAAGCCCAGCCCGAGGTTCCAATGTAGATGTTCATAAATCATCAACAATTAATGTACAATGGGTACAAAGACAACTTTTCGGTAATGACCATTTGAAAAGACAATGAAGAGGTTTGATTTAGGCGAATTCTCCGAAATAAATTTATTTAAATTTATTCTATTCACACCAGTTTCCAAATCTAACTCAAAATTACCAAGATTATTACCGAGCACATCGAAACAGAATAAGTTAATTCTCTGTTGGTCAGAGGAATGCAAGATTATAAAAGAGCCGTTTTCATCAAAAGACAAGCCCAAAATTTCAAAAACTGGGATTAACTCCAAACGGGTTGCACCAATAGGTTCACAAACTGGGTAAACTTTAAGCCACCCATCAATTAAATTAAAACTTATTTCTTTTCCTGGAGAAAATCCCGCCACTTTTAAATCCAAAATAGTGGAGTCGGGGGAGGAATACAATGCTCTACCCGTAATAACAATTGGTTTACCAAAAATGAGAAAATGTTCAAGGGGACGCTCGCTAATAAGTAACTCCAATTCGCCAAATTCTGATTTAAAGTTAATATTTTGATTATCAATAGTAATTTGCAAAGGATAGAAAAGAAAATTATCGTATGATACAGTAAGCAACAAGTTCTCCAATTTGAGCAGATTGTTTGGTGTTAAATTCTCGATTTTAACATCAACAATTTCATCTGGTTTTACCAAATACTTGCCAATTTTAAATGTTAATTCATACCTTTCTTTTGGAATAATGTAGTGAACGAGAACGCAATATCGATACTCGCACTTTGAATATAACTTAAAGCAAATGGTATCCCAATATTCTCCTTCCTTATTTGCCCAAAGTTCAACATTGTATTTTTCCTGTCCACTCGGTTCTATGCTATGAGAAAAATTCGTATCTATTTTAATATTCTCACTAATTTTACAAGAATCGATTGAAACAATCACAGATTTATCGAATAAGTTACTAATAATAAAGCCATCGGTTTTCGACATTCCCATCCAAACTTCTCCGAAATCAAGAATTTGTGGGGAGATTGAAATATTCGGGACTATAACAGAACCTCTTACTATAACCGTATCGTAAGATGGGCAATTTTTGAATCCCAAAATTAAGGTATCGACAAAATCACCAGTCTTTTCTCTATCCAAGAAAGAAATGTTAATAATTGCAGAATCATTGACACTACCGCTCAAAATCCAATTAGAGACTTGAAATTCAAAAACATCATTGGAAAATTCTTTCACTAAAAAAAGCGTATCTGTGATATTACCAGAATTATTTACGGAAACAATTTTTGTTAATGGTAACTCGCAAAATTCAAGACTTCCAAAATCAACTTTTTGTGGTGTTATCGCTATTTCTGAAAAACCATAAAAAGCAACAACAGTTGTGGTAATATTCCTTGTCGAATCCTGGAATTCAAAAATAACATTAGCAGTATCGAAACCTTTGATTTTTGGTTCAAATGAAACCTTAATTTCAATCGAATCGTAAGGTTTTAATACCAATGGCAGATTTGGTAGCACAGCAAAGTAAAATTGACCAAATTTTTGTTCTAAAAAAATATTCGAAACAGTATCTGGAGTTTCAGATAAATTCTTAACAAAAATGCTTTCAGTTTTAACCGTAGGATTGCAAAGAATTTCACCAAAGTCAATAAAACTGGGTTCTATTACCAAATTCTTGTCAAATATCTCGAGGACGACAGGAATAGCAACAACAGTATCGCATACTCCGTCGAAAACAAAATAAATTGTTCCAAAGTACCTACCCTTTTCTTTCCCTACGAAAGCGAATTCAATTGATAATGTGTCGTTTTGCGAGAAAATCGTGTCAGTTATAAATGTTACCTTTGTCAGAAAATCCTTGATTTCACCAGAAACATCGAAATTTATCAATTTAAACGAATCGAGCGAAGAGGTGAAAAAATCAACTAATTGAACTTTGGTTTGTCCTTTCTGGATACGCAGATTAATCTGTTTTGGAAAATAGTTAACATTTGTTTTAACGGCTTCGCCAAAACAAATCACTTGGAAAGTATCCTTGCAATTAAATGAGATAAATAACAAAGTGTCAATAAATTTACCGATTTGATTTGAAACAAAATCCACCCTTACAATCAAACTATCAAAACTTTTAACATTTAATGGAAATGGGTTTTTAACAATGAAAATCTTTGGAAATTTTTGCTTAACATTTAAGAAAAGTTCTTCAAGATTACCCTTGTTTGAAAAAGTGAAGAAATTTGTAGATGTATTGCCAACGCATATTTTCCCGAAATCCAAGAATTTTTTCGAAAGGGCTATTTTGGGTAGAAATATTCGAATATTAATTCTAACTTGTACAATGTTTCTCGGACCACGAATGGTGCGAAAGTCATTATTTTCAATAATCAAATTAGTTGATATAGTTCCAACAAAAGCCGTATCTATAAACAATATTAAAGTATCGGATTGTTTGGGCAAAATAAAATTGTCAATCAGAGAGTTACCCGACGCCCATCCTGTAATGATCAATTTAATTGTTTGTGGGCTAAAAGAAAATTTTCGAAAGAAAAGAGTATCGTTACCAGAGTTAAAGATTGGAATCTTGATTGGACTTGTTGCACACTGAAAGTCCATTTCAATGGCAGAATCGAGGTTGATAATAGGAGAAACAGCATAAACACGAATTTTCAAATATTGGAAAGTATCACAAGGTGAGAAGCGAACTCTGTAAGTGATTTCTTTCCATCCAGTATCGTTCGGACTAACTTCAAAATTTAAAGTGTTTTCCCTTGATGGATTTAATTGTAAAGGAAGGGTTGTCAAGAATTTAAATATATTATCCCCTTTAATTGGAACTACTTCGGAAACAAATTCTCCTATGTCTTGGACGCTAATTTTTGCAGTTATGGGATAGGTAAATCCACACTTTGCATTATTCAAAATAATAAGAGTATCCAATAACCTGGCAGAAGAATTAATAGCACTACCAGTTAATGAAATATTTATTGGTGCTTGAAAAGGATATTGAATAGTCAAAGTCCCATTTTTATTTCCAGCAGTTTTTGGTACAAAAGCAACAACAATTCTCAAAGAATCACAAGATTGAATGTACCCAGAACTACCTGGACTAACAATTTCAAATTCATTAGATGGAGAACTCAATGAAAGCGAAATTGCAACATCATTGAAATTGTAGTTTCTGACCCAGACTGTATCGTATTTTTTTAAACCGACACAAAATTCACCAAAGTTTATTGAATTTTTACTTGCAACTCCTTTGGGGTTGGACAACTTGTAAACGCCTTCGCCAACAACCCATCCATTGTTTTCATCTATGAACCATAAGTCATCAAGATTCCCCGATTCAATGCCACAGTTTCTTCTTTGCCAATTTATTCCACCATTGGAAGTGTAATAAACTTCTCTTGAAAATCCACAAGCCCAACCTTTTTGTGAATCAATCAGAAAAGTACCAAACATTGGTAGACCAGTTCGAAAACTATTCCAAGTCGCTCCGTTGTTGGTGGTAAAACGCATTCCACCATCGTTCCCACCGCCAGTGCAAGTTGTTCCTGCATAAGGTACTAAAAAGGATTGTCCAATGTTTGTTATTTCCTCTTGCCAAAGTTCAGTTCCAGAAATCGAAAAAACTTGCCAAGTTTTGCCACTGTCTTGTGTTATCCAAATTCTCCCACTACTACTCGCATATCCCAATCCATTTGGATAGAGCATTGCATCTGTCATTCCAGAATTTTCCTCTGTTCCGATAAATACAGACCAGGACGACCCACCATCAGTTGTTAACCAAAAATGTTGGTTGCGACCGTAACAACCGTCTCCAACCAAAACCCCGTAATTCTCGTTTAAGAAGTAACATCCCCAAAAAGTTGTTGTGTCCCTTGTTCCTGGGGGAGTAATATCGAACCAAGTAGCCCCGCCATCTGTTGATTTAAAAATACCTTCGACGCCTGAAACATAACCAACCTGCAGAGTTGGAAAATGAACACTTTCAAGGTGGTAAGCATTCACTGTCGAACCACGCCAGGAATTCCCACCATCGGTAGTCCTTATTATCATACCATTAAAGCCACAAATCCATCCATAATTAGGATTCGCTGGATGGAAAAAAACATCCAACCAATAATTGTTAGTATAGGGCTGTGGAATATTTATGATTTTCTGCCAATACTGGGAAATGACAAATTCTGTAGGAATGATTGTTAAAAGGAATAACAGACCAAAGTGTATAATAAACTTTTTCATCTTCAAAAGCAAAATTCAAAAGGTAATTTAACAAATTTTAAGCAAATCAAATACTTTCGTAAATCGAAAGATAGGAAAAATATCTCTCGCTTGAAATTTTACCTCTTTTCAAAGCATTTTTTACTGCACATTTGGGTTCGTGGATATGAGAACAAGGTTGGAATTTGCATTTTTGAAAATAGGGTTCGAAATCCCTAAAATAGAAAGGTAGTTCTTCTCGGCTGACACCAAATATTTCAAACTCTCGAAAGCCAGGAGAATCAATAATCACTGTGTTTTCATCAAGATTCAAATAGTAGCAAGAAGTGGTTGTGTGTTTTCCTCTTAAATTTTTAGCCAACCGACCAACTTTTTGAACTTCTTTTCCGAAAAGAGAGTTAACTAATGTCGACTTCCCAACCCCAGAAACACCAAGGAAAAGTGTCTCTTTACCTTTAAGGATGTTATAAACTTTATCTATACCAATTGAATTTAACGCAGAGATAAACAAAATTTCGTAACCAAGTTTTTGATATATTTCAAAGTCTGCATAAACCTTTTCCTTATCCGCAATATCAATTTTATTTACGCAGATAATTGATTCAACACCGCCAAATTCGCAAGCAACAAGAATCCTGTCGAGCATTCTCAAATTATAAGGAGGATTGTCTGCTGCGAGCATAATTATCGCTTGATCCATATTCGAAGCAATTACATCTTCCTTATTTCCAATTATTGATTTTCTCATTAAAAAAGTTTTTCGCTCTTCAACTTTAATAATTCTTCCAAGTTCAAAGCCGTTTGCGTCTTTCTTGGAAAGCACAAATTCACATCTATCACCAACAGTAACGAGGGAACTATGAGGATGATTTACTTCCATCGAACCAGAGGTAACACAACGGTATAAATTATCATCATTTCCAGATTGTTTTTTCACAAAAAAGAAGCGTCCCTTCGTTGTAACGACAATACCTTTAAAAGACTCAACAGATGTAGTTTTTTGCTTTTTAAGTAAGACTCTTTTTTTAGTTTTTTTGATTTCTGGACTTACAAAATCCTCGCCAAACTTTTCTAATTCTTCCATTAACCTCCTATTTTTTCGCAAAAATTTCACAAAAATAATTAATTAAATTACAAAAAGTGTGTAAAATTTTACACAATGACAAGATTTTTTAACATTCTTGTTTGCTTTTTTAAAAATTTTGTTGTAATTTTGTAACAGTTATGAAAATAAGAGGAAAAATATGTCCCAATTTAATTGGAAACTTCGTGGAGAGCCCAAGGAGTCGATTGTTAAAACTATAGTCGATACATTCAAAATACCCCGAGGGCTGGCAAAAGTCCTCGTTGCAAGAGGTTTGGATTCACCAAAACTTGTTGAAAATTACTTCAATCCTTCTCTCGACAACCTTTACGACCCTTTTTTACTCAAAGATATGGACAAGGCTGTCGAGAGGATTCTTCGTGCAATTAAAAACAAAGAACTTATCTGCATTCACGGAGATTATGACGTAGATGGCACGACAAGTACTTCTATGTTGATAGAATTCTTACGCAATCTTGGCGGAAGGGTTATCTATCATATACCCGACCGTTTTCAAGAGGGATATGGTATTATCCCCCAAACAGTAAAGCAAGTTTATGAAATGGGGGTTAGTCTGATTATTACTGTTGATGTTGGAATAACAAGTGTTGATGCAGTAAAATATGCCAAAGAGATTGGTATTGATACAATTATCTGTGACCATCACGAACCAGGACCAGAATTACCACCTGCATATGCAATACTCGACCCATTACTACCCGACAGCAATTACCCATTCAAACAACTTGCTGCCTGTGGTGTAGTTTTTAAATTGGTTCAAGCAATCTCTAAAAATTTGAACCGTGAGGAGGAGGCATTCAAATATTTGGACTATGTTGCTATTGCCTCCGCTGCGGATATGGTTCCTCTTATAGACGAAAATAGAATACTTTCCTATTTTGGCTTGAAATTGCTAAACGAAAAACCTCGTCCTGGAATCAAAGGTTTGCTCTATTGCACTAACTTAAAGCCTGGAAATTTGACAACATTTAGCATAATCTACTCGCTCGCTCCGCTGATTAATGCTGCTGGAAGATTAGGTGATGCAATGCGTTCTGTTGAAATGATGATACAACAGGACGAAATTGCTGCCTTCCAGATGGCTCAACAACTCGAACAAGATAACCGAATGCGTAGGTACTACGACGAAAAAACTTTTGAAGAAGCGATACCTTTGGCAGAAAAATTCCTTGCCCAGAAGGAAAGACGTTCATTGATTTTACATAAAGAAGATTGGCACGCTGGCGTGATTGGAATCGTTGCTTCAAGACTTGTTGATAAATATAATTTGCCTACTATACTTCTTACCACAATGTACAACCTGGCAAAAGGTTCTGCAAGAAGCATAATTAATTTCGATATTCATTCTGCATTGAAGGAATGCGGAAATCTCCTCGAAGAATTCGGTGGACATAAGCACGCTGCTGGACTTTCCCTCAAACTTGAAAATCTTCCAACATTTATTGAGTGCTTCGACGAGATTGCACATAAATATATTACCCCCGATATGCTTACCCCTGAATTGGTTATCGATGCAGAAATTAATCTTTCCGAACTTTCCCCAAGATTCTTCCAATTTCTACATAAATTTGCACCTTTTGGATTTGAAAATAACAAACCAGTATTTCTCGCACGAGGTATCTTTTCGAAAAACGGCTTGAAAATGTTTGGTGCTAATAATTTCCGCTTTCGTGCTGTCCAACCAATAAATGTAAATGGTGGGAATTTGTTCTTCGAAATTGATGCTGTTGGTCAAAACCTTGGTGAAAAAATTAAGCATATCAACAGCAACAAACCTTTTTCAATGGTCTTCGTCCTGGAAGAAGTTTCCGCTGGAAATCAAACCCAATTTCAACTCCGTGTTAAAGACGTAATGCCCGATTCCTAAAATGCACGACGCCGAATATTTTTTTTCTGAATTAATTGAAATTCAAAAAAAATTAAAAAGCAATCACGAACCAAAATTAATCTTAAAGGATTTATATTCGCTTTTTTACGAATTTATTTTCTTCTTTCTACAAAGAAATCCACAATATTTCCCTTCAAACTTTTCCAGAATCATTTTCATAATAAATAATTTTAAACCAAAAGAAGAAATAAAAAGGAAACTCCTTGTTTGCTGTTCTTTGCTGTCAAAAGGAAGAAAACAGGAGTTTGAAAGGAAAGACATCTCTGATATTATCTATATATTAGCAGATATTTTTTCTTATTTCTTGAAAAAGTCTGCCCCTTCATCCTTGATTCCACCAGAAAGCCATTGCTTAACCATATTCGATAAGTTTTTAAAAAACTACATATCGACCAAAGATTTAGTTAACTTGCGAAGAGTTTTTGTAGAAGGAGTAAATCCAAAAGCGAATTCTATCGTTTGCTACGACGAGTTCAACCATCTTGAAATTGATTGCTCATACAAATGGACTGAAATTCCAAAAGTTGTATCGCAAGGAACAACCCTAAATTGTTTTGGATTACTTAAAACTGATGAAGGAAAGTTTGCAACCTGTGAAAATTCCCTAATAGTAATCGAACCCGATTATCTTTATGATATAACCGACATATCTCAATGTTTTACAAAAAAAGGAACTAATGCCTATCTTTATTTTTTAAACAAATTTTTCCCGAAACAAACTTCTTATTACACTTTTCTTGGAACCATCGTAAATCTTATTCTCGACTTGCTTTTAGTTGAAAAAGAAATTTCTTTTGAAGACGCAATCCAGAAAGCCATTTCAAAGAAGATTTTGTCATTCATTGTTTTAAAACAAAAAGACCCAAACTTTGAAAAAAATCTATATTCCGAAGTACAATTACATTTCTCTACATTGAAAAAAGTTGCTGAAATAATAACTAAATACCCTTTCCAAATAGAACCAGCCTTTTTCTCTGCCGATTACGGAATCAATGGAAGGATGGATATTTTGCTTGAAAGCAAAACGGATCCCAAATGGAAAACAATAGTAGAACTAAAATCTGGAACCCCGCCTACAAATCATTTTAACGTTTCGATTTCAAGTAACCAATCCATTTCCACTGCTATGTGGATTTCCCACTATGCTCAAACCATTGGATACAATTTGCTTTTGGATTCGGCGATTCCCGAACGAAAAGGTTCCTCGATGATTTTATACTCAAAAGATAGCATAAAGCCTCTGCGAGAAGCAATTAACACAATCAACTTGCAGAGGGAATTTATCAAAACACGAAATTGGATATTTCTTCTCGAATCGCAACTCGCCAGAGGCAAGTTTCAAATTCTCGAAACCTTAAATAAATATCTCCAAAAGGAAAACAACGGTTATTTTTCTATTAAAAATTACATTGATTTATTACACAACTCTAATGACGAAATAAAGACTTTAATTCAAGAATATATCAAATTTACCATAAATGAAAACATACTTGCGAAAATTGGAGAATTTCAAAACTATAATCGTTCTTCCCAATCTTCAATCTGGAACATTGCATTTGAAGATAAAAATGAGTTAGATACGACGCTTGTAAATCTTAAAATAAATTTGGAAAAATCTAACTTTGAAAAAGATTATTTACACTTCGACATAATAGACCAACTTTCGAGTGTAACTTCTCTTCGAAAAGGTGACCCAGTTATTGTTTACCATCCAATGTTTATCCAAAATCCATACTCCTTTCAATTGTTAAAAGGAGCAATAAAAGACATCGAACCAAATTTTGTTGTTGTAACATTACGAAATAAATTCTCCGAGCAAGAAATATTTAATCAAACTGATGGTTGGATAATTGAACAAGATTATATCGAAACTACTACAAGAAGCCTTTTCTATTCCCTTTTCAATTTTCTTTTAGTCGACCCAAATAAAATGGACATAATAATTGGGAAAAAGGGACCAGAATTATTAAACATATCCAATATTGAGACTAAATCCGAAATTTACACCGACATAATTAATATGGCAATTCGTTCCTATCCCTATTTTCTGGTAATCGGTCCGCCAGGTACTGGCAAAACAAGAATTGTCGTTCGGGGACTTTTAAAATATTACTTATTTAACACAAACCAGAAAATACTTGTATGCACATACACCAACAGAGCAGTAGACGAAATTGTGGAAGTCTTGAAAAATGAAAATTGCCAGAATTTCTTCATACGCATTGGTAACAAAGAAGCCTCGGAATATACTGAAAATATGTTATCCCACCTAACGGAACAAATCTCCAAAACTGAATTAGAGCATAAAATTTTAAATAGCAGAGTTTATCTTGGCACTGCATATTCTTTCCTCACAAATCCAGAGATTTTCGAACTTAACAAATTCGATTTAGCAATCATCGACGAAGCCTCGCAACTACTGTTTCCACATATTGCTGGAATATTAGCACAAGTAGATAAATTTATACTCATTGGTGACGAAAAGCAGTTACCAGCAGTTGTTTTACAAAACTTCAACCAAACAGAGACCAAAAATCCCTTGTTAAAAGCAATTGGATACGATAATCTTGCAATTTCATACTTCGAATTTCTCCTCAATCGAATTCGCCAAAATGGTTGGACAAATTCGATAGGTATTTTAGATTTACAATCAAGAATGCATCCAGAAGTGCTTTCACCAATCAACTCGTTCTTTTACGAAGGCGTTATTAAAACTAATCCCAAACGAAACTCAAACGTTGGAGTTGCCGAATTAATCTCATTCATTCAGAAAAAATTGAATTTATCAACCAACAGCAGAATAGTCTTTATCGACTTGCCCTGCGAGAAGCGTAGAAAGTCCAACAAAATGCAAGCAAATTTGATTGCTAATATAATTAACGAATGCTTTGACAAGTACAATAAAATAATCAACCAGCACACATTTGGCGTTATTTCCCCCTATCGAATTCAAAATGCCGAAATCTATTCTTTGATTAATCCAGAAATTAGAAAAATTGTTACAATCGATACAATCGAACGATTTCAAGGATCAGAACGTGAAATTATTTTCCTATCACTACCTTTCAATCGAGTGTCGGAAATTAAAATGTCTTCCAGTATGGTTAAAACCGAAAAAGGCAAGACAATCGATAGAAAACTGAACGTTGCATTAACCAGAGCCAAAGAATTTCTTGTCATTCTTGGTAATTTTGATTTGCTTTCCCAAAGCATTTTCTACAAAGACTTTTTGAAAAATTTTTTTGACGGAACAAATTTACTCAAACTTGAATGATATTATTCTTTAAATTTGTATTTCGATTTTGATTTTTATGAAAAACTCGGTTTTACTCATACTATTTGTTTTTGTCTTTGTTGCTTGCCAACAGCCGACAAGTAACCTCGATTTAACTTATTTGATACACACAGTTACAAAGTACCAAGTCGACAACAATGGTAAAATAGTTCGAAAAGTTTATTACAAAGAACTTGACCGTAATCAAAATCTAATATTAGAAGTTTCTTTTCTTCCCGATGGAAAGAAAATCGAACTGCAAGCCAACAATTCAAATAGCAATGTTAAAACAGAGGTAATTAATTTTTACAACGAACAAAATATTTTAGATTCTCAAAACGTTAAAATTTCTTATTTAAACTCCAATGGTAAAATTCTTCAAACAATATTTATTGACAGCAAAGGCGATACTGCAAAAATTATTCAGTTTGCCTACGATTCAAGCGGAAATTTAATAATGCAGAAAGAATTGTCGACTCGACAAAAAATGGAAATAAGAACCGATTTTATTTACGAGTTTAATCCAAATGGTAATATTGCCAAAATTACCTTATCGAACAACTTAAACCCCGAAAAAAGAATTGTTGAACAATTTGAATATTTAAACGAAACCCAAACAATTCGAAAAATTGTCATAGACGAAAGCAAAAAAACCAAAGAAGTAATCAATTTTAAATACAACTACCTTGGCTTAATAATTGAAGAAGAACACATCACCCCAGAAGAAGGAACAATTAAGTTCATCTATAAATATACCTTTTATTGATATGCGGACTTTCTTCCAATCCTCTCAAATTTAACATCATAATCATTTACTTCTATCAAGTTGCGAATTACATTGATAAAAGATACATCTTTAGCATCGAAATAAAAAATCCAGTAAAATCGATTGGGAGACACTTCTTGTTTTTGCCAGGACTTAATTGCAACATCATTCCTACTTGATAAGGCTTGCGCAAGTAAATTAAAGACGAAAAGAAACGAGGGACTATGAAATTTTATTCCTATTTCAAAGTTTTCTTGGTTTATCTTTTCCCAATCAAAGTTCACCTTTGCGGCTCCGAGGTCAACATAATATAACTTCACCTTTGGACAATCTTTTCTATGAACTATAATGGTCTTACCCAAAAGAAATGCCTCGACCTCGTCGCCCTTCGCTGGTAGACAACATTCGGACATAATAATTGTGTAACCTTCGGGATTGAAATGGGCTTTCTTTTCGATGAATTCCTCTAATTTTTTCAAGAGGGGATTGTTTTTCAAACTTTTTTCATTGAATTTAAAATTGTTTTCTTTCAAAAAAATTACAAAAAATTCAATCGCTTCCTTAAGTTCTTGCGACTTTCCAAGTTCAATAAAAAACTCCCTCGGGTTGGTATATTTTAAATGTCTTATGATACTATTTATTATCGAAACTCTTTGTTGCGATAGAGATTGCTCATTAATAATTTTATCGAAGAATTGTTTGCCACTCTTAAAATATTCTTGTGCTTTTTGAGTAAAAAATTCATTTATTGCATTTTTGGCTTTCCTTGTTACAACTTTATCCAACCAATGAAACTCTGGTTCTAAATTGCTCCCTTGAATAATTTCAACTATATCTCCGTTGTTAAGTTTCGTAAAGATACTGCAGGTTTTCCCGTTAACTTTTACACCCGCACAACGGTGCCCAAGTTCAGTATGAATGTAATATGCAAAATCAAGAACAGTTGAATCTTTGGGCAAAATTACCATTTCTTGTTTAGGGGTAAGTACGTAAATTTCATCGCTAAAGATTTCATAGTCAAAGCCTTCAAACAACATACTATCTGGAACTTCTTGTCCTTGCGAAAGCAAATCTCGAATTTTTTGAATCCATTTTTCAATTTTTTCATCTTCAAAAATTGAATCGATGGAAATTTGCCCAGATTTATATCTATAGTGAGCAGCAACACCTTTTTCCGCTATTAAATGCATCTTAAATGTACGAACTTGAACTTCAACTTTCTGGTTGCCCTCTCCGACGAAAGCACAGTGAATCGATTTATACCCATTCGGTTTGGGATTTCTTATGTAATCTTTGTAAGTTTCGGGTATGAATGGATATATCTTTTTAATCTCATTTACAACTTTTTCACAAATTGTTTCATCTTCTGTATCTAAAATTATTCTTATTCCAATTAAGTCGTAGAGTTCTTCAACTGGTTTTCCACGAAGCAGAGTTTTGTTATAAATTGAATAAATATGTTTAACCCTGCCGTGTACTTCAAAGTATATATCGTTTTCTTTTAGCAAAGGGAAATTTTGAAGCATTTCAATGATTGGTGCAGAAAATTTCCGCAAGTACTCATCCCGTTCATGTTTGGTCATTTTCAATTTTCTGACGATACGGTTATAGTTATCACGGTCAAGCACACGGAACGCCATATCTTCAAGTTCGCTTTTTATATTATACAAACCAAGCCGATGGGCAAGAGGAATATAAACTTGAAAAGTATCTTCGGCAAATTTCCTTTGAGTTTCGGGGGAAAGATATGAAATTGTTTTCATATCAATGTAGCGGTCGGCAATTTTAATAAAAATAATTCTCACATCTGTTGTCAATGCGATAAGCAAACGCCTAAAATATTCAATGTTGGCAATTTCCTGTCTTTCAAGATTTGTTATTCTGTAAACACTTTCGACAATCTTGGCAATTTCTTTCCCAAACTCAGATTCAATGTCATTAATTGAATAAAGATTATTTTGACCTAAGACGTCGTGCAAAAGAGCGGAAGCAATTAATTCATCATTGTAAATTACATTCTCAACTAAAAAGCAAGCAACTTCAAGAGGATGTGTATAAAACGGTTCACCAGATTTTCGTTGTAAGTCTTTATTAGCTTTTGTATTGAACTGGAATGCTTTGTAAAGCAAGGGTACATTCAAATTAGAAGTAAAATTTCCACAGAAGTTTAAAAAGGAATGGAAATCCTGCTCTTCTCCTTTACCAAACTTTGGAGGATTAACACTAATAACTCGTTTTGTAGGATATAATAGCATAGTGCACTTTTAATATTACACAGTCAACGCAAAATAAAAAAATTTTAGGAAAATCTTTGGATATTTGAAAAAAAATTGCGAATTTTGTATTTTGAAAATTTCGGGGCGTAGCGCAGGTGGCTAGCGCGTCTGTTTTGGGAGCAGAAGGTCGCAGGTTCAAGTCCTGCCGCCCCGACTAATCCCGTTCAATTTACCAGCCTGGTTTTGCAACAAATATTTTTGGTATTCAATGCTATATTTAAGTCTTGTCTCAAGTTTGCCCAGAACTTGATAAGCCTCGTTAATCTCGTAGAAAATTTCTTTCGAACGTGGATTGCCCTGCGAAGCGTCTGGATGATAAATTTTCGCAAGTTGATAGAATGCTTTTTTTATCTCTTCTTGTGTCGCAGTTCTTTTAACACCCAAAATTTTATAATAATCTTTCATAATCTTTTGATTTTTTTTTCATTCATATTTACACAAAAAGAATTTTTTTTAAATAAGTAGTTATACTGATATAGTAGCAACAATATCAATTTCTGTATCTGGGGGTAGTTCAGTATAACTTATAACGCTTATCATTGGAAATTGCGTCCGAACCATTCGATAAAAGTATGGTCTAATTTGGGCGGAACAAATAACCAAAGGCAAATAACCCATCAAAGTAATATCGTCGATTGCTTTTGAAAGAGATTCTTGAATTTTCTTAATTGTTTCGACTGAAAGTCCAAGGGTTTGCATCGAAGTCGCCTGGACATTAGTTTGAAGTACGTTGGATATCATTTGCTCGATTTCTGGGCTTAAAGCAATGCAATGAATTACGCCATTTTGGTCTTGGTACAATCTTTTAATTGTTTCTGAAAGATTGTGCCGTACATATTCAGTAAGAACTTCAACATTCTTTGTAACTTTATAATACTCAAGTAGCGATTCGAGTATTATTGGCAAATCTTTGATTGGTATACCTTCTTTGAGTAAGTTCTGCAAGACCTTCTGAATTACAGACAACGGTAAGTTCTCTGGTGTTATTTCTTCAACTAATGCCGGGTAATCCGATTGAAGATTATCAATTAATTTTTTGACTTCCTGGCGAGTTAGCAACTTGTCGGCGTTTCGTTTTAAAAGTTCTGTTAAATGAGTAATTAAAACTGTCGAGGCTTCTACAACGGAATAACCCATAAGTTCGGCGTTTTCCCGTTCAGCATAGGAAATCCAAACTGCTGGTAAACCGAAGACTGGTTCCGTTACGTGAATACCAGAAATTTCACCCATTGCAGTTCCGGGGTTCATTGCAAGCAACATACCTGGTTGTAACGTGTTTCTGCCAACTTCGTTACCCCTTATTTTGATCACATACTCCTCGGGTTCCAGATTGAGATTGTCCCGAACTCTAACTGGTGGCAATATAATTCCCAATTCCAATGCAAGTTGTTTTCTTACATTCATTATCCTTCGAAATACATCACCACCCTGTGTCTCATCTACCAAAGGTATAAGATTGTATCCAAGTTCAAGTTCAACGGGGTCTACTTTTAGTAAATCTTCGATTGGCTGCTCTTCAACTTTCTGCGGCACTTCTGCTTGAACAAGCTCTTGTCTTAATTTCTCTTCCTCTTCTTTTTTTACCTGTCGGTATCTTAAATATGCAAGAGCGCCCGTCAAACTACTAAGTATTAAAAATGGAATTGTTGGAAAACCCGGAATAAAAGCCATAATAAACATAGCAAAAGATGCAAGGGAAATCGCAGTAGGTTTGCCCCCAATTTGCCTACCTAATTCAATATCCAACTTTTCAGCCGAGGAAGAGCGAGTTACAACAAATCCTGCTGCGACCGAAATCAAAAGTGAAGGTATTTGCGAAACAAGTCCATCCCCTATTGTCAATATTGTATAAGTAGACAAAGCATCTGTTAATGTCATACCACGTTGAGCAACTCCAATGGCAAACCCACCAATGATGTTTATTCCAGTAATAATTAACCCAGCAATTGCATCACCACGAATAAACTTAGCAGCACCATCCATTGCTCCGTAAAAATCCGCTTCTTTAGTTAAATTTTGCCGTCTAATTCGCGCTTCTTGTTCATCAATATAACCTGCATTGAGGTCGGCATCAATACTCATTTGTTTTCCTGGCAGTGCGTCTAATGTAAATCTAGCTGCAACCTCGGCAATTCGCGACGAACCTTTTATGATTACAATGAAATTGATTACCATTAAAATAATGAAGATGATTAATCCAACAATGTAATTCCCTCTAATTACAAAGGTACCGAAAGATTGGATTATCTCGCCAGCATAAGCATCTGTTAAAATCAACCTCGTAGTTGCAACATTCAAGCCCAATCTGAACAAAGTAGTAACCAAAAGAATAGTTGGAAAAGCAGAAAATTCCAACGGATTTTTCAGATACAACGAAACTAAAAGAATTAAAACAGCAAGGGATAGATTTGTTGCTATCAACAAATCCATTAAAATTGGAGAAAGGGGAATTATCAGTAGGCTGATAATTACTAAAATTCCCAGAGCTAACAGAATATCCTTGTTGTTCAAAATGTGGACTAGCCCACGTCCGACAATGTTATCCCCAACTGTTCTTCTTATGAAATCTTCTGCTTTGCTCATTTATTACTTCTCAAGTTATTCTGAGATTCGTTTACATAATACACATAAGCCAAAACTTGGGCAACGGCTTTAAAAAGGAACTCGGGGATTTCCTCCTCGACTTCAACAGAATAATACAATGCTTGGGCAAGCGGTGGCTCTTCAACAATTGGTATTCCATTTTCTTCTGCAATTTCGCGAATTTTCAGAGCAAGGAAATCCACTCCCTTTGCAACTACGACAGGTGCGTTCATTTTGTATGGTTTATATTCAAGTGCAACAGCAAAATGTGTAGGGTTTGTCACAACAACATCTGCCCTTTTTTCAAGATTCTTCATAATGATTTTTCTTAATCTTTGCCGCATCAACCCACGAATTCTTGCCTTGACCATCGGATCGCCTTCGGATTGCCTTGCTTCCTCCTTAACTTCTTCCTTGGTCATCTTTAAATCCTCTTTATAACGACGTTTCTGGTAAAACATATCCGCAATAGCAATAAGAACATAAATAGCACCAACCTTTGTTATCAATTCAAACGTGACTTTGAACATTATTTCGGGTATTTCCCAAATAGGTTTTTCAATCAAACTCAAGTCCCACGTTAAATGTTTTTCCAGAATTGAATAAACTACCCATCCAAGAATAATTAGTTTTGCAAGGCTTTTTACAAGTTCGAAATATGCTCGCCCAGAAAAGAACATTCTTTTCAAACCACCAAGAGGATTGAAAATTGAGCGAAAATTCAATCCCTTTGTGAATTTCTTTGTTGCCAGATGAAATCCAACTTGTGCAATTTCTGATGTGAGGACGAAAAAGTAAATAAGTGCTAACAAAGGCAAAATTGTTTGAGCAAGGAAAAAAATTGCGTTGCTGAAAATTCGAGCAACCTCTTGACTTGTAATTTGAATCACAAATGAATCGGAAAGACTTCTATTGAAATAACCTTGAAGATTTCGAACGATAACACTAATATATAGAAGGGTTGCAAGCCCGCCAAGAATAATCATCACCGCGGTAGTAATATCCAAACTTTTGGCAACTTGTCCTCGTTGTCTTGCTTCGCTAATTCTTCGCGGTGTCGCTGGTTCTGTTTTCTCCCTTCCCTCTGGTGTTTCTGCCATAATCCATTATCCAATTGTCATCAATATATTTAGCGTTTGTTTTTGAAAAATTTCTAAAAACTGCTTCGAGGCAAATACGAAAAATGTTACAGCAAGGAAAAACACCAACAAGGCTACAGCAATTTTTACTTGAAAACTAACTACGAAAATGTTTGTCTGTGGTGCCATTCTTGCTAACATTGCCAAAGAGACATTCACTAAAAATGTAGAAACAAAAATTGGAGCAGAAATTTTCAATGCAATAACAGTAACGTTAGCAAAGAACTTTCCAATTTCCGAAATTGTTGTTGAAGTCAGATTGCCCGTACCAATGGGAATTTTTGCGTAACTCAAATACAACGCCTCGAAAACTTGGTGGTGTCCGTTTAAAATGAGAAAAAGCATTAGAACAACCATTTCCAAGAACTGTCCAAAAAGAGAAGGAGACGATTCCATAAAAGTAAATAAAGTTGCGGCTTGGAAACCAAGTTCGAAATCAATAATTCCGCCTCCAAAACGCATACCCCAAAAAACAAGATTGAAAATAAATCCAATCAACAAACCAATTATAAATTCTTTGTGTAGAACAAATAATAATGCCCAGATGTCAAAATCCAAATCAATATTTAAATTTAAGGTGATTGCCATAATAAAAGATATCATCAAAGCAAGAAAGACTTTAAACATTGTAGGAAAAACTTGCATTCGAAAAATTGGCGTAAGTAGAAAAATACCAGAAACTCGTCCAAAAACCAATAGTACCAGAATAAGTTTTTCAAGGTACAAATTCAGAATGCCACTAAATAGTTCCATTACCTCAAGGTTGAAATGATGTTAATAATTTGAACAGTGAAGTACTTTAACTTTTGAATAATAAATGGTATAAGAAGAACCACAGTTAAAAAAACTGCAATTATTTTTGGAACAAATGTTAATGTTTGCTCCGAAATTGTTGTTGCTGCTTGAAACATAGAAATCATCAAGCCAACGACAAGAGATACCAACAGTATTGGTCCGCTAACCAGCAAAACATAATAAAAAGAATCCCGAACAATATTTAGAATCATTTGGTCTGTCATAATTCACCTATGTTATTAACAATCCTTTCAACAATGAGTCAATTACAAGATACCAACCATCGACCAAAACAAAAAGAAGAATCTTCAAAGGAAGTGAAATTAACTGCGGAGGCAAAAGAAACATTCCCAATGACATTAAAACGCTCGCAATTATCATATCCAAAACAAGAAAGGGTACAAACAAAAGAAATCCTATTTGAAATGCAATTCGTAATTCACTAATTGAGTAGGCTGGAATTATAGTCCAAATGGATAATTCGGAAGGGTCTCGAGGTCGTTCTTTTCCCGAAAGTTTAAGAAACAAAGCAAGGTCCTCTTGCCTTGTATATTTAAGCATAAATTGTTTAAATGGATTTACAATGTTATCAAGTGCTTGTTGTTGAGTAATTTCATCTCGAAGATACGGTTGTAAACCTTCTCTATTTGCCTTATCTATAACTGGTTGCATAACAAAAAATGTAAGGAACAAAGCAAGGCTAACAAGCATTTGGTTCGGTGGTTGTGTCTGTGTTCCAAGAGCCTGGCGAAGGAAATGCAAAACGACGACAATTCGAGTAAAACAAGTCATCATCACAAGTATTGAGGGGGCAAGGGTCAATACAGTCATCAAAAGGAGAATCTGCAATCCGACGGAAAGTTCGTTCTTTTTTTCCGTTCCCCCAATACTTATTGTAACTTGTGGAATTTGCAATTGTTGCCCACTTGGTTGTTGCAGCGTGGGTTGCGAGCGTGCAACCCCATTGATTGACAATAGGAAAACTAACAACAAGATTCCCCAGATGTATACTTTATTTCTTTTCAATTTTCGCAAAATGTAATCAAAAGGAGAAATTTCACAAGAAATATACCAATAAAGATGGGATTGTAAGTTCTTTAATTTAAATGAATTAAAAAATCTGCTTTTCAAAAACCACAAAAAAAAGCAGAAAAACCAACAATGCATTGGTTAAAATAGCACAAATGTATAATAATTTACATTTGATTGAATTGGTTGGTCAGAATTGCAAGAGCAGAAACAACAGCAGTTTCAGACCTTAAAGGATAGTCGCATATTTTTACAATTTCTACATTTTTCCTTCGAGCCAGAGACTTTATTTCGCTTTCGGCAAAACCACCTTCGGGACCAACGACAAGCAAAGTAGAATCAAAATCGGAATATTCAAACTTTTTGCCTTCTAGGTCGAACACAAACACTTTATCGTATTCTTTAAATTTTTTCATCAATTCGTTCAAATAAATTGGTGGATTTATAATTGGCAACCTACTTCGATAGGTTTGTTTAATCGCAGATATTCCTTTTCTTAAAAGCCGTTCCTCCTCGATTTTCAATTTTTGAGTGTGTTTGGTTATTAATGGGTAAAATTCCGAAATTCGGAATTCGACTGATTTTTCAAATGCATACTCGTAGCGTTCTTTATTTTCGAGTATTCCAACTGCAATGTCAACTTTCTTTTCAATTTCTCCAAGATTTTCGACAAAGTTGAGTATTTTCACATCATAATAATTTTTACTGATTCCTTTGACAAAACCAAAAGCGGAGAGTCCTTTTCCATTGACAATGCAAATCCGTTCACCCTTTTGGATTCGAAGTGCTTTGAGATGTTTATATTCTTCGCCACTAATCAATATTTTCGTTATCTCGTGTGGTTAGAGGCTCGAAGTAGAAACATTCCATCATAAGTCATTTATTTCAACTAACTCAAACTTACGATATTTAGTAACAAAAGTAAATTTCTTCTTCAATCTATAATATATCCAATGTTCGGTTACCACTCCATCTTTGTCAACTATTCTTTGAATATCCGATGGCTTCCCATACAGAATAAAAATTTTCCCTCGTTCGGTCTTTGCACCATCGGGTTCAGCAACTGTTTGAAAATTCAAATAGGCGAAATCAACCCGTTTGTAATACTCTTCCATTGCCTCGTTGAACATCGTTGTTGTATCGGTATCAAACTTACGCCAAGTTTCAAAAAACTCTTGCCATTGTTGCATCCTTTTTAAACCGACAAGAAAATTAAATTTTTCATCGTCAAGTATGTAATACATTAATTCAATTGCGTAGTTAACGTTACGCAAAGAAAGAGGTGGGTTCCCCCAATTTATCTTGAAATTAATACTTACCGTATCATTCGACTTTTCTGCTTGAATCGTCAAAATATAGTCCTGCAAATAAGCCATATTTTCTGGAAATTCAATTAAATAGAAATTCAAATGGGATTTAGTTGCGGCAAAGGCTTTTTGTTCTACATCAATGAAAATATTATCAGAATCTTTTGAAATTTTCAATGGTGCCGATGAAAGTAAAATCGGTTGTGAAATAAACTCGATGTCTTTCTGCCAATTCATTTGCAAGGTCTTTATTGGGTTGGATTTCACTTTGAAAGTAAAATTTTCTTTTCCTTCTTTGGATAGAATCGGCAAAATAATAACCTTGTCCTTTTTTGAGTAATCCAAAGCATTGTTCATTAATGAAAGGGCGTATTTATTTGTTTCTTTAAAAGCCCGAGAAGCGAAAATTGGATAGAAAACTTGTGCATTATCGATTTTTGCAACTTTAAGGTCGACTTTAACACTTTTTTGTTTGGTTTTCTCCTTATCAAACAATGTTACTTCCAATTGATAATTTTGACTTGGCAATCGCACTTGAATGTAATTCAAGTAATTTCGAATGTTCAGTTTATCCTTTTGCCATATTGGCACAAATAAAGTATCCTTGAAAGTAAATGTTTTTTTGATGATACCATTTTCATCACGCAAAACAAAATCGACCAGAAAATTTGCAAACAATTGGTCATTGTCGCTTGCCAACTCGAACGTCAAATAATTCAAAGTGAATTTAAAAGGAATAACTAAATCAATTGAATCGCTCTCTATGGTCGGAAAGAAAATAGGTTGAACCGTAAAACTTTTTCTATAATCATTCAAATAATTAACCTCAAAGTCTGGTTGGGCATATATTCGCAGAATTGCTACGACAAGAACAATTACAATTAAAATATTTTTCATCAAAATTCTCCTTAAAGATTGTTTTCAAGAATGAAATCACGCAAAATTATTGCTGCGGAAATCAAATCTTTATTTTCCTTCTTTCTTCTATCTTTTTTCTTTTTACCAAGTTCCAACATCAACTTTTCTGCTCGTATTGTCGAATAGGACTCGTCAAAAACAAATATTTGAATTTCTGTTTTAGTTTTTAACTGATTAATGAAATGCTCTATTTCTTTGGTTACATCTGTTTCTTTATTATCATTTCTAAATGGGTAACCAATAACCAAGGCGGAGATCCTTTCTTTTTGTATGAAATCTAAAAACTCGTCCCAAAATTTTGGTGAAGAGTAATTGAATACTTTCGAAGGAGAAACAGAAATGTGCATCTCATCGCAGACAGCAACTCCCAGCCGCTTAAAACCAAAATCCACCGAGGCAAGCCTTTTGCCCTTCAATTCATCCGACAACATTAAATTCTAACTTTCCCTTTTTACAACTTTTTTCCTTTGTTCCCCCGAAAATGGAATGACGAAAAGCAACTCCGTTCCTTTTCCTTTCTCAGAAGAAACTTTTATTACCCCGCCGTGCAATTCAACAACGTGTTGGATAATCATTGTGCCAATGCCTGTTCCACCAGTAGTAAAGTATGGCTTTAAAAATTTTTCAAGCATAGATTTATCCATACCTGGACCGTTGTCTTTTATCGAAAAATAAGCATTTCGAATGTCTTTCCAATTTTTAATTGTAATTTTTCCTGGTTTACCTTGAAATGCTTTAATTGCATTCTCAATTGCATTTCTTATTGCACGCACCATCTTCGGCTTATCGCAATTGATTTCGAAATGCTGTAAATCGAGTTCGAATTCCACATTTGGGAACATTGTATCATCAAATTCCAACCTTGCCTCCATACACAAATCGTACGCATCTACGTTCTGCCGAACGATTTCACCTCTGCCAACAGTAACAATGTCCCTAACTCTTTGCATTAGCAAACCAACTTGGTGGATTATTTTTCTACGGCGCTCTTCGTTCTTTTGTATACCGTCTATTTCCAACTGTTCAGCATTAAGGCGAATCGTAGACAAATTGGTTTGCATATCGTGTGCAAGTTGGGCAAGATTGCTAAGTTTTTGACGCCCCAAAACTTCTGTAATATCCATTCCAGTGATTACTGCTCCTTTAAAACTGCCTGTTATGCTTTTCAATGGTAAAAGTGTGAATAGCCATTCATAATCTGTTTTATTCCGCACAAAAGTAATTTTTTGAACAAAAGATTCCCGTAGTGAAATTACTTTCTCAACCAATTCATTAAGAGATTTTAAATGATCAAGTGTACAATAGTAACTAAATATTTTATTCATTGGAACACTTTCGGTGATACCAAGCATTTCCTTACCGCTATTGTTTGTTGCAATTAATCTTCCATACTTGTCTACAATAAAAACTACACCAGTGGTTGGAACTTCAATAAGTGCTTTCAACAATCGCTTTTGCTTGAAGAACTTCCTCAACACATAAAGTAATATTAAGGTTAAAATCAATGGAATGATTATGTTCCCAAAATTCTTGAAGAATCTGGTCAAATACCAAAAATTATGTTTCTGTTCTTCTAACACAATCGAAGAGGAACGAGACGTCAAAACCAGATAGTTATCGATTTTTTCAATATCCAAAGTTTCTGGAAAGTACTCACCAAAAGTCAAGAAATCCTTTGCAACTACTTCACCATTTAAACTGACAACTGTTATGCCATTATGAAATAGAATGTAAATCAAATTCGAAATCAAGTAAACTCCGTAAGGTTCGGATAACTCTTTTGGCAATTGAACGAAATCCTCTTTAATCCTGTTTTTAAAACTTTCATAGGTTGCAATAGACAAAACATAACCTTCGCCAATATTTCGAAGGGAATAAATGTATTGGAATTGTTCGTCGTTTCGAATTGCTATATTGGAAAACTTTGTCTCCACCCAAAATTTATTGACAATCCCTTGTTCGAAAGTTGCAACTTGAAACAAAGAACTATTGTAATACTTTGATGAAGAAATTACCAAAATTTTATTTCCAACTTGGGTTATGTAAATATTATCACTTAAATCAATTCTGCACAAAAATTTTAAATTATTTTCTGAATCAACAACATAAACGAAACCGTTACCTTCTTCGAATTTCACCAAGCCGATATTATATATCTCATTATTCAAAAAACAAGCACTCAATACATTTTTTGAAACCAACTCAGAGTGCAATTTTGAATTTTTTTCTTCCAACAAATACAAGCAATCGTTAAGCAAAACAAGCGCCTGTCTTTTTGCTTCGTTTGCAACAATTTGCACCCTATCGAAAGTATAAAACCCATCATCATTGGGCAACTCCACAACTGATTCGAACTTAAGCGAGGTTTTGATAATTGATGCAAAAACTCGATTGGATTCTGTTGACAGAACTAATAGACCACCAAAAAGTTTAAAAGAACCAACAATGGAGGGTGGAACCGAAGGCACCCCGAGAACACTATCCCTTTTGATTCCTTTCCAATAGAAAACAGACTCGGAAAACTCTCCAAAAGTAGGCTTGACAAAAAATGACAAATAAGAATTGTTTTGTTTAAGAATAAAAAGCCTACCACCAATAAAATTTTCTTGCAGTTTGTATGAAAGTGGATATGTATTATCAGAATACAAATGATTTACACAAATTAAAAGCAGAAGAAGAAACGCTTTACTCAATTTGGCAAATGCAAAAGGACGCAATTCCCTCTCCCCTTCCAATAAAACCCATTTTTTCATTGGTTTTTGCTTTTACATTCACCCTTTGGAAATCAACACCACATAACTCGGCGATTTTCATCCTAATTTGTTGTTTGTAAGGTGATAATTTCTTCAACTCGAAAATAATTGTAACATCAATATTCAAAATTTTTCTGTTCGCTTCTTTAAGTTTTTCCAAAACTTTTTCTAAAAGAGAGACACTGCTAATGTCTTTATATTTTACATCACTATCTGGAAAATGCTCTCCAATATCGCCCAAGCCAAGAGCACCAAGAATTGCGTCTATCAAAGAATGTAAGACCACATCACCATCACTATGGGCAATGCAACCAAACTCCTCATCAACAAGAACTCCCCCAAGAAATAATTTCCTACCTTTTTCAATTCTATGAGAATCGTAGCCGAAGCCAACCATAGAAAAAACCTAAAATTCTTCTTGCATCCAATTTTGCACATAACTTTGAAATTTCTTAGCAAGCGAAACAGCCTTTTCGTAATCATCGCTTTCGCCAACGATATGGAACACGGGCTTTTCAAGGTCGGGATACAAAAGAACAGAATCATCATCTTTGAACAACTTAACCCCTTCGACTAAAATCCTCTCATAACTTTCGGAAAATTCCAATGCATTACGAATAACTTTTCCTTTCAGTTCCCAAGGGCAATCCACCGAAACAGTATGCTGAAAACGTCGAGGAAGAGTTTCGTCGAGTTGCTGGAAAGTGTAACCAGTTTTTGCAAGCATTTCGAGTATTTTACCAATTGAATACATCCCATCGCTGGCAAAAAGAAAGTCCGTAAAGATATAATTTCCCCAAACACCCCCAACAAATTTAACTTCTTCATCTCTTGTTGCTTCCATCATAGCAGAATGTGAATTTTTAATTCTAACAACTTCAACATCGTATTCTTTTGCGATTTTTTCAATTTCATTCGAGGCTGCAACTGTTATTGCAATTTTATATTTGCCTCGGTTTCTATTGGTTTCAAGGAAAAGTTTTGTAACGATAGAAAGCACTCTCGGAGGCGGATATAAAATCCCTCTACTGTCTATTACAAGTATCTTCTCTGCCCCTGGTTCAATTATGAAACCAAGTTCATAACCTAATGACTTCATAATTTTACAAGCCTCTGGACTTTCGATAACTGTTCCTTCAGCCATCGGTTTATGCTTCATCGCATCAACATAGTCGTGTAGCGAAAGAGTTTCCGCATTCAATTTTCCAAGAATAATTGGGAAAATTGTCGAGGCTAAACCATAAGAATAGTCCATAAGAATTTTAAACTTTCGTTTTCTTATGGTTTCAACATCCAAAGAGTCTAAATATCGGTTAATGTAAATTTCGTTGGTTCTTTCTGGATAATACAAATGCCCAACTTCACTGTAATGAACTCTTTTAATGTCCTCTCCAAAGAAATACCTTTCTATCGTTTTAGCCTTGGACAAGCCAATATCTCGGCCATCGTTATTTAAAATAATTATATCGGTTTTATCTGGATTTCTTGGGGAACGACGAACGTGCAGACCACCAGAATACTTGCCAGTTCGCAATTCCTGGCGCGTTTGAGGAATAGAAGTAGTTTGCAAATCATTGACATTTACCCCAACAGAAGCAAGCCCGGCGGTTATCGAACGTTTAATAATCCTTGAAACTGGGTCGGGGTCCCGACTGGCAATAATTTTTGCATTCTTCCCAAAAGTCATACCAATAGCCATTCCAAGCTTAGCGCCAAATTCTGGATGAATTTCCAAATTTGAAATACCCGAAATCCTTGCACCAGTAAAAAGTTCTCTTTGCCATTTTTCCTCTTGAACCAAAGACCGAGTTAGTTTCGCCCCATCCTCAATATGCTTTAAAGGCCAAAGTTTGAGGTTTGGTGAAATAGTAACCCTATTGCCAATTGTACAACCAACAGAAATGAAAACATTCTCTGCAATGGTAACTGAATCACCAATTGTACAATCATAACAAACCACATCATCCGTAAGATCTGAGAAAGCCCCAATTTTTACATTATCCCAGATAATCGCCCTCATTAATCGAACACCTTTGCCGATATGTACATTGTCACCAATAATGCAATCGGTAAGTTCTGCAAAATCTTCAATAATTGTGTTATTACCAATAATAACTTTTCCATTGAATTTCACATTTGGTGCAATTGTGCAGTTTTCACCCAAGAAAACATTATCTTTCTTTGTTCCTTTGATGTTAATTTTCACAACGCCTTTCAAAGCATCCATTTGTGCATTTTGATACTCTTCAAGATTTCCAATGTCTTTCCAATAACCATCGGCAACAAAACCATACAAGGGCATTTTGTTTCTTAACATTATCGGGAACAAGTCCTTGCTGAAATCAAATTCCGATTGATATGGAATTAAATCCAATACCTCTGGTTCAAGTATATAAATCCCAGTATTAATCGTATCGGAAAAAACTTCTCCCCAAGATGGCTTTTCCAGGAAACGAACAATTCGACCTTCTTTGTCTGTAATGACAATACCATACTGCAAAGGAATTTTAACTCGGGTTAGAACTATTGTTGCAAGGGAACCTTTGGAGATGTGAAAATCAATAGCTTCGCGAAGGTCAAAATCAGTCAGAACATCACCACTAATCACCAAAAATCTCTCATCTAAATGTTCATATGCATTTTTCACAGCTCCAGCAGTACCGTAGTCCGCGGTTGCAAGCACATATTTCATTTTAACATCGAACTTGCTTCCATCTTTGAAATAATCAGTAATCACCTCTGGCTGGAAATACAACAATGTTACAATGTCTCGAATTTGATATTTCTTCAAAAGATTTACCACGTGTTCCATCATTGGAACATTAACGATTGGAACCATAGGTTTTGGAATTGTCATTGTTAGAGGACGCAATCGAGTTCCAAAACCACCAGCCATTATTACTGCTTTTTTCATATTTTTGGATTTTTGTGGAACTTTAATTTGTAAAATAACAATTTAGCAATAATTTTTGTTATTATCGTTACTATTTATTGTTTCACAAATATTTTGAGGTGATATGAAAAAGGTTACTTTACTCGCAATTGCTTTCTTCATTTCATTTCTATTTGTTACAAATTCTCAAGTTCCAAATGTTCCAATTCCCATAACAGTTGGACCACAACCAACTTACATTAACGGTTATTACAATTTTAGCCAAAACGACTACCGTCTTCTTGTTACCAGTCTTGGAGTTGATGCAAATTTCAATGGAGTTGAAGACCCTGGCGACCAGAAACCCGCTCTTTACACAATTTCCATAAATGAAATTATGAGTGGTAAATTTTCTGGGACGGTTTTGCGGGAACTGGACTTTGGTTCTCTACCTTTTCCAACAAGAATCTATGTTGATATCAATGGAAACTTTGCTTATGTACCAAATAAATTAAAAATTGATAAAATATCTCTGGAAAATGGTGATATAATTTATTCATTAAATCCTTTTGCCAACCAAACACTTCCCGAAGACGCCTTTATACAATCGGTTTTTGTCTATAGTGGACTCGTTTTTGTAACTGTTCAAGGAACAAATATTAATAATTTCTACATCTTTGAAGAGCAAACCTCTGAAATTTTCTTTGAAAGTGCAGCAGAACTCTATCCACAACAGATTTTGGTCATTGGTAATTACCTACTTATTTTATGCGAAGGAACATTTGGACAAAACGACTCAAAATTAATGATTTATCAAATTTCAGATTTAGCTTCAAAGCTGATAGTATATGTAAATACTATTGATATTGGAGATACTGGAAACCACTTGTATCCTGTTGGTACAGATAAAGTTATTGTTACAATGAATGGGTCCCATCAAGTTCATATCATTAATCTTGCTACTGCCGAAATTGAAAAAACAATTCAATTTCCTACAACTGGTTTTGATGGACCAAGGGAATCTGCAATAGTTTCCCAAAATTACATTGTCTCAACTGCTTACGATGGAAACCTTTACATACATAATTTCGAGGGTGTGAAAACGGGTCAAACTTTCGTTGGAGATAAACTTGAAGGATTGTTCGCCTACACATTTCCCAACCCAAATATGAATTTCACAATCGTTGCTGCAACCAGCCCATTTAAACCCGACTACACACCCAACGACAAAGTTTACCTTTTTGTTAATTTTTCAGATGTAAAAGAAAGCATAGAAGCACTAACCGCCAAACTTTATCCAAATCCAGCAAAGGATTTCGTGCAAATATATTTAAATTCAGACAGCTCCAAACCAGTTGAAATTCAAATTGTAGACCAGATGGGTCGAAATGTTGAAAAGTATTCCTTTAACATTGCTGGTAAAGAAATTCTTTTGCCTATAAACACAATTTCAGATGGATTGTACTTTGCTAAAGTTAGTTCCAATGGAAGAATCCAAAGTATCCCCTTTGTAGTTATCCGTTGATGAAAAATCTGGTACTTTTGTTTTTATTTTCTTTCAACTTATATCTCTTTGCTTACTCTGGAGATACGCTTGAAAAGAAAATCCAAACCGAAGTAATAGTTGAATCGACGAAAGACAAAGACTGGAAAGTTAGTTCACTTTCGTATGACAAATTAACTATCGATAACAAAAATGTGTTGGTTTTTAATTCCACAACAAAGGCATTAAGTTATCTACCAAGTGTTTATATTCGTGATTACGGAGGCATCGGAGGGATAAAGACAATATCCCTCCGTGGCTTTTCTGCAAATGATGTTGGAATATTACTCGACGGTGATAAAGTCAACAACCAACAGAATGGTGTCATTGATTTAAACCTTCTTCCAATAGACTTATTCGAAGAAATTGAACTCGTTCGAGGTGGTTCTTCATTCATTCTTGGAAATAATTCAACAGCGGGTTTTGTAAACTTATCCTTTCAAAAGTCGTCGCAAAGGTCTATTTCTTTGTCCTATGGCTCTTTCGAGCAAATTAAAATGGCAAGCAATTTCCCTTTTAAATTAAGTGAAAGTTTAAGTGGTGGTTTTGCCGTGAATTATTTCTATGCCCTGGGGAATTATCCTTTTGAAATAAATGAATTTGGTCAAAACAAAATTACGAGACGGGAAAATAGCAAATCTTCAAACATTTCGCTCCTCTCTCATAGCAAACTCTACATACAAAAAATACTAATGAAAATAAACTTTCTTTTTACCCAAAGCGAACGAGGTGTGCCTGGAGCAGTTCTTCAAAATTCGATTGAAAATAAAAATGCCAAGTTGTTCGATAATTTTTTCCTTGGTTCATTAAAATTCAATCCGTTTATCATCGATTCAAACATTCAAGTTAATTTAAAATTATTAATTCACAATTCAAAATATTACGACCCCGATTTGAATTTGCTGTTAATTAAAAAAGAAAATGCCAACTACCAAAATCAAGATTTTGCTTTCAGATTTAACTACCAGAAAAATTTCACTTTCTTTCAAACAAGAATACATTTGGAGTTAAACCAATCAAATTTTGTAGGTGATTTTTTAGAAAAAATTGATGGAAAAACAATTAACAGAACGAATTCAACACTTGGTCTTGGAATTAATAAGACATTGGAGTTTAACTTTTTTAAAATAAATTCCGAAACAAATTTTAGATTTGATGCATTCTCTGATTTCGAACCAGTCCTCCTTTATTCATTAGGACTTACAGTCGAGGAGAATACCACTAAAACTGGTGCAAAACTGAACATTTCGAGGAATTATCGCCTGCCAACTTTCAACGAAATGTACTTTCTAAACTATGGCAATTTGCATTTAAAACCCGAAGATACATACTCTTTCAATATTGAGTTTTATAACCATTATTTTACAACTTTTCATCCAAAGATAACATTCTTCCTCTACTTTACCAAAGATAAAATTGTATCTGTTCCGAAATCTCCAGTCCAATGGACTGCATTAAATATTGCCAAGACACAATCCAACGGCTTTGAGATTAGTTTTCTTAATAAGAATAAAATATTCGAAACAACATTTTCCATATCCTTTACCAATGCTGTCGATAAAACTGATGATTCCCCAACTTATAACAAACAACTCATATACACACCAAAATTAATTTCAAACTTTGTTACACATTTTCCGCTTACAAAAGGATTTTCAACAACTATTAAAGGTCTTTACGTCGGACAAAGATTTGCACTTCCAGATAATTCCTTGCAATCAAAACTGGCGGATTATTTCCTTCTGGATTTATCATTAGTTAAGGAAATTGTATTTCACAATTCAAACATTTTTATTAGTTTTGAAGTTTCGAACATTTTAAATATCGATTACCAAATTATTTTGAATTATCCTATGCCCCGAAGATATTTTTTATTAACATTTAAGTATCTGTTTTAAATGGAACCAACCAAATATAATATTTTGATTGTAGAGGATGATTTCACTTCATTGTATGTAATTAAAAAGATTCTTGAAAAAGAGAACTATTCATCAATTTTGGCTGACAATGTTGAAGATGCCCTATCAATTATCAATCGTGAAAAAATCGACCTTGTGATAAGCGACTGGATGATGCCAAATATTGATGGAATTGAATTTTTATATCGATTGAAAGCACTTAAAGAAGACCCACCGCCCGTAATTATCGTATCTGCATTAGCCTCCGAGATGGCAAAAGAATATGCCATTAGTTCTGGTGCGGTAGAGTTTTTTTCTAAACCTATTGAAATAGAAAAGTTTAACCAGACAATAAGACGAATTCTTTTAGAGAGAGAAAAGCACAGCGGATATGTTAAAGTTGAAAAATTCGACCTCCCTCCGTTCATTCCAGTCTGCTTTCTTTCTGGAAACGGGGGAAGTAATGTTCTTGTAGATATTCTCATATCTCTTGCAAACTACGAAGCAAACGCTTCTTATTTCGTTATTCAGCAAGGAAGTCGTTTTATTTTAGACTCCTTAACCCATAAACTTATTGAATCGCTTCCAAACAAGGTATTTGTTCCCCACCAGTTAATTGCTCCAAATAAGGGAAACGTCTACATTGCACCAGATGATTTTCATATGTTATTTAATGAGCGATCCGAATTAATTTTAGATAAAGGACCAAAAGAGAACTATAATAGACCCTCTGCTGAACCGATGTTTCGAAGCCTTGCAAACTACTTCGGCAAATATTCGATAGTGGTTATTCTTTCGGGGTTGGGTTCAGATGGAGTGCAAAGTGCGATACAAATTAAATCTAAAGGTGGAACAATAATTTGCCAAGATCCAAAAACTGCCGTGGCACCTTCGCTTCCCAGATCTTACCTGATTGAATCTATTAATCCCATAGTCCTTGAACCATCGAAAATTCCAGATGAAATCAAAAAAATTGTTGCCTCTTTAAAACAAGATATAAAAAAATGAAATATAATTTTTTTTGTGTCGTTTTCAAAATTGTATTAGTTTAAATCAAGGAGGTTCTATGCAAAAATCAATCAGACTTTTGGTTCTCTTATTCACTGCAATTTTCTTTCTATCATCTTGCTCGAAAGATGACTCATCGACAAACGTAACCCCTTCGAATCAGTCCTATTTCCCTACCACAGTTGGTTCATATTGGAAATACCTTGAATACGAACTGGATTCTCTTGGAGTAAAAGTCCCAGGAACCGAAGACACAATTACCACAACTCTCGCAAGCATACAACCAATGCAAGGAAAAAATGCGGGCATATATTTAAGTACTTCGAGCAAAAACCAAACTACCGATACTTCATATTACGCATTCGAAAACGATAAAGTTTACTCTTTCCTCTCCCTCTTTAATAATGAATTTATTCCAGTTGAAAACGCAAATCAATGGATTGTTGTTGCAGATTTTAACGCAACTGAATGGACGATTTTGAAAGATACTACCCTCGCCGAAGTAGATTTGCAAGGTGTTGGAAAGATGACTCCAACAGTTGGTATTAAAGGAAGAAAAGGCAATAAAACTGATTTAGTCATAAAAGGGAAACCCTATTCAGCACAA
This sequence comes from Candidatus Kapaibacterium sp., assembly GCA_013414795.1. Taxonomy (GTDB): domain Bacteria; phylum Bacteroidota; class Ignavibacteria; order Kapaibacteriales; family UBA2268; genus Naka2016. The sequence continues at coordinate 1,809,070 of CP058732.1, forward strand.
GAGTTTATTATTACATTCTCAATGAAAATTAAATTATCCATACCAAATGTGCCTCTGCCAATAAACCTGAACTTTGACGTTGTCCAACATACTTGGTATGCACAAGGAGTAGGAATGGCTAAATCCAGACTTGATCCATTTAAGATCTCTGCTGTGCTTTTCGAACAATATATGAATGGTAATCAATCAGATTTAATTGATTTTAACATTAAATAAAGCAACATTTTAATTTAAATAAAGAAAGCCTCGAAATAAATAATTTCGAGGCTTTTTTACATTGAAAGAATAAAAGATTAAGGTATATCTGCTCTGGCAGCAATATTCATAATAATTCCTTTTTCTTTGTTTGTTATATAGCCATTCTTTAAAAGCCAATTAGTAAGATGTGCCATACAACTAACGAAGTCTCCATGGTTTCGGGAATTATTGATACAGTCTTGTATTTTTTGGTTAATTGTAGAACCATCCTCCAACATTTTGTCTTGAATACCAGTGTCGTAAACAGTGCCATTTTTATCGACAATAACAACAGTGGTTGGTTGAGTGCTCGGTGGCAAGGCAATTTTTGAAATGCTCGGAGAGTTTACGCTTTCTGGGGCGTTATCCGTTGTGCAAGAAAATATTACCCCAATAAAAACAATGGAGACCAACACTAAAAAGAAATTTTTCATATTAACACCTTTAAATTATTTTAAAAATCAAAATTAATTAAAATCTTCAGTTAAATTTTAAGTAAAAATACTTATTTTTTGCAAAATGTTTCTAATAATCCTTAATTGGAATTTCACCTTTCAAAGCGTAGTAAACACCCTCGGCTAATGCAAACATTTCGTCTTCACCAGGATAGACAAAAATTGGTGCAATGAAATAAACCCGTTCTTGTATCCATTTGACAAGTAAAGGTGAATTCGCCAACCCACCAGTAATCAGTATAGCGTCAACATTTCCTTTCAACACAGTGCTCGCAGCCCCAATTTCTTTAGCAATTTGATAAGCCATTGCCTTATAGATTAATTCAGCATAGTCATCCCCACAAGCAATGCGTTCTTCAACTTCAAGGGCGTTGTTTGTGCCAAGATAAGCAACAAGTCCACCACGTCCAGTAATCATTTTTCTGACTTCGGTGAAAGTATACTTTCCAGAAAAGCACAACCTGGCAAGTTGACCGACTGGAAGAGTGCCAGAACGTTCGGGCGAGAATGGTCCTTCACCATCCAAACCATTATTTACATCAATTACACGTCCATTGTGATGGACGCCCACAGTAATTCCCCCACCAAGATGAACAACTATTAAATTCAGTTCTTCATACTTTTTGCTATGCTCACGTGCATATCGTCTTGCGACTGCTTTTTGGTTCAAAGCATGAAAAATACTAATGCGTGGCAATTCTGGATGTCCCGAAATTCGAGCAATATCGTCGAGTTCATCAACAACAACAGGATCGACGATGAAGCAAGGAACATTCGGTCCAATTTCTTTTGCTATCTCGAAAGCAAGGATTGCTCCAAGGTTCGAAGCGTGTTCACCATTAATTTCATTTCGCAAATCGTCAAGCATCTTTTGATTAATTCTGTAAACCCCACTGGGAATTGGACGGACCAAGCCACCTCGACCAACCACCGCATTAACTTCTTTTAAATTAATTTTGGCTTTCTCTAATACATCCAAGACCACCTTCTTACGAAACTCATATTGGTCGAAAATGCGAAGAAATTGCTTTAACTCATCCACACTATGGCGAACTGTAATGGTGAAATCTTCTTCTAAATTTCTAAAAAGGGCAACTTTTGTCGAAGTTGACCCTGGATTAATTGACAAGATATAGTAATTCATATTCCCACCAAGAATTAGATTGTTTCTTTATATTGAAAATGTAACCAAAATTTAACTTTTGTTCCTTTTCCAACCTCACTGTCGATTGTCATTCTTCCGTCGTGAAGTTCAACAAGACGACGAGCAATTACCAGCCCCATACCAACCCCTTGTTGCTCGTAAACTTCTCTTTCAAATTGTGTTAAAGTATCTATTGACCTCAACTTTTCGGGACTAATGCCCCTACCCTCATCAGCTATTTCAAAGTAGGCAAAGTTGTTTTCTATCCCAGAAGAAATACGAATTTTCTGACCACGTTCGGAAAACTTTAAGGCATTGTCCAACAATTCGTCCACTATTTTGTAGAAACTATCTGATGAAATTTCTAATGAAATATTATGCGTTTCATCCTCTATTATGACATCATCTTGTCGAGCAAGATTTGCAGATTTCATTAAAGCAATGTCTTGGATAATAGCAAAAGGCTCGTCGGTAAAATGTAAACGAAGTTTAGAACGCAACTCTTGATTATTTGCCAATGTCTCGATTTTTGTGTAAATCAAAAAGTTCTCTGTAATCTTAACTAATCTATTTGAAGACTTAACAATATCACTTGCAATTTCAAGAATGTCTTCCTTTTCCAAATCATCATATGAGGAAAGAATAAATTTTGCCAAACCTATGACTTCATTCAATACAGTTCTGAATTCGTGCGGAAGCGCAAAAGATATCGCGCGCCCAACTGTTTCAACCTTTTCCTTGACCTGTTTTTTAACGGTTTCTAACTTCTTCCATTGAGTTTTCAAAGCCTGGATTAATTCATCGTGAGTAAATGGTTTGGTAATGTAATCATCAGCACCAAGGATCATTCCTTCTCGGATATTCTGTTTTTCCCCAAATGCTGTAAGAAAGATAAAAGGAATAGATTCGGTTCTAGGATGGGCACGAATTTTTTCTAACATTTGGTAACCGTCGAGCACTGGCATTTGTATATCGCATAATATTAGGTCGGGAAGTATTTCCAATGCTTTTTTAAATCCTTCCTCGCCGTTCGTTGCAGTGTATACTTCATACCCTTCAAGGGTTAACAGAACTGACGTACTTTCAAGTATATAATCACTATCGTCGACAACTAAAATCTTCTTCATTTTCCTTATAATTCATAAAATGCAAATTAAAAAAATTAGTTGTAAATTTGCGTTGAATCGTTTGGATAAATTACTTATTGTATTTTAATTGTGATTGTTTCGACGAGAGGGATTGTAATCAGAACTTTGAACTATAGAGAAACAAGTAAAATTGTTGAAATTTTTACTGAAAGCGACGGACTTGTTGCTTTGATTGCAAAAGGCTATCGAAAACAAACCAAACAATTGGGAATTCTGGAACCATTAAATATTGTTTTCGTAAGTTTCTACAAAAAGAAAAGCCAAGAACTCCATTTGCTTTCAAAGGCTGAAACTCTATCGTCCTATTATAAGTTATTAAATTCTACCGAAAAACTATTTGTTGGTTTGACCATTCTAAATTTCATCAAGGAAACACAAGTGCTTGAAAATCCGAATGAACCCCTTTTTAGATTAACAGAAAATTGTATTGAGAAATTAAAGGAAGATAAAATTAATCCCTTAATTATACTTGTTTATTTTCTCGTAAGACTTACCCAGGATTTAGGTTTAGATGCCATAGAAAAATTAGAACCTTGGAAAAACAAAGAGTTTAAATATCTAACTTTTAATTCTATTAACGGAGAATTTCAAGCCGATTTTAGTTTCGAACAATTTGCGAAAATTAGCAGGAAAACTGTCGACTTATTCTTTACAATCGATGATTTCGAATTAGAAAATCTTGATAAAATCCAAATTGTTTCGTTAAAAATAAAAGAAATTATTAATTTCTTCGCAGAATATCTATCGTTCTATTTAGGTAAATCTGTTAAAATTAATACATTAGATATTTTCAATTATGATTTTTAATGTTTTAATAACTCTATTTTTCGTTTTTCTAAATGCCTTCTTCGTGGCTGCGGAATTTGCTATAGTTAAAGTACGCAGTACGCAAATAAACATTAGGGCGAAGTCTGGTTCGTTCTCTGCCAAAGTTGCTATGCATTTAGTTTCTCATCTTAATGAATATCTATCCGCTTGCCAACTTGGAATTACAATTGCAAGTTTAGGGTTGGGTTGGATTGGTGAACCAGTCGTATCTAAGATTATCTTGTACTTTTTCTCTATTTTAGGTATTGAAATGACAATTTCAACAGCAGAAGGAATTGCACTCCCATTGGCATTTGTTTTGATTACAATCCTTCATATTGTTTTCGGTGAATTAGCCCCTAAATCGCTTGCCATAATCAAAGCAGAAAAAACAGCATTGTTTGTCTCGCTCCCATTAAGAGCATTTTATTTTGTATTCAAACCATTTATTTGGCTTCTTAATGAATTAGCAAATTTAACCTTGCGAATATTCGGAATAAATATTGCAGATATAACCGAAATTCATTCCGAAGAAGAAATTAGAGATATTCTAAAATCCAGCCACCAACTTGGTGCTATAGAATCTACCAAAGAGAAACTTCTGCAAAATGTCTTCGATTTCTCACAAATTTTAGCCAAGCAAATTATGGTCCCAAGAAATAAAATAGTTGCAATTAATAAGCAAATGAATCTTAAAGAAATATTAAACAAATTTATATCCGAAGGCTATTCACGGATGCCCGTTTATGATTATTCTATCGATGATATCATTGGAACAATTTATGCAAAAGACCTCTTGAAATTGTCAATTCAAGAAAATTCACACAATTTTGAACTTGAAAAAGTGCTGCGAAAGCCATTGTTTGTAAAAGAAAACCAAAGAATCCAAGAAATATTAAGACAAATGCAAAAAGAGAAAGTGCATTTGGCGATTGTAATCGACGATTTCGGTGGAACCGCTGGATTAATCACTATCGAAGATATACTTGAAGAGTTAGTTGGTGAAATTCAAGATGAATTTGACGAGGAGCAACCCTTAATTCGAAAAATAAATGATAAAGAGTATGAAATTCTTGCCGAGGCAACAATCGATGATCTCACGGATGTCTTGGGTCTAAAATTTCCAAAATCGAAAGAATACGAAACTGTGGGTGGATTAATATCCTTCATTGCTGGACGTGTTCCCCAAGAAAACGAGAGATTCTCATTTGAAGACTATTATATCGAAGTAATTTCTGCAACTGAAAGGAAGGTCAATAAAGTTAAATTAGTTATTAAGTAATTATTGGTCAAGGTGGTATCGTTCGAGAGTGAATGCTTCGCCAAGGTAAAGTTTTCTAACATCGGGATTCTGTGCAATTTCTTCTGCTGTTCCAGAACAAAAGATTTGCCCATCAATCAAAATGTATGAACGGTCTGTAATTGTAAGAGTTTCGTGGACATTGTGGTCAGTGATAAGAACACCTATTCCTTTATGTTTCAAATTAAGAATCATTTTCATAATATCTTCAACTGCAAGAGGGTCGATTCCAGCAAAAGGTTCATCAAGAAGAATAAACTTGGGGTTCGATGCGAGACAGCGAGCAATTTCACAGCGTCGCCTTTCACCACCAGAAAGCATATATCCTTTCTGCTTTCGGATATTTTGCAAGCCGAATGATTCGAGCAATTCCTCTAAACGTGCTTTTCGTTCTTTATTTGTTAACTTTTGCAATTGCAAAATAGCCATAATATTATTTTCAACTGAAAGTTTGCGGAAAATAGAAGACTCTTGTGCCAAGTAGGCAATGCCATATCTTGCTCGTTTGTACATTGGCAAAGACGTTATATCTTTTCCGTCCAAAAATACTCTGCCGTTGTTTGGTCGAATCATCCCCACAATCATATAAAAAGTTGTGGTTTTGCCTGCTCCGTTTGGTCCAAGCAAACCGACAACTTCCCCTTGACTGATATTTAAAGAAACGTTCTTGACAACAGTTCTTCGCTTAAATTTCTTTACTAAATCTTGGGTTTCGAGGTAGGAAACGCTCATCTTCTTCTATATTTTTGAACTTTGACAACAAGATCTATTATTCGATCGCCACGTTTTACTTTAAAGTTCAAATCATCTCCAATGAAAGAATCGAAAACGATCATTTGATAATCTCTTAAGGAATTTACTTTTTCTCCGTTAATTTCCAAAATTATATCCCCAGGTTCAAATCCCGCTTTTGCTGCGGGTGAATTTCGATATACTTCGGTTACAAGAAGTCCTTCATCGAATTTCAAATACAATCTTCGGGCTTCAATGGAATTTGGTTCAATTAATGTAATACCAATATCCCAATTCCTTTTCAACTCAATATTATTGGATACTCTATCCAACAATTTCTTCACTCGGTTGATAGGAATAGCCCATCCAATTCCAATACTGCCTGCTCCCTCTCTACTAGTTGCTGTAGAGTATATCATCGTGTTGATTCCAATAACTTCACCAAGTGAATTTAATAAAGGTCCGCCAGAGTTACCAGAACTTATGGCAGCATCGGTTTGAATTAGTCCTTTATACACCCGATTTTCTTGTATTATGTTGATTCCCTTATTCGAAACAACTCCAACTGTAACTGTGGGTTTCATATTCAAATCGAACAGACCAAAAGGATTTCCCATTGCAATTACCCATTCTCCCACAATTACATCGTCGGAATTACCAAGTTTCAAGTAGGGGAAGTTGTCTCCCTCGATTTTTAGCAGTGCCACGTCGGTCAATGCATCCGCAGCAATAAGTTTTGCATCATATTTTTTGCCTTCAGTTGTGGTAACTACAATTTTTGAGGCATTGCCAGCCACGTGGTGATTCGTTAGAATATAACCATCTGGGGATATTATAAAACCCGAGCCAAGACCTCGAACCTGGTATCGTTCATAGAAATAATCTCGAGGTCTCCTACCGAAAAAGAATTCGAAAAAGGGATCCATAAAGGGATCGTATGTTTCCACTGGCACTTCAACATACTGAATGACATTGATACCAACAACAGCAGGAGAGGCTTTCGCAACTGCACGAGTAATTGCGTTTTGTCGGGAATTGTAAAGTTCATTTGAAATTGAATCCTTTTTCGTTGAAACACTTTCTTCGTAAATCTTCGAACTTGAATAACCTTTCTCCCCTCTTTTCTCTTGTGCAGAACAAGCAGTATTTCCAAACAAAAATAAAATTGTTAATGCAAAGATAATTATTTTAGCATTCATATTACATTAAAAATAAAAATGAAAAAACGAAATAATTCAAAAAACATTACACTAAATTACAAAACAACTTTACTTGTCGATGTTTTCCCTTTGGCACCTGTGGAGATTTACTATACATACATATTAGAAACATCTGAACAAAAAAACTTCGTTGGCCATCGTGTTGTTATACCTTTCAACAAAAGAAAAATAATGGGTATAATTTATCAAGAACATCGAGGCGAATTAGATTTTGATAGGTCGAAACTAAAAAAAATCATTGAAGTAGTTGACGATAAACCAATAATTCCAGAAAAAATGTTCCAACTTGCCCGTTGGGTTGCAGATTATTACATTACTCCAATGGGAGAGGTATTGAAAAACATAATTCCACCAAAACTTAAAATACCAGAAAAAAAATACATTCAATTCATTGGTGTTTCAGATTTCGAAAAAAATATTTTAAACAAGACCGAACAAAAAATTATAAATTTTCTTAAAAATCGCAAAAATCCAGTGTCTTTTGAATCATTAAAACAACAAATTAAAACTTCGAAACTTGAACAGAACTTGGATTTGCTTGTCCAAAAAGGGATTGTTAAAATAATTCGCAGAGAAAAAGCAGTTATTCCCAAGAAACAAGTATTTCATATTAATTCACAAATGTTTTCAGAAAATGTCTTTTCGGAGTATTTGGAGATATTGAAAAGGAAAAAGGCATTAGTTCAAATTCTCCAATATTTGTATGAACTACATAAATCAAATAAAAATGTCTTCGAACTGGAAGAATTCAGAAAAGAATTTCCTACAAAGAACATCACCAAACACCTTGAAAATCTTATTGACTTGGGATTTATTGAGGTGGAACTGAAAGACGACACTGATATCAACCCAGAGTACAAGCCATCATTCAATTTCCCTAATGAATTAATTCTAACATTAACAAAAGAACAAGAAATTGCCTTAAATCAGATTACCAAAGAAATAGAAAATTCGAAATACTCATCTTTTTTGCTTTATGGCGTCACTGGGAGCGGGAAAACATTAATTTATCTGCACTGTATCAAAAAATGCCTTGAAATGGGAAAATCTGCAATAGTGCTTGTTCCTGAGATTTCTCTAACGCCACAATTAATTGAGCGTTTTAACAACGCTTTTCCTAATCAAGTTGCGGTTCTCCATTCCAGACTTTCAGATTCCCAAAGAGTTAAACAATGGATTTCTATTTTAAACGAAGAGAAAAAAATCGTAATTGGACCACGGTCAGCGATTTTTGCTCCTGCGAGTAATCTTGGGCTGATAATTGTCGACGAAGAACACGAACCTACTTACAAACAAGATGAACCAGCACCAAGATACAACGCTCGGGATGTAGCATTAATTCGGGGGAAATTAGAAAATTGTGTTGTTATTCTCGGAAGTGCAACGCCATCAATTAATTCATATTACGCCGCAAAACTTGGAAAACACAAACTCCTCACTATAAACGAAAGAGCCGACGGAGCAAAGTTGCCAGACATTATTCTGGTCGATATGCTTGAAAAAAGAAAACAAAGGAAAGTATTTGGTCAATTTTCAGATACTTTGATACACAAAATAATCGACAGATTGACACGCAAAGAAGGAATTATTTTGTTTCAAAATAGAAGAGGGTTTGGACTACTTGTCGAGTGTCGTTTTTGCGGATACATTCCCAAATGCCCAGAATGCGAAGTTTCGCTTACTTATCATAAATCGGAACAGAAGTTAAAATGCCATTACTGTGGTTATGAACGTAAGTACGATTCCAATTGCCCCAAGTGTGGAAAAACTCCAATGCTAATTCTTGGGTACGGAACGCAAAGAGTCGAAGAAGAATTGCAAAGTATCTTGAGTGAATTTGGTTACGAGCCTAAAATCGAACGATATGATTTAGATGTTGTTGTCAAAAGTTCTGATAGAAATGAAATAATCCAACAATTCTACTTTGGTGAGATTGATATTTTGGTTGGAACACAACTTATTGCTAAAGGGCTCGACTTTGAACGGGTAACACTTGTTGGTATAATCAATGCCGATTTACAATTAAATATTCCCGACTTTACTGCAAACGAGCGTGCTTTTCAACTTTTCACACAAGTTGCCGGAAGAGCTGGTCGCCGGTCAACACTTCCCGGCGAGGTTGTAATCCAAACTACTTCGCCCAACGCATATCCAATCCAAGAATTTGTTAATAGCAATTATGATTCTTTCTTTAAAAAAGAACTTTATTACCGAAAACATCTCCATTACCCACCGTTTTTCCGATTAGTATCGGTTGAAATCCAATGGAAAAATGAAAATCCAAATGAAGAACTGATAAGTTTTATAAAAGAAAAACTTGATGGTTTGAAAAATGCAATCGTTCTTGGTCCAGTAATTCCAATAATTCCAAAAATCCGAGGCTGGAACCGCAAAGTCTTTCTTGTAAAAATCAACAGAACAAAAGACCCAAACCTTGCAAATACAACAAAGTTTTTTAGAACATTGTACAATGAATTCCATTCAAAATTCCACAGCAAAAAATTAAAATTAATTATAGATGTTGATGCACAATTTTCTTTATTGTAATTTTTTTTATTAACTTTGAATTTATGAAACTGTCTTCAATATTAATTGTTGTAATTATTCTTTGTGCAGTTTTACAAAATTGCACAACTTCTGTTCAAACTCGATATAATCCTAAAATCCCCAAAATGTCTAAAGATGTAGACTCAGATTCAACCATTTTGGTTGTAGACCAAACCCCACCGAAGGAAGAAGTTCTACCACCAGAAAAGAACGCAATTTCCATTTATACAGATACTATTGTAATCGATTTAACCCAGCACGAAACCATACCCACAGAAATCAGTCGTGGAGAAGAACTTTTTGCTAATAGAGACTTCAAAAATGCAATTATCACATTCAATTCATACATTAACCAAGCCAAAAGAAATGATTATTTTGTTTGGTACGCTCGCATAAGAATTGCAGAATGTTTCTGCGAAATGAATCAAAATGAACTTTGCATAAATGAGTTATCAGAATTAATCCATCTTGATAATATCGACCCCAAAATCAGAATGAAAGCAATTTTTCTTCTTGGGAAAATCTACTGCAAAAACAAAGACCCCGAAAAATCACAATTCTACTTTGATATGCTTAAAAAAGAGTATCCAAATCACCCCTTCTCTGAAATAACAAATTGCCAATAAATTCATTGTAACAAAGATTACTACAAAAAAATAGTTTTTATTGTTACTTTTTTTAAATTTTTTTGTTATATTTTAAGGTTTAATTGAGGTAAATATGAAAAGGTTGGTTATTTTAATTAGCATTTATTTGCTTTCTTCCATATTTGTTTACTGCCAAATTCCACACAACTTTTTTGTAAAAAATTATGGTCAATGGCCCAGCAATGTTCTCTTCACATCTTTTCAAAAGAACTTAACATTTTTCGCCACTAATGAGGGTCTTTTTTTTGATTATTTTAAAACACAAAACCACGAAGGGCAGTTTATTAAAAGTGGTTCAATAATCAAGTTTAAAATCGATGGTGCGAAATTCAGCAATATTATCGAAAAAGGAATCTCTTCGTGGAAACTTAACTTCTTTTATGGGAACAACCCATCGAATTGGAAAAAAGAAATTCGTGGTGCCGAACAAATCATCATTCCAAATATCTTGGACAAAATTGATTTAGTGCTTACATCAAGTCCAGATGTGAGATACGATTTTGTGGTACATCCGGAAGGCAATCCACAACAAATCAAAATTAATATCGAGGGTGCAACAATTGTAAAATGTTCCGGAAAAGAAATAATTTTAAAAACCTCATTTGGTGAAGTAATTCATCGAAATTTATTTGTTTTCCAGAAAAATGGAAATGAAGCAACCCCAATCGAAGCATCTTTTAAAATCATCGATAATCATACTTTTGGTTTTATTGTAAGCAATTACGACAAAAGTAAAGATTTGATAATAGACCCGCTGGTTTTAAGCACTTTGATTGGTGGCTCCAACGCTGAGGAAATTGTTGATATTTGTGAACCAGTTCAAGGAACTATTATCGTGACTGGGTGGACAGAATCTCCCAACTTTTCAACAACTACTGGCGCATATTCCAGAACATTATCTGGTGGAATAGATATCTTCATTAGCAAGTTCAATGTTAAAGGTTCTGCAAGAGAGCTTGTGTTTTCAACATTTCTTGGAGGTGCAGAAAACGATTCACCAGTTAATGTTCAGGTCGATCAAAACAGCAACATATACATTGGAGCAACAACAAATTCCAACGATTTACCCTTGGTTAATGCAATATCAAAATCATCCTACGGTTTGAATGATGCCTACATTTGCAAATTTAATTCCGATTGCAACGAAATAATTTTTTCCACTTATTTTGGTGGAAGTAAAGACGATTTTTTAACTTCTGTAAAACTTTCTGGGGACAATGGAATTTATCTTTGTGGTTACACCAGTTCAAATGATTTGCCAACTACTGGTGGAGCATATCAAGATAAACTTAAGGGAAAATACGACATTTTCTTTGCAAAACTGTCAAATACTGGACAAACAATACGAACCTGTACTTATATTGGCGGAATCGAAGACGACTTTGCTTATGATATGTGTGTAACACCTTCCGAATACATTTACATTGGTGGAGCAACTAAATCAAATGACTTTCCAGCGTTTCCTGTGAAAATCTGGTATTACGGTTCATATGAGTATGTTTTTGAATCACCTTTTGATAGAACTTACAATGGAAATTTCGATGGTGTTGTTATTAAAATACTTGGCTCAAGTGGTGCGCTTGAATATGCCTCTTTCTTTGGTGGTCTTGCCGATGACTTTGTTACTGCTGTAGGATATTTTGGAGCAGAAGAAAAAGTTGTCTTTGCTGGTAAAACTTATAAAGAACCCTCGGTAACCACCTTTCCCCTTAGCCAAACTGCTTATCAAAATACAATTAAAGGTCAAGCCGAGACATTCGTTGCCTCTCTGTCCAATATAGTCATTACAACTCAATATAATTACACTTATAAAAGCCAAAATTTAGTTTTTTCAACATTTTTAGGTGGCTCTGGCGATGATATTCCAACTGCAGTTACATTCAACAAAAGTACACAAACCTTCTATCTGGTTGGATATACAAATTCTACTAATTTTCCAATTGTAAACAACCCAAGCTCCAAAAAACAACAAAAAAACGACATATATTTTGTCTCGATGCTTAATGATGGAAGTGCAATAACTTATAGTAATATTATTGGCGGAAACAATGATGATATTCCAACTGCACTTTTCTTAAATTATGCTGGTGATTATTATATTGTTGGAAGCACAAATTCAACAAACTTCCCTATCGTTAATCCCATAAGTGGTATCTCTGGTGAAAGTCTTCCCGACGCATTTATTTTGAAAAACGTTGATGCGACAATTCGCTTTGAGGCACCCTTTGCCAACGATAAATTCTGTCCAGAAGCAAATGTCACCGTAAAGTGGGGTGTCGAGGGAATGACCCAACCCGATTCCTTTGATATTGAAATAATGCCCGAATGCACCAGTCAATGGATGCTTGTTGCTTCTAATGTTAATGGGCTATCCAAAACAATTACACTTCCAAAAGACATTACTGGAAAAGTTTGGATTAGAGTCTCACACCCCAAGGGCTTAATAGCTACTATTGCCGGTCCCATTATCATTCAAGAACCACCCAAACTGGTATCCTTTTATCCTTCAGAAAATAACATCGAACTGTGTGAAGGTGATTCTATTTACTTCTTTGTTGAAGCCACTGGGGATGGATTGCGATATCAATGGTATTATGATGGAACCCCAATAAGCAATGCAACCGATTCTATACTGGTTTTGAAAAATCTTACAACATCAAACTCTGGAAAGTATAAGGTTGGAATTTCGGGAACTTGTCCCCCATTGGTCGAAAGTCCTGAAATATCTCTGACTGTAATACCAGAAACCAAAATTACCAATCAATCTAAGGATACTATTGTAAAAGAAGGAAAAGAACTTTCCCTTTTTGTTCAAAGCAAAGGACAAAATCTGAAATACCAATGGTACAAAAATGACATAAAATTGCTTGGAGAAACAAGACCCAATTTTAATATACAATCGGTTTCTCGATTTGACGAAGGATATTATTACTGCATAGTTGAAGGAACTTGTGGTAGAGACACATCTCGCAAAATTTTTGTCTCGATTGATACAAATATCACAAAAGTAGAAGAAATGTTGAACAACAATTGTTTTAGTGCAAAAGTTATCGACAAAACACTTTACATTTGGTTAAGGTGTCATTACGACGATAATCCAATTGGAATTTATATTTACAATATTCTTGGCGAGAATGTTATTACCGAAGAACTACCTTTGCATTTACCCGAACAAGTTTTTAAATTCGACTTAACAAAACTTTCCGTCGGAATTTATCTTTTAAATATTCGCTCCAAAGATTCTGTATGTAACATTCCTTTCTTTTTACAATAAAACCTACTCTATTGACAACCCTCCGTATGTGTATTATTTACGGAGGGTATTTTATTTTTGCTTTTTTTATAATTGAAATGAACAAATTAATATTCGACAGTAAATTTGATTGCATTGTTGCATTAAATTCAAAATTGCCACCATTAGCCTTTTTTATTAAATATTTTAAAGATACACCTATAATTGGCGCTGATGGCGGTGCTGTTCAACTTTTCAATTTGGGAATTATATGTGATTTTGTTGTCGGTGATTTAGACACCTTCCATCAAGCAAAAATTGAAACGTTTTTTCAGAAGAAACAAATTAAACACAACCCAGACCAAGAAATTAATGATTTTGAAAAAGCGTTGATTTTTGCAAATGAACAAGGATATCAAAATATTCTTATAGTTGGTTTTCACGGTGGTGAACTTGAACACACGTTGAACAATTGGAGCATACTTAAAAAGTTTCAGAATAGAAAAAATCTATGCGTTTACGAAAGAGGAAGATATGCAATACCATTGTCCTTACCGTTTGAACTCGAAACCCATTTTGGGGAAATGATTTCAATAATTCCCCAACCATTTGTAAAATTATCTACCAAAAATTTGCTTTGGAACTTAAATAATGAAACTCTTGAGCTTGGAAGTAGAGAGGGAGCACGTAATGTAGCAACTGACAATTACATTTCTATTAATATTTTAGAGGGTTCCATTCTGCTTTTTATTGATGCAAGATTGCCACATTGTTACAGAATAGAAGAAAAAAGTGGACCCGATGAGACTCGAACTCACGACCTCTAGAGTGCGATTCTAGCGCTCTCCCAACTGAGCTACGGGCCCACTATAGTTGCAAAATTACAAAATTTTCATCAAATTTAAGCCATTTTTGGCTCTAAAATCACAACTGGTACAATCATTTCTTCCATTGAGATACCACCGTGCTGGAAACTATCTTTGTATCTCTGCAAATAATAGTGATAATCTGTTGGATAGACAAAATAATAATCTTCTTTGGCTATAATGTTATTTACTGTAATCGATATCTTTGGCAATTTCAATTCTGTCAAATCTGAAATTTGCATAGCATATCGAGGTTCACACTTGACATTTTTTCCAAATTTGTATCGTAATGAAGTAGAAGTTTCGCGGTCGCCTAAAACTTTCACCCCTCTCATACAACGAATCGAACCATGGTCGGTTGTTAGAATTATTTTTACATTAGGGTAATTGGAGAGAACTTGAAGCATACCCAATAAACTCGAATGGCTAAACCAGGAACGAGTTAAAGAACGGTAAGCAGATTCATTCGGCGCAATTTCTTTCAAAATAGCAAAGTCAGAGCGTGAGTGGGCAATCATATCGACCGAATTGACAACAATAGCAGTTAAGTGATTCTTTGCATATTTATGAATTTCGGATTCAACCTTTTTACCGAATTCAGTTTCGTGGATTTTAATGTAGGTCAATGGTGTTGTCAAGTTAATTTTCTTCCTTTTCAGTTGTTCAATTAGTAATTCCTTTTCGAAAGCATTTTGCTTATGGTCCTCGGTATTTAATTCGCCAACCCAATATTGTGGATAGTGTTTTTGAATATCAATTGGAAACAATCCAGAAAAGATAGAGTTTCTTGCATAGGGGGTTGCAGTGGGCAAAATTGACATATAAAATTCTTTTCTAATCTTGTAAAATTGTTGCAAGATTTCTTCCATTACAAGCCATTGGTCAAGCCGTAAACAATCAATAACAAAAAAGAACAAGTTGGTTTTAGAGTTAAGATTTGGAATAACATAATTTTCAACAATTTCTGGAGAAAGAATCGGGCGTCCGTCGCTTTTTTCAGTATTGATAATGTCTTTATAATTTTTCTCTATGTAATTTGAAAAGACAGTGTTTGCTTCTCGAAAAATATCCCGCAAAGAATCATCTAATCCCGCAGAAGGATATTTATCCAATTCCAAAGACCAATTCACAAGTTTTGTATAAATTTCCACCCAATCTTCCCATTCAAGGGAATCATTTAACCGCACTCGAATATTTGTTGTATCTGTCAAAAAATTTTGAATTAGTTTTTCCTGGCTAATTCTATCCGATTCGAGAAAACGCTTGCAAATTGCAAGAATTTGTGTCGGATTGACTGGCTTTGTCAAATAGTCGTCTATCTTTCGACCGATAGCCTCTTCCATCAATGTTTCTGCTTCGTTTTTTGTAACCATAACTACGGGTAGATAAGGATTTATTTCCTTAATTGAAACAAGGGTGTCCAAACCACTCATTCCAAGCATCATTTCGTCGAGGAAAATCAAATCATAGATATTGCTTCGAACGAGTTCCAATCCGTCTTCTCCGCTTGTAGCAGTGTCGACTTCGAACCCTTTCTGCTTCAACAAAATCAGATGGGGACGAAGGAGTTCAATCTCATCGTCAATCCAAAGAATGCGACCTTTTGGTTTTTCCATTATTTTCTCAAATTATTAAACAAAAGCAAAAAGGTAGAAACGTACTCTATTTAAAATTTTTTATTAATTTACAATATTTAAAGAATGTTTGAATTGTAAATTATTGTTGAAAAAATATAATAAAAAATGAATTTCCAGAAATTTACATTAAGGTCGCAAGAGGCTGTTCAAACTGCACAAGAAATTGCAATTAACTACAACCATCAAGCGCTCGAACCTATTCATCTATTCGCTGCTCTTGTCCAAGACGAAGATGGATTGGTTGTTGAAATACTTAAAAAATTGGAAGTTAATTTAGCCAAACTTAAAGTAAAAGTAAATGAACTTTTAGAAAGCCTACCCAAAGTTACTGGTTACACGGGGAATCTATATCTTAGCCCTTCGCTAAACGAGGTGTTCGATACATCATTCAAAGAAGCAAAATTGATGCATGACGAATATGTTAGCGTCGAACATCTTCTGCTTGCTCTTCTTTCTGTTCGTTCAAATGTTGCAGATTTGCTCAAATCTTATAATGTTACAAAAGATGATATTTTGAAAATACTTAAAGAAATTCGAGGTGGACATAGAGTAACCGACCAAAGCCCCGAAGAAAAATACCAAGCACTTCGCAAATATGGAAGAATCTTGAATGATGAAGTTAGAGAGGGCAAATTAGACCCCGTGATTGGCAGAGAAGAAGAAATCCGAAGAGTACTTCAAGTACTGTCGCGAAGGACAAAGAATAATCCAGTTTTAATTGGCGAGCCCGGGGTTGGAAAAACAGCAATAGTCGAGGGAATCGCTCAGATGATTGTTTCTGGAGATGTTCCAGATAATTTGAAGGACAAAATTGTAGTAATGCTGGATATGGGTGCTTTGGTTGCTGGAACACAATTTCGGGGACAATTCGAAGAGCGATTGAAAGCAGTTATCAAAGAAGTTACAGAATCCAATGGCCAGATAATTCTTTTCATCGACGAAATCCATACACTCATCGGTGCTGGAGCAACACAAGGTAGTATGGACGCGGCAAACATCTTAAAGCCAGCCCTTGCCCGCGGTGAATTGCGTTGTATCGGAGCAACGACACTCGACGAATATCAAAAATACATTGAAAAAGACCCAGCACTCGAACGCCGTTTCCAAAAAGTCTTTGTCGACGAACCTACAGTTGAAGAAACAATTTCGATTTTGCGTGGTTTGAAGGAAAAATACGAAGTGCATCATGGTGTTAAAATTTCAGATGCAGCCATTGTCGCAGCAGCAGAACTTTCCAATCGATATATAACCGATAGATTCCTTCCCGACAAAGCAATCGATTTGATTGACGAAGCAGCAAGCAAAATAAAATTAGAAATCGAATCTATGCCAGAAGAACTTGATTCAATTGAACGCAAAATTCGTCAACTTGAAATAGAGCGAGAAGCACTTATTCGAGAACTTAAAAGCAAAGGTGTGGAAATATAATGGAAGAATTCTTCATTCCATTTTGTCTTGTAGAGAAAAGTGAATCAACCAAAAACTCCTTAAAAAAAGTTATTGAAAGAATTTTTCGAAAATCCCCAATTTTCACTGTTAACGATGGAGTTGAATGTTGGGACCTTGTCCAAAAATATAACGATTTAATGATCATCGTTGCAAATTATCTCGAAGACCAGTATCTAACCGAACAACTTGTTAAAAACATTCGTGAATCTGAAAATACTAACATTCGTAATATTTTTGTAATCTTTATTACATCAAACTCCAATGCTGAAATAAACTTTAAAGCATTGCAAGTTGGGGCTGATGATTTCATTAATAAACCGTTTTTAATCGATGAAGTGATTGCAAAATTTCAAAATGCATACAGAATTATGCATCTTTACAAAACCATAGAATTCCATACAAAAACAATCCAAGATTTGAATGAAGAACTTCGCAGAGACACTTTGAGAATGCGGGACCTGTTGTACCTTTTTGAATGTTTGCGAATACCAGACGGAGCCGAAAGAATAAATCGTATCACAGAGATTGCCCTTTGGATTGCTAATGAATATGACCCAGAAGACGAAAAATTAAAAAATCTAATTCAAGAGGCTGCGAAATTATGTTTTGTTGGAAGATTACAACTTCCAGAAAGAAATATTGGTGAAATTCCTACCCAAAACGGAATTCTTAAAAATGAAAAAATGGAAAAAATTCCATTTTTTTCAAAAGAAGTTTTTTCATTTTTTCGCTCCTATCAAGACGTTGCCGACGTTGTAATTCATATTTACGAAAATTACGATGGGAGCGGTTTGCCAGATAAGTTGGAAAAGGGCAATATTCCCCTCGCTTCTCGTATCTTACGAGTTGTTATTGATTATGATGATTATTACCAACAGAAAAAGTTTGAAAGCAACAAAATAGTTGCAATGTTGGAAGCAGAGTCTCGAAGATTGTATGATTTTCGTATTGTTGTGCTTTTAGACCAATATCTTGCCTATCGCTCTTCAATTCTTAAAGTTCCAACTGAACGTCCAATCGAGATCGACGAACTTGCCGAAGGGATGACTCTTTCGAGGAACATTGTAACCGAAACGGGATTGAAGATTGCCGTTGCTGGAACCCTTCTAAACGAAGAGGCTGTCGAGAGAATTAAAACTATAGCGAAAGCAGAGCCAATTATTGGCAGAATTTACATCAAAATACAATGATATTAGTTACGAAAATTGACGGTCAAAAGATTGTTATCAACGCAGAAGAAATCGAAACCATTGAAATCGGTCCGAATTCTGTAATCTCTTTACGAAGTGGTAAAAAGTTTCTCGTAAAAGAGACTTACGAAGAAATTACAAATTTGGTGATTGAATATAAAAAGAAGTTACACCATCTTCTTCCCAAAATTGAAGACCACCAGGATTAAGTTCTTCTTGTTTTGTCTACTCAATTGCTTGTGTTGTTCTCCAAAACTACTTTCTCAAATCTTACTCTTTGAACATTCCGACACTTTGAAAAATGCAAACCATTTATCTCAAGTCTTTGACAAACAATTCAATATCTACCGTTACACAAATTCTTTCTCCTACATAAAAGAATTATATAAAACTGAATTCGGAATTTCAAACGAATACGAAGGCTTTTTGATACGTGGAAATGAAAATTCAAAAAAAGATGGAGAAAAATTTAATTTCTATATTTCTCAAAACCTATTTTCTTTTCTGAAATTTTTTACAGATGTAAACTATCTGTTGAACTCCGATTCTAAAACGATTGGATTAAACGAAGCAGAAAAACTAAACCTAAATGTTGGCTCTTCTTTTGTTATTACGAATTTTGGCAAAAGTTTTATTTCCTATGGTATTGAAAAAAACAAACAAGTTTCAATTTACCAACAAGGTCCACGTTTTGCTTTTGGGTTAAGGACGGAAAAAATAAATATAACTGATGTAAACCTCAATACAAATTTTTTTTGGGAAAAGGTTAAACTTAAAGACGGAAGGAAAAGTTCTACGATTACTTTTGAAACATTTCTTGATGGAAAATTCGAAGAGGGAAATTCAATATTTCTTGCATTAGATTATCAAAACATTCAACGGGATTACGTTGTATTTCCCATTTATTTAAATAACTTCTTCGAATCAAGACTTGAAAACAAAATCTTTCCAACTTTTGGTTTGAACTATAATTTATTCGACAAAACTTTCGTTTCATTTACTGGTAGAGTTTATTCTTACAAAATCCAACGCTTTTATAATCTCTTCGACCCAACGAATCAATACACCGCAGTTGAAAGAACCTTATATGAACAATCTTTCGACTTAAATTTTGAATTATTTGCTCAAAGCAAATATTTTAGCCCAAAACTTGGTTTTAGTTACTTTTATCGAAATGAGGAAAACGCCCTAAATAAAAGGTTCGACATAGATATACAAACATTTTCACAACTGTCAACAACCGAATTTCAAAAAAACAACTACCAAACAAGATTGAAATTGTTCTACAATTTGATTTTCTATCCTAGTTCGAGTAATATGACAACATTTTCGGGGAACGTTGGTATTTTGCGATACGATACCCCTTCCACACTAAACGACGACGACCGAGACGAATTCCAATTTTTCACTTCTCTATCAACAAGACAACAAATATCCAAACACTACGCCCTTTCGCTCGCTTTGGATGTACAAATGTTTCATCTGGTCTTCCTCAAATCTTCACACAGTTCCTTGAACAATTGGAATAGAATCATCAAACTTAGCGCAAGTAATGATTTTCAAACCGAAAACTTCGTTTGGAAACCAACTTTTGAAATTTTTTCCAACTATCTTGTTTATGATTTCGAAACTTCGGCAACTGGTATTCAAAGTTATGCTTTCCGTCAATTCGTGTATAAAGATACATTACAATTATTCTTATCGAAGAACATCAGTTTCTCTGCATTCTTAGTTTACAAATATTCCGAGCGAGGAACTTTGTATTGGAAAGATTTTGCAATGACTAAAGAATTGGATATCAAGGAACTTTTTGCTAAAACTATGCTCTACTATAATCATCAAAACAAAGTTCAATTTGGCTTTGGAGCAAGAGCATACAATATTACCCAAAAGCCAATTGGTAAAAGAAATTTACCAGAAAGTTACTCTTATTATTCATTATCCCCAGAAACGGAAATAAAAATTTTTCTAAGTAAGAATAATGTAATATTTTTGCAAGGTTGGTACGAGTTAAAATTTTTGAATTACAAAATTGTCGGGGAAAACCCAAATTTGATGCTTACAACAATGGTAAATTTGTAATGAGTAGCAAAGAGACAATCGAGATAACTAAAAATTTTAAAACTGATAAAAAAATATTAGCAGAAATAGAAACAATATTAAAGTCAATCCAAAAACAGTTCCCATTTGGAGATGACAAATTTCACAACATTTTGATTGCTACTACCGAGGCGTTAATAAATGCAATCCAACACGGGAACAAATTCGATCCTAATAAACAAGTAACATTGAAGATAACTGGAAATAAAGAACTGGTACAAGTCGTTGTTCAAGACGAAGGCGAAGGATTCGACCCATCGACAATACCAGACCCAAGGTCGCCCGACAATATTCTCAAAGAAAGAGGAAGAGGTATTTTTTTGATTCGTGAACTTTCGAATTCGGCACAAATCATTACTGGAAAAACTGGAACTACTGTTATAATGAATTTTTACATATAAAACCTTATGGAAAGAGCAAATTCTTCGGTTATTAAGGAAATTTTGGATTTTTCGTATCCCTTTTTCTTTGTCAATGGAACTGTCGGTGTTGGCAAGTCTACAATTGTAAACGAGGCATTAAATAGAATTTCCAACGAAGAGGAAAATATTGTTACAATTAAATTAGACTTGAACCAATCCCACCATTTCATCCAATTAGCAAATGCTTTGCAAGTCGGCACAAAGTTAAAAGATGTTCAAACACTTTTCGACGAAGTAAAATTCTATCTAAACAAATTTTCAAATCTTATTGATGTTTTAATCTCAAAAAATAAAAATTTGGCAAGTATTTTTTTCGACGCATACAATTTTAGAGACTATTTTCTTACCGAATATTTAAACGAAACTCCTTTCTTGGAACTCCATCGCTACAAAAACCAACTCGATGAATTATTCGAGAAAAAAATCGACAAAAGAGTACTTTTAAAATTGTTCGATGTTCTTTCGGAGGCATTTGTCTATTCTCTAATTCAAATTAAGCAGACAAATGAATTGGAGCAAAATCTAAAAGTAGTTTTCGTTGTTGATAATTACGAACACGGTGCTGGTATTGTTGACCATTGGGTAATAAATCACCTTTATCGCACTTTTTACTATAAGACTTTTGCAAATTTCGAATCTTATGAAATACATAAAACCTTGTCGAACAAAAAGCCGATAGACTTTTTCGATGTCAAATTTGTTCTTATTTCCCGTGAGCCTTTTACACTTAAAAAAATATTGTACTCCGAGCCAAAAGAAAAAGTAAAGAACCATAAAATTCAGCCCTACACCAAAGAAGAACTGACATCTTTAGTTGAGAATTATAATTTTCAACAACCCTTGGAAGAAATTTTGGCGTTAACTTTCGGCATTCCTTATGCTGTTGATTACATTTTTCAAAATTTGAAGTGTGAATTAAACGAAGAGAAACAAAAACGGTTCTTTGAGGAAATGTTCATAAAAGTCACCCAAAGAACAAATCCAATGATTTTAAGCATTTTAAAATTAATTTCTGTTTTTGATTATTTCACTCCCGAGGCAATTAGATGCGTACAAGGAACTTACCCAAAACACGAAAAAATCTTCAAATATTTAGCCGACAATTCGGATTTATGTGAATTTTATCAAAAAGAGTCCGATTTAATTCGGATTGCACCACACTATAAATTTTTCGTCTCAACATACTTAAAAATTTTCGAGAAAGAAGCATTTGAAAAATTTCAATTTTTGTTTTCGCAGTTTCAAGAGGGATTCAACGCTTTGAAGGATTTGGAATATGAGGAAAGAAAAATTTTTCGTAACCTTGCTTACTTAAAAGAATTCATTGTTGGCGAAGTATTGCAAAACATTTTTCAAGAGGATTACCCAAAGGTCGAAAAATTCATTAAAGAAAATTCCAATCTATTCCAAGTTGATAATGATATTTACAAAATACCGAAAGAAATTAGAGAAAAAATCCTTGCATTTAACAAATTGATTGACAACGAAAGATACATTCTTAAAATTGAGTTTATCAAAGAAAGTATTTTAGGTAATTTAAAAGAAACCAAACAAAAAATTGAAAATTTGAAAATTCAACAACAACAAAATTTAGACAGAATTAAGAAAATTCAATATATCAAAGCAAGAATTAATGAAGAGATTCAAGATACTCAAAAGAAGATAGTCGCCTCGGAGAACTATTTAATTGATTTAAACACTAAAAGGTATAGCACAAGTCGCAAATACACTTGGGTTCCCTTCACCCTATTAGCGATACTTTCAATTATTACATTTATCGTAGGTAACAACATATTGTACATTTTCAACGAAACTATGAATATGGAATCAATTTCTGGGCTTGGAACCGCTTTGAAAATACTTTCCATACTGCTTTTTGGCATACTTTTGTACGTCTTGATTGACCATTTTGGTTCGAAGGAAAGGAAAGAATTTATTCGAGGAGCAGAGGAATTCATCAATACCGAGGAAGAAAAACTTGCCGAACTTAAAGAATGTCTAAACGAATACAAATTAGCATTGAAACAATTTGATGAAGAACTTCAAATAAAATTCAAAGAAAACCAATCACTCGAAGGCAAAATTGAATCTCTTGAAAAAATTCTTAAAGTAGACTTTGTCGATGCAACATAATTTGTTACAAAGAAAAGAAAATGTTTGATTTTCTAATTAATATAAATCTCATATTAATTTTTTTTAATTTTTTTATCTAATTTGTATGATTTGAAAAATACTCTTTCACAAATGTTGTACAAACTGACGGGGTTATATGGGATTTTTTAGTTATCTTCGTTCAACAGTCTTAAGTAAAGTAGTAATGGCAATTACAGGGGCAATAATTGTCCTTTATGTAATTGTCCACACAGCGGGAAATCTGCTTATCTATCTTGGACGGGATACTTTGAACTCTTACTCTGCGTTCCTACACAGCCTTGGTCCAATTCTCTGGATTATCCGAATAATATTAATTGTATCAGCCATCCTTCACATTATTACTTCAATTAAGTTGAAATTTGAAAACTGGCGTTCAAAACCCACAAAGTATGCTGTCAAAAACTATTTAAAAGCCAAATTCACTTCACGAACTATGATTTGGACTGGACTGATGATTTTGGCTTTTGTTATCTATCATTTATTGCATTTCACCATAAGAGTTACAAACCCCCAACACTATTATCCCGAGTTTTACCAACCACACAATGCCGTTTCTTCTGTTATTCTTGAAAGATTTGATGTTTACAGAATGGTGGTTTTGGGATTCCAAAATCCTTTAATTTCAATTGTTTATATTATTGGAGTTATAACTGTTGGTTTCCACTTAGACCACGCTATCCAAAGTATGTTCCAAACGCTTGGTTACAACCAAAAGCACTATTTTCCAACAATACAAAAGTGTAGTACTGGCATAGCAATAATCATTGCTCTTTGTCTTGTTTCTATACCAATTTCAGTTATGTTAGGTTTCGTAGGAGGTGGAATATGATACTTGACGGTAAAGTACCATCGGGGCATATAACAGAAAAATGGGACAAACACCGCTTCGAAATGAAGTTAGTAAGCCCAGCGAACAAAAGGAAATACAAAATACTTGTTGTAGGAACTGGATTGGCTGGAGCCTCTGCTGCTGCATCTCTTGCCGAATTGGGCTACCAAGTAGAGGTTTTCACTTACCACGATAGCCCTCGTAGAGCACATAGTATTGCAGCACAAGGTGGAATCAACGCAGCAAAGAACTACCCCAACGACGGCGATAGCATCTGGCGACTGTTCTATGATACAGTCAAAGGAGGTGACTTCCGTTCACGAGAAGCAAATGTATACAGACTTGCCCAGGTAAGCAACAATATTATTGACCAGTGCGTTGCCCAAGGGGTCCCATTTGCACGTGAATATAGTGGATATCTTGCCAACCGTTCGTTTGGTGGCGCACAACTTTCAAGAACATTTTATGCAAGAGGACAAACAGGTCAACAGTTGCTACTTGGTGCATATTCTGCACTTATGCGTCAAGTGGGCTTGAAAAAAATCATTCTCCACACCCGAACTGAAATGCTGGATTTGGTTGTAATAGATGGTGTTGCTCGTGGGATTGTAACCCGAAATCTTCTCAACGGTAAAATTGAATCTTTCGTTGGAGATGCCGTGGTTTTGGCTACTGGTGGTTATTCAAATGTATTTTTCCTCTCCACAAATGCCCAGGCCTGCAACGTAACTGCCACATACCGCGCCTACAAGCGTGGGGCTTTCTTTGCAAATCCTTGTTTTACTCAAATACATCCAACTTGTATACCACAAAGTGGGGAACACCAATCCAAACTCACTCTTATGAGCGAATCCTTGCGAAACGATGGAAGAGTTTGGGTGCCTAAGAATCCAGGAGATAAGCGAAAACCAACTGATATACCCGAAGACGAACGTGATTATTATCTTGAAAGAATGTATCCAAGTTATGGTAATCTTGCACCACGCGACATTGCCTCGCGAGCTGCGAAGCGTGTCTGCGACGAAGGTCGCGGGGTTGGACCAACTGGAAACGCAGTTTATCTGGACTTTTCTGACGCAATTAAACGGCTTGGCAAAAAAGTTATCGAAGAACGCTATGGCAATCTCTTTGAAATGTACGAAAGAATAACTGGGGATAATCCCTACGAAACCCCAATGATGATTTACCCCGCTCCCCACTATACAATGGGTGGTCTTTGGGTGGATTACAATTTAATGAGCAATTTGCCTGGATTGCACGTTATTGGAGAGGCAAACTTTTCAGACCACGGGGCAAATCGCTTGGGTGCAAGTGCATTAATGCAAGGACTTGCCGACGGGTACTTCATACTTCCATATACCATTGGTCATTACTTTGCTACCACAAAATTGGAAAAAGTTACCACTGACCATCCAGAGTTTAAGAAATGTGAAGAAGAAGTCAAGGAACGAATCAAAAAACTGATGTCGATAAATGGGAAAAAGACGCCTACTCAATTTCACAGGGAACTTGGCAAAATTATGTGGGATAATGTTGGAATGGCTCGTACAGAAGAAAGTTTGAAAAAGGCGCTCGAATTAGTACCAAAACTACGCGAGGAGTTTTGGAGCAATCTAACAATGGTTGGCGAGGAAGGAGATTTAAACATTGTTCTAGAAAAGGCTTTGCGAGTTGCCGATTTTCTTGAATTCGCTGAATTGATGATCTGGGATGCACTCGAAAGAGATGAATCTTGCGGTGGTCATTTCCGCGAGGAACACCAGTATCCCGACGGCGAAGCCAAACGAGACGATGAACGCTTCTGCCACGTAGCGGCTTGGGAATACACTGGTGTTGGCAACAAACCAATTCGCCACATAGAACCATTAACATTCGAGTATGTGCCACTAACTGTAAGGAGTTATAAATAATGAAACTCACATTGCATATTTGGAGGCAAAAAAATTCAAGCGAGAAAGGACATTTCGAAACTTACCAACTCGATAATGTAATTGAGGATATGTCCTTTCTCGAAATGCTTGATGTTCTAAATGAAAAATTGGTTCTCGAAGGCAAAGAACCAATCGCATTTGACCACGACTGTCGAGAAGGAATTTGTGGTGCTTGCTCCTTGACTATAAACGGAATTCCACACGGACCCGAAAAAGCAACCACAACTTGCCAATTGCATATGCGAAAATTCAAAGACGGCGATGAAATATGGATTGAACCCTTCCGTGCCAAAGCGTTCCCAGTGATAAAAGATTTAATTGTCGACCGTTCCGCTTTCGATAGAATTATCCAGGCGGGAGGCTTTATTAGCGTTAATACTGGGCAAGCGCCCGAAGCCAACTCGATACTGGTTCCCAAGCAAAATGCAGAAAAGGCTATGGACGCAGCACAATGTATTGGTTGTGGTGCTTGTGTAGCGGCTTGTCCCAATGGCTCGGCTATGCTTTTCGTTTCTGCAAAAGTTGCACATTTTGCTTATTTGCCACAAGGACAACCCGAAAGAAAATTGCGAGTCCTCAAAATGGTCGAGCAGATGCAAAAAGAGGGCTTTGGAAATTGCAGTAATATGTATGAATGCGAGGCCGCTTGTCCGAAGGAAATTTCCGTCCGTAACATTGCGCTTATGTTCAGAGACTATTTGAAAGCCTCTTGCTCCGAAGAAAAATTAGAACTTGTCGAAAACGAATAAAATATTGTCGCTTATAAAGTACCCTTGGGAAACCAAGGGTACTTTTTTTATGTGAACACTAAATCTTATTTTTGCTTTTATGGAAGTAACAAAAAAAGTAGAAAACTTCTTAAAATTCTTAAAAGAAAATTACGGAGAAACAATTTCTTCTCTTATTTCCTATTCAAAGCAAAGCGAAAACTTACTAATCAAAGAGACCAAACAGAGCGACTATTCTTCCAAAATAACTCATTCTCTTGATATTTTTTCAACAAATGATGATTGGTACAATTCAAAAAGTCTCGAAGAACTTGAAAGTAGAATAAATCGATGCATAAAATGTGAGTTAGGTAAAACCAGAACTAAATTTGTTTTCGGTTCTGGCAATCCAAATGCAGACATAATGCTTGTTGGAAAAGCACCCGGCGCCGACGAAGATATTCAAGGATTGCCTTTTGTCGGTCGGGCTGGACAATTGCTTACAAAATTGCTTAAAAACTTTGGCATTGATAGAAATGATGTTTACATTTGCAACATATTAAAATGTAGACCGCCAAATAATCGAAAGCCGTTGCCTTCCGAAATTGAAATGTGCAAACCATATTTGTTGAAGCAAATCGAATTAATACAACCAAAGGTTATTATTGCATTAGGAGCCACAGCAGTCGAGGGACTGTTCAATCTAAAGAAGAAAATGGGCGAGTTACGCGGTAAAATTTTAAATTTCAATCAAATTCCAGTTATTGTTACTTATCATCCCGCTGCACTTTTAAGAAATCCAAATTGGGAGAAAGAATTCCTGGATGATTTAACAATTTTACATAAACAATTTCCAAATGTCTTGAAAGGGAAAAGAAAATGAACATTGCAGTTTTTTTAGGTGGATTGTCCACAGAAAGGGATATTTCAATCAAAAGTGGTATTTCTATTTTCAAGGCTCTTATGGAACTTAACCATAATCCAATTCTTGTCGACCCAGCACTTGGCAAAGAAGGAATTTTGGTTTCAATTGATGAAGTCGATAAACTGCCAAAGTATGAAGATTTAGACAAGGAAAAATATACGCCCCAAAAATATCTTGAAACAATTATTCAACCGGCATTCGATACAATTGATTTTGCTTTTATCGCCCTTCACGGAAAGTACGGTGAAGACGGAACAATTCAAACACTACTCGAATTCAAAGGGATTCCCTACTCCGGAAGTAATCCAAAAGCAAGTGCAATTGGAATGGACAAGAATTTGTCGAAGATTCTTTTCTCCGCTACAGGAGTGCCTACACCTCGTTGGACAATTATTCACTCCAGCGAGGCAGGTAATTTTGAACTTTGTGAAGAACTACGCAATGAATTTGGAAAACGAATGGTTATCAAGCCAAATGACCAAGGCTCAACTGTTGGTACAACAATTATCTCTGATGGAAATTTAGACGAAATACATAACGGCCTTTTAGTTGCAGGCAAATTCTCCGATGTAATCATTGTTGAAGAATACATCGAAGGAAAAGAAATTACTGTTGGTATAGTAGGAAACGAGGCACTCCCAGTTATTGAAATAGTCCCGCAAAGTGGTTTCTACGATTTTGAACACAAATACACAAAAGGCAAAACAGAATACATTTGCCCTGCGGAATTGCCCGATGATGTTACAGAATTTGTCCAGGAACTTGCTTTGCTTGCTTTTCGTGTGGTAGGATGTAAAGGTTTTGCCCGCGTCGACTTTCGTTTGAACGAAGATTTTCAACCATTTGTACTTGAAATCAACACAATTCCTGGTTTCACAGATACATCACTTGTTCCAAAAGCAGCCAAAGCCATTGGAATAGAATTCCCTGAACTTTGTCAAAGAATAATTGATATAGCAATTAAATAGATATTGTAACCAAATGAACACAAAACTAAATAGAAAACATATGCAAAGGCATTGTTTCACAATTTTGTTTTAATTTGCATTTTTTGACGCTCAATTTTGGAGTAAATCTATGAGTATTTTAATTAACAAACGGACAAAAGCCATAGTTCAAGGCATAACTGGTTCGGAAGGTACTTTCCACACCGCTCAAATGCTCGATTACGGAACAAAAATAGTCGGTGGTGTTACCCCAGGAAAAGGCGGAATGTTGTACAAAGGTAACGACAATTATCCATTTCCAAAAGAAGTACCGATATTTAACTCGGTACGAGAAGCGGTGGAGGCAGTTAAACCAGATGCAACAGTTATCTTTGTTCCACCCCCCCTTGCTGCGGACGCTATACTTGAAGCAATCGAGGCTGAAATTCGATTGATTGTGACAATCACAGAAGGGATACCAGTTCGGGATATGGTGAAGGTTTATTCTGCTTTGAAATCCTCAAAGTCCCGAATGATCGGTCCAAATTGTCCAGGAATAATTACCCCTGGAGAATGTAAATTAGGAATTATTCCCGGTTTCATTCACAATCCTGGTACAGTAGGCGTTGTTTCACGTAGTGGAACCCTTACTTACGAGGCAGTAAAGCAAATAACTGATGTCGGTCTCGGACAAAGCACCTGCATTGGTATTGGTGGGGATCCAATAATTGGAACTACGTTTGTGGACGTAATTGAACTTTTCAACAAAGATCCTAAAACAGAAATTATTATGATGATTGGAGAAATCGGTGGTACCGCCGAAGAAGAAGCCGCAGAATACATTAGAAAATATGTCCACAAACCAGTTGTCGCTTTCATTGCGGGTCGAACTGCACCACCGGGACGACGAATGGGACACGCTGGTGCAATTATTTCTGGTGGTAAAGGAACCGCAAGAGAAAAAATCGAAACCCTGCAATCTTGTGGTGTCACTGTTGTTGAATCCCCCGCTGATATAGGAAAAACCATTCTAGAAGTTTATAACAAAAAGGTTAAAAAAAAGTAAAAAATAACAAGAGGGAAAAATGAAACAAAAAACATTAGCAATCATAAAACCTGATGCTGTTGAAAAAAGTGCCATTGGAGAAATCATTCGTCGTATCGAGGAAGCAGGATTTAAAATTCTTGCAATGAAATACACTCGACTAACGAAAAGCCAAGCAATGGCTTTCTACGAAGTCCACAAAGAAAAACCTTTTTATAATGACCTTGTTAAGTATATGACGAGTGGACCAATCGTTCCAATTGCCCTCGAAAAAGAAAATGCTGTCGAGGATTTCCGCAAACTAATTGGTAGTACAGACCCAACAAAAGCAGAAGAGGGAACAATCCGAAAACTGTTCGGCACAAACATTGAAAGAAATGCAATCCACGGCTCTGATTCTGCCGAAAACGGCGAAAGAGAAGTTCTCTTCTTTTTCTCGAAAAGCGAATTGGTTACAACCAGTGAAACTTTTTAACTTTCTTATGTGTTATATAATATTTGAAAGACAGAATTTCCAAAAGTGTTTGAAAAATTCAGTAAAGTTTCGGAAAGAATTATAAATAGTAACCCATTCTGGGATTACAAAATTGACGAATACACATTACCCAATGGAAAGGTAGAGCTGTATTATTATGCTCACACACCTGGCTCTACAATGATAATCCCATTGTGGAAGGGTAAGTTTGTTCTCACTGTCCAATACCGATACTTAAATCAGAAATATAGTATTGAATTTCCTGGCGGTGGCGTAAAACCAGACCTTTCTTTGGTAGAGAATGCAAAAGCAGAACTTTTGCAAGAAACTGGCTTCCTTTCCAAAAAAATTGAACAAATTGGTATTTTCAACCCCTGTAACGGTTTAACAGACGAAATTTGCACAGTTTTTTTTGCAACAGAGTTAATTAAACAAACCCAAGACCTTGATGAGTCGGAAGAAATAGATATTCTTTTGCTTTCCGAACAAGAAATTTTAAAAAAAATTAAAAGTGGGGAAATATGGGATGGAATGACACTTGCAAGTTGGTGTTTATTCAAATCATTACATTTGTAGTCGTAACAGTAAATATTTTTAGCCAAGAGAAAGGAGCAGCGCCAGAAACCAAGTTGCCGCCAGCGTATATGCTGAAAGCAAATTTCAAATTACAAGTATACTATAACTATGTTCTTTCGGATACAACAATATTTAAAAGAGTGTACGCAGATAGTTCACAAAGGGAATTTAAACGAATTGTGAATTACTACTTTACTATTATGCAGCCAGACGCCCCTAAGGATGGTTTTTCGAAAGTTGAAGTTTCTATCGATTCAATTAATTATAAATTTTTTGATGGAAACAAAGTCTACGAATTCTCAGACATAGAAACTGCAAATCTATCAGTGTTTAAATTTGATGATTTCCAAACATACAGTGTCCCAATGAGTATGCAGTATGACATTATTTACTCTCCCTATGGCGAAGTTGCAAAAATCGAAGGCGAACGGCTTGAAGAGAAAAGAAACTACGTTGAACAACTTAAAACATCGATACCGGACTCAATCTGGTACTACAACTGGAAAGATGGATTAAGCGACGCAAGATTAAAGCAAATTGGAGATGTCATTAAGATTCGTTATCCAATCAATCCAGTCTATCGAGACTCTATTTGGTACTCCCCTATTGAATTGCAAATTGATGGTTTAAATATTGTCGATACAGTTGAATTGAAAGCCACTGGATTTATGAATAATAAATATTCAATAGTTGGCAGATTTGTAAAGCCAAATCCAATATGGAAAAACACAAAGTTCTATGACATTAAATCATTGTCTTTGCCTTATAAAATTATTAATTCCAAAGGGAATATTAAACAAACACTCTCGGCAACTGGCGTTGTCCACGAGTTTGAAATAAATCTAAACTTGACTTTAGAGGTTGGTAATCCCTTTGTTTTTACAGAAAACATTGAGAAAAACCTACACTGGGAAATGGTTAAAAGTTTTCGTTTTAAGTAATTTTTTATATATTTGTATTTTCAAATGTGAAAAATTTAATTAGTTCTTTACATTTCCATTAAGTTAAACAATTAGGGATCTTTATATGAAAAAGCAAAAACAATTCCTAAGCCTTGTTCTGTTGGTTGCATTGTTTTTGGTGCAACCATTTCTCAAATCTCTTGCGTTAACCTACACCGTTTATCCCGACGACAGTCCCGGCCAATTCGATTATGAATCAAATACTTTAACTGAACTTGGTTGGACTTCCTTCACTATCTCTCAAACTGGTGTTATTACAAATGTTACTGTTAATTTTGATTGGACGACAGATTATTATCAAGACGAAGGAAGTTTCTGGTTACAATCTCCTTCTGGTACCTCTGTCCAAATTGCATCTGATATTTCTAGCGGTAGTTATCAAATCCAGTTATCCGATTTTAATACTGAAACACTAAACGGAACCTGGTACTTATGGATTGAGGATTCTTTCGGAGATGGTGGACACCAAGCAACGAATATTTCTATTGATTTCGATTATTCAACTGGAAGTGATATGACATATCAATCTTCCAACTGTTATCAAATAACCGACCCAACTGGAAAAGGAATGACAAATCAAGTTATTTTAAGAATCGAAGTCGTTACAACCGGTACCAATAACCCATTGTCGGTAACCTATTTCAGTTTTAGCACAACAGGTACTACAAATACTGCAGACATCGCTAACGCAAAACTTTACTATACTGGCACAAGTAGTACTTTCAACACAAATAATCAATTTGGTTCAACAGTAAACAATCCTTCCGGTACTTTCACATTCTCCGGGAACCAACAACTTTCCAGCGGAACAAATTACTTCTGGCTAACTTACGACATTGCAACAAATGCAACGATTGGAAATGTTGTAGATGCTGCTTGTAATAGTATAACCGTTGGTGGTTCAAGTAGAACTCCAACCACAACTTCACCAAGTGGAAATAGACCTATCACCTATTTAAAAGTTTTTTGCGAATCCTTCGAAGGGTCAACCTTCCCACCAAACGATTGGCAGAATATCAAAGTTGCCGGCACAGATACTCGACTTTGGGATAGAGTAACTTCTGGAACCTCCCCAACTTGTTCACCCCATAGTGGTTCATATATGATTAGATACAATTCCTTCTCAATACCTTCTGGAAATTCTGCAGCATTAATTACCCCAATCATTGATTGGTCTCAACGTGGAAGTTACACACCAAAAGTACGTTTTTGGATGTATCGAGATCCCGGGTATTCTTCTGCCACTCAAGAAGGTGTTACTGTTTATGTGAATACCTCTCCTTCTCTCACTGGAGCAACACAATTAGGGTTTGTTTCAAGATACTATTCAACTGCGGGTTGGTACTATTTCGAATATGACATTCCAAGTTCATTCAACGGTTCCACGAACTATTTAATTTTCCTTGCCTATAGCCAATATGGTAATAACATTTTTGTAGATGACATTTGCTACGATGCATATCCAGATGTTATGAGATACGTTTCTTCTACAACAACCCAAATTACCGGCGGTGTTGGAATTGGCTTCACCAACCAACCAATAATTCGCCTTGAAGTTACTACACAAGGAGCCACCGATCCCTTAACACTGACAAGCATTACCTTTAATACTACTGGAACTACAAACACAAGCGATATCGCTGCTGCAAAGGTTTACTATACTGGCACTTCTTCTACATTTTCTACCGCAGTTCAATTTGGCTCGACAGTAAACAATCCAAGTGGAACATTTACAATCACTGGCTCTCAAACATTATCCGCTGGGACTAATTACTTCTGGCTCGTTTACGATATATCAAACAATGCCACTGCTGGCAACTTTGTTGATGCCCAATGCACATCTTTCCAAATTGGAACAAATAATTATACACCATCTGTGACTAATCCTTCCGGAGCAAGAGAAATTCGTGGACCTCGCTGTGGAACATACACCGTTGGAACTGGTCAATACTATCAAACCTTATCCGAGGCATTTAATGAAATTAACACCTTCGGTATGAGTTGCGATGTAACTCTATTAATAATGACTGATATCGTTGAAACTGGTGCTACCCCGCCCACATTGAATCAATGGACAGAATACGGTGGAAGTGGATATAGATTAACAATTCGACCGAGCGGTGGAAATAGAACTATTAGCGGAAGCTATGCTTCTAACGGTGTCATAGTCTTGAATGGAGCGGACAGAGTAACAATAGATGGAAGTATTGGTGGTACAGGCAGATATCTCACTATCAGAAACGATGCAACCTCGGCAACTGCCGGGGCAGTAATTTGGTTAAAATCCCAAGGAACAAATGCTGGTTGCAATAACGTAATTATAAAGAACTGTAATATTATTGGTATTGGAAATCTATACTCTTCACCTTCTCAAACTTCAAGTATGGGAATATACATTGCTGGAACAAGCATTTCTTCAAGTGGTTCAGGGGCAGATAATGATTACGTAAGAGTAGAAAACAACGTTGTCAAAAGGTGCTACTATGGTATATATGCTGCTGGAATTTCCGGAGGTAATTTAGACAGTTTGAAGATAATAAAAAACATAATTGGTGCCGATGTTGCAAGTGACTATGTTGGTTATCGAGGCATCTACATCTATCAATATGCACAAGGTGTTGAAATCAGTGGAAATACTGTTTACAATATTAAAAGAACAGACGGGACGAATCTGGCTGGTATCGAGCTGAACACTTATTGCTCCGATGCAAAAATTGTAGGAAACAAAATCTATGGTATCTATCAAGAATCTTCTGGTGGTTGGGGAGCCTACGGTATCAACATAAACTCCTCGACTGGTAACTCGAACATTTTAATCGCAAATAATATGATTTCGGACCTTCATACAATGAACTACAGTTCCTCGAGCACTACATACAATCCGTTCGGAATAAGAATTACTGGTGGTACTAATTATAAGATTTATCACAATACAGTAAATATGTATGGCTCGCAGGCGAACGTGGGTTCTTCGGCAAGTATGAGTGCTTGCATACTCTTTACAACCACATCTGTCACCGGAACTGATTTAAGAAACAATATCTTTGTTAATAGCCTTGGAAGCAGCATTTCTGGAAGCAAAATGTATGCGATTTATGTACCAAGTGGCTTTACTTTCTCAACCATCAACTACAACGATTACTATGTTTCTGGAAGTTATGGAATTTTAGGATATTATGGAGCAGACAAGACAACACTTGCCGATTGGAGAAACTCTTCTGGAGGTGACGGAAATTCAATAAATGTTCAACCTGCTTTCATTGGCAATGACGATTTGCACCTTACTGGCTCAACAGTTGGTAATAACCAATTCCTGGCACCCTCGATTAGCACTATTACGACAGATTTCGATGGTGAAAACAGAAGAACAACGTCAGTAAATATTGGTTGTGATGAGGTACGTCCAATCCTTTCTGCTTCACCTATTTCTTTCTCACCCCAACAAAGTATTTATTGCAAAAACGGCTCGGTTGTTCTCTCCACAAGTGCAACCGTAACAGGCTTTATGGATGGTATCAGCCGTTCAATTCCTACACCAAACTTCTCTTATCAATGGATGAAAAACTCCAATAACATTCAAAATGCTACACAACAAACTTTAACATTTACTTCGCTGGTTCAATCTGACTCTGCAAATTACAGTTGTACTATCTCTTTCTTTGGTGAAAGCACAACCACACCCCAAGCCCTGCTCAAAGTTGAATCTCCCATTGAAATCATAGCTCATCCCCAGAATACATCAATTTGTGCAGATTTAAACCCAATGATAAATCTCTCTGTTACCTCAACTGGAACTATTACTGGATTCCAATGGCAGAAACGTGATCCTAATAATCCAAACCTATGGGTTGATATACCCGGGGCAACCAGTCCAAACTTAATACAATCTATCCTCGATCCCCAGAGTGCTAGTGGTTTCTATCGCGTGGTTATCTTAGGACCCGGAAATTGTGGTCCAAGCAAAGTTGCTTCAAATCCAGCATTTGTTGACGTAACTGAAACAGTTAAAAACAATTTCGTGTCTTGCGACAAAGACCCGCAAAACATTTGCGAAACTGACAACTTCAATTTAACAACCGCCGCAACTGGTACAATCACTGGTTACAAATGGCAAAAACTTGTTGGTGGTACTTGGGTTGATCTTGACCTCGATAAATTCCCAACTGCAAGACAAAGAACACTTTCTTTCACTCTTGCCGACCCCTCGATGAGTGGAACTTATCGCGTTTTGGTCTACGGTTCCGCTGCTTGCTATCCAGATGGTCAACCTGTTGCTTCATCAGAAATTGAAATAACTGTTTGGCCTTTGTTCAAAATTGCTGAACAACCCACTCCACAATCCGTTTGTACTGGTGAAGATGCAATGTTGTATGTCGTTACCGAAGGAGTCGTAAGAAAATACCAATGGCAAAAAGATGGAGTCGACATCACAGATAATCCCACTGCTCAAAGCGCTGTTTTGTTCTTAAACAATATTTCATATGAAAATTCTGGTGTTTATCGTTGTAAACTAACAATCCAGGATTGTCGAGGCATTGTTGATGTTTATACAAATGAAGTCTTGGTTTATGTGCATTCCAAAACCAAGATTACTCGTACCAACAAAAATCAAACTGTTAAACTCGGAGATGTTGCAACATTCGATTTTGACGCTCAAGTTGAAATACCACGAGATGCGAACAATGTTGCAATCCAATGGTATCGTGGAAATCAACCATTAGTTGACAACGATAGAATTTCTGGTTCTAAATCAAATTATCTTACTATTCGCGATGTTAAACCATCTGACGTAGGATCGGATTATTGGGTTGTTATTGAAGGACTCTGCGGAGCAGATACTGCCATTGGCTTTTCTTTGAACATTCCAACCATCGACATAACTTCACAGCCCCAAAATGTTTCTGCTTGCGAAGGACAAACCGTCGAGTTTAACGTGGCAGCCACATTTACTGGCGGCACAGAGCTAACCTATCAATGGCGAAAAGATGGAATTGAACTTGTTGACAATGGCAGAATAAGCGGTGCAAACAAAGATAAACTTACTATTAGCAATGTTGCACTAAACGACGCTGGAGCATACGACGTTGTAATCACTAATCTTCCCACTGGATTTATTGCAGTTTCTGCCTCTGCCCAACTTAATGTTAAGATTAAGCCTGGAATTACGCAACAACCACCTTCTACAATTAGTTTAAACGCTGGCGAAACTTTGACCTTATCAGTAGATGCCGACGGCACGGAACCTATGACTTATCAATGGTTCAAGGATGGACAACCCATTGACGGTGCAAATCAACCCACTTATGAGAAAACAAATGTAACAACCGAAGATGCTGGTACTTATTACTGCAAAGTTTCGAATGAATGCGGTGAAGTCAATTCTTCCAACACTGTTGTCACTGTAACATTAAAACAAGTTGCCGGATTAAATGAAACCATCAATGGAATAAGTTTGGAACAGAGCATACCCAATCCTACGACCAATGGAAATGTTTCGATTTCGTTTACACTTCCCGAAAATGGTGATGTTACGCTCGTACTCTTGGACATTTATGGTCGAAAAGTTGCAACATTGTTCAAAGGGCTCGCTTCGCAAGGAACAACAACTATCTCGTTTAACATCGACGAATTTAACCTAACGAGTGGTACTTACTTGTACAAACTCAAATTCAAGGGCATTGAAGTAAACCGAATGATGACCGTTACAAAATAAGAACCGACAACTCGAAAAAGAAGGGCTGCTTGAAAGAGCAGCCCTTTTTTCATTGTTAAAGACTAAATAATTTTTTGTGAAAAAAGGTCTTAACGGTTTGTCGGCGCGGCCAGATTTGAACTGGCGACCCCTACTACCCCAAAGTAGTGCGCTACCAGGCTGCGCTACGCGCCGTGCAATGCAAAATTAATAAACTTCTGGCAAATAGCAAAGTCGAAAACCAAAGTTTTTTACTTAAAGGAAAATTCGTAATTTTGTATATTTAAAACAAGTTAGGCGGGAAAAATGTCTGGTCATAGTAAATGGGCTAACATTAAACACAAGAAAGCAGCCAAAGATGCAAAACGCGGAAAATTGTTCACAAGGTTGGCAAAAGAAATAACTATCGCAGCACGCGAAGGCGGGGGCGATCCCGAGGCAAATCCAAGACTAAGACTTGCTATCCAGAACGCCAAGGCTGAAAATATGCCAATGGAGAACATTAAAAGAGCAATTCAGCGAGGCACAGGTGAAATCCAAGGCGAGAATTTCGAAGAGGTCATTTACGAAGGTTACGCTCCATTAGGCGTAGCTGTGATATTAGAGGCAATAACAGATAATAGAAATAGGACATTTCCCTTAATTCGTTCAGAAATGAATAAATTGGGTGGAAGCATAGGAGAACCTGGCTCTGTTATGTGGAATTTCGAACGCAAGGGCGTTATCTATGTCGATCCTGAGGGACGAACAGAAGACCAAATGCTGGAGGCTATTCTCGAGGCTGGTTGTGAAGATATGGAATACGATGAAGAACGCACACGAATCATTTGCGCCTTTGAAGATATGGTCTCTTGTCAGAAATATTTCGAGGAAAAGCGTTTCAAAATTCTTGAATCAAAATTCGAGTATATTCCCAAAACAACTGTGAAAATAGATAATATCGAAGCAGCACGAAAAGTCTTAAAATTTTTTGATACACTCGAAGAACTCGATGATGTTCAGAATGTTTACGGAAATTATGAAATTGCCGACGAGATACTTGAACAACTTGAAAAAGAACAAAACTAATGACAATTATTGGTATCGACCCTGGCTCGATTAGTTGTGGTTACGGAATAATTGAAATTTCCCAAGATGGTTTCTTTGTTATTGAATTTGGACTAATAAAACCGAATGAAAAGAGCCAGAATTTTAATTTCATTGACCGTTTAAAAAATCTTTACGACAACATTACAAGTATCTTAACTCGTTACAAAGTTATCGAAACAGCAATTGAAACCCAATTCTATCATAAAAATGCACAATCTTTAATGAAACTCACCCAAGCAAGAACTTCGATTGAATTAGCCTCTCTCAATTTAAACATTCCAGTTTTCGAATATTCACCACGAGAAGTTAAACTATCGGTAACGGGTAATGGCAATGCATCGAAGAAAAGCGTATCCTATATGGTATCTTCAATCCTACAAATAGATCTTCAAAAACATAAATTTGATGTTTCGGACGCATTGGCTGTTGCCCTTTGTCACATTTCTCGCAAAGGGAACATACTAAAAAGAAACTCCCCCCGAAATTGGAGGGAGTTTGTTGCTCTAAACCCCGATAAAATAATCAATCCTTGACTATTTCCCAATTTGTTCCCACGACTCCACAGGAGTTTTGATAATCACTTGAACTGTACGATTGTAAAATCTTCCTTCTGGTAATGAATTATCATAAAGCGGTTCGTCCTCACCAACGCCTCTTTTAGTGATGACACCAACTTTGCCTTTTGTTTGTTGCATAATTCCATTATAAACAGTATTTGCCCTTCGTTCAGAAAGTGCTTGGTTGTGCTCGTATAATCCTACAACATCAGTATGTCCAACAACTTCTACGTAAGAGGTAGGAAGAACACGATTGTAAACATATTCCCGCATAATTCTTTCGTTAATTGGTCCTGCATCGGAACGGTCGAATGGGAATAGAATAAGACTATATCTCTCAATTGTACTATCCTTCGCACCTTTCTGGATATCAACTTTCTTCTGTTCAGTTGTAACTTGCATAACTGGAATCATAATTGGGTCCGAAGAACATTCTTTGTCATTTACAGTGGTAACAATAAGTTGAGCGGTAAAGGGAACTTCGTCCTTTGGATATTCACCCTCAAAGTTCTTCCAATCCCAAGTAAATCTTGGCTCAGTTAAACCAATGTCTTTCAAAACATTCCATTCTTTTCCACCGCGTTTAACTTCGATACGACGGGCTTTTACCAGCGCATCTTCGATACCATTCTTAAGTGTGAAAACCATAGTTTCTGGTTGTGGAAATGTCTTGGGGTCTTTATCGAATACCGGTTTCATTATGTTCCAATCATTGCAGATGATTTCAACGCGTCGATTTTCTACAATTCCAAGTGAATCGTTCAAGTTAGAAACGACAGCAGGTTGATTCCTTACGGTAATTTTCATTCGCTTTTCATCAATACCCCAAACATCACGTAAATATTTGAAAACTGCCTCGGCACGTTCTTTTGAAAGATTAGGCCTTTTTTCTTCGGGTGTCTTTCCATCATTGCATCCTACAATCTCAATTTTTGCATCGGGATACTTGTTCAACCTATAGCCATAGATATTAAGTATATGATAATATTTCTCTAAAGTTCCACCGCGAATTGTGGTATCAGTAAATGCCTTCTTGAATTTATCGTCTGGGGATTTAAATAAAATGTATCTATCGGGAATCTTCGAAGAACCAGCATCAAAGAAGACATAATTTAACAGAGGATATAAATCCCAAGTCTGGAATTGCTCCATTACCAAACCACGGAAATTAGCAATTTCCGGTTTAATGGTTTTATTCTCGGCTACATACTTTGCTTCCTCTATTTCGGCACCAATTACTGGTCGCTGTCCTAACGGAATAACAACATTAATGACGTCGGCATACTTCTTGGCTTCCTCTGGATCAGTGGTTGGTTTGGGTTTATCCACACGAACTATTTTAGTCATTTTGCCATATTTTGGATTTTCTGCAGTTATTTCAAGATTAACAAACATAATAGAATCGCGTGGATCGCCATAATCCGTATTGGAAACAACGAAGTCATTTTCGATTTTTGGCGGTCGTAATGTATCAACCACAACTCTGTTAATAATTGGACTTTTAATCCTAACCACTGCCGGGATGTCTTCTCCACTACATTCATCAATTACTCGGGTCTTAACAACAACTGCTCGGAAATAGGAAGGAACGAAAGCCATAAAGATATCGAAATCCCCTTGAAATCCAGATATATCTTTGCGTCGGGAAGAGAAATAGATAACATCACCAGAGGCTGGCAGTGTGATAAA
Source organism: Candidatus Kapaibacterium sp. (assembly GCA_013414795.1). Classification (GTDB taxonomy): domain Bacteria; phylum Bacteroidota; class Ignavibacteria; order Kapaibacteriales; family UBA2268; genus Naka2016. The sequence continues at coordinate 1,849,760 of CP058732.1, forward strand.
TTGATCGTCTTGTGGTGTGTTTAATGGTTCACCCAGATTTTCGGGCTTCGACCAGGTTTTGGTAACTGGGTCGTATCGAGTTACGTAAAAGTCCAATCCACCATAGTTTGGCTTGTGTCCTTTCGAAGAGAAGAACAATGTTTGGTTATCAGCAGCAATAAAGGGACCGCAATCCTGTAATGGTGTGTTAATCTCGGTCAAGTTTTTGGCTGGGAGCCATTCCTCTGTCTCAGGGTCAAAATCTGAGTACCAAATATCCATATTGTCCCATTTTTCATTATTTCCATCTGAGTTTGGTCCTGGTCGAGTTGAAACAAAATACAATCTACTTTGGTCGGGTGAAATTGAAGGCTGTGCATCGAAATATTTGGAATTTACATTTGGTCCAAGATTATAAGGTCTACTCCATTTATCACCTTCGATGGTGGTTTTGTAAATATCGCAATCTCCCAAACCATCTGGTCGGCTACAAGCAGTGAAATAAAGAGTTTGACCGTCAGCAGCAATAGAAGCAACACCTTCGTTCTCTGGTGTATTTACACCTTGGTACCCCCAGACTGTGGTAGTATCAATATTAAACGGCTTAAAGAAAATCGTGTCCAGTCTATCGTTCTTCTTTGTAGCCCAAAAATCGTGGCTCGGCTTTCCTATTTTTGGATTAACTTTACTTCCGGGCCTATTCGAAACGAAATACAATGTTTTACCGTCAGCACTTACTGTTGGTGCATAATCCAAACCTTTCCAGTTTACAACGGGACCAAGATTGATTATTCGAATCTTGGTTTTATCAAGTATTTGAGGCTGATCTTGAGTAGGACTATTCGGTTTCTGTGGGCTTTCTGGCGAATTTGAATCATCAATTAAAACGCCGTATAAATAGTATTGAGGTTCATTAGAAGAGGAGTTTTTTGGGGATTGATTATCATTTGCGAATAAAAGTGAAGTAAAAAAGCAAAAGAAAATGGCAAATGCAAAGGTTACTAAATGTTTCATTGCTCTACCTTGTATTAATAAACATCAAAATTTCAAATTTTTAAACTTTAAAAATAATTAATCAAATTCAAATAAAAAAATCAAAAATTAAAATTATTTAGAAAAGACCAATAGGAGTGTAATTATTAAAATGATATTTTTGTAGTGGAAAGTGCTACAAAACAATCTTTTAAGATTAAGATTTGTGTTTTATCTGAATAAAGAAGGAAATATATAATATTTAGCAAATAATGTTAATTAATTTATTTGGTACAAATATGATTTTCTTAATCTCTTTATTATTAATATATTTTTGTACATTTGGCTCTTCGATAGCAAGGTTAAATACAACATCTTGTTGTGTGTCCAATTGCACATAAACCCTTCCACGAATTTTGCTGTTTACTTGAACAACAATCTCCACCTCTTTTTTAATTGCTTTACTCTCGTCATAATCTGGGAATTTTTGCAAGAAAATGGATTCGCAGTGACCAAGTTTTTGCCAAATTTCCTCAGAAATATGGGGAGCAAATGGAGCCAAACATAATAAGAACTTTTCTAAAGCCTCTCTTGGTTTTTCATCATATTTATAAAACTCATTAACAAAAATCATCATTTGCGATATAGCAGTATTGAATCGCAAGTTTTCTATATCTTCGGTAACTTTTTTGATTGTTGAATGCAAGATGTATTCTTGTTCTGAATTCAAAGGAATGTCCTTTATTTTCTCACTAAGTTTCCCCTCTTCATCGACAAAAAGTCGCCAAACTCTGTTGAGAAAACGATTTATCCCTTCAATTCCTGTCGTGGACCAGGGCTTAGAATCTTGAAGTGGACCAAGGAACATTTCAAACATACGTAATGAATCTGCACCGTACTTTTTAACGACATCATCGGGATTGATAACATTTCCAAGCGACTTAGACATTTTCCGACCATCTTCGCCAAGAATCAAGCCTTGGTGGAAAAGTTTATAAAAGGGCTCTGGTGTCGACACATAACCATAGTCATATAAAACTTTATGCCAAAAACGAGCATACAAAAGATGGAGAACAGCATGCTCTGCACCACCAACGTAAAGATCCACACCATTAGGCTGCATCCAATATCTTTCTTTCTTAGGGTCGCAAAAAAATTCATCGTTGTGGGGGTCAATGTACCGCAAATAATACCAGCAAGAACCAGCCCATTGTGGCATTGTGTTAGTTTCAAACCGCCCTCGTTTCCCCGTCTTTTTGTCAATAAAATTTATCCAACTTTCGATATTTGCCAATGGCGATTCCCCAGTTCCACTTGGCTTGAAATCGGTAATTTCTGGTAAAAGTAGTGGCAATTCGTCCAAATCCAATGCTCTTTTTGTTCCATCCTCGAAAAATATAATTGGAATCGGTTCTCCCCAATATCTTTGACGAGAAAACAACCAATCACGCAACTTATATTGAATTTTCCTTTTGCCAATATTCTTCTCTTCCAACCATTGTATAATACGCTTCTTCGCTTCCTCTGTGGGTAATCCATCCAACGAAACTTCCTCATTCGAAGAATTTATATTGACGCCATCTTCAACAAAAGCAGAACTACTAATATCCCATTCACCTTCCAACGGCTTCACAACTTGAACTATGGGTAGTTCGAACTTCTTTGCAAATTCAAAATCTCTCTCATCGTGACCTGGAACAGCCATTATAGCCCCAGTGCCATAATGCAGAAGAACATAATCGGCTATCCAAATTGGTATTTTTTTCTTAGTCGCTGGATTAATTGCAAAAGCACCCGTTGGCACTCCAGTTTTCTCTTTGCTAAGGTCAGTTCTTTCAAGGTCGGTTTTCAATGCAGATTCTCGAATATAATTTTCAACGGCTGCTTTGTTTTCTGGCCGAGTGATTAATGGAACCAATGGATGTTCTGGTGCCAGAACCATATAAGTTGCACCGAACAGTGTGTCTGGCCGAGTTGTAAAGACGGTAATAACATCATCTCTTCCATCAATCTTGAAATTTATTTCGGCACCTTCGCTTCGACCAATCCAATTCTTTTGCATCTCTTTAGTAGAAAAGGGCCAGTCAACAAGTTCAAGGTCATCGAGGAGACGTTGAGCATATTTAGTTATCCTAATCATCCATTGACGCATAGGCCTACGCTCGACGGTATAGCCTTTTTCTCGCCACTCATCGATTTCCTCGTTGGCAAGCACCGTTCCAAGTTCTTCGCACCAATTCACTGGAATCATTGCTATGTAGGCAAGCCTATGCTGATCTTTGTATTGTTCAATTTCTAATGGGTCTTTCAGATTTTCGGGGATAGGCAATTCATCAATGTGTCTGGCTTTCTGCTTTTCCTCGTCGTACCAAGAATTGTAAATTTGAACGAACATCCACTGGGTCCATTTAAAATATTTTGGGTCTGTGGTGTTTATCTCTCTGGACCAATCATAACCAAAACCAAGCATTTTTAACTGGTTTCGAAAAACTTGTATGTTTCTTTCGGTTGCAATTCTTGGATGGATACCAGTAACCATCGAATATCGTTCGGTTGGAAGTCCGAATGCATCAAAACCCATAGGGTGAAGAACATTATATCCTTTCATTTTCTTGTACCGAGCAATAATATCAGTTGCAGTGTACCCTTCTGGATGACCAATATGCAAACCAGCACCGCTTGGGTATGGAAACATATCTAAAACATAAAACTTGGGCTTGGTGTAATCTTCGACTGTTTTAAAAATGCCTTTTTCTTCCCAAAATGATTGCCACTTTTTCTCAATTTCTGCAAAGGGATAATTTGACATTTTCGTGTTTATTATTTAACAAAACTACAAAATTACGAATTTTGCTAATGGCAAATTTTAAAATAATTTTTTAAACTTATTGTCTTTATCTTTGGTTATGGAGAAAAAAACAACACAATTGCCTATCGAATTATTTTCTACTTTGTAGTAATTTTGACATTTTGAGGAGTTTGAATGAAAAGCAGATTGCTTTTTGTTCTTGTACTTTGTCTATACTTTTGTAGCATCAAAAGTGCTTTTGGATTCAATACCATTTTCACAATCGAAGAAGAAACTCTTACGACACTGAAAATTAAAGTTTCGCCAAAATTGACTGGCTTTGATACAATCGTATCAAGTGGCAAAAAATATTTAATTCCACAATTCCAAGAAGCAACTGTCATTGAAAATATTAACAACCAACCTTTCTCTGTTTACACAAAATTATTAGCAGTACCCGATTCAAACTCATTCCACCTACTCAAAGCGAATGCCACAGAGTTATTCGAGTACGAAGGGAGTTTAGCACGCGAAGAAATGTTTAACATTCCCAATGCTTCAACTAATCCAACTCAAGAAAAAAAATCGATAGACTTGGAGAATAAATGGGCTTATATTGAATATCTTGGCATTGGTAGAAATATTCCACTTGCAAAACTAAACGTGATTTTAGCAAAGAATTCCGAAAATGGAAAGTCAATCATCATCCCAAAAGAAATTATTGTTGAAATTACTTTTCCCCAAGTTGTTAAAAACACCTCAAATGAAAAGATTTACCAAAACATAATTAATCCAAACCAAGCAAAAAATTGGATTATTACATATTTTCAAAATGAACCCAAATCCCACGATTTCGATTACCCACTTTCGAACAACAACGATTTTCTAAAAATAAAAATCGACAAAGAAGGAATATATAAAATCGATGCTGGAATGTTAACTTCTTTGGGAATAAACATTCCCACGCAATTCATCAACACAATAAAACTCTATGGTAGTAATGGTAAACCTCTTGTCGAACCACCAATAGATCCCCCGAAGAGCAGTTTAAATCAGATTCCAATAATTGTAAAAACTAAACCAAATGGTGAGTTAGATTATATTCTTTTCTATGCTATTGGTACTAAAGGCTTTGAATATACGAATGGGAAATTTAAAAATTATCAAAACCCATACTCAAATTCAAATTACTACCTTCTCACTTGGGGTGGAAATGAAGGGCTTCGAATTCAGCCAGCCCAAGAACCCAACGAATGTACCCAACCAATTGTCCCGCAATATTATACCGAAAGAATTGTCTACAGCGAAGAAATAACAAACCCCTTTAATAGTGGCTCTGGAAGAATATGGTTCGGAGCAAGTATTTTCCCAAGATACTTTACGAACCCGTTACCCGATTTATATCGAAATGGAACTATTCTATATCGTTTCTATGTTGCACAAAACTATTCCGACGTAATAGATAATTTATTTGGTCAATTCTCATTTTACGAAGGACAAAATTTACTTGGAGAAATATCCATCCCCCGTTGTGCAAATTACGAAGAAGCAAAAGCAAGAGAATTTGAAACAACTTTAAATGCCAATTTAATACCATCGGATAGCAGAAGTTATCTTCGAATTGAATATTCTTCTCCTGTTGGCGCATCAAGCAGTGCCACACCATTTTTCAACTGGTACGAAATTCACTACCCAAGATCGTTTAAAGCACTGGATAAATCAATTGGTTTCTATACAGAACCAAATTCCAGTGGCTGTTATGAATATCAAATAATTGGTTTTGATGGCGAAACAATTGGATTTGATGTAACAGATCCAACGCAACCCCAGCAACTTTTTAACCGCTCGGTTGTATTAAATACTTTCACATTTAGAACCAGTCTCGATTCGGGAGTTGTTAAAAGATTCTACATTTCATCTAACTTTTTAAAACCAGAAATCGAAAAAATTAATTTGCAAAATTTAAGGACAACTGCGTTGAATTCGGATGTAATTGTCATCACTCATAAATCGCTTCTAAACAGTGCTAATAAATACAAAGAATTTAGAGAAAAAACCTCCCGGTTAAGAATTTCAGTCGTTTTAATCGATGACATTTTCAATGAATATGCATATGGTGTTCCAGATCCTATGGCAATAAGATATTTTTTAGCGGACGCTTTGCAAAAATGGGAAGTTAAGCCCTTCTATGTTGTTCTTTGGGGAGATGGACACTACGATTTTAGGGGAATTTCAACAAAAAAGATCAATTACATTCCAGCATTCCAAATTGCCGATGATAGAACTTCTTTTAACTCTACTGTAAGTTATACCAGCGATGATTGTTATGCTTTTCTTCTTGGCAACGACTGGGTGATCGATATTTCAATCGCCAGAATTCCTATTTACGATGATCAAACTGGTGTGCTTTACGTCGAAAAATTAAAAACCTACGAAAACCAGCAAGACAAAACAAAATGGAGAAGTTCTGCTCTATTCTGTGCTGATGACAGTCCCCAATCAAAAAATACTTACGACGGAAGTCTTCATACCCAAGATTCCGAAATAATTTGTAACGCTTTTGTACCAAAAGATATTTTTATAAAAAAAATCTATTTGCCTGAATACCCAACTGAAAACTTACCTGGTGGACGTCGGAAGCCATTGGCTACTGCCGATTTGGTTCGAACTATTAATGAAGGAACTTTTCTGGTAAATTGGGTTGGTCACGGAAATCCACGTGTTTGGGCACACGAAGAACTTTTTGACCGCGATCAAACAATTTCCTTGCTTTCGAACATAAACAAATTATTCATTAATATTGCTGCAACTTGCGACTTCGGTCGTTTCGATATGACGGAAATAAGAAGCGGGTCAGAAGAACTTCTGTTTTACAAAAAAGGCGGTGCAATTGCTTGTTTTGCCGCCACAAGGGCAGTTTATACCACAGACAATAGAATTTTCAATCAAAATATCATTCAACAAATTTTCGCTCGAAAGCCAAACGGTCGTTTTCAAACTCTTGGTGAGTCATATTTCAACGTTAAACAAGTTTCAATCGGGGAAAATCATCGCAAATATTTGTTATTTGGCGACCCGCTTGTTACTCCAATTATACCAGAATATTCGGTTTCATTAACAAAAGTTAACGATTACAATTTAACGAATTTTCCCAAAGATAGTGCAATTGGGGTTAAAGCCTATTCAATACTGAAAATCGAGGGGAAAATAACTGAACCCGGGACCGATTCAATTGTTTCCAATTTTAACGGATTAGTCGAAGTTGTAATTAACGATGTTGGATATACGAAAATTGTTAACGACATAGATAACACTAAACATAGCATTTACAAAGATGGGGGAATAATTTCCAAAGGGGTTGTAAAAGTCGAAAATGGTAAATTTAGTGGAGAATTTTACTTAACCGACGAAGTCAATTTCTTAAAAGGTAATTTAACAATAAGATTTTTCGCAAAAGATACATTGAATAATCTTTTTGCAAAAGGCGCTGAACAAAGATTGAGAATAACTGGAATCGAAACTTCGAACACATTTATTGACACTGATCCTCCGAAAATCTCCATATTCCTTGATGATACTACATTTATATCGGGAGATTTGGTTAGCAACCCCCCAACCCTAATTGTTAAACTTTACGATAACACTGCCATAAATACCACTGGCGTTGGCATTGGACACTTGATTGAGGCTTGGATCGATGATAATCCAGAATCAATCGATTTGACAAATGAATACGAAAGTTCACCAGATAATCCACGCGAGGGCTTTGTAAAGAAATTATTACCAACTTTGCAACCGGGAAGACATTCCTTAAAAGTAAGGGCTTGGGACATTTTCAACAACTTTACTATTGATTCTGTGTATTTTCAAATCTTGGATCTAAACGATGGAATAACTCTTTCGAATCCAAAAGTTACACCTCAACCTGCTTCAAATTCAGTTATTTTCAAGGTTCAACATACATTGAATACTCCCTACGAAGTGCAAATTGAAATTTTCAACACATTTGGACAAAAAATTTACAGGAAAGCATTAGATTTAAATCGACTTAGAAATTTTGAAATCTTTTACGATTGTACGGACGAGGCTGGAAATTTAATTCCAAGCGGTGTTTACTTGTACAAAATATCTGTTTCTACAACAAACAAAAATGCTTCAATTTTTGGTAAATTTGCAATTGTAAGGTAAAATATTCGTTTTTAAATCTGATTTGGAGGTTTTATGAATAAGAAAAAAATTAAAATTGGAATCGCCACTTTGATATTTGCTCTTTTTGCAAGTATCAATTTGTTTTCGCAAGCCGGGGGTGCTTCTGTTCTATTTATTTCAATTCCCCCTGATGCTCGCGCCAGCGGAATGGGAGAAGTGGGAACTGCAATAGCCGATGATATTAATGCCATTTATTGGAACCCTGGTGGGTTAGGCTTCCTTCGTTACGTTCAAAAAGGATTCGACCCAGATGATGTAGTTCCGTTCCGCCAAATTTCACTTTCTTTCTCCAAGTGGCTTCCTATGTTCAACGCAGATTTATATTATAGTTATGGTACAGTTGGGCAATTCTTCGAGGCTTTGGACGGAACGCTAACTTTCAATTTCATTTTTATGCATCTGGGTGAATTTACCCGGACCGACATAAACGGCAACGCTCTTGGAAAATTCCGTTCTAATGAATTCGCAGTTGGCATAGCCTATGGAACGGAAGTTGCAAAAGACTTAGGTATTGGAGTGCAATTGAGATACATCCAATCCAATTTAGCACCTGCAAGTGCACTTTCTGGTGGCGATGCTGGGATCGGACGAACTGCCTCGTTCGATTTGGGAATTCTATGGAAACCAAAGGAACTTAATGTTTTCGGAACAGACATTGGAAACATCTTTTCCATTGGTCTGAACCTGCAAAACGTCGGTCCTAAAATCACTTACAGAAAAGAATCCGATCCAATTCCAACTACCCTTCGCATTGGAACCGCTTTCAATATTCTTAAAGATGAATACAACGACTTGAAATTTGCCTTGGATATATCGAAACTTTTGGTTTACCGAACAGAATTGTCAAGCGATCCAGTGCCAAAATCATTTATCACTGCTTGGCGAAATCCTGGTGTTGAACTTGCATTTGGAGCCGAGTATTGGTATGAAAATTTAATTGCATTACGGGCTGGGTACTTTACTGAACCTTCTGCTTTGGGTAATCGTAAATATTGGAATTTTGGAGCAGGCCTTCGCTACGACATCTTTCGATTAGATTTTAGTTTCATCAACCCAGTCGAAGAAAACCATCCTCTTGCAAACACAATGCGATTTACTTTGCTTATAGACTGGAAATGATATTAATATTTTTATTAATAAAGCAAGAGCCTCGAAATTCGAGGCTCTTTTTTTTTGTCTAACAAATAACTTAGAAAATATACATAAATGCTATTTGTCCTCGAACGTTAGTTACACTTTTGGTATTATTTACTTTCCCTTTGTCATTTCTATCAGGAGTTCCAAAGTTTGCATTCATAATTTCAACTTCCCCAGAAATTTTTACTTTTCCAAGTGTAAACTGAATTCTGGGTGAAACCCGAATTAAATCTGCAACATCTTCATTTCTACCGAAGAAGGTTTGATAATTGTCCTTTGTTCCTAAGTTCTTAGAATATCCACCAAAAATTCCATATTCAACATCTTTCCCGTAAGAAATGTCTGCCCAAAGGCTAAGATTTCTATTTGGAGTATATTCCCATTTGTCTTGGGTAGCATCTTTTACGGCATAACCACCAAGCATTATCATTTCGGTAAGATTTTCGCCAAGGACACCTTCTGCTTTGAAAGAAAAGTCCCCAAATGCTAATTTCATAAAGCCAATAAAGGACAATCCATCAATTGTCTCGTCAGTAGTTTTGCCGCTTGCCGTCTTAATTCTTGGAGCAAGTTGTTTGAAATCCACCCCACCACCAATAAGAGAACTACCAAATAAGTTGATTTGAACTTGGGCATTTAGATTTGGAATAACAGCATTTCTTAGATATGTAGTTGAATTTCCATCTGGTCCAGGACTTTGAAAGTCTCGTTGGCTTGCAGCAGTTAAAATAACTTTAACTGGGTCGAATTTTGTTACAAATCGTAATTGGGGCGAGCGAATAAACGGTTGGAATGGTGCCCCAGTATTAAATCCTACGACGCCAGGATAACATTCCACTACGAACATTGGATGCCAATATTGACCTGCAAGAAATTCAAAATTGTCCCAGGTGAATTTCAAAAAGGCATGACGCAATCGGAGTGTGTTAATCGTAGCATCTGTTGAACCGAAAAACTCGGTTTCGAAATATGCCATAGACTTTGCACCAAGAACATCGGGACCAATAATGGTGCCAGCAAGACGAGTTTGAATAGACAAGATATTGAAGTTTGGCTTGGCGTTGATATCCTTGTTGTCGGCGTCGAGGATTTCTTTCTTTGGAATAATTGAAAAATGTCCTTCGCGAAGTTGGTCGATTTGCCTCGAGTCGAAAAGTACGTCTGTCTTAACATAACCTGACCATTTCAAGGTAACTACATCACTTTTTTGAGCAAACGCAGCGAGTGAAAAAATTGTGAACAATAAAACTGCTGAATTAACTAAACGTTTCATAAGTACTCCCTAAATTGTTTGTAAAAATGAAATGATTGAAGAAATAATTTGGGAAATGGGAATGGTTTGTATACCTGGATCACCTTTTTCTGCCCTCACGACAGCACATAAATTGTTATTTGGATGAAACTTATAGAAAAATTCGTCCAAACCGCTATAAAAAGCAAGAGTTTTCTTGGAGTAAGCAGTTGCGATATGCACAATCGAGGTATCGGGTGTAATAACTGCACGAGAATTTTCAATTAATGGGAACACATCAAGAATGTTCCTCGAAAAATACAAGTATGGATGAAAGTACTTTCCTCTCAAATTTAATGCTCTTTCGGTATCTTTGTAATCAAAAGTTAACACCAATGGAAAATTGAATTCGATTTGCGAGAAAATCTCATTCAATGCTTTATCACTAAATGTTTTACGGGGCTGGCTAGCAGAAATATTAAAAACAATGTAGTCGAATGATTTTAAATTGTTTTCCTTTAAAAAATTAGCAAAGTAGTCATTATTATCCCTTGAATAAAACAATTGGGGTTTGGGAATTTCATCATCTTCCAGTTTAATTCCCAAAAACTCGAAAGCACGAAATATTCTTTGTGTAAAATGCAATTTCGAGTTTAGTTTTTCATCTGGTATCTCAATATCAAATATTTTTTTGTTTCGATTTAAACCAACTTTTGTATCTGCTCGAACAATTTGTGAAATAATACTACCTTCTCTTGAAAAATGGTCTTTTGGATTGACAAAAACGTTGAACTTGCGTGTACGCAAATAAAAAATGTTCCTTAAAAGTAAATGTGGTAATTTACTCCAAATCAATATTTTCGAAACATAAGGATTATGTTTAATAATTAAATGATTTCTATGACCTGCGATAAAATTAATTTTTGCTTCGGGAAAATGATTTTTTATTGCGGAGATTATTGGTGTAGCAAGAATCATATCGCCGTAAGTTCCCAATTGTAATATGCAAATTTCCATTTAAATCTCAACTAATTGCGCAAACTTTTCGAATGCAAATTCTGGTGTAATGTCCGAATAGGAATCCTTTTTAGAAACAATTGCCTTAAATTTTGTATTAATAGGATACCAGGGCATTCCATATTGCTCGCCTACAAATGTATAAAAAACAAGCACTGGAATTTTAAATGCAGATGCTAAATGAACTACCGAAGTATCTGGTGTGATTAAAAAATCACAACTGGCTACCATTGAAACAAACTCATCAAAGTCCTTTGTAAAAGGTGCAATTTGAATATTTTGCTTATGACTAAAAAAAGATATTTCATTTTTGTAACTGGAAGTCCCAAATAATACAATTTCAAAAGAATATTTTGAATTTATCAATTCAATCAATTTTGCAAAATTGTCAATTCCCCAGAATTTCGATTTTGATGAACCAGCAAGTACAATCCCAAGCCTCTTGGATTTTTTTTGTGGTAGTGGATTTTCTTTGGTTAGTGGGTATTCTAATTCATTATTAACATTTTGGGGATTAATTCCAAAAGGCAAAAGCAAATGGAAAATTCTTTCAACTATATGGTTTTCCATTTTGTTAGGTAAAGGAACTACAAAAGAATAAACGTTTCGATTTTCTTTATCAAAGCCCAACGAAAATTTTGGTTTGATTGCTCGAATAATTATGCTCGATGTAAATGATGGATTGTCAAAAAGGTCAATAACTAATTCATACCCAATATTTCTTATCTTTAAAATAGTATCAACTTTTGCAAACAAATTTCTGGGGAAAACAAAAATATCATCTACATATTTTTGAATGCAAGTTTTTGCAACAATATTGCGATGACTTAAAAGAATACCAATTCTTTTTTGTGGAAATTTTTCCCTTAAAGTTCTAACAAACGGAACGGAAACAAGCAAATCGCCAATTCTATCTTGTCTTAAAATCAAAATATTTTTTGTATTAAGTAATTCATTTTGAATGCTTTGGATAATTTGTGGATTTTTTTTACTTCTTTTCTGAAATACAAAATTTTTGAGTTTAGATTTTACAAAATTTTCGAATCCTTTTAGAAGATTAGACATAAAAAATGGCTCTTTTGAAAAATCAAAAGAGCCAAATTAAACAAAATTTAAGTTTAAACTTACTTCTTATCAGATTTCTTATCGGATTTATTTTCTTTGCATTTTGGGTCATCATTTTTGCCTTTGCAATCCACATCTTTGTGTTCTTTTAATTGATATTCTTTGTCGCCTTCGTAAACTTTTGCGTCATATCCGATTTTTTGTAATGCAGAAATTAAAGATTCAACCTTTGTCATTTCATCATCAAACTTAACCAATGCAATTTTGGTAGGTAAGTCTAAATTTGCTTCTTGAACGCCATCGATTTTCTTCAATGCCTTTTCGATTTTTGTCTTACATCCTGCACAGTGAGCATTGGTGATAAGTTTTACTTCTGTAACTTTTGCAAAAGTAGCGAAGGGAAGAAGTAATGCAATTGCTACGAATGTTGCTACGATAAATGTTGTTCTTTTCATTTTTCCTTGGGATTTGTGAAACAAAAACGCAAATTAAGAAAAAATATTCTTCTAACAAAATCAATTGGTATTTATTAAATACAACGCTTTTTGTAAAATTTTATCTTTAACCAAATCCTCTTTGCTTTTTGTTAAAGCAACGGGAATTTGAGGCACAACACCACTGCCATAAAGTTCTTTACCTCCGCCATCGACAACTTTAAATGTACCGAAGTACAATTTCAACCCAGCGGGAAAATCTTTGGATACCATTTCCATCGGATTACCAGCAGTTTTTGTTCCGACAAGTTTTCCAATTTTATTTCGCTTTGCAATGTCAGCGATGACTTCGCCAATTCCAACTGTACGCTCATCTATAAGAAAATAAACTCCTTTGGGGTTGAATAAAGACTTGCCATTAATCTTACAGTTTATAGTTTGCCAAGAAACATTCTTTTGAAATGGAAAAGCAAAAACTGGCAATTTCCAAGTACCATAGGAGATTACTTTGTCGGTAAACAATCCAAGAAACTGCTCACTTGTCAGAACAATTCCCCGCAAATCAAAAATGAAATAGTCATTATGCTTTAAAGTATCCAAAATATCTTTCAATTCTTTTTCCGAAAGCCTTGTCAAGTCGAAATATGCAACTTTTTCATTTAATAATTGAAATCTTTCTGGTCGTTCTTCAACCAATTCGTATGTCACAATGTTCTTTTGAAACTTTTCTGTTACCATCGAACCATCAGATTTTTTAACCGTAAGTTCAAGGGTGTCAAAACTCGATAATAAACGAATATATGCCAATGTTTTCATATATTTCCAATCATCAGATGAATAGGCAACAAACTGTGACAATGAATCAATAACTTTTTGAATTGGAATGCCATTGATTTGGATAACTTCATCTCCTACTTCAATACCTTTGGTTGAATTCTTAATATTTGTTAAAAAAACTTTTCCGTTAATGCTTTTCCAGAGAAAAGGAAAACCAAAGTCTGTTGCATAATCTTTATGAACAATTCGAACAAGATTATCATTGACTAACGAAGTCAACCTTTCCAAAACTTTTAAAAATTCTGCTCCATTTCCTACTTGTTCAGTTTCAATGATTAATTTTTCTAAAAATGTTTCGAGATTAATATCCTGTTTCAAATAAATATTAAAATGAGCAAGAAAATTCCAGAAATCTATCAAAATCGCAATTTGAGAAACTTTATCGTTGAGGTCATAAAAGCAATCTCCCTCAAAAAATTTGTTCTTTTGAAGCTTACGACTTAAAAAATCAGTTACAGAGATAGTGATTGGAATGGCTAATTCTTTCAGGTCTTTCAAAATGACTTTAATTGTTTCGTTTGGAGAAGGTAATAATATTCGACTATCCTTATCTGAATAAAGATTTAGAGACTTTTCTCCGCTTCTGTGCTTGATTTTCGAGACAAAGGCAAAGTAACCATTTTGTGCCGATACGTCGAGAAGTCTCCAATTGTAAACCAATAAAGAATCTTTTGATGTTTCAAAACTTTCATTTTGAAGTAGGTTAAGTTGTGTATTATTCTTTACCCCAAAATAAGTATCATCTGCAAAAATATTTCCATCACCAACAAGAATAATTGCTGGTTTAGCAAAATGAGCATTTTGAGGTATCGTTCCCAATAGATTGACTTTTGACCACTCTTTCTTGTTAATGTTTTTAAACTCTTTGACTAAAAAGCCAATTTGTTTATTGTTGACATCATCGAAACGAACAGCAAGTAAAATTTTCGAGGAGTAATCTAAAAGTTCCCCTTGCACAAAAGCCGAAAATTCAAAATCCTTTCCAGCAAACTCCTTGACATTAATTACTTGTTGTACAATTCCTTGGTATTTGCGAATTGGATTAAATATGTTTACTTTGGAAGAGTAAATAAAGGGATGTTGCTTGTCTGATGTATAACCGAAATGCACCCAAGCCAAATATCCACTTGTATCGATTAAATTATTCGATGGCTTTTCAAAAAATAGAAAATCTTTAAAGACACTTCTTAAAATATAAGAACTTGCTTGTTCTTTGTTTTCTAAAATGAATTTTATTGAATTATATAAGAAACAATCCCAATTAAAATTTTGTTCGGAGAATGGATTAAAATATCTAACAATGCCAAATATTTTTGCAAAATCCACCAAGTTGTCAATAACTCTTTGTTCAAGTTGAAAATTAATACTTTGAATTTCGTTGTCAGATAAAACTTCAAACGAGGCACTATCAATCCAAGCCCTTCCATTTCCAAGAAGTAACAAACCGAAATTAATTACCTCTGCGTTTGGACTGATACGCCCTTTGACTTCTCTTACTTCCCATTGACGCAATACCATCGGTTGATCTTGATGGTATTCGAAAAAACCAGTTTCTTCATCGTTACCGATTCGTTCACGCACCCAAATGTGAGCACTTCCTTGCGGACTGTGTATTTCTGCACGGATGTATGCACGAAATCGTACCATCTTCCCCCGATAAGGCTTTGCATCAATACTTTGCATAACCGAGCCATACATCCCCTCTTCATACTTTCCCTCTCTGAAAAGTTCAAGACAATACCTTCCGCTTTTTGGTTCTTCGTCGGTTAAAAAAGCCCCGTATCCCAATTTTTCCGCATACGAGGGAACAAACCATCCTTTTGGCAACTTACCTTTCTCGCCTATTTCGAAATCTAAATTGTATGGATATGGTAATGGTTGTGTCCTTAAAGGAAACGTCAACAAGAAAAACAATAACAACAAATAATGAATTCTCATTTTACGCACACAGTTTTTATGTTCACAAACTCACGTATTCCAAAAATGGAGAGTTCACGACCATAACCAGATTCTTTAACGCCACCAAAAGGCAATCTGGGGTCGGACTTCACAAAATCATTGACAAAACAGCATCCAGCATTTAATTTCGTTTTTGCCAGTTCAGTTCCTTTTTCAATGTCAGAAGTAAAAACCGCTGCCCCCAAACCAAAATTAGTTCTATTTGCTAAATCAATAGCCTCTTCCTCGTTCTCTGCAGAAATTAATGCAGCGACTGGACCAAATGTTTCCTCGACAAAGACTGGGCTTTCGGGATTGCGAACTATGATTACGGTTGGCTGGTAAAAAAATCCCTTTTGCTTCGGAATTTCTCCTCCGTAAACCAATACATCGCCTTTTTCGACGCTTCTTTTCACTTGTCCATCAAGATCGAGACGCAAATCATTTCTCGCAAGAGGACCGATGTCAACGCTTTCGTCGAGCGGATCGCCAAGCCTTTTGCTTTTAATCTTTTCTACAAAAAGGTCGACAAAATCTTTGAAAATCGGTTTTTCAACAATGAATCGCTTTGCAGCAATACAACTTTGTCCATTATTAATTAATCTTGCGGTTACACACACATCTACCGTCTTTTCGATGTCTGCATCCTTTAAAACGACGTAAGGATCGCTTCCTCCCAATTCCAGAACAGTTTTCTTTAGATTCCAACCAGAAACCTTTGCAACTTCCTTACCAACTGGGGTACTTCCAGTCAATGTAACTGCTTTCACCTCTGGATTTTCAATTATCTGCTGTACCTTTCGAGACGAAATCACCAAATTCTGAAATACCCCCTCGGGAATGCCCGCTTCCAGTATTATGTTTTCAATTTCAATCGCACAGCCCATTGTATTGCTCGAATGCTTCAAAAGAGCAGTGTTGCCAGCAGCAAGGTTTGGTGCAGCAAAACGAAACACTTGCCAAAATGGAAAGTTCCAAGGCATTATTGCAAGTATCGGTCCAAGCGGTTGAAAGGTGACGAAACTCTTCTGCCATTCAGTTTTAATTTCGATGTCCCGCAATTGCTCTTCAGCGTTCTCTGCATAATAACGACAAACCCAAGCACATTTTTCAATCTCTGCATAAGATTGCTTAATTGGCTTTCCCATTTCTGTGGTAACCAAACGAGCAAGTTTCTCTTTTTGCTTTAAAAGCACTTCGCTCAAATTTCGCAAATATTCACAACGCCTGGAAATTGGAATTTTCGACCAAAAATTAAATGCTTTCGAGGATTTTGATATTTTTTCACTAATTTCATTATCTTTTAACTCTTCATACTCATTTAATATTTCCTCTGTGTTTGGGTTAATAGTAACAATTTTACCCATCTCCATACTCCAACAATTGAGAATTCAAAATTAGTATTTAATTTAGTTTTTTAAATTAAACAATAAGAAATAAATGAGAGGCTTTTTCATAAATAGAAGGATACATATAATTTTTTTAGGTCTGCTTCTTGCTTGTGCTAATGTTAAACCACCAAGCGGTGGCGAACCCGATAGAACCCCACCGAAAATAGTCGAATTTTCCCCAGCGAACTTTACCACAAACTTCAATGAAAATGAAATTTACATTAAATTTAGCAAATGGATGGAACGTGGAAGCGTTGTCAATAGTATCTTTCTAAATCCACCATTGAAATATGAAATTAAATGGAGCGGAAAAAAAATGTACATCCGCTTCCCAGAAAAATTACCCGAAAATACAACTTTTAATCTCGTTCTTGGTACTAATAGTGCGGATTTAGACGGAAACAAATTTGAACAACCTTTTACATTAGTTTTTTCCACTGGAACAAAAATCGACAGCGGGAGAATTGTCGGCAAAACTGTTTTGGGAAAACTCCAAAATGTATATGTTTACGCTATACCTGTTAAAGAATTAGCCGACACCTCTTTCGATATTAATAAAGTTTTCCACTATCGTACTCAACCAGACAAAGATGGAATTTTCTCTTTTGAGGCTTTGAAATACGATTCTTACATTGTCGTAGCATACTGCGATAAAAATAACAATAAACAATTTGATTTTGGTACCGAAGATTTTGGGATAAATGCAGATACAATCCTTGTCTCAAAAACGGTAACAGATACGATTTCTATTTTGCTTGCTAAACCCACAGACGAAAACTCTCCAATCATTACAAACGCATTTGCTGTGAATCAACATACTATTAAAATTACTTTTAGCGAACCAATTAAAGTAACCGATACTTTTATAGATAAACTTTTTGAAATTCAAGACACAACTTCGAAAAAGAAAAATTTTCCTTTTGCTTGGACATTTGACCCATCTAATCCCAAAGAAATCAGTATTTTTTTCAAAGACACTCTATCTCTTTCTGTATTCCACCTATCAATCACCGATACGAAACTTATTACAGACACGGTCGGCAATCCATTGAAAATCGAAACTTCAATCTTGCTTAAAGGCTCTAAAAATCCCGATGGAAACAAGCCAGCACCCTTGCAAACGCAACTTTTTCTAAAATCGCCCAAAGATACATTTTCAATAATGTTTTCCAAACCATTGGATACAAACAAAACCCGTTTTTCTATAAAATGTATTAACATTGAGCAAAACGATACTACTTTGGCAACTCATCACTTTTCGAACTTCAACAAAATCCAAATATTAATTCCAAATTTGAGATGGAAAGGTTTTTACAATATTCTTGTAGAAACAGATACATTGTTCGACTTTTGGGGCAAGGCTTATTATAAAAACAAATTTCAAGTCCAATTGAAAGTGAACGATGAGCCAAAACTCGGAAGTTTGAAAGGAAAATTAATTGCTGGTCTTGACACAAGCCTTGGTCTGCCTATGATAATGGCAATGAGTGAACAAGGTACTTACTATTGCAAAGTTGTAGACAACGACTTTGAGTTAAAAAACATCCTCGAAGGAGACTATATCCTTGTTGCTTTCTACGACCAGAATCAAGATGGTATTTATAATTATGGGAGATTAAACCCAATTAAATTTTCCGAGAAGATAATTAAAATCTCGGGCAAAATTTCAATTCGTAGAGGTTGGACTGTTGAAGAATTAAGGTTTTAGAAAAATGGATACAAATAATATTAAAAATACATTAATAAAGCGGCTAACCTTTTTGCGAAAAGCCTACGAGAGCAATCTTAAACTTGTCGTAGACACATTTGATGATGAAGCAATTCACGACCTTCGTGTTTCCCTGCGAAGAATTCAAGCATTGGTCTCATATATAGATGAAATATGCAATGAAAACATTTCTTTGAACCTGCTGAAAGACATAAAAATTAGAATCAAAAAGTTCAACAAACTTCGTGATACGCAAGTACAAATACAATTTCTTATTAAACAAATTAAAAAGTTTACAGAAATTGTTGACTTACTTGTCTTTTTAAAGAAAAGCGAAAAGAAACAAATTAAAAAATTAAAAAAAGCCCTTAATTTGCCCGATTTCGATTTAAGCGGTGATTTCTTTTTCTACCAAACAAAACTTCAACAAACAAGTTGTTTGAACCTAATTCAGATGGATGATATAATTAAAAACGCTCAAAATTCACTAAACGAACTGAAAACATTCATTGCTATGGTTGAAAAAGGAAAATACGAAACATACCATAAAACCAGAATCAAACTCAAAAAGTTTAGATACATCATTGAAACTATTGAAGAAATCATTCTAAGTCCAAACGAAAAACTAAAAAAGGTACAAAATTTACAAACGATACTTGGGGAAATTCAAGATTTCACTGTTCTTTTATCGCTTATAGATAATTTCTGCCAAAGGGAAAACATTGAAGTGTCAAAATTTGCCGACTTTGTGGAATTTGTTCAACAAAAAAGGGAAGAAAAAGAACAAGAATTTTGGAATAATATCGAAATCCTAGAATTTTGGGATAATTTTTTGATGAATTATTAGTAATTTTCTTTTTTAGGTAAATTTTTCAAAAGTTTATGCAAAAGATAGATTTTCAGTTAAATCACGCTCAATTAATCAAAGGAAAACTACATCAGACTCTTGGAAATGAAAAGAATTTCATTTCCAACGCTAGTAATTTCGTTTCTTTGGTCTATCACAATTTCGACGCTGTAAGTTGGGCTGGCTTTTACTTTCTTTCAAATGAACACCTTGTCCTTGGTCCTTTTCAAGGCAAAAGTGCTTGCGTAAGAATTCCAATTTCACAAGGGGTTTGCGGCTCTGCCGCAAGGAACAAAAAAACAATCATCGTTCCAGATGTTCATAAGTTTCCAGGTTACATTCCTTGCGACCCAACCGCAAATTCTGAAATGGTAATTCCAGTAATCTACAAAAATAAACTTATAGGGGTCTTCGACTTGGACAGCCCAATTTACAACAGGTTCACCCAACAAGAATCAGAATTGATTTCTGAATTGCTCGAAGTTTTGCTTTTTAACTCAATTGTCGAGCCTTTAATTCGATATTATGAAAGTACTGCTTAATTTATTAATTCTTTGTTTTACTCAAAATTTATTGTCACAAATTTATATTAATGAGATTTTTCCAGCACCAAACCCAAACCAATCTGAATGGGTCGAAATTCTTAATCCTAATGAAACAGAAATTACCCTCTACGGAATGGTAATCACAAGTCGAGGGAAAAGTTTAAAAATTGACCTAACAATAACTTTAGAACCACAGTCCTTTCTTATTCTCACCAAAGACACCCTTGGTTTCGAAAAATCTCTTGTTTGCAAATATTTGGTAGTACAATTACCCACACTGCATAATGATTGGGATGAAATCACTATAAGAACAAGGGATTCACTACTTATCGACAGTGCTTATTATAATAGTTCTTTGGTTCGTAAGGGATTCTCAATCGAACGAATTGATTGGAGCGAGGCTGGCTATATTTTGTCAAACTGGTCAATTTGTACGGATACAAACCAACATACTATGTGTCTGAACAATAGTAAAAGTATCAAGGACTTTAATCTAATTCACCAATTTGATTTCAACGAAGGCAATGGATATCTCAAACTTTATAACGGTGGTCGCAAAGATATTTCAAATATTTCAATTATATCATTTTTAAAACTCAAAGTCAATGGAAATTCAGAAGAAAGGAAATTCATCGAAAATCACATTGACAAATTGAACCGAAAGGATTCTATTACAATTGAACTTCCGATAAAAAAATTTATCGCAGACAACAATTATGACATCCTTGAAAATTTGATAATTGAAATCAAATACGATTCCTTGAAACAAATCGCCACACGAAAACTGATTTTCCCACTTGGCATACCCTATCCCTTTAAATCCGTACTTGTAAACGAGTTTCTATTCGATGTATACCCAGGTTGTGGTGAATTTATTGAACTGATTAACATTTCGAACGATACTCTTTCACTCAAATATTGGAAATTAATCAACAGTTCAAACAAAGAGTTATTTTTTGATGATGATAAAAGCACTTTTCAAATTGAACCTAACAATTTTTGGGTAATCGTCTGGGATTCAGCATTTTTCAACTGTTTCGAATATCTAACTGGTGCAGACAATATTTTTTGTCTTAAAGGTAGTTTTTCACTTCGAAACACTGGGGACAAAATTCTGCTAGTAAATCCTATTGGATTGGTCCAAGATTCTCTTTCTTACTTTCCAGAATGGCACAAAGGAAAATTAACAAGTTATAAACAAAGAAGTCTCGAAAAAATGATTCCAGTCGAAAAATCTTATTTAGGTGAAAATTGGTATACTTGCGTTGACCCACGAGGTGCCACACCAGGAGAAATCAACAGCGTATCCATTGAAAAAGGAGAGAAAATCAGCATAGTTGTTGAACCAAGTACATTTTCCCCAACTTCTCTAAACAACGAGGCAAAGATAATCTATAAACTTCCCTACAAGCAAGCCAGAATAAATGTAAAAATTTTTGATTTGGGTGGAATTGAAGTTTACACTCTTGCAAACAACCAAATAACATCGTCAGCAGGAGAAATCGTTTGGAACGGAGATACAAATTTTGGAAAAAAAGCAAGTCCTGGAGGTTATGTGATTTTTCTGGAGGCAATTGACATCATTTCTGGAGAAGTTACAACAGGAAAAACCACAATAGGTGTGGGTTGGTAAAATCAATTCTCAATATTTTTCTGCGGTGGTTTTTGATTAAATTTTTGCTCATCTTCTTTTTCGGCAAGGGTAGCGTTTATTTCACGTGTGATATTTGTCAACTCTGACTGTATTTGGCTTTGGGCTTGCCTCATTTTGCGAACACCTTTGTTTACCATCCGAGAAAGTTCGGGTAACTTTTCTGGTCCGAAAAGTAGTATAATAACAAGAATAATTAGTAGTAGTTCCCCACCACCAACGTCAAACATCGCTACTCGACTTTTTTGTCATCAGATTTTGTAACTGTTGAATCTTTCACATCGTCACTGGTTGCTTTTTTAAATTCTTTCAATCCTTGTCCCAAACCACGCATCAGTTCGGGAATCTTCTTTCCACCAAAAATCAAAAGAATAACAACAGCAATCAATATTAGTTCAGTAGGCCCAAGATTAAACATTTTTCCACCTTCTATTTGTTTAAAAAATTTGCAATTGAATTAAAAATCCAGATGCCATCTGTTCCGCCAAGAATTGAATCACAATATCTTTCTGGATGTGGCATCATTCCAAGAACATTTCTCTGTTTGTTGACAATTCCTGCAATATTTTTCAAAGAACCGTTGGGATTCGCCATTTCACTTATATTTCCTTTTTCATCACAATATTGAAAAACAATTTGGTCATTATCCTCGAGTTCTTTGAGTGTATCTTCGTCTGCAAAATAATTTCCCTCAAAATGTGCTATCGGAATCCTCAATACCCTACCCTTTTCGAGTAACGAAGTGAATGGATTATTATTGCTGTTTACTTTGATATAAACGTCGCGACAAATAAATCTCAATGAAGTATTTTTCAGCAAGGCACCAGGTAGAAGTCCAGATTCGGTAAGTATCTGAAAACCATTGCAAATACCAATAACCAAGCCACCTCTATTTGCAAAATTTATAACTTCATTCATAATTGGCGAAAAACGGGCAATAGCACCAGCACGCAAGTAGTCGCCATAGGAAAAACCACCTGGTAGTACAACGCAATCTATATCTTTTGGAATACTAGTGTCTTTGTGCCAGAGGAATTCAACGTTGTACCCAAGATTGTGCTTCAATGCATAGTATGCATCGTGGTCGCAATTTGAACCTGGAAAAACTACTACTGCAAATTTCATAATTTGCCCGTTGAATTTTCAACTTCGATGGTATAGGTTTCAATATTTGGATTATAAAGTAACTTATCGACAGCAGCATTAGCAATTTCCTTTGCTTCATCCAATGAATTTGCTTCGACTTCAAAAGTAATATGTTTACCAATTCTAATATCAGCAATTTTGTCGAAACCAAGTGTCTTCAATGAATTTTCAACAGTTTTACCTTGGACATCAAGAATGCCTTTTTTAAGCATCACAATAACTTTGGCGAAATACTTTGCCATAATTAACTCTCACCTTTTAAACTGGTTAAAAATTTTCAAGTAATAATGACGAAGAAAACTTGCTAAAATGTACAAAACAAAGAAAGGAAAAATAAACAAACCTTTTGTAACGAAAGATAAAACAATTGCAAGTATGAAAACAGTTGTTACAAAAGGATGTTGACGAATGTATTTAATGCTCGGTCGAGGAGCGTTTAAAAATTTGATTGTTGAAACCATTGCCAGGGATGCACCAATTGTAACGAAATAAATCAAATAACTTTTCAATGAATCATCAAGAAAGTTGGAATTATGGTAAAAAATCAAATAAGAAATAATAAAGAAAGCCGAAGATGGAATTGCCATTCCCGTAAAATACTGTTTGTCTTGGTAAGCATTTGTTTGAATATTAAAACGGGCAAGGCGAAGAACCCCGCAAATTAGTGGTAAAGCAGAAATCAACAAGCCAAGGTCCCCATGCTGGTAGAAATAAATCTTATAAAGCATAAACGATGGAACAACACCAAAGGAAACAGCATCAGAAAGCGAATCCAATTGAACGCCAAGTTCACTCGCACTTTGAACCAAACGAGCAGTTATTCCATCGAACATATCAAATAGGGCTGCAAACAGAACGAAAAGTGCAGCAAGAGTGTATTCTTCTCTGGCAACGTTTATCAATGCAATAAAACCAGAAAAAAGATTTGCTAACGTTAAAGAATTTGGAACTATCGAGCGAGTGATTCGTAGCATATCGCCCTTTAAATATTGAGAAAACTGTATTCTTTGTGCAAACGAGCAATAATAGTTTCTCCAGCCCGCACTTTCTGGCCAACTTTAACAAAAATACGAGCATTCAAAGGAAGAAGCACATCCATCCTTGAACCAAATTTCATCATACCAATTTTTTCCCCCGCCTCAACAGAATCTCCAACTTTCAAAGTGCAAACCACACGGCGGGCAAGAATTCCGGCAATCTGCTTGAACGCAATCTTGCCAAATTCATTCTCAACGCCAATCAAGGTATGTTCATTTTCTTCGGAGGCTTTTGGGTGGTAGGCAACCAAATATTTCCCAGGAAAATATTCAACATAGAAAACCTTGCCCGAAATCGGAGAACGATTCACGTGAACATCCAAAGGGCTGAGGAAAATGCTGACTTGTAAGACTTTTTGGTTCAACAATCTGTTATCTGTAATTTCTTTAATTTCAACTACTTTACCATCAGCAGGGGCAAGAATTATTGAACCGTCTTCCACCGCAAGAAGAGGAACATTGCGATTCGGGTCGCGAAAGAACCAAAACGAAAAAAGTACGAAAAAACCCCCAACAATCCAAAAAAGAATTTTAAGAACAAAATGCAAAGAAAAAATGAAAGGCAAGGAAATCAAAACCAACCCCAAAACCAAACCAATCAAAAAATTATCCAATCCGTACTTTGCAATATGAAACATTTTCAATTTCTTTGTGAACAAAAATAAAGTTTAAATAAAAGTAAAAATTTTCAAATCAATTTCATAATTTGTAAAACTTAAATTTTAAAATTAAAAAAAATTGTGTTAATCATTATAGTGGAGAGAAAGTATGAAATTTACTGTATCTTTGAAGGAATTGAATCAAGCATTACAAAAAGTAAGTCCAGCCTTACCCAAAAAATCTACATTACCAGTTTTGGAACACTTCTACTTCATACTCGAAGGCGACCTTCTGAAAATTGTTGCCTCGGACCAAAAAATCACAATAATGCACCAAATAGTAGTTTCGCCCAGCGAAGACGGTAAAATCCTTGTCCCCGGAAAGCGAATTTCCGACATTATTCGTGCACTTGAAGATACCGAAGAATTTACATTTTCCAGCGACGAGGATACTTTCAACATTTCCATCAAAACCCAATTTGGTAAATATTCAATGAAAGGACTCGATCCACTTGAATATCTGACCCTAACAGAACTTTTCGAATCGGAAAAACCAGACATTTCAGAAATTGTGAATCCAATCGACGAGGAAACCAAAAAGAAAGCAGCCTTGATTTCAATGAAAGACATTACTTGGGCTGCTGAACGGACTTACTTCTGTGTTTCTGTCGACGACTTCAAACCCGCAATGACTGGCGTTCTATTCCAATTTCAAGGCGAAAGAGCAAATTTTGTCTCCACTGATGGTTACCGATTAGTTCGGGCTTCAATTTTCTCCAATGAACACAACGTATTTCCTAAAGATTTGAATGTGATAATACCCGCTCGTACTGTTGAACTACTTCGGAAAGCAGATGACGACGTAATTATTTCATTCATACAACAAAACGAACGAATTACTCACACTCGTTTCGACATTGGAAATACTGTAATAATTACAAGAGTGATTGACGAAAGTTTCCCCAAATACGAAAATGTTATACCAAAAGAAAATCCATACTTCCTTAAAATAAACAAAAAGGATATTATTCCGGCTCTTCGAAGAGTTAGCCTATTCGCCAGTGCGATTCAGAAATTGGTAAAGCTGGATGTTTCTGCTGATTCGTTAACATTAACCTCCGAAGACCCAGACGTTGGGACTCAAGCCCAAGAGATTATTCCTTGCGATTTCAATGGAGACCACTATCTAATTGGTTTCAACTACGAACTTTTCCTGGAAGCCATTCAAAATATAGAAGTTGACGAAGCAAACGACGAAGTTTTTGTAGAGTTATCTGCCCAGAACAAACCAGCAGTGTTTAAACCTAAACCAGAAGACGAAAGGTTACTAATGCTTTTAATGCCGATGAAGATTTAAAACCAATGGTTTTAAATTACGTAAAACTTGAGAATGTTCGTAATCACGAGCAGAGCGAAATAGATTTGGAACCAAGTTTGAATATTTTTTTTGGTCCAAATGGCGCTGGAAAAACAAGCATACTTGAGGCAATTTCCATTGCCTCTTTTTCTAAAAGTTTCATAACTAATTACGACCAAAATATAGTTAGACACGGCGAAAATTACTACACTGTCGAGGTGGGCGGCTCGAGCCAAAATGGTATCCCTTTTACTTTTTCTGTCTATTATCAAATTGGAAAAGGAAAAGAAATCCGTGACATTTCCGGTGGAACTATATCCAGCATAGAACTTATTGGACAAATACCATTAGTTGTACTCTATCCCGATATGCGAGAAATTATTTTTGGGCCTCCATCTGCAAGGCGAGAATTTGTCGACAAAATCATTTCGCAAACAGATACAGTCTATTTAAAAAAACTTATCGAATACAAAAGAATTCTTAAACAAAGAAACAAATTGCTATCGGAAATTGCAAATGGGGACCGAAAGCAAATTGATGTCCTTTCGGCTTGGAATAAGAAATTTATTCAAACAGCTTCTTACATAATTCAACAAAGAGGTTTATTTTCCTACACATTTTCATTTATCGTTTCCGAGGCTTTTGAAACTATTACAGAAGGCAAAGAGAGCCTAATTTTTGATTACCAACCCTTTGATTTTTTTACACCGGAAAACCTTGTCGTTTTCAGGCGTTATTGGTATTTAGACCAAATTTTATCAATTCTCGAACAATTGTTAATTAAATATGCCAAAAAAGAAATTGAACGTGGTATTACTCTTTTTGGTCCACACAAAGACGATTTTCAATTGTTGTTTAATGGGAACAATGCACGAGAGGTTGCTTCCCAAGGTCAAAGCAAATCGATTTTAATCGCTTTAAAAAATGCTGAAGTCAAATACTTACAAAATAAAAAGAACACTGCCCCAATTGTACTTTTCGACGATATTTTTTCAGAACTCGACATAAACAGAATTAACCAAGTTCTTGATTTGATGAAAAATCTAAAAGTACAATTACTTTTAACCACCACTGAAATAGACAAGATTAAGAATATTATCTCTAATTTTGAAAATTATGGTGTTTATAAAGTTGAATCGGGAAAGACAATAAGATTTGATCATTTTTCATAAAAAAGGTGAAATATGAAAAAAGAAACCAAAAGGATTCTCGTAACTGGCGCCAGTGGTCAGATTGGTTCTGAATTAACTCTTGCTTTACGTAAAATTTATGGGAATGACAATGTAATTGCTTCGGACATTGCCGAACCACAGCAAGGTAGTCCGCTTGCGAATGGAATTTTCGAGAAATTGGATGTTACAAATTTTGATGCGTTCGAACAAGTTGTCAAAAAGCACAATATCGATACTATTGTCCACCTTGCAGCAATTCTTTCCGCAGTAGGAGAAAGCAACCCGACTCGTTGCTGGAATGTGAATATTGGAGGCACATTAAACGCTTTCAATCTTGGTGTGAAATATGAAATGTCGAAAATTTTTGTTCCAAGTTCAATTGCTGTGTGGGGTCCTGGAATTCCGAAAATTGCTCCGCAAGATGGGGTTCTAAAGCCAAAGACAATGTACGGAGTTACGAAAGTTACAATCGAAACTCTTGGGGATTACTACTTTCACAAGTATGGACTCGATTGCCGAGGTGTAAGATATCCTGGAATAATTTCATCAGAGACGCCTCCAGGAGGTGGAACAACAGACTACGCAGTAGAGATTTTCTATAAAGCAGTGAGAGGAGAAAAATTTATTTGCTTTGTAAATGAAAACACTCGTTTGCCAATGATGTATATGCCCGACTGTTTGAAAGCAGCAATCGATTTACTTAAAGCCCCAGTTGAAAATCTAACCCACCATTGCGATTACAATGTTGGGTCGATGAGTTTCACCGTTAAATCTCTTTACGAAGAAATACGAAAATATTATCCAAATTTTGAAATCGAATACAAGCCAGACTATAGACAAGCAATTGCAGACTCCTGGCCAGATGATGTCGACGATTCTGTCGCAAGAAAAGACTGGGGTTGGCAACCCGAATACGATTTGCCTAGGATGGTAGAAGATATGATCGAAAAGCTTAAAGTAAAACTTGCAAGAAATTAGGTTCAAAGATTTGCTTGATTATTTTGTAAATATTTAGCAATTTGCAAGTTTTTAAAATTTATTTTCAAGAAAGAGGTTTGTTATGGGATTAACGAAAAGACCATTTGCTGAACCTTACAAAATCAAGGTAGTCGAACCAGTTAAGATGACTACACGAGAGTACCGCCTTGAAAAAATCAAAGAGGCTGGTTACAACACATTTTTACTACGCTCCGAGGATGTTTATATCGACCTACTCACCGACAGCGGTACAAACGCAATGAGTGATTACCAATGGGCTGGTATGATGCTGGGCGACGAAGCCTACGCCGGCTCGAAAAACTTTTACTATCTTGAGGACAATGTCCGAAAATATTATGGTTACAAGTATGTAGTTCCAACCCACCAAGGTCGCGGGGCAGAACATTTACTTTCCCGAACTTTGATTAAGCCTGGGGACTTTATTCCCGGAAATATGTATTTTACAACCACCCGACTACACCAAGAACTTGCTGGTGGAACTTTTGTCGATGTGATTATCGACGAAGCACACGATTCTACTGCTTGGCATCCTTTTAAAGGTAACGTCGATTTACAAAAGTTCGAAGATTTAATCAAAAAAGTGGGAGCAGAAAAAATTCCCTACATTACGATTGGCGCTCCCGTTAATATGGCTGGTGGTCAACCAGTTTCTATGGAAAATATCAAAGCCGTAAGCGAACTTGCCCACCGACACGGCATTCGTGTGGTTCTCGATGCCACTCGTGCGGTCGAAAACGCATATTTCATTCAACAAAGGGAACCCGGTTATCAAAACAAGCCCGTTGCTGAAATTCTCAAGGAATTTTGCTCCTATACTGATGCTTGCACAATGAGTGGCAAAAAGGACCTTTACGTCAACATTGGTGGCTTTGTTGCTTGTAACGACCCCGACCTTTTCGAGGAACTTCGCAATCTCGTTGTCGTATTCGAGGGATTACACACTTACGGTGGCTTGGCTGGGCGCGACCTTGAAGCAATGGCTCGTGGAATTGAAGAAGCAGTCAAAGATGAAAATATTGCTTTTCGTGTTAAACAAGTCGAATATCTCGGAAATTTGCTTTTGGAGGAAGACATCCCAATTGTTGTTCCAATTGGCGGGCACGCAGTATTTCTGGATGCCAAGCGGTTCTACCCCCATATCCCACAAAATGAATTTCCAGCCCAACGTCTCGCAGCCGACCTTTATATTGAATCCGGTGTCCGTGCAATGGAACGCGGGATTGTTTCCGCTGGAAGAAACAAAGTAACTGGTGACCACAATTATCCCAAACTGGAATTGGTTCGCCTAACAATACCGCGCAGAGTTTACACTCAAAGCCATCTTGACGTCGTTGCTTGGTCTATCTACGAACTCTATAAACAACGCGACAAAGCGAAAGGCTTGCGAATGGTATTTGAACCCAAATACTTAAGGTTCTTCCAAGCCCGCTTCGAACCAATTGAGTAGCATAATTTAACCATATATACCCCTTCCAAATCCTATTGGAAGGGGTTTTCTTTTTGTACAAGAAATTTTCTACTGCGACTTCAATAAGAATACATTGTTAGAGTGGTTTTCTCAATTTTACACTTAGGAAAATACTATCGGGTTTTAATTAATCTCTTTCGAGTATCTTCACTGCAGGAATTTCACTAAGTACTTGGTGAACATAGAGAAACAACAGCACTGTCTCGATTGATGTTTCAAGGTTCGAAGACCACTTCCAATATAACAAGCCTTTACGAGGAAGATGTTTACTTTCCCCAACTATTTGCTCCTCGATTTCTTCCTTTTCAGGCAAGGAATGTGAGGCAATATCGGAAACTATTTGTTTGATATTTGGTGGATAATTCTCTGCACGACAAACCCAAAAACCAACCGGCAGCGGTTCTTCGACTAAGTCGAACCATTCCTCGCTTACGTCAAGAGTTACGTCGTCCGTTTTTTCCTTGCCCCATAGTATTGCAGAGTCGTGTTTGGAAAGTATTTCAGCCCTTGGACCTGAGTTCTGCTCCAATTTTAAATCTATACCAAACTTTTCTTTCAGCAACAATTGGGCAATAATCATAATGAAATCATCTGGTGTATTCGATTGTATTGAACTAACATTCTCCAAATTCTGTTTGAAATAAATTGTTGCAAGTTCGGTGTAATCCTCTGTGAACAAGATTGGTCCTGGAATAATACGAAAGTCTGCAATTTTCACACCTTTTCCGTACCCCAAAGGAGAAATAAAAGCAGCATCAACCAAATTTCGTAGCAAATAATCGGTACATTGGCTTTCGCTCAAACGGTAGTATTTTATATTTCGAGTACTACAATAGTTTTCACATTCCTCGAAAAGTGGCTTGTAAATTTCATTTTTGGGTATTGCAAGCCGAATCATTTTAAACTATTAACTATTTCTTTGAAAACTTGACCTCTATGTTCGAAATTCCGGAACATATCAAAAGATTTGCAAGCAGGCGATAGCAATACAATATCTCCTTCATCGGCGATTTCACGGGCTCGATGGACAGCCTCTTCAAGACTATCCTCTAAGTAACACCGTTTCATTGTACAAAAATGATTGAAGATTTCCCCTTTTGCCTCGCCTATCAATACTATGGCTTTCACATTCTTTTCGACGACATCGTCCAAAAAGTCGTAATCATTATTGTCGCTTCTTCCGCCAGCAATCCAGATAATCGGTCGAGTGTAACTGCTCAAAGCATAATATGCAGAATCTACATTGGTTGCCTTCGAATCATTGATATATGTCACACCATCGATTTCACGCACGAACTCAAGCCTATGTTCAACCCCTTGAAAATTCATCAAGGCATAGCGTATCTGTTCGTTTTGGACCTCGAAAGAACGAACTGCAACAATACTTGCAAGCGAATTGTATAGATTGTGGACTCCAGGAATTTTGATATCCCCCGCCTTCATAACTACCTCCTCGTTACTGTTTTCTGGAAACCGCAGGCAAATCTCGTCGCCATTAAGATAAGCCCCAAATTCAACTGGTTTCAATCCAAAGTAAGCGACTTTCCCCCCAGCCTGCGATTTCGCAATTAGTGTTTCTTTATCGTCAAAATTCAAAATTAACAAATCATTTTCTTTCTGATTTGCAAATATTCTAAACTTTGCATTTCGATAGTTCGAAAAAGTTTTATGGTATTTAAGGTGGTCTGGCGTAATGTTCAAAATTATTGCTACATCGGGTTTAAATTTTTCAATTCTATCCAATTGATAACTACTTAATTCAAGTACAAATATTGTTTCGGGTTCAACTTTGTCGACATAATCGCTAAATGGTGCTCCAATGTTGCCAACTGCAATAGCCTTCTTTCCAGCGGTGTTAAGAATAAATTCAATTAAGGCTGTCGTAGTGGTTTTTCCGTTTGTTCCAGTTATGCCTATTATACTATTCTTGCAAAATGAGTATGCAAACTCAACCTCGCTTACTATTCGTTTATTAAGTCGTTCCGCTTCGACAATGATTTCAGCATCGGGAGGAACACCAGGCGAAACCACAACCAGTTCAAAATCACTCAACAAGTTAAATGAATGCTTACCGAATTCAAATTCTATGGAGTTCGCTTCAAAAATCCTTTTGGCATCGCTGTAGTTTTCCTCACTACTTTTTTCTGTTACAAAAATTCTATCGAAACCTTGCCTTTTAGCAAGCAATGCACTTGCAATACCACTTTTACCAGCACCAATGATTAATATACTATTCACTTTACTTTATAAAATTTAGAAAAACAAAATTAGGAAAAAAATATTTCAGAGGCGGAACCCTAATGGCAAAGTAACATTTGAAAGAAATGCAAAATCTTTATATATCGTTGGACACCAATCCTATCAAACTTTTAAGTGTTTTTCATTAATTTATTAATTCTTTTTTGCTATTCTTTCTTTTTTTTTTTAATTTTCTCTTTGTGTAAATTAAAATTAAAGGTAGGAAAATGCTCCAATTACCTTTGCCCAATAGAATTTTAATTTTACTACTTTTGCTTTTAGATTTAACTTTTGTTCATTCAAACGAAAAATTTCCTTTACGAATCGAACGAATAAGCACGGATTACAACGGCGTCGCTTTCAATGGGAAAAACATTCTTGCCTACGGCAAATATGGTATCATTACATATTCAACTGATAAAGGTGAAACCTGGAACCAAATTTGTCTTGGAGATAAACTTGACATTTTGAAAATCATCGAATTAGATGGCGATTTCTACGCACTTACCCCATATTCAATTTTAAAAAGTACGGACGACGGCTTGAACTGGGTTCAGCGTCCATTTTTCGACGAACCAACATTTAGAGATTTCACTTCCGACGGAAAATTCTTCTATATTATTAGCGAAAAGGCTATTTTTCGAATTGACCACTTGCTAAAAGGTAACCTTGAAACTTTTTACCAATTTGAATTTTCTTCGCTCAATGAAATTGAAATTCTTGACAAGTACCTTTTTTGTATTGAAAGTTGGTACTACATTTACAAGATCAATATTGAAACAAAGGAAAGTACAATAATAGACCTTCATCAAACAGTATTAAAGAGCGAGACTATTGTCCGAGATATTTCACATTTGAAAGTTTTTGGTTCCACAATATTTGTTTTAGCCGAAAATATTAACCAAAATAATTCACTATACAATCAGCCAGAATATGCAGATATTAATATCCGCCACTATCTCTTAAAATCCTCCGATTATGGAGAAAACTGGGAAATTTCCACTCGAAATGTTCGTTTGACGAAAGAGTACCAAATTTTTGACGACACCGTTTATTTCTTAACACACAAAGGTTGGAAGGACACTCTCAATTTCAATTACTATTACACGATAACATATTTCAAAATTGATTCATCTGGAAATGAAAAAGAAATTAATAACAACGAACTTCTTGACCGAAGTATAGATATTTATACTGGAGAATTTGAAAGTTTTGCCCCAAACACTTTTCGTGTCAATATGTTTACAAAAATTGATAATGAAACAATCATTGCCGTTGGACCAAATAAGACAATTTTACGCTCGAAAAATAACGGGGCAAACTGGGAATTAGTTAGTTACTTTAAGCCAATAGTTGGTTCAATTAAGGAAGTCAAATTTTTCTCAAAAGATACAATCTTGGTTTTAACAAGTATTCGGCCATTTATTTATGTATCTTTCAATGGGGGCGCAACTTTTTTAC
Organism: Candidatus Kapaibacterium sp.; assembly: GCA_013414795.1. GTDB lineage: Bacteria > Bacteroidota > Ignavibacteria > Kapaibacteriales > UBA2268 > Naka2016. The sequence continues at coordinate 1,882,986 of CP058732.1, forward strand.
CACCAAAGAGAAACATTGAAAATTTCCCAAATGGTCTTGACGTAATAATTGTTTGGGACGATGGGACATTCGCTTTGATTAATCAAAGAAACTTTTTGCATACAATAATAAAAGACAGTTCAAATTATACCATTATTTATGATTCAACAATTTTTGAAATTTTTTACTCCAAAGATTTTGGTCAAAGTTTTTCAAAAAAGAAATTTAAGAGAAGTTATATTTTAAACAATGATTCATTAGGTTTTAAAATTGTGTCTAAAAAAGTTTACAACGATAAACTCCTTCTCACTTTCGGTGCTCGATTATTTAGACAAGTTGATACCATTCCCGACACGTATTTTTATTTCTTTGATAAGTCTTTCAACGTTACCGACTCAGTCGTTATTCCAAAGAAAGTGTTGAATGAATATTCTCATCTGCTTGTTGATTCGACTATTTTCTTCATTGATAACCCTTTTCTTCTTCGAACTTCTGATTTTGGAAAGCATTGGGACACTTTGTACACAACTCTAAGTGATAACAATAGTTTTATTTTTTATTACAAAAACAACTTGCTGATTAATAAAATCATCGTCCCTAAACCTGGAACTTTCATTGAAAAAATGCTAATTTTCGACTTACAGAATTTCTCTATGGACTCGATTGAAACTTATCCTTTCCCTATGAGTTTTTTTAATTACAACGACACAATTTTTGGCTATAAACCCTACAAACCTATTCTTTACAAATTCCCACTTGGAATAGAAAATATTAGAAATTTTGATTCAATCGACATAGCACAATTACTAAACGAAGAGGGTTCATTTATTGATAAAATTCAAAATGAAAGTGGCATCGGAATTTGCCATATACTCAAAAAAGTTGGAAGTGTATTTTATTCAACCTATTCCGAACTTAACCTTGCAAAAATAGTCTACGATGAACCGAAATACTTGCCCGTGGAACCAAAAACGGACCGTGACATTGTCTACTTCTACCACACTCCCCCCTATCCAATGCCAGCTCGGAACATTGTTCAAATAAAGATTTATTGGGATGGAATTTTGCATTTGAACGAGGCACTCCTCGGGGTTTACGATGTTATGGGGAACAAGGTTGAGGACAAAGAGCGAATAAGAGTCGCACTTCGAGATAACGGATATGGCGAAATAGAATGGGAATGCAGTGAAGTGCCTGCTGGTCCCTACTTCATCCTTTTGCGTTGGACTGGCGGAAGCAAATCCATACCCGTCGTTGTGGAATAGTTTTTTCTAAAATTTGCGATTGCGATATACCATTTTCAATTTGCATATTTCAAAATTTATTTATAATTTGCAAACAACCAGCCGAAGCGAAGTTATGTTGATTTTTTACAACATTGTAAGCGAGGTTATTCAAGTTCTTCGACCAGTAACTATGCTTTTGCCATACAGAGAGAGAGAGAGAGAGCAGTTCAACTCGGAGTAAATGGTCTGAATATACATCCCTTTGGCACAGATGTTCCCAATGCCGTGGACCACCAAAAAGGAGTAAACCGATTGAAAAGCCCTTAATATAAATCTTTTGTCGCTCTTTGAAAATTTTCTTGTAAAAATTCTTTAAAAAATGTATTTTTGTCCAACCATCTTTGGAGATAAAGATGAAAAAATATATTTTTCTTTTTATAATATTAATTGCTGTTGTGTTTTTTAACACAAAAAGTTTGTATACCCAAAATAAAATCAACTTTGGTTTAGAACCTATCGGCACGGATTACAACGGCGTTATAACAAATGGTTACATTACCCTTGCTTATGGAAAATACGGAATAATTACATATTCTACTGACGGGGGAGACTCGTGGAAACAAATTTCATTGGGGGCTAAACTCGATATTCTGAAAATTGTTGAAATTCAAGGCATCTTTTATGCATTAACTCCATACTCAATTCTTAAAAGTACTGACAATGGGTTGAATTGGACACAACGACAACTCTTCGATGAACCCGAGTTGGTTGACTTTACTTTTGATGAGCAATTTTTTTACCTGGCAACAAAGAATAAGATTTTTCGCATTGGTATTGATTTAACAAATCAACCAGAGCCTTATTTTGATTTTGATGAATTTACTTCATTTTCTGAAATTGCTTATCTAAATAATTATTTGTTTTGCATCGAAAGCAAATATTACATTTTTAGAATAAATTTAATAGACAAAAAAATCGATACCATCGATTTCCACGAAAGTGTTCTAGGAAAAAGTTCAATGTGTCGAGATATTTCACATCTTAAGGTTTACGATTCCACTATTTATATTCTTGCAGAAAACATTTATCAAAACAATAAGCAAATCGCAGACCCAAGATTTGCAGATATGAATATCACTCACTGCCTTTTGAAATCGAAAGATTATGGAGAAAACTGGAAAGTTGTTACTTCAGGCGTAAGATTGACAAAGGAGTACCAAATTGTTAATGATACCCTATACTTTTTGACCCATAAAGCAATTAAGTTTAATGTTGATGACTATTTTTACTCGATTGGTTACTTTAAGTATAATCCCGTTGACAAAAATGAAGAAGAAATTAACCCAAATGATACATTGGAATATATGATTCCCATTTATTTAGGTTCTCCTGTTGATATTTCAGTACCAAATACCTTTAAAGTTAACAGTTTTACATACTTGAATAGTGATACCATTATTGCAGTCGGTCCAAACAAAACCATATTGAGGTCAACCAACGGCGGTCGAAAATGGGATTTAATTTCGTACTTCAAACCATTAAATACTCTTTCAATATCAAACCAAAATGTGAAATTTTTGGGTAATGATACAATTATTATTTTACCAGAATATAAACCATATTTTTTCATTTCATTCGATGGAGGTTGTACTTTTTTACCTCCAAAACGAAGTGCGATAAACTTTCCCCGATCAACTGGCGAGTCTTTAATTTTCAAAAATGGAAATTTGGGATTTATTAACACTAAAAACTTTACGCATAGAGAAAAAATCGATGATTCAACATCAGTTTTAAAATATGATTCTATTCATTTTGAAATATACTTTTCTAAGGATTTTGGAGAAAGTTTTGAGTTTAAGATTTTCAAAAGAGAAAACATTTTATTCACAGACTCAGTTAGGTACTCATTAGACAAAATATTTCCATATAAAGACTTTTACATATGTGTTTTCAATCGGTATTTTACAAAACAACTAAACAAATTAAATTTTCCTATTTTTCTTTATGTTTTTGATTCAAATTTCAACGTTACCGACTCTATTGCATTGGAAGAATTTGAATGGTTCTATAGTGGAAATTTAATAGTTGAAGATACAATCTTCTTTCTTTTAAAAGAACCCAATATTTTCTATTCTACCGATTTTGGTAGAAGTTGGAAAATTCTTGGATATGATTTGAAACCGAATGACTATTTAAACCTCCATTACAAAAATTATCTTTTGATAAAACGCATCAATCAAATTGGTCCTCAAAAATATTTAGATAAAATAATTCTGTTCAATTTATATACCCAAGAACTTGATTCTTCTGCCACATTAGAGTCCTCTGATTTTACATTCTTTATATATAATGACACGCTTTTATGTTATAGCAACGGCTATCTTTATAAATTCCCAAATAACGACGATTTTTTACACAACTATGATTCAGTCGATGTTGTCGAACTATTGGGAAATCCTTCAATTATTAACTCCTGTGTAACCAGTAAAAGCAATACCTATTTTCTAACTCTAAATGAAGTTGGTTCTGGGTTATTTAATAAAGTTTATGAACTTAACCTTACAAAAATAGTCTACGAAGAACCGAAATACTTGCCTGTAGAACCAAAGACGGACGGGGACTTTGTCTACTTGTACTACACTCCACCATATCCAATACCAGCAGTGAATTACTTCAAAACTCGTTTGTATTGGGATACACCATATATTGAAAAGGATTTCGACATTAAGGTTTATGATGTTTTTGGGAATTGTATGAATCAACCAAAATTTGATTTACTGGCAACGGATTCAGCCTCGGGTATCTTAAAAGTTGATTGCAGTAATCTTTCGAATGGTGTTTATTCAATTGTGATAAAATTAAACAAAAAGATTTTCAATATTCCATTTGTAGTGTTTAAATAGTTCTGAACTCAAAAAACAAAAAAAACAATGGAACTGCAAAACTTTTTCAAAAGTTATTTCGGGTTTAAGTTGTTTCGATGTTTATAATTACAAGCAAAATACTTCATCTTGAATTGTAACTTTCCACAGAAAAGCCACCAGGAATTGGTGGCTTTGGTGAATTTCAAACTTTGCAAAAGTCAAAATCTAACTTAAGAATCAATCAAGTAGAAGCAATTAAAAGTTATTTGGCTACTGTTTCTGGAATTTGTTGTAAATAATCGTTATATCTTTTTCTTGTTCTTTGCTTCCAGTTTCCTTTGTGATACCCATAAGAGGCAAGGATTGGAAATGCAAGAGTTGCTTCGGCAAAAACCATTTGTTCGTAAGTGGTCTCAACCTTGCCCCAGGAACTGGCTTCTTTCAAAGTTGAACCACTCAAACCGCCGTCACGCTCGTCGGCAACAGTGATTTGAATTGCATACTTGTGCATTGGTGCTTCGACACCAAGAATATCGCAAGCAACAACGACGTCTTGGGTGAAATTCTTTGGCACTCCACCGCCAATCATCAAAATTCCAGTTTCAATTGCTTTGATTTTTATCTTGGTGAGTTCAAGAAAATCTTTGGCTGAATCAATGGAAACAGTTGGTCCATTGGTATGGTATTGATGGTAGACCAAGCCAAAACCAGCAGAGCAATCTGAAAAAGCGGGCACAAAAATTGGAACACCAAATTCATAAGCATTACGAACTACTGAATCCACGCCTTTATCGTTTTCAACAAGATATTTGCCCATCTCAACGATAAACTCACGGGAACTGTATGGTCGAGGCTCGATTTTCGAGGCAATTTCGGCAATGGTCATATCGCAAATGCGAAGTTCTTCCTCATCAATGTATGTATCATAAATTCTATCTATCATCAACTCACGCAATTCGTTATCATCGACAAATGGAGTACCTTGGTAGTGCTTGAAACCAAGAGCCTCGAAGAAATCTTGGTCGACGATTATTGCTCCAGTTGAAACAATCACATCGACCATATTGTTGCGAATCATATCGACGACGATTTTCTTCAAACCAGCACTAAAAAGTGAACCAGCCAGAGTGAGAATCACAGTGCAATTTTTATCCGAAAGCATCATATCGAAAATTTTGGAGGCTCGATGCAAATTTCTTGCTTGAAATGCCATCTTTCCAAATGCTTCCACTAAATCGACAGTGTTGTGTTTTGTGATGTCAAAATGTTCAACTATCTTATCGGAACGCAAATAATCTTCTTTTTTCATTTTACTTTTCTCCATATTTATTTAACTTTTTTGAATACTCTTTTAAGAACTTAATTTCTTCGGGCGTCAACGACTCCTTGCCTTTTTCTAAAATCTTGTCTAATATTCGATTCAAATTATCTTCTGTAAAGGAAAGATTGACTTTTATCTCTTCTTTCGGTAGGTTCGAAGCTTCATTCATTTCAGTTTCATTTTTTTTGGTAATCAATTCGTCCATTTCTTCGGATTCAAATTCTTCAAGTTTTTTGCGAAACGAAATAAAGTCCAGATAACGTTGTTGCAACAATTCAATAGCAAAGGAGCAATTTTGTAAGTAAGAAAGCGAACCAACAAAAATGCCAACAAGGGCGAAGGAAAAAGAATTCACAAGAGTGTTTCGTTCGTAAATGTAAGAATCAAGCATAGAAGCCATCAACCAAAAGAAAATAACAAAAGCAGTTTGCACCATACTTCGCAAAGGAAGCGTTTCGTATTGGCTAACGATTCTGAAATAAATTAAATAGTACAAAGTAATCAAATAAAACGAAAGTCCTTCCGTACCAACAAGATAAAAATTTTCCTTACCAAAAAGAGCAGTCGTTAGAAATCCTTGCAAAAAGATGAAAATTACTAATGAAAGCAAGAAGTAATTTTTGTGAAAGCAATTTTCAACCTTTGGACCGAGCACCCAAAATGTGTAGGCAAAAAGAAAAGCCTCTGGGATTGAAAGCGAAACCAAAGGAAAAGTGAAAAGTCGCCATATTTGAATATCAAAGATTACCAAGCGTGGATTTAAAGCAAGAAGAGAGTATGCTATTTCATTTCCTATGAAATAGAAAACGATATGTGCCACAAGAAATATTCCAAGGAATACTCTCGATAGCGAAACTGTTTTATAGCGAAGTTCCATTACCATTTTTCAACTTTTCAAGAAGTTGGTCGACAAGAGGAATATCTAAATTTTCGTAGTAATCTTCATTAATAGCAATCATCGGAGCACCACCGCAAGCCCCCATACATTCAACCTCTTCAATTGAGAACAAGCCGTCGGGCGTAACCTCTCCGTTTTTAATCCCCAAACTTTCGCATAAGTGGTGGTAGATTTCTTCACCACCTCGAAGCATACAGGAAACATTCGTACAAACTTGAATATGATATTTACCCATCGGTTTTTTGAAGTACATCGTATAGAACGATACAACGCCGTCGACGTGGGACGGAGGCAAGTCTAACAACTTTGCAACATATTCAATTACTTCCTTGCTAATCCATCCAAACTTTTTTTGTGCCAACCAAAGAACCCCCATCAATGCGGCTTGGGTTTGTGGGTATTTGGCTTTAATTTCTTCAACCCTTTTCAGTTCATTTTCATCGAATTTAATTTCCATATGCAAAATAAAAAAAACAAAATTACCAAAATTTTTCGAAGTTATTTAGCAAATGGCTTAATAAAAAGCAAAATCGATAGCCAATGTTTCAAAGTAATTGCAAGTTTATGTATCTTTGAAACTTTGATTTCTTTGTCGAAAACTCTAAACTTACTCAATTCAATTTTCTCCAACAAGCGGAAATATATTTCATCCATAACTTCTGCGGGAAATAATGTTATCCTTTCGTCGGGATGTAAAAGGGAACGAGCCTTGTGGAAAAATTCCCTTGTTCGCTTGGTTTCGAATTCCATAAGTTCAACGAAATGGTCGTTGTAAACCTCGTTAATCAAATCCTCCTCGCTGTAATCGAAATTTTGTAAATCTTCCAGAGGAATATAAATATAACCACGATCTTTGTCTTTCTTAACGTCCCGCAAAATATTTGTCAATTGCAATGCATACCCTAAATTAATAGCATAATTTCTCGTCTCGGCATATTTGTAACCAAAAATCTCAATCGTTATTAATCCAACAACGCTTGCCACACTGTAGCAATAGTCTTTAAGTTCCTGAAAAGTTTTGTATCTCTTTTGGAACAAATCTCGTCGGCAACCATCAATAAGAGTAACGATGTACTGCTTCGGTAAAGAGAACCGTTTTATGGCAAAGTACAAGGGATAGAAAATTGGACTTGGAATTGAATCGTTGTACAACTCATCAACAACAGCCAGCCAAAACTTCAATCTTTTGTCTTTTTGAAGTGTTGACTTTTGGTCAACTCCTCCTTCGTCCACAATGTAATCTATGTAAGAAAAAAGAGAATAAATTGTGTTGATTGCCAATCTTTCTTCTTTGGGTAAAAATGAAAAAGCAAGTTGAAAGTTTGATTCTTTAACTTTGGGTGGTTCAACTCTTTCAAATGATGCCAAATCGAAAACAGTCAAATGATTCATTTCCTAAAAAAACGCATTAACAAAAACATAAACAAAATCGAAAATACTTAATTTAGGTCTTTTATGCAAAACAAGAAAGCCCAATTTTTCCACCTTTGAAAGAACTCGCAATCCACCCAAAACAGTCGCATTAATTTCGTACCGAAGTCGCTGACTTTTCAAATGCCATACCAATTTCCAACCGTCAAATAAATAACCACGAGTTTTTTCAACCAAATCCCTTAAACACAATTCAAACTTATTCCTATTTTGTGCTTCAAAAATTGTTTGGGCATCTATTTTGTATTTGATAAAAAACTCTTCTGGAATGTAAACCCTTCCTCTTTTCAAATCCACACTCAAATCTTGCCAAAAATTTGCTAATTGTAAACCAGTACAAATGTAATTTGAAAACATAATGGTCTTATCGTTATTCTCATTGAATATTCTTAACACTAACTCCCCAACTGGATTTGCAGAAAATGAACAATAGTATTCCAAATCACCCCAAGTTTTTGGTTGAACAAAATTCACATCCATTTTAAATGCTTGCAACAAACGCAAAAATGGGTCGAGCGGTAATTCTTTCTTGTCAATAGTATCTTTTAATGCTAAAAAGATAGGGTTGGAAATATGTTCGATATTTTTCAGTTCAACCAAATTTTTCTCCAATTGTTCGAGCATACTAATTCTTTCTGGATTAGATAGTTGCAACACAGTTAAATCTGCTATATCATCAGCAAAACGTGCAAATGAGTAAATGCTATAAATGAATCTCCTTTCTACTTTGGGCAAAAGCAATGAGGCAACTGGAAAATTTTCATAATGTTGTTTTGTGAATTCTTCGCAATACTTATAAGCATCAAACAAATCGATGTTTCCGAATCTTTGACTATTCAATTCGAGTAACTCATAAAAAACATCGAATGAGTTTTTTGCAAATTTCATTCTCTTGTATTAAATTAGATTTACTTTAATTTGCAAATTAAAGAAATATCAAATATTATGAAAAAAGTTTTAATAGTTGATGATTCAATAATTGCCAGGCGTATGATTCGCCAATTGATTTCCAAGTGGAACTTTGAAATCGATGAAGCAAAGAACGGAGTCGAGGCATTAGAAAAAATTCACACGACAAAATACGATTTAGTTTTTCTTGACTTACTGATGCCCGATATTAATGGAGTAGAAGTGCTTGAGAAATTGGCTCAAGAACACAATCAAACAAAGGTTGTGGTTATCTCCGCCGATATTCAAGAAACAACCAAAGCAAAATGTAAGGAACTTGGTGCAATTGCTTTCCTAAACAAGCCACCCAAAGAAGAAGAACTTAATTATGTAATTCAACAAATAATATCCTAATGAGTTTAACTCCAGAACAAATTGATGTAATTCAAGAAATGATTAATATCGGAGTTGGGCAAGCAGCAAATTTGCTAAACTCCATTTCTGGCAAGCATGTCAAATTGTCAGTTCCCGAAGTTAAAGTTCTAAATCTCGAAATGCTCGCCCAAACATTAATCGACTTGGGATTTGAAAAGAATCTTTCCTGCGTTACATTAATGTTTTCTGGTCTAATCAAGGGCAGTTCAAAAATCATATTCTCTACCGAACAAGCATCTAAATTAGTTTTTGCATTCACCAGCGTCGAGACAAACGAATTAGATTTTGATGAAATCCAGGCGGAAACACTTTCAGAAGTTGGTAATATTGTACTTAATTCTTTAGTCGGCTCTTTTGCCAACATTTTAAATACCACATTAAATTATTCTATACCTGTCTATGTTAATGGAAACATCGACCAAATTTTATCCTCAGATATAAACATATCAGAAAAAGGGTTAATACTTTACGCCAGAACACATTTTCAAATCGAAAATCTCCAAGTGGAGGGGGATTTTATCCTATTTATAGACCTAGAGACTGTTCCAATGTTTATCCAAGCAGTTAATAAATTTTTAGAAAAAGGCGGTTTTTTCAATTAGGATTATGGAAAAACTCACTCAACAATTCAACTTATTTAACGCTGTACCTATTGGTGTTTGTGTAATTTCAACAAATTTTGATATTGTTTTCTGGAACAAACAATTAGAGATTTGGACAAACATTAAATCCCCCGATGTTATTGGAAAAAAACTCATAGAAGTTTTCCCAAATCTAAACCATCCTAAATATATTGTTCCAATTTCCTCTGTCATTAATGGTGGACCACCAGTTGTCTTTTCAACACAACTCCATAAAAGTTTTTTTCCTTCCTATTTACCAGATATGCAGCCTCGGCTTTTACATACAACTGTTTCCAATTGGAAATGTGCTTCAAAGCACGAAACCTACGCAATTATCTCTGTTGAAGATTATACATATCTATCCTATCGCATCAAAGAACACAAACGAATGAGAGATGAAGCATTAAAAGAATTAGAAATGAGGAAAAAGGCAGAAGCAGAACTTCGTGAATCCGAACAAAAGTTGAGAGAACTTAACGCCACAAAAGATAAATTCTTTTCAATCATTGCACACGATTTGAAAAATCCTATCGGAGCATTCAAAAATGTGCTTGAACTTCTTTACCAAAACTTCAACGATTTCTCGAAAGAAGAAATTCTTGAATTTATCGAACCATTAAGAGAAAGTTCTGCTCAATTATTTGCTCTGCTGGAAAATTTACTCTTTTGGGCTAGATCCCAAACGGGAAGGATCCAAATTGAACCAATAGAATTTGACCTTTGCGACTTGATTCGTCAAAATATTAGTCTCCTTAAACTCCAGGCAGAAAATAAGCAAATTACAATCGAATCGGATTTGCCAGAAAGAATACTTGTCAACGCAGATATTAATACAATAACAACAGTTTTAAGAAATCTAATTAGCAATGCAATTAAGTTTACTCGATCTGGGGGAAAAATAGTTGTTTCCGCAAAGGTTGTCGATGGCTACGCAGAAGTATGTGTGGAGGACAATGGTATTGGAATGTCCAAAGAGACAATGGAAAAATTGTTTAGAATTGATGTCCATCACACTTCTCTCGGAACGGCAAACGAAAAGGGTACTGGCTTGGGATTGATTGTTTGCAAGGAGTTTGTTGAAGCAAACAAAGGAAAAATTTGGGTCGAAAGTGAAGAAGGCAAAGGAAGCAAATTCTATTTTACGGTTCCATTGGCTGAAATTTAGTGAAACAATTTCTCCTTTCCTACGTAAAACTGTTATTGGTATAAAAAGGAGGGAAAATGAAAAAACTTACAATCCTTACAGTTTTGTTTGCCCTATTAACTTATTCTAACATTTTCTCCCAAGATGAAAAAATAGAAAAGGATACTGCAATCGAAACAAACAAACCCTATGAAATTATTATCAGACCATTTGGTATGTACAAATTTTTCAACCCGAAGCATTATAAACATCCATCAATAACTATTTTCTCTGGTTTTAACAATACTAATTACAGGAACATTGTCCCTGAACCAAATTTCAATACTCAAAACTTTGCTTCGTTGCATCTTGGAAAAACAAAATTGACAACAAAAGAATTCGAAAACGGTCAAAAACTTAATGAGATTTCGAGGACGGGTGTTTTTATAAGCAATTTCTCCTCGAAGTGGCAAATCCAAAACAATTCGAACATTAATGCCAAAATGTGGCGATTTGGTCTCGATTTTGACGATGGTGGTTTTGGATACAATCTTGGTTCGAAAAACTTTTTGTTTTTTACACACGGGGCTTCGCTAATTTGGTCCAAGTTCGATGTTGAAAACCTTCAAAATTTTCCTCAACCCGACAGTCTTCGCTTTTCAAGATTTTCCGAACAATTCAGATTTGGGACAGCATACCAAAGTGGAATTTCTCTCTTATTGTTCAACACTTTTTCGCTTGACTTTCGTTACGAAAGAGCCATAGTTTTTCCAGGTCATAAGTTTTGGTATTGGCTTGGAAGTTCTGTGGTTGAAGTTTTAGCCCAAGGATTGCTCGATGAGTTTATTTATGAAGTAGCCAAATCCAGTCCTTACGCTGCACCAGTGGTTAAAGGGTTACTCAAAGGTGCTCTATCCTATGGTATTTATGAATTACGAAAAGACAAAATGAACTGGCCATTCAATACCGAACCGCCACTGTTCAACGATAACTTTAAAATTGGTTTAACATTTATCTTTTAAACAATGAAATTAATTATAGCGGGAGCAACGGGAGGAATTGGTTCAAGACTTGCTTTTTTCTGCCATCAACGGGGCGATTCGATTTACACCATCACAAGAAATCCAAGCAAAGCACAGAACTTGTTCCCCTTTGCTGTTCAGAATTTTTCCTGGGAGGATAACTGGGACAGTGTTTTGCCAGAAATCGATGCAATTTTCAATCTTTCGGGTGCGACAATCGGTAAAAGATGGTCAAAAGCATACAAAAGAGAGATTTACACAAGTAGAATTGAAACCACTCGGCAAATTGTCCAAAAACTAAATAACTTTGACGAAAAACCAATTGCTTTTTTTAGCACCTCAGCAATTGGCTATTATCCAGATTCTGGGGACGAAATTCTGGATGAAAATTCTAAACCTGGGACAAATTTCCTTGCAAATGTCTGCATTGATTGGGAAAACGAAGCCCAAAAATTGAAACCAAACCATCGACTAATTATCGGGCGATTTGGAGTTGTTCTAAGAAAGGATGACATCGCTGTTCAAAGAATACTTCTATCTTTTAAATTTGGTTTCGGCGTTGTCATTGGAACTGGCAACCAATGGTTTTCTTGGATACATATTGACGACCTTTTAGAGTTGCTTCGTCATAGCGTTTCTAATGAAGAATTTAATGGAATTTATAATTTTGTTGCCCCAAACCCTATAAGATTTCGGGATTTAATTAGAACCATTGGTAAAATTTTGAACAAGCCCTTCATTCTATCAATACCCGATTATTTTGTTAAAATTGCTTTTGGGGAACAGTCGCAAGTTCTTCTTTCCTCGCAAAGAGTAGTGCCGAAAAGATTAATTGAAAATGGATATCAATTCAGATTTTCCGAAATTGAAACTGCAATGGAGAAAATCATTGATTAAGAAGGTCTGGACGACGTTCTGCTGTCTTTTTTAAGGATTGTTCATAACGCCAAGTAGCAATTTCTTTATGATTTCCAGACAACAAAACATCTGGAACTTTCATACCACGAAAGTCTGCAGGTTTTGTATAAATTGGAGGTTCCAAAAGACCATCTTGAAAAGAATCCTCAAAAATTGCTTGTGGGTCGCCAAGAACACCAGGAACAAGTCGGACAATCGAATCAATTACAAGCATCGCTGGCAATTCTCCCCCAGTGAGAATGAAATCCCCTATGGATATTTCACGAGTTACTAAAGCATCACGAATTCTTTGGTCTACGCCCTTGTAGTGTCCGCAAAGGAAAATAAGATTCCTTTTCAAGGAAAGTTCATTTGCAATGCTTTGATTATAAAATTCTCCATCAGCGGTTAAGTAGATAACCTCGTCGTATTCACGTTGGCTTTTCAGTTCTTCTATGCACCTAAAAACGGGTTCGCATCGAATTACCATTCCGCTACCGCCACCATAAGGAGTATCGTCAATATGCCCAAATTTGTCGGATGAATATTTATGTAAATTGTGCACAAAAATTTGAACGACGCCCTTTTCTTGTGCATTTTTAATAATACTTGTGTGAAGAAAAGAATCGAAAATTTCTGGAACAGCCGATATAATATCTATCCGCATCTTTTCCGCTTCCATAGTAATGATTAAATCATTCCGTCTAACAGTTCAACAAGAATTTTTTTCTCCTTTTCGTCAAAACTTTTTACAAAAACATCGACAAAAGGAATGAAAAACTCTCCGCTTTCAGTTTTCACCAAAATCAAGTCGTTACCGGGATTGGGCACAATTTCAACTGCAATACCAATTTCTTCACCGGTTTTGAAATCTATAACACTGTAACCAAGTTCGTTTGGGTAATCCTTTTTCGTATTATCAACAATAATATCATCTTCGGAGAGATAAACGCCCATCTCGATTAACTTTTTGGCTTCCTCAATTCCATTAATTTCAACCAATTTCAAGTAGTTATATTTCGAATTTGTGATTTTATAGTCCAATATTGTAAATTCTTGGGAATATTTAATTGAATAACCAACTTTAACCTTAGCATTTTGTTTGGGTAAAATGTCCTCATCGGTGGCAACTTTTAAAGTGCCATCCAAGCCTTTCAAGCCAACGATTGTCCCAAGAAAGATTAATTCCACTCTACTTTATACTCAATTCTATAATAGTTACGATTAACGAATTCAATCATTGCAATTGCAATAAACCCAACGAAATTGAAATCTCTTGTTAAATATTGTTGGAATGTAAACTGGGAAACAAAGAGGATAACAAGGAAAATAAAACCAGAAAGTACATATGGCTGAAGATAATGATTTTTTGTTAAAAGAATAAGCCTAAATGCTCTGCCAAAATAGAAGGTAAAAAATGCGACATATAACAAGGAAAGAGGAATACCCGCCCGAAACGGAAGCGATGTAAACCCATTGTGAATCGATTGCGAGGTCGAAGTACGAACCATAATTGGTTCACGAAATCGAATCTTTTTGGCAAAGCCGTTCCCTCCAAGAGGATATTCGGCAATACCATTTAAAACAGTAGGAAATTCTGCCAAACGACTTTGAACAGAACGGTCTTGCTTTCCTTTGGTTGCAGTCAGAAATCTATATTCTATCAATTTTGTAACGACTTTGTAATTACTTCCAAAAGTCCAAAATATTACGCCAACAGTTAAGGCACTAATAACAGTGAAAAAGAAAATAAAACGAAATCTTTCCTTCCAACCATAGTAAACAAACAAAATGAAGGTTCCCAAAAGAGTTACAATCCAAAAGGTTCTACTAACAGTAATAATCAAAGCAATCAAAGAGGCAGAAGCAGTGAAAAAAAGGAGAACACGCAGCATCAAATTTTTTCTTGTTACGAAAAGAATAATCGACATAAAGTAACCAGCGGCAAAAACTGTATGATTTATTTTTACCTTCCCAGCCAAGCCAAACAATTCATAAGCATAATTGGCAACAGCAAGAGTTGTTTCCCTATAATTTTGAACAACAAAGCCAACACAAGAAAGATTGGCAATAAGAGCACAAGAAAGAAGAACAATCAAATCTTTTTCAGTCTTAATGTATTCCCTTATTGGAAAATAATAAAGAATAAACAGAATAATAGAAACTTCTCGAACCCATCTAATGAGTTCTACACCATTTAAAACGGCTATAATTGCATTGAAAGGAAGAAAAAGTACAAAAAGTAAAATAAATAAATCACCATAGTTTTCAACTAACGCTTCTTTTTTTATAAAAACCTTATGGAACATATAAAAGAAAATACCAGGAATGGTCAAAAAAGCAAATCCAATTTCAAATAGCGATGCTTCGTCTTCCCCGCCTTTGTACACCAAGAACACTGAAAATAACAGAGTTGAAAAATAAATCCAAATTTTCGGATACTTGAAGAATAAGACTACAAGAACTGTTAAAAGAAAACCACCTAAAAGGTACAGTTCTAAACCTTTGTACAAAGCAAAAACAAAAATTGGTAGAAAGAAAAGGAAAAATAAAAAGATTGTAAAATTTGCTTTGGATTTAACTGCTAATGAATTCATTAGTTTGAACTTTTACCAATCTTTGCATTTCGAACAAAATTTGCAATAGAATCCACAACAATAATGAGAAATGAAATTAAAATTAAAGAACCAAAGAAGGAACCAAGTACAATCAAAGAACGTTTAGGCTTGGATTTTTGGTCGGGTGGTACCGCCTTGTCCAAAACAATTAGATACTTCATTTCCCTATGTTCGTTCAATCGATTCTCTTCCAAGTATGGTAAAAGAAAAGATTTAACTTTGGTGTAAGTTTCCATTTCGGCGTAAAGTCGTAGGAATTCACCTCCAACTTTTGTAAGCGACTTCAATGAGTAATTTCCAATGTATCCAGGTTTATTCTCAAATTCATTCAATTTCCGATTCAAATTTTCGAGTATGTTCTTTTGGGCGAAGGTCAGTGGGTCGTTTTCGCCATATTTAGATTTGTAAAGTTCATAGAGTATTTCTTGCGAAATTTTATTTGCTTTCAAATCGATGTAACTCGCACTGATTGCTTTGGCTTGTTCCTCTGGTGCAAAAATCAGGTTCTTTTGCGAATATCTTTGTAGAGAATCAAGAAGAACATTAATTAGAGAATCTATGCTTGAAATTCTATTTTCAAGGTACTTTCTATTGAATGATGCCTCTGTTTGAACAACTTTTTGAGCAACATAATTTGCAATTTCAATATAATCATTGGCAACATTTGCGGCTCGTTCTGGATTCTCATCAGTGAAATAAATAACATAATTGCCTTCGGGTTCCAATGTTATTTCAAGATTTTCTTCGAATTGCTTACGAAGTTTTGTTATCTTGGTAAAAGGGATATTGTAGACAGTGTCGAATCTATATTTATGTATTAAACTATCTTTAACGGCACGGCTGTCCAAAATAACAAGGAATGAATACAAGCCATCCGATTTTCCACCAAGTTTTGCAAGTCCAATGTCTTTCAAGGTGGAACTTAAACCACCAATCAACGATTCCATTGCAGAAGTTGAAGTTTTAGGTGGAATTGCATTTACTTTTGCAGTGTACTGATTGGGTAAAAGAAGCGAAACGATTATCGAAACAATTGTAACGATAGCAACAAAAAGGATTACAATCCACTTGTGGTGGTACAAAAGTAAAAAAGTTTTCTTGCCAAGTTCGTTTCTATCGTTTTGCATAAAGCCCTAATCAATCATTTTTTAAAAGTAATGGACTTTCAAGATAAGGTGGTTTTGGAAAATCGGCTTCGACGGGACGCAACTCTGCATCCTCGAATAACAAATCTGGTACAATAAGCGAAACTCCGACCCAGCCACTGAAAGAAAAGGATGAAGAAATCACTTGGTTCAATATATTCAAAACGTATGGCTTATTTCCAACGAGGAGAATATCTTTAAAAGATTGTGGACTTATTCCTTTCAATTCAACCCCACGAATCAATTCCTCTCTCCCATCGGAATAGACTTTATAGGCTTCCACAATAGGGATAATGTTCTGTTCGGATGAAAATTTAAATTCTATCGGTGAAAGAGACGGGAAAACAGTTGAAAGAATATTTTGGTTCATTATTTTTTTAACAATAATACCAAAAGGTAAATCCCGTTGCTTGCACAATTGAATCAATTTTTGTTTTAGTTCTCTGTATGTTTTGGTGTGCTTCTTGTCGGAAACAAGTTCTAAATTACCAAACATAGCAGAGCCTTCTCGGTTGTTACCATTTGAGATTAGAATTCTCTTAATTGGAGTACGACTGGATAAAAGCGTTTTAAGATAGCCATTATCAACAAGTTTCAAATTTTGTGAGGGAACCCCTTCGTCGTCAACTTTAAAATAGCCAAGTAAAGGAACACCTTCATATTCACTGGCTAACGGCAAAGAATTTAGAGAAAGAAACTCTGGAAGAACTCTTCCACCAATTTTGGTCTGGAATGCAGTATATCTTGAAAATTGCTGATTGCCTTGGTCGCTAAGAACACTTCTTTGAACAACAAGATTCGGTGCAAAGACTTGTGCGAAGAGTTCCCCTGCTGCTTGACCAGTAAATAAAATTGGACCAGAATAGGAATCTTCCAAAGTACTTGCTTTTTCCATCTGTGTCAAATTTTCGCACAGAATGCGAATCGCCTTTGCAAGCGAATCTTTGCTTGGTAATTTAGAAGGTATTGTGGAGTAGGCTGAATAAAAATTGTTTAAAGGCAACCCATCGGCAACTTGTAAAAAGCCAGCACTTTCTAATCCAGTGAATAACTTTGGTTTAATATATTCTGTTCCTTCACTATTTACGTAATAGACAACATCCTGAAGAAATTCGAATGAAACCATCGAGTTGAAAATATTTGGATAATTGCGGAAAATATCCGAAAGTTCTTCCAACATTGTGCATACTTGCATAAAGTCAAAATTAGTTTGAACCAAAGATGTATCGTAATATTTGTAGGGTTTTGCAAATGCAAAGTCGGGGATTGTATCTTTTATTATCCTATTTTTCAATACAGCGATTTTTTTGGAATATGTATTTGCAGCATTCTTATAGGCATAATCAGTTGCAAGCCACAATTCACGTCGAAGTGCATAATAGTCTAAATCGATTGGAATTGAACGGGAACTACCCTCTTCAATGCCACCAAAGAAAAAACTTAAAGAAAAATCCAAAAAATTAGAATTATCGAGTTTATAATCGCCTACACGCACCTTCACATTTAAAGTGGCTTTTTTAACTTGAGATGAATCTACGATTGAACCAAGGAAAGCACTTGCCCGATAATTATTCGAAATTTTCAAAGTATATTCTATGAAATAAGGCTTTTGCAATGTTTCAATGTAAAGACTATCCATAGAACGTTTCAACTCATCCCGCATTGCTCGTAAAATTTCGGAATGAGTTATTGCAAACGTTTGGTAGATTCCAAAAAACAAGAAAAGAATCGTCAACATTAATTTAATTTTTTTCATAGTTTTACTCAATTCTTTTTTCAACATATTTCTCTGGTGCATACAATTTTAGATATTCAAGAACTTTATCTGGTGATTTAGTTCCTATTAGCAATCTTTTATTCGAAATCAATTCAAGTTGCAAACCATACTTTCCAGAAATTGTATATCCAATACCATTTCTCTTCGTACTGTATCTTATACCCCAACCACCATATTCCAGAAGAGGGCTAAATTTCCTAATAGTATAATGTCTGATTTCTGAAAATGGAATCTTTCGGAACTTTCTGTGAAAAGGGAACAGTCGAAACACAATACATTGGGAATTTATACCCAATTCAAGTTTTAATGAAAGAAACAAAAAAACCACAAACAAAGACAGAAGAATAACAACGACCCCACTCACATAAAACATTGTTACTTCTTTTGTAAGATAAGGATGCTTGAAATTTGAAAAAAACAAGTAATAGGAAAAAGCATAAGACCCAATTGGAACAATTCCTGCAAAGATGATTATCAATGCACTCAAATACTTGTTAATTCTCTGACGCTCAAAATATTCGTTTGCAGTTATTTCCATTGCTCAACTATGGTGAAGGTAAAACAGGGGGTTTTTCTTCCGATTTATCTTTCTTCTGTACCTCGATTTTGGAAACCAAGATGCTTGGCGAAACAGCAGAAACTGGTACTCCACCCGATTCCGCTCCGCAAACTCCATTGAAAACACCTAAATCATTACCTGTTGCCGTGATATTTGAAAATGTTGTTAATGGTGTACCAATCAAATCTACTCCTCGAACTAACTCATCGGGGCGTCCATCGACGTAAACTTTGTACACAACAATAGGCATAACATTAAATGCATTTGGAATTGTCCTACCAGTAAAAGTAAAACCACCTTCAACTGATTCAAACAACAAACCGAACTCCGTCCCTTGCCTTTTGCATTCTTCAATTAGCATCTTGCGAAGAGAATCAAACGGGACACTTTTGCTCGATTCTACAATCAAATTCGATTGTCGAGCAACTGCACGATAGCCATAGTTTTTTCTTCCGTGTCCATTGGATTTTGGAAAATTCTCCACTGGCGAACGGGACATAATGAAATTCTTGAAAACACCTCTATCGACTGACACAACTCTCTGTGCTGGAACACCTTCATCATCAAATTTATAGAAACCAGAAAGTTTCGTTCCCCCAATTTCTTTCAATGTTGGGTCGAACACCACATTAATAAAATCTGGAAGCACTTTTTGATTTAAGAATGATTTAAATGTTTGGGAAGAACGAGGGTCTTTTTGACGATGTCCCTCAACCCGATGACCAAAAATTTCGTGGAAGAAAACACCAGAGGCTTCCCCTTTTAAAATTGCTGGACCTGTGTAAGTTTCCATTAATGGTGCATCTTTGAGTTTCTTTAATTTTGAAATAAGTTCTTCGAGCGACTTATTGATTGAATCTTCCGTGGGTAACTCATTTTCAGTAAAACCGAAGAAACTCTTGTAAAGATAGAGAACCATCCCATCTTCTGCTTTTGTACGAACGAAGATGTTTATTCTAAACTTTGGTTCATTTTGAGCAATTTCAGTGCCTTCGGTATTCACAAAAATTTTATAAGTATTTTCGTAAGAGAAGGAAATTCTTCCCTCGAGCAACCATTTGTTTTCCCTAAACTTTGCAGAAACTCTGTTTAGAATTGCTTCCCACTTATTTAAGTCGACATTCACTTTATTCTGCTTTTCAAAATAAACTGATGGATTTTCCCGAGAGAAATCTGCCGAAGTGTCTTCTTCACGCACTTTCAAAGCCTTACTCGAAAGAACATTCTGGTATTGTTTGGTTGCTTCTTTATATGCTTTTTCTGTTGCATTCCAAACAGCAGTCCGAATTGCAACTTCGTCTAAATTCAACGGAAGACGAACACTTTGATACGAAGAGACTGAAAATCCTCCTCTTTCGCTTCGATGTGTGTTGTCCAATTGGTAATCCCCAACTCGCAAATCTATATCAAGATATCGATTCTTGCTTGAGTTTTTGCTTAAAGTTTTTCCAAAGGAATTGACAACTCCCCCAGATTCAACATCGAAAACTTGATAACTTATGTAGTATGGAGGAAATTGTTGCTTGCTCAATTTTTCTTGGAAACGAAATAATTCTTTTTTTAACGAATTAATTATCGCTTTCTCATCTTGGGACGAAAGTCTCAAACCAGAAAAAAGCAATACTATAAGAATTGAAAAGATATATCGTTTCATACTTCGACCTTGTTTTCAAGAATTATTTTATTTTTAATTTTTAAATTTTCATCCAATTCGTAGACATAAGGAACTCCTGTGGGTATATTCAATTCAAGAACTTCTTCTTTCGAAAGATTTTCCAGATACATAACCAAGGCACGGAGTGAGTTCCCGTGGGCAGAAATCAAAACATTCTTACCTTCTTTCAATAAAGGTTCAATCTTGGAATGGTAATAGGGAAGTACTCTATTTTGCGTATCTTTTAAAGATTCACCACCTGGCGGAGCAACATCATAACTTCTTCTCCAAATTTTCAATTGGTCGAACCCATACTTTTCCCCAATCTCTGTCTTATTCATTCCTTGTAAATCACCATAGTGCCTTTCGTTTAATGCTTGGTCTTTTTCATATGGCATTCCCTTCAATCCAAGTTCTTCAAGAATGATTTCTGTCGTTCTTATTGCACGTTTCAAAGCAGAAGTAAATACTGCATCGATACGATATCCTTGCTTCTTCAAGATTTTTCCAGCCTGGTGGGCTTCTTCAACCCCACGGGGCGACAAATCAACATCGACCCAACCAGTGAAACGGTTTTGTAAATTCCATTCAGATTCACCGTGACGCACTAAAATTAGCAATGGCATAGTTACTCATTATTTTGTTTAACATAATCTTCGCTTTTTTGACAAAACTCAATCAAGACACTATTTGCCGACTTGGGATGTATAAAAGCAATTAGCATATTGTGGGCTCCTTCCACGGGCTTTTCGTTAATCAAAGCGATACCATCACTTTTTAATCTATCTAATTCTTGCTGTAACCCCTCGACTTCAAATGCAATATGATGAATGCCCTCTCCACGCTTTTGAATGAACTTTGCAATAGGCGATTCATCATCAACTGGTGCAGTAAGTTCTATTTTAACATTGCCCACATCGAATGAAGCAATTTTAACCTTTTGAGACTCAACTGTTTCAATATGAAATTCTTCAACCTTGAACAAAGTTTTAAACAAATTCATACTTTGTTCAAGATTTGAAACAGCAATTCCAATGTGATTTATTCCTTTTACCATCTCAAACTTTTTCTTTAATCAACAATTTCTCCAAATCCATTAATTCCTCGTAGGTATTGACACCCAACACTTCCAAAGAGTTGGCTATTCGAAAAGCACCCACTTTTCTTCCATCTTTCAAATACATTTCAACAATATCGGTTAAGTAATATTCATTTTGTGCATTTTGATTTTTCAACTTTTTGAGATAATCGAAAAGTGAAACGGTTTTAACAATATAAATACCCGAATTAATTTCGTTTATGTTTTCCAAATCTGTTGTTAAATCTTTTTGTTCGACAATTCTTAACAATTGACCATTTGAATTTCGGAGGATTCTACCATAACCTCTGGGATTTTCCACGACAGTTGAAATTAAAGACAAATCATTACCATTATCAAAATGGAAATTTATAAAACTTTGCAATGTTTTGTAAGAAATCAAAGGAACATCACCAGAAAGAATCAACAAATCATCAATACTTTTGTCGAAATAAGGCTCAATTTGCAAAATTGCGTGTCCAGTGCCAAGTTGTTCTCTCTGTTCAATAAATTCGATTTTTCCCTGGGAATAATTATTCTGGACAAAATCGATAACTTTATTCTTTTGAAAGCCAACAATAACATATATTTTATGCGGAGAAATATTTATTGCTGTATCAAGGACATAACCCAAAAGTGGTTTTCCAAGAAGTTGAACGAGTACTTTTGGAGTGTCAGTTGAATTCATTCTTTTACCTTTGCCAGCGGCAAGTATCGCAATTCCAAGCACTTCTACTTCCCTTTCTTAACAAGTTTGTTCGGCTCTGTATAATGCGTAATTTCTGCAATATTATTATTTTCGTCGAGAAGAACAATCAATGGTTTGTAGTTTTTTAATTCTTCCTCTGAATAGATTGCATAACTAATAATAATAACTTCATCACCGACAGCACCTTTGCGTGCAGCCGCACCGTTTAAACAAAATTGTCTTTTTCCCCTCTCCCCTGGAATCACATAGGTTTCAAAGCGTTCGCCGTTGTTTATGTTGACCACCGATACTTTTTCATAGGGCAAAATGTTCCCCGCTTCGAGCAATTCCTCATCTATCGTGAAACTTCCCTCGTAATACAGATTTGCATCTGTAATTTTTGCTCTATGAATTTTCGATTTCAACATTTCTCTTTGCATCACAAATCCCGTTCAATTATCTAATAAAGACACTAAAAGAGGAAAAATATTGAAAAGACAATTATTTGTTCAAAAGTTCTTCTTTAAATATTATAACTTTAAAATCTCCTTTACTCGACTTGAAACCACAAGGCATACCCATCGTAGTGTAATCGAATGCAATATTGCAATCTTTGTCAATTGCAATCATCCCACCAGTTGCACCCATATTTTTAATTTCACTTAAAACAAATTCAACTGCCTTTTGCAATGGAAACTTCCCTAACTCGACCAAAGATGAAACTTGAAAGGCAGCGCTTTGTCGAATGAAAAACTCACCGTGACCAGTACAAGAAACACCGCAAGTTGAATTTTTTGCATAAGTTCCCGCTCCAATTATCGGAGAATCGCCAACCCTACCAACCATCTTGTTTGCCATTCCACACGTCGAAGTTCCCGCAGCAATATTTCCATTTTTGTCAATGGCAACTGCACCAACCGTCCCCTTTCTTTGACTTTCCTTTTGCTTTTTAAATTCTTCCAATCTTTCGGGAGTTATTAAAGATTTGGGTGAAACACGTTTCAAATTGAATTTGTCGATGAGTCTCTCGATTCCTTCTCCAGCAAACAAAAGATGAGGAGTTTTTTCCATAACCAATCTTGCAAGAGTTATTGGATTTGGAAAATCCCGTACACCAGCGACAGCCCCCGCTTTCAATGTTTTTCCGTCCATAATCGAGGCGTCCATTTCAACAAATCCCTCTTCATTCAAAACAGAACCCTTACCAGCATTGAACAACGGAGAATCTTCGAGGATTCTTATTGCAGTTTCAACCGCATCGATTGCACTACCTCCCTTTTCAAGAACAGCATATCCTTGCTCTACTGCAAAAGAAATTACATCCTTGATTTTTTGATTGACCACTGAATCATTACCATAACTGCCAGCACCACCGTGAACAATTATAGCGAAAGGCTGTTCAGCAAAAGATAAATACGCGTTTAAAACCATTCCAATCAAAATTAATATAAATAAACATCTTTTCATTGTTCTCCCCTTTGGTTTTTTATAAAACTTTTGACTTGATTGGAGTATTTACCATTGGGAAATTTAGTTTGGTATTCCTTTGCCAACTCTTCTAAATCGAGGAACAACCCTTTTTCTTGATAAATCGTCATTTTCAACCAATATGCATCCTCGACATAATCTGTATCGGGATAGTCCTCAATTACCATATCCAGATAAATTAAAGCAGATTTGGAACTTTTCCATTTGTAATATAAATTTGCAGTAAAGAAATTCCTATAGGCAAGTTTGTTTCGAAGTTCCTTCAAATATTGATTGGAAAGATAAGCAAGAGAATCGCCTGGATATGTATTTTGAAACTCCATCAGATACTCAATGGCTTTAAAGGTATATTCTTGGTCTCGGTCGAACGAAGGGGAAAGGTTATAGTAGCACATAGCAGTTTTAAACAAGGCTTCTTTGGCATATTCGCTATTTGGATATGCACGGCGTAATGCAGAAAAATGGAATGCAGCCATAAGATAATCGCCTTTGTTAAAATTAATAAGTCCGAGATAAAATTGGGCATCGTCTGCATATTGACTGGCGGGGTATTGCAATTTCAAAAGGTCGAAATATTTTTCCGCATCTTCATATTTCTTCTTTTCGTATTGCTTTTTAGCATATAAAAAAAGTTCATCAGCAGAACGAATTTCTTCTTTTTTGGTTGTTGAACAACCAACAACGAAAACAAAAGATAGAAGCAAAAAGCAAAAAAAATTGAAAGACAATCCAAAAATTTTCATAAAGTAAAATAAAAAAGTTAAGTTTGTAACTCGCAAAATTAATCTTTTATTCCAAATTATTCTTTATGAAGGAAGAATATCTTGTGTTCGACATTGAAACAACACCACTCGATTGGGAAACTTTTTCCGATTCACAAAAAGAATATTTGCTTCGAAATTTAACTACTGAAGAAGAAATTGAAAAACGCAAAACAGAATTTGGTCTTTCCCCCTTCACTGCTCAAATCATTTGCATAGGCTTAATATTCATCGAAATGGAAAACGACCAAGAAATAACATTCAAACCAGTTGCCTATGTTGTGGATAATTCTTTCGAAGATAATTCTGAAAAAGTCGAAATTGTTGATGGAATCGAAATTCATACAACAAATGAAAGCAGGGCTATCGAAACTTTCTGGCGAATTTTGGGAAAATATCCCGATATTCATTTAATAACATTCAACGGTCGAAACTTCGACTGCCCGTTTATTACTTTACGTTCTGCCCTACTCGGTTTAAAACCAAGCAGAAATTTGATGGAAGGAACAAAATTCAACTACAAACTCCATACAGATTTGCTCGACGAATTAACTTTTTACCAGCCAACAAATTTCTTTTCTGCAACTAAAAGGTTCAACCTCGATTTCTACACAAGGGCTTTCGGAATTGAATCTCCAAAATCCTACGGAATTGATGGCTCGAATGTTACCGAATATTTTAAAGAAGGCAAATTAATTGATATAGCCTTGTATTGCATAAGAGATGTGAATTCAACCTGGCAACTGTTCAAAAAACTAAAAAACCTGCTTTTCTTTCAATAAGACATTATTTCACTTTTGTAATTAGGAAATGCCTATCGCCAAACATTGTTTTTACCAGAACAAAGTAATTCCCAGAACCAACTCCACCCAAGCCAAGTTTTTGCTCTATCGTCCAGGGGACATTTTTCTCATACGAGAACTTTCTAACGAACCTACCAGAATTGTCATAGACAGTAATTTCAACAGGTGAAATTTCAAGAAAAGAAATTCTAATGATGAAGTCGTCCGAAGAGGGATTTGGAAAAATTGTAATATCCACGGGACTAATTTTTCTTTCTTTTGGTTTATTTGTCAAACTAAGTTTATAGGCTAAACTTTCAGCATTAATAGATGTTTTTCGTAGACTTAAAATATTTTGCTCTGCAAAAAGAACAAAATGCACTTTCGTGGTCGAATCTTTTTCAACTCTAAGGGGACCAGCAGAAATCACCATCGAGGCATCAGTTGCTCTGCTCGATTTCCTTTTTATACCGCCAGTGAGCATCATCCATTTTTCATACTTTGAAAAACCATCGTAGATTCCTACGCTATCTTCCCCACGTCCATCATTATCTATTGCATAAAAATTGATGGGACTATCGTTCAAAACCTTTACCCCTACCAGTGGAAGAGTATCATTGTCCTTGTTATAAGCGTACCCAAAGTCAAAGTCCAAATCGTAGACACAATAATCATTTTGCCCAGAAATTCCCAAATCCCAATCGAAAAACAAGCCCACAAAAAGCGAATCCCAATCAATCAATGAGTTATTTTTCACCCAATAACTAATAAAAACTAAATTTGAATCATCTACTCCAACGGATTGCAAAACTTCACAATTAACATAAACATCGCTTCTTGATAAACTATCTGGTTTGGTAATAAATGAACATTTCCCAATATAGGATTTTTTCTCAGAATCGTAACTAATTGAGAAAATATTTTCTTCAACAAAATTTCCACTTTGCCTATTCTGATTTGAACTACGAACCACATCATAAACGTGCAACCT
The DNA here is from genome assembly GCA_013414795.1 of Candidatus Kapaibacterium sp. Lineage (GTDB taxonomy): Bacteria > Bacteroidota > Ignavibacteria > Kapaibacteriales > UBA2268 > Naka2016. The sequence goes on from CP058732.1 coordinate 1,909,234, forward strand.
ATCGTAACCAACAAGAAGTCCACCTTCGAACAGAACGTTCGGCTTGCTTTTGTAAATAAACCCAACACCTTGTTTGTTTTGCGGATAATCGTTGAAACCAATATTCCCTCGGCTGTTAAATGTTACGGAAATATTGTTAAACGACATTGTTCGATATGTTGGATTCACTTGAAATTCGATGTAGAAGCGGGCAACAAAGCCAATTGAATCGTAAACATAAATTGGAATTTTAAGCGAATAATCGTAAGGCAAATTTGAACTAAGGATAAAAACTATTGAATCCTTGGGTTCGATTGTGGTCAAAATTGGTACATCGCCAACCATCAATCGATTTTTCAAAATAGAAGCAATGTTTTGAGAGTTGTCTGGAATCTCAACATAAACATTTTTCAAATCTGAAAAAACATTTTTAAAAGCCAGAAACAATTTTATTGTATCGTTTGGAACTAAAAGATTATCCCCATCGAAATCAAAAACCTTGTATGATGTTAAAATTATAGAACGAATGGTGTCCGGATTACAATCCAGAGTTCTTTGAGCATTAACCCTTCCAGAACCAATTAAACCAACATAATTAGGATTAAGGCTGTCAATATTATCAGATTGTCTTTTGACTAACTCGTAAATTTGCTCGTAATTTAAGTTTGGGAACTTCTGCCTTGCAAGGGCAACAACTCCAGAAGCAACAGGCGAAGCCATCGAAGTGCCATCCCAAGAAGCATAGCTGTTTGCTGGAGTTGTAGATAGTATTTTGACACCGGGAGCAGAAACACCGACCCTACCACTATAGTTCGAAAAGCCAGCCTTAATGTCATTTGAATCGACAGCAGCGACAGAAAGAACACCATTCAACGAGGCAGGGGCAAAATCGGAATATTTCCCGTCATTACCAGCAGCAGCAACGACACATACTCCCATCGAATTGACTGTCCGAATTACGTCGTTTTCAAGTTCGGAACCAGTTTCACTTCCCCAGGAGCAATTAATAACTTTCGCGCCCATTATTCCAGCATAAAGAATACCTTCGTATCCTTTCGAAATAAAAGTGTTAAAGGGATTGTCATCCGCAGTTTTAACAGGCAGTATTTTAACTTTCGGGACAATACCCGCAACGCCAATTTCGTTGTTGTGGACTACACCAACGATACCGGCGACGTGCGTTCCGTGTCCGTTACCTGGGCGCGGGTCGTTATCTGGCTTTTGACCATCAGTACCACAGAAATCCCATCCAAAAACATCGTCTACGTATCCATTGCCGTCGTCATCGATTCCGTTCAAAGACTTAAATTTACCAGAGGAGTCAATTCCAACTTCACCATAGTTGATAAAAATATTTTTCCTTAAATCTTCATGATCAATATCAACACCAGTATCAACAATGCCAACCACAACAGTATCAGCAGTGCTATCAATTAAATTCCAGGCTTCGAGTGCTTTAATTTGACGTAAATAATACTGATTGCCAAAATAAGGATCATTTGTCGCAGAATCAATTTTATGAATATAAAATGGTTCAACATATTCAAAAATCCCCAGATTATGCAATTTTCGGGACGCAACAATTGGATCAATCTCATTTGTATATTTCACAATAAAAACTCTTCTTAATGATTGCAAACGATTTTGATAGTCAGTGCGAAAATAATTACTATATTTTCGCAATCCGAATTCGATTAATTTTTGATTGAACGCAGGTTCAAAAGTTACATTTCCAAGCAAGGAATTGATTGTCAAATTGTATGGTGAAACATTTTCGATAATTTTTTCAATTTGGACGGAGTCAACAAATTTAACCACAAGAATATTCGATAGATACTCACCAGAAAACAAATCAATTGTAATTAAAAAAAGTAAAGATACCGCAAACAACAAACTCTTATTCATAAACGAAGCTCGAAAAAAACTTTAATTTAATATAATTAATCAAGTTGAAAATGGTACTAATTTTCTATTTTTGTATTTTGTTTCAGAGGTTATTTATGGGAGATAAAATGTATAAGTTTTTAGAGAATTCGGACCCCGAAGTTTTTAATGCTTTAATTAATGAATACAAACGACAACACGACAAGATTGAACTAATTGCTAGCGAGAATTTTGTTTCTCCAGCAGTACTCGAGGCACAAGGTTCTGTTCTTACTAACAAATATGCCGAGGGATACCCTGGTGCTCGATACTATGGGGGATGCGAATGGGTCGATGTCGCAGAAAATCTGGCTCGTGACCGTGCAAAAAAACTTTTTGGTGCAGAATATGCGAACGTACAACCTCACAGCGGAAGCAGTGCCAATATGGCTGTTTATTTTTCTTTCCTAAAACCTGGGGACACTGTCCTCGGAATGAGCCTTGCACACGGAGGTCATTTGACGCACGGTTCGCCAGTAAATTTTTCGGGTCGACTTTTCAACTTTGTTCCATATGAACTGAATCCCGAAACTGGACGAATCGATATGAATATGGTCGAAGACCTGGCGAAGAAACACAAACCCAAGATGATAACCGTTGGTGCATCTTCGTATCCGCGCGAAATTGATTACAAAGCATTTAGGGAAATAGCGGATAAAGTTGGTGCTTTCTTATTTGCCGATATTGCCCACCCCGCTGGAATTATTGCAAAAGGATATTTGCAAAGCCCAATTCCTTATTGCCATATTGTTTCGAGCACAACACATAAAACTTTGCGTGGTCCACGAGGTGGTTTAATTTTAATTGGCAAAGACTACGACAATCCATTTGGAATTGTTGCACCAAAATCTGGACGCACAAGGAAAATGAGCGAAATTGTCGATTCTTGGGTAATGCCTGGAATCCAGGGCGGACCTCTAATGCACGTAATTGCTGCAAAAGCAGTTGCTTTTGGCGAAGCCTTAACACCCCAATTTGATGAGTACATCCAACAAGTTCTCAAGAACGCCAAGGCACTCGCCAATGCTCTACTCGAAAAGGGCTATAATCTTGTTAGCCAAGGTACAGACAACCACTTAATGCTTATCGATTTGCGAAACAAAGGGGTAACTGGAAAACAAGCGGAATTAGCATTAGATAAGGCTGGAATCACAGTTAACAAAAACGCTGTTCCTTTCGACACGCAACCACCTTTGATTACCTCGGGAATAAGAATTGGAACCCCAGCAATGACCACACGCGGAATGGTTGAAGACGATATGATTAAGATAGCCGAATTTATTGACAGAGTAATTTCAAATATTGATAAAGAAGATGTTATAAATAAAGTTAAGAGCGAAGTACTTGAATTTACAAGCAACTTCCCACTCTTTCATCAAAAATGGCTTACCTTTGATGGCAAGAAATAAGTTTAATCAATAGCAAAGGGAGAAAAGAAGGCTGGTTTACTCTTTCTGTTCTCCCTTTGCTGTATTAATCTTAAAAGGCAAGTAAATCGGACAAACTCCAATTATACTTGTGATTAAAAAGGCAACAGCAATGATTCCAAAGATAATCGCAGCAATTCCAGTGAGTTGTTTGAAAACAATTAACAAAACAAGAACTATTGCCAAAATTATACGAAGAGTGCGGTCAAATGAACCCATATTTTTCTTCATATATCACCTTAAAAATTAATAAAACATCCTTGTTACAAAATTAATAATTTTTAATTGATTTCAAAATTTTTTCTGGTTTTCTAAAAATTTTATTCTTTTAATTATCTCTTCGCTTTTATATCCCATAGAAACTGCTTTGCGATAGTATTGTAGTGCTTTTTCTAAACTATCCTTTTTTTCCCAAGCCTCTGCTAAATATAAAACCACATCTACTTGGGTTGAATCTAATTGAAGTGCTTTATCGAAATCCCAAATCGCACTATCTAAATTTCCAATTTCAAGGAAACATAAACCCCGATTCACGTATGCATTTACAAATTTGGGATTAATCTGCGTTGTGCGAGTAAAATCTGCAATTGCTTTGTCGTATTTCTGCAAATCAAACAACACATTTCCACGATTGTAATATCCAAAATAGAAATTGCTGTCAAGTTCAATCGATTCTGAATAGTCATCCAAAGCAGACATAATTTGATTTTTCGCTTCGAGTGCCATTCCTCTACCAAGATAAACCTGGGGTATACGTTTTGGATACTTTTCAATGCAGTCATTCCAAAGAGTATATTCGTTTTGCCATTTAACAATTTCACTTCTTGAAAGGATAAAGTAAATTATTGGAAGAACAATCAGAAATGCATATTGCAATTTCTTAAAATGATTTTCCACTAAATATGCGAACAAAAAAGCAAATCCAAAAATAGAAATGTAGACATACCTATCTGCAACAGTTGACCAATATTGGTAGTAGAAAGAAACCAAATTGGAAACTGGTAAAAAAGCCACAACGAAGAATAACAAAGAGTAGAAATAATGCTTTTTAAATCTCACGAAAATACCTAATACAAGAACTGCTAAAGCAATCAATATTGGATATAAATGCAAAATATCTCTTTTCAAAAACGCCAGAGTAATTCCATATCCTGGAGAAAGGTTAACTGGAACAAGAATTTTCTGGATATAAAAGCCAATAGCATTCATCCAGACAATTGGTCTGTATGCCAAAGGGATTTCGAATTCTATTATTTTGGTTGCCTCTCCCCTGAAGGAAACGAAAACGAAAGGAACAACCAGAATCAAATAGAACCAATTTCTTTTCAATAAATCAACTGCTTTGGGTTTATTTTGAAGAAACCAATCGGTTAGAATAATCAGTAAAGAGAAAACGATTCCACTAGGTTTTGACAGAATGGAGAGAATTATCAAAATCGAGGTAATCGAAGTATGAACAAACACATTTTTCTTGTAAGAGACAAAGAAAAGCAGAGCAGAAAACCCGAACAAAGCAGAAAGAAGACCACGTGCTTCGGATATCCAAACTACACTTTCGATTTGTACCGGATTCAAGGAAAAAAACAGTGCACCTAAAACAGCGGGCAAATTAGAATTAAGTAACTTTTTCAGTAAAAGAAACACAAGGAGAGAATTGATGATATGAACAATCAAATTGAAAAGATGAAATGGATATGGGATGAACTGCCCATCAACGACGCCACCAATAGAAGAAATAAAAGACCAGAAAAAATAAGTTATAGGCATAAACATTTTGTCCTTTTTAGGGACAAAATGCTCCCAAAGATTACCCCAAGGGTTGTTCAAAGGAATATTTTTAGCATTGATATATAAATCTTTGTCGTCCCAGACGAAATCGTACTCCAACGAAGGCAGGTAAAAGAAAATATTCAGTACAATTAAAACCAAAATCGAAAGAAACGGAGAAAAGTTCCGCCTTTTCGCAGCCATCAAATTCTTAATTCAATTTAATTTATAAACACTCATCACCTAAATATCAAGATACTGTTCAAGTTCCCATTTTGTCACTTGAATTTTAAATTCATTCCACTCTCTCTCCTTTATCCTAATGTAGCGTCGGAAAAGTACATCACCAAATGTTTTTTTCGATAATTCGCTAGACTTGAAATATTGAATTGCTTCCAATAATGAAGAGGGAAGTGTTTCGATATTGAATTCTTTGAGTTTAACATCATCAAAATGGTAAAGGTCTTCTTCAACGGGTTCGGGTGGAACCAAATTGGATTTCACCCCACTTAACCCAGCAGAAAGCATAAGAGCAAATGCAAGATAAGGATTGGCGGCTGGGTCTGGACAACGTAACTCAATTCTTGCAGACTCCTTCTTTTCTTCAAACCATTTGGGTATTCGAATTAATGCAGAACGATTAATTCTAGCCCAAGAAATGTAAACTGGTGCTTCATATCCAGCAACTAATCTTTTGTAGGAATTTACGGTTGGACACAAGACAGCACAAATTTCCTTGATATGTTTTAATTGTCCAGCGATAAATGAATAGGCTAACTTTGAAAGATTGTATTTATCATTTTCATCATAAAAAGCATTTCTTTTGGCCTTAAAATCGTATAAACTTTGATGAACGTGCATACCAGAACCATTGATTCCCAGAATGGGTTTTGGCATAAAGGAGGCAATTAGGTTATACCTTTGAGCAATTGCTTTGACAGTGGAACGAAGGGTCAGAAGCCTATCCGCAGTCGTTAATGCATCTCCATATCGAAAATCAACCTCAAACTGTCCTATTGCAACTTCGTGGTGGGTTGCTTCTACATCTATACCAAAATATTCAAGATTTTTGGCAATATCACGCATTATCTGTTGGGCAAATTCGCCAGAAAGATCGAAATAACCTCTATTATCAAGCGGCTTAATATTGTCCCCATCCTTGGTAAACAAAAAGAACTCAACTTCGGGACCAAGCATAAATTGGTATCCTAATTCTTGAGCCTCGCTCAATGCTTTTTTTAATATTTGCCTGGGATCTGCCTCGAAAGGGTTACCGTCGGGTTTATAGATGTCACAAATAAATCTGGCAGTTTTCTCTTCGCCGTTCGATAGCCAAGGAATAATTGCATATGTTGAAATATCAGGTTTCAAATATAAGTCACTTTCGTGAATTCGAGCGAACCCTTCGATTGAAGATCCGTCGAACCAGGTTCCATAGCGTAAACAGTCCTCAATTTTTGAGGCGGGAATGGTAACCTCCTTTAAAGTTCCCAGTATATCTGTGAATTGCAAGTTCACAAAAGTGACTTTGTCCTCGTGGAGTTTTTTAATAATATTTTCCATTGTTCCCCTTAAAATTATAAAAAAAAGCAAAATTAAGTTATTTCACAATAACTATTATTTCACTCGTAATTAAATTTTTAAAAAATTACTCTTCCTCTTCCTCGACTTTTTCGTATCTATCGAACAATATTGTTGTGTTTGGAAGGTTTTGAATAAGATTTGCAATCTCGGAAAATGGAATTTGATTGTTTCGCAAATCGACCAATTTGAGATCTTTCATAGAAATAAGTTCAATTGGAACTTTTTTCAATCTATTGCTTGAAAGATTAACAAATTTTAAATTTTGAATAGTTGCAAGATCGAATTGAACATTCGATAAATTATTGTTGGACAGGTCAAGATACTCCAAATTTGGCATTTCACGTAGAACAGCGTCATTGAGCCTGTTGTTTGATAAAACTAAAATTTTTAAATTCTTTTTACCATAGAGCTCGGCTGGAAATTTATTTAAATTCGAGTTTTCCGCAACAAAACTTTCTAAATCTTGTGGTAAGTTCAAAAAACCTGTTACATTTGAATAACTTAGATTAACAATTTTTTTATTTTGACTTAATTCCTTTTGGCCTTTTTTAACAGTACCGATTTCCTTGCTTTGCTCAATCAGTTCTTTTGTTGCATATTGAGAACCTTTGTACGTAGAACTTATTAACTCTTTAAATTTAGTATTTGCTTCAAGATAATATTTCTCTGCAAAATCGTAGTTACCCATTTGAAAATAAATGTGACCAAGAGTTTCGTCTGCAACCGCTGTCCAATATTTAGATTCCCAAGAGTTAAACTTTGAAAGAATTTTTTTTGCCTCGTCGACCAGTTGGCTTGCTTCGTCGTATTTTTCGAGCCAGACATTTGTATTCGCAAGTTTTAAAAGTCTTTTGGCATATTCCAAATCTTGGGAAAAAAGAATTTGGAGCGAAAAAATCATAAAAATCACAAGGTACTTTTTCATTTTTTCCCCCTAAAATGAATTAATAAGATTGAATTTCAATCCAAGGTAGATGCTTGGAACAAAAACCTTTCCCAAAAATACACGGTCGTAAGCCAAATCATCAAGATATTTGAAGAAAGTGCCGCCCGCAACAATTCCAATTGGCACTTTCTTACTGAAACCACCAATAATTGTATGTATATTTACCGAGAAGCCCCTATAATCATTTTGAAAGCCATAGACTTGTTCTTCTTTGGTGTAACAAAGAAAATATCCAGCACCGAAACCGATTTTCCACATAAACGATTTCGCATTTAGAACTTTCGACATATCAAATCCAATTGAAACCTGAAAATTCCAAATATCATCTTTAAACTTTTGTTGAAGAACAATGTCATTATATGTATTATCAACAATATTTGTTAGATAAGTATAGTTGGTTGTAAAATCAAGATTTACGATGCCCGAGGCTAAATTCAAAAATCTTAAGGACAAGTCAAAAGTTGGAGCGATGTAGGTTCTTAAATTTCCTTTGTCGAAAAAATATTGAGTGCCATTTACTCCAAATGAAAGTAAAGGGGGATTTTGCGTTTTCTCGTAAATATTTAACAACTCTTTCGTTTTATCATTTTCGCATTCAATTAATTGTTTAGTTAATGCAAGGATTAGAGAATCTTTTAAATCGACAAGACTTTTGTAATTGGATTCAACTTTTAATTGGTCATTTTCAATTTTTAGGAACAGATTTTCTTTCAATAGTTTGTCAATTTGTTGGCGAAGGTTAATGATTCTTTTTTCCTCTGGCAAAGCCAAGACCTTGTTGTACAATTCTTTAGCAAGAGAAGCCATCTTTCTCAACTCGTTTAAGTCGAGATTTTGTACAGCGTCGTAATTTATTGCTTGAACAACATTGCTTGTATCCAATTGTGCTTCGAGAAGTTTTGCTCTAAGATAGTAATCTACGATTAATTCAAAATATTTTCGTTCGTCGGCTACGAAGTTCCTCAAATTGCGTGGAAGTTCGGGCACAGTTACAATTGGCTGAACTGCAAATGTTTTGGGCAAACCAAGCAATATTGATAACACCAAATAGATAGTAAGCCTTCTCATAGTAACTCCTTAATTGATTTATGTTACTAAATTATCAAATACCAGACAAAAAGCCACCGTCAACAGGAATGCTTGCACCATTAATGTAACTTGCGAAATCGGAAGCAAGGAATGCGGCAAGATACCCAATTTCTTCGGGGAGGGCAAATCTTTTGGCTGGAATTTTTGCGATAATTGAACTGGCTTCTTCTTCAAACGAAATTTGCTTTTCGTTTGCCCTTTGTTGAATAAGCGATTTTAGTCTTTCGGTCAGAGTATAACCGGGAAGTATGTTGTTTACAGTAATTCCAAATGGTCCGAGTTCCTTTGAAAGAGTTTTAGCCCAACTCCCCATTGCTCCGCGGATTGTGTTTGAAACTCCAAGATTTTCTATTGGTTCTCGCATTCCTACCGACACCACGTTAATTATCCTACCAAATTTATTTTCTATCATTCCTGGTACCAGTAAAGAAATCAATTTCTGTGCCGAAAGGATATGCTGTCGAAATGCAATTTCCAATTGTTCTGCTTCGGACAAATACAATTTCCCAGGTGGCGGTCCCCCGGTATTATTGACAAGAATGTCAATTGTACCAATTTGATTTAGAATCTCTTGGACTTTTCTTTCCAAATCTTCAAGATTAGATAAATCGCAGGAAATGTAAAGATGATTGGTTTCAGTTTTCTTGTTTAAATTATCGACAAGCGCTTGAAGTTTCTCCTGACTGCGAGCAAGCAATATTACTTTCGCACCCGAGGAAGCAAACTGCTCTGCGATTGCTTTACCAATGCCTTGCGAAGCACCACAGACTAAGGCAACCTTTCCTTTAATATTAATATCCATAGACAAAAAAGGCTACCAAATTTGGTAGCCTTGAATTTTCTTCCAAATTACCCATTTTCTTTGGTATTTGATTCTTCCTCTTTGAATTCAATATCAATAGTTCCTTCTTGAATTGACTCGGAGGCAGAATCTGGGATTTCATTCACTTGATTTTCTTTTTCTTCAACAGATTTTTGTTCTGGTTGGGCAACAATAATTACTTCGTCTTTTGGATCGGAGGGCGGAACAGTGTAATTAGTTACCAACGAAGGATATAAAGCACTGGAAATGTGTTCGTCGGGTTGTGTCTTTGTTTCAATTCCCTCGTAATCGGCAGCCTCGGAAGCATCAAAATAGCTTCTTGTTGAATCGACAACAACTTTGTCGGCGTTTGGTACTGGATGCTCAGCGTTATATGCATCTATAGCTGCTTGATCCATAGTTCTCAACGCTTCGACAGCAGAAAGAACAATCTTTTTCGATTCCTTTTCAAATTCAACAACACGAAGAGGTAGTTTATCACCAATTTTGAAGTAATCAGTAATGACACGCACCGGGGCGAACGATAATTGTGAAACTGGGACGAAACCATCAACACCATCGGGAAGTTCAACGATAACACCTTTCTCGATGATTCTTTCAATCTTCCCTTCTGTAATTGTACCAACTTTGTATTTTTCTTCAAAGTAATCCCAAGGATCTTCTTGAATTTGCTTGTGCCCAAGAGCAATTCTTCTCTGTTCTTTATCAACAGCAAGAACAACGACTTCGAGTTCTTCGCCTTTCTTTACGAATTCACCGGGATGGCGAATTTTCTTTGTCCACGACAAATCACTAATATGAATCAATCCATCAACGCCGGGTTCCAATTCAACAAATACCCCAAAGTTCGTAATGTTGCGAACAACTCCTCGATGGCGAGAACCAACTGGGTACTTTTGTGCCAATTCTTCCCACGGATCCGGTTCAAGTTGCTTCATTCCAAGGGCAAGTTTTCGCTCTTCTTTATCTATATTTAAGACAACGGCTTCAACAATTTGACCAAGGGAAACGACTTGGGAAGGATGTTTGACGTGCTGTGTCCAAGACATTTCACTGATGTGGATCAAGCCTTCGATACCTTTTTCAATTTCGATAAATGCTCCGTAATCGGTTAGGCTGACCACTTTACCGCGTACGCGGGTTCCTTTTTCGTATTTATCTCCAATAGAATCCCAGGGATGTGGTGTCAATTGTTTAATACCCAGGGAAATTCTCTTCTTGTCTGGATCAAAATCAAGAACAACGACTTTAACTTTCTGGTCAAGTTGAACAACTTCACTTGGATGGGTAACTCGACCCCAGGATAAATCTGTAATATGAACAAGCCCATCAACACCACCAAGGTCAACAAAGACACCAAAATCGGCAATTGCTTTTACAACACCTTCGAGAACTAAACCTTTTTCGAGTTTTGCCAGCAATGCCTCTCTTTGGTCTTTTAATTGTTCCTCAAGTATTACTTTATGACTGACAACAACATTTTCGTTGGGATGGTTAATCTTAACAATTTTTACATCCAAAGTTTTGCCGACCCAGGAGTCAAAATCTCTAACCGGGCGAATATCTATTTGAGAGCCGGGTAGGAAGGCTTCAACACCTAGCAAGTCGACGACCATTCCACCCTTGATTCTTCGCAAAATTCGAACGGGAACAACTTCTTGATTCTCATAGATTCTATTGATTTCTTGCCAAATTCTCATAAAATCTGCTCGCTTGCGAGAAAGCAAGACGCGTCCTTGGCTATCTTCCAATGCCTCGACAAAAACATCGATTTGATCACCAACCTTAAGGGTCTCGGAATTTAATAGTTCACTGCGTGGAATAACGCCAACGCTTTTAAATCCTACATCAACGAAAACTTCGTCCTTGGTAATATCCACTATTTTCCCACGAACGAGTTGTCCTTCTTTAATTTCTTTAAAATTCTTGGAAATCATTTCGGAAAAAGTTTGCTCATCGATTTCCAAGTTGTTGAAGTTCATTTCGAGCAAGTTTCCGGGTACGCTTACTTTGCTTGGGGTTTTCATCGAGGCTTCGAATTCAGAAGACTCGCTGACTTTCATCTCGTCAACTTGACTAATTACACTGTCAGTCATTAAGCAACCTCCGTTATTCTCAATTAAAATTTGTTAAACATAAAAATAATAGAACTGCAAATTAATAAAATAAAACAACATAACCAAAGATGATTTTGTTTTTCTTTTTTGAAAACAACTTTAAAAAAATTATTTTACCTTCATAATAGGAAAAGAAAATCGTTCCGCACCGAAGGAAACAACGACATAATATACCGAAGGCGGCAAAATTTCAAAATTAACATCGGCAAAATATTTAGCACTGTCATATTTAAACTTTGGTTCAATTACTTTCTTACCAAGATAATCGTAAATTTCTACATCAAGTTTTTTATTAAGTACGCTCCTGGGTGTAATCTCAATTTTTACGCTCGATTCGAAAGGATTTGGAAAAGCATTAACTTCGAAATAATTATCTTTTGTCAATTGCTTCTCAACACTGGTAAGAGGGGTTCTCGAAATTGGTAGTTTGCGAATTCTTATTCCAGTTGCGTTAAAAATCGCATTGCATAAGGCTGGCGTAACAGATGGAAAGCCGACCTCTCCCATTCCCGAAGGGTTGTCGGAAGTTCGAAGAATCTCAATATCGAATTCAGGAATTTCATCCATCCGCAACCAGCGATAATTATGGAAACCAGACTGTTGAACCTGACCTCCTTCGATTGTAATTTCAGCATACAAGGCTGTTGATAGAGCATCAATTGCCGCACCTTGTATTTGATTTCTAATATTTTCCGGATTGATTGGAAAACCTGGATCTACAACAGCATAAATTTTCTTCACATTTAAAAAACCTTCATTTGAAACATAAACTTCGACAACGTGGGTAATGTATGCACCATAACCAACAAATGCGGCAATTCCACGCCCCCAACCGGAAGGCAAACTGCTCCCCCAGTTAGCGTTTTGGGCGACTTTCGAAAGCACATTCTTCAATTTCTGATCTGTTGTAATTTCCAATCTAAATTCAAACGGGTCCTTCCCCGCAAGATATGCCAACTCGTCTATTGCAGATTCAATTGCAAAAATATTTTGTGTGTTTTCAACAGAACGCCAGGCTCCCTCCCTAATCCCGAACGCAGAAGATTTAAGTTCGTAGTTATATCCCCCTACGTTATAAGGCGGGTCGACTGGCCAAACACCACCTTGGGAAGCAATAATATGAATCATTCCAGTTGGCTTCCCATTTGAATCTATTCCAGCCTTAATTGCGTGGACACTCGCCGGTCTATAGTAATCAAATTTGATATCGTCGGCTTTAGTATAAAAAAACAATATGGGTAATCCAGAGGCTTTCGAAATTTTGGCTGCAATTGTAATGTAATCACTGTTTAATCTTCTCCCAAAGCCACCACCAGAATTTAATACATTTACAGTTACGTTATCCTTTGATATTTTTAAAGCCCTTGCAACATCTTCCCTTGCATATTGCGGATTTTGAGTACCAGCGAAAATTTCGCACTTTCCATCTTTAAAATTCGCAAATGCACACATTGGTTCCATTGTACTATGTGCTAAAAACGGAACTTCGAACCTAACATCAATTTCTTTTACTGTCTTTGAAGGTAGTTGTCCAGTATTAACAATTAAACTTCTAAATGTTTCGTATATCTGTTCTGTATTTAAGTTAGCATTTGGACCTTCGTTCCATTGCACTTTTAGCGCCTCTCTCCCTTTCAACGCTGCCCAGGAATTATCTGCAACAACGGCAATCCCTTCTTCGATTTGGTAAACTCCGATAACCCCATTCTGTTTAAGTGCATCAGTCGCATCGAAACTTTTTACACTTCCTCCGATGTACGGACAACGAAGTAAAACAGCGTATTTCATCCCAGGATACCTAAAATCAAAACTGTAAATTGTTTTTCCAGTAACGTAATTGGGTTCTTCTAAATTTTTCTGCGACTTACCCAAAATTTTGAATTCAGAGGAAGATTTTAATTTTACGGAATTCAACGGGGGAACAGGCAAATTCATTGCAGTTTCGATAAGTTCACCATAGGCAAGTTTTCTCGTACCGTTTCTTTCATAAACGTAACTATTTTCTGTGTAACAATCATCTGGCGAAATACCCCATATTTGTGCTGCTGCATTAATCATCATTTGGCGGGCTTGTGCCCCGGCTTGCCTCAAATTTGTCCAAAACATTCGGACACTTGTGCTTCCACCAGTTGATTGGTCACCATATTTTGGATCCCCTTGAGAATTGACCGCAATGACTTTGCTCCAATCGGCATCCAACTCTTCGGCTACTATCATTGCAAATGTAGTTTTAATACCTTGGCCAATTTCACTTCGAGCAACTGTTACAACAACAAAGTTGTCCTTAGTTATTTCAACCCAGACACTTGGTGCAAAGCCTAAAATTTTCTTTTCATCTTTAAAAACAATTAATTCGGCAAGTGCTTTGTTCGAAAATGCAAATCCGGAAACAATTCCACCAAGTGTCAATGCTGTTCCGAAGATAAACCTTCGCCTTGATTGAGATGTATTGTTTTCCATAATCTTACTCCTTTGATGCAAGTAATATTGCTTTTCGGATTTTATCGTAAGTCCCACATCGACAAATATGCTCCGACATTTCCTTGTTTATGTCCTCAACAGTGGGTTTCGGATTTTTTGAAAGCAGATAATATGCACGAACAATTTGGCCGGGTTGGCAATAACCACATTGGCTGACGCTTAATTCAATCCACGCCTTTTGCAAAGGATGGTCACCGTTTTCAGAAATTCCTTCTATGGTCGTAATGCTTTTACCTTCGGCGTAACTGACGGGAACAATACAAGATTGCTCGGGGACACCCTCAATCAAAACCGTACAAGATTTGCAAACCCCAATTCCACAACCATATTTCGTTCCAGTTAAATTTAAAATATCGCGTAAGACCCAAAGAAGCGGCATATCTGGGTCAACATCGACAGTGTAATTCTTTTTGTTAACATTAATTTCCATAGAAAAGTTATATTTATTTCAAAAAACAAAGTTAAAGAATTTTGGGAAAAAATTAACATTCGGCAAATAGAATTTTAAATTCCATTGGTTTTAAAAAAAAGAAAAATTTCAAGAGAAGAAAAACTCCTTATGGTAATTCCGATAATTGAATTCTAAAAGAAATTTCAAGTGATTTTGAAGTTTGCATTCTACCAAAATATGCCAAAAAACTCAAATGACCTTAGAGTTAAGAATTGAAATGATTTTATTACAAGGAAGACTTTTGGTTTTGTCTTTTTTCAAAATTTGAAAAATTAAGGAAGAAATTTACTGTAGGTAAAAATTAACAATTAAGTTGAAGACGAACTTAACACCCACCTTTTGAAGATTAATATCAGTACTTAAACTAATTGTAGAGTTATAAAATAATCATAAAACAAGGAGTGTCGTTTTTTTGAATAATTTATCAAGTAATGTAGCCCAGTTTTTGTTGGTAATATTCTTGCTTGTTTAATCAAAAAAGGGAGGGAATTGTACCCAATTTGTATTTGGAATTATTTAAATCATTGACGCCGTTTAAGTTTTTTCAAGATTAACTTTTGAGGGGAACACGCTTTTTATTATTTTTACAAATTACCCTGGACTTTTCGAAAACAAAAAAAGGGCGATTGCTCGCCCTTTTTCAACATTATGTTTTTTTAGTGAATCAAGGGTTTCTTTATCTTAAACAAGTCTTCGATTGCTCTTTCATAAATTTCCTTTGGCATTGCCCCAACAGCAATCCTTGGTTCATCGTCAACGGGAATAAACAATATTGTTGGAATAGAACGAATGCCAAACATTGCTGCCAACTCCTGCTCCTCATCAGTATCGATTTTATAAAAATCGATTAAGCCTTGATATTCCTTATCAAGTTGCTCCAATATTGGAGAAACAGTTTTGCAAGGTCCACACCAATCAGCATAAAAATCAATGATTGCTGGCTTCTTGCCTTTGAAAACCCATTGGTCGTTGTTTTCATAATCGAAAACTTTCTCGATAAACGATTCTTTTGTTAATAGTTCCATAAAAAACTCCAATAGAAAAACTTAAAAAAACATAAACGATTAGTAATTTTTTTTATTTTTAGATTACACTAAACTTCTTCGTTTTTCTTATTTTTGAAAATTATATTTCGCTTAGATATGAAGATTGGAATTGTCGGGTTGCCTTACTCTGGAAAAACTACATTTTTCGAATCATTAATTTCCGCAGAACAGGAAACAGCCCAAGGTTCTCAAAGAAAGTCCACTGTTTCAATTATTAAAGTACCAGACGAACGCTTGGACTATCTGACCCAAATTTTCAACCCCAAACGGAAAGTAAATGCAACCATCGAAGTCGACGACTTTATGGGAAGTTCAAATGTTGAGATTCAGACCTACAACTCGAAGTTTGCAACTGTTGCAAAAAATTACGATGCTTTCATACTTATCGTTCGTGGATTTGAAGATCCTACTATTCCACATATCAAGGAAACCATAGATATTAAACGGGACATAAACCTATTTTTCGAGGACACAAGCATTTTCGACCTATCTTTTATTGAGTCCCGTCTTGAAAGACTTGAAAAAGAACTAACTCGGGCAAAGAACAAAGACGAACTGTTGAAAACAAAAGACATACTAATCAAATGGAATAATGCACTTCAAGAAGGAATTCCTTTGAGAGAGTTGGATATTACCAAGGATGAGGAACTACTACAAAAAAACTATCAAATGTTAACAATGAAACCTCTGATTGTTGCTGTTAATCTTTCCGAATCCGATATCGAGAAGTCCGAAGAACTTATCGCAGATTTACGAAACCAATTCAAAGGGAAAAACATTAGAATAGAACCATTCTTTGCTAAAATCGAATATGAACTTTCGCGCCTTTCCGACGAGGAAAGAATTGAATTTATGGAGAATTTTGGTTTAAAAGAATCCGCCCTATCAAGACTACTTCGAAGTGCGTATAACCTACTTGGTCTTCAGTCGTTCTTTACAGTTGGAGAAGACGAATGCCGTGCTTGGACAATTCGTAAAGGGATGACAGCACAAGAGGCTGCTGGCGTCATCCACACTGATTTTTATAATAAATTTATTCGGGCGGAAGTTGTCCATTACAATGATTTTAAAGAATGTGGTTCTTTTGCAAAATGCAAAGAGAAGGGCGTTTTTCGCCTCGAAGGTAAAGACTATATTGTTCAGGATGGGGACATTATGCACATCCGCCACAATTAAGTTCTATTTTCCAAAAGTAATTGGGCGCTTCTTCGCTTGCCGTGAACAATATTTTTGGGAACAAACTCCCTCGACGGTTTAACTCTTGCTTCAAACTCACTTCTGAATTTAGTTAGAAAACCTTTAACTGGCCAAGCGGCTGCGTCTCCCAATGCACAAATTGTATTTCCTTCTATATTGGAAGCAACAGAATACAACAAATCCAAATCCTTTGTGGTTGCGTCTCCTTCATAAATTCGTTTCAACATCTTCTCCATCCAACCACAACCTTCACGACAGGGTGTGCATTGTCCACAGGATTCGTGATGATAGAAATGGGCTATTCTATAAGTAACTTTAACTATATCAGTATCTTCATCCATTACAATTATTCCACCAGTACCAATGTGCGTACCGAATTTTTGCAATGATTCTTCATCCATATTGGCTTGTTCAGCCTCTTCGGCTGTAAGAGGTGGCATCGAGGAGCCACCTGGTATTACTGCCTTTAATGCTTTGTTCTTCCAAATTCCACCACAATGCTCGTATAGAATTTCTTTCAAAGGAGTACCAGTTGGCAACTCGTAAACACCAGGTTTGTTAATATGACCGCTTACGCCAAAAAGCAAAGTACCAGGATGTTTGGGCGCTCCAATTTTTGCATATTCGTCGCCACCCATTTTAATTATTTGGGGAACTGCGGTAATAGTTTCTACATTGTTTATCGTTGTTGGATATCCCCACAACCCACGTTGAGCAGGGAAAGGTGGCTTGAAACGAGGATAGCCCCGATAGCCCTCGATTGAATTCATAAGTGCAGTTTCTTCACCACAAATGTAGGCACCAGCGCCTTTATGAATGTAAATATCCAGCCAATAGTCGCTACCGAAAGTTTCCTTCATTTTCGGACCGACAAAACCCCTTTCGTACGCAACATCCAATGCTTTTTGCATTAGATTAATCCATTTGTGGTATTCACCACGAATGTAAATGTATGTTGTTCGGATACCCATTGCATAGCCAGCAATCAAAATCCCCTCGATGAGTTGAAATGGATTGAATTCGAAAATTTGCCTATCTTTGAATGAACCAGGTTCAGACTCATCACCATTAACACAAAGATACTTTGGAACATCGTTAGATTTAGGCATAAACGACCATTTCAATCCAGTTGGGAAGCAAGCACCACCCCGACCCCGAAGTCCAGATTTTTTTACTTCATTTATTACCTCGTCTGGCGACATTTTTAACGCTTTTCGGTAGGCTTCAAAACCTCCATTTGCAATGTATACTTCAATGTCGCTCAAATTTGGAATTTCTGGCAAAAGCAATTTTGGATATTTCTCCATATTCAAATCCCAAAAAAATCTAAATTACAAAATGAATATTAAACATTAAACAATAAATCTTCTGCTTATTCAGTTTGTTTGTAATTTATTACAATAGATTTTATTGCATCTCCAAATCGAACGAGGAAAAAGTAGCGTTGATATGGATTTAAATTGTGTTTGAACTTGAATTCGCTTTCTCCTTTCGGAAGATTATAGAGTTGTTCAACAAACACACATTTCCCTAACAAATCATACATATAAACTTCGGCATTGGTAAAGGTTTGGCTAGAAGAAACTTGAATTGTAAGTACATTAGGTTCAATGAAAACATTGAACTCTGGCAAAACTTCGGGAGAAATCAATCGGAAATCAACCATACAAACACTGTCAACTATTATTTTACCGTTCTGGGTAATTACTTTTATTGAATCATTTGAAAAGATTTTTACATTATTTATTGTCAAATCAACAATCTTTTGGTCACCAACAAGAACCATACCTTCAAGATAGGCAAGAATCCCTTCGGATACATTTTGTTTCCTTGTATCGACCGAAATGTGTATGTTCTCCTTCTTGTAATCAATTACGGATTGAGTTACGAAAGTCCCAGAATAAACCGTCGAAACATTGTAAACTCTATGGTAATATCCTACATCAAAAATAATCGAATCAATACTACTCAATGATGCTCCATCTAAAGAGAAATATACAGGCACTTTGGCAATTGTTGAAGGTCTAAATCTATGCTCATCGATTCTCAAAGTGAGAGAGTTGGGATTGGGTGCTTTTCCTCTTCCTTTGAGAATAATTTTTTGATAGGAATTGCAAGGAAAACCAAGCCAAATTTCGAGCGTTGCTTCGAAATAGCCTTCGGTCTTTGGTTCAAATCTTATTTCAAAAACAGTAGAGTCATTTTTGTTCAAAACTGTTGCTAAATCGACTTGTGGTTTGACGATGAAATTAATTCCGTCATCGATTTTGAAAGATTCAACCGAAATTGTTGTGTCCCCAGTATTAAAAATAACTGTCCTTCTGTTTAATGACTTTCCAACTTCAACTTCTCCAAAGTCAATCGTATCTTCGGAGACCGTATATTTTCCTTGGATAAATTCC
Source organism: Candidatus Kapaibacterium sp. (assembly GCA_013414795.1). Lineage (GTDB taxonomy): Bacteria > Bacteroidota > Ignavibacteria > Kapaibacteriales > UBA2268 > Naka2016. The sequence continues at coordinate 1,928,466 of CP058732.1, forward strand.
CCTTTTACAAAAAGCACGCATTCATTACCACAAGGTTCTAAAATAAATTTAACTTTACCCTCGAAGCGACCATTTAACTTTGGTTCAAAAGATACATCAATCTGGCTAAAATCATTAAGCAGTGAATCGCTTGGGAATTTTACATTAAATGGGTCGGAAGTTATTGATTCTCTAACTTTCGTTAAACCTAAACTATCGCCAATAACTCTTATGGGAATTGATTTCTTAAAAATGTTGGTGCTTTCGCAAGTGTATATCGTTCCGAAGTCAAGAGTGTCAACTCCAAAGAAAGTAACTATCCCTTTTTTCACAAAATCTACTTCAAGGAAGTCAGCAATTTCGCAAGGATTAATTGTAAAGTTAATTTTGGCTTTGCCAGAACCAATATCCGTTGGAGCCAATTCAAAAGTAATCCTAACAGTATCGCCAGATTGAACATCAAAATTCAAGGTATTGATTTTTAAATCTTTGCTTGCAGTACTTAAATCAAGTTTTAATCCAACTTTTGTATCATTTACAAACAAAAATGAAAGGATTTTGGAATTTTCGCATTCATTCAACTCTATGTTGTCTTGAAATTCCTTGATAACTTGGTATTTTACATCAAAGAATTCACCTACCACTGGTATTTGTAGCGAATCAATAAGTCCAGAGTACTTGAAGTAAATTTTTAATGAACCAGCGAATAATCCATTTCCAATGTTGCGGATCTTGACTTTAAACGACACATTTGATTTTGTAGTTAAAACTTTTGGAAAAGTTGGTTCTACAACTTCAAATGGAGAAGAGATTTCGGCTCGCAGTAGTTCCAAATCTTCTCCATAATCGTTTATTAGTGTTAAAAGTGAATTTTCTGCTGAATCATAGCAACTTGGTATTAGACCAAAATTCAAAGTATCTTGATTGTAGATTAAAACAGTCAAGGTTTTTGTGCCTTCGAACCAAACAGTATCAGCAAAATTGCAATTCTTCTCTATTATCATTTTCGCTGAAAAAGTACCAGATTTTAACGGTTTGAATCTTATAGCAAGTTTAATTTCTCCATTTGGCAAGATGACAAATGGTGGTTTAGGCGAAATAACTTCAAAACTAAAATCCGAGAAAGAAATATTCGAAATGTAAAGTGTATCTGTTCCCAAATTTTGCAATGTTACGATGGTATCTTTGTAAACTTCGTTTTTGTCAACAAAAAGTTTTATATTCTGTGGAGTTACGTTCAATCTTAAGTCTAAAAACTTAACAGTAACTTTGGGGGTTCGAGCGTGACAAATATCGTTATCGGCACCGAAGTAATAAATTCCACTTGTATTAACAGTCCATTCAGATTTATTTGCCTCCTCAACTAATTTGTCATCTTTGAAAAACTTATATTTGAACCAACCAAGAAGTTTAAAATTCACTTGTTCGTTTGGGCAAAGTATCAGCGTTGTATCTTTCGTAATTATATTCCCGTTTGCGTATAAAATCAAATTTGGATAATTGACAACTTCTATGGTTACTGGGTCTGATTGTATTATACATCCAAGTGAATCTTCTATTTCAACTTTATAGTTTCCAGAAGTGGTTACAATCAAACTATCTGTGGTTTCAGGTAAAGGATTGCCATCGTTGTACCACTTGAAAGTTACCCTTCCATATCTAATGGCGTTGTTTACCTTCAAGACAACAGTATCACCTTGGCAAATTTTGTTTGCCCCTTTTGAAATGGTCAGTATTGGCTTAGGCGGAATGCTTTTTTCAACGACTACCTCTGCAAAGTTTCTCTCATTATATGCAGTTCCACGTGCAGTGTATTCGTCTACATCTTCGTGAAAATCATCACGACGGAACCTAAAAGCGTAAATCCTATATGCATATCGTACTCCGCATTGCAAGGAAATTCTATCCACAAATCTGGTCGCTTGGGAATAATTAACAATTCCCACAACAGTCCCAGAACCGAGATTATCACCAATGTTGTACGTTCGGCTATCCACTGGATTTTGAGCACTACTAATCAAATCATAAGGAATTCTAACAATCAAATAACCGCTTACACTATCAGATGGATTTGGGTCTGCAATTGGGTTCCAGGCCAAAATCACACTGTCCCGAAAAACTCTTGCATTTGCCGAAGGCGAATTCCAATTTGGTTCACGCAAACTTCTCCAAAACTGTTGATTTTGATTAATGTTCCCCGTGCGATTGTTTGGTTTACCTTTTGTAATATAATCGGCGGACTGTTCTGTTTCCTCTTTTCTTGTGTCGAATCCTTTGTTATATGCAGACAATGTTAAGCCAGGACAAACTCTGACAGTTACCCCGCCACGTGGTATACTGCCGACATATGCAACTTTTGGTGAAGGAATATTGACCCAATCACCCTCGGCATTGGGCAAGTGTGCAAGAGCATGAACGTGATTATCATTCTGGTCAATAATTTGAAGTATATCGCTTTCTTGAGCAATATTTAAAGCCTTTTGATACCATTCTGGACCAACAATGCAACTAAAACACCTTTTTTCAAAATATGTCTCGTTCTCGGCGTCAATCTCTATATAACCATCACGTTTGTCCACATCCACACTTTGATAGGGCGAATACCTATGGTTTATTACAATTATTGTCCCAGCACGTAAATTACGCCAAAGAGGATGGTTTTTAAATCGAATACCACCAGTCCATTGAGATGGCGGTGGAGTTGAACCCGCATTATCACGAAGGGTGAAACCCACAAGGTCGACATTGTCTTCAATGACAAGCAGTTCAGTCCATTCTCCAAGTGGGTCGCCAGTTACGTTGTAATATTCACTAACAACGACTTTTTGAGCGAATAAAACGAAATTTACAAAAAGAAGACCTAAAAAAATATTTAAAATTTTCTTCATATCTCAATCCAAAAAATTCAAAAATACTTTGTAAATGTTAAGTAAAAATTAACTTAATAACTATACTGTATTCTTAAACTAACCAATCTTGTTGGAGCAAGGTTTCCAACCATTTCAACATAGTAATAATCAAGAAGATTTTGTACTCCGAAATTAATTGTTAGTGGCAATTTGAAATAATCCAAGTCGAACTTTAAATTTGCATCGACAACATAAATTGGAACAATAGCATCGTAATCTTCCACTTGCAGACGCAACATATCATCGAGACGTTCAATTTTACTAATGTAACGAAAATCGAAAGTTGCAGAAACAAACTTATATGGCAAAGTTACCGAAGATATCAAAGTGTATTTAGAACGATATTTAAGTATTTTCCCTTCTTTTAAATCTTTTGGTTCAAGAAATGTAAAACCGACAAAGAATGGTATGTTTTTGAAAAGTAATGTCTTAAGTGATATTTCAAAACCAAAAATTTGAGCACGGGATATATTTTCGAATCGAATCAAAGGTCGGTCTTGAACATTGAAGTTTGGTTCAATTAAATCATTGTAGTATGAATAGAAAATAGAAAAGTCAATAATTGAGGGGAAAAGGAATCTGTCGAATTCCAGAAGTGTTCCGATTTCAGAAGACCAAGAGAATTCCGACCTTAAATCATAATTGGGGACAACCTCGAATCCACTATACTTTATGGTAGCAAATCGTTCTGCAAGTGCTGGACTACGAAAGCCTCTTCCAATCGAAAAACGAATGCTTTTCTTGTCGGAAAGTAAATAGTTGAAACCAAATTTGGGTGAAAATTCCAAATATTGTTTTGAGGAGTCAGATTTTTCGATATCTAATCGCCCGCCAAAAGTAAATGTTGTGTTGAGTAATCTGCTAACTTCAACTTGCCCATAAAGAGAAAACAAGTTTTGCTTATGTTTTCCATAAATATTCGACTCAACCCAGTTGCGTTGGTAGTTAAGTCCATAAGTCAGCAAAGTATTGTCTGAAAAGTGGGTATTTAGTTGAAGTTCGTTGTAGAAAGCAAACGCTTTGCTAAGTCGGTATTCTGGGTTTTCTGGAGCAAGTTTGCTGTCGAGTTTGGTAAAATAAAGTGAAGATTTAAAATTCCCAAAAGTACGAGTTGTAAGCAAAAATTTATGATCGAGTGAAACATTCGCTTTGTTCGAAATGAGATACCTTGATAAATCTGTCCCTGTTGGTGGACGAGTTGCACTATCCAAACTGTTCCAATAGACCCAATCATTTCGTTTATCGGAACTAAAAAAACCAAAAACAGTGAACTTGCCATAATTTTTGAAATCTCTGGAAATTTTACCAAATAAATTGTATCGAGTGCTTTTGTCAAATTGTCTGTAACTTTCGTCGTTGACAAAATTTCCACTTAGCAGAATCTTGAACAACTTAAAGTCGTTCGAATAAAGACCTTCGACAACAGATTTCGTTGTAGGTTTGTCAGTGTATATCCATTGTTCATACTTTGGTTTGGTATAAATTCCACTTTGAACCTTTAATGTAAGAGAACTTTTATCGCTCGGCTCTTTGGTAATTACATTAATTACACCACCAATAGCACTTGAACCATAAAGACTCGAACCAGCACCCTTGACAATTTCTATGTTTGCAATGGCTTCTGGCGGGACAATATCAAATTTTGAATCAGCATTGTCTCCCGATAGCATTGGTACACCATCAATAAGATAGGAAACCCTTGAACCAACCCCAAAAGAAAAACCAGAAGAACCTCTTATGTTTATGTTATCTTTATTCACTGTAACACCAGAAACATATCTTAATGCTTCGTCCAAGCGAACATAATTCTTTTTTGAATAAATTTCCTTTCCGATGAATGAAACGCTAACGGGTACTTCTTGAACTGTTTGTAATTTTTTGGAGGCAGTAACCACTAATTCTTGTGTTTCTATGGATTTTGGTGTCAGATAAACAACCAATGTATCATTTCCTGGAACAATGATTTTTACTCGCTTTGTAGTGTAACCCACATAAGACACAATCATATTAAATTGACCTTTCCCAACACGGGTAAGCAAAAATTTGCCATCAGATTTCGTCAAAGCACCAAAGTTAGTTCCTTCTAATCTAACTGTTGCACCAGCCAAAGGTTTACTGGTTATTGAATCGTATACAAAACCAATAATTTCATATGCAAATATGTCAAAGTTGATAATCAGCAAAAAAAACAAAAGAGTGAAAAATTTTCTCATACCTATTCGAAAGGTTGTTTAGGTAAATTGTGAAAATCAATTAATATGTTAACATTATCAATGGTTTTCCCTTTTGTAACGAAAATTTTCTTTGGTACCCTCTCGTATGTCATTTCGTCGGAATATACCCCAATAACCTTCCATTGAAATATAGTTCCATATCGAAGTGCTGCCACAAGATAGTTTATCTCAACGGGCGGATTTTGAATTTTTAAATTGTAAGAAATCGTATCGAGAAATCTTGGTAATGTATCGGAAATAAATGCATTTCCAGAAACAATTTCATTCAACAAATCTTTGGGAGGAAAATCACGAAAACCAACGACTCGTAATTCAATCGCTGAATCAATTGGTGGCCAACTGCTCCTACCAGATACTACTATTAGTTTTCCTTTGACGAATGATGTTTCTTGGACTGTTGGGTCAAGCCCTTCCTGACAAGAAATAAGTAAAAATGTTAGTAAAAGAAGTAATCGTTTCATTTTACAACAGCAAATTTCTTTAAAGAAGATGATTTAACAACTCCCTCACTATCCATAACCACTCGAAAATAATAAATTCCAGGTGATAAATTTAAATCTATATTTTGAATATTTACACTAACACCACCACGCCAAGCATCATTTTGAAGCTCGTATAACTTTTGAAATTCTTTATTATAAATTTCTACTTTTGAATTTCGTGGTAAGTTGGCAAAGGTAATCTCTGTATTCAAATTCAAATTCACTGGATTTGGGTATGCAAATGCTCTCTCCAATTCTTTTGCCTCTCTGGTTATACATATTGAATTGAAAGGAGGCTTAATATATTTACTTGAATCCAGGTTGTAAATTCCTTTTAGCACCAGAAAGAAATCTTTGCCCAAAGAAAAAATATTTGGATAACTGCTAAAATTAATTCTAATAGTTTTTTCATTGGGCATTTCAATTAAATCAATATTCCCAAAAGGCAATATAGCATAATTTTCTTTATTAAGCACAGATTTCCTATCGAGTTCTTGGGGAAAAACTATATCAACTCTCAAATCATCAATGAACTCAAATCTTTGAAAAACAAGTAAAGAATCTCGCTCTTCTTGAAACTGTAGTTCAAAGTTAAGTGTATCGGGCTGGGTATAATTCCCCCAAAAGTCACGAAACTTGCCAACTATCACCTCGCACCTTTCATTTTTAAGAGGTCTGCCTGTTGCAACTAACAATGCAGTATCGTTTACAAATTCTACCGAGTGAATTGGAATTTCTAATCGATTTTGGTCGAATAATTCTACTTCTTTCACTGGTATATTCATTTGGGAAAGTTTACCCTGGAAAGAAATTATCAAGTGATTTAAACTAATTTCATTAATTTTTAAAGGTTTAGTCAATATTGTATCATAAACAAATATACCTTGTGAATAATCGCTTGGTTCAAACAAATTTAGAGTATCGATTGCTCTTACAAAAAATATTCGCTCGCCAGGAATAAAATTTCGTTGGATTTGGTAATTATTTCCATACACTTCATCAAGCAATTTTAAAATGTTCAAATTCTTGTCGTATTCATAAACTTGATAAAGGTTCGCTTTTTCTACTTTGTCCCAGATTACGTATATGAAATCATCAATATCAATCCAACCGTCTGTGTTAATTGGTGTTGAAAGTTTTTGTGTTTGAAATTGGTAGAACGAAACCCCATCCCAACGGGAAACACCGAATTCCTTGTTCCCATCATTATCAAAATCATCAACAACAACAGTATTTGAATAGACGTAAGGTAACCATAAGAATTGCTTATACTTATCCGAGTTTACATCATATCTAAACACATACAAATTCGGGAACAAGGAAAGAAACAATTCGTCCCCGTCCAAGTAGTCCACATCCGCTGAATTAATACCATTTCTATAAAAAATACCTTGAGGAGTTGCACCAACTCTTGCTCCCCAAAAGTTCTCATCTTCTTCAACTGTATATATATTGGGAGCAATTGCTTTCAACTTGTACAATTTCCAGATTGTTGAATATTCAAGAATTAAATTATCGGAAAGAACATTTACCGCACCCACAAAGGTTACTGCTTGGTCAAAAATGTTATTTGGAATTTTGGTTATGCAAGCGGAGACCGAAAATGGGTCAAGAATAAGTTTTTGGAAAAATTCAAGGGAAAACAGCGAAATATTTCGCTCGAATTGATATATCAACAAATAACCAGATGTCGTAAAAAAAGCAATCTCAATGTTACCATCTAAATCAAAGTCCGCTATTTGGATATTTGGTCTTGTTCCGACCAATCCCAAGGTGTCTGGTGGTCTTATTACATAAGATAGAACGTAAGAATTTGTAAAAGTATATATTTTAATAGCATCATCAGAATAGCAAATCAATTCATCTTTGCCATCATTATCAATGTCATAGAATTGCGACCCCCAGAGTGTCTCGTCCGTTCGACTTTGAAAGATAATATTCTCAAAAAATTTATCTGGTTCAAGTGGCTCAAAAACAATTGTTCTTCCGTAACTTGTTGTTAAAACTTCATCCAAAGAATTGCCATTAGAATTACCAATATCAACTGGAACAAAGGGTTTTGGGTAAGTTGCCCTTTTGATAAACACGGAATCCTTAAATTCATAATAATCTAATCCACTCCAATCCAATTGATTATAAGGATTAATTAATATGCCTTTTTTATCGAACTGTCTTAATTTAATGGAATTTCTAAAAATATATGCATTTAAAAGAGTATTAAATTTATGTCTAATAGAATATTGATGAATAGGAGTAAATACTTGCAATTTAATGGTGTCTAATCGTGTAAGTCCAAAATTGGTTTTTTGCTCGACGATTAAATAATAATCATTTAATGTACCCAGAGAAAAGTTGTACTTAATTGGAACAAAGTGCTGTTGATTGAAAAGATAGTCAGAAAAGGTACCGAGCAACTTTTCACCAGAGTAAAGACTTACGAAGCAACTGGTAGGAAAATTTGCTTTGCAAACGTACAAAGGAATATGCTCGCTTTCGAAAATAGCATAAATCACATTATTTTCAGATAATACTATATTAGAGTTTCTTGAAAATAAATTAAATCTTTTATTTACATAAAAATAATTTTGGTTTTTCAATAAAACTTTTAATTGAATATTATAAGTTCCTATATCTAAATTAGATGTAATTAATTTAACTGTATCAAAAAATCGTTGATTCTTCATATTTTCCACAAGTTTTTGGAGGATTATTGAGTCGTTCTTTAAAAGAAGAACGTCGTAACTTTCGAATAACGGTGAAAATACGTTTAAAACAATGTTGATTGCTGGATTATTTTCTTTAACAAATGATTGATTATCGTATGGAGACAAAATTTCAACACTCGAAGTTCCTACAAAGTCAACCGCAGATTGTGCATTAACTATACCTTGTCCGTAACTTCTTTTGTCTGTTATTGGTTTTTGAGTTGACTTCAAAATTGCTCGAACATCTTCCAGGGTTAAATTCGGATTGAGTTGCAACATTAAAGCAATCACGCCACTAACAATCGGTGAAGAAAAGGAAGTTCCAGACAAAATTTTGTATCCATTATTGGGTGCAGTAGTTAGTATTTCATAACCTGGGGCAAAAATGTCGACAAGTGGGCCATAGTTACTACTCCTGCCAATTGTCCCCGACGGAGTTGTTGCACCAACAGATAGTACTTCTGGATAGTCCGAAGGGTAATGTTCTACAATTTGTCCATCGTTTCCAGCAGAGGCAACCAAAATAGAACCTTTCGAAGCGGCGAATTTTATTGCCTCGTGTAGGAACTTCGAATCGAAATGCATTCCAAACGATAAATTGATAACCTTTACCCTATTCAATGCTGCATAAATAATTGCTGAGGCTATATCCTTTACTTCGGCATTTCCCGTAACATCAAAAGCACGAAGAACAACAATTTTTGCTCCTGGTGCAACACCAACGATTCCTGTATCATTTAACCCAGCACAAATAACTCCCGCAACCATCGTTCCGTGTCCGTGCTCATCATCTGGGATAGGATCGGGTTCTAAATAATCACCAAAGTTTCCAACTTTCTGATTAACAAAATCATATCCGATTATGTCGTCAACAAAGCCATTGCCATCATCATCCACTCCATTTAAGTCCCCTGAAATTCCATTTATCAAAACTGTGTCCGACCAAGGCTCAAAAGTACCGTTGTGATTAATGTCTTCCTTTGGATTTATCCAAATTCTACCTTGAAACTCTTTATGCAGAAAGTCGAGCCCAGTATCTACAACACTAACAAGAACATCCTTCCCCGTCGCTTTATCCCAAGCATTCAAAGCATTTATTGCATTCAAATACCATTGCTCTTTTAGCAAGTTATCATTGATTTTTAAACTTTCGACGGAAACAGTGAAATTTGGTTCAATATATTCAATGTCGTAGTGGCTAAGATATTCCAACAATTCATTTTCTTTTAGCTCATCAGCAATGTAAATCACCGCATATTTTTTGATGTTAGTGAGAAAAGATGTAAGATTCAAATCTAACTCTAAATCTTTCTTATTAAGTATATTGTCAATGGACTTTAGTATTGGTAAATCTTCTTGGCGAAAATTCAAAATTTTGGAATGGCTCTGGTAGAATTCATCTTTCTTTCCGACTGATTTGAACTTTACAATATAAGACGCCGAAAATAATGAAAAGGGTATAATGAAAACAATAATCGTTGATAAAAAATTCTGAATAATTCTCATTTGCTAAAATTTTCAAAAAATAAATTACGAATTAATAGATTTTATATTAATTTTGTTCCTAATTTTCATTATATTATTTTTTTTATTTAGGTGATTTATGAAAACCTTCCTAATTTTGTTCCTTTTCTTTTTTTTGTTTTTTATTTCTTGCAACACAACCGAAGACCCCAACACGCTCTCTGGTGACCCCAAAACCGAATTTTCAAATGTTGGTGATACGACTACGGCGTGGTTCGACCTTAGGGATATTGGTCTTGGAAATAAAGAGATAGTTGTTGATGTTGCTGTTGTAAGTAACAACAACGGTATCGTAACCTCACGGGGTAAACTAGTCGTCGACACAGCAATAACACACAAAATCGACACCACATTAGGCACAGCAACTCTTCCAGAAGAGATTAAAAAAGCGATACGCGAAAAATTTATTCGTGCTTTTAATGCCAAAATCGACTCGAGCGATAAAAATAATATCAAGATTGAATTCGAAATCAAATCCAAAGTTACAACCGAAGGAATTCAAGATTTTCATCACAGCGAAGGTGATTTATCGAAACCCTTTACTCTTGTCAAGTACAGTGCAAAAGTTGGCGATAAGTATGAGTTCAAAGATAACCAAGGAAACAAATTTGTTCGCGAAGTAACACAAAGGTCTACAACTGACGATTATCCAATAGGCTTTTGGCTAATTAAAGTTATTGTTGTCGAGGAAACAATAGAAGAAGGTCCATACAAAGACCTGTTTGGAAAGATAACATACTACACAAATCATAAATTTGGTCTTGTCGGCGTTAAATATGAAATCAACGGAAAAAATTACAAGATTAATATTTGGCCACCTAACTTATAATTTTTGCGTTTCATTTTTCTTTGCTTGGTTCCAAATTTCATCCATTTCGGCAAGGGTCATTTCCGACAAGGTTTTATGATTTTGCTTTGCATATTCTTCGATTGCTTGAAAACGATTGATAAACTTGTTATTTGTTTTTTGCAATGCAATTTCTGGACTTACACCAAGGAAACGAGCATAGTTGACAAGTGCAAAAAGTAAATCGCCAAATTCTTCCTCAATACGTGTAACATCTTCTTTCTCCACTGAGGACTTTAATTCATCTAACTCTTCCAAGACTTTTTCCCAGACTTGGTCTCTCTTTTCCCAGTCAAAACCCACACGCGACGCCTTGTGTTGAATTCTCTCGGCACGTAATAAAGATGGTAAGTTTTGGGGCACACCTTCAAGAGCAGAATTTTTCCCTTCTTTCTGCTTCAATTCCTCCCAATTACGGAGCACTTCTTCTTCGCCACTAACTTCAACTGATGCAAAAACGTGGGGATGGCGAAAGACTAATTTTTCCTGTATCTTAATCAACACATCAAGCAAATTGAAAGCATTCCTTTCCTCTGCCATAACGCTGTGCATAACGATATGTAAGAACAAATCCCCCAGTTCCTCCTTGAATTCTTGGTCGTTTCCCTCTTGAATTGCAGATAGTGTTTCGTATGCTTCTTCTATTAGTAGTGGGGCAATGCTTTCATTGGTTTGTTTTCTATCCCAGGGACATTTTTCACGAAGGATTTTGACAATTTCCACAAAATTTAAAAATTGGTCGCAAAGACTGGTTGGGTCTTTTGGTTTTGGAACTTCAACTTTGCCATTTTCCATATTTTATTCGGAAGTTATTAACAAAGAATTTATTGATTAAATAGAAGCAAAAATATTGTATATGCTCTTTTAAATTCTTGTTTAAATTTATAGATTTTTGCTAACAATCGTCGCAGTGGCTTGTGCTGTTGGCGTTACCAATAAATCTTGAATCATAACGTGTTCGGGCAAAGTCACGCAAAACAAAATAATATTGGCTATATCGTAACCAGTAAGCGGTTTGTAGCCTTGATAAACTCGCTTTGCTCTTTCTTTGTCGCCGTGAAAGCGTACTTCGGAAAATTCCGTTTCGACCAAACCTGGGTCTATGTTTGTAATTCGTATATTAGTTCCATTGAAATCAATCACCATAGCCTCTGACAATGCTTTAACAGCATATTTTGTGGCACAATAAACGTTTCCATTGGGATAGACTGCTCTCCCAGCAAGCGAAGCAATGTTGACAATATGACCAGAATTCTTTTCCAAGAAAATTGGGGAAACTAACTTCGTAACATATAACAAGCCTTTGATATTTGTGTCAATCATTTCTTCCCAATCTTGGACATTGCCTTCGTAAATTTTTTCCAAGCCACGGGCTAAACCAGCATTGTTGACTAAAATCGATATGTCACGAAACTCTTGTGGAATTTTTTTGAATTCCATCTGCAATTTTGAAAAATCTCGAACATCTGCCCCAATCAGGTAAGATTCGGTGTTATATTCTTTTTTTAACTCCTCCGCTATAGAATTCAAACGTTCGATTCGACGAGCAAGAAGAATCAACTTTGCACCGCTTTCTGCAAATATTCTTGCAGTTGCTTCACCAATACCAGAAGAAGCCCCAGTAATAAAAGCAATTTTTCCATCCAGTTTCCTATTCATCTCTCCCCTTCAATCTATTTTCAATAATTTCAACCACTTTCTTGTGAATGTCCTCAATTGTGTTGCTACCATCAATAACAAAAATCCTTTCATTATACTGCTTTGCTAAAACTCTGAAACCATTTGCTACCCTTTTTAAAAATTCAATTCCCTCGCTTTCAATTCTATCAAAAATATTAGTTTTTGCTCTTCGCTTCATAATCTCGATATCAATATCAAGAAGAAAAGTAATGTCTGGTTCAAGACCCTCTGAAGCAAAAAAATTACATTTTTCGATGAAATCAATAGGGATTTGTCTCCCATAACCTTGGTAAGCAATTGTCGAATCCCAAAATCTATCGCAAATTACAATACTCCCCTTTTCCAAATGAGGTTTAATAACTTTGCGAACAACGTCGCTTCGAGAAGCCTCGAATAAAAAAAGTTCTGTAATCGAAGTTAGTTCATTCTTTGGTTCTAAAAGTATTTGGCGAATTTTTTCAGAAATCTCGGTGCCACCAGGCTCACGAAGCGTAATAACTCGAAATCCTTTGTTTATTAAGTATTTTGCAAGCAACTGGACTTGGGTTGTTTTACCAGAAAAATCAATGCCTTCAAATGTAATGAACATTACGACCTTTTTCCCTCCAAAACAACAACGAACTCTCCTTTCAAATTTGCATAGGAAGAATTTACAAAAGTAACTATTTCAGAAATATTGCCACGAATAAACTGCTCGTTAAATTTTGTGATTTCACGACAAATACATATTCTTCGCTCTGGTACAACTAATTCGGAAAGGTCGTTAATGAATTTCTTTATCTTATGGCTCGAAACATAGACAATAGCAGTAGAAGTTTCTTCAACAACATTTTCAAGGAATTTCTTGTAACCTTTCTTTTTCGGAGGGAAACCGAAGAATTTAAACTCATTTGGTGGAAGTCCGCTTCCTACTAATGCTGGAACAAAAGCCGTCGCTCCTGGAAGTGGAATTACTTCAAATCCTCCCTCTATGCACGCACGAACCAGTTTATATCCTGGGTCAGAAATCAATGGAGTTCCTGCTTCGGAGACCAAAGCGACATCAAGTCCCTCGTTCAATTTACTTAAAACCAAAGCAGACTTTTCTGTTTCCACCGAATCATAGTAACTTACCAATTCTTTCTTTGGAAGACCAAGAAGTTTCAGTAGTTTACCACAAGTTCTTGTGTCCTCTGTTGCAATAATATCGACATCTTTTAAAACATCGAGTGCTCGCAGTGTAATATCCTTTAAATTTCCAATTGGTGTTGGAACTATGAACAACTTTCCTTTCTTTGTTCGACTATCATTCATTATTTTGTCTTAATTTGTTAAAAAAATCTTTCAGCAAACTTGAACTTTCTTCTTCTAATATTCCGCTGACAACTTCTATCCTATGATTTAATTTAGGATGAGATAAAATATTCAAAACTGAACCCCCAGCACCAGCCTTTGGGTCTTTGGCTGAATAAACTACGGTTTTTACTCTTGCAAGCACCAAGGCTCCAGCACACATTGGACAGGGTTCGAGAGTCGTAAAAACTGTACAATCTAATAAATGCTTGTATCCCACCTTCTTTATTGCTTTTCCTATGGCAAGGAGTTCAGCGTGGGCTGTTGCGTCTCCCCTTTTTTCAACTTCATTATGTGCTCGTGATATTATTCGTCCATCTTTAACAACAATTGCCCCGATAGGAACATCTTCGCTTTTTAAAGATTTAATTGCTTCTTTCAAAGCAATTCTCATAAAAAACTCGTAGTCCATTTTATCAAAAAGAATGTAAACAGCAAAAATAATTAATTTTCAATCAATTCAATTACTTTTCGTCAATCAGATTTTTGATTTGCCTATGTTCCAAGGTGAGATAGAAATTATTAACGGCTTAATAACCAATCTTCATCAAAGAGAAGGTTATTTAAGATTAAACATTGACGGAAAAAAATTCGACTTTGGTAATTCTTTCGCTTCTGTCGGGTTTATAGATTCCCATTTACATCTGCTTCACGGCGGGGAATTTCTTTCAATGCCAGATTTGACAAATGCCAAATCCGAGGAACAATGCATTGATATTATAAAGCAAAATCCTTTTTATCGTGGTAATTGGTTGTTTGGAAGAGGTTGGAACCAAGAGAACTGGATAAACAAAAAATTTCCAACCAAAGAATCACTCGATAGAGCATTTCCAAATCAACCAGTTTGCCTTATTCGTCAAGATGGTCATTGTCTGTGGTTAAATTCCAAGGCACTTCAAATCTGTAATATCTCGAAAAATACTCCAGAGCCTAAAGGTGGAAAAATCCTTAAAGATGAAACTGGGGAACCCAACGGAATTCTTATTGATGACGCATTAGAACTCGTCCGCCCATACCTTCCACGATACTCAAATGAACAATACTTGATGTTTCTTGAACAAAGCATAGAATACCTTTCGAAATTTGGCATAACAACTGTTCACGATATGGACGTAGACCCAGATTTGATAGATGTTTATCAGCACTACTTTGCAAGCAACCGCCCCAAAATTAATGTTAGATTGTTTCTTTCGGGATTGAAGTATGAACTTGAACCTTCAAAATCCAAGATTCATCCAAACAAATATCTTCAATTTGTCGGACTTAAATATTATATGGATGGGGCATTAGGTTCCTATGGGGCTTTACTTTTCGAACCGTATTCAGACAAACCCGACACCCAAGGCTTGCAACTCATCGAAATTTCCAAACTCAAAGAATCTTTCGAATTCACAGCAAGAAACCAACTGGGAATTGTTATTCATTCGATTGGCGACAAGGCTACTAACTTGATTCTTTTGGCATACAAAGAATATTCTCAAACCAGTCAACTAAAGCCAAAATTTTTCCGAATTGAACATTGCCAAATTGTCCAAAAAGAAGATATACCGCTGTTTAAATCCCTCGATATTTCTGCTTCCGTTCAGCCAATACATTTTATTTCAGACTACCAAATGGCTGAAAAAAGACTCGGAAAGAGAACCCACTTTGCCTACCCTTGGATGTCTTTTATAAAAAACGATGTAAACTTATGTAGTGGCTCCGATTTCCCAATTGAAAATCCAAATCCTATTTTGGGAATTTACAGTTTGGTAAATAGAGAAAATAATGACCCAAAGAAAATTTTTGGAAACGAAACTGTTGGAATAGAAGATGCAATCAGAAGTTATACAATCAATCCATCAATTTCAATAAAAGAAAAGCCAGACGGTATCAAAGTTGGCAATTCTGCAAATCTTGTCATTCTTGACAAAAACCCGTTCCAAATCGAAAAAGAACAAATCAAAGAAGTCAAGGTGCTTTCAACCATTTGCCAAGGGAAATTCATTTTTCAGCAATAGAGTAAACCTTTTGGCTTTCAAATTGCAACTTCACTAATTTAGCATACAACCCGCCCGCTTTCGAAAGTTCCGAATGAGTTCCAATTTCTCTCACCCTACCTTTGTGCAACACGATTATTTTGTTTGCTCTTTGAATAGTTGAAAATCTATGGGCAATAACGATTGAAGTTCTCCCAGAAATTAACTCAATTGTAGATTTTTCGATTTGCTTTTCAAGTTCTGGGTCTATGTTCGAAGTTGCCTCATCGAGGATTAAAATGTCTGGGTCACGAATCAAAGCACGTGTAAGAGCAATTAACTGCTTTTGACCAGCAGAAAGTGTTATCCCCTTTTCAATAACATTTGTATCGAATTTTTCGGGTAAACTGTCTATGAAATCAAGCGAACCAATCCTCTTTGTTGCTTCAATTATTTCACTTGAAGGAAGCGATTCCGAACCAAGAGAGAGATTGTCGATTATCCTTCTGGAAAATAAAAATACATCTTGGCTAACAAATGCAATTTTCTGACGCAATGACTTTAAATCGTACAAACTTGAATTAACGCCGTCAAAAAGAATTTCTCCGCTGGTAGGTTCGTAAAACCTAAAAAGCAAATTCACTAATGTTGTTTTTCCAGCCCCAGTATGCCCCACTATTGCAACTGTTTCTCCCCTATTTATTTTGAAAGAAACATCTTTTAAAACTTCTTTCTCACCATCGTAAGAAAAACACACATTTCTGAACTCAATTGAATCTTTTAAACCATTGAAAGGAATTTTCCCCGTGCGAACCTCAATATTTGGACGGGTTTCGAGAACTTGGAAAATCCTTTCAGACGAAGCCATTGCATTTTGCAAATTGGTGAATTTTTCGGATAAATCTCGAACTGGTCGGTAAAACATTTCGGCGTATTGAATAAACGCAAAGAATGTTCCTATCGTCATTGCTTTCGAGAGAATATTTTCGGCAGTGAACCAAATAATCAAACCAAGAGAAATTGCACTCAACAACTCTATTGTCGGAAAAAAAATTGCATAGTAATTAATTGTCCTTACCCAAAGATTTTTGTTTTCCAGATTAATTTTATCAAATTTCTCATTGAATAGTTGTTCACGATTAAACAGTTTAATCGTTAAAATACCACCAAGAAACTCATTAATAAAAGAATTCAAACGAGCAACACTTTGTCGAATTTCACGAAATACTTTTCTAACTTTATTCCTAAAAATTATAGTTGCAAAAACTAACAGTGGAAGCACAGAAAGTGTTAACAAAGTTAGTTTAAAGTTTAAATAAAACATAAAACCAATTATAGAGAAAATCAATATTAAATCTGTAATAATTGTAATTAAACCACCAGAAAGAATATCTGAAATAGTTTCAATGTCGTTGGTAACCCGAGTAACAAGACGACCAACTGGATTTCGGTCGAAATACGAAATATCGAGTTTTTGCAAATGTTGGAATATTGTATTGCGAAGATTATGTATTGCACTCTGCCCAAGCCATTTCATTAAATAATTAGCAAGAAATTGGAAAATTGAATGCAAAACAAGAACAACGAAAATTATCAAGACAAAAAGCAAAAAGCCAGACGCATTTGATTGCAAAACATATTTGTCGATTGCTACTTTGGAGAGATAGGGTCTAACTGGTCCCAGAATTGTGGTCATTAGCATTAAAAACAATGCTAAATAGAAGTACTTTATATATGGCTTGACAAAAACAAAGAGTCTTTTTATGATTTTCCAATCGAATTCTTTAAAATCTACTTCTTCTGTAACAAATTTTGACATATTGAAGGATAATTATTTACCAAAACATCAGTAAGATTTAAAAAATCGTTAGACGAAAGTTCTTCGGGTCTCTTTGAACTAAATTCAAACAATATTTCATCATTCGCAATGGTTTTATCATCAAGACCTAACCTTTTGAACAAATTGTTTGACAGAATTTTTCTCCTTTGGTTGAATGAAAGTTTCACAATCTCTTTGAAAAAAAGATAGTTTGAAAATTCTAAAAAATTATCTTTAAATTCAATTTTAATCACCGATGAATAAACTTTCGGCTGTGGGAAAAAACATTGTGGTGAAACATCAAAAAGTTTTTTTACATTGGAAAAAGTTTGAATTAAAACTGAAAGTATTCCATAATCTTTTGTTTTTGGCTTTGCAACGATTCTATTTGCAACTTCCCTTTGTACCATCAAGGTGATTTTCTCATAATATTGACGGTTATCCAGAACTTTGAAAAGTATAGGACTGGTTAGATAGTATGGGATATTCCCGAAAAGATAGATTTTTTGATGAAATCTTTCACACAATTCCTTTTCTTTAAATTCAAGAAAATCTTTGAACAAAATCTCAAAAAAAATACACTTGTTTTTTGATTTTAATTCATCAAGATAGGAAGTTAATTCTTCATCAATTTCAAATCCGAAGTAATAAATTGGATAATCAACAAGGAATTTGGTAAGCGAGCCTTTTCCTGGACCAATCTCTACAACTAAACTTTCTGGTGAAATGTATAAAGATTCTACAATTTTGCGTGCAATATTGTTGTCAACGAGGAAATTTTGCCCAAATCTTTTTTTGGGTTTAACTTTCGGTAAGGTCATCCTTCAATGTTCTAAACAAATTAGAAAGTTTTTCGTAAATCTCTTCCATTGATTGGGAAATAACTTTGGTGTCGGAAATCACAGAAATAAAAGAAGTATCGCCATTCCAGCGAGGAATAATATGAAAATGGATGTGGTCGGGTAAACCCGCCCCAGCAACTCGACCTATGTTAATCCCAACATTAAACCCGTGGGGTTTCATAACAATTTGAAGTACCTTTATGCTAAAACGAACTGTGGCTATTAAATCAAGAAGTTCTTGTTGGTTCAAATCATCGAGGGTACCAGTATGTTTTAAAGGAGATACAAGCAGATGTCCAGCGTTATAAGGAAACTTGTTCATCAGGACAATAGAGTTGTTTGTGCGATGGACGACTAATCTTTCCTTTTCTTCATTAGGAAGATTTACTGCCTCACAAATGAAGCATATATTATCTTTATCTTTTTCTGAAAACGATTCAATATACTTTGTTCGCCAGGGAGACCATAAAATTTCCATACTCGAATACCAATAATTCAACAAAAAAACGCTTACACAAAAACGTGTAAGCGTTCATAATATTTAAAAAAGAACTTTTATAGAGTAAAGCGAATATCAACGCCCGCTTGAATTGAACTAACTTTCCAGGATTCTACATTATTCACATTAGTAACACCAAGGTTGTAGTAAATTCCAGGTATGATGTCAATTTTGGTTCCAGTGATAATTTCGTACGCTACACCAAATTTCAATGAAAATCGAATTGAATTTTCTTTGACATCTTGATTTTGTTGGGTAGGTCGGGCTGGTGGTCCATCCCAAGTTACGATGGTCCTATCGTTATTTTCATACCGAACTATTCTCTTGTCGTCTACACTTCGTTTGAACTTAACATTGTCTGGTTCAACAAGTTCCATTTTTTGGAGCAAGTTAGAACTTAATACATAATCGAAAGTTGGTCCACCAGTAACTACCAACCCATAAGCAATGTTGAATTTATACATTGCCTCGACTGTAAGCATACTATATGTCAAATCCAGAGTATGTCTAGTCGATGAGTAAACGGTTGTGTACCCACCTTTCCCATCGTCAACAAGTGATGGATAAGTATCGCCCTCTTTGGTAAAGGTTGCAGGCATAGTATTATATAGGATTCGTGCAATTATTGAATGCTTCGAAGTGATTCCGCCGAGAATTTGTTCGTAGAAAGCACCGACAAAAAATCCATTGGATGCACCATTTGTAAAGAAAGGACAAAGAGGATCATCTGCAAACGAAGCCAGATTTGCCGAGTGGACTGCACGATTAAAACCCGCAACTGGTCCAAGATAAATCGCAGCACTTCCTTTGCCAGGTCCCAAAGGTGTTGGTCCTTCCTCTTCTTCTTGAGCAAAAACTACTGTGATTGATAAGAAAATTAATGCTAAAAGAATAGAATAAGATTTCATACAGCACCTACTTTAATTTTATTACCATTATTTTTTTAGTTCCAATTTCAAATTGTAAATTTACAAAATAAATTCCATTTTCCAAATATGATAAATCAATTTTTTTCGTGTTCATCCCTTCATTAATATCAATTTTCATCTTTTTCAAAATACAACTTCCTAAATTATCAAAAATTTCTATGAAAACAAAATCTTTTTTCTTCGATTCTATTTCTAAGATTAATTCATTTTCAATGGGAGAAGGATAATATCTAACAAGCATTGCGTCTTCGATTAATTCAATATCCCGCAGTGGATACACACAAAATGGCTCGATTGCAATATTTTTTGTCGTTTGAGCACTATTATAACAAGAATTTTCAAAAACCTCTGCGGAAAATTTTACTTCTAAACTGCTTGTCAAAAATATTTTATAGGGAATTCGAACTTCCCATTTAGTATTATCTTCCTCTATTGTCACATCTTTGCAAGAGATTTCAACGCTTGAACCAAGAAAAACCGACCGAGCGGGTAAATTCCAGGTTTTTTTGCTGTCTGCGAAATTTAAAACTATTGGCACTTCGTCGAATAGTACTTGATTGGGATTTTCTGCTCGCACCACAAACTTTAACTCAAAAGGTGAATCGGAAACTTTTGGGAACTCCCCAGAAACAATTAAATCCTCTCGACTTCCAACTTTTATCGGATTTTTGGTTTCCAGGCTAATTCGTTGTGCCATTTTGGAAAGGTCAAATTCTATTTCTTTTGCTAATGTTGAATCTGCATTTGCACCATAGTAAATGAATATCCTTATTGAAGACTTACCAGAAGTATTAGAAAATCCAGTAATTGAACCAACAATTCTTTCGCCAGGTTGCAAAACTTTTCCAGTAATATTCGTATCAATGCTTGTGATAGAGAAGTTTTGAAATTCAAATCTTGAACCAACAATTGGGAATGCAACATTTCCAGTGTTTTCAACAGAAAAGTCAATTTTAAAAAGATTACAAGCAAATTCTGGGGCGATGTATTTCACAATCAGATTTGCATTCAATGTGTCCCGACTTCGAGCATATCCAAAAATTTTTATGTATGAAATAAGCAAAGTATCCGATGGCGTAGCGTCGGAAAGCACTTGCAAAACCATTTGATGATTTCCAACAAAAGTTGGATTAAATGTAATTGGAATTGTCAAGTTCTCGCCTTTCGGCAATCTCAAATTTTGCAAAGAAGAAAAATCAATTGTAAATGAGTTCAAATCGCCCGAAACAGGCGAAATCTCCTTTATAAACAAATCTTCGCTTCCATTCGATGAGATAATGGTAAAATTGTTTGAAAGAACTTCATCAACAAAAATAGTGTCGAACACAACATCGAATGTTTCAATTTTTGGTATAACTCCCTCGCCAGTAACATCTATCTCAACTTTTGGATGTTGCTTCCAATCGATTGAATAAATAGCCTTCTGGGTTCTCAATCCTTCAACAGATGGCTGGAATTTAATTGAAATTGGCAAACTGTCGAGAAACCTTTTTTGGTTGAATTCGAAGTCCCCAGTAAAATCTGTTTCGAATTTCTCGAAATTCTCGAAATTAATTTCTGCTTCAACATTTCCTTCGTTCACCAGATAGACCACTGTATCTTTGAATTTGCCTAATCGGACTTTGCCAAAATCAATGGCAATAGATTTGACAAGCGGAGCAACGCCAATCCCAGTGATTTCAGCACGTGGTTGAATTTTTAGTTCATCGTAAAATACAACGAAACTTTGGTAGTTACGTCTTTCGGAAGGTATAAATTTAACCTCAAAGAATGCAGTATCGCCTTTTTTAACCGAAAACTTACCATTCTTGGAAATTTTAAAAATATTCGGAAAAGTTCCCAGAGAAACAGAATCAAAAGCAATTGCGATATCGCTTAAATTTATTATACCTACTCTTCCAACCGCAGTATCTCCAATATAAACTTTACCGAAATCATAGCCAATAGTTTGGTAATTCCATTGTATAGTTTCTACCCTAATTGGTATTCGGAAAGTTAAATTGCAATCAACTTCGATAATAAGTGTATCGTAAAGGTCTTGTATATTACCATTCGGAGTTAAAGTTATCCAAACAGACGAGGTATCATTTTGGGAAAGATTGAACGGAAGTTTTTTGCTAACATACCATTTAAATCTTGGGTCTTTACGTGCAAAATCTATGTTCAGAATATTAATTGGCAATGATTTATTTTGAATTGTTATCGCTTTCCTCAATGTATCAAAGGGCTTTACTTGCTGGAAAAGCAACTCATTTGGATAAGAAATTGATGGTGGTTCGTATTTGTATGAAAGCCTTTTGGAATTTCCATTTTTATCACGAACTTCAATAACAATATTTGCCCTTTTGTATGGGTCGACCACTTTTGCATTAAAATTAGCATACGTAGTAGTGTCGGTAATAGTATCCAAAAAGTATGTGAAATTGAAAGTACTATCGCTAATAACATAAATGTATTTAATTCCAGTATTTGGCTCAACTAATGGTTCATAGAAATAACCATAAAGAATGTCACAATTGGCAGAATAGGTCAAACTTGGTGGAATTGAATCACCAATGTAGGGATTTACAAGACTTGAACCCAAGACGAGGGAATAGGCATCAGCCAGACCAACACCGTAAACCACGCCAGAAATCTTCCCTTTGTTCGCTCGAATTTGATATTTGCCGTAAGGTATTTGTATATTAGCCCAAAAGTATGTGTCATTGAAAAGTCTGAAGATATAAGTATTGTTTGTAAGGTCGACTATTCTCGTAGAGTTCAAATAGGTTTCAGTAAGAGCATCGATAGTTCCAATAATATTCACAAAATGGGCAACGAATTGTCCGGGATTCCAAGTTATGTTTGCAGGAGTTTGAAAAGTTACGTTGTTAACAAATTGTTCAATAGGTGGAATTAATGTCATAGCAGGGTCGTAATTCGGAGAATCCCAATCTGTCCCAGAGTGCATTATAAATTGTGCCATCTGAATTGGTTTGTCAGAAATCCATTTTACTGGCTCGCTTACATAGGGAATTTCTAAAACATCATAATTGGAATTGAGCACGTAAGTTTGGGTTCCAGAACTTGAAATAGCAGTAACGGTAGTATTTGAAAAATAAGAGGTTATTTTTATCAAATCGCCAAATGAACTAGTACCAAAGGGAACTGTTATGAATTCTCTACCCCAAGAAACAGTGGGCATAAGCATTTCGCAAATATGATTCTTCGAATCCCACTTCGGTACAAGATTCTGTGGAATTGCAGTACGAACGTGACCAGAGATAACACCAAATGGCCTATCCCCTCGAACAAGCGTACCACTTAAATCGCCGTAGCCTTTTACAAAAGGGAAAGATTTAACAAGATATGTTTGCCCTTTGTGTAACATTATGTTTTTGGGGTAATTAACTTGTGCACCTTTTTCAGTTATTGAACGTGGATAAAATGTAATGGAAGTTGAGTCGTAAGCAGCAAGAATTAAAAATTCCGATTGCCTTGGGGTTTTACGATAAAGAGAATCCAACGGATCGAGATAAACATCGGTTGGCGTGGTATATTGATCATTCGGATATGAAAGAATCACATATTCCTTCCCCCACTTTTCCACTGGAATAGCAGTGTAAGCATCAGATGTTAGGTATTGTGTGGAAAATCCATAAACAAGAATAGGATTTGTACTTATTATTTCCACTGCTTTTTTGCGAACTACTTCCGACTCGTAATTTTCATAAACTATTGGAACATCAATTTCAAGATTTTTCGTTGGGGAAACATTGGGATAGAACACTGTGCTATCATTTGGGAAAATAACAGTAATATCCGCAGTTGAAGAAGGGAAAATATACAGTTTTAAATGCAATCCACCATAGCGTGGGTCTATCTCAATTTCATTTTGCATAAATCCGACGTAGAAGTGTGTCCCCTCGTAAGAAGAATACTGATTCTGACCAAGTAAGGAAAACTTACAAGCAAATAATAGAATTATAACGAAAATGTATGTAAAAACAAATTTCATTTCAAATAAAATTCAACCCTTAAATTTAATAAAAAGTTACAATTTTTTATGCAGAGTTGGTTTTTTTATTAAAAAATTTTTTGGAAGCGAATAATATTTTTCAAGGTTTTTATCGAAAATTATCTTTGGAATAACCTCTCCATCAACATTTCCAAGCCAGACAACTTTGTCGACCTCATTATCAATGAAATTAATTACTACTTTTTCTGATATGTAATTTGCAAGTTGAATTTCACCAGTCTCTTCATTTCGGAGAAAGTAATTAGTTAATGCCTTTCCAATTCCAAGTATATGGTCAATTTTGTTATTTTGAAAATAAATTTTCAATGTATCACATTGAATTCTATTAACATACAATGTATCCAAATTACTCGGAGATAAAATCGAAGAATTGCCAACAAATTCTACAAAGGAAATTTTTTTATCACGCATTAAAAAGTAGAGCGAATCCCCTTTCAATTCTGTGGAATCATACCAAAGATACGGAGAGCCAACCAGATAACCCCATTCATCCTGGCGATATAATTCCCCATACTCACCAATAGTTACAAGTTCACCTTTAAAAAGTCTAACATTGTGGATAAATCTTAAAATTGAAGTAGTGTCGTTAGAATTTGAATATAGAGTATCAGCAAAAAGGAAAAGAGTATCGAGTCTAAATCCAATCGTATCTTCCTCGATTTTTACTGTGTCCACAAGCATTAAAATAGGGTTTTCGTAACTTTTGGAAAACTTGTTTTTGCGGTCGATAAACATTTTACCCGAGAGAATTTCTAAAGACTCATACTTCGCCTTTGTCTCGACATTGGATAATGCAGAAAGTGTATTCAAAGGCTTTGAATAAATGAGCGTATCGCAAGAAAGAATTAGAGAGTCGCTCTCCAATTTCACATTCTGGTAAGCATATACTATGTTGTTTACTCTATCGAAATCTGCTTTCTTTGCTGTTAATTTTGCATTTTTTTCTTCATAATAAACACTTTCGAAGAAATTGGCAATTTTGTTTTTGAAATTGTAAGTCCCGTAATTTGCTCTCAATAAATTTTGTGGGTCTTTTATTTCTACTTTTGACGAGGAATTTGCAATCGATTTGTTTCCATCGTATTCGATATAATCGGAAACAAGTACAAGTGTATCCTGGATAATTCGCACTGCTCCAACAAGAATTGCACGGTTCTCTTCGAGAAAATGAGTGGCTTTGTTACAGTAAATATCAATATTTCCTTGACGAAGGTGCACATTTCCAATGAAATCCCTTACGGGAGATTCATTGATTTTGTAACCAACAATGCTATCAGAATTTACAAGGACTATTGGATTTTGAGCAAAACAAGCAAATGTGAATAAGAGAAAAAAAATGAGGAAAACAGTTGTATTTTTAGTCATTAGTAAGTAATTTATTTTTATATAGGTTATAGTTCTCCTCGTCGAAACAAACGAAAATAACCTTTTCAATTTCGGGATGAAGCAAAAGAAAATCCCTGACTGTGTTTATCGCAATGTCGCAAGCAAGTTCTTTGGGAAAACCGTATGCACCAGTCGAAATATTTGGAAATGCAATCGTTCTGACACCATTTTCCAATGCAACTTTGAGCGAATTTAGATAAGCATCTCTTAAAATACTCGGTTCATTAAAATGTCCCCCACGCCAAATTGGACCAACAGTGTGAATAACATATTTACATTTCAATTTACCAGCACCAGTTATTACAGCATTTCCTGGTGGACACGAACCTATCTTGCTTACGACTTTTTTACACTCTTCAAGTAGTTCTGGACCAGCAGCCCTGTGGATTGCACCATCAACGCCTCCCCCACCCATCAACGAACTATTTGCAGCGTTGACGATAGCATCAACTTCTAACTTTGTAATATCCCCTTTTATTAATTCAATTTTCGACATTAATTAACAATGGATTAAAATCGAATTGTTAAAATTAACAAAAAAGGAATTATTTAATTATATAAATGCTTGCCGAGGCATTAGCCCAATTTATGATTGGAGAAAAATACACTCCAAACAATATTGTTAACGCAGCAAGAAGAATAACAACCACTTGGTTAAGTTTTGCGGTCTTTATTGCAGGACTATCAACATCGAGTCCACGGATGAACATATTTCGCATAATTTTGACATAGTAGTACAAGGAAATAACACTATTGATGACACCGATGACAGCGAGCCAAATCAAATTAGCATCGATTGCTGCTGCAAAAATATAGAATTTAGCAATGAATCCAGCAGTAGGAGGCAACCCAACCAAGGAGAACAATAGTACGGAAAAAACAGCAGAAAGCAAGGGCGCTCGATATCCAAGCCCTTCAAAGTCTTTTATATCCTCGCTACCGATTTCGTTGGAAATCAACATTACACAAATAAAAGCCCCAATGTTCATCAATAAGTACATAAAGAAATAGACAAGAACAGCGGCAGTGCCAGTTTCATTCAAAGTAGCAACTCCCATTAGGATATACCCAGCGTGGGCAATACTGGAATATGCCAGCAGTCGTTTCAAATTGTTTTGCCAAAGTGCAACAATATTACCAAGGGTCATAGTTAACGCAGAAAGCACAGCAATAATCAAACTCCAATCGACATTTCCGACCATTGTCCAAATGGAATCCAGTGTTTCGGTTGGCACGGAAAGAGCAGATTTAATGAAACGAATCAATATTGCAAAGCCAGCGGCTTTCGAAGCAACAGAAAGATATGCGGTAATAGTAATTGGAGCACCTTCGTAGACATCTGGTGTCCAGAAATGGAATGGTACAGCAGAAATCTTATATGCAAAGCCAGCAAGTACAAGCATAGCAGAGACAAAAAAGGCAAGTGAATCAACTTTGTTGGTTGCCAAAAAGTCCCGAATCTCAATAAGATTGAGCGAACCAGTTAAACCAAAAAGTAAAGAAATCCCATAAATCATCAATCCAGAAGAAACAGCACCAAAGATAACATATTTCAGCGAGGCTTCGCTTGCCCTTTTTATTTCTTTGGTGTAGCCAGCAAGTATATATGAAGAGATACTCATCGTTTCAATTGCAAGGTAAATGAGTATCAAGTTGGTCGCACCAGAGACAAGGAACATACCAAAAGTCATACCAACAAGGAAGGTATAAAACTCACCCAGGTTCCGCCCTTTTTCAATCAGTTCCTTGCTTTCGAAACTCATCAAAACAATTAATATATTGGAAATCAGAATAATTATTTTTATGAAAAAAGAGAAATCATCGACAACGAACGAATTCAAAAAGGCAAATGAATTTCGAGGTTGCAAAAACAGAAACACACCAGCAAGGATAAAACCAACAAGAGAAACGAAAGCATTGACGAAGCGGAACCTCTTGAAAATCAAATCGGTCAAAATCATTACAAGTAAAGTTCCAACCAGAATAAGTTCTGGTATAAATAATGTTAAACTTCTTTGTAAGTTCGAAACCAAATTTCCAAATTCTATCATAACGCATTCACCCTAATCTTACATTCCAGAAAGAAAATTACCAATAAGAACATAGGGCTTCATAAATTCAACGAAGGAATTAACAGAAGTATTCATCAAACTCAACATTGGATTTGGATAAACACCCAAATAGATTATAATCAAAGCAAGAGGAACAAGCGCAGCATATTCACGGGCAATTAAATCATCGCCAGGGAATTTCTTGCCAGTTGGGTCCCAAGGCTTGCTCCATCTTTCGGGCAACTTACCAAAAAACACTTTTTGCAATGCCCAAAGCATATAGGCTGCGCCAAGTATAATACCCAAACCAGAGACAATTGTTAAATATGGATAGGTATTAAACGAGCCAAGAAACACCATTGCCTCGCTAATAAAACCACTTAATCCTGGCAAGCCAATTGCGGCAAAGAAGGCAACCATCATTATTCCAGTGTAAACTGGCATTTTGTTTGCCAAGCCACCAAATTCATCCAAACCACGTGTATGGGCACGGTCGTAGATTACGCCTACAATCATAAAGAGCATAGATGTAATCGTACCGTGATTGAACATTTGGAATATTGCTCCACTTATACCTTCTGGTCGCATCGAGGCAAGCCCCAATACAACATAACCCATATGGCTCACGCTGGAATATGCAATTAACTTCTTGAAATCCCTTTGCCCAACTCTATGTTGTCCCAAAGCACAAAGAGCACCATAGACAATGCTTATCATACCAATCCACGCAATAAGCGATTGGAAATAACCAACGGCGTCTGGGAAAATTGGGAACGCAATTCTTATCATACCGTAAGTTCCCATTTTCAAAAGGACACCAGCAAGAATAACGCTAATTGGCGTCGGGGCTTCAACGTGGGCATCGGGCAACCAAGTGTGGAACGGAACGGTGGGAACTTTAATTGCAAAACCAATGAATAAAGCCATAAAGGCAATGTAACGAATAGTTGTATGCAACCCAGCAAATATCGAATTGGGCTTGAAGTTCTCTGGGTTCATCATATCGGGAATGCTAAACGTACCAACGCTGTAGTAAAGTCCAATCATAACCAAAAGCATAAAGACAGAACCCACGAGAGTGTATATAAAGAACTTAATCGCCGCATACTCCTTCCGCGGACCGCCCCAAATACCAATCAAAAAGTACATTGGCAACAACATCAATTCCCAGAAGACATAGAACAAGAAGAAATCGAGTGCCACGAAAACACCCATCATACCAGTATCAAGCAAAAGATACATTGCAAAATATCCTTTGACTGCTTTCTCAATAACAAAAGAAGGAAAAACTGCAACAAAGCAAACAATAGCAGTCAAAAGAACCATAGGAACGCTTAAACCATCGATACCAAGGAAATATTCGATTTTAATATGACCAATAATTGGAAAATTGGCGTCAATCCAAGTTGCTCTTTCAACAAATTGAAATGTTGAAATGTCATTAACACCTGGAAGTGTTTTGTTGTAATTCAAATAAATAACAATAGCCAGAATTAGTTGAATAAAAGTAATACCAACAGTAATCCAACGCATAATAATGTGTGAAACTTCACGGCTCCGTTCATCTTTACCAACGGGGACAAGGAGCACCAAGAGCATACCAATAATTGGTAGAAAAACAAGCCACGTTAAAATCGGAAAACCTAAACTACTTTGCATTCCTCACATCCTCCATTTATTATTTCACTAATTTTCAAAACAAGAAGTAAATGAGTAAAATTATCCCGAAAACAGCGAAAGCAACATAAGTTTGAACTCGCCCAGTTTGCAAATATCGAACCACCGAGCCAAAGAATCCAGTGATATTTGCAGTAAAATTCACCAGACCATCTATCACATACAAATCGAAGTATCCAATGAAAAACCCGATGTTTCGAGTTAACCAAGCGGCACCATTAACCAAACCGTCGATTACTTTCAAATCAAATATTGCAGAAATCTTTGCTAAACCAACTGTTCCAGCAACAACTGTTGCATTGTATATTTCATCAAAGTACCATTTTCGAAAAGATAACTTGTATAAAAATGGAAATTGTTTCACAAGCGTATCTGGATTAAGAATTTTGAATTGGTAGAATAAAAAGGCAAAAAGAATTCCAGTTCCTGCAATCAACAAAGATAAAATCATTGCTGGATAGTGTGCGTGGTGCATTGCTTCTTCGAACTCGTTTAAATAATGATGGGAAACATTTGCGGCGTGTGTAGAATTTTCCACCTGATTAAACCCGTTGACAAGAAGAAATTCCCATTGCATCTCGTCGGGGACAACAGATTTAGGTTGTACAATGGCTTTGGGAAACCAACCTTGATGTGCGTCGAATGGATTTGGTGAATAAAAGAACCATAAAGATAAAATTGAAAGCACAAAAAGGGGCAAAAGAATTATCCAATTATTTTCTTTCGTATGTTTTGCAACTTCTGTTTTCGGAGTTCCGTGGAAGGAAACAATTAACAATCGGAACATATAGAAAGCCGTCAAGCCAGCAGCACCAAACCCAGCAATGGGAATCAACCAATGCCATCCACCAGTAAGTTGAGCATAGGCAAGAGTTCCAGCCAGAATACCATCCTTACTTAAAAAACCAGAAGTAAGGGGAACACCACTAATTGCCAGAGTAACAAACAAGAAGGTTCTATAAGTCCAAGGCATTGTCCGACGAAGTCCGCCCATATTTCGAATGTCTTGCGGGTCTGTGTGATGGTCGCCAAGATGGTGTGCTGCGTGGTGCATCGCATGAATAACCGAGCCCGAAGCAAGGAACAAAGCAGCCTTGAACCAAGCATGGGTCACAAGATGGAAGAAGCCCATTGTGTAGGCACCCACGCCAAGCGACATTATCATATAACCCAACTGACTTACTGTTGAGTAAGCAAGCACTCACTTGAAATCAACTTGGGTTAATGCAATAGTTGCAGCAAGGAATGCAGTTATTGCACCAATTACTGCTATAAAACTTAAAGCAGAGGCGGTAAACATCGCAAAAACTCGGGCAGTAAGATATACACCAGCAGCAACCATTGTAGCAGCGTGGATTAAAGCGCTAACGGGCGTAGGACCTTCCATTGCGTCGGGCAACCAAACGTGGAGAGGGAATTGAGCCGATTTCCCTATTGCACCGCAAAACACAAATATTCCCGCAAGAGTTAAAACACTTTCACTATCAAATGGCAATTTTCCTTGGGCAATACTACCAAATATATCGTCAAAAAGAAGTGTGCCGTAACTGAAATATAAAATCATAATCCCAATGAAGAAACCGAGGTCGCCAACACGGTTCACCAAAAAAGCCTTCTTTCCAGCATCGGACGCCGATTTCTTTTCGTACCAGAAACCAATCAAAAGGTAGGAACTAATTCCAACGAGTTCCCAAAAAATATACATAAACAAGAAATTGTTTGCAAGAACAATTCCATTCATCGAGAAAGTAAATAAACCAAGATATGCAAAGTAGCGGGAAAACCGTGGGTCCCCAGCCATATATTCAATCGAGAACAAATGGACAAGGAAACTGATTAATGCCACAACGACAAGCATTATTGCAGCCAGGTTGTCAATACCTATTCCGACCTTCAAATGTATTGTTTGTAAATCAATCCAAGTAAATTTCAATTGAACTATTTTGTTCGAAATTTCAAAAAGAAGATTACCAGAATTGATTACTTGCGTTTCAAAATTTGTAAATACTTTAAAATAAAATACAATTGAAGAAAGCACAAGAACAATGCCAAGAATAGATGTTCCAATTATAGAACTTGCTTTCCCCAATCTTTTTCCAAAGAATATGTTAATTGCAAAACTTAAAAGCGGAAGAAGTAGTATGATAACACCTAATATAATCAAACTTACCCCGTTCATAACATTAGTCCTTTTTCACAAACATTAATCCTTGAGAGAATCAATTTCATCAACATTTATATGCTTGTAGTTTTGGTAAATGTTCAAAACAATTGCAAGAGCAACAGCAACTTCAATTGCCGCAAGCATAATAACAAAAATCGCGGCAATGTGCCCTTCGATGTTCAATTTGTTGAACTTTGCGAAAGCGATAAAATTGATATTTGCTGAATTTAAAACTAACTCAACACCCATCAACACCAAAACAGCGTTCTTGCGTGTTATAATTGCAAACAATCCCAAGCAGAACAGAATAGCACTTAATGCGATATAATGTGTAAGACCTATACCCATATTACTTTCTCCTTGCAATTAACGCCGCACCAATTATTGCAATCAAAAGAAGAACAGAAGCAGACTCGAAAGCAAGTAAATAGTTCGTTAGCAGTTCTTTACCAATGGAATCGATTGTCGTCATAATAGATTGGTCGCTTCCGTTTGACACTTTCCAGTTTGTTGTTGTTGCAATATAAACAAGAAAAATTATAGAGAACAAGGAAATCAAGCCAGCAAAAAACATTTGAATTTTTCCAGTTTGGCCACTTTTGATATCTACGCCCGTTACATTGCTAGTGAGCATAATACCAAAGATAAGCAAAACAAGAATTCCTCCAATGTAAATCATAATCTGCGTTACCGCAAGAAAATCTGCATTCAAAAGCACATAAATCCCAGCAACACCAAAAAAAGTGAACAACAAAGCAAAAACTGCATAAATCATATTTCGAGAAAGTACAACAACTAATGCAGAACCAATAATTAAAACCGCAAAAAACCAAAATGCAATATCGACTAACATAAATCTATTCAACCTCAATTAACTTCATTTGATGCTTGCGCCTGTTTTTCTTGTTGTGCTTTTGCGGCTTTTTGTTTTGCAGTCCATTCAGCAAGCATTTTCTTCTTCTCTTCAACTTTTTCTGGCGACATAGCAGAAAAATGATAAATTAAGCCCTCACGTGTATAACTACTATACTCGAAATCAGTTGTATGTTTGATGGCTTCTGTTGGACAAACGGTTGTACAAAGCCCGCAAAAACAACATTTGGCAAAATCAATGTCGTAGCGAGGAACCCAGATTTTTCTTGGAGTTCCATCGAACATTTTTGGTTGCTCTGGGTCGTCGGGAACCACTTTCATAGTCTCGACTGTAATGCATTGCACAGGGCAAATTCTTGAACATTGCAAGCAACCATTGCATCTATCTGGGTCCAATTGAAGTCTATTCCTTGCAATTGGGGGTATTGGATATCGTTCGTTTGGATATTGGATTGTAACTTTTTTGGCAAAAAGGTGCCTCAAAGTGATTTTCATACCAACTAATATGGTATAAAACCAAGTCCAAACATTTTTAAAGTAATCTATCATATCAACCTCCAATCTATGTTGAACAATAATTAATATATTATTCTATATAAACTTATAACCACAAAACAGACAAGTGCAAATGGCAAAAGAATTTTCCAACCAAGATACATCAACTGGTCGACACGCACACGGGGAAGAGTCCATCGCAACCAAATTTGTATGAAAACAATAAACATTGCCTTTAAGATAAACCAAAAAATTCCCCACCAATAACCACTCATAAAACTACCAAAAGGAGAAGTCCAACCACCGAGGAATACAACAGTCAAAATTGCTGCTACAATGAACATATTGGAATATTCTGCAAAGAAAAACATAGCAAACTTCATTCCAGAATATTCCGTATGATAGCCAGCAACCAACTCGGATTCTCCTTCGGGTATATCAAATGGGGTTCTATTTGTTTCTGCAAGCGAAGTAATCATATAAATCAAAGAAAGAAGTAAGGTGAAAGGCAAAATCCAAATCTTTGACCAACCGCCGGGACCACCGAAAAGGAACCAATTCCAAAAGCCACCGTCTTGAAGAGCAGTTATCTTTTGCATATCAAGAGAATTTGCCAACACGGCTGCCGAAAGAATCACCAAAGCACCGGGAATTTCGTAACTTATCATTTGAGAGGCTGAACGCATTGCCCCAAGCAATGAGTATTTGTTGTTCGAAGCCCATCCACCCATTACAATTCCAATCACAGCAAAAGCACCAACAGCGAACACATAGAACAAACCTATGTTTATCTCTGCGGGAACAAAAGCAGCAGTAAACGGAATCACAGCAAAGCCAGCAAAAGAGCCAGCAAAAATCACATAGGGCGCAAGATTGAACAACAATCTATTAGCACCCGCTGGAACAATATCTTCCTTTTGTATTAATTTAATAACTTCTGCAAGCGGCTGAAGAATCCCATAGGGTCCAGTTCGCATTGGTCCAAGTCGCTCTTGAATCCAAGCAGAAATTTTCAACTCGCCAAGGATTGCAATCAAAGCATAGATTATAAGAAATACCAATGGAAGCAATACACTTATCAATGCACTTAATATGTTTTGACCTAAAAGTTTTTCGAATACATTAAATGTTTCCATAAACGAAAAATATTAATTCTACCTATCCACTTCACCAAGAACTATATCTATACTACCGAGAATTACAATTAAATCTGCAAATAAATACCCACGCGAAATTTCTGGCAAAACGCTTAAGTTCACAAAGCTTGGGGCTCTTCCTTTGACGCGATAGGGCTTATCTTTTCCATCGCTGATTACGTAAAAGCCAAGTTCTCCTTTTGGATTTTCACATCTGAAATAAACTTCACCCTTTGGTGGTCGCACTTTCTTTGGAATTGCGGACTGAACATCGCCACTATCGGGCATTTGGGCAATTGCTTGTTCGATAATCCTGCAACTTTGCTCCATTTCACGCATTCGAACAATATTTCGGTCCCAGCAATCCCCAACTGTACCAACTTCCCCTTTACCCACGGGTATTTCGAAATCAAATCGGTCGTAAATTGAGTATGGTTCTGCTTTTCTCAAATCGAAAGGAACCCCAGAACCACGCAAAACTGGACCACTACATCCATAATTTATAGCAACATCCGCTGGTAAAACACCAACGTTTGCAGTTCTGTCGATAAAGATTTTGTTGTAAATAAGAAGTTCTTCAATCTCTTTATTGGTTTTTCTAACTTGTTTCACAATGTTAAGAACATCTTCTTTGAAGGTAGGATAAACATCGTTGGCAAGACCGCCAACCCAGAAATAATTGAAAAGCAATCTTCCACCAGTGGCTTTTTCAAATATCCAAAGGATATATTCCCTGTCGCGGAATAGATACAAAAATGGAGTAAAAGCGCCAGCATCCAAACCAAACGTTGCCACGGCAATCTGATGGTTCGCTATCCTATTCAATTCAGCCATAATTACACGTATGTATTCAACTTTCTCGGGGACTTTAATTCCCATCAACTTTTCCACAGCCATTACATAGGGCAACTCGTTATTCATCGAAGAAATGTAATCCATTCGGTCCACGTATGGAATAACCTGCTGGTAATTCATATTTTCAGCGATTTTCTCGAAACATCGATGAAGATATCCTATGTGGGGTATAACATTGGTAACAACTTCACCATCGAGTTCGACTTCGAGCCTCAAAACACCGTGGGTTGATGGATGTTGGGGTCCAACATTTAAACGCATCCTATCAGATTCAATTCTACTAAAATCAATATCGACGAATTTTGTTGTAGTCATCTATTTCACCTCAATATGGTACTCTAATACCGTGATAGGTTTCTGGTTCTTTATAATCTTTTCTCAATGGATGGCCTTCCCAATCGTAAGGAAGAAGAATTCTTATCAAATTGTGGTGTCCCTCGAAGACAATCCCAAACAAGTCGTAGGCTTCTCTTTCGTGCCAATCAGCCGAACGCCAAACTCTTTCAATGCTGGGAACTTTTGGATTATCTTTTGGTACTGTTACTTTCAAAACAACTTTGTGCTTTTTATTTAATGAATAAAGATGATAGACAACTTGCAGTGTTTCGGGGTAATCTACACCACTTAAACACATCAAATAATCGAAATCAAATTCTGGGTTGTCTCGCAATTCAAGACAAATGTCGAACAATTTATCGGGAACAACATTAATAAAAGGGTCGGATGGTGGTTCATTTACTAGGTCAATAATTGCGTCACCAAACTTTTCTTTCAAGACACCAAAAATTTCTTGGATTTCCATTTCAGCCCTCAAATTTTGTTCTTCAACAATGCTTCCTCTTCGGCAATGCGTTGTCTCTTACGGAATATTGCTTGCTGGTCGATTAGACTTTGCAATTTCATCATACCTTCTTCCATTGCTTCTGGTCGAGGTGGACAAC
This sequence comes from Candidatus Kapaibacterium sp., assembly GCA_013414795.1. GTDB lineage: Bacteria > Bacteroidota > Ignavibacteria > Kapaibacteriales > UBA2268 > Naka2016. The sequence goes on from CP058732.1 coordinate 1,963,801, forward strand.
CAGGGACATAAACGTGAACTGGGATAATTCTATCGACACCTTTAAGCACGTGGTACCCATATTGCCAGTAAGGTCCCCCGCTATTGGCACACGAGCCAACAGATATGCAATATTTTGGTTCAGCCATTTGCTCCCAAAGAACTTTGATTCGTTCAGCCATTTTCAGAGTTACGGTACCAGTTATCATAATGAAGTCGGCTTGTCGAGGTGTAGCTCGTGGAATGATACCAAAACGCATAAAATCGAAATGCGAAGCATTCATCGACATAAATTCAATAGCACAGCAGGCAAGCCCAAAATGCAAATACCAATCGGACTTGCTACGGCCCCAGTTGAGAACGTCTTCGAGGGTGCCTAATATTATTCCCCCAGTTTCAAAAGGATTGTCTAATCTATCTAAAAGACCCATATAGACCTCCTATTGTTTTTTATAAATAATATAGTTTAAGTTTGGAACAATTGGTTTTGCTCGCTCCCAATCAAGGTCGCCTTTAGCCCAAACATAAGCGAAACCAAAAACCAAAATCACAACGAAGACAAACATTTCCAGAAAAACAAAGAAGCCATAGCCAAATGATTTAAAGTAGTTTATCACAACTGCCCAGGGTAGAAGAAAAACAATTTCCACGTCAAAAAGTAAAAATACCAAAGCAACAACGTAAAATCGAACATTGAAGCGTATCCAAGGATAGCCAATAGGTTGCTCGCCACATTCATAAGTTGATAGTTTTATTGGATTCGGCTTGTTTGGTCTTATGATTGCAGCAGCAAGCAAACCAATAGCTACAAACAAAAATCCTACTATAAAGAACAAAAGTACTATTCCAAATTCAGTTACCATATCTCATCTTAAAAATAAATTTCAAAATTAAGAAAAAATACAAAAGAAAAGAATTACTGAATAGTAATGTAGATTTTAAGGAATAAAATGCTTAACCAACTATAAATCAATGACATAAAAAACTACTATGATTTGCTTATTATTGAGGGGACTTATTATTACTTTGATTAACCTATTACAAGATTGAAATTTATTTAAAATTAAAACAAATCGAATACAAAACTAAATTTGGTCGGAAACTATTTAACTAACTCCGCTTTTTGTTTTGAAAGAATTTCATTTCTTAACTGTGCTAATATTGAAATTAAATTCACGACACGCATTGAAAGCCCATAAAGACCTTCGACAAGAGAAATGTAAACAATACCACGACGAGCATTCGCACCAGGACGTTTCAATGCCTTCATATAAGTTTTGTGTATTCTTTTAATCTCTTTTGAAAATTCAATTTCGACATTTTTCACATCTTGGTCGACCGAAAGGTTTTGGTTGTCCGCAATTTTAAGTATCTTCTCGAATAATTGATTGAAAAGTTTCGATACTACTTTTAAATCGGACAATTGATTATCGGTGAAAGCTTTTTGAGAGTTATCAACATAATCGAAGCACCTTTGGCTGATATTAAGTAGATTACTTGAAATGTGGCTTAGGTCTGCCATCGCAGAAGCATAAATATGGGACCCCTCGAAAACACTGTCGTCGAAACCACGAATACTTTTGACAAAGTCAGAAAGAACAACTTCTACTTTATCTTGAAGTTCCCTTGCCAATTTCGTTGCCTTTTTCAATTCTTTCAATTTAAACTTTGAAATTCCATTAACACATAAGTTCGAAATTTCTCTAACATTAATCAAAAATTCATACACATCTTTCAAAAATATGTTGAAACTTTCTTGGACGCTTGCACGCTGAATTATTAATTTTTCTTCCTGTTCCTTTCTTTCTTTTTCTCTTTTTCTATGAATAATCGTAGTTCTGGCAAGCGAGAATACAACCAGACCAACCCAAATTACTACACCCACTATTCCCAAATAGTACACAGTAATTGCAATCAATCCAGCAACTAAACCACAAATTACTGCTGTCAAGAGCCAGCCACCAATAACGGTAAGAATTCCAGAAACACGGTAAACAGCATAATCTTTGCCCCAGGCTCTGTCTGCAAGAGCGGTTGACATCGCAACAATAAAAGTAACATATGTAGTCGATAGGGGTAACTTTAAAGACGTTCCTAAAGAAATAAGTGCCGAAGAAATAGTTAGATTTATCGTAGCACGAATAAGGTCGAAAGAGGCTTGTTGCCCTTTATCATCAGTTAGCAAAATAACTTTTGTCGCATCGAAACGTGAATTAATCTTTTCTCGGAACTTTTCGGGCAACAAACTTGATAAAAAGCCAGAGAACGATGTAAATACCCGCACCAAGAACCGAGCAAAAGGAAAAGACTCGAAAGATTCGTAGCCCTCTACCTGTCTTCCTAGGTTAACTTCAGTTGCTGTAACAGTTCGAGCCTTTTTGGATAGATATAAGGTCAAAATCATTATTAAACCGCAAAATAAAAGGATTGAGGTTTGGGCTTGAACTGGTTGAGCAAGGATACCCATTTTCATATTAAGTGGGTCGGGACTTGAAATTGCAGATTGATAAGCAAACAAACCGCTTATGGCGGGACCAACAAAATTCACAAGGTCGTTGGAGGCAAATGCTAAAGCAAGAGCAGAAGTTCCAATAAGTACAATGAATTTTAAAATATTCAGTTTAATGATTTGAAAAAAGTACAATAAAACAGTCGAAATAAAGAAAAAGCCCCCTAAAATTTCCCATCGATGATTACTAATAAAACTATGCATCTCTGGTGTGATAAAAGAAGCGCCTTCCAAACCCTTGACAGTGATAAAGTAGAGAATGAAAGTCATAGCAAAACTGCTCCAGAGGGGACCAATTTTCCGAAATGTTTTTTGATAATCGAAAGTAAAAATCAATCTGGAGATAAATTGTCCGAGAAAACCAAAAATGAATGCGAAAATGATAGAAATAATTATTGAGACGTAAATTGCGGTTATTTTGCTCAAATTCATATATTGAGCAATATTTTCCAGAGGCTGATTTTCTCCCGTGATGTGAATTAAAGAAATAACCAAAGCACTACCAGTCAAAGAAGAAACAAAGGAAACTGTTGTGGATGTAGGGATTCCAAAAGTGTTGAAAAAATCGAGCAAAAGAATATCGGTTAATACTGTGGCGAAAAAAATTATCAACACCTCGTAAAGCGTAAAAGATGAAGGAATGAAAACGCCTTTACGAGCCACCTCCATCATACCGCTCGACAGAGTTACCCCCAAAAGCACACCTATTGAAGCAAATGCAAGGGCTTTCTTGAAAGGAGCAACTTTTGAACCAACAGCACTGTTTAAAAAATTTACTGCGTCATTTGCAACTCCCACCGTAAGGTCGATTATGGTTAAAGTAATTGTGATTACCAAAAGAATTAATGCAAATTCCAATTCTTCACCCAAACATAACAATTTTACAAAATTAAAAAAACTTGGGTCTCTTAATTGTTAATTTTTTGTTAAGATTTTCCCTTAAATAGATAACTATTAAATTATCTCAAAGTTCTATTTTTGCATTTTATGTTCAAAGGTTTTTTATTATGATTCCAAGATATACTTTGCCAGAGATAGCAAAAATTTGGTCGGACGAAAACAAATTCTTCATCTGGCTCGAAATCGAAATCCTTGCAGTAGAAGCATTGGCAGAATTGGGTTGGTTTCCAAAGGAAATACCGCATAAGATTCGAAAACTTGCTCGTTTTGATGTAAATAGAATAAACGAAATCGAGAAAGTCACCAAACACGACGTTATTGCATTCCTCACAAATGTTGAAGAAAGTATAGGGGAACTTGCTCAATACTTGCATTATGGTATGACTTCCAGCGATGTACTTGACACTTGCCTTGCTGTACAATGTCAGCAAGCGGGGAAATTGATACTCGACAAACTTCATCAATTTTCAATTGTTTTAAAAAAACGAGCCATTGAATTTAAAAACACTCCTTGCATAGGGCGTTCGCACGGCGTACACGCAGAACCGATAACCTTTGGTTTGAAATTTGCCCTTTGGTTTGATGAATGCCAAAGAAATATCAAACGCTTGGAAAACGCAATCGAAGAAATTTCATACGGAAAAATTAGCGGGGCTGTTGGTACATACGAACATATTCCCCCATTTGTCGAAGAATATGTTTGCAAAAAATTAAACTTGAAACCATCCCCTATTTCTACGCAAGTTGTTCAAAGAGATAGACACGCCTTCTATATTTCGACTTTGGGATTAATAGCCTCGATGTTGGAAAAAATTGCAACTGAAATTCGGCATTTGCAAAGAACAGAAGTGCTCGAAGCCGAAGAGTACTTCTCGCAAGGACAAAAAGGAAGTTCCGCTATGCCACACAAACGCAATCCCATAACCAGCGAAAACATTTGTGGACAAGCAAGACTTATTCGCTCTTTCATTATACCCGCAATCGAAAACAATACACTTTGGCACGAACGGGATATTTCCCACAGTAGTGTCGAAAGAATTATTCTTCCAGATGCTACCATTTCTTTATACTATATACTTACCAAAGCAATTGAACTTGTGGATAAACTTATTGTCTATCCCGAAAATATGAAAAAGAATTTGGAATTAACCAGCGGGCTTATTTATTCCCAAAAAGTTCTACTTGCCTTGATGCGTAAAGGAATGAAAAGGCAAGAAGCATATAAAATCGTTCAAACTTGCTCTTTGGAGGCTTGGGAAAACAAAAAAGATTTTAAAGAAGTCTTGCAAGGAAATCAAGAGATATTGAAATTCTTATCGTTTGAAGAGATTGAACATTTATTCTCCTTCGAAGAGATATTCCAAAATGTAGATTTTATTTTCAAGCGGTTGGGTATTGAATAATATTAATAACATTATTTAGTGGAAAAAAAGCATTTCTGGACTTCATTTGTTCTCTTTGCAATTTTATTTCTTGAAAGATTTGCCTATACAAATCTATTAATACAACTCCCAATTTATATTGCACAAAAAGGTATTGAAAATACGCTTGGATGGGGACAAGAGGTCAAAGGTTGGATTTTCTTTTTCTGGGCTTTGGTGCAAAACCTAACTCCTATCTTCTTCGGTGCAATTTCAGATAGGATATCACCACAAAGAGCAATTACTCTTTCCCTAATATGTACAACAATTGGATATCTTGGATTAATTTTTCAAAACGGTATTGTTTGGTTCATAATTTTCATAATATTTATTGGATTCGGAAGCGGTTGGTTCAAACCCTCCCTGCAAAGTTTATTTTCAACTTTAACAAGTCGTGTAGTTTGGGCATTTTATCTTTTGGTAGGCAACATTGCATTTTTGTCTGCAATAATTCTTTCCAAATTTCTAAAAGACATTGGCTGGGAATTTGTTTTCATTACCAGTTTAATAATTTCAGCGATTAACTTCCTTCTATCTTGGTTTTCATTATACCCCAAAGAAAAAATTTTAGATAAAACATTTTCAATAAAAATTGCACTAAATGAATTTAAAGAAATCTTTCGCCTTTTGAATGACAGAAAATTAGTTCTGATACTCGCTTTTACAACTTGCTTTGCTATGATTTATATGCAGTTTTACGAAAGTTTGCCAAATTTCATCGTAGATTGGGTAGATACCTCGAAATTAGTAGAATTCTTTAAACTACCCGATTCTTTGACTATGAATACATCTCTTGGTAAACAAGTCTCCTACGAAATATTCTACATTTTAAACCCTTTACTAATATTATTTTTCGTTCTTCCTTTGCAGAAGTTTACTCTACACAAAACTATTGTCAATTCCATTGCTATTGCACTAATTTTGGTAACATTAGGATTTTCCATCTGTGGTTTCACAAAATATGGCGAATTCCTTCTAATTGGATTTGTTGTATATACTTTCGGTGAAATGTTGTTCAATATGAAAATTCTTGAATTGATTGGCAAGATTGCACCAAAGGAAAAGAAATCGACATACTTTGGTTTGTTAAACGTTAGTTACACAATTGGTCTAACAACTGGGGCACTTGCTGGTGGCTATTTATACAAACAAATTGCAGAAAAATATTCTCTGGCATTAAAGTATCTTGGAAAAGTTTACACAAATGACCCAATCGGCGAAATAGCAATGAAAATTCACGACATTGACCCGACATCTTTTCTTTGGAATTTATATAAACCATATTTGTATTGGTTACCATTCATAATAATCGGAATCATAGGAATACTTAATATTGTAGTTTTTAAAAAATATTACTTTAATAAAATAGTCAATAACGGGGGAAAAAATAAATAAATTATGGATTGGTATAGCGAACAAACAGATTTAGACTTATCAAAACAAAACGAACTACGACTTTCTTGCAAACTGCCAAAACACATTGGAATTATAATGGACGGCAACGGTAGGTGGGCTCTTGAACACGGGCTTACACGCACCGAAGGACATAAACAAGGCATCGAAAGTGTTAGGGATATTGTTAAAGCCTGTGCACAGATTGGAATCCCATACTTGACGCTCTATGCCTTCTCGCTTGAAAACTGGAAGAGACCATCAAGCGAAGTCGGGGTTCTAATGAATTTGCTTGAATATTACTTGAAAAAAGAAATAAAGGATTTGAATGAGAACAATGTTAGGCTTTTGGCAATAGGCAAAATAAGTTCGCTACCCAAAAAAGTCCAAAGATTGCTTTTCGAAGCCATTGATATCACCTCGAAGAACACTGGCTTGACTTTAACATTGGCTTTAAGTTACAGTGGACGCTGGGATATTGTCCGTGCTGTGCAAATGATAGCCCACGACATTCGCCGTGGGAAAATCGCTCCAGAAGATATCACAGAAGAAATCTTCTCAAGTTATTTACAAACTTCGCAACTGCCCGACCCAGACTTGATAATCCGAACAAGCGGTGAAATGCGTTTAAGCAACTTCCTACTTTGGGAATCTGCATATTCTGAAATATATATATCTAACAAATATTGGCCAGAATTTAGAAGAGACGACTTATACACAGCAATCAAAGATTATTCTCGTCGAGAGCGAAGATTTGGTAAAATCTCCGCACAAATTCACGAAGCCTCCAAGCAAAATGTTGAAAATGTTAAAATTGAAAAATGAAAATTCGAATCATATTAAGACTTTTTTTGCTTTTGCTTTTACTTTTCTCTCCAAATTGGACTTTTTCGCAAGTTCAAAAAACTTATACAATTGCAGATATCTCGGTCGAAGGCAACACTTTTTCGGACCCACACACAATAATTTCTCTTTCTGGTTTAAATCGTGGTGATGTAATTACATTTCCATATGATGCCAAATTGCAAAAAGCAATTAAAAACCTATGGAATAGGAAACAATTTTCAGATGTACAAATACTTGTAGATAAAATTTCCGAAAACTTCATTTTTCTTACAATCAAAATCAAGGAATATCCAAGAGTTAGCGACATTACAATCAAAAACAACAAAAAGATTTCAAAAGAAGACCTGATGAAGGTTATTAACAAAAACCGTGGTGATATCATATCCAAATACGAAGTTTATCAGATTGAACAAAGAATTAAAAGAAAATACAAAGAAGAAGGTTTACCTTTCGCTATTGTCAAAGCAAAACTGAATCCAACTGACAAACCCGATTACTTCGAACTGGAAATTGAAATTGACGAAGGTTTCAAGTACAAAGTTAAATCTATTACCTTCGTTGGAAACCAAAATCTTCGGGAAGACGACTTAAAAGAAGCATTCAAAGAGACCAAAACCAAACATTGGTGGCAGTTTTGGCGTTCAGCAAAATTTGAACCCGACAAATACAAAGAAGATAAGGAGTTACTCTTGAACTATGCCAGAAATAACGGCTTTATTGATTTTGAAATTCTTGGAGATACAATTATTTATGATGACAATGAAAAAGTTGTAAACATAAAGATTTTTGTCAACGAGGGGAAGAAGTATTTTATTAGAAACATTTATTTTTTGGGTAACACTGTTTTCCCAAACGAGGCTTTGTTGCGTCGGTTGGACATTTCAAAAGGTGAACCCTTCAACCAAGAAAAACTTCAACAAAATCTCAATGGAAACAAAGAAAACACCGACGCAATGAGTTTGTATTTCGATAATGGATACCTTTTCGCAAGAAGCGAAATTCAAGAAATTCGAGTGGAACCCGACTCGCTCGATTTGTATATTAGAGTTTACGAAGGTAATAGAGTTACAATAAGAAAAGTTGAAATAGTTGGAAATACAAAGACAAAAGACAAAGTCATTAGAAGAGAACTATACACCTACCCTGGCGATTATTTCAATCGTTCCGCAATTATCAAAAGTGTCCGTGCTCTTGGATTATTGAATTACTTCAATCCAGAAACATTACGCCCAGACGTTAAAATGGTAGACAATACCAAAGTCGACATTGTCTACCAAGTGGAAGAGCGTTCAACAGATACTTTCAATGCGTCAATAGGCTTTGCTGGTTCGTTTGGGTTAACTGGGGCAATTGGTTTTTCATTCAACAATTTTTCACTTCTTGAACCCTTGAAAGGCGGTGGAGGACAATTATTCAACTTTAATCTTGAATTCGGGCAAGCAAATCGTTATCGCACAATATCGTTAGGTTTCACTGAACCATGGTTGTTCGACGAACCCACCACACTTGGCTTTAATCTTTACGACACAAGAATCATCTACAATCCAATTGATTTAAGAAGGACTGGCTTTGGCATTAATATTGGGCGGAGACTTCGCTGGCCAGACGATTATTTCAGAGTTGACGGCGGAATTCGCATTCAAAGGAACAACGTTGGCTCGGGTTATTCAAGTTATTATCGTCCTGGAATTTCAACGGAATTCACCATTTCTGAATCTATTTCACGAATTAGTTTGGATAACATATTCTTCCCTACAAGTGGTTCAAGATTCACCTGGAGCAACGACCTTGCACTTGGTGCTGTTGGAATAGGAACAACAGATTTCTTCAAAACCCAACTCCGCTTTGAAATTAACCAAACAGTTATGAAAATCAATGAATTGCCACGTGTTGTTTTAAATGTAACGTCGAACTGGGGATACATCACGGGATTGAAAACAGATACTTCGATAAATCCTATTGAACTTTTCTTTATGGGTGGCACTGGCTTAAGCAGTGGTTTTCCAGTTACCCCGCTACGAGGCTACCCAGATCAATCCATTGGACCAAGGGCTGGGGGAAAAGTTTTGGCACGGCATTTTGCAGAATTGAGGTTCGCAGTAAGTCTCGACCCGATGCCAATTTACTTCTACGGTTTCCTGGAAGCGGGAAATGTGTGGAGCAGTTTGGACCGAACCGACCCATTTAATTTGAAAAGGTCTGCTGGCGTTGGTGTTCAAATATTTTTGCAAGCATTGGGCATAATAGGATTTAGTTATGGATATGGCTTCGATAAAACCGATGACACTGGTCAAATTTCTGGCTGGCGTTTCCTTTTCCATATTGGGCAATAATTTATTAATTTTGTAATTTTATTAACAAAAAGGATTTAAGAATGAAAAAATTAGGAATTTTCGTAATCGCATTAATTTCAATTTTATTTTCCACAAAACTTTATTCGCAAAAAACATCGCAAGCAAGCGGGTTAACTTTTGGTGTTGTTGACATCAATCTTATTGTTGAACAATTGCCAGAAGCAAAAGAAGCCGATGCAAAATTGAAAGAAATGCAGAAAACTCTCCAAGACACAATTCTGAAAATGCAAGATGCTTTGCAAAAGAAGGCAGACACCTACTTGAAACAAAAAAGTATGATGCCCGCAGACCAACAACAGAAACAAGAACAGGCTCTTCAAGAAGAACAATTAAAAATGCAGCAATATTACAATGAAAAAATGAACGAAATTCAAAATAAACGTGAAGAGTTTCTCGAACCTATTCGAAACAAAGTTAAATCTGCAATACAAGCCGTTGCTAAGGAAGAAAACCTCCAAGTAGTTTTCGACAAAGGAAGCTTACTTTACACCGAGGATAAATACGATATTACTTTCAAAGTCTTGGACAAAATAAAAAGAGGGAATAAATAGAATTGTTTCTACCCTCTGTTAATTTCTTAGAGGGAATATGAAAAACACAAGATTTTTGTTTATTATCATTTTGCTTGCCCCAATTCAACTTTTTGCTCAAAGGGTAGGTTTTATCGCATCTGATATTATACGAGAGAAATTCCCCGAGGCAAAACAAGCAGAACAAAGAATTCGTTCGGTAGTTGAGGAGTGGAAACGCGAACTTGAAGATATGGATAAAAGAATCGAGAATTTGAAGTTCGAGATTAACAAAAACCGCTTGATTTGGACAGAAGAAGAAAAAAGAAATAAAGAAAAAGAACTTGAAGATTTAACCACTCAGAAACTAACCTATTCGCGTAAAAAATTCGAACCCGGTGGTGAATACGACATTTTAGTTAAAACCATAATGCAACCAGTCGAAGAAAAAATCTACGCCGCTGTTCAAAAAGTTGCAGCAGAGAACGGCTTCGATATAATTTGGGACAAAAGTACTAATCCTCTTGCCTACGTTAATTACAAATACGATTTAACATTAAAAGTGCTTCGCGAACTTGGCGTCGATGTTTCTCAGATGGAAAAAGAACTCCAAGAGAAAATATCCAAAGACCCACGAAATCAGGTCAAGGTCGAAACTCCTTCAACTCAGAGAAAAAAGCAAAGAACCACGAAAAAAGAGGTTCAAACAGAAAAGCCAGAAGAAAAACCAATACAAGAAAATCCGGACAATAAAGAAGAAGAACAAAAGAAATAAAATTATATGGAATTAAACACTCCTTTGACTTGCGAAGACATAGCAAATCTTTTCAATGGTAAGATTTTAGGCAACAAAGATTTGAAGATATTTCGATTGAATAGAATTGAATTTGCAAAAGAAGGTGACTTAACTTTTTTCAACGATAAAAAATATCTTAAATATCTTGAACATAGCGAAGCAACAGCAGTTCTTGTACCGAGAAATTTCACTCTTTCATCGCCAAAGCAAAATCAGTCATTCATCGAAGTGGACAATCCATATTTGGCTTTCTTCCAAATTTTAGTTCAAAACGACACTTACTACAAGCAATTCAAATCCTTCATTCACAAAAGTGCAGTTATCGATATAACATCACAGATTCACGAAAGTGCTTACATTGGTGCCAACGTAGTTATCGGAAAAAACTGTAAAGTTGGGGAAAATACTGTTATCCTCCCAAATGTCACACTTTACGATAATGTTCAAATTGGAAACAATTGTCTTATTCATTCCAATGTTGTGTGCTACTACAATACAATAATTGGGAACAACTGTATCATTCACGCTGGTGCTGTAATTGGCTCCGATGGATTTGGTTTTATCGAAAACAAGGACGGAAGTTTCACAAAAATTCCCCAACTTGGCAATGTTGTAATTGGCAATAATGTAGAAATTGGGGCAAACACAACTATCGATAGAGCAATCGTTGGAAGCACAGTAATTGAGGACGGTGTGAAAATTGACAATTTAGTGCAAATTGCTCACAACGTTTACGTTGGAGAAAACACAGCAATGGCTGCACAAGTTGGCATTTCTGGAAGCACTAAGATTGGCAAAAGAAATCGTTTGGCTGGCCAAGTTGGTATTGCTGGTCACATAGAAATTACTGACGACGTTGTATTAGAAGCAAAATCTGGTGTTGCAAAATCCATTAATGAAAGTGGAGTCTATTTTGGTGCACCACCGAAGAAGAAAATCGAAGCCTTTAAAATATTAATGGCAACAAACGAGTTGCCCAAACTTATACAAGATTTCAACAGACTTAAAAGAATACTTGAAGAAAAATTCGGAATTAAATTATAGAACTATTTGACAACAGTTAAATCGATACTTGTTCCTTTTTTAACCAGTTCTCCGGCTTTTATTCCCTGGTTTAAAACTGTATTGGATAAATAAGTTTGATTTTCAACATAGATAATATTCCCCACTTGCAATTCAGACTCGTTCAAAATCTTAATAGCATTCTCAAGGTTCAACCCTTCGAGAAAAGGAACTTTTACCAAAGCGACCGAACCACGACTTACAACTAAATCTACTGTGCGGCCATAATTAACCTTTACACCACCCTGGGGGCTTTGGGCAACAATAGTGTCCACCCCGTATCTTTCATCATTCACATAAGTAATTGCTCCGACATCAAGGCCAACATTTCTTAAAAGAATACGCGTATTACGAATGTTCTGACCAACTAAATTCGGAACTTCAACTTCTTCGCGTCCTTGACTTACAGTTATAAAAACATCCCTACCTTTTTTAATTGTTTGTCCAGGTCTTGGACTTTGGTTTATAATTGTTCCTGGGGGATATTGTTCGTTATAAAGTTCATTCACACGGGCAATTTTCAAATCCAAAGAAGTAATTGTTTTCTCGGCATCTGCCAGTTTCATTCCAATCAAGTTTGGCATTTTAAGCGTTTCTTCACTGTGAATAAGCATTGGAAATACAATTTTGTCGAGGATTATGATGGTAATCACAATCGTAACAAAAAAAGCAGCCAAAACATAAACATATGGTAACAGTTGACGGATACTTTCTTTCATTGTGCAAAAGAAAAAAATGCAATTTATATAAATCGGAACAAAAAAAGTTATTAATTTTGCAGTGGTCCGTTGGGGGTGCTCAACATTAAGTTGGGCTGAGAGGATACCCCTGGAACCTGATCCGGGTAATACCGGCGTAGGGAAACGGACAAACCCTACATTCCAGGCGCAATCCTCTTTAATGCCTCCAAACGGATAGTTGATTTGTTAAACTATTCGTGTGGTGGCGCTATGGTAAAAAAACTATCGTTCTGGCTTTGCCTAATTTTAGGCATATCCAATGCCTTTTCTAGCGAAGAGGCAAGCGACACGCTCAAACAATACTTTCTTCCGAGCATAACAGTTACTTCTACGCGTGCAATTCGTGGCGAAACGCCAATTCCTTTTTCCCAACTTTCGTACAAGGAATTTATTTCCATCTACTCGACGCAAGATATTCCCCGACTACTCAGCGAAATGCCATCAATAATTACCTTTTCGCAAAGTGGAAACGACATTGGTTACTCAAATTTAACTATGCGTGGATTTAATCAACGGAGAATTTCTGTTCTAATCAACGGTATTCCGCAAAACGATCCAGAAGACCACAACGTCTACTGGATTGACTTCCCCGACTTCCTGCCGAATGTACAGCAAGTTCAAATTCAACGCGGTGCAGGTTTGAATAACTATGGACAAGCCGCCATAGGTGGTTCAATTAATTTAAACACTGGTAATTTCCTCGACAAGAAAGGATTAAGGCTTTTCAGTGGTATTGGTTGGCAGGAATTCGGATATAACGATAATACAACCAAATTACATCCAAATGTTAGCAAATTCTCTGCAGAATTCTCCTCTGGACTTGTTGACAATTACGCTTTCTACGGAAGACTTTCTCGAGTTAATTCGCTCGGCTATCGTAATCACTCTTTTGCTTTCCTGAATAGTTACTTTTTCAGTGCCGCAAGGTTCGACAATAATTTTTCAACACAAGTTAATATTTTTGGTGGACCGATCAATGATGGCTTGGTTTATTATGGTTTACCAAAAAGTTTCATCAAGGACAAGGAGAAACGAAGGTTGAATTGGAACTATTGGACTTACGACTCAACTGGTTACCAAATTGCATATTCCTCTGAACGGCGAAAGCAAGAAGTCGAGGAATTTTCACAACCACATTACGAAATCTTAAACGACTGGCAAATCAATGAAAACTTGCGTTTCCTTTCGGCGCTCTTCTACTACACTGGCGATGGCTACTTCGATTACGATGCATCTTGGGCAGACACTACAATGTTAAGATTAACCTCTGCCTTTGGTTACCATCTCACTCAAAATCCAACTGGTACAATTTTCCGTGCTTTTGTTGGTAATAAACAAGGCGGATGGATTCCCAGAATTGTGTTTACTCACGGTAAAAACGAACTTGTTGCAGGAGCTGAAATTCGTTTCCATCGCTCTGAACATTGGGGTAAAATTCGATATTCTGAATACTTGCCCGAAAATTATAATCCCGATGAGAAAGTATATTCAAACAATGGTGTCCGAGACATCTTCTCAATCTTTGCAAGAGAAACCATTAAACCAAACGATGATTTATCGATTTCGCTCGAAAGTCAACTAACTTACCAACGATATGCTCTTAAAAATGAAAAAGCACGCAACAAGCCTGTGTACTTTAAAGACATAAACGGCAACATTGTTGGGGATAATTATCTATTCGACATTAAATACCTTTTTCTCAATCCAAGACTTGGTGTAAATTACAAGGTCAACGACAAATTAAACATATTTGGGTTCGTTGCTTATACTTCACGGGAACCAAGAATGCATAATCTTTATCGAGCCGAAGATTCATACTTTGGTGCAACACCGCAGTTTGAATTTAAGCAAGTCGATGGCGAAATTCGTTATGACTTCAACAAACCTATCTCCAAACCCGAAAAAATGCTCGATATTGAATTTGGCTCAAATATTTCTATTGCTGATAAACTCGAAGCAAACATTAATTTATTCTGGATGGAGTATTCGGACGAACTTGTTAAAACGGGGAGACTCGACATTTTTGGCAATCCAGTCGAAGAAAACATACCAAGGACACGACACATTGGCTTGGAATTTGAACTTTCGGCAAACTTGCTCGACAATGAATTCGGCAAACTTGATTTAAAAGGGAATTTCACACTCTCTCGCAACAGAATTGTTAAATACGACTTTGTAACATTCGACAGCGTAAGTATTTCGTTTAAAGACAACGCTATTGCTGGTTTCCCAGACTTTATGGGAAATATTAGGCTTAATTACACACTTAAAAACTTGTATTTCTCCATTTGGGGACATTACGTTGGCTCGTATCGAACGGATAATTACGACAAATTGCTGGTAGAAAATCCAGATTTAATTCGACATCTTCGTTACTTGGGAGACTATTATTCCGACAACATTTTAGACCCATACTTTCTTTTGAATTTGGACATTGGTTATTCGATTAAAAAGATACCATTCTTCCAAGAAATTAGCCTCAAACTGCAAGTTCGCAACCTTTTGAATCGCTTGTATGCTGGCGGTGCAGAAGGGAAAGAATTTTTCCCTGGTGCTGAAAGAAATTACTTCTTTGGAATTGAATTAGGTTTGTAATAATTAGGAGGCGGGAGTAAATTCCCGCCTCGTTTTTATTCAATATTTTGAATCATTTCTCGAATCTTCTCGATTTCTTCCTTTGCTTCGACAACAAGATGGGATATTTCTGCATTATCGGATTTTGAACCAATTGTATTGAATTCCCGATTTATCTCTTGAAGTAAAAAGTTTATTTTCTGACCAACTGGCTCCTTCGATTTAAGCGTTTCTCGAAGGAATGAAAGATGGGATTCCAATCGAGCACATTCTTCGTTGATATCCAAGCGATTTGCCATCAATAGAATTTCGAACTGCAAGCGATTTTCGTCAATTTCATCATTTTCAAAAAGCATTGCAACTTTCTGGCGAAGTTTCTCCCTTTCTTCCTCAATATGATTCTTGCTCTTATTTACTATCTTGTTTAAAATTTCCCTTAACTTCTTCGTTCTCTGCGAAATATCTTTATACAAATTTTTCCCCTCTTCAAGTCTGTATTTATCTATTTGTTTCAAGGCATCTGCAAGAGCATCTTTAACAACATTCCATTCCAATTCTACATCATAATTTCCATTCTCTTCTATAAGCAAATAATTTGGAAAAGAAATTATATCGCTAATCGTAACACTGTTTTTTATCTTGAGTTTCTTTGAAAGATTAACCAAAGCATTGTAAATACCAATCGCATTGTTCTCGTTCAATCGAAATGGTTTCAAAGAATAATCCAACTCGGTTGAAACAGAAACAGTAACAGTTCCTCGGGTAATTGTTTTTTTGATTGTGTCTCGAATTTCAATTTCTTTATGGGAAAGTGATTTTGGAATTCTACAAGTAACATCCAGAAAGCGATTGTTTAATGATTTAATTTCAACAGTAGCCTTCACACCATTTTCAATTTTTTCAACTTTGGCGTACCCTGTCATACTTTTCATTTTTATTCGTCTCTTGTTATCAATGAATTTCAAAAATACTAAACAATTTGTGAAGTAATTTATTAAAGATAATAAAATGAGTTTAGTTGCAATTGTCGGAAGACCAAATGTCGGGAAATCTACGCTATTCAATCGTCTCATTGGACAGAAAAATGCAATAGTAGACGACCTCCCTGGGGTTACTCGAGACAGAATATATGGACAATCTGAATGGAACGGCAAAAAATTTTATGTAATCGACACTGGAGGCTTTGTACCAAAAAGCGAAGACTTAATTGAGCAAGCCATCAAAGAGCAAGCAATGATTGCAATTGACGAGTCCGACGTTGTTCTATTCGTATGCGATGGACGTGATGGCGTTACAAGTTACGACATAGAAATAGCCAACATATTACGGCAAAGCAAGAAAAATGTTCTTCTTTTGGTGAATAAATGCGACAATCCGCAACAGGATTTGAATTCGTATGAGTTTTATTCACTTGGACTTGGCAATCCATACCCAATTTCTGCCCTCTCTGGTCGTAACACTTGGGAATTTTTAGATGAATTGGTCGAACTTCTACCCCCAAAAGAAATAGAAGAAAAGGATACAAATCTGAAAATTGCTATTGTTGGAAGACCTAACGTCGGCAAGAGTTCTATCGTTAATGCAATTGTCGGGAAAGAGCGTTCAATCGTAACAGACATTCCAGGAACTACCCGTGATTCAATTGACACCGTTATTAAATATTACAATGAGGAAATCACACTGATAGACACCGCTGGTTTACGAAAGCGTAGCAACATCAAAGAAAGCATAGAGTTTTATAGTACAGTTAGAACTATACGGGCAATTGAAAGATGCGACGTTGCGGTTATCGTTTTAGATGCAACTCGTGGACTTGAAGACCAAGATAAGAAAATTATAAACCAAGTTGACGAAGCACGCAAAGGAATGATTTTAGCAGTTAATAAATGGGATTTGATTGAAAACAAAGAAACCAAAACTGCCGACGAATTTAAAAAAACAATATATGAAAAACTTCAAACTTACTATTATGTTCCAATTCTTTTTGTTAGCGCTGTAACGAAGCAAAGATTGGTAAAAATTTTGGAGAAAGCAAAGGAAATAAAATCCAACAGAATGACAAGAATTCCAACTGCACAACTAAATAGAGATATTCTGCCCGAACTTGAAAAAGTTCCACCTCCATCGGTAAAAGGTAAAGATTTGAGAATCAATTACATCACACAAACAAGGACAGAGCCACCAGTTTTTGTATTTTTCAGCAACTTTCCCGATTTAATTCCAGATTCATACAAGAGATTTATCGAAAAAATTTTTCGAGAGAAATATAATTTCGAAGGAACACCTATATCCTTCGTGTTCAGGAAAAAACACAAAAACGAAGATTTTTGATTTTACCAAATGTCTGGATTTTTCAGATATTCGTCGATGGCTTTTGCCGCTTTACGTCCAGCACCCATTGCAAGAATTACAGTCGCACCGCCGGTAACAATGTCTCCACCAGCAAAAACTCCCTTCTTGCTTGTCTTCATTGTCTCGGGGTCTACGATAATGTTGCCCCACTTATTCACTTTCAAATCCGGTGTGGTCTTGTGTATGATAGGATTTGAACCATTACCGATTGCAATCACAGCAGCATCAATTGGAATGATTTCAATAGCGCCCTCGATTGGCACGGGTTTTCGTCTGCCAGATTCGTCTGGTTCGCCAAGTTGCATTTTTTGAACTTTAACAGCCCGAACCCAACCGTCATCATCACCAATGAATTCCAACGGAGCGCTTAAAAAGATGAATTCAACACCCTCTTCCTTTGCGTGTTTAATTTCCTCGATACGAGCGGGCATTTCAGCCTCAGTTCGTCGATAAATAATCATAGCCTTTTTTGCACCAAGACGCAAAGCAGTGCGAACTGCATCCATAGCAGTGTTGCCGCCACCAAATACAGCAACATCCTTTCCTTGCAGATTCATTATCGGAGTATCCGCTTTTGGAAATTCGAATGCCCTCATCAAATTCACACGGGTCAAAAATTCGTTTGCAGAATATATTCCAAGAAGATTTTCGCCAGGAATGTTCAAAAAATATGGCAAACCAGCACCCACACCAATAAACACTGCATCGTACCGTTCCAAAAGTTCATCAACAGTTTCGGTTAGCCCAATAACATAATCCGTCTTGAACTCTACGCCAAGTTGTCGTAAATAATCAACTTCGGCTCGCACAATTTCTTTTGGCAAACGAAATTCTGGTATTCCATAAATCAAAACCCCGCCGATTTCGTGGAGCGCTTCGAAAACTGTTACATCGTGTCCCATTCGAATCAAATCCCCAGCACAGCTTAACCCAGCAGGACCACCGCCAACGATTGCAACCTTTTTGCCAGTTTTGGGTTTCATTTCTGGCATTCGGAAGCCAAGATTTTTCCGCTCCCAATCGGCAACAAATCTCTCGAGGTGCCCAATTGCAACAGGCTCGTTTTTCTTGCCAACCACGCATACTTTTTCGCATTGGTCCTCTTGCGGGCAAACTCTGCCACAAACTGCCGGAAGCGCATTGTCTTCTTTCAAAATTTCAGCCGCCTCTTTGAACTTTCCTTCTGCTACCATTTTAATAAAATCGGGAATCTTGACCGCGACGGGACAACCTTCAACACACACTGGTTTTTTGCAACGCAGACAGCGTTCGGCTTCCTCGCGTGCTAATTCTATTGTATATCCGAGATTAACTTCGTTGAAATTTCGAATTCTTACTTCCGGGGGTTGTTCCGGCATATGATGCCGTGGTATCTGCATTCTTTCTTTATTTGTTAGTTCAGGCATTTTGCTTCTCCAATTTTTTTGCCATTAAATCGATTCGACAGATAAATTCTTCCAATGCTTTCTTCTCGTGCTCTATGTACATTCTATTTCGTTTCATAAGATTATCGAAATCAACCTTATGGGCGTCAAACTCCGGACCATCGACACAAGCAAAGTAAGTTTTGTTATCAACTGTAACTCTACATCCTCCACACATTCCAGTAGCATCAACCATAATTGGATTTAAACTCACAACAGTTTTAATTCCATAGGGTCGAGTAACTTCAGCCACTGCTTTCATCATCGGAATTGGACCAATTGCCAACACAAAATCAATCTTCCTTCCTTCGTCGAGTAGTTGTTGTAATTTGTGCGTGACGAAACCGTGAAAACCATAAGAACCATCGTCAGTGGTGGGATAAAGTTCATCACAAATTTTTTTCATTTCATCTTCGAGAATGACATACTCCTTGGAGCGACCACCAATTATACCAATAACATAATTTCCCGCTTCTTTCAAGGCTTTCGCAGTAGGATATGCAATTGCAGTTCCAACACCACCACCGATACTTACCGCTACACCGTAATTTTCAATTTCCGATGGTTTCCCAAGTGGTCCAACAATATCACGGACATAGTCGCCCGCTTCGAGCAAATTCAATTGCTTAGTTGTCTTGCCCACACCTTGCACTATTATAGTTACTGTTCCTTCGTTTGGGTCGGAATCCGCAATAGTCAAAGGAATTCTTTCACCATATTCGTCTACCCTAACAACAACAAATTGTCCAGGCTTTCTTTTTTCAGCAATTTTTGGTGCCTCGATACGGAAAAGTTTAATATCGGGGGCAATAAACCTTGCTTCAACTATTTTATTCATAACAAACTCAAATTTAAAGTTACAAAAATACTAAAATCAAGGCATTATTATTTGAATCTTTTGAAAGAATGAATTATAAAGTGTTGCAAAGTTTATAATTTTACCAAAAAATAATTTAACAAAAAAGACAATAATTTCTTAATTAATCGTTTTGAATCTTTTGAATAATTTGGGGACTAAAATGAGAACTGCAGTTTTAGCCATAATGTCCTTTGCATTAGCATTTGTTCTTGCTTTTTCGCAAAATCAAAACCAAACACTTGCAGAAATAAAAACATCTGCAGTTTGCGAGCATTGCAAAGAAAGAATTGAAAGCAATCTTAAAAACGTCGAGGGAATTCTTAAAGCGGATTTGAATTTAGAGACCAAGGTTCTTTCGGTTGCTTATGATTCAACAAAAATCTCGCTCCAAGAAATCAGAAAAAAGATTTCCAAAATTGGATACGATGCCGACGATGTGAAGCGAGATCCAAAAGCCTACAAGAAATTGCCTAAATGTTGCCGAATCGATGGCTAAAAGTTAACTTATTCCATATTTTCCCAGACGATTTCTGCAAGATCTTTCACCTGGACATTATCTTCCAAATTCTTTGCTTTGACGCCATCAACAAGCATAGTCATACAAAACGGACAATTCGAGGTTATTACATTTGGAGAAACCTTTAACAACTCCTCGGTTCGTTCGATATTTACCCTTTTACCAGCAGTTTCTTCAAGGAACATCATACCACCCCCAGCACCACAACAAAGCCCCTTGTCTTTGCTCCTTTTAACTTCTACAAAATTCCCATCATAGACATTTTTTATAATGTTCCGAGGGGTTTCATAAATTCCGTTGTAGCGACCAAGATAGCAAGAGTCGTGGTATGTTACTCTTTGATTTGAATTTCGCTTCAATTTAATTTTTCCACTGCTTATCAAAGTTTCAATAAATTGAGTATGATGAATTATTTCTGCCTTGAAACCGTAATCGGGATATTCATTTTTGAAAATATTGTAGCAATGTGGACAAATAGTAAGCATCTTCTTTACATTGTAGCGATTTAAAGTCTCGACATTTGTTTTTATCAAGTAATCCGCAAGATATTCATTTCCACTTCGTCGAGCGACGTCCCCATTGCAAATCTCTTCTGGACCAAGAATTGCGAAATTGATATCGGCTTTCTGTAAAATTTGTGCAAACGCTCGAGCAATCTTTTTTGCCCGTTCGTCGAAACTACCTGCACACCCAACCCAGAACAAATATTCAAAATCCGGACTTTCGCTTGCAAGCGGAACGTTCAAATCCTTTGCCCATTCAGCCCTATCAGCAAAAGGAAATTGCCACGGTGCGAAATTGTTTTCAAGCGAGGTAAAAACATTTTGCAGTAACGAGGGGAAATTTGATTCCATAAGAACCAACGACCGCCTCATTTCGATTATTGGATGAAGATGTTCAATGCTAATGGGACATTCCATCATACACGCACCGCAAGTAGTACACTGCCACAATGCATCCCAACTTTGGTAATCACCAATGAACTTCTTCTCCAATACAGAACGATATTCTTCATTAATGTTTTGGTCAGATGAATTTTTCTCCAATTTTAGCACTACACTCCCCTTTTCTTGGGCTCGCTTGCGAATTTGGATAATGATTTGCCGTGGACTAAGAACTTTTCCAGTGGTATTCGCTGGGCAAACGCTATCGCAACGACCGCAATGCGTGCAACTAAATCCATCGTGGATGGATTTCCACGAGAGGTCTTCGAAGTCTTGGGCTCCAAACTTTTCTATGTTCTCCGCTTCGAAATCAATCCGTGTCGGCTTGAAAAAATATTCTGGTTCACGGAAAAATACATTTTGAATTGATGTATATACGTGGAAATGTTTCGAATAGTAAAGATAGTTCATAAAGAAGTAAATCCACAAAATATGAACCCACCAGAAAATATTGTAAAATACATTAGCACTATCTTGGGCAAAAATTCCGCTTAAAAGTGTAGCAAATGGTTGAAGTGAATATTCTTCAACATCATTTAAAGCAATCTTGGCTGAATTTTCCAAAAGCAAAGCAGATACAATAATGAATATTGAACCCAAAACTATTAAAGCATCAAGCATTTCACGTTTGTCGCCTTGCAATCGCTTTACACGAAAAATAAATCTCCGCAATAATGCAAATATCACTGCCAAGACGACAAATACACAAAACAAATCATTCGAAAGAGAAATGACTGTGTAAAAAGGACCAAGAATAGACCAAGAAAACTCGCTATAGAAACCTTGGAACACTCCCTCGGAAGCAGAAAACAACAAAGCCAAGAAACCCCAAAAAATCGACACGTGTAGAATTCCAGCAAACGGCTCACGCAAAATTTTGCTCTGGAACAATGCGATTTTCAAAGCATTTTTGAGTCTCAACGCAAAACGATCCGTTCTTGTTTCTTTCCTCGCCAGTTTAAGAATTCTTGAAAATCTATATAGGTTGAAAATAAGGAAACCAAAAGCAATTACAGTAAAAATTGCAAAGATTATTACTTTTACCATAAAAACCCCAAAAAAAATAGTAAAATAACAAAGGGAAAATTAATATTGATGCTAATTTTAAACTATTTGGTGGGTCTGTAAATGAATTGTTGTTAATTCTTAATTAAAATTTGGGAAGGATTGACACCAACTGTAACCTTTCGTTTAAACGTTGCGTTCTTGTCATTCCAATCAAATATAATTACCTCGCCTTCAACAGTGTAGTTCTTTGCATTTCCAACCAGTATGTATTTGTTTTTAGTATCTACGCATATTGAGTACCAAATTTCGCTTCGTTTTGGGTTTACAATTAGTTCTTCCAATTCATTATTATCTACATTTAAACTCCAAACTCTTTCCCCGGAAAGAAAAAACAATTTTCCAGTTTTGTTCTCTATTTGTAAACTTCTTGGAAATGGAAATTTCCATTCCTTGACCCTTTGTAAAGTCAATAAATCGAACAAAACAATTCCGCCAACTGAATCCTTCAAGGAAGGTAAATGGTTGTACGATACAAATAACCTATGTCTATTTCCATCAATTGCAATTTCAATTGGGTTTGGTGCGACAAACAAATTTGCAACCTCTTTCCCAGCATTTACGTCAACTATAGAAAGAGTTCCAGCCTTGGGTTCGCTGGCTCTATAATCACCATATCCAGAATTTGCAACGTATAACTGACCATTGAAATACTCCACAAATTCGGGTGCTGGTCCAACAAGTATCGTTTTTTCGATTTTTTTACTTGAAATATTTAAAATGTAGACACAATCTTTGTATAAATCTGTAATTACAACAATTGAATCATTAATTATTGCCAGGTGTCTCGGTGCAGAATTTCCTTCAAATGCAAAGTATCCCAATAACTTACCATCTCGAACATCGAAATATTCAAGGGCTTTCGATGTAGTAGCAACAACGAAGAAAGTATCTCCTTTCAATGCAATGTCGTTGCCAATATCTCCAATTTTAAAATTTTTATTGACAATGGAAGTAAAATCATTCTGAACATCAAATGTAATCAAATTCAACTTGCTCACTGTTGAATTGTTATAACCCCAAAGACCCTCGCAAAGAATAAGTGCAAAGTTGGAATTTGTTGTGTCTGGAATAGAAATATCGTTACTGTTTGTGTTCTCCCTGCAAGAAAAGATAGCCAAAATCAAAAACAGAAAATATATTTTTAAGTTTGTATTCATTTTGATACTTTTAAAAAAGAAAAATTATGAAAAGAAAAATTAATGTAGGCATTACAATTGGTGATATCAACGGAATTGGTCTTGAAATCTTTGCCAAGTTCATCAATTCCCAGTACTTTGAAAAAATCGAAAGTAAAGTTAAATTTACACTCTTTGGAAATGAAAATGCTGTCTTTGAATATTTTAAATCCCTTGAAAATTCAGGTCAACTTGAAAAAAGATTAGAAAATGCTTTGCAGAGTGGAAGTTTACATTTGGTTAACATAAATGTAAAACCAAAAATTGAATTTGGTAAAATTCAAGAATTATCTGGTAAACTTGCAATCGAATCGATTTCAACTTCTCTGGATGCTTTTTTACAAAAGAAAATCGATTGTCTTGTTACCCTGCCTATTAGCAAAAAAGCCATACAAATGACAAAACCCAATTTCATCGGACACACTGAATATATTGCAGATTACTTAAATGCAAAAGACCCCTTGATGACTTTTGTATACCAAAACTTTAGACTATGCTTATTAACCACACACATCCCAATAAGCAAAGTCTCTGGAGAAATCACATCAGAAACGATTATCAAAAAGGCAAAAATCTTTGCAAAGAGTTTGATGAACGATTTCAATGTTGTACATCCCAAAATTGCAATTCTTGGTCTAAATCCTCATAGTGGTGAAAACGGAGCAATTGGAAAAGAAGAAATAGAAATTTTCCATCCTTCAATTGCAAAGTTGAGAGATGAAATTCAAATCGCAGGACCATTTCCTTCGGATGGCTTTTTTGCTTTCGGAACACATAAAAATTTCGATGGTACAATTGCTTGCTATCACGACCAGGGTCTTATCGCTTTCAAAATTCTCTCCAAAGGGGAGGGAGTGAACTTTACAGCAAACTTACCCTTGGTAAGAACATCCCCAGACCACGGGACTGGTTTCGATATTGCTGGGAAAAACATTGCCAGTTTCAAGAGTTTAAAGAACGCAATTATGCTTGCGGTAAAAATTACAAAAGCAAGACCAAAGATGACTAAATAATTAACATTGCGTCGCCATAAACTAGGAAACGATAATCATTTTTCAAAGCGTGTTTTACAGCCTTCAAATAATTATCTTTACCCGCAAATGCCATCCCAAGATAAGTGGATGGAGAATTGTACTCGTGGAAATTAGTTATCAAAGCATTAATTATTTTAAAATCGTATGGTGGACAGATAAATTTATCGGTCCAATCTTTGTTGGGTTTCACTGTACCCGAAATCAAAACAGAAGACTCAAGAGCACGTGCCACGCTTGAACCAACTGCAACAACTTTTTTCTTCATACGGAGAGACTTATTTATTGTTTCAGCAGCATCATAAGGTATCATAAAATACTCGGTGTACATTCGGTGCTTTGTCAAATCTTCAACTTCAATTTTTTCATAAGCACCAAGACCAAGAGTTATAACAATTTTAACAATTTTCACACCTTTTTTCTTGAGGGTTTCGACCAAGTTTTTAGTAAAATGTAAACCCGCAGAAGGCGGGGCAATCGAAGTATTGTAATTTGGGTTTGCAAAAATGGTTTGATAATTCACTTTATCTAATGGTGTATATTCTCTTTTGATGTAATTGGGAAGTGGCATTTCCCCAATTCTGTCCAGAATTTTATAAATATCTCCTTCGTAACTCAAACGAAGCGTTCTTCCCCGAGAAGTTGTATTATCCATCACTTCTGCATAGAAATTGTTCTCATTGAAAAAAATCTTGTTTCCAATACGAACTTTTCTGGCTGGTTCAACAAGAGCATCCCAAAGTCTTTCTTCGGCACGCAGTTCCCTTAACAGTAGAACTTCGATTTTGGCATTTGTTTTCTCTTTTCGACCATACAATCGAGCGGGGAAAACCATTGTTTCATTTACTACAAGGCAATCTCCTTTGTCCAAATAGTCAACAATGTCGGAGAATACTCTATCTTCCAACTCCCCAGTTTCACGCTTAACAACAAGAAGCCGTGAGGAATCTCGGGGGTCGGCTGGAAATTTCGCTATTTGGCTCTTTGGTATCGTAAAATTAAATTCAGACAACCTCATATCTTCCCTTCATTTTCAAAAACTTATACTACATTTTAGAAATATATTGATTAATAACGAAAAAAATAAAATATATTTTTATTTATTAACTTTTCCCAATCAATTCTGTAAACTTTTGTAATATCTCGTTCATATTTTTCACTAATTCAGTTGGTTCTTCAAGTTCTCCTTCAAGTACAAGAGTTTCGTAATATAGTTGCTCGATGATTTTTTCAACTATATTATCACTTTCACTATTGTCAATTAATTTGGCAAGATTTTTAATAATTGGATGTGCAGTGTTTACTTCCAGTATCTTCTTCGACTTTTGGTAATTTTTATCAAGTATTTTAAATATCTTTTCAGATTGTGGGTCGTGTCCGAAATATGGTGCAACAAGAGTAACAGGCGAGTCGACCAAACGGTTCGACACTTGAACATTCAACACTCTATCCCCAAGAACAGATTTCATACGTTCGAACAACTTGTTTGCAGTTTCTGGGTCTAATCTTTCGTTCCCGTCAGTTTCCTTTTGTATTTCAACATCAACTTTGTCGATGGATTTCAAAGGTTTTCCGTCATATTCTCTTATCAGTGGAACAATTAAAGAGTCAATTGGGTCGGTCATTACCAACACTTCGTAATTGTTTTTCAAAAAGTATTCAAGATTTGGGTTTCGGCTCAACGAACTTCTTGAATCTGTAATCACATAGTAAATTGACTTTTGATTTTCCTTCATTCGGGAAACATAATCCTTTAACGATGTATATTCATTTTCTGGTAAAGTCGTACTTTGGTAGCGAAGGAGATTGATAATCCTATCACGGTTTGCGCTGTCGATTGTTATTCCACCTTTAAATATTTGACCAAAGTTTTGTGTAAATTTAGCGTACTTCTCTTTTTCGTTTTCCGCAAGTTCTTCTAAATGAGAAAGAATTTTGTTGGTTAGAATTTGCTTTATTTTCGTTATCAATGGACTATTTTGAATAGTTTCTCGAGAAATGTTTAAAGGCAAGTCATCAGTGTCGAGCACTCCACGAATGAACCGAAGGTATTCGGGAAGAATTTCTGGGTTATCGTCCTGAATGAAAACCTTGTGTGAATACAAACTAATTGTCTTGTCGAAGAAATCACGCCAGTAATATGATGGAGGGCTATCGGGAATGAACAAAAGAGCGTTGAAATTAACATTGCCTTCGACTGAAAAATGCAAATAACTTAACGGTGGGTTATCGTCACCAGTTAAATATTTGTAAAAGTTCTCGATATCTTCTCTGGAGACTTCGTCTTTCTTTTTCCTCCAAATTGCATCGATTGTATTTACTTTTTCGTTGTTAACATAGATTGGAAAGTCGACAAAATTTGAATATTTCCTGATAATTTCCTTTACTCTTTCGGGTTGAGCAAATTCTTTGTATTCATCTTTTAAAGTAAAATATATCAAAGTTCCACGAGTTGGTCTATCAATCTCTTCGATAGAATATTTTTCTTTTCCGTTAGATTTCCAACGAACACCAGATGAATCGGGTATATACGAGCGGGTTTCGAGAGTAACTTCATCGGTGACCATAAACACTGAATAGAAGCCTACCCCAAACTTACCAATTAAGTTGATATCAAAATTTTCGGAATCCTTCTTTAAATTCTTCAAAAAGTTTGCAGTTCCAGAATGTGCAATTGTTCCAATCTGTGAAATCACTTCCTCTTTGGTCATTCCAATTCCAGTGTCCTCGATTTTGAAAAGTTTTGTTTCTGGGTCAACTGTAATATCAATTCTCAACTCCAATTCTGGATTGAGTATGTTCGGTTCGGTCAATCTCTTGAATCGAATCTTATGCAAAGCATCGGATGAGTTTGAAATGAGTTCACGGATGAAAATTTCTGGATGTGTGTAAAGTGAATTGATGATGATATCAAGCAATTGTTTGATTTCAGCAACAAATTCAAATTCTTGCACTCGATTTTCAACATGTTCCATAACCTCTTCCCAGAATTTTTACGCATCCATTCTTTATTTGACGAAAAACAAGTAATGATATTTATTTGCAAATTTTTTTTGTTTTCAACCGATTGTTTAAATTTTCTTTTATCCTTTTTCCAATTGTTCAAAAAGTACTTTTAAAAACACTCCTTGTACATCGGCATCATACAATCCTTTATTTTCGTTTCTGTGAGTTATTTTAGAGTTTATGAATATAGTTAAATCAAAAATTTTTGCTTATTCGACCATTTTCTGTCTACTTTGCGTAAACATCATTTTACTTTTTAACTTTTTTAGAGACGGCAAAAACACAACTGCAAAGCAAAATATTTCATTTTCTCATAAACAGCATTCGAAATTCAAAATTTCTTGTCTTTTCTGTCATTACAAGGCAGAGACAAATAGATTTGCAAACCTACCCAGCACCAAAGACTGTATGATATGCCACGTTGCTTTGAAAACCGAAAGCGAACTTTTGAAAAGCGTTGTTCTTTCATACGATAGTTTAATCACACTGAAGTACAAAAAAATCTACGACCTTCCAGACTATGTCCAGTTCAGCCACAGCCTTCACATAAACAGCGGGATAGATTGTGCCACTTGTCACGGTTTCGTTGACCAAATGGACTCTACTTATCAAGTAAGAAACTTATCAATGGGCTGGTGTATCGATTGCCACAAAACGCCAGAAAAGTATATTATTCCTCCGAGAGAAATTTCTGGTATTTTCACTTTACCAGATACACTTGTAACAGATACAATAATTTATTCCTCTTTGCAAATGTATAAACCGACTCGGATTAGAAAATTGAAACCAGCCTCAACTGAATGTTCAACTTGTCACTATTAGAAATGGATAGAAGAGACTTTGCTAAAATTCTGACCACTTCACTCTTTGCTGGAATTTCTTGCAAGCGACCCGAAATTGTCTACGAAAGCAAGGTTAAGCCAACAAATGCTCCAACGCTCGAAAATTTAGTTGAATATAATACAACATTCCCTTACTATCCTTTACCAATACCAATCGTAATTGAAACCTACGAGGGAATCCCGTTTCGAATTAAAGGAAACGAAAATGATTATCTAACAGCGGGGAAAATACCAGACTTTGTGCTTGCCTCGAATTACTTGCTTTTCGACAAACACAGAAGGAAACCTCCAAAAGTCAACAATAGAGAAACTACTATTGAAAATGCAATTTCAACAATTTTACAAGAAATTGAATCAAATATAGCCAAAAGACAGAAGATAGCAATTATTTCAAGTCTAAACAATTCAGAATTCATTCAAATATTGTCAAATGAAATTGAAGAATCAAATCAATTTATAAATATAATTGGATTGCCAACATTCGACTTTTTCCATTCGCAATGGATTGCAAATCGGAAATTTTTTAACGAAAACATCTACATTTTAAACCAAATCCAAAACAAAAGTTTAATCATAAACTTCGGAAATGATTTTCAATATCACGACCCATTTGCTTGGTATCATTTAAACAAATTCGACAAAAGCAAACAATTCTTAATCACTTTTGAAGATGTCATAAGTCTGACTGGCTTAAATTCAAACATCCGAATAGTTTCGGACGAATTCGATATGCTTCGATATTCACTGACCTTGCTTCAAGAAATATTGAAATTAAAAAAGTTAAACTCCTTGCTCAGCATTTTCAATGCACTTATTCCAAAGGAAATTATATTGAACAACACAGAAGAAATTAATACACTACTTGAAGCCAACATCGACAATCTTGTTGTTCTTTGCAATCCATATTATTCCATTGAATTACAGATAGTTGCTTTTATTATCAATCAAATTTGCAAAGTCGAACCAAAAATCATTTTCGATTTAACAACCTATTCAAATGGAAAAAAGAAATATCAAGAACTTTTGAACAACTACAATGATTACAATTTGCTTCTTTTTCTTGATTACAACCCATACTTTTCCTTAAACAAAGATTTAGTTAATCTGATTGAAAATAAATCCAAAAAAATCATACAATTTTCGATATATTCCAACGAAATGACTGAAAAAGCAGAAATTTTTGTTCCACTGCAAACTTATTTTGAATTTTGGTTAGACCACAAAGTTCCCAATGGAACAACACTTGCCCAACAAAAAATCGTCGAACCTATTAATCCAAATTCGACATCTACCATCGAATTTCTTTTCAAGTTGAGAAATCACCTTTTTGATGAAAAATCTCTTCAAAATTACGAGGAGGGACTATTCAATTTTTACATTCAAGGTAGACCAAAAGAAAAATTTCAAGAGGAACTTCGCAATGGTTATTTCATCAGTCAAACATCAAGAAATGAAATTAGTTTAAAGATTGATGAGTCTATGTTTTACCAAATTCTACGATTTATTTCATTAACCTTGCACCAAAATAAAAGAATGAACACAAAGAAAATAATTCCACATAGAGAAATCTATTCTGGGGAATATTCAAACAATCCATATTTAAAGGAATTACCAGACCCAGTGACAAACACAAGTTGGATTTCGCCAATTATTTTATCTAAAAATTATCAGACTAACACACCAGAATTCGGACAAGCCATTGTTTCTATTGGAGATGAAAAAATAGAATTACCATTTATCTGTTTCAAGGAATACGACATCAATACAAGTTTCTTAATTTATCGCAACTATGATTATTTTGAAAGGCATTTGAAACTTGTCCTCTCCCATCTTAATATCAATTTTATTAGTACCAAAGATGGATTACAACTTCTTGGGGAAATTCAAATTATAGATAAAATTGCCCAAACATCAAACCAAATTCCAAAACAAACAATTGCCGACTTATCAAATCTAAAGAGTTTTCTTGAATACCAAGAAGTGCAAAAAATTGAAATGTATAGAAACGAGAAGATAGATATTGAAAAACAATGGGCAATGGTAATCGATATTGACAAGTGTATTGGTTGTAACTCTTGCATTTTGGCTTGCAAAATTGAAAATAACACACCAGTGGTTACTTTGGAGAATATCGCTCGTAATCGAGATTTGTTCTGGATAAAAGTATACAAAGCAACTTATTCAAGTGGCACAAAATTCTATCCTTTGATGTGTCAGCAATGCGACAATGCTCCTTGCGAAAGTGTCTGCCCAGTTGGTGCAACAAGTCACAGTAGCGAAGGAATAAGCGAGATGACATACAACCAGTGCATTGGTTCAAGATTTTGTATGGTGAATTGCCCGTACGGAGTTCGTCGGTTCAATTTCTTGCATCCCGAGAAAGTCCATCCGAATTATATTCCAGAAATGATGAATCCATTGGTAACTGTAAGAAGTCGAGGAGTTAGCGAAAAATGTACTTTTTGCATTCACAAAATAAATTTCGAACGGTCGAAATCCAAACAGTTTGGTGATGAAGAGAATTTCCTTGTAAAAACTGCTTGCCAAGAGGTTTGTCCAGTAAATGCAATTATCTTTGGTAGAAAGAAAGAATTGCTGACAACAATAAAGCAAGGTAATTTATTTATGCTTATGCCCGAGTTTAACACTAAACCAAATGTTTTTTATAAAATGACAAAAGATGAAAAGAGTACAAATTAGAAAAATTATCATAGGTGTTTCCTTAATACTACTTTTCCTCTGGATTGGTGGAATAATCTACACCTTTGCTTTTGGTTTGAAGTCTTGGGGACTAACAAGTAAAACTGTCTGGGGAGTAGAAATCGTTAACTTTGTATTTTGGATTGGCAATTCACACGCTGGCACATTAATTTCCGCAATTTTGTACCTTCTACGACAAGACTGGCGAAAATCCATTCACCGAATTGCCGAAACATTTACAATTATTTCAATCCTAATTGCTGGAATTTATCCCTTGCTTCATCTTGGAAGACCGTGGCTTTTTTACTGGATGTTCCCTATTCCCAATCAAATGCAGACCTGGGCTAACTTCAAGTCTCCTCTTATTTGGGATTTTATTGCAATACTAACCTACATAATTTTAAGTTTCCTTTTTCTAACACTTGGAATAATTCCAGACTATGATAAAATCAAATTCAAAAAAAAGAATTCCCTTGGAAACGCAATTAATAACTTTTTCGAAAAAATTTGGTTAGGTTCATTGAATAATTGGAATGAATACAAATGGACTTATCACATTTTTGCAGGCATTCTAACATTCGTAGTAATTTCTGTACATTCGATTGTCTCCTATGACTTTTCTGTTTCAATTCTACCACAATGGCATTCAACGATGTTGCCCGTGTTCTTCGTAGTCGGAGCAATATATTCTGGTGTTGCTTTACTTCTTATTTGTACAACTCTTTTGAACTCAATTAGTTCCTTTGGAAAAAGAATTAACCAAATTGCCTTGAATAATCTTTCGAAAATGCTTCTTGGCTTTTCGCTTGTTTTCCTCTACTTTTATATTCTTGAACTTTTCTTCCAATTCTATAGTCAAAATCAATACGAACAATGGATTTATTCTTTAAGGTTTCAAAATGAATATAAAATTATATTTTTTATTATGTGCATTTTGATTTTTGCCATACCACAGTTCTTTTGGTTCAGAAAGTTAAGAGAGAATAAAGTTGTACAATTTCTTATCGCTTTGTCAGTGCTGGTTGGAATGTGGCTTGAAAGATATATTTTGATTGTACCCGTGCTTTCAGCAGATTTTGTTACAAAACAGACTATCAACTACACACCATCACTATTGGATATTATATTAACATTTGGTAGTCTTGGCTTTTTTGTGATTGTGTTCTACGCAATTGGGAAAAGAATACCAATGGTGCCAATCTACGAAGATTAATCGACAAATAGGTATGGTTTCCATTGGCTGTCAATCGAAGAGCCAACGAAACTTTTAATAAAAATGATATGGTTGGGCTTCCTTGGCTTGGCAAGAAGTTTCATTCCCGCCTCTTCTGGTGTACGATTGCCCTTTTTATTATTGCAAGAAATACAAGCGGTTACAAGATTTTCCCAAGTATCGGTTCCACCACGTGATTTTGGAATAATATGGTCTACTGTCAGATTTCCTGAAGTTGTACCGCAATATTGACAACGATAGCCGTCCCTTCGAAGAATGTTTTTTCGTGAAAGTTCGATTTTCTTATGTGGGATTTTGATATACCTTGACAAACGAATGATACTTGGCAAAGGAACCTTGTTGTTAACAGAACGAAGAACTAATCCATCTTTTGGGGCTATAAGTTCAGCCTTTGTAAGTAATAAGAGAAGAATAGCCTTTTTCACCGAACAGATACTGATTGGTTCGTAACTTTGATTTAGTACTAAAACTTTGCTCTTTAAAGGATTAACCGCAAAATCCTTTTCGTCTAATGAGCAATCTTTTTCGAACTCCACCCTCCTTTTGAAATATCAAAATTAGCAAAAAAATTTAAAGAAAAAAACGAATAATTCGTCAATTTCTTTTTTAAAATTTAAAACAATGTTCGAAGAATACACAAAAGTTGCGATTGAAACAGCAAGAAGGGCTGGAAGAATTTTGCTCGAAGGTTTTGGTACATCCTTCAAAATTTCTTCGAAAGAAGGAAAAAACAACCTTGTAACAGAGTATGACAACCGTTCGGAAGAATTTATAATTAATAACTTGAAAAAACATTTCCCCGACTTTTCATTCCTCGCAGAAGAAAGCGGTCAGTCAAACAACAATAAAAATAATGGATACGTTTGGGTAATCGACCCATTGGACGGAACAGTGAATTACGCCCACAATCTGCCAATTTTTAGTGTTTCAATAGCCTTGATAAAAGAAAAAAATGTACTTTGCGGTGTAATTTACAATCCGATTCTTGATGAAATGTTCGTAGCGGAAAAGAACAAGGGTGCTTATTTAAACGATACTCGTCTTTCTGTTTCAAATTGTGATAAACTCGACAATTCATTTTTAGTGACAGGTTTTCCGTATAATATTGATTCAAATCCAGGGCATTGCGTCGACCAATTCGTACAAATGTTGAAGCGTGGGATTCCAGTTCGAAGGCTTGGGTCCGCAGCGTTGGATTTAGCCTATGTTGCTGCTGGTCGTTTCGACGGCTTCTGGGAAATCAATCTCAACCCTTGGGATGTTGCGGCGGGATTTCTTCTTGTCGAAGAAGCGGGCGGAGTTGTAACCCAATACAATCTTGAACCATATTGGATATTCGACAACAACATTCTTGCAACCAATGGGTTGATTCACAATGAACTTTCAGAAACTTTGATTGCTTGCTATTTCGAGTTAAACAATGGAACTTGAAATAACAATAATGTCGGGGGCTGGAAATATTTTTTCCGTTGTTGATAATACAAAATATCAATTTCCAATTCAATTTTACGAAAAACACGCCACCCATATTTGCGAAAATAGTTTTTCAAAAGGAAGAACCGAAGGCTTGCTCGTAATTGATAAATCACAAAAAGACACGGATTTCTCTTTGAAATTCTTCAATCCCGATGGTAGTTTTGGAATGATGTGTGGAAATGGTGGACGATGTGCTGTTTTTTTTGCTTCAAAGGGGGGTTTAATAAATAGAAATAAGTCTATACTTTTTGATGTTTGGGATGAAACCTACGTTGCAGAATTTATCGAGGACAAAATCAAAATCCGATTTGCACCACCCAAAACCGTAGAAGTTGATAAAAAAATCCATTTGGAAGAACAGATTGTTGTTGGGGACTATGTCGACGTGAACTCACAACATTTCGTGATTGACTACAAGAAATCACCATTTGCAAGCCAATACGACTTCTTCGCTTTTCCAATCAAAGAAATTGCCCCACAAATTCGCTTTCATAAAGAATTTCAACCCAAAGGAGTAAATGTAAATTTCTATCTTGCTTCCGAGGACAAAATATACCTTCGCACTTACGAAAGGGGCGTGGAAGGAGAAACTGGTGCTTGTGGAACGGGAGCAATATCGACTGCTGTCTCCCTTTTTCATAGAAATAAAGACATCAATAAATTTAAAATAATTCCACCGAGCAAAGATGAAATTGAAGTCCACATAAATGTAAATGAATTAGGTAAAATAGATGAAATTTATTTAATTGGCAACGCAAAAGTAGTTGAAGTTGCAAAATTGGAAATAGATAATTAATGTATTATATACTTAAAGGGGAACCAAAACCGATACAATACATCAAAGGAGTTGGTCCAGCAAGGGCAAAAGCATTCAATAAGATTGGCATATTCACTGACATCGACCTATTGTACTACTTTCCAAGAAACTACATCAACCGAACTTCAATATTAACAATTAAACAAATATACACACGATTATTAAAAGATAATTTTTACTTCACCGAATTGAACAACGATTTGAAAGAAGAAGTTACATTACTTTGCAAAGTTGTCAACAAGTCTGTTAAAACTTCTCGTGGAAATAAAAAATATCTGATTGTTAATGTAAAAGATTATAACAACGACGAGGCAAACTTAATATACTGGCAATACCCCGACTATTATGAAAAAGTGTTTGAAAGAGGACAGTACTACATAATTTACGGTACTCCAAGTATTGATTATCAAAAAGAGGTTACATTCCATCACCCAGAATTCGAGCCATTTGACAAAGTTGAAGAAATAGAGTTTTTCAAAGGAAAAACAATTCCTATCTATCCAATGAGTTCAGCATTGAAATCTGGACGAATCAATAACAAGGTTTTAAGGAAAATCATATACGATATATTACCTAATACAATTGAAAAGGTAGAAGATTTTTTGCCAGAAAATATAGTAACCGAATTAGATTTTAGAGATTTAAAATATTGTCTCAAAAATATGCATTTTCCAGAAGATGTGAATGAAATACCAAAGTTAAAAGAACGGTTTAAATTCGAAGAGGCTTTTGTATTCGAAACTTTGCTCGCCCACTTTAGAACGAAACAAATTGACATAGAAAAAGCCCCAACCTTTGACAAAAGCAATGGAATAATAAAACAATTTTTGAAATCTCTACCATTCGAATTGACCAACGACCAGAAAAAAGTTATTTCACAAATTTTGACCGACTTTCAAAGCGGAAAACCGATGAACCGATTAGTGCAAGGCGACGTTGGCTCGGGAAAAACAATTGTTGCAATTTTTGCAATGCTTTATGCAAAGGTTAACGGATACCAATCTGCAATTATGGCTCCAACAGAAATTCTTGCAGAGCAACATTATTTAACGATTTCCAATTTGCTAAAAAATTTCCCAGCAAAAATCGAATTAGTTGTCGGGAGCCAAACAAGCAAAGAGCGTCAAATCGTAGCCCAGAAAGTCAAATCTGGTATTGTCGATATCATCATTGGAACCCACGCTCTATTCGAGGGTACTGTTGAGTTCAATAATCTAGGACTTGTCATCATTGATGAACAGCATAGGTTCGGAGTTGCACAAAGAAGCAAACTTCGTGAACTGGCTCGACAGTCGCTCGACAATTCTTTGGTTCCACATTTTCTCGTAATGTCCGCTACACCAATTCCAAGAACACTGGCAATGACACTCTACGGAGACCTCGACGTTTCCACAATCAAAGAAATGCCCAAGGGACGAAAACCGATTACCACAAGAATTGTTTTCGAAGAAAATTTGGCTAAAATGTATGAATTTATACGAAGTCAACTGAAAAAAGGACACCAAGCATATTTCGTTTATCCACTAATAGAGAAATCTGAAAAATTGGAAATTAAATCTGCCACCGAACATTGGAAATTATTACAAGAGAAAATTTTCCCCGAATTCAATTGTGGCTTGTTACACGGGAGAATGAAATCCGACGAAAAAGAGGAAGTAATGCGAAATTTCAAAGAAAAAAAATTTCACATTCTGGTTTCGACAACTGTCGTAGAAGTTGGAATAGACGTACCCAATGCAAATATTATGGTTATCGAAAGTGCGGAAAGATTTGGTCTTTCCCAATTGCACCAATTACGTGGTCGTGTTGGTCGGGGCACAGCAAAGTCTTATTGCTTTCTCGTAACAAGCAGTAAGTTCAATTTAGATAGACAGAGCACGCTTTTCGACAATTCGGAAGGGAAACTTGCACTTGCCAGGCTAAAGGCTATGGAACAAACAACCGACGGGTTTAAAATCGCTGAAATCGACTTGCGTCTGCGTGGTCCAGGAGACATCCTCGGAATCCAGCAATCTGGATTGCCACCATTCAAATATATAAACCTTGCTACCGATGGAGAAATAATTGCAAAATCCAGGGAATATGCTTATAAAATCAAAGAAATCGACCCAGCCTACAAATCCCATCCAAAACTAAAACAAATCCTTCAAAAAGTAATTAACGAGAAAAAATATTTTGGAATAGGATAAGAAGAGGCTATCTCTTTGAGATAGCCTCACAAATTTTTAATTACAACAAATTCTTTTATTTCTTCAATACTATTTTTTCGAAAATGTTTTTACCGTCAATATTCAAAACAAGGTAGTAAACGCCATTGTTAAATTCTGACAAATCTATTGGCAATTCATAGAAAGCATCTTTCAAATTCGCTTCATTGAAACCATAGACTTCGTTACCAATTACATCGTAAATTTTTGCCGAGAATATCTTGCCTTCTGTCTTGAAAATTACACGCACCACTCCACTCGTTGGATTTGGGAGAATTTGTATGGATGGGTAAGTTTCGTAATTATTTTCCACTGAGGTTGGACTATAAACTGCGTTGATTGGATCATATTCAGCCCAGGGAAGATCCCATCGTTCAATTAAGTTTTGACCAAATGCTCCGCAGTAAGGAACCTTGTCGAAAAATGGATCGTCAAAGTTTACTGATCCATAATTTTCAAACTTAGCAGAGGTTAGATAGGGAGCAGTCTGCTTTGGTTGTGGGTTAATTAATCCGTTTTCGCCAAATGGATCTATTAACTCTGCTTTGTAAGGAGAGGATAAATCAACATTGTTGTTGAATTCTGGTTTCAACATCCAATCTGATGGAATAGATGGGGTTGTACCATCAACATAGAACAAAGCAGATTTAATACCATATATATTGTTATTTCTGATAATTATGGAATCATTTGCAGCAGCCTTTTGAGAGCCAGAAGATAATATTTCAAATCCTTTGGGCCAGCCCATAATTACAGAATTCACTATGGACAAACGTGCATTGCGACGAATTTGTACCACAGTACTATAACGAGAATTGAACTTATTCGCACCAGTTCCCGTAGTCCAACTTGTATCTTTAATTGGACCTATTGCTGTTACATTAGAAAAACGTGCAGATGTAAGGGGATTATTGTAAGAGCCAGCTGCATCATTATCAAATTCGAAAAGGTGGCTACCAGAAACGTCTGCAATTTCTGGTGCTCGAATGGAAAGAGCAAATTGTACTCTTCCACTAAATCCATTATCGCCATCAAATTCATCATCCAAGCCTTTGTAAGCAATAATATACTTTGCGTCTACCGTTCCGCCAAACCATTCGAACGAATCGTCATTGGCATAGGAAACCATTACGTGGTCGATTTTGGTTCCTCTACCCACAGCACCAAGAGTTAAACCATTCAACTCTTGATTTGGAGCCGCAGCAATTCCTCCAAATTCAATTCTGACATAACTTAACACCCCGCTATTGTCGTTGTCGTCTGGGTTATTTCTACCACCGAACC
The DNA here is from genome assembly GCA_013414795.1 of Candidatus Kapaibacterium sp. Lineage (GTDB taxonomy): Bacteria > Bacteroidota > Ignavibacteria > Kapaibacteriales > UBA2268 > Naka2016. The sequence goes on from CP058732.1 coordinate 2,001,818, forward strand.
AACCTCGCACCCTATTAGCATCAGCAATACCACCCTCGAGTGCTGCTTCGCCGCCGGGATGGTTTGTAGAGGCTAAACCACAAAGTAATATACCACCCCAATCGCCTTGTCTTCTCTGGCCTGGAGGGGCGGAACTAGTAAAAATAATAGGCTTTTCTGGCGTCCCTTGTGCCAGTATTTTGCCCCCACGATTTACACAAATGGCTGAATTTTGTCCAACAGTGTCGCCAATGATAACAGTCCCAGGTTCAATTTCCAAAACACCTAAGGAATCGACAAAAACATACCCATCAAGTGCATAAATTTTATTTGCTGAAAGTTTAACTCTTGTGGCAATTGGCGTTCTCAAAACTGAGTCCGGTTTTAGAGGTTCCGGTTGTTCAATTTCAAAAGGTGCATCATTTATATCGGTTACGCTCTCGTTAAGAGAACCATCGGGGTTCAATAAAACCATACGGATATACCCGGTTGTAGTACGAACAGCGGGAACACGCCAGCCACCAGAGACCCTTCCTCGCGTTTGACCACTATCGAGTACATTAGCCAAATTCGAGATTGTTGTCCAAGGCCCAGTCGGCGAAGTTCCAAATTGAAATGCAAAACGTGAACGATAGGTTCCAGTTGTATCCCATCTTATATCGACCGAACTTCCAGCACGAAACTTTTCGCCACCATTTGGATAAGTTAGTTTGATGCTCGTAGGTTGACTGTAAACCGAAACGAAAGTAAACAGAATTGCAAATAGGAACATTGAGGTTTTGGTAATATTAATCATAAGAGTACTAAAAATGTTAAACATACAAAGGGGTATTCAGGTTCTAGAAAATACTATAAGAAATTGAAAATGATATAGTTGTTCCAAATTTATTAATTGACCAGGTCCTTCCGTTTTGCTGGTATACAGTTTCTGCATTCAATATGTTCTTCAAACTCAATCTTAGGTCAAGAGAACCAATTTTTTGACCAATTAACAGATCGAGGTAATTTTGCGGCAATTCATATATGTGTGGGTCCTTAGCTTCGAAAACACCAACTTGCGAGACACGAACAATTCTCTTGCCAAAAGTGTAGTAGGTTAAAGAAAGCAGAGTTCCAGATTTTTGATTGTTGTAAAACAAACCAAAATTGAGTGTGTATGGAGATTGTCCCCACATTGGTCGGCGGTCTTCTGTTCCTTTGCCACCTTGGTTAACTTCAATAACCGAACTAATTAAAGAGGCGTTGCCGACAAAACTCAAATCGTCCAAAGCCTGCAAGATGAAACCAAGATTTTTTCTTAATTCGAATTCAAGACCCAGATTTTTTGCAAGTCCATTAGCATTGGCAAATGTTCGGGTTAATTCACTTTGTTGGGGATAGATAGTCTCTTCAATTGCATTTTCAAATGCTTTGTAGAAAAATCCTATCGAATAAAGTTCATTGTGCGAAGGAAAATATTCAAATCTTAAATCCACATTTGTAATATTTGCTCTTTTAAGGTTTGGATTTCCTTGTATTAGTGTCAATTCAGAATAATCGTAAAAGGCAAATGGAGCAAATTCACGGAACGATGGTCTTGCAAGAGTACGAGATAGATTTAACCTGATGTTTGCATTCTTTGTCGGCATAATAAGCAAATTGAAAGCAGGTAGATAATCAATTGTCGGATAATCAACATTTATTGGTGAATCATTTATGTCGTGACTATTCAACAATATTTGATCTCTTTCAACTCTTAACCCAGTAATCAAACGTAATGGAATATTCAGCAAATTAAATCTGTAATCAATCATAAAGTAGCCAGCAAACAACTTTTCACTCGCATTGTATGAATCGCTAAGTTTTGAATCTTCACCGATTCTCAAACCATCTTCAAAAGAAAAGTTTTCCGGAGCAAGTATTTTATCTATATTGTCATAGGAGGAAAGTAATTCATAAACATCCTCGCGGAGATAAGGAGACATTGTGATTGTTATCGAACGAGCATTAAAAGATCTTTGCTTTCTTTCAAAAAGCCCACCAAATTTAACTTTCAAGTTTCCAAACTCTCTTGACAAATTTAGATTGGCAACAACATTTTCTTCTGTTGTATAGGAATAGAATCTACCAGCACGTGTGCCATCACCTTGTTGATTTGCAAGAAGTTCCAATATAAATGGAGTATTGGGATCGTATTCCAAATCTGCCAGTTGTCGAGAAAAACGAAACCTTCGATAGTCTGGTTCGTCTCGATTTAATTTCGAAAAACCAACACTCCACTCTGCTTTTAAACTTACTGGCATTATTACATTGTTACCTTGGACTGTAGTATTGAATAATGTTTTTTGCGTGTAATGCATTGAAATATTTTTAAATTCCAGGAATTGATAACCCAAATCTTTTCCATCAATTTGCAGGACCTCGTCTTCTGCATTATTTACAATTGAAGTTTTTATGGAAAAAATTTGATTATCTGGTGTTTTAATCGATAGATTCAACAACCCTGCTGAATTTGTATTGACATTTGACCGACTTCCAGTGGTTTTGTATAATGTATCAAAATTTGAAAGGTAATTTATTCTTCTGATAGAATTGACAACATTATCTACCGAGTACAACCCGTTGGCAGTCAACCCGATGAAATAATCACCAATCTCGAAGGTATTCGAGTATTGCATATTGAAATTCTTATTATCCAATGGGGTTATAGTTCGAGATTTAAGTTTCAAGGTTTTGTTATTTAAGGAGCGGGCAATTGATTCATACTTTTGCAAAGCACCAGTTGTATCGAATGGGTTATTGGCAAGGTTCAACAAATTGTTAAATTCTCTTCGATTTGATGGGAAGTCGCTGGGCAATTTCCTTGTTCCATCGTCCACTCCCAACCAATCTAACTTACCCCCCTCGTATCCTCTAAACGCATCCTTTTTAAAAGTTGTAACAGAATTGCTTTTTGAACCTATACTTACTTTGAAAGTTTTACCAGAGGGAAAATCGACGGTGTTCAGTTGAATCAAACCACCAGCAAAAGTACCAGGCAAATCTGGTGTGAACGACTTGACCAAACTAACGTTTTCAACAAAATCACCTGGGTATAAGTCAAAGGAAAAGGCGCGCTTATCAGTCTCAGTCGAAGGAAGATTAACGCCATTAAGGATAGCAGAATTGTAACGCTCGCCAACACCGCGGACAAGAATAAAATCGTTGAACATTGTCACACCAGAAATCTTTTGCAGTGCAGAGCTTAAATTCTTGTCGGGCAATCTCTTAATTTCGGAAATTGAGATTCCATCCATAAGATTGCCAGAGTTCTTCCTTAAATTCAGCAAGGCAGATTCGTTATCGTTGATACGAAATGCTTCGACAGTAACTTCTTGTGTTGATTTAATTTCTGGGTAGAGGGGAATAGGAATTTCGCTCTCTTTGTCGGCAACAATATCGTTGATAATTTTAGTCTGATAACCCATATAAGTTACTTTTAAGGAATATTTCGATGGTTTAATGTTAGAGATTCGAAAACGCCCTTTCGCATCGGTAAACGTTCCTTTGACAAGTTCAATGATTTGAACAGTGGCACCTGCCAAAGGTTCAGACGTTTCCGCATCGTAAACTCTACCTTGAAGACTGAAAGTCGCCTCGTTTGAGAAACAGTAAACAGTAAATGCAAAAAACACTACAAATACGTACTTTAACATTTTTACAAAACCTTGTTTTTAATAACATTCAAAATTCCTCGAAATGTTTAAGTATTTAATAAATTGTCTGTTAAAGTTTTGTTAATACGAAATTTTGGTTCAAAATTTTTTGATGATTAAAAAAATTAATTTGACTAATTTTGTATTTTGCTTAAATTAAAAATCTGCTATGGATAACAAGTTTAAAATATACATTGAAACATACGGCTGTCAGATGAATCTTAGCGATACAGAAATTGTATCGCGTATTGTGAAAAATGCTGGCTACGAACTCACCGACAGCTTAAACAATGCCAATGTCGTCCTGCTCAATACTTGTTCTGTTCGCGAAAATGCAGAAAGAAAAATAAAAGAGAGACTTTCCCAAATAAAAAAATATAAAAATGGAGATAGTCCGCTCGTTGTTGGAATTCTTGGGTGTATGGCAGAAAGATTGAGAAACAAAATTCTCGAAAATAATTCGATAGTCGACTTGGCTGTCGGACCCGACGAGTATCGAAAGGTGCCAGATTTGATTCAAAAAGCATTTGCTGGCGAAAAAGGTATCGCTGTAAAGTTGTCGCGTGTGGAAACCTACGATGATATTGAACCGTTGCGAAAAGAGGGAATTTCTGCTTGGATATCGATAATGCGAGGTTGCGATAAATTCTGTACCTATTGCGTAGTACCTTACACACGAGGCAGAGAGCGTTCTCGCAAACTTGCGTTAATCGTTGATGAAGTAAAGAAACTTTGGGACGAAGGCTTTAAAGAAGTAACGCTTCTTGGGCAAAACGTAAACAGCTATAAATGTCCCGAAACAAACTCCGATTTCGCAGACTTGCTTCGCCAATGTGCCAAAGCAGTGCCCAATATGCGAATTCGATTTATCACATCACATCCGCAAGATATGAGCGACAAATTAATCGAGACAATAGCCGAACACGACAACATTTGCAAATACATACATCTACCCATACAAAGTGGCTCTGATAGAATTTTGCAATTAATGAATAGAAACTACACTTACGAACATTTCTTAGGAAGAATCAATAAGATTCGTTCATTAATGCCAGATTGTGCCTTGTCGACAGATATTATTGCTGGTTTCCCAACGGAAACTCTCGAAGACCACCAAGCCACGCTTCGTGCTTTGGAAGAAATTCGTTTCGACGGTGCCTATATGTTCAAGTATTCACCAAGAGAACACACCAAAGCGTATAAAATGGAAGACGATGTTCCCGAAAAGGAAAAAATTCGACGATTGAATGAAATCATAGATTTACAAAACAGAATTTCAAAGGAAATTAATCAATCCGAGCATAACAAAATTCATTATGTGTTAGCCGAAGGTCCCTCCAAGAAGGACAAAAAGCAATGGTCTGGAAGAACTGATACAAACAAGGTGGTCATCTTTAAACCAAAAGAAACAACCAAGGTTGGGGAAATTGTCAAAGTTCGAATATTTGATTCAACTTCTGCAACATTATTTGGAGAAATTGTTCAATAGACCAACTTGACTGCTTTTACAGACTGAACTTTCATTTTTAAAATGCGTTCTACGCCGCCACGCAAAGTCATTGCAGCGCCGGGACATCCAGCACAAGCCCCGGATAGACTGACGTAAACTATTCCCTTTTCTGCCTTCTTCAAAACAATTCGTCCACCATCCGCTTCTATAAACGGTCTAATATCCTTATCGATAACTTTCTTGACTTCTTCGTAAAAATTCTTTTCTTCAATATCCATAATTGCACCAAAGTTTTATTTATTATTTTCCTCTTGTAAAGATTTCAAAATTTTCGACCAGGTATCCTTCAACGTAACAGTTCGGTTGAACACGGGCTGACCGGGTTTTGAAAATTTTGAGTCAACACAGAAATAGCCAATCCTTTCAAATTGGAATTTTTCTTCTGGCTTAGCATTTTTCAAAAACGGCTCGCACATAGCGGTTTTAATCTCCAATGAATGGGGATTTAAGTAATCCAAAAACGTCTTTCCTTCCTCAACATCATTGGGATTTTCTTTAGTGAACAGTCTATCATAAAGTCGAACCTCTGCCGGGAAACAATGATTAGCAGAGACCCAATGAATTGTGCCAAGCACTTTTCTTCCGTCGGGCGAACTTCCCCCGCGAGTCTCTGGGTCGTATGTACAATGCAATTCTATAACTTCACCAGTTTTGGGGTCTTTAACAACATCAGTGCAAGTAATATAATAAGCATAACGAAGTCGAACCTCGCGCCCGGGGGCAAGTCTGTAATATTTCTTGGGTGGGTTTTCCATAAAATCGTCGCGTTCGATGTAGATTACTTTTGAAAACGGAACTTTACGAGTTCCCATTGAAAGGTCTTCTGGATTGTTGATAGCGTCCATTTCCTCAACAAGGTCATCTGGATAGTTATCTATTATTACTTTCAATGGATTCATCACCACAAATGCCCTTTGAGCCCGTTTATTTAAATCCTCACGGATACAATGTTCCAGTACCGAAATATCGACAAGGCTTTCTTTCTTCGAAACCCCAATTATTTCGGCAAATTCTCTAATCGATTCGGGAGTGTAGCCCCGTCGACGCAAACCACGAATGGTGGGCATTCGCGGGTCGTCCCAGCCATCGACAATTCCTCTTTGAACGAGTTCTAACAATTTTCTTTTGCTTAGCACTGTGTAGGATAAATTGAGTCTTGCGAATTCAATTTGCTGTGGATGGTGAACACCAAGTTGGTCAAGGAACCAATCGTACAATGGTCTATGGTCCTCGAATTCCAGTGTGCAAATAGAATGGGTTATACCTTCAATAGAGTCGGAGAGGCAATGAGTAAAATCATACATTGGATAAATGCACCATTTATCGCCAGTGCGGTGGTGTGTTGCGTGCTTAATTCTATACATAACAGGGTCACGCATATTCAAATTTGGAGAAGCCATATCAATCTTTGCCCGCAGTGTTTTTGCCCCATCGGGAAATTCGCCCTTTCTCATTCTTTCAAACAATTCGAGGTTCTCTTCGACAGAGCGGTTGCGATATGGACTTTCAATCCCAGGTTCAGTAAGTGTTCCACGAGTTTGACGAATCTCCTCTTGGGACAAATCGCATACATATGCTTTTCCCATTTTAATTAATTGAACAGCATAATCGTAGAGTTTGTCGAAGTAGTCTGAAGCGTAGAACAAACGGTCGCCCCAATCGAAACCAAGCCAGCGAACATCTTCAATAATTGCATTGACATATTCCTCATCCTCTTTCGTGGGGTTGGTATCGTCAAACCTCAAATTGCACAAACCACCGAACTCCTCGGCTAAACCAAAATTCAAGCAGATACTTTTTGCGTGACCAATATGCAAATAGCCATTTGGCTCGGGAGGAAATCGAGTATGCACTCGCCCACCCCATTTATTTGTTTTTAAATCTTCAATAATAATTTGTCTGATGAAATTATTCCCGATTTGCCTTTTTTCTTCCTCTGACATTTCCACTTTGCACCTTTACTAAAAAACAAAATTACCAAAGATAGTCTAAATGAAATAAACTTAATTTACCTTTCATCTTTCCTTTTCAAATCATTATACGCCTTTAAAACTGCCTCGACGTACGTTTTACTTCTGTTATATCTAAACAATGCTTGGTAATATGAATTTGTGTCCCCTTCCTTCCAGCCATTCTTGGAGAGAAAATTACCTACGCTAAAAATTGCGTCTTCCAGATTGAACAAATCAACTTTACCGTCGCCATTCCCATCGAAGCCATAATTCAAATATGAAGAAGGCAAAAATTGGGGTATACCAAAAGCACCAGAATAGGAACCATAAAGTTGGTATATATCCATTAAACCTCGCTTTTGTATTTCAATCAATGCTAAAAGTTCATTTAAAGCAAAATTTTCTTTCATCTTTGCCCTTTGATACAAAATTTTGTAAGCAGAGTCTTTGCTAATCCCATTTTTGATTTCTATTTGCTCGATGTTCATCAACACATTTGGATTGGTTGCTGTTGCCATACTCAAAAAAACGCTGGGCAAATGATTTTTACCCAACACATTTCCAAATCTACTTTCAACCCAAAGAAGAATTGCAACAATTTCTTTGGGAACTTTGAAAATTTGTTCTGCTTTGGCTAAAGTCACCTCGTTGGTATTAATAAAATTCTCAATTTTTTTCAAGTCTTTCTTATCAAAAGAATTTGTAAAATCAAGTTTTGGTTGAGAAACAATATTAACCTTTGCAAATCTCTCGTTGAAATATGTACGGTAATCATTCACAAGACTTAAAACTGAAATAGAATCGCCACCCCTTTTAATTAGACTATCTATTACACTTTTAAAAATCTTATATTTAAACTCTTTCTTTTTCCCGTTGTTTAAATATGATACTTGGTAGTTACACAAGGGGATTAACAATATTACAATTACTATCAGTTTATTCCTTTGAAGTAAAAGAAAAAATTTATTTAAACTCATATAAAATACTCAAAAAATAAAAACAGCAAAAGTTAAAATTCAAAAATAAACTAATTAAGTAGTTTCAACTATTAAAAAATTTAAAAATTCTAAAGTAAGTATTCTTAATTTTGAGTTTTTTATCATTTGGATTTATGAATTTTTTAACGATTGAAGAAATTTTCGAATATTTAGACATCATTGAAACACGCAATGTTCCAGTCAGTCCACAGATAAAGGGCGTTTCAACCGATACTCGAACCATTCAAGAAGGTGAAATCTTTGTGGCACTCAAAGGTGATAATTTCGATGGACACAATTTCCTCGATGATGCATTCAACAAGGGTGCCTCGCTTGCTGTGGTCAATAAAGACTGGGCTAACCAAAAAACAAACACCAAATTCCCAATAATTACAGTTGAAGACACTCTTTTCGCTCTTGGAGAGTTAGCAAATCTATATCGTTCGAAATTCGATATACCAATTGTTGCAGTCGGTGGGTCCAATGGAAAAACAACCACAAAGGATTTCGTAGCCCACATTCTGTCACAAAAGTTTAAAGTTTTGAAAACCGAAGGAAATCATAATAATCAAATTGGTGTACCTTTAACCTTATTCAAGTTGAACTCTTCTATCGAAGTTGCAGTTATTGAAATTGGTACTAATCAGTTCGGCGAAATACCTCGCTTGTGCGAAATTTTGGAACCAACCCACGGGGTGATTACAAACATTGGCAAGGAACATCTCGAAGCATTCATCGACCTCGACGGTGTTGAAATGGAAGAAACTTCGCTTTACGGTTACCTTCTCAAACACGGTGGAATATCTTTCGTCAACACAGACGACCCAAGATTGGACAAATATGTAAAACTACTCGAAAACCGATTTACTTATGGGCGAAACCCCGACAATAATTTGATATATTCTATTGAATACAACGAAAAACTTTTTCCAAAAATTACTTTTGAATACGGAGGCAAAAAATTCTCCGCTGTATTGAACAATCCAGGCTTTTCAGTTGCTTTAGCAAGCGTTCCAGCAGTTGCTGTTGGTCTTTCTTTTGGATTAACAATCGAAGAAATTCTTGAAGGACTACAAAGTTTCAAACTTCCCGAACATAAGGATTATGGACGAATGCTTGTTAAATCGGTAGGAAATTACACGCTTATCAACGATACTTACAACGCAAATCCATCATCAATGAATTTAGCACTCGAAACACTGAGAATGCTAACAACTTCTGGGAAAAAAATTGCCGTGCTTGGGGATATGCTTGAACTTGGCGAAACCTCCCAAGATGAACACTTTGAAATAATAAATAAAGCAAGAAGTATATGCGACGAAGTCTTTATTTACGGAATTGAGATGAAAAAAGCCTTTGAAAAATTATCGAACACCGAAAATGTCCACTTTTTTGAGAACAAAGTCGATATTTCAAAAGAGTTGATTTCAAAACTAACTGGCGAGGATATTATCCTTTTCAAAGCCTCTCGAGGTATGCGTTGCGAAGAAGTATTGAATGATTTTATAAACAAATTGAATAAATAAAATGCTATACTATTTGGCAATGTGGATTGACAAATTATTCAATCCTCCCGGTTTTGGTGTTTTCCAGTATATAACATTTAGGTCTGCCGCCGCTGCAATTACTTCTCTTTTGATCAGTTTTCTGCTGGGACCGAAAATCATTCGATATTTGAAGAGAAAGCAAGTAAAAGAACAAAACAAACTCGAATTGCAAAACGTAGGGAACCACTGGCAAAAGGCTGGAACTCCTACAATGGGTGGGATTATAGTACTTTCCTCCGTGTTAATTCCAACTCTACTTTGGGGGGACATCAAGAATGCTTATGTAATTTTAATTTTTATTGCAACTTTGTGGATGGGACTCGTCGGCTTTTTAGACGATTACCTAAAAGTAATCAAGAAAAAGCCAAAAGGCTTGATTGCTCGTTGGAAACTCGTTGGACAAATTTCTTTAGGCTTACTTATAGGAGGCATTATCTATTTTTACCCTCAATTCTTTTCGGACAATTTCGCAAAATTCAAAACATTGACTACCGTGCCTTTCGCCAAAGATTTTAACTTCGACTTTTCGTACTTTTATATTCCAATAGTAATTTTCATAATCACCGCAACATCCAATGCTGTTAATCTTACTGATGGACTCGATGGACTTGCAATCGGGACCGTAGGAATAGCTTTCCTTGCTCTTTCGATTATTACATACGTTACTGGAAACTTTATTTACTCGGATTATTTAAACATCATATATCTCAAAGGCTCGGGCGAACTAACGATTTTCTGTGCCGCAATGGTTGGTGCTGCCCTTGGTTTCCTTTGGTATAATTCTTATCCAGCACAAATATTTCTTGGGGACACTGGATCGTTGGCGCTCGGAAGTGCACTTGGAGTTTTAACCATCTTAATCAAAAAAGAACTTTTGCTTCCAATAATCGGGGGAATTTTCTTTTCCGAAACTCTTTCGGTTATTCTACAAGTATTGTACTTTAAGTATACAAAGAAAAAATATGGCGAAGGTCGGCGGTTATTTCTTATGGCTCCCCTCCACCATCATTTCGAAAAGAAAAATATTCACGAATCGAAAATTGTAATGCGATTTTATATCATTGCAGTAATGCTCGCAATAATTACAATGACTACATTCAAAATAAGATAATCTTTTTCCTAATCAAAAAACAAAAGGGAACCCCAAAGGTTCCCTTTTTATTTGCTGTTTTCTCTATTCTTTAAAAAAGGAGAAATCAAATCGATTGGAATTGGGAAAATGGTTGTAGAATTCTTTTCTGTAGCAATGTCTGAAAGAGTTTGCAAGTATCGTAATTGAAGTGCAACTGGATAATCTTGAATCATTTGCGCAGCTTCCTTCAATTTTTGCGCTGCTTGGAATTCGCCGTCTGCGTTGATTATCTTCGAACGTCGCTCACGTTCTGCTTCTGCTTGTTTTGCCATTGCTCTTTGCATTTCTATCGGCAAGTCGACTTGCTTGATTTCCACAGCAGAAACTTTAATACCCCAGGGCTCTGTGTGTTCGTCGATAATTGCTTGCAAACGTTTATTTAATGCTTCGCGTTCAGCCAGTATTTCGTCCAAGTCGGATTGTCCTAAAATACTTCGCAAAGTGGTTTGGGCAATTTGGCTTGTTGCAAAAAGATAATTTTCAACTTCAATAATTGCTTTCCCAGCATCCAGGACTCGAAAATAAACCACGGCACTAACCTTGATGGAAACATTATCCTTTGTGATTACATCTTGCGGTGGAACATCCAAAGTTACAGTTCGGAGGCTTACTTTTACCATTTTATCGATAAATGGTATAAGAATAATAAGTCCTGGTCCTTTAGAAGCAATATATCGACCAAGGCGAAAAACAACAGCGCGCTCGTATTCGTTCAAAACCTTAATTGCAGAGAATAGAACGAAAAGTATAAAAAGAACTATTACAATTGTTTCAACTGCCATAAGGCACCTTATTTTGGTTTAACAAACAAAGTAAAAGAATCCGCTCTTTCAACTATAACATTAGTACCAGGGGAAATATCAACGTCAGAAGTTGCAGACCAAATTTCGCCGTGCACAAGCACTTTTCCTTTTTGATTGGCTTTTATTTCCTCGATAACTTTGCCTTCCTCTCCAACCAGGCTTTCGAACCCAGTGGCTTTCTTTTTAAATTGGGCTTTGATTCCAAGCGTAATTACAAATGTGAAAAACAAAAATGTTACAACCACAGCAGTGATAATTAAACTCAATGAAATTTTCATAAACTCCCCCGGTGCATCAATTAACATAAGAGAACCAACAAAAAGAGAAACAATTCCTCCAATAGTCAAAAGCCCGTAACTTGTAATTTTGATTTCCAATAAGAAAAGAATAATAGCAAGAACAATCAACGCCAAGCCAGCGTAATTGACTGGTAGCATTTGCAAAGAGTATCCGGCAAGAATTAGCGATAATGCACCTATCACACCAGGGAAAATACTCCCCGGATTGTATAGTTCGAATAGAATTCCGTAAATCCCAATCATCAAAAGAATGTAGGCTACATTCGGATTAGAGATGAAATCAAGAAACTTATCCCTAAAACTTAGCTCATACTCACGAACTGTGGCTCTGCTTGTTCGCAAAACTTTTACACCACTTTTGGTCTCAATTTGCTTACCATCGATTAAAATCAGAAGAGAATCTACGCTCCCTGCAATAAAGTCGATAACATTTTCTTCTAATGCCTCCTTTTCCGTTGAAGAAATGCTTTCGCGAACGGCACGTTCTGCCCAGTCAACATTTCGATTTCTTTGCTGAGCAATCGAGCGAATAAAGGCTGCGGCATCATTTACAATTTTGTCTCCCATTACCGAGGAATCAGCATTCCCTTGCAACCCCACGGGATGGGCTGCACCAATGTTTGTTCCCGGTGCCATTGCTGCAATGTGGGCAGAAAGTGTGATAAAAACACCCGCAGAGCCAGCCCTTGAACCACTTGGCGAGACATAAACAACAATCGGAACGGGTGAATTCATAATGTTTTGAACTATTTCCCTTGTTGATTCAAGTAGACCACCCGGGGTATTCAACTCGATAATCAAGGCTTCTGCATTTATTTCTTTTGCCCATTCGATTGCCTTCTTGATTTGTGAACTACTCGAAGGTGTAATCGCCGAATTTATTTTAATCAATGCAACTTCAGAAGCAAATAAAAAATTAAAGGGTAAAAGAAGGATTGCTATGAGTGTCCACTTTCTCATAATTAATAAATAATTTAAAATGCTAATATATAAAATTTGTAACTATCAAAAGATACTTTAATCCACGACGAATTTTCTTATTCGCGACTGATTGCCTTCTTGGATTTGGATAAAGTAAACCCCCGAAAGCAAAGGCATTGGCAACCGGAAAAAGTCTTGAACTTGTTTTCCATCAGAATAAAGAATGCCACTTGCAATTTTTTGGCCCAAGACATTGTAAACATTCACAACCAATTCATTCGAATTGGGAGCCGCGACTTTGTAACTTATGAACAAACTCTGTTTCCCGGGAAGCACAAATACTTTAAAATCATCGTCATTTCCGCGAACCAAATCACTCGATGAAAGTGGATAATCAAGGACAAACAAGCCAGCTTCGGTTGCCATAAACAATTGCTCTTTCCCTTGATTTTCGTAATAATATGCTCGCCAAACATTTGCCCGCGGTCCAGAACCGCCAGTACGAACACTCCATTCCTTACCTTTGTCTGTGCTTCTAATGATTACAGCATATTTACCGCAAAAGTAAACCGTATCGCCTTTGCTTGCGATATGGTTCATCCCCCGCAAAGTGATTGTGCGAATTTTCTCCCAATTCCTCCCGCCGTCCGTGGTTTGGTAGAAATATGATTTATTAGTGGTGATAAATCCAACAGAATTATCAACAAACTTGACATAAGTGAACCTAAGGGTTGGGTCAGAAAGTTTCAATTCAAACGGTTGAAGATTACTTGAATAGTACAAATTTCCTTGGTCAGTAACTGCAAAGACATCTCCATTGGATAGATATTCAACACCAGTGATTGTTTCTGTCAAATTAGTATTAATCTTTGTCCAAGTCTCTCCTTTATCCGTGGAAATAAAAATTGTTCCTTTCGAACCATAAGCCGCAATAATGTTATTCAATATCTTTATTCCGAAAAAGTCGCAACTGTAATCAATACCCAAATCGAGCCAAGTCTTGCCGCCATCGGTGGTTCGGAAAAGTGTACTCTTCTCTCCAACTACAATTCCATTCAAAGAGTCCAGAAAAGCAACACCATAGAGATTGTTGTTGGTTGGGAGATTGATTTTGGACCAAGCAAAGCCACCATTGGTAGTACGCAACAAAAGTCCATCAAAACCACACAGGTAGCCATTTTTACCATTAAGGAAATGCATTCCTCGAAGGTGATTTTTATAATCAATTACTTGATTACTAAATTGTTGCCCAGAATTTAAAGAAATTCGGAAAATGCCATTGTCACCAGCAGCAAATACTGTGTCGCCAACAGCCTGAATTGTGTACAAATCGGAATTGGCACCCAAATCGTATAAAACCCAATCTATACGTTCGTCAAAATTGAGCCAAGTCTCACCTCCATCTGTTGAAATTCGAACAATACCAACCCCAGGAACAAGGTTGGTGTCGAGCGTCCAAAAGTCTTCGGTGTATCCACCAATAAAGATTTCATCTTTATCGCCACGAGATTTGACCGAGAGAGCCCAAATACTGGTATCGGGAAAACCAATAATATCCCAATGATAGCCACCATCGGTTGTACGATGCAAGCCCCCATTATTTTTATTTGCAGCAAATAGATATGTAACAACTGCATAGCCAACAAGAGGATCTCTTGGGGAAAATTCAATTCTGGTTATTTCGACATCTTGTTGTAAATATTTCGGTTTTCGCAAAGAATCACAAAGGACCCAAGTATGTCCAGTATCTTGGGAGACAAATATCTCGCCTAAAATGCTACCAGCAAGAATGACGTTTGTACTATCCGAACGAATTCCAATGGAACATATCTGGGATGGAATTTTGGTCAATGAATCCCAAGTAGCCCCGTTGTCAGTGCTACGATAAATTACACCCCATTTGAAATCACCAGCATAAATGATATTGGGCTCGTCGGGTTTGTACAGCATTGCTTTTCCATTTAAATCGATAGCGTGTTCTTTGGCAAGAACGACTTGCCAAGTGTTCCCAAAATCAGTTGAACGAACGATATTACCGAAGTTCAAACCACCCACCAAAACAATATTCGTATCATTTGGCAAAATAATTACATTGTTCAAGCGGGAAGATTGCATCTTTGCAAAAATTACAATCGTATCCCAAGTTCTACCAGCATCAAAAGAACGGTAAACAAGATTGCCTTCCCCACCAACAAAAATTGTATTTATATTGTGTGGGTTTACAGCAACGTCGTAAGTAGGCACTGGCAAAAGCAACCGCCAACGACTGCTCTGCGAGAACAATTGAACAATAGCCACAAGGAGAAAAAGGAAGACAAAAACTTTTTTCATATTACCCTCTATTTAAGAAAGAACCACATTTCCTTCTGGTCCTTTGTATTGATAGCGAAATAGAACATCAGTGTAAGGAATTTCAATATTTCGCTTCATAACATTGCCCTTTTCGTCGATAACATTGCACACAACAGTGTCGAAAGGTTCTTGAACAGAATTGAACATCACGAAGACATAAGTTCCGCTTGTATGCTCGACATTATTGGGCAATACTTCTATGAAACTGGTTTTTGAATAATCTTTATAAAAGAACCCATACTTGGGCATTGGGGGCAAAAAATTATGCTTTTTTGACATATAATTTTCAATTTTTGGTAAAACAATCAATTGAAATAATGTTTCAGTAATGTTGTCGAATAAATCAATTTCTTGAAGTTGCTCCCATTTTAAATTTGCTTTTTCTAACACTGGTATCAAAGCAAGCAATGATTCTCTAAACAAATTAATTAAAGCAGAAACTCCTGTCAACCTCCTTTGGGTTTCTCCACTATTCATAAATTCACCATTTTTATATCTACTCAAAAGCAAAAATATTAACTTTTTTGCTAAAATCCTTCATATATTTCTACATTAATACTAAACTTCACAAGTTTAGATAATTTTGTAATTTCTTTAATCAGAAAAAAAGAATATGAAAGCAAAGAGAATTAACAAAATTCAAGATTCGATTTTCGGAGTAATGAGTGCTTTGGCATTCAAGCATCAGGCTGTCAACCTTGGACAGGGTTTCCCCGATTTCAGCGGTCCCGATTGGATTATCGAAGCCGCTTTCAAAGCGATGAAAGAAGGGAAAAACCAATATGCTCCCACCCAAGGAATTTATTCTTTACGAAAAATTATCTCCGAAGTTTACTCAAAACACTATAATATGAACTTCGACATCGAAACGGAAATCACAATCACTGCTGGGGCAACCGAAGCACTTTTCTGCACATTTCTGGCTCTAATTGAAGAAGGCGATGAAGTAATCCTTTTCGAACCGTTCTACGATGCCTATCTTTCGGACGTCTACCTTGCTGGTGGTATTCCAAAGTTCGTCACTTTGCACAAACCCGACTTTCAATTCGACTTCAAAGAGTTGGAAAAATTAATTTCTGAAAGAACAAAAGCAATAGTGGTAAACAATCCCAACAATCCTTCGGGAAAAGTTTACACTTTAGAAGAATTGCAACAAATTTTTGAACTGGCTGAAAAATATAATCTATTCATTATTAGCGACGAAGTGTATGAATTTCTGACTTACGACAATATCAAACACTATTCAATATTAGAAATCGACAAGGAAAGAAAGCGAAGCATTATGATTTCCTCAACTGGTAAAACTTTTAGTATGACAGGATGGAAAATCGGCTGGGCAATTGCAAATCCACAAATTACTGATGCAATTCGAAAAGTTCACCAGTGGACAACTTTTGCAGTTAACACTCCTGGGCAACACGCAATGGCATATGCCTTTTCCAAATTAGATGAATATCTTCCATATTTTCGCAAAGAGTATCAAGAAAGAAGAGATTTAATTTATTCCGAACTTCAAAATACGCTTTTCAAACCGCATAAGCCCTATGGAAGTTACTTCCTGCTCGTTGATATTCCAACAGATGTAGAAATGGATGACATTGAAGTATCAAAAGAACTTACGATAAATAACAAAATCGCCACAATTCCCGCTTCTCCTTTCTATTCAAAATCCCAGGAAGGAAAATCTATGTTAAGAATTTGCTTTGCTAAAACATTGGAAACAATAAAGAAAGGAATCGAAAATCTAAAATCATTTAAATCGGAGAAAAAATGAAGAAAATACTTATAACAGGAGCGTCGAGAGGGATTGGTCGCTCTTTGTGCAAGACTATTGCCAAAAGCGAGAAATGCAAATTTGCTTTGATAGCCCGCAACGAAGACTTATTAAAGCAAGTTAAAGCAGAAGTGGAATCTCTCGGCTCGTTTGCAGAAATCTATCCCTGTGATATTTCAAACAAAGAACAGTTCCAAACAACGATACACCAAGCAAGCGTTTATTTAAACGGAGTCGACATCGCAATTCTCAATGCTGGAATTTCCCACAATAAATGGATTACGCAAGAAAACTACTCAACTACTTTCGAAGAAATTTACCGCACAAATGTTTTCAGCATAGCCTATGCTCTTGAGGTTTTGCCGGAAATTATGAACAAATCCAATGGAAAAATTGTCATAGTTAGTTCGCTTGCCGACGTTAGAGGGTTCCCTTCCAGCAGTGCATACTGTTCAAGCAAATCAGCAGTAACAAAACTTGCAGAATCTGCTCGTGTGGAATTGAAAGCCAAAGGAATTCAAGTTATTACAGTTAAACCGGGTTTTGTAAAAACTGATATGACAGCCAAAAACAAGTTTCCTATGCCATTTTTGATGGACGTAGAAAGTGCAAGCGAAATAATTTGGAATGGAATTAAGAACAATAAACGGATAATTGCTTTCCCTTTGCCTATGGTACTATTGACCAAGTTTCTTGGGCTTGTCCCTAATTTTATTTTCGATTTCCTTGCAAGTAAATATAAGGAGCAATAACTAAACGATTATAAAATCAAGTTTTTCTTCTACCTGGAACTTGCTTGAAGTTTTGGATTTTTTCAAGTACTAAAATTAAAATTCCAATTAGAGGGAAAAGCAGAAACAGCCATCCTAACCACGGAAGACCACGAAAAACAAATGTAACAATCCAAAAAAAGGAGGAAGAAATTATAATTATCCATCCAGAAATCTTGGGCTTAAAAAAATAAGTTGCAAAGCCAACCATTATTCCAAGAAAACCCAGAATTTGCAGACCAAGAGATAAATCCCAATTACTGTAATCGTATAGGTCATCTGTCCATAAAACAAGAATCATAAGGACAATAAACAACAATAGAGCAAGACGCAGTGCGTACAAAAGAACTTTTCGAATAAATTGGTTCAAATCACTTTTCTTCGGTGGCTTACTTCTTCCGGCTGTATTTGCCATAGAATTGTCCTTCAGCAAGTATATGACCCTTCATTGCTTTAATAAGTTCATCTTTTGTTGCCCCGGGTTTCAAATCCAACATTTTGTCCAAAGCGTAAATCTTGAAGAAATAGCGATGGACGCCGCTTGGTGGACAAGGACCACCGTAGCCAATTTTGCCCCAACTATTTTTGCCTTGAAGAGAGCCATCTGGCAACTTTTCCACTGGCTTGATATTCTCTGGTAAACCATTCGAAGTTGCGGGGATATTGTAAATAACCCAATGCACCCAAGTTCCCATTGGAGCATCTGGGTCGTCGTTGATAATAGCAATCGACTTTGTCCCAGAAGGCAAATTCTTCCAACTCAAAGGCGGAGAGATGTTTTCCCCATCGCAAGTATACTTCTGTGGAATTATTCCACCATTCTCGAACGCAGAGCTTGAAATTTGAATTTCCATTGGTTTCCCCCCGAAAAAGAACAACAATATCAAAAGAAATGAAAAACTTTTCATATCTAAACCAATAAACAACACTAAATTAAATAAAAATAATTTATTTTGTTAATGGTATTGCAGTACCAAAAAGTTTTTTAAATCGAGAATGTCACGAGAGAAAATTACTTATATTCCCGAAGGAACTCTAACCTATCTTGCAGTTTATGAATTGGAACGAGCAATTTGTCCTTTCCTAAAATTCCATCCTCACGATTTGTGAAGACCAACTCATAGTCCTTACTCATTACTATTGCCTCTTCGGGACAAACTTCCTCGCAAAAGCCACAAAATATACATCGAAGCATATTTATTTCAAACTTTTCGGGATAACGTTCTTTTTCACGTTCTGTTTCTGCTGCTTGCACTTCGATAGCAAGAGCGGGGCAAACACGCGAACATAATCCACAAGCAACACATCGCTCCCCATCTTCGTCGAGCACTAAAACCGGACGCCCGCGATAGGAACCAGTTGGTTCCCAGCGTTCCTCGGGATACTGGCGAGTGAATTTGGGTTTAAACATCTGCCGAAGAGTAATTCCCAAGCCTTTTGCAATTTCTGGAAGATAGAGTTTCTCCCAGAAAGTCAATCTTTGATGTTCTGTGTTTTCTATTCTATTCATATTTTTGCTCGAATTATTTCAAAATATAAATAACGATAGATGTAACAATTAAATTTATAAGAGCCAAAGGAAGCAACACTTTCCAGCCTAAATACATTAATTGGTCGTATCGAAAACGTGGCACAGACCAACGCACCCAAATGAAGAAAAATACCATCAAAAGTGTTTTAAAAATTAGTATACAAAATTGAATTAAAGATAACCAAAAAGAACCTGGTTCCAAGCCAATCCATTCGGGGGGAATAGGTAAATTCCAACCACCAAAGAAAAGCAGCACAATTATCAGTGACGAGGTGAACATATTTGCATACTCAGCAAGGAAAAACATTCCAAATTTCATCCCAGAATATTCTGTATTATATCCGCCAACAAGTTCGGGCTCGGCTTCTGGCAAATCGAATGGAGCGCGATTTGTTTCAGCAAATGCAGAAACAAGAAAAACAATAAAACCAAGCGGTTGGTAGAATATGTTCCAGTTCCATAAGGCTTGCTTTTGGACAATTTCTTGCAGTGAAAGAGTTTGAGCCACAAGAAGAACACCAACAATAGACAATCCCATCGACAATTCATAGGAAATCATCTGGGCAGAGGAACGC
The DNA here is from genome assembly GCA_013414795.1 of Candidatus Kapaibacterium sp. Taxonomy (GTDB): domain Bacteria; phylum Bacteroidota; class Ignavibacteria; order Kapaibacteriales; family UBA2268; genus Naka2016. The sequence continues at coordinate 2,021,614 of CP058732.1, forward strand.
AAACCTCCAAGAAGTGAATATTTATTGTTCGAAGACCAACCCGCAAAAGTAATTCCATACACTCCAACAGAGGTCAAAGCAAGAATAAACAAAATTCCAATGTTAACATCAGGAGTAGTTATCGAAAAATAAATTAGTTTGTCGCCATATTTAAATGGATCGGCAAAGGGAATCACTGCATAAACTGAAAAAGCAACCCCAAGAGAAATAACGGGAGCAATACGGTGGAAAAATTTGTCGGCAGCGTAAGGAGTAATGTCTTCCTTTAAAAACAATTTTATTACGTCAGCAAATGGTTGAAGAATACCAAAGGGTCCTACTCTGTTTGGTCCAATTCGATTTTGAATAAACGCAGAGATTTTCCGTTCGAGGTAAACTCCAAATGCCGCCGCAATAAGCAATATCAGAGTTAAAATTATTAATGCTTTAATTAGAAATTCGATTATTAGAAATGACCATTCGACCATAATTACCCTCTGTTAATCTGGTTTCATATAATGAGATTCATAAACTGGAACCACTGGGTCTGGGTTCTTGCTTTTGCCAACAACAACACCAAAGTGTGTATCCAAAAGTTGATAAGTCATACCTTTGAATTCATTTAAGTGTTGAGCAATTTCGTTGAAAACATCTTCCGATTTTCGATAATTCCACCCCGCGCCAAGTTTGTTTGCAATCATTTGAATTATTTCCCAACTCTGCCGAACGTCTCGGTACTCAAATTGCGACCATCTATCGTTGAATGCTCCAAACTTATCCAACCGACTCATCTTCATTCCCATAAAACGCAAATTGTTGCGTGTTACCAAGGCTGGTTTGAAATGCTGCACCCTACCGTCTACATTTACATAAGTTCCTTCGGATTCTGCATAAGTTGCGGCTGGAAATACGATGTCTGCTTTTTGTGTTAATTTATTGTTCAAATTGTATTGGTGTACAATTAACAAATCAATCTCATCTAATAGTTCGTATAGTTCGGGAAAATCATCAAAATCATCCTCCATCACATACAATGCTTTGACCATTCCCTCTCGAATCAGATCTGGAAGTTGGGAAATGCGGTAAGAGTGGGACGTTGAGCTTGCACCCACAATTCTTGCGCCCCTTAAATTTGGCGTTTTATCTGAACAACGCAAAAAGTCATCGCCAAAAGTTTCGTCAAAGTGTTCTAACAAATCTATATTTTTTGTATGAATAATTTCCTTTGCAAATTTTACGAGTAAATAATTGCTTTCAACTGTTGCTTTTGCAGAAGCAACAAACATAATTTCATTGGGTTGTATTGGTTTTAATCTTTCTACAACCGAATTTACCGCTTCGGTCCAATTTGTTTTTTCTAATTTATCACCAATTCTAATCATTGGGGAAGTAAGTCTGTTCTCGTTCACATACTGATAATGCAATCTCCCGTAATCGCACATCCAGTAACGATTCACGTATGGATTTCCACGAGGTTCAATACGCAGTATTTGATTTTGGCGTACTCCAATTTTAATATTGCAACCTCTTGCACAACCTTCGCAAATGGAGTCGTTGAAACTCATATCCCAAACGCGGGATTTGAAACGAAAATCTCTACTTGTCAAAGCGCCAACTGGGCATATATCAATGACATTCATCGAGTATGGGTTGTCAAATGAAGTTCCAGGATGAAGTTCTATAGTCACACGATCTCCTCTCTGGACAAAAGTTAAAACATCTTGCTTAGCAATTTCTTTAGCAAACCGAATACAGCGAGAACAAGATATACATCTTTCCCCATCAAAGATAACATTTGGACCCCAAATTACCCGCTTTGGTTTGTGATTTTTCTCTTCGTCGAATCTACTAAAACCACGTGAGTGTTTAAAAGCATATTCTTGGAGTTTGCATTGTCCAGCCTCGTCGCAAATCGGGCAATCGAGCGGATGGTTTATCAACAAAAATTCCATCACAGCCTCTTGTGCCTTGATTGCCCGCTCGGATTTGGTTCGAACATGCATTCCGTCCGATACTTCCGTTGCACAGGCTATTTGCAACTTGGGAAAATAATTTATAACTGGTCGATTATCTGCATCAACTTGAATCGAACCGTCGGGATTTCGCTTTGGGAAACCCACTTCAACAAGACACATTCTACAATTTCCAGCGACAGACAATTCTGGATGCCAACAGAAATGTGGAATATTCAAGTTGTTCTCATATGCAACTTGAATGATTGTCTGACCTGGCTTTGCCTCGAATAATCTTCCGTCAATATATATATGTGGCATTTTCAAACCATCAAAAAAACATAAAAAACTAAATTACTAAAAACTAATTAAACTCCATCCAATTCGTGTTTGTTTATGTAACTTTTTTCTACTAACTTTATTATTGTTACTAGAACAAAATGGGATAAAAATGAAATCGCATTTTGAATATTTAGAATTAAAAAATTTATCCTTTGTCTTTCTATTTCTTCTTGCATTTGTCAATCGTCTTCTTTCCGCAGATTTTGAATTAACCCCATTGAATATGCAATTTTATGGTGCAGAAACCATTGGAAACAGAATCATTGTTTACGCTTCCGACGGCAACTATTTACTTTCTACTGATGCGGGGAAAACCTGGTCCCAACATTTACTCAATCCCAATGGTCACATTCTTCATATGGTCAATTTCAAGGATACACTTTTCGGAGTTTTAAGCAATGGCTACATTCTCATCTCCTCCGATTCTGCTAACTCTTGGACCAAAATTCCTATCGAATTGGATGAAAAAGAAGAGTTAATTTACATTACCCCGACTGAAAAGAATACTTTCGTTAGAAGTACAAAAGGAATCTACAAATTTGATAAAAATTGGAACTTACTTAAAGTTAGAAAAGACTCTTTGATTGAAACAGCCTATTGGAAAAATTTCGAACATGGAATTAGAAGGGATTTACCAACTTTAATAGGTTGGGCATATAGAAGTAGCCAAGTCGTTATACCATTGTACTATTACGATAAAAAGTTGTTGCTTCAATCCCTAAAATACCGTAATGGTTTGATTGTGCTTGACGAGGATTTAAACTTTATCGATACTGTAAACAATGTTAATTATATTAAATCGCAAGAAGGAAATAGAATTAGATTTGTATATACATTCCCAAATAGTTTGATATTTACAACTTATCCTTTGGGGGTTTACAAAACCAACGATATTTTCTCTGCTTGGGAAAATTATTTTGCCGATACAAACTTCGTTAAACAACCATTTTTCGAATTTCCTTATAATGAAAAGACTCTTTTTGGCATTTATAAAATCGACTACTCGTTTTTCTTCTGGAACAATAAACTTTATTTTGAAACTATTGAAACCAACCCAACTAAAAGAAATCTTGTTACTAGTTATGTAAAAAAATACAATTTCCCAATTATCTATTCTATTTATCAAATCGATATCGATGAGACTGGTACCAGGTACTCTGTAAAACTTGTTGGCAACAGATTTTATGATAACAGTATAGCCGCAATAATTTTAGACGAATACCCTTCCACAATTATCGACAACGCTACATTTAACTTGTATCACTTTCGGAAAACCACAATTGGAGATTCGATTTTAATCATTCCAGCTGATAATAAAACTTTATTAATCACAAGAGACGGCTGCCAAACTTGGAATTTGCTCTCCTGTAACAACGGACAACCAAGCCTAATTGTAAACGACTCCATTTTTGTTAATTCTACTTTTGCTATAAACAATATCTTTGTGAGTTTTGACTCTGGACTTTTTTACAAACCTACTGGTTACGGCTTGGATACTATGCATCGTTATATCGAATATACTGGCTTCGATTCTACTGGAAAACTTATCGACACAGTTTACCATTTCATAGATACTGTTAGTTATTTCCATTATTTCTCTAATTCTCAAATTCTTCATATTGACAAAAACGGTAAGGGATTTTGGGTTGGAAGTTCTTCGGGTTCAACTTTTGGTCCAAAGAAAGAATTTGGCTTTGCATACACAACTGACTATGGATTGCATTTTAAATTTGATACTGTTTTAGCAAATAAAGTTGGTTATCGAAGAAAATTTTCAGGAGAAAACCGTATCCCAAATTCATCACTTGATCCAGTGTTCACAATCGATGGTAATTACGTTTATGGTGGATTCAAACTATTGGGTAAAACCAAATTTATTTCCTCGATTACTTTCATCGATACAAATTTCAAGGATGCATACACTAAATATTTTGACCAAAACATTCAACTTTTTCAAATTTACCCCTTTTCGAGTAAAAATATCCTCTTATTCTGTAATGTCTTTGATTCAACAGACCCAAATGCTTACAAATTTGTAATTCGGGAAACAACTGATACTGGAAACACCTTCGTCACTATTTCATCTTTAGACACCACGGTAGAAATGCCACAGTTCTACCCGCATAATCAGGATTCAATATTTTTCACTCTATCACTTCCAGGGCGAGTTTACCTCTTTGAACCTAAACACAGGAAACTAACCAAACTTTACGAAACAGATTTAGTCGACACAGTTTACCTTATGGTCATCTCCGACAGATTTTACATTGTTGGGAAGGGACTGTTCCTGGAAAATACAGATAGAAGCGACTTGACCCAGTGGCGGGAAGGCAAGTGGGACTATGGCAAGCCAAATTTCGAAAGCGTCATCTTCAAGGGCAATGTTGCAATCGCTGGGCTGAGCGATTCGCTCCGTCCATTCAACTACTACAAGATAACATTGAAGAAGGAAACGCCGACAACAGTTGAAAGCCAGGTCGAGAAGAGGTACTACACGACGAAGTTCTGGGCGTCGGAGCCATATCCACAGCCAGCGGGCGTACCTGTCAAAGCGCGCATTGCCTGGGACGGCAGTTTCGATGTCAGCGAAGCAATCGATGGCGTCTACGACTCGATGGGACGCAAGGTTGAAGGCAAGGAGAGGATACGGGTAACACTTCGGGACAAAGGCTACGGCGAACTGGAATGGGAATGCAGTGGGGTGCCCTCTGGCGTCTATTTCATTCTCTTGCGATGGGCTGGCGGAAGCGAATCCGTCCCAATTGTCGTGGAGTAGGAAGTTGCAAAAAAATTTATATTTTCCATTTGCATATTTGAAAAATTATTTATAATTTGAAATCAATTAAAGTCGAGAATATTATGTTGATTGTAGGCGACATTGTAGCAGTGTATATCCAGAAGATACAGCCGATACCTATGCTTATTCCATTCAGAGAGAGAGAGAGAGAGCACATCAACTCGGAGGAAATGGTCTGAATATAGATTCCTATGGCACAGATGTTCCCAATGCCGTGGACCACCAGAAGGGGAAAAAACCAAGGACTTATACTGTACATAATTCCAAATCTCGTTCTTTGAAATTTGTTATTGTAAAAATTCTTTTAAACAAATATTTTTGTTAAATCAATAAGGAGAAATTAAAATGAAAAAATATATTTTTCTTTTGGTTGCAACAATAATACTTGGCTTTGTAGCAGGGAACAAAGCCAGCGGACAATGTGAAGTTTGCCAAACTCCTTTCTATAATTATTGCTTTATCCTCGACCCATTACCAACTTCTTGTGGACCCGGCCGTGCTGTATTTTGTTATGATATTTCATATTGTCCTAATGCTATATCCATACAAGTGGTTGAAGTCGAAGCACCACCAGATTGTATTGACGAAGCTTGGGATTATCTTTACAATTGGGTCCGAAACAACATTCAAGAACTATGCGGTTATAAACCTTGTAGCGAACCCCCACCAATGACTATTTATTATTCTGTCCCAATATGTGGCGAAGTAACCTGGTATGGCGTGATAAACCGTGTCGCATTTAGGGCACATCCTGGTCCTTGCGATTTGCGTTGTACAATCGAAATGTTATGGTGCTATGATTACAATACAAATAAGCCAGTTGTTACTGAAGTAAACAGATACCTTACTGGGACGGGGACTTGCCCTTATATTCCATATGGGAGGGATCCACTTGCACCACCTGAATTTAAATATATTCCTGGTGAATTTTGGCGAATAAATTGTACCCGAATTTTGGAAGTCATTTACTGTAATTAAAGCAGGAGGTAAAAAATATGAAAGTATTTGATTTAAGACAGACAAAAAAAAGCCACGAGGTTTTTTCCCCGTGGTGTTTAATTATTCTTTTCTGCTTGTTCCAATCATATCTGCTTGCTTTTGAATTCAATTTGATTCCAATGAAAGTGAACTTCAATAACTCTGTTTCTACTAAAAATAATATTTTAGTTTATGGAGATTATGGTTCTTATTTGATTTCAACCGACAGAGGAGTTACCTGGAAACAAAAGGATATTGGCTTGTATAATGAAATCTTTGATATGGTCTATTATAATGATACACTTTGGGCACTCGTCGATAACAATTCTTTATATATCTCTACTGATGAGGGATTAAATTGGGAAATGAAAAAAATTCAAATTGGGGATGAAGATACAACTGTAAGAATACTAGTGGATGATGAAAGTATATTTTTAAGAGGTAAGAAAAGCATTTATAAGATAAATCGTAAATTTGAAATAATTTCCTCCATTACTTCTGACTCCCTGAACATAGAATGGGCATACAATAAAACATATGATCCCGACCTTCCAGTAAAATTCAAATATATAACGAAGGGTTTTCCCCCGATTCTCTTTTTCAATAATAAAATTATCACAGGAGCTTCCGCTTTTATTCCTAATTCAAAAGGATTTTTAGAGATTGATAAAAATCTTGAAAGAATTAATTTAATAGATATTAGAGGGAAATTTCCCTTTAATATAGATTCTATGGATGTTCACCTTACTCGAATTTTTAAGTATAATAACAAATGGGTTTTTGTAATAAGCTCCCATTTATTTATTACAGACTCAATACTTACAAAATTCGAATATTTTTTTCCCGATACAAGTTTTCTTAGCTACTTGGACAAAAATAGTGGACGAATAAGAGGAGATAAAGATTATTTTATGTATGGCTGTTATCCTCCCACCGTTTTTCTTCACAAAAATGATGTTTTTGCTGTCTCACCAGTTGATTCTAACTTTGATAATGAATACACTGGCTTGGTTCCTTCATATAAGCTTGTAGGTATAAAAAAATATTATAATATTAATGGCAAAGATACTTTTCTTCTATATGGAAACTATTTCAAAGATATATATAAAACCTCCCGCTTTATTGACCGAACAATTCCAGGTGGAGAACCAGAAGGTAATTTTATTCCTGACCATGGTCTTTATTATTCATTTGGTTTTTCCTCTCCATCAATATATTTTGATTCGATTTGGATGTTTAATTTTTATCATAAGTCATTATTAATATCAAAAGATAATTGCAAAACTTGGAATTTGATTTCCTATCTAAGTGGCAAACCAGTTTCTATATTAAACGATACGACCTATTTTTTTGTTCGTGTGGGACAAAACGCCACAGATATTAATAAAGTAGATCAAGACCTTTTAGGTTATCCACCTGTTGTTTATGATTCAAACACCAAACAAAGACTTTACAACTACAACACTTTCTATGATTTAAAGATTTTTCATCTTGATTCAACCGGATTTGGCTTTGCCACGGGTTTTTTACCTTTTGGTCCCCCATATTTTATTTTAACTTATGATAACTGGAAAACTTTAGAATTTCGCAAAAATAATTTTAGGGAATTCATTGAACCAAGACCTATGAATTTTGTTAGTAATTTATGTTGGTTAGGGGATAATATATTACTTGCTACCTCTGATACAAATTTAGTTTATAGAAATTATCCAATTAATAAAATTTTTTTAGTAGACACCTCATTGAAAACTTTTAAACTGATAGTTAATGATACAATTTCAAAAGGAATTATTTTGCATATTTTAAAAGACGATAGTACAAATATTGGGAAATTTACTTCAATTTTTTTAATTTTTGATTCAACAAGCTTATTTAATCGAGTTCTTGAGATAAGACGAACCCTTGACACAGGGCACACTTGGGAAAAGATTTTAATCTTGAAAAATGTTGGTAAAGTCAACCAAATCTACGAGCATAACCCAGATTCTGTATTCATAACTTTCAAGGAACCCGACAAAGTTTATCTTTACGACAGAACACGCGATACTTTACAACTTCTCTGGCAACCGGAAACCGACGATGGTCAAAATCCATTACTTATGGTCATCTCCGACAGATTTTACATTGTTGGGAAGGGGCTGTTTTTGGAAAATACAGATAGAAGTGACTTGACCCAGTGGCGGGAAGGCAAGTGGGACTATGGCAAGCCAAATTTCGAAAGCGTCATCTTCAAGGGCAATGTTGCAATCGCTGGGCTGAGCGATTCGCTTCGTCCGTTTAACTACTACAAGATTACTCTCCGGAAGGAAACGCCAACAACAGTTGAAAGCGAAGTCGAGAAGAGGTACTACACGACGAAGTTCTGGGCGTCGGAGCCGTATCCACAGCCAGCGGGCGTGCGTGTCAAAGCGCGCATTGCCTGGGACGGCAGTTTCGATGTCGGCGAAGCAATCGACGGCGTGTACGACTCGATGGGACGCAAGGTTGAAGGCAAGGAGCGGATACGGGTAACCCTTCGGGACAAAGGTTACGGCGAACTGGAATGGGAATGCAGTGGGGTGCCCGCTGGCGTCTACTTCATTCTCTTGCGATGGGCTGGCGGAAGCGAATCCGTCCCAATTGTCGTGGAGTAGGAAGTTGCATTCGCAATCGGATTAAACAACCCCAAGCAAAACGCTTGGGGTCTTTTTGACTTTTCGTCATTCAAATGTACAATAACTTTAATAAAAAAAATCGGGGTAGAAGATAGCTCTCCTACCCCATTTGTAAAAATTTCTTTGAATTAAATCGCTTTTACGTAAGCACGGACTTGCTCTCGACGGAAGTTGATTAAAGGCGAAATCTTTTTCAATCGCTCATTAAATGTTAGAATCAATTCGTTGGCTTCTTGCGGAGAACAGAAAATTTCCTTCGATTCAATTGGTAACTTATACTTTTGATTTCCATCTGTTTCCGCTACTCCATCCTCTACTTCAAAGCCAAGAGAAATTATTAAACCTTTAAGGAACTCATATTCGTCTGTGTTTCGTGCTTCGCAAAAAACAACTTTGTATGTCCTTCCAGGGCAAGTTTTCTCTTGTGGTTTTTCAAGTTCTTGCTCCTCGTAAATTTCAATTTCGCCAAGGTCCTCTGTCAATTCCTCCTCGCTTATAGGAGGTTGAACCACCTCGGGTTTCTTTTCTTTCTTCTTTTCAAGATAGGTGATGTAACTAATTTTTCCGCACTCCTCGCGAGCAAAGGTTTTCTTTTCGACCATACTACTGCTGACGACATCGACATAAATCATCACGCGTCGACTGTGGGGCAAATTGCAAGGTTCGTTCAACGTTGGTGGATATGGCATATTAGCAAGTTCAACCCCAACAATATCCTTATCAATTTCTGGGCAAGGCGGTCGTTCGTCGTAAATACCAAAAGCATTGAGAGTAAAAGCCACAAATTGGTCGAACCTACGGAGCTTTTCTGGAAATTGAGCATACTTTTTCTTAAAACCATTCTTAAGAGTTTGTTGAGTGAAGTAAGCGCGCAACATTGCAAGCACGTAATTGCCTTGCTGTGTTCCGATTGGCGGTGTAAATGCTTTTCCTTCCGTTGTTTTCAGATTTGGGAATTTCATTAGTACGCCCTGGGGGACTACAACTTTTACATCATTTCTTTCGAAGACGAAACTTTCGTCGCAAGTGAAACGCGTACTGTCTTGGATGATTCTTCCCGCCTGGTCGCGAACAGTACGAAGAGGACACGGGTCGGTGTAACCGTGAACTGTTATTACAATCTTCTGGTTGTTGTAACAAGTATCAAGCAATTGAAGAAGTGAATCGATTGTTGGATAGAAAGTTTCGTTTAACCAACGGTCATTTACTTCCGCAGCAGTAACGTAGAAATATTTTTCGTCTGGACGAAAGTCGGTCGAATCGATGAAATTGGACAAAGAAAGACAACCGCTTGCAGAACGACGCCAGAGTTCCTGTAAATTATCCATCGTCGTCGGATACCAATAGCCCGTAACAAAGAATGCAAGTCCTTTTTTCATCGAGAAACTTATTAGCCGTGGTGCTCTCTTTATGCAATATTTATTCAAAGTAAATTCAAGTGTTGTATCCTTGAGAATTTTGGTGGGGGATACGAATTCAATAACTTGGCTAAAACAAGAATCGCAAATACCGCCACAACCAGTTTTCACATCAGCAACTTCAAGGCGATACTTTTTGCCAAATTCCAATTCATAACTTACTTTTGCGTTACATTGCCTACTATTTAAAAGGTACACTCCATCGACATTAAGTGCAGAATCGATTATAGAACCATCAAAATTGTAGCAAAATTCATTTATTCTCACAACGAGAGTTAATTTTGGCGGTGGTGGTGGCGGTGGTGGACTGCAGGAAAAATCCTTTCCTCTTTTAATGGGAAATCTGTATAAATCGTAGCCTCCGACATTTTTGAAAATTATTCGAGTTTCCCTTTTTGCAGAATCCTTCGTAACGAAAACTATCGAATCTTTGTTTCTGTTAGAAGTAAAATAAATATTCAAATCGCCATCGTAGGTTGAAATGTGGGGATATGGTATATAAGGGAATCTCTCATCGGCAGAAGTGTTAATTGTTTGCTCGCCTGTTTCAAACTTTTTAACTGGTCCTTTTGCAGTAATTTTTTGATTAATGAAGTCAATTTCCAAATTTACGTAGAAAATATCGAAGGTCGAATCTTTCGAATCGCGATTGGATGCAAAAAGCAAAGTTGGATTGTAGCATTTGCAAAATAGAAATGGAGAGGCTTCGGAATATTTTGTGTTGATATCTGCAAGGACATCATTGAAATTGTGGATTTTTACTTCATCCCAATTTTCATAAGGCTTTTTAAAGGCGTAATACAAATCGGTATTGCCTTCGTTTTGGTATGGAAAACTAAATCCTCCTTGGTTGTCAATTCTGTCGGAAGCCCATATTAACAGTTGATTTCCAAGAACATCGTTAGTTACAAATGGATGGGAATCCCAAAATTCTGAATTTATGGGCTGTGGCAAAACATCAAAGAAAATTCCCCCATCCTTCAAGGAGAAGGAGAAAATATCCGTGCCACCAACTGAGCCACTCATCGGCAATTGGTATCGTTGAATATACCGAGTCGTAGGCGGATGGGAAAATGCCGCGTAACCTTGATTGATTGTAAGAAAGGTGACCGATTCAACATTGGAGGTCAGATAATCAATTGCCTCCTTGTTATACTCTGTCAACGGAAAAGTTCGTCGGATAAACTCCGCCGAAGTTATTATTCCATCGAATGGAGCATTCTTAATAACTTCTCTTTCTTTGAGACAAAGATCGACGATTGAAATGTTTGTCGGCTGTTGTACTGGTGCAACTTCATCAGACTTTGTATTTGGTGACTCCTTTGGAGAAATTTTCGTTAAATTTCCCGCAGGTAATTCGCGAATAATTTTGGGCTTTGAACAAGCGGCAACCAGAAATAACCCAATTAACAGTGTAATAATAATTTTTCCCTTATCCATATATCCTCCAAATTGTCAAATTTCGCTGAACATTATTGTTAACCGACGCTTGAAAGGCGGAAGAGTGCCTTCTCTGATATCAGTTATAGCAAAGATAAAGTACTTTCCATTTCTTGCACGGTAAAGATACATTTCGCCCACTCTAACGATTAGATTTACCGACTTGTTTGCAGTTATTTCCAAAACATCATCAATATCGGTTTTCGAAGGAGTTACACCAACAACAATATTATTACCCGTATCTAAAACAACAATGTTACCTTGATTGTAGTTGATTACAACAGCATTGGGCAAATTTCTTCCAAATTGGCTTAAATTGGATTTCAAATTTCGAATAAGTGCGGTGTCGCGGGTAAGTCGATTAACGACATCGCAAAATTCAGTTGAGTTTTCAGAATTAAAAGTTTGATTAATTCTAACGATTTCGCCAGCAACACGAATTGCAGCAGAGGAAAGATCGTTGGCAACATCGTAAAGCAAGATGTCACCGTTTAAATCATTGTTTTGGGGATAATTATCAAAGATTGCTAAATAATAAGGTCGTGAATCGGAGAAAGGTATCTTAACAATTGGAATAGTTGAACTTTTGGCAAATCTTTCGTCGTTTACCAAAGAACCAGACATATCTTTGTTAAAAGGGAAGAGAAATGTATGGATTGAGTAAAGAGAATCGGGAACAAAGACCAAGGTGGAAGTTCCGTCTGGATTTGTAACCTGTTGCAAGGTACCGTTAGGATTGAACTTGGTGATAGTTGCTTCTCGAACTTGACATTCTGAATAAACATTAGCCTCTTGCAATGGACAATCGCACGATTGAATGAGCAAGAGAAATGCTAAAAATAAAGTGTTAAAAAATAAAATTTTAATTTTTATCATATTTGCACCTTTATAATGTTATACCAGTTCTGATAAAAAACATATTTATCCGCCGATAGGACGGGACATTGCTAAAACCAAGCAGGGCTTGGCTTTCGCCAAAAGCATAACTTCGCCAGCCAGCGTCAATTGTAATATCCACATGGGATGAGATTGGATAGTCGACTCCTACACCTATTGTGAAAGTTAGGGGAATAGTTTTAACATTAAGATAAGGAGCCGATGATGAAATTTTGTCTCGACAATTTGATTTCGAAATATTTAACTTGAATAAGTCGATTGAAAATTTGTCGATAGGTAATCCGCTTTGGACATAGAAAAATGGGTTAAAGCATTTTTCAAATGGCAGATCCAATTTTTCTTTCTTTTTTTCTTCGAGAAATTCCTCTGGGCAATCGCAATAACCTTCCGTCCTGCGAATAGGCATTGTTTTTTCTCTTGGTTTCATACAATTTTTAAATGGGTCCCATCGAAAATGAAGTAAAGTTAGAGGCCGACGAATATCTTCGCCAGTAAATGAATTGTAAATAGGTAATCCAGTTGAAAACATTAACCCAAGCCCAAATTGTTTACGACTGCCAAAACGAAAACCAGCAGCAATTTCCCCCATAAATCCATCCTTCCAAACGCTTTCAGAAGGGCTTTTCTTATCTCTATAAGTAGCATATCCGCCTCGCAATTCAAGGAAATACCACTTACAAATTCGAGTTGGGCATTCTGGACAAAAGAGGCAGGGCAGATTAAATGAAAGAGAAAATGGTTGACAGCCACATTCCTGACAGTAAACTTTAATTGTGTCCCAAGGTACATATCTAAATCGTTTAGGTTCAAGAGGGAAATTATAATCTTCGAATGTATTTATAGGTTGGTTGAATTTTGGTCCAATGAAATCAACATCTTCAAAGGGAATGTATTCAATATAATTTAAATTTGGTGATTTAACATCCAGAAAGGCTACCCTATTTTCTACTTTAAATTTTGGTTCACGACCAGGTACGCAACTATCGGGGACCATAACTGTTTCCAAGCGTAGAACCATTCCACGTAATGTATTTCCGTTTCTGACTATGTTAAAATTAAATGGGTAGGCAGTATATTTATACGCCGAGTCTTTACGAATTCTCAAAGCATCATCAGTTCTTTGAAGCGATTTACAACCAAAAGAAATTATAATAAGCAAAAACGATAGAGTAAACAGGTAAATTTTTTTCATAACCTTACTCCTAATGTGAGACCAAAGTTGTAATTAGTTAATGAAGGCCTTTTTTCGGATTTGAGGATAAAATTTGGGCTTGAAAACAAAGCGTCGAATTCCACTGCCCAACACAATTTGAAAAGGGTAAACCCAAAGCCAATTCCGCCGCCAATTCCGCCACCAAGCCCAAGATTGCTTTCGTCGACTTCTTGCTTGCGTGTAATAGAAGAGAAGTGCAACATTCCTTGAAGTAACAAATAAAATGAGTCGTTATAAGAATGTTTGTCGGAGAGGAGAAACACATAGCGAAGTTTAGGGGACAACATCACGTACGAATTGAAATAGTTTGTTCCTAATGGAACGTCTTCTAATGAGTCGAGTTTAGCAAAGTCGAAGCGAAATCCATACCAAAGGTTGCAAAACGAACGATTTTCCAATTGGAAATTGAAGCCGAGAGCTGGTTTGTTGGTCTCTTTGAAGTTTCCCGTGGGAACTAAATTTTCACCTCCAAAAAATAGGTAATACGGGGAACTTAAACCTGTTTGAATAAGAATAAAAAAAAGAACAAAAACGGGTTTAAACCTCATAACACACCTGATTTTAAGTGCAACAAGCAATATTGCAAAAGGCAAATATAAGAAAATGTTTGCAAAAAAAACAACAAAATTAAAATAAAAGAATATTCTTTTGTTTATGTAAATAATTTTTAAGAATTTTGCTTTTTTTAAAGAACTTTTGAAATTAAGAGGAAAGGGATAATGAGTCTAAGCTTAATCGGAAGGTCAATCAAAGCCTCGGCAACGCTGAGGTTGAACGAAATTGCCGCAATTTTGAGGGAAAAGGGCGAACCAGTAATCCATTTAGGCGGAGGGGAACCAAAAAGTAAAGCCCCGTTGGAAGCATTGGTCGCTGCGTCCAATTTAATCAACTCTGGCGAAGTTCGATACACTCCTGCTGATGGTATTCCACAATTGAAAAAGGCTATTATCCGTTACACCGAGGAATACTACGATAGGCTTGTCGAACCTGAAAATGTTATCGCCTCAAGTGGTGCAAAGCAAGCAATTATGGTTTGCTTGCAAGCGATACTCAATCCACAAGAGGAAGTAATTTTTCCAGCGCCCTACTGGGTAAGCTATCCAGAAATGGTAAAACTTTGCGGTGGCGTTCCAGTACCCGTCTTTCCCGAAGACGGAACTTTCTACCCAAGACTAAAAGATATTGAGGAACGCGTAACTTCTTATACGAAAGCGATAATAATCAACAGCCCTAATAATCCCACTGGTGCGATGTATTCAGAGGAATTTATAGCCAGCATTGTTGAATTTTGTGAAAAAAGAGGCCTTTATTTAATAATGGACGACATATACCATCGTTTGATTTTCGATGGACGCAAACCAATCAATTGTTACAAATACGCAAAGGACCTAAGCGAAAACTCCAAATTGGTTGTTATCAACGGCGTTTCGAAAATGTATGCAATGACTGGCTTTCGTATTGGTTGGGCTGTTGCTAATAAGAAACTAATCGAGGCTATGACTAATATTCAAGCCCATCAAACCTCTGGTCCTTCCGTTGTAACCCAAGTTGCCGCTGCCGCAGCGCTCAATGGACCTCAGACCCAAGTTGAAAGTCTGCGTATAACGCTTGAAAACAATCGCAACATTATGATGGAAAGATTGAACGCATTCAAAGGAGTTCACGCTTTCAAACCAGACGGCACATTTTATTGTTTTGCAGATTTTAGTTACTACGAAAAAGATTCCATCAAACTTTCTCAATTTTTGCTCGATAAAGTGCGAGTCCTTACCGTTCCGGGAATTGAGTTTGGGCTTGATGGGTGGCTCCGTCTTTCTACTTGTGGTTCTGTTAAGGACATTACCGAAGGTATTGAACGAATTAAATGGGCTTTGGACTCAGATTCTCCAAATGAACTATATATTGGTGAAAGAAAATTAATAAGGGATTGGCTATGAAATATTTAGAATTTGAAACACCAGCAACTAAGCACGCGAGTGCTCTTGCAAGCGAATTTAAATTGTCAAACCATGGTCTTATAAATTTAGACCGAGTCTTTTGGAATTTACCAACTCCAGCATTGTACGAAGAAGCAGTTTTCCGTGGTGAAGGACATATAGTCAATGGTGGTCCTCTTCTTGTTTACACAGGAAAATGGACTGCCCGCGCTGCCAACGACAAATTCATCGTCTACGAAGCGACTACTGCAGATAAAATTTGGTGGGGTGTTTACAATAGACCATTTCCCCCCGAAAAATTCTACGCACTACTTTATCGCCTTCAGGCTTTTCTGGAAGGTGAAGAGTTGTTCGTCCAAGATGTATACGTAGGGGCTGACCCTAATTATAGAATGCCCATTCGCATAATCACTGATAGTGCCTGGCAAAGTTTATTTGCCAGAAATATGTTCATTCTACCAAAGACCCAAGACGACTATAAGCGACACGTCCCAGAATTCACTTTGATTGCCGCTCCATCTTTCCGTTGCGACCCCAGGGTTGACGGAACCAGAACTGAAACTGCAATAATCATCAATTTTGGAGCACGAATGGCGTTAGTTCTTGGTTCAAGTTACGGAGGCGAAATCAAAAAGTCAATCTTTACCATTATGAACTTCCTTCTTCCAATGCAAAATGTTATGGCGATGCATTGCTCCGCAAATGTTGGTAAAAAGGGCGATGTAGCCTTGTTCTTCGGTCTTAGTGGCACTGGAAAGACAACTCTTTCTGCTGACCCAAATCGAAGGCTCATAGGCGACGATGAACACGGTTGGAGCGACGAAGGTGTGTTCAATTTTGAAGGCGGTTGCTATGCAAAAGTGATTCGTCTTTCCGCTGAACATGAACCCCAAATCTGGGCTGCAACCCGACGCTTTGGTACTATTCTTGAAAATGTTGTTTACGACCCAGTTTCCCGAAACGTCGACTTGGACGACGACAGATTTACCGAAAACACACGAGCCTCCTATCCCTTGGAGTTCATTCCCAATGTTGTTGAAGAAAAAATGGTTCGCGAACACCCCAAAAATGTTATCTTCTTAACTTGCGACGCCTCTGGTGTTCTGCCTCCAATTGCTCGATTGGATATGAACCAGGCAATGTACCACTTCATCAGCGGTTACACTTCCAAAATTGCTGGAACTGAAATTGGACTTGGAATTGAACCAGAAATAACATTTTCCGCTTGCTTTGGTGCTCCATTTATGGTCCATCATCCCTTCTATTATGCAAACCTTCTTAAAGAAAAAATGGTTAAACACAATGCGAAGTGCTGGCTGGTCAATACTGGTTGGGTTGGTGGCAAATTTGGTGTCGGAAAGCGAATTAGTATTCGCCATACAAGAACACTCTTGAATGCTGCATTAGATGGGCTCTTGGACGATGTTCCTTACCGAAAGGATAAATTATTTGGGTTCGAAGTACCCCTACACTGTCCCGGGGTTCCAGACGATGTTTTGAAACCATCTTCTTCTTGGGGAAATAAGGAAGAATACTGGCAAAGATACGACAGCCTTGCAGCGCGGTACATTGAAAACTTTAAACTATTTGCAGACGGATGCCCCCGCGAAGTTGTAGAGGCTGGCCCAAAAAGATTGAAAGACATTGGAGATGTAAGCGAAGATTAAATTTCGAAAAGGGGTGTCATTTTTGACACCCTTTTTTTGTTTTAATATTTGGAGGTTTTATGGGAAAACTTTTCGAGGAATTCAAAAGTTTTGCACTTCGTGGAAATGTCTTGGATATGGCAGTCGGCATCATCCTTGGTTCCGCATTCGGTAAGATTGTCTCCTCTCTTGTTAATGACATAATTATGCCACCAATCGGTTTACTTCTTGGTGGAATTAATTTTACCGATATCAAAATTTTTCTCAAGGAAGCAACTGCCAACCAAGTCGCTGTTACAATCAACATTGGAAATTTCATTCAAATCATTGTCGATTTCCTAATCATAGCATTTTCAATTTTTCTCATAATTAAACTTTTTAATTCCTTAAAGAAAAAGAAAGAAGAAAAAGTCGTCGAACAGCCCCAAGTTTCAAAAACCGAAATACTTTTAGAAGAAATTCGGGATATTTTGAAAAGCAACAAATAGTAATTTTAATTAAACAAGTGCGACTTGGACTTAAAATCGAATAATAGTTGCCTTGCCATTTTTTCCTAATTTTGTATTTTTTTACAAAAGAATTATGAGTTTGCAAGAAAAAGAAAGGTTTCTGGTTACATCAGCATTGCCCTATGCTAACGGTTACATACATCTTGGGCACTGTGCTGGGGCATACCTTCCAGCAGATATTTACGTGCGTTTCCTTCGCTTGATGGGAAAACCAACACTTTGGATTTGCGGTTCAGACGAGCACGGTGTCGCTATAACAATTGCGGCAGAAAAAGAAGGAGTTTCTCCAAAAGAAATAATCGACAAGTACCATTTCGCAAATAAAGAAGCATTCGACAAATTTGGAATGAGTTTCGACATTTATAGTCGTACATCTTTGCCAATACATCACGAAACTGCACGTGAATTCTTCAGAGACTTCCTCCAAAAAGGTTACTTAATCGAAAGAGAAGAAGAGCAATTCTTCGACCCAGTTGCAAATATGTTTTTACCCGATAGATATGTCGAAGGTGTTTGTCCAAATTGTGGATATAACCAAGCCCGAGGCGACCAATGTGATAATTGTGGCGCCTATTACAACCAACTCGACTTGATTTCCCCAAAAAGTTTAATTTCTGGACAAAAACCCATCGTAAAGAAAACCACCCACTGGTTCTTCCGCTTCGATTTATTCCAAGAATTTATGGAAAATTACATTGAAAGCCACGCAAAGGATTGGAAGGAAAATGTCGTCCAACAAAGCCGAAGTTGGTTGAAACAAGGAATGAAAGAGCGGGCAATTACTCGCGACCTGTCTTGGGGTGTTTCAATTGAAGGGATTGAAGGAATCGACCCAGCCAAAGCAAAAGGCAAAGTTATGTACGTCTGGTTCGAGGCTGTCTTGGGCTATATTTCTGGAACGAAACACCTGGTCGAAGAATTGAGGAAGAAAAACAATTCTGTCGAATTCAGTTGGGAAGACTGGTGGAAAAACGAAAATACCCACTACATTGCATTCATTGGAAAAGATAATATTGTTTTCCACACATTGCTTTTCCCAACGATACTTTATGCCAGAAACGAAGGCTTTATTTTACCCGAAAATGTACCAGCAAACGAATTTCTAAATCTCGAAGGTCAGAAATTCTCCAAGTCTCGAAATTGGACAATCGATTTGAAAGATTTTATTGAAGAATTTCCAAATGCTTCCTCAATCGATGCTTTGCGTTATGCTCTTGCTTGTAACCTTCCCGAAACCAAAGACTCCGATTTCTCCTGGAAAGATTTCCAAACAAGAAATAATAGCGAACTTGCTTCGATTTTCGGAAATTTTGTAAATCGGACCATACAATTCTTGCATAAAAATTTTGGCGGCAAGGTTCCTACCCTATCCGATAAATACAAAAATCTTAGAACCGAATGGGATTTGCTTGTCAGTCAACTTCTTAACGATGAAAATATTAGTAACAATGAGTTTCAATCTCTTGGACCAAACGAAATCGAACTTGCTCGTGGTCTGGTCAAATCATTTCAAAACGCAACACATAATCTTTACAATTTTAAATTCCGTGATGCAGTTTTTGAAATTATGAATTCAGCAAGATTCGCAAATAAATATTTTAACGACGAGGAACCTTGGAAGACCTTAAAATCAAATCCAGAGCAGTGTGCAAAGACACTCTTTTTGTGTTCACAACTCCTTTATTCCTTTGCAGTGTTTTTCTCCCCAATCATTCCATTTACAACTGAAAAATTGTTTGAATCTCTTGGAAAAACACCAACTGTCGGACAACCCAATTACGGAACATCGCAAGAGAACACTTGGGAACGAATTTTGAAACTAAATCTCGACGAAGGAGATGAAATAAAAAATCCAAATATACTTTTCCCAAATATTGACGATAAAATTATTCAGAAACAAATAGATAAGTTAGGAAAAAGCCCCGAAGACCTTTGGAAAGAAAAGTCGAAGGACAGAATTAAATATGAAGATTTTTCAAAAGTCCAATTGAGAACTGCGAAAATTACTCACGCTGAACGAGTGAAAAAATCGAAAAAATTAATCAAATTGCAAATCGATTTAGGCAACGAAACTCGACAAATAGTCGCAGGGATTGGTGAACATTACAGCCCAGAAGAATTACTCGGCAAAACAATTGTCGTAGTTGTAAACCTTGAACCAGCAAAGTTAATGGGAGTTGAATCCGACGGAATGCTTTTGGCAGCAAGCACTCAAGATGGCTCGAAATTAACACTTATCACAACTTTAACCGAAATTGAGCCAGGGTCAGTAGTTAAATAGTTAATACTTTTTGTCTAATTTGTTTTCAAGAACATATTGAACAATTTGAATTGCACCTTCCTTGGTGTAGTTGAACTTTTTCGTTAAGTTTTTAAGCAAAAAGTCAACGGTTCGTTGAATTTTTTCGTCGTATTTTTCCAACCCACCATCGTATTCTGCCAGGGCACTTTTGAAATTGATGTTTTCTGAAAATGGTGCAAGTGCATTTTCTTTTAGAATCTTTGTAAACCTTGTATACAAGTTCTTAAATTGTTCCGTTTGCTTAATATCCTTCCCAAAAACATTAATTTCTTGAGAAAGTGTGGTATTAACATAAATCTGTTGGTTCTCTTTTCTGAATCTTTTCATTTCAAAAGGAGAGGCATTTGCACCAAGAATGGATTTTTCAAAGTTACGGAAAAACTCTTCCGTAACCTCCAACTCTTCGTTAGTGAAGGGACAAATAATTTTTTCACCAATATCGAAATTTATAGCGTAAAGATAATTTGCAATCTGTGATTCAATTTCTTCTTGATTGAAAAAGTAAATCGATTCCTTTACTTCTTGGGTAACAGTGTAATCGTAATCATTCGCAAGTGCAACAATAACATTTGGCGGAATTTGCTTTATTTCTGCCACATCTGAATTAATAAAATAATTCAGTACTTTATCAATAGAAACGATTTGACTTTTATCAAAAAACTTCTCCAAAAAATCAGAGAACAATTGCAATGATTGTCGACCTGAAATCCCTTTAAAACCGTCACTTTCGGATTCTTTGTAAATCTCTTTGAATAGTTCCTCATCAATTTTTTTTGAATCTTTGTCATCGAGCCAAGAAGGAATTTCGTTTGCGTAGGCAAATATTTTTAGAACTATATAATCCTTGTCGAGAAATTTTTCATATTTCATTGGGTCTGGAATCCATTTTTTCAAAGCAGAAGAATTCTTTTCCAAGCGAGTTGCAACAACAATTTTAGCAAAAACTTCAAGAGTGTGCGGAAGAAATCGTTTTAAAACATCTTCCCCAAACTTGCTCTTGTAAATTGCAATTTCCGTTCTGAAATCTAATACATAAGGTATTCGAACATAGATTATCCTATCTTTCAAAGAAGGAACGTCTTCGAATTGCTTTTTATCTTCGGGATTGACCAAACCAACAAACATAGACTTTATGCGTTCTTCGATTGTCCCAACCTTGTGTACACCATCGCTAATAATTCCGTGCAATCTATACAAACGCTGTAAATTTTTTTCCTTTATGTCCATAAGCGCATAAATTCCATTGTTCGTCAGAGCAAGGTCGGAGAAAATAAACTCTATATTATCTGTTCGCAACAATTTTCGTAAGTATTCGTGGACAAAGGCATTCATTTGTGGCTCTTGGTAAATTGGGTCGCTGGGATTGTAAACACTAACTCCAACGCCAAACAAACGGCGAAAAACTGCACGCCTTGCATAAATCATTCGGAATACTTTATAATCATCTTTTAAACGGTCGAGCAATACATCATACAGGGATAAACAAATGTTGCAAGGATTTTCCTTAAAAATCCATTCATATTCAGTATCTTCGAAAAGTTTCCTCTTGAATTTCTTGTCTGGAATTAATCTATCCAGGAAATCATACCGCAAAGGCTTTGGGATTTGCAAAATTGGATGGTCGTGTCTTGGACAAGAAAAATCGATTGATTGTCTTGTTTTTACATCTTCTTTAAAATTTGGTACATTTTCTCCATATTCGAAACTACCATTTAAAGACAGATTATCCAACCCTTCCTTGCCCATTACTTCAAGTATATCTTTAATATTAATTCGCCAATAAGTTTTGAACAAAGCCCCTTCGCTACTACGTGCATACTCTTCAATTTTGCTTATAAGATTATTCAAAAATGTCGATTTTCCACTTCCTGGTGGACCTTCGAATAAAATCAAATGGTTCTGCAAAGTTCTTTTCTTGAAAGATTTGACCAAATCCACAAAACGTTCCGCAAAGACGGGGTCGCTAAAAAATGGATTTTCACAGCCATCAACCAACAAACCATCAATATCCAACTCTTCGAAAATTATGTTTTCTGCTCTTTTTCCTTTGAAATTGCGTTTCTTGACATAAAAAAATACCATATCATAAAAAAATTGGAATATGTCACGCAAATAGAAACTTGGATTGTTCTGAATTAACGTAACGAAATCATCGAATGCGATTGGTTCTCGTGAGACTTTTCTTTCTGTCTTGTTTAAAGTTTTAAAAAATAATTCTACAAAACTTTCCATTGTTTTCTTTATATTAACAAATTACAAATTGTAAAATTTTTTTTAGTTAACAAAAAAATATTAAATTGCTATATGGTAATGTTATTTTAAGGAGAAAGTATGGGAGAGGTTGAACTTCTTTCGCGCCTTCAATTTGCTATTACCGCGGCTTTCCATTTTATTTACCCACCTATGAGTATTGGTTTGGGTATTGCTTTAATCATTATGGAAGGAATGTATTTGAAAACCAAAGACAAAAAATGGGAAGACCTTACTCGCTTCTGGGTAAAAATATTTGGAATCATCTTCGCAATGGGAGTTGCCTCGGGTATAGTTATGGAGTTCCAGTTTGGAACAAATTGGGCGACCTACTCTCGTTTCGTTGGGGACGTTTTTGGTAGCGCCCTCGCCGCAGAAGGAATTTTTGCTTTCTTCCTCGAATCTGGCTTCCTTGCAATTCTTCTTTTTGGTTGGAACAAAGTCAAACCCACTACCCATTTCATTTCCACTATTTTGGTGGCTTTCGGTGCCCATTTGAGCGCAGTTTGGATACTTGTTGCAAATTCCTGGCAGCAAACCCCAGCGGGACATCACATTGTTACCCGACAAGTCGGAGACACAATTGTCGCACGCGCCGAAATTGTCGACTTTTGGCAAGTTGTGTTTAATCCTTCCACAATCGACAGACTTACTCATACTATTATAGGTGCCTGGCTGACGGGCGCATTCCTTGTTTTAAGCATATCTGCCTATTACATCCTAAAAAACCGGCACCTGGAACATTCCAAATCAGCAATTAAAATTGGTTTGATAATTGCAGTAATTGCCTCTTTTCTACAATTAATAACTGGACATTCCAGCGCTGTCGGAGTTTCAAAAAATCAACCTGCAAAACTGGCAGCCGCCGAGGGATTGTTCGAAACTCAAACCAATGCACCCTTGCACATTTTTGGTTGGGTCGACGAAAAAGAACAAAAAGTAAAATATGGTATAGCAATTCCGGGACTACTAAGTTGGCTCGTACATTTCGATGCTTCAAAACCTGTTACTGGACTGGATAAATTCGCACCCGAAGATCGACCACCAGTAAATATTGTATTCCAATCTTTCCACATTATGATTGCAATTGGAATGTTGTTTATTCTTATGTCCATTGTTGGCATTATCCTCTGGGCAACAAATAAATTGTGGACTGCCCGTTGGTTCCTTTGGATTTTAGTTTTCAGTGTTCTTCTTCCTCATATTGCAAATCAAACTGGCTGGATTACAGCCGAAGTCGGTCGACAACCGTGGATTGTTTACGGACTTTTGAGGACTTCCGATGCCATTTCAAAAACTTTGACACCGGGTAGCGTTTGGTTCTCACTTATCCTGTTTACTTTGATTTATCTTCTCATCTTTGTTCTGTTTTTGTTCTTGCTTGATAGAAAAATTAAGCAAGGCATTGTTGACCACTCAACAGATGGTATTTATGCAAAACAAAAAATTGTTGTCGAAAAAAATTGATTGGAGGGGACAATGGATTTAAACACAATTTGGTTCATACTCATTGGGGTTCTATTTGCTGGTTATGCAATTCTTGATGGTTTCGACCTTGGTGTCGGTATGCTTCACCTTCTCGTCAAAAACGATTTACATCGAAGAATCTTTCTAAACGCTATCGGTCCAGTTTGGGATGGTAACGAAGTATGGCTAATAACTGGTGGCGGAGCACTATTTGCAGCATTCCCCGAAGTCTATGCAACCGTTTTTTCAGGCTTCTACATTGCTCTATTCCTTCTCCTGGTGGTATTGGTCTTCCGCGCAGTTGCAATCGAGTTCCGAAGCAAACGGGAAAGCACAAGATGGCGACAAAATTGGGATACTGCCTTCTCGGTAGCAAGTTATCTAATTGCATTCCTGCTTGGTGTTGCAATGGGGAACATCATTGTTGGGGTTCCATTGAACAAATTCCACGAATTTGTTGGTAACTTTTGGACTTTGATTTCGCCGTACACTGTTCTAACTGGTATTACTACTGTCGCTCTATTTATGATGCACGGAGCGATATACCTCGTCTTGAAAACCGAAGGAGAACTACAAACAATTGTCAAAAGATGGGTGAACAACACAATTATTTTCTTTGTTATTTGCTATGTATCCACAACAATGATAACCCTGGTCTATGTTCCCCATATGACCCAACACTTCAAAGATTTTCCAATTTTGTTTATTGTTCCCCTTTTGAATATGCTCGCAATTGCAAATATCCCAAGAGAAATCTACCATCAACGTTATGGTTGGGCTTTCATTTCTTCCTGCGCCAGCATCGCTGCACTCTTGGCTTTGTTTGCAATCGGCATTTTCCCAAACCTGGTTCCGTCTAACCCAAATCCAGAGTATAGTTTAACAATTTACAACGCTGCCTCTTCGCAAAAAACTTTAACAATTATGCTCATTATTGCGATTATTGGTGTTCCTTTTGTGCTTGCCTATACGACAGCAATTTATTGGACATTCCGCGGCAAAGTTAAAATGGAAGATTTGAATTATTAATCTAAATTCTCGAGTTAAATATACAACCCCTCCCAATTCGAGGGGTTTATTGTTTTTTAATTATCAGAATCAACTAAAATATTTTTTTCAATATTCTACTTACTTAATCAACAAAAACCTTTTTTAAATAATGTTTTTAAAATTAAATATTTCGTCTAAAAAATTTGGAAAAAAATTTGTAATTTTGACTAAACATTTCTGAATTGAAATGAAGGACTTGGATACAAATAATTATTTTGCACCCGAGTTAAAAGAACTCCAAGATGTAATTTTGCATAAAATAAATAAATATAAAATAAAGAGGTATTTAAATAGGAATAAAAAGCTTGTCCAGAAATCAAGTAATTGCAGGAGCCCTCCTTAGCAATCGAACTTTTGTAAACGCAATGTAAAGACTATTTCAAAGAAAAATTCTTTTAAAAAAATTTATTAACAATAATTGGAGGTCAAAATGAAAAATTGTATTAAAATTTCAATAATTTTATTACTAATCTTATTTACAAAAAATGAAATGTACCCCTGCAATGGGCAATGCAGTGGCGATTGGAATTATTCAACCACACCACTTGCAGCAGATACAAATGGTTGCTCAATTTTAGTTCATTACAAATGGAGAGAATGCCAGGTAGGAGGTCAAACCATTCGGGAGGTTGAAATAACCCAAATAGAGAAAATTGTTGGAGGTAATTGTGACAACACAGATATTAGTGCTTTGGTATCAATTGCAGCAAAAGCCGTATTGTTCTATTCAAGTGGAATATTTATGATTAATAACCCGACTATTCCATATCAAATTTATTTGTACATTCCGAGTTGTTGGCGGGAAGCGGGCGGTGGACTCTATGGTTTAACAAGTTGTAACGAGTATATTTGCTGTACAATAATAGCAAAAATGCAAACTGTTAATGGATGGCCCCAAGTTGTGGAGCCTACAATACAAGTTCCCCCAAACCAAACAAATTGCAACGGTATCGTTGGACAAACTTGCCAATATATCTGCGATGACTTTAACATACCAATTAACACCCCCCTTTTCCCTTGGCATTTCGATTACACTTGGCTTTGTCCAGAGGGTTGCGATTCACTTTATCTAAGAAGTACATATTTTGATCTATTTTCAAATCATGTATTTGTCTCCTATGCCGTCCGAACTGGAAATTGTACTGAGAATGTGGTTTGTAATGGCCAATCACGGCAATTCACTCATAAACATGAAGTACTTAATCTCCAAGTTGTCCACCTAAATACCATACCTTATTCGACCTACGAATATGTATTTCAAGGCTTGAAAAAAAGTATAAGTGATTATTTAGCAACCCTCCAAAACATCGATAGGCATTATGTAAAAGTCTTGGTACGACCCTGTTGGAAACCTTTTACCCCAAACAGCTACTACACATATCCTTGTACCTCATACGCTTGTTGTTATAGGCATTTTAAGTTCGTTAAAAGTATTGATGGTTGGAAAAAAGATCCTAACACTAATTGTCCCGCAATAATTTACGAACCTGATAGCTGCAATAAACAATATTGTGAATATGGATGCGTGTGGTTATATAACTGTCCCGACGAGGATAACCCTTGGAGTTTTTGTGATATGCTAAATGATAATTGGGATGGTATTTTTAGGCTTCCCGATTTTGATTTGGAAGAGGAAAAGGCAATGATACCAACTGAATTCGAAGTACAAAAAGAAACCCTTACAGATAATTTATCTTTTATCATACAAAGTAATTCGAGCGAAAATGTAGTTTTTCAACTCTTCGACCTAATGGGGAACTTAATCGTTTCCAAAGAGATTAAATTAAAGGTTGGAGAAAATTCTATTCAACTCGGCGAAAATATAATTCTTAATGAAGGAATGTATTTTTACAATTTTACTAATGGAAAATCGATTAACTATTTCGGAAGGTTTTTGTATATTAAGTAATGAACAGGGGGAGAGGAGATTATGCCAAAGATAATCGTAGAGAAACTTTTCCCTCTCCCCATATTTTTTTGTTCTTTGTGTAATTATTCCAAAGGTGGAAATATGAAAAAAGCAATTTTAAATTTACTTGTAATACTAACATTTTTTCCTTCTGCAATTTTTTCTCAAAAAGAAAATTATAACTGGACTCTTTCTAATGGATGTGCAATCACTTTTAATACACCCGACTTAAAACCTCAAATAATTGAGAACACTACACCTGTTCTTTTTCCTTCAACTATTTCAGATAGCAAAGGAAATCTTCTTTTTTACTGTGGGAATACATCAAAAGATTGTTTTCAATTAATGAATTGGAATAATGAGCCAATATTTACTTTTAAAACAAATGGAGTATATATGATTAGAAATTGTATAATCAACTATCCCGGCAAGAAAGACCATTATGTGTTAATAATACATAGGTTTGTCGAAGACAAACTTGCCCTTTTTTTCTATGTCATTGATAAGAAACTTAACGGTGGGAAAGGTGGAGTAATTGACACCTTTTTGTTATTCCCCTCGCCCCAAACCCCATCACTATCTGGTGCATTCAAACACTCTAATGGTGTTGATTGGTGGATAATAACGGGTGATGATTATTTATACCAATTTAAAACAAAATCCTATCTTTTTACTTCTAAAGGAATTATCGATAGTGTGGAATCCAATCTTCCTCTTCATGAGTGGTGGGATATGTATATTCCAATTGTTTCGTTCAACGTAGATCTCTCAAATATGCCTTTAATTCCTTACGTTTCTTCATCTACTTATGGGGAGCTTCATTTTCTGGAGTTTGCCCTATTTAACAGAAAAACTGGAAAGTTTCAATATGTTGGTGGTTTTAAAATTTGCGACTCTTGTGGCATCTCTTTTGCAATTTTTTCTCCCGGGAAGAAAAAAATATATACTGGACAAAAAAATTTATATCCCACGCCATATTATGGTGTGTATTTAATGAAATATGAAATTTATCAATATACTTATTCCGACGATTTTCAAAAGATGGAACAAAGCAAAGTTCAAATCGGTCCAACAAAAACTGATTATATAGTTTTGCAATCTACCTACCCCCCTATTAAGGACCCAGATGGGGATAAACCTAAATTCTATAATTATGCGAAGCTTGGGCCTAATGGCAATATTTATATATGCAATACTGGTGGCGACTATATTTCCGAAATTTCAAACGCTGATGCAGACGCCAAAGATGTTGTTTTTAAGGACACAGCATTATACCTTGGAAAAAAATATGATGAATTTTCCTGGACAGTTTACAACGGTTATAATTTATGGTTGGATTTGACGAGTAATTCACCAGTTTGCATTGGCGACAGCATTCGGCTTTCGTTTACTATTTCGGATACAACAAAGAAGCCCACTAAAATACGTTGGGAAGGACCTAACGGCTTCACTTCCAACAAAGCAAATCCTGTTTTCCTTGCTGAAAGAAGTGGGTACTATAAGGTTTCTGTTACCGTCAACGATGCTGAAATCATCGATAGTATTTGGGTCGAGGTTTTTAAACCAGAACCAAAGATAATTGCACCAAAAACAATCTGTCTTGGCGATACAATCGAAATAAGCGTAGACAAGGAATTTGCCTCCTATTGGTGGTCTACTGGGGAAACATCTCGAAGAATCAAAGTATTTCGTGGTGGTCATTACAGCGTTTTTGTTACAGACTCAAACGGATGCATTGGAGCAGACTCTGCGCTAATTGTTGAAGACTACATCAAAGCAATAATAAAAGGAAATACTACATTCTGCAAAGGTAAATCGACAAGTCTTGAGGCATATCCAAAAGGTAGTCAATACAAATATCTTTGGTCTACTGGGGAAATTACCGAGTCAATCGAAGTTTATCAAGCCGGAACCTATTGGGTAGTAGTCTCTGATAGCCTTGGTTGTAAAGGAACCGATACTGTCGTTGTAGAAGAACTGCAAAATCTTACCTTTTCGATAATTGGCGATACGCTCCTCTGCCCTGGCGAAACTATAACTCTTTCAGCACCACTTTCTGGCAAAACATATTCATATAAATGGTCGACTGGCGAAAGTTCGAAAAGCATAAAAATCAACAAGGGTGGTCTCTATTGGCTATTTATCCAAGATGAAAACGGTTGCTTTGGTTACGATACTATCCTTGTCCACGAACTTCCAAAACCAGAGGCAAAAATTATTCCAAGCGATGGAAAAACTTCGCTTTGTAAAGGAGGAACGAAACAACTTTTTGCTCAACCACAGGGCAATTTTTCTTACCTTTGGTCGAATGGTGAAACTAACGAGGTAATTGTTATTACACAAGGAGGAACATACCAACTTGTTGTTACCAATGAATTCGGTTGCAAGGATACGGCAGAAATTAAGATTATCGAAGTCAATCCCATTATTCCAAAGATTTTGGGCGATACATCGATTTGCGATGGTGGAAACGGAATTCTTTCGATTGAAGGTAATTTTGTTTCATTCCTTTGGTCAACAGGTGATACTACTCGAAGTATTACAATTAGTAAGGCGGGAAATTATACTGCTGAAGTAGTGGACAGCAATGGCTGCCGTACCACAGCAAAAGTCTCTGTAAATGAATATAAAATTGAATTGGGCGGGTTAGCACCTATCAACTTTGTCAATGAAGTATCATCTACCAAAGAAATTAACTTACAAAATTTATCGAACTCAAAAATTAGAGTAAAAAATATCAAATTCAAACAAAATAGTGAAGAGTTTAAGGTTGATGTAAAAGTTCCAACAGAAATTGCTATAGGCGGGGAAATTTCGTTTAAAGTTTACTTCGAAAGCAAAGGTAAATTATTAGCAATGGACACTATCATTGTCGAAGTCGATGCCCCCTGTAACAAAGTATTCGAAATTCCAATTTTCGCTAAGATAAGTGAAGTTAAAACGACAATATGGCTACCCGACACAACAGGAATAATTGGAACAAAAGGGTTTTGCATACCACTATATGCAAAAAGCGATGGTATCCCAGTTAAGAATCTATCTTTCAAAGCAACAATACGCTACGACGCAAGAGCACTTCAACCCGAAGACCAAACTTATCCAATTGAGAACGGCGAGCGGGTCGTATCCCTTTCCGGCAGCGAAATTTACATCGATGAAAACCCAAAAGAAATTGGACGGTTCTGTGGCGAAATACTTCTCCCTCCCAGCGAAAAAATACCATTGAGAATAGTTGACTTCCAATGGTTAACAAACAACATAGAAGCCACTCCCAGAGATGGTAGTCTCACTGTAAAAGGAATTTGTATGCCAAATATGTCCCAAATTGAATTGTTCCAGCCAATAGAAATATCCCTTCTCCCAAATCCAACCAATGATGAAATAGAAATTACCTTGAAAGGTAATGCAAATACAAAATATTTGTTGAAAATTACAAATGCAATCGGTTGCGAAGTTGAAGAACGTGAAGTGACCTTTGAAAAAGGTCAAACTAATATTAAAATAGACTTGAGAAATTATTCATCTGGTTTATACTTCTTGCAAATCGGTAATAAATTTGTAAAATTCTATAAAATTTAAAATTGCATTTCTTCAAAAACAAACCCTCCGAAGAGGATTATTTTCGGAGGGTTTGCAACAAATGTATTCAAATGTATCTATTGTTTCAATTTTGCAATTTTAATTGCATCTGGGAAAAGTTCAATAGCCTTCTTGAACTGGTTGTCAACCGTGAAAAGAATTTCAAGGAATTGTTCGCGTGTCCAAACTACTCTTGCTAATTGGGCTTTTAAATAAGTGGATATATACTCTTTGTCGGTCTCCCAATCTTTGGGGTTGACTTGAATTCCTTTCTTCTGCACAAAGTCTTTAAAATCGTTTAACGTTTGTTCGCTAATGGAATAATTCTTTTTGAAGTCCTTGAAGTCTTTGTATGTTCTTTTAATTCTTTCGACTTCTGGCATCAAATTTTTATCAATGTATTCAAAGAAGAGATTTTCCCGACGGATTTCAGCAGTCATTCTGGTAATTGTATCGGATTTGATTATATAATCTGGTGTTATTCCCCCACCGCCAAAAACAATTCGCTTCGAACGAGTGTAATAAATGGGTAAGGAGTCAATATTAATTCTATCCTTAGCATTCTTGGTCGAATCGTTAATTCGTTTAACCTGTTGAATAATCTTTTGGTAACCATCATAAATGTACGAGCCTTCTTCTAATTCAAACCGACCAACAAGATGACGATATTTGTCCTTGTCTTTGTAAGGTCTTTGAATGCTTCGTCCCGACGGAGTGTAATATTTCGCAATAGTTAACCGAAATGCAGAGCCATCACCAATCTCATATTGACGTTGGACAAGTCCTTTACCAAAAGATGTTTCGCCAACGATAAGCCCACGGTCCAGGTCTTGGATTGCTCCCGAAACAATTTCACTTGCAGAGGCAGAACCAGAATTGATTAATACAATTAATGGCAAATTTACGTAAGGAGAACTTCCAGATGAGACATAAACTTCATCGAATTCGGGAAGTCGCCCCTTAGTATAAACTATTGTGTCGCCTCGCTTAATAAATTCTTCTGCCATTAAGAACGCTTGGTTCAAATAGCCGCCCGGATTTCCACGCAAATCAAGAATTAACTTTTTCATTCCAAGTTTTGTCAGTTTTTCAAGAGCGGAAACAAGTTCCTCGTGTGTTGTAGATGCAAATCTATTCACGACAATAACGCCGATATCGGTGCCTTCGACCATAAACGCTGCATCAACAGTGTTTAAAGGTATTTTGTCCCGTTTAATGCTGAATTGGAGTAAATCTTTCACTCCTTCACGCTTAATATCAACTTTAACAATAGTTCCTTTTGGTCCACGAAGTTTTTTTGGAACCTCCGAACGCGACAACCCGATTGCATCTTTGCCGTCAATTTTAACAATTTTGTCTCCGGAACGAATACCAAGCGCCTCGCTCGGTCCTCCCGGAATTGGAGAAACAACAACAATTGTATCATTAATTACATCGAATTCAATGCCAATACCCTCGAAACTGCCTTGAAAGTCTTCGGTAACTCGTTTCATTTCCTCGGCAGAAATGAAAACGCTATGCACATCGAGTTCGTTCAACATTCCTTTGATTGCAGCCTCGGTTAGTTTTTGAGTATCGACGGGTTCGAGGTAATTCTTTACGACAATGTTGAGAACTCGGTCTATCTTTTTAATTTGTTGATAGATATTGTCCGTTGAAAGAAGCGGAGAAAAATAAAAGCCAACAACAATTCCAAAAACGACTGCTAATAAAATAATGATATACTTTTTCATAGAAATCCTATTTAATTAACAGTAAGAAACGAAATTTATTAAAATTTATTAATCTGAAATTAAATTTTTTCAAATTTTGTTACAAAAACATTACCATTTTCGGACATAACACAAATCAAATAGATACCCGAAGGTAGTTTAGAAACATCAATTTCCAATAAATCCCCTTGTTTAATAATAATGTTTTGCCTTAATATTTCTGTTCCTTGGATATCCATAATTTTAATTAAATTTAAACCCAAATTTTGGTCGTTTGGTTCGAAAATTATTATGCCAGGTGTTGGATTTGGATATAAGTTTGACCGATTTACTCTATTTGTTAAATTGCTTAACTTGCTTGAAACTTTCACGTTGCATTTGGAATTGCTCTCAAGAGTAATTTCTAAACCCTCACCAACAAAAGGAATCTCAAATTTTTTACAAAACGGTTCATATTCAACTACCAGTGTGTCCTTTAAATAACCAAATTCAGTTGGATTGAAACAATAAGTAAGTTGAAAAGTATCCTTGGGTTGGATTAATACTGGATAATTGGACGGAACCACACTAAATTGACTATTCCCTTTGAAATAAACTCTATCGATTTGTATTGGAAAATTGCCATAATTATAAATGGGAAAGTCAAAACACACAAGATTTCCAACGAAATAACGCCCGACATCTATCTGGTTTTCCCATTCTTTAGTAAACGATAATGTAAAACCTGGAATAGTATCCCTATACTCAATTTTATTTCCCGCTGAATCGATTGCGACAATGCCTAAATATGTATCCTTTGTAAAATCTATTATACGAACAACTAAATTTGCAATATTTCCATTAAGATTAATAGATACATCGCAATTGTTATTTTCGTTAACTTTTACTTCTTGAAGACCTTTATCAGTGCTTTGCAATTCTGAAATATTCAGTTCAATATAGTTTAAACAACTATCTTTTTGGATATTAATTCGAGGAGGTTCTCTATCAGATGCAAAAGTTACATCAACAATTAGAACATTTTTTCCCAAACAATCGTTTTCAATAACCAAAGTATCCACAATTGAAGTGTCTACGTTGAAGGTAAAGCAGAAGTTAAAAACAAACTTATCCCCATCTGGCAAAAGAGTAATTGGTGTAAAGTTTTTAGGAATAATTTGTGTGTTCTTTAGATACATTCTCGTAATAGTTTGTTGGAAACGACCATAATTGACCAAAGGAACCCCAAAACAAAATTCCTTGCCAGTAGCAATCGCTTCTTTAATAATTTTCAATTCCCCAGGCTTTTGATTCTCTAAACTAACGGTAAAACCAGGAATCCATTCTTCTAAAACCATACTTGTTAGATTCATCGTATCCGAAACGTAAATTCCATATTTTCCATCTTGATAAATATCAATTAAACGAAAACCAAAGAAAATTGTATCGCCTGTATTTTTGAAAGAATACAATTCACAATTCTGCATTAAAGAATCCACTATGTAAAATTTATTTAGTGGAGCATCTTGCGGTCGATTTTTAAATGCAATTCCTTTGCTTATAAAACACGAATCGGTTTTCAATGTTTGGATTTGTGGTTCAAGAAAATTCAATCGCAAAAAGTTGCTACCGCCAATATACCCATAGGAATTTGCATTACCATATCCATAAATAACCACACCAAAAGTGGTATCTGCTTTCAAGTAATGAACTCCATCGCTTACCCTGACATTTGCATAAACATAATCAGATGTGGGAACATCCACAATATCAGCAAGAGAAAGCGAAAGCCCATCTATCCGAAAACTATCCCATTTACTTTTTGGTATAATCACAGTAACATATTGTTCTTGATAAACTCTTGCAACCCCAAAT
This sequence comes from Candidatus Kapaibacterium sp., assembly GCA_013414795.1. Taxonomy (GTDB): domain Bacteria; phylum Bacteroidota; class Ignavibacteria; order Kapaibacteriales; family UBA2268; genus Naka2016. The sequence goes on from CP058732.1 coordinate 2,055,499, forward strand.
TCAAATGCTTGTGCATTAAGGACACGATATTCATCGAGGTATTGTTCAACGGGAGGCATAATTGCAAAAAATGGATCACCGAGGTATATACTATCACCTCCACAAGTCTTTTTGAAGGCACCAACTAAGATGGGTTTGTCTGAGGAAATATAGTAAGGTTTGTCAAGGATACCTTCGTAAAACCCACCCTGGTTCAAAGTTGCAACTTTTGTTCCATTTATGATAACATCGGTTTCATCTTCTGCAGCCAGAACCCGAAAAATATTTGTCCCGGCTGCAATTTCTCTTTGGGATTTAGCAAAAGGAACGACAATGGAGTTTTTACCCCAGGTTGAAACTGGAGGAAGTTGTTCGATTAGAATATCGCGTGAAGGTTCACGCCCAGGATTTCTTATTGAAAGTGGCACCGTTGCCCGTTGATGGCCAGAAAATACGGCAATTGGCTTCGAAGCGACAATTTCTGTGCCAGTTAGGTCAGAATTTAAATTTGAATCGGTTATTTGAGCTTGAACAAGGTAAACTTGCCCCTTGTTCAAAACAATTCTTTGGGTTTGATTACCATATCTAAAAGTTGGGGTTTTTGGATAAATTGTTACTTGGGTATTATCTTCGACAGCAACGATAGCAAATTGCGAGGGTGTAGATTGGTTTCTAAGAATATTCCTATCATCTTTTACACCATCACTATTATAAGCCAAAACAAAATACCTGTTACTTAATACATCAGTAGGAAGCACCAAAAATGCATCGGAAGTTTTATTACCTTGACTTAAACCATAAACTGAAACTTCTTTGTCGCTTGTAACGTGAAACGCAGTGTTTACAACTTTCTCCGTTTGTACCAAATTATCACCAGTATTCGCTAAATATCCGCTTTGATTAAAACCCAAAAGAGCAAAATTGTAACTTGGAATTCGAAAAATGTACATTTGACTTGGGTCGGAGATTTGAAAAGGTTTCGAATAATAATTACCGAATCTGTCGAAATATTCTATGGTGCCTTTGGTTTCTTCTTCCGCAGCAATAAAGATATAAAGAGAATCACTATACCTACCCGTTGGACTTGGGTCAAACCAATCATTATGATAATTTGGGATGAAAGTAAACCAAAAATCAGTTCCTCGACTATCTTTAACAAGTTCGACCTTTGAAAAGCATATACTAAAAGAAAAGAGTAACAATATGTATACAGAAGAAAAAACTTTTTTCATACTTTCCCCATTAAATACAGTTAACAAATATAAACAAAAAAAGTTACTTGTTATTTAAGAAAAAATTACACAACGAATTGATTGGGCAAATTTCACATTTCGGCTTTCGACTTGTACAATACTTTCTTCCGTGGGAAATTAATAGATGCGTAAAAATAACCCATTTGGATTTTGGCACCAAATCCATTAGTTGAAATTCTATTTTTACAGGGTCTTTTGTGCTAACCAAACCCAAACGATTTGCGATTCTTGTTACGTGGGTATCAACAACAATTCCAGGTTTATTGAAAGAATGGGAAAGGATAACATTTGCTGTCTTTCTTCCAACGCCTGGAAGATTGAGCAATTCCTCCATTGTATCTGGGACTTTTCCGTTGTATTTTTTCAAAATCAAATTAGAACTTTGGATTATGTGGCGGGCTTTGGATTTATAATACCCAGTAGAATAAATTAATTTTTCCAATTCCGAAGGTTCGAGTTTGGCAAAATCCGACGGGGTTCTATATTTTTTAAATAACTCTGAGGTAACAATATTGACTCTTTCATCGGTACACTGAGCGGAAAGTATTGTTGCAACAAGCAATTCAAAAGGATTTGAATGGTTCAACCTAATTTTAGCATCTGGAAATTCTTTTTCAAGAATATCTATAATCTTTTTAACCTGTTTCTTTTTGTTTTGCTCCATAGGATTTTGTTCTTGATTCCAGATGTTCTCGATGATAAATGTAAGTTGGGAAGTCAACCTTTTTCACAATCAAACCTTTGCTTTTAACTAATTGGTAGAGCCTTGTATCTTCCCCATACTCAATCTTTGGGATTCCGCCAAGTTTCTCAATCAATGTTCTACGAATAAAGAAAGTTCCTCCGACTACACATTGGTCAATTGATATCATTTTATTCGGGTTGTACAAATCGGGTACAAAGTTAGAGCCAATCACTCTGAAACCACCATATAAAAAGTCGATGAAGGGATTCTCGATTAAAATTCGCTTCCGTAAAATTAAATGGTCGGGTTCATACTCGTCGTCGGAATCTAAAAAAGTAACATATCTTCCCTTGGAAAGTTTAATACCAGATTCTCTTGCGTATGCTGGTCCTTCGTTTTGCTTATAAATATAGGAAAAGCGGGTATCACTTTTACAAAGATTGATGCAATAGAAATAGGTTTCGTCGCTACTTCCATCGTCAACAATTATTGCTTCCCAATCCTTTTCTTTTTGTGCAAGTAATGATTGAACAGCACGAGCAAGCAAATCATTTCGGTTGTAAGTTGCAATTACTATTGAGAAAAAAGTGTTTTCCATAGGAAAGAATTATTGTAAATAGCAAAAATAAAAAGAAAAACATTTTGAATAACGATTGATATATTAATTTTTTTACTTAATTTTGTTTTTGTTAATCCAATCTTAAATCTTTTTTAGATTCAAGAGGGATTAACGGGTTTTTATTAATCACTATTTGAGGTTCTTTTTATGAATATCTATGTTGGAAATCTCAGTTTCTCTACTACACAAGAGGAACTCGAGAATCTATTCTCCCAGTATGGGGAGGTTGAGTCTGTTCGAATTGTTCGCGACCGTCAAACTGGTCGCTCTCGTGGCTTTGGTTTTGTCGAAATGAGCGAAGAACACGGCAAAGTTGCGATTCAAGCGCTAAACGGAAAAGAATTCGGCGGCAGGAATATTTTAGTCAACGAAGCCAAACAGCAAGAGCGTCCACAAAGAAATTTCTCGCGCTCCAACAACACACGAAACTACCAAGACCGATATTAATAAAGTTCTTGGCTGAATGCGCATTCCAGGGCTGTTCCTTAAAGGTACAGCCCTTTTTTAACAAAAAAGCCTTCCAAAATCGGAAGGCTTAAAAAATAAACACTCAAAAAATATTACTGGCTTTTTAAAGCATTTGCACCACTGACAATTTCGAGCATTTCCTTTGTAATCGATGCTTGCCTTTCTTTGTTGTATACCAGTTCTAAATGGCGCATCAAATCTTTTGCATTGTTTGTTGCATTTTCCATTGCCATTCTTCGAGCAGCGTGCTCCGCTGCATTTGATTCTAAAAGTATTCTTAAAATTTGATTTTTAACGTACAATGGTATTAAATTGTCGAGTATGCTTTTTGGGTCTGGTTCGAAAATATACAAAAGGTTCTTCTCCTTCTTTGCCTCTTGTTTTGTTTCAAACTCTTTTGCTTTTCCTTTGAAATAACTTTCAACAGTAGATTGTTTTTCAAAAGGTAGAAAATTAAATGACTTTGGTACTTGAATTAAAATGTTTTTAAACTCATTGAAGAAAAATATAACTTTATCAAATTTTTTCTCGATATAGCCATCAATCAAAATTTTCGCTAATTCATCAATTACACTATAATCAATACGCCCAGATATTCCCGAAATATTTTTCAAATAATTAATATTTTGAAGTTTAATACCAGAAATTCCTCGCTTTCCTATTCTAATCATAGAAAGTTTTGCGTTTGGATAGTTCTTGATAAGTTCAGTTTCAATATATCTTGAAACAAATCGAATTAGATTCGAATTGAAACTACCACACAAACCCCTATCCGAAGTAATGACAACCAAGCAAATGTTTTCAATCTTTTCTCTTTTCTCCAGTAATGGATGAAAATAATCATCCCCAACTGAATCAATCAGTTTTTCAAGATTGGTCTTCAACAACATTGAATAAGGTCGAGCATTTAAAATTGCATCCTGTGCCCTCTTCAATTTTGCTGATGAAACCATTCTCATCGCTTGGGTAATTTTCGCAGTACTTGCCACCGCAGCCATTCTTCTCTTAATGTCTCTTAATGTAGCCATTTCTAAATCCTACAAATATTTCCAATCCTGCAAAAGATAATTATTTATGTAGTCAGAAACACCGTCCTCGAGCGAGGTGAATTCGAAATCCCCAATTTTCGAAAGCAACTTGTCCATTTTGGCTTCCGTGAAATTTTGATATTGACTTTCTAACTCCTTAGGCATATCAATATATTCAATTTTTGGCTCCAAGTTCAAGGTTTTGAACACAGCATTGGCAAGTGAATTCCAACTTCTTGCTTTCCCTGTCCCGATATTGTAAATTCCAGTTAATCCATTCTCATAAATTTTCCAAACCAAGTTGACCACGTCCTTGACATAAACAAAGTCTCTCTTTTGTTCGCCGTCTGCATAATGAGGACTGTTCGATTTGAAAAGTTTAATTTTTCCAGTTTGATTAACTTGAAGAAAAGACTTGTACACCATACTTGCCATTTCGCCCTTGTGATATTCATTCGGTCCGTAAACATTGAAAAATTTCATTCCAGCAAATTGGTCCAGCAAACCGTTGACAACAACCCAACAATCGAAAAGATATTTCGAAAAGCCGTAAGCATTCAATGGTTGCAATTCAAAAACAAGATTATCATCGTACCCATTGTTTCCCAAGCCATACGTTGCCGCACTACTCGCATAGATAAAACGAATATTCTTATCAGCAGCCAATTGAGCCAACTTTATGCTGTACCGAAAATTGTTTTCGATTAAATAATCAACATTTCTTTCATAGGTGTTGGTACAAGCCCCAAAATGGAAAATTGCATCGAAGCGAAAGTTCGTAAATTTCTTTGTTTCAAACAAATTCAAAAACTCATCCTTGTTGAAATACTCAACAAATTTTTTCCCTACTAAATTCTTCCACTTTTCGTTTTGGGACAAATGGTCAACAACAATGATATCAGTAATACCCTTGTCGTTCAATAACTTTAGAAAAACCGAACCAATAAATCCAGCACCACCAGTTAAAAGAATCATTTTAAATTATGCTTTTCTTTGAAAATGGCAACAAATTCTTCAACTGCTTTCTTCAACTTGGCAACTATTTCGTCTGTTAAATCTTTAACTCGAATTATCGAATCTAATAAATCAAAGTGATGTGAATCCATAAATTCGTAAAATTCTTGTTCGAACGAAGAAAGCACTTCCACTGGTAAATCATCAAGATAACCATTGGTCGCTGTCCAAAGAAGAGCAATTTGCTTTTCTACTGGTAGCGGTTGATATTGTTTTTGTTTTAATATTTCTGTCAAACGAGCTCCACGACGAAGTTGTTGTTGAGTTGCTTTGTCAAGGTCGGAACCAAATTTAGCGAAGGCTTCCAGTTCGCGATATTGTGCCAATTCCAACTTCAAAGGACCAGCAACTTTTTTCATCGCTTTGATTTGAGCATTACCACCAACGCGGGACACGGAAATACCGATGTTCATTGCCGGGCGAATACCAGCATTAAATAAGTTCGGTTCAAGATATATCTGACCATCGGTAATAGAAATTACATTCGTAGGAATATAAGCAGCAACGTCGCCAGCCTGGGTTTCAATAACCGGCAAAGCAGTAAGCGAGCCCCCACCGAACTCATCTGCATATTTTGCGGCTCTTTCAAGCAATCTGCTATGCAGATAGAATATATCGCCTGGATAAGCCTCTCGACCCGGTGGTCGTCGCAACAACAATGAAACTTGACGATAGGCTGCTGCTTGTTTGGAAAGGTCGTCGTAGATAATCAAAGCGTGCATTCCATTGTCTCGGAAATACTCGCCCATTGAACAACCACAGTAGGGTGCAATGAACTGTAAAGGCGCCGGGTCCGATGCATTTGCTGCAACAACTATTGTATAATCCATTGCCCCGTGTTCTTCAAGGGTAGCAACGACGTTTGCAACGGTCGAGCCTTTTTGTCCAATAGCAACGTAAATACAATAAACTGGTTGAATTCCAAGCTCTTTGGCTCGTTCAGTATGAGTAAACTTTTGATTAATTATAGTATCGATTGCAATTGCAGTTTTACCAGTCTGACGGTCGCCGATAATTAATTCACGCTGTCCACGACCAATTGGAATCAAAGCGTCAATCATCTTGAGTCCAGTTTGCAACGGCTCTTTCACTGGTTGACGAAAAATCACGCCTGGGGCTTTCCTTTCAATCGGAAGAAATTGCTTAGCATTTATCGGTCCTTTGTCGTCGATTGGTTGTCCCAAAGGATTAACTACCCTACCAAGCAATTCCATTCCCACTGGAACAGAAGCGACACGTCCAGTTCTACGAACCAAATCACCCTCCTTCACTAATCGGTCGTCGCCAAAAAGTATAACTCCGACGTTATCTTCTTCCAGGTTCAGAACCATTCCGAAAAGATTGTTGGGAAATTCTACCAATTCCGCAGCCATAACTTTCGTCAATCCATACACACGTGCAACGCCGTCACCAACTTGCAAAACTGTACCGACTTCGTAAATATCTTCTTCCTTTTCAAAACCAGATAACTGCCTTCTCAATATTGCCGAAACTTCTTCTGGCTTAACTTCGAACATTTTCTACCTCACATTTATTTTTAATTCACTTTTATTGTCGAAACCAAATCTTTGTAAAGAGAATCAAGTTTATTCCTTAAAGTTGCGTCGTAGACCCAATCATCAATCTTAATCCGAAATCCACCAAGGATTTTAGAATCTATGATAAATTTGGGAATAATTTTCTTTCCAGTGTTTTCTTCCAATTTACTTACAATTTTACTTTTCAGCCCTTCATCAAAATCCTTAGGAAGGTAAATTTCTACTGGAAGGAAATTCTTGTAGGCAAAATACAATTTTTGATATTGCAAAATAATATCTTTCAACAAATAATCCCTATCTTTATCGACAAGGAAAAGTATAAAATTCAAAGTTTGCGGCGAAACTTTTTCAGCAAAAATTTCTTGATACAGTTTCTTCTTTCGAACTGGCGAGATGAGCGGCTTGCGAGCGATACTTAACAATTCTGGTGCATATTTCAAAATTTGAAGAACGACCATAAAATCGTTGTAAACTCTTTCTTCCAACTTCTCTTGAAGAACTGAATCAAAGATTGCTTTCGCATACCTATAAGAAACTCTTTGTTCAGGCATAAGACCCTACTAATTTTTTGGAATTTTATCAATGTAAGAATTTATTATTTCAATGTGCTTTTGTTCGTCGAGTTTCTCGTTCAACAACTTCTCGGTTGCATAAATTACCAAACTTGCGACTTCTTTCCTCAATTCAAACAATGCGGCCTCTTTGCTTCTATTGATTTCTCGGTTTGCCTCTTCAATCTTTTCTTTGCGAATCTTTTCTGCATCTTCCTGGGCGCGGCGAAGTAGTTCCTCTGCTTGTTGTTTCCCTTTTTGAACTATATTCATCATTTCATTTTGTGCATCTTTTAGTTTTTGTTGCATTTCTGCAACCAATTTCTGCGCCTCTTGATTTAGTTTCTCTGCATCTTTTATGTTCTTTTCAATATGTTCTTCGCGGGCTTTTAATGAATTGGAAATAGGCTTTGCCCCGAACTTGACCAAAAGAAATAGGAAAATTAGAAAATTGACAATTGTCCAGATCATCAAACCCGGGTTTACATTCAGCAACGAGTCCATTTTCCACCTTACATTTGTTTAAAAAAACTAAATAGTCATACCTCGACCAAGGTCAGGGTATGACTATTTAAAATTATTACTTAATTGCCAAAAGCATAGCAATAACGCAGGAGAAAAGTGCAACACCTTCGATAAGTGCTGCTGCAATAATCATAGTTGTTCTTAAATCACCAGCCGATTCTGGTTGTCTTGCCGAAGATTCCAATGCTGCACTGGCAAGTTTACCAATACCCAAACCCGCACCAATAACGGAAATTCCAGCACCAACTCCTGCTGCCAAGTAAGCACCTAAGTTTGCTAAATTTTGTTCCATAAAATCCTCCGAAATATTTGTTCAACATTAAACACAAAAAATTTATTAATGATGTTCAGCGTGTTCAGAATGCTCACCTATTGCTAAACCTGTAAACACCGCTGTAAGAATTGTAAAAATAAACGCTTGGAGAAAAGCCACAAGCAATTCCAATGCATACATAAAAATTGAAAAGGGCACAGCAACAACCGCCATTGCTAAAGTTTTTAAGTAGAAAATCAAACCGACAAGCGAAAGAAGAACAACGTGACCAGCGGTCATATTAGCAAAAAGACGAACGGTCAAAGCAAAAGGTTTTGTAAATATCGAAATAATTTCAATCGGTACCATAATGAAAAACAAGTACCAAGGAGCACCTCCAAGCAAATGTTTCAACCAATTCTTTAATCCAATTTGGCGAATTGCCGTACCATTTATAACGAAAAGAGCAGTAATTGCAAGACCAGCAGTTGTACCAAGAGCACCAGTTGCTGTGTGTCCTCCTGGAATTAGTCCAAACAAGTTCATCAAAAGGATGAAGACAAACAAAGAAACAAAATATGGCAGAAGTTTATATGCAACTTTCTTATCGGGAATATTTGGAACAACCACATCGTCACGTAAAAACACAATTATTGTTTCAAGAAGATTTTGTATGCCCTTCGGGGCAGAAATCGGGTTTTTCTTAGCTCTTCGCCCCGCTCGGAAAAATGCAACAAGTAGTATCAACATTGCAAGCCATTGGAAACAAACAAGGCTGGTTACCGATAAGTCAAGAGTTGGGGACTCGTTTGGCTTATTAGTTTTTACAATTTTATGAGTCGTGGAAAGTGTATATTTCCCAGCCTCTTGCATCTTCTCAATATTTGCGTAAAAATCGAGCCCGTTCTCTTTATCGTATAAAATCACCGGCAAATCAACAATATGATAGTGGAAAAAAGTTAGTTCTCGATGCTCTCCAAGAGTACCCAAAAGCGTTGGAAATACTTGACTTGGCGGGACATCCACAGTGTGAGAACCGTGCACAGCATCATTAGTATGTGTTTCGGTGCTTGCTATAACAATGTTTTCATTCCCCATTTCTAATATTCTTGAATTTTGATTTTTGTTTAAACTGCAAAAATAACAAATTCGACTTTTTGTTAATGTATAAAATTTCTAACAAGATTGCTGTAAAAGTACAAATCAAATAAGTTAAACCGAAGGTAAGTTGTTCAAATTTAAAATACTTAAGGCAAACAAAAAGAAAAAACAAATTGATTACATATCTTAAAAGAACTGAAGTTAAAAATGCTCTGTAAAAAAATTTGTTGGGTTTATCAATAATAAAAAGATAAACAAGAACTCCGCTAACATAGTTAAAAACTGAAATTAAAAGGGGGGCAACAATGGCTATCATTTCCCTCGCTTCTTTGTAACATTTCTTATGAAGTCGTACATTGCAACAATACAACCCAAGAGGGCAAAAATCACAGTAAAAATAGGTTTGGTTTCGAAATGTTTATCTAAAAAATATCCAATTACCACCATAAGCAAAATTGTGATTACAAGTTGCCAGCCCAAATTTAAGTATGGAGCAAGTTCATAAAGAATTTTTTTCTTGTTGTCTTTTTTCAAATTAAAAACCAAAATCTTCTAAAATTCGAAGTAAGTTGTCCAAATAAATATTTTTTGCGAAAACAAATTTCTGTGGTTCGGGAATTAAAACCAACTCCCCGAAAGAATAAGGCTTGGATTCATTAAATTCTGAATTTGTGAGGTACGTTACTTCGTTGGGTCTGAATTCGTTATCAACATCAACGTAAACTGCATTGAACCCAATATGCACTGGTTGGTCATTGTCAATTGGCAAAGTTTCGTATCCAAACAATGTAAATGGTATTCTAACCTTCAACACATATTTTGCATTTTGAGTGTTGAAATATAATTTTATCTTTTCTATGGATTTAACTTGCTCGTGGTCAAGAGGTTCGTTTGAATTTACTGCCTCGACGAATGGCAATTTTTCAAGAAGATTTCCAAGATTAATTTCAATCTTAAAAATATTTCCATCTGGCTTATCTCTTAAAACTGGTTGGTTTTCAATTTGTTTGAACATTCTTTTAATTGAGTTAGGAAAGGGTTGAAAGTCGAACCAAAAAATCACTTTGTCTCCGATACATTTATCACATTCTTTCGGAACAAAAAAATCGTCGGTTATTGTCATTATGAAATAAATATAGGAATCGTCAAAGGAGGACTTAATTGAAAAAGAACAATCGTTTTCACCTTTCCAATAATAACTACCCGAAAAGACATAATCTATTTTATTCACCACAGTGGCAAGCGGATAGCCTTTATAAACGTTTTTACTTCTTGGATAAGAGGGTACAAAATTGAAACTTGTATTGAAAACAAAAGGAGTTCGACCAATCGATTCAAGTTTGAAACTGGCTTCGTTATTTTGATAATTCATTGTGGTTTCCAACCCAAAGGTTGAGAACAACTGGGAAGAATATTCTTCCGCAAGGAACAAAATTCCATTGTCGAAAGAGAAACTTTTAATCGTCCAATAATCTTTTTTTCTTTTTTGCGTTATTGAACATTTGTTGTTTCTAATTGAAATGCCAATTTCGAGGGGAAGTTCGACATATTCAAAAGGTTGAACATAAACAAGTTCAAGGTATCCATCAATGTCGACAAAAAGATAAACATATGTGTATTTTCTACTTTCCCCAAGTATTTTTATCGAAAAAGCTAGGTCTGGGTTATTATCACCCGAAAAGTCGCCAACGTCCCAGCCCCAGATGGTGAATTTCGTCTTTTGTGAAATCTTGTCGAAAACATCGTTAATCATTTCTTCATTAAAGTATTGTTCCAACTTTGTTTTAAATTCGGCAACGGTCATTCCCGATTGCGAATAAACAAATGTTGGGAGTAAGAAAAATGACAATAAGAAAAATAATAATGTTTTTTTCATAATAACTGTTTTTCGAGTTGATTGATAATTTCTTTGTGATTGTCTTTTAATCTTGCTCCAAATTGTGAAACTATACGTGACGAGGAAAGAGAAGCAAGATGTCCAGCAAAGTTAATATCGCCCTTTTGAATCAATCCAAAAAGGAAAGCACCAGCAAACATATCACCAGCACCAGTCGTATCAATTGCTTTTGTTGAGTAGGCTGGGAATTGATATTCGCTTTTATTGATGTTTGCTATGGAACCCTTTGCACCAAGAGTGATAACGAAATTTGGTACCAAAGATGTAAGTTTTCGCTTTGCTTGGTCAATATTTGAAGTTTCGGTCAGAGTCAAAGCCTCGATTTCGTTACAAAAAAGTAAATCGATGTGTTTAATTGCTTCAAGCACTTTATCAAAGAAATTTGTAATAACAAAAACATCAGAAAGCGAAAGGGAAATTTTTGCCTCGTGCTTCTTTGCCAATTCAATTGCAAAGAAAAGTGCTTCGGTACTCTTTTCTGCTGTAAATTTATAACCCTCAAGGTAAACCCATTTCGCTCGTCGAATGTAGTCGGGAGTAATATGTTCAACACCAAAGTGTGCGGTCGCACCCAATGAAGTGTTCATTGTCCGTTCGGAATCTGGTGTAATCAAAACAATGCAAGTTCCTGTTGGTTCATTAATCATTGGGGCATTAATACTTATTCCCAACTCGTTAAATTCATTCACATAGAATCTTCCAAAGTCGTCGTCGCCAACAACAGTATGATAAGCACTCGTACCACCAAATTGCGAAAAAGCAATAATTGTATTGGCGGCGGAACCACCGCTACAAATCGTATAACTTCTTCCAGCAAGTTTTTCGAGAAGTTTCTTCTGCAATGTATCATCAACTAACCGCATTTCACCTTTGCGAAGACCAAGTTGTTCCAATTCTTCGAAACTGACTTCGTAGAGCAAGTCGACAAGCCCATTACCTAATCCACAAAGGTCTATATCCTTAACATTCATTTTATATTTATTTGTTAATTTAGAATTTTCAAACTTAATAAATTTGTTGTTTTTCAATTGCTTTGATTAAACGTTGGTAGTCTTTTGGAAACATTGTTTAACATCGACTTATCAATTTTTTACTTCATCAACAAAAGCATAGCCAATCCAATTTTCGATAAACTTTTCGTTCTTCTTACAGTTCAAGAAAATTGGTATCTACTTTACTCAGTATTAATTTATTTCCTATGGAGCAAATATCAAATTCGGGGTAAAATTTTCATTTTGCTCTTGGTTATAACTATTTTTGTTGCCGACCAATTAAGTAGTCATTTGATAAAAGAACTCGTAGGAAGAATTCGACCTTGCCACACTCTCCAAGACATTAGATTACTTGTCCCTTGTGGTGGCGGAAAATCTTTCCCTTCTTCCCACGCTGTCAACAATTTCGCTTTTGCTATTCTTTTGGGTTCCTTTTTCCGCAATTATAGAGTTCATTTTATTGTAATTGCCACGTTAATTGCTATTTCACGAATCTACGTTGGTGTCCATTATCCCTCCGATGTTGTCGGTGGTGCAATTTTGGGGACTTTGGTCGGTTTCCTTTTCGTGTATATCCATAGGAATCTCATTCAAAAACTTGTTGAAAGATATTTGGAGAAAAAATGAGAAAAATCGCATACTTCTTGCTCCTTGTATGTTTTGTTGGATGTGGTCGTTGTTCACAAGACAAATCCAACATACCAGTTAAACCAATCAACACAAAAGAAATCGTTGTCGGAACTTTCAATATTGAATGGCTTGGCGATGGTATCTCCGACCGAATCGAACGAAGCGAACAAGATTATCGAAACATTGCGAAAATTATTGAAGAAACGCAATGTGATATCGTTGGCGTTCAAGAGATTGAAAATTTCAATGCTTTGTCGAAATTAATTAAATATTTGCCCGACTATTCTTTTTACCTCACCCGAGACGATGCCCCCCAAAAAGTTGGAGTAATCTATCGAAAAGAAATAAAAATCCGATATATTGCCGATTACACGCCTCTTGAAGTTGAAGAAAGGCGAACTCGTCCTGGCATTGTCGTAGCAGTTCAAAAGGGAAACTTCGATTTTTTGGCTCTTGTCGTGCATTTCAAGGCAACTTCCCAATTCGACAATACACCAGAAAAATTAGAACAAAGTAGAGTTCTCCGCACTCGCCAAGCGGAAGTTGTTTCCCATTGGATTGATTCAATTCTTTCTCTAAAAAATGAAAACGACCTTTTCGTGATTGGTGATTTCAACGACACTCCTTTAAGAAAGCAGTTCAATACCCTTGTTCCTTTACTTTCAAATTCAAATGTCGTTTTTCTTACGGAAAAGTTAAAGAGTTGTAGATTTTCAAATGCTTATGTTATCGACCAAATTCTGGTATCAAAATCCGTTCTGGATAGATACATTCCAAATAGTGTGAATCTTTACAACACTTATGAGATGTTTCCAAAAGAAGTAGCAGAAAAAATATCTGACCATTGCCTTGTTTTTGCAAGATTTGATGTAACCAAACCAGACAACGACCCAAGTAAATACTTTGAAATAACTTCAAGTATATCCCAACGGAGGTAAAATGCGACTACTTTTTCTATTTTTTTTGGTATGTTGTATGAAATTAAATCTTTACGGCAATGATACCTTAAATATACTTTTTTCCAAATCCATCGGTTCGGAAAACTACAATAAATATTGTTCTTATATAAAAGCAATAAATCCCAACATTAATTGCATCAATGCTTACGGACTAAAATTAGAAGAAATTGCTTCTACTTTTCAAAACATCGATGGTTTGGTATTAACTGGTGGACCAGACGTTAACCCTAAATATTACCAAAAGGAACAAGACTCTTCCCTCTGCGTGGTTGACGACTATCGAGATAGTCTTGAGTTCCTTCTTTTAGAACTTGCTTTCAAAAACAACATTCCAATTTTTGCAATCTGCCGTGGCGAACAAGTCCTTAATGTTTACCTTGGCGGAACCCTTTACCCAGATATTCCAACATATTTTCCTTCCGAGACGATTCACAGATGTGAAAAACCAAATTCACAGTGTTTTCATTGGGTTTATCTTGAAAAAAACAGTAACTTATATAAATTGATTGGACAAGACAGTATTTTAGTGAATAGTTTCCATCATCAAGGAGTGGAGAAATTAGGAAAGGGTTTAGTACCAACTGCCTTTTCGAAAGAAGGACTTATTGAAGCATACGAATGGAAAGATTCTTCAATGAAACCATATTTTCTTGCTGTTCAATGGCATCCCGAAAGGTTAGGAATTGAAGACATTGCATCCAGAAAACTTGCAGAAGAATTCCTCCGAAAAGTCATCGAACGCAAAACAGCAAATCAAAAGAAGTAATTGAAATCTATTTGAAAGAGAACAAAATTTTTTCTCGACAAATTGCTTTGATAATAATGCTTGAAGCACAAATTCAAATATTTGAACAAACTTAATTTTACCCAAGAGGTTAACCTCCATCCCTTTCCGTAGAATGGAACAGAAAGCATATATTCTGGGGCAATTATTTCGAATACATAAATTGCAGAGGAATAACTCGTAGTGGAAAAGTAATTATATCTTGAACCTAATTCAAAAATTTGTAAAATCTTGCTCGATAAATCAATGCAAAAATGCATTCCAGTTTCGTTTGGGAGTAATTCCCGATTATTCAAATACAATAAATCGAGCCGTTGAGTTGATGTAAAGGTCTTTAAAAAATTGAATTTATGCTCAACCAAGAGTTGATACTTTACCTTCGGGAAAGGAATTTGATTTGTCTTTTGAACATTGTAGACATAATCTGTTTTATCTTCCCTTTTCAGACGAAATCTTAAACTGGAATTTTCGAATGGTTCGAACAAAAGTTGAATAAATATGTCCTGCCCTCGATATGGAATTTGCAAAAGATTTGTTGAACTCAAAGACTTGTAGAAATCAGTGTAAAATTGCAACGAAACATTTTCGCCACCCATTTCAAAAGAGTAGAAAACTCCGAATTCATTGTTGGGATAGGAATTCTCTCCAAGCATAGAACCAAATGGTGACCTAAAGTCATTTGAAAAATATCGAATATTTATTGTACTTGCAAATCTTTTTGCTTCGTATCTTACTCCAGAAACCAATCCAAGTTTCTTTCCCTTATCAATACTTATTTCCGATGAAAAGTGAATAGAATTCAAGAAATTTACATCGTAAAATAATGAATGGTAAAGATTTCCTTTACCTAATGGGAATCGTTTGGAGCTTGTTTCCAAATATTTATCATAATTGGGGCTGAAAATGGAATATCCAAAAGTAAACGTATTTGTATTTGTTACAAGTTGAAGAAAATAGCCATTTTCTTTTAGAACATCCTTCTTACGAAGTTCATTAGAATCACGAAAATATCCCATAGTATAAATTGAAGTTACCTTTTGGATAGAAGTATCAAAATTTCCCGACCTATTCGTCAGTGAAACAAAACCGTTGAGATTAAGATTGAATATCTCCGATAAATTCCAATTTGTTGCAAAAGCGACACCGTTAAAAGTGCCCCAATCTAATGCACTTGTCGTAGGCTTTATTTTATTGGTGTTTGCAAAAGAATTTTTGGCTGGGTTTGACCCTTTGTAAATTCCATAAGGCTCGCCCAAAACATTACCCCAAAAACTTTTGAAAACAAAACTTCCCAAAATTACTCTATAATTGGAATTGTCGAACGAAAGAAAGTATTTCTTATCATTAAAGTATGATTCTTCCCCAATATCTTTGTTTAGTGAAACACCAAGCGAAAAATTTTTGTAAAGAACAATCAACCTTTGATAGGAATCCATATTATCCCCAAGGTAGGATGTGTCACTTACAAAATTTGTATAGAACCTTGATTTTAAGTCAAGAATTAATCCATTGTTCTCATTTCCTCTATCTAATGAATTTCGTTTAGTTGAAGTTTCTTTCACCTTGGTACAAAGTTTTATCAACTCACATTGTGAAGAGAGCAAATTCAACGAGTCGCAAATTTCGTTAAAAGACATCCCTTTCGCACTTAAAGAAATAATTCGTGTGGCAGTTTTTCTATTAACACCAAGCAAATCTGATATTTTCTGAACATTTTCTTTAACCAGTTCTATTTTGTAATTCATATAAAACTCGACTTCGTCAATGGTTTTGGTTTTGCCAGTTTCCTCGTAAAGAAGTTCGAGCAATTGTGGTAAATCCAATTGCGAAAATCCAATTGAAGTGCAGAGGAAAAGGCAAAAGAAAATTCCAAATGCCTTCATATTAAAATTTCAAGACAACTCCAATTGTATTAGAAAACAACAGATAACTGTGATATTGAAGAAAGAGAGAAACTACAATATCACTCAATTTGTAACCAAAGCCAAAGGTTACAACTTGAGGGTTAGTTTTTACATCAAAATCGAAGTAAATGTTTTCAAACGGCTCGAAGTAGATGAAAAAATTGTAGGAAGTATACATTTTCAAAAAGTAACGAACTTCCGCACCCACTGAATATCCATTTAAAATTTCAGATTGAACACCGAAAGTTGCTATTTGATTCTCAAAATCATTAATTGATAAAAGATTTTTATATGAGAAAGAAAGAGTAAGATTCTGAAACGCTACATACTCAAGAAAAGCGTCCCAAGAAAATTTGGCTTTTTTGCCAAAATTATCGATTGATAACATTTTCGTAGAAATTCTTGTCGCAATATTGAATTGTTGGAAAATGTTTTTTTGAAATGCAACCTTAAAGTTACTATAAGAAAACTTCTTCGAGCCTAAATACTCCAAAAACAAGCCACAATTCAATCCATCAGCCAGAGGAAAACTAAAATTGCTTCCCAGCGAATTCAGTTCTGGCAGAAGATATTTCGATGGTGAAACTAAAAATGATGCTTTCAATTGTTTTGAATGCTTCAAATTTAAAGGATTGGTAAACCAAAGCGGAAAAAAATCTCTACTGCTTGATGTTGCTCGGTCTGGAATTGAAAAAAATACATTTGGTTCTTGTGAATGCAATGTAATTACTGCCAAGAAAAAAACAATAATTATTTTCATTACAAGTTAAATTTAAATTGAAATTTAAAGAAAAATATGTAAATTGATATTTTAATTCAATAAATTTGTTATGAAAAAGATTTTTGTAATTTTAATTACCACTATAACTAACTTTTTCCTTTCGTTCGGGGCTTCATATTCACAAGAAATAAAAGCAAATGTAACAGTCAATACCGACCTACTTTCTATTGAAGCCAAGCAATATGTTTCCACTCTTAAATACGACCTTGAAAATTACATAAACAATCAAAAATTCACTGACGAGAACTGGGAAGGCGAACCGATTCCAGTTGATATTAACATCTACTTTACCGCTGGTGGAAACAATCGTTACACTGCAAAAATGGCAATTGTTTCCCGACGCTACGTCGACAATCCCGAAAACGACTTGCAAATGACCGTTCCAACTTTAATGATAACCGAAACAAATTGGAAGTTCGAGTATTCCTTCGGTGCAAATTTAACATACAATCCAACTCGCTTCGACAATTTTACATCAGTAATTGATTATTATATGCTGCTTGTAATTGGGTTCGACAAAGACACCTATGAAGAACTTGGCGGAAACTCCACATTTGAGAAGGCACGGAACATTCTTCTGCTCGGTGCTTCCCAACAAGCCGAGGGGTTCGAAACTTATGTAGAACCTGGGAGTTTTACCAAGTACAACATTATTTCTGAATTAGTTAATCCAAGATATTATCCTTTTCGACGCTTGATCTTTTCTTTCTACGTTGATGGTATCGATAAACTTGCTTACAACAAAGAAGAAGGAATGAAGAATATCGTCAAGGTGATTGAGGAAATGTCCAAATTTAAACAAGAAAAAATTGTCGAAGCAAGCCTTTTGATTCAGTTGTTTTTCGATACGCACAATCAAACCTTGGCGACTCTTTTCAATGGTTACAAAGACAAAGAATTTTTTAAAAATCTAATGTACCTCGACCCAAAAAACTCTATGTTATACCAAGATGCAATGGATGGAAAACTAAAATAAAGGTGTTTTATGAGAAAAATTCTATTACTTATTGCTTTGAGTCTTACATTTCTTTGCAGTCCATTATACTCCCAAACGCTAATTTGGCAACAAACCGACTTTTCACTAACTGGAAATGTCAATCTGGTGCACGTTGGTCCAAACGGGTTGATTTACGCTGGTAGTTTCAATACGGGAGTATACGTAACCAGCGATAAAGGACAAAGTTGGACAACACGTAACAATGGTCTATCCAATTTGCAAGTTTTTGCTTTTCTCAACGTAGCAGACACAATGTTCGTTGGAACACTCGACGGAGTTTATAAATCGACTAATTATGGAATGAATTGGGAACCTTCCAACGAAGGATTATTCGATAAATACATCAACGCATTAGCAATCACCAAAAACCAAAAGATGCTTGTTGGAACACTGTACAATGGCTTGTTCATATCGACTAATTTTGGCAGATCCTGGACACAGATGGATAATGAATTCAAAAATAAAAGCGTGAATTGCATTCTTGCAAAAAACGATGGTTTCGTCCTTGTTGGTACAACTTCGGGACTTTACCGTGCTACACAAATGTTTGACTTCTGGGGCAAAGTCGACGCTGACCTAAAAAATAACACAAACATAAACACCATCGCTGTTGATTCAACGGGTAATATTTACCTCGGAACAAACAATGGCTACATTTACAAATCTATTAATAACGGTGTCAGTTGGACCGAGGTTTATCAAATTGCTAATACCCCAATTTATAAAATTGTAGTCTCCCCCCAAAATGTTGTTTACGCAGCAACATATGGCAAAGGAGTGTTAAGAAGCAAAAACGCTGGTGCAACTTGGGAAGAAGTAAACGATGGTTTATACAATCAATATACAACTGGAATTATCGCACTCTCAAATCGTGAACTATTCGTTTCCACCTGGGGAAATGGAGTGTTCTACGGAAAAGAATACGAAATTTCAACTTCGGTCGAAGGCGAATATTGCACTGGGAATCAAATCTCAATAGATTATTACGTAACCATCCAGTTCAACTCCGACAATTACTTCATTGCACAACTCTCTGACAATAGTGGCTCCTTCAAAAATCCCATTGAATTAGGGAGAGTTCAAAGTACAACAAGCGGAACCATTACTGGCACAATACCAAACAATGTTTCAACAGGAATACTTTATCGTGTTAGGGTAATTTCAACAAGCCCTCCACTGATTGGCGCCGATAATAGGAAGAACATAAGAATTTATAAAGGTTTAAACCCAGTAATTTCTGGAAAAGCCTCGGTTTGTGAAAATGATATTGAAACATATTCAAGTCCAGTCAAAATTGGTGTGATTTCGACTTGGAGTGTAACAAACGGGGAAATCTTAAACATCGATGAAACAACCAACACAATTACAATTCAATGGAAAAATGTTGGAATTGGCGAAGTTAAATTGAACCAAGTTTTAGAAAGCGGAAAGTGCGCCGATTCGAACAAAATAGTGGTAACCATTCATCCCAAACCAGAGAAGCCAGTAATCACAAGAAGAGGATACACACTTTACTCCAGTTCAAAAACTGGAAATCAATGGTTTCTGTTCGATCAACCTATACCAAACGCTACTGCGGACTCATTAAACGTGGAAAATCCTGGTCTGTACTATGTTCAAGTTACAAATGAATTTGGTTGCAAATCCGAAATGTCCGACCCATTCGATTTCTATTACAACGCAGTAGTTGATGAAAACGAAACCTTTGCGATTTACCCCAATCCTGTATCGACAAAGTTGTTCTTAATTATGCCTGAAAATGTCGAAGAAATCTCAATTACAGATCTCTTCGGGAGAAATTTGATGAATATTAAACTGGATAATAATACTACCAAGACCACTATTGATGTCTCTACCCTTTCGAATGGAACCTACTTCTTAATAGCCAAAACAACCAAAGGTATAAACATTAAAAGATTTAACAAAATAAATTAAACTACCTTTTTGACAAAATAAAAAGAAGGAGGCAAAAGCCTCCTTCCATTTTTGTTTTCAAAAAAACAGTTAATTACTTTTCATAATCATAATTTTTGATTTCGCTTTCACTAAAAGCAGTCATTTTCTTTTCAACAAGTTTATCGTAAATCATCCCATTTGCGCCAAAAAGTAAAGACTTTGCATCGTAACCAATCAAACGCAGATAGGCAACCAAAAAGGCGCTTGTTTGTCCAGTGTAACAATAAACGACAATGGTTTTATTTGTTGGCAAGGTCAAAAGGTCAACTTCGGTTTTCAAAGAACTCTTTGGAGTATATTGTACTGCACCTGGAATATGCCCAGGATCGAGGTATTGTGATTCTGGCCAATAGTTTACAATGTAATACTTGTCCAAGTTTTGGAAAACTTGATCAGCAGTGATCGTTGCGGCGGCAAATTTTTCGGCAACCAATGTATTCACTCTTGCTTCTAAAATCTCTTGTGCAGTCTTCTTTCCAGTGTTAATAACAGGATAAGTTCCTTTTGGGCCCTTGGGGTTTGCTTTAGTTTCAAATTGCGATGCATATTTGTTCCCATTGGCAATAACATCACGCCATTTCTTTGCAAAATCTGAATGCCACGAAGCCATTCCCCACTTCAATGAGTAAACATTTTTGTACCCCAAAATACGAGCCAGAGATGCATAGTACCCAGCAGTTTGCCCAGTATAACAAACAATTACGATCTTATCGTATTTAGAAGCATCAAGGGATTTGATATGATTCAAGACATCAGTTTCTTGTAAATTTACAGCCGTACGAATGTGACCACTTGCAAAGTCTGCCGCTGAACGTATATCAATAATGTATGCCTTACCAGCCTCTAAATCAGCCTTCAATGTTGCGGCATCGACTATGCTTGGTAAATCAGTATTTACATAGTACTTTCCATAAGGATTTTCAGACGATTCGAGATACTTAATTAAAGTCTCCGCTTCGTTAATCGCTGGTTCGTTTGTTTTATCCTCAGAACAAGACCAGATAAAAAATGCAAGGAATAGTAACAAAGCCAATTGTTTTAAGTTCCATTTCTTCATCATTTTAAAACCTCCTTTTGTTTAACATAAATCAATTAATAAAATCAAATTATTTAAACCAATCACTCGGCAAAGCCTTATCAACAGTGATTTTC
The DNA here is from genome assembly GCA_013414795.1 of Candidatus Kapaibacterium sp. Classification (GTDB taxonomy): domain Bacteria; phylum Bacteroidota; class Ignavibacteria; order Kapaibacteriales; family UBA2268; genus Naka2016. Next base: position 2,076,565 of record CP058732.1, read on the forward strand.
TTTGTTGCATTCTTTTCCCAATCGAGCAAATCCTTTTCAAAAAGATAGATATTTGTATTAATCAAAGTATCGCCTTGCTTTCTAATATGGCAATTTGCATAACATTTCTCACCATCGGAAACCTTAGTAACATTTGTCCATCTTTGGATGTTATGCGGGGTTGCGTAATTATAAGTCGGTAAGGCATCAAAATTTGGATACTGTGGAAGTCCATATTCAACCCAATTATCTGGGGCTGCAAGTGTTCTTCTTACAGTAACAAATTTATATTGCTTACGCACATCCTTCAAAGGATTTAAAGCAATCTTGAAATCCATATATGAAGGCACTCTTGCTCCAAGTCCGTGAATATGGCAACTACCACAATTGTTGTACTTTTGGGAATGACACACATAGCAACTCAATGAATCAGAATGCATCAAATGGTATTTATTTTTGTCCTTAACATTTGGATGGCAAGTTTCGCATTTTGGCAATTTTTCGTAGGCATAACGATGCTCTGGAATGGTCCCGCTGCCGTGCATTTCACTACCCGTATGACAGGATGTACAAACCATACCCTTTGTTTGATGCACATCTGGTTTGGTTCCCGAGCCTATACCGAGAAAAGCATGCCCTCCCCTCGACGTATGGCACACGACACAAGTTTTAATCATATCGGGTGTTTTGACAAAATTATGACCATTGGCTAAACCACCACCACCAGCGGTTGGTCGAATAACGTGGCATTCACCACAATTTGCGTGGCAAGTGGCACAATTCTTTTTGTAACCTTCCTTGTGCATAGGAGAAAGTTTCTCGAAGTCTTTATAATTCGAATATCCGCTTCGAATGGCGACTTTTCGCATTTGCCCGTAACCATTGTGCAAACTTGAAGGAAAAGTAGAAACAATTTCCTCGTGACATTTCTTGCACTTCTGTTCAGCGGCAACGGATGGGTGCGAAATAAAGTCGCCAGAATGGGCTTGGTTTTTATCATCTGTTCCATCCACACCATTGTGGCAACCAGTACATCCTATTTTGTAGTGGGACGACTTCTTGAAACTCTCATAACCAACACCACCCATATAAACTCGGTCATACGGTTCATAGTGTGGGGCTTCGCCACCACAACCACCAGCAGGAAGAGTTGAGTCGGGTGTGTAGACCTTCATCAAATGCTCGTAATTTGTGTGGCAACCTTCGCACGAAGCAATACTTTTCTGGGGCTCAACAGTTGAGTCTTCTTTACATCCAAAGAACAACAGAACAAAACCAACAATTATTACCCTAAATAAATACAATTGCAATTTCATATTACTCTCAGTTCATATATCAAATTGCTAAATTATAACAAAAAATGATTTAAATGATTGTATGAGTACCTAAGATATGGCTAAATCTGATTTTTGTAAAAATGTGTTGTCTATTCTATAATTTTTTGTAAACATTTGCGAATTTCTTACTTTTGAATTTTTTTGGGGAACTATGTTCGCAACAAAATTAATAAGTGCATTAGGAATTTTATTGATATTCTTAGTAACCTACTTAATGTCAGAAAATAAAAGAAAATTTCCTATTCGCATAGTACTTTGGGGCATTGGACTACAATTTTCTCTTGCACTACTTGTGCTGTATATTCCTTTCGGTGTCACTGCATTTAAATGGATGGGCGACAGAGTGGCAGAGTTCCTCGATTTTAGCAAAAAAGGTGCAGAATTTGTCTTTGGCAATGCTGGAAAGCCAGAATATCAAACCACTTTTGGATACCAATTTGCAATCATCATTTCATCCACTATAATTTTTTTCTCTGCTTTTGTCTCCATATTATATCGATATGGAATAATTCAACGAATTGTTTACGCAATGGCTTGGGTTATGAATAAAACGATGGGAACAAGTGGAATAGAATCATTGTCCGCAGCGAGCAATGTTTTTTTGGGTCAAACAGAAGCCCCTTTGCTTGTTCGCCATTATCTTCACAATGCAACACGCTCGGAATTATTTTCAATTATGTGCGGGGGTTTTGCCACAATTGCTGGCGGGGTTATGGCTGCATACATCCAAATGGGAATATCGCCCGTTATTCTTATAACAGCCAGCCTTATTTCTGCACCTGGAAGTTTAATGCTTTCCAAAGTTGTTATTGAACCAAAAAGTTCAGTTAAAGACATAAAAGAGGTTAAATACATATCTGTACCCGAGACGAAAAGCATACTCGATGCAATCACGCAAGGAGCAAGCGACGGAATGAAACTGGCGATAAATGTTGTTGCAATGCTTATCGCATTCATTTCGCTAATTGCATTGCTCGACGCTGGCTTGCAATTAATTCATAACTTGTTGCAACCGCTTGGAATTTACTTCCCACAAAGTCTGAAAGAAATTTTCGGATACTTGTTCCTTCCCTTCGCTTACATAGTTGGCGTTCCACCATCCGAGGCGAAAATATTTGCCAGTTTGTTGGGAACTAAAATTAGCATAAACGAGTTTATTGCATACGCAGATTTAGCACAATTGATCAAAAGCGGGGCTTTATCCCAAAGAACCATAGACCTTGCAACGTTTGCACTGTGTGGCTTTGCGAATCTTGGTTCAATTGCAATACAAATAGGCGGTATCGGTGCACTTGTACCAGAAAGAAGAACCGAAGTTGTCCAACTTGGCTTTAAAGCAATGATTGTCGGAGCATTGACAAATCTACTGACAGCCACAATTGCTGGTATTATTATTTAATAAAGTGAATTTTTCATAAAACCCATAAACTACAATCGAAAATGCAAACCAGCAAGAATCCCCAGGAATGTAGTATTTTCACTCTCGGTAAAAATAATTGTGTACTTCAAACTTCCTCTGAATTCCATATTTGGGGTAATTGGATATGCAATTCCAATTAATGGAACAAAACCAAATTTTGTTTCACTATCAGATGAAGAGTAACTTAAGTAACTGGATTTCCAGGAGTTAAAAAACAAGAACGTTTCAGCTCCGATGTAAGGAATTAGACCAGTGTTAGAAAACCGATAGTTTATACCGATGTTTAAAGGAATAGTATTAAAAGTATATTTAATACCGCTTTCTTCCTTACTAAAACTCCAATATCCAATCGACCCAGTGAAAAGAATGTTTCTGTCCATAAAATAAGTAAAAACCCCGTTTAACCCAAAACCAGTATTAACTACATCTGCAAACTCTCCAGTAGGAATTGCTAATCCGATATCCACTCCAAACATTATTGGAGATACAAACTTTTTGCTTTTTTGAGCATAAACATCAATTGAGAGCAAAAGCAAACAAAAAACGCTTGTCAGAACAATTAATTTTTTCTTAAAGCCCCTAAAAAGGATTAATGAATATGTTACTTTAACCAGATAAATTTCTGGCTTCTCAAAGTTGTTGGTCCTTCAAGTCGAAGGATATAAATCCCATTGTTTAGTTCTTTTGCATAGATTTGGTAGACAATCGTTTCAACTTTCTGAAACTCAAAATTGGTGCTTATGAGTGTGTTTCCAAGCAAATCGCAAATGGATATTCTATGCATTCCAGTTTCCAATGGCGTAAATGTCAATTCAATTGTATTGTTGCTCGGCACAGGGTTAATGTCGAACACAACCATTGGCTTTGGTTCGAATAAACGCAATCCCCCACTATTGCAAACATTTTTCAATGTGAATTTCCCAGGTTTTTCAGTGAATACAACGAAGCCCTTGTTGGTTCGAGTGTTACCGATTTCTATGTCAGTGGAAACTGCATTTCCCAACTTTGCTTTGAATTGTAGCATTGCAATCGCAGAGTCATTATTGATTGGAACAACGGGTAAATTATTTAACCTAATCGTTGCTTTTTGTGTACCAAAATCTACATTACCCGAGGGTGTGTTTCCAATTGGCTCCATCAAAGTATAGTTAAAACTCAAATCTGTTGAAATTCCGCTATGGAAATTGGTTAAGTTTTTAGCATTTTTTAGATAGATTGGTAACAGAAATTCCTCGCCAGTGTTTGCTTCAATTATGCCAACTGAAATTTCAGCAGACGAAGGTAATACTTCGAATAATCCATCCTCTTCGGTAAAAGCAATAAATCCATCCAATGTTTGGGTAGAATTCACATCAAGAATAGTTTGAGTTACTGTGGAATTTAAAACCTCGAAATTGATTTCAACTAATTTTGTAGTATTTGGTGTAAAAGGAATGTTATCCAACAATATATTATTTGCTCCTAAATTAGTATTCACTACTGGATTGGTGCTTACGAACTTTAGCAAATTTTGGTCATAGTTAATTTTAGTACGAATTCTTGTTGTTCCAGATTTGTCCAGCATAGTACCATTCTTAATTAGAATCGGAATAGTAACTATTTCGCCAATCAATCCTTGATGATTTTCAATAGCGATTGTGGCTTTAGAAGCAATAGGATTACTTGTAAATAAGATAGAATCTTCAAAATTGCAAGGCTCCCCGACTAACCGCAAATAGGCGTTCAATGGATTTGAACTTTGAGGATCAAAACGCACAACGCAAGTAATCGAGGACATTTGTGGAATAGTCCAAGGAAGATTTGGGGAAACAATTCTCAACTGTGGGTCCGAGAAATTTGCTTGGGTTATAGTCAGTTGTCGGTTTGAAGTGTTTTTAATTGTAACATTAGTATCTTTTGGCACTCCAACAACACCAGAGATTGGTATAGGTTGACGATCGATTTTGGGGGCAACCACCAGTGCATTTAATTGCACTTTCTTGGTAACATTACAATAATTATCGACAATGTTTAAGTCTGCAACGAAGTTTCCTTCGACAGAAGACTTTGCAAGAACTTTAATCACAAGAGATGAACCATTTGGTATGTTTATTGGTCCACTCGGGTTTACTGCAAAGGGACTATTAATGTTTAAATTAAGCGATAAATCGACATTGCCAACATTTCTTATTTCCAAGTCATAACTTTTTTCTTCGTTTGGACACAGTAATCCAAAATCAATTGAATTTAAATTTGTGGTAAACGCATATTCAGCATTGAATACGGAAATAGGTATTGTATAAACAGGAGAGTTTTTTGCATTGCTCGTTATCACAACATTAGCATTAAGATTACCTTTCGATGTTGGATTGCATCTAACAACAAAAGAATATTCGCCGCTTGGTGGAATCGTAACTTGACCGGGATTTGAAGGCACAAATGAAAATTCATTGGCATTCGGCCCAGTCAACTCAAATTTTGAAATTTCCAAATTCAAAGCACCAGTGTTTTTTACAACGATTGTTGTATCGAAACTCTGTCGTTTGCAATCTAAATCTGGCAGTTTCAAAGTAGTTACAGACGAAATCTCTGGAAATCCACTGCCGCTACCAAATATTCTTGATTCAAATCTCCCCTTTTGCGTATTGAAAACCAATTTACTTTCACGATTAGAAGCGTCAGAAGGTGTGAAGGAAATATCATATTGCAAACAAGATTGGGGTTGTAAAGTGATGTTTGTGGTTCCACCAAGAATTCTAAAATCGCCTTGATCCCCACCAGTTACGCTTATTGAATAAATCGTCAATGGTTCATTCCAATTATTGCAAAAAACTGTTTTCTGAGGAACTGTTTTAGATTGACCAACAACGCCCGAACCACAATCCACATCCAATGGGTAAATCCAGCCAGTATTAACTTTCGCATTGTTTCCATCACAGGCTGATGTCGTAAAGGTAAAATCAAAAGTATGGAATAGAGAGTCGCTAAATGGAGTTATCGAAATCTTTATAGTTCTTGAAGAGTCTTTGTCAATCTTGAAAGGTGGGCCTGAACCACCCCAATCAACGACCGAGACATTGTTGAATGGAGAACTTACCCCGGGGGGATCAACCGAAACAAAGTTATTTCTGGCTTTCAAGGTAACCGATTGTTCAAAAGCACCAGTTTGGTTCAAAATATTATAGGTTCTATCAATCACTTCAAGGGAGGGCAAAATATTTTGTGGAACTTTGTACGCGAAAGTGTCCATAACAGCAAACGGCTTGTAAATTACCTGGACATTGCCACCAGAACAATCAGATGTAAATTTGATTTTGCAGGGTGCTGGCGGTCCAAATGTTCCAATAGTATTCAAAATATTTGAATACAAGTTATTCAATTCTTCTTGGCTTGGAACAGATTTATAGGCTTGACCGTAAGGGGTCCCAGTGCAAATAGCATTCAACTCGTTTGGAACATCAAATCCTAACGTAATAGCATAAATGGTTACATCATACTTCCTTGCAGAATCAAGAATTTCACCGACCCAAACGTTCACACGACTTGGTGGCGGAGAAGAACGCCCCTCGTGTTTTCCATCAGTTAGAAAAATAACAACTGGTTTGTATTTCGCTTTTCTGGCAATCAATAATGCTCCGGGCTTACCTGTCCAACTATATAAAAATCCAGCATTGTAGTCTGTGCCAGACCTTGGATTAAGCAAAAATGTGTCCAAGCCTTTGTTTAACCACCATTTGCTATTTGTAAAGTCTCGAATTAATTCATTTTCATAGTCGAACAAAGTAATAGCCGCTTCCCAACGAGTACTATCCTTTGGTAATGAATTTATTGCATTCCGTGCTGCTTCTCGAACCACATCCATTTTAGTCTTGCCTGGAATTGTGCTTGGTTCAGACATCGAATATGAAATATCAATAGTTAAAATTAACGAAAACTTTGTTTGACCAATTGGCGGACAACTCACACTTTGAATAGCCCTTTCAATTGAATTTTCCAACACTTGAATATCGTTTGCATTGTAATTCCGAACTTCGTTTCCATCCTTGTCCCAAACTTTAAACTCCAGGGTAATCACGGGATAGGTTCCTGGAAAAACTTCGAAAATTTGTAACTGTTGAGCAAATATCTTAATTGAAAATGTAAAGGCAATTAAGCAAATTAAAAGTTTTAAATATCTATTCATTTTTCACCTCTGTTTGTTCCTCAATCATTAACACATTTATTCAATAGGTGTTACAATTTCAATATTAACAGTTCGACAGTAAAATCTTCCTTCTGGCAAATTGTTGTCATAAAGTAAACGGGTTTCCCCAAGACCTTTGGCAAACTTTGGGTCGACACCAAGAACTTTTGCAGTTTCCAATGCTCGTTTTGTTGACAATTCAAGATTTGTTTGCTCATTTCCAATTCTATCAGTGAAACCTTCGATTTTGACCGTTGAAGTAGGTTTTATTCTTTTCTTGGCTATTTCCGCTATCTTCAAGTTGTCCCCAGAAATCTGCGATTGACCAAATCCAAACAAAATCAAACTAAATCTGTCGATTTGTTTGTCCGCCACCTGCTCAATAATCTTCTTCTCGATTGTCATAACCTGGACTGGCAGTTCAAGTGTTTGGGACTCCCATCTTTTGTTATCTTTATCAATAACAATTAGTTTATATTTTAATGGTTCATCGAATTTTGGAACATTTTGTTGTTCTTGCTCTACTTTCCATTCAATGACTTTTGGAATATCCCCTGTCCCTTCAAAAACTTTAACAACCCCCTGGCTTTGAGATGTTATAAGTTGCCAGCGGTCCACACCAATTGGGGTTTTAACATCGGTCTTAAATCTAAATGTTGGGGGATTTACCTCCCTTAAAGTATCCTCAACAACTAAAGGTTCGAATATTTGTGGAATATTTGCATAAATCTCAACTCTTCTATTTTCTTCGATACCATCTGGGTCGTTTGGATTGGATGGATTATCGGGTAAATTCTTGGCTACAATTTTCAACCTTTCGGGTTCAATATTCCAAACATTAATAAGATAATTTCGCACTGCTTCGGCACGCTTTCGTGAAAGGTCAAGATTCCCTTTTTCCAAACCTTGGTCACTAATGCAACCAACGATTGTTAGTTCCGCTTGTGGATATTGGGCAACTCTTTTTCCAATGATATTTAAAATATGATAATAGATATCGAGTGTGGGTAAACCATACAACTTTTTGACATTGAAATCCTTCGTCTCGGCTGGGTTTAACAATTTATACCTTTTGGGGATTACTGCTGAATTTTCATCAAAGAAAACGTAACCAAGCAATGGATGCATCTTTGTTGAAAGGAATTCTTCGATTTTCAAAACTGTTACTGGTTGTTCGTTCCCTTTTTCATCAAGACTAACAGCAACGATGGATGCTTCGAGCGATGGGGAAGTTGGAGGCTCGGGCAAGTCTGCAAGCGGTGGTGTAATCGGCGGTGGTGCTGGTGGCTTGACTATCTTTACTTTCCTCGGGGCATAAACCAAAGAAATACCACCAGAAATCGAAAAAGAACGCCATTCGTGATTTTTTGCAATTTCGTTAAATCGTCCACGAAACATAACATTTGGAACGAGGAACAAAGTGTTGTTAGCATTCATTGGTAGATAGTAATTGACGCCAAGTCCAACACCGAAAAGCAATTTATTGACGTTGGGGATTTCACCAGTGGTATGATTTCTCACCCTTGTTTTTTCAATTGCAAAGACGCCGTAGGAAGGTTCAATAATCTCTTCTTTTTGTTCAAATTCATTTTTAAAAAGGAAGTTCATTGTCGGTCCAAAAAGTATATGAAATTGCGGAGTGAATCTATACGAAAATAATATATCCCCAGAAACAGAATTTAACGTTGCTTTGACAGAATGTTCGAATGTTCCTAAAACACCATCAAGCCCTTGGGCAGACAAATATTCATTTTCCTTCTTCTTCAATGTAGCACTAAGATTTTCCAATCCTCCTTGAATTCGAAGGGAAAAGTTCTCGCTTAACGGAAAAGAAACAAGAGGACCAACCCAGTAGTTAAGTCCTAAACCTGTCTCGAAACGAGGACAACAACTGGGAATATTAGGAAAGTCAATTCCCTTAAAATTTGCTGTTTGGAAATTAAGCCCTACCCCAAAACCCAAACCAAAAGAAAGACGATTGGACCAAGGAGAATCTAGAAATTCAATCGAAGATAAATTAAATCTTAAGAAGAAGAGAAGGAATAACACAGTCAAAATCTTTTTCATAAATTGCTCCTTTATCAGCAATTTCAAAATTATCTAAAAAAACATTATAAATGATAATTCAAAAGGAAAATTACGAAAAAACTTTTAAAATAGAAAATAATATTAAGCGTTTTATTTAATTTAGTTTTTTAACTAAATGACAAAATGGAAAAATTTTTAAAAATCTTTAAAGCATTAGGCGACACTCAAAGGCTAAGAATTGTTTCAATTCTTGCCGAAACAGAACTATGCGTTTGCCAAATCCAAAGTGTCATTGGTTTCACCGCTGCTACAATATCGCAACATTTGTCGATACTTTCAAACGCTGGCTTGCTGAAATCAAGGAAAGAGCAAAAATGGGTCTTTTATTCAATAGATTGGGAAAATCTATCCGAACCAATCAAACAATTTCTTCTCTATACGATTGAGCAAATTAAAGAAGACAAACATATTAAAGCAGACCTTGCTAAACTAAAAAATATAGAGAACATTCAGTTTTGTAGTCCAAACTAATTTATCGAAGGGTAGGAGTATAATTATGGAATTGAAAAAAGAATTGAAGATATTGGTTACTTTTGTTGGAATATTTATATTATTCTACTATCTACCAATTGGAAACCAAAGATTTGATAATGCTATTTTCGAAGCACTCGAACTTTCAAAATGGTATGCACGTGAACACGTTTTGCTTTGCTTAATTCCAGCATTCTTTATTGCTGGGGCAATCAGTGTTTTCATCAAACAAGAAGCAGTATTGAGGTACCTCGGCAGTAGTGCTAACAAAGTGCTGGCTTACGGTGTTGCTTCCGTTTCTGGTGCAATTCTTGCAGTATGCTCTTGTACTGTTCTTCCTCTTTTTGCTGGAATTTACCACCAAGGAGCTGGAATTGGTCCAGCAACAGCATTTCTCTATTCTGGTCCAGCAATCAATGTGCTTGCTATTATCTTAACCGCAAAGGTGATTGGATTAGAAATCGGGATTGCAAGAGCATTGTTTGCAATTATATTCAGTATTATTATTGGCTTATTAATGCAAATGCTTTTCAAAAAAAGCGATATGGAGAGATTGTATAACATTCCTGTAGTTGAAAGCAATAAGGAAGGAAGAAAAATTTGGCAAGAAATTGTTTACTTTGGAACTTTAGTATGCATTTTGGTTTTTGCAAATTGGGGTACTTCGGGCGAAACAAGTGGTTTTTGGAATGTTGTTTACCAAAACAAATGGTACCTTACCGCTTTCTTCTCCATTGTGCTTGGGTTAATTCTTATTTTTTGGTTCAAAGCAAGTTGGATACTCGAAATAGTTTTTGCTCTTATATTATTAGTAGTTCATCTCATTTGGTCTAATGTAACTTTAACGTTTACACTTGGTGTTGTGTCATTAATAATTATTCTTGCAACCGGAACAGAGGAATTAAAAAACTGGCTATCGAGCACTTGGGACTTTGCGAAACAAATTGTTCCACTACTTTTTGCTGGGGTTCTTGTGGCTGGGTTCCTACTTGGTCGCCCAGGAAATGAAGGAATTATTCCAAACCAGTGGGTATCTACTTTGGTTGGTGGCAATTCTATATTTGCAAACTTTTTCGCTTCAATAGTTGGAGCGTTTATGTACTTTGCAACTTTGACAGAAGTACCAATCGTCCAGGGACTGCTTGGTAGTGGAATGGGTAAAGGACCGGCATTAGCATTGCTTTTGTCGGGTCCGGCTGTCTCTCTGCCAAGTTTGCTTGTAATAAATAAAATACTCGGTCTTAAAAAAACTATTGCTTATGTCCTTTTAGTAATAATTTTTTCTTCCTTGGTAGGTTTTGTTTTTGGAATGCTCTGAGCATAGAATAGATAAGAAACAACCAATTAGTTATTAAGTTAATTATAAAGGAGGTTGAAAAATGGCAAAAGTAAAAATCAAAGTACTTGGTCCAGGTTGTCCAAAATGCCAAGCCCTTGAACAAAGGGTACGAGAAGTTGTTGAAAGAAATAATTTTGACGCAGAAATCGAAAAGGTGCAAAACATAATGGACATAATGAAATACGGCGTAATGTTGACACCAGCATTGGTAATTAACGAAAAGTTAATGGCAAGCGGTTCCCCATTACCAAGTTCAGATCAAATTAAAGAATGGATTAAAAACATGCTTAAATAAACAATTAGATAATTATTTGCTAAAAATCAAGTTAGAATATTTTTAGAATAAGGTAATGTTCGTCAGTAACATTTTTTTTGTAGTATTCGTAAACGTAACTATTTGTAGATACCCAATAACTCATCCCACTATGTCCCGAAGTTTCTCTTTCAATATCACCACAATAAACTTGGTCTTTAACCATAATAACTTTTTGATTTACTATAATTGTATCATAAACAATACTGAAAGGTAAATTAACAAAATTATACTGATAACCATCTTCATGACTATAATAATTGAATTGATCGGCTCTACCATTAACAGTTCGGGCACCATAGAATATACTTATTAAAGGTGTACTATTGGTTGTATCAATATTAATTTTAAAAGTCAAACGATAATATGGCTCTTCAATTTCGTATCCAAAAGTTAAATTCCCTAAACGGTAAAATTTATGATTGATGGTAAAATTAAATCTATCTTTATCTATTACCCTTTTAATAACAGTGTCCCTTCTAGAACCATTTCTATCAGAATATGAATAAACATCATAAAGAATCGTGGGTATAACCATATCAATATAAAAGTGTTCCGCCCTTAGGATTAAATCACCAATATTGAAATTTGGAACTATTTTACTATTTCCATTGTAAAAATTAGGTGATTTTAAACTGTGCAACAATTGATCATAATCCGATTTTGAACAAACAATAAAATTCTCACGGAAAATAATTGTATCATCAAGATTTACAAAGAATAAATTATATCTACCAAAAGTCAGTTGGGGTATTTCTACAAATATGGAATCGAGATTCTTTCTAACAATTTTTGCAGGTATCTCATTAAACTTTATTTCTGGAGAAATAGTCTCTACATTAAAAATATCTTTTTTAAATAAATATTTTTTCCAAGAGATAGAGAAAATTTCTCCAACGAAGCCAACAGTGAATTTGGTTGAGACTAAATCCCCTTTTGCAACTACCTTAAGTTTCTCTTTGAGAAAATAAACTTTCTCTTGAACTACAATTTTAACTAAATAGGTTGAGAATCGCAATTCTGGAACTTTAAATTTGCAATAATTCCTATTTAATTCAATGATTTCTGTGGTTGAATCACCAATAAATAATTTAAAAGGAATGGTATTTAATTGGATTGTAGGATAATATTCATCCAAGAAACTTTTCAATAATATTGTCACAGTATCTCCCCAACCAACTTCGTTTTGCAAAATCGTAGTTCTATCGCTTAGCACAAAAAGTTTAGGCTGAATTGGAACTTGAGTCGGCTTTTCGCAAGAGTTAATGACTAACATAATTACAACAGAAGCAAGTAAAAAAGCTTTAACAAGCAAATGGTTACTAACAAAACGATAATCTTTTCTTTTTGGGACAAAATGCTTTTTAGTCCCTACTTCAAAGAAAGGCTTTTTGAAGGGAGTCATAAGTAACTCCAAATTATCCACATTTTTTTGAACGGATATCAATGCAACTAATTGTATTGTTTATCAATTTTTTATTTTTAATCTCAAAATTTTTGTCCCTATTTTTGGTAATTTGCAATTTTTTTGTTAATAAAAATGGAATTTCCAAAACGAACCGTTACTTGTGGCGAACTTAGACTCGAAAACGAAGGAGAAACTGTCGTCCTCAATGGTTGGGTTTCAACCATTCGTGATATGGGAGGGTTAATATTCATCGATTTACGGGATAGGTATGGAATAACCCAACTCGTCGTCGTCCCCGAGCAAAATCCATCCCTTGCAGAAAGAGTGAAAGAATTGAAATCTGAATTCGTAATCTGGGCAAAAGGTTGTGTGCGACGACGTGAAAACCCAAATCCCAAATTACCCACTGGTTTAATCGAAATTGAATTAGAAGATTTTGGGATTCTCAATCGTTCTGAACTTCCGCCTTTTGAAATTTCCGACTCGGCAGAAATAACCGAAGAAAATCGTCTTCGTTATAGATTCTTGGATTTACGTCGACCTTCGGTTCAACGAAGATTCATCGTCCGCAATGAAATTTACCAAATAATCCACAGTTACTTCCACGAACACAAATTTGTTGAAATTGAAACACCTTTTTTAACCAAATCCACTCCCGAGGGAGCTCGGGACTTCCTTGTTCCTTCGCGACTACATAAAGGTAAATTCTACGCTTTGCCACAATCACCACAACTTTACAAACAAATATTGATGATTTCTGGCTTCGACCGTTATGTTCAAATCGTAAAATGCTTTCGAGACGAAGACTTGCGCAGCGACAGACAACCAGAGTTTACACAAATCGACCTCGAAATGTCCTTTGTAACAATTGAGGATATTATTACCATAACAGAAGGGCTTTTTAAGAGGCTCTGGAAAGAAATATTAGGGTTAGATATTGAAACTCCATTCCCAAGAATGAGTTTCAACGATGCAATGACAAAATTTGGTTCCGACAAGCCCGACCTACGCTACGGTTTGCAGATTGTAACACTTAGCAACAAATTGAAAGACACAAACTTCCGCGTTTTCGACGAGGCAATCGAAACTGGAAAGATTATCGCTGGGATAAATGCTAAAGGATGTGCCAATTTCTCGAGAAAACAAATCGATGAACTTACTGAATTTGTTCAAAAACTTGGCTGTAAAGGATTAATTTGGATGAAGTATACTAATGGGGAAATTAATTCACCAATTGCAAAGTTTTTAAGCCAAACAGCAATCGAAACCATTAAGGCGGAAGCAAATCTTGAGGATGGAGATTTGTTATTAATTGTTGCCGATGAATGGGAAAAATGCTACACTACTCTTGGTGCTTTGCGTAAAGAGATTGCCAAAAAAACTGGAATTATTGAAAAAGTCCGCAATAAGTTTTCGTTTCTCTGGGTTGTTGATTTTCCAATGTTTGAATTTGACCCCGACGAGCAAAGACTTGTTGCCAAACACCACCCGTTCACTTCGCCAAAAGATGAAGATATGGACATACTCGAAACAGAACCATTGAAAGTTCGTGCAAAAGCCTACGATATAGTTGTCAACGGCGAGGAAATTGGTGGCGGAAGCCTTCGCAATTATAAACCAGAAGTGCAAGAAAGAATATTCCGACTTTTGAAACTTTCGGAAGAAGATATAAAGGTCAAATTTGGCTTCCTGCTCGAAGCATTAAAATATGGAGCACCACCACACGGGGGCATTGCAATTGGACTCGACAGACTGGTAATGACTCTGACAGACACGGATAACATTCGAGACGTGATAGCTTTCCCCAAGACAACAAGCGGGCTGGCACTTATGGAAAATTGTCCAACACCAGTAGAAACAAAACAACTGAAGGAATTGGGTATTAAATTGGAAGATTAAACACAAAACAAAAATAGGGCAAACATTTCGAAACTATTCAATTATCGCTTTTGATTAATTTCGTCTTTTTGAATAATTAAGAAAATTGAAATGAGATTGTCAAAAGTAGAACCAGCAAAAAGAACCTTAGGTATTGCCTATGCTATTCGTGACATAGTTGTTCTTGCCGAACAAATCGCTAAAAGCGGCAAAAAAATGCTCTACTTGAATATTGGCGACCCGAATCCTTATGGACACCAAACACCGCGTCAAATTATCGAAGCAGTTTACAATGCTATGCTTGAAAATCACAATGGTTACTCCCCTTCCTCTGGAATCAAACCAGCAATCGAGGCTATACAAGAAGATGCTCGCAGAAAAGGAATCACAAACATTCTCGACACATTTATCACAACAGGAGCAAGCGAAGCAATAGAAATTTGCCTAACAGCATTGTTAAACCCGGGGGAAAATGTATTAATTCCCGAACCCGGCTATCCCCTTTACTCAGCAATTCAAAGCAAACTTGAACTTGTGGCAAACCCCTACTACCTCGACGAATCTAATGGCTGGCAACCGGATATCGACGATATCAAGAAGAAAATAAACAACAAAACACGTGCGATTGTTCTGATAAATCCAAACAACCCAACTGGTACAGTTTTCACAAAAGAAATACTAAATCAAATCGTCGAAATTGCGCTCGAACACAATTTGGTTGTTTTCGCAGATGAAATTTACGACAAACTTCTTTTTGACGGTGTTCAACATATTTCAATTGCATCCTTATCCCAAGATTTACCTTGCATTACTTTCTCTGGTTTGTCCAAAAATTATATTGCACCCGGCTTTCGCATTGGTTGGGGGGTTGTAAGTGGTCCAAAAGAAAGGCTCGAAGATTACATCGAAGCGATAAACAAAATTTTGCGGGCACGCCTTTGTGCTAATCATCCGATACAATATGCAATACCAGTCGCATTGCTTGGCGACCAATCCCATCTGGTTGAAATGAACCAAAAGTTACAAAAACGGCGAGACATTGTTAAAGAAAAGATTTCTAAAATCGAAGGAATTGAACTTGTCGAACCGCACGGAGCCTTTTATGCATTTCCATCAATAGATGTGAAAGACGATAACCACTTTGCACAAGAATTGATGAAAGAAACTGGAGTCGTAGTTGTACCCGGTAGTGGATTTGGTCAAAAGCCCGGAACCAGCCATTTCAGGATAGTAATCCTTCCGTCCGAAGAAATTCTTACGGAAGCATTCGATTTGATTTCCGATTTTTACAAAAAATATAAGAATTTATACCAGTGAGCACAATAAAACCAAAGATAGCCTTAGTTGGCTACGGAAAAATGGGCAAAGAAGTTGAAAGAACCGCCGTAGAGATGGGTTTCACTATCACAGACATTTTCGAAATTAACAATCCTATAAACCCGGAAAATCAATATGAATTTGATGTTGCAATAGAGTTTACAACTCCCGAAAGCGTAGTCCAAAACATTGAAAAAATTTCTCTTTTAAAAAAGAATATCGTTGTAGGCACTACTGGATGGTACGACAGACTTGACCAAGTCAGAGAAATTGTTGAAAAATCTGGAATTGGCTTGATTTACAGCCCTAATTTTTCCGTTGGTATTCAAATTATTTTGAAAATCATCGAAGAAGTCTCCAAAATACTAAATCAAATCAACAATTATGATATAATTATTGAGGAAACACACCATAGAAAGAAAAAAGATGCTCCAAGCGGAACAGCATTGAAAATCGCTGAAAAAATTTTACAGAACTTTAAAAATAAAGAACGCATTGTAACAAATCCAATGGAATTAGATTCCAAAAGCATACAAATTGCTTCTCTTCGCCTTGGAGAAGTCTATGGTATACATAGAGTTATTCTCGATTCCGAATTTGATACTCTTGAAATATCCCATACTGCAAAGACACGAAAGGGTTTTGCAATTGGAGCATTGTTAGCAGCCGAATTTATTTTCGAAAAGCAAGGCTTCTACGAATTTACATTATGAACTTAAAACACTAAAAATTCTTGGTTTGTAGAAAGAATTCATTTAGAATTTTATACGAAGAGATATAATAAGGTATCTCTTTGCCAACTAAATCCAGCTGCCCCGCCAGGGCTCGAACCTGGAAACTTCTGATCCAGAGTCAGACGTGTTGCCAATTACACCACGGGGCAATGGAAATACAAAAATATGAAATTTGAGCCGAATTATCAAACGTTTTAATTGAAATTTTATCTTTAATTTTGATGTTATCTAATTAATAGTTCGAGGTGAAAATGACACATCGAGAGATTTTCGAATGGTTTGAAAAAGAAAAAGAAAAAAATACTCCAATTTATATACCAGAAGAAATTTTCAATCAAATAACAGAGGAAATAGCCACAGAATTGGTGCGAAGATTTTCTCGCGATACACTATTATATCTTCCTGAACGCGAAATACACTTTTTTGAGTGGTTAAAAGAAAAAGACTACGATGTTTGGGAAGATTTGTGGGGCGGTGTCAAGGAAGAACCTTACGTCGTTTCGATTTCATTCTTGCCCTTACTTATTAGAAGATTCGGTGGTTTTCCAATTTGCGATTTGATGAACAATGTAAATTATTATTTTACCGAAGAAATGATTAACCCAAAAACTTCCCATCTGCTCCTTGAAACTCTACGAGAGAAATATCTTCAGAATGAAAAATTAACAATTGCCCAAGCCCTTCTTCTGGAAATGTCTGTTGCACCAATCGATATTTGGCATTTCGCCTATTACCACCAAATTCCCATCTCCGAAGCCAAAAAGGCTGTTGAAGAACTTGTTGAAGACAATCTAATCGTACATTACAAAACAGCAGAAGAATTAGCAAATTTTGTTCAATTTTGATACATTTTATGAAAATCAAAAATGCGAAGGCAAAAATAATTTCGACAATTGGACCAGCAACTGAATCAGTCGACAAAATTGTCCAAATGATTGAAAAAGGAATGGATGTTGCCCGCCTGAATTTTTCACACAACATCCATTCCAAGTATAAAGAGATTATAGACAATATTCGAAACGCAAGCAAAAAAACTGGGAAAGAAATTGCAATTTTACAAGATTTGCAAGGGCCCAAAATTCGTATTGGATTAGTTGAAAACGACGCTGTTGAAATCAAAAACGGCGGACAATTAATAATTACAACCGAGGAGATACCAATTGGTAACGATAAAATCGTTTCGACAAACCACAAAGCTCTGCCTTCCGAGGTGAAACCCGGAATGACTATTTTGTTGGATGATGGATACATTATTCTTGTGGCAGAAAAAGTTACCGACAAAGAAATCGTCTGCAAAGTTCAGAAAGGCGGTTTGCTGAAAAGCAAAAAGGGAATTGTTGTTCCGGGGACTAAGTCCCAAGCCCCGTCGATAACAGAAAAAGATATCGAAGACCTAAAATTTGGTCTAGAAAATGGAATTGATTTGGTAGCGCTTTCTTTTGTCCGTTCCGAGAAGGATATAATCGAACTACGGGCAATGATGAAAGTTCTGGGCAAAGTTTTACCAATCATCGCAAAAATCGAAAGAGCAGAAGCAATCGAAAGCATCGACAATATAATCCAAGAAGCCGATGGTATTATGGTTGCCCGTGGTGATTTAGGCTTGGAACTTGACGCCGAGAAAGTCCCAATCGTTCAAAAAGAAATCATTCGAAAATGTAGATATTACGGAAAACCAGTAATAATTGCTACGCAAATTCTCGAATCTATGATAAACAATCCCCGACCAACCAGAGCCGAAGCCAGCGATGTTGCAAATGCAGTCCTCGACGGTGCCGACGCTTTAATGCTTAGCGCAGAGACAAGCGTAGGCTCTTATCCAATCGAGGCAGTAGACTATATGAACAGAATTATTTTGGAAGCAGAAAGAGTGGAATTCCAATCTAATCAGTTTCAAAAAGATTTGGTATTCCATTCCTCACAAATTTTCGACGCTATTGCCAATGCTTCAACATTACTTGCGGAGCAAATCAAAGCGAATGGTATCGTTGCCCTAACTCAAAATGGTTTCACAGCGATTAATATCGCCAAATACAGACCCAAAATTCCAATTTTCGCTTTCACTGAAAGAATCGAAACTGTACGAAAATTAGCCTACGTTTGGGGAATAGAAAGTTTTCTTTTCCCCCACACAGACGACAAAGCAAAAATTGATGATGTCGTTGCTTTTATCAAGAAAAACAAAATTGGAAAGACTGGTGATAAATTCGTAGTCGCAACTTGCGCACCCAGTGCTTCACTCAAAAGCGAGAATTCGATTAGAATTATTGAAATTCCTTAAAACGACGACAAAAGATCTTCTCTCGGAGTTAATATGAAAACAAGGGGCAAAAGCCCCTTGTCATTAAACAGCAGAAAGTGGAAATGATTACTTATTAATTAATTGCATACCTTCTTGAATCACTTTTCGTACGTGTTCAACAGATTTATGCAACAAAGCCTTTTCTTCCTCATTCAACTTCAATTCAATAACCTTTTCACAGCCGTTCTTTCCAAGAATAACTGGAACACCAACCACGACATCGCTATAGCCATACTCTCCCTCGAGCATAACAGAGCACGGCAGAATTCGCTTTTGGTCCTTAACAATCGACTCGACCATTTGAACAACTGCAGCAGCAGGAGCATAATAGGCACTACCAGTTTTAAGATACGAAACAATTTCACCACCGCCACCAGCAGTCCTTTTGACTATTGCTTCGAGTCTGTCCGGGGGAATTAAATCCGTTACTGGAATTCCAGCAACAGTTGTATACCTTGGCAATGGGACCATAGTATCTCCGTGTCCACCAAGGATTAAGCCTTGAATGTCTTGCATCGAAACGCCAAGTTCCATTGAAATGAATGCACGGTAGCGGGCTGTATCCAAAATTCCAGCCATACCAAACATTCTGCTTCTTGGCAAACCAGTGAGTTTCATAGCGAGGTAGGTCATTACATCGAGCGGATTTGAAACAATAATATAATACGCATTTGGCGAATATTGAAATGCTTGTTTAATACAAGAAGAAACAATTTCTGCGTTTGCAATCAACAAATCGTCGCGGGACATTCCTGGTTTCCGCGCCATTCCAGCGGTTTGAATAACAATATCAGAGTCTTTAGTGGCTTCGTAAGAATTTACACCAAAGATTTTTGAATCAGAGCCCATAATCGGCATAGACTCGTACATATCGAGCGCCTTTCCTTGCGGAATTCCTTCGAGAATGTCCACTAAATAGATTTCATTTGCCAATTCCGCATTGGCAAGTAATTGTGCTGTTGTTGCGCCCACATTTCCGGCGCCAATGACTGTTATTTTCATATTCATCCTCACAAAGTTTAACAAACAAAAAGCCCACGAGGAGACTCGTGGGCAGAAAAATTAACTAGCGGCTTCAACAATTTTACGATAACTGGCAGTAGTCAAGGACTTCGGTCGGGTAATGGGATACCCCATCGCTCTGGCAACAACTGCTTGAGAGCAAATACCAAGCGCACGGGAAATGCTGAACAATACTGTGTAATAACTAAACTCGGTCATACCGTAATGGTAAATAGTTGCACCAGAGGCTGCATCAACATTTGGCCAAGGATCTTTAATCTTTTGCACCTGCTTCAAAACATTTGGCACGACTTCGTAAACCCGTACAACGGTCTTGAAGATTGGGTCTTCTGGGAAGTATTTCTTTCCGAATTCTAGGAACGCATCGAATCTTGGGTCGGTAATTCTCAAGACAGCGTGACCGTAACCGGGAATGACACGCCCAGAGTTCAAGGTCTCCCAAGCGTATTTTTCTAATTCTTCGTGGGTTGGGACTCCACCAAATTTTTCAACTACACCAATAATCCAAGCAAGACATTCTTGATTGGCTAAACCGTGAAGTGGACCAGCAAGACCATTCAATCCGCCCGAAAGAGCATAATATAGGTCGGACAAAGCAGAATTAATAGTCGCAGCGGAAAATGCACTAACGTTTCCGCCTTCGTGGTCGCAGTGCAAAGTAAAGTATAGTCTCATCAATTTAGTCAATTCTTCATTTGGGTCTGGCAAGCCAATCATATGGACAAAATTCTTAGCCCAGTCGGCAGTTTTGTCGCTTTCGATTCTTGGTCCTTTATTGAAACGCTTACGATAGACATAAGCACCAATTGCTGGCAATTTGGCAATGATATTGATTAAATCGTCGTAGGTTGCTTCCCAATATTCTTCCTTTTTCATTCCTTGGGCGTAACGCTTAGCAAATACCGACTCGCGTTGCATAACAAGAATTGCAGTGTTGAACATTGTCATCGGGTGTGAATCGGCTGGCATTGTGTCGAGAACTTGCCAAACGTAGTCTGGTACTTCCTCGTGGGCTTTTAATTCAGCCTGCAAATCCTTCAATTCCTCGGGAGTCGGAAGTTCACCAGTAAGAAGAAGCCAGAGAATTTCCTCGGGCCATTTGTCGAACAAATATTTTAGTTCAATCCCACGAATAATCAACCCTTTGTCTGGTGGAACCTCGCTCGTATCGCAAACCAAGCACTTGACGCCGCGCATTCCACCGTATGCTTGTGCAAGAGTAACTTGGGAAACGACTTTGTCGCCATATTGCTTAACAAATGATTGAATTTCTTGACGCAAAGGTGGGAAAATTTGCGCCAATTTTTCTTTTAACATTGACATAACGCACCTAAAATTTTGTTAGTAATACTTCCTATTAAAACTCTCATTAAGAGAGCAAATGCAAATTAGTAAATAAAAGTTTACTTGAACAAGAAAAAATTTAAAAACAAAATAATAATTAAAATCTGTATAAAAAGTGTTTTAAATTTAGGCTTGACTAAAATTTTTTCTTATGATTTTCGTTTAAAAATTTTTTCAAATTCTTATGTTTTATTAAGAAAAGGGTGCTTGTATGAAAAACAATTTCAAAAAATTGATAATTCTTGGCTTAAACTTAATTTTCCTTGCGACGCTAAGTTCACTTGCCCAAAATACTTACAACCTCGACGTTGCTAAAAGCAATATCAAATGGATTGGCAAAAAGTTCCTTGGAGCACATTGGGGTTGGGTTAACTTTAAATCCGGTAATATCTCTTATGATGGAACCAAGATAACTTCTGGAGAATTTGAAGTCGATATGACCTCGATACGGAATGAGGATTTGAAGGATAAAGATTTGAATGCAAAGTTGGTTGGGCATTTAAAAAGCGACGACTTTTTCTCAGTGGCAAAATTTCCAACTGCAAAGTTTGTCATTACACATTCAACTCCATTAAAAGCCAGCAAAGCCGGCGAACCAAACATTGCAATCACCGGGAAAATGACAATAAAAGGGATTACCCAAACAATATCTTTCCCAGCAACAATTAAAGCAGACGGTAATAAAATAACCGCAAAAGCAACATTAGAATTAGACAGAACAAAATTCGATGTTCGATATGGCTCTGGTTCATTCTTTGATAATCTTGGGGATAATGTAATCTACGACAATTTCACTCTTGAACTTAACCTTACTTTCAATAAATAACTTGAAAGAAAATTCAAGAATTTGATAATTAATTATTATTTGCTAAACAAAAATTTAGAGAATGGGGGCTAACAGCCCTCATTTGGTTTAATTCATAACTACTTGATATTGAAGCAATTAAATTCAACCTTCAATTCTCAGTATCACTCAATTATCCAAATCGAAAATTTTTTTCTGAAAAATAATATTTCTATTTTTTTATTATTTTGCGAATAGTAAAATTTAGAAAATTATGTTAAGCCCGGAAGAATTAGAAAAACTGCAAGAGTTTGGAAAAATCTTTGAACATTCAGATGATATAGTTGCATTATCGGACGGAAGCGGAAAATTGTTATATATCAATAAATCTGGTTGAAAGTTTTTAAAAATCGAAGATAATTTAAAGGAATTACCTTTTTGTTTCAATGCTTTTCATTGTACCATTCTGGAACAAATACCCGAATATTGTCCCGGGAAAGAACTTTCCGCCGAAAGAATACCAAATCTCTTTCAAATGATTACAAAGGTTGGTGATGAAATTTTTAAACTTAATTGTACACCAGTTTACAACGGTACAAATGAAATCAGATACATTGTCCATATTGCGAAAAACGAAACCGAAAGTTACAAGAGGGAGAGAAAGCTTTTACACACCAATAGTCTTCTCAAAGCCATTAGAAACTTCAATCAATTTATTTTTGTTGAAAAGGAACCCAACAGAATCCTCGACGAAGCCTGTCAAATACTCTATCAGACGCAAAATTACATTTTTGTGGGATTATTAACTGCCAAAGATACTCCTTTCGAAAAAGATGTTTACTATTATTCCAAATACAACATTGAATTAAAAAATTTTGAAAATAATCAGATTGAAATATACCTCCATTTTAAAGAAAAAGCAGGGGAGCAAATTAAAATTTATGCAAAACTACCCCAGTTTGAACGAAAAGTCGAAATCCACGAGGAAATTTATGAAAATGAAAAATTCATTATAATTTTAATTCCAATCTTTTATAAAAAACTTAATTTTGGGCACCTTGTTGTTTCAAGCACACAATTCCAAGTTGATGAAGAAGAAATTGCTTTTCTCCAAGAATTTGCAGACGATTTGGCACTTGCTCTATATTCGATTTTTTCAGAACAAGAAAAAGAAAAACTCGAAGAGACTGTTCGCGAGCGAGAACGCTTTTATTACACACTATTAAGCAATCTTCCCGGATTTGTCTACCGGTGTCGGAACGATAGATACTGGACAATGGAGTACCTTAGCGACAACTTTTACAAAATTACTGGTTATAGACCGGAAGAAGTCATTGGAAATAAAGTTCTTTCTTTTAATGACTTAATTCATAAAGACCATCAAGAACGACTTTGGGTTAAGTGGCAAATTTTACTACGCAAGCGTCAAGTGTTTGAAGATGAGTACCCAATCGTTACCAAAAGTGGTGAAATTCGATGGGTTTACGAACAAGGTTGTGGGGTTTATGACGAAAATGGTAATGTTGTTGCGCTCGAAGGTTACATTACCGATATTACTCCACGAAAGAAATTGGAAGAGCAAATAATTGAAAGCGAAAGAAAATACAGAGCCCTTTTCGAAGAATCTGCTGATGGTATATTTTTAATGTCAGCCGATACTTTTATTGATTGCAATCTTTCGGCATTAAAGATGTTCCGTTGCGAACGAAAAGATATTATTGGAAAACCCCCCTACGAATTTTCACCTCCGTTTCAACCTGACGGACAACCTTCAAAAAAGAAAGCGATTGAACTAATCAACCGGGCATATAAAGGCGAAACCATTCGATTTGAATGGCTCCACAAAACATTGGACGGGGTTGAATTTGAATGCGAAGTGTCTTTAAACAAAATTTCTTATGGTAAAAAATCATACATCCTTGCCATAGTTCGGGACATCTCAGAACAAAAGAAATCTTACTACGAAATTCTTAAATTTGCAAAAACACTCGATTCTATTGGGGAAGCGGTATCTATTACCGACCTTTCAAATAAATTTATTTACGTCAATAAAGCGTTTGAAAACCTTTACGGATATACATCTGAAGAAATTTTAGGGAAAAACTTTCTGGTTATTCGTGCCCAAGAATCACTTAACCCAGAAATTGAAAAATCGATGTTTGAAGCTCTCTCAAAAAATCAAGTCTGGCGCGGTGAACTTTGGAACAAAGACAAGAATGGAAGGAAGTTCAAAGTGCACTTGACAGCAAATATTATTTTAGACGACAACGGAAAACCCATTGGATACGTTGGTGTTGCTATTGACTTGACAGAGAAAATTAAAATGCAAAAAGCCCTGGAAGAAAGCGAAGAACGATATAGAACGCTCGTTTCCTCAATGCTCGTTTCCTCAATATATGATATTGTATATACTCTTGATACTCAACATAGGCATAATTGGATTTTCGGAAAATGGGCTCAAAATTATGGCTTAACCGAGGAAACAATCCTTGGCAAAACTGCAATAGAGATTCTTGGTGAAGAAGACGGAAAAATTCATATCGAAATGCAAGAGCGTTGTTTAAAGGGGGAAAGCATTGTTTACGAATGGTCCAGAACTCTTGGAAAAGATACATTCTACTTTCAAACTCACATTTCGCCTATTAGAAATAGTAAAGGAGAAATTATTGGAATTGCCGGTATTGGACGTGATATTACAAAACTCAAAAAATTGGAATTGGAATTAGTAAAATTTTATCAAATTGTTGAACAGACACCAACTGGTGTTTTCATTCTGGAACCAGACGGGCTAATAACTTTTGTCAACAGAAGCTTAGAAAAAATTTTAGATGTTAATAGAAACGAAGTTGTCAATCATAAAATTTCCGAAATACATTCCAAAATCTTTCCAGAAAACTATTTCAAAGAGTTAATTAATAAAGTTGAGAAGGAAGGTGCCGAAAGTATTGAACTCAACATTAAAACCAAAAAATCAAATGAAATATGGGTTAAAATACATTTTTCCCCAATCTTCAACGATAATGGGCAACTCGTAAATTTAGTGGGGTTATTAAATGATATTACTAAAGAAAAAGAATACATCGCCGAACTTCAAAGGGCAAAAGAGAAGGCAGAAGAATTGAGTGCATTGAAAACATATTTATTAATAAATTTTAGCCACGAATTTCGCACCCCGTTGAATGGTATTCTCGGTTGGTCGCAAGTTCTTAAAGAAGAACGAAATGAACCAGAAATTCAAGAAATAGCAAATTATATATTTCAAAGTGGAACAAAGCTTTTGGAAACTGTAAATTATATAATTGATTATTCTCGAATCGAAACGGGGTTTCTTAAAATCCAAGCCTCGGTTTTTGATATTGTGGACACAGTGCGCGAAATTACTAATTCTATTAAGGAACAATTTAAGGATAAAAATTTGTTGGTTAAATTTGACTCGGAACCCGACTCAATAATTGTCGAAACTGACGAATATATGGTCCGTGCCATTGTGCACGCAATTGTTCACAATGCTTTCAAATTTACTCGCCAAGGGGAAATTAATATTATCTTACAAAAGAAAATTGATGAAAACAATCTGGAACAAGTCGAAATTGTAGTTTCCGACACTGGCATTGGAATACCAGAAGACCAAATTGATTTGATTTGGACAGATTTCTACCAGATTAGCCAAGGTTTATCGAGAGAATTCGAAGGGCAAGGCTTGGGTCTTTCGATTGCCAAGAAATTTATCGAAAAGTTGAATGGTAAAATCTTTGTAAAAAGTGAATTGGGCAAAGGCAGTACTTTCACAATCCTAATCCCTGCAAATCATTTCAATTCAATAAATGCTACAGATAATTAGGAGGCGGTATGGACAAAAATATTCTTGTTATTGAGGATGACGTAACATCTTGTTTGCTGATAAAACAGGTTCTTGGGAAAGCAAACTTCTTTGTTGATATTGCAAAAGATTCAATCGAAGGTTGGGAAAAAGCCACCCAAAAAAAATATGACTTGTTCATTGTTGACTTGAATTTACCCTTTGGGGAAAATGGATTTGAATTTGTTTCAAGAATACGGACCAATTCTCAATACAAAAACACCCCAATTGTAGCCATTACTGCTTACATTGGTATCTTCGACAAAGACGAATGTCTAAAAAAAGGGTTCAACTACTACGTTGCTAAGCCATTCGACATCAAATATTTTGCCAATCTTGTTAAAGATATTTTTCAACAAAAATAAACTTTTTACATATCCTTATACGGATTTGGTCCCAATCGCTCTATTGTTTCGGCAAAGTTGTTGAAAATTTCTGGTATTTTATCATACTCATCTATCGAGAGAGTATGGAATTCAACCCTTTCTGGTTCAAGCACTAATTGTTTCAGTTTTTCTTGGACATTTTCCATTCTCTTGTTTGCAAGTTCGCTTCCACGGATAAAGTGACATTGGTAATCCTCGCCGTACTTGCAACCGATAAGAACAATTCCATCGTAACCCATTGACAAAGCATCGGCAATCCAAATGATATTAACCGAACCAAGGCAACGAACTGGAATAATTCTAACAAATGGAGTATATTGTATGCGCTTTTTAGCAACAATGTCAAGCGAAGGATATGCGTCATTTTCGCACAAGAAAGCAAGGATTCTTGGCTTTTCTTCCTCACTTTCTGGAATTTCAAGCGACTTTATCATCGAAGAAATAATCTGTGGGGAATAATTCTTGAAACTAATTATTCTTTCGGGGCAAGCCCCCATACAAATTCCACACCTTCGACATCGATTGGGATTTGGCTTTGGCGTTCCCTTGTCGTCTTCATCAAGAGTTCCAAAAGGACACTCTTCGGTGCAACGCTTGCATTGAGTACATCTTTGCAAGAAGAAGTCGGGATACGAGGTATCTCCACTTCTCGGATGTACTGCTTTACCAATACGAACATTTTCAATAACTTGAATTGCTTTTAGAGCAGCACCGTATGCATCATTCACACAAGAAACGCCATCCATCGGAGAGCGAACAGTACCAGCGGCATAAATTCCCGTTCGCCTCGTTTCATATGGAAAACAAATGTAATGTGAATCGGGGAAACCATATTTCAAAGTTGGTAAATCGGTCCCTTGCCGATATGTTAAATTCAAAATTCTGGCTCCAACTTCTGCCCCAGCAGCAACCTTTTTCCCATCGGCAGTAGTCGAGACCTCTTCCACTTTTGCCTCTTCAACAAATGTGGAAGGAACCATACCGATTGCAAGCACAATTAAATCTACATCTATCTTGATTTTCGGGGCAATCAAAGTGTCTGAAATTTCAACTGAGAGAGCACTATTTCCATTCGTTTCAATCTTTTCGATGTCACCTTTTGTTAGGAAAATATTGTCTTCGCTTTGAACACGTTTATAAAACTTCTCGTATTGGGCTGGGGTTCGCATATCTTTATAAACAATATAAATTTTTGCATCGGGATAAAGTTCACGCACATAGAGTGCTTGCTTCAAACTCGCATTGCAACAATAGGAGGAGCAATATGGAAGATAGTTTGGGTCTCTTGAACCAGCACATTGCACAAAAACAATACTCTTCAACCCTTTTCCATTAAACTTTTGGTTAAGTTTATTTTCTTTAACTAATTGTTCAAATTCAACGTTTGTTACAACGTTATCAAAACTTCCATAGCCAAGATGAGGTAATTTATGGGCATCGTATGGTTTCCACCCAGTGGCTTGGATTATCGCACCAACTTGAAATTGTATTTTCTCACCCTGTCGCACTGCGTCCACATCAAATATTCCTGGTTGCCCAGAAATTTTTTCAATTGTGGTATTTGTTAGTACCTCGATTTTGGGATTCGAAAGAACATCCGAAATTATTTCCTCGATGTTGTTATTCTCAAGTAAAAAATATGGGCTTCTTTGGGGGACAAGTTTGTACAAGTTTTTGTAAAATCCGCCAAGTTGACTTTCCTTTTCGACAAGGATAACATTATATCCTGCATTGGCACACGCCAGAGCAGAATTCAAACCAGTAATTCCACCACCAACAACCAATATAGTGGAGTTGATGTCGAACACAATAGGTTCTGGATAGGATGAATTCAAAGCCTTCAAAATGCCCATCTTGACGTAATCCAAAGCCAGCTCGTTTGTATGTTCATCGTTTGGTTTATGAGTCCAAGCAACTTGTTCACGCAGATTTACTCTTTCAACAACTGTTTTATCAAAATTGAACAAATCGGTTAGATAACGCGGAGAACAAGCGGCGATAACCACTTTCTCTAACTTTTTCTCCTCGATATCCTTCCGAATTTCATTAACAAATTTTTCATTGCATACCCAGCCATTTAATTTGCAAATGGAGGGTTGAAATTCTTTCTGTATCGCATCAAAAATGTTTTGACAATTGACGGAATTTCCAATTTCACACCCAGTACAAATGTAAACGCCAAGTTTTTCTCCCTTTTCCATTATTGTACCTCCTTGATTTTTACAATTGCTTTCATAGCCGCACCAGTTGCTTCTTGAACCACTGATGCAACATCTTTTGGACTTACGCAAACGCCACAACCAACAATACCATCGTTCGAGTCCTTACGAATAAAGCCATTTTCATCGAGCAACTCTGCGAGAAAACCAGAATTCTTCGCAGTTGTTGGTTGCATTCCAGTTGCCAAAACGACAAGGTCTACTTCTTTTTCTATCAATCGTCCAGTCAAAGTATCTTCCGCTTCAACCAACAATCTTTTATTAATTGGATTTTGGAAGACTTTTGCTACTTTTCCTCGATGGAATTCAATCATTGGGTCGCTTTTGGTTTTGTTGTAAAAATCTTCAAGGATACCATTTGCACGCAAATCAATATAAAAAATATGCACTTTCGCATTAGGATATTGTGTTCTAATGTATGTTGCTTGTTTCATCGAAGCCAAACAACAAATCGAAGAACAATATTCAAGATGATTTTCATCCCGAGAGCCAGCACATTGCACAAATGCAACTTCATTAATTGGAATGTCCAAATTTGGTATTCTAAGCACACCGTTCGTTGGTCCCGATGGAGATGCAATCCTTTCCATCATCATATTTGTTATAACGTTTGGATATTTTCCAAAACCTAAGTGGTCGAGCCTTGTGGCATCGTATGGGTCCCAACCAGTAGCCCAAACAACGGACTTGGCACTTACATCAATAATTTTTTTCTTCTCGCCAAGGTCGATTGCTTTATACTTGCAAACATCAACACACATCTTGCAATTTTCAAACTGACAATACTTCTCATCGATAACATATCTTTGTGGATATGCATTGTTATAGGGATAATAAATTGCTTTTGTGGTGTCGAGTCCAAAATTGAAATCATTCGGTCTGTCTACTGGGCAAACACTAAGGCAATCGCCACACAAAGTGCACCGAGAATTTACAAAACGAGGATTTTGTTGAATTGTTAGACTTAATTTTCCGTTAGTCTTTTCAAAGCTCTTCACAATTGAAGTTGTTAACAACTTGATTTTATTGTTCTCACGAAGCCGACGAATATTAATTTCAAGACCGCAAGTTGGCGGGCAAAGTTTGGGGAAATATTCGTAAAGTTGTGCAACTCTACCGCCAACATATGGATTCTTTTCTACAAGCAAAACAGTAAATCCAGTTTCTGCCAATTCCAAAGCAGAACTCAAACCCGCAATTCCCGCTCCAACCACAACTACATCGACTTCGAGTCGCTCTGCATCAACACTATGGGAAACCATATTTATCCCAAAATTGTAAAACAACTTACTGCAAAATGTAAATTAGAACTGCGGGGCTTTGTTTAAAAATGCTTAAAGAAGAATGTAATTATTTTGTTGTAAAAACTACCAAGTGGAACCGTATTTCAATTTTATTTCCCAATCTTTTTGATTTCTTAGAATACTCTGTGTAAGACTCGAGGAACGACTCAACTGTAAAATAATATTTGGCACATTGTAAGGTAGAACTTGACCAATTGGCACTTCGATGCTTAACTCATTGTTATTCCATAAATCTGCCATTGTACCACCGAAGTTCCAAGTCATACCCAGAAACCTGCCACTCATTTTTAGAGTGGCTCGGTCGAAAGCGGAAGCACTCGGCGGGAGGAAAATGTCCGCACTCGAAATAAACCCAGTTCCAGAAAGAGCATCCGAAACAAGTTTCGAAAGCAAAGCAGAACTTCCCGAAGTCGACACCTCTGAAAGATTAAAGTTACTTCCTACGCCACCCTTTTCAATTTCACTTTTGGTTCTCCCAAATGCAAGGAGAAAAATTGCATCTTGTGCAACTTTCGAGGAATCATCTGTTGCTGATTGTCCATCTATTGTATAATCAAAACGGAGGTTGGGTTTTTCTTTTGTCCCAGTGATGTATATCGTAACAGTGAAGTTCCTTACAGCATCGTTGTACACACTTTGACCCGTGTATTGTGCTTTCAAGTTCAAACCTGGATTGTCAATTGAACCAGTTGGAAAATTGATTTTGCCTTCTGTATTAAATAGTTTGATAAATTTCAAAGTAGAACCTTCACGCAATATTAAATCATTTCCAGTGAGTAGAACAATGTTGTTCTTTGGGTCGGAATAAAAACGCAAGGTCGAAGTGTTGTCCTCCAAACTAATAATGGCATAAATTTGCCCAATCGTAGCCAAATCTAATGTCAACTCTATTGGCTGGATAAACCGCAACGTCAAATCCAATTTAAAATTGGTTTCTTCCTTTTTCTGTTCTTGTTCTTTGCTGACAAATTCGGAAGTATCACTTTGTTTCGAACCAGAAATTTCATATTTAACAAAGGATTCCTGCACGGTTTCTCCACCAGTGGTTTCGGGCATAAATAATTTGCCAAAGAGGAAATTTACATTCCCTTCCAATGCTAATTGATTTTGTTCAAATTTGAATCGAAGAAAACCAGGATTGGTTGAAATAATCAAATCGCCATACAATTGTGGCATCGCTTTAGCAGAAGCATTGCTTAATACCTTTATCCCATTACTTGTTAAGAATAAATCTATATTCTCTAATCTATTGTTGCTAAAAATTATACTACCAGAAATCGTTCCAAAGCCTTTTCTATAGTCTTCCTGTGAGTTATAAATACTTAAATTGTCTAATGTGAACTTGGTGCCGTCCAATTGAATTTTTCCTTTAAGACTATATTTCAAGTTGTTGGCTACGGGTTTGAAAAAAGATTCAAAAATTTCTACAAAACCGTGAAATCTTAAGTCCTCGGGCAAGTAACCAGAAACTTTTGTCGAAATTCTGGCATTACCCTGAAAATTTTCAACACTTTTGGACAAGAAGGGAGAAAGTAGACCTAAATTGAACTTCTCGCACTCAATAAAGCCAGCGAATTCCTTGCTCTTTATAACACCAAATTCCATATTCTTCAAATCAAACATAATAGGAACATCTAAAAGGCTAATTTTTAGCGGTGAACTTGTTTTCTCTGTGAGTTCAACCTTCCCAGAAAGAATACTGTTCGTAAAATTCAAGTTTATGTCAAGATTACTAATCTCAAAATTGTCGACTTTCAAACTATCGGAAGACAAGGAAAATACAATCGAAGGGTTTTCCAAAGAGTTTGTAATGGTGAAATCCACTTGGTCAACTTTCCCAATGATACTTTTGATGTTAGACAATGAATTATCTTCTGAATGAAAAAGTTTATGAAAATCATTTAAAGGAATACCAAGGATTTTGCCCTTGAAGTCAATTGAGTCATTGAAAAAGTATTTCCCAGAAACAATAATGTTTTCAGCGTTTTCTCGATATAGTTCCAAAGAGTTTAATGAAACAAATTTAGAATTCGCAAATACATCCGTTGGTTTGTTCAGATTCCATTGGAAAACGTTTTGAAATGTAATACCCAATTCGTCAAAAGTTAAATGAAGGAGTGAATCACTAAAACTTGTTTTAAATTGTAATTTTGTACCAAGTAATGAATTTAAACTTGTGCCAGTTTCAACTTCAAGGATATCGTTTGAGTAGTTCAAGTTAAAATCAAGAAAGTCCAGATATGAATTCCCAAAAATTATTCTATTTTCACTTTTGGTATTAGCATTGACAGATTTCAAATTAAATTTTCCATCGACAAGTTCAATATCATATTCCAAATTCACTAATGTATTCGAAAGATTAATTTTGGTATTTTCAAGTTCCAATGCAAAATTTCTGACCATCAAAGTATCGATTTTCAAATGGCTAATACTATCTGTTGCCATTCCACGCAATTTAACTTTTCCCGAAAAAGTAGTATTTTTATTCAAAAGTATCGCAAGAAGTGAAAAGTCGTTAATGTTGAATTCAGTCTGAAAATCAAAGTTGTGGAATTTTAAATTTTGATTCGATTTCTTTTTCCTTTTGTCAATTGGTTTTTCAACCTCTTCAACAAAATTGGAATCCTTAAAAATTTTATTCACTTTGTTGGAGAATGCATCGGTAATTGATGAGAACTGCATTGCAAAGTCTTTTACCAGTGACTGTATGGAATACCTGCCGACAATAGACCCTTGAATAATGTCCGAGTTGATTTGAATTTTTCTTTGCATTGAATCGCTATGGTCAATGGAAACTTCAAGGGAAAAAGGAAATAGCATTCTATCAGCAAAAGCAAACTCTTCGATTTTACCACGTAATTCCAAGACAATATTGTCAATGTCGTAACCAATTCCATCAAAATTGAATTTGCCACTTATTTGTTCTGGCACAAATTGTCCCGCTGGGAAAAAATACCTGGGCAAAAAATTGTTAAACTCCAATGCACCAGAATACTTTGGTCGCTTAAAATCGGAAAGATTAACCTTTCCAGTAAAGTTAACTTTGCTTTGTTTTTCTTCCAAACTGTCTTTGAAAAAAGAAATAAATTTCAAAGAGTCAATGATTGCTTCCCCATTAATAAAATTTGAATTCAAAGTCAACTTAAAATCTTTCAAGCCCTCAATTTTCGCACTTCCAGTTACCACGTTTAAATTCAAAAATCCGTTCAATTTGGAAAAATCTTTCAAATCCACAGAACCTTCCGAACTTCCATAAAGTTGCGTATTGGGTAAAGAAACCAACAATTTCTGTAAGTCCAATTTATTGAAATTGATAGAGTAGTTCAAAATCGAATTCGAGTCTATTCTTACATCTGAATAAACATTTCCAAAGGAAGAAATGAAATTTCCCTTCAAGAAAATAGAATTGTCTTTGAATATAACTGAATAGCCTTGCGTCGATAAAAAGTTAAACCGAATTGGCAATCCTTGGAATATGTCTGGAAGAAATTTTCTAACATCTTCTTCAAAAAAGTAGGCTTTTGAAAGATTCAAATCCACTTCTGGGTTATCTGACTTTAACTTTACTTGTCCCGAAAGTTCAACCTTTGTTTTCGAATTCACTAAAAGTTTAACCGATTCCAAATTCAAGTTACCATCAAAATATCCATTTGTTGAAATGTTAACAATCGAGTTAGCACCAAAGGGCAAACTCACAAAGGTTAGCAAATCCGACGCAGTTAAATTTGCATCGTTTAAGTTGAAGTTAATTCTGGAATTACGTAAATGATAAACTATATTTGCATTTAAAACACTTTTTGGAGTAAGAATTTTAACACTTTTTGCTTGAATCAAATTAGTATCAACAAACAATTTTGTAGAAAGTGACTTCAAAGTAAAATTTGAATGATTTTCATAAAAAGAAATGTTTTTTACATCGACTTCGTAGCGACTATTCAGCAAATCGAGTTTGGCACTTGCATAAACATCTAAATTTTGTAAATCGATATATGATGGCGAAAAGTGATTATCTTTTGGAGAATGATTTTTGTCTATAAGTCTTACATTTAAATTTTTTAACTTAACATTTTGAAATAAAATAGTTAAGTTTGTCTTACCTTTGGCTTTAGTCTCTTCTTTTGGCTTGAAAAATTTCTGATAGTTCCAAATGGTATCACCAATTTCTTTGACGAGGTTTACCGTCCCGCCATCAATTTCGACAAATTTTACGAAAACCTGTCTTTTCAACAAAGGATTTAAATCCCAATCAACTCGGGCTTTTCGTATGAAAGCAATCGTATCATTATCAAGAGTTGCAATAACATTTTCAATAATCAATCCTTTGAATAAATTCAAGTGTACCTTCTCAAAAGCAATTTTTCCATTAAATCCCTTATTTGCACTTTCAACAACAGTTTTAAGTAAAATTGTTTTAGAAAAATTAAATATCAACACCAATGAAATAAAAAGAGAAAGAAAAAGGAAAATGGCTACAATCGAAATTGGAATTTTCCAGAGCCAAGAGAACTTCCCTCTCCTTCTATTAGATTGGGTACCATTTGACTCCAATTCTACTTTTTGTGGCTTTGGTTCCATTCATCAGCCGATTTTCTTATGATAGCGAGCAATTCTTCACGCCCTCTTCTTGTGATAGAAGAAAAGGGCAATAGTTCTATTACAAACTTACAATATTGCAATAAAAATTCATATTCTTTCAATCTTTTTTTAAGTGAATCCTCCGAAATTTCATCCGTTTTTGTGAAAACAACAACATATTCTCTTTTAATATCTTCGAGCAGTTCAATTTGAGCAAGGTCGTTTTTCTGTGGCTCCAATCGTGAATCTACCAATACGAACACTACTACCAAATTTTCCCGCAATTTAAAGTAACTTGTATTCAAAGCAAGCCAACGTTGTCGCTCTTCTTTGGAAACAGAGGCATAGCCAAATCCAGGCATATCGGCAAAAATATATTTATCCTCGATTTGATAAAAATTTATCTGTCTGGTTTTTCCAGGCTTGGAACTTGTGTGTGCAAGATTTTTTCTCAATACCAAGGTATTCAATAAAGAGGATTTTCCAACATTCGAGCGACCAGAGAAAGCAAATTCAGGCAAATTTGTCTGAGGAAATTGTTCTGGTTTCGATGCTCCAATAATGAATTCTGCTTTCAAAACTTTCATCGTTCCAAAACAATAGGAAAAATTTGTACAACACCAACCTCATTAGAAATCTTTAAAAAATAAACTCCTGGAGGATTATTGGAAACATCGATTTGGTAGATGTTTGGCTTGCCTTTGGAAATTTGGCTTATCGGTGCCTTTTCGCCATATGAAGTAAATAAATCGAATGAATACTCTTTCTTTTTCGCTTTTACTTCAATAAAAATTATACCACTAGTTGGATTTGGATAATAAACAACCTCATCTGTAATCCTACCAACAGTGAAGTTGATTGTTTCGCCCGAAACAGTTACATTGCAAGAACTTTCCGCAGAGTACAAATTTGGTTCACCAACGCCACGAAGGAATATGTATTGGTCCCAACATTTGTCGAAGAGAATAACTGTGTCCCGCTCTTCTCCGATTTTTGTTGGGGAGTAACAAACACTTACATTCTTTGTTTCGTAAGGAGCAAGAACCAATGGAAATTGACCAGGAATTGTTGAAAAAGATTTATTTCCTTTTACAAATAGATAATCCAAAACCAATTGTTCACCAGTTTGATTACGAATCGAAAATTCTATGCATTTAATTCCTCTCGCTTTTACACTGTCGAAATCCAGAATATACTTTGTTGACGAAAGCAATATTTCAAAGGCATTTGTTTCCTGGCGAACATTAATCACAACAGTATCGGAAAGCACTTCACATCCTTCCACGGCGAGTGCTCTTGCATAATAAGAACCAGTAGTCCGAGCAATGATTTGTTTTCCAGTTCCAATGGGTTTATTTTCTGAATCTTTGAACCATTCCACTTTCGTAAAATTCCCCTCAACAAAAAGAATAACAGAATCACCCTCGCAAATATCCAATCTCCCTATAACTTGAATCTTCGGCTTTGGAACCAGACGGAATTCAACAACTGCACTGTCTTTGCAACCATATTGATTGACTGCGTAAGCAACGAAACGACCAGGTTTTGTAACGAAAATCGTATCTCGTCGACCATCGCTCCAAAATGCGTTTGGTTCCTGCGTTTCGTACCACAAAGGAATCCCATTCCCCTCGCAAATATATGCAATCCCTTCCTGTGATAATTTGATTTTCGGTTTGGAGTAAAATGTAATATTTATGCTCGCAGGAACAATCGTATCGCAATCTGTATCCCAAGAAATCAATTCGTATTTCCCACTTTTGGTAACTCGAATTTCCTTTGACGTGGAGTTGTTCGACCACTGATAAAACTTTGCATTATTGACTGCTCTCAAAACAATTGTGTCGCCTTCGCAGGCAGTCGTATCGGGAACGACTTGGATTTGCGAGACAACTTTTTTAACCCCGACAAATTTGTATATGCCATCACCAACAACCCAACCAAGTGTGTCGTTAATAAACCAAAAATCATCGAGGTCAACTCCAGGGTCAATTCCGCAATTAAGTAAAGTCCAAGTGTCACCGCCATCGGAGGTATAATAAACGGCTCTATCCCAGCCACAAACCCAACCACGAAGTGAATCGTGGAGAAAAGCCCCAAACATAGAAGTACCAGTCGAAAACTGCTTCCAACTTTTTCCCAAATCTTTGGATGAACGAACACCACCCGAGCCACCGTCGCCACCGCATCCAGTTGAATAAGGAACAATTATAGTATTACCCGAAATCCACAAATCTTCTTGCCAGTCGTTGTTACCAGTGCGTGAAAAGATTTGCCAACTTCTCCCCCCGTCCGTCGTTTTCCAAATATATCCACTACTGGTTGCATAACCCAAACCCCATCTTGAGTAAATAATTACATCAGTAAGTCCAGAATTTGGGAGATAATTGATTTCAGTAACATAGTCCCAAGAATTGCCCCCGTTCGTAGTCAAAAAGAAACGTTGTGGTGTAATACAACCGCCACCAATCACAACACCATAATCCCTATCAACAAACCAATGTCCCCATAAATCTTCTGCTCTATTTGGCGTTATATCAAACCAAGTTGCCCCGCCATCAGTCGTTTTGTAAATTTTGCCAAAACCATTTGATCCAATTCCAGAGGTAAATCCTACCTTTTCGTCAACAAAGTGAATGTGTTCCAATTGGTAAGCACCACGAATCATTGTTCCAGTCCAGGTTGCCCCCATATCAGTCGTTCTCAAAACTTTTCCATCGTAACCACAAACCCAGCCATAGTTTGGTTTATCGGGGAGGAAATACATTTCAAGCCAATAAGACTTGTCATACGGAGGAGGAATATTTTTTACCTTTTCCCATTGAGCAAAAAGAGAAGATATTGCAAACAAAAACAGCCAAATTGAAATATATAATAACTTCATAAATTCAAACTAAACTATCAAAATTACAATCGTTTTAATGTTGTTTTTATTGAAATTACATTTTAAGAGAGTTACCAGCCTCTTGCAAAAGGTTTTCTAAATTGTAAACTATTGTAAATAAATTAAACTTTCGAAATCGCTGGCAAACCATATCGGCAAACGCTTTTGAATAGAATGTACCTATTGAAAACACTCTGCCACCGAAAGTTCTCAACTCTTGAATGTCGGGAATCATCTCACGCACAATTTGCTCTTGCTCTGGTGTTTGCGGTACTATTATCACCTGGTAAAGTGGCATTTGCTGTTCCTTTTGCAAGTACCCATCAATCATACCATTCAACTCCTCCGAAATCAATTTCTCTTCATCTGTAACTTTCTCATCGGCTAATACCATTTCATTAATTAAATCTTTTAATTGTGCAACTTGTTCAACTGGTGGGTCTCGGGATAAGTAATCCAGAAGTTTATTCCGCAAATAAACATATTTATTTTCCTGTTTAATATATTTTCTTTCTTTGTTTTTGCTTTCAACGGAATATGGAATGTTCCATTCAAGTGCAAAAAACTGGATTAAATTCTTTTCACGCTCATCTAAATCTTCGTCTATCATAGCAACTTGATGAAGAATATCTAAAATAATCTCTGCATTTTGCGGTTTGAAAAATTTTTTCAACAAATAGTTTGCTTCTTTTCGTTCAATCTTTAACGCTTGTTTAACAAGTGTCCAAAAACCTTTCTTCCTTTCACCCCGAACCCATAAACCCGTACCAATTAGCAGGAAAACAGTTGATTGCAGAATTATTAACGATGTATCAATAATGCTTTCAATATCGTTTTTCATAACGTAAGAGATGAGCCAAATCAAACAGTTTAATATCAAAAGAGAAAGACCAGCAATCGATTGGCTTTCTGCAACTACTTTCTCGTGTTTACGCTTCCATATTTTGTTTGTTTGCAAATAAACTTGAACCACACTCATTAGAAGTGAAATCCAAATGAAGGCATCTATCAACTTTTCAAAAGTATCCATATTCGCCTCGTGTTGAAACTTACAAAAATAAATTACAAAAGTTTTTCAGAAATTTGCAATTTAAGTTTATTACAAATTAGAATTAAATGGTAATTTTCGTTGACGAGCAAATTCCTTTCCTTGCTGAATCTCTTGCCTCGGTCGGAGAAGTTCATACTTTTAATGGCAGAAGTTTAACTCGAAAGCATTTATCCGAATCAAATTGTGAGTTTCTCTTTGTTCGTTCGACCACAAAGGTTAACCAAAACTTGCTCGATGGAACAAAAGTAATTTTTGTGGGAACTGCAACTTCTGGTATTGACCACATCGATACTGATTATCTAAAATCCAAAAATATCCATTTTGTCGAGGCAAAAGGTTCAAATGCAAATTCCGTTGCTGAATATGTGGTATTCTCCATTTTGCATTGGTCTAAAATCAAACAAATAGAGTTAAAAAGCCAAACTATTGGGATTATTGGTTTTGGAAACATTGGTAAACTTGTTGCAAAATATTCAAGTCTTCTTGGTTTGAAAATATTGATTAACGACCCACCCTTGCTCGAAGAGTCGTACAAGAAAAATATTAATCCATTCCCAAACTATGTAAAATATTGTGAATTGGACGATTTGTTAGGGAATTCAACTATTGTAACTAACCACACTCCTTTGACAATGACCGACAAATACCCAACATATCGCTTGCTTGACGAGGAAAAATTACAACTAATCGAACCCTATTCACTATTCATTCATACCTCAAGAGGAAGTGTTGTTGTAGAAAAAGATTTGCTCGATTTGCAACCAGAAAAGAAATTTTCATTAGTTATCGATGTTTGGGAGAACGAACCAAATATCAACACAGAACTTGTTAAAGAATGTATGATATGCACGCCACACGTTGCTGGGTACTCATACGATGGCAAACTGCGTGGGACATTGAAAATGCTTTCCGAATTCGAAAAGTTTACCAACATAAAGCCTAACTATTCACTGATTGAAAAAGAACTTTCAAACTACCAGCCATTAAGCAGTGAATACTTTAACAATCCCGATTATATTTACGA
This sequence comes from Candidatus Kapaibacterium sp., assembly GCA_013414795.1. Taxonomy (GTDB): domain Bacteria; phylum Bacteroidota; class Ignavibacteria; order Kapaibacteriales; family UBA2268; genus Naka2016. The sequence goes on from CP058732.1 coordinate 2,115,766, forward strand.
AAAACTTCAGCAAAATAGATGTTTACTCGAAGATACGGAACAATTCAAGACTATTTTTTCAATCTCTAACCCAACTGAACGAGCAAAATTTTTCGATTCATTGCGGAAGAACTATCCAAAAAGAAGGGAAACTCTTTAGGTCGAATATGAGGAAGGACTTATTAGAAAAATTATTTGGGCTTCGTCGGTTTGGGATAAATCCAGGACTTGAAAGAATAGCCAAAATTCTCGACGATAGTGGCAATCCCCATCGAAACTTAAAAGCAATACACATTGCTGGAACAAACGGAAAGGGTTCGGTTGCATCGCTTTTAGCATCTATTTACACCGAAGCCAATTATAATGTAGGCTTGTACACTTCCCCTCATATCTTTGCTTTTAACGAAAGAATAAAAATTAACGGGAAACCAATACCCGACGAGGCACTTGAACCTTTGATTGAAAAATATCTACCATTCAGCGAGAAGTATTCTGCAACTTTTTTTGAAATTACAACAGCAATTGCGTTTGAATACTTTGCAAACTCAAATGTTGATATTTGTGTTGTCGAAACTGGGCTCGGTGGTCGGTTCGATGCCACAAATATCATTGACCCAATTATTTCTGTTATAACAAAAATAGATTTCGACCACGAGCAATATCTTGGAAAAACATTAGAAGAAATTGCAACCGAGAAAGCGGGTATAATAAAACCAAACAAAAAGGGGATAATATCCTTTAACAACGAAAACGTATACAAAAAGATAAAAGAAATTTGTTCAAACTCCTCCCAAATTCTTTTAGTTGAAGATTTAGTTAAAGGAAATATACAATCAATAACACTAAACTCTATGATGCTTGAAATCGAAACGAACAAAGATATCTACTTCTTTGAAACTGATTTGCTTGGAAGCCATCAATTTGAAAACATTGCAACAAGTGTCGTATGTGTCGAAAATCTTCTTAATCAATTTCCAATTTCAAAGAAATCACTCATTGACGGAATTAAAAAAGTTCGAACAAACGCTGGGCTTTATGGTAGATTTGAATTACTGCGAGAAAACCCGCCATTTCTAATTGATGTCGGACACAATCCGAATTCAATTCAAAAAACGACAGAACTCATCAAACAACTTTTCACCAATTTGAAATGGCAAATAATTTTTGCATCAATGAGTGACAAAAATTATTCAAAAATGATAGAATACCTTGCGTCAATAGCCAAAAGTTTCCTCCTTCCAAATCTTCAATACGAGCGAGCAGAAAGGAATTCGAAAATAGCAAAAGCAATCGAAAATTCCAGTGCAACAAAGAGCATACCATTTATCTTATTCGACACGCCCGAAAAGGCACTGGAATATACATTAAACAGCCACGAACCTACACTTGTTATTGGTTCTTTCTACTTACTTGCTGAATTAACACCATCACTAATAAAACACTTAAACTGGAAATTTGAAATTTCTTCTGACCAAATGACAATTTAAAAGCGAAGAGGGCTCTTTCTTTGGGAAAGAGCCCTGTTCTTTTTGAATAGCGGTGGTTTTTTTACGGTCTTGTTCCTGGTCCTTTTCCGCCCCTGTTATCTTTACATTTTGCAAGTAGTTCATCGAACAAGGCTTTTTGCTCATCAGTCAAAATACTCTTAATATTTGCAATGAAAGTATCCCAGCATTCTTTCAATTGTTGCAAAACTTGTTGACGCACAGGATTGTTAATCAATGCTTCCCTTGTTCTTTCGTTAATTTGGCGCAATTGTTGCCAAGCCTCTTCACGGGTAATTGCCCCACTTTGCAGTTGTTCACGAACTTGTTGTCTTGCTTGATTGGCTTGTTGAAGGATTTGCCTTTCGCTTTCTCTTAAAGCCATTAAAGCACTTTTGACGCAATCACGATATGCTTGCATAAACTCTTGAATTTGTGCTTTTTGTTCATCGGTTAAATTCAATTGCTTCAAAATCCTTCCAAGTGGGACCATATACTTAATTGGTCTCTCTGGATAAAGTGGGTCATCTTTGGGGAAGAGAAGCATTGCTGGTTTGTCGATTGTGGCTTCGCTCAAATCAGACGGCACATTCATTTCCGTTTCATACGGAATATTGGCGTTGTAAATCATATTTTCGGTCGTCGGATTTGTTGGGTTATCCAATTTGTTGCAGGCAGAGAATAGAACCAACCCGAGTGTTAAGATTGCTACTGCAATAACTGTTAGTCTTTTCATAGAACCTCCTTTTGTTTGGTTAAACATCCGTTACTCAATTATTTTGACAAAAAACTTTTAAAAAAGTTTAATTGAACTCAAAAAAAACAACAAAAATTTTTAAATTTTGTTACACACGAAATAAAAAAATTTAAAAAAGTATGGAAATATTTGATTTAGAATCTCAAAATTACGATAGTTGGTACGAAACGAAACTGGGACATTTTGTTGACCAGATTGAAACGCAAGCAGTCTTCGATTTACTTACACCAGAAGAGAATATGAAAATACTCGATGTTGGCTGTGGAACTGGCAACTACTCTATCAAACTTGCTAAACTTAATTGCATTGTCACAGGAATTGACATTTCAGAAGAAATGCTAAAAATTGCTAAAAGAAAAAGCGAAGCAGAACAACTCCCAATTAATTTTGTACACGGGAACATCGAGTCTATGCCCTTCGAATCCAATTCATTTGATGCAGTAATTTCTGTTGCTGTCCTTGAATTCGTTAATAACAAAGCAAAAGCATTCGAAGAAATATTTCGAGTGGTTAAACCCAAAGGGAAAATTGTTGTCGGATTTCTGAATAAAGAAAGCCCTTGGGGAGAACTATATCTTTCGGATGAATTTCAAAAGAACACAGTTTTTAAATATGCTTATCTTTACACAAGAGAAGAAATTTCTAAAATTTATTCCGAGGAGTTAGTTACAATTAAAGAAACATTGTTTACCCCTCCGTGGATTTCAGAAAGCGAAATTTCATTGGAAAAAGAAAAAGAGTTCTCCAAAAAATATAATGGTGGTTTTTTGGTGGCACTATGGATGAAAAAGTAATATCAGCGGAAGTTTCTTTTATTCCAATAGAAACAAATAATTATTTCGAAGACGTTAATGAGGTTCTTCAAATAATTAAAAACGCTGGTATACAATACGAAATAAATTCCTTCTCTACAATTGTTTTTGGGGAAAAAACGAAAGTATTTGGGCTTTTGCGCACCATTTTCGACGCAATGGATGTAAATTCCAAATTCATTTTGGTTGCGAAAATATCTAACACTTGCGGTTGCAAAATAAAGAATTAATGTTTCATATTAATAATTCATTAGACGTTCGAAATCGGAGCCTTGCTCCCTGTCGAGATATTTGTAGGTCATCAGTCCTTCACTTATTGACGAAAACTTGATGGACAGCAACGCTTCCGCATAAGATTGTTGCAAGCCAAAGAAAGTGCCTTCATCCTTTTGCGAAACAAGTCTTCTATATATTTTTAAATTGAAAAATTTGGCGATTTTTTCTGCAAAAGTTTCCATTGAAACATAATCAAAACCACCGAAATGAAGAGTACCAGTCAGTTCCATTTCAATTATTTTGAAGACTCCCCAAGCAACATCTTCGCTCAACACTGGATTAGTTTTATAATTGTGGGTAATAACAAGAAGCCCATTGTTTCGTAATTCAGAAAGAATTTTACCAACAATGTCTTTTTTCTGATGACCGCTTACACCGTAGACCAACGGCAACCGTATAATTGTGTAATAATTCAGGTTAGAAATTACAAGATTTTCCGCAGCAAGTTTGGTTTTTCCAAGATATGTTTTGGGGTTTGGCTTTGCCTTCTCGAAATATGGACCATCGTTCCCATCGAAAATATCTTCGCAAGAAAATGTAATCAAGTGGGAATTAAGGATTTTTGAAATAGAAACAAGATGTTCGACAAGTTGAACATTGACCTGCCAGGCAATTTGTTTGTTCTTCTCGCAAAACTCTCTATCGCTAATTCCAACAGCATTGATAATGACATTGGGTTTTTCTTCAAGTAATTTCGCCCGTAACTGTTTAAAATCAGTTAATTGAAACACATAATTTTTTTTCAATTTCTCGAACTCGACAGAAAGTTCTCTGTTGGAGTATGTAACAAGGCTCCAAGAATCATCGGCTTCTTGTAGAATTGTTTCAACAATTGCTTCGCCAACAATTCCCGTTGGACCTAACAATGCAATTTTCTTTTCACTCATAACTGCTTTTAACCTTTCAAATACAAAGCAAGAATAGCAACATCGGAAGCGGAAACCCCAGGTATTCGAGAGGCTTGCCCAAGGGATTCTGGTCGAATTTTGGACAACTTTTCTCTTGCCTCTTTGGATAGAGAGTTCAACTTCCAATAGTCAAAGTTTGGTGGAATCTTTTTGTTTTCGTTTTGAAGGAAAAGTTCAATTTCTTTTCTTTGCCTTTCAAGGTAACCCTCGTAACGAATTTCGATTTGCAATCTATTGATTAGTTCGGGAAATTTTTTTAATTGTAGTAAGACTTCTGGCGTTGAATTAACAATGTTCAAAACATCCAACAAATTAACATTGCTTCGTTTTGCAATGTAATGCAAATCAACGGTTGATTCAATGGGAGTTTCTTCAACTGATAGCAAATAATGATTAATGTCTTCTGGCTTAATTTTATATCTTTTTGATTCGTCGTAGGACTTTTCGAGCAGTTCCATTTTTCGCAGATGCTCTTCATATTCCTCTTCTGGAATCAAACCGAATTGGTAACCATATTTCATCAACCGCTCGTCTGCATTATCTTGTCGTAGAAGAAGCCTATATTCTGCCAGTGAAGTAAAAATTCTGTATGGTTCTTCTGGTGCTTTGTTGACCAAGTCATCAATCAACACTCCAATGTAAGCCTCGCTTCGTTTAAGTACAAAAGGCTCTTTACCTTTTAACTTAAGTGCAGCATTTATTCCAGCAACGATACCTTGCGCAGCAGCCTCTTCGTAACCAGAAGTACCATTGATTTGCCCCGCAAAATACAATCCTTCGACAAGTTTAGTTTCTAATGTCAATTTTAGTTGATAAGGATAGAAAAAGTCGTATTCAATAGCATACCCTGGTCGTATTAATTCAGCCTTTTCAAGTCCAGGTATAGTATGTAAACCTTTGATTTGTACTTCTTCGGGTAAACTGGTAGAAAACCCGTTAACGTAAATTGAATCTGTGAACAATCCTTCTGGTTCGAGCAATATTTTATGGGAAGTTTTGTCGGCGAATCGATTGACTTTGTCCTCGATAGATGGACAGTAGCGAGGTCCAGTTCCTTTTATCCTTCCAGTGAACATTGGGGACTGGTCGAAGCCAGTTTGGAGAATTTCGTGAGTAGTTTGATTTGTCGAAGTTGAAAAACAAACAATTCGATTTTTAACTTGCTTTGTATTTCTATGAAATGGTTGCGGTGGGTCGTCCCCAGGAGCAATTTCAAGTCTCGAAAAATCAATCGAATGACGCCAAACTCGTGGCGGGGTTCCTGTTTTCAAACGTCCCGTTTCGAAACCAAATTCAGCAAGCAAATCGGAAAGATACTTGGATGCTGGCTCGTTGAATCTTCCCCCAGGTGTGGCTTTCAGTCCAGTCCACATTACCCCATTGAGGAAAGTTCCAGCACAAAGAATAACTGCGTTTGCATAAATTCTATCACCATCGAGTGTTTCGATTCCTTTAACTCTGTAGTATTCAATAAGAATTCTTTTGACCGTTGCTTCAACAATTGTCAGATTGGGCTGTTGAGAAAGTAACTTATAAACATAAATCGGATAGAGGTCTTTGTCAATTTGACATCGAGGAGACCAAACAGCGTAGCCTTTTGAACGGTTCAACATCTTAAAGTGAATTCCAGCCTTGTCGGCGAGAATAGCCATTGCACCGCCAAGTGCATCTATCTCCTTAACCAAATGTCCTTTCGCTGTTCCGCCAATTGATGGATTGCAGGAAGGTCTTCCCATTGTGTACTTATTCATTGTAACAAGAGCAACCTTGCACCCCATTCGACTTGCAACGAACGAGGCTTCGATTCCTGCGTGTCCTCCACCAATTACTATTATGTCGTATTTATTTTCCACAATTTTAAACAGATATAAGAAATATAAAAATCAAAATAGCAGAGACGAAAATATCAAGCAATTAGTAAGTTAACCAAAATCATTCAAAGAAAAAATTGTTAAATTGCAAATTGTTTTTATTTTAGGAAGTAATGAAAAAAATTATAGAGGTTATTTTATGAGTAAGTTTTTATTTTATTTTCTTTTCTTTGCTTTAATAATAAACTTCAACGCTCTCCATTCTCAACAATTACGAAAAAACCAATCCAAAGATGCTGCTGTTTTAATATCTGTTAAAACTTATTCTTCGCCACCGAAAATCGTTATCAATTGGCAAAAGCATCCACTTGCATATCTCTATGAAATCCGACGTAAAAACTTTGGGGATTTGACATTTCCACAAACGCCTCTTGCAATTTTAGACACAAACACAACAACATACGAAGACAAAAATGTTGTCATTGGCGCAGAATACGAATACGAAGTCCGAGCTCGCTACAAAGCATTAGCAGATGTAACAATGCAAAGACCCGACGGCTCAACTTTCGATACAACAATTGTTCTACACTTTATGGCTTTTGGATATGTGCATACGGGAATAAACGTACCGCCAAAACATTCTTTTGGCAAAGTGCTTGTTCTTGTGGATGAAACTTACCAATGGGATTTGCAACTTGAAATAGAAACATTTGTAAATGATTTGATAGAAGAGGGTTGGACTGTTTCAGTCAAATATGTACCCCGAGCAGAGAATTTCGACCCTCAAAAGGTTAGGCAGGTTAAAGATTTAATTTTAGAAGAATATGGAAAAGACCCATTGAATTTCAATACAGTGGTTTTAATAGGCAGAGTGGCGGTCCCATATTCTGGATTAATTGCCCCCGATGGGCATCCAGACCACAATGGTGCTTGGCCCTGCGATATGTATTACGGAAGCATCTATGACACTTACTGGACAGATTTTTCTGTGAATAATTCATCGGCAAAAGACCCACGGAATAGGAATATACCAGGCGACGGAAAATTCGACCAGAGTACCCCCGGAAACGAAATCAGTTTCGGGGTTGGAAGAATAGATTTTTACAATATGCCCAAATTTACACAAGGGGAATTATCGCTACTACGGGCTTACTTAAATAAAAACCACCAATACCGAACTGGCCAATTATCGGCAAAAGAGCGAGGTTTGATTGACGACAATTTCGGTGCAAATAGATACCTAAATGCTTTTGCGTCTTCTGGTTATAGAAATTTTGCCTCTTTATTAGGACCTGAAAACATAACCGTAGCCGACTGGTTCTCGACCTTAAAAACCGATGACTACCTTTGGGCTTATGGTTGCGGTGGGGGAACTTATACAAGTGCTGGTGGAATTGGCTCGACAGATGATTTCGTCGCAAACAAGGTCAATGCAGTGTTTACAATGCTTTTCGGTTCTTACTTTGGGGACTGGGACTCGCAGAATAATTTTATGCGTGCAGCCTTGGCTTCTGAACCATCAATTTTAACTTGCAGTTGGGCTGGCTTTCCCCATTGGTATTTCCACAATATGGCTGCAAATCTGCCCATTGGTTATTCAACTAAAATCACACAAAGCAACTATACAAATTACCTTGGAGCAGCATATTCTCAAGATAGCATAAGATTCTATTTAATTACTCAAGGTTTATACCAAATCCACGTTGCATTAATGGGCGACCCAACCCTCACGCTTTATCCATCGATTGTTCCAAAACCAAAAAACGTCTCCGTTGTCCAGCCCTCTGGTGGCTTTGTTCATATCACTTGGGAACCAGCGGATGGCAAAGTCGATGGCTATTTTGTTTACAAATCCTACAGTAATAATGGAGACTTTACATTGTTGAACAAAGAGCCAATCAAGGCAAATGAATTTACTGACTCAACACTTTACGAAGGCTTCGTTTACTATATGGTTCGTGCAGTAAAAACCATCGAAAACAATTCTGGTACTTTTTCATTATTAAGCCGTGGAGTAGTTCAAATTGCTAAAATCACAAGCGTCGAAGCCCAAGACGATTTCTTCGAGTTTAAAGTCACGCCAAATCCAATTGAATTTTCTTTCAACATCAAATTGACGCTTCCAAAAGATGATTTTGTAACACTCGAAATTTTCGACCTTTTCGGCAACAATGTGCAAACTCTTTTTAATGGATATTTATCAAAGGGAATGCATTCTCTTGCATTTGAGAAGAACAAGCATTTCAACAATTCTGTTTATTTCTTAAAAGTTACAACAACGAGGTTCTCCAAGACAGAAAAAATTGTGTTTATCTCAAATTAAAAACTTATTAAAAAATTGTTTCACTAAAATTTACTTGAAATAGTAAAGGAGGCTCTATGAACACAAGAATTGAACGGGATTCGATGGGCGAAATTGAAGTGCCAGCAAATGTTTACTGGGGTGCCCAAACCCAACGTTCTCTTATTCATTTTCGAATTGGCGAAGAGAAAATGCCTCGCCCCATTATTCGTGCATTTGGCATTTTGAAAAAGGCTTGTGCAATTGTCAATTATGAACTTGGCTTGCTACCGAAAGAGAAGATGGAGTTAATCGTTCAAGTTTGCGATGAAATAATTAGTGGCAAACTTGACGACCAATTCCCTCTTTCAGTTTGGCAAACTGGAAGCGGAACCCAAACCAATATGAATGTTAACGAAGTTATTTCCAACAGAGCAATTGAAATTGCTGGCGGAGAATTGGGAAGCAAAAAGCCAATCCATCCCAACGACGATGTTAACAAATCGCAAAGTTCGAACGATACTTTTCCCACTGCAATGCACATTGCCGCCGCCGAAGTTTTAAATCATCAAGTTTTACCCGCTGTTGCAAATTTGAGGAACACACTTAAACAAAAATCCGATGAATTCAAAGATTTAATCAAAATTGGCCGTACACACTTGATGGATGCTGTACCTTTAACTTTAGGCCAAGAATTTTCTGGATACGTACAACAACTCGACAATGCAATCGAAAGAATCCATCTTGTACTTCCGGGGCTTTACGAGTTGGCTATTGGCGGAACTGCCGTCGGAACTGGTTTGAACACTCATCCAGAATTTGCCGAGAGAGTTGCCAAAAAGGTTGCCGAACTAACTGGTTTCCCTTTTGTATCGGCACCGAACAAATTCGAAGCGCTTGCTGCTCACGACGCACTTGTCTTTGCACACGGTGCTTTGAAAACTCTTGCAGCGTCCTTGATGAAGATTGCAAACGATATTCGTTGGCTTGCTTCTGGTCCTCGTTGTGGCTTGCGTGAGATTACAATTCCAGAGAATGAGCCTGGTTCATCTATTATGCCTGGAAAAGTCAATCCCACACAATCGGAAGCAATGACTATGGTTGCTGTGCAAGTCTTTGGTAATGATGCAACAATCAATTTTGCTGGCGCCTCTGGCAATTTCGAACTGAATGTATTCAAACCAGTGATTATATACAACTTCTTGCAAAGTGCTCGCTTGCTTGCCGACTCCTGCACAATGTTCAATCAACACTGTGCTGTCGGCATAGAACCCGTTAAAGAACGACTTGAATACTACGTAAACAATTCCTTAATGCTTGTTACAGCGTTGAACCCACACATCGGTTACGATAACGCAGCCAAAATTGCTAAATATGCTTATCAGAATAATACAACCTTGAAAGAAGCGGCTGTAAAATTAGGTTTGCTGACCGAAGAACAATTCGACCAAATTGTTCGACCAGAAAAAATGCTTGGACCAAATATGTAAAATAGAACATTGGTTAACCTGTGGATGAAGGTGGATGTGAAAGCATCCACCTTCTTTTTTATTTTCTTGATTTTCAAATAATTTCTTATATTTGAAACAGAAAAAATAATTTTTTTATTATTTTTGCGTTGAAATTGGGGGGGAAATATGTATAAAGGATATCAAGAAGATAAGCAGATTAAGATAAATATTCATTGGGACCCTAACACTGCAAAAGGGTTTCTCCTTTCGCTTTTACTATTCTTTATACTTCTGTTTGTAATTTCTTTTGTTAAATATGAACCCCCAACAATTCCCACATACGAACCCAAAACAATCCCTCTGGAATTAATTAATTTTGGGCTGGGTGATGGTACTGGCTTAAGTAAAGGGAACCTTTCACAAGAAGGCATAGCCCACAAAGGGAAGGCTCCGTCGAACCAACTCGAAGACGCCAGCATTGCCACAGCCAAAGGTAGCAAACCATCACAAATCGACGACCCTTTACTTGCAAAACAAATAACGCCAACTAATCAACTTGCTTCGGAAACAGGTAGTAAAAACGCCGGGGGAAGCGGTTCAAAAGATATTGGGAAACCCGATGGAACAAAAGAAGGCATTGGGCTGGGCAACTCGGGTTTCGGTCCCGGTGCTGGTTATGGTCTTGGCGATATCGAATGGGGCGGCGGTGGAAATAGAATTGTACTATACAAAGTTCTTCCCAAATATCCCTCTGGCTACAATGTCAATGCTCAAATAAAATTAAAATTCACTGTTTCTGCTGACGGCGTTGTTACAAGCGTTGTTCCATTGCAAAAGGGTGACCCAGTACTCGAACGCGCAGCAATCGAAGCACTCCGACAATGGCGATTTAACAGACTCAAGGAAAACAAGGAAATGTATGGTATCATCACTTTTACCTTTAAAGTCAGTTGAAATTGTCGCTTTAAAAGCAGGAATATTCGATTGGTTTGCAACACTTCCATTGTACCTCCAAATTATACTCTTACTAATCATTTTTTCGATTGTTTTTGGAATTGTCAAAAGACTTTTTAAATTTGTTTTTTTCATAATTTTTCTTCTAATTTTAGTTATAATATACTTCTTGATTTTTTGAGGTTTTATGCAAGAAAAGCAAACTTTGCAACAACATCAACGAGAAACCTACAAACTTGTTGAAAAACTAATTTCCACTGAATTCAAGGACCCACTTGAACTTTTGAAACGTTTAGTGAAAGAAATTGTCGACCATACTGGCTTTGATATTACGGGGGGTCGAGTTTGGGAATTCATCCCAGAAGATATGGCATATGAATTGCGAATGCAATATGGCAGTGTGGAGAAAATTCCCGAAAATTATCGAATTTTCATTGCCGACCAACCATTCCTTTTGGATTTAGTCAAAGAAAGAACTATAACTACAATTGAAACTGATAAATTACTGAAAGAAAAAGGAATAAAACTATATTCTGTGACTGGTGTTGGTCAGATAATCAAAACAAAAAATGGCAAATTTTACAAATATCTTTTGGGGTTCAATGCCCCAGAAATAAAACCTACCTTCGCCGAAACTTTAACGATAATTAGCAGTGTAGCGACCGTTGCCCTTAAAAACATCATCGACACCATCGAAAGAAAAAAAATCCGTGAAGATTTGTACCAGGCTGCTCAAATTCAGAAAAATCTATTCCCCGACCATTACCTTGAATTCTATGATTATGAAGTTTATGGTGTTTGTATCCCAGACGCCGAGGTAGGCGGCGACTATTTCGATTATCTTCAAATTGAAGAGAAGGAAAACGAAGAAGAACGACTTGGAATAGTGGTTGGTGACGCAGCAAGCAAAGGACTTTCTGCCGCAATCCAGGCATTGTTTGTATCGGGCGCATTTCGTATGGGCTGGAGTTATTCTACAAGAATGAGTGACTTGTTCTCTCGACTTAATAAACTAATCTACAAGACTTTCCAGTACGAAAGATTTGTAACGCTTTTCTATTGCGAATTGACTTTGTCTTCCAATAGATTAGTTCTCTATGTCAACGCTGGTCACTGTGCACCTATTCATTACAGGGTCGATTCCGATAGTATCAGAAAATTGGAACCAACTGGTGGACTTTTGGGAATTCTTTCAAACCAAAAATTTCGAGTGGAAAACATTAGAATGCACGTAGGCGACATTCTGGTGCTTTACACCGATGGGATTACAGAATCAATGGATGAAAACCATAACCTTTATGGCGAAGACAGACTAATTGAAATCCTTAAGAAATCTAAAGACCTAGGCGCAAAAGAAATTGCTTTCTCAATCATTGAAGATGTAAACAAATTCTCGGCAAAATCTGATTTCAATGACGACAAAACAATCATTGTTGTTAAACGAAGAGAAAAATATTAATGAAAGTCGCTGTTGTTCAATTCTATCCTAAATTTAAAGACATTGAGTACAACTTTTCCTTCATCCACAAACAATCAAAATCTATTGAAGCAGATTTGATTTGCTTTCCAGAACTTTCCACTTCTGGTTACTTCTTTTGGGAAAAAGATGAACTTGCCCCCTTCGCTTTCGATTTTAATTCACGCATTATAAAAGAAATACAAGAAATTTCCACTTCACAAAATAAAATTATTCTTTTCGGTTTTCCAGAGCGTTCTGGTGGTAATTTTTACAATTCCTGTGCAATCCTGTTTCCCGATGCAAAGTTATCCACCCTTTACCGCAAAACACATTTATTTTATCGAGAACGTTTCGTGTTTACTCCTGGCGATACTGGCTTTTTCGTAATCCATTACGAACCAATGAATTTAAATCTTGGGACGATGATTTGCTACGACTGGCGTTTCCCCGAAGCGGCTCGTTCGCTTGGCTTGCTTGGTGCGGACATTATCGCTTGCCCATCGAACCTTGTAACTAAAATATGGCATCTTGCAATTCCAGCAAGGGCAATTGAAAACAAAGTCTTTTTCCTCGTGGCAAATAGAATTGGAAAAGAAACCAATCATGGCGAAGAACTTGTTTTCAATGGCAAGTCTGGTATTTGGCATTACTATGGAAGTTTAATTGCAACTGCTAACGACAACGATGAGACTACTTTAATCGCAGAAATCGACCCAACCGAAACACGAGACAAGTCCATCGACAAATACAATAACATTTTCAAAGACCGCAGACCAGAAATGTATTCCAAAATCACCGAAATAACATAACTCTTCCACAAACTCATAGTTTACAAGTTAACCAAAAAGCAATTAATTTCGCTTCTTTTGCTAATTTGAGTTTTTGTTTAAAAAATTTTTTCAAAAAGTTGAAAGATTTTTGGTCGAAATCTGCTTTTAGTATTATTGCTTTGTGGTTTTTGTGTATTTATGTAGGTTTTTCAAACGACACAACAGCAATAAAAACCAACTATTGGAAAATACCCGATACAGTGCGTCAGTTTGGTATTTATGCTGGTTACAATTTAAACGACCATAATCCAGATTTTGCAAAACTTCCAGGGATTCCCAACTGTTGCAAAGGATTTACAAATGGTACTGGGACGGGCTTTTCGGCTGGTTTTTTTATTGAAACCCCTCTACCCTACTCGCTTTTTGCTGGTTTGCGAGCCTCTGGAACCAGTCTCGATGGCTGGCTTAAAGAAAAAGAACATACTTTTATCCGAGATGGTAACAACATCATCGATGGCATATTCGAACACAATTTGAAAGCAAATATTATAACTGTTGGCTTCGAACCATACTTAAGATTCAACCCAGTTCTTGGATTTAGCATTTATTTTGGTGGTAGATTAGCATTCCCTCTGGTAAAAAAGTTTGAACAATGGGAACAAATTGTCGAACCCGCCGATAAAGGTGTATTCGTAGATACCCAATCCAGAATTAGAAACAAATTTTCTGGTGATATTCCCAAAGCAAAACCAGTCCAAACAGATTTGCATTTTGGTATTTCTTTTGACTTTCCAATGAACAAGCATAAATCGTTTATCCTATCGCCTTTCGCTTCTTATCACATTGGAATGTCCGACGTTGCCGATAGTGTCAAATGGACTATAAACTCGCTTCGTTTGGGCTTATCAATAAAGTATCTACCAATAAAAATTGAGAAACCCAAGGTGCTTCCTCCATTGGAAGAACACAAAACAATTTATAAAATAGACACAATTATTGTTGAAAACGAAAAAGTCACCCGCTCGAAGTTTATTGTTGGTTTAGAAAGAAAAGATACAATTATTGATAAAACAAAAAATAAGATTATTTACACCGAAATAATTTCAAGAACAGATACGATTTACAAAAAGCCTAAACCAGTTGCAAACATATCAATCAACACAGGAACAATTCACCTCGAGACACAATTCGTAACGCAAGCATTTCCGCTTCTTCCAATACTCTTTTTCGAATTAAATTCAAGCGAAATCACAGATTTTTATCATAAAATCGACAAACCAGAAGAATTCAACTACGACAGTCTACCCACCAGACCACTTGATTTAAACAAACAAGTTTTAAATATTATTGGCTATCGACTTACCCAAAAGCCGAATGCAAAAGTTACTATTATTGGATATTCCGATTCAACAACAGAGAAAGCCGATTGCGAACTTGCCCGAAGACGAGCATCATCGGTAAAAGATTATTTAGTTAATGTTTGGAAAATCGACCCTGCGAGAGTACAAGTTCAAACTGGAAAGGGACGCTGTTACCCACGCAATAGAACAATAACACAAAATGATAGTGGTTTTGCAGAAAATCGCCGAGTTCTAATTTCATCCAACGACCCAGAGATTATGCAACCAATCTCCAAGAAAAGATTTCTCGAAATATTAGATTTTCAACCAAAAGTTTTAGAATTCGACCCAAAAAAATCAAAACTTTATGGTATAAAAAACTGGAATTTGGAGGTTATTAGCAATAATTCTCCAACTTTAAGTTACAATGGAGAAGGTAATCCGATTATTATTAAAGAAGAAGTTCAGGAAAAACTGTTAAACATTCTAAAACAAAACCAAACTCTTGATGTGGTCTTCAAACTTACAGACAGCGAGGGAAACGTTTCGATCGACAAGAAGCAAATCCAAGTTGTAAATGATACAAACGAAATTGAAATCCAAAGACTTTCTTTAATCTTGTTTGATGTTTCCAGCTCTGAGATTCCACCAATCACGAAAAAAGAAATCAAGAATTTCCTCAGCGTCAATTCCGAATTGACACAAGCGAGGATAATTGGCTATTCAGACATTTTAGGAGACCGTGATTTCAACTATTCGCTTTCTCAAAAAAGAGCCGAAAAAACATTGGAACTCGTAAAAAGTATAGACCAAAACATTGAAATAATCGAAATCAAAGGGGTAGGTTCTTCAAAATTACCACCGGGAATAAATTCTTACTCTACACCAGCAGAGCGATTTCTTTCTCGTACTGTCTATATTGAATTAATAAAAAAATGGAAGTAACGAGAAAATAACCCAAGATTAGTACGCCGGTATTTTAGTCATAAGCAACGTCGAGTAATCATCCTTCTGAATTTGCAATAGTAAAACCTGTGGAGCAATTTTTGGTAAGTAAATTGTATTTTCACCTTTCACAATATTATAATTTTTCGACTCCCAAATTCTTTTCCCAGATATGTTGAAAATTTTGACTTTACAATTTGGAAAGTTATGGGTTGACCTTAAAATAATGCACTTGCTAACTTCATTGTAAAAAACATCTAATCTCCCAACTTCTTCTGTGCCAGAAACTTCTTGAATTTTCTCGCTCTTTCTATAATTCTTGCCACTTTCTCTCTCAACCCAAACATAATTTTTATCGTTAACGAAAAACTTATCGAAATATCGAGAATATAGCGAATCGACCAAATAACTATGTTCTCCAAACCATCTTCTATCGCTTGGTAAATCTTGAAATCTCAATGGTCTATTTTGTCTTGCTATTAAACTATCTAAATATTCAATCAATTTCCCAAAATAATAAACTTCAAAATCCGCATAATCAAACGCACAAATTGTCCAAGGGATAATACATTCCCCATTGTTATAGTCATAAAATGGAGAGAAGTTGAATTTTGATGGTTCTGCGTCCAACCACATTCCGAATGGTGTTGGACCATATCGCCTTGTTGAGATACGAAAATAAACTTCGCGACCAGCAAATTCATCTGGTAATTCCACCTCGACTTTTGTAATTTTCGGATTAGTCCCATAAACATTCGCGTAGGGCGAACTGTAATTGGTCGAAATTCCAACGCTATCGAGCGATGCCAAGACCCTTCCAGTTTCCCCATCCATTAATTGAACAACCCATTCACTGGTATCGAGAACAACCCCAACAAACCCGACCCAAAACGAAGCATCTTGAACATAATTTGCATTTGTATCAATTGCTGGATTTGAACTACAAGATATTCCGGCAGTCAGTAATCGGAAGAATTGTAGTTTAGATGCTGAATCATAAACAATTGGTTCGGTTCGAGCCAATCCACTAAGTATTCTGTCTTCTCCAACTTCTTCTTGTCCCAGAATTCTCCAATTATTTCCTGCAAAAATCTGGTCGATCTTTAAATTAACTTTTCGTTTTTCATTGTTTCTCACAATTTGAAACTCACCATAAGTGGCATTAATAACTACCGAATCGAAAACATTATAGAAATGAAAGTACCAAAGAAATTTTGAGTTTTCAGGTGAAATCCCAAGCAATGCTTTCGAATAGTCACAGGGCGGACAATCGGCACGAACACTTTGCTGAAAATTCAATATGAAAACGATGAAAAAAACAATTAATGAAATGTTCTTCATACTTTTCATCATTCCTCCAATTATTAAAAAATTATTGTCTGATTATTTCGAAGGAGCAGGAATGGATAAAATGGAATCCTCTGCAATCGAGCCGATAATATTCTGCACAAAGATAAGGACAGGTACCATTGGCGTGTTCAGTTAAAAGTCCTTCAATTTGCCAAGTTTCGTCAAAATTACAACCATCCACAGAAGTAACTTTATCCCATCTCCTGCATAATTCAAACTGAACAGTATAACTTCCACAATAATAAGTTGTATACTGTTGTGTCTCGGGATCTTTACAATCAATATTGCAATCAATGTTACAAGTTGCCCTTGAAACAAAGCAATAATAAACCACATATCCATTTTTCAGGACAATACAGCAACCAGGTTCGCAAGGTTTCTGATTTGGTTTCGCAGTTAAAGCGAGTAGATTTGGAACACTCATCATAAATGTTAAAACCAAAAAGAACAGTATTAAAATACATCTTCTCATATCAAACCTCCAAATTTACACAAACAAAATTAAAATGAACAAACAAAAAAAAACAAGTATAATTTTGGTGATTTTTTTGTAGCAAAATCTATTTATTTTTTGTCATATTTTATACTACAAATTTTAAATTTATAATATTTTCACAATTCCTTCCTATTTTTGCTTTTTTATTGAGTAAAAAATGAAAATAGTTAAATTAATTTTATTATCATTTTTTGTTCTAACGTTAAATACTTTTGCGGACGCTTATGTTCTGCTTATTTCTTTCGATGGATTTCGATGGGACTATTTGAATCGAGGCCTAACACCAAATCTTGAAAGATTTGCCAAGAATGGAATTCGTGCAATTTCGCTTGAACCCTCCTTCCCAAGCGGAACCTTTCCCAATCACTACTCAATTGTAACAGGTTTATATCCTCAAAATCACGGAATTATTGGGAATCACATTTACAACAAATTTTCCAATGCCTCATTTTCGCTCAAAGACACAAGCGCTGTTTCCGATCCGCGCTGGTACTTTGGCGAAGCTATTTGGGAGACTGCAAAGCGACAGGGTCTTCTTACCGCATCGTTCTTTTGGCCAGGCTCCGAAATGAAACTTGATTACCGACGCCCAAATTATTTCATTCCGTTCAATCCCAAAATCCCGTATAAAGTAAGAATTGATTCAGTTATAGGATGGCTAAAACTCCCCTACGAAAAGAAGCCCAAATTCATAACTTTATACTTCGAGGAAACAGACACCAAAGGTCATGACTTTGGACCAAATTCTCCACAAATAGACTCAGCCATTGCCCTATGCGACCATTTATTTGGATATTTAATCGAGAAACTTACAAGTATTAACTTCCTCGATAGCATAAATATTATTGTTGTCTCTGACCATGGAATGGCAGAAATCGACAAAAACAAGATTATTGTTTTGATGGATTTACTGCAAATTGGCAAGATCAAAATCAATTCTTATGGCTATCTTGCGTCAATAACTGGCGACAAGGATTCAGTGGAAAAAGCCTTCAAAGTGCTAGAAAGCAATGAAAACCATTTCAAAGTTTATAAAAGAGAAGAGGTTCCAGAATTTTATCATTTCTCGAATAATCCGTGGATTGGAGATATTGTCATAATTCCGGATTATGAGTGGACAGTTGCATATGATTCGAGTGAATACACATTCAAAGTCAAAGGGAACCACGGTTACGACAACCACTGGATGGATATGCATGGAATTTTTATCGCTGGCGGCCCTGCTTTTAAAAAAGCATACACTACTGGCACAATACGTAATATTGACATTTACCCATTACTATGCAAAATCTTAAACATAGTTCCAAGAGGAAATATCGACGGTAAACTTGAACTAATAGAATTTATCCTTAAGTAATTACTCTTGGATTTGCAAATCCAGTGGAATGGAAAAGAGGAATTTGGCGCCTTTCCCTTCATCGCTCTCAACCCAAAGCTTTCCTCGATGCCGTTCGATATACTCTTTGCACAGTATCAATCCCAGACCAGTACTCGATTCTCCCTCCGTGCCAGGACGCGAAGTCTTTGCTCCTACCTTGAACAAATTTGGAATCAATTCCCTTGGAATACCAATTCCCGAGTCCTCTACAAAAAAAACAACTTCATTGTCCACTATTTGAGAACCAACCCAAACTTTTCCGTTGCGTGGGGTGAACTTTATGGCATTTGAAATCAAATTTCGGAAAACAGTCGAAAGCATATTGTAATCGCAAACCAATTCCAAATTTTCTGGAATTAAATTTTGAAAATAAATTTCTTTCTTATCAATATTCACTTTTTGAAATGAATAGATTTGCTCGACTAAAGAACGGATGTTGTACCTGTTTGGTTCGAATGATATCATTCCTCGTTGAATTCTTGACCATTCCAGTAAGTTTTCAATCAATTTATAAACATTTTCTACAGATTCTTTCAACATTTTTGCAATATCAACAAGTTCTTCTTTTGAGAAACTATCTATATCCACCGAAAGCATTTCTGCAATCCCAAGTAGACCTGAAAATGGGCTTTTCAAATCGTGGGCAATGATAGAGAAAAACATATCCTTTTCACGATTGGACTCTTCCAATTTTTCCTTAGTTTCAGTTAGTTCGTAAAGAAGTAAATTCTTTTCATATAAAGCCTCTTCTAAAACGCTTTTGGCAATTGCTAGGTCTTCGGCTAATTTTTGTGTATCCTCGGCGATTTTTTCAATTTTTTCTTCTCGGTTTTTTAAACTCAATAATTGGCTATATTCCTCTGTTACATCAAAAAAGAATGTTGTAAAATAATATTTTTGGGGTGAGAAAACAGTAACTTTGTACCATCTTTTTAATGCCTCGGAAAATTGCAAAAAAGTTCTATGTCCACCATTTAGTGCAATCGAACCATAAAAAGAAATCCAATCGAACTTATCATTTTTTATTTCTGGAATAACTTCTAACAAAGTTCGATTCAAAAGATTTTCGATTTTCAAACCAGTAAATTTTTCGAATGCTGGATTAGCATCAATGAAAAGAAAATCGATTGGTTTACCTTCATCATCAAGAATAATCTTGTGGTGAGCAAAACCAATTGGTGATCTGTGTATGATATCTTTGTAAATTTCTAGGTTTTCTGCTTCCATAAGTGCGAAGTATAAAAACAAAATTAAAAAATTAATTTTTAAAATTTCCAGCACAAAAAAAATTATCTTTTGTAACATTTTTAAGAAAAATTTGTTAAATTTTGATGTTTTTTTTGAGGTAAATTATGAAAAAATTATTTTTATTTGTGGTGGGTTTGTTTTTACTCATCTGCAACAACCTTGCTTTCTCTCAAAAAATTACAGCAGAGCAGTTATTGTTCAATTCTTCGCAAGGACGCGAATTTTGGATTGCCATTCCACCCAACGAAGACGACCGTCAACCAATTGGAAACACTGAGGAAATAGCAATTGAAATTTATGTAACATCTTCCAAAAATTGCTGGGCAACAGTTGAAATACCAGGATTAGGATTAATTAAAACTAAAAAAGTTGAAGCATTTCGAATCACAACTTTTTCGACAATTACAAATGATTTATTCTGGAACTTAGAAGTCCGAGAAAGCGAAACCCCAACTCCAAAAGCAATTCACGTTTATGCTACTGAACCAATTTCAGTCTATGTACTCAACCACAGACATTACACAGCCGATGGCTATCTTGCTATTCCGATTTCTTCCTGTGGAACAGAATACATACACCTTTCGTATTACGACTTCCATGAAGATTTGTACGGAGGGGAATTTCGGGGCGGTGGTTTTCTGATTATTCCTAGCGAAAACGGTACAACAGTGCAAATCGAATTAAAAGGACGTGGCCAGGCTATTGGTCAAACAATTGGGGGCCACAAAATTGGAGACAAATGGAAAGTAACTCTCAACAAGGGTGAAGTCTATTGCGTTATGGGTGATGGTGCAACACGAGGTCAATTCGACCTTTCCGGTTCACGTGTCATTTCGAATAAACCAATTGGTTTCATCTCTTTTCATAAAAGAACGCTTATTCCATCCTTTGATTTGTATAACGGAAGAAATATGCTTTGCGAAATGATTCCCCCAGTTCAGGCCTGGGGCAAGAAGTATTATACTGTGGAATTTCAAAGAAAAGGGCGGGGCGATTTCTTCCGTATAATCGCAGCCAGAGACAACACAACTTATACTGTCAAATGGTACGACCTCAAAGATGGACGATTCCTCGGTCAAAGAGGACCCAAATTGTTAAAAAAAGCGGGCGATTTCGATGAATACGAAGAAGTTTTTGTGCCCCAAGGTCAACCCAACACTCTTGAATCAATTAAAGGAACCTCAGTTTGGGAAGCAGACAAACCAGTTCTCGTAATGCAATACTCCTACTCAACAGATTGGGATAATGCTCCAGAATTCGACCCATTTATGATTCTTGTAATCCCAAGAGAACAATATGTACCAAACACAGTGTTTCAAACCCCAGAAGCACAAGCACAATTCCTAACGAACTATTTCAATATAATTGCAGTTGGCGATACCAATGACCCCGAGAACAAGCCTATTAAATCGATTACATTAGATGGCAAACCAATCTGGCAAATCGAGCCAAAATTCATTTTCAACAGAATACCAGGTACCGACCTTTATTGGGCAAAAATTACAGTTAAGCCTGGTTGTCACGTTGTGCGAAGCCAGACAAAATTCGGTGGTTACATCTATGGCTTCAGCGAGGCTGACGGTTATGGTTGGCCTGCTTGCACTGCATTCAACAAAGTTGACGAAACCGACACGCTTCCACCCGAAATATATGTCCAAGAAAATTGTGGAGTTTTCACAATTCGAACCACAGAGCTCAGAAATGGTCAACCCGGGGACGACCCACGTCAAATCGACCAAGGAGTTAGCGATATAGTATTGCTTGATAGTTCATACAATTTTGAGTTAAAATTTATTAATGAATTCAAAACTTTCCCACCATTATATGATTATACATTTATTGTTCAAGTAATCGATAAAAACAAACGCGGAGTTGCATATCTCCAAATTACAGACCGCGCCGGTAACTTTTCGCTCGATACTCTTTATTTCCATCCAGATACACTGGAAATTACCCCAAATCCATTGAACTTTGGTGTGGTTCGGCTTTCTACTTCGAAAACACTTCCAGTCAAAGTTACAAATGCTTCCGATACAACCGAGAAAATACTTGAAATCAAACTTCAACAAGGCACTGTATTTAAAATCGTTAGTGGAAATGTGCCTCCGGAAATCGAACTCCTTCCAAAGGGAGAACATAACCTTGAAGTGGAATATACACCAGCAACAGAGTCCCAAGCCTCAAATTTGTTTGATGTCGATACATTAATTGCAATTACAGACTGTGATACTTTTAAAATTCCAGTTATCGGACAAAGTTTAGCCCCAAGAATTTTGGTCGAAGATTGGAACGCTGGTACCGTAATTGTCAACAAGAAAGTTTGCAAATTGCAACAAACACAAACTGGATTGTTAATACAAAACCCCGGAACTGATACTCTTATTGTAAACGGTATCGAAGGAGTTAAACTTCCATTTTCACTCTCTTCTCCTTATACCCCTGAATTCCCAATTATCATTCCTCCGAAAGGAACAGCATACCTGGAAACACCTTGCTTCGAACCAACAAGTGTCGGACTTTATTCAATAGATGTCATATTACATAGCAACGCACTCAGTGGCGACAGCATTTCCAATTGGCAAGGCATTGGTGTTCAACCAGGACCTTACATTACTAATTATGATTGGCAAAGAAGACGAGTCGGGACCTCAAACGAAGGCAAAGTTTACTTAAAAAATGGCGGCAGTTCAAAGGTTAGAGTTACCGATATAAAACTTGAGCAGCCATCTCCTCATTTCCGAATCAAACCCGGCGGAATAAATCCACAACCTTCTCCATCTACACCTATCGATTTAATGCCCGATACCAGTAGCACAGGTGTTACACAAATTGAAATCACAGTTCTTTACGAACCACAAGACGAATTCGACCACAACAATACCGTCGTCCCAGAATTTCATCCAGATGATATGATTGAACCTGGTTCCGTTGTTGGCACTTTACACGGTTACGGCTATCTACCAAAAATAGAAGTAAAGGGATATGAATTCCTTCCCCCAGTACTCGTTGGAACACAACATCCCGACATCGGAAAGGTTGTCATCAAATCTACGAGTCAATCGGCTGACTTGTTTGTCCAATCTATAAACTGGAACCAGAATACTTTAAACGAATTTGAGTGGGTAACTCCACCGCCAACTAATATCGTAATCCCTAAAGGTGATTCTCTTGTTCTTCCCGTTCGCTTCACTCCAAAGCAAATTAATAAACGCACTGCAATGGTCGATGTAATTAACGACGCTGCACCAGCGCCAGACTCAATCATTACTACCACCACAGATGTTATTGGTTATGGAATTGAAAAAGGAATTGTAGTAGATTCAATAAACTATGGCTTCGTGCTTTTGTGCGATGAACCAGTTAAAGAATTCACAATAAGAAACACAAGTTCAACATCTTTTGCCACTATCGATAGCATTAAATTTGCATTTGGAGATTTTTCAAACTTCGAAATTATCAAAACTGTTTTTCCAATCCTCATTCCAGAGTTAAGTTCTGTAAAAATTCCAGTCAAATTTACTCCCAACAAGGTTGGCAATTTCCGTGCTGTGCTAAGAGTTTACAGCGATGTTGGAAACAATTACTTTGTAGAACTTGTGGGAATTGGCTACAATGTACCAGTTCAATTGACTTTAAGAGATTTGGACGCAGACTTGAATTTAGGTCCGGGTAATATTGTAACACTTATTACTTATGCAAAATCAAATAATTGGAAAGATGCAAATGTAACTGCTTTCGAGTTTGATATCATCCATAAAACAGATTGGTTCCAATCCAGTTCGATTGAGCGTGGAGATATTCTTGATAATACCTGGAATGTAACTGCTACGCAAGCAAAATTAGACGACATTTACTCAAAAATCCATATTTCTGCTTCTGGAACTACTCCAATAAGCCGTGATGGTGAATTGGTTCGTCCAAATATCTTGCTTTTACTTACTGATGCAAAACAATTCAATCCTTACATTAGTAACATTACATTCCACGAAAGAGACAAGTGTATCGTCCCAACCGGTGATACCTCCCGAATCGTTCTTAACACTTGCGTAATCGACATTCGTGCTGTTGCTATTGCACTAACGGGATACTTCCTCGAGGTAAAGCAAAATCCAGTTGTCGATGATAATCTAACAATCAATTTGGGCGTTAGTTTTGATGCAAATACAAAAGTGGAACTTGTAAATCTTACAAGTGGAGCTATAATCCCATTGATTAACGATTATCTAAAAGAAGGTGTTTACGAAGTAGTTGTCTCAACAAAAGAAATCGCTTCTGGCGTTTACGCACTTCGAATGATAAGCGGAAGTTTCACCCATACCACTAAGGTAATTATTGCCAAGTAATAATTTTAATCAAATAAAACAAGGGGTCACTCAATGTGACCCCTTGATTTTTGTATTTTATTCTGAACTAAAGAGTTAAAGTCATTGCCAAGTTAAAATTAAAACCCGGTTGTGGATAGCCCCAATCTGAGTAATAAAGAACATCGAAAAGGTTTTTTACGCTTGCAGAAAATGTAAGATTTGAGTTGACTTTGAAAGAACCCGCAAAGTTTACAAGTCCGTAATTTGGTAATTCAAAATATTGTTTCTTATCAGAATTATAAGCATATTGATTGTAATATCCTAAATATTGAATTTCAAAAGTAACACCAAAATTGAAAGAACGAATAATTTTAATGTTGGTCAAGTATTTTGGACGCAGAGGCATAATTTGACTATTTGCACTCGGAGTTTTATTTTCGGCTTCTTGATAATTCAAACCAAAGAAGAAATCAAAATCGTAAAAAGTAAGGTTTCCACTAAATTCAATGCCTTTAAATAAAACTTTGCCATAATTTACAAACTGACGACTTTTATCTTCGAGGACAATGATGTCGATAAGATTTCTGACATCATTGTAGTAAAGCGATGCTCTAAAATTAATATCTTCCAAAGGCTTAACGCTAACCCCCAACTCGTACAAGTTGGCAAATTCAGACTTTAAGTTTGGATTTGGCTTGTTTGCTCCTAAAACTTCGGCATAGAGTTCCTTCAAGGTTGGAAAACGACTTTTGTGAGCAAAATTAGCATAAACATTGTACACTTCAGATGAATAATTAGCACCAACTTGATAGTTCAGGAAAGAAATTGATTTTTTGTGTTCGGTTTCACCAATATCATTGGGTTTAAGGTAATCCAAGTTAAAACCAACAATTCCGCCGAAATTTTTGTAGGAAAGATTTTGTTCGAACGATAAAGAAGCAAGTTCGGATTGAAATGTTTTCCAGGGTTGAGAATAATTAGATTGCTGGTCTTGGGTTTCACGGTCGTACCTTATTCCAATCTTTGTCAAATTTGATTCTAACAATCTCAATTCAAAAATCGAGGAAAATCCAATTTTTTTGTTTGATTGAGTAGAATGGAAAGACAAATTTGTCAATTGTGTTGAATAGGTCGAGTCGTCGTAAGAGTCGATAACATTATAAAAGTTCGTAAAATAAATGTTAGTTTTCGAAAAAACGCTTTCGTTTGGCGAATATGCAAAGGCGTAATTTAGTAGGATATTACGAAACTCTGGCATTTTCCAAAATCTTTTCCTAGTCGCTTCGATATTAACTGGAATTCCCCTGTCTCCAGTGTTAAAAAAAATTGTAAAGTTATGCAAAAAAGTTCGACTGATGGGATTAACTACCTTGAAGAATAATGAATAGGTTTTCGAATAACTATTGTCAATTCTGTCAAAATTACTCAAATTTCTAGACGTGTTGAAATTGTCGAGTCCAATATAATCAAGATTGGATATAAAGTAGAAATTCGAAAGTCTCTGATTTAACTTTACCCCAAAATTTTTGGAAACATTACCCAATTCCCCTTTTACTTCAATCAAATTCTTTCTGAAATTGTTTTCTGTAATTAAATTAATTGAACCAGCAAGATTATTCGCACCATAAAGCAAGGAACTTAACCCTTTCGAAACTGAAACTTTTGATATGGAAGATGTAGGAAATTGATATAAATCAACCATCCCATCGTATTGAGTAACAATTGGAATGCCATCCAGAAAAATACCAACTTGCCGTTGGTCGAATCCTCGCATTCGAAAGTAGCCTTCGTTCTTTGAATTTCTTCGTGAATCGAAACCCAGTATGTCGTTTAACAATAAATCCACAGATTTGTATTTTAAGAGATGAAAATCACTTAAATCAAACTCTTGTGCTGCACTGCTTTTACTCAACTGCTCATCTTCAGAAAGAACCACAACTTCATTTGTTTTGTACAATTTTAATGTATCAACACAAAAAAGATTGAATGGCTCTGCAAGAAGAATCAAAATAAATATTAATATTCCTACCATTTCAATTAAATTTTTGTTTACAATAATTACTAATCATTAAAACGACGCTGCAAGAGCAATTGACATAAGTTTACTTTTTTCGGTATCTGCACGAGAAGTTAGAACAATTGGCACCATAGCCCCGAGGATAATCGCAGCAACAACTCCGCCAGCAAAATATGTAAAACTTTTGTAAAGTGCATTTCCAGTTTCGATTTCTGGGGCTACGAGCAAATCCGCATCGCCAGCAACAGGACTAACAATTCCTTTATGCTCGGCTGCTTCTTTCGAAACAGCATTGTCGAAGGCAAGCGGTCCATCAATTATGCAATTCTTGATTTGCCCCCGCCGATTCATCATTGTTATCAATGCTGCATCAATTGTTGCTTGCATCTTGGGATTGACATTTTCGACAGCCGCAAGCAACGCTACTTTTGGATTTTCAATACCCAATCTTCGCAATAAATCGACGCTGTTTTGAACAATTGAGACTTTTTCTTCTAGATTTGGTGCAATGTTCTGAGCAGCATCAGTCAAACCAATTAATTTGTGATATGCGGGGATTTCAAACACACCAATGTGACTTAACAAATTTCCAGTTCGAAGTCCAATTTCTTTATCCAAAATTGCACGCAAGTAATCCGCAGTATTTACAAGCCCTTTCATAATAATTTGTGCCTTGCCTTCGCGAACCATTTGAACCGCAATTCTTGCAGATTTCGCTGGATTGCTTTCTTCAATAAATTCATATTTTTCAATATCAAACCCAATTTGATTTGCTAAGTCTTTTGTTTTCGACAGGTTGCCAACTAATATTGGTTCAACTATTCCAATGTCCGTTGCTTGTTTCAAAGCCAGAAGGACTTGTTCATCTTCTGATGCTGCAACAGCAATTTTCTTCTTTGGCTTACTTAATGCTATTTCAACTAAATTTTCAAGTTTGTTTAATTCCATTTCAACTCCTTTCAGTCTAAAGGACCAATTTCTTTTTCAACTTCTTCAAGAATTTCGCAACTTTTTACCAATTCTTTCATTTTGTTATGGTCTGGATATAATGGTCTATCCACTTCGAGGAAATCGACATATTTTCGGACAACTTTGCGAGCGGTTTCGACGCCTCTTCCAACTTTGAACTTCCTAATGTCGAGGGCTTGGGAAGCAGCCATAAATTCGATACCCAGGACACCATAAGCGTTTTCAAGAATTTGCGCATTTTTCAAAGCAGTGTTCATTCCCATTGAAACGAAATCTTCTTGGTCAGCAGCAGCAGGTATCGATTGAATAGACGCGGGAACCGAAAGTATCCTTTGCTCGACAATAAGGGTATCGGCAGTGTATTGGCTAAGCATAAGCCCAGAATAAAATCCTGGATTCAGGCTTAAAAATGCTGGCAAACCTTGACTAAGTGCGGGATTCAATAATCTATTCAATCGTCTCTCCGAAAGAACGCTTACCATTGTAACGCTTGCTCCTACAAAATCCATAGGCAAAGAAATCGGCGTCCCCTGGAAATTTGCACCAGTAAGGGTCAAATTGTCTTCCACGACGAAAATGGGATTGTCGCCAACTCCATTGAGTTCAATTTCAACTTGCTTCCAAGCATATTCAATTGCATCGCGTGCGGCACCAATGACTTGCGGCGTCGAACGCATCGAATATGCATCCTGTACTTTGGTTTTAACTTTTCCAGAGACCAAATCGCTCCCTTCAATGCATTTCATAATTGCTCGGGCGCTTTTTATTGCTCCTTCAAATCCACGAAGTTTGTGTACACGTTCATCGTACGGTTTCAAGTTAGCAAGTAAGGCTTCGAGGCTCATCGCAGCAGCAATTTCTGCTTGCTTAATCCAGCGTTTAATATCCCAAAGTTGTAATGCACTTATCGCTGTTATGAAATTTGAACCATTAATGGTGGCAAGTCCATCTCTTGCTTGCAACCCAGGTATTTTGATGCCCGCCCGCTCGAAAGCAACTCGACCTGGCAATCGCTCGCCATTGTAAAATGCTTCGCCTTCGCCCATCATCAGCAAGGCAATCTGGGACATCGGTGCAAGGTCGCCGCAAGCACCAACAGAACCTTTCGTACAAACTACGGGAATTACATTTTTATTTAGCATTTCAACTAATGTTAAAGTAATTTCTGGACGACAAGCAGAATACCCTTTTGCGTGAACGTTGATTCTGCTTGCAATTGCCCCGCGAACCCACTCGATTGGCATTGGCTCGCCAATTCCAGCAGAATGATTATAAATCAAGTATTTTTGAAACTCACGGACTTGCTCGTCGGAAAGTACGATTTCCGAAAATTCACCTATACCAGTGTTCGTTCCGTACATCACCTCACGAGCAGCAAGTTTTCGCTCAAGCATTTCGCGACAGGCTTTGATTCTATTAAGCGAATCCTCTGCTAATTCAACTTTTTCTCCATATCTTGCTATTTTTACAAGTTTTTCAATTGTTAAACTCTTACCATCAAGAACTATAGCCATTTCAATCTCCTAAAAAAGACAAAATTACGAATAATGATAAAATGAATTGATTTGGGTACTCGGTTTGTATTTTATTCGTTTTTAAATTGTTGCTCGTATTCTCGGATTATTTGAAGGCTAGCGCTTGTACCAATTCGAGCAACTCCAAGATTTATAAAATTGTATACTTGTTCAAGAGTGCGGATTCCGCCAGAAGCCTTTATCTTCGTGTTACCAGAAAGGTTTTCGCGAATTATCTTCACATCATCGTAACTTGCACCCCGCGATAGTATCCCAGTAGAAGTCTTTACAAAGTCCACACCAATATCACAAAGCAAGCGAGTTGCAAGAGCAATTTCTTCGGGTTGTAGAAATCCTGTTTCGATAATAACTTTCAACTTGACATTACTCGCTCGGCAGATTTCCAAAGAATCTGATATTTCTTTTTCGACGAGCCCATAATCTTTATTTAAAAATGCGGGAAGGTTCATAACAATATCAATTTCGTCCAACGAAGTTTTTACCAAATTTTCGACTTCGGCAACTTTGGATTTAAGAAGTGAACTACCATAAGGGAAATCTACAACAGAAACAACCCGTACAGAAGTAGTTTTCAATTTCGACACTGCAAAAGGAACGTAATACGGTTGCAAGCAAACCGCAAAGAACCCATTTTCCACTGCTTCATTACAGAACTCTTCGACCTCGGCAAAACTAAGATTATTCTTCAAGTTAGTATGGTCGAAATATTTTGCAAAATTTTGAATTTCATTCATATTCAAACTCCTCTCCTAATATACCTGGCAATTCAAATTGATGGGATTTAAAAATAGAAAACATTTGGTCGGAAGATATTATTATCTCTGCAAATTTTTTCCTGTCGAAATTGAAAGCAAAATCAATTCGTATAATACCAAGTTTCCCCGAGGTTTTATCATTGTGAATGCGAAAACCAAAACCAGCGGAATTTCGCCACCGTGATTTGAAAATTTCGGTATTTTGGTTCCAAACAGTCCCACCATCGTAGAACAAAACGCCTGAAAATTGAAATATCCAAAAGTGAACATTCGGGAAAAATCTAAATTCAAAATTCGCAACCAGACGATTGTCGCCAGCCAACTCGTTAAGAGTATAACCTCGAAGATAATGTTTGTCATCAAGCAAAAGTTGACGAACACCACGCCAATTCCACACCGTTTGTTGCTTGACTTGTGTTGCAAACAGAATATTGTCATTAAAACGATAGTACATCAAACCCAAAAATTCTTGGTAAGTATTGAATCCTATGGAATTTGCAAAGGCGCTTCCTCCCGCCAAACGGCCAAAAAGGTACACTCGTTCATCTGGTGAAAGATAGGACTTTTCGCCTACACCGGCAAGATAAAAAGCATCCGTTCCGTTTGTATCGATTTTAAATGTTCGTCCAAGAACTGCACTCCCCCAGCCACCGACAACTATATCTTCCGTTAAAAAAGTATTTAATTTATCACTTTTATAAAAGTTCTCGGATATAGAAGAGAATGCAACAAATATTCTACCAGAATTGTCAAATGCACGGGTATATGTTTGCGCTCCACGAATAACTTTCCTCACATCAAGCAACCCCGAGATGAATAACCTATCTTCCTTAAACCAACTGTGCGAGTACCAAATTGTTCCACCTTTTTCGTAAAAATTCATTTTCTGGTATTGACCGTTGCCAGTAAATAGTAAATCGTTGCCAAAATTATTAACGATAGTCGCTCCAAAGGAATTCTTTGTCTGTCGAGAGAAAAATGGCTTCCAAAAGGAAAGATTATGTAAAGTCCGAAATCGGTTAATGAAGAATTCATATTTGATCGAAAAATCGGAACGGAAAAGTCTTCGTTGGTACAACTTTGCGCGCACTTGCATTCGGGTGTCGTTTTCGCTACGGTAAAGAAATTCGGGTACAATTGTTGTCCCAGTGCCAAGAAAATTCAACTCTTCTATTCGGAAGCCAAGACGATAGGCTTCTCCACCAGTACCAAAAAGCAAAGAGGGATTTGTCGACCAACGATCTTTGGTAACTACATAAACATTGCAATTCAGTGGATCTAATGAATCGATTGTTATTTCGACACGAGAAAACAAGTTCATCGAGCGAAGGTTCTTTTCTGTTTCGAGCAATATATTATCATCAATAATATCACCTCTTGAAAACAGCAGTTCGTCCTCAATTACATATTGGCGAGTTAGAAAATGCAAGGAATTAGCAAGTTTTGCAGCAAAAAACCAATCTTTGCTAGTAGAATCAAACACATTTAAACGTTCAATAAAAATGTCGTTTACCCTAAATTGTGAGAAAGCGAAATTTGTAGATAGTAGAAACAACGCAAGCAAAAAACTAATACGAGCGAACATTAATCTTATCGAGTAAATACTTCAACATCTTGGTGCCCTGGTTCCTTGATAAATTATCTAAAGCATTGCTTGCTTTCTCGAAATATGAATTAATCGTTTCTTGAACGTCGTTAAAAACGTCAAGTCTTTCGAAGAGTTCAACAAATTCGGGTATCAATTCTTGTGGGATTTCACCAGGGGAATAAAGTCTTTCCAAAAGTGACTTGTCCTTTTCAAGTTTCGCCCGCTCGAATGCCATCAAAACCATTAATGTTTTTTTCTTCTCCAGTATGTCATTCCCAATTCTTTTGCCAAGTTTCATATCTGTTGCCTTCAAATCGAGATAGTCGTCTTGAAGTTGAAACGCAATTCCAAGGTTCAATCCAAATTCTTTTAGGTTTTCTAAATCATCCTCAATCGCTCCAGCACAAAGCCCCCCAAGTACCAGGCTAGTTTGTATTACAGCAGAGGTCTTCTTTCTCACCATATGAAAATAATCGTCGGTAGTAACATCCTTTCTGTTATTAAACAACATATCGAGCGCTTGTCCTTCGCATACTTCAATGTAACCGTATGCAAATTGTTCGATGATTTTACCAAAGTTAGTGTAGTTTGAATAACTCGCTAAAACTTCCAAAGCAAGCCCGACCATTGCATCGCCAGAAAGAATCGCTGTTGGCAAATCCCATTTTAAATGAATAGTTGTTTTGCCCCTTCTCAAAGGGGAATTGTCCATTATATCGTCGTGAACGAGTGTGAAATTATGCATTATCTCGACAGCAACTGCTGCATCAACAGACTCGAACGGGTCTCCCCCAGTAGCCTCGCAAGCCAACATACAAAGCAAAGGACGAATTCTTTTTCCACCGTCAAGTAAAATATACTCAATTGGAGAATAAAGGTTGTTGGGTTCTCTTTTTTGGACTAATTCAGAAAGTCTGTTTTCGATTAATGTTTGATAATAACTCAAAGTCGAATCGTAATCTTCCATCATTTAACCCTAATATAGTATTTACCAGGTAATTGTCTGATTAAACCCTTAAATTCTAAATTTAATAGTCGAAATAGTAGATCTGAAATATCAATATTCAACTCGTCTGCAAGAACATCGATATGCTTGGGTTCGCTTGAAATAGCATTGTAAATACCACTATCGAGGCTATCCTCGAACTCCACTTCGTTTTCATTTTCAGAAAAAAGTTTTGGTTCTTCCGCCAGTCCAAGTTCGTATAACACTTCCTCTGGCGAGGATACCAATTTAGCAAAATTGTTTTTTATCAAATAGTTTGTTCCTCTACTCTTGGGGGAATTAACATTGCCTGGAACAGCAAAGACGTCCCTGTTTTGGTCGAAAGCAAAGCGAGCAGTAATCATTGCTCCACCCTTGATGTCGCTTTCAACCACCACAGTCGCAACAGAAATTCCGCTAATGATTCTGTTTCTTTGCGGAAAATATGCAGGTAAGGCTTTTGTTCCAAATTTATATTCAGTGATGATTGCCCCATTTGATTCAACAATTTGATCAACTAATTTTCTTGTAACACTAACCGCAACGCAATCCAAACCACAGGCAAGTATGCCATATGTCGTTCCGTTAGAATTTATAGCAGTTTCGTGGCAGATAGAGTCGATTCCAAAAGCAAGCCCGCTTGTTACAATTATTCCTCGTTCAACAAATTTACGTGCAAATTCCTCTGCAACGAGTTTTCCATAATGAGTATTTTTCCGTGTACCAACCATAGAAATTGAAAGACCATCGGGGTCAACATTTCCTTTCACGAATAATACTAAGGGCGGGTATTGAATTTCTCTGAGCCTTTTTGGGTATTCGTCGTCCCAGTAACTAATAATTTTCGCACCGAAATTTTCTGCCTTGAAAATTTGATTTTCTGCCTCCTTACGCCCGAAAATTAATTTTTCGTATGAACCAACAAAATCGGGAAGATGTTGTGCCCGTTCGTTTTCAACAATAAATGCAAGAAAATGATCAAAATTTTGAAAATTTTCTACAATCGATTTCAACTTGGGTTGGGGTGCAATTCTCGACAAAGTTAACGCAAGAACTTCATCAGTTGACCACATTTCTTAACCTAATTTGTCTATTATATTCATTTAAAATAATTCCAGTGGAAATGGCAACATTCAATGAATCTACTTCTTGGTTAATAGGTATTTGAACAACAGAATCGGATATTTCCAATATTTCTTTTGAAACTCCGCGATCCTCGTTTCCAAAAATCAAGGCAAATTTGGAAGGAAATTCGAATTGGTACAAATCAATCGACTTTTCTGTAATTTCACAAGATATAATTTTGTAATCCCTTTGTTTTAAATCTTTTAAGTCCGAAATTAAATTTTCTGTTTCTCTGACCTTCAAATAGAAAACATTACCCATAGAAACACGAACGGCTCGTCGAAGAAATGGGCTGGTCGAATGTTCGTCCACAAGCAACGAGTCGAATCCAAAAGCGCGGGAAATACGTGAAATTTGACCAATGTTTTCTGAATTGTTGATACAATTTAAGACAACAATCTTCTCCGATAAATTCAAAAGATCAACATTATCGGGTTTATAGCCAATTGCCATAACGCCAGAATGCAAGTGGAAACCAACAATTTGCTCCATCAAACTTTTATCCCCAAAATATCTGCAATCGTCGGGGACCATCTTTTCGTCGATTAAATTTTTGTAACTACTGTAAAAATCCAAAATTGCAAATATTGAATGAATTTTCAAAGTACTTCGAAGCAAACGAACCACAACTTTTTCGCCTTCGGCAATAAACACATTTGCTTTAATGTGGGACGGTGGTGTATATCGAAGGCTTCGGTAAAATGCTACTCTCGGGTCTTCAATATCCTTTATTTCAATCATTAAATTTTAAATATCACTATTTCGAAATTTTCTTTATGGTCATTTCAATTTTCTCTACGGGGCTACTGACCTCGCTGCTATACGGTTGCTTTTCCAACTTTGTTTTTTCGACTTTATCTAAAACATCGAAGCCATCAACGACTTCGCCAAAGACTGTATAATTTCCATCAAGCCAAGGTGCATCTTTGAAGCAGATAAAAAATTGGGAGGTGGCGCTGTTCGGATCGTTAGTCCTCGCAGCAGAAATTGTTCCTCGCTTATGCTTCAATTTGCTAAACTCTGCGGGAATTTTTCTTTGCGATGGGTCCCCCATTCCCCAAGTATCTTTTGGTTTGTTCTTGGAGTTTGGACATCCACCTTGCATCATAAACCCGGGGACAACTCGATGGAAGGCAGTTCCATTATAGAATCCTATTGACACAAGGCTATCGAAATTCCGGCAATGTTGAGGAGCAACGTCGGGAAAAAGGCGTATTTTAATTTCTCCAAGTGATTTTTCCCCTTGTTTGAGTGAAATCACGTAAACATAATTATCGTTTTTGGAGGTGTTTTGTGCAAAAACATTCATTGTAAATCCTAAAACCAAAATGTACAAAAAGAAGTATCTCATAGTTAATCTCACTAAGTTCAAAAAATACAAAATTATAATACAAAGCCCAAATAAAAGGCAAGTTTCCATTTTTTTTCATAATTTTGTATTTTGAATCCCGCGGATGTGGCGGAATTGGCAGACGCGCTAGACTTAGGATCTAGTGGGGCAACCCGTGGGAGTTCGAGTCTCCCCATCCGCACTTTTTTTATTTAATTAAGGAGAATAAATTGGAAGTTACAATTAACAAAATTGATGAAGCAACGAAAGAAGTTAAAATTTCAGTTCCGAAATCTGAATTTGACGAGGGCTTGAACGAAGAATTCAAAACTGCCCAACAGTACATTTCCCTTAAAGGATTTCGTAAAGGTCGTGTTCCTTTAAATTTGATTAAGAATTTATATGGAAAACAAATCGAAGAAGATTTTGTCGGCGAATTTGCCACAAAGATTTTCAAGGATGCAACCAAATCGAACGAAATCAAATTTATTGGAAAACCGATTTTCAAAAATTACACAAAGGAAGAAGATAAGGTAACATTTGTATTCACAATAGATGTTATTCCCGATTTTGAATTGAAAGAATACAAAGGCTTGAAAATTTACGAACCTGTTCATCGAGTTACCGACGAGGAAATTGAACACGAAATTGAACATAGACTACTACACACGGCAAACGTTCAACAAACCGACCAAGTGAAACACGAACACACACTTGTAACTATCGACATCATTCCACTCGACCAAAATACATTTGAAGAGATAAATGGCAAAATTCAAACAACAACCGTGCTTCTTTCGTCCGAAACTGTACTACCAGACTTAAAACAAATGCTTTTAGGCAAAAGCCTTGGCGACGAGTTCGTCTTCAATCCGCACGACACGGAGCCTTCCGCGCCCAACGAAAACGTAAAAATCCGTATTAAAAACATTTCCGA
The DNA here is from genome assembly GCA_013414795.1 of Candidatus Kapaibacterium sp. Classification (GTDB taxonomy): domain Bacteria; phylum Bacteroidota; class Ignavibacteria; order Kapaibacteriales; family UBA2268; genus Naka2016. The sequence continues at coordinate 2,151,010 of CP058732.1, forward strand.
ACTGGTGATGCCTCCATTCAATGATGAGTTTGTTCAAGAATATACCAAAGGAAGACTTCAAACCACCGAAGAATTCAAAGAAGAAATTGGTTATTTCCTACAAGAAAAATGGGATTTGAAGACCAATGATGAAATGGTGAAACAAGTAATCAAACAACTTGTCGAAGCCCACGAATTTGATTTACCACAAACAGTACTTTACGAAACCGCTAATAAATTGAGCGAAGACTTCTTGAAAAAGTATTCCGATGCCTATCCACAATTGCGTGGTAAAAAGCCCGAAGAAATCATCGACGACTTCCTTCCAATTGCAGAAAGCCAAGTTAAATGGGCAATAATTAAAAAGAAAATCATTGAAAAAGAAAATCTTCAACTCGAAGACTACGACATCGATTCAATTGTCGAAGAACACAAACGACAAGACCCAAACGCCAACGAAGAAGAATTGCGAAATTATATAAAAAGCACACCACACATTGTCGATACTTTGATGGAAAAGAAAGTTTTGGATTTCATAATTGGTTTTGCCGAAACTACCGAAATTGACTTCGATGAATACCAGAAAATGGTCGAAGAAGGTTTTCAAGAAGAACCAACCACCGATTCCAATGAAGAACTAACCACTTCCGATAGCAATGCAAACAATGAAGCCCAAGATGAACAAATCTCTGACGAAGAGAAAGAAACAATCGACAATGAAACAACTCAAAAAGAATAAATAATTTTCAAAAGCATTTCGTCTTTACACTTTTATTTGTTAAGGTAAGACTATGTTTGACCAACTTGTACCTATAGTAATTGAACAAACGCCACGAGGCGAGCGAGCATACGACATTTATTCGCGACTGCTTAAAGAACGTATTATATTTATTGGCACACCAATTGACGACAATGTTGCAAGCCTTGTCATTGCACAAATGTTGTTCCTTCAAAGCGAAGACCCGAATAAAGATATCCATTTGTACATTAATTCACCGGGCGGAAGCGTTACTGCTGGACTGGCAATTTACGATACAATGCAATACGTTGCACCAGACATCGTAACTATTTGCATTGGTATGGCTGCCTCTATGGCACAAGTTCTTCTATGTGCTGGTACCCCGGGTAAACGCTATGCCTTGCCCCATTCGCGAATCCTTATGCACCAACCAACTGGCGGGACACAAGGACAATCCACAGACATTGAAATATATACTCGCGAAATGCTTCGCATTCGGGATATGCTCTATGAAATTATTGCCAAGCACACCAACAAGGATATTGAAAAGATTCGCAAGGACGCCGACCGAGACTATTATATGTCTGCACAAGAGGCTCTTGACTATGGAATTATTGATAAAATATTAACCAAAGCCCCAAAAACTGAAACAAAAGAACAAGAGAACAAACAATGACACAGAAGAAAAGCCATCATCAAGATGTTAGATATTGTTCTTTTTGTGGTCGTAGTCAATACGAGGTCGAAGGCTTTTTTGAAGGGCAGAACAAAGTTCTAATTTGCAATTTTTGTATCGAAAGCACCTACGAGATTATTAAAAATAAACGCTTGGAGCGTTTCCTAATCGAAAGCCAATTGGACAAAATTCCAACACCAAGCGAAATCAAACGAAAACTCGATGAATACGTCATTGGGCAAGATTATGCAAAACAAGTTCTTTCAGTGGCTGTCTACAATCACTACAAAAGAATCTTGCTCAATTTCGACTCCAATCCAGACGTAGACATAGATAAAAGTAACATTTTACTTATCGGTCCAACCGGAACTGGAAAAACCCTACTTGCTCAAACCCTTGCAAAAATTTTGCGAGTGCCTTTTGCAATTGCCGATGCAACGACTATAACCGAAGCGGGCTATGTCGGCGACGATGTCGAAACTGTTATCCTAAGATTATTACAAAATGCAAATTACAACATTGGACTTGCCGAAATTGGAATAGTCTACATTGACGAAATCGATAAAATTTCACGCAAGAGCGATTCCCCATCAATCACCCGAGACGTCTCTGGAGAAGGTGTACAACAAGCCTTGTTGAAAATCCTCGAAGGTACAATCGCTGGCGTTCCCCCGCAAGGCGGTCGCAAGCATCCAGAACAGCGTCTCCTTTATGTCAATACCAAGAACATACTATTCATTTGTGGTGGTGCCTTCGTTGGACTCGAACAAATTGTTGCAAGAAGATTGCAGAAAACAACCATCGGTTTCACTGCCGAATTGAAACCCTCGGTCGAAGAAACTTCAAAACTCTTAAGAAAAGTTGAACCAGACGATTTGATAAAATATGGATTCATTCCAGAGTTAGTTGGTCGTTTGCCCGTTATTGCTCCGCTGGAAGACTTAACCGAAGAGGCAATGAAACGCATTCTAAAAGAACCAAAGAATTCTATAATCAAACAATTTACTAAACTTTTCGAACTTGATGGGGTCGAACTGGTTTTCACCGACGAGGCTCTCGATGCTATTGTTGCCCGAGCCAAACAGTTGAAAACTGGCGCCCGTAGCCTCCGTGCTATTGTCGAGGAAATTATGCTTCCCATTCAATTTTCTGTTCCAGATATGAAAAACCTTCAAAAGTGCATTATCACTCGTGAAGTCGTCGAACAAGGTGCCCCGCCTGTATACGAATTCAAACGAGGCGCAGCTTAGTCTTCTCTTTTGAATAATTATCTTGAATTAAAAAACCTCCCGAACGAAACCATTTACTCGGGAGGCTTTTCTTTTTAAAATTACTCTTTCTTACTTTACTTTTTGAAGAATATCCTTAATTGCATCTTTATGGATTGTGAAACTCAACATCTTTAGTTTTACATAATCCTCGTGGTAGAAATAGTAACCTTTGTTGTTACCATTGAACGAGCCACTGCCAGAATCTTTTATCAAAAACCACATCTTCTTGTCTTTGTCTGTCTTGTATCCAACAAGGTGTATTCCGTGGTCGTCGCCAGTTGTATTGTTCGAAAAGCGAAATTGGCGAGCGTTTTCGTCAATGTATTCCGAAGGAATGTCGAAAGTTGGGACGATTGCCACCTCCTTGTGCGATTCAATTCCAGCCTCGGAAACATCTCCGCCAATAACAACAGTATACCCCTTTTGTATTGCATTCTTGATAATGCTCATAAACTCGTCCAATGGAACATTTAAATAGGAGGAGTCGTGCCACCAATTGTCTTGAACTTCCAACTCTACATACTTGTAATATGGCTTCTCCATTAGCGACATTATGTCAATATAATCGTCTAAATTCAACTTTAGATATTCTTTCAAGAAAGAAATCGGAGTGTATTCTTTGTTTTCGTAAACAAATTTTGTTGGTGGCTCTCCCATATATTTGTTCAAAATACTCTTGATTGTTGAAATCACAAATTCTTCGTTCCAAAGCGAATTTTCCTTCACTTTATTCAGAAATTTCTCCATTTCTGCAAACATTTTCGAATGGTCGTAGAACTTTTGACCTGGCAATTTCCCTTCGAAGAATTCCAATGGGACACAGCCGTATTTTTGCCATATCCTTCGAACTGCATTCGATTCGCTTCCCTCGCCAAAAAACGATTCTCCTCGTGTCTGCACAAAATATCTTGCCTTTTCGACATATTCCCAGTAAACGGTATACATTTCGGACAACTTTACTTTTTTCCCAAAAAGGCGATTGATTTCAGATTCGTAAAAAGAAGTCGTTGAAAAACTCCAACAAGTTCCAGTCGCGCCCTGCGAACGCGGTTCGTTATGCCAGTAATATTTAAACTCATCCTTCGATTTAGGCAAATCAAGACCATCAAAATCCACAATGAAGCGAGGTTTCTTCCGCTCGGGTTTTTTCCAATACTCTTGCGTGCTTTTGTGAATTTCTTCCCAAAATTCATTTTTGTAATCGACGAACTTCCCTTTGTGCCTTTGCTGTGCATACGCAGGCGAAAAAACAAAAGCAAACATAACTGCAAGTACCAAACATTTCAAAATCTTCATAAAACAACCTCGAAATAAAAAAAGCAAAAATAACACCTAAAAGCAATCCAAAAAATACCCTACAAAAATAGATTTCCCAAACAAAGGCAAAAAATTTCCGCTTAAGATTGATTCAAAGGTTTCTTGTAAGAGCGTAATGCTTTACGTCCCCACAAATTTACCCAACTCAACCAAAAAAAGTAGCACAGACATCCCTGTCTGTGTCCTCAACCCAACACCACATTAGTACAATAAACAAAAGCGCTAAAAAAATTAGCCCCACAGCCAAAAAAGTAGCACAGACATCCCTGTCTGTGTAACACCAGAACAATTCAATCAAAAAGTGGGGGCGAATAATCATTCGAAGAGGGGGCGAATAATCATTCGAAGTAGGGGCGAATAATCATTCGAAGTAGGGGCGAATAATCATTCAATGTAGGGGCGAATAATCATTCGCCCCTACAATGACAATCGTAATCCTAACATATTTCTATTAAAACGTGTAGGGGTGTAAAGCAATACACCCCTACGTTGTCATAAACCTAAAATAGTCCGATTAAAACTTTGAAATTTTTGCCTCAAGTTTAGTCGAGGCAAAAGTGTCGTAATCCTAACATAGTCCGATTAAAACGCAGGAAGCAAATGTCAAGTCTGAGGAGTTAATGAAGTCGTAATCCTAACATAGTCCGATTAAAACTATTATTGGCATCGTGACGAGGATAAGGCGTGGAGCGTGTCGTAATCCTAACATAGTCCGATTAAAACTTATTCTATCGCTGTATGAAGAGAGGTGTCAGTCTGTCGTAATCCTAACATAGTCCGATTAAAACAAAGAAACACAATTAAAAGAAGCAGTAAAGGTAGCAAAGTCGTAATCCTAACATAGTCCGATTAAAACTCGACGGCAAAGACCTTTTTGTTTATCAGCCCGACGGGGAGTCGTAATCCTAACATAGTCCGATTAAAACGCTACAACATCCGAAGCCTCCTGGTGCTACTGCTACGGAACGTCGTAATCCTAACATAGTCCGATTAAAACGTTAAACTAAAAAAAAGGAGGACTTATGAAACCAAATTGTCGTAATCCTAACATAGTCCGATTAAAACTCAAGAGTTGTTCTGGCGTATCCTATTAGACAACGGGTCGTAATCCTAACATAGTCCGATTAAAACTCAAGAGTTGTTCTGGCGTATCCTATTAGACAACGGGTCGTAATCCTAACATAGTCCGATTAAAACAATTATACCAAAAAGAGACCTGGATTAGATATTATGGTCGTAATCCTAACATAGTCCGATTAAAACTTTGAAGGCAAAAATCGATAAGTTTAAAATTGAGTCGTAATCCTAACATAGTCCGATTAAAACGTAGGAACTTGTTCCTAAAAACAAAATTTTAAAAGTCGTAATCCTAACATAGTCCGATTAAAACGCGGTAAAACCATAGGAGCGTGGAGCGTGGGCTGGTCGTAATCCTAACATAGTCCGATTAAAACAATTTTTCAAGCAAAACATTTATTTACGACAGAGGTGAGTCGTAATCCTAACATAGTCCGATTAAAACTCCGAAAAAATAATTAATTTTTTTTGAACCCCACACGTCGTAATCCTAACATAGTCCGATTAAAACATTGTTTGGTTTGATTGATTTGGATTGTTCATAAAAGTCGTAATCCTAACATAGTCCGATTAAAACATACCAGAAAATTGGTCGAGAATAGAACCGTTGAAAATGTCGTAATCCTAACATAGTCCGATTAAAACCCAATTATTCAAAAGAAGATGACGTCATTGTTTTATCGTCGTAATCCTAACATAGTCCGATTAAAACTAATGAATAGTCTCTATCTTATGATTAGAGATAGAGAAGTCGTAATCCTAACATAGTCCGATTAAAACTTTTTAAACCCTCCTAATTGTTAAACATTAGTTGAGTCGTAATCCTAACATAGTCCGATTAAAACGAGCCGAGCGTAACCGTGAAATTGTTTCAACAGCAACTGAGTCGTAATCCTAACATAGTCCGATTAAAACTGCTAAGCGATGAGGAGACACCCTGCCCCGATTGCAAGTCGTAATCCTAACATAGTCCGATTAAAACTTTTTCTTACCTTTAAAGATTGAACACGTTGAAGTCGTAATCCTAACATAGTCTGATTAAAACTTAGTGTATTATTGTGTTTATTCTTATTGAGTAGTGTCGTAATCCTAACATAGTCCGATTAAAACGAAACCAAATGTATTCACGATATTTGCATCTGCACTTGGTCGTAATCCTAACATAGTCCGATTAAAACTACGATGTCGATTATTTTTGACCAGTCTTTATTCCGTCGTAATCCTAACATAGTCCGATTAAAACTAATTTATAGTTTCTACTTATTTGTCAAAGATAACTTGTCGTAATCCTAACATAGTCCGATTAAAACTTGACTTGAAAGATACTGATGTCATTGTAGTTGACGGTCGTAATCCTAACATAGTCCGATTAAAACAAAAAACAACATTCCTAATTTTCGATATGACAAATGGGTCGTAATCCTAACATAGTCCGATTAAAACGCGGACGCTGACGGACACGGCTGGTGTTGAAATCGAGGTCGTAATCCTAACATAGTCCGATTAAAACGGAAACCATTTGTCGTTAAATCAATAACAACGTCAAGTCGTAATCCTAACATAGTCCGATTAAAACTTTAAAGGTTGGCAACGCTTTAAAAGAGAGTATTGCTAGTCGTAATCCTAACATAGTCCGATTAAAACTACAATTTCAAAGGCACGGGGGCGGAACAAAAAAAATGTCGTAATCCTAACATAGTCCGATTAAAACCGAAGCAATGGGCAAGGATCGTTACGAAAATTAACCAGTCGTAATCCTAACATAGTCCGATTAAAACCGTAGCATGTATTTACTGCGTTTATTTATTTATAAAAGTCGTAATCCTAACATAGTCCGATTAAAACTGCTTTAGTCCACGATTTGTTTTTACTCTTTAAGGTCGTAATCCTAACATAGTCCGATTAAAACTTTTTACTACTTGGTAGCGTTTTTTTTTGTTTTTTTTGTGTCGTAATCCTAACATAGTCCGATTAAAACCGGAGAAGATGTTGGATTTTATCAACTTCATGATTTAGGTCGTAATCCTAACATAGTCCGATTAAAACTAGTAAACTCGACTTCGATTCTATGCGGGTTTTGGCTCTATTTTTCCCCGTTTTTTGTTATAAAAAGTCTCCACTTGTCAAAGAACTTTTGGATTTCTCCTTGAAAACATTTCTAAATTATTACTTTTTTTTCAATTATGCAAATTTTTTTAAAAATTCATCTCGAGACAAGTTAAGTCCTTGATTTTCAAGATATTCATTTTTTAGTCCTGCCTAAATCGGCAATTTTTACCAAAATTTCTCCCCATCTCGAGACTATTTTTTCAAGAAAAATCATTGTAACTAATCGATAAAATTACTAGTTAGCCGACTTTTGTCAATTCCAAAATTTAGTTTTTCAAGATATTTATCGGTTTCCATAATGTATATGATAATCGAATCCTCTTCTGGGTCGATAATTTCCAAAGCCTTGTCGATAAGGTCGTCGATTTGGCCTGGTGACAGATGTCCTTCGAATACGGAATTTTGAATCCAATGAAGATATTGGCGAAAAAGTTTTAAAACTTTTGCGACACGCTTTTCGTTAATATCGTAAACTGCAATACAAAACATTTTCAATCAACCATTTTTTGACAAATACGAAATGAAATTTTTACCACCAAATTTTAAATGGCTCGTATTCTTTTTCTTTTTTGATATGGCTAACCAAATTGTAACATTCCAATCTAATGAGGCGGCGGTAGGAAACATTATGTTTGATTTTCCTGTGAAAAATAGTTTTGTTTAACCGAGAATCGAATTCTTTAACAATGATTTTACGGCCAGTTGGGTTTACGAAACAGCCACCATCGCGGTATTCGAAATGTTCTAAACGAATGGAGCCATTGTTGAGAAGTTTGAAAATGATTCGGTCGGCGAGCAATGGTTTGAAGATTTCAGCAATGTCGTAAGCCAGAGAGAAACGATTGTCACCTGGTTCGTGAAGGAAAGAAATAAAAGGATTGAGTTGTGTGCGGTAGATTTCGGAAATAACGGCAGAATAGACAAGAGCATTGGAAAAAGAAATTAAAGAATTCATTGGGTCGGTTGGTGGATGGAATTCGCGTTTTGTAAATTTAATTTCAGAATCAATAAAGTAGTTGAAAGTGGAATAGTAAATTTTGCGAATGTTGGCTTCGATTCCCATTAATTGTGATGTGTAGACGGCATTGTCAATTGAAGCAACCAAACTTTTAATTTCATCAATCTTTTCTTGGAGAACTGGTGATTTTGCGGAATAGCGAGAAATATTTTTAATAATGTTATGAGAGGCTGCTTTAATAATTTTGCGAGCAATTACTATACGACGAGAGTATTTTAGATAGAAAGAACATTGTTTAAGGATGAAAGTGCCGCTATAAGATTCGTTAATCGGATAGAAAGTGCCTTTGTACCGACCGAAGAAATTAAACATATGGATAGGAATGTAGTTCGAGGCAGCGAATTCAATGAAACGAGAATTGAAAAGAACATCAGCAAAAATGAAGATAGAATCGATTTCTTGAATGGGAATAACAGTTCTTTGTGTGGAATCGATTAAACGAGGGGAATCATTGGAGGAGAGCAAGATTTGTTCTTGAAGGTTCTCATCTTCGTCGGCGGGAACTTCGACGCTTGGCTCGTAGCAAATAGTGTTGTCTTTTCTGTAAAGTTTTCCAGGTCGAAAGAAGTAGAAATGTTTTTTCATAGCGCAACTCCAAATAAAAAATAAAGAAACGAAAAACAATAGGGATAGAAGAAAAAAAGAACATTTTGAGAATGTTCTTAAAACATTCTTTTGCTTTCAATTGTTTTTTGGAGAAGATAATTTTGTTTTTTTAAAAATATTGGTGGAATATGAAACGAATTTTTACCTTTTTTGCAATTTCCATTTTCGTTTTATCTTGCAGTTCTTACAAACCGCCGAAGCAGTATAATTTCGTAAATCAATTTGACTACAATTTGCCATACGAAGCAGTTTGGAGCAAAGTCATCCAATTTTTCGCAGAATTGGGTCTACCAATTAGAAATATGGACAAGTCGTCGGGTTTCATAGCAACAGACGTTATGTCTGCCAGTGGTGGAATTGGAACATTGATGGATTGCGGCGAACCGGGTTATGCCTTAAATTACAATGCGGAATTTGAAAAGCCAACGGGTTACTTTAATGTTTTAGTAATACCTTTGAATCAGAATCAAACAAGAGTAAAAGTTACCGCTTTTTACAAGGCCTATTATGTTGTTTATAAGAATGAAAATTTTATGCGATACAAACAAAGCGAGGAAGTTTTTAATTGTAACTCGACGGGCTTTTTGGAACAAGCATTATTAAATTATATTGCAAAATAATTTGGAAAATTGAAAATCAATGCTTAATTTAAATTTTTGCATTAATGCTAATGGCAACTAATAGCAAAAAGCAACGGTTACTTTTAGCTTTATGCGGATTAAATCCACAAATAATAACTGAAGGATTGTATTGTCTTACAGTTAAGCAGAAAATTAACTTTGATAAGATAATAATATTTACAACAGATGAATGCAAAGAAAATATTGCAAGCAATTTGAAGCGGGAATTGAAGAGGATGAGCAAAAAATTTAAATTCAAGCCACCAATTTTCAACGAAGAATGTATTTACTCAGTCGATGAAGAGATTTCCGCCGACGGAAAGGAAAATAAATTCGCAGAACTGGTTTTCAAAACGATTTGGGAATTGACCTCCAACGATAGGAACGTTTTATTTTGTTTGCTTAGCGGCGGAAGAAAGACAATGAGTGTCGATTTAGCCACCGCAATGACTTTGTTAGGAGGCGAGCATGACAAGATGTTTCACGTCCTTGTTTCGAAAGAATTCGAAAGCAAACGGCTATATTTTCCGGAAAATGAAAAGGACGGCCAAAACATAAAGTTAATCGAAAAGCCTTTTATAAAGTTGCGGAATAAGTTTCTTCAACAAGTTGGGAAGGCGGATATAAGTTTTTCAAACTTAATTGAAAATATCCAGCGTGAAATCGACCAATCTTTTACACTCCAACCTTTGGTTTTTGTTGTTAAGGAGCGAAAAGTTAAAATCGGTGATAAGATAATTGAACTACCACCTTTTCAATTTGCTGTTTATTACTTTTTTGCAACAAAAGGAAGATTTATTCCAGGAGGCAAGAACTTTTCCCGTACGAATTCAGAACGATTGTGGAAAATTTACAAGAGAGTGGCTTCGTCCTATGGGCATTTAGAAAGAGTTCGAAAATTTGGCTTCCAAAATGGAATTTTCGACTTCGAAGTGATACAAAAGGCAATATCAGTAATAAGGAGAAAAATAAGAACATTATTAAACAATAGTCCAATAGCAGAATATTACATTATTTCAGTTGAAGGTTCCTATGGAAAGAAGTTGTATGGGTTAAAGTTGCCTTCCAATTACATTTATGTAAAAAAAGGAAACAAAGAGTATGTCGCAAGCAAAATTTGAAATGGAGTATCTGGGCGCATTCCTCCACGACATTGGTAAATTTGCCTATCGTGCTGGAATATGGAAAGGCGACCACGAGGCTCGGGGGAAAAAGTTTATCGACACAATTTTCAATACTCTAAGAATTAGCCATTATTCAAATGAATTTAATATCTCATTGTTAAAAACTTATGTTGAAAGGGGTTCAACAAATATTCAAATTGCTGATGCAATTGCTGCCAAGGAAAGAGTATCCGAAAAAGGAAGTTCCTTGAAAACTCTTAGGCCCTTGGTTTCGATATTGTCAAGGGTTCAACTCTACGATGATAAGCGGTTGCCCAAAATTCATTATTACAATCCATCCCCAATCAACTTTACAATAGATATGCCCAGGGCGACAAATCTGAATTCAACAAAGGATTGGAAGATTGATGAGTTTTTTTTAAAATCTTATGAATCAACTTATGCCCAAACTTTTGTCAAGTTTGTAGATGAAATTTCCATTTTATACAACATTTTGAGTTTTCGACCATTTTTTACAACTTTATACAAACTTTTTGAAAAATACACAAGTTTAATAAGTTCCGCAAGTTATGTCTCGAGCCCAGACATTTCCTTGTTCGACCATTCTCGTGTAGTTGCTGCTTTAACTTCTTGTATAAGTTCGAGCCAAGCGGAGAACCAATGTTTGCTGGTCAAAGGAGATATATCTGGAATACAAAAGTTTATATTCTACGACATTGAAGAAGCTACTCGTGCAGCAAAGCAATTGAGAGGGCGTTCGTTCTATGTCAGATTGCTTGCCGACACAGTGGCAAATTATATCATTCGACAACTGGGTCTTTACGACGCCAATATTCTCTTTTGCAGCGGGGGACACTTCCTATTGCTTGTTCCTAACAACGAAGCGAACATTTCTAAACTGAAAGAAATCGAAAAGAGAATCAATCTTTCTCTTTTGGAAAAATTTGGCGGAATCCTACAAGTAGTTTTAGCATACGATAGTTATACGAAGGACTGGTTGGGGCAGAATTTCGATTTAATGTCAATCTTTTTGGATTATGAACTAAATACTGCTAAGACAAGAAAGTCCTTTTCGGTATTGAGTGAAGTAATGAATTTTGAGATGGTAAGAGCCGAAGGCCTTGAGAAATTCGAAAAATTGTTCCAAGACATCGGCACCAATATTGTGAAAAGTGAATATTTATTGGAAATAGTGCATCCTGGTGGAGACCCTCGTAATTTCGATGGGGAGGGAACTATTCGCTTTGATGAACTTGGAACTATCTATTGTTTCGTTTCAAAGGATTTGTTACTTGAAAAATTGAAAAAACTTGAAACTTTCGATTTTGAGTATTGCATTATACATAACTTAAGAAATACCGATTTAAACGAAATTTACCAAATTGCTCAAAAATCACAAATTAGTTTCAAAGTTGCCTTTTCTTTTAAATATGTAGGTTCCTATGTCCCAACAGATAAAAAGCTAAATGATAAGCCTTTGACTTTTGAAGAGCTAGCAAATTTGGATGATGAAATTGATGAGGAAAACAAATCAGATGAAAACTCTGATGGAAGTTACCCCTTACTTGGAGTTGCAAAAATGGACGTGGACAATTTGGGAAGGATATTAAGTGGTGGACTGAAAAAGCCAACACTTGATGGTAGTAAAGAAACTTTTTATTCTGTTTCTCGATTTGCTATGCTTTCCCGAGAATTGGATCGCTTCTTTTGTGGGCATATTAATAGTATCGCAGAAAAGCATCGAGTGTATCTTGTTTACGCTGGCGGCGACGACCTTTTCGCAGTGGGGAATTGGGCTAAAATTATTGATTTCGTACAATCAGTTCAAAAAGAATTCCAAAAATTTTGTTGTGGAAACGAAAACATAACTATATCCTGCGGTACAGTATTTGTGAAGCCGAACTATCCTGTCGCTCGTTTCGCCAAAGAAGCAAACGAACAATTGGAAAAAGCAAAAAGGACGTCACAGTTTAAGAATCAAATTTCAATTTTTTATCGCGAAGTCTCGTGGAGTAATTTCAACTTTTTACTAAATATTGGCAAACTACTTTACCAGACAGTTTCCGATAAAAATCTGAAAGATAAATTGCCGAGAAGTTTTATTCATCAATTGCTTACACTCACTCAGCAGTGTTTAGACGAAAATGGGAATATAGTTGTCGACAAGGTTCACCAGGTTACATCTAAACTCCATTATGCATTTGCCCGAAGAGAGTTAGACAACACGATACTAAGCCAAAAAGCTTTAAATGATAAATTAAACATTCAAATTGTATTAAATCAATTGGATGAGCAAAAGGAATTAAATAATGAAATTGAAGAATCATTCTTACGAATTTTCACGCGAAATTTTAATCGGCAGAAGGAAATAAATAATGAAATTAAAGAATCATTCATACGAATTTTTGCACGATATTTTATTATGTCTGAGCCGGAAATAAGAAAGTTCTGGTACAAGAATTTCCAAATACCAGCATCCTATGTGATTTTGAAAACAAGAAAAGTAAATAAATAAAAGGAGGAATAATGGAAACGAATCAAATCGAATTTAAAATCCGTGATCTAGCAGAAATTTCTGCCAGCGAAATCGATAATTGGGCCAACAGGAAAGGGAGTGAATATGCGCGCAGTATTAAAACCAATCAAATACGAAACGTATTTAGTCATATCAACTTAATTAAGACAAAATTTCGGAATAACAACAATACTTACAATGACGAAATCGAAACATCATTGGTTTTGTTGAAACCAAAACTTGCGTATGCAGCGGGCAGGCAAAATCAAATCAAGTCTTTCCAAAGCTTTATGTTTGAAATTATCGATTCAGTGGTGCGTTCGAAACATCCCGAGAAAGCAATTGAAAATTTCTTTTACCTTGTAGAAGCAATAGTTGCATATCATAAATTTTATGGTGGAAAAGAAAGTTAAAATAATAAATGGGGTTTAAAATGGTAGAATTTGTTGGAAATATCATATTGAAAGGCAAAATTGAATGTGTAACGGGTTTGCACATAGGTGGTTCAAAAGAAAAATTTGAAATTGGTGGTGTTGATTCTCCAGTCATTCGTGACCCAGTAACACATTATCCTTACATTCCTGGCTCTTCATTGAAAGGGAAATTACGTGCACTACTGACGTTCGAACTCGGGTTTGAAAAATTGGGGAATAACAGAATAAGAGAAAATGAAATTATCTATAATATTTTTGGTGCTGGTGCCAACGATGCTGCAAGAAAAGATGGACCAACAAGATTGATAGTTCGTGATGCTTATCCCGATAAGTCTACAATCCAGATGTGGGAAAATCTCGATTCAGAATTAATGTACACTGAATTCAAGGCTGAAAATTCCATTGATAGGCTTACCAGCCAGGCAAATCCTCGATTTCTCGAACGTGTTGTTAAAGGTTCGCATTTTAACGTTGAATTTGTGTATGGAGTATACAAAATCAAAGAAAATTCTTTTGACGAACTCGAACATTTTAAATATTTCATCACTGCTTTACGGTTGTTGGAAAACTCATATCTTGGTGGAAGCGGGACACGTGGTTACGGAAAAGTTGGTTTTAAGTTCCTCGAACCAATAGTTCTATTTAAAGAGGATTACCAGAGCGGTAGCGAAAATTTTGTAAGGGCTTCGAAAGACCTCGATATCCTTATAAGTGAATTGTATCCAGATGGTTTCAAACATCTTCGCCTTTCGGATTTTGATGATAACTTTATTGAGGAAAAGATAATAAGTAAGTTTAGAAAATGAAAGCAGTTTATATCTATCCAAAGTCTTCATTTGCAACGGAACTTCGTTCCGATACCCTTTGGGGGTTAATTATAATGGCAATCGGTTACGTCTGGTCCGAACAGAAACTAATTGAAATAATAAATAGTTTCCTTTATGGAGAAACGCCTTTCGTCCTTTCTTCGGCTTTTCCATTTCGAAAGAATAGCGAAGGAGAAATTCAACATTATTTACCAAGACCCTTTTTAAAACCAATGTTAAATATTAAAGACGATGAAATAATAGACAAACGAAAAAAAACGAAGTCGATAAAATTTGTTATTAAGCCAATCTTTGAAAAAATCATCAATGGGGAAGTGGACGAAAAAGAATTAATCGATTTTCTTTATAACAATTTAGATAATTTAGATTTTGCTATTGATCCGATAAAAGTTTCAAATCTCCATACTACCATTGATCCGATGACGGGAACAACTCTTGAACTTGAGGGACGGGGTCAGTTATTTTTTACTTATGAGTTCTTTTTTCATAAAAATTATGAGGGCTTGTTTTTCCTTATTGATGGTGATGATCTTTCTTTTATCGATCCAGCATTGAGATTCTTAACACATTTTGGGATTGGGGCTGACCACTCAATTGGAAAAGGGCATTTTGATTTTGAAATAAAGGACTTTTCGTTTCGATTGCCGGAAAATCCAAATTCGTTCGTTACTTTGTCTCTTTACACCCCAACGGAAGACGAGTTGAACACGTTTATCCAAAACAAAGGTAATCTTTATTATGAATTAGTCCAAAGAAAAGGGATTATTGGTAGCCAATTTAAGAAAAAAGCGTTCGAAAAGAAACCGTTCTTTGCTTTTTCCGAAGGCTCTCGTTTTCCGGCTGTTGTTCCTAAGAAGTACTTGGGGAGAATCATAAAAACTATGGACGAACCCCCCGCTTTTTCATATTCTTTTGCTTTTCCTATTCCAGCAAGATTTAAGGAGTAAACTATGGCTGTCTCCTTTTGGTTAAAGACAATCACACCTATTCACATTGGTTCTGGAAAAGAAATTGCACCCGAAGAGTATTTTTACCACAATGGAAAATCGTTTAGAATCGACTTGGAACAATGCTTTAAGTTCTTAGGCGAAAAAGTTGGTTTTCAAACTTTAAAAGATAGGCTCCAAGATTGGTCTGAATATATTATCCAAAATACTCAAATGACTCTTGAAACCCGAGCAAGAGAAAAGTACCAACTTTCTATTTTCGATTTCGTAACCAATTTCCTAAAAGATTCCTCATTGAAAAAAGTATTGGAAAGTGAAATTATAAACAACGAGCGGTTCCATCTTTACTTTCTCGAAAGTCCAGAAAAGCCCAGAACAAATGTCATCGAAATAGCCAAACTTCCCGATAACTCTGCTTATATTCCCGGATCTTCTATTAAAGGTGTGATTCGAACTGCTTTGCTTTTCATTTCCATTTTGGAGCAACCGAATTTTAATTTCAATAGATTTATTCCACAAGGTTCAGAAAAAATTAAGCCAAAAGAACTTGACGACAGGCTTTACGAGGAATTTTTTTATTGTCGTTTCGAAGACCAAAGGCATTTTGATGCAAAATACGACCTTTTGAAATTTATTGGAGTTAGAGACTGTTACATTGTAGAAAGTAATGCCTCCAATCCTTTCGAGTTAATGAAAGTAGATTTGTTTCTGCGAAATGGAAAGACTCAACCACAAACTCCAACAGTAGAGTTAATCAAAGAAAATGTTGTTTTCAAAGGGGAAATTTTTGTCGATTTAAAGGCAATGAAACAAATTGCCAAAATGCTTCGTCCAGACGATTCAATAATTGATGAAAGAGGAAAAAAGGTCTGGATTGGCTTTGGAAGAAAATTTCAAAGGTTGTTCCAAATCGATATCCAATCGCTCTTGGATGATGGTAAAGAAGAAGAAATCGAGGGAAGAATCATCGAAAGAATTTTCATTGCTCTTAGTCTCTTCGCCAAAGCAGTTCATAATTCAGACCTTAGTTGGCTGGAAGACTTTTCTAAATCGAAAAAACCAGATACTTCGGTTCTTATTAACGGGCTTAAGTCCTTCTATCAAAATCGGTTAAATCCAATACCCAACAAATTCAAAATTGGATGGGCAAGTGGTTTCACCGCAACTACTGTATTTCTTGCTCTGCTTAACAAACCCGATATACAAAATGATTTAAAAGAAATTTATAAAAAATACATTCATAGGCGGGGGAAGAATATCCCAATGGAGCAATTCCCAATCTCCCGTCGGATGGCTATGGACAACAACTTGCAACCACTTCCACTCGGTTGGGTCGAATTTTCTTTATCTGAACTGATTAAAACCCAGGAGACACATCCAACCGAGCCATCTGAGGAAGTTGAAACTAACCCGGAGGAAACCAAGCCTCAATTTCCAATCGAAATGAAGATTTTCAAAGGAACAACCAATATCCCAGCAAAAGTGGTAAGCAATACTTCCAAGCCCTTCAAAGTTGAACTCTTGGTAAAAGGTTACGAAGATAAAATTTACAATTGTAGTGGCGTTGATAATCTTGCTTCTATTCCTCCTGGAACACTTATTTACACAATGGTAACCGACTTCGATACCAAGAAAAACGAAATCCGTATGTTGAAATTTATTAAGCAGATTAGTTAAAATATGCAAAATCTAAAATTAAGTCTTATACAAACCCCAGAAAATTTCCAGATTTTAGACATTCTGTTAGAAAATAATGGCATCATCTCTCCTTTGGAACTAAACACGGTCGAAATTCCAAGCGAAATTGATTGGTCGAAAGGTGTGGTTATCGCTGGACGAGCACCGATTTGGCTTTATACATATCTTGTCCATCAATGCCATCCCTCCGCTTGGGTTGCTATTTACGACCCACGCTGGGGAGCAATTGTAATCCAAACACACAAAATCGGTGCCCCATCTGTCGGCGAAATTATCCAACCGAGCGCCATCCTAAAATACTATAAATTGCCAGATTTAAACAAAAAAATCATCGCCTTTTTGGGAAATCCACACACTGGCAAATCTGTCTTTTTAAAAGTGCTTCGCAACACGCTGCGAAAAACACTTCCCGACGAAGTTTTCCATCGTGGCTTATTTGTTATTAAGGCTTGCCCCGACGGCGAAGGCGACTGGTTCGGCGAACTTCCCGAAGACCAGGGTAAAATCTATCGCTACAAAAACCGTTTCGATGACGATTTCATCCGTAAAGTTGTCTCCAATATCGAGTTGATGAAAAATGAAAAATCCATTCTTTTAATTGACTGTGGTGGAAAAATTGATAAGTACAATCAAGAAATTCTCAATAAATGTACTCACTCTATAATTCTTGGTACTGATGACCTTTCAATTGCTGAATGGCGGGGTGCTTCGAAACTTGCTGGCGTTGATATTCTGGCGGAGGTAATTTCTTCAAAAAAAGATGTATCAAAGGTTCTGAACACTCAACCCTTGCTCGTTGAATACGGTTTTCTGGACAGAAACAAAAAGGACTTCTTACCAATACCCGATGAGTTAATTGACAAAATTATAAATAAATAAAATGGGCATTGGTATTACTTTCCTTGGTACTGGTAACTACCAAAAGGTAGTATATAGTTACAATAACACAACGGTCGAAACTGAATACTTTCCTTTTGCGTTTTGTAAATTCTTTAATTTAGATGAAATTTACATTGTACTAACCGAAGAATCTAAACAAAAGCATTTTGGGTCTATTGAAAAACTTTTTCAATGCTGTGACAATCCCCCAAACCTTCGCCAGGTTTCCATTCCTCGAGGTCAAAATCAAGATGAACTATGGACAATTTTCGATATCCTTTCAAACTCGCTCCCAGAAAAAGCCTCGATTTATTTCGACATCACTCACGCTTTTCGCTCTATTCCATTTATGATTTTTGCTGTTTGTAATTTTTTGACTGTGGTGAAAAATGTGAAAATCGAAAAAGTTGTCTACGGTGCTTACGAATCAAAAATTAACAATGTGGCTCCCGTTTTCGATTTGACCCCCTTCCTCGAGTTAATTAATATGAGCACTGCTGTAAATGAATTCCTTCGCTTTGGCAATTCTTTGTCCCTTAAATCTATTTTGAAAAAAATCCACTCCGAGTCGTATAAATTCAACTTGCCCGAAAAACCAAAATCCCTTACTCCTTTTGCAGATACTCTTGCGAATCTTACCAATGCACTTTCGATTGCCAGAGTAGAAGAAGCAATCCGTCATTCAAACAAACTTGCACAAAAAATCCAGAATTTCACCCAAGAAATTACACACTTTAACCAAACAAAACCCTTCTCCTTTTTGTTGAACAAAATACAAGACCGCTTTTCAAATACCGCTCTCAATTTCCAGAGTATTTTTTCCAGGGATGGTTTTAAAGTCCAGTTAAAATTGCTCGACTACTACATTGAAACTGAACAATATTTTCCCGCTATAACTCTTGCCCGTGAAATTGTTGTTTCTTTCATTGCTTGTAGAAATGGTCTTAATCCAAAAAAAAGAGACCACAGAGCGGAAGTCGAGCAACAACTTGGAAAATTGGCGAAAGACTTTGAAAACCAACAAAACCTTAATAAGTATGAAAATGATTTGGGCAGACTTTGGTCTATCGTTTCGACGACTCGAAATGATATAAATCACGCTGGAATGAACGAAAATCCAATGGATACAGCCAAAGCAATTAACAATATCAACAAAGTTTGCTTACTCGTTAAAGACTTTATTTCAAAGTACGATTGACTACCTCCAACATTCCAAATCCCAACCCATTCTTCTTTCCAATACCACACTCATAGGCTACTTTTTGCATTTCCACATCAGCAGTAATTTTTATTGGGCACATAAATCCTTTCACCCTTGTTTCCCTTTCGCTTCCCTCGGCTATTGTTACCATTTTGCTGACCCCCTCTGCTCCGCCTTTGCTTCGAATGTATTCCCTATCCAATTCAATTCTCAACTCGCCATTGTATGTTGATTTATTTACAATTTCATATTTCTTCAAAAGATTATTTGCCAAAGCCTCCTCAATTCCTTCCTCGTCGACTCGGTAAAAATGTTCATAGACTTTCCCGTTAAGTTCCTTCATAGTCGATGTAACTGTTGGCGAAAGCATAATGTAATCCATTTCCCTCACAAATTTCGGGTCTTCAATATGTTCAATGTTTTGCACTCGAAATTCGCTACTCACCGACCGATTGGCAATAATAATTCTACTTCGCTTGAAAATTCCGATGATTAAATTTTCTACAATTTCGGTTTTGAAGGGAGACGAGAAAAGAAACCAGCAGTTCCTGGTTCCTTTTATAATTTCCCTTTCTTGTTTGAAATCGTGCACAAATAGTCGAGAAAAAGTAAACAACTTCAAGCGTTTTCCATCCCGAGCAACAAAGCCTTGGTCGTGCAACCAACTTGCAAATTCGGGGGAACTTTCGTAGAAAATCTTGTACAAAGCAGAACTCAAAGCATAATTATAATTGATTGGGATTTGAAAATCCTTTTTGGTAGATTTCAACAAAATTTTCAATCTCACAAACGTTCTCCAAATATTAAAATCAAAATTAACACAACGAAAACAAAAAAAAGCAAAAATTTGAAATTCATCGTTTTCAACTAAGTGTTTAATATTTAATGAATTGAAAAAATTTTTCTCGAAAAAATAGTCTCGAGATGGGGAGAAATTTTGGTAAAAATTGCCGATTTAGGCAGGACTAAAAAATGAATATATTGAAAATCAAGGACTTAACTTGTCTCGAGATGAATTTTAAAAAAAATTTGCATAATTGAAAAAAAAGTAATAATTTAGAAATGTTTTTAAGGGGAAATCCAAAAGTTCTTTGACAAGTGGAGACTTTTTATAACAAAAAACGGGGAAAAATAGAGCCAAAACCCGCATAGAATCGAAGTCGAGTTTACTGGTTTTAATCGGACTATGTTAGGATTACGACCCTTGATTTTATTGTATTCTTGTTCACTAAGTATAGTTTTAATCGGACTATGTTAGGATTACGACTTTTTCTAAGTAGTCTCTAATTAAAAAATAGAGAGTTTTAATCGGACTATGTTAGGATTACGACTATTGTGTTTTTATTTTTTTTCTAAGTAGTCTCTAATTAGTTTTAATCGGACTATGTTAGGATTACGACTGAATATTGATTTTCTCTTTTTCTTGAACTGGTTGGGTTTTAATCGGACTATGTTAGGATTACGACTATTTGCCTAAAGGGACAACTGAAATCCAAAACGCTGGGTTTTAATCGGACTATGTTAGGATTACGACATTGGATCGATCTGCACAGGCAGGAAAAATTCCTGCCAGTTTTAATCGGACTATGTTAGGATTACGACATTTACAAATTTATTTTTTGTTTGACTTTTTTTCAAGTTTTAATCGGACTATGTTAGGATTACGACTCAAACCAACAAAATCAAACGTTAACACTACAACGTTTTAATCGGACTATGTTAGGATTACGACGTTACAAATAACAAAAACAACTTGAAAAAATTTAAATAGTTTTAATCGGACTATGTTAGGATTACGACTTGTTGGTTTGATTGATTTTGTTGGTTCATAATAACAGTTTTAATCGGACTATGTTAGGATTACGACTGAATAGCCGATAATAAAAAACTAATCACGTCGACGGGGTTTTAATCGGACTATGTTAGGATTACGACTTCAAAAATACAAAGAAAAAAACTCGATTTCAACGTTTTAATCGGACTATGTTAGGATTACGACTAATAACACCTATACTTTGTTAAACATATCCCCTGGTTTTAATCGGACTATGTTAGGATTACGACTTACAATTGCTTTTGCTTTAATTGGTTGACGGTAGTTTTAATCGGACTATGTTAGGATTACGACTCCCTATTTGCAAGCATTTGTCTTTTTCAATGGTTTTAATCGGACTATGTTAGGATTACGACTTATCTAAAAAAGATAATGACATAGCAAAAATTTCAAGTTTTAATCGGACTATGTTAGGATTACGACGATAAAGAAGTGGTTATCAATCTATTAAAAGAATAGTTTTAATCGGACTATGTTAGGATTACGACGAATGCTTCGTAATTACTTTTCAAATATTTTCCAGTTTTAATCGGACTATTTTAGGATTACGACCTTCGTCCACGCCATCCTCTTTTTAAGGCTTGGGTTTTAATCGGACTATTTTAGGTTAATGACAACGTAGGGGTGTAATGCTTTACACCCCTAAACGTTTTAATAGAATTATGTTAGGATTACGATTGTCATTGTAGGGGCGAATGATTATTCGCCCCTACCTCGAATGATTATTCGCCCCTACTTTTTGATTGGATTGTTCTGGTGTTACACAGACAGGGATGTCTGTGCTACTTTTTTGGCTTTCCAGGTGTTTTTAAATGCTTTTTCTTAAAATAGTTGGAACTTGTAAAGGATGAAATTGACAAGGAGATAAAAGATAGAGGCAATTGTTAAGCAAATATTTTCGTGAAACTTTCTTTTGGTGAGGAACAAATAGACAAGAGCAACAAACACAAAAACAGAAATACTTACAAAGTAATTCATACTGAAAATTTCGATTGGAACCACTTGTCCAATATTATTGTACCAAGTTTGAATTAACGGAAAAATTGGCAATGGTATAATCCACCCGACGCTACTTTGGGCAAGAACCCCAAAACCAACCATAAGAAAAGCCCAAAACGAAACTTCCTTTTTCAGAACTAACTTGTAGAAAGCAAGGGAAAGCATCAGACCCAATGGAATTGTTAACCAATAATTGTTCGGAAATGCAACCATCGGGAATAAACCAATTATGAATCCGAGAAGAAAACACCTAAAAATGAATTTTTCGTCGTAGTCCCATCCCTTGATTAATCGAAAGAAAAATATTGGAAAACCGACAGAAATCCCACCAAGCACTTGATATACAATCGATACTTTTGCAACAGAGTACGGATCCCAAACTAAATTAATATTGACTGTCAACGAAGTCAAAATAATAACATATGCAAGAAGAACAGAAAAATTCCTTGCCTGAATATTTGCTGTACCAATAATTTTAATAGGATCCCAAAACAAACCAAAAACCAAAAGCAAAAAGGGAAAGCCAGTCAATGAGGCTTTAACTTCCTCTTGATTTGTAAAATAATAAGAATAGGCAATTTGAACAGAAAATACAATTAATGCAAGAAGTATTTGATTAAATCGATTTTTTAATTCCAAGGTTTCGTACTGAACAAAGTAATAAAAAGAAAAAAGTGCGACAAAAGAAATAACTGGGGATAGGAAACGCAAGGTTATCAAGAAGGCGTCACGGTAATCTATGAGAAAACTTGGCAAAGGAAACCTATAGACCCAATTAACTATATCCTCGGGGTATACAAAACTTAAAATAGTAAGCGAAAGCGAAAGTATCAGCACAATTGAAATTTCCGCTTTAACCTTTATGGTAGTGTTAAGAAAAGACAAAATGCGTTTGCTTACAAAACCAGCAAATCTACCAACTTCGTCCACCAAGTCGCCCGCCAAAATCAACCACAGAGGCACTGTAATTACTGTCCACATAGTTTGGGACAAAACTTTTATGTTTTCTTGAAAGTTGGCAAAATTTACTGTGGAAGCATATGCAAAGTTTAAACCTAAAACGAGAAAAGGAATAATATTTCGTATCTTGAATGGTAATTTGACGAGAGAAATGCCAAGAAGAAGCAAAAAGAATATAATAAATTTTGATGCAATCTTGATTATTAACATCAAATCTGCTGGAACAAAGGGAAAAGGCGGAAATTGAGCAAGAGAGAGTGAAGTTAGAGCTATCACCCAAAATTTGTTCCTACCTTCCTCAAATCGATATGCCAATGGAACTGCAATTAGGACTTGCGTTGCCAAACTAATATATGGATGTACAATTGCAATTGTGGTAGACAAAGCGAAAAACACCACATACATTAAAATTGCTATTTGAAGCAAAAAGGGTACTTCATGAGTGTAAACCAAAAAGACATTTAAAACGAAAGCGAAGGATAACGAAATCAACAAAACGAAATAAAAATTCGACAGAGTTGTTACTTTTATGTCAGTCGGAATAGCAAACAACCATATTACACTAATCAAAGGGATTAGAAGAATTAATAGCAATGCAATATTTCCGAAAAATTTATCCTCTTTTAGATACTTAAATATTTGCAAACTTTCCAAAAGCCTTTTGAATTTGGAAAGAAAACCCATAGCCAGAAATTAAAATTTGTAAATCATTGCCTTTTCAGGAAATTGATTATTAGAAGAATAATCGAAATCACAATGCTTAAAATTATCATAGATGTAATTGGGATAAAGACTTTAATGTTTGGTCTATCAATTACGATATCGCCTGGGAGCCGACCAAATGGAATCTTTGTTAGATAGGGGAAAAGTAGCCCCAAAATGATTAGTAAAATTCCCAAAAAAATCAAAAGAACTCGGACGTTCACTTTTAACATTAAGTCAAACACAAAAGAAAGTGCTCGGAGCGGGACTCGAACCCGCACGGGCACGAATGCCCACAGGATTTTAAGTCCTGTGCGTCTACCAATTCCGCCATCCGAGCAACTACAAATGCAAAATTAATAAAATAAAATGTTTTAAAAAAATTCTTTTTTTCTTTGAACATAAATTCTTAATTTTGTATTTTTACAAATTAACTTGGTGAAAATTATATATGGCGCATCATAAGTCGGCATTGAAAAGAATTCGGCAAAATCGAAAGCGAAGATTGTACAATCGAGCGAACAAACGAATGGCAAAAGAAATTGTCAAAGCAATTCGTCGGGCGACAAGTTTCGAAGAAGCAAACGAGTTGTTGAAAAAAGCATACAAAATATTCGACCGTATCTCTGCCCGTGGAGTTATTCATAAAAATAACGCTGCGAACAAAAAATCCAAACTTGCTCGCTTAGTCAACAAGTTGAAAGTTTCACAAGCATAAATTATTAATGCACCCGTAGCTCAATTGGATAGAGCATCTGACTTCGGATCAGAGGGTTGGGGGTTCGAGTCCCTCCGGGTGTGCAAAATCTCCATATTTATTTACTCCCCTTTAAGTAATTTTGTTTTTCTTTTTCTAGTTATATGGAAAAACTTTATAATTATTCATTTATATTGACATACTTTACTCAATTTCTTTTTGGTTGGGCGTTGTTCTTTGTTTTGAACTATGGCGCAACCACCCTCGATTTAAATGTGATTCTTTGCTACATCCTTTTGTTTATTTCTTTCTTCTTTTTACGAAAAAAAATAAATATTTCAATCAACTATCCGAATATGATTTTCTTTGCTTTTAACTTCTTAATTCTGTTCTCAATGATTAAACCCATTCTTAGCGGCGGTCTCGGCGAAATAACCCAAAATATAAAATCCACTTTGCACTACTATTATATTGTCTTCTTTGTCATACTCCTATACTCTGAATTACTAAAACCATATTCTTTTATAAAAATCATCAAAGGTTTAATTTGGATTCTGTTCATATTTGATTTATATGGAATTTACCAATTGTTCGCCAGAGCACTGGGCTTGCCTTTTGGCTGGATTGAATATACAAACACTGGGATAATGTCCCGACTCGAAATCGTTGGTACAATCCAACAAACAACGGTATCCTTTGGCTCTTTCTATAGAGTAAATTCAATATTTGTCGAGCCAAGTGTTTTGGCAAGTTTTAACATTTTGCTTTTCATTTTTCTCGTAATACCTTGGATTCAACAAAGGGAAGGCTTCATCAAAAACAACAAAATCTTACTTCTTCTTGTGAGCGTATGTCTAATAACTCTGTTTCTAACATACTCAATGACTGGTTTGGGAAGTCTTTCTTTCGTTCTTCTGCTTATCTTTCTAATCGAATACTTCGAATCGTACAAATTTCTTTTTAAAGTCATGCTGATTTCTATTGTGACTATTGTATTTGCAAATCTCCTGATGATTGAACTTTTCGGAATCGACCTCTTGAAACTATTCACCTATAGAATCGAAAACATTTTCACACTTGGCAGTGACGAAATGGGTGGTGAAAGCTTCACCACCAGACTGTCGAACACATTATCTACAATTTCAATCTGGACGCAATATCCATTGTTTGGTGTCGGCTTAGGTTTGCTTGGTTACCAAAAAGAGTTTGTTGCATTGTTTAGCGATACCACAATTTTCTCAATCCTTGCCGAATGTGGTATCTTCAACTTTATCCTTTTCAATGCTTTGCTATACTCTCTGCTTTTCACATCCATTAGGCTTTACAAAATAGTTCGCGAACGGGACAACATCCCCGCCGACGAAAAAAAATTAATCGGAATTGCTCCCTACATCGCTCTTTTCGAAACAGTAAGATGTTCTTTGACTGCAAACATTTTAATTTATTTCGTTCTTTGGATGGAACTATCTTTTATCTTTTTTGTAATCAACTACTACTCCTCATACCTTGGACACAAAATTTTAACTATTACTTTCAGAAAGAGTTCATAATAGTTTCAACACTTCCTTTTAAACAATCGATTCGGTTCACTTTTCAAAAAAACTCCTTTTCCAATTGAATCTTTTGTTTACAAATTATATTTTTGAAGGTCTTTGATATAACCCAGTCGTCTATTCTTTGAATAATCACAGTATCGTAAAAATTGACAAATAAAAACCCCTTCCAGTAAGTCTGAAAGGGGCAAAAATCATTACTTTAGGTTTATTTTGCAAAGGCTAAACTTCGTCGTTCGCGAATTACAGTAACTTTAATTTGACCAGGATACTCCATCTCTTGCTCAATCTTCTTGGCTATTTCGTAGGCAAGTTGGTCAGCTTTAACGTCGTCAATTTTATCTGGTTCAACAATCACCCGTACTTCGCGACCGGCTTGAATAGCAAATGTTTTTTGCACACCTTCGAAACTTTGAGCAAGTACTTCCAACTTTTCGAGTCGTTTGACGTAATTTTCAAGGGATTCCCTTCGTGCTCCGGGACGTGCACCACTGATACTATCCGCCGCTTGTACAAGAACTGCATATGGTGTCTCCATCTCTATGTCTTCGTGGTGGGCTCCAATTGCATTAGCAACGGCTGGGTGCTCTTTATATTTCTTTGCCAGTTCATAACCAATGAGAGCGTGGGGACCTTCTGTGTTTTGGTCGACGCATTTCCCGATATCGTGAAGCAAGCCGGCTCGTTTGGCAAGCTGTGGGTCGAGCCCAAGTTCAGCAGCCATAATGCCACATAAATATGCAACTTCAATGGAATGGTTCAACAGATTTTGCCCATAACTCGAACGATATTTCATTTTCCCGACTAAACGAACCAAATCGGGGTGCATATTGTGTATTCCAAGTTCGAGCGTGGTTTGTTCGCCAACCTTTAAAATTTCCTCTTCAAGTTCTGCGCGAACTTTTTCTACCACCTCCTCAATTCGGGCTGGATGAATGCGTCCATCTTGCATCAAGCGTTCGAGAGCAATCTTTGCTACTTCGCGTCGGAACGGATCGAAGCCAGAAATTACCACTGCCTCGGGCGTGTCGTCGATGATTAAATCAACACCAGTTGCAGATTCAAACGAACGAATATTCCTTCCCTCTCGGCCGATTATTCTTCCTTTCATTTCGTCCGATTCGAGGGAAACTACTGAAACAGTACTTTCAATGCTATGATCCGAAGCAGTTCGCTGTATTGCCTCTAAAATGATTTTCTTTGCTTCGCGTTGAGCATTTTGCTTGGCTTCGTCTCGAATTTGCTTGATATATTGTGCAGCCTCGGCTTTGGCGTCGTTAATCATATTTTCCATCAGAATCTTTTTGGCTTCTTCGCTCGTCAAACCGCTTATTTCTTCCAACTTTTTCAACTGCTGATTTCGTAAGTCTTCAATTTCCGCAAGTTTCTGCTTTATGAAGGCTTCCTTTTGCTTAAGTTCCTGTTCTGTTAATTCGAGTTGCTTTTCTTTTTTCGAAATAATTTCATTTTTTGCCTCGATGGCTTCTTCGCGTGTCTTTAGCAACTTCTCCTGGGCTTGGATTTTTGTTTTTCTTTGTTGATATTCGTTCTCGAATTCTTGTTTACGTTTATGCCACTCTTCCTTGACTTCAAGCAATTTCTCTTTTTTTAGATTGTTTGCTTCTTTTTCTGCTTCTTTTAAAATGTTCGAGGCTTTTTCTTCTGCCTCGCGAATTTTGCTCGACAAGGTCTTTTGAGTTATGTAATAAGCAACTCCAAACCCAAGCAAAAGCCCAACCAGTGCTCCTACAACAATAATGATTTCGTTCATCTTCCAATCCTAATTAATTACCAACATCAATAACAATGACAATTAATAAAACGATAAAATAGAAAAATTTGTATTAAAATAAAAAACCGCATTATCGCCTTGCCCAAACACATACCTGAGTCGGAAAGAACCCAATCCGACACAGTGGGTATCAGCCTGACTATATTTTGCGTCCACTGGACACCCGCAAGGATGTCACCACCCGAGGGGTGGTCGAGGCCTGCAATTTATAGCCAGAGCCTGATTCCCTTTTTTTCTCACTAACGGTTCTTTCGCTCATAAGGGGGCAAGGCTCTAATGCGGCTTCTAAATTATCAAAGAACTTAACTTATATTATCTATCAAATACAATGTAATTTTCTTGATTTCATCAATCAAATACTCTTGTTCAATCTTGCTCTTCATCTCGCAATGTTTCAACTTTTCCGCAATATTCACGGCCGCAAGTGTGTATATTGTTTGCATCGACTCCGAGCGATACTTCTCCATTATGCTTTGCAATTGCGAATCCACTTCTTCGACTGCTCGTCGAATTATCTCCTCGTTTTCTCCTTTAAATGTATATTCGCTTCCTAATATCTTTGCTTTAATTTTTCCCATTCCCTATTTTGTAAAAAAGCAAAATAAGGAATTTTTATGAATTTATATAATTCATTTTAAATTTTTAGAAATTTGAAACTGGTAAATGTATTTAAGTGGATTTATTACCAAGTAGAAAGAGCAACGCGCTTCCAACCAGCAGAGGTTTTAATGTAAAGATAATCATCGTCCCAAGCCACATCGCCCACTTCAC
Organism: Candidatus Kapaibacterium sp.; assembly: GCA_013414795.1. Classification (GTDB taxonomy): domain Bacteria; phylum Bacteroidota; class Ignavibacteria; order Kapaibacteriales; family UBA2268; genus Naka2016. The sequence goes on from CP058732.1 coordinate 2,179,355, forward strand.
CATTTGTATCATCTGTACCAGTTGGTGTGTAACTTGTACGCAGTCTCAGTTGATTATATCCATAAACACCTTGAAGGTCCAATGTTGAAGTTGGAGTTGCAACATTCGATCCTATAGCTGTTTTACCATTTTTTAGCATAACTAAAGAATTGCTCCGTGACACATAAGAAGACCCATTCCCAACAACTAACAACCTATCGTCGCTCTGATAAGTTTCAAAATCTCCCTCGTAACCATCATTAGAATTGTAAAGACCAAGAACAATTTCCGAATATGAGACAGTTTCCAGAAAACTTCCAACAGCCATTGAATTGTTACCTCTGGTGTAATTTCTTTCTCCACCTAAAATTCCAGATAGATCTCCTTCATAATACCCAGCATCGTATAAACCAGCAATATTAAATTTTCCTCCACCGATGAAACAATAATTTGCCCATACAGTATTTCCTTTACCAGCCATAATCCCAGAACTACTGGCATTATTTATTTGGTTCCAGTACCCTGCACCAATTATAGAGCTCAATGAATACTCAATATAATTTTCACCAGGTGGATCTTCATCAGGATCAGTTACTCCACCACCAACTATAACTGAACTATAAGAATTAACTATACTATTGCTCTCGCTTCCACCAACAATATTAACATAACCGTTTTCCTCGTCTGTAACATAGTAGAAACTCATTGCATGCGTGTTGTTCACTTTCAAAACAAGTGGTTGGTCATTGGTTGTGCCAAGAAAATTTCCTTCGCTAATGCTATTCCCATTGAGCAACCAGGAGTTCCCTCCCCCGCCAATGATATCCCAAACATAAATCCATTGCTGGGTTCCATTCTCGTCTAATGTCAAAACTTTTCCATATGGGCTTTGTTCTTGTGAAAAAACATTTCCAGCAAGAAACAATAAAATGAATAATGCTAACAGTAGAGTTGATTTTTTAAACATAAAAAGCCTTTAATATAAAATAAAAAAAGACAACTTACACAATTCTTTTCACAATTCCAAACTTTTTTTTAAAAAAATTCTAAATTTTACTAAATTTAAAGAGGAAATAAAAATTGACTGCTACTTTGTCTTTAATTCAAACACGGGGGAATACAAACTTTCGCCAAATTCTCCTTTGGCTTTCAATCGAATGTAATATTTTGCATTGCGTTCCAAGTCGCTAATCTCGTAACTTTCTAAATCCCCAATGTCCAGGTCCTTGTATGGTTCGACGATTTGCTTGAACTCCTTGTCGCGTGCCAAATCGAGTATATATGTAATTGCTCCTTTGGACTTCTTCCACTTTATTTGATACACCCCTTCTTCCAGCGGGGTTGCATTCAATATAATTGGGGCTGGTATTCTCGTCGCCTTCACTCTTGGGTTGTTCGATTCGCTCGCAATATTGTAATGTCGATACTTGCCATTGCCGTTGTATTCAAAAACTCCAACTGCATACTTTGTTCCAGGCTCCAAGCCTGTAACCTTCACTTTTGGACGCAAGTCCTTCCCGTCGTAGACCACAGAAGTAGTTCCTTTGATTAAATCCCCTTTTCCGAAAGCATTCGAGGCTTTGTATTCTTTGCCGTTCTCGGGTTTGTCAAACTTTTCACCTTTAGCAACGACAAGGATTCGGCCCTCACCGCTACCATTCACCCAACTAACAACAAAGGAAGTATCTGTAACATCATCAAAGGCAATTTGATATGCTTGCAATTCCGGCTTTTTAGCGATTGTGTTAAATTGAAATGATTTGTAATATATTAGACTATCCCCTTGTTTCTTAAATATGTGTATCCAATAGTCATTTCTCGAAGCCAACTCCACAAAAAATATTTTTCCCTTTTTCGCTGAAAGCCCGCTTGCAACAAGTTTTCCCACTTTCGGGTAGTTTTTCAAAATAGGATAAATTGCCGTATCTTTCAATGCGAAGTTACCAGTCCAAGGCAAAGTTTTCTCGCAAGATTCAAGTGTCGATATGAAAATGGCGTAATTTGCAGAATCCGCTTCGTATTTAATTTCAGCAGTTGTTTCGGCAATTTCCTCAATCGTAAGTTGTAGCCCAATCTTACTTTGTGAACGCAAATCTTTCGACTTTTTCCCCTTGCTTTGTGCAAAAGCATTTAATTCGAAACTTAAAACCAAAATTGAAATCAGCAGGTATATTGTTATTCGCCTTACCATTTTTTTTGAATGTTTTATAAAAAAAATGCAATTTAGCAAAAAACAAATAAAAAGAGGCTCTCCGACGATTTGCAGAGAGCCCCTTTTTCTAATCACTGCCTTTTACGGCATAAAGATAAACGGTTGCTGCAAGGTCTCGCCCAGAGCAGACACTCGAAGCATATATGCTCCTGGAGCGAACAACTTACGGTCGAGATGTATCATCACTGTGGTCGCAACGTTGTCATAAGAATATTCGTGGGTGAAGAGTGTTCTTCCGTCCATTGCAACGATCTCGATTCGGAAGTTGGCTTGTTTCATTGGAATCAAATCGAATTGCAAAACATCCTCGACTGGGTTGGGCCAGATGGGTGTAACCGCAAAGTTCGATGTTCGGACCACTTCCTCGTCTTCTACGTCGCGTGCGGTGGTCTTAATTGCCTTTGGATTGGAGGCGTTAGTAGTGGTATTGTAATTATAACTTGTCGAGGAGCAACCAGTGTTGTAATTGTACTCAAAGGCACGGAATGCATACCAAGTTGAAGGAGCAAGCCCAGTAATGTAAGCAGAACTACCAGTTCCATTGTACAATAATCTTGTATTTGTTCCAAATGGTGCAGCACTTGGCCAGTATGAATTCGCACCGGTATTAACGCTTCCATCCGATGGAATTGTTCCAGAATATGAAGTACTGCCCTGTGTTGCAGCAATCAATCTACCCATTCCATCGCCGCTGGTCCAAATCAAGGAGATTGTGGTTCTTGTTCGCCCACCGCTGATATTAGTAACCTGGGTTGGTTCGGGTGCAAGGGCATATACAGTGAAATACCCAGTTCCAGAAGTTAATGAATCGCAATCATCAGCAATGTAAATGAAATACTGACCATAAGTAGAACAGGTAACATTACTGGTGATAGTAATGCTTGCCGGAGAAGTACTTGTACCACTCGCTTCGAGCGTTGGATTTGAACCTCCTGGTCCATCATCATCTCTGAACAGATACCATCGCTTGGATGATGGAGAGCCACCAGTAAATGATACGCTTACAGACAAGGAACTACCAATAATACCATATGTCGGATTGCTTGGATAAGAAGTTATGCTTAACGCTGGAACAACATTCAATTGTGCAGAATTGCTGGTAATTGTCGAACCGCAACCACTGGTAATCACACATCGATAATAATATGTACCTGTTGTAATTCCAGGGGAATTTGACGTAACAGTCAATGTAGATGAGTTACTGCCAGAGTATGTTGCGTTGGTTGGAGTACCATTTGAAACATTATTCCAGGTGGAATTATCTTGACTATATTCCCATTGATATGTGGGGGTAGCACAACTGGATGTTGCGGTTACCGAGAAGGTTTCGCTACCAGTTGTAGAGCAAATTTGTCCGTCCTGCGGCTGGGCAGTAATACTTAAATTATCAATAGTAAAGTTGCCACTTGTTGCATCAGCAGAATTTCCAGCACAATCGATGGCACGAACGACAACGTATGCATTACCGCCACAAACAGAAACACCAGATGGAATTGCCCAAGTATATGAACCGGAATTTGCTAACCCACTTTGAATTAACTGCAAGGTAGAACCATTATAATAATACAAAGATATACTACTAAAATTAGGATCTGAAATATTGCCCGGCGTCCAGGTAATATTATAATTTTGCCCAGCAATCAAGCAAGTCGAGGGTACAGTTGGTGCAGAAGTATTTGTCGGGGCAGTATTATCGATTATAAATGTTGGACTCAATATTTGATGGGTATTTCCAGCGCAATCACTGAATGTTATTCGAATTTGGGCGCTGTTTGTATTTACTGTGTTAGGAACTGTCCAGTTATAATTTCCAGATGAACCACTGATTGGATGGTTACTAACAATAATTACCCAGGAACTTCCATTATAGTACTCAATGTTAACAGTATTACTCAAATTTGGATCCGTTGCATTATTCCATTGAATATTTACTATATCGCCACCTTTGTAACACCCACTTGATGTAGGATTTGTAATCGACCCGCCGCTTGGTGCTGTATTGTCATATATGAAGTAATGACTTGGAGGCATCGTCCATTGGTTTCCGGCAGCATCGGTTACACGAATCTGGACATAATGCTTGCCATCGGTGAAAGTTGCTCCTGCTCCGTGTGTCCAAGACCAAGTTGTTGTTCCTGTTGCGTTATTCCAAGTTTGAGATGTAACCCAGCTACTACCATTCCAGGAATAATCAACACCAGAAGTAAACGATCCATCGTTGTTAACATCACGCCACAAAGACACTTCGACAAGATTTAAACCGCAAGGTGCACCACCAACCCAAGAATCAGAGGCTGAACCACTAAATGATGAAGGCATTGTTGCAGACCTGTAACAAGCAGCGTTTGCTGGTGTTGTAATAGTCCCACTTGGATTTGTGTGGTCAACATAATATGTTTCACCCGAGGTATAAGTTGTCGTCGAGGCATTTGGACAGCCGTATGCCATATCATTGACAGAGCCGGTAAAGTCCAAACGAATCTCGCGGTTGATTCCTATTACATCAACAGTTACATCATATTGGCTTGCACCACCAGAACTGGGAAAAACGGGAGTTACGCTGGTAATTGTACCAACAGAGCCAGAACCACTTACACCAGTAACAGTAAAGTCAGATGATGAAACCGAGGAGGTATTTACAGCCTCGTTAAAAGTAACTCTAAACGTAACACTATTTACGTTGGTGCATTGCCCCGAAGGACTTTGCCGAACTATGCTTGAAACATAAGGTGGCGTTTGGTCTACGCCCGGTGCACTTAAATTATTTCCACTTCCAGTATAAGTCGAAGCAAATGTTATATTATTTCCATCCTGGAAGTTGAAACTCAATGGCAAATCTTGAGATTGGTCGTTTATGTTGGGGTCTCCACTTGCTACTGTGTAGGTCAACGTGTAGGTTCCATCGCGCTTATCAGTAAATGTCGAAGTAACATCAACACCATTAATAGTTTGAGTGCCATTAGTCAACAACCCGAGTTGTCCATTTGTTGCTGTAACGGTTACAACAATACTGCAACCAATACCAACATTGTTATAATATGGACTACTTCCGTGCCCGGGATCGTAAGAGGCAGAGGAAATCGAAGGATTCGCCAAAGTAGTTTGCGTTACAAAAGCATAAGTACTCGAGACATTACCAGATGCATCGTATGCGTAGAGATAGAAAGTATAACTTCTATTATTATTAAGGCCGAAGACGAAATATTGTTGGCTGGTTGGTTTACCGATGTCTCGATTTTGGAAAGCCCAGGAGGAGCTTGAATTATTGTAAACAGAAAGCAGATAGCCAGCGGCGCCAGTACCGTCGGTCCAATAAAGTCTACCGCCTTCACTCCAGGGAGCAATATTTAAACCAGAGGGCAATGACCCAGAGTAAGATGAAGTTGTCCTAAACGAGCGGGGATTGTTATCGGCAGAAGAATTGTTGTAATCCCAATTTGAACCGCTGACATTAAATTCATACACTTTAACATAGTATGTAGTTCCAGCGGCAAGACCGCTCAATGTGGTTTGTCTGGCATAATCGGAAGTTCCCGGGGTGCCCATAACATCGATCACATAACTACCAGTTGAACCAACCTGGGGAGCAGATGAAAGATTGCCGTTAGCATCGGTGTAGATTGGACCTCCAGTTGTTAAAATAGCATCAGTAGCGGTCCAGTTATTGTCAGTACGAATGACAACAATTCGGTTTGTACCATTACCGCGAGTCCAATGAACTGTTACGCCCGAGGATGATAGATTTGAAAAGGCAAGATATTTTGCTTGAACTGTTGGTGGAGCGGCAAAGGATTCGGTATATGAGAGAATTGCAACTGCAAGGAGAGTTAGTAGGAAAAGGAATTTTTTCATTTAAGACCTCCGAATTTATTGAACATCATATAATAAACTTTCGGATAAAAAATAACAAACACTCCCCGGGAAAATTCCCGAGGAGTGTAGGAATATTATTCAGTAACCGATATAAGTCGCCAGGCACCATTTGCAAAGACAAATAGTAAGTTGGCTTCGGCTGCGGTTGTATAATTTAAACCACCTGGAAGAACGTTGTTAAATGTGGCATTATTTCCATCGTTCCAGATTATGTACAAAGTTTGTCCGTCTTGAACCCCTGTCGTTGGCAAGGTAATGGTTACGTTACCACCAGAAGTGTTTGTTACATACACCACATCATATCCAGGATCGATGGATAAGGTGGCAGCAGTAGCAGTTTGAGTTTTATAAGAGAATTTGAACGAACCATCGGTTATTGCCAATGCCAAACCATTCGAAGTACCACCAGAATTAACTGCATCAGTATTTGCCACAGTCAATGCTGGGGAATTTCCTTGATTTTCGATAGCAACCAAAGCGCGGGTAGTTCCAACACTCGTGTAACCAGAGAATACAGCGGCGCCAGCGTCGTTAAATGTATTGTTGGTTATTTTGATTTGCAAGAGATGATCGTCAATATCATCCGTTGTTGTTATTCTCAATGCTGCTGCACCCAAATTACCTTGGGACGAATTGTTTTGTATTTCTACAACTGGTGAAGTGGCATTTTCAGCACCAACGAACAAGGCAGTTGGGTAATTCCCACTAACATTAGATGTATTTTCAACCAGTAATGGATAGGCTTGGCCCGAGTTTTTAATTCGAACCAATGCTTCACCTGCTGTATTGTATTGTCCATCGAATATCGCTGCTGGTCCTTGGCCATTTACATTGCTTACATTTAAAGCCTCGGAGGTACCATCGTTGCTTATAGCAACCAATGCTCTTGAAGCAGCACTTGTGTAACCTGTGAACACAGCAGCACCAGCATTTGTATAAGCGGGCGCAATTTGTACTTGTAACAAGTGGTCATTCAAATCGGCACCAGCACTTAATCGCAAAGCACCCGCACCAGTTGTCGTGCTGTTTTGGATGATTTGCACTGTTGGTACGCTTGCTGCGCTATTACCATTGACGACGATGGCTGGTGTGCTTGCAACAATTTGGTTGAATGTAGTGGAGGCGTCAACATTAAACACGTCGGTTGCGGATCCGTCGCCGACGTATGCATTTCCGTCAACTTCGAAGTTTCCAGTTACATACAAATCAGCATTTCCTGCACTGGGATTATCAAATGTTCCAGTTCCAATCACAACATCATTCGTTCCGGCAACATTAACGGGAGCATTAAATGTCGTAGTTGCGTTAACTGTTAACACATCGGTGTTTGCGCTTCCAAGAGTTGTATTATCGTTCACTGTTAAGTTATCAGCAGTCAAATTGGTGAATGTTCCCGCTGCTGGCGTTGTTCCGCCGATGACAGATCCGTCAATTGTTGTGTTTGTAATTGTACCACCATTAATGGTCAAGGCATCTACTACCATCGCATCTGTTATTGAATTATTCGGGAATGACAATGTGCCAGTTGCAGTCAAATTAGTAAATGTTCCCGCTGCGGGCGTTGTTCCGCCGATTACTGTCCCATTAATTGTGCCACCAGTAATTACAGCATTGCTAAATGTATTTGTTCCATTCCAGGTATTATTGCCAGTCCAGGTTTGGTTTGCTTCGAGTAACGCAATCGTACCAGAGAAGTCTTGGAATGTCCAGGTTCGGTTACTTGTTAGCGATGGGAAGGTGATGTCCCCAACAAAAGCAACGCCATCATCATATCGGAAGGCTGGTACAGTTGCTTCCATTGTTAATGTTCCGCCAGTACTTGTTACTTGAATATATCCACTTGAACCATCGATAATTGCTTGCCCAGAACCGGGACCTTGAGATTGAATTGGACCGCCATCAACAACCAAGGCTGGAACAGAAGCATTGTTTTTGATTGTTACTTGATAATTGTTTGATGAATTACCAACAGCAAGACCTTTGTCAATAGTAACTTGATTATTGACACCATTATATCCAACTTGCGCCTCATTTGTTGAAGTTCCAATATGGATGCTGGAACCAGTAACGTAAAGTTTTCGCCACCGTAACGTACTGGTACCAAGGTCGTAAGCATTATCAAGTGTTGGAACAACGTTATCGTCGAAGTAAACAGGAGCTCCACCAGCACCATTATTATTAATGTATCCACTGACATCGATTCTATTTACAAATAGGTCATCAAATCGATTGGCAGAGGAACCCAGATCGACCCCACTTGCTGGAAGGACTGTCGATGCAAGAGTGCCGTTGAATGTTATATTATCTGCAGAGCTCGAACCAAGAACAACATTATCATTGAATTGCGCAGTTCCGTTTACGGTAATTCCACCATTGTAAGTTACAGGATTTGCAAACGAATGATTTCCGGTCCAGTTGAAGTTAGCCGCTTGATTTACTGCTACTGTTGCATTTGCTGTATTGTCAAATGTGAACCCGACGATCGTCCCATCTCCATTCGATACATTGTATTGTAGTGGTCCATTGTATTGTCCGGCTGTTACTGTTCCGCTGAAGTTCCCATCTACTGCTCCAATGTTCCCACTGAATGTTCCGTTCGTACCACTTATGCTTCCGGTTACATCAAGATTATCATCTACTGTTACATTGCCTGTTGTGTTGATAACTGTGCCTCGGAAATCAGCATCATCATTCACTACAATATCATCAAATATTCCGCCAGCTGCTGTTACATTTCCAGTTACTGTTACATTTCCACTGAATGTTCCGTTCGTTCCACTGAATGCTCCACCATTGAAGTTGTTCGCATTCAATGTCGTAAATGTTCCATTCGTCCCACTTATGTCTCCACTTACATCAAGATCGTTGTTAACAAATACAGGTCCGTTGAATGTAGATATTCCAGCCCAGGTTTGATCTCCTGTCCACGCAAAATCGTAATCTTGATTCACCGCTACTGTTGCATTTGCTGTATTGTCAAATGTGAACCCGACGATCGTCCCATCTCCATTCGATACATTGTATTGTAGTGGTCCATTGTATTGTCCAGCTGTTACTGTTCCGCTGAATGTTCCATTTACTGCTCCAATGTTCCCACTGAATGTTCCGTTCGTTCCACTTATGCTTCCAGTTACATCCAAATCACCCGTTACATCTAGATTATCATCTACTGTTACATTGCCTGTTGTGTTGATAACTGTGCCTCGGAAATCAGCATCATAATATACGGTTAAATAATCAAAGTAAGCATTTGTTGCTGTAATTGTTGGAACTACTAATGGTCCAATCAAAGTCAAGGAACCACCAACTGTCAAACTTCCAGTAACATCAAGATCATCATCAACAACAACAGGTTCGCCAGCATCGGGATTGGTAATTGTACCTCGTGCTTGCAATGCACCCGTTACAGAGGCTGTTGTGAAATTACCAGTTTGGAATGTTCCAGTTGTTGCATTTACATTTGTTCCGGTAAACGAACCACCATTAAAGTTGGTTGCATTAACTGTTGTAATTGTGGCGCTCGGACCAGTTATAGCACCAGTATAATTAATGTTTCCATTAACTTGGAGATTATCGTCGATTGTAACTGTTGTACCTGGAGCATATATCAAACCAGTAACTGAGACGTTTCCAGTAAAGGTACCATTTCTTCCACTAAAGTCTCGACCAATAAAATCAACACCAGTAAAGTTACCACCAGCGTTGACATTTCCGGCAAAACTGCCACTTGCAGCAGTCAATGCCCCAGTTGCGGTAATTGCACCATTAACTTGGAGATTATCGTCAATTGTAACCGTTGTGCCTGGACTAGAAATTGGCCCACCAACAATCAAATTCGTTCCAGTTGTAACAGTACCAGTTAACGTACTTGTTCCATTAACAGAAAGATTTCCAGTAAAAGTACCATTCCGTCCAAAAATGTCTATTGCAGTTACATTACCAGTAAATGTAGCATTATTAGCATTTAGATTACCTGTAGTAATAATGTTCTGGTTACCAAAATTTGGAACGATCTTAGTACCTTGAATTGCAGCATTGGCTGCTACATTCTGGTCAGTAATTTTGTTTGCAACCCATTGTCCAGTACCCGGGGTACCGTTGTACCAAAGGACAGATCCACTACCGTCGGGCAAGAATGCAGCATCATCGCGTATCTTCAACGGGGCAACAGTTACACCATCATTGTAACCAAAGCCAACGATTGGTCCAACAGTTTGAATTTGACCAGGTACCCATTGAGAACCATTAAACCAGTACAATTCACCAACATTCGTTGGTTGATAAGCCAATGGTACATTCAAAAGCCCAGTAACGGTCAAGTTGTTGTACGGTCCAATGACATCACCAGAGGCATACGCTGGACGCCAATCATTGGTAATTTGGCTGTAAACATAAACTTCGCCATCATAGTTTGGTGTGGAGAACAATGGCACATTCAACCATTTTGTAACTGTGTTATTATTGATTGGTCCAACAACATCGCCATTCAAATTCGATGGTGTCCAAACATTATTTGTTGCATCGTAAATGTATGTTTGACCATCGGCTGGTGCGGCTGTGCTCAATGGAATTCCTCTCCAACCGCCAACATAAGGATTTGGATATGTTCCATAAAGATCGCCACCAGCAGGATCACCAACATTAATAAAGTAATCAACAACTTCTTGATTCAAATCACGGAGATAAACTTCACCATCTTTAATCTTGTCAGTAGTTACTGCGTCGGGAGCAATTTTAGGATTAGTTACGGCGCCATCAGCAATCTTGGGAGTGGTAACAGCGCCATCGGCAAGTTTCGGTGTGGTAACAGCACCATTGAAAATACGGTCGGTTTTTACCGCACCCGGGGCAATCAATGGGTCTGGATATGTTCCAGTGAGGTCACCGCTTGCCGGACCGCTTGGCGGGAATGAGACATTTGGTGCCAACTTATCCTGTGTAATCGAACCGGGAGGAATATTTCGAACTACTGCATTAGGATTTAATGTGGGATTTGGATATGTTCCTTGCAAATCACCACCGGCTGGACCCCAAGGAATTGCTTGCACACCAGGAGCAAGTTTTTCTTGGGTAATTGCGCCATCAACAACAGTCAAAGCAATCAATGCAGTATCTGATGTGGTCGATGTCAAAGATTTCATTGCGTATGGAGTTGAAGTCAAAGGTGTTCTTGGAAAAGCGTTTCCACCAATAGAAATTTGCAACCAAAGTGGTTTGTTGAAATTAATATTAAGTGGATTTTCTTTGCCAAGATATACATTCATAAAGCCATTTACGACGTCAACGAGTTGGTTTTCACTCCAAATCGGAGTACCACCAAATTCTTGTTCGTAAATTGCGAAGGTAATTGCAGTTTGTCCATTAAATGGACGGTCGTTTTGGTCCTTCAAGTTCGCTTGATAATTCAATAAGCGAGGAACTTGCGAGAAGACCAAAGATGTTGATATTAAAATAGCAAGAACGAGTGAAAAGAAGAATCTTTTCATTGTAAAACCCCATTATTAGTTAAACATAAAACTATATAATAATTATTAATGATAAAATTCATTTCACAATTTATAATTATTTAACAATTACAAGAATATTTCGATAAGTCTGAGTTTTCGATTCGGAGAAGCCCGCAACTTGTCCAGAAGTAATGGAGAGTTCATAAAAATAGTTTCCGCTTGGGACATCAATTTGGTTATCGTTTTTCAAGTCCCAAACAATTTCTTGTTGACCAGCGGGTTGGAAACCATCATAGAGAACTTTTACAAGATTTCCAACCATATCATAAACTTTGAGGGTTACAAGTGAATTTTCTTGAAGTGTATAGCGGAAGGTTGTTGAAATCGAGGCGGGATTTGGATAGTTGGAAACTTGGTCGTTTAGTGAAATTGGTTCTCCTGGGACCTCAGTAGGCGATTCAGTAGGAACCCAAAAACCTTGGTAAAGAACCTTGTCGTTTTTGGAAATTCGGTCAATTGCAACTTGGCCAACAAGACCAGAAATTTTCAAATTAGCGGCGTTTTTGGTTTCAAGCATACCGCCCGAACCAATCACAGAACGCTCGATTTTTAATCCAGGAGCTGCAAAAATAGTTATTGCAGCAGATAAGAAAACCACGAGAACAACAGTCAGAACTTTTGAATTAAGTCTCATACAATCACCTTATATGGTAAATTTAACATACTATTCAACTTATTTTTAGCAAAAGAATTTAAAGCAATTATTATGCCAAAGAGCAATTCAATTCTTTTTTCCATTTTTTGGTTACTCATAAAATTCAAATATATAAAAATTTTATTCAAAAAACCAAATAAAACTACAAATTTCAAATCTTCAAAAATTCTGAAACAAAATAAAATTCCTCCCCCCAGTTTTTAGTAATACAAAAATAATAATTGTAAGTAAATTTGCAAGTATTTTTTAAAAAAATTTATGAAAATTGATTCTTTGCTAGGACATTGCGCCGAAATAGTTAAATTCGTTTCTAAATCAACTTTGGCACCCGACGAACTTATTTCCCAATACTTTCGAGGCAAGAAATACATTGGAAGCAAGGAAAGAAAAATCATCTCTGAAATAGTTTTTATGCATCTCCGCTTTATGGGTCTTTCAAATTTTATATTTGACAACTTATCGATAAAAGAAACACCAAGCAAAGTCAAAAATTCTGTTGAACTAATAGCGTTATCATTATATGTTATATTACTTTTGTATCCCCAGCAATTGAACACAATTGTTGATAGCATAGAAAAACTATACAAATGTTCAAATGGTTTAGAGTATCTCCAAATATTTATTATCGACAAAATTCAACCAAACTTTAATATGACTAAATTAAATGTTTTTCTGGACGAAATCGAAGAGAAATGTAAGGTATTCGACTATACACTTTTACCTAATGAAGATAACTTTCTTGGAATTCTTTCGGCAAGATACAGCATTCCATCATTCATTTTAAAATCTTGGTTCAATTTCTACCCATCTATTGGTATCAATCCGATTGATATTGCCGAGAGTTTACTTTTTCCTTCGAATTTCACCATTCGTTTGAACAACAAAAATTTCACAAGAGATGAAATAATTCAGCGATTGGAAACTGAAAACATTTCTTGTTTTAAAACTAAATATTCTCCTTTTGGCATTACAATTACAGAAAGAATAAATCTTCTACAAAATCCGCTATATAATAACGGAACAATTGAAGTTCAAGACGAAGGTAGCCAATTGATTTGCCTCGCTTGCAATCCAAACAGAAACGACAAAATACTCGACGCTTGCGCTGGTGCGGGCGGGAAAAGTCTTTTCTTTGCTTTTCTGCAAAACGACTCTGGTTACATTGTTGCAAACGACATTAACATACTTAAACTTAAAGAGTTGCGTCATCGTGCAAATCGCTCTGGCTTTAAATCTATTCACACCCATCTTTTACAACCTAATGCCAAACCAAACAAACTGTTAAAGGAAAATTACTTCGATATTGTGTTGGTCGATGCTCCCTGTTCTGGAATTGGTACTTCAAGACGAAATCCAATGCACAAATGGTTACTAACACCAAAAAAATTGGAAAAAATCATTCGTAAACAATTAGAACTTTTGGAATATTATTCCAGATTTGTTAAAAAAGATGGAACTCTGGTTTATGCTACCTGTTCACTTATGCCCGAAGAAAATCAATATGTAACTCAAAAATTCTTGGAAAAAAACAGCAATTTTCAACCAGAGCCTTTATCTTTAACATTTGACAAACAAGGTATTGCCTTGCCATTGCTAAAGGAAAATTCCCACGAAATTACTCTTTTGCCACACATTCACGGAACAGATGGTTTCTACATCGCAAAATTCAGAAAAGCGACAAACTATGTCAATTTTTTTTCACATTAAAGTGAATTTTTCTACACTTTTTTACTATACATTCATATAGAAAACAAAAATTTTGTGATTACCAATGTGTTTTTTCCTTTTTATGTCCTATTTTTGTCTCACAACTATTTATTCTAATTATTTCATATTTTCGAAATATGATTTTGAGCGATACAGAAAAAGAAAATATTATTAGAGTCATATCCCGAAAGATTGACGGGCGGTTGAAAATCTTTATCTATGGTTCACGAATAAGAAACATTGCATCCAAAGAAAGCGATATTGATATTCTCATCCTTTCGGAAAAAACCATTTCAAACGAGGCGATTAGAAAAATCAAGATTGAACTATCTGAATCGCTTGGGGGTACAAAAATCGATATCGTTCAGTCGACTTTTGATAGCAAATCCCCATTTGTGCAATTAATTGAAGATGACGCAGTATTAATATGGGAAAGAACATAGAAAAGGGGAAGTTCAAAGAATATGCAAAAGAAATTGTTGATATGCTCGAACGTGCAAAATCTCGATTAATATTCTCTTACAATAAAGTTGCAGACTTTATAAACTCCAAAACCGATTTTGATGATGACCAGTTGGAAATCATAGAGTCTATGTGTTCACGCTTTGCAAGATTGAACGATATTCTTTTGCAAAAGGCTTTCAGATTTTTAGATATTTATGAACTTAACGGATATGACTTCTCGGTTCCACACAGAATAAATATGGCAATGAAAAGAAAATTAGTTGATGATGATTTGGAATTTAAATACATAAGGGAATTGAGAAACGAAATCGCACACAATTATGCCACCGATTACTATATTGAACTATTTAAAGAAATCTACAAATACACTCCAAAACTTCTTGCAATTGTAGATAAGACCAAACAATATATAAGGAAAAAGATTATAGGTGAGTAGTTTTTACCAAAACTTTCTAATTCTTGTGAAAAAAGTCAAAAAAGTAAAAATAAAAGTGTAAATTGTTCCACCAATTAAATACTTGAAGTACATAGACCAAAGATTTGTTTCGGTTAGGTTTATCATTATTAAATAATATATGATATGATGGATAAATATTGAAAGAAATGAAATCAAAAAAATCTTATTGCTTTTTAATATGTTCCAAAATTCGTTTTCTTTGTAAAAGAAACCTACAATGTAGGCAACTATTGTTTTTGTGAGAGCATTCACGCCCAGCACATTCATAGATAAATAATCATAAAGCAATCCCACCAAAAAAGCAGAGGACAAGCCTACAAGTTTTCCTTCATAAAGTGTAATCCAAATAACCAGTAGAACAATGAAATCTGGTGTAACTCCTTTAATTGAGATTAAAAATGAAAAGGATAACTGTAAAACACAAATCAAAAGTGTTGCAATCGAATAGTAAATAAATTTTGAAAGAAAATTCTTTTTCGTGGCAGTTACCCCAAGGTCTTTCATTTCTTCTCAATATTTTTTAGGCTGTCTTGTTTCTTTTTTTCTCTCATTAACAATTGAGGTTGCAACTTTTGAGATTTTTCGGGTGGTTTGTTCAATTCCTTCAATCTTTCCTCATATTCTGTTATAAGTTTGATAATTTCCTCATCATTAACACTTTTTATAACAAAAACTTCCTCAATAATAGAAAAATTCACAAATGGCTTAATCTCTATTACGCTAAAAAGTTCGCCTTCTTCCTCCTTCTTGGAAGCAACGATACCAATTGGTATGTTTGGTACAAATTTTAGGCTATGTTTAGAGGTAACAATAGTGTCTCCAACTTTAATATCGAGGAATTTCACAACATCACGCAAAAGCAATCGGTTTGAACCATCCCAATTGACAACACCAAGCACACCGCTTCGCAAATCGATAGCGGGAACTTTAACATTAGCATTGGTAATGAGTTCAACCAAGGAGTAATTATCCCCACAAAGAGCAATAGAACCGACCAACCCAGCATCGTTTCGGACGGTCATAAACTTTTTAAGACCGTTTTTCTTGCCTTTGTCTATTATTGCAAAGTTCCGCAAATCTATACTCAAAGTACCAATAACGCTTGCAACTTCAACTGGATATTCGAGCCTTTGTTTCAATCCAAGCAAATTCCTAAGTGTTTGGTTTTCTATTTCAGCAATTCTTGCGTTCATTACTTTTTGATAAAGATTTAGGTTAAGTTCTCTTAAAGCAGAGTTCTCGCTTTTCAAGGCAGAAATATTCGGAATTAAGAAAAAATTCTTTTGAAACCATCCAATGGAGGCAACAACTAAAGTTCTAAATCCACCAATTTTATTAATATCTCCTAACAAAATCAGAGAAAGTGAAATAAAAAGGAACCCTAAAAAAACAAAATGCTCCTTAAATTTTAAAATGAAATAAACAAATTTTTGCATAAAATTTTAAGATTAGTACCTAACCCCTCGAATTAATACTTGTGAATAAGCAGAAATATTTTCAAGTACTTTGCCAGCACCAAGTACGACCGACTTCAACGGGTCCTCGGTAATATGAACTGGAAGACTGGTTCGCTCCTCAAGTAATTTATCAATCCCTTTGAGCAAAGCACCACCGCCATTAAGAACAATCCCATTGTTGTAAATATCGGAGGAGAGTTCTGGAGGCGTTCGTTCAAGCAATCTAAGAATAGCATTTACAATTTCTTCCAATGTTGGCAACAATGCCTTTCGCACTTCCTCCGACGTCGAAACAATCGATTTTGGTAAGCCATTTACAAGGTTTCTTCCAGTAACTTCAAATTCTGCTTCCTCTTCCAACGGATATGCCGAACCAATCTCTATTTTAATGTTCTCTGCAGTTGTATCGCCTATTAAAATATTATGTTCTTTCTTAAAGTAATTTTTAATTGCCTCGGTCATTTCATCGCCAGCAATTTTTATCGACTCGGAAACTACTACGCCAGAGAGCGAAATTACTGCAATTTCGGTTGTTCCCCCGCCAATATCGACAATCAAATTTCCTTTCGGCTCGGAAACATTTATTCCAGCACCAATTGCTCCTGCCATTGGTTCACTAATAAGATAGACTTCCTTGGCACCAGCGTGTTCACAACTATCACGCACAGCCCTTTTTTCAACTTCGGTAATTCCTTGGGGAACGCAAACAACAACCTTCCTTACATAATGCCACGCAGGAGTCACGTTCTTTATCAACAAGCGAAGCATATTTTCCGTGATTTCAAAATCGGCAATTGCTCCATCTTGCAAAGGGCGAATTATTTGTATATCTCTTGGAGTTCGTCCAAGCATTTCCTTTGCTTTCTTTCCAACAGCAATGATATTTTTCGAAATTCGATTAAATGCAACTATCGACGGTTCGTTCAAAACTATTTTGTTTTCGCCAGCAAGATAAATCAACGTGTTGGCGGTTCCAAGGTCTATTGCTAAGTCTGCGCTAAGGAAACCAATCATTTTATTCTCAATGTGAAAAATAAATTACAAAATTAGTAGAATTTTTTTGAATACAATTTTTTATTTTTGAATTGAATTTTAGGAGAGAAAATGAAGAAAATTGTCTATCTTTTGATTTTTTTGAATATTTATTATCTCTTGTCCCAAGAACAAGGCTTAATACAGCAAGCCTACGAAAGTTTTCAGAAAAAAGACTATCAGAAGGCAATAGAATTGTACTCGGAAGTTCTTCAAAAGCATAACACCTATGCTCCTGCCTTCTACGGTCGGGGACTTGCCTACGCCAAACTTGACCAATATAATTCTGCAATCAAAGATTTTGAAAATGCAATTCGATATGACAAAACACTTTCCGAGGCATACTACGCAAAGTCAATTTGCGAAATCAAACTTGGATTGAACGAACAAGCAATGAATTCTATTAACTCCGCAATTGAAATCACAAAAACCAAACCCGAGTATTATTACACACGTGGGTTAATATATTACTATCAAAAAAACTGGGAACGCTCGATTTCCGATTTTAGCAAGGCTATTGATATCGACCCCAATTTCGGTCTTGCATACTACGCCCGAGGTTCCGCTTATTACTTTTTAAAACAGAAAAACAACGCCATTCAAGACTACGAAAGATACATTAAAATAAGCGGAAATAAACACAACCTTGCTAACGAGGCTCAAAGATTGATAAATGTATTACAACAACCCGAGGATTAATATGAATTACTTCAAGTCTTTTTTTTTCTCTGCTTTTTCTTGATAATTTCTTCTTTTCGAACTTTTAGTCAATCATTTCTCGAAAATCTCCAAATTGGTGGCAGTTTCCAATCCGATTCTTATCTTTATTTAAAAGACTCTACGATTGAATCTGCAGAAGCACCAGAAAAGATTCTTTCAAATAATTATCTTTTCTTGACAATTTCTACAAACAATATCAATCTGGATTTGCGTTACGAAAGTTACCAAAATCCAATTCTTGGGTTCGACCCAAGATATCAAGGCTCTGGTATTGCCTATCGTTCGCTATCATACAAAGGCGACTTAATTGGGATAACGGTTGGAAACTTTTACGAGCAATTTGGTAGCGGAATGATTTTCAGAGCATACGAAGAACGGAATTTGGGTATTGACAACTCAATCGATGGAGCCAAAATTGAAGTTACGCCAACAGAGGGACTTACATTCAAGGGTTTAATTGGCAAACAGCGGTATTTCTGGTCGACAAGCAAAGCAATTGTTCGAGGTGCAGACGCAGAGTTTACTTTGTCAAATTTATTCCCCAAAATTTTTGAAAATATTCCTATTACAATTGGCGGAAGTTTAGTAAGTCGCTACCAGCCAGATTTGGATTCGAAGTACAAACTCCCAGCAAATGTTCTGGCTTATTCAACAAGATTTGAAATTTACTTGAATTGGTTTTCTGCAAATTTTGAATTTGCCCACAAAGTGAACGACCCAACCTATCGAAACAAATTCACATACAATGATGGCAATGGTATAAATCTTAACTTATCCGCATTCACCGAAGGGTTTTCGATTCTTATAAATGCCCACAGATACGACAATATCGAATTCCGCACGGATAGAGAAGCCAAAGGGCTTGAATTGTTCTTAAACTATTTGCCATCTGCAACTAAACAACACCAATATTCTTTGCCTGCATTTTATTCCCCATCGACTCAAGGAAACGGCGAGGTTGGATTTCAAACCGAAATTAATTACACAATCCCAAAATCCAACAAAATTTTCGGCGGTGAATTCGAAACAAATTTAAACGCTGGTTTCTCATTAATTAAATCTATCGACACAACAAGGACCGACGAATTTCATTACAATAGCAAATTCTGGGGAATTGGGAAAGACTTATTCTATCAAGATTTCTTCCTGGAAATTCGTCGTCGGCTCTCGCACTCATTTGAATTAAAACTTGCTTACATTGACCAAATTTACAACAAAGATGTTATGGAAAACGAAGGTTCCCCGTTATTTGGAAAAGTTAAAAACAAAACAATTGTCGGAGAATTCATTTATTCATTCGACAAAAGAAACACGCTCCGTTGCGAAATCCAACATATGTGGTCTAAAAATGATAGTACAGTTACCAGCGAAGATAAGAAAAACGGCAATTGGTTCGCTTTTTTGTTGGAGCATTCAATCGCACCACATTGGTATATTTCTCTGCTCGACCATTGGAACTACGGCAACGAAAATGAAAAATTCAGAGTGCATTATTTAAAACTGCTTCTAACCTATATTCATAATACGACAAGAATTTCTGCTGGATTTGGAAGGGATGCTGGTGGCATTGTCTGTATCGGAGGTGTTTGTCGGGCAGTTCCAATATCATATGGCTTTAGTCTTTCGGTTACAACTTCATTTTAGGGAGGGTATATGAAACACATAATCAAATTAGCAACTTTGCTGTTAATTATCGGATTCATTGGTTGTGATAAGATTGAACCACCATATCTTGAAAACCCAAGTAATGTCGACACAAATAAATATGAACAAAAAATATTGCTCGAAGAATATACTGGGTTTAGATGTGGTAATTGCCCAGAAGCAACTGAAATTGCTCACTCATTAAAGGAAAAGTATCCGAACAATGTTATACTTTTGTCCGTACACGCTGGTGGCTATGCAAAACCAACGTCAGCCCATCCCTATGATTTTAGAACCCCAATCGGAGATGAATTGGACAATTTTTTTGGTTGTAGTATGGCTGGCAACCCCAATGGAATGGTCAACAGAGTTGGCTTTCCAACCAAATCTCACATCCTTCGAGAAGGGCAATGGGAATCGGCAATTTTGAATCTGATACCCAAAAAGCCAAAAATGAACATTTCACTCAACGTGTCATATAATGCAACTACTCGCAAAATCACTGCTAATGTTGAAATTCATCTTCTGGAACCAAGTTCGCCCAACTACCATTTGTGCGTTTATCTTGCCGAGGATAGTGTGGTTCAATATCAACGAGACGATAGACTTTCACCGCCAGATGTTGAAAATTACGTACATAACAATGTTTTACGAGGAGGATTAACTTCAACCTGGGGCGAGCCAATTTCTGAAAGTATTTTGCAAGCAGGAAGCAAAGTTTATAAATCATTTGAATATGTTATTCCAACAAATAAAGATTGGCGTCCAGAGAAGTTGAAGATAATTGCATTCGTCCACGACAAGGATAATACTTTCGAAATTCTACAAGTCGAAGAAAAGCCCCTTTTTCCATAATGAGCAAGACCGATACAAATTTTATTAGTTTTTCGCTTCTTGTCCTTTTATTTATTGTACTCATTTTCAATATTGAACTTGGCGAAGTTCAACCTTGGGACGAAGGGCTTTACGCTTATCGAGCAAGAGCGATTCTTGAATCAAACCAATGGTGGGACCAATCAAGCGTTTCTCTTGGCGGGTTATATTCATCGACATACCCACCACTGGTACCCTGGATGATTGCTTTGAATTTACAAATTTTTGGTGAAAATCTTTTTGCAATACGAATATTCTCCGTTCTTTGTTCTACTTTTGCAATTTTCTTATTTGTGTTTTTCCTTTCCAAGCAATTCGACTATCTAATTACTTTCCTTGTAGGATTAAATTTATTACTTTCCAGCCATTGGCTATTTTACTCTCGGCAAGGAATGACCGATATTCCTTTGCTTTTTTTCATCCTTTCAAACATAATTGTAACTGTAAAATTTCTTGAAGAACAATATAAAACAAAACAACTTGTTTTGGGTTTGCTTATTTCATTTACATTTTTTTTAGGATTAATGACCAAAATCGTACTATCTTTTATTCCTTTGCTCACACTTATTTTTGTCTACCGTTACTTTCCAAAAAAAATATTTTTAAAGACCTTGATTTTTTACGCATTGGGGCTTCTTTTGGCTATGCCTTGGTATTTTTTTATGAGTATGAAATATGGAACAACATTTATTTCGTCGCTGTTTCCACCCCATTTGTTCAGTATTGTAGAGGAAAATCGTAAATCTTTAGGATTTTTTTATTACATCAATCAAATTTTAATCTCCAACCCATTTTTGGTGCTTTCTTTTTTCAGTATTTTTATTCGGTTTAAATCGAAAAAGTTTCTGAATTTATTCTTTTCTGGCAACATTGTTTCCGACATATTCTTCTTTTGGTTTCTTTCTGGTTTATTAATTTTTTCGCTTGCTCCAACTAAACTACCTCATTACACACTCTATTTACTGCCCCCCGCATTCTTTTTAATTTGTGAACTTATTTCACTACATTACAACAATTTAAAACTAAAAGAAAAGACTTTCCTTATAATTGCAGTTTTATTCAATCTTTTTTGGTTTTTCACACCATCATTTCGTCAATCAATCAAAGAAATGAACTTTGAAACTCCAATAATATCTATTGCATTGCTTTTGGTTGCAATTTCTATAATCGGATTTATTTATTTTCAAGAACGTAAACGTAAAATTGATTTCCTTTCTTCCCAACAACTTATTACAACACTATTTTATATTATTTCAAGTCTCCTCCTTGTGCTGTCTATAATAAATTTCGCAAGCAACCCAACTGGGAAAGTTTTTGGAGGCGAACGGGTATCAAAATTTCTTATGAACCACAAAATTGAATCATTTGTGTACCTCTTCCACAAAGCAAACGATTCCGATACACTTAACCCACAAATTGCCTGGTATTCGCACGGTAAATATTTTGGCATAAATAAAAGTAAAGGTACCGTTTTCTTGGCTCTTCCAATCAATAAAATTGGGCTAAACGAACTCAAGCAACTACAAAAATATCCCAACTTTGTAGTTGTTTACTATATATCCTCACCAAAACTTCCAGCAAAAATTATTGTCGACGAGTTAATCCCAGAAAGAGATATTTTGTTACTTACTCCAAATTATATTATTTTCGGAAGAAAAGTAAGGGAAAGCAAGGAAATAAACAAAAAATTAATATAAAAGTGGCAAATCCCCCCCTTGATTTGCCTTGATTCGAGGTGTCGGTAGGAGTTGGTAGGAAAGTTTATGCTATCCCCTGATTAATTGCAAGAATGCTTGCGGATTCGCATTTGCTTGTGCAAGCGAAATCAAAGAAGCCTGTTGCAAGAATTGTGCTTTAATCAATTCTAATTGTTCGAGTGCAACATCTGCATCTTCAATACGGGAAATAGCGGCATTATAGTTTGTAATTTGCGCTTTCAACAAATCTTCTTGCGAACTCAATCTATTACTAATACCACCGAGTAAAGAGGCAACTTTATTCACATTTTGAAGTGCTTGATTTAAACTTTGGATTGTCAAATGAATGACAGTCGGTGCAAAGATCCCCAAATTTGTGGAGGAAACTGCATCCAGACTTGTCAAATCCAAATTGCTCACACCTGCAAAATGTTGGGATGTCATTGCTTTGATATCGAAACTCCCGCTTGGAATGTTATAATCAACGTTATAAGTTGTTAAATCTACCGAAAGAGTAACAAGGTCATACCTTGCATTCATTCCAATCACGAACGCAGCAGAAAAAGTCCCATCGAGCAGTTGACGACCACCATAAACGGTTGTATCAACAATTGTCTGGATTTGCTGTGCCATTCGATAGGCGGCTTTTGCAAGGGATACTAATTCGTCGGTTCCAAGAGCACCACTTGCGGCTTGTGTTGCAGTGTCTTTAATTATTAATAAGCGTTGCGACAAGTTATCTAATGCTTCAATGGCAATATTTGTAATTGCATAAGCATCGCTAACCGCAAGCAAAGCCGCTTTCATAGCTCCGTTGCGGGATTGTAACGCTCGTGAAGTTATATATCCAGCAACATCGTCGCCAGGATTATTAATTCTTTTGCCCGTTGACAAACGCAATTGACGAAGCGAAATGTTTCGGTTTGATATTTCCAAAGCATTGTAGGCATTCTCTGCTGGAATGTTTGTTCGGATTCTCGAATTCCCTCCAATTGCAAATGGCATTTTATACCTCCTTATTTAACAATTAATTTCAAATTCAATTACATTTTTTCAATCGATGTGCCAAGACAGAATTATTAACAAACGGAAAATACCAAAATCCGTATTGGATGTGAATTTCGAGACTTTAATTTCTATTTTACAACTATCAAAATGATTAAAATTAAACAAAAAGACTTGATAAAAAAAGACACTTTTTTGATTAAAAATCGACTTAAAATAAATCTTGGCTAATTTTAGCCAGCACTATTGATTAGGAAAGGCTTTGGCTTTGGGAAGTGTAACATAGAATGTTGTCCCTTTTCCCAACTCGCTTTCAACGCGAATTGTACCACCATTTTTCTCGACAAATTCTTTGCATAAAATCAAACCGAGTCCGCTACCTTTTTCTCCAGAGGTTCCAAGAGTAGAAACATTTTCGCCTACTTTAAACAATTTATCCATTTGTTCTTTGCTCATTCCAACACCTGTATCTGAAACGCTCAATTCAAAATTATCACCTTTGTCAATTAAATTAATTCTAATCTCTCCCCCAGGATTTGTAAATTTTATTGCATTAGAAACAAGATTCCTTACAATAGTCGTTATCATATTGCGGTCCACAAAAGAAAAGGATTGAGGTGGGACATTGTTGGAGATAACTATATTCTTTTGTTTCGCATTTGGTTCGTTCAATAATTTTGAAGCAAGAGCAATTTCAAAAAGGTCGGTGTCTTCGGGATTAAAAGGTATTGTACCCGTCTGTGTTCTTGCCCATTGAAGTAAGTTTTCTAATAGATTATAGGATTGGTTGGCGAATTCAAGCAAATCGACAAGCAATTCTCTCATCTCATCCGGAGAAAGAATTTCGGAGTTTTCAATTAGCATTTTTGTCATAGAAATCAAACCAGAAATTGGAGCGCGGAGGTCGTGGGCAATAATGTTGAAAAATTTATCTTTTGCAAAATTTAATTCTTTCAACCTTTCTTCCGATTCCTTTAGTTGTTGTTCGTATTGCTTGCGTTGGGTAATATCTCGCATAATTCCCATAACAACAACTTCGCCGGGCTTCCCAACTGAAACTGTGGAGACTTCAACATAAACTTTTTTACCGCTTTTATGAACAAGTTGCAATTCATATTGGTTTGGGATTTCTTTTCCCTCGAGTCGGGCTCGATATCTTTCCTCCAGATATCTTTTACTTTCGTCAGAGACCAATACTTCGAAATCAAAATCCGGGGAGGTTAATTCCTCGAATGTATAACCGGTCAACTCGCAGAATCTCGGATTAACATATTGGTAACGTCGCCCTTTCATTAAATAAATAGCGTCGAAGGCATTTTCAATAAGTGCTCGATATAAAGTTGAACTTTCTTCGTACAATTGTCGAATGTAATCCAGTTCGCTTGTATCAATTGAAATGCAAAAGACATATTTTTCCCCGCCAAAATTAATTAGAAATTTTGTAACTTCGAGATAATGAATTTTTCCTTCTTTATCTGAAATTTGCGCGTGGAAATGAATTTGGTCCTTCTTTCCTGAAAAAAGTTCCTCGTCGGTTTCTTTTTGCAATCTAACAAATTCATTTGGACCGAAAAGACTTTCTAAGTCTTTCCCAAGAATTTGTGTTGTGGGCAATCCTATAAAATTCTCAAAACTTTGATTGCAAAGAACGATTTTCGAATTTCTATCCTTTATTGTAATCCAAAAATCAAATTTATCCAGAACGTTTTTAAAATATTTTACATTACCAAAAACAAACTCAATCGGAAGATTTTCAGAAAGAGCAAAGCGTGTCAATGTCAAAAGGGTTAAAGTACTCCCGTCTGCTTGGAATGTTCTTGCGGTAACAAATATTGGCGTTCCATTCCACAAATATAAAGGATAATCTTCTATTTCGGACTTTTGTTCCAAAATAGCCAAGAACTCTTTAAGACTCTGGGTTTCCTTGAACAGTTTTTGCTCGACTATACTTTTTCCAACTTCAATTTTGTTGTCCTCTTTTAACAAATTATTTAAAGCAGGGTTAAAGCCTAAAACCACCAACCCCTCCAAAATAAGCGACGGAGTTGGCAGAACATTAATATCAATAAGATAATTCGAAACACTTTTTGAAGTGATTTCCATATTTTTTTTGTATAAAAGTCAAAAATAAGAAAAATACAAAATAAATCAAATAAATTATGATTCCAAAGCAAGAATCCCGGGCAATTGCTTTCCCCCAAGAAATTCCAAAGAAGCACCGCCCCCCGTAGATACGTGCGATACTTTATCTTTAAGTCCCAGAGCAGCAATAGCAGAAGCAGAATCCCCACCACCGACAATAGTTATTGCACCAAGTTTTGTAGCTTCCGCAAGGGCATATGCAATTGCTTTCGTTCCGTCTGAAAATTTTTCAATTTCAAACACACCAACGGGCCCATTCCAAACAACCATTTTTGCTTCTAAAATGATGTCCTTGTACTTTTCCCTCGTTTCGTAACCAATATCAACTCCCATCCACTCGTCGGGAATCATATCGCTGTCAACATTTCTTACATTTGCCCCTTGTTCAAATTTGTCAGCGACTATTACATCAGTGGGCAGTATTAATTTGCTTTGCCAATTTTTTGAACTTTCCAACAATTCTTTAGCAAGGGGAACTTTTTCTTCCTCGACTATTGACTTGCCAATACTCAAACCCTTTGCTTTAAAAAATGTATATGTTAAACCACCACCGACCAAAATGTAATCGCATTTTTCCGAAAGGTTTTGGATGATATCAATTTTCCCCGAAATTTTAGCACCGCCAATAATCACCACATATGGTTTTGGCGGGTTGCTAACCGCTTTACCCAAATAGTTGATTTCCCGTAATAACAGTTCGCCAGCAAATTTTTCCTGGAATAAACGTGGGAGGGAATCAATACTTGCGTGTGCTCTGTGACAAGTTGCAAAAGCATCGTTTACATATACATCTCCAAGCCTTCTAAGTTTCTCTGCAAATTCTATCGAGTTTTGCTCCTCTTCTTTGTAGAATCGCAAATTCTCTAATAAAACAATTTGGCTTGGTATTGCCGAATGGACGACCTTCTCGACTTCTTCTCCAATGCAATCTTCAACAAAAATCACATCATAGCCAAGATGGTCTTTTAAATAATCAGCAACTGGTTTCAATGAATATTTTGGGTTCTTGGTCCCCTTTGGTCTCCCAAGATGTGAAATTAGTATTGGAACACCGCCATCATCTATAATCTTATTAATTGTTGTTAACGATTCTACAATCCGAGTATCATCGGCAACACGCAATTCCTCGTTTAATGGAACATTAAAATCAACGCGGACAAGAACATTCTTGCCCGCGAAATTGTAATCATAGATTGACTTTATCATAGATTTAACTTATCAAAAGTTAAACATACTTTTTCAGTTCTAAGATCAAATCAACGCATCTGGCGGCATAGCCATATTCATTATCGTACCATCCTACAATTTTAACCAAGTTTCCGGAACTTTGTGTTAATTGAGCATCAAAAATGCAAGAGTGCGGATTTCCTACGATATCTGAGGAAACAAGAGGTTCTTCGGAATATTCCAAAATTCCCTTTAAATATGTCTCGGCAGCGTTCTTCATTGCTTGATTTATTTCCTCTTTTGTAGCGGGTTTTGAAATAACAGCAGTGAAATCAGTTAAAGAACCATCCGAAACGGGAACACGCACAGCATAACCATTTAATTTACCCTTGAGTTCGGGAAGAACAAGTCCAACTGCTTTTGCAGCCCCAGTTGTGGTTGGTATCATATTAACAGCGGCGGCTCTTGCCCGTCGTAAGTCGCTATGGGGCAAATCCAAAATCCTTTGGTCGTTTGTATAAGCGTGGACAGTTACCATAAATCCAGTTTCAATTCCAAAATTGTCGTTTAAAACTTTCACCATGGGGGCAAGACAATTGGTCGTACACGACGCATTGGATATAATCTTCTCTGAACCGTTCAGAGTTGTATGGTTCACACCCATAACAACTGTTGCGTCGACTTCGTCCTTTGCTGGAGCCGAAAGAACAACTTTCTTGGCTCCGTTGGCAAGGTGCTTTTCAAGTTGCTCTTTGCGACGAAACACACCAGTAGATTCAAAAACAATATCGACATTGCCTTTCCAAGGAAGATTTTCAATTTGCTTCTCGGCTGAAACTGGAATCTTTAAATCATCAACAATCAAAAAGTTTCCCTCGAAAGAAACTGTTCCTTGGTACTTCCTATGAACTGAATCATATTTAAACAAATGGGCTAATGTCGGTGCATCCGTTATGTCGTTAATCCCAACAATTTCAACTTGGTCTTTGTAGCGAAGAAGATGTCGAAGAAAAAGGCGGCCAATTCGACCAAATCCATTGATTGCAATTTTTAGAGCCATATTTACTCCAATTTTTGGGAAAACTAATTCTACTAAACGGAAATTTACAAAAAAAAGTGTTAATAATGAAAGGTAAATTAAACATTTTCGTTTTAAGCATTTTATCTTATTTTTGTTTTTCAAAAATCTTTTGGTTATGAAAGATATTAAGAAAATTGAACTAAAAGTCGGAATTGTATCCTTCTTTGCCACTATTTTGCTCATTTTAGGCATAATACTTGGTCGAGGTTATAAAGTCTCTGTTTCTACTCAAACCATCAAACTACGCTTCCCAAATTCTGGTGGACTGCAAGTGGGAAGCCCAGTGGTTGTAAATGGAGTGAAGCGTGGCACAGTAAGCACCATAGAAAACAATGACGGCACGGTTCTGGTCACTGCAACAATCGATAACGTCGACGACTTTCGAAAAGACGTCAAAGCACGAATCACTATACTCGAGGTAACTGGTGGTAAAAAAGTTGAAATTTCCCCAGGCTCCTCGCAAGAGCCCTTCGACATTACAAAAGAAATCCCTGGCGAAACTGCGGCAGATTTTTCAAACATTGTTTCAGATTTAGGAATCATATTGCTGGATGCAAAGGAAACTTTGAAAAGATTGGATACTACTTTAACATCTACCAACAAGCTTTTATCTGATAAAAATTTCATTGCTAACACAAAAGAAGCAATGGAAAATGCAAACCAGAGTTTGCTTATTGCCCGGCAAATTCTTGAATTGAACCAAGCAAATATTAATCAGACTTTGAAATCATTAAAGGACATCACATCCCAACTTGTTAAAGATTACGCCCGATATGAACCAAAGATTAATCGACTTGTAGACAAACTCGATTCTCTTTCTACACAAACAAGTATTATACTTCAGAACGGTAAAACGACCATTAAAAGTTTAGATACCACGCTTTCGGAAATAAACCAAATTCTTTTCGAAATAAAAAATGGCGAGAATCTTGCAAATAAACTTCTTTACGACCGCAAATTAGCCCAGAGAATAGATTCAACAATAACCAACATCAGCAACTTTATTAATACAATCCAAAAATATGGAGTAAATGTAAACCTAAGATTGGGAACAAGACCATAATTTACTAAATAGCAATATTCGATAGTTTTTTTTCGTCAAAAGTTATTTTACAACGAAAATTTAGTATGAGGTTTTTTACATTTTTCTTGATTGCATTGATTTTCATTGCCTGTCAAGAAGGAGTTAGCCCAGCAGATGGCGAAAGAGAAAGTTTCGTTAGCGGAAAACTAATTGTAATTTCTGGCAAATCCAGTTGGCCATCTCCCGATTCAGCCAAAGAACTTCGAATGATAGTTGTACCCGAGTATCCGCCTTACAATATTCTTTCGGATATTCTCGAAGGCAGAGCCTATCTTTCGGATACTCTTCCCAGATTTATCGACACAATTCCATACCGAGTCAAAATACAAAAAACACCAATGGAAACGGCATACATCCTCGCTTCTCTTCGATTTGGAACAATAATACAACAAAGAATGATTGGTTTTTACAAAAAAAATCTTGAAAGTAAAATACCAGATAAATTGTACATCGACAAAGGTGTTTATTTAAAAGATTTAGACATATTTATCGATTTTTACAATTTACCAGAACAACAACCCATAAAGTAATATGAAGAAACAAATTGCAATTTTCTTGATTATCTTATTTTCGCCCATTATTAAGTCGCTCGCTCAAGTGCAACTTTCTGGTTATGTATACGATAAGGTTGAGAACCGCAGTTTGCCTGGTGCCAAAATCCAACTCGAAGGAACAATCTTGGGTGCTGTTTCAAATAATGACGGGTACTTTAAAATCACCAAAATACCAAAAGGAAATTATAATCTAATGGTAATTGCTTCTGGATACGAAACTTATAAAGAAAGAATTCTTCTCCTTTCGGATACTACAATTTCTATTGGACTTAAAATAAAAGAAATTTCCAAGCCAGAGGTAGTAGTTACGGCTTCAAGAAGAATGCAATCCTACGAAGATGTACCTCTTTCAATAACAACAATTGACCAGGATTACTTCAAAGGAAAAAATTACTTCGAGATGAAGGAATATGTAAATTTCGTTTCTGGTGTTAATGTTAGTGCCGACAATATTAGTATTCGTGGTTCCTCTGGCTTTCAATTTGGTGCTGGTTCACGTGTAACCTTGCTGGTGGATGGATTTCCTTTTCTTTCTGGGGACATTGGCGAAGCAAACTTAAACATTATTTCGCCAGACATCGCCAATAGAATTGAAATCCTTAAAGGAAGCGGTTCCGCTCTTTATGGAAGTTCGGCTATGGGCGGTGTTGTTAATTTAATCACAAAAGAGCCAGAGAATGCCCTAACTATCTCAACACAAGTTAATTCTGGTGTTTACACCAATCCTAAATACGAGGAATGGAAATACACAGATAACATTCGTACAAAAAGCAACATCACAACAACAATTCTTGCAAACAACAGCGTGGGCAAATTATTAGTCAATGCACAATACATCAACGACGAAAGTTATAGAATGTTCAACAGAAGTAACAAAATCAACTTCTACGGTAGATATATAAAACCTTTTAATGGTGGCAAAAGGCTTGGCTTTTTTGCTTTTGCAAACTACATCCATTCCGATGATGCAAAATATTGGAAAGGTGCCTACAATGCTACTTTGCCACAAGAAGATTTCGACTTGTCAAGAAGAATCGAAAGAAGTCGATTTGCAGTTGGGGTTGATTACCTTTCTCCAATAGGTTTGAATTCATTCTACCAAATCAAAACTTCGCTTTATCGTACAAATTTTGAATCCAACTTGCCTAAAACAGACAATAACTATCGTCAATCAACAAGTTATTCCAATTTCAACGAGTTTCAAATCAATCACCATTTGTTTAAAAATTCAATGGTTACCTCTGGAATCACAATCATTAACAATTGGGTCAATTCTTTCCAATACGGCGATAGAAAACAAAGTCTGTTCTCTTTTTTCACGCAAGGAGAATTTTCAATACTTGAAAGAAAATTAGAAGCAACTGGTGGCATTCGTTTAGATTACGACGTTAGCGATTCCTCGGAAAATTTTTTCGAAATATCTCCAAGATTTGGACTTATTTACAAAATAATGTCTGGATTTAACATCCGAACTTCTGTGGGTAAAGGCTTTCGTGTTGCAACCATTTCAGAACGCTTTTCCTCAATTCGTGCTGGTGGATACACAATCGAACCCAATCCCAACCTTTCGCCAGAAAAATCTTGGAATTTTGAACTTGGAACCTCGTTCGACAAAGAAATCTTTGGCTGGTCTTGGTTCATAGATGGTGCAATTTTCTACACAAGATACCAAAACCTAATAGAACCACAATTCGATACTAATGCGTCCACACCAACCATTCGCTTTCGAAATATTGCAAATAGCGAAATCAAAGGATTTGATATTTCAATTCGCACTCGCCCACACAAAAATTTCGAGACCAATTTTAATTTTACATATTTAGATCCGTTGGATTTAAATACTAACGAGGTTTTAAAGTTTCGTTCCCGATTTTACGTAACAAGCGGAATTAATTTCACCTACGAAAATCTTAATTTGTCGTTGCCCTACAAGTTTGTTAGCAAAATTGTCAAAGTCGAAGAACAATTGAGATTTATCTTAAAAGACTATGCTGTTCGGGTGCCAATTCATCTACTTGACTTCAATGCAAGCTATAATTTTAATTCTTCAAAATTGCCTTTGGAAGTGACATTTTCAGTTCAAAATCTTTTGGATTATTACTACATTGATTTAGTTGGAAATCTTGCTCCTACTCGGTTTATTTCATTAGGTTTGAAGTACACATTTCAAAAGTAACAAAAGTTAGTCTTTATACAATCTGTAAATTTCTTCGAGTAGTTGTTCTACATTGCTTCCAAAGACAATCACTCCATCTTTGTGCCCACCTAAAACAATAGTCCCCACTTCAACTGAAATATCCGCAATACTTTTCAAATTCAATATCGAACGGGCAAGTTCAACAGTACCATATTCAACATTGTCTGGTGTCGTTATCTTTTTGTTTTTCAATTCATTCCAAATTTTTGAATTATGGAAGTGAACAACAAAGTTTGCATTTGGAAATGTTGACAAAATAGCAAAATGTGTAATTGTTTCGCTTGAAGGCGGATATTTACCAATGCACTTTACAAAATTTCTATCAATATCAACAAATGTTATTATTGTAAATTGTTCTGGGGAAAGTACTCTGTACTTGCCAGTATTTGAGGCAGTAATAACAAAATTCATCCCATCCAAACGCTTACTTATATTTCCATACGAAATATTTTCGTAAAAGCCAATCAAACCCAAATCGAAAACTTTCGTTCTTAATTTATTAACATCTCTGATGTCCAATTCCTCTGGTAAATTTCCATCAACAAGTTCAAATTTGAATTTGATATAGCCTTCGTCCATACTATTTAACCATCTCTGGGAAAAGAGAAAGTAGTCCTTCTTCGCTTGCTGGACAAATTCCCCGCTCTGTTATCAAACCAGTTACAAGTCTTGATGGCGTAATATCAAATGCATAATTCAAAGCCTTACTTGATTTGGGTGTAATTAAAACATCCACAAACTTGCCGTCGACAACACCGCTCACATATTTCACTTCGTTTTCATTTCGAATTTCGATTGGTATTTGGTCAACAGTCAATTCCTCGCTCCAATCTATCGACGTAGAGGGCAAAGCAACGTAAAAAGGAACATTGTTGTCATATGCAGAAAGTGCTTTCAAATATGTTCCAATTTTGTTCACGACGTCCCCTTTGCGTGTTGTTCTATCAGTTCCAACAATTACAATGTCGACCATACCTTTTTGCATCAACAACCCACCAGTGTTGTCGGAAATAACTGTGTGGGGTATCCCTTCGTGCAACAGTTCAAATGCGGTCAGTTTTGCCCCTTGCAAGCGTGGTCGAGTTTCGTCTACCCAAACGTGAACATCAACGCCTTTATCCCTTGCAATGTAAATTGGAGCAAGTGCTGTACCATAATCGATTGTCGCCAACCAGCCAGCATTACAATGAGTCAAAATGTTTACGGTTGCTCCTTTTCGTCTGAAAATATCTTCAAGCAGTTTCGAACCGTGTTCTCCAATTTTTTTGCAAATTTCTTTATCCTCTTTCAATAACTTTCGGGCAAAATTTAACAATGCTTCCTTTTTTGCTTCGATAGAATTCAACGAACCGATGGATTTCCTCGCCAGTTCTATTGTATTCTTAAGATTTACTGCTGTCGGTCGAGTTGAAAGTAATTTTTTTATTGATACCTCAAATGTGGCGTCGAATTCGCTTTCGGCACAGTCTTTCACAGCAAAATAAAGTGCATAAGCAGTGGTAACACCAATCAAAGGGGCACCACGCACCAACATATCTTTTATAGCAATTAAAAAGTCCTCGAAAGTTAAAAGATTTACAATTTCGAATTTGTGTGGCAAAAGCCTTTGGTCAATTATTGAAATTGAAGTTAACTTCTCATCTGTTTCCCAAATTGTTTGGTAATGTTTACCATTGATTTTCATTTTTCCAAACCTTTGTAGTTCATCATAAACTCTAAAAACTTTTCTATCGCACGGCTTCTATGGCTTATTTTATTTTTCTCTTCCAATTCCATTTCGGCAAAAGTTCTCTCGAACCCATCTGGCACAAAAATCGAATCATATCCAAAACCTTTGTCGCCTCGCTCCTCTTCAATTATCCTGCCCGTGCATACACCTTCGAAAAGTTTTGGTTCGGAACCATCGTAGAAACAAATCACAGTGCGAAACCTTGCTTTTCGTTCTTCTCCATCCTTCCCTTTCAACAATTCAAGCAACTTTTTCCTATTTTCTTTATCATCACCGTAAACACCAGAAAAGCGGGCGGAATGCACTCCTGGAAGACCATTAAGGGAAAAAACTTCCAATCCAGTATCATCAGAAAAGGACGGAATGCCAAACAACTCGTAGCAACTTTTTGCCTTGATTAATGCATTTTCTTCCAGCGTCGAACCACTTTCCTCAATCTCAACTGACTCGGATGTAATATCGCTTAAAGAAACTATCTCAATATCAAGCCTAAAGTTATTAACTTTTTCCCTTATTTCAGCAACTTTATGCTTATTATTTGTTCCAATCAAAATTTTCATTTTTCAATTTCTCGAATAATTGTTGTACAGCAGAAGAAGGCGATAATTTGCCAGTAAATATTTTTTGTTCAAGTTCTGGTAGAATTTTTTGAACTTTGGGATTATTAAAAAAGGAATTTAAAATATTCTCTTTCAACATAGAGTAAAACCAATCTATAATCTGTTCTCGTCTTCGCAATTGAAAAACACCCGATTCATATGTCTTTTTCCGAAAATCTTCAACAATCTGCCAAAACTCATCAATCCCAGTACCTAAAAGAGAAGAGACCAAAAGAATCTTTCTTTCCCAACCTTCAGTTGGTTGTGCAAGGTAATGTATTGCTTGTCTGTATTCGTTCAAAGTCATTTGTGCAAGTTTCAAATTCTCTCCATCTGCCTTGTGAATTACAATCGCATCGGCAAGTTCGACAGTTCCCTTTTTAAAACCTTGCAACTCGTCGCCACCGCCAGGCTGGATTAACAACGTGAAAAAATCAACCATAGAACGCACTAAAACTTCGCTTTGACCAACGCCTACAGTCTCGACTATAATTACATTAAACCCAGCGGACTCGCACAGCAGAATCGTTTCCCTTGTTTTTCTTCCTACCCCACCTAATGCACCGCTTGAAGGCGAGGGGCGAATAAAGGCATTCGGGTGGCGGGAAAGTTCCTCCATTCGAGTTTTATCGCCAAGAATAGAGCCTTTGGTAATTGTACTGCTTGGGTCGAAAGCAAGAACTGCAACTTTATAGCCAAGATTACAAAGATACAAGCCAAATTTTTCGATAAATGTACTTTTGCCAACACCAGGTGCACCAGTAATTCCTATTCTTATTGAATTTCCAACGAATGGAATTAATTTATTCAACAACTCCTGGGACAATTTGAAATGGGATGGCAAGTTGCTTTCTACCAGTGTAATTGCTCGTGCAAGCACAGTTACATCGGATTTTAAAATTCCATTTACATAGTCGTCAATTGACAATTTCCTTGTCCGTAATCTTTGTCTTTTCTCCATATATTATTCGTTTTTCTGCAATATCTCGTTTACAATATCCACAAATTCAGACAGAATCATAGCAGTCGCCCCCCAAAGTGGAACTGAACTGTGAATGTTCCAAACTGGCACGTCGACGACTTTCCCATTTAAATTCCATTTTTCAACTTTTCTATTGCTTTCATTCAAAAAGTATTCGAGTGCGAAAAGAATAGTCTCCTCCACCTCATCAGTATTTATTTTGAAGTCACTTAGACTTTCAGTATATCCAACAACTGGAATAATAATCGTTTCGGAGGGTGGAACATACAATTCAGACATTAATCCAAGAACTTGAACTGCGGTTGGTTGAATTCCAACTTCTTCATACGCTTCACGAAGAGCGGTTGTAACAGCGTCTTCCCCAAATTCACAATGACCGCCAGGAAAACTTATTTGCTTTTTGTGGTGTTGGACATTGGAACTCCGCAAAGTGAACAACAGGTTCAATTCTTCAAAAGTCTTTCCAATCATCAGCAAAAGCACTGAACTTTTTCTGGTTTTACCTTTCGGAACAAGAGGACGATATGGTTGCCCACCAATTTTTGGTGACATCTTCAAATGGGAACTCACCCCTTTCAAAGACTTTGAATTTAGAACTAATTTTAATTCTTCTAAAAACAATTGCAATTTCATTTCATCACTTTATAAATCTTATGGCTCTTACTGGATTAACTTTCGAAGCAATAATCGACGGAATAATAGAAATAACAAATGTAAGTGTTAAGGTAAAAACAACCACCACCGCATAATTCCAAAATGAAATTGAAATGGGCAAGAAACTGAAATAGTAAATCTTGCTGTCCAAGTGAATTATTCCAAAATTTTTTTGCAAAAGAGAAAAAATCAATGAAACACCAACGCCAAGAATTAGCCCAACAAAAGAAATCTTCATTCCCAAACTTAAGAATACAAAAGCAATTTCTTTGGAAGTGAATCCGAGCGTAGAAAATATTCCAATGCTTTTAGTTTTCTCAACTACATTCACAAGCAAAAAGGTAACAACATTGAAAATTGCCACAAGAGTTATCAAACTCAGAACAATAGGAATGGGTTCCTTTTGCAACTCAATCCAAGCGAAAATTGATGAATGCAAATCGTAATAAGTGAAGCAATAGAAAGGATAACCCAAGGAACTTTCTATCTTTGATGAAACAGTATCGACTATTCTTAAATCTTTGACATAAACATCAATTGCGTTCGCAACTTGGTTTTGTTCGGGGTAAAGTTTATAAAATAAGTCAAAATTTGCATAAGCAAACAAATCATCATACTTTGCCATTCCAGATTCAAAAACCCCAGCAATAGTTGTTCGAACAAATTTTGCTTCGGGTAGCGAAAAACTATCTAACACATTAATTGACATTATAAGCACCGAATCTCCTATTTTCAAGCCAAGCCTATCGGCAAGCATTTTACCAACAATTATTCCATCGATATTAAAGACATCTTTATTTTGGGTTAATTCAACCCTTTTCAAACTTTCAATGTTCTTCGAATTAAGGCTTTGGAGAGCAATTCCTTCCACTGCGTGTTGAGTACGAATAAGAACTTCCTTCGAAACAGTTGGAAAAGCATTTTCAACCCCTTCAACCGCAAGAATTTTGTAAACAACTTGATTGACATTTTCGATTGGTTGACGATTGAATGTAAGAACTTTTATGTGGGAAGTGAATCTAATAGCATTCTCCTGAATTGCATTCTGAAAGCCATCGAGTATTGAAGTGGATACCAAAAGAGCGATAACACCAAGAGATATGCTCACAATAGCAGCCCACCAGACAAAATTAACAAAACCACGGCGATTCTCACCAGATGAATACTTGCGAACTACAAATTTTACAGCATCAAAATTCATAAAACATTCGTAAAAGATAATGCAATTTTTACAAACATAGCAATTCCATATTTGATTGAATTTTCATCTGGATTGTATTTGGACGAGTGCAATCCAAAAATTTCTCCGTTGTAACCTTTTGGTTTAACACCAAGAAACCAAAAAACAGAGGGAACTACTCGAGAGTAGTAAGCAAAATCTTCTGCCCACATTTTTGGCTTGAATTTTAAAACATTATCCGAGCCAAGCAAATCCTTTGCAACTCCTTCAACAAAGTTAACAAGTTCATCATTGTTTTCCAAAGGCGGATAACCCAAAATCGGTTCAAAAAAAATCTCCACATTGAACATATTCGAAATTGAGTTAGAAATCTTTTCTATGTGGGTTAATGCCTTTTTTCGAGAATTTTCATTGAAAGTGCGGAGAGTCCCCATAATTTTAACTTCATCAGGATAGATGTTGGTTGCAAACCCGCCTCGAATGGAAGTAATTGCAAGATGTAAGGGTTCAAGCGGGTCTTTAATTCGATTTGGCAAGTCGTACAGTGAGTTTGCAAGGGCAACAGAAGCACGAATTGGGTCGACACCTAAATGTGGTTGTGCAGCGTGGGAACTTTTGCCACGAACAGTCCAATAAAGTTCATCGGCAGAAGCCATTATTGTTCCAGGTGAAACTGAAATGCAACCAACTTCATTTTCGGGGTCAGTATGTTCCCCAAAAACTGCTACCACATTGGGATTGTGAAGAATTCCCTCTTCAATCAATTTCTTCGCCCCGCCAGGAAGTTTTTCTTCTGCGGGTTGAAAAATTAACTTCACTCGAACCGGAAGCAAATTTTCGAACTTTTTCAAAAGAATTGCTGTACCAAGCAGTACGGAAGTATGAATGTCGTGACCACAAGCGTGCATAACCCCTTGATTTTTAGAAGCATAAGGCAAATTTGTTTCCTCTTGTATGGGCAAAGCGTCAATGTCGGCACGAAATGCAATGCACTTTTCCTCGGCGGGATTTCCAATTAATGCTACAACACCAGTATTTGCAATGCGAGAATTTTCAATTCCCAACCTGGTAAGATAAGTTTGAATAAACTCGGAAGTTTTGAACTCTTGAAATGATAATTCTGGTTTGCTATGTAAGAAACGCCGAGCCTCGACAACTTCGCTGAAAATTCTATCAATTTCCAAAAATAATTGGTCTGTTGTCATAAAATATCTTTTTATTAACTTGCTTTGATAAAAATCAACAAGTTAATATTTTTTTGGGAAATATTTGGAAACATTGCATAACAACAAGATACACATTCTACCAGAATACATAGCCAATCAAATTGCGGCTGGCGAAGTTGTCCAGCGACCTGAATCTGTTGTAAAGGAACTTGTTGAAAATTCGCTCGACGCCGAGGCTAAAACAATCGCCGTTGTTATACACAAAGGGGGAAAGCAACTAATTCACGTCGTCGACGATGGTGTCGGAATGAGCAAAGAAGATTTAGCACTTTCGATAAAACGACACGCAACAAGTAAAATTTACACAGCCGAAGACCTTGAAGCAATTCTAACATACGGGTTTCGTGGCGAGGCTCTTGCCTCGATTGCATCGGTTGCTAATCTGGAAATTCGCACTAAAAGAAAAGAAGATGAGATTGGTTGGAGATTGATTTCTGAACCCAACAAAGAACCGACCATAGAACCCATTTCGATGGATAACGGAACCCAAGTGTTCGTAAGAAATTTATTTTTCAATGTCCCCGCAAGACGTAAGTTTTTAAAATCCGACATTACAGAGTTTCGCTACATTTCTGATACACTTCTGAAAATTGCACTTTGTAGGAACGATGTGCGTTTTGTCTTTTACGACGAGGACTCGCTTGTCTTCGATGTCTACCCATCAAGTCCAAAGCAAAGAATTAGGGAACTACTGGGCGAAAACATTTACTCATCCATTTTGGATGTTGACTACGAATATGCTGGAATTAGAATCCACGGTTTCATTGGTCAACCACATTTAGCAAAAACAGCACGGGCAGAGCAATATCTGTTTCTAAACGGTAGGAGCATTCGCAGTCGTGCTTTAAACTATGCTGTTCTGCTTGCATACGAACATTTACTTGAAAAGCAAACAAATCCATTCTTTCTTTTGCATATTGAACTCGACCCGAGAAGATACGACGTTAATGTCCATCCTCAAAAGCACGAAGTAAAATTTGATGATGAAAAATTCATCTTTAATGTGATAAATTCTGCTGTTGCCAAAACTTTAGCAGAAAACAATCTTGCCCCAGCATTATCAATTGAAGCCAAGTTTGAACCTTTTCAAAAAGTTTCAACCGAACAGCCAGAGAAATCACAACCAACTCAATTTGTGAACAAAATTACTGGAGAAATTATCGACAAAAGCAATTTCCAACAATCCCAAAAGAATTTCGATTTCAAAAGCAATTTCAAGTTCAAATATCAAGGCAAACCAGAACAGTCAATCAAATCGAATATCGACAATCTTTTGCAATCCATTGAGCAAACTTCTCTGACCGTTGAAACACAAAAACAATGGAAAACAATCACACAAATTCACAACAAGTTCATTTTGATTGAGAAAGAAGACAGAATTGTCATCATCGACCAACACGCAGCGCACGAAAGAATTCTGTTCGAAAAAGCAAGAAAAGCCGTCTACGAAAACGAACGAAATATTCAACAGTTACTATTTCCGCTATCAATAGATTTAAATCCCTTGGAATTTTCGATTGCCAAAGAGATTTTGCCAGAATTAAGGAATCTTGGCTTTATTTTAGAATTGCAAAATAACGGTGAACTTGAACTTTTCGGTGTGCCGACGGACATAATTCACAATGAACCAGTCGATATTTTGAAAGAGATTATTTCCTCTTTTGGAGAAACGACAGAAATAAAGAATTCAAACACTAGGGAATATCTAATAGCCACTTACAGTTGCAAAGCAGCAATAAAGACTGGTCAGCCGTTATCTGTCCAAGAAATGGAAGCACTCGTAAATGAATTATATAAATGTGAAATCCCCTACGCTTGCCCACACGGGCGACCAACAATTATTGAAATGTCCTTCGATGAATTAGACAAAACTTTTTGCCGTAATTTGTAGAATCATTCTACTTCTTGGGCATATAGTCCGGGGGTCGAAGTGCACAAGGTTTACCACCACGGAACATATTACAGAAGAAGCCGCCACCCCCACCACCTGGTATTCCACCTGGACTTGAATCGAAAAAGCACAAACAAAGATAATATGGCACATTACAAGTGCCTGGGCAAAAACAAACTACACAAGGAGAAGCACAATCACAAGATACGACCACATCTTCCTGTTCTGGTGGCTGTTTCTCGCTTGGTGGTCTGTCTGGTTGTGTTTGCAATTTGGCTGGAGAAGTACTTTGCGAAAAGCGAATTCTCTTCGGGTCGTTAGGTAGCCGAATCAAATACCTATCTTTACGATTTTTGGACTTTTCCTTGAGTATCGCCACCAACATTGCATTTTTCCCAAGACTATCGAGCAATCTGTCGAATTCCTCGAAATTTTTCTGGGTCCAAGCACGTTTGATATTATTGAACATAGTTTCGAATTTCCTATCGGTGAAGTAGTTGAAATAATCGAGCACGGAGAAAAGTGTGTAGGTCGAGACTTTGATAATTTCCTTATTCTGCATAGAAGATAAAGGCTGTGCTTGATTAGAGGATAAAGGTATTTGCGAATATGAAGAGGAAGAAAAATTGAAAAGAATCACGAATAGGAACAAAAAAACAAATACTTTCATTTGTTCCTCCAAAATATTACCTATTAAATTAATGAAAAATTCTTTGAAATCAACAAGTTAATTATTTAGATTGATGTTTTTGGGTTTCTCTTTCTTTGAGAATATTTACAAAAATCGATTTTGTACGATGAATAAGTTGACGAGTAATTTTATCAACTTTTTCCAAATCGCTTGGATTTATTTGGCTAATATATTCTTCAAGTAATTCCTTGCGAACACGCTCAAATCTTTCTGCAAACGGTTCAAAGATTTCGTCTTCAATGCTTTCTTGCCAAGCAAGGAATGAATCCACTTCATTCTTAATAATCTTTTCACAAAGGGGAAGTTCTTCCAATTTGATTTGTTGTTGTTTATCGAGGTGGGTTTTTAATTTCTCAATGTCGTAATATTCTATGTCTTCAATCAAGCCATCGACTTCCACATCTCTTGGTATAGCAAGGTCGAGAATTATGCGAGGTTTTTTATATTCTTTATAGGAATCGTTTACATCTTTTGAAGAGATTATTGGAACTGGCGAGCCAGTCGATGTGAAAACAATTTCAGATTGGGTTAGAACATTACTCAACTCGGACAATGGTTTTGCACTACAAAAGTATTGCTCTGCAAGAGCCTGTGCCTTATGTAATGTACGATTAACAAAGATAATATTTCTAAAATTAACTTTTGCAAGTTCGTCGGCAAGAATTTTGGTGTTCTCGTTCACTCCGATGATTGCAACAGTGGTATGGTCATTAATGGCGTTGAGAACAATTTCGGAAGCCATTCCAGAAACCGAAAACCTTCCCTTTCCAATGGAAGTGGAGTTTCGAACCAATTTCCCACATCGGAACGCAGCGTGAAACAGCCTGTGGAGAATTTTGTCAACAGTTTTCACCTGGCAAGCAATACTATAGGCATCTTTCACTTGTCCTTGTATCTGGTATTCCCCAAGCACAAGAGAATCTAAACCAGAAATGACTTTAAACAAGTGTTCAACCGCTTTTGAATCGGAATATGCGTAAAATATCTTTTTCTTTTTCGAAATATCTTTTTGGAAAACTTCCTTAAAGAAATCTTCCACTATTTTAAAAGGTTTTAAAGTTGAAGAATGAGTAAAGTAGATTTCAAATCTATTGCAAGTGGAAACAAAAACCACTCCTTCGATACCAATTTGAGAAGCAAATATTTTTAGAAAATTGTTGAAATCTCTGCGATGAATTTGAAAATACTCCAAATCCTCAATAGGGGCAGTTTTAATGCTCAACCCAACAACTGAAATTTTAATGTCGCCATTCATTTTTCTTCTGTAAAAAAAGTAAATTAATCCATCGGAATATTACTACAAAGCACTATTCAACATTTGTAACCCACCAGCAAGATAGCCAACCTTTTTTGCACCAAGATGTTTCAATGCGATTGCAATTTCCAGCGAACGTGGTCCTTTTTGGCACACACACAATATCCTTGAACCTAAGTCAAGTTTTTGGATTTCGTTCCTCCAATTATCGTAGTCAATGTGAATAAACTCGCAATCCAACGGCATTTCCTTAATCTCATTTTCCTTTCTTAAATCCACAATATTCCATTCTTTTCTGTACTTTTCGAATTCGACAGAGGAAACTGGCGTAATTCCAAATCTTTCTTGATTTTCAATTATTCCCCCAAGGTAATTCAACGGATTCAATGGTGAAGAGTGCGGTGGCGTATAGCAATGCTCAACGTCGAGCAAGTCTTTGTATGTTGCTCCACGCTCGAGAAGTACCGTGAAAATGTCCACATAGCGAGTTACTTCTCCTTTTCCACACATTTGCAAACCGAGAAGGCGACCGCTTTCCTTTTCATAAAGTGCTTTTGCAAAGAGGACTTTTGCTTCTGGGTAGTAATGTGGTCGGTCGTAAAAGGAGGCACACGCAAACGAAAAAGAAATGCTATCCTTGTAACAACAACTTGTGGAAATGCCAGTGCTTGCGAAGATTGTATCAAAAACTTTCAAAGAAATACTACCTACTGCTCCTTTGAAAGTGCTTGCCAACCCAGCAATGTTGTCGGCAACGACTCTTCCTTGACGATTTGCAAGCGAACCAAGAGCAAAAACATC
Organism: Candidatus Kapaibacterium sp.; assembly: GCA_013414795.1. GTDB lineage: Bacteria > Bacteroidota > Ignavibacteria > Kapaibacteriales > UBA2268 > Naka2016. The sequence continues at coordinate 2,221,871 of CP058732.1, forward strand.
TTTCTTATGAGTAACTAAATTGTTGATTTCAATGCAATCGCCCGCTGCGAAGAGATTTTCAAAATTTGTTCGAAGCGTTTCATCAACATAAATTCCACCACAAGCCCCAAGTGTTATTCCAGACTTTTCGGCAAGTTCAACATTTGGCTTTACTCCAAGCGTCAGAAAAACATAATCTGTTTCAATATTTCCTTTCGAGGTGTGAACAATAAGTGTGTCATTTTTTTGCTCGATTTGGTTCACTATTGTATTAACTAAAACATTTATTCCATTGGATTGGAACAAGGAATTTAGAACATTGGAAATTTCTGGGTCGAAGGAACGAGACAAAAGACAATTCTCTTTCTCGATTAAAGTTACATCAATTCCCCAAAGAGAAGTAACAGCCTCTGCAAGTTCGCAGCCAACGAAACCGCCACCAATTATTGTAGCATTCGAAATTTTACCTTGTTCGGCAAGTTGCCTAAATTTTTTTGCATCAGTCGGACAATGAAAGAACGAAATCCTTTCGCTTTGTTGATAACCAAACGGTGGTTCAATAGGTTTCGAACCAGCCGCCACCACCAGAAAATCGTAACTTAAAATGCTTTTTTTACCGAATTTGTCAACTATTTCAACGAAGTTATGCTCTGGGACAATTTTGGTGCAAGTTGTTTCAGTAAGTACCTTGACATTTTTTGCATTATGAAAAAATTCAGGAGTTCGAACAGTTCCCCAAGCAGTGGACATTAAATCGTCGAAACTTTCAACTTCCCCGCTTGCAAAGAATGGCATCCCGCAAGCACCAAACGACACGAATGGCAATTTTTCCACAATAACTATTTCTGTATCTGGTTCAAGACGACGCAATCGGGCAGCAGTTTTGCACCCAGCCGCCATCCCGCCAATTATTACAACTTTTTTCATAGTTCTTTCATTTGAACAAAATGTAAATTATTTAGTTTTAGGCTATGTTCTTCAATAATTCCCAGAATGTATTTACTTTGTTGTATACTTCAAAAAATCCATCTTCTTGCAATAATTTTACTTGTTTAAACTCTACGAGCATTTTAGATTTCATAATTTTGGTGTTTTTATTATTTAGAAAATGAATATTTGTTTTCTTGTAAACTTAACTGGTTTTGGAGGGCTGGAAATTCAGACCTTACTACGGGCAAAAGATAGTCGGGAGCGAGGGCATCTCTCTATTGTGGTTACCCGAAGAAATACCCGCTCCGAACAATTTGCTAAATCAAACGGACTATCGGTGGAATATCTCGCTGGAAGCACAATTCTCGAATCATTCAAATTATCGAAAATTTTCGATAAATATGAAATAAACATTTGCATTGTGCCAAAAACTAATCTTTTACCACTGGCTTTACTTGGAAGAAAGTTTTCAAAATCCAAACCAAAAATTATTTTCTATCAACAAATGCAATCTGGTATTAACAAAAAAGACATTTATCACAACATTATATACAAAAACCTCGATGGTGCAATAGTACTTACTTCAAAAATGAAAACAATGCTTATCGAAACAACCAATATAAATCCCGAAAGAGTTTTTGTTGTTCCTTACGGTGTCGATTGGGAAGCCTTTCAAAATGAAAAGCACAAAAGAGAGGAAAACCGAAAGTTGCTTGGCATCCCAAATGATAAATTCGTAATTGGTTGCGTTGGTCGAATCGAACCATTGAAAGGACAAGATACATTGCTCGTGGCATTTGCAAAAGCAAAAATTCCAAATTCCTTATTGATTTTTGCTGGCTCGGTAGATAATCAAAACTACCTTTCTAAATTGCAAAAAATTGCAAAGGATTTCCAAATCAGCAAACAAACGCTATTCTTTGAATTCACTTGTGAAGTGCCAAAGTTAATGAGTACGCTGGATACATTCGTTATGCCCTCCTTATCCGAAACTTTTGGGCTTGTTCTTGTCGAGGCAATGGCTACATCTCTCCCAGTTATTGCCACAAATTCTGGCGGAGTCCCAGAAATCGTTGAACACAGCGTCGACGGTTTACTATTTGAACCAAAGGATAGCGAGGAACTTTCCAAATTGCTTATACATTTACATCAGAACAATGAAATTGCAAAAACATTGGGACAGAATGCACTCGAGAAAGTTAAAATCAAATTTGATTACCGAAAAAACGTTAATAAATTTTTTGAAGTTTGTAACTTAATTAACTCAAGTAAATGAAAAGAGCAATCTTTCTGTGTTTAGTGTTTTTTGCAACATTTGAAGTAATCTATTCCAAAGAAAGATTGCCAGCGGTTATCAACCAACACCAGCCCTCAATTTTTCCAATTATTTCCCCCGATGGCTCGGAACTTTATTTCACTCGCAAATGGCATCCAGATAACACTGGCGGAATTTACGACGACGACGATATTTGGGTTAGCCGTAAAAATGGAAGCCAATGGGGTAGCCCAGAAAATCTTGGAGAGCAAATCAACAAAAAACAAAGCAATTCTTTGCTTTATATCTTTCCAGATGGGAAAAAGGCTTTGGTTTATGGTCCATACCAAACTACAAATGAAAACCAAATTGCTCGTGCCACCGAAAACAATCCTTGCTTTGCAATGACCAAGAAAATTGGCAATAAATGGTCAAAGCCAGAACCATTGAAAATCGAAGACTTCTACACTTCAAGCAAAAATTACTCCGCAACGATGTCAACAGATGGCAGAGTATTAATTATGAGTTTGCAACGGGAGGACTCGAAAGGCAATCTGGACTTGTATATTTCCTTCTATAACCAAGAAACAAAGACCTACTCTAAACCCCAAAACTTGGGAAATAGAATTAACACAAATGGAGTTGAACTGGTTTCCTTTCTTGCTTATGACAATAGAACTCTATATTTTGCGAGCAATGGAAGGAAAACCAAAGGCAAACTCGATTTGTTTCTTACCAGACGCCTGGACGATACTTGGATGAACTGGTCTGAACCAGAGCCTTTGGATTTCCTTAATTCCGAATGGGACGAAAATTCGCTATCTTTGAATATTACTGGCGACACTGCATATTTCACCAGTGGAGACACTCTTGAAAAACGAGAAGGGATTTATCTTGCTGAACTTCCAGTGGAATTTCGTCCCCTGCCCTACTTGATTATCGAGGGAAAGATTTTAGCCAAAAGCAACAACGTCAATGAATTAGTCAGACAACCAGTTTACTTCAAAATCGATAACTTCGACACGGATTTCATTTTCTACGACACCGTTGAAAATGGTTTTTATCGTTTTGTTGTCCCAAATAAAACCCAATACAATTTTTTCATCTTTGCCAAAGGATTCTATGATTACTCTTTCTCGACTACTTCTTCAAAGTTCGAGGAACCCACAATCCAGACTTACGACATTGTTTTGCAACCCCAAAAGGAGAAAGACAAATTAGTTGGGACAATCCTGTTTCAAACTGACGTGGATACTTTGGATAGAACTGCTCAAGAAATTTTGAAACAAATTTGCAAAAATCTAAAAGACGAGAATTTCAGCAAATTGCTTTTCGTTGGGCATACGGACGAAATAGGAACCGACGAATACAACCTTCAACTTTCGTTGAGAAGAGCAAAGAATACAGCCCGATTTGTTGCAAACCTTTTGAAAATTGGAGAGGACAAGATTGAAATCGAAGGCAAAGGCAAAACAATGCCAATCTCAAAAGATTTGGCTAAAAATCGGAGAGTGGAAATTTTCATAATTTACAATGAATAAATTTCTTTCGACTTGCTTACTCATTTCAACAATTTGTGCTTTAAAAACCTTTTCAAGTTCCCCGAAAGATTATGTAGTTTTCCCCAAGATTTCCCTTCAAAAAGATTCCGCCAGGATTTATTTGACTTTTCAACTGGAAGACCAATACAAAGACGCACAAATTGCAATAATGAAGAAACAGCCACTATCGAATAAATGGGAAAGCGTTGAAAACCTACCATCGGGTTCATTGTCGTACTTCGACACTTTACCAATACAAACCACAGTTGAATATGGAATAATCTGCTCGAATGATACAGCGAGTGCTTTCGGATATTATTTAGTTGGAGAGATGAACGAATTCGAACCATATTGCGGAAATGTTCTAATTCTTGTTGATTCAACAATTGAAAAGGAAATTCAAGCCGAACTGGAGCAATTTCAAAACGATTTACTAAATGACTGCTGGTATTCAGAAGTACGCAAAGTGCCTCGTTCAGAAGTTTTTAACCAAATAGAAGTTCGCAAAGTAAAAAGAATTGTGAATTCCTATAAGAAACGTTGGAAAGAAAAGTTCAAGGTCTTGCTTTTGGTTGGAAGAGTTCCAGTTCCTTACACTGGCAATTACAGTTTCGATGGACATACAGACCATTTTGGTGCGTTCCCTTCCGATTTATTTTATATTATCGACGACAGTTTACTATCGGACGACATAGAGCATAACATCACAGCAAGCGAAGAAAGAAACCATAATGTACCATTCGATGGCAAACTCGACCAAACAACAATCACAAATGAAATTTCTATTGCCGTCGGGCGAATTGATTTTTCAAACCTTACTGTTTTCCAGAAAAGCGAGGTCGAACTATTAAAAAATTATTTTAAGAAAAACCACGAATTTAGATTAGGAAAGACAGATAAGAATTTCAATTGTATAATAGACGATGGCTTTGGAACGCAAAGCGACGAAATTTTCTCCGCTAATGCATATATGAATTTCTATGCACTATGCGATACGATTATCGAAGATAAATTATTTGATAACGTAAGTCAAAAATACTTTCGTTTCTCGTACGCTTGCAATTCTGGTTCATACACATCAATCTGGTCATCTCTGAATTCCGAGCAATGTGCAAACTTTGAAATCAAAAGTACATTTTTGTTCTTACTTGGTTCATATTGCTGGGATTGGGACAGCGAAAACAACCTTTTGAGGTCGGCTCTTGCCTCATCACCGAATGTTCTAATTAGTGCTTGGATTGGACGACCCTTCTGGCATATGCATCATTTTGGATTCGGCTTTCCATTTGCAAAATCTTTTTTAATAACCGCCAACAACCTAAACTTGTATCCATCAACAGGAAAATATGGTTACAAAGGAATGCATCTGGAGGTACTTGGAGACCCAACAATTCGAATATTTTACCCTTCACCAGTGCAGAACACGGAATTTGTAATCGATAGCAATGGAAATGTCGTACTCTTTTGGAAAAAACCACAAGAACTCGATGATTTAATTGGGTATCAAATCAACAAAAAGGAAATTGGAAACGAAAATTTCAACCAAATTGCTTTTCTACCAAAAGAATTTATAACTTTCGTAGACCAAAATACTCAAAAAGGAAGATGGATTTATCAAATTAAAGCAATTTACAACCGAAGGAACAAGTTTGGTAGTTACTCTGCACCAAGTTTAGGACAACCAATTGAAGTTTTAGTGAAATAAGAGAGGTGCGAAATACACTATTACTTAAAGTTGAAATTGCTAAACCAAATTTATTCTATTAAAAGTCTTAAATTTGCATTTTTTTGAAGATTATTTATTTTCAAATAGAGGTACTTGTATGACACAAGAAAGGAAAATCAAATATCTTTTTGGAGCACTTGCATTTTTAATCACTCTTATAGTATATTCTTTAACAGTTCAACCATCTGTTCCGCTTTGGGACTGTGGCGAATTTTCGGCTGCAACAACTTGGCAACAAGTTCCCCACCCTCCTGGTGCTCCACTGTTCCTTATGATTGGTAAGGTTTTTCAAATAATAATCCCATTCGGAGACCTTGGCTGGCGAGTAAATATGGTAAGCGTGTTTGCTACTTCTTTCTTTGTGTTGCTTTTATATTTGATTATCATCAAAGTCATACAAAATTTTAGAGGCAAAGAACTTGAATCGACTACTGATATTTTGATGGTCTACGGTTCTGCATTTGTTGGTGCAATGGCATTTGCATTTTGCGACACAGTCTGGTTCAATGGTGTCGAAAGCGAAGTTTATGCTGCCTCGCAATTATTTACTACTTTGGTAGTTTATTTGATGATGATTTGGAACGAAAAGGCAGACCAACCTGGCAGCGAAAAGTACCTTCTATTGTCATTCTATCTCATAGGATTATCAATTGGTGTACACCTCTTGGCAATTTTAACAATTTTCTCACTCTTTTTGCTTGTTTATTTTAGAAAATACGAATATTCATTGCGGTCGTTTTTAACAATGGGCGTTTTGGCTATTATTAGTTTCTTTGTTATATATAAAGTCATATTAATGTGGATTCCAGGCTTGCTTGCTGGTAATTTCCCAATTAAAAACGAAGCAAGAGAATACCCAATTGAAGACAATTTCCTAATGACTTTGTTCGGGCTATTGCTAATAATCGGAGGAATAGTTTATTTCATATGGGCAACAAAAAAGAAGAAACCTCTTCTCCAACTTGTGCTTGCTTCCTATCTTGCTATTCTTCTGGGATTCACAACCTACGCCCACATTCTTATACGTGCAAACGCCAATCCACCAATGAACGAAAACGAACCAAAAAATATGAAAAAACTCATCGCTTACCTTGGCCGTGAGCAATACGGCGAGCAAGTCCTTTGGCCAAGAAGAACAGACTACAATGATGAATTAAAAATCTATTATTACAATCTCAAAGATGAAAATGGAAATTATGTCTATGGAGAATGGAATCCCCCAGGTACCAAAGAAGTGATGAGAAAAGATGGCTCAATGGTTAGCGTTCCATCGTGGGACAATGTTAATGTTGCTGGTGAACTTGCATATCTATGGAAATATCAAATAGACCATATGTATTTGCGATACTTCTTCTGGAATTTTGTCGGGCGGGAGAGTGATGTCCAAGATGCCGAAGAGGCTTGGTTTACTGATGGCTCGCAAACAATTAACTACAAGAACGGTTATGCGGATAAATTCCCAATCAGATTTTTTGCTTTGCCCCTTCTGTTTGGAATCTTTGGGCTTTACTATCATTTCAAAAAAGACCCAAAAATGGGATTGGTATTCCTTGCGATGTTCTTATTAATGGGCGTTTTAGCGGCAATAGCCCAAAACCAACAGAACCCACAACCACGAGAGCGTGATTACTTTTACACTGGTTCGTTTATGGTCTGGTGTCTTTGGATTGGCTTAGGAGCATATTATTTTATGGAATTGGTGAACCAAAAGAAAAAGTCGCTCGCTTTAACAGCAGTTACTCTTGCACTTTCAATTTTGCTTGTGCCCTTCAATATGCTTTACGGTGGGTGGGCAACCCACACAAGAGCAAATAATTACTTCCCTTTCGATTACTCATACAACATACTGCAAAGTTTGGAAAAGGACGCCATAGTATTTACCAACGGAGACAATGATACATTTCCATTATGGTTCTTGCAAGATGTTGCTGGTGTGCGTCGTGATGTTAGAATTGTTAATCTGAGTTTAGGGCAGACGCTGTGGTACATTGACCAATTAAAGAATCGAGAGCCGTGGGGCGCCAAAAAAATTCCTTTAAGTTTCACCGATGAACAACTTCGCACAACTGAAGACGACCCGAAAGCCCTTTCATACGAATTCGGAGAAGCAAAAGAAATTAGAATTCCTGTTCGCAAAGAGATACTTGCTCAATACACAGACGACACTTCGCTCATTAACAAAGGATATATGGAATTTACTTTCGTCGGCAAAAAATATACCGAAAGAAATGGTAAGCCCCTCTACATTTTCTTCGTCAACAACAAACTAATACTCGACATTTTGCAACAGACTCGATTTGAAAGGCCAGTCTATTTCTCTACAACTTGTGGTTCCGATGTCTTTTCTGGTTTGGGTAGACATTTGCGTATGGAAGGAATGGCTTGGAGAATTTGTCCAGTACCACAAAACGCTATGAAAACTGGTATGATGTACGAAACAATAATGGACAAATGTCTTTTGAACATTGACAATTCAAACAATTATCACAAGGAACCACATTTCGGGTTCAAACTTAGATTCCTCGATGGGAAAGGACCCTATGTTTATTACGACGAAGTCCACAGAAGAATGATTCAAAGCTATCGTCAGATTTATATGAATTACGCTGGTTATTTACTCGAACAAAAGAAAAACAAAAAGAAAGCAGCCCAAGTTTTGGATACACTGAACAAGTACATTTCTCCAAGGTTATTCCCATTGTACTATGACGAGGAATACCAAATGTCTCTCCTTTACAAAGAAGCAGGCGAAATGGAAAAAGCAAAGTTTTGGGCAAATTTGGCTATTAAAACTTGTAAAGATGTCATAAACAATCCTAAATTAAGAAAATTCCGTTACGATGATATACGGGAGGAAATTCGTGGCAGAACTGGACCATACAAAGTAGCCTCGGCTGCTTACGCTATTCTTGGTGATTACACTTCTGCAAGGAATAGTCTTTTGAAACTTTACGATTTGGTCAATACCGCTATACAAACAGGACAACTGGCAAATTGGGAAATTGATGAAAATTCTGTTAGAAACAACCTTTTCGACATACTTGGAAACGTGCTCTATATCGATGAACAGCAAATTAATGAATTAATCAAAGACAATCGAAAAGAAGAGGCGCAAAAACTTGCAGATAGCCTTATTAATAGTTACAAAAAGACAAACGACCCGCTTATGCAATCCTTTGCTTCTACGGCAGAATCCAGGCTTAAATCCTTACTTGGCGGGAAAACAGAACCAGACACAACCGCTGACAACTAATTACAACGAAAACTATATTCAACATAGCCTCGCCAAACGGCGGGGCTTTTTTATAAAATTTTAAAATTCCAAAAATATTTTTTTAAAAAAACGTTTGATTGCTTTAATCAAACGATTGTTTAACTATTTTGGTTTGTTATGCCAAAAGATGAAACGCAAGAAAAAGAACCCAGAGAGAGAATTTTGGAAGCAGCGGCAACGCTTTTTTCAACCAAAGGCTATGCCGCTGTTGGTGTTCGTGAAATTGCCGAACTTGCAAATGTCAATGTTGCAATGATTTCCTATTATTTCTCGGGAAAGGCTGGAATATTGAAAGAAATTGTCTTGCGCTACTTCGATAGTATTAAGGCAATTTACGACAAAGTTCTTGCAGAAAACTACCCACCAGAGACGAAATTGAGAAAGATTGTCGACGAACTTGTGGAATTAATGAAGAACAAAACAATATTCTGCAAAGTTGCAATAACAGAAATGCCTTTTGATTTGCCAGAATTTGCAGATTTCAAAGCAGAAGTTGCCCGCCGCCATGTTGAGTATATCAAATTGGGTTTGAAAGTTTTCGAGATTTTCCCCGAAAACCAGAAATTTAGTTCGATTATCACTCCCGCTGCGCTTTCTTTGATTTTTTCCCACTTTCTTTTCTATCCAATCATACCAAAAGTCTGGCAAATTGAAATTGACGATGAATATTACGACCTATACTCCAAAACCATTTCAACATTACTTCTCGATGGACTCAATGGAGTTATGAAACAATTCATTAACAACAAAATAGAGGATGGAAAATGAAACTCGTTCAATTTTTATCTGTATTCTTTGCATTAACGCTTTACACATTTGCACAAAATGAATATGTCTTGACAATCGAAGAATCTGTGAATCTTGCTTTGAAAAACTCTAAAAACTTAAAGATTGCTGAATCGAAAGTGTTTTCGGCGGAAGCGAAACTACAGGAAACGAATACTCAACTCTACCCCACTTTAAAACTCACTTCTGGATACACTCGTTTAAGCGAAGTTGAACCTTTCAAATTCAACTTTCAAGGACGTGATATCGAAATATCCCCAACAATTTTAAACAACTATCAAATTCGTTTGGGAATACAATATCCAATTTTCACTGGTTTTAGGCTCGAAAACACTTCAAAGATGATGGAACTAAATGCAAAAGCCAGCGAAAAAGACTACGAATCCGAAAGAACCAAAATAGTATATGATGTCAAAACAGCTTATTGGTCTATCAAAAATCTGGAATCTTCTTTAAAAAGTGTATATGAAAATATAAGACAAGTGCAAGCACATTTAACCGACATTGAAAATTTTTACAAAAATGGAATGGCAACTGAAAACGATGTTTTGAAAGTTCGAGTTCAACTTTCCAATTTAGAATTGGCAAAACTTGACATCGAAAATGCTTTGAACTTAAGTAGGATAAATTTTTGCATTATGCTTGGAATTCCTGCGACTTCCACTCTCAACCTCACATCAGAAATTAACCCAGAAATTGTCGACTATGCCGACCTGAATAAACTACTTGAACTTGCCTACCGCAACCGCCCAGAATTGCAAGCAATGGAATTGCGGAAAGAAGCAAGCCAAAAAGCAATTTCCATTGCCCGCTCTGGCTGGTATCCTCAAATACTTCTAGGTGCAAACTACTACTACAATCGACCCAATCAAAGACTTATGCCTTTGCAAGACAAATTCTATGGTACTTGGGACTTCGGTATTACCCTTTCCTACGATATCTGGAACTGGATGAGCACAAAGTATCAAACACAGCAAGCAGAGGCAAGTTACTACCAATCGGATTTAGGATACCAGCAAGTGAAGGATGGAATCACACTCGAAGTGTCGCAAAATTATTTTGCATACTTGAAGGCAAAGGAAAAAATTAAAGTTGCAAAAGAAAATGTTCTGCAAGCAGAAGAAAACTACCGTGTTACAAACGAAAAGTTCAAAAATGGACTTGTAGCAAGTTCGGAATTACTTGACGCCGAGGTTGCTCTTTTAAATGCTAAAATATCATACAACAATTCTCTCCTTGAATTCGAAATAGCAAAAGCAAAACTTGAAAAATCAATCAATTTTGTTAAATAATTAGGAGTTTAAAATGAAAGGCAGAAAAAAAATATTCACACTTACAGCAATTTTCCTTTTAGTAATTCTGTCAATAGGGCTTCTTTTGAATAACAGAAGCAAAAACTTGGCAAAAGCAAAGAAGAATGTTGTGCTCACAAATTTTCCAGTGTATGTTGCAAAAGCCTCCGTCGAAGAGATTAATCTTAGCCTCGAATATAATGGAACAGTGCAGCCCAATGCAGAGGTTAGCATTGCTTCGGAAACTAACGGCAAAGTAGTTGCAGTAAATGCTGACATAGGAAGTTACGTTAGCAAAGGTACAGTGCTTATCAAATTGGACGACAGAATCAAGCAAGCAAACTTTATTACTGCAAAAGCAAATTACGAGAAAATGAAAAAGGATTTGGAACGATATGAAAAACTTTATGCAGAAAAGTCTATCAGCGAAAATCAAATTGAACAGATGCGCTTCCAATTCACAAATGCAGAGGCACAATACAATATTGCATTAAAGCAACTTGAAGAGACGAAAATTGTTGCTCCATTTTCCGGTTTCGTGACTTCAAAAATGGTCGAGGTCGGTCAAGTTGTTTCCCCCGGAACTCCTTTAATGAGCCTTGTGGATATTAATACTGTAAAGATACGAATACAAGTTCCCGAAAAGGACATTTTGAAAATTAAAAAAGGTGACCTCGTTGAAATCACAACAGAACTTTTGCCAGGGGAAAAATTAATTGGAAAAATACAAAACATTGGATACAAAGCCGACGAGGCAAAAACATATCCTGTTGAAGTTCAGGTCAACAATAACAAAAATTTGTTGAGAGCCGGTATGTTTGTGCGGGCAAGAATTCCTTCGGCAATCAAGGGACGAACTTTGCTCATACCAAGAGAAGCACTCGTCGGAAGTTCACTCGAACCAAAAGTTTACATCGTTGAAAACAATGTCGCAAAGTTGATACCCATCGTTCTTGGAAACGAATACGGTAAAAAACTCGAGGTTGTCAAAGGTCTTCAAGAAGGACAACTTGTAGTTGTCGAAGGGATAGTAAATCTTAAGGATGGCACATCAGTTCAAATTGTTGGACAAAATTAAGGTGGGATTATGACTATAACAGAACTTGCAATAAAAAGACCAACGCTTGTAGTTGTAGTATTTTCCGTGCTGGGAATACTTGGAATTTACGGATTTGCACAACTAAATTACGAATTGTTACCAAAACTGACAGCGCCGGTTGTAACAATCCAGACAATATATCCGGGCGCCTCTCCCTACGAAGTGTTGAATAATGTAACCAAACCGATTGAAGATGCAATTACCGGAATGGAATTAATCGACAACATTACCTCTCGTTCGCAAGAAGGCTTTTCGCTTATTTTAGTTCAATTGCAAATGTCTGCCGACGTTGACAAATCGCTTCAAGATGTTCAAAGAAGAATTAATCAAATTCAAGACTTGCTGCCAAAGGATGCACGAAAACCGGTTGTCTCAAAATTGGCTTTTGACGAAATTCCTGTAATTCGAGCAAATGTTTACAGCAAACTCCCACCAAAAGAAATGTATCAATTTGTGAAAGACAACATACAACCATTAATATCCAAACTTGAAGGTGTCGGAATTGTGCAATTACTTGGCGGGGTCGAGCGTGAAATTCAAGTTAATATTGATATGGAAAAGTTAAAGGCTTATGGTTTAGGAATCAATACTGTAACGCAATCAATAATATCTTCGAATGTTGATTTTCCCACAGGAAGTATTAAAGAACCAGAAAGCCAATACGTCGTACGCGTTGCTGGAAAGTTCAAATCTATCGAAGAATTGGAAAATCACATAGTTGCAAGGACAAGGTCGGGAAGCGAAATTCGATTAAAAGATATTGCCAATGTTCGAGATGGTATTAAAGAAATCACAAACATCAATAGATTAAACAACAAGCCTTCCCTTGGAATTTTAATTCAAAAGCAAACAGACGCTAACACTGTTGAAGTAAGCAAACTTGTCAAAAAGGAATTCTCGCGCCTTGAAAGAGAATATGCAAACATTGGATTGAAATTTGAACTTGCGCAGGACAACTCCACATTCATAATGGATGCAGCAAATGCTGTGAAAAAGGACTTAGCATTAGCCGTGCTTATCGTAGCATTCGTAATGTTTATCTTCTTGCATAGCATTAGAAACTCACTCATCGTTTTGGTCGCAATTCCAACTTCATTAGTTTCCACTTTCTTTTTGATGTATATTTTCGGATTTACCCTCAATACTATTTCCCTGCTTGCTATGTCTTTGGTTATTGGTATTCTTGTCGATGACTCAATAGTTGTAATCGAAAACATAACTCGCCACCTTGAAATGGGCGAAGATAAAATCACTGCTGCAATCCGAGGCCGAAACGAAATCGGTTTTGCTGCTCTTTCAATTACTCTCGTCGATGTAGTAGTATTCTTCCCAATGTCGTTAATTACTGGAATGATTGGTAATTTCCTTCGAGAATATGCTCTGGTTGTCGTCTTTTCAACTTTGATGAGTTTGTTCGTATCGTTTACAGTAACGCCGTGGCTTGCCTCTCGATTTTCCAAAATTGAAGGGAAAGAATCGAAAGGCTTGCTAAAGAAGTTTAGCCTATTCATCGAAAAGTTATATAAGAAATTGGAACTCTATTACACCGAAGTTTTGGGATGGGCACTCAACAATGCTGGAAAAGTTTTTCTTTTAGCAACTGTGCTTTTTATTTCTGCTCTAATGTTACCAGGAATGGGGTTCATCGGGACGGAATTCTTACCATATGTAGACCGTGGTGAAATAATATTTACTATCGAAACAAGCCCTGGCTCGACGATTGAAAAAACGAACCAACTTTCCCTTGAAGTTGAAAATATTCTTCGACAACAACCAGAAGTTGCAAAAGTCATTGCAAATGTTGGATTTTCCAGTGAAGGAATACTCGGACAATTTCAAAACAATACCTCGCAAATTCAGGTTGTCCTCGTTGATAAAAACCAAAGAAAAATTTTGACCGACGAATTTGCTCAAATGATGAAAGAAAAAATCAATACAATACCCGGAATAAAAGTAAAAGCCACGCCAGTAACACTTCTTGGAACCACAACTAGAACACCAGTGCAAATACTTGTTAACGGCCCAGATTATCCTTCTGTTTACCAAGGAGCAAAAATTGTCGATAGCGTTGTTCGAACAGTTAAAGGGACTACTGACGTTACTTTGTCCAGCGAGGAGGGAAAACCAGAATTGCGAGTTGACATCGACCGTGACAAACTTGCACAATTTGGTTTGACCATTGCTGAAATTTCGACTGCTCTTAGAACTGCTTTAACTGGTAACGATGATTCCAAATTTAGTGAAGGAATGACAGACTATTCATTAAGAGTTCAGTTGGATAAATTCAACCGTTCGCGTGTTGAAGAAATCGAAAACATTCCGTTCACTAATCGTGAAGGGAAAACAATCCTTCTGAAACAATTTGCAAATGTATACCAATCTGTCGGACCAACAAAACTTGAACGTGAAAATCGTGCCCCTGGGGTTTATGTCAATGCAATGGTCTTTGGTCGTGCAAGCGGTGACGTCAACAGCGAAATCAATAAAAAACTACAAAATGTCAAGTTGCCATCTGGTGTCGACTTTAAATTCGTTGGCGAACAAAAAGCAATGATGGACTCGTTCAAAAGTTTGCTTACAGCACTTCTCATCGGAATTGTTTTCGTGTATTTAATCCTTGTTGCTTTGTACAATTCGTATCTTTATCCATTTGTAATTATGTTCAGTATTCCATTGGCAGCCATTGGAGCATTCTACGGTTTAGCCTTTACGATGAAGACAATAAGCCTTTACTCAATTCTTGGTATGATTACTTTAGTTGGTCTGGTGGCAAAAAATGGCATTTTGCTAGTCGACAGGGCGAACTTTATGAAATTTGAAAAAGGATTATCAACTCGCGAAGCATTATTAGAAGCGGGGCAAATCCGTCTTCGCCCGATACTTATGACAACTTTCGCATTGGTCTTTGGTCTGTTGCCAATCGCACTTTCGACATCAGCAGGTTCAGAATCGAAATCAGGTTTGGCTGTTGCAATTATTGGCGGCTTATTAAGTTCGCTGTTTCTCACTCTAATTGTTGTTCCAGTCGTTTACCAACGTTTCGATAAATGGAAAGAATCTTTCCAAAAGATATTCAGCAAGAAAAAAGTTACTGCTCCAATCCCAGATTGATATCTTGATAAGAACAAGGGGAATTAAATTTCCCCTTGTTTTTATATTTCAACCACTTTGGAAATTTTTTCGATGTTTTTCTAATTCATTTAATTTTCTTAATTTTGCTTTTCTATTATGTTTAATAACAAATAATTGAGTTGGTATGGCAAACAATATGACAAAAGCGGACATTGTTGACGAAATAGCAAAAGCAACTGGGCTTACTAAAATTGAAACTAAGGCTGTTGTCGACGGCGTTCTTTCAACAATAGTCCAAGCAGTTTCGAATGGAAAAAGAATCGAATTGCGTGGATTTGGTGTATTTAAATCCAAAGAGCGCAAACCCCGTATTGCTCGCAATCCCAAAACTGGCGAAGTTGTTCCATTAGACAAACGAGTTGTTCCAATTTTCAAACCTTCCCCCGAATTCTTGAAAAAAGTTAATGATAATATGAACAATCAGGATAATAAATAAGGGAGTAAAGAATATGCCTTGCGGAAGAAAAAGAAAACGTCACAAAATGAACACACATAAGAGAAAAAAGAGACTTCGTAAGAATCGCCACAAAAAGAAGAATCGCTAATCCAAATCCTTTTTAATCTTGCAATGAAAAAGTTATTCTTTGCTTGTTGTCTATTATTCTTTGCTTTTTTCAGTTCCTTTGCACAGAACAGTGGTATCAAGTCCACTGTTCTGCTAAAGGGACGAATATTAAATTTCAAAACATTTGCTCCAATTGAAACTCGTTTCTTCCTCGTTGGCGAAGACGGGAAAAAAATACAAATTAAATCTGCCAACGATGGCACTTTTACAATTCCCATAAGTTCTTCTGGAAACTATTCTATCCAATCGGACAACTGGATTTGTGTCGAGCCAATAAAAATAAACATAAGCGTTGGGTCAAACTACACCGAGCGAGAAGTTACATTTTATTTTCTACCATTAGAGTCTGGACTATTGTTAAAAAAAGTTGTAGGATTTAAAGAGCCCAGTGCCAATTTAACCCTTGAAGGTAAAGAAGCCTTAAATTACATTTGCGAATTGAACAAACTGACACCCAAACTGTTTTTCGATATTATTATTCGAATTGATGAAACCCATTTTAAGGACCAAACCCAGACTATCGTAGAAGGAAAGAAAAAGAAGAAAATCAAAATTACTTCTCGACAGCAAGCGGAAGAATTTGCAAAAGAATTGTTAACCTTGATTAAAGAGTATCTTGCCTCCCAAAAGTTACCTGAACGGAAATACTCTATTAATGTTGAATACTACCGAGGAAAAGCACAGTTTAACCCCTCGAAAAAGGTAAAGGGAAAAGAAAAAATAGATAATACTCCACAGACAAGCGTGGATAATTTAGAAATCAAAATTAAAACCATTATTAAAACCGATTTGGAAAACACCAAATAATCACTTCTTTTTGAAATATTTTTTTGGATACTCGAAAAAACGAAGTTTTCCTTTTGATGTTAGGATTTCCTTCCAAGAGTTGAAATCAAAATCTATGCAAACGATACCAGTAGTCGGAATATTCTCAATGAACATATCCATTAGTTGGTTTGCCAGAGACGTTAAATCGGGATTATGCCCAAAGAGGAATACTGTATTATGCAAATCATCAATTTGAGAAAGTAATTTTCTTATTGCGGTCGAACCCATTGTATAGATTTCTTCTCTTACCACAATTTTGGATTTATCGTAATTAAATTGGTCAACAAAATACTTAACGGTTTGTAGAGCACGTTCAGCAGGGCTTGTAAGTATTAAATCTGGATATACATTTTTTTCTTTCAAAAGTTTAGCCATAAAGGGCGCATCCCGTTTGCCTCTTTTATTTAACGGTCTTTCAATGTCTGTAATATGCGGGTCGGACCAATCAGATTTGGAATGCCGAATTATTACCAAAGTTTTCATAATCTACTTCCTTTGATTAATTCCAAACTTAAACAATTCTCTCTCAAGTTGTAATTCCTCTTGCACTTGTCTTGCTTTTTCAATCTGGTTTAGTTTTGAATAAGCAGACACTAAACAAGACTCGAACCTCGAACGAATGCTTTCCCTTTGCTCTGGATTTTCAATTTGTAGCCAGGCACGTTGGTCATAATATACTTTTAACCTCGAAACAACACGTTTCGGAAATTTGAAAGTATCCTTTTCGGCAAGTTTTAGACTCTTATCCAACAAATGATAAACATCAATCTTTATCGTATCTTTTTCATTATGCAAAGCATTAAAATGTTCAATTTTTTCAATCAATTTGTCTACTAAATCCTGGTTGGTAAAATCATAAACTTTATACTTGATAGGCATAGGTGGCCTTATTTTTATCGTAATATCGTCCTCGCTTCGAGGGAAGCTAAACATATTCAATTGGGAAATAATTCTCTCAACTGTGCTGTATGTTAAATTGGTTGAAAGTAGAGCCAAACCACCCCGAATCAAAAGACTTGCAGTCAAACCACCGTTCACTCGATGATAATTTTTCAAAATCATTTGGCGAATAAATTGAGCCTGGTTGTAACATCTTTGAAAATCGTCCCCGCCAAGTCCTTTCCTCGAACGGAGAATTTGAAGTGTCGACTTGGGGTCTTTGAATCCGAAAAATTCCAAAAAACCAATGACTTGGGAAAACCCTACTTCGACATAATAGTGAATTTCGTCTAACTGCGCAATTCTTGCTAATTCTTTCAAATAGAATTCTCTTCCGCGGGAAGCCCGAACCACAGTTAATTTGTTTTGACCAGTGGAATCGTCATATCCCGCATCTGCTGGTGTGTCCCGAGGCACTGAAATTATTTCAATTTTTCCGCTGTCCAACAAAATAGAAAGGATATGGTTAGCATCAGCGTGGTTGCTGTTTGTTCCAATTCGTGAATCAAGCCCTACTACTGCAATGTTAATTCTACGTCCAGTGTATCGGGGTTGAAGCCCTAAACCAGCGGTTTTATCATATTTGATAAAATCCTCATAGTTACTATATGTTAAATACTCATCTGTCGAATCCTTGGTTACAGCCTTAATAAAATTCGAATCAGTTTTCGCTTTGGTTGTGTCTGCTTTCGACACCTGTTCTGGTTGAGTTGAATCATCTTGATGATAAAATAAACCCAAATAAATAATCCCTGCTATACCAAAACAAATCAAAACAACTATTCCCCAAAGAAGTACCAAAACAAGTTTCGATTTCTTCTTTTTGTTGGCTTTAACCATAAACCCTTGTGTACCTTATTTAGAATTCAATCTATAAAAAATTTATCAAACTTTTTTAACCTTTTGCCAAATCATAAACCATTTTACCGATTTCAAGAGCACAAGTTAAGCCTGGTGATTCTATTCCGACAAGATTGATAAACCCTGGAAAACCATTTTCCTTTTCATCTTTGATGATGAAGTCTGGGTAATTTTTGAAATCTGCAAGTTTGGGACGAATCCCTGCTTGGTCTGGAAATAAATCCTCAACTTCAAGCCCAGTTAGATATGTCGAAACAGAATCGTAAAATTCTTGCCTCAAATCCTCGGGAACTGAATAATCTTTAACTTTTTCATCAAGATAAACCAAATCGGGTCCTAACTTCAAACCACCATTGAGTTCAATTGTTAAATGAATACCCAGAAAATTTGCATTTTTTGGTGGCACTGGATACACCAAACGACTGACAAGGCTACTTTTGGAATGTCGAACTCGAAAATAATGCCCTTTCGCCCACCGAAGTTTGTATCCTAATTTATCAACATCCATACCTAAAAGAGAACAGATGATATCACTTTCCAGCCCCGCAGAATTCACAACAATTTTGGAACTAACATTAAACTTCTCCCCATCCTTCGATTGTACGAAAATAACATAGGTTTCCCCTTTTGGTTCAATAGCAACGACCCTATGGTTGAATGCAAAACTACAACCATTTGAAGTCGCTTTTGCATAAAGCGATTCCATCAGTCGATGGCTATCAACAATACCCGTTGTTTTCACCAAAAGCCCAGCGATTGCTTTTATGTTCGGTTCCAATCGTCGAACTTGGCTTGCATCCAGTGACTCAACACCATCGAGCCCATTTCTCTTTGCATTCTCTAACAATTTTTCAAGATATTCAATTTCTTGTTCATTTGTAGCAACAATTACCTTACCAGTTTTTTTGAAAGGCACATTGTTTTCTTCGCACCAACGGTATAAACTTTTATTACCTTCTACACACAATTTAGCCTTAAGACTGTCTTTCGGATAATAAATTCCCGAGTGGACAACTTCGCTGTTTCGTGAGGAGGTTTCCCAACCAAACGAAGGATGCTGTTCAACAAGAAGAGTTGAAAACTTCTGGGATAAAAACATTGCACAAGAAAGACCAACAACCCCACCGCCGATGATAATTACTTCGTAATCCATTTTAAAATCTAAACCTAAAACCAAGATTTAATGAAATCCGATGGTAGAACCAATCTCCATCAGTCAGCAAACTGGATAGCGGATATTTGTATAAAATTTCAGATGATATAGCAAATCTTGGATGGAAAAAATAGTTATAGCCAATACCAAATGCAAAGTTTGTTCGAAATCCAGAAAGTGAATTAATAGTATTAATATTTGGGTCGAGCAATGACCTTTCTCCATTTATGTAGGAATAGTTTGGGGGATTGATTATGAAACGGTAAAACTCAATAGATTTGGATAGAGGAAAATCGAATTCAAACCCAGCGGAGAAAAATAGACCATAGTAAAAATGGTATTCGGCAAAAAGGGACAAACCCGCAAACCAACCGAGAAGGGAAATCCTTCGTCCTTCGTTGAAAGAGGCAAAAGTACCATTTTCAAGACGAATTTTCGAGACAATTGTGTCGGGCGATTCAATTTTTCCAGCATAATTTTCAAAAGTTAATCTTGTAGATACAGCGAAATTTTCGTCCAAGAACTTGGAAAAGTATATGCCAAAGAACCCCGCTGTTCCAGAGGAATTTTGATATTTACCATAAGAAACAACATTGCCAGTTGAAATGAAGTCGGGAGAATTGAAGCCCAAAGAAAAAATGCCGAAGAAACCAATTTGGTAACCTGGGTTAACTTTACAATTGGATTGTAAACCAGGAAATAATTGGAAAAAAGCCTTACCACGTGCTGGGTCGAAGGTATAACACACAGTCCATTCGGAAACATTCAATGCAAGGTCCGAAACAACAAAAGAAAGGCGTGAAGAATATGTGCTTTGTAGAGGCTTCACCGACATCAAAATCTGCGGAGTACCATTTTCAAATTTGGGAATGTTTAAATCGAAACCATAATTTGAAACAATCGAAACCCCTTGAATACCAGTATCGTCAAGCCTGTCGTCACGCAAAATTATTTCGAATCCTTTCAAAGAGGGTTTCCCTTCGGCGATTGGAGCAAGTGTATCTTTACTTGGTTCATATTCTACAAAAGATTGTCCAGCCATAGTACCATATGCATCGTATGCATCTTTACCATAACCAAAGCCATAGGAATACATACCAAAAGGTAAATCCGCTTCAATAGAGTGAGAACCATATTCAACTTGAATATAGCCAATTGAGTATCTGCTTATTCCAATTTGTTCGAATAATGAAGAATCCACGGGAGCACCGTCGAGGCGTAAACTTCGAATAGCAACTGTTGGAATAACAACATTAATGTAGTGTCGCCATTCTCCATTGACTGGGGTTGCAAAACGGTAACTTTTAAGAAATTGCAAAGTCGGGCTAACAAGCAACATCATTGGGTCGCCAATCATATCCCCAATGTTGTACCCGTGGGAATATTGTGCAACAAGTATAGGCTTATTAGCAGTTATCTGCAATGCTTTATCTACAAGGCTGTCAAAGAATTCCCCAGCGTTTAATGTTCTTACAAGTTTTCCATCAACGAAAACCTTTGTTTCGGGTTCGTTTGCAAGGACTCGAAAAGTGTAATTTTTCCTTGGCTTTAAAACCCCAAGGTAATAGTG
The DNA here is from genome assembly GCA_013414795.1 of Candidatus Kapaibacterium sp. GTDB lineage: Bacteria > Bacteroidota > Ignavibacteria > Kapaibacteriales > UBA2268 > Naka2016. The sequence goes on from CP058732.1 coordinate 2,242,801, forward strand.
CTTTCCCCAAGAAGGAATTGGGGGCATTTGCTCAACAAGATGGTTGCAAGCAGATTTGTTTGGTGGAACATATGCACATTGATGTCCAGAAAAAACTGCAATTTTTTTGTTCGCACGGATAATAGAACCCGTTAAATCACACTTTGGACTTTGAACAAATTTCGCTGCAACTTGATACACATCGCCTTTATTCATCCTAATTGTAAAAGGGACATTTGCTGGGTTCGTTTCAGTATCAAATGATGGAATGATTGTTACTTCTGTATTATCCTCTGTTGCAACAACTGCAAAGATTGGTAACATTTCAATCGAAACAGTGTAGCACATTGCTCGATATTCAGTGCCAAGAACTTCTACTGGAAAAGCAAGGAATGAATCAGTTGTCTGAAAACGGCGGTTCAAACCATAAACAAAGATTGGCTTTTCCGATGTGACGTGAACACTTAATCTCTCGATAACATTAAAACTTTTGACTTGTGCTAAAGATGGAATTCTCACGCTTTGGATAGTCTTTCCCCGAACAAATACCTGCGTTCGATAATTAATTCCTGGAATTTCAATTGTTACCCGAGTGTCTTCTTCTCCCGTAAGAAACAGTTCAAGTATCAACTCGCCAGCAGGCCTTTTTGGGTCATCCTCTTGAAAATTCTTCATAAAGCAAATCCAAAAATCCCTTCCTACTGGGTTCTTTACTATTTGGTACTTGCTGGAAGGCAAGGAGTCCACTTGAACTATTTGAATTTGATAATCATTTTTATCAAGTTCAGAATAAAGGCATACTTGTTGAAACAATAAAATTGATAGCGCAAAGAAAATCTTCTTCATTTTCTACTTCACAATCAAAAATTTAGAATTTAAAACGCCAATAGAAAATGCATTTAGTTGTAAAAAATAACATCCAGAAGCATAATTTAGAGGAAGCGAAAGTTCCAATAAATAATCTCCCGATTCAAGTTTTTCCTCTGGGGAAATTTCACCTTTTGTACCTATTATTTTGAAAACCTCCGAATTGTTTGATGTTAAAACTTCTTCTCCTTTTGCATTAAAAACTTTCAATTCAATTTTGGAGGAAGAAGTTAAACCAAATCTGAAAAAGACTCTATCGGTTGAAGGCACGGGAAAAGACTCGGATAGGTAGTTCTCTTTGACTGGGAAAACAAGCGGACCACGCACCTTAACCGTTCCGCCCTCAAAAGTAAAGTCCACAGGATTGTCGTCAATTTCCAATTGAAGCAAGCGAATAGTACTTATAGAATCTTTATAGACCAAGCCTTCGACAATCAACTTGCACAGGGTTTTTTCAACGTTTGGGGTAATATTCAACCGCGAGGAAGTAATCCTTAAAATCGCATCATTTAATTGGTTTAGTTGAACGCTAAAATTCGGTTTCGATTCAGAAATAATGTTGTTTGCATCGGAAACAACGTTTTGAATGTCTATCAAATATGCATTAAATTGAAATACAAGGGTAATTTTGTTAAATGATTGAGAACCAAAATCGCCAAGGATTTCAATTGTGTCCAGTCTTCCTCGCTCGATAACTTGCTCTGGAATTGAAACTCTAATTTGAGCAAACGAAAAATTTATCAATAAAGCAATGAAAACAAAATATTTTACACTATTTGCAAAAGCCATAGATATAAGAAAATAAAATACAAAAATATTGAAAATTGTTTAAACGAACCTCTCAAAAGTTAGTAAAATCTTAACAAAATTATTTTTGGGAAAAAATCGTCAATATTTTGTTAAAATTTTTTTGCCATATGAAAGATAAACTTGAAAGCATTATTGAACGATATCGATTTATTGAAAACGAATTGAATAATCCCGATGTATTGAAAGACGTCAAAAAATTCAAAGAACTTTCTCGGGAGTTTAAATATTTGACACCAATTGTAAATAAATCCAGAGAATATCTTAAAGTTTTAAAAGATATAGAATCAAATTTAGAATTGGTCAAAAGCAATATAGAACCAGAACTTCGAGACCTTGCATACGAGGAGATTGAGATACTCCAAAGACAAAAAGAAGAAATAGAAGAGGAATTGAAAATTCTCCTCATTCCCAAAGATATGAACGATATGAAAAACTGTATCGTAGAGATTCGTGCGGGAACTGGAGGCGACGAGGCTGGGCTTTTCGTTGGCGACCTTTTCCGAATGTACCAAAAATTTGCAGAAAAGCAAGGCTTTAAAATCGAAGTGATAGATTTCAACGAAGGCGAGCGAGGCGGTTTCAAGGAGATAATTTTTTCGATGAGTGGCGAAGATGTCTACGGTGTAATGAAATTCGAAAGTGGTGTCCACCGTGTCCAGCGTGTACCAGAAACCGAAGCAAATGGTCGAATACATACATCTGCTGCAACAGTGGCTGTACTACCAGAAGCCGACGAAATTGATATCGAAATCAACGACGAAGACTTACGAATAGACATTTTCCGCTCTGGTGGCAAAGGTGGACAAAATGTAAACAAGGTCGAAACTGCTGTCAGAATCACGCATATTCCAACGGGGATTGTCGTTTCCTGCCAAGACGAGCGCTCACAATTGAAAAATAGAGAGAAGGCGATGAAAGTCCTTCGAGCAAGACTTTACGAACTTGAACTCAAAAAACAACAAGAAGAGATTACTTCTGCTCGTCGTGCAATGGTTCGCAGTGGCGACCGTTCCGAAAAAATAAGAACATACAATTGGCCACAGAACCGAGTTACCGACCATCGGCTTGAAGGGGAGCAAAAAAATTATCCTTTGAGCGAAGTTATGGAAGGCGAACTTATGCCCATTATAGAAAATCTTCGTATTCTCGAGCAAACTCAACTACTTAATCAAGGTTTGCTCATTGCAGAAAAGGATTGAATTTAAGGTTGGTTTTTTACCAAGAAAATTTCTTTTTCGATTTTGCTTGCAGAGCCAAACACACCAATCGCACCATTGACACTCGAAAGCAATGGATTTATTTGGTTTCCACGAAATTGTTGTAAAACCCAACGAAGGTAATTAAAATCGGGGGCATAAACAACAATTTTGTGCCTTCCAAACCATTTAAACAAAAGCATAGTCAAAGGGTATTCAGTATTGGGAATTGCGTCAAAATTCGATACATCGTAGTAATATCGACTTTTGCTTCGACGGTCATCAAATGGATTGTACACTCTTCGATTTTTTTCTGAATTCGGTGGGGTAAGGTATATCCCATACTCAAGCGTATCAAGGCAAATAGTTGAAACTATGTAATATAATGTGCCTTTAACCGATTTCCAACGCAATGGGATAGGTTTCTGGTCGGAAAAATTCACTGAATCTTTTGGGTAGTAGATTGTATCTGGCGGTGGCGAGACCCAATCGAATCTTTCGGGTGTTATTGTTGTAGATGTAATGACGACACCATCTTGGGTTTTGATTTCCAAATCGTATGTTGTGTTTGGTTGAACTTTTAAAGAAGTATCTGGTAAGAAATAACACCAGTTTTTCGAGTCGCCAGTATCTTTTGGAACAAGTTTGATTTTATTTTGGTTAAACTTAATATAAACATCAGCGTTTCTTACAAAGGCTTTGGCAAAATCGAACTTGTCGTTCAATGGTTGAGTTCGCATCAATCTTATTCCATCAATTGGTTCATCCACAATCAAAAACGCTTCGACATAATATTGGGGGATATAGTCTGCTGGAGGTTTCTCCTCGCACCCGAATAAACCAAATATCAAAACAGAAAGCAGATTTATTAAAATTAACTTTTTCATATCCAACTATAATTTTATTTCATAGGAAAGTGAAGGAATAATTGGTAAAAGACGTACATCCTCAACCTTTGGTAGATCTTCGTTGAGATTGTAATACCTAAACCAAATGTCTCGTCTGTTATAAACGTTGTAAACATCAAGAATTAATTTAGATGGAAGCCCTAAGGTTTTGAAATTGTAAGTTACAGCAATATTCAATTGATGGGATGGAGGCAGGCGAAGTCCATACCTTTGAGAAGTTATGATTTTCCCCAAGCCCTCGCTCTGACCAGGCAAGCGGGAAAGTAACATAGAGGTTGCACCAGTGTAAGATTGCCCCGATTGAAATGTGAAAGTAGCCGAGAATTCCCAATTTTGATTCAAAAGGTATTGGGCAACAATTTTGAAATCGTGTCTTCTGTCGTATTTTGGACGGAATTCCTTTCCATAATTCAACGAGTCGAACCGAGCATAGATAAATCCAAGAGCATAGCCAAGCCAGCCAACAAATTTCCCGTATTTCTTTTGGAAGAATATTTCCATTCCGTATGAACGACCATTGCCAACGTAAAATACATCTCTGGAAGTCCTTGCAGTAAGCAAATTCAGATTCAACTCCGTAATGTCTTTTAAGGTTTTGTAGTATACATCGAAGTTAAAGTTAACACCCTCGAACGGTTCAGTTTCCAACGATAGGATAATGTGTTGCGAAGATATGGGCGGAACAGTCGTGTCCGTCGGAAGCCAGGTGTCAAAGAATGAAAAGTCGGGTTGTGTTGCCAGCCGAATGTTTTGATGATAAATTCCCCAAGCAAGTTTTGTAGAAATCCTATCGGTAAAATTATACTTTAATGCAATTCTTGGGTCGAACGTAAGTTTCTGACTCAATGTCCAATAATTTACTCTTAAGCCAAATTGCCAAGAAACTTTATCTGCTAAATTATAATTGCCTTGAAAATAAGCACTATGATTCCAATCATCAACAGTGATATTTAAAATGCCTGCTGGGGTGACACCAGAATTTTGGGAAGTATCTGTCTCTGTTCCAGCAAAATTTTGAATGTATGTAAATCTAAATTTGGAAAGTTCGTAACCAAATTTTAGAGTTAGAAACTCTGTTAGGAACCAATCGAAATTCGATTTAAAGTTTAAATCTTTGATTGAATTTTCAATTTTATAAACGTAATCACCTGTGCGACCAACGAATGAATTTCTATAAAAATTCCAACTTAATGAATTCGATGAAAAAATATTGTCGTAGAAAATGTGAACCCAGCGAGTGTAAGCCGCCTGGTTTTTTATTGTTATATCGAAATCTATTCCAAAGCCAGAATAGCCCAACAAATCCTGGCTTTGGAAACCACCGAGGTAAAGCCTATCGTTTTTACCAAACTCTTGGGTTAACTTTGCGTTTACGTCGTAGAACCAAAAATCGGGTAGCGGAACATTAGGGTCTGTAGGGATTAAGCCTTTAATCAAATCTACATAGGTTCGACGTCCAGCAATAAACCAAGAACCATTGAACAAAGGACCTTCGAGCATTGCTTTGGAAGAAATAACACCCAAACCAGCCCCACCCGATACTCTTTCTCGGTTTCCCTCTCTTTGTGTTACATTTAGCACAGAGGATATTCTTCCCCCATATTCAGCAGGGAAACCCCCTTTGATTAATTCAACATCTTTAATCGCCTCGGTGTTGAATGTTGAAATGAACCCAAATAAGTGCGATGGATTATACACAGTCATATTATCCAAAAGTACAAGGTTCTGGTCGGGAGAGCCACCACGCACGAACAAACCCGAGGAAATCTGGGACGAGGTCAAAATTCCAGGAAGGTATTGCAAAGAGCGGAACAAATCGGATTCGCCTCCAATGCGAATTTTGGAAATTTGCCTAACTGGAACAGAAATTTTGCTAATAGTAATTTCCCGCTTTTCTATGTCCTTTTCAGCCTCTACTCTAATTTCCGATGTTGTAATTTCGCTTGGTTTTAAATAGAAATTTCGGCGAAGTACCTCTTTCTTTTTTAAAGTAATAGTGTCAGTAAATCGCTCGTAGCCCACGTAAGTTACAACTATCCGATATTTCCCAGGGGGGACATTATTTAGTGCAAAAAAGCCCGTTTTATTGGTCAATGCACCAATTTTAGTTCCTTCGAGGAAAACGGTTGCACCAACAAGGGTCTCTTTTGTTTGAATATCGAAAACAAACCCACTTATCGTCGCATTTTCGCCAATAGTGCTTGCCTCGTTGGCAAAAACGAAGATAAGTTGAAAGAAATATATAATTATAGCAATTTTTAACAATCTCATTTTGCAAAAATTTTTTGAAAACTTATAAACGAATTTGTCTTTTAAAAGTTTCAATTGCGGTAAAGTAAAATTTTTTGAAATCGGGGAAATGAGTATTTGATAAAATTATCTGTTAAAAACTTTCTTTACCAAGGAAGAAGCTTAATAACTGGATTTTCATCTATCCGAACGAAGAAGTTACCCGAAGTGGAAACAAAAAACATTGTGCAATCTTCGAGGATTGCTGGAATATTTAGAACCGAGGGGTATTTGGAAAGGTCTATTGTTTTCCACAAAGTTAAATCTTCACCAAAGAAAATCATAACGGGGTTGTACTTAATGTATCCCAAGGCTCCAATTAATTGTTGGCTCAAAAACAAAGGTGAATTGAATACTGCTGTGATGTGTTGTTTGTTCACAATTGTCCCGTTGGTATCGATTTTATAAATTGTTGAAATTGTTTCTCCCAAACCAGAGTTGTACAGAACCAGATACAAATTACCGTCTTTCGAAATCGAAAGATAGCGAGGAACAATACCAAATTCTTTGTTCCAAATGACTTTTCCATTTTCGTTCAAACAAGATAGCATTCCGAGAAGTTCGCCATCTTGCTCTTTGTAACCAAAAACATAAATCCTATCTTTCCAAACAACTGGATACCTAACAAGCCGTAACCCCTCGAAAAATTGTTTCCATAGAAAATTTCCGTTTGTATCCACAAGAAGAACTGTATCTGTTTTACCGATTTCGTCGTGTGTAAGATTGAGGACAATTCGATTATTTTTAAATTCGGTAAAACAATTCGTAGAAGGCAAAGGTAAAAACTTTTTAAAAAGAATTATGCCTTTGTAATTAATTCGATACAAAAGTCCAAAGGAATTTGTAAAGTAAAAACTGTTCGCAGTTGCTAATAAATTCGAAAAATACCTTGATGTATCATCCAATGTTACATTCCAATTTTCTTTTCCATCTTTTGAGATTGAATACACATTTTTCAGATTGGTTATGAAAATAATTTCTTCATTCGGCGAAGCAATGAAATTTGATATTACGTATTCATTTGGTTTCAACTTGAATTCCCAGAGCAATTTGGTATGTTCATAACAAACTACAACGCCATTAGCGGTTGAAGTAACAAACTTGTTTTGCGAAAGTGCCAACGGGTGGGAAATAAACCCAGTTGTATCGCTACATTGAACTTTTTCCAGAAGCGAGACACCAGTCCAAAACTTCCCAAACTGTTCAAAGGTCGATTGCCTAAATGAATTTCCATATAGATTGAAAGGTTCTTTCTTTTCTTCTTGCCCACAAGAAAGAAGAAAAACCAAAATTGAAAAAGCAAATAACTTATTGAACCAAGAGTGCATCTTGCATCTTTAATATTTTCAAAAATATATTATCATTACCCGAGCGTAAATTAACAAAAAAAACATTGCCCTCGAAGGTTGAGAAATCCAATTGGAAATTCTTTGTGCAATTAATTGATTTTTCTACGATTCTTCCCAAAATGTCATAAACTTCACAAGATAAACTTTTATCAAAGTTAAGGCGAAGAGAAAAATTATCGACGAAGTAAAGCGGGAATTTCGATTCATTTGTGTTAGAAATTTCAATAGGTTTCAAGTTTAGTCCAACAACACAATCCAAATCGAACCCCGAAATTAATGCATCGTAAAATGGGTGGTTGGGGTTTTGTAAAATTGTATCACAAATATCCTTAATCTTAATCCAACGAACTCGGTTCAAACCAATAGTTGCAAGGTCGAAAGAGTTACCTCCGCTTACCGTTGGGTCGAATGGATTTGCTTTGCCATTCGTAGGTTTTGTACCAGCACATCCTTCAAGAGTATTGTAATCCCAAGGAAATTCGACGAAATTAACTCCATCTTCACTAACAGAAACTACTGCTGGTTCGGCAAAAACTTTCTTTGTAATCGGATTGATAAATGCATTTTCAAAAATTGTGAAATCAGGTCCATCTCCATCTAATAGAAAGTAATTTTTGAACCCAACAACTATTTCGCCCCCAAGACCAATGGAGCAAACGTCCTTCGGACTTGAAGAAGGAATACTTTCCGAAGCATTTGTATTGGGCAAAGTGAAAATATTTTTTGGAAAGTAAGCAGGGTCTTGCCCAAGATTTTGTCCTTTGCCAGGCTTGAAATAAAGAACAGTATCTATTGGCAACATATATACTTGTGCTAAAGAAGAAAAAAATGAGAAAACAAGCAAAATTATAACAAAAACCATAGCGATTGATTATTTAAAGAAAATCCAAAATAAACAAATTTTGTCTGAACAATTATCAATCCTAAATTTTGTATTAAATGAAATATGTTTGGAGTTCGTCAAAAACTTTTTTGCATTTAGGATATGATTATTTCAGGTAAGAAGATAAGCGAATTATTCCAATTCGAGGTGGAATTAATTTTTGACAGCCACCATACGGGAAAGTACAATATGGATTTTGATTTCCGTCGCACTATTGAACACGAAGAAGGCAAGGTCCTACCAATGTTACGCTTTTATGGTTGGAAACCTTGGGCAGTGTCTTTGGGTGCAAATCAAAAAGAAAGTGACTTCAATCCAGAAAAACTCCAAGAATATGGTTTCGATTTAGTGCGACGCCCCACGGGCGGTCGGGCTGTGCTTCACGGAAATGAAATCACTTATTCCTTTGTTTGCCCGCTCAACAATGGATTGAAACCGCAAGACATTTACCGTGAGATTCACATTTTTCTTGTCAAAGGATTGCAAATGTTAGGAGCCGAGGGTCTTGGTTTCGAAAAAGCCCAAACCAATTTCAGCGAATTTTACAAGCGTGAAGCAGTGTCAATCTCGTGCTTTGCAAGTTCCGCCCGATATGAAATCGAATGGCAAGGCAAGAAAATTGTTGGTAGTGCCCAAAGAGTTTTTGGGAACACGCTCCTACAGCACGGTTCGATACTTCTTGGACCAGGATATGAATTGATTGCAGAAGTTGCAAATCTTAAAGACGAGACCGCAAGAGAAATTTTACGTAAGCACATCAAAAACCATAGCATATCCGTTGAAGAAATTGTCGATAGACAAATTCCCTTCGAACAAGCATTGGAAACATTCAAAAAACTATTATGTTAAGATATATTGTTCTTATACTTTTAATCTTAATTGTCATTTTAACTCTTGTGAACTTGATTTTGAACAAGTTTTTGAAAGCATTTTCATTGTTTCAACCACAAAACAAGAAAAAAGATAACGAAATTTTATACAAAGACGAGGACATTATTGTTTTAAAAGGGGAATCCAAAAAGGAAGAAGGGAAAGAAGATGAATGAGACTGAAAAAGCACCATTAATTGCAGCAATAGATGTTGGTACAAATTCTTTCCATTTGATAATTGCCAGCGTAGATTCCAGAGGAATGCTTCAAACAATTCTCCGAGAGAAAGAAGTTGTACGCCTTGGGGCAAGCGGTGGGGACATAAAATATTTAAGCGAAGATGCTATACAACGTGGGGTTCAAACATTGAAACGCTTTGCCGAAATTGCTCGAAGCAAAGGTGCAGAAATTCGTGCCGTCGCTACAAGTGCAGTTCGAGAAGCGTTAAATTCAAATCAATTTATCGAACTTGTAAAGAAAGAAACTGACATCGACATCGAAGTAGTTTCTGGATTCGAAGAAGGCAGATTGATATACCTTGGAACTTTGCATTCTTTGCCTATTGTAAATCAAAAAGCAATAGTTATTGATATTGGAGGCGGAAGCACCGAAACCATCATTGGCAAAGATGGTGAAATTTTATACGTTCACAGCGAAAAGATTGGTGCAATACGACTTACTGTACGATTTGGACTTGAAGATGAAATCGACGAAGAAAAAGTCAAAGAATGTAGAAAATACATTCGTGGGGTTTGGACGCCTATTTTTAACAAAATAAATCAAATTGGGTATTCCACGCTGGTAGGAACTGCTGGAACAATACTTAACATTGCGGTAATGACTTTGATGCAAAACGGAAAACCAGTTCCCGACGTTTTGAACGGATACACACTTGAAACAAAAGATGTGCTTAAAACAATCAAAAAAATCATATCTGCAAAAAATCTTAAAGAACGCAAGCAAATTCCAGGAATGGACCCACAAAGAGCAGACATAATTGTCGGTGGTGCCTTAATACTCGAATACGCTCTGGAAAATTTAGAAATTGATAAGATACATATTTCAACATTTGGATTGAGAGAAGGAATAGTTTACGATACTCTTGAAAAAAGGAAAGAAATCGAATCGCTGAAACATCTTGGAAGATTGCGTGAGTCGACGATTTATTCAATTGCCCAAAACTATGGAGTGAATCTTAAGCATAGCAATCACATAAAATACATCGCACTAAAAATTTTTGATGCAACTCGACATATTCACAATCTTGGAGTAAGGGAACGAGAATGGCTCGAAGCCTCTGCTATATTACACGACGTGGGATATTTGATTTCCGTCGAACAACATCATAAGCATAGTTACTATATCATCAGCCATTGCATTATGCCAGGTTTCACCAAAGATGAACAAGAAATTATTGCAAACATAGCCAGATACCATAGAAAAAGCCACCCCAAGAAGAAGCACGAAAATTTCCAGAAACTTCCAGAAGATAAACAAGAAATCGTAAAGAAACTTGCTGGTATATTGCGAATTGCCGAAGGTATCGACCGCAGGCAAGTCCAAGCAGTAAAGGACATAGAAGTTGTTTCAAATGGGAAATCTGTAACAATAAAACTTATTCCAGCAAATAAAGATGAAATGCCCGAAGTTGAACTTTGGGGTGCCGAGCGAAGAAAATTGCTTTTCGAAGAATCAATGGGTGTGCAAGTCAAATTTGTCATTTAAAAGTAACTTTTGAACATTGTGCTGTGTCTTTAAATTTCAATTTTACAAGAATTATGAAAAAAACATACTTTATATTTTTGCTCTTGGTTTTGTTCTTTTATAAAACTTTTGCACGAGTTGATATAGAATTTGGCGAAAGTCTAAACTATGGAAACTACCCTAACCTTTCTCTAAAAGTCAAAATTTCAAAAAACTTTATCCCGATTGAAGTTTCTGCAAGGCAAGTTGTTATTTTGGAGGGTAATTACCCAACTTTTCCAACTTCTGTTTCAAAACCCGATATTTCTGGCTTTCAAACGATAACCTGGACATCAACTTCACCAGACTCCAAAATTCCAGTATTTTACATTACAGTAGACGACGAAGTTGGAATTTCCTCACCAAATGATATAACTCCACACCCAATATATGATGGCGTAGCCTCGCTTGTTACTTTTGTTGATAACGACAGGAATATCATTAAAGAAATTCGCTTTGGTTCAGTTCCAATCGGGGAATATACCAATCAAAGAGTCAATATTGTTTCTGCAATTCAAAGAAAGAGAGGAAATATTGGATATCCGACCATAGTAGATTGGGTTGGCACAACATCGAACGAATTCAAGTATCTATGGTTAGGTTCGTCGATAAATACGAACCCGCCACCTGTGGCAATCATTTCACCTTTTCCCTACGCTATTGAAGTGCTCTATATTCCGCAAGACAACAAATACAAGCGAGAATATTTAACAGTTTCTTTCGACAACGGAAGACAAAGTCATATTGCCCTCGTGGCTAACAATTTTCCAATTCATAAGCGGACACTCTTGCAACTGCTACAGCCCAAACCGAACGAAATTCTCTACCCTTGTCAAAAATATCAAATTCAATGGAAAGGCAATAAAAGCAACATTCCTGTTACTATTGAATATACAACCAACAAGGGCATTGTTTGGGAGCCGATTGCAGAAGTCATTGGGAATTCCACCAACTGGTTTATACCTAACATCGAAACCGACTCTTTGTTCATAAGAATCAATCAAGATTTCAATGCTACATCGGAATTTTCTTTTTCACCTACTTCCAACAAGCCACAAAAAATTGCATTCAACACCGACGAAAGCAAAATTCTAATCGCTTCGAAAGATGGCAATTTGATTGAATACAATGTCAATTCTAAAAGCGAAATTTCAAAAATTCCTTTTGCTTTTCTCGATTACCCATTTGAAAATGCAAACATTACTGGTCTGGACTACTTTGCACAAGATAGTTTTGCGATTGTTTCCTATCGTTGGTCGGATTTCTACGGAAACGAAAGGAACGATACGATTGTTGTGGTCAATCTATTTGAAAAGAGAATTGTTCAAACTTTTACCCTTCGGCAAGGAGAACGTTCGAAAAAGTTCCTTGTAGACAAGCAAAACGGAGTGTTGCTTTTGGTCAAGGAGAAACAAAACAATATCGAACTTTACAATGTGCCCAACCTTACTTATTTAAAAAAAGTTACGTTTGAAGCACCAATTCAAGAAATAGCCAAAAAGAACGATTTGCTCGCTGTTGCTTTGATTTCAAACAAAATAGAACTACTTAACCTTAATAACTTGACTAATATTAATGAATTTGAATTAAAGTATTTGCCTTTTATTACAAATCTTGCAATTTCAAATGATGGAAGATTAATTGCTTTTACTACCAAGAAAGAGAATATTAAAGACGTAATTGAAAATTTATCAGATGCCTATGTGTTGGACGTAAGTAGTGGTCAGATTGTCCGCTCTCTTTACAATAACTGGTCCGACGCAATTGCATTAGATTTCTCACCCACCGACAATTACTTAAACATTGGTTTTGAATACAATCCAACAATTGTAGTCTGGGACTTGGTCAACGATGTTGTTACTTCTAAAATCTATGGTTCTGGTTACAGTTTATCCGACCTCAAAGTTTCAAATTTAAATTTTACAATTGCTACATCTGAACCAGACCGAAATGTAATTGTGCTTCGTGGTTTTTCTTATCCAGAAATGGTTGTCGCTGGTCCTTTTAAAATCCATAAACCAAAAGTCGTAGCCAAAGGAATTACATTCCCTCCTCAAAAAATTTATTATCAAACGGCACAAGAAATAATTGATAACTTTTGTAACATCGGTGATGTCCCATTCATTATCGAAAATGCATATTTCATAAAAGGCAAAAACTTTTCGTTGCAAAAACCAATTAGTGGAGACACTATTCAAGTTGGAAGTTGTCTCGATTTACCAATAATTTACAATCCAAAGGACACTGGAAATTTCGTCGATACCCTTGTTGTAGTCTCTTGCGGGGAAAAATACTATCTTCCCCTCGTTGGACGAGGAATTAATCGGGACTTCAAGTTCTTGTTGAATTCCATCGATTTTGGTGCAGTTTGCATAAATGAATCGAACGAAATTGAATTAGAACTCGGCTTTAACAACGATAGTCTCGACCTTCCTATCGATTTAGTAAGAATAAGCCCCGATGGACAAAAACATTTCTCCGTTGTCGAGGGCAATCAATATCAAGTGCTAACTCCAAGCCAAAAGTTAAAAGTAAAAATAAAATTCCAACCCAAAGAAATTGGCAATTTTTCTTCATTCGTCGAAATATTTTATCTTGGGCAGTGGGAGTATGTTTTCCGAGTACCAATCAAAGGGGAAGGTTTTGGAATAGACATTTCCCTTTCGACATACGACCTTCGCTTCATTCCAGAAATTCAAACAAGGGAAGTTACAATTTCGAATTTATCCAACACTGACGTTATTGTCGACAGCCTTGTGTTCAATCCCGCAAACTATTTTCAAGCAAATATAACGACACCATTTAATTTGCCAGCAAACTCTGGGAAAATCCTTTCAATTACAATGCTTCAACCTCCGCCGACAGATGTTTCGCTTACAATTTACAGTTCGCCTTGTAGTGCAGTTAAAACATTAACTCTTGGTCAATTTTTTGGAACATCCAGCCTTTATCTGCCCAGAATCGAAACCGAACCGAAAGGCATTATCTCTATTCCAATCGAGTATCAAAACTCTGAAAACCATCCCTACAATGGACGTAGATTTTTCGAGGCTGAAATTACTTTGAACTCGAAAATGTTTCTTCCGTTGTCAATCGAATCCGAATTTGGTAGTGCCAGCATAACGAAAAACATTATTTTAGATAACATTCGTGTTATTGGCTTTCGTGTGGAAGGGAATTTCCCAAATAGCGGAACGCTTGCAAAAATCATTGGCAATGTCGCTCTTGGAGAGACAGACTCAACAAGCATTGATTGGAATTTGTCGAGCAACTTCTGGGGTAAAAACGTAAGAGTTACAACCCAAAATGGCTTGATCAAACTAATCGGTCTGTGTGGCAGTAGAAGAGTAATTGTCGAGGAGAACTTTATTCGAGACATTCAGATAAATCCAAATCCAGCAAAAGACAATATCGATTTGTCTTTTGTAGCGGTTGAGGGCGGAAATTTCACTTTACGAATTTTCGATGTGCTGGGAAATCTTTTATACGATGGACAAATCGTTGCAAACGCTGGAAATGTCAATCATAAAATTGAAATTTCCAACTTTTCCAATGGCATATACAAGTTGGTTATTTCCAAAGGCAACAAAGCAGTGAGCAAAGAATTTATCAAAATATAATTAGCCTATGAATCGAGCAAAAATTCTTGGTTACTTTGTGCTTGTCTTTTTGTTTATTCTCCAAATCAAATCGGAAAGTAAGCCCTCTTTCACACTTGAAATTGGCGGAAGTTTGCTTTATAATTCTTATAAAGGCAATTTCAATGGCTTTCCCAACTACGACTGTTGTGGACATTTCACTAAGGGAAAAGGCTTGGGCTTTGAATTTTCTGCCACTGGAATTTACAAAAGTATTTTTTCATCGAATTTTCTAAATATTAACTACTTTTCCTCTATGTCATTACGAAACTTGTCGGGAAAATTTGAATACGATGAATATTTTGCCGACATTATTATAGACGAGACGATTGCCAAAGGAATAAGTCGCCATAGACTTGAAACTGATATTCTTTCTCTTGCTCTTCTTCCTGGTTTCGAATTTGATAATCTTTTTGGTATTAAACCATTGTCGTTTCGACTTGCTGGTATAATTAGCATACCTTTAAAGAACAACTTCTATCAAGAGGAGAAACTTATCTCGCCCGAAAAAGCATTGTTCGAAAATCACCAAAAACAGCGAAATGTTTTCAATGCCAAAATCAACAACTTTCGAATTCCACAACTTGGTTTGAACTTCAATATTGGCTGGAAAATTCCCTTGAAAAACAATTTTTATTTATTTCCAAACTTGTTTTTCGAAAAACCTTTCGGTACTCTTGTAAAAAACCTGGATTTAAATACCCACCACATTGCACTGGGCGTAAAAATTGGATACAACATTCCAAAGCCAAAACCACAACCGCCATCCATTCCCCCACAGCCCGAATTTCCTAATCCTATTGAGCCAAAAGAAGTTAAGCCAGTCGTAAGCGAAATTCTTGTATTGAACAGAACTGATATGAAGTACATAAAAAACAAAGATACAATTTATATCACCCGTAAAATTAACCAGACAGTGGAATTAAGCCCAACTCCGACAACTCTGTTCTACCAAAGAAATGATTTTCTTTTTGGCGAAGATTCAATTGAAACAAGACTTGAATACCAGAAATTTTACGAAGAAAACAGAAAGATACTCCAAGCAGTTGTGGACTACTTAAGAAAAAATCCAGACGAGAAAATCTCTCTTGTTTGCTCGCAAACAAACGACGAACAATCGAACATTTGTGATTTGCGTTTAGCAAGACTAACTGAATACTTCCGTGTCCAAGGATTAGAAAACCGA
The DNA here is from genome assembly GCA_013414795.1 of Candidatus Kapaibacterium sp. Classification (GTDB taxonomy): domain Bacteria; phylum Bacteroidota; class Ignavibacteria; order Kapaibacteriales; family UBA2268; genus Naka2016. The sequence continues at coordinate 2,258,519 of CP058732.1, forward strand.
ATAGAAAATATCAAAAAAATTATTTCTACACCGAAGAAAGCAATTCCCGAACTGCTTGAAGAAGAGAGAAATGTTCAAATTATTTTCTCAAATGGTGTAAACTTGGTGTACCGTGAAAGCGTTGTCTCGTCAGACACCAATGAAATTAAACCGTCGTTAAAACTACTTGTTAAAGTTCAACCAGAAACAAACTTCAAAGTAAACGGAAATGTTATATATCAAAATAATTTGTACAATTTCACCAGCGATTCGGTTGAACTCCCGTTCCTAAATCCCCAAACACTAACGGCAACAACACTGGATTCAATGAGTGTTACTGCTCTAATTGAAACCGATGAAGAATTACCACAAAAAATAGAAGATTCATCAAGATTTTACTTTAAACTTCAAGAATTTGTCCAGAAAGACAAAAGATTTTTCACGCCCAAAAGCGAAGGTAATTTCATCCTTGCTTCATTATTTAAATTTGACGAAACAATACCATATTGGACAAACCCCAAATTAAAAGAAATCGTAACAGATTTAATTACAAAAGGTAAAAGCGTTCAAATTATTGGCTCCGTTGATAATATTGGCACAGAAACACACAACAAAAAATTGGCGACTGAAAGGGCAAAAGGAATCCTTAAAATATTAGGCAAGAATTTACCAATCAAAACAATTGATTTAGAAAATCAAAGTCCCAATCAAACTCCATATACTCGCATATTAAATCGTTCTGCTTGGATTTACTTTGAATAAAAAAAAACGGCAAGGTTTCCCTCGCCGTTGATTTACCAAACAAAAGACTATTTTTACTTTATTTCCCAGTAAGAATCGCCTTTCAAAAGTGTTTCGATAGATGTATCTGGGGTTTTGGCTTTTGCTTCCTCGATTTGTTTTGCAATCAATTCCTCGTAGGTTGGTTTTTGAATCGCTTGGAAAATTCCGAAAGGTCGAGGAAGTTCTGGATTATAAGTCATATTAGCAAGAATGAAGGCTAAAGTTGAATCTTGCTCGTTATGGACGATTAAATCATTAACTGACCATTTTCCGTCGGCTAATGAGACGACAGTGGGAGTGAAACCATCGAGCCTAATTCCTTTGTCGTTGTTTGTACCAAAAATCAAAGGCTTTCCGTGTTCAAGCATAATTGAGTGCTCCTTGCGTGTTTCAGCAGATGTGAACAAATCGTAAGCACCATCGTTGTAAATCACGCAATTTGAATAAATTTCGACAAAAGCAAAGCCATTGTGCCGTCCCGCTCGCTCCAAAATATATTGCATATGTTTGGGGTCTCGGTCGAAAGTTCGAGCCACAAAAGAAGAACCAGAACCAAGAGCAAGAGCAACTGGGTTGAATGGATAATCTATATTCCCATAAGGAGTGGATTTGGTTGGTGAACCGAATTGGGTTGTTGGAGCAACCTGACCTTTCGTTAAACTATAGATTCCGTTGTTAAACAACAAGACTTTTAACCCTATGTTTCGACGGGCAGCGTGAATAAAATGGTTTCCACCAATACTTAAACAATCGCCGTCGCCAGTTACAACCCAAACAGAAAGGTCGGGACGAGCAATCTTCAATCCAGTTGCAATAATCACAGCCCGCCCGTGAATACCGTGAATACCATAAGTTTGCATATAATATGGGAATCGGCTGCTACATCCAATTCCAGAAATAAAAGCAAACTGCTCCCGTGGAATTTTTAACCCAGCAAGTACTTTTTGTACTTGCGAAAGAATTGAATAATCGCCACAACCCGAACACCATCGAACCTCCAAGGGGGACTTAAAGTCTTTTGGAGCATACTCTATTGCGGAAATTGGTTTAGTTTGAATAATTTTATCAACCAAGGTAGTCATTGTTACCTCCCCTTCTGATTTAAAACTTCAAGTATTTTATTTTCAATTTCGCTGGATAAGAAAATTCTTCCTTGTATCTTATGGTAACTAATCACAGGTTTTAAGAATTTCCCTTGTAATATAAATGCCAATTGACCCAGATTGTTTTCGGGAACTAGTATTTTGTCGAATTTTTCAATAATTGAACCCAAATTCTTTGGAAATGGGTTTAGATATTTCAAATGGACATATGCAAGTTTATAACCCTTTTCGGTTAATCTATCGAAAGCGGCTTTAATCGAACCATAAGTACTTCCCCAACCAATAATCAATAGGTCTGCATCTTCGGAACCAAATAATTCTGCATCTGGAATATCTTGTTGAATTCGATTAATTTTCTCGGCACGCAATTCAACCATTCGTTGGTGATTCAGCGGGTCTTGACTTATGACGCCAGTCACGTCCTCTTTTTCCAAGCCACCAATTCTATGCTCAAGACCAGGATAACCAGGAATTGCCCAACTGCGAGCCAATGTAATTGGGTCTCGTTTGTATGGGAGATAGTCTGGTTTCGTGTAAAATTCAACTGGAATTTCGGGAATGGAATCCAAATCGGGAATTTTCCATTCCTCTGAACTTTGCCCAAGATATCCATCGGTTAACAAAATTACGGGGGTCATATACTTAATTGCAATTCTTGCTGCTTCGATTGTCATATCAAAGCAATCTGTTGGTGTTGACGCCGCAAGAACTGGAAGAGGTGCTTCCCCGTGCCGGCCAAACATTGAAATGAACAAATCAGATTGTTCCATTTTCGTGGGCATACCAGTGCTTGGTCCAGCTCTTTGAACATCAACAACAATAAGTGGCAATTCCAGTATTACAGCCAAACCAAGACCCTCGACTTTCAAAGACAAACCAGGACCCGAGGTGGAAGTTGCTGCAAGAGCCCCACCGTAGGCAGCGCCAATAGCGCTTGTAACCCCGCCGATTTCGTCCTCCGCCTGTAAATGCAATACACCATAAGGTTTGTAACTTGCGATGTAATGCAAGATTTCGGACGCAGGTGTTATTGGGTATGAGCCGAGGAATAAGGGAAGGTTTGCCTTCTTTGCTGCTACAACCAAGGCTAAGGCAACAGCCTCGTTTCCAGTGATATTACGATAAACTCCGGGCTCCAATTTCTTTGTAGATATTCGATAACGAATAGCAAATAATTCATTGGTCTCCCCAAATTCATAGCCAGCACGCAATACTTTCAAATTGGCTTCGGCTATCTCTGGTTTTTTGCCAAACTTTTTCTTAATCCAATGCTCTGTTTCTGTTAAAGGCAAATCGAACAACCAGTAAGTCAGCCCGAGTGCAAAGATGTTCTTTGTTCTTTCAATTTGTTTAGGGCTTAGTCCGGAATCTTTTAGAATTTCTTTTACAATTTCGTTGAAGTTAATCTTGAAAACCTGGTAATTTTTTAACGAGCCATCTTCGAGAGGGTTAGTTTCGTATTTGGCAAGTTTAAGATTCTTCTCAGTAAAATTGGCAGTATTGACAATAAGAATGCCTTTTTCTCTTAAAAAAGGAAGGTTCACTTTCAAAGAAGCAGGATTCATTGCAACAAGAACATCGATTTTGTCCCCGGGCGTGTAGACACCTTTCGAGCCGAAATGAATTTGGTAGGCACTAACACCGTAAAGAGTACCCTCGGGAGCACGCACTTCTGAGGGATAATCTGGAAACGTACTTACATCAGCCCCAATAAAAGCACTTGTATCCGAAAACTTCGATCCAGTGAGTTGCATTCCATCGCCCGAGTCGCCCGCAAAACGAATTGTAACATCTTCAAGATAAATAACATCTCGTTCCATTACTTTTCCTTCGAATTAAAATAAACAACTTATTTTGTTGAAAAAAATTATCATTCATATTATTTTAATTTTGTAATAAAAATGTACCATAGAAATACAAAAATAACTACTTTGAAATATAAAATTTAAATCAAATATCAATATCAAAAGTTTTTCGAATGGCAAATCCAATTGAAAATGTAATTCCAGTAACAACTAAATTGATAACAACCATTTCGAGGAAACGGCTTTTAAACGAATAATCTTTTGCAATTGAAATGTAAAAATTAAAAAAGAAAATAATCGAAATTGCTATCAACAAAGTCAAAAGCAAGGCGAAAAATGGATTACTTAATAAAAAAAATGGTATCACCAAAAGCAGCACTGTAATTATGTAAGCGACACCAGTATAAGTAGCAGATTTAACGTGGTCTTTGCTGCCACCTTCTGCCCTTGCAGAAAGATACGAAGAAGCAGCCATCGAGAATGATGCAGCAATTCCAGTTATCAATCCAACAATTGCAATTAGAAATGTGTTTTGCAATGCAAAAGTATAGCCTGCAAGTGCCCCCGTCAACTCAACAAGTGCATCGTTCAGCCCAAGAACAATGGCACCAGCGTATTTCAACTTTTCCTCGTCTATCATATTAATCAATTCAACTTCGTGGGCATCTTCATCTTTGATTATCTTCTCGGCTTCTGGAAAATATTCGCTAATTTTTTCATAAATGTTCTGAGCCTTCTCTTCGGCTTTTTCCATCAGTTTCAAACTAAAAGTCAAGCCAAAAACCGTAGCCAAAAGTTTATAATATGCAATGGTAAACCGATTGGGTTTAGGCTCGTAATTTGTATACTTTTTCCAAAAATTAGAATGAGCCAATTCTTCGCGGGCAATTCTTGAAAGGATTCGAGAGGTATTGTCGTCTTTGACTTTTTTCGCCAAGGCTTCGTAGACATAGTATTCATTCAATTCGTTTTTTTGGATTAGGATTAATTCCTTCTTTAATGAATTAGAAATTTCCATATTAACACCATTAATTATTTTAGTTACGAACCAAAAAACATATAGTGTATCGTATATAAAATTTCAATAAATTTTTCATTAACAACAAAAAATAAGGAATTTTTTAAAAAAATAAAATTTATTATTTTTGAGTTTTATGATTATATTTACTTTTTTTTAATTTGTCGGTTGTTAATTTTGCCCAATTCAAACAGGTTATCAAATTTTTAAAAATATAAATATTTTGGCTGGACGATTCAATTATTAACATTTTAGGAGGTTTTTATGAAAAAGTTCATTTTTTTCCTACCAGTCATATTACTTTCCTTGGCACTGATTACAGGTTGTGGTGCCTATGCGGTTACACCAGTGTTAGGTGTTCTCTACACCGATATCAAAGCCCCAGTAACTGCCACTTCTCATCCAACATACTCCAAAGTAGGAACCGCCTCGTGCACTTCAATCCTTGGCCTAATTGCAACGGGGGACGCTAGCATCGAAGCCGCTTGCAAAAGCGTAGGTATCACCAAAATCCATCACGTCGATTTTCATTCCAATAATATCCTAGGCATTGTCGCAACTTATAAAATTTACGTCTATGGTGATTAATCTTCTTTTTATTTGATTCGAATGGGGTGGACTGTTGATTTATAAATAATTTCGTCCAGCCAAATTTGCAGGCCACCCCAGCAATAATACAAAATTGGAAGTTCTTTTGTAGGCAAAAGCCTTGCCGTGGTTATTTTTCTCTCTCTACAATATAATCTGCCAATCGGAGAAGGGACTCTCGGGCAGAGTTGTTGGGAAATTCTTGCAATATTCTTTTTGCCTTGTTAATAAAATCTATTGCAGTGGCTTGGGCAGAGCCAATCCCATCGTTTTCTATCACGAAATCAATTACTTCTTTCACATCTTTACGTTTTTTGTTCGACTTCACAATGTTCACTATTGCTTTGGCTTCTTTATCCGAAACCTTTTGCAATGCGTAGATTAATGGAAGAGTTATTTTTTTCTCTCGTATGTCATTTCCCACTGGTTTGCCGATGATACTTGTTTTGCCAATGTAGTCGAAAATGTCGTCGCGTATTTGAAATGCAAGCCCAATCAATTTGCCAAACTCTTTCAACTTTGCTCGCATCTCTTTATCATCAGTAACACTCAAACAACCAATCTCGCAACAAGCAGAAATCAACGAAGCGGTTTTACTATAAATAATCTCAAAATATCTATTTTCGTCGGTTTCGAATTCTCGAGAAGTTTGTATTTGCAATAGTTCTCCTTCGCTCATCAATTTAACTGCTTCCGAAAGCACGTGCAAAAATTCGAACTCGTTGTTTTCGATTGCAATAAGTAAGCCCTTTGCAAGAAGAAAATCTCCAAGCAAAACTGCAATCTTGTTGTTCCATTTGGCATTGATAGAAAGGATTCCACGTCGTTCTTGGGCTTCGTCGACGACATCGTCGTGTACAAGGGTTGCAGTGTGCAACAATTCAACCATTGTTGCACCAATAAATGTTCGCTCGTTTACCTCGCCTACCAAGTTTGCAGAAAGAAAAATCAAAAGCGGGCGAATTCTTTTTCCTTTCCTTGAAACTAAATAGCGAACGACAGTATCGAGTAATCCGATATCGGTTTTTAATACCGAACGGAAGTACTCTTCAAATTTTTCTAACTCTTTCGATACAGGTAAAGTAATTTGGTCTAGAACTTTCAAGGAATATTCAACCAGAATTTATTAAAACTTTTCGCTAAAATATCGCATAAATTGAGCTCTTTCGTAAACCGCAGGGTTCAAACTTTTCGATTGGCTCAATCTCCCACGAAAATCTTCAATCGAATCGAATTCTTTTTCCGCCATCCAATTCTTTACCTCTTCAAGCATTTCGCCAATTACTTTAGGACCTTTTCGATACAGCACAGAAGCAATTTGAACGGCTTTTGCCCCAGCAAGTAATTGCTTGACAACAGCCTTCCCGTCGTGAACACCAGTGGAAGCACACAAATCACAATTCACTCTATCGCTCATAATTGATATCCAACGCAAAGACTTTCCAAGGTCCGCTGGATTGCTTAATACATTGGTTGGTACAACAGTCAACGAATCCAAATCGAAATCAGGTTCGAAGAATCGATTGAATAAAACTATTCCTTTGACACCAGTTTCAGAAATTCTCTTAATCATTTTGGCAAGATTGGAGAAATAATAACTCAATTTGACTGCAACTGGAATTTTAACTTCAGCAAGAACGGAATTAATTATTTCGAAATACATTTGTTCATTCTCTTCACTGGTTCTTTCTAAATCTGACGGCATAATGAAAATGTTCAATTCAAGGGCATCTGCCCCAGCGTTTTCAACTCGTTTTGCAAATGGAACCCATTCCTTTGCACTTACACAATTTACCGAAGCAATTATTGGAACAGAGACTTCTTTCTTGACATCCGAAATCAAATTCAAATACTTTGTTACGCTATCTTCGATATTTTCCAAATCGAAAAAATCGTAAATTTCGGGGTAAATCGTGCTTGGTCTTTGCATCTGGGCAAGATTATGTTCCATTTCCCATACAATTTCTTCTTCGAAGATTGACTTCAAAACAACTGCCGAGGCACCATTTTCCACTAAATTTTTAATGTCCTTTACTGAAAAGGTATAACCACAACTTCCAACTATTATGGGGTTTCGAAGTTTAAAACCAAGATAATTTGTAGACAAATCCATAATAACTCCTAATGTTTAAAAGCAAAAATAACGAAAAAAGGAGAATTACCCAAAGTTCATTTGTTCAAACCTAAACAAAATTTAAATAAATTTAGAAATCAATCGACTAAATAATTTTATTATCAATATGGATTGTTATGAATTTCAATGTTTTTGACTATTACAACATAGAAGAATTATTTACAGAAGAAGAGCGACTAATTCGCAACACTGTTCGGGAATTTGTCGATAATGAAGTAATCCCTATAATTGAAAAGCATTATCGAGAAGGCACATTCCCAATGCATTTAATTCCGAAGATGGCTGAATTGGGTTTATTCGGTATTACTCTTCCCCAAGAATACGGAGGAAGCGGAGCGAATTACACTTCCTATGGTCTTGCTATGATGGAACTTGAACGAGGAGACTCGGCTATACGCTCGTTCGCATCCGTACAAAATTCGCTGGTAATTTACCCAATTTACCGATATGCAAAAGAAGAAGCAAAAAAGAAATGGCTTCCGAAACTTGCAAGCGCAGAAGCAATTGGATGTTTTGGATTGACTGAACCCGATTTCGGTTCAAATCCTGGCGGAATGGCTTCGACCGCAAAGAAAATCGATGGGGGATACTTGCTCAATGGTACAAAAATGTGGATTACCAATGGTAATATCGCTGATGTGGCTATTGTTTGGGCGAAACTGGACGGGGTAGTAAATGGTTTCATTGTGGAAACCAATCGCAAAGGCTTCAAAGCTATTGAAATGAAAGGAAAACATTCTCTTCGTGCATCAGTTACCTCCGAACTTATCCTCGAAGATGTCGAAGTCCCAGAAGAGAACCATTTGGAAGTAACTGGGCTCAAAGGTCCTTTAAGTTGTTTAACACAAGCCCGCTATGGAATTGCTTGGGGAGCTATTGGCTCAGCCCTTGCAGTTTTTGAATCCTCGTTAAATTATGCTAAAACAAGAATTCAATTTGGTAAACCAATTGGTGCTTTCCAAATCATTCAAGAGAAATTGGTTTGGATGCTAAATGAAATCACCAAAGCCCAATTGATTGCCTATCGGCTGGGGAGACTGAAAGACGAGGACCGTGCCCGCTTCCAGCAAGTTTCTCTGGCAAAAAGGAACAATGTGGACATTGCATTGCAATGTGCAAGAATTGCAAGAGAAATTCACGGAGCCAACGGAATTCTTGATGAATACCCAATTATGAGACATATGGCGAACCTCGAATCTGTTAAAACTTACGAAGGAACCCACGATATTCATACTTTAATACTCGGAGAGGACATCACTGGTTTTAGTGCCTTCGCTTAAAAATTCTATGGAAGTAGACAAAAAGTTAGTAAAAATCCTACGAAATATTGCAATTCTTTTACAAATAAAAGGTGAAAACGTATTTAAAGCAAACGCCTATGCGAATGCTGCCGATATTATCGAATCAATGCAACTCGATGTTAGAGATTTAGTTCGCCAAGGGAAACTCGCCGAAATCAAAGGCTTTGGAGAGGCACTGGTAAAAAAAATTACAGAATATGTTGAAACGGGAAAAATTTCGTTTTACGAAAAACTTACTTCTGAAATTCCAGTGGAACTGGTTACTATAACTAAAATTCCCGGTATTGGACCAAAGAAAACTAAATTGCTTTTCGAAACGCTTGGAATAAAAACAATCGATGATTTAGAACAGGCTTGCATCGATAACAAGGTTGCTAAAATCAAAGGCTTTTCTGCAAAATCGCAAGAAATTATTCTCAACAGCATACAACACATAAAGGCTTGGAAAGGCAAAAAACATCAATTTGCTTGTTTCCAAGAAGCAAATAATATTGATATTCTTTTGAAAAACATACCAGAAGTAATCGAACATTCCCTTGTAGGCGAAATGCGCCGTTACTCCGAAATTGTATCCCAAGTCCACTTCCTTGTCTCAACAAACGAAAACCAAAAAGTTATCGATTACTTACAACAGCAATTTAATCTTATATTAGACGGTAATGTTATAACATTTTCAACAGACGAGGAAATTGATGTAAAAATTCAACTTACTGAACCGAAAAACTACATCTGGCTTCTACACAACTTGACTGGGAGCGAAAAATACATAAATTCGTTTGCAAAATATTTTACAGAAACAACAAGCCAGCCTTTTAATTTCGAACAATTTCCATTGAGCAACAAGGTTTTAAAAAGCGAAAGCGAACTTTTTGAACTATTGGATTTGCAATACATACCGCCAGAACTTAGAGAGAATGAATTGGCTATTATTCGAGCAAAAGAAAAGGCAATTCCAAAGTTGGTTTCCGAAAGAGACTTAAAAGGAATGATTCATGTTCATTCGTCTTGGAGCGATGGTTTCAACACTATTGAACAAATGGCAAATGCCTCTCGTAATCTTGGTTTTGAATACATTGTAATTTGTGACCATAGTCAAACTGCAAAATATGCTAACGGACTCGAACCAGAAAGAGTTATTCAACAACACAAAGAAATTGATGAATTGAATTCCAAGAATATTGGAATAAAAATCCTTAAAGGAATTGAAAGCGACATTCTTCCCGACGGAAGTCTCGACTATGATGAAGATATTTTGAAGAAATTCGATGTCGTTGTTGCTTCTGTTCATTCGCATTTCAAGATGAGCAAAAACGAAATGACCCGAAGAATTATCTATGCAATAATGAGCCCTTATACACACATTTTGGGTCATCCAACGGGACGCCTACTTCTTTCCCGAGAGAGTTATGAAGTAGACATAAAATCCATAATTGAAGCAGCATCCGATTACGGAAAAATAATTGAATTGAACGCAAATCCATATCGTTTAGACTTGCCTTGGGAACACATCATTTATGCCAAAGAAAAGGGAGTAAAAATTGCAATCAATCCCGATTCGCACGATACTAATAGTCTAACAGATGTTTTCTATGGCGTTAAATTTGCCCGAAAAGGTTGGTTGGAACCAAACGACGTTGTCAATTGCCTTTCGCACGAAGAATTCTTGAAGTATATTAATTCTTTAGGCAAAAGTTAAAATGAGAGCAAGTTTTTTTGGTGCTTTACTTTGGATAATCTTAACGCAAATTATTTTTGCACAAAATGATTCTTTGAAAAAAATTCTTATTTCTCAAATTGAATTTGGAAAAAACACACAAGGTTTAAACCAAACCAAAGTCGAAGCGGCAATGAACCTTGTGGCTCGGTTTTCCAACAAATTCGTAATTATTCCATTTGACATTCGAGACTCTGTTGCAAAAACACTCGATACAAAACATATAGAGCCAACACCTTACAATTTAGCAAAAGAACTTTCGGCAGAATATATTTTCATTGTTCGTATAAACCGCCTTGCCAATGTGCTTCGGGTGGATATTTCAAGTTACAATATAAGTAACAACGAAATATCGAATGGAAAAGGCTACGCACTCATTCGCTATTTCAAAAAAGAAACGAACGAACCAGTACTCGACCCAGCACTTTTGACTGCGAGCCAGCGAGCCTTTGCCGAAGTGCTTAACGAACCATATATTTTTAACAATCTCGAAGGAAGCCTACGGGTTAAACCAGCACCAACATTGGTAATTGGCAGCATAAATTATATAGAAAACGACACATTGGCTAAATGGGATATTTTCCAGAAAAAACAAGTTACCTCCTACTTTGCAATTGAAACAATATTTGAAATTGCAAAAAGTTCATCCGATTTTGTTGTTTTCGATAATGCAACCCGAGACTCCATTTACGCCTATTTCAACTTGTACGAACCAGAGAATTACTCTTCTCCCAACATAGAAGAAATTAAAGCACTTTTGAATTTCGAGGTAGAATATTACATCGCTGGCGAGTTTTTCTGGGAAAACAATACAGCCAAATTGAAGTTATATTTATGCAAAATCACAGACCAAGGTTTGGAAATAATAAAAGAAACAGTTAAAAATGTCGAAGAAGATAAACTCGATTCTTACAAAACTGCACTTGAAACTGCGACAAGAGAATTATTAAACATTAAGGAGTGATAAAATGCAGAACTTTGTTTTCCATAATCCAACAAAGGTAATTTTTGGCAAAGGTACAATTCCAACAATTGGAAAAGAAATTGCAAAATCCAATGTCGGCAAAGTCCTTCTGCTTGCTGGTGGTGGTTCGATAAAAAACAATGGGGTTTATCAACAAGTTGTCGATTCACTTCGTGCGAATAAAATTGAATGGATTGAACATTGGGGTGTACGAGCGAATCCAGTGCTTTCGCACGCAAACGAAGGCATACGCATAATAAAAGAGAAAGGCTTGGAAGGAATACTTGCTGTCGGTGGTGGCTCGGTTATCGACGAAGGTAAATCCATCGCCGCTGGTGTTTTTCTGGATAATCTTTGGGACGCTTTCGAACGGAAAGTAAACATAACTAAAGCACTTCCGATTTTCACTGTTCTCACAATCTCTGCAACTTGCTCGGAAATGGACCCCTACGCAGTTCTAACTAATGAAGAGGAAAATAAGAAGTGGAATATTGGCTCGCCAGTTCTTTATCCAAAAGTTTCAGTAGTCGACCCAAGCGTCCAATTCACTTTGCCTTGGCACCAAACTGTCTACGGAGCAATCGATGCTCTTTCGCACATAATGGAATTTTATTTTCAATCCAAAGGTGAGGAGCCAACAACTTCATTGGACGAAACTTTAATACTTAACATTTTTAGAAGTGTCGATACACTTCAAAAAGACCCAAAGAATTACGACGCTCGTGCAACTCTTGCTTGGAGTGCAATTCTTGCTCTGAATGGCTTTTCAGCCGCTGGTCTTTACGGTGGCGATTGGGCTTGCCACACAATTGAACACGGAATTAGTGCACTCCATCCAGAAGTTGCCCACGGGGCTGGGCTTGCAGTTGTTTTTCCAGCGTGGATAAAATATATTCATCCTCTAAACGAACCAACCTTCCTTCGTTGGGCAAAAAATATATTTAACAAGAATAATGTAGAATCCGCAGTGGTTGCACTCAAAGAAAAGTATAAATCTTGGGGAGCACCTGTTTCATTGCGAGACTTAAACATCACAAAAGATGAAATATCCAAAATTGCCGAAATCATTTACAAAGCCACAGAAATAAGAAACATCGGAGAAATCAAAAACCTTGATTACAACGACATAATCGAAATACTTAAAATTGCTTATTGATAATTCTTAAAGTTGACTATTTTTTTCTACACTAATTTCCTCAACTACCAAATATTGGTAGGATGAGAAAAATTTTTCTAAATATTTGTAAAGTCTTTCCCGTCGCCCGCTAATGTAAATCTGTTGAACATTTATAGTAAAAGCCAGATTTATCAATGAATGCCAGCCTTTCGCTTCAATCTCCAATTTTCCGACTTCATCAATGATTATAGTTTCACACTTTGGTAGATAATCCTTCATCTTTTGGTATCCATATTCAAAGGTGTCCAAATTAAAAGACCATCGGGGAAAAGTGTTTTTCGATTTCAATCTGCAAAGTTCCATTTGTTGTTCGTTTGGATAAAATATTGCATCGTAGCCAATTTTCTCCGATACATTGAAAACTGCAACAGAAACAACACCGCAGAAAGGCAGTTCCAAATTTTTCACTTGCGAGACGATTTCTTGCATTTTAGTGGTTTTCCCCGAGCCTTCGCTTCCTACTATCAAATGCAATTCACTCACTGCTTTTGCTTTTCTTCTTTACAAGCCCTTCTTTCACATATTTTTTGTAAAGGCTATCGAGTACGCCGTTGACAAATATTCCGCTTTTATCTGTTGAGTACTGCTTTGCAGTTTCGATTGCTTCGTTGATTGTAACCTCGGGGTCGATTTCTGGGAAGTGGAGTAATTCAGCAATAGCCATTTCGAGAATGATACGGTCGACGATGGTTAATCGCTCGAATTCCCAATTAGCAATAGATTTTTTTATTTCCTCAACAGCAAATGGTCGAGTTTGCTGTGTTTTTTCTATCAATTCTTTTGCAAATTGTACATCCTCTTCGTCCCAAGAAATTGGAATATCCGCTTCCAATTCCATAATCTCTTCACGTGTGAGAAGTCTTTTAGTTTCGGGTTCGTCAGGGTCGAATTTAAATTCACGAAAGAAGATATGATTGAAAAGATTTTCAACTGGTTCCTGGCTAACTTCGTTTGCAAAGAGAACTTCGAGGACTTTGCCTCGGACCATACTGCGTGTGCCTTCAATTTTCTTTGTTTTGCTCAAGTAGAAAGCCTCCTGTTGGTTTTCGGTCGTCTTCTTTATTCGAGATTTCCCGCTTTTCGCCATTTTTCAATGTCCGAAAAAATTCATTATTTTGTGTTTGAACAAAAGTAATCATTTAAAAGTATGAAAAACAAAAAACTAAATTACTACAATATTGAGAAACAATCAAATGTTGTTAGGATTGAATTCCTTGAAGCCTTTACTGTTGTTAATCTTCCATATTTCGATAAAATAAAGCCGTTCGAGAAAACATTCAAGGGAGTTGAAAGAATTGAACTGGACTTTGGTCGAGTGGAAAATTTCGACTCGTCGTTAATTCTCTTCCTAAATGAACTAAAATTCTGGACGAAAGAAAAAGGTATTACGCTTGAAGTGAAAGGGCTTTCGGAGCAAATGCAATCCTTTTGGGGAAAATTCGCAGACTTTCCAGTCATCAAAGCAAAAGAAATCCAACACGAAAATCCATTTATTCAATACTTTTCCTCTATTGGAGAAAAATTTCGTTTTCTCCTCTCCGACTACGCTGAATTTTTCGACTTTTTTGGTGAATTGATTACTAAAACTTTGCTTTCTATTTTCCAAATAAAAAAAATACGCTGGGAAGACTTTCCAGTCCTTTTCTTGAAAAACGGTGTCAATGCCTTGCCCATCGTTTCTTTAATACTTCTATTAATTGGAATAATCTCTGGCTACCAAGGAGCAATTCAATTGAAACAGTTCGGTGCAGACATTTACATTGCCGATTTGATAGGCGTTTCAATTGTTAGAGAACTTGGACCTTTGATGACAGCAATACTTGTTGCGGGACGTTCGGGTTCCGCTTTTGCTGCTGAACTTGGCACAATGAAAGTCTCCGAAGAAATCGATGCACTTCGTTCGATGGGTTTCGAGCCGTTCAAATTCCTAATTCTACCAAGAGTTTTTGCGGTAACACTTTCGATTCCGCTTCTGACCATTTTCGGAAATGTTGCTGGAATACTTGGTGGCTTGATTTCTGGATTATCAATTTTAGACATCACCACTGCTGGATATTTTACTGAATTGCAAATAGCAGTGGATTTGGGAGATTTATCATCTGGACTATTGAAAAGCATAATTTTTGGTTACCTTGTCGCTGGAATTGGTTGTTTTCGTGGCTTGCAAGTTAAAGGCGGAGCCGAGGGCGTCGGAACGGCAACAACAATTTCTGTCGTAAGTGGTATTTTTGCAATAATAATCGCAGATACAATATTCACATTTATTTTCGATGCAATCGGTTTGTAATTCAAAAAATTCAGCCTTTTGGAGGAACCCAACCCTTACGATTCCAGCGAATTAATTCAATATTAATGCTTCCAATGTAGACATTCATTTTGGCTTTAATTGGGATACTTGCCTCGTCGTCGCTAAACCAACCTTCGAAATATCCAGTTAATCCATAAATTCCAGTCCAATCGGCTTTGCCAGTAAAGTGTACTGTCCGAACTGGATAGCCAATGCTTGGTATTTCAATATTTTGGCGACCACCGTAAAAATTTATGTATGTATAGACTGTATCTTTATCCATTAAAGTTGGGATTTTTATGTTTTTGCCCGACTTTGTGAATTGCCGAGCAAGGAAAAAAATCGATAAACCATCATTCCATTTTTTAGTTGTTTTAATTTCCTTGTAAAAATACCTTTGGTTTTTCTTGTACTTCTCTACTTTTATTTTTTGTTCTTTGTAGTCAAAAATTATTTGGTCGAACAACCAATAATCTTTTTCTTTCATACTCGAATTGAATTTATACGAGTATGTAATTGATGGGTCGAACCAACTCGTAAATACAGCGTGTAAATCGACAAAAGGAATTCCAGAGTAGGAATCAATGTATGCTTTTCCTTTGTGGACTAATTTTCCATCGAGCGTTTCATTTTCTTCGGTAACAA
The DNA here is from genome assembly GCA_013414795.1 of Candidatus Kapaibacterium sp. Classification (GTDB taxonomy): domain Bacteria; phylum Bacteroidota; class Ignavibacteria; order Kapaibacteriales; family UBA2268; genus Naka2016. The sequence continues at coordinate 2,274,017 of CP058732.1, forward strand.
TTCGAATCGTTCCAAGTTTTATTCCTAAAAACGAAACTTCGTATAGCAAATCTTCCGATGGGAAAATCATTTTGGAAGTATTGGCAAATGATTCAATCGTAAAAAGCAAAACAAAAAAAATAAGAGATAAAAGTTTTCTCATCGAAAGCCCAGATTAAATTCAAATTCTATTTAACGGAAAAAATGAAAATTATTGCAATGAGTTAGTCTATTACTCTTCCAAATCAAGATGGACAAGTTTTGCTTTGACACTTTTCAACAAATTCAATTTTCGAGCGAGTTCCTCGTGCTTTTCTTTGTCTCCAACCATTTCGCATATAATCAAGCCTTCTTCGGAACAATTGTCGAGCACTCCGTCGTGAATTCCCAACCGAGTTTTTATCAAACAACCCCAACCAGTTAATAACTTTTGAACATTAACCGCTGCTTCGTTTCTTTTACCAACAAGGATAATCAAAATTGTCTTGCCCATTAGTCCTCCACAAAAATTTATAACAAATCATCCGAAAGTTCTAAAACAACGGGGCAATGGTCGGAACCGAACTCTTGTGGCAACATATAACAATTTTTCACAAAGGGCACCATCTCTTTCGAAACAAAGTGATAATCGACTCGCCAGCCAACGTTGTTCTCTCGGGCTCGCCCACGCTGGCTCCACCAAGAGTAATGCCCACCTTCCTTTGTAAACAACCTAAATGCGTCCACGAAACCCATTTCAACTAATTCATCCAATTTCTCCCGTTCAATGGGAAGGAAGCCAGAAACATTTTGATTTTCTTTTGGTCGGGCAAGGTCGATTTCAGTGTGTGCTGTGTTGTAGTCGCCAGAAATAACGATATTTGGATATTTCTTTTTTAATTTTTTAATATACTTGTAAACCTCGTCGTAAAAATTCATTTTGAAGTCCAAACGCTCGTGGTCAGTATAGCCTTTGGGAAAATATATGTTTAACAAAACGAATTTATTGAAATCCAGTCGAATAAATCTACCTTCGCTATCAAATTCTTCCTTACCAATTTCAAAATGCACATCCTTTGGCTCAATCTTTGTAAAAACAGCAACCCCACTATAACCTTTTTTTATCTTGCAAGTATTATAATACGCAATGTATCCAGACGGCTTTTGCAGTTCTGGTTCGATTTGAGAAACATCCGCTTTAACCTCTTGAATGCAAATTATATCTGGTTGGTGCCTTTCGACGAAGTCGAAAAATTTATTCTCTTTGCTTACTTTATCATAACGCTTCGAAGGGTTTTGCCCAACGATGGAACGATATCCATTTACATTCCAAGTTACAATTTTCATAAGCCAAACATTTTGTGAAAATTTAATTTAAGAAAAGAAAATAAAAAAAGCGGGCAAAAATGCCCGCTTATTCGAAAAGTTTCGTTGAATTAATATTCGTCGTAACCACGTGGCATTGGTGGTGTCTTCTCCTTCTCGGGTTTCTCGACAATAGTGCACTCTGTCGTCAACAGCAAACTTGCAACAGAGGCTGCGTTTTCCAAAGCAACTCGGGCAACTTTGGTTGGGTCGATTACGCCGCTTTCAAACAAATCCTCGAACTGTTCGGTTTGAGCATTGAAGCCAAAGGCACCAGTCCCTTCCTTAATCTTGTTGATAATGACCGAAGGCTCAAGCCCAGCATTTGCGACAATTTGACGTGCTGGTTCCTCTAATGCACGGCGTACAATGTCAATACCAATCTTTTGGTCTTCGTTTTCTGGCTTCAACGAATCCAAAACGTGGAGACATCGCAAGTATGCAACCCCACCACCAGGAACAATGCCTTCCTCAACAGCAGCACGTGTTGCGTGCAAGGCATCTTCTACTCGGGCTTTCTTTTCCTTCATTTCGACTTCGGTTGCAGCACCAATCTTCAATACAGCAACGCCACCGCTCAACTTGGCAAGTCGTTCTTGCAATTTCTCCTTGTCGTATTCGCTGGTGGTTTTTTCTATTTGAATCTTGATTTCATTAATTCTCTTCTTAATTTCTTCTGGCTTTCCGCTACCTTCGACAATAGTCGTGTTGTCTTTGTCGACAACAACTTTCTTTGCAGTGCCAAGATATGCTAATGTAGCATTTTCAAGTTTGAAGCCTTTCTCTTCGCTAATCACAGTACCATTGGTAAGAATAGCAATATCTTCGAGCATTGCTTTTCTTCGGTCGCCAAATCCAGGGGCTTTCACAGCACAGACTTTCAAAGTTCCACGAAGTTTGTTAACTACCAAGGTTGCAAGAGCCTCGCCTTCAACATCTTCAGCAATAATCAACAATGAGCGACCCGATTGAGAAATCTTCTCCAAAATTGGAAGAATATCCTTAACAGCAGAAATCTTCTTATCGTGAATTAAAATGTATGGATTTTCAAGCACTGCTTCCATTGTTTCGGCATCAGTAACGAAGTATGGAGAAAGATAACCACGGTCGAATTGCATACCTTCGACAACTTCCATCGAAGTTTCTGTACCTTTTGCTTCCTCGACTGTGATGACACCATCTTTTCCAACTTTTTCCATTGCCTCGGCAATCAACTCACCGATTGCACGGTCGTTATTAGCAGAAATTGCACCAACGTTAGCAATTTCTTTCTTGCCTTCAACATCTTTGCTAATTTTCTTCAATTCTTTTGTTACAGCCTCAACAGCCATATCAATTCCACGCTTCAAATCCATTGGATTTGCACCAGCAGTAACATTTTTCAAACCTTCGGAGAATATTGCCTGTGCCAAAACTGTTGCAGTAGTTGTCCCGTCGCCAGCAACATCACTGGTTTTAGAAGCCACCTCACGAACCATTTGGGCTCCCATATTTTCGATCGGGTCTTCGAGTTCGATCTCCTTGGCAACAGTTACGCCATCTTTTGTAACTGTTGGTGCACCGAACTTCTTATCAATTATAACATTTCGACCTTTCGGACCAAGGGTAACTTTAACTGCATTGGTTAATTGGTCAACACCTCGTTTTAAAGCACTTCGTGCTTCAAAATCAAAAGTTATTATCTTTGCTGCCATATACTACCTCCCTTAATTATTTAACATAATACATTATTTAATGATTGCAAGAATATCTGCTTCTCGCATAATTAAAAATTGTTCGCCATTAATTTCTACTTCAGTTCCAGAGTACTTGCCGTAGAGGACTTTGTCCCCAACTTTTACCGTCAAAGGAATTAATTTTCCTTCCTCTGTCATTTTGCCCGGTCCAACTGCAATAACTTCGCCTTGCATTGGCTTTTCCTTTGCAGTGTCGGGAATAATGATTCCACCTTTGGTAACTTCTTCTGGTTGTGAGGGCTTAATTATTACTCTGTCGTGCAATGGTGATAAGTTCATAACTCCACCTCCTTATTTGTTCTACATTTTAACTTAAACTATTAGCACTCACCATAGGCGAGTGCAAATAATAAAACGATAAATTATTTTTATTATTGTATTTTAGAAATGTCAAATTGCAAATTTTTCTTTTAATTTTTTGGCAACATAGGGCGGGACAAATTCATCTACATTGGCTCCGTAGCGGGCTAATTCTCTAATAATTGAGGAATTTAAGTAGGTATACTTTTCGTTTGGCATTAAGAAAATCGTGGTTACATCTGGACAAAGTTTCCTATTCATCAAAGCAATTTGAAACTCGTACTCGAAATCGGACACTGCACGAATGCCACGAATTATTGCCTTTGCAGAAACTCGGCTGGCAAATTCTACAGTAAGATTATCTGTTGCTTTGACTTCTATATTGTTTAAATGCTTGAGAGATTCACGAATCATTTCCAAGCGTTCTTCTTCGGAGAAAAGTGTTTGTTTTCTTGGATTTCTGGCGATGACGACAATTATTTTATCGAAAAGGACTGACGCACGTTCGATAACATCGATATGCCCATTTGTTATGGGATCAAAGGTTCCTGGGTAAATAGCAATGTTTGCCACTATTTTTCTCCAACAAATTTATATCCAATTGCTTCGACGGCATTTTTGATTTGCTCCGTTGCAACATTGCCTTCGACTTTCGCAACCCCAGCCGAAAGATTAACTTCAACATTCGTTACACCTGGGACATTGCGTATAGCCTTTTCGACATTCATAACGCAATGGTTACAAGTCATACCATCAATTTTATAGATTTTGGATGTGTTTGTGTTTTCCGCCATTTTTATTCCTTTTAATTTTCCATAAATTTTTCTATAATAAGAAGCAATTAACAAAATTAAGAAAAGTAGCCCATATATGAAATCTGTTGAATAGATTGATGCACTATGCGAATGCAAATGGGCGTGACTCATCTGTGTGTGGGGGTTGATTCCAGTAATTATGAAAATCCAATCTAACAGCAAACCGAAAAGGATTGCCAAAATTATCACTGTTAAAATGTATATTATTATCAGTTTTTTTCCAAGAACTTTGGCAAGAATTACAATTGATGCAGCGTTAGTAACAGGTCCAGCAACCAAAAAAACATAAGCAATGCCAGGCGAAAAACCTTTCATCATCAAAGAAACCGCAATTGGAATCGAAGCAGTTGCACAAACATACATTGGAATTGCGAAGAGAATAATCGCAAGTAATCCAAGGGCTTTGTTGTTGCCTAAGTATGAAGCGAAAAAATCATCGGGTACAAAATAGGCAATTGCTCCTGCAATAATCAAGCCAACAAGGAATTGAGTAGAAATATCGTCAACAAACTCAACAAAAGCATAGCGAAGGGATTTTTTGGCTCGATTGAGAAAATTTCCGTCTTTGATAAGTTCTATTTCATCGAACTGAAAGTTGTCTTTCACCCTGTCTTTGTTGTGAAATGAATTTTGAAAAAACATAGTAACGATTCCACCTATAATACCCATAACAAAGGCAGCGAGAGGGCGAAAAATTGCAAAAATGGGTCCAAGCATTCCATAGGTTGCAACAATACTGTCGATACCAGTCTGCGGTGTAGAGATAAGAAAAGAAACAACAGATGGTTTGGAGGCACCACTTTTTTCCAAATACACGCTTGTAGGTACAACCCCACACGAACACAAAGGCAAAGGAATTCCAAAGACAGCAGTTTTTACAATTGAACCCAAATTGTTTCGGCTAACTTGCTTGGCAATAAAACTTTTTGAAACGAACAAATCCAGAATAGCAACAAAAGAAATCCCCAGCAAAAGATAGGGGGACATTTCCAAAAACAAAGCCCACACTTTATGCAAAAATTCTATAATCATTTTTAACTTTTCAAAATCAAAAACTTAAATTCGATTAAATTTAAGTTTTATTTTTGAAGAGGCTTTCAATCCCCTTTGGGTTTGATAGTGTCCAGTTCTATCATTATCACAATAGTTCTCTCTTTGGCTATTGGTCTGTGCAAAGTTCCTTTTGGAATGCAAACACCTTGATACTTATTCAAAACAAAAGTTCCTTTCTCTGTCTCGATAGTTAAATTCCCTTCAAGAACAAAGAAAAGTTCATCCTCGTTGAAATGTTTATGCCAATGGAATTCCCCTTCGAAAACACCCAATCTAAAAAAAGAATTATTAACTCGACAAAGTGTTTGATTGAACCATTTTTCTTTGTTCTTTTTTAAAATATGTGGTAAATCAATTAACTCCAAATAACCAAAGGCGGGTTCAATATTAATGTGGTATTTGTCCGATTCATTCATCAACTGATCCTCCATCTAAACATATTTCAAACCTTTGGCACCAATATCCTTACGGAAATATTTGTTTTCGAAATGAATTTTATCAACTCCATCGTATGATTTCTGGATTGCTTCTTGCAAGGTGTCCCCAAGAGCGACTACTCCCAAAACTCTTCCTCCATTTGAAACAAGTTTATTGTCAACTTTCAAGGTTCCCGAATGAAAAACAACGCATCCAAGAGATTCAGCCAACTCAATACCAGTTATTTCAAAGCCTTTCTGATATTCGTCTGGATAACCTTTGGAAGCAAGAATTACACAGCAACTGAATTTGGATTCGTTTCCCTGGTAATAGTCTTTGTTCAATTTTCCATTGGCAGCAGAAAGAAGGAGAGAAGCAAAATCACCTTTAACCAATGGTAAAACTGCTTGCGTTTCGGGGTCGCCAAAACGACAGTTGAATTCAACAACTTTTGCTCGATTGTCCTTCACCATTAATCCAGCATACAAGCACCCGACAAAAGGATACCCCTCGTTCGCCATTCCAACGATTGCTGGTCGAATAATTTCATTCTCAATTTGTTCCAGGGCAGGTCTATTGATTAATGGAGTTGGTGAATAGGCTCCCATTCCGCCAGTATTTTTTCCTAAATCACCATCGAAAATCCTTTTATGGTCCTGCGAAGTTGGTAAAAGAACATAATTTTCTCCATCAGTAATAGCCAGAACCGAGGCTTCCTCGCCTTCCAGAAACTCTTCGATAACGACTTTTTTCCCAGCCTCGGCAAATTCACCCGAAAACATTTGCTTAACTACTTTTATAGCCTCTTCTCTCGTTTGGCAAACAACAACACCTTTCCCAGCGGCAAGCCCATCGGCTTTGACAACTATTGGTGGATGGAGTGAATTAATGAAATCGACAGCATCATTAAACTGCTCAATTGTAAAAGAACTGAATTGTGCAGTAGGAATTCCGTTCCTTCGCATAAATTCTTTGGCAAAGGATTTGGATGACTCTATTCTTGCAGCAAGTCTCGAAGGACCAAACACTGGGATTCCTTTTGCACGCAAAAAGTCAGCAATTCCATTTGCCAATGGGTCTTCTGGACCAACAACGACTAAATCAATTCTTCGTTCGAGGCAAAATTTTGAAATTTCTTCATAATTTTTTTCATCAATAGAAACGAAGTTTGCTATACTTTGTATTCCCGCATTCTTACTCGGAGAAAAGATTTCAACATCATTTGCAGAATTTTTCAATTTCCAGGCAAGACAATGCTCTCGTCCGCCATTTCCTACAAGAAAAATCCTCATTTTTCCACCAGATTATTCATTAATCAGCAAAATTGGAATAACTTTTGTAAAACCACCTTGTGAAAACTTTGCAAAATACAAACCATTGGCAAAAGAATTCAAATTGATTGTAATTTTCGACGTGGTGTTATTCCACTCGGATATGTTAAGTAGTTTGTTTCCAATTATATTATAGACTTCGCAAGAAATTGGGTCTACCAAATCGGAATCAACAACAAATTCGAAAGTATTTTTTTCTTTTTTAACCAGATGAATATCGAAGCCACAGTTGATAATTTCGACTCCACTTCCACCAACTACATTTGCTCTTATTGGTATTGAAACAAGCGGATTCTTTTTGTCATTTGATGAAAAAGTTAAACTGGTCGAAACTTTCCCGTATTTCTTTGGGGAAAGTTTAAGCAATATTTTGGCGGAGTCTCCTTTCCCTAATGTAATTTTTTGGTCTTGCCCAGGAACTGGTTCAATGCTTTGAATAGAAACTCCTTTAATTTCTCCGAGTACTACCTTGAAGTCCCAAATCGATATGGGCTTTTCGTTTGCTGGTTTAACAAGGACATTAGCAAAATATTCGGAATCCATCGACACATCACCAAAATCTATCGTATCGGGAATAACTGCTACTGTTGGCTGGTCTTCTGCAATAAATGAATAGTAGATACTACTTCCAAAGTCTACGTTCGGTTGGAAAAGAATTAGATTATCCGAACGGACTTGAAACAATCCATCTCTCAATCCAAACAACTGCCTATAGTACCAAAAACCTAATCCACATTGAAGATAACTTATTAAATTTAAATCGTAGCAACCATCTCTCAAATTAACATAATATTCGTTTTCAGAATCCTGGGGAGGTTCTTCATCTAAAAATTTGCTTCCAGCACTATCTTTCATTTCAATTTTGTAAGCCAAGAAATTTTTATCATTGACCAAGACCTCAGAATTGTTTGTCCAAATGTAGATGGTTAAATCTTTGTAAATAGATGGGGGTGGTTGAAATCGAGAATATCCAACATTGTTCGAAGGATATTCATCTGGCTTTCCATTTACTTCAAGTATCTCAACGCGAAAAGTTCTTGAATCTGTCTTCCATTCAGAACAAGCCATTGGTGGAAGAAGAATATTTTTGGATTCAAGAGATTTTATACTTCCAGACCAATTGTAAATGTATTCACCCCCACCAACTATTCCATATTTAATTTTCAAACTTCTAATTTCTTCTTTGCCCCGATTCTTAACCATAATCAAAGGCGAAGTTGAAGTGGGATTCAACCGTTTGTAAACATCCTTTGTGCTTGGAGACAAAATATCATACAACTCTGCATCAGTTGTGAAATTCAAATCAGAGTAAGAAATAATATAAGCAGTGATAATCCATCGTCCGATGGTATTGCTCCCGCTGGAATATGGTTTGTCGTAGTAATCCATATCATAGTCATAGGTAAAAGACCGATAGTTCCCTATAAACGGAGTCAGTTCAAAATCGTAAGGTTGAACTTCTGCCCCTGGGCACCAATTTGTTCTGTTGAACAACCAGGTGCCACCTTGTGGATATAAGGGATTAGTTCCACATTCCCGCCAAACTTCTTTGGTATATCTAACTGTATCGTTGACTTTAACATAAGCATTCTTCTTGCAAAACTCACAGCAGTTATCTTCGTTTCCGCCAAAACCGTGACCAGTTTGAATTACTTTCAATCGAAACATTTTCTCTTCGGGCGAAATTTGTTTCCGTTGTTTTGAAATTTTGTTTTCAAAATTCTTGTCGTAAACGACATCGTAGAAGTCGTATATTCTTTCAAGGCGAATAATATTCCTTTCTGGAATACCTTCGATAAAATCGAAAGTGATTTCAATTGGCTCTTGCTGATTTGGTGCATCGAGGTAAACCTTCCCAGTGAGTAAGGGGGCAAAATCTGTTACATCCATTGTCCAAGTAAAACCATCACCAACATCAAGTCCAATCCCATATGGTGTAACATATCGCATAATTTCATATCTTTCGGTTATTGCAATGGGGTCGTTTGTATAAATTCTTCTCTTGGAAAGATATATTGTCGTATCTGGGGGAACAAGAACAGAATCAATCACATTCCCATTGTTATCAAAAGTGTATCGGTAATAAGTATCCCAAACATATTTGTAAGAAGTCCTTCGGGTTGGATTTGAAGGATCTTCGTAAAATTCCAGGAGCCTTGCTTTCTTGGGGATTGAATCGACTACAAGTTTGCCATTAACAATCTTTGTTGAATATGTCCAAGCAGTATCATACATAAAAGAATATTCGTTGACTACGGTACTGTCGACTCGAAAATTGGGTGCAAAAAATTGTTTAACAAAAACCATCGCAAGATAATCCCACTCACCGCAAGGACATTTGATTTTATAATTCATCAAGATTTTCTGGAAAGTTTTTGTAGAGTCGGGAAAATCGAACCATCCATATTTGGGCTGACCAAATTCGATGGTTCTGATTTTGATGGTGTCCCCATCTTTCCCAAGCAAGATAAAAGAACTTGATAACAATAATAAAATTGTTGATAAAATCCTTTTCATTTTTTCACCTTTTTTTAAACCTTAAAATTATTTAAAAAATATGCAAAAAATTAAAAATATTTATTAAATTTGTAATTGGTAATGTTAAAAAATTGAAGTTTGTTTATCGAAAAATCTCGCCTTTCTGATAAATAATAAACAATTTTTAGATTAATTTTGTAGTTTTTTTGGGTAAAAAATGAGAACGGTAAAAGTACCCCGTGGTACACAATTAACTTGTAAAAACTGGCAGATTGAGGCTGCCTATCGAATGATACAACACAACGTCGACCCAGAAAATGCCGAGAAACCCGAGCAACTTATAGTGTACGGCGGATATGGCAAAGCAGCCCGAAATTGGGAATGCTTCGATGCTATTCTCGACGCTTTGCGAAATCTTGAACCAGACGAAACGCTGTTAGTCCAATCGGGAAAACCTGTAGGAATTGTCCAAACCTACACACTTGCTCCAAGAGTAATTATTGCAAACTCAAACCTGGTACCTAAATGGGCTACCTGGGAGGAGTTCCGCCGACTTGACAAACTCGGCTTAATAATGTTTGGACAGATGACCGCTGGAAGTTGGATTTACATCGGTACACAGGGCATCCTACAAGGCACTTACGAAACATTTGCAGCCGTCGCTCGGCAACATTTCGGTGGAGACCTCTACGGTAGATTCTTGCTAACTGCTGGTATGGGTGGAATGGGCGGTGCCCAACCCCTTGCAGCGTATTTTGCTGGTGCTGCTTCTCTCACAGTTGAAATAGACGAAAAACGTATCGATAAAAGAATCCACGACGGCTACTGCCAAATGAAAGTTCACAGCCTCGACGAAGCATTGCAAATTGTTCTAAAAGCGAAAGAAGAAAAGCGAGCAGTTTCTGTCGGACTCGTTGGCAACGCCGCCGAAATTCATCCCGAAATTCTCCGTCGAGGAATTATCCCCGACGTTGTAACAGACCAAACTGCTGCACACGACCCGCTGAATGGCTACTATCCAGCAGGCTACACCAAAGAGGAAGCCGACCGCTTGCGAGTTGAAAATCCAGAAAAATATCTCCAAGAAGCATATAAATCCATTGCAACTCACGTACGAACAATGATTGAGTTCAAGAACCGTGGTGCAATTGTTTTCGATTATGGCAACAACATTCGTGGCATTGCAAAAGAATATGGTGGTGTCGAGAATGCTTTCGCATTTCCTGGCTTTGTCCCCGAGTACATTCGTCCGCTTTTCTGCGATGGAAAAGGTCCTTTCCGCTGGGTTGCATTATCGGGCGACCCCAAAGATATTTACAAAACTGACGAAGCAATTATGGATACATTTCCAAATGATACCGCACTTCATAGATGGATTAAAAATGCTCAAAAACACGTTCGATTCCAAGCCTTACCCGCAAGAATTTGTTGGTTGGGATACGGCGACCGCCTCAAGGCTGGCTTGCTTTTCAACGAACTTGTGAAAAGCGGGGAAGTGTCTGCTCCGATTGTGATTGGTCGGGACCATTTGGATTGTGGCTCGGTTGCGTCCCCTTACAGAGAAACAGAAAATATGAAAGACGGTTCCGATGCAATTGCTGATTGGGTATATTTCAACTTTGCTCTAAATGCAATTGGCGGAGCCAGTTGGGTGTCGTTCCACCACGGTGGCGGTGTTGGTATGGGACTTTCCCTCCACGCAGGTATGGTCGTCGTCGCAGATGGAACAGAGGAAGCGGAAATTCGATTGCGTCGAGTACTAACCTACGACCCAATGACTGGAATAATTCGACACGCTGACGCAGGATACGAAAGAGCAATTGAAAACGCTAAAAAATTTGGCATAAAAATTCCTATGCTAAAAATTTGAAGAAAGTGAAACTTTTTTGATTTTTTTGTGTCTATATATTTTGGGGTTTGTGAAAAAATTTGAAAATAACATAAATGTTTTAAATTATACCATTTTACGAGGGGCTATGGTGAATTGATACTCGTTATCAATCAACAAATTAAGGGACCAAATGGAAAAAAGAATTTGCATTGATAATTATCAAAACCGAAAAGCATCTGACTTTTTGTCAGAAAGTTCGGAGTTTCCCCGAGTAAAATGGTGTAATTTAAAATAAAGGAGGCACTATGGATTTGCAATCTCAAATCGAACAATTATTCAAGACCGAACGCAAGAAGTTTCTTGGGTTCATACGGCAAAGAGTCCGTAGCCAAGAAGAAGCCGAAGACATATTGCAAGACGTTTTCACAAACGTACTAGCAGCATCGCAGCAAATGCAAAAGCCCATCGAGAACATCGCTTCATGGGTATTCACCGCAATACGCAATCGTATCATCGACTCGTACAGAAAGAAACGTGCAGAAACATTTTCAGATATGCAACTTCCAAGCGCCAGCGAGGATCCCTCGGATACATTCGAAAGTTTCATATCAGACAAAACCTCTGACCCCGACACTGAACTTCTTCGCAAAACAATTTGGGAAAGAGTGCAAGAAGGTCTTGCTGAACTTCCACCAGAACAACGCGATGTCTTCATCAAAAACGAGTTTCAAGGTATTTCTTTCCGCGAAATGTCGGAAGAAACTGGTGTTAATATAAATACTTTACTTGCTCGAAAACGCTACGCCGTGCTTCACCTCAGGAAAAAGCTCAAAGAGCTTTACGATTCAATGAATGGCAACTGATTTTTTCAGTTGTTGATATGACAAAAAGGCAGTCTTCGGACTGCCTTTGTCATTTTGTCAGAATTTTTTTACATACTGTCAGAAAATCTACTCACTTATCTCCAAAACTTCCATCACCTTGTTGAATCCAGCACCTTTACGAATTAATTTAAATTCGTCGGTAGTCATATCAATAACTGTTGATTCACCAAGGAAGTTATATTCGTCCGTTTTAACTGCTACATCAACAAGATTTAGAAACTTTTCGAGCAATTCCTCGGGATGGGTATATTCAAACCCTTCGATTTTAGCACTAATGGAAATAATTGGTGAACCTAACTCCTCCAACAAGGCTTGCGAAAGAATATGGTCTGGAACACGAATTCCAGCAGTTTTCCTCTTGGGGTCTTGTGCATAGCGAGGCACTTCTTTCGAAGCGGGCAAAATGAATGTGTACGGTCCAGGTATCAACTTCTTGATGGCTTTGTAGGCAAGATTGCTAACTTTTGCAAATTCAGAGATATTCGATAAATCTTTGCAAAGGAATGTAAGCGCTTTCTCCTCGGGAATTTTTCGTATTTGGCGAATCTTCTGGATTGCATCTTTGTTTGCCAAGGCACAACCCAAAGTAAACCCAGTGTCAGTCGGATATATTATAACCCCACCTTCGTACAACACTTCGCAAACTTTTTGCAACTTTCTTCTTTCGGGATTCTTTGAATGAATTGTAAAAACTAAAGCCGACATATATTACTCCTCGTTATATTTTAAGAAAAATCTTTTCCTTTTCGCCTTTTTCTCATAAAGTAAAAATAAAAAGGAATTCCAATTAAAACAAGAACTGTACCAAAAATTGAATTAATAAACTCGCTTTCGCCAGAACGATACATTTGTATGTCATTGAAAATTGTAAAGATAACAAATGTAAATGCAAACAGAACAAATATTGCAGGGACAAACGGATAGCCTATTACTTTGTAAAGCCTTTTTGCATCGGGCATTTTCTTTCTCAATATGAATACCCCTAATGCACCCATTGCATAAAAGAACCAACTCACAAAAATAAGCATATCAGTTAGAATATCAAAAGTACCAGTTATCACCAAAACACTAGTCCAAATTGCTTGCCAAAGAAGCGATTTCGAAGGGGTACGAAAAATCGGATGAACATAAGATATATTTTTGAAAAACAATCCTTCCTTTGCCATTGAATAATATAGACGAGCACTGACCATTATCGTTCCGTTCGATGTTCCAAAAGTAGAGACCATAACAGCAAACGATACAAAAGTGCCACCAAAAACACCCAACACACTTGTTGCCGTGTCGGCAGCAACTAAAGTTGAATTCGCGATTTTATCGATTGGAAGGATGTAAAGATATGCCAAATTTATTAAAATGTAAACTGCAATAACGATTATAGTTCCAATTGTCAAAGCCAAAGGAATAGTTCTTCGAGGGTTTTTCACTTCCCCAGCAACATAGGTAATATTATTCCAGCCATCAAAAGCCCAAAAAGCCGCCGAAAGCGCAACCATAATTCCAGTAAATAGATTGAGATTCCCTTTGCTATATGCTTCTGTATCTTTCCAAAAGTTATTAAAGTCACCATTTCCAAAGCCAAAAGCAACGAAAACAAGAAACACAATAGCAGAAACTTTCATAAAAGTAAAGATTGCAGAAACGCTTCCCCCTAAAACAACGCCTCGAATATTTATAAAAGTTAAAAAGAAAATCAACAGAATGGTTAGGATTTTAACACCCAAATTTGCCAAAGGATATATGTTACCAATGAATGGAATAAAAATTCTAATCGAATGTTCCAAATGTTCATCAAAACGGGGAAGTTTTATAAAGAATTGGGCATAATCGGAAAAAATGTACGAAATCGAGGCAATCGAACCAGTTTGGACAACAACGAACATTGCCCAACCGTAGAGCCAAGCAAAAAAATTTCCATACATTGCCTCGAAGAACTTGTATTGTCCGCCCGTTTCAGAAATAAAACTGGCAATTTCGGCATTTGTCAGAGCCCCAATTAAAGTGATAAGTCCAGCGACAAGCCAAACAATTAGCATCAATTCTGGGGAACCAAGCATTTGTGCCATAACAGTTGGCTTCTTGAAAATCCCCGAACCGATTACGGCACCAACCACAACTGCAATAGTAGTAACTAACCCAAGGCCTCGGATTAGTTCGCCGTTGGTTTTTTCGCTTTCGTTTACAATTTTCAAAGAAAATCTATATTAATTTGCAAATCAATTCAATTTCTTCATCGGTCAAATATGGATGCATTGGCAAAGAGAAAATACGCTTGGAAATAGACTCGGAAACTGGAAAATCCCCAAACTTATACCCAAGGTCGCTGTTCACTTTTTGCAAATGCAAGGGCAGTGGGTAATAAATCGCTGTTGGTATTCCATTTTCTTTAAGTCTTTGAATTATCTCATTTCGATGGTTTTCGTCTTTGGCTAATACGGAAAACTGCGCCCAGGAGGAAAAATAGCCTTCTGGCACAAAAGGTGGTTCCACTTTTCCAGAGAGAAGTTCTGTATACTTTTTCGCAACAAGATTTCGCTTCGCCAGTTCATTCTCGAAAATTTCAAGTTTAGTCAAAAGAACCACAGCCTGGATTGTGTCGAGTCGTCCATTAATACCAAGTCTAACATTTTCGTACTTGTCTTTTCCTTGTCCGTGCACACGAATAGACAAAAGAAGTTCATACATTTCTTTGTCATCTGTGAAGACTGCACCTCCGTCGCCGTAACAACCCAAGGGCTTTGCTGGGAAGAATGAAGTTGCAGAAACTTCACCAAAGGAACAAGCCCGTTTACCGTTGAGTGACCCACCGAAACCTTGAGCAGCATCTTCGAGCACAAGCAAGTTATATCTTTTGGCAATTTCAAGAATTTTATCGTAATCTGCTGGAAGACCAAACAAATCAACTGGAATAACAGCCTTGGGTGTAAGTTCACCTTTTTCGATTGTTTCGATAATTTTGGCTTCTAGGTGTTCTGAAGAAATGTTAAAAGTTTTTGGGTCGATGTCTACGAATACGGGTGTTGCACCAACCAAACGAATGACTTCCGATGTGGCAACAAAAGTAAAAGGAGTGGTGAATACCGCATCCCCTTTTCCCACTCCCCAAGCCATCAATGGCATCAGAAGGGCATCTGTACCAGAAGAACAAGATACGCAGTATTTCCGCCCAACGAAATCGGCAAGTCTCTTTTCAAGTTCTTCAACTTCGGGCCCAAGAATAAATTTACAACTTGAAAGCACTTTTAATATTCGTGAATCGAGAACATTTTTGATTCGTTCATACTGTCTTTGCAAATCAATAAATTGCATTCGTTATCTCCCTATACCTTTATAATATATTCCATACTTCTGAATGTCTTCTTTATCGAGGAAGTTCCTGCCATCAATGACAACTTTAACTTCATATTTAGACAACAACTCCCCGTTAATAACTCGGAACTCGTTATGCGCCGTAGCAAGCAATATTGCAAACGCACCAGTGAGTGCTTCTTCTATTGATGCAACGTTGGAGAACTCCTTAACATATGGGTCGAAGCATACAAGGTCTGCTTCTTTTTCTTCGAGTAGTTTCTTAATTTTCAATGCGGGGCTTTCCCGCAAATCACCAAGATTAGGCTTATAGGAAAGACCTAAAAGGGCGATGCGAGTACCTTTTACAGACTTAGAAAACTTGTTCAAAGCATCAACCAAATGATTAACTGTATGAGCGGGCATTGAATTGTTGATTTCTCTTGCCAGTTTCAAAAACTTATGGTCAAACCCGCTTTTCGAGGCTCTGTCGATAAGGTAATAAGGGTCAACGGGAATGCAATGCCCACCAACACCACAACCAGGATAATGTGGCAGAAATGCAAAAGGCTTATTCGAGGCACCATTTATTACAGCAAGGATATCAATCCCCAAAACTTCGAAACTTTTGGCAAGTTCATTAACAAAAGCAATGTTAATATCACGGAATGTGTTCTCAATAATCTTGGTTGCCTCGGTTGTCTTCAAATCGGGCATTTCGTGGATTTCTGCATCAAGCACGCTTCTGTAAAAATCGGCTATAAATTTCGTCGCTTCTGGTGAAGTTGAACCAATATTTCTTGGTATATTGTAAACATTCCACTTTGGGTCGCCAGGATTTATTCTTTCGGGACAGTGTACAACATTGAAATCCTTGACTACCTTCAAACCGGTTAAATTTTCCAACATTGGAACAACTAGTTCATCACAAACACCAGGATTTACAGTTGACTCAATCACCACATACTGACCACGGTGCAAAAATTTTGCAATTGTTTCAATGGCAGATGTTAGAGGTCTTAAATCGGGCGTATAGTCATCCAGAACTGGAGTTGGAACGCATACAAAGTAAATATCCGAGCCGTCAATTATCTCCTCGTTTGTGGAGGCTTTAAGTTTAACTTCTTTCAAATCCCTTTCTGCTTGAGCATCTTCGATTGGACAAATTCCTTTGAGTATCTTATCTACTTTTTCTGCTTTTGGGTCATAGCCAACAACATCGTGATTTGTTCTCTTCTTTATTGCAAGAGCAAGTGGCAAACCAACGTAACCCAAACCTAAAACTGCAACTTTCATTTTTGCTTCAAAAAAAATACAAAATTAGAAATATTTACAATTGTAAAATTTGCATTAAAACAAAACTGTTGCAATAACAAATAAAAAATATTGTCTTTAATTCTTTTAATTATTCTCTTGTGAAATGATTAAAAAAGTTTCGATATACTCAATTTTTGTTCTAATAATTCTAATTCTGGTTCTTTTGTATCAAAAACAAAACTCTGTGACATCGCAAGAAGTATCGATAAACAACAAGGAGCACAGTATGGAAAAGGCATATTTCGCTGGCGGTTGCTTTTGGGGCGTCGAGCATCTTCTAAAACGACTCGATGGTGTAGTTTCTACAACTTGTGGCTACTGTGGTGGCACCAAGGACAATCCAACATACGAAGAAGTTTGCACTGGCGAAACTGGTCACGCCGAAACCGTCGAAATTGTCTTCGACCCGCAAAAGATAAGTTTCCGCGAACTTGCCAAATATTTCTTCGAAATTCACGACCCCACTCAATTAAATCGACAAGGTCCAGACGTTGGCTACCAATACCGCTCGGCAATTTTCTATACAAACGACGAGCAGAAGAGAATTGCAGAGGAACTGGTCGAAATACTAAAATCCAAAGGTTATGATGTAAAAACCCAAATTGAACCGTTTTCCAAATTCTGGGTTGCCGAGGACTACCACCAAGATTATTACACAAGAACTGGAAAAGCACCATACTGCCACTTTTACCAAAAGAGATTTTAATCTTCGCGAAACATTTGAAGAATGTAAGAATTGTCTCGCAACCATTTTTCTTTTTCGCTGTAATTACTCGAATATTGAGACACGAAATATTTAAACTGCTTTGAATGGTTGCGGTAGACAAGATGGGCAAGTTCGTGAATAACAATATGTTGCATTATCGGCTTTGGAAGAAGAATTAATCTCCAATTCAAGTTAATAACTCCATTTTTCCCGCAAGAACCCCAAAGCCTTTTTGCATCTTTAAGCCTAAAAGAAGTATACTCCAATCCCATTATGTTAGACCATCTGTCAAGTTCTTCTTTTAAAATTTTCCGTGCTTGCTCATAATAAAAAAGTTTTAATTTGCGGTAAAGAGTTGTATGTTCTCCGTAGGGCAAATAAAGAACTTTATTTTTTTCATCAAGGAGGACATCGGATTTATTGTGGAAATCAATTTTAAAGTTTTCACCAAGAAAAAGTATGCTTTCTCCCTTAACAAATTTCAAAGGTTTTGTTTTCTGTAAATTTCGCAAAACTACCTCTCGGGTTTTCAAAATCCAATTTGCTTTTTTTTGAATTACTTTGCGAATATCGTTTTCTGTGGCGTAGTATGGTGCAATTACGATTAAATCGCCATTTTCATCTATTCGTAGACAAAATCCTTTTCTCCTTCTGTAAATCAATTCCTTTACTTCAATTAGCATATCCATCAAGAGAATTTGAACTGTTGGGTAATCATTCAACAGTTACACTTTTAGCAAGATTTCGGGGTTGGTCTACATTGCAACCCAATTCAACCGCCATATAATAAGCCAAAAGTTGCAACGGAATCACCGTTAGTATGGGAGTTAGCATTGGTAAAGTATCGGGAACATAAATGACCCGCTCGGCAAATTTTGTAATTCGCTCATCATTTTCCGTGGCAACAGCAATAACCCGACCTTTGCGGGAACGAACTTCTTCTATATTGGAAATTACCTTGTCGTAAATTTCATCTTTCGGTGCAATAAAAACAACTGGCATATTTTCGTCAATCAACGCAATCGGTCCGTGTTTCATTTCAGCAGATGGATAACCTTCGGCGTGGATATAGGAGATTTCCTTCAATTTTAAAGCACCTTCCAATGCAACTGGAAAATTATATCCACGACCAAGGTACAAGAAATTTCGAGAGTAGGAAAATTCTCTTGCAATTTCCCTTATCTGTTCGGCTTTATCAAGAATTTTTTCTACTTGCGAAGGTAATTCTTTAATTGCACGGGCAATTTGAATCCCTTCTATCTTCGATAAGTTTCGCATTCTCCCAAGAAACAATGCAATCAAGGAGAGAACCACCAATTGGGAAGTGAACGCTTTCGTTGAAGCCACTCCAATTTCTGGTCCAGCGTGGATGTAAACCCCAGCATTTGTCTCCCTTGCAATTGAACTACCGACGACGTTCACAATTCCCAAAACCGTGGCGTTTTTTTGTTTTGCTTCTTGCACTGCCGCCAATGTATCCGCAGTTTCCCCACTCTGTGAAATTGCAATTACTATATCATTCTTTCTAATGATGGGATTTCTATATCGAAATTCCGAGGCATATTCAACTTCAACGGGAATCCCGCAAAGATTTTCAATCAAATACTCGCCAACTAATCCAGCGTGCCAGGATGTTCCACATCCAGTGATGATAATCCTATCGACTTCTCGCAATTTATCCAAAACTGGAAGCAAGCCACCAAGCCGTGCTTCCCCTTCTTCAACAAGCAATCTCCCACGAAAGGAATCTCGAATTGTTTGTGGTTGTTCAAATATCTCTTTGAGCATAAAATGCTCGAAACCACCTTTCTCGATTTTGCTTAAGTCAAAATCTACAAGATGGATAATATTGTTCGTAACTACGTTATCGATTGTTTTTGTGTTGTAACTTTCACGGTTGAGAGTAACCATTTCGTTGTCAGACAAATAAATCACTTGCCTGGTATACTGGATAATTGCAGCAGCGTCCGAAGCAACTATGAATTCGTTTTCTCCAATCCCCACTATCATTGGACTCCCACGACGTGCGGCAATAATTTTGTCTGGCTCGTAGGACGAAAGAACAGCAATTCCAAAAGTTCCTTGTACTTCTGAAAGAGCAGTTCTGACTGCTTCTTCGAGGTCTTTCGTTTTTTCGTAAAAATACCCGATAAGAACAGCAAGAACCTCTGTGTCGGTTTCCGAAACAAAAGTATATCCTTTGGAAATCAACATCTGTTTAAGCGAATGGTAATTTTCGATAATTCCATTATGGACTATCGATATTTTCCCAGAGTTATCGGTGTGGGGATGGGCATTAATATCACTTGGCTCGCCGTGGGTTGCCCAACGAGTGTGAGCAATTCCAACAGTTGAATCAAAATTTCGGTCTTCGAGCAATTTGACCAACTCTGCGACCTTGCCTTTTTTCTTGAATGTGACCAGTTCGCCGTTTTCAACAATTGACAAGCCAGCAGAGTCGTATCCACGATACTCAAGCCGTTGCAATCCGTTTATAAGAACCTTAACAGCGTTTCGTTTTCCAATATAACCAACAATACCACACATTTTTACAATTCTTAAATTTTAAATTAGTACTTTTAATTATGCAAAAAATTGCAAATTAATGGAAAAATTTAACATAAACTCATTACCAATTATAAAATTGCTTACCCTCATTTTCGTTTCAATCTCAATTTCATTTATACTTCCTAAAACATTTTTAATAGCAATAATTTTAATTCTTGGTGCATTTGGCTTGCTCTTGTTTTTGTTTAAGAAAGACCACTTTGCATATCTGTTTTTGGCTTTTGCTATTGGTTTTATAATCTCTACAAATTTCGAACAAATTAAAATTATCGAAACCACGGAAAAGTTCACATCTGCTAAAATGAAAGTATTCGGAAAAGTTACAGACATTATTATGCAAAGCCAAAAAATGGCAAATGTTCGTCTTCAATGCCAACTAAACAATGAACAAATCCAGAACTATTCTACTTCACTTTCTTTAATTATTCACAAAACAGATGGTAAATTTCCAGAACTTCAAATAGGAGACATAATTTTATGCATTGCAAAAGTCAAACTCCCAAGAGTATCCAATCTACCGACCGACCCCGCAGAAGTTCAAACCGCACTATCCAACGATGTTGAACTTTTAGCATCGACAAACGAAAAAAATATTATCAAGATTTGGAAAAATCCCTCTGGATTACATCAAACTCTTGGAAGTATTAAAAACTGCCTAAATAACAAAATCTACAACTTTGTTAGTCAAGAAAATTTCCCATATTTCACTTCACTCTTACTTGGAAATCGAACAATGCTCGAAAGCGAACAAAGGGAAAAGTTTGCTACTACTGGAATGTCTCACATCCTTGCTTTAAGCGGTTTTCATTTTGGTATTCTTGCCACAATTGTGTTCTATTTATTTTCATTTTTAAAAAATAACTGGATTAAATTCGTATTAGTTGTTTCTGTTCTTCTGACTTTCCTTGCAATTATAGGTTTTCCCCCATCTGGAATTCGTGCTTCTATAATGATAATTGCTATTCTATATTCGCTTACGCTCGAAAGGAAAACTTCAATCTTTAACATATTAGGATTAATCATACTTGTAGTACTAATCTTTTCACCATCAAGCATTTTTAACGTTGGTTTCCAATTATCTTTTTTTGCTGTTCTGGGAATAGTTCTTTTCAATAAAAGATTCTATTTCGCTTTGAATAAAATTGTTAAAGTCGAAAATAATATACTTAATTTCTTTCTTCAAATTCTTGCAACAACAATTTCTGCACAAATATTTACAGCCCCACTTGTTGCTTACTATTTCGGCTACTACACATTCATCTCTTTCTTCTCCAATCTATTGCTTCTTCCAATCTTTTCATTAGCGATAGGTTTTGGATTTAATGCTCTATTTTTATCATTGATTTCCATAGATTTAGCAAAAATATTTGGAACAACAGCCGATTTCCTTCTGGCTCTGGCTATTCGAATAAACGAGTTCCTTGCAGATAACTTCAAAGAATTAGTCCTCAACCACAATAGTAGTTTGTTGGTTTCAATTTTTGTCTCTTTGTTTACACTTTGGGTTGTTTATTCAACCGATAAAAAAATTCTATTTACGAGGCTCGCAATTTCAATAATCTCTTTAGTCACGCTTCTGTTTAATTTAAATCAAAATAACAGAGACCAAATACAAATTTTCCCTCGTGAGAAATATATTGCAATTGTAATTCCAGACCCACAAAGAACTGTGTGTCTGCTTCTGGATAGAAAACCAAGGCTTTTGCCGTCAAGTGATAAACCTATGGAAAAATACCTAACCCAAATTGAAGGGGAACTTGTTCTTGGAGTTTCTGGTAATGTTGGAATTGCTATTACAGACCGAATAAAAAGAACGAAACGAATTAAGATTGTCGAACTTCCCAAAGAAATCCAAAGAGAAATTTCAAAAAAATTAGTCGGAGATTATGGAATATTTAAATTGTGAAGAGAAACAACTAAAAATAATAAAACCAAAAATTTTCCCCGAAACAAAAGTTATTGCTGGGGTAACGGAACGAAACCAACATTTGCACCCAATTGGGTTTTCATTCTGCGAAACAGACTCAATTGACCATAACACGGCATTTGAGCATCAAAAATTGCTTGCTAAACATCTTGGCGTCGAAATTACTGATTTTGCTTATTTGAAGCAAATCCATAGTGATAAAATCATAATCGTGAATGAAAAATTCAAAATGCAAGAGGGGGACGGTTTAATTACAAATTTGAAAGGCAAAATCCTTGTTGTTAAGATAGCCGACTGTGCTGGGATTCTTGTTTACGACCCAGTCAATGAAGTTGTTTCAGCAATTCACTCTGGATGGAGAGGAAGCCACCAAGAAATCATAGCCAAGGCAATAGTATTGATGGAAAAAAATTTCGGCTCGAAGCCCGAAAAACTATTAGTCTACATTTCCCCACTTGCTTCGGTTGAAAATTACGAAGTTGGGGAGGAAGTTGCCAGCCTTTTTCCTTATTCCATTGTAGCGAATGGACAAGGAAAATACTATTTTGATAACAGAAAAGAAATATTTCGGCAATTGATAGGAATTGGTGTTAAACAAGAAAACATCGAATATTCTGAACTGTGCACAATTTCAAATTTGAATCTCCATTCTTACAGAAGAGACAAAGAAAAGTCTGGACGAATGGCAGCCTTTATTGGGTTAAGAAGTGACTATTAATTCTTTGAGGCAAAAATGCTAAGGAAATTAACCAATTCTTCTCGCCAGGGAGGAATTTCAATGCCAAGTAGTTCGGATATTTTTTCGTTACTCATCGCAGAGAATTTTGGTCTTCGTGCAGGAAGTTGAAACTCTTCGCTCTTTGCTGGAACGACATTAACACGCAAACCAAGTTGCTTTTTTAATTCCAGTGCCCATTCGTATCGAGAGGCGAATCCAGAATTTGTCAAATGGTATACTCCAGCCAAGCCTTCTTCCAAGGCTTTCATCGTTACATTTACAACAGTTTTGGTGGACGTCGGAATAGAAACTTCGTCAATAGAAACACGAACAGTGTCGCTTTCCTCGCTCCAAATTAAAAACTTTGTAATAAAGTTCTGGGTACCAAAACCATAGAGCCAACTTACACGCAAAATCAGAAACAATTCCAATTCTTCGCTAATTGCTTGCTCACCAAAATATTTAGTCCATCCATAAAAATTTATTGGATTGGGTTTGTCTTCTTCGACATACAGAGTAGGCTTTTCTCCATCGAAAATATAATCGGAACTAAAATGCACCAGAAAGGAATTATGCTTTCTGCAAACATAAGCAAGGTTTCTTGGACCAATAGTGTTCACTCGCAAAGCGTTCCATCGGTCAAATTCAGCCCTATCAACATAATTGTATGCCGAACAATTGATTACTATCTCTGGTTTGACCGTAGAAATTATTTTTTCCACGTCATCTAATTTTCCAACATCAAGGGTGGGCAAATCAGTTTCATAGAACTGGATACTTTTGAGATGAAAAAAATTTTTAAATTCAGTACCAAGTTGTCCCAAACTGCCAATCAAAAGATATTTCATAACCTTCTACCGTAATTAATTTCAATCCATCTTAGGTATTCACCACTTCGAACTTTATTTAGCCATTCTAAATGTGATAAATACCAGGAAACTGTCAAATCGAGCCCCGTCTCAAAGTCGACCGATTGACTCCACCCTAACTCGTTTTTAATTTTATCACAATTTATTGCATATCTTCTGTCGTGCCCTGGTCTATCTTTTACGAAATTAATTAATTTTTTATACTTTGAACTATTTTCACCAGTTTTGCTGGCAACAACTTCACAAAGATACTCTATTAGGCGAATATTTTCCCATTCATTCTCTCCGCCTATGTTATACGTTTCGCCAATCTTACCTTTTGTTAAAATTGCCCAAACAGCAGTGCAATGGTCGTAGACAAATAACCAATCACGCACATTTTTCCCGTCTCCATAAATTGGCAAAGGCTTGCCTTCGAGCATATTAATAATCATCAAAGGAATCAACTTTTCGGGAAATTGATAAGGACCATAGTTGTTCGAGCAAATCGAAATGGTAACTGGCAAACCATAAGTATTGTGATAGGCTCGCACCAAATGGTCTGATGCGGCTTTCGATGCTGAATATGGGCTTCGAGGTTGGTATGGAGTTGTTTCAGTGAAATACCCAATCGGACCAAGGGAACCATAGACTTCGTCGGTGCTAATATGATGGAATCGAATTTCTATCCCAGCCTCAAATTTTTTTCGAATCGCCTCGAGCAAAGAAAATGTCCCAAATACATTTGTCTGAATAAAATCCGAAGGACCGACAATGGAACGGTCTACGTGGGACTCTGCTGCAAAGTGGACAATGGTGTCGACTTCGTACTTTTCAATAATTTCCAAAATCTTAATCTGGTCGCAAATATCTACTTTTTCAAAAAAGTATCTGTTGGGGAATTGATTTTGGATATCTTCCAAATTTTCTGGATTTGCTGCATAGGTTAGTTTATCTACATTTACAACAACAAAATCCTTATCTGGCAAATCGAAAAGGAACCGAATAAAATTTGTCCCGATGAAACCACAACCACCAGTTACAAGTATTGATTTCATAATTCTAATTCATTGTTCAAACTACTAACCAAGGGAGCATTTCTGTCTTTGTCCGATACGATGAAATTATCGACGACTTTTGGCCAAGGAATATTAATTTGAGGGTCGTCGTATAGGATTACTCTGTCGTGCTCTCGTGAATATTTGTTATCAGTGAAGTAAAGCACTTCGGTAGAAGGCAACAAAGTTAAATAGCCGTGGGCAAAGCCTCGTGGTATTAATAATTTGTCGGGATATTGAATTAAATAGTCATATTGAATAGGAAAATCAAAATTTTTCGGGTCGAAGTTGCTATTATGCGAAACAATAAGAAAGCATTGAAAATTCAAAAAGTTGGGGCTATATGGTCTTATATCAACTGCTACATCAAAGATTGCGCCCCTTGTACAGGTGACGATTTTCGATTGTTCAAACGGCTTAGTTTGAAAGTGCAAACCACGCAAAGTTCCAACTTGTTCATTGTATGAATGATTAACTTGTACAATATCAAATTTTAGCCCTATTTTTTTCAAATCTTCGATATTTAACACTTCTGTAAAAAAGCCTCTTGAATCAAAATAGATATGTGATTTTAAAATCAATATTTCTGGTATTTTAGTCTGCAATTTTTCCATAGCAACATTCAAATAAAAGTAAAATTACAAAAAAGTGCCTCTAAATTTTTGAATTCTCTTGTGGAAATTGTAACAATTTTTTTAGTTCCAGTTACTAAATTAATTTTGTAATTTATAATTAATTAATAATATTTGGGATGTAAAATGAAGAGAATTTTATTTGTTTGGGTGGCTCTCTTATTTGGAATTTATCTAAATGCACAAGATTTTCCATTAGCCACGATGAGCGAACTTTATGACGAAAACCCCGACGTCGCAAATTGCTACGAAGGCAAACTCAAAGAATCCGAAAAGCAGAAAGCAATGCAATATCTTAATTATATTCGCTCTTTTCACAATTTGAAACCAGTTCAATACAATTCCACCTATGACAAAGAAACTGCAAAAAGCGCTTTAATTAATGTTGCAAATGCTCTTTTGGACCATTTCCCAAAATCAAACTATCAATGTTATACCCAAGACGGATACAATGGAAGCACCACTTCCAATCTTTACCTTGCTTCTGCTTTATCACCAAATAACCTTCCAGGTACTGAAAAAGGTATGCAATCTTGGATAATTGATGCAAATGTTGAAGACTTGGGACATAGACGCAATCTATTGAATCCATTTTTGAAATATACATCATTCGGGCGTGTCGACGGAAATTCGAAAACGCAACCAAGTTATTTGCTTACCGCTATGTCTATCAAAGTTCATCAATTTCCAGATTATCACAATCTTTCGGATTGGACCCCAGAATTCATTGCCTATCCTTACAATGATTACCCAAGTGCCTATGTTGACCCAACTTGGTATCTTTCATTTATTGTCGTTGCAGACAAGAATAACATTTGGAACAACGACAACAAAACAGTCGATTACTCACAAGCCACTGTCGAGGTTAAAGACCCAAGCAATAATAAATTACAAATTTCAAATCTCAAATACGACTATCTAGGCTATGGTGTGCCAAATTGTATCTATTGGAAAACTTCTGGACTGCAAAAAGAAGTCAAATACACAGTAACCATTTCAAACGTAAAGGTAAAAGGAACACCAAAAACATTTACCTATTGGTTCAGAATCACAGATAATCCACCGTCCGCCAATCTTCAACCTCCGACTCCACTGTCTCCACCAGACAACGCAACTAATGTTGAAATCCCAGTAACATTATCTTGGTCGCAAGTTTCGGGTGCACAATTCTATGCCCTTCAAGTTTCCCAAAATTCAGATTTAACCAACCCAATTGTCGACTTAAAAAATTTAACCACCAACAATTACACATTGTCCGCACTTAATCCAAGTATCAAATACTACTGGCGTGTTGCTGCAATCAAAGACCAACAAATGAGTAACTGGTCGCAAACATTTTCGTTTACTACGAAAGATGTTCCGCTTACGGCTCCAATCACTATTACACCGCTCGACGGGGAAACAAATGTCGATTTGAAACCCACTTTTGTATGGACCAAAGTCCCATTAGCAGACCGATACCATCTTCAAGTTTGCCTCGATGATACCTTCGACGACTTTGCTTTAATAATTAACCAGGACAATATTTCGGACACTGTTTATACATCAGCAACAAAATTCTTTCCCAAGACAATTTACTACTGGCGTGTTCGCTCTGCAAAATCGACAAGTTACAGCAATTGGTCCAATGTCAAAACATTTTGGACACTCGACCCAAACACTGTTGAATATGAACAAAACTCTCAACCTAACTATATTCTCATCGACGAACCAAGCAAAGCATTTATCTCATTAGATATATCCTATGCTAAATCAATTATGCTTTACAATATTTTTGGGGAAAAACTAAATCTTTCCGAAACCATTCAACGACCAAATTTAATTGAAATCCCATATCAAAAATTAACAAATGGATTTTGGGTGCTTGAAATTAAAACTGATGACAAAATTGAAACAAAGTTTTTAATGATAATCAAATAGGAAAAATCTTGAAAGAAGATAAAGATACAATCATAAGGGTCTTACAATCTTTAAGAAGAGACTATCAACAAGGGAAATTCGACGAAACCACAGCAAAAGATAATCCCTTCGACCAATTTAGCCAATGGTTCGAGGAAGTGCTTAACGCCAACTTCCTCGAGCCGAACGCAATGGTTGTTTCGACTGTCAACAGCGAAGGGGTTCCCTCTTCTCGGGTTGTACTTTTAAAAAAGTTTGACGAAAGAGGTTTTGTCTTTTTCACTAATTACGAAAGCCAGAAAGCAAGCGAAATTGCAATCAATCCAAATGTTTCGCTACTTTTCTATTGGGACAAACTTGAACGCCAAGTTCGAATAAATGGAAAAGCAGAAAAGATTCCGCCAGAAGAATCTGATGAATACTTCCAAACAAGGCCTTATCTATCAAAAATTGGGGCTTGGGCTTCCAAGCAAAGCCAGCCATTAAAATCCCGTTTTACTTTGATGCGAGAAGTTGCAAAACTTACACTGAAATTCCCCGCTTATGTACCATTACCGCCATTCTGGGGTGGCTATCGTGTTGTACCAAATTATTTTGAATTTTGGCAAGGTAGACCCAGCCGCCTTCACGACAGAATCGCATATAAATTACAATCGGACGGTTCTTGGTCGAAACAAAGGCTCTATCCCTAATCACATTCGGAAGACACCATACTTTTGGTCTGGAATTGGTGCGTTCAAAGCCATCGAAATTCCAAGAGCAAGAGCATTTCTTGTATCCAGTGGGTCGAGGATACCATCATCCCAGAGCCTTGCAGTGCTATAGTATGGGCTTGCTTCGTCCTCGTATTTTTTTATTATTGGCTCGCGAATAGCCCTTATTTCTTCCTCGGTTAATGTTTTACCTTGCGCTTCAAGTTGTTTAATTTTCACTGTTGCCAGAACATCTGCCGCTTGTTCACCCCCCATCACAGAAATACGACCGTGAGGCCACATCCATAAAAGTCGAGGATTGTATCCCCTTCCACACATCGCATAATTTCCAGCGCCATAGGAACCACCAACAATTACAGTGAACTTAGGCACATCGGCATTTGCAACTGCGTGAACCAGTTTGGCTCCGTCTTTTGCAATTCCACCGTGTTCGTATTTTTTACCAACAATGAAACCAGTAATGTTTTGCAAGAAGATTAATGGAATTTTTCGGATAGTGCAAAGTTCGATAAAATGGGCTCCCTTCAAACTCGATTCAGAAAACAGAACTCCGTTATTCGCAAGAATACCAACGGGATAGCCCATTATTCGAGCAAAACCAGTTACCAGAGTTGTCCCATAATATTCTTTGAATTCCTGAAATCTGCTGCCATCAACAATTCGTGCAATGATTTCTCGAATGTCAAATGGCATTCGAATATTTTTTGGAATAATGCCGTAAATTTCTTCGGGGTCGTAATAAGGCTCCTCTGGCTCTTCGCGTCCAATGTCAAATTTATCGGCTTTTCCAAGGTTTTCGACGATGTTCCGTGCAATCTGCAAAGCATGTTCATCGTTCAAAGCATAATGGTCGGAAACACCAGATATTTTGCAATGGACATCTGCACCCCCAAGTTCCTCATCGGTAACAACTTCTCCAGTTGCAGCCTTGACAAGAGGGGGTCCACCAATAAAAATCGTGGCTTGGTTCCGCACCATAATAGTTTCGTCGCTCATTGCTGGGACATAAGCACCACCAGCAGTGCAAGAACCCATAACAACGGCTATTTGGGGAATATTCATAGCAGACATTCGAGCCTGGTTGTAGAAAATTCTACCAAAATGCTCCTTGTCGGGGAAGGTCTCTGACTGGTATGGTAGGAAAATCCCACCAGAATCTACCAGATAGATACAAGGCAGACGGTTTTGCATTGCAACTTCTTGAGCCCGAACGTGTTTTTTAATTGTCATTGGGAAATAAGTTCCCCCCTTGACTGTTGCATCGTTTGCAACAATCATACATTCGCGACCTTTTACAACTCCAATTCCTGTGATAATTCCGGCGCAAGGGGCTTCGTTGTCATACATATCCCACGCTGCGAGTGGAGAGAGTTCGAGGAATGGGGTATCGGGGTCACACAACTTGCGAATCCTTTCTCTTGGCAATAATTTCCCTCGACTAATATGCTTTTCGCGGGCTTTTTCTGGTCCTCCTTGCTTGACCTTCTCAAGCCGTTCTTTTAATTCGTTAACTAAACGGATTGAATTTTCATAGTTTTCTTTGAACTCGGGCGACTTTGTGTTGATTTTCGACTTAAATCTTTCCATTTACTCCTATTCCTTTAAAGTAAACTTCCAAATACAATAAAATTCTGGATTTGTAATATCTGGCGGGCACGAAACTGCCTCGGTTTCTATTCTGCAATCAATAGTTTTTGCAAACAATGAATACTCGACAATTCCAACAGATTTGCAAGGGAAATCCGGTAAGCCTTTTCGACGTCGGGCTTCTTGCACACGGCAAGCTTTTACATAATGGACTAGTTCATTCGGGGTAATATATTTGGAAAACTGTTCGTTGATTGTAGAATAAAGTCGAAATTTCAAGGCTTTGCGTAAGCCTTCCAAGCCAGAATTGTTTTCCAATTTCAAGAATTCCTTAATTCTTCGAGCCTCAATTTGCGTGAATTGTTCCCAAGCGTCTCGGTCAAACTCAATCGCTTTTTCAATTCCCAACTTCTTTTCAATTGCAAGAAACCAACAACCGTCGTGGGCAAGCCAATTTTTTGCATATATTTTAACCAACTCTAACAGTTCTGCACTATCCAATGATTCAATACTATCTTTTGCCATTACATTCCTCTACGATACTTGCCACCAATTTCATAGAGAAGATGGGTTATTTCTCCCATAGTGCAATACTCGACAGCATTCAGCAACTCTTCGAAAATATTTCCTTTGGAAATCGCAACATTACGCAAACGGTCGAGTGCCTCTTGTTTCTTGTCCTTATGTTTTTCCTTGAATTCGGCAACGTGTCTCAATCGTTCTTCTTTCTCTTCAATTGAAGCACGCGTTACTTTCATATTATCGTAATAATTCACTGGGTTCTCGTTTATAAATGTATTTACACCAATTATTGGATACTCGCCACTTTCTTTGAGCGATTCATAATAAAGCGACTGTTCTTGAATTTTCGAGCGTTGGTATTGGGTTTCCATTGCACCCAGCACGCCCCCTCGCCGAGAAAGTGCAAGGAATTCGTCGAGCACAGCCTCTTCGACAAGGTCGGTCAATTCTTCGATGATAAAGGAACCTTGATTCGGGTTTTCGTTTTTGAGAACACCAAATTCCTTCGATAGAATTAACTGAATTGCCATTGCCCGACGAACCGATTCTTCCGTCGGCGTTGTTATTGCTTCATCATAAGAATTGGTATGCAACGAGTTGCAATTATCATACATAGCAAGCAAGCCTTGGAGTGTGGTTCGAATATCATTGAAATCAATTTCTTGGGCGTGTAAACTTCTTCCAGAAGTTTGAATATGGTATTTCAATTTTTGGCTTCGTTCATTTGCGCCATAAACATATTTCATTGCAATAGCCCAAATTCGGCGGGCAACCCTTCCAATCACAGAATATTCTGGGTCCATACCATTCGAGAAAAAGAAGGAAAGGTTGGGGGCAAAATCGTCGACTGGAATACCACGGTTTAAGAAATATTCCACATAAGTGAAACCATTTGCAAGTGTGAAAGCAAGTTGAGTAATTGGATTGGCTCCCGCCTCTGCTATATGGTAACCACTAATACTCAACGAATAATAATTTCTAATTTTATGTTTGGAAAGATATTCTTGCACATCCCCAATCAATCTCATTGCAAAGTCAATGGAAAAAATGCAAGTGTTCTGCCCTTGGTCCTCTTTCAGCATATCTGCTTGAACTGTCCCACGCAACTTTCTAAATGTTTCGATTTTAAGTTTTTCTTTATCCTCTTCCGATAATTCAATTCCTTGTGCTTTTAACTTTTCGAGTTCACGCTTGTAGGCAACCATAAAATAGAAGGCAACCATAATCGGAGCGGGAGCATTTATTGTCATCGAAACGGAAGTTAGCGGGTCGGTCTGGTCGAAACCATCCAGAAGCACATCCATATCGTCGATAGTGCAAACCGAAACGCCACTTTCGCCAATTTTGCCGTAAATATCGGGGTCCCGTGCAGGGTCTTCACCATAAAGTGTTACACCATCGAAAGCAACGGAAAGTCTTTTGGCTCGGTCATTTTTGGTTAAGTAATGAAATCTTTTGTTTGTACGAGCAGGTCCACCTTCGCCAGCAAATTGACGCTTCGGGTCTTCTGTCGTCCGTTTAAAAGGAAAAACGCCAGCGGTATATGGGAAGTATCCTGGTAGATTTTCTAAATAGAGAAACTTCAATAAATTGCTCCAATCTTCGAATTTCGGCAGGGCAACTTTTGGTATATATGTCCCGCAAATCGATTTGTTGTAAAGGTCAATTTCAACTTCTTGGTTTTGTATTTTGTATTTTAATCGGTCCTGTTGGTAAAGCCTTTTTCTTTCTTCCCAGGTGAGGAGAAGTTCTTGCGAATCTTTGGACAACTCATTCCACTTCTTTTGAAAAAGTTCATTCAGTCGATGCATTAATTCGCCGTTTTGATTTTCGCTTTTAAGAACGTCAATACTCTTCTTTAATGAATAAGCCTCCTCGGCAATTTTGCATTGCTCTTTGACCATTTTTTTGTACTTACGGACAGTTTCAGCAATTTCGGCAAGGTAGTTTATTCGCTTATTGTTTATAAGCCCGAAATCTTTTTGCAAATCAGTCGGAAGAAGTTCAATGACATCCTCTTTTACACCGTAATCACCCTTTTTGACATCAATCAACAATTTCAGTAGCGCCTTGAAAAATTTGTTTACACCGTGATTGTTGAATTGATTGCTGCTACAAGCAAAAATCGGTAAATCAAGAGACTCAAGAGGCACACCACGCGGTACTTGAAGTTGATGAGTTCGAATGTAATGGATAATCACTTCTCGGAGAGCATCTTCAGAACCAATTTTTTCGAATTTGTTTATCACAATGAAGTTAGCGAGGTCCAACATATCGATTTTTTCCAACTGGCTTGGTGCTCCGAATTCTGCGGTCATCACATATACGGAATAATCTACCAGCGAGGTAACCTGGCTATCGCCTTGACCAATTCCAGGCGTTTCTACAAATATTAGGTCGAAGCCACAAGTTTTCAGCAATTTGATTGAGTCGTGGACAAATTGTCCAAAATCACTTCCACTATTTCTTGTTGCAAAACTACGGAAAAATACCCTTGGGTCGTATATGTGATTGTAACGAATGCGGTCTCCAAGAAGAGCGCCGCCCGTCGTGCTTTTTGTTGGGTCGCTGGCAAGCACTGCAATGTTAATTTTTGGAGCATATGCAAGGAATCGCCCGATGATTTCATCAATTAATGAACTTTTCCCAGCGCCGCCTGGACCGGTGAACCCTATTACAAGTGATTTACCCTTATCGTATTTATCAAACAATTCTCTTAATCGTTCAGCATTTTCGTGGTTGGGCAATTGTTCTTCAATGTATGTGATTTGCTTGGAAATAAGAAAGTGGTCATTAACATTGTTGTTACTAAGAATTTCTTCAGAAATTTCTTTAAGCCACTTTGCTTCAATTCTTGGCTTGTTTTCCTTTATCCTTCGAATAATGTCGTCGGCAATACCATTTATTCCTAATTTTTGGCCATCAACAGCGTGGTAAAGTTTCGTAACGCCGTACTCCTCCAAGGCTTTGATTTCCGAAGGTAGTATCACACCACCGCCTCCACCAAAAATTTGTTTTTCTTCGGCATTGTACTCTCGCAATTGGTCAACCAGAAAACGAAAATATTCGTTGTGTCCACCTTGGTAGGAACTAATAAGCAAGGCATCAACATCTTCTTGAATTGCAACAGTTACAACTTCACGAACTGAACGATTGTGCCCAAGATGGATTACTTCTGCACCACGCTTTTGAAGAAGCCTTCGGAAAATATTAACAGAAACATCGTGACCATCGAACAATGCCGTGGCTGTTAAAACTTTTATGTTCATTTTGTATTTGCAAAATGTTTAACAAATTATTTCAATAGATGTCTTGAAATTATTAATCTTTGGATTTCGCTTGTACCCTCGTAAATTTCAGTAATTTTTGCATCCCTATAATAACGTTCGACGTTAAAATCTTCGGTGTAACCGTAACCGCCGTGAATTTGGATTGCTTTACGGGCAGCGTCCATTGCAACCTCGGAAGCCTTCAGTTTTGCCATAGAGGCTTCGACAGAATAAGGAAGCCCTTTGTCTTTCATCCAAGAAGCTCGCCAAGTGAGTAGCCAAGCTGCGTTGTATTCCATCCACATATCTGCAAGCATCCATTGAATTGCTTGGAAATTGGCAATTGGTTGGTCAAATTGAACACGCTCTTTTGCATATTTAACCGAATCTTCTATGCAAGCACGAGCAATCCCGAGCGCCTGTGCTGCAATACCTAAACGACCACCGTCAAGGGTCACCATTGCAACTTTAAACCCTTGATTTAATTCTCCGAGCAAATTTTCCTCTGGTACCTCTACATTTTCGAGAATAATTTCAGCAGTCGAAGAAGCCCGAATACCCAATTTTCGCTCGATTTTGCCAATTCTATAGCCCGGCATATCTTTTTCAACTATGAAGGCGCTAACTCCTTTGGTCTTCTTTCCCGGGTCAGTTGAAGCAATTAGAACAAAAATATCGGCTTCCGCACCATTGGTTGCAAACAACTTAGAGCCATTGAGTATCCATTTGTTCCCAACTTTTACAGCAGTCGTTTTCGTGTTCCCAGCATCGGAGCCGGCTTGCGCCTCGGTCAACGAGAAACTTCCAATTTTCTTACCAGAGAGTAAATCTGGTAAGTACTTTCTCTTTTGCTCTTCGGTACCAAATCTGTAAATTGGGTCGCAAACCAAAGACGAATGGGCAGAAATTATTACCCCAGTGGAGGCACACCAACGGGAGATTTCCTCAATTGCTAGGAAATAGGATACGAAATCCATACCGGCGCCCCCATATTCTTGCGGGTATGCAATGCCCATAAGACCAAGTTCCCCCGCTTCTCGGATTATATCCCAAGGGAAGCGGTGATTTCGCTCGTTATCAGCGGCGACGGGGGCAATTTTCTCTTTCGCAAACTTCGAAACCATCTCTCGAAGCATTTTCTGTTCTTCTGTCAACAAGTAATCCATAACAACTCCTTTACAAAAACACAAAATTAGTTTGATAATTAAAAAAAATTTTGTTAATATTATATTTTCAATATATAAAAATTCTTCGTAACTAAAAAAGCGATATTTAAAATTTGTATAGAAAACCTTAAAAAGCTTTATGGAAAACAAGTTCAACTTAACAAGCGAACAACAAATCCTTCGAGAGACTGTCCGACGCTTCGCAGAAGAGGAAATAAAACCAAAAGTACGAGAACTCGATGAAAAAGAGGAGTTCTCCTATGAACTAACTGCAAAAATGGCTGAAATGGGTTTCCTTGGTTGTTTCATACCAGAAGAATATGGTGGCTCGAACTTGGATTATCTTTCCTACATCATGATTGTAGAAGAAATAACACGAGTGGATAGTTCACAAGGAGCAACAGTTGCAGCCCACAATTCTCTCGGCATCGGTCCAATTTATTATTTCGGCAACGAAGAACAGAAGCGAAAGTATTTGCCAAAATTAGCTTCGGGATACCTCTGGGGTTTCGGTTTGACCGAACCCGAGGCTGGAAGCGACGCTGGCAACACTAAAACAACAGCCGTAAAATCTGGAGACAAGTGGATAATTAATGGAACGAAAATTTTCATTACCAACGCATCGACTGACGTAACTCTTGGCTCGACAATTTTAGCAGTAACCGGAACATTGCCCAACGGGAAGAAAGAATACACTTGCTTTCTCGTCGAAAACGGAACACGTGGATTTACAGCACGCCCGATGAAGCACAAAATGATGTGGCGTGCCTCGAACACGAGCGAACTCATTCTCGAAGATGTCGAAGTGCCCGAGGAAAACATCCTTGGCAAACGAGGCGATGGCTTTAAACAAATGCTCAAAACTCTCGACAACGGACGGCTTTCCATCGCTGCAATGGGTTTGGGGCTTGCCCAAGGTGCGTTCGAATATGCTCTGAATTATGCAAAGACACGTAAAACTTTCGGACAGCCAATTTCCACACACCAAGCGATTGCTTTCAAACTTGCAGATATGCAAATGCAAATCGACCTTGCTCGTACATATTTATATAATGTTTGCAGAATGTTGGACAACGGACAAAAAATAACGATGGAATCGGCAATTGCAAAATTATATTGTTCGGAAGTTGCCCACTCCTGCGCCAATCATTGTGTTCAAATTCTTGGCGGTTACGGCTTGATGAAAGAATACGATGCAGAGCGATTTTATCGCGACCAAAAAATCCTTGAAATAGGCGAAGGTACTAGCGAAATCCAACGACTCGTCATTGCTCGATCTATTGGTTGTTTTGATATTTAGGTTTTGTATATGCCAATAAATAAGCACTTTATACAGAATTTACCAACAAACCCACTACTTGGAGAAACAAAAATTATCGAAGAATTCAGAAGAATTCTCGACGAAGCCAACAAAACTGGAAATCGCGATTCATTTTACGAAGATTTTCTTGACCTGTTTAGCCTTTATCAAGTTTATGCTGCAAAGCATTCGCTTGAAATTCTTTTTCCACCATTAACCAACGACAAAAAAATAAACACTGGAATTATCATAAATTTTTTTGAAACAAGACAGAAAGAAATCAACGAACAGTTGGAAGACGTGTTGGCTTTGAAAACTCTTGCCGAGAAGAAAACTGCTTTCGAAACTATACTCAGCCGCGATACAACATACAATTTAACAGATAAAGATTTGAACGATTTATACCACAAAATCGATTCCATTATTGATTCAATTAATGAAAATTTTGATATAAAACGAAATCTGAAATCGAGGCTTATAAATTTGCTTGGAAATTTAAAAAGAGATTTGAAACCAGAGATGGCTAATTTCGATAAATTTTGGGCATTAGTTGGGTATACTGGTATCCTCTATGGTCTGTACGAAGAGAAGGTAATGAAAATTCTTGACCGAATCAAAGATGTTCTAAATTATATTTGGAAAATTCAAGCAAAAGCAGAAGGTGTCCCAACGACTAATCCAGTAATCACTATTATTTTCAAAGAAATTTCACAAAAATGATTTTATTCACAAATGGAGTAGCATTATGGTTGGAATTGTTGGATATGGCGCATATGTTCCAATCTATCGAATCAAAAGCGCTACAATAGCAAACCAATGGGGAAGCGATCCTGCATCTATTGAAAAAGGGCTGATGTTGATTGAAAAGACCGTTCCCGGACCAGATGAAGACACAATAACCATCGCAATCGCTGCGGCTAAAAATGCTCTTAAAAGGGCTCGAATCGACCCACAAAAAATTGGAGCAGTTTACATTGGCTCGGAATCCCATCCATACGCTGTTAAGCCGTCCGGAACCGTTTTAATCGACGCATTGGGAATTGGACCACACGTCCACGTCGCCGACTTTGAATTTGCTTGCAAGGCTGGGTCAGAAGCGATGTATGTAGCATATAGCCACGTCAAGAGTGGAGAAATGGAATATGCGATGGGAATTGGAGCAGATACCTCCCAAGGAGCCCCGGGTGATGCTCTTGAATACAGCGCATCTGCTGGCGGTTCTGCCTTCATATTTGGGAAAGAAAATGTTGTTGCCGAGGTTCTATATACGCATTCATTCACAAGCGACACGGCTGACTTTTGGAGACGTGAACATCAAATTTATCCCCGACACGGCGGTAGGTTCACAGGCGAGCCAGCCTATTTCAAACATATTCTTGGTTGTGGAAAAGCATTGCTGGAGAAATCTGGAATGAAACCCGAGGATTTCCAATATGCTGTTTTCCATATGCCAAATGGAAGGTTCCCATTGAAGGCTGGGAAAGAACTTGGCTTCAAACAAGAACAAATGTCCGAAGGCTGGATTGTCAACATTATGGGCAACACATATTCGGGTTCGTCAATCACGGGATTAACTGCAATACTTGATGTGGCAAAGCCGGGCGATTTGATTTTTATGGTTTCCTTCGGTTCTGGGGCAGGAAGCGATGGCTTTATTTTTAGAGTTACCGATAAAATTACCGAAGTCCAAAATCTTGCACCCAAGACTCGCGAAATGTTAAACACACCACACAAAGTCTATCTTGATTACGGGAAGTATGTTGCTTACAGGAAGAAAATTCAATTCAATGAATATTAACAAAATGTGAGGTAATCGATGCGAGAAGTTGCTATTATAGGAGTAGGAATGACAAAGTTCGGCGAACTTTGGGAACAAAGCATTCGCGATATGTTCGCCGAAGCGGCTTTAAAAGCAATGGAAAATGCAAAAGTTGAAAAAATCGACGCATTATATGTTGGGGCTATGTCGAGCGGTCTTTATGCATACCAGGAACATCTT
This sequence comes from Candidatus Kapaibacterium sp., assembly GCA_013414795.1. Taxonomy (GTDB): domain Bacteria; phylum Bacteroidota; class Ignavibacteria; order Kapaibacteriales; family UBA2268; genus Naka2016. The sequence continues at coordinate 2,311,702 of CP058732.1, forward strand.
GCTTCATTGATGGCAGATTACGTTGGACAAATCGGTGTTCCCGCAGTTCGAGTTGAATCTGCTTGCTCTTCCGGCGGTCAAGCAGTAAGAATGGGATATATCGATGTTGCTTCTGGAATGCACGACATTGTCCTTGTTGGTGGCGTTGAGAAAATGTGGGATGTTGAAGACGGAACTTTTGTCCTTGCAACTGCCTCGGACCAAGAGTATGAAGCATACAATGGAGTAACCTTTCCCGGTCTTTATGCAATGATTGCACGGGCATATATGGAACGTTACGGATTAACTCGGGAAGAATTGGCGCAAGTTCCAATCAAAAACCACAAGCACGCAGTCAACAATCCTAATGCCCAATATCCATTTGAAATTGATTTAAAAACCGTTTTAAATTCGTCGATGGTTGCGGACCCATTAAGGCTTATGGATTGCTCACCTATAACAGACGGCGCAGCCTGTGTTATTCTTTGTCCACTCGACCGGGCAAAGGAATTTACTGACAAATATGTTAAAATACGTGGAGTTGGCGCGGCAACTGGACCAATCGCTTTGCACGACCACAAAGATTTGACACGGCTCGAGGCAGTCAATATTGCAGCACAAAGGGCTTACAAAATGGCTGGCGTCGGACCCGAAGATATTGATTTCGTCGAGGTACACGATTGCTTCTCCATTGCCGAAATAGTTGTTGCCGAGGAACTTGGCTTCTTCGAATATGGTAAAGCTGGGAAAGCAATTGCCGAAGGGCAAGGCACATACGGCGGGAAAATTGTCATAAATCCCAGCGGTGGTTTAAAAGCAAAAGGACATCCAGTTGGCGCTACTGGCGTTGCACAAATCATCGAAGCCTACTACCAGTTGACAAATCAGGCTGGGAAGCGTCAAGTCCAAAATGCTCGCTTAGGAATGACCCAGAATATGGGTGGTTCAGGTGGAAGTTGTGTTGTTCATATTTTGGAGGGAATGTAAAATGGCAAATAGTCAAAGATATACAAGGGAAATACCACACCGCTATCGTCTGGAAGCCCAAAAGTTTCCGAGCGGTTTCGTTTCTTTGCCAAATCGTTATGTTGACCCAATTTCTGGCAAAAAAGAATTCGAAAAAATCAAACTTCAAGGGTTTGGAACTATCTTATCATATACTATTATCCACATTGCAAGCGACCAGTTTAAATTGCTAACTCCTTATGCAGTTGCAATAATCGAAACAGACGAAGGCGCCAGAGTTACTGCAATGATAACCGACACCAACTTCGAAGACTTAAAAATCGGAGCACGTGTTGAATTTGTATTAAGGAAAATTATGGAAGAGGGCGCAAGCGGAATTATTAATTATGGATATAAAGCAAAAGTAATTGGCTAAAAGACGTCCTATTAGTCCCCAAGCCCCCGCGAAGTTGCGGGGGCTTTTCTTTTAATAATCGCAATTGAAAGTGTAGTACAACTTGCCTTTATCAATGTCAAATGCACAAAGATATCCTAATGTTTTTTTAAATGGTGAATTGGCATAAACGCATCCGCCGTCAAGGAAAATTTTCCAATGATTCAATGAATCTAATATTTTGTCCAAAGGAGTGGGTGTGTGTCCCACGATTAATTTCCTCATACCAATTTTGGCTGGGTCAACTCTTTGGCTTCGACCCCAAACAATGTAATGTTTATCCTCGAAAGGGTCATCTAAATCGAAATTTAAGTCTCCGTGTGCAAGCACATAGTTTTCGAGTTCCACATAAAACGGCATAGATTCAAAAAAATGAATGTAATCGACAGGTATATCTTTGGGATGGTCTACTCCAAAACCCTTCAATGTTGCATCGCATCCATTGTATTCCCAGTTTATCAAAGCAAAAGGGTCATCGATAGCATTTAAAAGCATATCCTCGTGGTTTCCCCGAACTGACAACGCCTTTCCTCTTTCCCATAAATCTTTTACAAAATCCACAGTTTGTTTAACTCTTGGTCCGCGGTCAATCAAATCTCCCAAGAAATAAATGAAATCTGATGAAGTTATTTTTACCACTTCGAAAAGCAATTTTTTCAAAGTTAGGAAACAACCGTGAACATCGCCAACCACAATTCTTGATGTCACCATAAGTAAAATTTCTTATATTGTGATTTTTGTTTAACCAAAAAACAAAATTATCTTTTTTCGTCAATAAAAATTTATGTTAGTTTAACAAAATAAATATAAAGTTATGAAGAATTCAACTACTGCAAAGAAAAAAACAAAGAAAGCAGAAACAAACGGAAGCAATGAAATCGTTAAAATAATTTATCTCGGAAAAGAACGCGAAGTAGAACTTTACAGTAAATTCGATTTTGAAGGTTTCGACAGAGAAACAATTCTTAAATGGTATAAATTAAACCAACTTGGAAGACGCCTCGACGAAAAGGCTGCTCTTTACTTAAAGATGGCAAAAGGATGGTCCTACCACGCCCCATTCGGTGGGCACGACGGAATACAATTGGCTTTGGGACAAGTCTTTCGTGCTGGCAAAGACTTCCTATTCCCCTACTACCGCGATATGCTTACCTCCCTTTCTGCTGGAATAACCCCGTACGAAATAATTTTAAACGGTTTGAGCAAAGAATACGATGTTGCTGGGGGTGGTCGCCATATGAGCAATCATTTCGCTAAACCATCGATTCGTATCCAAAATGTCTCTTCTTGCACTGGAAACCACGCCCAACACGCCGCAGGCCTTGGTCGAGCAATTAAAAGATATGGTGGAGACGAAATTGTTTTCTGTTCCACTGGGGAATCTGCAACTGCCGAAGGCTATTACTACGAAGCAGTCAACAGTGCTTCCACAGAAAAACTTCCCGTTGTGTTCGTAATTCAAAACAATAAATACGGAATTTCGGTTCCCCTGCACGAAGTAATGGGAAATTTAAATGTTGCAGAAAATTTCGCTGGTTTTAAAAATCTTAAAATTATTAGTTGCGACGGACGGGACCCATTCGATTCCTATCGAGCATTAATGTCTGCTATTGAATGGGTCAAGTCGGGAAATGGACCCGCAATGGTTCACGCTGATTGCGATAGAATAGGTTCCCACTCCAATTCTGACAACCACGAACTTTATCGTTCCCCAGAAGAACTGACAACGGTTATGCGTCGCGACCCACTTCTTCAATTCCGTTATCACATATTAAACAAAAACATAGCAACAGAAGAAGAACTTCAAGAAATTGAATCAGAAAATCAAAAAATAATTTTCGAGGCAGCAGACAAAGCAGAACAAACCCCTGATGCAGACGGAAGCCAATGGAACAAATTCATTATACCAGAACCCTACATTCCGAAAGACGCGAAAACAGAAGAATATGAACCCGAACCCAATGCTCCGCTTATTTCACTTCGAGAAGCAATTAACCAGACATTGATTGAGGAGTTCCAACGAAATCCAAATACATTCCTTTGGGGACAAGATATTGGCAAAGGAGGCGTATTCAACGTCGTTAAAGGAATGCCCCAAATGTTTGGCAAAGAACGTGTATTTAATGCACCAATTGCCGAAGATAATATTGTTGGAACTGCTAACGGTTTCTGCCGATACCGTGACGATATTCGAGTAGTCATCGAAGGGGCAGAATTTGCTGATTACTTCTGGCCAGCAATGGAACAGTTGGTCGAATGTTCCCACGACTACTGGCGAACAAAAGGACAATTTACTCCAAATATTGTTATTCGATTGGCAAGTGGTGGATACATTCAAGGAGGACTATACCATTCACAAAACATCGAAGGGGCTTTGGTAACTCTGCCTGGCATTAGAATTGTAACTCCAGCCTTCGCCGACGATGCAGTTGGTTTGATGCGAAACGCAATCCGCTCTCGCGGGGTTACAATGTACCTCGAACCAAAATTTCTTTACAACTTTAAGAATGCATTTGCTCCCAAGCCCCATCCAGAATTTGTTGTTCCTTTCGGAAAAGCAAAAATCCGAAGGGAAGGAAAAGATGTAACTGTTGTTGCATACGGTACCGCTGTCCACTTATCATTGTTCGCCGCTAAGGAATTGGAACGCGAAGGCATTTCTGTCGAAGTTATCGACTTGCGTTCTTTGATACCCTGGGACGAAGAACTGGTATTCGAATCGATAAAGAAAACAAACCGAGTTGTTATTGCCCACGAGGATAAAGTTACTGGTGGCTTCGGTGGTGAAATTGCAGCAAAGATAAGTGAATTTGCATTTAATTACCTCGATGCGCCGATTGTCAGAGTTGGTTCGAAAGACGTCCCTGTCGGCTTTGCAAAAAGTTACGAAAATGCCATTCTACCAAACACTAACGATGTGATAAACGCAATCAAGAAGGTTTTAAACTTTTAACTTTTCTTCATTGATTTTGTTGAATTTATAGAACTCCCTTAGGGCTTTGCCTGTATGGGAGTTTTTGCACTTGGCTATTTTCTCTGGACTTCCAGTGCAGACAACTCTTCCGCCGTCTTCTCCTGCTTCGGGTCCGAGGTCAATGACATAATCCGCAGCAGAAATTACGTAAAGATTGTGTTCAATAATGATAACGGTATTTCCGCTGTCTACAAGTTTGTCGAAGCAGAGAAGAAGTTTCGATATATCGTCAAGGTGCAAACCAGTTGTTGGCTCGTCGAAAAGTAGAACCACATTTTCGGTATCGGGTTGGTCTAAATAAGATGCAAGTTTGATTCTTTGCGATTCGCCACCAGAAAATGTATTCGATGGCTGTCCAAGTTTAACGTAACCCAAACCAATATCTTGATAGATTTGCAATTTTTGTACAATCCTTGGTTCCTCGTAAAAGAAATCTATAGCCTCGTCGACAGTCATTTCCAAGACATCAATTATCGACTTGTCCTTATAAAGAATATTTCGGACTTCTTTTTTATAGCGAGTTCCTTTACAGGCTTCGCAAACAAGTTGAACATCTGGTAAGAATTGCATATCGATTGTCACTAAACCTTCGCCCTGGCATACTTCACACCTTCCACCAGGAATATTGAAGGAGAAATAGCCAGGTTTCAACCCCAATTGCTTTGCAAGAGGCGTCGAAGCGTAAAGTTCCCTAATCAAATCGAAAACTTTTGAGAAAGTAGCAAGAGTGGAACGGCTCGACTTCCCTATCGGATTTTGGTCTACAAGTTCAACACGGCTGAAAAAGCCATCGACATCCACCTTATCGAATGCAGTTGTCGAGGCTTCGTTTTTAATCATAATGTCGCGTAAGCCTTTATAAATCACATCGTAAAGCAAAGTGCTCTTTCCAGAACCAGAAACGCCTGTGATAACAGTCATCAATCCAAGCGGAATTTCAAGGTAATCTATCTTTAAATTATGCTGTTTCGCATTGAAAATCCGAATTGTACCCATTCCTTCGTCACGTTTTTGTTTATCAATTCGGACCTTCTTTTTGCCAGAAAGGTATTGTCCAGTAATCGACTTCTTCGACTTCAAAATTTCGTTGTAAGTACCTTGGAAAATGATATTTCCACCTTTATCGCCAGCACCAGGTCCCAAATCGATTATCATATCTGCTTGACGGATTATGTCTGGGTCGTGTTCGACAATAAGTATTGTGTTACCAGCATCACGCAGTCGAAAAAGAATTTGCAACAGTCTATCAGTATCGCGAGGATGCAATCCAATACTTGGTTCGTCCAACACAAACAAAGTTTCGACGAGGGAGGAACCAAGAGCATTTGCAAGTTGAATCCTTTGCATTTCCCCGCCCGAAAGCGTGTGGGCAAGCCTTTCGAGAGTTAAATAATGCAAACCAATATCTATCAAAAGTTTCAAACGCCATTTAATGTGTTCTATTACTTGGCCAACAACTTTGAACTCGTACTCGGTTAAATTAATATTTTCAAAAAATTCGTACAATTTATCTAAGGGATATTTAATCAATTCTGGAATGTTTTTGCCAGCAACGAAAACTTGACGTGCAGAGGTACGAATTCGCGAACCTCCACAAGCCCGACAAGTGGTGTAGCCTCGATATCTTGCAAGCATAATGCGATTTTGAACTTTATAACTTTTTTCTTGCAAGTAACGGAAATACTCGTTTAAGCCCCAGAAATGTTCGTTTCCGTTCCAAAGGAAATCCATTTCTTCGGGTGTAAAATCCTTAATAGGCTTATCAATCGAAATTCCACTTTTTACTGCAGCATCGAGAATTTCATTCATAATGTTCGTGAAAGAATTAGTGCGGAAAGGATGAAGTGCTCCTTGACGAAGGCTTTTGGACTTATCTGGAATCACAAGGTCTTCGTCAATATCCATCGTTCGACCAAAGCCTTGACAAACTGGACAAGCCCCATAAGGATTATTGAAAGAAAATAGTCTTGGTTCAGGCTCTTTATAAATTATTTCGCAATCTGCACATTCATAGAGATTGCTAAATTTTTTTATTCTGTTTTCATCTACGAAAACAATCCATGCTCTGCCATCACCAAAACTGAACGCAATTTCGAGCGAATCTATAATTCTCGATTTTGTCTCGTCGTCTTTTCGGAAAACAACACGGTCCGCTACGATTGCATAATTCTTGAAGTTCATTACATCTGTGATATCGACATCTTCGAGAAGTTGTACTTCTTTCTCTTTAATGTTGTATACCCGTGTAAATCCTTGCTCAATTATTTTATTTTTAAATTCGGTAATTTTACGATAGTTCTCACTTGGTGGAAAGGCTAATAGAAGTTTTTTGCCTTCGGGAAGATTTTTACTCAAATACTCATAAACAGATTGTGAATTATCCTTTTTGACTTCTTGACGACACTTTTTACATATTGTCTTGCCTATCCTACCAAAAACTAAACGAATATAATCATATATTTCAGTCAAAGTTCCAACAGTAGAACGTGGGTTTTTGGATTGAGTTCTCTGTTGTATTGCTATTGCTGGTGGTATCCCAGAAATGCTTTCCACATCGGGACGTGGCATTCGTTCAAGGAATTGCCTGGTGTATGCAGACATAGATTCGACGAAACGTCTTTGCCCTTCGGCATAAATTGTATCGAAAGCAAGCGAAGACTTCCCAGAACCGCTCACTCCCGTAATCACTACGAGTTTCCTATGGGGAATTTTTAGGTCGATAGCCTTTAAATTGTGGGTCGATGCTTTCTTAATTTCAATGAACCTGTCCATAACTCCTAAAACTCTAATTAAAGTGTTGCCCTCTTGGTTAAATATTGTCTTAATGCTTTATCGAATGGCTCGTCAGTGCGAATTACATTAAAATCGATATTTCTTTCGAAACATTCTCTTTTTATTTGGTTTATAAAATCAACTACCTTTTCACGATAAAATTTTTTCAACTGCAACGGTTGAGTTTGCAAAGTTTCGGCAGTTTCCATATCCTTAAACAAAACTGAACCAGAGTATTTAAAATCTATTTCTTGTGGGTCCAAAACTTGAAAAGCAATTACTTCGTGCTTTTTATGTCGAAAATGTTTTAACGCATTCAACACAGATTCTGGGTCGTCGAAGAAATCGCTGAAAATCACGACTAAACCACGGCGGACAATTTTCTCGGCTAATTGATTTAATGCCTTGGCTGTACCAGTCCTATCCGTAGGATAGGTTTTGTCGATTGTTTTCAAAATTTCTGCAATGTATGATGATTTAGAGCGTGGCGGCAAATATGTATGCAAAGTTTCGTCGTAAAGAGCAAGCCCAACTGCATCCCGTTGCTTCATTAATAGATAGGCAAGCGCAGCAGCAAGGTAGGCTGAATATTCGTATTTACTTATGTTATTCTTAGAAGCAAAACGCATAGAAGCACTTTTGTCAATTGCAATAATGCACCGCAGATTGGTTTCCTCTTCGAATTGCTTAACAAAATATTTATCTGTGCGAGCAAAAACTTTCCAGTCAATGTGCTTAATTTCATCCCCAGGATTATATTGGCGATGTTCAGCGAATTCGACGCTAAAACCGTGGTACGGAGAGCGATGCAAACCAGTCATAAAGCCTTCGACTACAAGTCGAGCCTTGAGTTCAATACTTTTCAGTTGAGCAACAACGCTCGGTTGCAAAAACCGACGATAATCATCCATTATTTAGTTATTTTTTCGAACTTAGTATATTGACGAAGGACTTCGGGGATTGTTACACTTCCGTCCTCGGGATTATAATAATTTTCCAGAAGAGCAACAATCAAACGGGAAGTTGCAAGTCCACTACCATTAAGTGTATGAACAAATTCTGGTTTGTCGTTTGGAGTTCGTTTAAATCGAATGTTAGCCCGCCTTGCCTGGAAATCTTCGAAATTGCTACAACTTGAAACTTCAAGCCACTTCTTTTCAGCAGGCGACCAAACCTCAATATCGTAAGTCTTTGCACTTGAAAAACTTGTATCACCACTACAAAGTAAAACCACTCGATATGGTATATTCAAATCCTGCAAAATCGATTCAGCATCTTTTGTCAAAAGTTCTAATTCTTCGTAAGAAGTTTCGGGCGTGGTATATTTTACCAGTTCAACCTTGTTGAATTGGTGAACACGGAGAAATCCTTTCGTCTCTTTTCCATAACTGCCAGCCTCTCTACGAAAGCAAGGCGTATATGCAACAAATTTTTTGGGCAAATCCTCAATGTTCAAAACCTCGTTTGAATGGTAATTTGTAACTGGTACCTCGGCTGTTGGAATAAGATACAATTCATCTTTGTCAATGTAGTACATATCATCAGCGAGTTTGGGAATTTGACCAGTTCCAATCATAGCATTTTCGTTCACAACCAAAGGCGGGAGCATTTCCAAATAATTGTGCTCATAAATGTGTTTCTCGAGCATATAAGTTATCAATGCTCGTTCCAAAGCCGCACCTTTGCCAATGTAATACGCAAAGCCAGAACCAGTTACTTTGGCACCACGCTCGAAATCGAGTATGTTCAACGCTTTTGAAATTTGTATGTGGTCTGGCACATTTTTTTCCAAAGGAATGCCCCAAGCACGCACCACAACATTGTCGTTCGAGTCCTTTCCAGCGGGCACACTTTGATGCAACATATTAGGAATTTTTAACAGTTCGGCTCTGATTTTCGTTTCAATTTCCCGTAGTTCGTCGTCCATTGCCTTGATCTGGTCGGAGACTACTCGCATTTCTTCGATTTTAGCCGTGGCGTCTTGCTTTTCCTTTTTCAGCCTTGCAATTTCGTTCGAAACAACATTGCGATGATGTTTCAACCGCTCGACCTCGGCAATAATTTTTCGTCGATTCTCATCCAATTCAAGAAGAAAATCAATATTCGCATTTTCGCCTTTTAACTCAATGTTTTTGCGAACTAATTCGGGATTCTCTCGAATAAATTTTAAATCCAGCATAATTCCTACAAAAAAATACAAAATTACCAAAAACAATTCATCTTTATTCGAAATCTGTTCGCAAACAACAAGATTTGCAACACGGAAATAGTTGATTATTCAATAAGTATAGGAAGTAGTAAAGTTAAAATTCTTAAATTTGTTTTTTTGTTCAACTTAAAAGGTAAAAAAATATGAAACCTTTTGCAAATCAAACATATTTGGATTTCTCCGACCCAAAGGTTTTGCAGCGTCAAAAACAAGCAATCGAAAAAGTTCGAGCACAATTTGGCAAGGAGTATCCAAACATTATCAATGGTAAAGAAGTTTATACTGAACGCAAGACCAAATCAATCAATCCAGCACACCCAGACGAAGTTGTTGGCATCTTCCAAAAGTCTGGGAAAGAAGATGCAGAACGAGCAATTCAAGCAGCAGTCGAAGCATTCGAATTCTGGAAGAAAGTTCCAGCAAGAACCAGAGCAAACTATCTATTCAAAGCAGCAGCAGAATTGAGAAGACGACGATATGAAATTAATGCCTGGATGATTTCCGAAGTTGGCAAAAATTATTTGGAAGCGGACGCCGATACTTGCGAAGCAATAGATTTCCTCGAATTCTATGGTCGAGAAGCAATTCGATATGCACAAAAGCAACCACTGACAAAAATCAAAGGCGAAAAGAACGAGTATTTCTATATTCCTCTTGGCGTCGGTCTTATTATTCCACCTTGGAACTTTCCGCTTGCAATTTTGACGGGAATGACTTCGGCAGCGATTGTTACTGGCAACACAGTTGTTTTGAAACCTTCTTCCGACTCTCCAATGATGGGATGGATTTTGTACGAAACATTTAAGAAAGTTGGTCTACCCGACGGCGTTCTCAATTACCTTGTGGCAAGTGGAGCCGAAGCGGGCGATTACCTTGTTACCCATCCAAAGACAAGATTCATTTCTTTCACTGGTTCGATGGAAGTTGGTCTTCGAATTAATGAACTTGCTGCAAAAGTATCCCCAGGACAAATCTGGATTAAACGTGTCATAGCAGAAATGGGTGGAAAAGATGCAATAATAGTCGATTCAGAAGCAGATTTGGACGAAGCGGTCAAAGGCGTTGTGGTTTCTGCTTTCGGTTTCCAAGGACAAAAATGCTCCGCTTGCTCACGTGCAATTGTCGATAAAAAAGTATACGATGTGTTTGTCGAAAAACTTAAAGCAGAAGTCGAAAAAATTCAAATCGGTGACCCAAAGGATAACTATCAAATGGGTCCAGTTATTAACGCTTCGGCTGAAAAAAGCATTCTTTCCTATATTGAAATTGGGAAAAAAGAAGGAAAATTAATCCACGGTGGCAACAAAGTCGCTGGTCTGGATGGATACTATATTGAGCCAACAGTAATAATAGATGTTGACTCTAAAGCAAGAATAGCACAAGAAGAAATATTTGGACCAGTTCTTGCTGTAATTAAAGCAGAGGATTTCGACCACGCACTTCAAATTGCAAACGATACAATATATGGACTGACTGGTTCAGTTTACTCGAACAACAGAGAGAAACTGATGAGAGCCCGTGATGAATTCCACGTTGGCAATTTATACTTCAACCGTAAGTGCACTGGTGCTTTGGTCGATGTTCACCCATTTGGTGGATTCAATATGAGCGGAACCGATTCAAAGGCTGGCGGACGTGATTATCTATTACTCTTCTTGCAAGGAAAATCCGTTAGCGAAAAGATTTTGAAAAAGTAATCTTTTTAAAATTAAAAAAGGCGGGTTTAAAGCCCGCCTTTTGTTTTTATATAAATGACTACTCGCGTCTAAATGGTACAAACCAAGTCTCGCCAAGGGTTATTTCCAATATCATTCGACCGAAATACTCTTTTGGCAAGGAACTTATTTCTGGTAATCTTGCACCGAAAACAAAACCAGCATTGAACATTGCAGAGCCAACAATTGGAAATTCAAACCCAAAACTAAAAGCATACTCCTTAATGTTCGCACCATCGACTTTTGGGTACAATTGTTTGTAGTACCCACCCAAATTATACGTCACTCGGTCGCTATACGAAGTGAAAAGGGATTTGCTTCCAAGATAGGAAACGCCAAAAGCAAGTTTTTCCTCTTTGCCCAAACTTGTTCTTGGTCCAAGATTGTAGTTCATTTGGGTAAAGTTTCTTTGGGTGTATTCAGTTGTGAAAAGGGTTCTCCCGATAGTGTATGAAAACCCAAGACCGAAAGAACTTGGCATATCGACTTTGGTTTCATTCACAAAAGTTGTATCAAGAGTTAATTCGTAAACATATTGTGTTTGCGATTTCAAGTTTGCCCGATTATTTGCCTCGTAGAAAAAGCCGATATACCCTTTTGATATTGGATTTACAACAAACCCAACTCGAAAGCCCAAACCAATGAAATAATCATTTTTTTCAGTAATTGCCGAGGAGGCATAATTTCCCCAAACAAGAGTTCTATTGTAGTAATTGATTGTTCCAAAATTTGTAACGATTGCCCCACCAAGATACAACTGCTTCAAAGGACGATAGGAAGCCCCAAGAAATGCTTGAGAAATTCCACCACTGCCTTGATAAACATTGTTACCTTGTAAGTAATAATCATCCAGAACAATTTCAATGCGTTTCGAAATGTAATAGTTTACAGTGCTATAAGTATTGAACCCAAAAACGATGCTGGCACCAACACTTGTATCAATAGCAAGACCATAGGAGATTCCGTCGACTTTGCCATTGTTTTGCCAAAGATGTGCATTCCCCGACTCGACATAGTTCTGGTTAAATCGATAGCCAGCACGAATACGAGTTTGCGTTAAAAAGCCCCAAAGAGCGGGATTAACCAGATTTATCGAGTTTTCCTTGGGTAAAGCAACAGCAGAACTACCCAAAGCATCGTAAACAGCACTGCTGTTGTGCATTATATCCCCAATTCCAAAAATGGAAAAATTTGAACCGCCTTGCGAAATGAGTTTGAAATTCAATCCAACCAAAATGGCCAAAGTAAATAGACAAAACTTTTTCATATTGTTTTCCGACTTGAATAAATTATCTTTAATCTTGGTCGTTTCCGTGGGTCTGGTGCATTCAATCCATAGAAAGAAATTCGATTTAGTGTTCGGCTTTCATTCCAATAGTAGGAATACAAAACAATTTCGCCTTTCCCATTTTCTTTCAGCCAAAGTTCAATTGGAGAAGACACTTTGTAGAAAGTTACTTTGGTGCCTTCACGGCGACCAAGAAATGAAATCATTGGGACGCTGTCCAAAGGATTTGTTCCAAAATATCCCCCAGTAAAGATTGTATCCAAACCACTATTTCCGTAAATAGTATTTTCTGGGTCTATGAACATTTCGAGTTGGGCGTAGTGAATTGCCGAAAATTTTGGAATTTTCGACACATCGAACTCAATTGCTACTCGGTAGGAAAAACCACTTTGAATAGTCAAAGAATTTAAAGTATCTACTTTCGGGACATCTATAACAGAAGCGTCGATTGCAGAATGGATATACCAGACTCTGTCGGTGGAATCCAAATATTTGTAATGAACAACAATTTGCGGGTGGCTAACCTTTTCTTCTGTAACAAATTGAGCACTAATGCGATGTATCACATTACAACTTTGGTCTGGTGCAATTAGTATTCCCCATATCGGAATTGAATCTTTATTCTTTTTAAGCCAATCAAGAATAAAACTCTTTTGGAGCGAGATGGAAAGTTCGGCAATTGAATCATTTAGATTTACTTTACCAGAAAATGAACCAATTGGTGTTGGGTTTATAAATGGCTTGGGAGTCCAGTTGTCAAAAACTGAATCCCAAGTTACTTGATTTGTCCAGTACTGATTTATCAAAAACACTTTAAACGAAAGATTTGAATTTAAACTATCGCCAAAAACATAGTTTTGAAAAGGAAGGACAAGTCGGACGCTGTCGATTCGGTCTTCGGTGAGCCAAAGCAAAGTATCGGGCAAGTTCGACTCCTTGAAACGAAGCAAAGAAGCCGAGCGAAAACCATTCCAACCGCCAACAAATATTGCCCCAACATTAAAAATTTTAGCGAAAACATACTTTGTTCTACCCTGGACAAAGAAATTGACGCTGTCGGAAGAAATGGGCAAAACAGTTGTCGTATCGTAAAGCAAGGAGTAGGTAATTTCAGTAGGCAATTCGTTGCACGAGGAAAGCAAAGCCTCGATAATTATTAATAACAGTAAAAAATGACCCAACTTGCTGATAATTGATTTCATTCCTCTTTTTCTTGAAACTCTTTTAAACGGAAATGCTCTATTTTTATGATTGAGTGATTGTAAATTTTTGAGCCCAAAACCTATTTAATTAAATTACGGTAAATTTCCACATATTGTTCAGCCGAATCCTTCCAAGAAAATGATTTTGAAAGACAATTTTGAATGATTTTATCCCACAATTCCTTATTTCGATATGCGTCCAATGCCTCTTTGAATTTCTTAACAAGAGATGAAGGAGTGGCTTCATCAAAAACAAAACCAACGCCTTCGCCAGTTTCGGGATTAAACGGTTCGATGGAATCAATTAAACCACCAGTTGCCCGAACTATTGGAACAGTTCCGTAAACCACAGAATAAATTGCATTATACCCACAAGGTTCATAAATTGATGGCATAAGGAAAATGTCCGAGCCAGCCTCGATTTTGTGTGCAAGTTGTTCATCGTAAACGTTTTTGAAAACAAACTTTTGTGGGTATTTTTCAGCCACCTTTTGCAATCTTTTGGTCAAATTTGGGTCGCCAGTTCCCAAAAAAACGAAGTAAACATCTTCTTTCAAAATTTTATCAATTGATTCGAGTAAAAGTTTTATTCCTTTAAACTCCTCAATGTGGGAAATCATACCTATCAAGGGAAACTCAAGATTTAGTTCTAAGCCAAGAGTTCGCAACAAATCCTCCTTATTGCATTTTTTATAGGAAGCGAAGTTACTATTTTGCAATTTGCAAGCAATATCGTCATCAAAACGTGGATTCCATTGCCAAGGGTCAATTCCGTTTAGAATACCAGCGAAATTACTATTCAATTCAATCAGTATTTTATTCAATCCTTTGGTGTGAACTTCATCTTGCAGAACTTCTTTTGCGTAGGTAGGCGAAACTGTTGTAACAAAGTCGGAAAATAAAATTCCACCTTTAAGAAAATTAAATTTCCCGTTGTGCATCAATTTTTCCTTTACTTCCGTTGGCAAACCAGTTTTGTCGAAAGTCGACTCGGGAAATTCTCCTTGGTTTGCAAAATTATGAACAGTGAGTACAAACTTTGTCTTTTTAAATTTATTTGGATATAAGGTTTTAGCCAAAACTGGAATTAGTGCAGTCTGCCAATCATTGCAATGGAGGATTTCGGGAAACCAATTCAATAGCAAACAAGTTTTCACAACAGAGTGAGCAAACAAAATAAAGCGTTCGTCGTTGTCTGGGAAAGGTTTTCCAGTCACTGGGTCGTTGTAAATTGCTTTCCTTTGGTCAAAATAGTTGAAATTTGTAGTTATGTAGGATTGAACTTTGTAGCGTCCATTGGTAATAGAAGAAGATTTGACAGTGAATAACTCTTCTTTACCAGCAATATTAATAGGAATGTCCTGCAATCTTTTGATGAAGTGGATTTGATGCTTTCGCTCGGAAATATTGCCATATCGGGGCATCATAACTCGCACATCGTGTCCAAGGGCTCGGAGGGCAAGAGTGAAGGAGTAGGAAAAATCGGCAACACCACCAAACTTAATGTAAGGAAAAATCTCACTCGCTGCAAAAAGAACGGTAATAGATTTTGCCATTTTTAAAATAATAATTTTCTTAAATTACAAAATTACAAAAAAATCACTATGATTTTTCTTGATTTTGAATTATATTCCATTTGCGATAATTTCTTTTGTATTTTAAAACTTTTTTCCTATTTTGCTTTCTGATAAAGTTTGGAGTTTTAAATGAAAAATATCCCAAAAGTTAAAGATATTATGTCCAAAGACTTGTTCTTTGTTTCTTGGAATGATACTTTGCGAAAAGTTTTGGATTTTATCAAAATCGAAAAAGTCCGACACATACCAGTAGTCGAGGATGGAAAATTTGTTGGACTAATTGATGAGAACCGTGTAAACGAGTATATAAGAAAGAAAATCTACGACCCCGAGGAAGAAATCGAAGAGGCAGAGTTTTCAACCATTTCCGATTTTGATTACCTTGTGAAACGTGATGTTAAAGTTCTCTTCCCAGAAGATTCAATCTTAAAGGCATTGGAATTATTCATCAAAAAGAAAGGTGAATGTTTTCCAGTAGTTGACGAAGATTTCAATCTTCTTGGCATTGTTTCATATATTGACTTATTGCTTTTTATGTATAAAGATTTGTCTGAAAAAGCAAATTAAAAAATGTATTCCAAAATTCAATCTGCAAGCGTTCTTGGAATTAATGCTTTCCTTGTAGAAATTGAAACGCATTTAGATAATGCTCTCCCAAACTTTATAATTGTCGGTTTGCCAGATTCGGCAGTCAAAGAATCCAAAGAAAGAGTTACTGCTGCAATTAAAAATAGCGGTATCCCTTTCCCAGCGAAGAAAATCACCATCAATCTTGCCCCTGCAGATGTCCGAAAAGAAGGAAGTGCCTTCGACCTTCCAATTGCCTTGGGAATACTTTCCGCAATAAACATTATCCCACCCGAATCGACTGAAAGCATACTTTTCCTTGGTGAACTTTCGCTCGAAGGGGCTTTGCGACCAATTCACGGTGCTTTGCCAATTGCCTACGAAGCAAAAAAATTGGGTTTCCGTGCCATTGCTCTTCCAGAATCAAATGCAAACGAAGCCGCCCTCGTCGACGACATCGACGTTTTACCCTTTTCATCTTTGTTGCAAATTGTTAATTACCTAAATGGCAACGAAAGTGTTGAACCAAGAGTTGTTGACAAATATAAAATTTTCGAGGAAAGTCAATTTAACTACAATCTGGATTTTGCTGATGTAAAAGGACAACAAAATGTAAAGCGAGCATTGGAAGTCGCCGCCGCTGGTGGGCACAATATTTTGATGATTGGACCTCCAGGTTCTGGAAAAACTATGCTTGCCAAGCGAATTCCTTCGATATTGCCTCCTTTGACTTTGGACGAAGCCTTGGAAACTACAAAAATTCACTCAGTGGCTGGACTGCTACAAAATAATGAAGCACTCATTACCGTTCGTCCCTTTCGCTCGCCACACCACACAATAAGCGACGCTGCACTGGTTGGTGGCGGAATGAACAAAATCAAGCCAGGCGAAATTTCGCTTGCCCACCACGGCGTGCTCTTCCTCGACGAGTTACCAGAGTTTGCAAGAAATGTATTGGAAGTTCTACGCCAGCCACTCGAAGACAAAAAGATTTGCATTTCTAGAACAAAGATGACAATTGAATATCCAGCGAATTTTATGCTCGTCTGTTCAATGAACCCTTGTCCGTGTGGAAATTATGGCAACCCTTATCAAGAATGCACTTGCAGTCCAGGACAGATTCAAAAGTATCAATCCAAAATCTCTGGTCCACTACTCGATAGAATCGATATTCACATCGAAGTTCCAGCAGTTAAATATCAAGAACTCACAGATAAGTCTTCGGGCGAGCGTTCCGAAGAAATTCGAAAAAGAGTAATAAAAGCACGTCAAATCCAAGCCGAACGTTTCAAAAATTACAAGAATATTTTCAAAAATGCTGATATGGGCTCGAAGGAAATTCGAAAATTCTGTCAATTGGACGAAAAGTCGCAAGAAATCTTAAGAATTGCAATGAATAGGCTTGCATTATCTGCTCGTGCTTACGACAAAATCTTGAAAGTTAGCCGAACCATTGCAGATTTGGAAAATTCCGAAATAATCAAACCACACCACATTAGCGAAGCAATACAATATCGCAGTCTCGACCGTGGATTCTGGCATTAATTAGAAAGATTACCCAAATTTCATTCAAGAAACAGAATTCCATTTATTTAGTTAAAATCCTTTATAGAATTTTTAATAAGCCTAAAAATTCCAAAAAACTTTTTTAATATCTAAATAATATACAACAGAAAAGGAAGGAATTACTTTTTCGTTTTTGCAATGACAAATGCAGTTACGTCTTTAACCCCTTGAAACAAATGTATAAAACGAAATTGGTAATCTTTTTTCATATTAAAGTATAGCAAAATTCCGAAAAATGAGTAATATGTAACCAAACCCAAAGGCGTTAAATTAACTAAACCAAAGTATCCGACAATAACAAACACCAAAACAGAAGCAAGCGAAGAAAGGAAAATATATTTTGCCACCAAACGCACTTTATTCTCTGCAATCATAACGGAAGCACTCAATTGCAAAGGCATAAAGACAGTTGCAATAAGCATAAAATTGAAAAATGAAATTGCCATCGAATAGCGTTCGGGAAGAAAGAGATTTATGAAAAACTTACTACCTCCGAATTCCAGTGCAATAAACAAAAGCATTAAAAACAAAAAAGTAAACGAAGTCGATTTAACTATAAGGCTGAACAATTCCTCTTTACGATTCTTTGCTATCAATCTTACTGCTGTGGGATAAACCAAGCCATAGCCAGCATTTAAACCCTCTTCAAAAAGGCGAAACAGTGTCTTCGCTGAATAATAAAGCCCGACAATACGGCTTTCGAAAAAGTATTGCAGAAACAACACATCCAGTTGTCGAGGAATGCTTTGAAATAGAGAATAACTCATCATTGGCAACCCAAAAGAGAAATACTCGCGCAGTTTCAAATTTCCCCGAAAGCCGAATCGAATGTTTTTCCGTAAAATCAATATTGCTACAAGCGAACTTATAATTGTGCCAGAGAAATAGATTTCCATTTGGGTTTCAAATCTAAACACTGGCTTTTGAAAGTAGAACACTACCGTCAAAATGCTCATTGGAATAAAAAATGCTGAATTCACAAGGAAAAGTTTGAACATATTCGAATGCTTGAAAGCAAATTTCAAGCAGAAAACTCTTGGAAGGGTTAAAATCGAAAGGAAGGGCAAATAGAATGCAACTTTCTTCAATCCTTGTTCTTTGAAGAAATATACCCAAAAATCAGAAAAAACTGAAAAAACAAAAGTAAAAAGAAAAACGAAAGCAAAAGATAACAAGAAAGCAAGCGTATTCGCTCTACGCTCGGTCTCTTCTTTAAATCCAAATTGAATAATCGCTTGGTAGAACAAAGAATCGGTAATAATGAAAATCCAAGTGTGAATTCCAATTAAAATTCCATAAAGACCAAGTTCAGAAGGTTCTAATCGACGAATTTGCAGTAGGACAACAAATCCATAAAGGACATAAAGCCCTTTATCGAGAGCACTCCAAACAACTTTGTCGATATTTTCGCTTAACTTCAAGAATTTGCAAAAAAACAAAATTACGAAGGGAATTCTAATTTACTGGCAAATGTATGATAAACTTCGTTCCCTTTCCTTCCTCGCTTTCAACTTGGATGTTCCCGTCGTGGAGGAGGATTATGTGTTTGACAATAGACAATCCAAGCCCCGTCCCACCATACTTTCGTGAGCGAGATTTATCGACCGTGTAGAATCGTTCGAAAATTCTTTCTTGGTGTTCTTTTGGAATGCCAATTCCTTCGTCGCTAATAATTATCTTGACTGTCTCGTCATCAACTTTCCGTAGTTCAATTCTAATCGTTCCCTTTTCAGAATATTTTATGGCATTATCAATGAGATTAATGAAAACTTGCTCTAAACGAAATGCGTCGGCATTAATATTCGGGAAATCGTCTTCGCAAATTACTTCGATTTTAAGATTTTTCTCCTCCAATTTGTGCTTAAATGTGGGAACGACTTGATGAACAAGTTCGCACAAATTCACTTCTGTAACAAATAAACGAGCATTTGCGTCTTCGAGCGAGACCAAATTCAATAGGTCATCAACAATATAAATAATTCTTTCGGTGTTCTTCTTGATTGTTTCAATGTACTTAAACTGTTCGCAAGGAATTTCCTCTTCGAGTGTTTCGATATATCCTTTTATTGCAGTAAGCGGAGTTCTCAATTCGTGGGAAACATTTGCAACAAGGTCTCTTTTGATATTTTCAACTTTTTTAATCATTGAAATGTCGTAAAGAATATGCAAAATCTGGGTTGTATCTTCCAAAGTTCGTACCGAAGACAAAAATATTTTGTCTCCAATTTGAACTTCGATTGTGGAATCCTTCCGACCGTTTATGATTTCATTTAATTGATTTAGGATATTTTCATTTTCAATATTATCGAAACTCTCACCATTTTTCAAAACCAAAGACTTATAGTATCTGTTACAAAAAATAATATCTTTGTTCTTTGTAATGATTGCAACCGCTTGTTCGAGTGCATTTATCAGATTATTCATAAAATTTCTTTGTTGAATAACTTGTTGAAGATTTTTACGAATTTCAGCAACCATTTCATTGAAATTGTGTTTAAGGAAAGATATTTCCGAATCTCCTCGCTCGTCCAGTTGAATGCTAAAATCTCCTTCTGCAACTTTCTTGGAGGCATCGACCAATTCAAGTATCGGTTTGGTCAATCTTTTTGAAAGGAATAGTGAAATTAACATTACAGAGCCAAACAAGGCAAGAAAAGTAAAAATTACTTTCTCCTGGACATTTGCGAAAAATGCATTAAGATTTTTCATAGGAACGCTGGTTCGAAGGAAGACGTAGGTGTCATTATTCAAATTCATCTTTTTTGCAAAATATATGTAATCGGCTTTCATAGTTTTGCTATATCTGGTGGAAAAGCCTTCTCCATTTTTTAAAGCAAGTTGGATTTCAGTCCGATAAAGATGATTGTCGAGTTTCGCTTCGTTCTTTCTGGTTTCAATCAACACCAAGCCATTTGAATCAATTATTGTAAATCGGACATCTATCAAACTATCTATTTGAAATAAAATTTTTTTTAAATTTTTAATTTCAGAAGTATCAAGTGGAGTTAAATTCTTTTCAATGACTTTCGTGAAACGAGATAGTTCTTGGATTTGAAAATCAATAAAAAACTTCTTGAAAGTTGCAAGAGTTTGGTACAAAAGAACAATTGAGAAAATTGAAATAACCGCTATGATGGATGCAAAAACTATCGTAGAGTATCGTTTCATCAATCTTCTGTTATTTTATATCCTACGCCTCGGACATTTTTGATGAAATTCCCTGCGGGTCCTAATTTTTCACGCAAATTTTTTATGTGGACATCGACAGTTCGGTCCAGAACACCTTTTTCGCTCGACCCAAGTTCGTCGAGGATTGCTTCACGGGAGTATACCCATCCTTTTCTTTTTAACAGAAGCGTCAATATCTTGAATTCACTTGGAGTTAGGTCAACTTTAACATTATCGACAAAAACTTCGAACTTCTTCAAATCGATTTTTAATATGTTGCCAAAAATGATGATGCTTGGTTGCTCTTCCTTTCTTTCTCGTCGAAGAACTGCTTTTACCCGAGCAACTAATTCACGTGGTGAAAACGGCTTGGTTACGTAATCGTCGGCTCCAAGTTCCAAACCAAGCACTTTTTCCATTTCATCGCTTCTTGCGGTAAGAATTATTATTGGAATATGCTTAAAATTGTCATCTTTTTTCAAATTCTTGCAAACTTCCATTCCATCAGCATCTGGAAGCATTAGGTCGAGAATAATTAAATCGGGCAATTCGGTGTTCAAGTATCGATAGAAAGAAGAAATATCGTAAAATTCACGCACCTTGAAGTTGTGTTTTCGCAAGTGCAATGAAACAAGTTCCAAAATATCGCTTTCATCCTCGATAACAGCAATAGTCTGTTCGATTGCCGATTGTAGATTTTTCTTTGTTTCCATAAAATCTTTTAGAAAAAAACAAAATTAACTGAATTATGTTAAGAATTTCTTAAGAGATTGAAATAGATAGAATTGAAATGGGGAAACTCATTACTTGTTGACATCAACATATTCTTTGGTCAATTGACCATTCGGAAGAACCATTGGATAATCGGGCACAATCAATCCATTTTTGATTTTGCGAAGTTTGTTTTGTATCAATGTCCGACGAAATGGGGAAATTCTTTCGAAAAACAATATTCCATTCAAATGGTCAATTTCGTGTTGCAAGACCCGAGCAAGTAAACCATTTGCAAACAGATTTTGCTCTTTTCCATTAATGTCCACAAATCGAAGTTGTATTTCGGTTGGTCGAACCACATCTTCCCTTAACTCGGGGACAGACAAACATCCCTCGTTGAATTCTTCCTCTTCATCGCTGAAAGCAAGAATTTCTGGGTTTAAATAGGCTTGTTTAGGATGTACCAACTTATCGTTTTCATCGTAAATATCTCCAACCACAAGTAAAGATACGGATTTCCCGACTTGGTTCGCAGCAAGTCCAATACCTTCGGCATATTGCATTGTTTCGAACATATCGTTGACAAGATTAACGATACCATCGTCGATGTTTTCGACTGGTTGTGTTTTTGTCTTCAAAATCGGATGAAACGCATTGTAAATTGGCAATATCATTTTTAAATGTACCTTTAAAAAATTATTAACGAAACTTAAAATTAATTATTTCAATTCTCTTTATCTTCAAAAGTTTTAGGCTCCCAATCGACTCCACCACAAGGAATATAGTCCTCGGAAATATGTTCGTCGTAGAGTTTGCACAATTGGCTTGTTTCATCAAAATGAATACATTGTCCGCAAAGTGTCGATTCGCTCACCTCCTTCAAATGTTCCTTGTAGAATTGGAACTGCTTCCAGCCAGGATACGCAGCAAATAACCACAATAGAAGAAGCATTAACCACCAATACTTCCGATTGTCAATTATGCTCATAAATATAAAACTTGCAAAAATAATTATCGCACTTCGTAACAAAACACCCCAAACGATTGAACCAGTTGTAATAACTGGTACAACCTTACCATCTTCTTGATGTTCCAAGCCTATTCGGAACATCAAAATGTCCAGTATTTTATTCAATATTTCCATTTTATTCCCAGTAACATATGCAAAACTAATAGAAGTTTACGAAAATTTCTTAATTTTGAATTTTATTTATTTGGCAAGGCTTATGAAAGTCAACCGATTTCTATTGTCTTGGGTTATAATTGTAGGAATATTTTTCATTTGTTCCAGTTCTTATTCACAGAAAAAAGCAAAAAATTCAAAACCAATTAAGAACGTTGAAGAAACAGTTATTGCAACAGTTGGTTCCGAAAATATTACTTTCGCCGACCTTGAAAAAGCATATTCAAAAAATCTTGCCAAAAAGAATTCACCTCTTTATTCACTTCCCAAAGATAGTTTGATGGATTTTCTGAACCTTTACGTCCGATATCGACTAAAAGTAAACGATGCTTTGGCACGTGGTTTGGATAAAGATTCTGCAACGAGAGAAGAAATACGCAACAATCGTCGCTTGCTTGCCGAAACTTATTTCTTCGAAAAAGAATTGGTCAATCCCAATGTTGAAAAAATGCTCCGCTACAGAGATTGGGAAGCACAGATTTCATATATCTTTGTTCAATTTCCCGCCGACAATCCAGACACGCTCCCTACATATAAACGAGCGATGAAATTAATAGATATGCTAAAAAACGGGGCAGATTTCGCCAAACTTGCAAAAGATTCTTCCAACGACCGTGAATCCGCCGAACGTGGTGGACTTGTCTTGAACTATTTCACTGGTGGGAAGGTTCAAAGGCAAATCGAAGACGCAGTTTTTTCCTTAAAACCTGGTGAGTTCTATCCTTACCCAATTAAGACTAAATTTGGATATTTCATCGTTAAATTAAACAAACTTCAACCAAGGGTAAAAGTTAAGGGTCGCCACATCCTTATTGCAATTACTCCCGATAGAGATTCTACTTCTGCATTCAAAAAGGCGGACAGTTTATACAACCTCCTCAAGGCGGGCGTCGATTTCAGCATTCTTGCCGAGGAGAATTCGGACGACCCGCAATCTTCAATGCGTGGTGGAGATTTCGGTGGTTGGTATTCCCGTTCAGGCGGACTTGAACCTTCGGGGAAGTTTTTCACTTCTTCTTTCGAGGATGCACTTTTTAATTTGAAAGACGGGGAAATTTCACAACCCGTTCGCACAGAATATGGATTCCATATAATTCGCAGAGATTCAACAAGCAAATTTAACAAAGACGAGGACCGAGAGGACTTGAAGCGAACCTATAAAAGACTTTATTTTGAAACAGACAAAAAAGAACTAATCGAAAAATTGCAAAAAAATTATGGATTTTTTGTCAACGAAGGTATTTTAAGCAAACTTTTATCTTCTGTCGATACAACCAAAACAGTTTTGGACACTGCTTGGTTCAAAAGTATCCCAACAGATATAAAAAATGAAGTACTCTTTGGTATTCTCAACAAGTTGTACACCGTTGGAGAATTTGTCAATATTCTCAAAAGTAAAAGTGAATTTAGAACTACGGCACTAACTCGGGCTGGCTTGCTAAATGCAATTGATAGAGTTGTTCGTCCAGTCGTTTTAGATAAAGCCACTGAAAACCTCGAAAGCCAAATTCCCGAATTTGCCTCAATTGTTAAAGAATTTAGTGATGGAATTTTGCTTTTCAAGGTTGAAGCACTTGAAGTTTGGGATAAGTTGAAATTCGACACGACATTTGCACGCCAATATTGGGAAAAGAACAAATCGAAATATAAGACCTATCCAGTTTACGATGTCCACGAAATTTATGTTATGAACGATTCACTCGCAAGGGTTATATACGAAAAATTAACCAAAGAAGGAGCAAATTTCGAGGATTTGGCAGGTCAATACACACAAAGAGCAAACTTCCGAGAAAAGAAAGGATATTGGGGAAAAATCTCCACCAAGGACAATAACCTTGCACGAAAACTTCACGAAATGAATGCCCAAGAAGGAAGTATTATTGGTCCAATAAAATACGACGATGGTTTTTCCATAGTCAGAGTAAATAAATACGAACCCGAACGAGAGAAAACATTCGAGGAGGCAATTCCAGATTTTGCCACCGATGTACAAGAAATTTTGCAAAAGCAACTGCTGGAAAATTGGCTCGCACAAGCCAAAAAGAGAATTCCAGTTAAAATCTACGAACAAAAACTTATGTCTGTTGTTAGTACCTTGAAAAAACAAAACAAATAACTTTTATAATGAAGAAACCACTTTTATTGCTCTTTTTTGTCTTTTTCATTGTCACCAACGCATTTCCTCAAAACGTTGGTGAACCTTTAGACAAGATTGTCGCTATTGTTGGCGACGAAATGATATTGCTTTCTGACGTAACTGCACAACTTCAAGTTCTTGCTCAACAAGACCCACGCATTGACCCAAACAACCCAACGACACAAAGACAAATACTCGACCAGTTGATAAACGAGAAATTGGTTCTAATTAAAGCCAAGGAGGATTCGATTACAGTAACAGACGAAGAAATCGACCAACAATGGGATTTCCGATTGAAGGCTCTCATCCAACATTACGGTTCAGAGAAAAGAATCGAAGACATCTATGGGATGTCTATCCCAAGACTTAAATCCGAATACCGAGACGAAATCCGAAAATTTCTTCTCACCGAGAAAATGAAAGAAAAAAAGTTTGGCAATATCAAAGTGAGCGAACGAGAGGTTAATGAATTCTACGAACTATATAAGGATTCGCTTCCAACATTACCCGAGCAAGTGGAACTTTACCACATTGTGAAGAACCTCGTTGCACCAGAAGAGATTCGTCGGCAAAAGTTTGAACTTGCAAAGAAAGTTCGTGATTCCATCATTCAAACTGGGGATTTTGTTCGATTTGTAAAGTTGTATAGCGACGACATATCATCAGTAAACTCGGGCGGGGAACTTGGTTGGGTTCCACGAGGGAGATTTTTCCCAGAATTCGAACAAGCCGCATTCAATTTGCAATTGCGAGAAGTTTCGCCTCCAATTGAAACCCCTTTGGGATTTCACATTATCCAACTTCTTGGAAAAAGCAAGGACTCCATACTCGTTCGTCACATTTTGTTTAAAATCACTCCAAGCGAAGAGGAAATTCTCAAAACAAAAAACACACTGGATTCTATCCGAACACTTTTCTATAAAGGGACGCCATTCGAAGAACTTGCCAAAAAGTTTTCTGACGAAACCGAAACATCTGGTGCTGGCGGGTTTCTTGGTCGATTTCCCATTGAGACGCTTCCAGAAAATATACGCAGCATTGTTGATACTTTGCAAGTTGGAGAAGTCTCTGCCCCAGTTCTTTATAAAACACATCCTTACGAATCGTATCATATCATTTACAAAAAACGGGTAATTCCGCCGCACAAACCAACTCCTCAAACAGACTACCGAGAACTCGAACAACTTTGCGTTACATACAAGCAAAACAAATTGTACCTTGAATGGATTAACGAACTTCGAAAGACAATTTATTGGGAAATTGTTCAATAAAAGTTTTGCGTACAACATCGGGCAAATATTTTGAACGAGTTAGGCAAAAGAATTTTAGTCGCAGTTATTGGTATTCCCATTACTTTATTGGTAATCTATGTTGGTGGAATTTTATTCTTCTTTGTAATTCTTTTGCTTGCCAATCTGACGCTTTTTGAATTTTACAAACTTGCCAATCGTAAGAACATTAATCCATTCATTTTTGTTGGGCTCGCTTGCAATACTATTATTTTGATTTTCTATTACTTTATCCTACAAAATTCATTCGTTCTGAACAAATCTCTCTTCACAATCGTCTTGTTATTTTTCGTTGCTTTGCTACCAGCAACGCTTCTTTTCTTCCAAGTTTGGAACAAAAAACCAAATACTACGGTCAACGTCGCATACACAATTTTGGGGATTTTTTGGATTGCTTTTGTATTTTCGGCAATTCTTACAGTTCGATTCCTTCCAGATTATTTGAAACTTTTTGAAAAGGCAGAAGTTTTCAATTTAAACTATGACTTTTTAGGTCTTACCTTTCAAATCGACAACCTCTGGTCTGCAAAATTTTTTATTGTAATACTTGGAACAATTTGGCTTTGCGACACATTTGCATATTTTTTTGGAAGTGCTTTTGGTAAACACAAACTCGCCCCGACAACCAGCCCGAAAAAAAGTTGGGAAGGTGCAATTGCTGGTTTCATCGGTTCAATTATAAGTTTTTCGATATTAGATTGGCTATTCAAATTGAATTTTTCCTCTGGCTATCAATTACTTTTTGCTTCAATTGTGGGAATCATTGGTCAAATCGGCGACCTTGCAGAATCCAAAATCAAGCGTGAGTACAATGTCAAGGACAGTTCCAATATCCTTCCTGGGCACGGCGGTTTCCTCGACCGACTCGACAGCATTATGTTCGTCTTTCCAGCAACAATCTTGATAATTACTTTAATTGCTTTATTTTAAAAATAATTTCGAAAAAATTTACAAAACAAAAGTAAATCATTCCTCTACTTTAAGTGTTTCTTACTTTAAAGATTTGGTTATTCGTTCTCGTTGCTTTTCTCTTCAACTTCTCGAATACGATAGCCTACTCCTCGTATACTTTGTATCAGTTGAGGAGCATTTGGGTCGGTTTCAATCTTCTCACGAAGTCTTTTAATGTATACATCAATAATGTTTGATTCTGGGTCGAAGGAATGTTTCCAAACGTGTTGCAAAATACTGCTTCGGCTAACAATTCTGTTCTTGTTGCGCATCAAATATTCTAAAAGTGCATATTCTTTGGTAGTCAATTCAATTTCTTTGCCGCCACGGTAGGCAAAATGGGTAACTGTGTCGAGTATCAAATCGCCACATTGAAGTTTGGTAGATTTTTCTGGACCAGAACGACGCAAAATAGAACGCAAACGTGCAGTGAGTTCCTCGAAACTAAAAGGCTTGGGCAAATAATCGTCTGCACCTAAATCGAGCCCCAAAACTCTATCCTCGGTGGCTCCCCGAGCAGTTAACATCATAATCGGAACGGAAATTCCAGCGTTTCGCAATTCACGGACAATAGTGAAGCCATCGATTCCTGGCAACATAACATCGAGCAGAATAGCGTCGTAGTGATTGTTCATTGCAAGTTCCAAGCCCTTTTTACCATCGTTAGCAACTTCGACGATATACTTTTCCTCTTCCAAGCCGTGTTTAATAAAATTAGCAAGTTTTTTCTCGTCTTCGACAACAAGAATTCGCATACGCAATCAAAAATTTAATATTATTACTTTACGAAAATAGAAAAAATTTCTTTATCTCCGTTCGATGTTTCAAGCAAAATATAATATAAGCCAGGGTCGACAACTCGATTGTTAAAATTAGTTCCGTCCCAGAAAACACAATAATATGTTTCTCGGGTGCGTGGGGCATTTTCCAGCAAAGTTTTAACTATTCGGTTGGCTTGGTCGACAATCTTGATAGTAACATCAGAATCTACTTTCAAAATGAAACTAACTTCCGCTTGTTCAGTGAACGGATTGAATGGATTTGGTGAGACTGCATTGATAATGCTTGGTTTACTAATGAATATTGTCGTGTCGGCGACAAGACACTCTTTGGAACAAACAAAACGAAAAGCAATCTTGTCGGGAAATGTTCTTTGTTGTTCAAATGAATAAACTCCACTTTTTGCATCCAAGTCAGCAATTTTTTTAAATGTAACACCGCCGTCGATTGAAAACAAGACTGAAAGCGTGTCGCAATTTGGAAGGACATTCCAACGAAAATATTTTGTGCAACACAAAGTATTCGAGGAATCGTATGTAATTGTAAACTGTTCTGGTTTAACCGACTTCAAGACTACTGCCGAAGTGTCTTTGTAATCAAATCTTGAATAAATGGCTCTAAATGGCACCTTAGCACTCAGCATAGAAGAAGAATAATCAAAAATTGGCAAGCAAGGTAGAGTTATCAAACGGGTTTCGTTTGCTTGGGGTTTGAGAATAGTTAGAATATCAAACCATTGTTTACCGTCGATAGAGTATTGCAGTAACAAAGTGTCCACGCATAGAGTCGAGAAACTAACGGTTGCATTCGTATAAACATCAATTTGTTGCAAGACTGCTTGGTCGAAAAAAACATTGGGAGCGTTAAATTGAAAAACACCAGTTGAGTCGAAAACTTGTGTAGCATCTAAAGAATTCTCAATGTACAATATACCAACTTGCCCAAGCAATTGACGACTAACACCGATTTTTACCAAAGTGGTTTCTCTATCAATACGAACATTGTTCTGTAAAATGAAAGATTTAGAATATTGGTTTTGGTTGTTTACTCTTGGAACAAATCGAACATTGACCGTGTTGTCAGTTTTGGATTTGGATTTAATTGTCAAAAATAGAGTATCGCCGAAGCAAAATTCTTTAATCGAGAATTCATCAAACCTTGGGTCGACAACTTCTATTAATTTTGGCAATGGGCTTCCAATTAAATAAAGATAATTATTAGTTACCACTACGATATCATTTTTCCCATCTCCATCAACATCAGAAACGATTGCCTCCATTATTGTTTCATTTGGAAAATCCTTTATAAAAAGGGTATCGAATGGTTTCCCTAACTTAAAATCAAACGAGTTGTAATCACGCAACTGCACTATCAAAAGCCTTGAACCATCGACCAGAACAATTTCATCCTTCCCATTTGGTGCACCATCGATGTCATTCACCGAAGCCACCCAACCACTTATACTTGCAGTGCAGATAGTATCGAATGGAAAAAGAAAGGAGTTTGGTGGATTTGGCTTTGGAATCGGTTTCATTTCGTTATAACGAAGTACCAGCAACTTATTCCCAGCAACAGAGCCGAACTTTGAACTATATGTTACAATAATCTCTTTCCCAGGATTGTTTGGAAAGTATGGTGGAAAAGAATTTGCCGAGTTTCCATCTACATTACCGACCGCAATAGACCACGAGTGGTTGTTTTTACCAACAAAAGAAGGCGAAATAAGATCTCCTGGTAAAGTTATCGCATTTCCATTGCCATCGAATAGATGTAATCTTGCTTGACCAAATGAAGAATCTATTCCAAGATATTCTTCTGCAACGAGTAAATATAGAGAATCATTTGTTAACGAGTTGTTCAAAGTAACAAAGAATGGACGAACTCTTGGTCTTTTACCGTTTCCGTCAAGTATTGAACTTAATTCCAATGGTTGAAACTTTTGGCGAATCTGATTATTCAAAAGGGTGTAACCAAGAAGGTAGCATTTCGTTGGGTTGGTTCTATCCAGCGAAATATTGCAAGGAACATTAACATCTGGACCCAAAGAAGCAAAGTTTGGCACAGCAACATAGAAATTTCCCCCTTCTTGAAAAATTGAGGGCGGAGTAATAGAAACTTCTGGTCCGACAGTTACCCGAAAAATTTGATTATCTGTAATATCTGGCATTGGAAAAGTGTACAAAACATTGTTAGATGGAAAGACAGAAAATCCACGGAAGAATTCTGGTGTAGAAGGATTAGTGTCCTTCGCAATGGGATTGTAAATATTTGTAGTGGAATAAACCAAAAAATCGCTTCCCAAGCGACGTGCAAAGAAAGGTTTCATAGAGCCGAAAACATTTGGCTTATATTGTCGCATATCAAGCACCAGCCTTTTAAGCAATGCAATCGTATCGGCTTTGGAATCATACCCAGCAATGTATGTATAAATCAATGTGTCCTTTGGGTTTTCAAACTCAATAGTCTCCAAACCAAGAACCAAAGTCGAAGTCGGATTGGGATAGTAAGTTGTCGACAAAGTATCGAACAAAACTGAAATATTTTTTACATATTGGAAACCAAATGTATTGGTTTTATGTGTGAATCCTTTACCATCTACAACAACAACTTTACCACCGACAACTGCAACAATTTCATTTGGAGCATAGGGGAAAGTATCATCAATTTTGGCGGTGTCACGAATGATGTTCCCGACGAGGGCTTGAACGTCGCCAGCAATGGATTTATTTCGCCATTTAACAATGAATTGGCTTACATCTTGAGTAAAAGAAGGAATTTGTTGGTAACGAGTACCTTGTGCATTTCCATTTGGAAATAACCAGACAGCGGGACTTGTAGGAAATGTTTGTGAATAAGTTAGGTAAAAAGAACTGGCTAATAATAACCAAAAAAATATCTTTCGTATCATATAGCCAACCATTTTAAAATATTTGGAAAATAATATACAAAACATCAAATGCAAAATACAAAAAAATTACATATACATAAATTGTACCAAACTCCTGGCGGGTACGATTACTATTTTTTTCTTTTGTTCTTGGATTTATCTTTTTTGCGGAAACTTGGCTTGCCAGAAAATCTTTTATTATCTTTGCTTCTACTGGTTCTTTTCTTCCCTTTGGATTTTTCAATCTTTTTGCTCGGTGGAGCAATTTCAACTTTGGGTTCGAACAAGTTATCATCCTCAATTTCGTGAATAGGTGAACCATCGAAGCAAACGACAAATTCCCCTTTGAACTTCGTATTTTTAAAAATATTATACAATTCCTTAAAAGTTCCGTAATGGTGGGTCTCGAAAGGCATTGTCAAATTGCACCCGATGTAGGCACGTCTGTCTGGCATAATCTGTGCAGCAGCCTCGAGCAAAGGAACAAGTCGGTATGGTGTTTCGAGAAGTACAACCGTCCGCTTCTCTGTGCTTAATCTTCGAAGTTGCAAAATTCGTTCTTCTTTCTTTCTACTTAAAAAGCCAGCATAGAGAAACTGGTCAATCGGAAAACCACTTCGAACCAAAGCAGTCATCAAACTCGAAACTCCTGGGATGACTTTTATGGGTATTTCTTTTTTCAAACAAGTTTGAACCAGAAGCAGACCTGGGTCGGCAAATACTGGCGTTCCACCATCACAAATCAAAGCAAGGTTTTTTCCTTTCTCTAACAATTCAACAAGTTGTGGCGTCTTTATCATTTCGTTCTGTTCATTCAACAATTCCATTTTCTGCGAAAGATTGTATTTGTGAAGAGTTCTGGCACCAACCTTTGGCTCTTCACATACCACAATATCTACCGATTTCAAGACCTTCAACGCTCGTATGGTAATATCGTCATCGTTTCCAATGGGTGTCGAAACAATGTATAAAGTGCCATACTTCTTTTCTTTTTGCTCTTTGTTTTGTAAATTTTCAGGGTTATGTTCCATTTTTCACATAAATTTTTGGTACTCTTTGAGAAACAGAAGTAATTACCTCGTAAACAATTGTATTGGAGCATCGGGCGAGTTCTTTACCGTCGATTTCTTCTTCACCTTGCTTACCAAGAATTACAACTTCATCGCCAATTTTCACATTGTCGTTACCAACATCAACCATAATCTCATCCATACAAATACCGCCAACAACTTTGTATCTTTTGCCATTAATTAAGCAAAAGAAAGTGTCGGAGATTAATCGTGAAAGCCCATCGCCATAACCAATTGGGACAGTTGCAATATGCGTATCGAATTCGGCTCGAAATCTTCTGCCATATCCCACGGTCTCTCCTTTGGAAATTCTTCTTAATGAAATTACTTTCGAAAAAATTTCCATTACTGGCTTAAATTTATTTTCGGAAGATACACCATCGGGAATATATCCATAGAGAGCCAAGCCTGGTCGAACTGCATCTAAAAATGATTCTTTCGAAGTAAACAAAGCACCAGTGTTTGCGATATGGCGAATTTCGAACTCAAAACCAGCGGATTTTAATTGTTCCAAAACTTGGAGAAATTTATTCAATTGTTGCGAAGTGTATTCTCTATCAGATTCAGACGAAGCAAAATGCGACATTATCCCAATTGGATTTATATTCGGTAGACGAGAACAAGATTCCACCAATTCAAACGCTCGCTCTGGCAACACTCCATCACGTCCCATACCAGTATCGACGTAAAAGTGGATATTGGCAACTTTTCCTTTCGAACGGGCGTATTCAGATATTTTCTTTGCAACATAATAACTTTCAATGGCGTAGTCCAAATAATAATCCACCGAGGCTTCGATAGTAGCATCATTTTCGGGGACAAGAACAAGAATTGGTACTTTAATACCAGCGTTCCTCAATTCTATGCCTTCATTCACAAAAGCAACGGCAAGATAATCAATACCAAATTCTTCAAGATAGCGTGAGATTTCGATTAGACCGTGTCCATAGGCATTGGCTTTGACAACACCAATTAACTTCTTGTCGCCTATTATCTTCCTAATGTTAAGATAATTGTTGTAAAGATTATCTATGTTTATCCGAGCAAAAGTTGTCCTCATACTAATTCTTTACTCCGATGAAATTATCAATCTGACTAATCAATTCTGAAATTTTCTCTATCAAAAGCCCTTTATTTTTTTCTTTTTCTTGCAAGACCATTTTCAATTTCGTCAATTCTTCGTTTAAATTTCGATACTCGAGTATTTTTTCATTATAAAGAATTTCGATTTTTTCTTTATCCCTTAATGCTTTCAAATAATTATCCTGAACATCATTTTTTTCTTTATTTAAAGCAAAAATCTTTCTTTGCAAATCGATTTTTTCTTCGCTCATTTGTTTATTCAATTCTTTCAACTCTTTGTTTATTTGCCTCATTGAATTCACTTCACCTTGCAATTTGTAAAATTCGTTCTTATATTGCATTAATTCCCGCAAGTTTTCATCTTTTCGAAGCAATTCAGATTTAGTTTTTTGCAATTCCTCCTCGGCTAATTTCGCTTTTTCTCGAAGTTCAATCAATTCTGAATTAAGGCTCTCAACTTGTGTATTTAAATCATCTATCGTAGTGCGGTAAATTTCTAATTGTTCAATAAGTTCACCTTGTTTGGATTGTCTACTCTTCAACTCGGCGTAAATTTTTTCCAATTCATTTTTCAAATTTCGATTCTCTTCTTCCAAATTTCTCATTTTAATATTTTTTTCTTCCTCGTCTGCTTGGAACTCTTTTATCTGATTGTCAAGTTTGAATCTTTCCTTTTCTTTGTTAGTAAGTTCAGTTTCTAATCCAGCAATTCTGTTCTTGTGAAAAACAATTTCCTGCTCGAGTTCTTCGATTTTTTTGGCGTTCTGCACAAGAACATCGTCAATTCTACTCTTCAACCGAAGATTTTCTTCTTGCAATGAACTAACCTCGAATGTCAAATCCTCAATCTTTGTTACTATTTGCTTTAAATAGTTTAAATAATCTGATAAATTTTTCCCATTTATTTCAAATCCTAAATTAGACAAAATTGGAGTGGAAAAGATTTTTCCAAAAGAATCAATTAATTCCTGTTCCTTTTTCCTAAAAGTTTCTATTTGCTCATTCAACATTTGTATCTGGCTTGAAAGATGTTCAATTTCACGCTCCTTTTCAATCTTTTGAACAGCAGTCCTTTCAAGATTCTTTTCGAGTTCACTCGATTCGGAAAGCAATTGTTCGTATTGTGCTTTCAAATTATCATAGTCAATGGATTTCACCCGAAAAGTTTCAATCTCTGTTTTGTATTGTTTTAATTGCTCATTTTGCTCGCTATTCACTTTTTGCAACTCAATAATCTTTGCTTCTAAAATTGGCAACTTCTTTTCTTTTTCTTCGAGTTGGATAATAACGTTTTCAAGTTCTGCAATTTTTTCTTTATAAGACATTATCTCATCGTTCAATTGATTTATTCGCAAATTTTTTTGAACAATATCTTCTTGTGCGTGTTTAAGTTGCTCTTCGAGTTCTTTCAACTTTTCGTCGCTTTCAGAATATCCAAACAAACTTCCCTCGAGAAATTCCTTTTGCTTTTTATACTCCTCGTAATACATTTGCAGAAAATTGTTTTCCTCACGGAGTTCGGAAATTACAGACTCGTATTTCTGAATTATGTCGGGGGAATAATTTTCCTCAATTGTTTTTAACTTTTCTTCTAATTGTTCAACTTTCGTTTCGAAATCTTGGACTTTTAGGCGAAGCGACTGATTTTCCTGCTTCAACGCTTCATTTATTTCAACTTGTTTTTGGTACTTTTCGACGAAACCACGAATTGCAGTCCAAAGATTTTCAATAACGATTTGAAGATTCTGGCTGGGTTTTAGACTTTTGTCTTCAAAATTAATCTGTTCCATAGGTTCACAAAATTATTTTATAAAAACAATTTAGAAAATTCGGAGTTCTCCGCCAACTTCCGATTTAACTTTTTCGACAATATTGTTCACCCAATCTTGAACTTCCTCGTCGGTCAGCGTTCTTTCGTCCGAATTGAAGAAAAGTGCAAACGCCAGATTCTTCTTGCCTTCCCCGATGTTTTTGCCTCTAAAAACATCAAACAGAGTAATTTCTCGAAGATACTCTCCAGCAGAGTTTCTAATTATATCAAACAACTTTTGCGAGGGCAAACTCTCATCGACAACGAATGCAAGGTCTCGGCGAACAACGGGAAAAGGCGAGATTCTTTCATATTGAGGAAGTTTTTGCTCAAATAAATAAATTTGCTCAAGATTTAAATAACCAACCAGTGCATCTTCCTCTACGTCGAATAATTTCTTAACAGTGTTGGAAATGAAACCGAATTCACCTTCGATTTTGCCATTTATTTTGATAAAAGCGTGCTCGGGCTTGAACACTTTTGTTTCTGCAACTTCAAATGAAATTTCATAGTCCTGAACTTTGAAAGTGTGTAGAAAATGTTCAAAAATTCCCTTTAAGTCGTAAAAGTCCACCTTTCTGTTGTTCATTCCCCATTGAAATGGAAAAGCAAGACCAGAAAGTCCAATGCAAAGAACCTCCCTTTCTTCTATTCCCTCGATGAATTTATTGGCTTTTGGATCCTTTCTAAACTCTTTCCCAATTTCGAACAATCTCAAATCTTTTTTGCCAACGTTCAAATTCAACTTCACGACTTCAAGCATCGACGGAAGAATGCTTGGTCGCATAATTGAATACTCTTCGCCAAGCGGATTTTCCAATTCTATGTACTCGCTTGAATTGAATATACCCATCTTTTTGGGATTATATAAATTCTGTGTTAAAATCTCAACAAAACCTCGTGCAATAAAGTAATTTTTGACATCTTTTCGTATCGGTGGAATGTCGAGTTCTGTCTTGTATTTGTCGCCAGAAAAAGTTATAGAAAAACTTCTGTCCTCTGGGATTTTATCGTAACCAAAGAAACGTGCAACTTCTTCTATTAAATCAATCTCTTGTTCTACATCAAATCTGTGCGATGGAACTTCGAACACAACTTTTCCCAATTTCTGGTCGGCAATCTTAAACCCAAGATGAACCAGATAGTTGACCATAGTTTCGTTGCTAATGTCTGCACCAATGACATTGCGTGCTCTTTCAAAGCGGAAAGAAACAAATTTCCTGGGAATTTTATTGGGATAGACATCGATATTTCCAGATACAAGTTCCCCATTTCCAAGATATGCAATCAAGTTTGCCGCTCGGTTCAAAGCAAAAACAACATTGTCGTAATCGACCCCTCGCTCGAACCTATATGAAGATTCGCTCGAAAGCCCAAGTTTCTTCGATGTTCTCCTAATCGAGGCGGGATTGAAAAAAGCAGATTCCAAGAGAACATTTCGAGTATCCGATGTGATTTCACTATTTTCACCGCCCATAACTCCACCGATTGCAACGGGCTTCTCGCCATCACAAATCATAAGCATAGAACTATCGAGTATGCGTTCTTTTCCATCAAGGGTTACGAATTTTTCGCCCTCGCTTGCTGTTCGAACAATAATTTTATTTAAAGCAAGTTTATCGAAATCGAATGCGTGGAGCGGCTGTCCCAACTCCATCATCACATAATTTGTAACATCGACAATGGAATTAATCGGACGCAAGCCTAACAAAATCAATTTGGATTTTAACCAACTTGGAGACTCGCCGACTTTTACATTTTTTATCAATTTTGCGGAGTATCTTGGACACTTTTCTGTATCCAATATTTCAACAGAAACAAATTGGGAAATATTAACATCTGAATTTTCCTTCATTTCGAAGAAAGGTATTCGCAATGGAATTTCAAAATATGCAGATAACTCGCGTGCTATACCAAGATGGCTAAGACAATCGCCACGATTCGGAGTAATACCAATTTCAAATACAACATCGTCGAGTCCAAAATATTCAGAAAACGGCTTGCCAACGGGTGCACTTTCTTCAAGTACTAATATTTCATCTGCACAATCCCCAATTTCCAACTCATCTTCGCTACATATCATTCCGTTGGACCGATAACCCCGAATTACTGTTGGTTTTATTTCGAATTCCCCTTTGGGAATAATTGCCCCTGGCATAGCAAGAACTACTTTTTGCCCATTGGCAACGTTTGGTGCACCACAAACAACATCAACTGTTTCCTTTCCGTTGTCAACCTTGCAAAAAGAAAGTTTTTCGGTTATTTTTTCGACAGATTTTACTTCTGCAACGAAAAAATTTCTGTACTTCTCTGCGAAATCAATAAACTCTTCAACTTCAAATCCAATAGAAGTCAAGACATTAGCAATATCTTTTGGATCCCGTTGCAAATCAATAAATTCATTCAATAACTTAAAAGAGATTCTCATACTTGAACGATTTTAACTTGTTTAAAAATATGCAAATTAATCAAATTATAACCAAATTAAATGCATTGATTAATTAAATTAAAAAAAGGAGAGGTTGTAATTTACAACCCCTCCTAACCTTGTTCCATTAATATTTTAGGGATTAGTTGCTTTTCTTTTCTTCTTTCTTTTCTTTCTTCACTTTCTTTGTGGCTTTCTTCTCTTCTTTGGACTTGGCTTCTTTCTTTTCTGCTTTCTTCTCTTCTTTCATTTCTTTCTTTTCTGCCTTCTTCTCTGTCTTTGCCTCTTTCTTTTCCATCTTCGGTTGTTCCTTCTCGGTCTTCATTTCTTGCTTTTTCTCAACTTTTGGCGAGGCTTTCTTTTCTTTCGATTTTTCTGCCGCGGGGGTTTGGGCGAAAACGCTTGTTGCAATAAATGCTATTGCAACAACTACTGCAATGATTGCTCTTTTCATAAAGAACTCCAAAAAATGTTAAACATACGCCTTTTGGCGATACAAAATTACTATTTCAAAATATTCGTTATTCATTTTTTGAAAATTTTTTTAAAATTTTTTATTTTAAAATTTCTTCATTTGTCAAAAAATTTTTTATATGTCAAATTTTTTATACAAGTTTTCTATATTAATTATCGGAACAATTGTCTCGACCACTATCCCTCTTTACTCACAATGCGGTTGTTCCTCGAGC
Organism: Candidatus Kapaibacterium sp.; assembly: GCA_013414795.1. Lineage (GTDB taxonomy): Bacteria > Bacteroidota > Ignavibacteria > Kapaibacteriales > UBA2268 > Naka2016. Next base: position 2,349,139 of record CP058732.1, read on the forward strand.
CAACAATTTCTTCCTCCACTCCACTGGCTTGGTTCAAGCGAAATTTCAATTTCCCAGAAAAAGCGCCTCCACCTCGATTTTATGTACAAATTCGCAACGGGGAATAATTTGTACAAAGGCACCGAAATAGTTCCCTCCCAAACTGATTATAAATTTCACTTCATCGACTTTTTTTCTACTTATGGCTTGACAAACTACACATCAATAGACTTTTACCTCGACTATAACTTTCGGCTTCTTAATCAATATGGTTTCGATACCAAAGGCTACGGCTTCTCGAACGCTTCACTGGGGTTAAGACATACATTTTACGAAAGCGAGAACTCTGATTTGGTGATAAATGGTGGCTCTGGAATAAAAATTCCTTTGATGAAATTCAAACCAATAGAAGAGTATCCAATTATTTCGCAACCAACAAATGGCTCTTTTGGATTTTACGCTTTCGCATTGCTCCAAAAGTCAATTCCAAACATTTCCTTGAATCTTTTGTTGTATTCAAGATTTGATTACAACTTCAAAAACAATATTGATTACAAATTTGCCCCATCGATTTCCAGTTCACTTTTTCTTTCACGACGCTTTTCAACAAAGTTTGTAGCACTTGCCGAACTTCGCCACTCTTTTATGTTCCAAGATAAATATAAAGATACGACTTATCCGAACTCGGGGGCAAATTTGATTTTTTTAGTACCCAGATTAACTTTTATTTTCGATGAGATTAGCATTTCCCCGTATTTTGAACTCCCGATTTACCAAAATTACAAAGGAGAACAACTTGGAGCAAAATTTGCAATTGGTATCAACTTTAATTATGTTTACAATTTTTCGAGACGAAAATTTTGAACAACTAAATTGGGGGCATTATGAAAATCTTCTTTTCGTTTGCTTGCATAGTTATTTCTTTGCTTTTCACTTTTCAACTTACCGCCCAAGACGGCAACCAAATTAAGATAAGAAAAGTAAAAAAGCAAAGCATCCGAAATGTCGACACCACCTCGAAAACTATTCAAATCCAGCAACTGAAAAATGAGGCAAAGGTCAAGATTCGCGAAGCCAAAGAGCGAGCAAAGGCAAAAATTCTTGAAGAAAAGGCAAAGTCGAAAGAAAGAATAAACTTAGCGAAAGAAAAAGCCCGACTTGAAGTCCAAAAGGCAAAGGAAAAAGCGAACAAAGAAGTTCAACAAGTAATCGAAAAAGAAAAAAAACATATGGAAAAGGTGAAAAAAGAAGCCAATTTAGAAGTCGATAAGGTTAGGAAAGAGTACAACCAGAAAATCCAAAAAATTCTACAAGAAAGCGCCAACCCAACAAAAAAGAAAAGCAAGGAAAAAGATAATCAGTGACAAAACCTTGTCGATTTTTTGATGAACAAATTTGTCGAAAAAATACAGACCTTCGCTCGAAACAATTTATCTATTACAAAGCAAGAAACAATCTTTGTTGTTTTACTATTTCTTGCCCTTTTCATAGGATTATCGAACAAATTATTTAAATTTGACAGCAACCAAAAAGCAACAGTTCAATTTATCCGCCGTTTGATAGACAGCATTGCCGAGGCGGAAAGAAAGACCTTCGTCGGAACGGATATTTATGGAAATCCAATCGACACAAGTTTTGTCGATAAACCTTTTAAATCGGAATTCTCGAAACTCACCGAAAGTGATACAAATGTCAAAATCAATTTGAACACAGCCTCGCGCGTCGAATTGATGAGGTTGCCAGGCATTGGTGAAAAAACTGCCCAGCAAATAATCGAACTTCGCAAGCGTAAACCAATCCGAAAGAAAGAAGATTTGTTGGAAATCAAAGGAATTGGAAAGAAAAAACTTCAACGCATAGAAAAGTTCATATCTTTTTAATTTGCATTTTCTTTTTTACAAAATTGAGGGAAGGATGAAACAAACTGTATTCAACCCAATTCATAAACAATTGGGTGCTAAAATGGTGGAATTCGCTGGCTTCGAAATGCCAATTCAATATCCGAAGGGAATCATCTACGAACATCTCGCTGTACGAAAAAGCGTGGGTGTTTTCGATGTTACCCATATGGGCGAATTTGAAATTGTTGGTCCCGATGCATTAAACTTTGTGCAAAAAGTTACAACCAACGACGCAAGCAAACTTTTCCCAGGGAAAGTGCAATACTCTGCAATGTGTTATCATCACGGTGGAATTGTCGACGACCTTCTGGTTTACAAACTTGATGAGAATAAATTTATGTTCGTTGTCAATGCTGCAAACATTGACAAAGATTATAATTGGTGCTTGGAAAACGCAAAAGATTTCAATGTAGAAGTAAAAAATATCAGCGATGAAATCAACTTACTTGCTGTGCAAGGTCCAAACTCATTGAAAACATTGCAAAAACTCACCGATGTTGACCTTGAAGAGATGAAATACTACACATTTACCAAGGGAAAACTTGCCGACATTGAAATGATAATATCCAGAACTGGCTACACTGGCGAACTTGGTTTCGAATTGTACTTCCGAGGCGATTTTGATGTTGCAAAACAATTATGGGACGCAATTTTCGAGGCGGGCAAAGAATTCAACATCGAGCCCGTGGGTCTTGGCTGTCGAGACACTTTAAGGCTCGAAAAAGGATATTGTCTCTACGGAAACGATATAGACGAAACCACAAATCCCATTGAAGCGGGACTGGGTTGGATAACGAAATTGGAGAAAGGCAGTTTCAATGGCTCCGATGTAATTGCAAAGGTAAAAGAGGAAGGACCAAAGAGAAAACTGGTTGGCTTTGTGGGTGAAACCGAGAAATTCATTCCAAGACACAATTACAAGATATTCGCAAACGGAAAGGAAATCGGATTTGTAACAAGTGGAAACATTTCTCCAGTTTTGAATAAACCAATCGGTATGGGCTATGTTGCAACGGAGTATTCCAATCCAGACACAATAATTGAAATTGAATCACGCGGGAAATTGTTCCCGGCAAAAGTAGTCAAAATTCCATTTGTATAGTAAAAATGCCAAAATCATAACTTTACTAAAAGAAAATTCGAAAGGCTCTTTGTAAATCTTTTTGAGCTTAATTTATGATAATTAAATTCAGCAAAAAAACTCAATAGATAAATCGGGTTCCCAGCGTTGGGAACCCGATTGTAAAAAAGGAATTGTAAGTCTTCGTCAAATCGTTAATCAATCAAATCAAATTCAATTAAAACTTGGTCCTTTGCAACAACTTCACCGGGTTTAACCAGAATTGATTTGATTTTGGCATTCACAGGCGAGAACACATCGTTTTTCATCTTCATCGCTTCCAAAACGAGCAATGGCTGTCCTTTCTTGACTTCATCCCCGGGATTTACATAAATTTTTTGGATTACACCAGGAATAAAAGCACGAAGTTTGGTCAAATCGGTCGGCTGATATTTCCGCCGTCGATGGTATTTTGTTGTTAGCTTTGTTAAATATTTTGAATCTTCAAGAACGAATTCAACTAAATCTTTTTTCTCTTCCATATTTATCTCCATTAGAATGGCGGAATACCGTGTTTCTTTTTCAAATTTACTTCTTCTTTATTTCGAGAGATAAACAAAGAATGCAAAACATACTTTCGCGTTTCGTCTGGCTCGATTACAGCATCTATATAACCATTCGAAGCAGCAACGAACGGGTTTGCAAATTTCTCGATATATTCTTGGACTTTCTGACGGCGGGTTTCTTCGGGATTGGGTGAGTTCGCAATTTCATTTTTAAAAATAATATTTGCGGCGCCCTCGGGTCCCATAACTGCAATTTCTGCCATTGGCCAAGCAAAGACGAAATCCGCACCCAGATGGCGAGAGCACATTGCAATGTAACCACCACCGTATGCTTTGCGCATAATAACCGTTATCTTCGGTACTGTTGCCTCGCTGTAAGCATAAAGAATTTTCGCACCGTGACGAATCACCCCGGCGTGCTCTTGGTCGACACCGGGAAGATAGCCGGGTATATCCACAAGTGTCAGCAAAGGAATGTTGAAAGCATCGCAAAAACGAATGAATCGAGCGGCTTTGTCGGAGGAATCCACATCCAAAACACCGGCAAGAACAAGCGGTTGGTTGGCAACGATGCCTATGGTTTCCCCATTCATCCTTGCAAAACCAATTACAACATTGGGAGCAAAATATTGCATAACTTCAAAAAAGTCTGAATCATCGACAATTGCTTTAATTACGTCTCTAACATCGTAGGGTTGTCTGGGGTCTTCGGGAATAATGTCAGAAATCTTGTAACTTACTTTTGGAGGCTTTGGCGGAAACGGGTCTGCCTTTTTGCGGTTGTTCCAAGGAATGAAAGTAACCAACTTTTTCACCTGTTCGAAGCATTCTTCTTCGGTTTCTGCGAAGAAATGTGCATTGCCGGCTATTTCTGCTTGGACACGGGCTCCGCCGAGTTCTTCCATCGAAATCTCTTCGCCAAGCACTGTTTTAATAACCTCGGGTCCAGTAATAAACATTTTAGAAATCTTATCGACAACAAAAACGAAATCGGTCAATGCTGGCGAATAGACCGCACCGCCAGCACAAGGTCCAAGTATAATAGAAATTTGTGGAACCACGCCAGATGCCTTTGTGTTTCTGTAAAATATTTCACCATAACCAGCAAGGGAATTGACTCCTTCTTGAATTCGCGCACCACCGCTATCATTGATACCAATTATTGGGATACCCAATTTAATTGCGTGGTCCATAATCTTCGTAATCTTCCTTGCGTGGGCAAGCCCCAAAGAACCGCCGGCAACGGAAAAATCTTGTGCATAAATACATATCGGATGTCCCATTATACTTGCCGTGCCAGTAATCACGCCATCACGCGGGAGAAACTTTTTGTCCAAACCCAAATCTGTCGAGGCTTGCTTAACAAACATATCCCACTCGTGGAACGAGCCGGGGTCAACTATTCGTTCAATCCGTTCTCGTGGGGTTAATTTCCCTTGTTTTTGCTGCTTCTCTTTTGCAATTTTTTCACTTTCTACCACTTGCGATTTCTTCTTAAAGAAAAAATCGAAGAATTTTCTAAGCATAATTTCACCTAACTATTTTGAAACTTTCAATATGTTGGACTAATGGGTCGAGAGGATAATTTTCAACATCCTCGGGCAACAAAATTCTAATTGTCTTTCGCCCGAATGCTCCCTTTATAGTGTACTCTCCTTTAACAATAACCTTAAAATAAGGTATATCGAACTCTTCGAAAAGAAGCAATTTCCCAAGTTTGCCAAGATGCTCAACAAAATCTTTTGTTATGGGAGCACTCAGCAGGAAGTCAACCGTATTGCTACTTTCGTAGCAATCATCAACTTTTTTTTGTTTAACTACTTTCATTTCCTCTTAGGAATTAAGGTTATTTTCCTCACAGCATCAATAAACTTATAGATTTCTTCCTCTGTTGTAAAATAAGAATGGCTTGCGCGCACGGTTCCCCAAGGTTCCACACCAAGATATGGTAAAAGCAAAGGAGCACAATGTAATCCCGTTCGTACCCAAATATCAAACGAAGCCTCCAATACATAGCCAACTTCTTCGGGGACCATTCCTTTCACATTAAAGCAGAAATTAGAATAAGATGTATGCTCGGTTGGACTATAGATTTCAATATCTGGATTGTCTCCAAGTTCATCAAAAAGTATTTGATATAATTTCTTTTTGTGTTCAATTATCTTATCCAAACCAGTTTGAAGTAAAAACTGCACCCCAGCATAGAGCGAAATAATACCCGGGGTATTCGGCGTTCCCGCTTCATAATGAATTGGCATTCCTTCGGGCTGCAAGAGTAATTCGCTTAGGATACCAGTCCCGCCAACCTTGAGTGGCTTTGGCTCTATTCCTTTTTTTATGTACAACCCGCCAATTCCTTGAATTCCAAACAAAGACTTATGCCCGGTAAAAGCAAGCAAGTCGATATCCCAATTCTTGCAATCGATTGGGATTGCCCCCGCAGACTGCGAAGCATCTACGATGAAATATGCACCCGCAGAATGTGCAATTTTTGAAATTTCGGCAATATTCAATACTGCACCAGTAACATTTGAACAATGGTTAACAACAACTGCACGGGTATCGTCTCGGATTGCTTCGGCTATTTGTTCTGGATAAACATATCCATTTCTGTCGCATTCTACAACTGTTACTGTAATCTTACCTTCTTTTTCCAGCGTTTTCAAAGGGCGAATGACAGAGTTGTGTTCAATTGCAGTAATAACCACATTTCCACCTTCAAGAGGCAAACCTTTGATTGCCAAATTCAATGCTTCGGTGCTTCCCGAAGTAAAAACAATTTGAAGTGGGTCTTCGATATTGAACAAATCGGCAAGGCGAGTGCGACAAAGATAAACAATATCATCGTCTTCACGCTCCAAGCCTGTACGCGAAGCGTGGACGAGCGGACCACTGAAAGATGCCATTACAGCATCTTGAACTTCCTTTGGTTTTGGAAAACTTGTTGCAGCATTATTTAAATAAATCATAATCTATTGTTTTAAAATTGACTTAATACTCTCACATCGTTTGCATAAAACGTACGAATATCATCAATTCCCGTCAACAGCATAGCAACTCGCTCAATTCCTAATCCGAAAGCATAACCGGTGTATTCTTCGGGGTCGATTCCTCCCGCTTTCAAAACATTTGGGTGGACCATTCCACAGCCGGCAATTTCGAGCCAGCCTGTATACTTACAAACTCTACAACCTTTTCCCTGGCAAAGGAAACAAGTTATATCCAATTCGGCGCTGGGTTCCGTGAATGGGAAAAAGGATGGACGAAAGCGAAAACGCAGATTTTCGCCAAACATCCGACGCGAAAACTCAATCATTGTACCTTTAAGTTCGGCAAAAGTAACCTTATGATTAATGTACAGGCCTTCGATTTGATGAAATTCAGCCAAAGAACGGGCGGAAATTGCCTCGTTGCGATAAACCCGACCTGGCATAATATATCGAATTGGTGGTTTGGTTGCGTGCATTATTCTGATTTGTACTGGGGATGTATGCGTCCTTAAAAGCAGATTTTTGTCCGATTTGATGAAGAAAGTGTCTTGCATATCCCGCGCTGGATGGTCGGGCGGGAAATTCAAAGCATCGAAATTGTGGTAGCCGTCTTCGATATCTGGACCTTCGGCAACTTTGAACCCTAAACTAACGAAGACCTCGACCATCCTATCCATAGTTTGATAAATTGGGTGTCGATGGCCAATGTAATCAATTCGCCCGGGCAAAGTCAAGTCAATCTTTGGAACTTTTGTCTCTCTTTCGGCAATACTTTCGGAAAGTTCTTTAAAACGAGTTTCGGCATAATTACGAAGTTCATTAAGGAATTTTCCAACGATTGGCTTCTCCTCTTTGGGCAAATCTCTCATTCGGTCGAACAACTGCTGAATCTTGCCCTTCTTTACCAGGAAAATATTTCGAAACTTTTCTAAATCTTCTTTGGTGTGAAGATTTTCGATAAAAATTCTGATTTCTTCTTCTACTTTCTTTATTTCGTCTATCATATCCACACAATATTAAAAACAAAAATAAGCGAAAGGAATAAAATTCGCTTTCGCTTATTGTATTTTTCGTCTACAACCCATAGATTAATTCATAACATACTGGACTAATTTTGCAAAGTATTCGGGTTTGTTCATTGCGAAATCGGCAAGAATCTTGCGATTGATTTCAATGTTCTTCTTCTTCATCGCACCAATAAATTTCGAATATGTGGTTCCATTCAAACGGCAAGCAGCATTGATTCGAACAATCCAGAGTCGACGAAAGTGCCTCTTCTTCAGTCTTCGATCACGATATTGGTATTGAAGAGCCTTTTCAATGTGATGTTTTGCAATAGTCCAGACGTTTTTTCTGCGTCCCCAAAAACCTTTGGCAAGTTTTAGGAACTTTTTCCTTTTTTCTCTTGATGCTACTTTGTTTACCGACCTAGGCATAACCTCCTCCTTTTTTGTTAATGCTTAGGGGGAGCATCATCCCCTTTCGCAAAAAATTAAGCAAGACCTAACATTTTTTTAATTCTTGGAGCATCGCTTGGATGGACCAAGTCCTTTTTACGAAGATTTCTTTTTCGCTTTCGCTCTTTCTTTGTCAATATGTGGCTTCGATAAGCCTTCTCCCGCTTCAACTTTCCAGTTGCGGTAACTTTAAATCTTTTTTTTGCCGAGGACTTCGTTTTTAACTTTGGCATTTTTGTCCCTTATTAAAATAAAGAGTTACAAAATTAAGAAAAAAGTTTAAAACAAAAAAATAATTTATCTAATTAACATTAGCAGACTAATAGCCATTACAACCATACCCCCAACAAGTCCATAAATCGCAATGTGATGTTCGCCGAACTTTTCAGCAGTTGGCAATAATTCGTCCAGCGAAATAAACACCATAATTCCAGCAACCCCAGCAAACATTATCCCAAACAAAAATGGATTGAGAAAATTTCGCAAAAGAATGTACCCGACGATTGCACCAACTGGTTCGGCAAAACCAGACAAGAATGAATAGACAAAAGCCTTTTTCCTATTTTGTGTGGCATAATAAATTGGAACGGAAACAACAATGCCTTCGGGTATGTTATGTATTGCGATAGCGATTGCTATACTTACACCAAGAAAAGGGTCGCTCAATGTTGCAAAGAAAGTTGCAAGTCCTTCGGGAAAATTATGTATCGTTATTGCAAAAGCAGAAAGAACGCCAGTTCGCAACAATTTTCGGCTTTGGTTTATGTAGTTAACATCTTGTCTATTGATGACACCTATTTCGTGAGGGTTTTCAAAAGAGGGAACGAATCTGTCGATTATAGCAATGAGAGCAACACCACCAAAAAAAGACAGTATCGTAAACAAGTATCCATTGAAATCCCCAGCAAGTGAAACAAGCGAATCCTTTGCCTTTGGAAACATTTCCACCATCGAGACATAAATCATCACCCCCGCAGAAAACCCAAGCGAACCAGAAAGGTATTTTGGGCTAAAGTCTTTCGAAAGAAAAGCAAGTAAACTTCCAATACCAGTAGAAATTCCAGCAATGAAAGTTAACGCAAAAGCCAAAAGAACATTATTCTCTGTCATAATTAACCGATTTTTTAAGAATTTTAGACGAACAACACGAAATTTAGTTAAAATAACGAAAAACTAAAATTAAACTTACGCAAAATCGTAAAGATTTTTTTCAATTTTTGATTATTATGATTGAATACGTAACTTGTTTTTGTGCTTCAAGCAACCGAGTGGATAAATATTATTTGGAATCCGCCTACAACCTTGGTTCCATTTTAGCAAGAAATAGCAAGACTGTTATCTATGGCGGAGGAAAAGTTGGGCTAATGGGTAGCCTTGCACAAGGAGTGCTCGACAACGGCGGAAAAATCATCGGTGTAATTCCTAAATTTATGCAAAAGTATGAACTTGGACACAACGGCATTACCAAACTCATCGAGGTCAATACAATACACGAACGTGAAGAATTGATGATTAACAAAGCAGATTGCATTGTCGCACTTCCTGGTGGGACTGGCACCTTCGAGGAACTTCTTCAAGCGCTCACCTGGAAACGCTTGAAATTAATTCCTACACCTATAATCATTGGCAATTTAAAAAATTACTACAATCCTTTGATTCAACAATTAAACAAAGCAGTCGACGAAAATTTTATGCGAAATGAACATCGGAAACTATGGGATGTTGCAAACACGGTGGAAGAAATTTATGATATCATTCGATACTACGACTCGCACAATGAACAAATCAAGTTATTTGATGTACAACCAAATGTAACTTAATCCAACCTTTTTCGTTAAATTACTATTTGATTTTTTCTCGATTATGCTGAAAAAACTTTCAAATAGTAGTTTCAAAATCTTGCTTATCCTTTTTGCAATTTCCCTTGTCGGATTTGGAATTTATTATCAAGTTCAATCTATTTCACTTCCCACTGATGAAAATATATTTTCAGACCCACCTTCGAGGGTAATCAACACCGAACCAATTCTTGGTTTTCAAGAAATAGAAAACCAAAGACTGGAAGATACAGTCCAACCAGGAAGTTTGATTGTTAACATTGACGGAATTGATATTATCGATACAAATGTTTTTAGATTTGCAATTAACAATGCTTCGGCTGTTTTAAAATTAAAGATTTTCGACAGGCAGAAAAATATCCTTCGCTCAGTCTTTGTTTCCAAAGACGCATTATTAAAAGGGAAATTCGAGTACTTGAAATCCGCAGTTGTTATCTATTGGGTTAAATCTGGGGGTACGAGCGAGTCAGCCGGTTTAAAACCTGGCGACATTATTGTTTCTATTAACAATCGAGAATTTGCAACTGCCCGTGAAGCCGACCAAATTCTAATCAAATCGAACCCCGAAAAACCATTGGTTTACAAAATACTACGTGGTGCCAAATTAATCGAAAAAAAAGTACAACTTACCACTCTCAATATTACTTTTGACATTATTCTTCGCTATCTGATATTCGCAATATTCCTATTCTTTGCACTTTTCCTTGGATTGAAACATTCCGAAGCATTTCCAATCCGTCTTTTAAGTTGTTCCTTCTTGTTCATATCGATTATTTTCCTTTCGGTTTTTTCACGTACTGGAGAAAACACATTTTTGGCTCGTTCCTGGTTTCTCATCTTCTGGTTTTCGTTAAGTTTTTCATTTGCCTTCTTTTCCCACTTTCTCCTTTATTTTCCAGTGGAGCAAAACAAACTTATTTCAAAAAAATTTGTCGTTGGAACGATATATCTTTTAACCGCATTGGTTTTTCTGTTTTTCATTTTCTTAACTAATTTAAAATCAAATTACTTAATGAATTTGCTTTCAAATCTTGCTTTCGCACCAATTGTCGGCTATAGACTATTTTTAAATCTTGCCTTCAAAAAGCACTTAAATCCAGACCAAAGGAACATTTCCAAAGGACTTAAGAAATATTTCTGGTTTGTCATTGCAATTGTCATCGCATTTTTGCTATCGACTTACAAATTTCCTCAACTTACATATGAAATTACTCTATTCTTTTACACTGCAATTGCATTTTTCCCAATTCTGTTGTTCTACTTGTTAAACAAATACAATTTCTACGGCTTTGCTTATCGAATTCGTCGAAATCTTTTGTACTTCGCCTCTCGGGGAGTTCTCGATTTTGTTTCTATTGCAATCATAATTTTTGGTCTGTATTTACTTAGCATCACTACAATTAAATTTCCTAACTTACATCTTGCTGGAACCAGAATCGAAGTTCTGAACCGACCTCTGCCACCAGAAAAAAATCTACAATACGAAAAGATAGCAATTATGCTTTTTTCTTTGGTTTTTATCAGCGTGATTATTCTATCAAGAAACAAAATAAATAAGTATTTGCACAAAAAGTTCCATAGAGCACGATTTGACTACAAAAAGACCGCAAACGACTTGTCCGAACTAATTATAAGAAATATCAATTTAAATGACTTAGCGAGAAATGTTATAAAAGAACTCGAAAACACAATGCTTTTAAAGAAAGCGGGGCTTTTAATTTTCCGAAATGATAAACTGTGCTGTATCGACTTTTTCAATGAAAACGATAATCTTTTGATTTCAAATATTGCGGACAATTTTCAATTAATCCAGCAAGTGACAGCACAAGCAAGCACAATTCTTCCTATTGAAATTACTCCAGCAAAAATAAAGTCTGCTATAAAAGAAGGAAATTATCAATTTATCCAGCCAATCAGATACCAAAACAAAATCGTTGGCTGTTTGCTATTGGGAGAAAAACTCTCCGACACAAAATACTCCCAAGAAGATTTTGAATTCCTTGAAATTATTGCCAAAAATATTGCCATCGCAATAGAAAACTCGTTCCTTGCAGAGGAACTTGCCAAACAAGAACGTTTGAAACAGGAGTTGGAAATTGCACAGCAAATCCAATTGGCTTCATTGCCAAAAGAAATGCCCAAACTGAAGGATTTATCAATTTCTGCAATTACCATCCCAGCATATGAAGTCGGTGGGGACTTCTTCGATTTTCTCCACAACGACGGAAGCCTAACTATCGTCGTTGGCGATGTAAGTGGAAAAGGGACTTCCGCTGCACTCTATATGTCCAAGTTTCAAGGAATTTTAAGAACTTTAAATGAATTCAATCTCCCTTTGAAAGATTTGGTCGCAAAAGCAAACGACTTACTAACCCAAAATATTGAAAAAAATTATTTCATCTCGGCAATCCTCTGCCAATTCGACACCAAGAATTGCGTTGCCAATCTAATTCGTGCAGGACATCTCGGTTTATACTATTTCTCCATTTCAACTGGCAGGGTTCAAAAAATTTTGCCTCGTGGCTTGGTACTTGGTGTTTTTCAAGGAGACAAATTTTCCAGTACAATCGAAACAGAAACAATTCCATTTCAAAAAGGGGATTGCTTTGTTTTTGTCACCGATGGAGTCGTTGAAGAAATAGAGGAAAACAAGTTGGTATCGAAAGAACACCAACTCGTAGAAGTCATACAGCAAAATTATCAACTTGAAGCAAAAGCGTTGACAGAGAAAATACTGACAGAAGTTTGTTTCGCTTCACAAAACGATACATTATACGACGACTTGACAATTCTTGTTGTCAAACCGACATAAAAATGGAGAACAAAGACATTTACCAAAAAATTTTCGACATTGTACGCCAAATCCCTGTTGGCAAGGTTACTACCTATGGTCACATTGCAAGAGCAATAGGAATAGGGATGTCAGCAAGAATGGTTGGATGGGCTTTAAACTCGCTTGCATTTCAACAGACAGATGTCCCAGCCCATAGAGTTGTCAATCGACGAGGGGAATTAACTGGAAGGAGGTATTTTCCCACTCCAAACTATATGAAAGAACTTTTGGTTTCGGAAGGAGTCTCGTTTATTGGCGATGCTGTGGATTTAAACAAGCACCTTTGGATTCCAGAAATTTCCCAAAAATAAAAAGGGGCTTCAAAGCCCCTCGACTTAAAATCTTCAACAGTATTAATTCATATCGGGATAGTCTTTATTGATACCACCTTCGACAGGATTGTCCTCGAAAAGAATATTATCCAACTTTATGTCGCTGATTTCTTCCTTAACAATTTCTGGTTCTACGAACTCAAATCTCAATTTTTTCTTTGAATCATCCAGATAGGCAACAATTTTACTTCCTCGTTTAACTCTGCCTGCAAGGAGTACTTCGGCAAGTTCATCTTCAACATACTGCATTAAAGCACGTTTCAAAGGACGAGCACCAAATTTTTCGTCGTAGCCTTTTTCGACAAGGAAGTCCTTTGCTTCCTGAGACAATTCCAAAGTAAGTTCCTGGTCTTTCAATCTCTTTCGAAGTTCTTCAAGTTGTATATCTATTATTTGATAAATATGTTCTTTGGTTAACTTTCGGAAGATTATGAAATCGTCGATTCTGTTTATGAACTCTGGATTGAACAATCTCTTGACTGCCTCTTCAATCGAAGACTTGATTGTTTGGTATTCATCCTCATTTGTGGGTTCGACAAAACCAAGTTTCGAGCCAATTTTCAAATCCCTTGTACCAACATTGGAAGTCATAATTATAATTGTATTTTTAAAGTCTACCCTTCTACCAAGCCCATCAGTAAGGATACCATCGTCAAAAACTTGTAAGAGAATATTAAACACATCGGGATGTGCTTTTTCAATTTCATCGAGCAATACAATGCTGTATGGTCTACGGCGAACTTTTTCCGTAAGTTGACCGCCTTCCTCGTAACCAACATATCCCGGAGGAGCACCAACAAGACGCGAAACTGTGAATTTCTCCATATACTCGCTCATATCGATTCGAATAAGTGCATCTTCCGTATTAAACAAAACACGAGCAAGGGCTTTTGCCAATTCTGTCTTTCCTACACCAGTTGGTCCAAGGAACATAAACGAACCAATTGGGCGGCGTGGGTCTTTCAATCCAGCACGAGCCCGTCGTATAGCCTTTGAAAGATGGTCGATTGCTTCGTCTTGCCCGACAACCATCTTCTTCAACTCATCGGGTAGTTTAAGGAGTTTTTCCGTTTCGCTTTCCGCTATCTTATTGACAGGGATTCCAGTCATCATAGCAACCACATCGGCAACATCATCTTCGGTGACGGGGAAATATGTTTCGCTCGATTTGATTTCCCACTCCAACTTTGCTTTCTCCAAGTCGGCTTGCAATTTCTTTTCAAGGTCGCGCAATCGAGCAGCCTCTTCGAAATTTTGACTTTTGACAACAAAGTTCTTTTGCCGACGAATTTCTTCTATTTGTTCTTCAAGTTCTATAATGTTCTTTGGAACGCTAATGTTTGCAAGATGAACTCTTGCCCCAGATTCATCCAAAACATCAATTGCTTTATCTGGGAAATATCTATCGGTGATATACCTATCTGAAAGCCTAACGCAAGCCTCTATTGCTTCGGGAGTATATTTGACATTGTGGTGTTCTTCATATCTGTCTTTAATTTTTTCCAATATTTCGCGAGTCTCTTCGGGTGTTGGTGGGTCTATCAAAACTTTTTGAAATCTACGTTCGAGAGCTCCGTCCTTTTCGATGTATTGTCGATATTCATCCAGAGTAGTTGCGCCAATGCATTGGATTTCACCCCGCGAGAGAGCAGGTTTGAAGATATTGGAAGCATCGAGAGAACCAGAGGCACCGCCAGCCCCCACAATTGTGTGCAACTCATCGATGAAAAGAATGACGTCCTTGGCTCGTTCAAGTTCGTTCAAAAGTGCCTTCATTCGCTCTTCGAATTGACCTCGATATTTGGTCCCAGCAACAAGCGAAGCCAAATCCAAACTGACTATTCGTTTATCGAGCAAAGTTCGTGGCACTTTTCGTTGTACAATACGCAAAGCAAGCCCTTCGACTATTGCAGTTTTTCCAACGCCAGGCTCACCAATCAAAACTGGATTGTTCTTTTTGCGACGAGCAAGGATTTGCGAAACTCGCTGGATTTCCTTTTCTCGACCAATAACGGGGTCGAGTTTGTCTTCCATAGCAAGTTTCGTTAGGTCTCGTCCAAAATTATCTAAAACAGGTGTCTTAACTTTTTCCTTCATAGAAAACCTCGTTTGTTTAGAAGAAAAAGTAGAACCGTGTGGGGATTGCTCGGAAGTTCGACCACTTAAGATATTTTCTAATTCGGTTCTAACTTTGTCGAAATTCACATTGAAATCTTCAAGTATTTTCGACGCTTGCGATTCTTTGTCTCTTAACATTGCAAGAAGAATGTGTTCAGTTCCAACAATATCATTTTTATACGCTCTTGCTTCGATTTCGCTTAA
This sequence comes from Candidatus Kapaibacterium sp., assembly GCA_013414795.1. Lineage (GTDB taxonomy): Bacteria > Bacteroidota > Ignavibacteria > Kapaibacteriales > UBA2268 > Naka2016. Next base: position 2,364,417 of record CP058732.1, read on the forward strand.
CCGCAAAATCCGTTCCACTTGTTTGCTCAAAGGAAGAGTTTTGGTTGGGCTTCCGATGGAATGCCCTTTGAATTTATCTTCGATATGCTCGCTTAATTTTTGCAAGTCGACGCCAAGATTTTTGAGAATCTTGACAGCAATTCCTTCGCCTTCCCGTATCATTCCGAGCAGAATATGCTCGGTTCCAATATAATCATTGCCTAATTTCAAGGCTTCTTCTTGACTATATCGGAGTACGTCGTGAACTCTATTTGAAAATTGACTTCCCATTACTCACATAAATATTGAATTCAATGAAAGAGACGAAGTGAATATTTTTTTATTTGTCAATCACCAAAATCGATCAGGAATTGCTTTTCGGATTTCGCTATCGAAATGATTCCCGAGAGGACAAGATTTTTCCGATAATACTTCCTCTCGTAGTTCCAATTTTGGTATTTGGTCTTAAAATACTCGAACCCACCACCAGTAAACACAATTGGAATTGTTTCTTCTCCAAATCTTTTTCTGCGGATTTCTTCCAAAATGTAAAGAAGTCCGCCCCAAATTGAATTCTGAATACCACTCGAAATGGCTCGCTCTGTGGAAATTTCCAGAAAATCATCAAAATCTTCATTAATAAGTTTATTAACTTTCAACAACGATGTATTTGCCTGCAATGATTTCAGTTGTGTTTCTGGACCAGGAAAAATCAATCCGCCAACGAAATTTCGCTCCTCGTCGACGCAGTTAATTGTAACTGCTGTCCCAAAGTCTACTGTAATGAGTGGAGGAGCAAATTCTTCCATAGCCCCGATTATTCCAAGAATTCTATCAGTGCCTATCCAATGGTAATTGTATAGATTCAATTTTTTTTGCTTGAAAATTAAATCTTTGATATTATAAATGTATACATTTGGTTGTGATTTAAGAAAATCGATTATAGAATTAGATTGTTCTATGTTAACACTTGAAAATAACACACGCAAAGGGGTTTTAATTTTCGAAAAGAAGAACTTTTCGAACTCTGTCAACAAATTTTGATTATATCGAAACGACTTGAACACATTTCGATAAAGAATTTTTGCCCGACTGTTTCCAAAGTCGATTGCAAGTGTTTGGTCTAAAAATTTATCCTTCGAGTTCATATCTTATTGAGTCCCCATCGCTTATCAACAATTTTTCATTATTGTTAGCAACCGCAATAAGTCTTCCAATTGAATCCATCCCTTCAACTTTGCAAAGTAGTTGACGATTGACAACAAAAATCTCTTTTCCAATGATATTCAACTTGTTTTTCCAAATTTGAAAAATTTCGTCTGGGAAAAGTTCCATCAACCTCTCGATTTCTGATATTAAATGATTCACTATATCCTCCACCTTGAAATCATATCCAAGCATTCGAAGAGAAATAGCGGTTTCGCTCAATTCTTTGGGAAATTCTTTCTGATTTACATTTATGCCAATACCTAAAACAGTCGAAACACACAAATTCCCAACAAATTGGTGTTCTACAAGAACCCCAGAAATTTTCCGAAACTTGGAATCTTTCGTTTTAGCATAAATGTCGTTGGGATATTTTAAAGCATATTGGACAGTTGGAGTGATTTTTACCAAAGTATTGTATACTGCAAGAGCACCAAGCCCTTGAAAATATGCTACCTCCTCGAAGAGCCTTAAATTTGGATGTTTCACACCAAAAGAAAGGTAAACATTTTGTGCATATTCGCCCAGCCATTGATTCTTGTTTCTTCCTCTGCCTTGAGTTTGAAAATCGGCAGTTACAACCACACAGTTGTGCTTCTGAAGAAGTTCCTTTGCGTAGTCGTTTGTTGATGTCAAACGTTCGAAATGATATCTTTGGTAAATCATTCTTCGCTATAATGTGCTATTGCTGATTGAATATCGAGTATCATTTTGTCCACAATCAACGAAAGTGCTTTCGAGAAACTTTTTGCAATTCTTGTGTATTCTCGCTCCTCGAAATCAATTCGTTGAGAGTATATTTGGGACAAAACAACAGGTTTATTTGTCGAAATTGGTTCATATTTTATAAGATTAATCTGAATCGAAACTTGCACCCAGTTTTTCTTTTTATCCTTCTTTTCTGCTAATGCTTTAAATTCCAATACCTTGCCTTCGAGAATGAAATTTGGAACAATAGCAGAGTTGAAAGAAGCCACTCCAAACTTGAATGCCTTCGAAAGGTTCATTCGAGAAAAAATGAAATTGTTAATTATATCTGCGTAGTCCGAATTGAAACGATGATAGTTGAATTTCTGCACTGTTCCATCATCGAACCAAATCATCAATCGATTGTCGAAAAGTTCTTCGGGAACCGCAAAGTCTCGGATGACAAGAAAAGTTTCTATTTGAGCAATATTTTTAAAAGATAACAGCTCTTGGTTTAGGTAATAATAATTCGTTGGAATAAATGGTGTTCGAATAGAAAAACAGCCCGATAAGGCAACAGACAAAGTAATTGTTAAAAGTAATCTTTTCATTTTCTTATATATAAATCATTACAAATTTACTAAATGTTATGAAAAACTCGTAATTTAGTTGTTTGTAAAATAAAGATAAGTTTCAATTTTGATATACTTTATTTCGGATGTTCATCTTGGTTACTATACTGGCAAGAAGAACAATGAAATTGAACACGTATTATTAAGTTTTTTGGATATAATTTCGACTAATTGCCAAGTTTTGGTCATCGTTGGCGATTTGTTCGACTTTTGGTTCGATTACAAAACTGTGATTCCCAAGCATTTTTTCCGAACGGTTGCAAAACTCGACGATTTGAAAAGAATGGGTAAAGAAATTATCTACTTAATGGGAAATCACGATTTCGGTCACTTCCAATTCTTTAAAAAAGAATTGGGCATTGAGGTCATTGAAAATGATATTTCAATTGAATTCTTTGGGAAAAAGTTTTATATCTCACACGGTGATGGAAAAATCAAAAATGACCTTGGCTATTTGATTTTGAAACAAATTTTGCGGAACAAAATATCACGCTACTTTTTCAGATTTATTCATCCCGACTTGGGAATCTTTGTGGCAAAAAACTCCTCACGAAAAAGTAGAAAATACACCCACAACAGGTCGAAAAAGAACTTCGATTCATTATTCGACTTCGCAAAACAAAAAATTGACCAAGGGTATGACTTCGTGATTATGGGACATACGCACAAACCCGAAATCCGTTCCTATAAAGGGGGGTTTTACATTAATCTTGGGGACTGGCTTTCGAAACCAATGGTTGGCATTTTCGATGGCTTTGAAATTAAACTAGTTCCAGTTGAAGAAATTATCAATTACAAAATAAAAGAATAATATGGAAGCATTGGAAGCAATTTTCAACAGAAAAAGCGTAAGGCATTTCACTGGTGAAGATGTTCCGATGGAAAAGATTGAAATTCTCCTTCGAGCGGGTATGTCTGCTCCCTCTGCGGTTAATATGCAACCTTGGGAATTTGTAGTTATCACAAACAAAGAAACACTTTTGGCAATGGCGGACAACCTACCCTATGCCAAAATGCTTCAAAATGCTGGTGCTTGCATTGTTGTTTGTGCAATTCCAGCACTTGCCCACCGCAAATTGAAAGATTATGCCATAATCGACTGTTCGTGTGCAAGCCAAAATATTCTAATTGCCGCCGAAGCACTCGGTCTTGGGGCTGTGTGGACCGCCCTCTATCCAAACATCGATAGAATCGAGTTCGTGCGAAAGCAACTGGGTATTCCCAAAGATGTAATTCCCTTGAATGCAATTGCAATTGGAATACCAACGGGCGAAGACCAACCCAAAGACAAATTCAAACCCGAAAAAATTCATTTTGAAAAATGGTAATTGAGTAGGAAATATGAAAAAATTAGTATTGTTCTTACTTTTGATTTGTTATCCGACTTTTGCCAGTGAAATTGATTTCACTGGCTGTTGGATTGGTAAAATCGATATCATTCGTCAAGAACTTGCAATTAAAATTTGCTTCGAAAACGATAGCACGGGGAAAATTCTTGGTAAAATTGACATTCCCCAGCAAAATGCATACAATCTGAACCTTTCGAATATCTCTTGTAACAAAGATTCAATTTCTTTCGATTTGATTATCAATGCTTTGAACATTGCCAAGTTTAATGGAAAAATATTTAATCCAAATAGCGATACTTCGAAAATCAAGGGTAGTTTCAGACAGATGGGAATGGTCGGGAAATTTGAGTTGGAAAAGTATATAGACGAGCCCGAACAAGTTTCGAAAGTTGATGTTTTCGAAGAAGAAGTTGAAATTCATAATGGAGAAGTCAAACTGGCAGGGACATTCACCCGCCCCAAAGAAGAAAAGCGCTATCCAGCAATCATTTTAATTTCTGGCAGTGGACTTCAAAATCGGGATGAAGAAATTTACGGATTCAAAATTTTCGAAAAGATTTCCAACGAACTTGTTAAAACTGGCTTTGCAACATTACGAATGGACGACCGAGGCGTTGGTGGTTCGACAACTATTGCGGGGAGAAGCCCGACAACTTTCGATTTTGCTTCCGATGTCGAGCAAATGATAAGTTTTCTGAAAAATCGCAAAGATGTCGACACAAACCGTATTGGCTTGCTTGGTCATAGCGAAGGTGCCATTGTTGCTTTTATTGTTTCTGCGAAAAATAAAAATGTAAAGTTCGTTATTAGTATGGCTGGACCAACAATTCGTGGGGATAGTTTAATCCTTGAGCAAATTAAAATACAAATGAAGAACCAGAACGCACCCGATTCCTTGATTAGAGAAACTCTTCAAGACCAGAATGAAATATATAACATAATTAGAAAAACAAAAGATTTCGAGCGAGCCAAAGAAATTTTGCGAAAACAAGCAAAAAAACAAATGGAATTTTATCCCGAAGAAGTTTCTTCACAAATATCCAATACATTAATCGAACGGAATATACAGATGCAGATTGAGTCGATGCGGTCTGAATGGTTCGAAACTTTCATCAATCTCGACCCAATAGATTATTTGAAGCAAATCGAATGTCCTGTCCTTTTGGTATTTGCTGAAAAGGACCAGCAAGTACCTGCGGAAATGAATATTCTTCGATTACGCAAACTTTTGAAGAAAAAGAATTTCACAATCAAAACAATAGCGAATGCCAACCATTTGTTTCAAAAATGCAAAAGCGGACAAATGTTCGAGTACTCAATTTTACCTAAAAAGTTTGCACCCCAATTCACGGAAACCTTGAAGGACTGGTTGAAGACTAATGTACTTGCAAAATAGCCAGAATATGAAGGAAATAAAACTAATCCAAATTTCAAAGGAATTCAACAATCGCAAAGTTCTTGAAGATATTTCCTTCGAAGCAAACGAAGAGGAATTCGTAGTTTTGGTTGGTCCATCTGGTTGCGGAAAAACCACTATCTTGCGTATCATTGCTGGATTGGAGTCGCCAACGAGTGGAAAAATCTACTTCAACGACAGTCTCTGGAACGAAGTTCCGCCAGGGGAACGAAAAGTTGGTATGGTATTCCAAAACTATGCACTCTATCCACATTTTTCTGTATTCGAAAATTTAGCATTTCCTTTGAAAGTGCAAAAGGTCGATAAATCAACAATTGCCGAAAAAGTTAGAAAAGTTGCAGAAATGCTGAATCTCACGGAAAAATTGAACAACAAACCGAAGGAACTTTCTGGAGGCGAGCGTCAACGAGTTGCACTTGGTCGGGCAATTATTCGGGAGCCGAATGTTTTCCTTTTCGACGAGCCATTGTCAAATCTGGATGCAAAATTGCGTGTTCTGATGCGTGCTGAAATCGTCAATCTGTGCAAAAAGTTGAAAACTCCTTCAATCTACGTAACGCACGACCAGATTGAAGCATTAACAATGGGAAGCAAAATCGTAGTTTTAAATCAAGGTAAAATTCAACAAGTTGGGACACCAAATGAAATTTACTATAGACCAGCAAACACTTTCGTTGCAACTTTTATTGGCACGCCACAAATGAACTTGTTCCAAGGGTTTATCCAAGAAGGAAAATTCTTTGAAAAGAACGGTCTTTTCCAATTCTCTTTAAAACAGTTTAACAATTATTCGGGAAATTTGATTATTGGAATAAGACCAGAAGATATTTATCTTACAAGTAGGGAAACTTCAATCATAAACACGACTGTGAAAGCAACAGAATATATTGGCTACGAAACTCTTGTTTACTTCGAACATCAAGACAAGTTGTATTCAATTATTTTAGACAAGAACCATAACTCACCAAGAGAGGGAGAACAGATTAACCTTGCATTTAAAACCGATTTCTTGCATTTCTTCGACAAAGAGGGAAAGCGTATTGAACTTGATACAAATTAAGTTTTTAAAAAATAAAAGGTAGCAAAATGAAACCGAAAATATTCATTTTGTTCTTTCTCATAATAGGATTAGCATTTGGTTGCTCCTTCAGAAAATTCAATAAAGAAATCATTTACACCGAAAACTCACCGAAGCCAATTGGTCCTTACAGTCAGGCTGTAAAAGTTGGAAAATTTGTTTTTGTTTCTGGGCAAATTGGAATTAATCCAGCGGACGGGACAATTCCGCAAGACGTTGAACAACAATTTCATCAAGTGATGAAAAACATCGAAAATATTCTAAAGGAGGCTGGAACAGATTTATCCCAAGTTGTAAAAGTTACTATATATTTAAAAGATTTGTCCGACTTTGCAAAAATCAACAGTCTTTACAGCCAATATTTCGTAGATAAATTCCCTGCAAGGGAAACAGTAGAAGTTTCAGGTCTTCCACGTGACGCAAAAATTGAAATTTCTGTTATTGCTATTACAAAAAAGAGATAAACTTGCTACATCCTGGTTGGGGCTGAAACACCTAAAATTTTCAACCCGTTTCGCAGTATTCTTTGAGTAACTTTGGCAAGTTTGAAACGAGCAGAGAGAATTGGTTCTTCCGATCCAATTATTCTACATTCGTGATAAAAAGTATGGAATGCAGTTGCAACGTCGTAGAGATAATCAGCAAGAATTTGTGGCTCGAATTTTTCAGCGGAAACTTCAACAACTTCGGGGAAACGCCTTTGCAACTTAATCAAGTTAATTTCTTCGGGTTTTGAAATGCATTCAGTTGTTACTTTGGGATTAAATTCAATTCCACGCTCCTTTGCAGTATCAAATATCGAACAAATTCTTGCGTGGGCATACTGCAAGTAGAAGACTGGGTTCTTTTCGCTTTGTTCACGTGCAAGATTTAGGTCGAATTCAAGATGGGAAGAAACACTTCGCATCACAAAGAAAAAGCGAACGACGTCGGCTCCAACTTCATCTATCAACTCATCAAGAGTGTAACTTCTTCCACTTCTTTTCGACATTTTAACTTGAACCCCGTTTTCAGTCAATGTTACAAACTGGTGGAAAACCACCTTGACTTTCGAAGTATCGAAACCAAGTGCTTTCAGTCCAGCAAGAACATCGGGCACAGTAGCAATATGGTCGGAACCAAGAACATCTACAATCAAATCAAAGTTACGAAGGAATTTTTCTCGATGGTAAGCAATATCTGGCAAACGGTATGTAGGTTCACCAGTTGATTTAACTATCACACGGTCTTCTGAAAGTCCAAGTTTAGACAAAGCGAGCCAAACCGCCCCATCTTTGTCGTAAACCAAGCCCTTTTCTCTTAAAATATTAATTACATCTTCAATCTTTCCATCTTTATAAAGCGAATCCTCGTTAAAAAACACATCGTGATGAATGTTTAATTTTTCCAGTGTGGAACGAATTTTTTCGAAGCACCATTTCTCGCCATAAGTTTTACAAAAATCAATGTTCTCTGGGATTTCTTCATAGTATGTCTTACCAAATTTTTCCGCAATTTCGTTTGCAATTTCTTTGATGTAGTCCCCGTGGTATCCGTCTTCTGGGAAAGGATAATCATTATCTCCAAGGATTTGACGATAGCGAGCGAAAATCGACCGAGCAAGGTTCTGCATTTGCCGTCCAGCATTATTGAAGTAATACTCACGGGTTACATCATAACCAAGCCATTGGTACAAAGTGGCAATGCTATCTCCAATGCAAGCATTCCTTCCGTGTCCTAAATGGAGCAGTCCCGTGGGATTAGCACTAACATACTCCACATTGACTTTTTGCCCCAACCCTTTATTGCCTTTTCCAAAATCTTCTCCGACTTGGAACATTCGGTCCAACTCAAGAGCAAAGAAGTTTTTCGAAAGTTTTATATTAATGAAACCAGGTCCATCGATAGAAATTTTTTCTACAAGATTTGAATCCAGTTTTAAATTTTGCACTATGCTTTCGGCTATTTCTCTTGGATTCCTTTTTAGTTCTTTTGCAAGAATCAATGCAATGCTGGTAGCAAAATCGCCAAACTCTTCGTTTCTTGGTTGCTCGAAGCGAAGTCTATTTTCGAAATCCAAAGAAAACACACTTTTCAAAACTTCAAGGAAGGCATTGACTAAAAAATTAGGCACCATACTCTGTTGCTCCAATTTGTTCCAATTCTGCAAGCAACTTGGTTTTGTCTCGAACAGCAACCATTCGACCACTTTCGCTCAATTTGTAAAAGTTGCCGTCGCTCCACAAACGCTCTATGTTGTAAAATTTGCGTGCTTGATGGTAAAAAATATGAAAAACTACTTCGAAGAAATCCAGCAAAATCCAATAAGAAGAATTATAACCTTCAATTCTTGGTTTACGCACTTTTTCTTTTTTGCAACGCAATTCAACTTCCTCGACAATTGCACGCATTTGAACATCAGAATCGCAAGAGCAAAGGACAAAGTAATCGGCTGGTGCAGTTTCAATTTCGGTCAAATCGATTAAAACAATATCCTTCGCCAATTTGTCCATTGCAACTTTTGAACACCATTTCGCCAACTCTTTGCTATTTTTGTTTCGACTTTTCAAAGCCCTTCCCATAATTACAAACTTTTATCGACGAATTAATTTTTAAATGGTTTTAACAACTTGAAGTCGGAACCCAAAATGATAACTAAATCGAACTTTTGGTTTTCGTCCGTTTTAATCGAATCTGGCAAATAGTCAATCAATTTAGCAACATAATTCGCAAATTGGATTGACCCAGGTTTCGATATTAATACACTTTTGTTAAGAGGCTTGTCATAATTTTGAGTGCTGATTTTATTTATTTCAAAACTGTTTAAAAATAACTTCATCTCTTTTGCAAGTCCATAAACATTTGTTGAGTTATAAATAGATATCGTTCCATCCAATTGGATAACCTTTTCTTCTGGTTTTGTGTCTGATGTCGAATTTTCAAGCCAAATGTTTTTCAAAGAAAATGAAACAATGAAAAACAATATTAAACACAGACCCAAAAAAATTATTGAAAAAACAAAAATTTTATTTATTTTGCTTATCATAAAGTACAAAAATAAGCAATATTAACATCTGAAGATGAAGTATGGGTAAGAAAGAATTATTCGGAACGATATTGAACCCAACCAAAAATGGAAGCGTCGAATTGATAAAAAATGGCTTTGTCGAATTCGACGAGAAAACAGGCAAAATCCTTAAAGTTGGCAAAACGAACAGCAAAACCGTAAAATCTACTGAAAATGTGTTCATCATTCCTGGGATGGTGGATTTACATAGTCACATTCCTCAACTGCCTGGCGTTGGAAAGAATGCCGATGAACTTTTGCCTTGGTTGAAAAATCACATCTTTCCCTTGGAAGTTCGTTTTAGCCAACTTGATTACGCAGAAAAAGTCTCCCGTTTCTTTTTCAAAGAAGCCTTGCGATTTGGAACAACAACGATTGTTGCCTACGCCTCGGTTCACAAAGAAGCCACCGACGTTGCCTTCGAGGTTGCCAAAGAAATTGGCATTCGTGCCTTTATTGGAAAAGTAATGATGGATAGGGATATGAAACGCTATCCCGAAGAGTTGCCCTTGATGTCACGAAATATTAAAGATTCTATTGACCTCGCCAAGAAATGGCACAATTCCAATCAAGGTCGTCTTCAATATATTTTCACGCCTCGCTTTGCTGCTTCTTGCACAATGAAACTTCTTGAAAAGACTGCAAAAGTGGCAAAAGAAGGCGGTTTTTACATCCAAACACACCTTGCAGAAAACCAAAGCGAGGTGAAATTTATTAAGTCGCTCTTTGAAAGGGAACGCCATCGTGTCCCAACAAACACACATATCTTCAAAAAAAGCGATATACTCGGCGAGAAAACGCTTCTTGCCCATTGCCTTTACCTTTCCCCACCAGAATTGCAGTTAATTAAGGAAAGCGGCTCGAAAATAATTCATTGCCCAACTTCAAACATATTCCTTCAAAGCGGATTTATGCCTTACCGTAGATACGAAACCTATGAAATACCAATAGGATTGGGTACTGACGTCGCTGGTGGCTATACACTTTCAATGTTCAATTGTATGCGTGATGCAATCGAAACTTCAAAAATTGTAAATCTTTTGAACGACAATCGACCCTATCCAATACTTCAACCAACAGAAGTTTTTTGGGTATCAACTCTGGGCGGAGCAAAAATTCTACAGCTTGACGAAAAGATTGGTTCAATTGAGGAAAACAAAGACGCAGACCTAGTTGTAATCAAAGCAAAACCTTCGTTTTCTTTCTACTGCAATATGGACGACGCAAACAGTATCTTACAAAATTTTATCTATTTACCAACAACATACAACATCGAAAAGGTCTTTATTGCTGGCAAGGAAATAGACTTGAATTACGAACAAAATTAGTTGCAACCGATTTGCTCCGTCTTGAACAACACTTTAAAGCAGTTTAGAAAGACTTGAAATTCCGATTGGTTCAATCGAAAGAAACGCTTCTGCATATTTAACACCTACAAGAGTACCAAAATAGCGAGCCCGTGCTTCAAGTTCAACGAAAAAATCAGGTCGAGAGAGTCTTGTGGTTGGTTCGTTTGGATTTGATTTACCTTCAACAAAAACTTGCGAGACATAGCATTTTATTGCTTGTAATTTTGTTTCGTAAACATCGGTTATATCAACATAAAAGCTCGGTTCTTTCGGGAATTGATAACTTTGCATATAACAATACATTTTCCTAATTCGCCAGGGTTCCTGGGGAATTCCATCCTCGAATGTTTGAAGCTTCCGAAGCCCACTTAAAAACATTGCTCGACGGACAATCGAGTTCAAAGCCTCGTGGTCGGGATGGCGTTCGAAATTTGCACTAAAAAGAACCATTTTGGGACGATACTTGCGTAATACTCTTATTGTTTCAAGAATAGTCTCTTTGGTGGGGGAAGTAAAGCCATCGGGCAATTTAAGATTCTCTCGAAACTTTATCCCAAGTACTTTTTTTGCTTCTTCTGCTTCTTTCAATCTATCCTCGGGAGTACCCCTTGTTCCAAGTTCCCCAAGCGACATATCCACAACTGCAACCGAATACCCCTCGCGGACGAACTTTGCAATTGTTCCGCCGCAAGCAATTTCTATGTCGTCCGGGTGCGACCCGAAAGCAAGCAAATCAACTTCGTATCCGTCCATTTTAGCGACCAGTAAGTGAGTGGATTTTTTCTACACGACGCTCGTGGCGTCCACCTTCAAATTGCTCATTTATAAAAGCAATGGCTATTTCTTTTGCTAATTCCAGTGGTATTAAACGAGCACCAAAAGTTAGAAGATTTGCATTGTTGTGCTGTCGGGCAAGTCGAGCCATTTCCACGCTACAACAATTTGCAGCGCGCACGCCAGCCACCTTGTTCGCTACAATACTCATTCCAATTCCACTGCCGCAAATTAAAATCCCAAAATTATGCTCGCCACTCGCAATGCTTAAAGCAAGCGGAAAAGCGTAATCGGGATAATCACACGATTCGGGAGTAAAACAGCCGAAGTCGGTAACTTCGTAACCGACCTCGGCAAGATAATTTTTTATTTGTTCCTTGTACTCGAAACCAGCGTGGTCGGAACCAATTGCAATTTTCATCACCGCCTCAAATCACAATTTCAGTCATTGGTGTATGATACTCTTCTTGTCGAGGCGTTGGGGAAACATTTTTTCCAAAGTTGAACAAATCGGGTTTATGTTTTTTCTCGATTTTTTCTTGTATCACCATTAATGCTTTAATCAATGCTTCTGGACGCGGTGGGCACCCCGCTACATAGACATCAACGGGTAAAAATTGGTCTATTCCTTGTACTACTGAATAGCTTCGAAACATTCCCCCGGTCGAAGTACAAACGCCCATAGCAACAACCCACTTGGGGTCGGGCATTTGGTCGTATATTTTACGAACGACCCAAGACATTTTGTATGTAACAGTGCCAGCAACAATAAGCAAATCGGACTGACGCGGAGTCATTCGAAAAACTTCGGAGCCGAAACGAGCAACATCGAAGCGGGGCGAGGCGAAAGCCATCATTTCAATAGCACAGCAAGAAATTCCTAAAGGCATTGGCCAGACGGAATTTTTCTGTGCCCACTTCAAAACGGCCTCGACGGAAGTAGTTAGAAATCCATCTCGGCCTAATAATTTATCTAATCCCATTGCAATCCTCCTTTTTTAAGTTCATAATAATAACCAGCGAAAAGTATAACAATAAAAATAATCATAGCCCAAAAACCGGCTGAATCGAGCCAGTTGAAACTCACAGCCCAAGGATATAGGAAAACTACTTCGATATCGAACACAATAAAACTCATTGCAATCAGATAGAACTTAACGGAAAACCTTTCTCGCGCAGTTCTGAAAGGAATCATTCCACTTTCATAAGTGGTAATTTTTTCACGCGTTACACGCCGAGCGCCCATCCATTCGGATAAAATCATAAAGACAAAGGCAATTGCAAAGCCAAAAAGAACCATCAAAATCAAAGGAATATAACTTGTTAACATATATCAACCAAAAAAAGCAAATTTAACAAAGAGCCAAATAATACACAAAAAAGAAAAACGAAAGATTTTATAAAAATTGTATTTCAAAGTCCATTTTGACATTTCATAAAAATTTATTAATTTGCATTTTGTAAGTGGGCGGATAGCTCAGCTGGTATAGAGCGCCTGCCTTACAAGCAGGAGGTCGGGAGTTCGAGTCTCTCTTCGCCCACGATAGGTTGCAGAAGTGGCGGAACTGGCAGACGCGCTGGACTCAAAATCCAGTGGGCTTAAAAACCCGTGCGGGTTCGACTCCCGCCTTCTGCACTTCGATATTATGCCAATTCTCTTTCCTTTACTTCCTTGACATCCAACTTGGTTACTTTCAATGCACACAAATTCAAAATCTTCCAATTAAAGTTACTCTTTCTGATGAAAATAATGATTTTTTTGTTAATTTTGTATTTTGGTTGCACCCGTAGCTCAATTGGATAGAGCATCTGACTACGGATCAGAAGGTTGGGGGTTCGAGTCCCTCCGGGTGTGCAAAGCCTGCACCCGTAGCTCAGCTGGATAGAGCATCAGATTCCGGATCTGAGGGTCGTGGGTTCGAATCCCGCCGGGTGTGCTTCATTTTTTGAAGCACTTTAATTGTCGTACTCCTCGTTACCTGGCAATTCCTCGACGACTTTGTTTATCATCTCCCAAGAAAAGCCCTTGGAATAAAGATATTGAGCAACTTTCTGGACGGGGTTATCTTTGTTCATTCGTACCAACTGTTGAAACTTTTTCAATGCAAGATTCATCGCATTTTCAAATTCCTGGCTATCAACTTGTAAATCTCTCAAAACTTCATCAATTACATCCTTGCTCAATCCTTTTTGAAAAAGATTGTTTTTAATTCGAAGGAGGCTATATTTTTTTTGTTTGAGGGCAAATTGTAAATAATCTTTCGCAAATTTTTTGTCGTCGAGGTAACCAAAATCCTCTAAAAATTCAATGGCTTTTTGAATCTCGCTCTCGGTGTAATGCTTCTGCTTTAATTTTTGCTCAACTTCAAACTTTGTACGCTGTTTGTAGGATACAAAATTTAATGCGATGTTTTTTGCTTCAATTATTCTTTGTTCTTTTAGAATATCAGTGAGTAAATTCGTATCTAATTTTTTACCTTTGGAAAGCTTATACTTTGCAACCAAATCAATTGCAAAATCAAACTTTTCACCGTTATCAAACTCAACCGAACAAATGTCCCTTCGACCTTTTTTGGAGATAGATTTAACAACAACAGAACTCATTTCAAGGGTGGAAGATTTAACACTTCGCGTACTTTGGCTTCGAGGGTACGGTACACCTCTGGATTTTCAAGCAAATATTTTCTCAAACCTTCGCGGCCTTGAATTCGCTCCTCGTTTAAAGAGAACCAAGAGCCGGCTTTGACAATTAAATCGCTATTTATTGCAATTTCGATTATATCATTGACTTTTGAAATTCCTTCGTTGTACAGTATATCGAACTCAACTTCTTTAAATGGAGGAGCAACTTTGTTTTTAACAATTTTGGCTCGCACTCGATTTCCAATAATTTCCTGACCATCTTTTATGACATCTTTTCGACGAAGATCGATTCTTACAGAGGCATAGAATTTCAATGCATTTCCACCGGTTGTAGTTTCTGGGTTCCCGAACATAACTCCAAGTCGGCTACGTAATTGATTTGTGAAAATCACGCAGGTGTTCGATTTAGCAATAACTGCATTCAATTTCCTCATTGCTTGCGACATAAGTCTTGCTTGAACACCCATCTGCGGGTCGCCCATATCTCCTTCGATTTCAACCCGAGGCGTCAACGCAGCAACAGAATCTATAACTATCACATCGATAGCATTGCTTCGGGCAAGAGTTTCGACAATTTCAAGTGCTTGCTCGCCAAACTCGGGTTGCGAAAGCAACAATGTACTAAGGTCGACTCCTAATTTTTGGGCATAATTCACATCGAGCGCGTGCTCAGTGTCGACGAATGCGGCTAACCCCCCCGCTTTTTGGGCTTCGGCTATAATTTGCAAACAAACTGTTGTTTTGCCAGACGACTCCGGTCCGAAAATTTCCGTAATACGACCTCTTGGCACACCGCCAATGCCAATTGCTGCATCGAGCGAAAGACACCCAGTTGAGATTGCATCGACTTGGACAACATTTGTATCGCTTAGACGCATAATCGAACCTTTGCCAAATTGCCGTTCGATTTGGTCAATTGCAAGTTTAACTGCTTTCAATTTTTCTTCCACAATCTTGGAAGTGTCTGGTTTTTGTTCTTTTGTTTGTGCCATATTTATACCAAATAAAATTACTTTTTGCGTTTCTATAATTTACCAAAATATCAAAAATTAGCAAATTTCTATATACAAATTTTGTCAAATATATTTGTTATTTTAGAATGGTATGGAAACTGGTGTTTTTCTGATAGTTGCTGTATTCGTTGCATTTGCATTGGGGCTCGATGCTTTTTCGGTCGCAGTTAGCGCCGGAGTGTTTTACAAAAAGGCTACACCCAAACAAAAATTTCGCCTAACATTCCACTTCGGACTTTTCCAATTTATTATGCCTTTGATTGGCTGGGTTGTTGGAGAAGAGACAATTGGTATTTTGCAAGACTACGACCATTGGGTTGCTTTCATTATTTTGTCTTTGCTCGGTGTTAAAATCATTTATGAATCTCAAAAAAGCAAAAAGAAAGTGCAAACAGATATTTCGCGTGGTTTGAAACTTGTTGGATTGTCGATTGCAACAAGTTTGGATGCTTTTGCTGTTGGGTTTAGCCTTTCATTGATTGATGGTCAGATATTGTTTATGTCGATAATTATTGGTGCTGTTGCTGCCGCGATGACCTACATTGGAATTTTGATTGGAGAACGGCTTTCGATTCGTTTCGAAAAATACGCTGGAATTGTTGGCGGAACGATTCTTATTTTAATTGGAATTCAAATTGTATTAAATCATATTGGGGTGGTATAAATGAAAAGGATTGGTGTTTATATGTTTGTATTGTTTACATTTATTGTAAACCAAACTTCCTTTTCTACCCCCGAGGCGTATAAAAACGTTCTTTCCAAAACTGGAACCTACGAAATTGCTAATATCGCTGTGAAAGAGATTATACCCAAATTCAAATTTCTTCTTTCGACCATACCAGATAGCATATGGATTGAGTACGAAACGAAATACGATTCGGTTAAACTCTCAATGAAAATCGAAGAGCAAATACAAAAGTTTATCTCATCGGAAAATATTTCTTCCTATGAAACGCTTGCAAACGAGTTAATGAAAAATTATCGTAGCGTTGATATTCCCGCTTTCGAGTACTTTCAAAGCAAAATGGATTCAATTCAACTACTTATTACCCGTTTGGATACCCTTGAAAATTATCTACGAAACGAGAACTCTTCTAAATTTTTGCCTTTTGAAATTTTTATCCAAGATGTAGACAGCACTAACAATTTAGAGTTAAAAATTTATTCCGAGGAAAGCAAAGATACTATACTTATTACCCCAAATAACCTCCAAGATTTATTTTCATATTTATTAAGTTCGTTTATAAGCAAAGATTCTGCTTTGCTTAAAAATGCAAATTTGATTAATAGAGAATTCCTTACGAATCTAAAAAATTCTATTTCGTTTGTGGATTCAATGAATAAAATACTGTACTCGATGTTAAATTCTGATTCCTTTATTAAGAGTAAAATTTTATTCCGCGACTCATTATTCAAAATAACATTGGATAGTCTTGACGAAATAATTTCTGAAAGTCAAAAATATTTAGAAAATTCCACGAAGTATTATAAACTTTTCCAAGAATATTTGGACAAAAGTTTAGGAATTTGGAAAAACTATTTTGAATTGTACACAAAATATTGGGACGAACTTTTGAAACAAAAAGGAAAAAAAGACAAGGAAATTGAGAAAAAATATCAAAAGAAAATGAAAGAATTGGAAAAAAAGATGAAGCAACTGGAAAATGAATACAGACGTAAATTCAAAGAACTTGAAGGAACATATAATTCATCGACAAAAAGAAATAATCTGGGAAAAATGCGACAGAACGAAACATTCGATACCAAAAGTACGATTACTTTACCAGAACTTAAACAGTTGGTTGAAAATCACTACAAGTTTGTAAACAGTTTAATCGTATTGAAGAAACAAATTGAAATGGAAATTTTAAAAGACTTAAAAGAAAAAGGATATATTGTTGTCGAAGTACCACAAAATTGAGAATTGCTATGGAAAAAGACCCTGCGATGCAAATCCAGGATTACTGGGTATTTGGTGAGTACGGAGGCGTTAACCCATCGATTGAAGATGCCTCCACTTTTACCTTCCTATCAGCAGAAAAGATGCAAGAACTCTTTCAACACGAAGTTGAAGGATGTTTCCTCTATTCGCGGCATTTAAACCCAACTGTTCACTACCTTGCACAATCTCTTGCTTTACTCGAAGGAACCGAGTACGCCCAGATTACTGCTTCTGGTATGGCTGCAATAAGCTGTGCTATTCTTCAAATTTGCTCTTCTGGCGACGAAATCATTTCAAGTCGTACAATTTACGGCGGGACTTACGCTTTGTTCAAAAACTTCTTCCCAAAATTCAACATTACTACCCATTTTGTTAATATTCTGGATATTGACGCTATCAAAAAGAAAATCACCCCACGCACAAAGGTACTTTACACAGAAAGTATTAGCAATCCTTTGCTCGAAGTTGCAAATATCCCCGAATTGAGTAAACTTGCAAAAGAGCACAATTTGACCTTGATTGTCGACAACACATTTAGTCCGATGATTTTGCAACCACACAAGCACGGAGCCGACATCGTTGTCCATAGTTTAACAAAGTTCATCAATGGGGCAAGCGATTGCGTTGGCGGTGCGATTTGTGCTCGGCACGACTTTGTAACAAGTTTGAAAGATGTCCATTCTGGCGCGGCGATGCTTCTTGGACCGACGATGGACTCAATTCGTGCTGCTGGAATTTTGAAGAATTTGAGAACTTTACACATAAGAATAAAGCAGCATAGCAAAAACGCACAATTTATTGCCGAAAAATTGCAAGAACTTGGCTTCCGCGTATTTTATCCTGGCTTACCCAACCATCCACAACACGAACTTATGAAGCAGTTGATGAACCAAGAATACGGCTTCGGAGGAATGCTTACATTCGATTGCAAATCACCAGAAAATGCAAATTCTTTAATGCTAAAAATGCAAGAAAACAAAGTTGGCTACTTTGCTGTTAGCCTTGGTTTTTATAAAACTTTGTTCAGTGCTCCGGGATTAAGTACTTCGAGCGAAATTCCGCCAGAAGAACAGGAACAGATCGGGCTATCTCCCGGCTTGGTTCGAATGTCTGTTGGCTTGGATAATCACATTGAAGAAACCTGGGAGCGTATTGTAAAGTCAATCAAGGAAGTATGTCCAAATATGATTCTTGCTTAGTGTCGAAAGCATCAGAATGGATATTATTATCGAGGCAAAAGGTTTAAAGAAAACATTCGAAAAGGATAAAAAAGGAAAAGTCGAAGTAATTCGCGGCGTTGATTTAAATGTTGTCCGTGGAGAGTATCTTTGCATAATGGGACCATCGGGCGTGGGCAAAACTACGCTTCTCTATATTTTAAGTTCATTGGACAAACCCGACGAGGGCTCTGTTCTTTACTTTATAAACGGAACTTCTTTTGAGATTTTTAATAAAACCAACGATGAACTTGCTCGATTGCGAAACCAAAAAATTGGTTTTATATTCCAATTTCATCATCTTCTACCGGAATTTACAGCAATTGAAAATGTTGCTCTACCAGCAATCATCGGGGGAGTGAAGGAAAAAGTTGCATTTACCAAAGCCAAACAATTGTTAATTGACTTGGGACTTGAAGGGCAAATAAACAACAAGCCATCTGAACTTTCGGGCGGTGAACAACAAAGAGTTGCGATAGCACGTGCTTTAATTAACAATCCAGAAATTGTTTTTGCCGACGAACCCACTGGAAATCTGGATACCAACACTGCGAGAACTGTGTTAAATCTTATGGCTTCTTTCCAAAAAAAGTTAGGAATTACTTTTATCGTAGCAACACACAGCAATGAGGTAGCCAATTACGGCGACAGAATTGCTTTTATGAAAGATGGAAAAATTGTTGAAATAAGGGGGAGGGCATAGATTTATACTTAATTTTGTACTTCTTGTTGTGTTAAATTTTTGTTAAGATGCGAAAAAAAATTTTGTTGGTGCTTCACCGTATACCCTATCCCCCAGTAGGTGGTGACAACATTACTAATTTTAATACTGTAAAGATACTAAATAAGTATTTCGACTTGGACATAGTCGTTGTTACCTACGAGGATTACTCGAAAGAAGCCGAAGAGTTTTTAAAAAACCATTCTATTTCTTGTAAAATTTTTAAATACCCACTATGGAAATGTAAACAAAACGCTTTAAAAACATTACTCAATTTCAAACCATTCCAAGTAAACTTTTTCTATTTTAAGGAAGTACAAAAGTATATCAATTCAATCGTCGACGATGCAGATTTGATTTTTGCTGGAATCATTCGAATTGCTGATTATCTATACCACTTCGGCAAACCAAAAATTTTAAATATGGCAGACAGCATTGGTTTAAATTACAAATATTCATATCGAAGAACCAAATCGCTTTTTTGGAAAATTTTTTATTTCCTTGAATATCCCCTAATGCTTCGATACGAAAGGAAAATGATTGAAAAGTTCGACCGAACACTAATGTTTAATCAAAGAGAAATAGAATATTTCAGTTCATCAAAGATAATCAAAATTCCACAAGGGGTAAAGCCCGAGTTGCTAACCTATGAGAAAGAAGACCCGCAATACAAAAATTACATTTCCTACTTTGGAAAGATGAATTACCGCCCGAATGTTGATGCAGTTCTATGGTTCGTCCACAATGTCTTTCCCTACTTACCCCAAGAGTTATATTTCCAAATTATAGGTGCCAACCCAGTCCCAGAAATTATGGAATTGCAAAACTTCTCACCAAGAATAAAAGTTTTGGGATTTGTTGAAGACCCATATCTTCTTTTGAAATCGAGCCTTTGTACAGTAGCCCCAATGCAAACTGGCGGTGGAATTCAAAACAAGATACTCGAAACTATGGCTCTTGGAACAATCGTTATCACAACACCCTATTCTGCATTTCCTATTGCAAGCAAAGAAGACAACGCCTTATTGATAGCCGAAAAGCCAGAGGAGTGGATTTCTTTAATTAATGACATTTATAAAACGCCAGACAAGTATCAAAATATTAAACAGAATTCCAGAGAATACATAAAATCACATTTCACATTCGAAAAGTTTGAAGAAAAACTGCTCGATGTCATCGAAGAAGTAATATCAAAAAAATAAAAAAGGGGGCTTTTTGCCCCCAGGATTACAACAAGATTACAAGATGAAACAGTTTACTATTCATCCATATTTTCAATAATTGCAGAGCCAAACTCCGAAGTTTTCAACAAAGTCGCACCTTCCATCAAACGATGGAAATCATAAGTAACCCTCTTTTGTTTAATTGTTCGTTCCAAGCCTTTTATAATCAAATCGGCAGCCTCTTGCCAGCCCATATATTCCAACATCATAACACCCGAAAGAATTACCGAGCCGGGGTTAACTTTGTCTTGGTTTGCGTAGCGAGGAGCAGTTCCGTGCGTGGCTTCAAAGATTGCGTGGCCAGTGACGAAGTTAATGTTTGCCCCGGGTGCAATTCCAATTCCACCGACGACGGCAGCGGCTGCGTCGGAAATGTAGTCTCCGTTTAGGTTCAAAGTGCAAATCACAGAATACTCATTGGGTCGAGTAAGAATTTGTTGCAAGAAGGCATCAGCGATGAAATCTTTAACGAGCAGTTTGCCTTTGGCAAGTTCTTCGGCTTGGATACGGTTTGCTTCTTCCTCGCCTTTTTCGGCTTTAATCTGGTCGTATTGCCTCCAAGTGAAAACTTTGTCGCCAAATTCTTGTTCTGCAACGTCGTAGCCCCAATTCTTAAACGCACCTTCGGTGAATTTCATAATATTGCCTTTGTGTACGAATGTTACCGAGGGTAGTTTGCGTTTAAGAGCATACTCTATTGCAGCACGTGCAATTCGCTTGGAACCTTCTTCCGAAACTGGTTTTATACCAATGGAGGATGTCTCTGGGAAACGAATTTTGGTAACTCCCATTTCTTCTTGTAGAAATTTTATAACTTTTTTAACCTCGGGAGTTCCTGCCATCCATTCTATTCCAGCATAAATATCCTCTGAATTTTCACGGAAAATTACCATATTCATTAGTTCTGGTCTTTTCACCGGGGAAGGAACACCTTCGAAATACCGCACTGGACGCAAGCAAACATACAAATCGAGAAGTTGACGCAAAGCCACATTTAACGAACGAATTCCGCCGCCGACTGGGGTTGTCAACGGTCCTTTTATTCCGACTATGTACTCTTTAAATGTGTCAAGAGTTTCTTGCGGAAGCCATTCGCCTTTCAAATTATAGGCTTTTTCGCCGGCATAAACTTCGAGCCAATGAATTTTCCTTTTTCCTTTATATGCTTTCTCGACAGCAGCATCAAACACTCGGACGCTTGCCCGCCAGATATCCGGACCAGTGCCATCGCCCTCGATAAATGGAATAATTGGCTCGTCGGGAACTACAAGTTTCCCGTTCTGCATTGTAATTTTTGAACCAGCCATTTTTAAACTCAAATTATTATACAAACGAAATTGCAATTTACTAAATAATAATTTCTAACAAAGATAAAAACTTAACTGTTAAGCAACTTATTGAATACAAAAATTTTTTAATTTTTCTATTTTTGAGCAATTTCATTATTTAACAATCATCTGGAAGTAAATCAAAATTGAAATACAGTTTGTATTTGTTTTTAAAAAGTGATAATTTAAATATTTTCTTATTTAAACAAAAAGAATTTGTTATGATAAAGAAAATTCTGGTCGCCAACCGCAGCGAAATTGCTTGCAGAGTAATCAAAGCCTGCAAAGAACTTGGAATTAAAACCGTTGCGGTATATTCCGATATCGATAAACACGCACTCCACACACTTCTTGCAGACGAGTCTGTTTACATAGGGGAATCGCCACCATTGAAATCCTATTTGAATATGGAAGCAATAATTGAAGCAGCGAAGAAAACAAATTGCGATGCAATACATCCGGGTTATGGCTTTCTTTCGGAACGAGCCGAATTCAACCGTATGGTTCGCGACGCAGGGTTAATTTTCATCGGCTCCTCGCCCGAGTCAATGGAATTGCTGGGTTCGAAAGTTCGCTCGCGAATAACAATGATGGAATCTGGTGTTCCCGTTATTCCCGGAATGAAATCTGCCTGCAAAGATATTTCTATCTTTGTCGCCGAGGCACAAAAACTCGGCTATCCAGTCCTGGTTAAAGCGTCCGACGGCGGCGGTGGAAAAGGAATGAGAATTGTCCATTCTGAAAACGAATTGGAAGACGCTGTGAACTCGGCAATGCGAGAATCTATCTCGGCATTCAAAAGCGATGCAATTTATCTGGAAAAATATATTGAATCACCACGACATATCGAGTTCCAAGTCGCTGCGGATAACTACGGAAATGCTGTTTATCTTTTCGAGAGGGAATGCTCAATCCAACGCAGACACCAAAAAATAATTGAAGAAACCCCATCTGTTGCCCTCGACCCAGAGTTGCGAAAAAGAATGGGCGAAGCCGCGGTCCGAGCCATTAAAGCCGCGGGTTACACCAATTTAGGAACAGTAGAGTTTCTTTTGGACAAAAACAAAAACTTTTACTTCCTCGAAGTAAATGCTCGCATTCAAGTCGAACATCCAATAACGGAACTAACAACTGGCGTGGATTTGGTTAAACTGCAAATACATATAGCCAACGGTGGGGAATTGCCATTCCGACAAGAGGATTTGGAGCAAAAAGGTCACGCAATCGAGTGCCGAATTTACGCCGAAGATGCTGAAAACAATTTCTTACCATCAAGCGGAAAGATACTTTACTTGCGGGAACCAACCGGACCTGGAATTCGCTTCGACTCTGGTATTTACATTGGTTCGGAAGTTCCTATTTTCTACGACCCGATACTTGCGAAGTTAATCGTTTGGGGCAAAGATAGAGAAGAGGCAAGGTTGAGAATGATAAATGCATTGAAAAACACAGTGATACTTGGAACAAAAACATCAATTGGTTTTATGATAAAAGTGCTTGAGCATTCGGAATGGATTGCTGGTAGAACATACACGAACTTTATCGAAGAGCATTTTGGAAAAAGTTACACAGCCAACGAGGAACTATTGAAATTTGCTCTTGCTGGTGCATTTTACTCATTCAGGAACCAAAAGAAAATGGTTGTTTCTTCGAAAACCAAAGAAGAAATTCCATCTCCTTGGCAAACTCTTGGACGTTGGGAAATTGCAATGAGCAAACATTAGGAGGATTTATGAAACTATCCTACAAAGGAAAAATATTGGATGTAGAATCTGAAAATGGTTTACTTAAAGTCGATGGAACAACAACACCAGTCGAAATCGAAAAATGCTCTGAAAATATTTTGAAAATTAAATTAGACGGGTTCGAACGCACTGTCTACATCGCAAACGACAACAAATATGCATATGTTTTTATTGATGGCGAACAATACACTTTCCAACAAATTGACGAGTCAATCGAAATCGATGAAACGAGAGCCGAAACTGTTAAAAACGAGGAGCAAATAAAACCACCGATGCCCGGAAGCGTTGTAAAATTGCTTGTTCAGCAAGGGCAAAGCGTTGAAGAAGGAGCCCCAATCATTGTTGTCGAAGCAATGAAGATGGAAATCACTCTCTACTCCTCAATAAGTGGCGTTGTTACCGAAATCAATGTAGAGCCGGGGCAACAAGTCGACTCCGACAAAACACTGGTTGTTATCAAACGAAATGAAAATGCTTAATTTTGTTTTTTGTCAAATAAAAAGAATTCAAGATTATGAAAATTCACGAGTATCAAGCAAAGGAACTATTGAGAAAATTTAATGTTCCAGTACCTTTCGGTCGCCCAGTTTTTACAAGCGAAGAGGCGGGAAGAATTGCATATAATGAATTTGAAACGCAAGGCAAAAATCTGGTGGTTGTAAAAGCCCAGGTTTTTGCTGGTGGACGTGGAAAAGGCATAGTCTACGACCCGGAAACAAACCAGCCAATGATGCTTTTCGACAAGGAAGTTCGTGGAGTAAACGTTGTAACCGGCGATAACATTGCCGACAAAGTTTACCAATATGCTGTAAAGATGCTTGGGAAAAAACTCGTAACTGTACAAACTGGCGAGGCGGGAACGATTATTCGAAAAATTTACCTCGAAGAAGGTTCTTCGATTGCAAAAGAGTTCTATGCTGGAATCGTACTCGACCGTAATGTTGGCAGAAACACAATTATGGTTTCGACCGAGGGTGGTGTTGAAATCGAAAAAGTTGCCGAGGAATCGCCAGAAAAGATTTTAAAAGAATGGATTAATCCGGCGATTGGTTTTCAAGCCTACCAGGCACGAAGGCTTGCCTTTGGATTGGGACTTTCTGGGGAAGCCTTCAAAAGTTTCATTTACTTCATAACACAACTCGTCAAAGCATACGAGGAACTTGATTGCAGCCTTCTCGAAATAAATCCATTGGTATTGACAACCGATGGCAAAATGATTGCACTCGACGCTAAAATCAATTTTGACGATAATGCTTTGTTCCGCCATCCAGAGTATGCAGAACTACGCGATATCGCCGAAGAAGACCCACTCGAAGTCGAGGCATCGAAATACGACTTGAACTATATCAAACTCGACGGCAACGTTGGCTGTATGGTAAATGGCGCCGGTCTTGCAATGGCAACAATGGATTTGATACAACTTTCCGGCGGGAAACCAGCGAACTTCCTCGATGTTGGCGGAGGGGCAAACGTCGAAAGAATTTCCAATGCATTTCGAATTATGGTTTCCGACCCAAATGTAAAAGCGGTTTTAATAAACATTTTCGGCGGCATTGTTCGTTGCGATAAGGTTGCAAACGGTATAGTTGAAGCATTAAAAAATGTCGATGTAAAAGTTCCAGTGATTGTTCGTCTCGACGGTACTAATGCCGAGGAAGGTTTGAATATCCTTCGAAATTCACCATTGCAATTCCGAGTTGCTCGAACATTTGAGGAAGCAGCAAAAACCGTTACGGAAGTAGTTCGAAGTTTGTAATAAACTGGAATATTTTTGATAAAAAAATTCATTTGAAAATGAGAGCAAAAAATTTTTCTTTGCTTGCTCTTTTCTTTTTTATCACATTTCAATTATCCTCGCAATACAAAATCGAATGGGCAAAATGCTTTGGCGGTAAAGATTTAGACGAGCCCACCCATCTTGCAAAAAGTTACGATGGCGGTTACTTTATTGTTGGCTTAACCGCCTCTGGCGATGGAGACGTAAAAGGGAAAAAGGTGCCAGGAAAATATACTGATTATGACGCTTGGATTTTGCATATCGATTCAATTGGTAATATCGTATCGCAAAAATGTTTAGGTGGTTCAGATTGGGACGGAGCAAATTGCATTGTTCAAACAAAAGACAGTTGCTATTTGATTGGTGCTTGGAGCTCATCCACTGACTATGATGTTTCGAAACCTCAACAAGTTCAAGATTTGTGGTTCATCAAACTTGACAGAGGTGGAAATATTATTTGGAAAAAAACTTATGGCGGACGTGGTTACGAACAGCCCAAATCAATTCTTGTGCTTGAAGACGGAAACTTTTTGATAACTGGTTATAGTTCTTCAACACAAGGCGAATTCGTGAATAAATATGGCTCATTCGACTTATTTGTAATCAAATTAGATACTTCTGGCGAAATCAAAAAAATAAAATTCTATGGTGGAACACACAATGACAAAGGCAATTTCATAATGCAAACCTCAGATGGTGGTTTCCTCGTTGTTGGTTCGACTAGCTCCAACGATGGTGATGTAGTAGGTTGGCATCCTGGCTACACCGACACTGGATATCCATTAGAGGATTTTTGGGTATTGAAACTCGACCAAGACTTAAACCTACAATGGCAAAAACCTCTTGGGGGTAGCAATCCCGACGTTGCACACTCTGCTGTTGAAACACCCGACAATGGTTTTATCGTTGTTGGAGAAACATCTTCGAACAACGGAGATGTTCAAGGATTAAAAGGTAATCAAAACATCTGGCTTGTCAAATTAAGTTCGTCTGGTGAAATCAAATGGAGTAAGTGTTACGGCGGAAGTTTTGTAGACTTTGCAACTAACATTGTCAAAGATTTTGATGGAAATTATCTTGTTCTTGGACATTCTGCTTCAAATGACAATGATGTGATTAATAACAATGGCGGTATGGACGTTTGGCTTTTCAAAATAAATTTAAACGGAGAGGTGCTTTGGTCGCAATGCTTTGGTGGTTCAAGTACCGATATGTCCAGTTCGCTTTTGCAACTTGACAATGGCGAACTTCTGCTTGCTTGTAGTTCGTCGTCCAAAGATGGTGACGTTTCTGGTTGGCATCAAGGATACAACCCCGATGCGGGATATCCGAATCCCGATTTTTGGATTGTAAAATTGAAGCCTTCTGCATCCGTTGTGGACAATTCTTTCCAAAGCAATTATTCCACAAATTTGGAGATATATCCAAACCCCAGCAATTCTTTTTGCACTTTCATACTTAAGTATTCTGGTCAAATAGTTCTAAATGATTTTGACTATGAAATTATCGACTCGTTCGGACAAAGTTTGCTAAAATCTAATAATTTTGAGTTAGAAGCACATCAAATTAAATTCTTTTGGCATCCCGAAAATACTGTCCAATCGGGCGTTTACTTCGTTAAAGTAAATTTGGGGGGCAAAGTTCTCGTTAAACCTTTTGTTCATATTCATTAGTTACGAAGGAAAAAACTCAATTTTTTTAAACAATTGTCGTTTGAATATTTTTATAATTGAGGATAGAATGGGAAAAGTTGTTGAAGGAATTTTAGACGCAACTGGCAAAAAGTTTGCAATCGTTGTCTCCCGTTGGAACCAATTCATCGTTGGCAAAATGTTGGAAGGTGCTTTGGATGCATTAAAAAGACACAAAGCCAGCGAAGAAAACATTACCATCGTCTACTGTCCTGGCTCGTTCGAAATTCCACTTGTCTGCAAGCGATTGGCACTATCTAAACAATATGATGCAATTATTGCTCTTGGGGCTGTAATTCGTGGTGCAACACCACATTTCGACTATATTGCCAACGAAGTTGCAAAGGGAATTGCACAAGTTAACCTCGAAACTGGTGTACCAGTTGTGTTTGGTGTGCTAACGACAGATACCATCGAACAAGCAATAGAGCGTGCTGGAAGCAAAAGCGGCAATAAAGGATTCGACGCAGCAGTCGCAGCAATAGAAATGGTTTCCCTTTTCGATAAAATTTAGTAGAAATGGAAAAAAAATCGTTTCTTGCTCCTGGTGTGCTCTTCTTGATTTTGCATTTCGTCGTCTTTGCCCAATCGCCCATTACACTAACTAAATGGAAAGTTTACACATCGCAAGTGAATATTCTTTCAGCAGACACAGACAAAGACGGTAATATCTGGTGTGCTTCGAACGGCGGGGTTTTCCATTTTAACCCCAAAAATTTCTCTGAATACGAAAGTTTCAATTCGCTCAACGGTTTGTATTCAATTGACACAAAATTCTTGACATACCATCCAAACACTGATGAAATCTATGTTGGGACTTATGACGGTGTTTTAAGTGTTTACAGTCCAAATGGTGGTTGGAAAAATCTCCTCGACATAAAAAATTCACAATTCACTAATGTTGAAATTAATCAAATCTTGTTTAACGATACCATTGCATACATAGTTGGCGGATTCGGTTTAACAACTTTTGACATTCGCCATAAAGTGTTCTTGAAAACACCCTCTCGATTGGGGAATTTTCCATCTGGGACACGGTGTCGTCACAGTTTGATATTTAACAACTATCTCTGGGTTGCCACAGAACTTGGAATTGCACGCATCCGTTTAGGAGAAAAAATCACCAACCCCGTCGCTTGGGAAAATCTTGCTGAAAACAGTGGATTGCAAAACCCCAATATTTTCTTTCTATCCGAAGAAAACGGCTATTTGTTCGCATTTTCACAGAATACAATCTATCGATATGAAGATTCAACTTTTAAAACTTACCTCCAACTTGAATCCTACGAAAAGATTGTATCTGTCCAATCATTTAAAGGAAAAATTTATTTTGCTACTGAATTTTTTATTAGTAGTCTGAATTCTGAAAGAGTATACTTCTTTAGCGAATCTCCACTGAACGCAAAAATCAATGGATTTTTGTTCCTTAATGAATCACAAGTGGCTATCTTTTTAAACAAAAGTGGTTTGGTAATAAAAAACTTAAACAACGGCAAATTGGAATATTTTCTGCCAAAAACCCCTATATCCAATCAATTTAGATATTTCGATATCGACGCCTATGGCGGTTTTTGGTCTGCAACAAATCCCGACCCAAGTGGTGAAGGTTTAATGTTTATGAAAGATGGAAAATGGACAAATTTTGCCACTTTTTTGAATCCATCAATTAAAACAAATAATTTCATCAAAGTCACTTGCGTTGGCGACACTGCTTTTGTTAGTTCCTGGGGGGATGGGCTTTACGCAATTTATCCCAAAGCGGATACATTCGTAATCAACAAATTCGACAACCAGAACAGCCCTCTTACTGGTATACCAAACAATCCGAATTACGTAGTCGTCCAACAAAGTGCATACGAAAAGCGTAAGTCTTTGCTTTGGATTGTGAATTACTCCGATGCCAAAATGGGCTATTTGCTCATTGCAAAAGATAAGGACGGAAAGTTCTACGGCTTCATACCCACTCCTATGCGAAAGTATCACAACATCGTTATAGATGAGTTTGGAACCAAATGGATTTCCTCTTCCGACGGAACTGGCTTCTACTATTTCAACGAGCGTGGCACTCTTGAAGATTCAACCGATGACGTAGTGGGCAATCTGGCTTGGAACATCTATCTCCCTTCAAACACAATCTATTCAATGGCTTACGACCTTAATGGTTTCATATGGTGTGGAACTGGAAATGGTATTTTCCTTGTTCTAAACCCTGGAGCAGTCCTCAACAACAGTAATCCAGTTATCAAAAAACTCAAAATGCTCGAAGATTATGCAATCAATTGCATTCACATTGATGCTTTGAATTATAAGTGGATTGCTACAAACAAAGGTGTTTTTGTTGTTTCTCCCGATGGCTCTGAAATTCTCTTAAATTTGACAAAAGAAAATTCGCCTTTACTATCGAACGAGGTGCTTTACATTAATTCCAATCCATACACTGGCGAGTTTTACTTCGGCACCACAAAAGGACTTGCCATTGCCTCTTCGATGAACGTTCTCCCAGCAGAAAAATACGACATTGCAGTTTTCCCGCAACCATTTCGATTGCCAAAAGACCAACAACTACTAATCGATGGCCTTGCCTCCGAAAGTGAAATCAAAATATTAACAATTGATGGCGAAATTGTTCGCACACTCTCAACTAACAGCAGACGAACATTCTGGGACGGCAAGGATTACAATGGAAATTTCGTTTCGACTGGTATCTACCTTCTTGTTGCAAAGTCCCTAACTAACCGAGAATCGGCGGTTTTCAAAATTGCTGTTATCAAAGAATAAAATGATTTCGGGCAAAAAAGCACTTTTCCTTTCGATTATTCTTATTGTCAACTTTTTGCTCTGGTTCAAATCATTCTCGTTAGATTTTTACAACGACGACTACCAAATTCTTTCCTTTGCACAAGAAAATTTTTCCAAAAATCCACTCAAAGTATTCACTTCTCAAGATGTTTCCAATTTCTACTTCCGTCCCCTACCAAATTTGTTGCATACAACGACTCTGGTGCTTTTTGGGTACAACCCATTACCGTTTCGTATACTGAACTTCCTCTTGTACCTGGCTCTTGTTTATACTCTATATTTCTTTCTCCTTCGGTTAACCTCGAACGAAACTCTTACTTTCTGTTCCACGCTCCTTTTTGCCTTGTTGCCTTCGCACGACCTCTTTCTCGTCTGGATTGCCTCGATTGGCGACATCCTTGCTTCCTTGTTCATCTTGCTTTCTTTTTACTTTCTCCTTTTTGGTTCCAACAAAAATGCTTTGGCTTTTGCTCTATTTTTTTTCTTTCTCTCTGGTCTGTCCAAAGAAAGCACCATCCTTGCTCCGTTCCTATCCATTGCTCTATCCTTCATCTTTACCGACAGAAAGACTATTTTACGACGCTACACTGTCTTTACGCTTCTTGTTCTTATCTTTCTCTTTGCCTATCGCCATTTAGTTTTAGATATAAACATCCTTCAATCGCCAAATGCCCAAAATTTTTCGCCAGGTTCATTACTAAATATCTTTGTCTATCCATTTGTAATTGTTGTGCCAACATTTGCATCCACAATAGAAAATCCTTTGGGATTAATTCTTAATTTCATTTTTCTTTTAGCAACTCTTTCTCTGCTCGTTCTTTTTATATTTCACAAAAGGGAAAAAAACTTAAAGGCGATATACTTGGGCTTGCTTTGGTATGTGTTCTTCGTCCTGCCAGCAGTACCCTTGTTTATGCGATGGTATTCATTACTTCCGTCTTTGGGCTTGCTTTTTGTCGCAACCGAATTCCTTAAGCAAATCAAAACCAAAACAATGCTCGTTTTCTTGGTGCCATTGTTTCTTATTCTTTCTGTTGTCGACTACTACTCCGTTTCTGGTTGGAAGAAGGCTAATTCCTTTGCACAAAATATTTTAAACGAAATCGCTGATTTGGATACAAAAGGCAAGGACAAAATGCTACTGTGGTTTTTCCCCCAGTATTACAACAATTATCCAATTCTTCGCTCTGGCGTCCAGCAAGCAATCAATTTCCATCGCAAAGCAAAACTCAACGAAGTGCTATTACCAATATCCATTGCATTCAAAGAAACCACAAGGATTGAGTTTCAATCCCCAATCAAGGACACTTTCACTTTTAAAATTTATAATGCCAAAGTTTTTCTCTCGTTTCGCAATGAAAAATTCGACAGCACTGCAACTGCGGACAACGACTACTACTTTTTAAGCATTAGCAAGCAAAACCCGTTCGAATATCACATTTGTCTATATTTCCACAAAACTAAGCCCGAATATGCCAATTTCTTTTTCAATGGCAAAAAGTTTATTCTGCTCGAAAAGTAAATCCTCTTAATTTACTACCAAAATCGTTCCAGTTCGATTTGTTCCAACGGAGCATGAAACGAAGTAAACCCCTGGCGGAAGTTTGCTTTTGGGAGACCAAAACAATTCCCCCGAATAGTTGTTCTTCTTGACCAAAGTGAATTCACTCTCGTTTGAAACCTTTTCCCCAAGAATGTTATAAACCGAAAAGTTGCTTGTTTCGATATCTAACCTTTGGTCCCAGTAAATCTTGAAACTCACCTTATCAGTGGTCATTGGATGTGGAATTGGTCGAGAGATGTAAATGGAATTTATCGCGTCTTGGTTAAGTTCTTCGACAACCGAAGAAGTACTCTCCTTAATCTTTGCGTAGAACAATGCAACGCTTTGATTATCTTTTTCAATCAAACTAAATACTAACGCCGTATCACCAAATATCTGGAAAAGACTACCAAAACTGTAATTATTGAAACTAACGGTATCCCAAACAATGTTATCACCAGAAATATCATTAGTGTAGAATAAATTTGATACAATTGTAATTTGGTTGTTTATCATAACTAAATAGGAAGTTTTAAAAAAATATCTACCCTTGATTTTGAAAAATGAAGGCTGGGTTTCTTCGCCTTTTGTTTCAATTAACTTTTTGGCTGTTTTATTAATTAAATCAATTTGGTAGCAAACCTGTACAACAAAAGAATCTTGCCCTACTTTTTTCAACTTATTCCAAGTTGCAAAGATTGAATTGTCAATCAAAACTGCATTAAGACAATTCAAATAAATCGGTTTTTCAATTTTAAAAGTAAAATCTTTTGTCCAGTTGTTACCATCGTCTTGGCTAAAATAAATCGTATAAACGTCCTCTGGTTCCGATGAGTCTTTGGCTATTGTATAGATTTTATTATCATACTTCGTTGCGAAAAACATCTGGGTACCTCTTATTGCATTATTCCACTCAACTCCGATGGTATCGTTAACTAATCGAAAACTCGACCAACAACCAAGGTTCCAATTTAAGCAACCCCATTGAAAGAGTAGGTACTTGTTTTTATTCTCTATTGCAAAAGTATTTAGATCAGCGCTAATACTAGTGTTAGCAGTACTTTTAATTAAAAGGTTTTCTCCGCCATCTTTTGTGTAAACAACATTTCTTTCGTCAAAAGAAAGGGCGAAGTAATATACCCCATTATTTTTATCTTTAAAGTAGAGAAAACCTTTTGAATTTCGAGGGTCTTGAAATTTATAATTATCATTAAATTCCCGATAAAAACTTCTGGTGGGTAACCAGGTAACACCATCATTAGCGGAATAATAGAAAGTCGAATAAGGTCCAATCGCACGCCAATCTTTATCAAACACATTAACATAAAAATATCCACCTAAAAATGATTTCAATTCCCAATTAATTCCACCATTGTATGACATATAAATTAAATTGTTTTTCCCGACAGCAACAATTGTGTCCTTGCTAATAAATGCCAAATCGGTAAAAGTAAGGTTGCTAATATATCTTTCAGTAGGTCCAACATCAATTCTTACATATTTTTTTGTATTTTGGTCAATTCTATGGAAGAAGAATGTATCTTTCACACTTGCAATTTGCCGAGTATAAATGTAATAAATTTCATCGTTGAATACATTAAATTTCGCGCGTCTGTAAGATTGCAAAAAAGCCAAGGTGTCCATTTTTGATTTTTGTGTATCAAAAACAAACAAGTAAGCATCGAGTTGAAAGAAAACTTTGCCCTTCGAATCGGCAACTAAATTCTTAACCACTGGACAGTCAGAACATATACCAAAGTCGGACAAACGGTACTCTTGTTGTATTCCGTTATCAAGGTCAATCATTGTAATTTTGCCTTGTCCGGACGAGCAAAATATTTTATTTCCCGAAATTGTTGCCCCAAAATAGGAATTATCGGTACTATAATCAAATTCTTTTAACTTATTGAAATTCTGGTCGAAAAGGAACACTTTGCTTTCTGATAGTGCAACTAAATAATTTTTGTATTTTAACAGTTGGTAGAAGTTGTAATTGCCAAGGTCAACAAAGTTCCAACGCTTTCCATTGTCGTAAGAATAAATCCCCCATCGAGTTGATGTGATGCCAAAGTACCTAAAATCTGTACTTACGATACCAACTATATCCAATGAGTCTGCTACGACAATTCTTTCCCAATAAGAACCGCCATCGATACTGCGAAGAATAATTCCACCCTTACCATAAACTAAAATACTGGTTCCATTGGAAACAGCACCAAGGAAATCCACTCCGACACGCTTCATCACAAGATTTTCGGTCAACGCATTTTGTTCGAAAGAATAAAGCCACAGAACGTTTGCAATAAAAAGAACCAATGTAAGTTTTAAAATTTTCATAACACCTCCTGAATATAATAATAACAAATTAATAAATTTAATTTGACGACGGTACAAAGTACCGCCGTCTTTTAAAGATTATTGGCATGGTTCTGCAAAGCAATTTGTAATCCAATATTGCCCCCAACGTGGGTCGCCTTCAGGTGGTAATTCTGGCCTTGTAGTTGGGCATTGAGGCTCACCGTATGGTTCCACTGAAATTAAAATTCGTCTAACAACAGGTGGATTTACACTATAATCCATACAAACTCTATAAGTTTTTTTACAATAATTTGTTTGATTATCACATCTTAACAGTTTGCAAATAAAGTCATCACCTGGATACGGCTGGTAGTTTTTGAAATACATACAATTATAAGCAATAATTTGGATTTCGTAATATGGATTATTTTCGTCATCGCAGGGTGGGTAAGGCGGTGTGCATTGGCTTGAGGCTTCAGCAACCGTTTCGTGAACCCAATCCCTAAAATTCCCCCAGTTGGTTATAAAAATCCAACACATACTATTATATAAAGGATAAACCGCATCAATGATAGATTCAACGCTCTTTAAATCATTATTCCAACGACAACAATACACTATTGTAAAATAACAACTAAAATAATAACCCCCATAATTATAGGTGTATAAAGAAGTTACTGTATGTTCTTCCCAACCTGGTGGACAATCAGAACGCGCCGGTGAATTTGACAACACAATTAAAAATAATATAAATGCTAATGAAAAAATAATTTTTGCTTTCATTTTTTCCTCTTTTTTTGTTAAACAAAATTATAAATTTTTTCAAAAGAATAATCTAATACAAAGTTCCCAATAATATTTGCTGGCCGCGTTTTTCCTTGGAGGGACTAAGGACGCAAGGTAACTGCAAAGACTTTTCGTTTGGCGGGGCACGGCAACGGGAACAATGGTGGTACGGAATGGGAACCGAATCTATTGTTTTGTAGCAAAATTCTGTCCCCCCCCCGTGTAAGTAATTGTAAACGAAGGAATTATGACTTCGTGAGGTTGCGGCTTAAAAAGTTTACTTTTCATTTGGGTTGGGGAACTTCGGCTCGATATTTTCCAAAATAATATCATTTGGAATTGAAATGTATCAAATTACAAATATAAAAAAATTAAAAATGCAAGGGTATAGTTAAATAATTAAATTTAAAATTGATTACATATTTAACCACAAACAATTAGTGGCAAATGATTTTATCGATTGGTTTTAACTAAAATTTATGAGTAACTCGATTAAAGCAAGTTATATATTATTTTATTGAAATTTTATCACTTTCTTCTTTAATCCGTAATACAACCTATCCGAAAACATTGACTTTTACGAATTTCGATTTTTCATAATTGACAATAATATTTTTGTTATACAATTTAAAGCATAGGATACATTTTCCGACAAAGCATTTCAATTAAATCTAAAGCCAATGTAAATTTTTCTGCCATCGATTGGTCCCCAAATCAAAGACCCATCGAAATAATTGGAATAGGGAGCCTCGGGAGCAAGAATTGGATTTGGTTGCCTAAAGTTTGTGATATTTTCTGCCCCAGCATATATTTCAAATTTACCAATTTTATAAGAAATCTGTCCATATAGAACGACAAACGGTTTGAAACGGTCATCCATTCTATACTTTTCTGGATTGGTTTTCGTGTTTGGAATTCTTCCGCCGCCATTGAATTCGACGGTGAAATCAAAAGAATAGGGCTCCGATTTGTATGCAATGTTCAAAAGTGCTTTGTGCGGGCTCATCAACGGTTTCTGTTGGAGAGTTGAGTTTGTCGTTGTCCAAACATAGTTCAAACGATATGCGGTGAGCAAAGAAAGATTATCGAGCAAATCAAAGTTCAAATCTATTTGGAAACTATGGGAATACGACTTGCCTTTAAGATTGTAGATGTATATCTTTTCTGTTGAAATGTCCCTATCTACTATGGTTTGGTTCAAGAACCTTGTGTAGTAATACTCAAGATTCAATTGAAAGTAGCGACCAAATGCCTCGAAGTTGTGCGAAGAATTCACACCAAAGTTCCAGGCTTCCTCCATTTTCAAATCTTCAGCAAAAATAATTTGGCGGGACGAACTTAACACATTCTGATTCTCTGGAATAGGCAAGGGAAAATGGTAACCTTTGCCAACTGAAAACCGCAAAGTGTTATTATCATCTATTGTGTACTTTAAATGTAGTCGAGGTGTAAACAAGGTGCCTCCGAGGTTGTGGAAATCGACTCTTGCCCCAGCAATCAACTGCAAATTGGCGAAAGGTTCGACAGTCAACTCGGAAATTAGACCTTCAACAGATTCGGTTTTACTTAAATTTAAACTGTCCAGATACTGTAAGTAATTGTTATATGAGTAACTAAGCCCAAGAACAACATTAATCGAAGAGGAATTCGCTCCGCTATGTTCTTTTGAATTTAAACTTACATTGGAAGACCAAAGAACAGAGGCAAAGACAGAATTTTGCTCCGCATCATACATCCTTTGACCAAACTGGGAATTCTGTTTGTGGTGGATGAAACTTAAAATCGTACCTAAACTTTTGTAATTTTCTTTATCGAAAATATATCCATTTTTAGTTGTAAAACTAAAGCGACGCAAATTCACATCCGAGCCCCAAAATGCATTGGAATGAGGATTGTTGAAATAGTTTACCTGACCACTTTGCGAATTATTTACCAACCCGTGAACAAAAGTTTTGCTTTCGAACTTTTCACCAACGTAATCCAATCTTTCAAGAATGTTTAATTGTTTGTTCAAAGGTAAATCGAGAAATCCATCGCCATTGTGGTCGACCTTTTGATTGAAGTAATTCCCGTGAAGAAAGTTAGTTAAATACCAATTATTACCTAAATCGAACTTCTTAACAACGTTACCTTCAAAACGCAAGATGTTATTTAAATAACCATTCAAGAGGTATGCATCTTCGGATTCGGGACCTTTAAGTTCAACATTAATTTGTCCAGTGATGGATTCGTAACCCCTTGTTACCGATGATGTTCCTTTAGAAATCGAAATGGAATTCATCCAGGGACCAGGAATAAACATTAGTCCATAGTTGGAAGCAAGACCTTGCAGATTTGGTACGATTTCCACCATAAGTTGAGTATAGTTTTGGGCAAGACCAAGCAGTTGAATTTGCTTAACTCCAGTTACTGCATCGGTATAAGTTACATCGACTGTTGGATTTGTTACGAAACTTTCCGAAAGGTTGCAGCAAGCCGCTTTTTTCAATCCGCTTGCCGAAATCACCTCGGTCTTCACGGGACTCGCTTTTTCAAGATAATAGTCTGGCTGTTTTGCTTCGACAACAACTTCTTCCGACGTCAACTCTTGTTTTAGGATAACTTCAACATAATCTTTTGATTTGTCAACAAGAACTGTGTCTTGCTTGTAGCCAATGTAACTAATAACAATCTGGGTTGGTGGATTCAAATCGATTTGGAATTCACCATTAGAATTTGTAAATGTTCCCTTATTAGAATTCATTATCTTTATTGTAGCAGATTGCAAAGGCGTTTTGTTCCCTTGCTCGTCAATTCCAAAAACCTTTCCTTTAACCAACTTGCCAAAAGCAAAGTTGGAAGCAAGAAATATAACAACTATTAAATTTATAACCATTGGTTTCATATTGCCCTCCTTTTGAAATTTGTTCAAAGTGATATTTGAAGAAGAAAACTGTTTGTAAAACCGAAGCAAGGTGAAATGTAAATTAAAGGAGGGCTTCTTCTTTCGGAGAGTTGAAAATGTTGGTTACTAAATGAATAAAAGTAATTAGTTTTCGAACTGGATTAATAATGTTTATCCTAATCTGTTCAATTTTTTGAGAAAAATAATCAGTAACAGATTGTTTAATGTAATAAACTTTTTGCTCTATGATGAAACTTTCGGAGAACTTCTTTAAATTTTTTTCGTTGGAGATTACTTCTATCTTATTAAAGAATTTAGAATCTACACAGCATTCTTCGTTGTTTTTAAATGCTGGATTTGAGGAATTAGAAGAGACCCCACAGCAAGAAAGGTTTTGGCATTTCGAACAAAATTCGTCGTCGGAATTATGATGACAATTTACCTTCTTGTTGAATTCCTCTACACCAACGTAAACTGTTTGTTCAAAATTACAGATGTGGTTGACTATTGTCAGCCCGATTGACGATAGGACAATCGAAATTACAAGTAACGTACCAACAATTTTTCTTAATAGCAGTATCATAAAATATAAAAACGAGACTTTTCGAAATTTATTATTGCTATTTCATAAATATTTATTTCAACAAATAACTTTTGAATTCTTTCGTTAATTTTCATTATTATAAAACGAGGGTTGTATGGGTTTGATTAAGATTGACGAACTTGAAAAATACGTTGTTGTCCACCTGGAAGGGGATTTTGTGTCCAATGATGACATCAATTTACTCCGTTCAACTTTAAAATCAATTGCAGAAAAAGAGAATAATTTGACCATTGTCAATTTAGAAAAGACCAACTTTTTAAGTTCAGCCTCAATGGGTGTACTTCTTTCTTCGAACGCAGTTTTCGAAAGGAACAATGGAAAACTTGTTCTTTGCAAGCCAAATGATTACATTCGTAACCTATTTAAAATCACTAAGTTAGACCTCATTCTCGATATTTTCCCTACTCAAAAAGAGGCAGAGCAAAAACTGGAAGAATTCCGCAAGAAAGAGAAACTTTAAATCTACTTTAGCAAAAAGCATTTCTTTGTTACCTTTTTACGGTAATTATTCGAAAAAATTTCAAGGATTTTTTCTTTTTCCCATTGGTGGCAGAGGAAACAACTGCCAACCCCTTGCATTGTTTTTATCTGTAACTTTGTCAAAGAGTATGCATTTACCCTTGTACTTTTGCCAATTCTGGGATTAGAAAAATCAATCCAAGCATCTTTGGGCAGTTTGCTTATTGTATCTATGGGAAATGTTGGTCGGAATATCATTTTTTTCTTATTTCCATTTTGTTCGAGTTGGAACACGCCATCGCCAAAACCGTAAACAAGTGGATTTAAATGGCATTCTTTACAACTTGGAACGGATTTCGTTATGGTATGGGAAAACGTTGGTGCAAAAAGCCGTTCCTTTTTCTTGAACGACTTGTTTGGAAATTCAGTCCCATCAATGGTTAATATCATTCCTGGCATAAATGTTTTGATTTGCATTTTCCCATCGTCAACAACGTTTCCCAAAGTTGCTTTCGAGGCAAAGAAATCACCACCAATTTCCTTCCAACAACCTTTGATAAGCGTATCGGATAAA
Source organism: Candidatus Kapaibacterium sp. (assembly GCA_013414795.1). Taxonomy (GTDB): domain Bacteria; phylum Bacteroidota; class Ignavibacteria; order Kapaibacteriales; family UBA2268; genus Naka2016. The sequence goes on from CP058732.1 coordinate 2,403,181, forward strand.
TTATCCCAACCAAATTCATTTGGTTCGTAATACGTATGGCAGGAAACACAACGAGGAACCCACTGCGTATGACATACATTACAATCGAGCGTCGGGTGTAATTTCCTTTGTTGTAAACAAGCGGCACTTTGCGGGCGGGCTTCCCAAATTTTGTTACTCAATTTGCTAAAGACCAATATCTTTCCATTTTCAGCAATAACATTTGAATAGCCATTTCCATTCTTTCCAATTTTTACGAATTGTTTATTTATAAACGATTGCCAGCCTCGCAGGTTAATAATCATTTTGGTTTCATTATCAAGAGAATCGAAAGCCACCGTTTTCGGCTTGCCTTCGGGATGACAGTCAACGCAAGCAATTTCGACTTGCTGTTCCTTATGCTCGTAAACATTGCCGTCGCCCATTATCTCCCGAGAAGTGTGACAGTCGACACAAGTCATTCCTTTCGAATGATGAACATCTGATGGCACTTTTACAAAGACTCTCCCATCTTCCAATTTCACAAATTTCGCAGAATCGGTCGTGGGAATTTCATCCAGAGTGGTTTCCATCAAACCAATAAAATTTGTTGATATTCTACCCGAGCGACTGTGGCAACCGAAACAAGCAATTGGTTCAACCTTAAGAGAAACATTCGGATGGTAGCGTGGAACAAAGTTTTTTCCACTCACAAAGCGATTTAATTCCTCATTAGTAAGAGAATCATAATATAAATGACAAGCAGAGCAACCGCCACCTCGTGTATTTGCTTGAATTTTTGCATATTCTTTCTTTGCTTTACCCAAATGACAAGAGGCACAAAGATTTCGAAGATGAACATCTGCTGGGGAAAATCCAATTTGCTCGATTTGAAATTTTCCAATCGGTTTGCCAATTTCCCCGAAAACATACTTATCAACAGAAACTACTCCCGACATTGTGTTCATCAAACTATTCTTTACTCGGCTGGCGATTTCATAATGACATTCGCTTCTTCCACAAGTTCTATCAACGACATCAAGATTGCCTGGAAAAAGAATCAAATCTTTGTGTGCAATTTCTTTTTCGCTTGCGTCTGGATTTCCCAAATGGCAGGATGTGCAACCAATAACTTTGGGATTGTGGTAAGATTCAAATCTTGTTTCAACCAAGTGGCACTTTAAACAACTTTCTTTGGCTGTATTAGAATTATCGATTTTGCTTTTGAATAAGTTAACTATGATGGATTCAAATTCTTTCCTTCCAACAAGAGTTTGTACGATTTTGACAATTGCGAAGACAAGGAAAATTCCCAAAACAAGAACAGTTGAAGCAAGCAGAATCTTCTTGATTACTTTTGAAGCCATTTTTGGAAAATCTCTTCAAACATTTGACCAGTAATTTGTGGTTTGTCGTACATACCTTTTGAATTTCGCTGTCGAAAGGCTTCGTAGAGACTTACAGCACAAGCCACTGAAATATTCAAACTTTCGACCATACCAACTTGCGGAATTCGGAAATTTCCATCTGCGAGTGATACAGCCAACTCGGACACACCAGTATGTTCATTGCCAAAAACGAGGGCAACTTTCTGGGTCAAATCCAGCGAATAAAGCGAAACTGCTTCTTTTGTCAAAGCAGTTGAGTATATTTTAAATCCCTCGCCTCGAAGCAAATTGTAACACTCTTCAACATTATCGAAAAATTGTAACTTTACCCACTTCACTGCACTTGCAGAACTTCGCTTGCTCAAATCGGGAAACTTTTGCCCACTATGGTAAATCAAATACACTTTGTAAATACCCACCGAATCGCAAGTACGCAATACCGCTGAAACATTGTGTGGGTCGTGGACATTTTCTAAAACAACTGTCAAATCCAGTTGCCTTCTTTCAAGAACTCGTCGAACTTTTTCAATTCTTGCTTCTGTCCGCATTGTACCAAATTCCTAAATCACTAAATTACAGAAGAAATCGTTTTTAAAAGTTATGAAGGAACTCATTAAAGCATTATATAACGATAACCTAACGAAAGAAGATTTGCTGTTTCTACTTTCACTCGAAAAGAAAGAAGATATCGAACAATTGCGACAACGAGCCTATGAAGTAATGAAGCAAAATGTCGGGGAATTCGTTTACCTTCGTGGATTAATCGAATTTTCCAACCTTTGCATTAACGATTGCTACTACTGCGGAATACGAAAGAGCAACAGCAAAGTTCGCCGTTATACCTTGGAGGAAGACGAAGTTTTGGAATGCGTTGAATTTGCAGTGAAAAATGGCTATGGTTCGATTGTTTTACAATCTGGTGAGAGAAAAGATTCCCGTTTTATCGATTATGTTTGTTCTTTAATTGAAAAAATCAAAAGTAAAACACGTAGCCAACAATTACCCAATGGAGTTGGAATAACACTTTGCGTGGGCGAACAAAGTTACAACACATACAAACGCTTTTTTGAAGCGGGAGCCCATCGTTACCTTCTTCGTATTGAAACTTCAAATCCAGAATTATTTGCGAAAATTCACCCGCCCGAAGTATCATTCGAACGGCGGAAGGAATGTCTTTATTACTTGAAAGACATTGGATTCCAAGTTGGAACTGGCGTAATGATAGGTCTGCCAGGTCAAACAATTGAAGACCTAACCAATGATATCGTTTTCTTTAAGGAAATAGACGCAGATATGATTGGAATGGGTCCATACATCGTCCACAGAGAAACTCCATTTGCAATCTACGAAAAGTATTTTCAGGAAAATAAATACAATCTTTACCTTCTGTCATTGAAAATGATTGCAGTAACAAGACTTTTCCTAAAAGATGTCAATATAGCCTCGACAACTGCGTTGCAAGCACTCTATCCGTTTGGACGAGAAGAGGGTCTGCGTTTTGGGGCAAATGTCATAATGCCACTTATGACGCCTTCAAATTATCGAAAAGAATATCTACTTTACGAGGGAAAACCTTGCATTGACGAGTTTTCAGATGACTGTGGAGAATGTTTAATCGCAAGGATTGAAAACATAAACCGCCCGATTGGTTATAACAATTGGGGGGATTCAATTCATTTTAAACGGAAATCTCAACCAAAAAAAGATTAGATAGATTGTTCTATAATCCTTTCTATTGCTGAAAGAATCATCTCCGCAGTTATATCTTCCATACATTTGAAATGTCCTTTGGGGCAGCGTGACTTTCCGAAGTGCGTGCAAGGTCGACAATCGACTTCATTGTTTTCTACAATGGCATTTGGCGTGCGGAATGGAGTAAAACCAAACTCTGGCACAGTTGAACCAAAGATTTGAACAACGGGAACCTTTCTTGCAGACGCAATATGCACCATTGCACTATCATTGGAAATCACCATATCCATTTCATCGATAAGTTCAGCAGTTCTAATCAAATCGGTTTTCCCAGCCAAATTTTCAACTCCTGGTGTTGCTCGAGCAATTCGGTCGCAAACATCAAAATCTTCATTTCCCCCGAGCAAAATTATTTGGGAATTAAATCTATCTCGAAACAAATTTATCAAATCGACAAACTTTCTTGCTGGTAAACTCTTTGTAAAGTGTTTCGAACCAGGAGCAATGGCAATTTTCCCCAAATTTATTTTTTGTAATTTCTTTTTGTGAGGTAAGTACTCTCCTCGACTCAAATCTTTTTCTGTCCACAATTCCAAACCGAGATTGTCATCAAAACGGTTCAAATTTGGAATAGTGTCTCTGTAAAGAATTGGAATTTGGAGATAATCGTTAGTTCTTTTCTTTAAATAGACAAGTTTAAACTTGAAAAATCTCCTTTTGTTGAAACGGTAGATATTGGTTCCTTTCCCCAACGAATAAATTCGACTTCGCAGATTATTTTGCAAATCGATTATAACATCGTAATGAATGGGGTTGTTAATCGAAAGAGTCTCGAAAAGATGGAAGTAGAAAGGCTTGGTTTTATCATATGCAATAACATTATTCAAGCGTGGATTGTATTTAAAAACTTGGGAGAACTGATTTGCAACCAAGAAATCAATTTGAGATTCGGGGAAAGCATTTCGCAACAAACGAACTACATAAGTCGACAAGATTACATCGCCAAGAGAAGAAATTCGTATTACCAGAATTTTCATTATAAGAATAATTTAACAAAATTGCTAAATTAGTATTTTTAAAATGTTCAAAGGCGATGAATCTAACAATTGAACACAACGAAGATATAACAATTTTAAAAGTTAACGAGAAGAAAATAACATCGGAAAACAGTTCCACTTTAAAGGCAAAACTTTTAATCGAAGCCCAGCCCAACATTCGAGCATTGATTATCGATTTGTCCAAAGTAGAAAATATCGACAGTTCGGGTTTCGGTGCCTTTTTGCTTGCAGACCGACAATTGCGTGAACACTATATTCCAACAATTATTGTCGGCTTAAACGAAAATGTGAAATACTTATTCGAAATTTTAAAATTAGACAGGGTTTTCGAAATTTACAACACTGTCGAGGAAGCAATAGCCTCGCTTTAAGTTCACTTTACCTCTCCGTCACGCTCTGGATAAGGTGGAAGCGGAAGCGAACCAGGAATCCCCATCAAGGGGAAATCTTTACGCAATGGATAAAGTGGCTCGCCAGTTTCTGGGTCGAGAAAATCTTCAGGCATATAAAACCTTCGCAAATCTGGATGTCCTTCGAAACGAATTCCATACATATCGTAAGTTTCTCGTTCATACCAATTTGCACTTTGCCAGACATTCACCATCGTTGGACAAATTGGATTTTCATTATCTGGCACTGGAACTTTGACACGCAAACGGGCTTTATGTTTGTTTGAGTACAAGAAGTAAACCACCTCGAAACGATGTTCTTTTTTGTCGAGCCAATCGATTGCGGTTACATCAATTAGCATATCAAAACTTGTATCGGGATTGTCCCGCAACTCAATCATTAAATCTACAATTCGTTCAATGGGGACAATCAATGTGTATTGATTGCGAAATTCGACAATTTCATAGTATGGCGAAATCGTCTTTGCTATACTTTCAACTGTTTTAATAATTTCTTTCATTTTGCAGTTACCAAAAAAAGCAATTTAATATTTACTTTGTAAAAATTGAAACAGAAAATTTAAGACCCAAATTGCTCGGAATAATGTTAATTGCCACATTTTCGCTTACGTTAAATCCAAATAGGTGTGCATCAACGTATGCATCGAGCATTGATATGCCATAGACAGCAAGCAGAAAAAAAATACTTATATCTCGATTGTCACGGGAATTTTCTCTTCGGATTTTCAAAATGTACAATCTTGGGTCTTGTGGGTTCTCGGTGGCAATTTGGTCATATTGTCTGGAATAATCGAGAAAATCATTGTGATGTTTTAATGTGTAATAATACATAACCACCGCCCCACCCAAAAAAAGAGGGGCTTTCCAATATTGGTGGACATAGACTTGCCCCCAACCAGGAAGAACAAGCGAACGGAGCATTGCCCCAAGAGGGGATTTGGTTTGTCTTGCAACGGAAACAGTATCTTTTCGAATTATGTTCGAGGTACTACTTGTATCGGTTTTCTGCTCTTGCGACCAAGTTTGAAATCCAAAGCAAAGCAAAAACGAACCCACAAGAGCAAAACGCCATAAACTCATTCTAAAACAGCGATTGCTTCAATTTCAACAAGGACGTCTTTGGGAAGACGAGCAACTTGAAACGCTGCCCGTGCGGGTTTACTTTCTTTAAAGAACTCGTCGTAAACCTCGTTCATTGCGGCGAAATTATTCATATCGCTTAAATATACAGTTGTCTTCACCACGTTAGAAAGAGTTGCACCAACACTTTCGAGTATTGCTTTGATATTCAAAATTACTTGTCGAGTTTGGGCTTTGATATCGTCTCCGACAATGTTGCCATTTAAGTCCAAAGGAATCTGACCAGAAACAAAAATGAACTTACCTTGTGCAATTAATCCTTGGGAATAAGGTCCAATTGGTTTCGGAGCATTTTCTGTAAAAATCAACTGTTTCATAAATCACCATTTAATTTTGACCATAATCTCTTGCAAGAAGAGCAGAACCAATGAAACCAGAATCTTTTGTAAACTTTGCACGCAAAACTTGAACGGATTCAGCAATGTGTGGTAATGCTCGCTCTTTAATTGTTTCGGCAGCAGTTTGCAAAAAAAGGTCGGGTGCAAGCGAAACTCCACCACCAATAATTGCTACATTGATGTCAAGCAAATTCATTGCTGTTGTTAAGCCAATTCCAAGAACGTGACCAACGTAGCGAAGAATTTCTGCGGAAGCCTCGTCTCCTTTCTCATATGCATCGGTGATGAAATATGGGTCTGGTTTTTCGTATGAATGCAAAATGGAATCTGGTTTATCTTTTATGTATTTTCTTGCATAAGCAGTGATTTGATTTTTACCCAGGTATTCTTCAATTACCCCAGTTCTGAAAGGTCTTTTTGTGTCCAATGGTTCGAAAGGATTGTAAATGATATGTCCAAACTCGCCAGCAGCGTTGTGTTCACCTTTTAAAATTTTACGTTTATATACAATTGTCCCGCCAACCCCAGTCCCAAGAGTTACATAGATAAAACTTTCGAACTCTTTGCCTGCACCAAGCACCATCTCTGCGTAAGCAGCACAGTTTGCATCATTTTCAACAATAATTGGTAAAGAAAAGACATTGGACAAGAACTTACCCAGAGGAACATCAACCCATTCGGGCATATTAGGAGAGATTTTCACAGTTCCATCGTTGAAGACAATCCCGGGGACCCCAACACCAATAGATTTGATTTTCGGGAATTTGCTTTGCAATGTCATTATTAAACGCTTCAACGAAACGAGCATATACTCCAAGCCCTTTTGGGCATTGGTGGAATGGGACCTTTGGTAAACAATATTACCCTTGGAATCAAGAATTCCATATTTCAGATTCGAGGCTCCAATATCGATTCCCAAGTATAAGTCTTCGGTAAAAATGTCGTCTTGCACTTCACTTTTCTTTCTTTTTGGTGATGGCATAAACCTCCTCGCCTTCCTTTACCAAACCATACTTTTCTCTTGCAACTTTTTCTATTTCAAGAGAATCCGATTCCAATAATTTAATTCTCATTTCAAGCGAGTCTCGCCTTTCAAGTTCCTCTTTTATTTGGTTTAGCAAAATTTTCTTTTCTCTCTCTAATTTCCATTTATTTAAATAGCCAAAATCAGAAAAAAATAGATAATAAGCAATAAATATAAGGCTCAAAAATATAAATATGAAACGAACACTTTTACGATTTATTTGTAACGCAAACATCAAGATGAAAATGTTTTTAAAAGTTCAATCAAATTATCCAACTCATTCAATGTTCGCTTTTCTGTTACGGAAACTAGTAATCCAGGTTGCATACCCTGGAATTTAGTTGTATCCACACCAGCAAGGATATTTCGCTTCTTACCCTCGTCTATGATTGTTTTAGGCGAAACAGGAGTAATTAAGAGGAATTCACGGAAGAAAGGTTTGTCGTTGTACAATCGGAAGCCAGGAATTTGCTTTATTTGTTCCGCAAGATAGTGGGCTTTACGAAAACAATGTTCTGCAACTTCTTTAATTCCTTCCTTCCCCATAACTGAAAGATAAACTGTTGCGGCAAGCATCATCAGCCCTTGATTTGTGCATATATTCGATGTTGCACGCTCACGCTTAATCTGCTGTTCACGAGTTTGCAAAGTTAAAACAAATGCACGCTTACCGTCTGCATCAAGTGTCATTCCAGATAGCCTTCCTGGGAGTTTTCGAATGAATTCTTGTTTGGTTGCAAATATGCCAAGATATGGACCGCCAAAACTTAACGGAATTCCCAACGGCTGTCCCTCGCCAACAACGATGTCAGCATTGTATTCTCCTGGCGACTTAATAATTCCAAGAGAAATTGGGTCGACGACTGCAATCAACAAAGCACCTTTGGAATGGGCAATTTTTTCGATTTCGTCAACCTCTTCCAGATTGCCATATGCATTGGGTTGTTGAACAATGACAGCCGAGGTTTTCTCGGTTACTTTTCGATTTAAAAGGTCAAGGTCGCAAGTACCATCGGAACTGGTTGCAAAATCAAATGTAAAATTCCTACCAGATGTGATTGTTTTGCAAACAGTCAAGTAGTTTGGATTGATAGTTCCAGCAAACACAAATTCGGTTTTTCTGTTTTGGGCATTCGCCATTAAAAGAGCCTCGGCAAGAGCGGAAGCCCCATCGAGCATCGAGGCATTGGCAACATCCATCCCTGTTAAATCGCAAATTAACGATTGGAATTCATACATCGCTTGCAAAGTTCCTTGCGAAACCTCCGCTTGATATGGTGTGTAGGCAGTTTTAAATTCGGGTCGGTCAATAATAAAATTGACAAGGGCTGGGACGAAGTGGTCGTATGCACCTAAACCCATAAAGTTGACATAATCGTTTGAACTTAAGTTCTTTTTTGAATATTCATAAAGTAGTTTGACAACTTCGCTTTCAGAAAGTGCGGGAAAAAGTTCGAACTTATCTAAAATTCTAATGCTTTGTGGAATAGAATCAATCAAATCTTCAAATTTGGAAACACCAATCTGTTGAAGCATTTCTTTTAATTGTTCATCTGTGTTTGTTACGTAATTCATATTTTTTACCAAAATTTAAAAAAATAAAATGCAAATTATTAACTTCAATTTGATTATCCAAAGAAAACGCTGAACTTTTTGCAAACAAAAACATTCGACACAATCTCTATAAATCTTTATAATGCAAAATTTTTAAAGTTGCCTTTCGTTAATTTATATTTAATTTTATGGACTTTATATGAAAAGCAAGTTATTATTGATCTCTGGGTTAATTTTTTTCATACAATTTGCTTATTTATTATCGAAGGACCAGAATCAACACTTTAATTGGTCGGCAACATCTTCTGTTTCCAAAGCAAAAGCAGGTGAAAAATTTACAATCAAATTGGACTTCGATTTCGAAAAGGGTTGGTATATTTACGACATTATTGAACAGATTGGTCCCGAGGGTTTGGGTCCACAAAAAACCGAAATTTCATTAAGCCCAAAGGAATTAGTCAAAATTGCTGGGAAAATCAAAACACCAAAGCCAAAAGTAAAATACGACAGTGCATTTTATATCGACATTCGAACTTTTAGTGGAAAATTTTCATTCGAAATTCCTGTTGTTGCTCTCAAAGATATTGATTTTGAGCGAGATAAGATATTTGCGGAAATCTACGTCCAGCAGTGCAAGGATAATCTTTGCTTACCGGGATTAGATTTCAAGACACTGGTTAAACCCAATAATAACCTAATGACAATGCAGTCTTCTTCGGAAGAAAAAGAAACAAGCAGAATAGAATCTGTCGACGAAAAAAGGCAGCAAACTGAAACCAAACTTGAGCAAAGCAAGCAAGAACAAAATCTTAAAACAGATACAAGCAAAGAAATCGAATCTGCAAAAAAAAGTGGGCTTCTCGCCTACTTATTGTTCGCAATGGGGGCTGGGGCTTTGGCTCTTCTAACTCCTTGCGTTTTTCCAATGGTACCAATTACTGTCTCATTCTTCACCAAGCGAGCCGAAAAAAATCCTGGAAAAGCATTGAGAGACTCCACCGTTTACGGACTGGGCATTATGCTCACTTTCACTGCGCTCGGTTTCATTCTTGCTCTTCTATTTGGGGCTTCTGGAATACAAAATTTTGCAACAAATCCCTGGCTAAACATTGGGATTGCTCTACTATTCATTGTTTTTTCATTAAATCTTTTTGGTGCGTTTGAATTCCAATTGCCAACTTCCTTGCTCAATGCTTTAAATGTGAAAAGCCAAGGAACTGGAATTTTCAGTGTTTTATTAATGGGCTTGACTTTCTCATTGACATCATTTACTTGTACTGTTCCTTTCGTTGGGGTGGCTCTTGTTTCCGCTGCTGGTGGCGATTGGTTCTATCCAATTGTTGGTATGTTGGGTTTCTCGTTTGTATTTGCTCTTCCGTTCTTTTTCCTTGCACTATTTCCTTCGGCTATCTCAAAGTTGCCAAGAAGTGGTGCTTGGATGAACAATATCAAAGTTGTGATGGGTTTGCTCGAAATTGCTGCTGCAATTAAGTTCATTAGTAATGCTGACCTTGTTTGGGGACTTGGAATTATGCCCCGTGAACTGTTCCTCGGTATTTGGATTGGCATTGGAATTCTAATTTCATTGTACATTCTTGGAGTTTATAGATTACCCCACGACTCACCAGTCGAAAGCGTCGGAACAATGAGAATTCTCTTTGCAACGTTTTTCATTTCAATTAGTTTCTATTTAATGAGCGGTTTGTTCGGCAAGAAACTTGGAGAACTCGACGCATTTTTGCCACCCCCAGATTATGAACAAATTATTTCGTCAGAAGTTAAAGCCCAAACTTCAAATACACAAAGCACATTGCTCAACGAAAACAGTAATGTTTGGCTAAACGATTACAATACTGCTTTGAAACTGGCAAAGGAAACTGGAAAGCCAATGTTTATCGATTTCAGTGGATTTACTTGCACAAACTGCCGATGGATGGAAATCAATATGCTAGAAAAACCCGAAGTGAAAAAATTGCTCGATGGTATGGTAAAAGTTCGTCTTTTCACAGACAGAAAACAAGAACCGTACATTTCATACAAACAAATGCAAATGCAACGCTTCAATTCCATTGAACTTCCGTTGTATGTAATTCAAACACCCGACGAAAAAGTCATTGCAACAAACGCATTCACAAGAGACATCAACGAGTTTATCAACTTTTTGAAAAAAGCCTATAATTGATATGGAAACCCCAGTAAAAATCTTGGTTGTAATTACAGACGGAACTGAAGACATCGAGGCTGTTGTACCGATAGATTTGTTTCGTAGAGCAAATTTCGAAGTTACCATTGCAGGCGAAACAAAAGAAGTGACATTCGCACGTGGTGTTAAAGTCATACCAGACGCTTTGCTAACTGATATTTCGGAAGACAATGACTTCGACTTAATCTTTGTACCAGGAGGAGCAAAAGGAGTCGAGAACCTTCTACGAAACCAACATTTAGGTAAAATTTTGCAAAATCAAAAAAGAAAAAACCGCTGGATTGCTTCAATTTGTGCTGGTCCACTTGTTCTCGACAAATTTAATATCCTTGAAAAGGAACAAAACATTACAAGCCATCCTTCCGTTAGAATTAAGTTAACTAACTATAATTATTTAGAGAATAAGGTCGTGGTTTCTGGGAAGGTGATTACGAGCCGAGGTGCTGGAACTTCCATCGATTTTGCTTTGAAAATAATTGAACTTCTTGGCGGAAAAGAATTAGCAGACAAGATTGCTAATGATATCGTTTATTATTCAAAATCAGGTGCGTAAATGAAAAGAGCAGAGTTTCGTGTTTATGGACTTGTTCAAGGAGTTGGCTTTCGTTATTTCGTTTACCGTATCGCCAATAGTTTGAATCTAAAGGGATTTGCGAAGAATATGTACGACGGCACTGTTTATGTTGTCGCCGAGGGCGATGATGACAAAATTGCTGAATTACACAAACAACTTCGAATTGGTCCCTCCCACGCTTACGTTGAAAAAGTTGAAGTCGAATATTCTGAACCAAAAAATGAATTTACCAAATTTGAAATTAGGTAGCAAAACCCCATCTTTGAATGAAAACTAAGCCATTCTGGAATTCGGTAAGTTTACTTCTCATACTTGTCAATACAATTTTGCATTGTAAGGAAATTGTTATCACACCCCAGGACCTCGAAGTCAAAGTTGGGTTGGCTCTTAGCGGAGGCGGTGCCCGTGGAGTTGCCCAAATTGGCGTATTAAAGGTATTAGAGCGAGCCAACATTCCAATTCACGGAATTGCAGGGACAAGTATCGGTGCTTTTGTTGGGGGTCTCTATGCTATTGGTTATTCCCCTTCTGAAATGGAGGAAATCGCTATCAACACAAATTGGGACAATGTCCTGACTATATTAAAAGAACAAGAGCGAAGCGAACTGTTCTTCGACCAGAAAATGATACAAGACAGAACATTTGCCACTTTGCGATTCAAAAAATTTAAGTTCGTCTATCCACAAGCCCTTTCTCTTGGTTGGAAATTCAATTCATTCATACAAAGACTGGTTTGGGAAGGTGCTTTCTATTCAGACAATTTCGACAATTTTAAAGTGCCTTTTCGTGCAGTATCGACTGATGTTGTTGAAGGTAAAACCATTTCGATTGGCAAGGGAAATCTCATCACTGCCTTAAGAGCCAGTTCGACAATACCATTGTTGAATACTCCCGTAAGCCTCGATTCAATGATTCTTGTTGATGGCGGGCTTTTCGCCAACTTGCCAGTCGAACAAGTGAAAGAATTAAATCCGCACATCATTATTGGTGTTAACACAACTTCGCCACTTAAGGACAGAACAGAACTGAACAAGCCTTGGTCGCTCGCTTCGCAAATAATATCTATCTTTATGAACAAGTATTTTGAAAAAGCATTACAAGAAGCAGACATTGTTATTACCCCAGAACTTGGCAATCACCCCAATGACAATTTCAAGGGTTTGGACTCGCTCGTTTCAAAAGGGGAAAAATCTGCTTTGGAAAAACTTGCCGAAATTCAAAGATTAATAAAATCTAAAACTGATTCCTTGACGAAAGTTACTATTGAAAGAATAACCAAAGAATTTTCTTTGGGCGAACGATTATTTCTAAAAAGAATTGAAACAGATTCGAAAAACTATTCTTTTGAATACTATCAAATTACCGAAACTCTTACAAGCACAACGCTGGATGACTTTCTTAAATCTTTGAATAAACAAACAATAGAAAAAGTAGTTTTTAAACAAGAAACAAACGGAAATGTTATTGTCGAGGTTCATAAATATCCCAAGTTAGAATCAATCAAATGCAAATGCAAAATCCAAAGTTTAGTCGCAAAATTGGATAGCCTTGCGAACTTATTTTTGGATAATTACGACAATCCATCAACTCGACAGAAAATTGTCGAAACTTGTAGAAAATTTTTTGCAAGGGAAGGTTATTCGTTTGTTAAAATAGATATAACCCCTGATACCTTTTCAAAAAACCTAACCATTACCGTTGAACCCAACAAGATTGGAAAAATTTACATAGACCCAAAAATCAAAACAAGTGATTACATCATTCGCCGAGAGTTAGCATTAAAAGAAGGGGACTTTACAAATTCCGAAAAAATCGTTCAATCTTGGAGGAATATCATCAGTTCTGGTCTTTTTAGCGATGTGTTTATTGATTTCGTAATCGATACAATGCACTCGACTTGCGATATTTTCATTTCTGCAATTGAACGAGGAACACAAGTATTGAATCTTCTCTTTGCCATCGATAACGAAAAAAACCTTCAAGGGGGAATAGACTTCATACACGAAAATCTTTTCAACACTGGGACAAGATTTTTGTTGAATATTTCTGGTTGTAAATCTGATTTTCTTACAAAATTAAATTTAACCCAACCCAGAATCTGGAATACAGATTTCACTTTTTCATTGGAAGGATTCTACTACTATAGAAAAGTACCAATTATTTCTTTAAAATATACCAAAAGAACGAGATACGAGACTTACGTCGAAAAAGAATTCGCAACAGAAAAGTACAATTTTAACATAACTGCTGGCAAACAAATCGAGCGTTTAGGGAACCTTTTCGTCGGTTTAAAATTTGAAAAACAAAGATACTACGAAACCAATGCAACAATAAAACCAGACTATTACACAGTCAATAACTTCATTGTTGGTCTGGTTTACGATTCACGGGACAAAGCAGAATTTTCAACATCTGGTCGGTTAATTAACTTATCTTTCGAATCTTCCTTATTCAAAACAACGAATAGCACAAAATTCTCACGTGCAATATTTCAACATTCCACAAACCTGGCTTTCAATGATTTTGTTTTTCGACCAAGAATACTTTTCGGATTTGCCGACAATGGGCTTCCGTTCCCCGATTTCTTTACCCTGGGGGGAGAATGGGACTTCCTTGGCTTTCAAAAAGACGAGTTGCTTGGTAGACAAATCTTTAACGGCAGAATCGAAGTTCAATATCATCTACCATTTAAAATTTATTTCGACACTTACTTAACTGCTACTTACAATATCGGTTCAACCTGGGAAAAATTTGATGTTATTCGCATTTCAGAATTAAAACATGGAATTGGAATTTCGCTCGGATTTGAAACACCAATTGGACCAGTGCGTTTTTCTGCTGGACAGGGGTTTTACTTCATAAAAAACCCAAACGCAACCGTTTGGGGACCGCTGAAACTGTATTTCACAATAGGAAATCGATTGTTTTAATCATACAACAATGTAGGTAAAATTACCTTCAATTGGAAAAACAATTTCTCCCAATTCATTTTCACTTTTAATCTTAAATTCAAGAATTGAACCAGTGAAATCCGATTTCTGACCGAAAAAAGTAGACATATCAATTCCAAAGACAAAATCATCAGCAAAAGAAAAGTAGGAGTTGGTAAGATTAATCGCTCGGGAACTGCTTATTGAAAATTCGTTCAAATTGAACTCGACAATAAATTCTTTGGGAGAGATAAAAAATATGCATACTTTATCATTTAACGACAATTTTTTTTCGAAACGCACACCAATTAAAAACATCTCGTGGGTATTACCAAAGTAAATTTCCGAAATAAACAATTTATTTGTACGCATTGTTCCAATCGCAGATTTTGCATAATACATTCCCCATCCCAAATCCACATTTAAGTTTCTCTTATTATTTTCGGTAATCCTTTGAGTAGGCAAAGTTAATATGTCATAAGGTCTTATGCTACCAATTGGCTTTTGTAAATCTTCGGGCACTTCTTCCCCAAGAGTTTCGTAAATTTTAACAAGGTACCAACGAAAAAGTTGGTCGAAATCATCTTTGTTTGGGGCAATATTATCATCACCATACCACCAGAACCAATCGGAACCTTCCACAATTAACATCAAATCCATTGCCTTGCGGTAGGAATCCTCGTCCTCTTTATGCTTTTCAATTAATTCCCTAACTTTTGCAAGCCAACTCCAAGCAGTTTGCTTTTGGGGTTGTCCAATCCAAGTGTAAAAATTAGCATTTATCCAGGAGCCTGGAAATATTTCCTTCAAATTATAGGAATAATCATCGGGAATCGTAGAAACTATTTCGGAAAAAGTAAAAGTTTGAAGCAAAGGGTCATCGGTTATTGTTTTATACAATAGACGCAAAAATGGCAAGCCATTATCCTTATAATATTCCCAACAATTCTCACCATCAAGAATCACTGGAACGCAAGCAAAATCGAGAGCATCTTCTCCCAATTTTGAAACAATTTTTTCTCGTATAATCTTAAGCAAATTTGTAAAATCGAAAACTGCATCCTCGGGTTTCCATTGCTGGTAAGTAAAACCAATTGCATCGGATAGAACGCTGTCTCGGAAGAATACGACAAGTTTTCGACTATTTTTCTTGTAAACAAAAGGAAAATAGTGGAAATAGTCATTATTTTCGCCAATAGTTTTGTATAGAAGTTTCGAATCTGTTGCCGTCCAATCAAAACCTTGTTCAATGATTATATCGAGAACTTCGGTAGACAATGAACCTTCCGAAGGCCATAAACCCCTGGGTTCAAATCCGAAGTTGCCTTTGAAATATTCCTTGCCTTTTGCAATTTGCAAAACAGCATCTTCGGGATGTTTGAACATTGGCGAAGGAAGATTGACTTCGGGCAAGCCCACTTTTGCAATATTTGTATCGCAAAGCAAAGGCAATATCGGATGGTAAAAAGGAGAAACGCTCAATTCAATCTGACCCAACTGATACAAGCGAACCAATGTTGGAACAATTTCGGCAAGTATTCTCAATTGCTGTTCGATAAGGAATTCCTTCTCTTTCTGTGTGAAATCTCTTCCTTTTAAAAAATATCGTTGGAATTGTGGTCGCAATCGGGTTAATTGTCCAATCCAGGCAAGATTGTACCAAACTTGCAAATCCAACCAATCTTGTTCATTCAAAATTGCATTTGTTTTAACCTTCTCATAAAGTTCTAAATACCTTGGGTACGGTGCAATAAGATTATTGTAATTACAAACGAAAAATTGGTGGGCAATCTCTTCTTTTTCTTCAATAGTTAGTTCGGAAGGGTGTTTAAGAGTAAGTTCTTGAATTCTATCAATTACTCCTTGCTGTATATATTCATTCAATTGAAGAAGTAAAGAAGGAACAATATTAAAAGTTTGCTTCAATTTTGGAAACTCGTCCAAAAGTAGAGGCAAGTCAAGATAATCTTTTACACCGTGGAAACGCACCCAAGGCAGGATGAATTTATCCTCTTTTCTGTAATATGGTTGATGTTGATGCCAAAGAAAGCAAATCCTCAATGGTTTCATATTTTTACCATTTTAAAAAAACAAAATACGCAAAAAAATTTTTGTTTGAATTTGTTTTTTAGAAAATGTAAGTGAAAAAATCAATTGCCCGTGGGGTTCAACAACTTCCCAAGAAATAGAATTGCACCAGTGTTCCTTTCGTAAATCACATAAACAAAAGGTCGGGTTAGATAAAATGAAGGTTTAGAGGATGTATAACCAATTTCTACAGAAGTTGCAGCGGCTGCTTCGGTTCCTTCCTCGTTTACTTCAATGTAAGTTTTGTGCACAACATCAGTAATCTGGCAAGGAACTGTTTTGCACAACTTTGAAAAGTCAGCAAAATCGCTGAAAGCAATTTCCATTCCCATTGATTTAAGTATTTGGTTAAGATTAACTTCAAATTCAGATTTAAATCTGGGTATGTACAATGTTACTTCTTCGGTTTCTTTCAAATTATTGACACAGTTTTCCCACTTGTTTCTATCTAAATTGGATATGAAATCGTCGATAGGAATATCAGTGTTTGGCAACAAAACTACCATCGCATAATCTCCTTTACCGTATGGTAATCTGATGGCATTAAATTCTTTGTCAAAGAAACACTCATATTTCCCAGATTGCACCATAAACTTTGTCCTAACGTAATGCTCTTCATTTACCAAAAAATCGCCATCAGTAGTTTTGCTCTTATCGAATTGGTATTTCCACTTTCCTTTAAAATAAAGTGCATTTATTATGTACATCACAGCATAATTGGGAATGGATTTAATAATTTCTTGAATTTTACCTTTTGTATTCTCTTCGACCCATTTATTAATAACCTCTTTGGCATTTGGACTACTAAAATCCAATGTTTCTGCATAAGCATTATAGTAATTCACCAAAGCATCCAAAAAATCAGGCTCAAAGATAATTCCTTTGCGACACCAAACAGAATTTGCAATTTTGAACTCAACATTTTTATCAAGGCTACACAATGTAGGAAAAATATTTTTGAAGGCTTGGTTAACTTCCAAAACCGAAAGGCTTTGAAAACCAAGTGTTGTTCGCATATCCTCGAAAGTTTTGCCGTTTGCCCCATTCCAAGTCATACTTAAAGCAAGGGAAACACTAAAAGGTGAAATAAAAACATTCTTATCAATATTCGCACTGTTAACTTTTTTAAATAAAGTAAACGCAAAATCGGAAATGCCAGAAACAACACTCTTTTCTGATTCCGTTAGTGGTTTGAAAGGGATTTCCACATCATTGGAATTATTCGTGCAAGACAAGAAAACTAGACAGAAGGAAATTGACAACAGAAAATAGATTTTCATTTTTCAACCTGAAAAAGTTAAAATTGTAAAACAATTTAGAATCAAAGATGTTACAAGTTATTGACTTTTGGGAAGAATAATTGAAACGAAGTTGCCATCCTCTCCCAATGTATCAAATTTAACTTGTCCGTTTAACATACGAATCATTGACCCAAAGAGAGCAAGGTTCAAAAGAATATCATCGACATCATAACGGACGGCTTCAATCAAATTGTTCAAGTTTTCATTGTGGAGAACTATCATTTTCGAGACAAGTTCATTGGCGGAAGCAAGAATCTGGATTTCAACAATTGCCTCGGCACGACTTTCGGCAATTTGGACTTGCAATTCAAGAGTTTGCAAACCATTTATTAATGCATTGTAAAGAGTTTCGAATGCTTTTCGCAACTCATCACGTTCGCTTGCAACTGTAACGCTCTGGCTCCCTTCGTCAAACTTTAGAAGTATCTTTTTGTCTGAATTTTTCTTTTGGAAAATTACCAATGCCTCATTCATCACATTGTAAACATTAACAGTACCAAGAATTTTCGAGCCAGTACCAAAACCAGCAACATCAAACAAATCCGTAGAAGAACTTAATAATTCTTGCGTTTCGTTCATTGCCAAGTCTAAATATGTACGCATTTCATCATCGTTTTCGTATTTCTTTTCGGCAAGAATCTGGTGGTAACCACTAATGGTTGTTAAGGCATTTCTTAATTGGTGGCTAAATTTTGTCATAAAGTAAGATTTGAACTCGCTTGCCTCCCGCGAAATTTGTTCAGCCAGAATTGTCTGCTTGGCTTTAATTCGTTCTTCAATTTCTGCCATTTTTTCCAAAGTGATATCGCGCCCTATTGCGTAAATCAAAGAGTCTTGAGGAGAAAAAGTAAGCGACCAATTAATCCAACGCTCCTCTCCGCTCTTAGTTTTCATTAAATAGTCAACCTTTCGAGTGAATTCAGAATTTTGATTATTAAAGGAGGAATAAAAATCGTTTAAATCCTTTGCATTGGCAAAAAGTATATCTATCTTTTTTCCAATAAGTTCAACGGGTTCGTATCCAAGTACGGAGATGGACGCTGGGTTCATAGTTTTCCACGAACCATCAAAGCCAAGCACCGCAATGATGTCCTTTGTGGACTCCAAAATTCGTCTTTGCGAACGAGTCATTCTTTCGGCAAGGTCGATTGCACGCGCCCGACTTGTAGTGATTGAAATGATTAGCCCAAAGAAAACCAGGGAAAGAAGAATAGAAACACCCAAAGCCACCAACGGAAGGTATTTTTGAAAAGACCCACCGAAGTTTGGAATTGTTGCAAAATAGATATACAACTTTTTGTCAAGAAAATTAAATTCTCGAATTTGCGAAAGAATTGGCTTGAAGTCTGAATTTAGTAATGAAATATTTGCAGAACTGAATAAGCGTGTTTCCTGTAAATCATTATCTTTTTGGTAACAATAAAATATTATGCTTGTGTCGCTTGGAACACCAGCCCCAAGGGATTGCTTAAAGAAGGTTGGAACATCGATTTCCATCAGAACTGCACTTTTGAAGGCTTCGCGTCTTTCTTTGGCTGAATTAATAGCAAAACTTCGGTCGTAAACAGGGAAAATCAAAAATAAACTCAAAGTATCGTTTCCGCGAAATGGAAAAACATTTGTGGCTGTTGGTTCGCCACGTTCAATAGCCAATTGAAACCAATTGTTCAACCGCTCCACTGAACTAATATCTAAACCTCGAAGATGCTTGTTAACATCCTCGGGAACAATAAATTCCACTGGATAATATACATTTTTCTCGACAAATGGATGAATTGAATAGTCATAATAACCCTGGCCTTGAACGTAATAAATAAATTCAGTTAATCGATAGCGTGGGACTTTTTGCACAGACATTATCCCAAGTATCGATTTGTAGGTTTTCGTTGGAACAGAAGCATAAAGAAGCAAGTAATCGCGAACAACTTGTACAAGATTATCGTAAAGACCGCGGATTGAAGTAGCAATTTGCAAGTGGTTGTTGTATCCAACTTCGAATCTTGTCATCACAGAAGATATAGCCTTTTCGAAAGCAGCAGTATTGTCCGATTTAACTTTTTGTTCGAAGTTATAATAAATGAAAAAACTAAGAAATAGCATAAAAAGAAGGATTAAATAGGCTGGCAAAGTTCGTGAAATCGAAAAAACACCTTTTTTCTTCCTTGCAATATCTTTTAATATTGCTTCGTAAGAAACTATTTCATTTTCTTTTTTAGCCATTTTTTGATTGATTTTTGTTGTTAACTATATTTTCAATGTCTTGAACAAAAGTAGCAACATTAATTGGTTTAGACATATAACCATCGAAGCCAGCAGCAATCAATTTCGCCTCGTCGCCTGGTTGGGCCAAACCAGTAATAGCAATAATTGGTACTTGTTCCAAAGACTTGATTCCTCTGATTTTTTCAAGAAGTTCGGTACCATTCATATCGGGCAAAAGAACATCGGTTAAGACGCAATATGGTTTGTTATTTTGCAACCACTCGAGGGCAGAATTTGCATTGTCGAATTCAATTGCATCGTAACCATTTTTTCGCAAAATTGTAGCAAACAACTTGGATATCGATTTGTTATCCTCGACCAAACAGATTAATCCTTTTTGTTCTTCCATATTCATAAAAGATAAAATTACAAAAAATTATTTAACAAGCACAATTTCAACTCTTCGATTTTTTCGCCGACCTTCCTCCGTCGTGTTATCTGCAATTGGATAGAACGAGGAACGCGAGGCAGTTCTAATTCTCGATGGACTAACTCGTCGAGAAATCAAATAATTTGCCGCTGCTTGAGCACGAAGACGACCGCGTTCGGTGTTTTGGTCTAATGTACCCTGGTTGTCCGAATGTCCTTCAATTACAACAATATATTCTGGATTAGTCAGCAAAAACTCGGCAATTGCATCAAGCGTTTTACGCATTGAAGGTGTTAACGAAACTACCTCGGAACGGTTGTAACCTTGCAAAACGATTTTTTGGTTTGGGTTAATTGTAGTTTTCTCTTGTGGAGTTGCAACAGAAATTTCACTCTCAATTTGCTCCTCTTGGGTAAGCCCAGCTTCAGAATGAATTTCGGAAATGGGCACCATACTCAACTCAAGGGAGGCAAAAAGTGGTTGTCTTTCAAATCCAGCGAACATTACCCCACGCCTTACAGTCGGCGGTGTTTGTACAATTGCCTCGGGCGGTTTAACATAAGTTGAATCGTATTTCCTCAGTTCCGACTTAACATCATCTGGTCCAAACAGCAGGGAAAACCCTCCCCGCAAGTGCAAAGTATTCAAAGAAGACCCATAACCACTGAAAACAATAGTCCCAAAATGCATACTAATGAAGGGTTTCGCCCGAACTCTAAAACTTTGGTTTATGCTAAGAAAAAGCAAATCCCATCCAGCACCGGCGTGGAAATTCAAACGAAATTGCCTTGGGCTGGCGCTTAGAACCCAATCAGTGACTAAACGGGAACCATCCTTGTATTCGACTTCTTGCAAACGGGATTTATTGGAGAAAAAATATTCCAAATCGAAACCAGCAAAAGCGTGCAACCCTTCAATTGAAAAATTGTACCTAACAGAAGGCGAAAGGACAATCGAACGAAAATCAAGAATCAACGAGTATGAATGCTCTTTTGACAATTCAGCAAGAGATTCAACAAAACGCTTCTCCAATAATGTCAATCGAACCATTCCACCCCAGTGTGAACCTTTGGGGACATACTCACCCGTAAGCCCAAATAAAACATTCACTCCATTTCGGCTGTTGTGTTGCAGCAATCTATTTAAAGTATCACTCAAGGGAAGATAAGGTCTTTCTGGTATCCAAAGTTTACCAATGTTCAAGTTAAACGATGTATTTCCAAACAAGCCGAACCACCAATCACCGTAACTTCGATTTAAAACCAAGGTATCGAAATTTGGAAGCACTCTGTAATCAATAAAGGAACCCTCGGGAGCTTGACCTCTGACATACAAGGTGCTCCAAATAAAGATTAGCAGGAACAAAACCAGATTGCCTCTTCGCATTTCCTCCAACACTTGCTGTCAGTAAATAATTAATTTCTTTGCCAAACTTACAAAATCCGTTTCAAGTAACAGTAAATATACACCACTTGGAAAATCGCCAATATTAAAGTTCAATTCAGTCTTTCCCGAATGAATTTCACCAGAGTACAAAATCTTTGTACCTCCGTCAATTGAGTTAACAAGAGCAAATTTACAAAAAACTGAATTATCTGCTTCAACAATTAAATTAATAAATTCACTGACTGGGTTATCTTTTACAACGAAATTAATCTTTGGTATTAATTCCAATTTTACCAAATCATTCAATGGCTTGCAAATTTCTACAATATCAACAAAGGCCGTGTCGAACAGCCAAAGTATGTTTCTTTTGCCACGAAAATCGACATAATTCACTTTAAATGGGGCTTTGCGTTCGCCCCAAGGAAGCAACGCATAAACTTGGACAATTTGAAAAGTATCCAACGAACCAATAGAACTTAATCGAGAGTATATCGTATCTACTGGTCCATATTTAACTGTGCGATTTTCGGGATGGTAAACCCCAAAATGCTCTTTTGGTACTTCTAAAACAGCAAATGAAGTATCGGAGAAGAATCTATTCAGCGGTACTTCAAGAAGATTTTTGAAAATAATTGGAAAACTTGCCATCCTACCAGCATTTGCCTCGAAAGATTTGCATTGCACCACTACTGGTATAAAATATGGCAAAGCCAAACGCTGGTCTATATGTTCAAACTCGAAGTTTTTGTAAAAAGAAATTGTGCCATCTCGCATTCCTAAAAATAGATAGTGTCCACCGTCAATAGTTTTTAAAAAAGTTATCGCAGACTTTTCCTTAATTGGAAAATGCACTGGAAAATTCATTGGAAAGTAAGTTTGTACCAGGTTGCTATCCAGCGATACAGAAATAGCAACTGGAGCATAGTCGCAAAAATCCACCCCTCGGATGTGAAATGAATGCGATGAGATGACGTAATCAAGGCTTTCATTGTTAATATTATAGATACGTGATTTACCGTCGATACCACCAGCAATAATCAAAATATCGTTTGAGTCGAAGGAAATGGACCAAACCACATTTTTGAAAGAACTGTCTCTGTTTGTTGAAAACGATTTCAACTTTTTACCTTTGAGCAAATCGTAGATTGTGACAAATCCTTCGTAGTCACCAACTGCAAGCAAATTCCCTTGCTTTGAAAAAGCAAGTGAATAAATTTGTTTATTGTGATTTAAACGTAAAATTTCATTCAAATTCGAGTCGAGGACCACAAGTTCACCAGAATACGAACCAAAGGCAACCAATTTTTTTTGGTTATCAACAGCCAGAGCACGAACCGTTGCTGAACTATTTCCAATCATTCGTAATTCAGTTGGATTCGAAAAATCCCAAAGGAATACAGCGGTATCGGAAGAGAATACTACTTTCGAACTCGAATGGAAGAACTTTGCAGAAAGTATCGCTTTCCCCCAAACCAAAGAGTCCAACTTCTTTCTTGAAGAGATATCCCAAATAATTAATTTCCCGTTCAAACTAGAAGTTAAAAACAACGAGTCCGCTTCCCAGTAATCAATTGAACTAACTTCGGATGAGTTTGCCTTCTCAACTTCCCAGAGTTTAATTGGAATAGTAAAGTTGAATGCCTCGTAGTGGAAATAAATAGTATCGATATCCAATAAAGGGGGCAACCACGTAAGTTCTTCTTTATTCAAGAACTTACCAATTTCAATCCAGTTTTTCTTGTCAATCGAAAAATCTAATTTTTGGAGCGAAATCGCCTTGGTTTGAAAATTGAAAACGACATTCCTCCCAGCAATAATTGAATCAACAGGCGAAGGTTTTGTTATTTGTGCAATAAGCAGTGTGAAATCGAACAGCAAGATTAGGACAATTCTTGTAAAACGGACAGCCACATTTAGTCCCTATCTTATTAATTGTAATTTAACAATTGCCCTTGAAATTTCAACTGTTGGGTCGTCGATTGGATAGGCAATAAAAACAACGTTGTACAAACCTTCCTGGGCATTGTAAGAGGCAAGGAAATCGATACTATGTTGTCCTTTGGGAGTATAAACCCCTTTAAGGAGACGGGTTACAATTCTTCCAGAAAAATCGTTTACAAAGGCGTCAAGAATTACATCATCCTCGACAATATAATCAATTCTTGTAGAAACACTAAATGGATTAGGTGAAGGAGTCGCTTTTGTGATAATAGAATTTGGAATACGTTCGCAATCATACGCAAGGTCAACGTAATTACCAAAGAAATCCCTGTAAAGCAATTTATAGCAATATTCCAGTCCACGGTACGAAACCGAATCGAATTCGAAAGAATATGTCTTTCCAGTTGAAGAAGTTCCCAATCCCAAAAGTCCACGGTTTTGTGGGTCACTTCTCCTATAGTCAGCGACTGTGTCTGAATAATTTAAATTTGCTGGCTCGGGATTGTCTATTGTACGCAACGCTCGAACAACAATAAATCCATCAACATAGGCTTCGGAAGTAGTTTCCCAACTTAATCGAAGTTTTTTCAAACCAACATAATCGGCATCGAAATATTTCAATACTGTCTTTGGAGCGGGTCTATCGAAAGTTGAATAATTAACAAGAGAACGAAGTCCGTCGTCCATTTCAATATTGTCGTTCACCTGGTAGAGTAACATATTCGGTAAGAAAAGGCTGTCTCTATCTATTTTGTAGGCACAAGCCTGATAATAAATATAAGGTTCGAGCCAACGTAATTTTGTTGGGGGAACTGTTCCATCTTTTGTTTTTATTATAAACTTCCCAATTTTGATACCATTGCCACCCAAAGGCAAAGCAACGCAATTAGAAAATTCCTCTGGACCAGCAATAGTAATACTAAATCTACCAGGAAGAACATTTGGTGTTACAATATAACTAACCGTAGGAAGAATTCCAGGAATTGCAATTATTGGCAAATCACTGGAGCCTGGAACAAGTTCTATGTGGTGCCTATCAGGTGAAACATTATAGTTTAAACTATCGAAAGCAAATTGAAATGTAGCATTAGCAAAGTATAGCCAACTATCGCTGGCTCTTTCCAAACGAAGTATGAATTCTAATTGGTCCCCTTTGGATAAAGAAATACTATCCAACACAGCATTTGCGAGTATCGTCCTCTGTGCATACATTTTATAAGAAACAAAAGACAAAACCACCAACAAAAGAAGAGAAAGTTTTCTCATGGCAGAAATGATTTCCTTCCTCGGTTGTTAATTGAAAAATTCAAATCCCTGGTAGTAATTATTCCGTCAAGATTTGTATCCCAAATGAAATAACCCTCGAAGTCTCGTTCAGTCCAAATCCCAATCTGGTCGAATAAATCAATAACACCGTCGCCATTAATGTCGCCAGAAATTAAACCAAAGAGAAGGCCGTTCGGAGTTTTGGCAAGCGGACGTAATGCATTTTCACGCCCCATAACAAGTTCTGGCTTTGTAAAGTCAACTGTAGCATCAACTAGTTTCCTCGAAAGATCAACTGGCTCTTCCGTAACAACAGCAAGATGATTTCTATGCAAAATTGCGATATAATAATTAGAATACCCAGAATCAAATCTAATTTGTGAATCAGTCAGAGGATATTCACCATTTCTTCCAATGATATTACCATTAGTAGTAATAAATCCAGTATAGACAATTGGTTTCGGATCTGTCAAGGTACGTCTGAACTGGATCACAACCCAATCGACGACTGAATCGGGTATCGGGTCGACATAAATGGAACTACGCTGTGGGTCAAGATTATATGGAAATACATCGGGCGGAGTATTAGGAATCAAATTCCTTTTTCGTAAATCATTTGCCATCGAACCATTTCGCCAGGCACCTTCGAGCAACGCTTTCGCTTTGAATGCAAGCGGTTGGTAGAAAGACGAGCCAATTGCAAATTCGCCACTCTGAACTTGAGAACCAGATTTAACAACATTGTATGCCCAACCATTTAAAGTATCGAACTGAACTACATCTTCGTCTCCAACATTTACCCAAGTAGATCCATTCCACCACTGCAAACGCAGTTTGTATACATCAAGTCCATTGGTTTCGTCAATCGAAGTGTCTGGGGAATGACGCCAGCCGTATCCAACAATCGGATAAAATTCTGGAACCGTCTGACCTAATGAATTTTTTGCAAATATTTGTATTTGTCTTCTAACTTTCGAAACTCCAAATGGTAATTGGGGAAAAGTCCTTGGTTTTACCCGAAAGGTAACTTCGCTTGCACCGTTTTTAGAATTCTCATTTGGAAATACTAAGTAAGTATAAACATTATTGAACAAAATTCTGCTTGAATCACCTTTAAGTGAAGTGCGGCGAAAACTTCCAGAAATTTCCGCTTGCGGATTAACGAACTCTGGATTATTTTGACTTGTGAGTGTTAAGATGTATTTAGTCGAATCATCTGGTTCAATATAAATTGAAGAGCGAAGTCGCAAAGTATCATTTACAGTAACATTTTGGGAAAGAATAACTCCGTCAGTGTTGTTTACTTCAAGATTTCCAAGAGTCTGCTCGTCTTTTGGCAATTCGGGACCACTTGTAATAACACCATTGCCTCTGTACTCAACATCGACTCTTTTACCAAACAATGGTGTTTCAGAAATAGATGCCCCAACATATCGAACAATTCTTGCAGAATCCCCCAAAAAGAAATTATTTGAGAGCGAATTTAAAAACTGACCACGCGATAGGATTAACTGATGATCTACTTTGAAACCGCCACCACGAATCACCACAGCACCGAAGGGATTGTCGAGGTGGAGAATAGGGAAGTTACCATTTCCCCAGATATCCTGCCATTGATTTCCAGCCAAACGCACCTCTTTATTTCCAAAAATGGAAACAGTATTCGCCACTGGACCCAAAGCCCATATATCCCCACGGAGCAGGTTAATTCGGGCTGAATCAATCAGCAAAAGACTATCGCGAGCGATTAGTGGTACTGGTTGATTCCCAATTTTTCGAACAGTATCAATAATCTTTAAACCAGCACCGCTAATTACCAATTGGTTATAAACAATGTTTGGAACTTCTTGTGTGAAAGCGGGACAAGAGGCGGTGTATTCAAATCGACCATCAATAGTGTCGTTGAGGTTCTTAACTTGGCCAGCACGAACTCGGATAGTTCCAAGATTGTTAATCTTTCCGCCAGTATTGTCGAGTGTTACACCTTGTGCATCGAGGAAATAAATGGCAAAGAAAAATACAATAATGTTTATTGTAATTTTCTTTACCACATTTTCCCAGTTTCGACTTAAAGTTCTCATATTTCCTTATATCGTTAAATCAAAAATATTCCCCGGGGGAAATCCCCCGGGAAATTTGCATATTATTGGCAGATACCAATTTCGAGAATGCTCTTGTTCATAATAGAACCGTTGTTGGTAAGTTGCAAAGTACCGAGAACTGGTGTAAATTGTCCACTTGGTCGGATCCAAATACCATTTAAGCCAGTCGCAGAACCACTATCACCGTCCCCAGTATTAGCATTTGTATTTAGGTTATAAATACCAGGAGAAGAGAAGCCAGTAACTGGCACCAAGCGAGTACGGAAGATCCTTTCCCCTGTACCCATCGTTTGGTCTTGGTTACCAATCACCAATGTCGCACCAGAAACATTTGCGATTGTTATACTATTCGCAGCTGCACCAGCATCACCATTAATGCTTCCATCCACTTCGTCAGCTGTCCAGGCACTGCCACCGAACACCGCCTGGTCGATACCAGTCCAAACAACGTGGCGAATTTCGACATCATCATTAGCAGTTGGAACATAACCAACATCCCAGGTTCCCGGGTTTGTCCATCGTCCATTGGTAATAGAAACAATAACAAGTGGTGTTGCAGTTAATACGATGTTGGAACCATCGGATAATTCATAGACTGAACCACCACCGGCAGATGCAATGAGATTAATACCTGAACCACTACCGCCACCGTAGTCAACATATTTTGGTGCACTTGAAACGTTTCGAGTGTAAGTTGCACCACCTCGGACAAGTTTCTGGTGGTTTGCAGTTGAACTATAACCTTCTGCGAAACGCAATAAGCTATCATTAGCATTGTATGTAGCGTCTTTATCACTATCTTCGTAGTACAATCGCAATGCACTAATAGTTCCAGTGCCACTAAAGTTCGCAGTGATGGAACGCTTAATATCGGTAGAATTGCTGAAGTTATTAAGATTTGTTGGGGTTGTTTGTTGACGAACATCAAGTTGGAACCAAGTTGGAACAGATGAGAAAGTTACTTGGGTATTTGCGTTATTAAATGTATACGCAGTGCCGGCTGTCATATTTTGCCAGCGGAATTTACCACGAACTTCTACATTACCCGTGTAGGTCGCAGAACCGGTTCCGTTAGTATTCAACATGGTAAGAATGTAATCATTTGTACCGGGAGCCATATCAACTTCCTGCGAAACTGTTAGGTTGTTACATACATTAACATTCCCCCCGGCAGTTTTTGCTCCAGTTCCTTCGAGGAACAAGTTACCATAACTTGCAAAGTTGGCACCATTGCCAAGAATTGTTTGTGCACCACCAGAATAATGGAAGTTCGAGGCGCAATTCATATCAATCGTTCCACCACTTTGAGTAAACGAACCAGTTAAATAAACTGTAGTACCGGAAGCAGTTTGGAAGGTTCCATTATTGTTGGCAAAGTTAGTAAATGTAACATTACCAGCACCAGAATTCACATAAACGCCACCGCCAGCACCAGAAGCACTATTTGTAAAGTCAGCAGAACTTGTAAAAGTACCAGAACCATTAAAGTTCCAAGTACCATTATTTGTAATATTTGCAGAAGCAGTGCTCGCTTGAGTATTGTTTAAGTTAAACGTACCATTATTAGTCATTGCACCGCTCGTGTTATCAAGAGTAAATTGGTAGGAAACACTTGCAGTTGTTCCAGAACCTACTTCCTTTGTCGAGCCACCGGTTAACACTAATGCATAATAACCAGTTCCATTGGAAGTGTTTTCGCCAGCAATCACTTGATTGCCAGTAGTTCCGTTATAAGTAACTGTTACTGAATTAGTTGTGTAGTCACGATTTCCGCCTTGAGGATTGTAACTTCCGGCGATGTAAACATCTTCAAGGAATGTCTTCACTCCGGTTCCATTAGTACCGAGATTGGTATAATAAGTTGGTTGGTACGCACCACCGGTATACAATCCTCCAACGTTCATATTGTTGTCGCAGTACCAAATAACAGTTCCCGGAACTGGATTAGAGGCTGTTCCGTAGGGTGCAGTTCCATCGAACTTACCACCACTTGAACGCATACGAATCGTCCCACCACCAGTACCAACTTGATAGGTACCGCCAGTGTTATTAGTGAAATTTTGAGCAAGAATTTCGGAAAAACCAAACGCAAAGATAAGGAACAAGGCTAAAAGGTAGCCAAATAAGTGTTGTTTGCGAGACATTTTTGCCTCCAAATTAGTTCGACATAAGTTCTTTTTTGTTCTATTCATATAAACTCCAATTAGTTGAACAAAATTAATTTAAACAAATAAAATATTCATAAGTATAATTACCTAAATTATGGACAATTTCCAATTTCAATAACACCTTCGTTTAATATTGATGCATTGTTAATTACACTGCCTCGAACTGAAATAGCATCATTTCCGACATTGTTATGCAATGTAACACCAGAGTTTATCAACAAATCACCACGAATCAGTAACTGAGAATTTGCAAACTTTGTGCCAGAATTGGATAGCCACACAGTTCCCAAACCACCAGTGTTAGTTATGAAGTTCTGAGTAAGATTTGTTGGTAAAGTTGTAAACACTTGGTTGCCTCCATTGAAGTCAATTATACTGTTTGTATTTATTACATAATTTGAGTAGTTATTTATTGTGGTTGCAAGATTATTGGTTCCTCCAACTCGCAAAATCCCGTTTGCAGCAAGTTCAAAAGTTCCAAGACTTCCAATGGTCGCATTCATTGAATACGACTGCAAATCAAGTGTACCATTCAAAATCCGCAAGTCGTTTTGCACAGTGATATTTTTGTCTATCGTAACAACGTTGTTTGGATAAGAACCGGAATTGTCAACGATAAACGAGAATACAGTCGAAGGCAAGCCATTTCCAATCGCTTGATTTCCACTTCCATTGTATACATAGATTGCATTTGTACTATAATTGCGTGTTAAATTCGTCTCAATGTTTCCAAGGCTCGACCCAACAGTTGTTATTCCGTTTGGAGAACCAATTTTCAAAGTCGAAAAGTCGGACAACGTGAAGTAGTCACCATTTAAGACATTAATACCAAGATTTAATGTGCCAGTATTTGACATACCAGTACCGACAGAAATCCCAACTCCATTAGGATTAACGAAGGGATTCGAAATGTCAAGTGTGATTTCGTGGTTGCCAACACCGTTGTTACCACCACCAATTACAACAGAATCCCTTTCAGCATTGGGGAAGAGCCCAGTACCAGCAATTGGTCCGCTATGTGTTGGTGACCAAGTCCAGGAGTTATCGCTTGTCCAAAGACCAGACTGACGGGAGTAGAAAATACGTCGGAAAGCCGCTTCGTTTCCAATAGTCCAATCACCGTAAAAGGCAGTGTAGGAAAAATTAGCACTGGTTTCGAAAGTATTCGCCGATGTATTGATGGAAGAGGGGTTGAATGGGAAGGACCAGGAACCACCTGGGGTTTCGAAAGGTGGACGCCAACGTCCAATTTTAGTAAATTCCGCTTCATTTCCAGCAACATCATTGTCATTGTAATAGAACGTCCACTTTCCATTAATGGTTGCTGTAACGCTATCGATAGTCCAATATCTTTTCAAATAAGAAGCAGCAGTACTTGGCGAAAAACCTATATGTCCATCAGTTTGAACCGTACTTTGCCCGTAAGAAGTTCGAACACCGACCGTACCAGTAACCCCAGAACCACCAGCATCAAACACTGCGGGCGCATAGTATGTGTTTGAACCGACGGGGAACGAATAGGATTGACCAGTCGTAACAGCACGTATCAACAACCCACTATTGTAAGAAGTTCGAACGTAGCGGTTGCTTCCGAAGTTTAGAATTGCAGTGGGCGAGGAGTTGGAAATTTTCAAGTTCACTCCATCGAGCAAAGTAATATACGTATTTGGATTTGCAAAATTCAATGTTCCCGAAACAAATGTATGTTGAGTTGAAGGATTATTAATAGACGGGCGAGTAATGTTTAAATTTCCCTGGTCTATAACAAGATTATTGAATCTAACTCCAGAACGGTTTTTCAGAATCAAATACTTATCATTGGAACCAGAAAACGTTACTGTTGCGGACGTGGGTTCGAATTTGCCTTCGGTTCCATTGCTATCAAGAATCATAACACTGTACAAAGTCAGATTACGGCTTCCAGCGTTAAATGTGCCTCGTTTTACCAAGAGAGTATCGGCAATTTTAAGTGCAGGTGCACCAGCGTAGTTTGAAAGATAAACATTGCTGTTCGATGTGTTTGAATTTTCAATAATCAAAGTTTTAATTGAATCGGGCAAGCCAAGACCAGTATTTAAAGCAGAAACGCTACTATTGTAATAATACCTTGATACACCATAATTGCGAATACTTGTTTGAACAGCACCAATGTTTCCATCGACAACTCTTGCAATTCCATATTGATTTTGTATTCCCAATGTGCAACTATCTTCCAATATAAATTTCTGTCCAGAAAGATATCCAAGTGTACCATTAATTAACAAAGTACCGGGAAGGTTGTTGACGCTATCTTTTTCAACATAAACACTCATAACATTCGGAGAAAATCCATCGGGTAATATTACAGTTTTGTTATTACCAATTCTAACAATGTCTGTTGTTTGATTTGGTATACGAGTTGGAACATTATCAACATAATAACTTGTCAAAGACCAAGTATTTGGATCGTTCCAGTAACCATTATTCCTACTCCAGAAAGTAATTCCCAAAGGCAAGCCAGCAGTGAAATCACCAAATAAATTAATGCCAGTAGCGTACAATGTTGTATCTGTTTTAACCGGAGTTAAAAATCTGGTCCAGGTTCCAGTGCCCGGACAAGGTGTAGGCGGGTCGGGGCAAGGCGGATTGTAGTTGAACACATCAAAGTTGTTCAAATTGCTACCAGGTTTGAAATCATTTGGATTGAGAAATTGCAATTTCAAATTGAAAGTATTACCAGAAGCAAGCGCAAAACCGTTTGTAGTAACCTTCCAATATCGAATTAAGGTTTTTGATGTATCGATTAGAGCATTGAACAGATAGGGATGTTGGTAGTTGAATGCAACAACTCCTACAAGCCCGGGCGTATTTCCCGACCCAGTTGTTTCGAACCAAACTGGGCGATAACTATCTATCGAGTCTGCACCAACAGCAAAGAATACATTTACGGCGCTACTGCCAACGTATCGATACAACCTACCGTTAATATGGCCTTTCCCATTGCGAACAATGCTTGGATTGCTACCTGTAATTGGACTTAACTCCACATACCTGCCGCTGACTATTGGTGCATCAATAAATGAATTGTTGTTATTCGAAAATTCCAATATATTCCTGATCAACAAGTTAGAAGAACCGGTGGGAGCAAGTACAACTTTACCGCTGCTTTTATTTAGACGCAAATTGTAAACTTCGATTGAGGATGAGTTGGAGAATAGAGTTTGATTATTTGCACCAAAGAGTTCAATTTGCCAAGGATTGGTTGTAGGTCCAGGAGGAACACCAATGAAATTACCATAATTATTAAGGTTACCGGCAAGTTTTACAGTGTTACCATCGAGATTGAATATATGATTTGCATCGATTGTCCAATTTCCATTGATTGTAAAAGTCTGTTCAGCAACTTTTGTAGTAACATTATTGGAAGGATTATTTGCGAAATGTAAATCATTGACAGCAATAGTACCTCCAATTTTGATTGTAGTTCCTGTTGGTGTCAAGGTAGAATCGCCGGATTGAATCACTCCTCCGACCATACCCGCCCCATTTTGGGCATTTATTCGCAAATCGAATGCATAAGGTGATGTACCCAAAGCATTTGCTACTATTATCCTTCCGCCGTACATATTGAAAGTTGAACCAGCGTTGGTTATATCGAAACCGAAGCCATTAGATGGATAAGTGCCCATAGAAACAGTGGTAACTTTAACCTCGCCGAGTGGATTCAATGTGAAATCCACAGTGGAATTGGCAGCTGCTTTTGTAAAGTTTTTGGCTATCCAAAGTAACCCAGTGTCGATTCGTACGGTGGTTCCAGTATTATAAATTAAACTACCAAAAACACTGCTATACAGATAGGGCTCTCCAACGTAAAGAGTTCCATTTTGGATATGTATTCTTGTATTCGCATTGGTAGTAATACTCGAACGACTACTTATTCTTCCCTTCAAAATTGTGATTCCCGAATTCTGTCCAAGATTAATTGGAAAAACATCCAATCCAGAAATATAAAGAGTATTAGTTGGACCAGTGTTTTGCACCAATATTCCCTGGTTTATTTCAAAATAATGTTTCGCAGAACTATTACTACTTGTACATAAACCACTAGATTCGATTATTAGAGAATCTGCCAACCCTCCCGATTTTTCAAGCACAACACTTCTGAACGAAGCCCAAGGTCCATTCCCTGTAATTTTTGAATTACCAGTTCCGGTGAATTTTAACACTACATAATCGCTGTCCAAAGTTGAATATTGTGGGAAGAGGTGGATACCAAAAGGACCACCGGCGTTATTAATCAAATTACGAGTTATGATTAATGTATCAACCTTCTTGCGAAGAATTGAAGTTGAATAACCGGAAGTTGAAATTCGAACAGCCTCGTTGTCGAGGAACAACTGCCTTGTCTGCAAAACCTTGTTATTTCTCGTTGAGTCGAATCTTAATTCGCCGGGTGGGGGGTTTGGATTGGTTCCTCCAATTCGAATCGAATCGACAAGAGCCCTTGCAGCATCAAAGTATATCGTATGTCCATCTATGTTAACTGTATCATCATCATACAATTGTCCGGGGTAATAAGATGCTGCTGGACCATTATGCTTTAAAACTGGATCATTCGACCAATTTAATCTATCCGACCATTTACCTGTTGATCGGGAATAGAACACTCGACCGTTGAAATAAGTTAGCGGATGGCCAGCAGTATAATCTCCATAAATCTTGCTACCATTGTATGTTGTATCGTTGGAAATTTGAATTCGATATCCAGCCGGAATAGTACTTATCGTTGGATTCAATCCTAAGTTTATTTCCCAACCAGAAGAACTTTGGTATCTTCCAGGAATATATTTTGAAAAATCACCGACGGTATCAACCCACGAGAAATCAAATTGATAAGAATTTGAAGTAACATTTGTGATACCAGTGCCTTCTAAAATCCAATATTTCTTTAATATAAATTCATTTAATCGGTTTGGGTGCTTTGCGTTTCTTAACCTAACCCTAAGATTAGAGTTTGAAAAATTACCCGTAAAAGAGATATTTGCTTGGTTGAAAACTGTATCGATTCCATAAGGAAAGACGAAACTCCTTGTAGCGTTGGTTCCGTCGGCAAAATATTTCCTAATTGAGCCACTATTGGAATTTCCTGATACTCGGATCATTTTACTTTTAGAAAAGCCAGCGCCAGAATAAGTCAAATTCCCGGTGGTTGCAAAATTCAAAGTAATATTATCCGCTAAATCAATAATGTTCGATGAATCAAGCGAGAATGTGTTGTTGACAGTAACATCGGTGGTAATAGATATTGTATCTCCAGCAGGTTTCCTTGCATATACATTGTTGAATGTAATTGATTGACTGCCTCGAATACTTGATTTACCAGCATTTTGGAAAACGACCGAACCCGTTCCAGCATTGAATCCGTTCGAAGTGTCATTTACAAAATCTCCGTATAAATTGATGTTGTTGGCTTGTGCTTGAAGTTGACCACTTCGAATTCTTACAGAATCCAAAACAGTAATTGTTTTACCAAGTTGAACTATACTTCCATTCCTTGGGGAATGTACTTCAAAAGAACGCAAAATATTTGGCAAACCGTTTCCAGTAACTTGGGTTATAGTAGGATTTATATTAACAATATCTATGGTGTATTCTTCGAACTCACCAGTCCCATTATCAGTTGGACCAAAATTCTGATTGTTCTCTCTCATCCCAACACGCATATGCGTAGAACCAGGCAATGTACCAGCAGGTACAGTAAATGAAGCAGTATTAAACAATGTGTTAGAATTAGATGTCATATCTACAACCAACTCGCCAGCATCTGTGTAACTACCGTTCCGATTATAGTCAATCCAAACCCTATAGCGACGGTTACCAACTGCACTTGATGGGTCGATTTGCAAATAATATGCTTGTCCAGCTTGTAAAACAGCTTTTTTATGGGTATAAATATTTATACATTGTGAAGCGCGCGTCAAAGTATCCAGGGTAACATTATCCATTAAAACTTGGCCATCAGAGGAACGTCGAACAACTACACGTTCAATGTAATATGTAGAACCATTCCTATCTGGAATTGGGTTTAGGTAACGAGCGACATCACTAGTATAGCCTTCTGCTGTATAAACTATTGAAATACTATCTGAATACGATGGAAGAGTTCCAGGATAAAGGTTAATATTGCCAGAATTTCCCGTCGTAATGCCAGAATTTGAGCCAACAATGATTTTGCCACCATTGTATACCTTAAACGAATTACCTCGAAGCACGTGATAGTTCAGATCGAGTATTCCCGAATCGCGAACAACAACGGAGGGACCAGCCAAGGCATTCAATTCAAGAATCCAAGTCAAAGTATTTGTCCCAATGTTAGCATCGAGTCGGACTTTTCTTCCCCTTCCAATTATTACGTTATCATATTGTCTGCGTGGGAAGCCATAAATAATTCGATTTCTACCACCAGTTGTATCGCTTGCAGCAAGGTTGGTTGGATTTAAAGTATCGTCGAGCGAAACTGTTGACCAAGTCGAAGGATCGGTCCAATCCCCATCGCGTATACTATAAAAGTTATAGAAACGAGCAATAGTATTTTGATTGCCGGAAACAAAATCACCCAAAAGTAAATCATTACCAATATATTCAGTCCATCCGAAGGCAGTGTTAACATTTGCAACTTGAACATATGCAAGTCCAGAGGAAAGAGCACCGGAGTAGGTAAAGCTGGGTGATAATCCAGATTGACGGGTGTCCTGACACCCAAAAGTTCCGTCGTTACTTACTGTGGAATTAGGATACAACGGTTGCCAAATAACCGAATCGGTCCACCTTCTTATATAAGTCAAGTCGACACAGCCCCAATAGTCGACATAAGCGTCATCTCCTGGAACATTGAAGTATGCACGAATAGTTACGTTTCTATTTCCACGCTGGAAGGTGGATCCTTGGGGCAATGTAAGTCGCCACCATTTTGGTCCAATCAATCGACTTGGTGCAATTGGCGGGTTATATGTCAAATCCATATATGGATGGGTTCCAGGAAAGACTTTTACTCCTAAATAACCAGCAGTGCCATTATTACTTCCAGAGGCAAAATCCAAATAAAATGGCGAGTATAACAAACTATCACCAACTTCAAAAGTAACAGCAGGGGCATCGCCAGAAGGTATGTACTTTCTTAATTCGCCATTGACCCAACCGCGTGTGTTACTTGCATTCGAAACTGTTGCATTCTGAGCGATAATAACATATGCACCGGAATATGTTCTCGCGTCAATAAGTGATTTATTTGTTCCAGTATTAGAGAAAGTAAGATTATTATTTATTCTAATCGCCGAGTTTGAAGCGAGCACAAAATTTCCTGTGCCATTATTTTTAGCCAAGGTAAGATTATAAAAATCAAAAGGATTATTATCTAAATTGGTCAAGGTATCGCTTTGAAGTCCCGAAATGGTTATTGTGGTGGTATTGGGATTAAAAGTTGTTCCAGAGTTTCTTCGAATGTTTCCATTTATCGTTATATTCGCAGTCAAAGACATAGAACCATTCTGCAGATACAAACTATCCGATATAGCCAAACTTCTTTGGAAGGTTAATGTACCACCAGTTTTATTAACTGTAAGAGTTGCTATTGTAGAAGGCAAAGCCTCGTTGGCTTGGGTTTGGTTTTGATTCCCAGAATAAACAAAATGCCCTCTGTTATGATTCAAATAGTTGTAATTCCGAGTTGAAGTTTGGACACTTCCCAATGTACCAGTGGCACGGAATCCGTCAGAATTTTCTGTGATTAACCGTCCGTCTTTTGCAAGCCGGAATTCCCCCGTTCCATTTATAACATAAGTCCCAAAATTCAAGGTTCCGCTTGAATCAACTTGCACCCAGCCAGTGTTAGAACCTACAGAATTCACTGTAACATTTTGATTCAAGGTGATAGTATTTCCGTTGCCAATGAATGCTCTAAAGTTGCTTGTGTTTTGACCTGGATATTCAAAGGCGGCGGGACCACCATAACCAACCGTAGACCAGTTGGATGCAGTTGTCCAGTTTCCATTCGCACGTGTATAGAAAGTCAACACATCGGGTTCGCCAACAATAAAAGTTCCAAAAGCATCAAGACTATCAAAACGCGTTGAATTTGTTGTTCGGTTTCCTACCAAAGGAATAGCACCGTAGTAATACGGTCCAATCCAATTAGAGCCAGATCTCAATCTTACATCGAAAATATCGGGATTTGCGCCATTACGCAAGTCTCCATTGGGAGCAGCAGAACCAATAAATGTAAATGTTGCATTATACTTACGATTAGAACCCAGAGCAAAGCTACTCCCAGAAGGTATAGAAATAGAATATTGACGTGCAACGTGTTTAGAGGGGCTCATCGAACTTCCAGCGGGGAGGATACTCGTCGGCGGGTCGGTATTCCAACTGATTGGCGATGAAGATGTGTTGATTGTATCACTTAAAACAGCAAGTAAGCCCGCAGTTCCGCCACTACCAAATATTTCAACTGTTACTGGGGTATACCGACTTCCGAATCCCACTTCGAAAATTTGCGATGTGGTACCATTTGCAACAACTTTACGCAATTCCGCATCAACGTAACCACCACCTGGTCGGTTTAAATTTCCAAGCACTGTTACGAATCGAAAATTGGTGCCCGAACGACCACGAATTTTTCCAAGAGAAAGAGTCAAGTCATTGTTTACTATTATACCATTTCCGCTGAACCCGACTCCGATTATATCTACATCTGAACCATTCTTAACAATTAAATTGTAAAAACTCTCATTCCCCGAAGTCTTCGAAATGGATTGAGTTGAAGAACCATTAAAGGAAACAGTTGATGTTCCGTAGGTAAATGTCCCACCTTTATTTATCCAATTGCCATAGATAGACAAATAATTATTGACCATTTCGAAGGTAGCTCCTGTATCTATCGTCAAGTTTCCAAGTATCTTAATATCATCCAAAGGTTTAATAGTTCCGCTACCGGCAATAATAACATTGTTGAATGGATTATCTGTCGTATCACGGGAAGTAATCGTATTTGTTGTCAATGCGCTAGTATTGCGAAATATAACAGTACCAGTTCCAGGTTGAAATACAGAACCATTGGCATTAACCCAATCACCTTGTACTTCAAGGTTGAAGTTATTTGCATTGAAAGTTGCACCGTTGTCAATTGTTAAGTCATTCAAAACTTTGAAGGTTGGGGTACCTGTTGCTGAAAGTGATTTCGTACCAGCACTGTCAAGAACCAAGTTGTAATATTCAAGATAAACAACACTGTCGGATGGCGAAGCAGGTTTGAAAGGTATATCTTGAGTACCACCGTTTTTGCAGAATCGGACAGTCGAACCATTTGTAAAAAACCCGTAAGAGTTATTAGCAAAATTTAATTGTGAAATATCCAAAGAGTTATAAATTCTTATTTCACCCGATGAAGCGAAGGTAACATTTCCAGAACGTGGATTTCCAGAGATTTTCAAATCATAATATCGATTGACTGCTGGGGAAGAGCCAGAACTTGGAATGGTAACATTTCCAGTTCCGTCAAAAGTTACACGCCCAGCGGAAAAAGTTGGTGGATTGTAATTTAATGGGAAATTCTGGCGTACAATCAGTTCGCCCCCACGCATAATTAATGTACGCCCAGATGATTGCCCATTGGCATTATATGCCCCTAAATCCAATACACCATTATTTATCACAAGCGAATCTGTAATTAGAAAAGATTTGGACAAAGTTACAGATTGACCAGCAGTTTTGTCAACAACTAAACCACGAATTACGTTGGGTATACCATCACCGGTAACTTGTGTCAACGAACCAGTAAAAACATAAACCGCTGAACTTGACAAATCTCGAACTGCTGTTCTAACACACCCAAGGTTGCTTGGAGTAGCGGATATACCATCCTGGTGGGAGATGTATATCTTTGTGTTTTGTTCAAGCCTAAATGTATCGCCTTGAACTATATAATTTCCAGTAAATTCCAATTTACCCGGTTGACGACCGCCAGTTCCATCCTCGACCGAAATCAAATTCAATTCTGGTACATCCTGAGTGATAGTAACTTTATTGTCCTGAATACGAACTCGGTGGGTCTTTTTGCTTGGAACTTTGGTGGAAGCAGGTCCACCGAAATTATAATTGGACCAGGTCGAGGGTGTATTAAAATCACCATCAGCACGCGAAAAGAAATATAAAATCGCAACATCCTGTTCACCTGCAAGCCAATCTCCTTCAATATCATCAACTTGAAGTGAATAAAACAAATGGTTGTTAAAATCTACATAATTATTTAGCCCTGGATTTATATGCCAATAGCCGCTAGGGTCGTTGTACGAGGGAGAATACCATAGCACAACGTAAGAACCTTCGTTTCCTTGAACTTCACCAACATTATAATAAAACCTAACCGAAGCACCGTCGTTATTAATAGTTACATCATTTTTATCAACCACCCAATACTTTGTCAGCGATCTGTTTGACAACTCAACTTCTGGGTGTTCCAATGGGACAGGCTTAACAGAAACATAGGGATTAGTCCCAAAAGTAGCACCATTTAAATTAAAAGTAATGGTCGCGGGAGAATAATACCCTGGGGTTCCTACTGGAAAATGTAAATACAATGGCAAACTTGCGCTATTTGAAATTTCTCTTATCAATCGTGCACCCGCAAGGGGATTGCTTCCGCTACCCGAATTTATTATGTATTTATTTGAATTAAAAGTAATCACATCTTCGCTGGTACCATTATCGGAATAAATGTGACCGTTGGGACCAATAGTTAAATCATTGCTATTCAAATCAACAAGTGTGTTTGAAAGAAGACGCAGATTGCCATCAACACGAGTTGCTATATCAATCTCGACTTGGCCGCCAGTTTTGTTTACAGTAAGATTATTGAACTTGGTCGTTTGTGTTCCACCAATTGTTTGGGTTGATGAACCATTTAAAATTACAGTTCCAGTACCAGGAACAAAACCATCAGAAGAAGCACAATTGTTAGTCCAATTACCGCCAAGCGTGATATTCAAATTATTTGCGTTTAGCTTACCTGTTCCAGAGCCAGCAAATGTTATGTCATTAAGACAAGTTAAATTGTTCGAAATAAGCCTTGCTATTGGGTCGTTTGTTCCAAGAACTTCAAAATTGTAGACTGGGACTGTACTATTAATGTCGAAAGTTTGACCAGTGGTGGACGAATTTATTCGCAACAAGCCACCAGTTACACTATAAGTGCTGGCAAGTACAACATAATCCCCAACTGTATTGTTGGCAGTTCTTTGCAATACAATTGTTCCATTGCTCCAAGTGAAACTGGAACCAGAAGCACTGACATCGAATAAACCGACAGAAGTTTCGGTACTGTTCGACCCGGTGCCAACGTAAATATTTCCACCTGAAAGAGAAAAATCAAGCAAATTTGTAGCATATGTTTGCGGAGAAAGTCTTGTATAGATATTTAATTGACCACCACGTACATCCAAACGTGATTTCGAAGGTGGCGTGTTGTCATAAATTATGGAACTTTGTCCGGTGGAACCAACATTAAAAGTTCCTTGCGATAGCACCAAATCGCCGCGTAGATAAAGATTGCCTTGAAGCGGTTGAGCATTAACTGTAACATTTGGATTGTCCAACCAAAAACCACTTTCTTTTTGGATGAAAATGTTACCAGTTCCAGTTTGTGGTTTTAAGAATGTATTTGAAAGCGTGAAATTTCCAGTTATTTTAAAGAAGCCTGTATCAAGAGTTAAAAAGCCGTTAGGTGCAGTAAATGTTCTCTTGAAGAATACCGTGTCGGACTTACTAAACTTACGCAGAATAACCTCGAAGAGATCAGCAGTGCCAGTTCCATCAAAATCCGCATTACCAGAATTTATGAAAAATGCAAATACTTTTCCATTTGTCCCATTAAAATCAAGCGTACCATTTACAAGTAAATCTCCACCAAATTTAACGGTATCCGAAGCAGAAGGAAGATTGTCAGTTACATCGAAAACGCCATTGGGAGAAATTGTTGCGTCGCCATAAATTAAAAGTCTAACAAAATTGGAATTTCCAAGCCTAAAAGTTCCCTGCTGAATGAGTAAATCATTTTGAACATTTGCATTGTTATCTAACAAAACAATTTGTAAGGTAGAGTTTTTATTAATAGTTAAATTATAAAAATTAGTTAACGATGTTCCACCAATTGTAGAATTGGCTCCCCCGACAAAAATTACAAACCCATTTCCCGGATTGAACGAACCACCATTGTTTGTCCAATTTCCAGTGATGTAAATTGTACCAGTGCCACTTTGGGTTAAGTTGCTACCATTCGATAGAGTCAAATCAGTATTAACTTGAATTACAGAATTATTGGATAAATAAACAATAGCATTTTGATTTACAAAAAATTGAGGATGAACAGGGATTATGCCAATGAATAAAATAGTCAGCACAATCCAAATTGTTTTCATCTTCACCCTCAAAAATCTATTCATTATCATAATCCATTCTTATTTTACTCTCATAATCCAAACAACACTCATATTTTTGGGTCGAGTTTCGTTTGCAGTTCTTGGAGTGCCATTTGTTCCGTCGGAAATCGGATCCCCAATTGTAATGTTTGCAGGCGGTGCATAGTTACCAAGACTAATATCATAAGTATTATAAGCATATTCATATTTCAAGGCGCCGTCTGAATCGACGCTATGTCGATGCCCCTGGAATGCATCGTATTGTCCAGTGCCAGAAGTTGTCCCGCCACGCAAAAACATACCAGCCTTTTCGCTCAAACCTGGAGAGTCCGCCCCGTTCGGGTCGCCATTCAAATTGGGAATAACTTGATTATGATAAGGACTTGCTGGATCGTTCAAAGTTTGCCCATTGCATTCAACCCAACCATAAGGTAAAGATGGAGTATTCGCAAAGTCTTTATGCCAAGCAATAATTGAACCAATTGGTGGAACTGGCTGGTAACTGCTTGTAACAACCCAAGTCGAACCATTGCTTATCAATTCAATCGATTCCTTTTGGCGCAAAACTAACGAGGAGGAACCTTCAATCGAACCACTTATAGTAACATTACCGGTGTTTATATTCTTGATTATGTAAGTCCTTCCAACATTGGAAGTAGATGGATTTGGCAAAGTTATTGTAATATTTGAACTTGCATTTGCCAACACGGTATGGTAAGTTTCATCTAAGGTTATATTCGAGGTTACAACTGAAACCTTTGTTGAAATTGAACCTTCTACAGAAAGAGTCGAGTTGGGGTTAGTTGTTCCGACACCTACATTTCCCGAACCAGTAACAATAACTCTATCGGTATTGTTTGTTTTGATTTTAAATCCGACGTTATCTGTTGTACCTATGAAGTTAGTTGACTCGTTTAAACCAGAATTACCAGTGGTTTTCCAAGCAACCGAGGCGACCTGGCTTGGAAGATTGTCCTGGGTAATTAAAGAGCTCCAAGTTGAACCGTTGTACACTTTAAGATTATTGTTGGTGTTGTCGTAGAAAACCGCACCTTTGGAAATTACATTTGGCGTTGTGGATTGCGGTTGGAAATAAATTACTTTGGGGTCGATATTGCCAGTTACTACCAAATCGCCGTCAATGTAAACATCTCCATTGGTTTGAACAAGTATTGAATCGTCGACAATAGTGGTTGTACCGATACCAAGTTTACCATTTGCCAACAATCTCATTCTTTCTGTGCCATTCGTTTGGAAAATCAAAGGCAAGTTTTCGTTCTGACGAATTATTGCATTGCCAGAATTGTCGATTCCAATATCGAAACCGTCGTTTACACCAGTGCCAGTCGTAGAACCTGCGGTGAACTTGTGGTAAGTAGCGGTTGCGTTTCCTTGGTCTTGGTGCAACAAAGTCGCTGGGTTTGTAAAATTGAATCCAATTCTATTATTCGACACATCTTGATAAATCAAATTCGTAGCCTCCCAACCACCGTTATATCTTAGAGTCTGCCCAGTTGTTCCTGTTGGTAAAGTTGGTATAGTTTGCCAGGAAAGATTTCCGCTGGCATCCGTCTGCAAAAAGGCATTTCCAGTTGGCAGACTTGTTGGTAAATAATAACTTATTGTAGTTGTTTGGGAATTACTTGTTCTAAAATAGTTCAAACCGCTACCTGAATTGACCAAACCAAGAGAATTTTGAATAACAAGAGCATTTTCCGAATTGCTCCATTGCAAGCGGTTGTCATAAGTCAAAGATGAACCACCACTCCAAATTGCAATATATGGTTGGGCACCATTTCCAGAAACAGTACCGGGGAAAGTCTGACCAGTAGCAAAATCAATTGTGCCAGTCATTGTCCCACCAGAAAGGGGCAAATAATTGCTGGCAGTAATATTATCGGGTATATCAGCATCAGTTAAAGAACG
Organism: Candidatus Kapaibacterium sp.; assembly: GCA_013414795.1. Taxonomy (GTDB): domain Bacteria; phylum Bacteroidota; class Ignavibacteria; order Kapaibacteriales; family UBA2268; genus Naka2016. Next base: position 2,446,709 of record CP058732.1, read on the forward strand.
AAATGTTGGTGTTCCGGTCCCCGTTGTTGGCCCAGCAAAAACTGTGTTTGCACTTTGTGGATTCCAAGAGACCGAGAATGTTCCACTATTTGTAATCGGCGAGCCGGAAACTGAAAATTCAGTTGGCATCGACAACCCAACGCTACTTACACTTCCAACATTACCTGGCTCCCACTGACTTGAAGTATTATTCCATATATATGCTTGTCCATTCGCCGGTGGGGTATTTGCAACATTTCTACCTTGTATTTTCACAACAGTCGGATTTGGATATGTTCCATTCAAATCTCCTCCAGCAGCATCCCCATCGAACACAATGCTTGAAATTGCTGCGGTATATACTGGATCCGTCTCTAAACTTGAAGCAGAAGTCCATTGCGGTGGGTTACCAGCCCCTTGTGAAACCAGAACTTGCCCAGAACTGCCCGCAGAACCATTTGGCATTAACGCCCCAGTAAACAAGACATTTCCAGATATATGGAGTTTTTCGCTTGGGGTTGATGTTCCCACGCCGAGCCGTTGATTTCCATTATCCCACCATAAACTGTTGTCACCTGAAATACTATTCGTGCCATTCCAAAAAGCCACTTGGTTTGCACTACCGGAGCCAGTTACCTCGCTATTAGCATTAGCGTCGGAAATTGTTATCGAACCAGCACCATTTGTGATTTGAATGCCAGTACCAGCAGTAATTGTATTCAACGAGAAGCCAATTCCATTTCCAATAAGAATTTGTCCAGAACCCGGAGTTGTACTATTCCCTGTGCCACCCTTCGAAATTGGCAAAACGCCCGAAACCTCTGCGGTTGCTAAATCGACTGCGTCAGTTGTTGACCCAGTACCAATAAATTTATTCGCTTCTATGTTGCCACCTCCAAGAGTAATACTTGCACCACTACCAACGACCATAGTAGCGGTCGTATTTGTGCCAGAGGCGATTAAATTAAATGGAACTGTTGCAACGGAAGAAACAACCGCAACCCATTGAGTTCCATTATAATACTCGAATCGTTGATTATCAAGATTATATATCAACAGACCTGTCGCAGGCGAGGAGATTGCATTCCTCTGCGTTGTTGTCAACCTTGGTACTAAAAAGCCGTGGGAAGTGGAATACAATTCCAAAATAGCGGAATTGTCGGGGGTTGTGGTTCCAATCCCAACATTCTGAGCCTGGCCGAATAAATAATTTAGTCCAAACAGGCTCAATAGAACTACAAAAAATACCTTAAATAAGCTTCTGTTTTCCATATTAAATCTATAAAAAATTTTTTACATCTTAATTAATCAAGTAAATAAAACAAAAAATATACCAGCCTATGTTACAAGTGAATGAATAACATATTCAGTCTCATCAAAAATTTCGAGAATATTTGATAACTCTTGTGCAACTTGAGGAACAGTTAAATTCAACTCCTCGGCAATTTCTGGAAAAAGATAGCCTCGCAAACGACGTGAAATTATTTTTTGCTGAAGTTTCGTAAACTTTAACGTGTTGTAATTTTTATCTACGAACCTATTCGGATTGAACAATAATTCGAAAATGGCTTTGCAATATACTTTCTTTCCATTAAGTATACTATGAATAGAATCAATAAAACTGGACTGCGAGACATTTTTAAGCAGAATACCATCGGCACCAGAATAAAATGCCAAGCTAAGGTCGACAAATTCTTCAACTGCTGTAACAAGTAATACCTTTGTGTTGTAATCGTTTTGTTTCAAATGCTCAGCGACGGAGATTCCATCCAAAAATGGCATAACAATATCGACCACTGCAATGTCGGGGGAAAGGGTGTCAATCAATTCCAAGGCTTCCACTCCATTGGAAGCCTCGCCGACAATTTTGAACTCTGGTTGCGACATAAGGTAAGCTTTGATTCCCAATCGCACCAAAGGAAAATCGTCGGCGATCAAAACTGTGTAAGTTTTACTGGACTCCATCCACTTCCTTGTCTTTTAAAATAATCCAAATTGCAAAATAATATATTGAAAAAGACGGGATTTTAAGTAAAAGTACTCAATTAAATCAGTCTTTCTTCCCTTTGCTTGGTACTAAAAATAACAGCAAAACGCACAAGACCCGCAGCAGTCTTAATTCCAAGTTTTTGCATTATGTTCGCTCTGTGATTTTGAACAGTTCGAACACTGATTCCCAAAATCTCCGCAATTTCCTGGCTTGTTTTGCCAGTTGCTACATAGTTTAAAATTTCCTGTTCACGTTTTGTAAGAGTTACATTACTATTGTCCGATTCACTTTGGAACGACCTTGGTGCTTCGAGAACTCTCAAAATTGACTTCGAGAAAACTCTTTCACCCAGAATTGATTTGTATATTGCTTCAATTAGAAAATTTGGTGAAACATCTTTCGATAGATAACCGTCGGCCCCAGCAGCAAGTGCTCTTTCTATATTTTGATAATCTTCGAGTGCAGTTAACATAAGAACTACAATTTCGGGATTATTTGATTTTAGCATTCTGGCAAGTTCAATGCCGTCAAGTTGAGGCATATTAATATCGAGAAGAACCAAATCTGGTTGGTATTGATGTATTAGCGAAAGTGCAACTTTTCCATTTTCTGCTTCTGCAACAATTTTTATTCGCTTTTCAAGCGAAAGAATTCGGCGGATACCAGCGCGTACAATTTCGTGGTCATCAGCAATTATGACTTTAATTTCATTGGGAAGCAAATCTTCAATTTCTCTTTGTATCATACTTTCGATTTGATGTTTTCTAATTCCTTGGTCCAAATTTCATACTCAGCGTCGCTTGGCATACGCCAATTACCCCTTGGCGAAAGATCAATTGCTCCAACCTTCGGTCCATCGGGCATACAACTACGCTTAAATTGATTAACGAAAAACCTTTTATAATAGTTTACTAACCATTTATATATCTCCATATCACTATAACATTCGGAAAAAGCCACCTTTGCAAGATAAAATATTTTCTTCGGGCTAAAACCATATCTTACAGAATAATACATAAAAAAGTCATTTAACTCGAATGGACCAACAATTTCTTCGGTTACTTGGTTAATTTCCTTACCATCACTTTGTAATAACTCGGGAGTACTCGGTAATGCGAGTATATTTTTCAATACCTTACGAACTCGATTATCAAACAAATTATCCGACGCCCAATCTATTACAAAACGAACAAGTGTTTTGGGAATTCCAGCATTAACATTGTACATCGACATATGATCAGCGTTATAAGTCGACCAACCAAGAGCAATTTCGGAAAGGTCCCCCGTTCCAACAACAATTCCATTATATTTGTTTGCTAAATCCATCAAAATTTGTGTCCTTTCACGTGCTTGTGCATTCTCGAAAACAAGGTTCTGTTCTTTAATATCGACATCTATTTCATTTAGATGTAAAGCGACAGACTTTTTAATATCAATAACTTCCACCGAAAGACCAAGTAATTGACAAAGTTGACGAGCATTTGTGAATGTTTTTTTCGAGGTACCAAAACCAGGCATTATGATTGCGTGAATTCCAGAAAGCGGAAAATCCAATTTCCGAAACGTTTCGATACAAACAAGCAAAGCAAGCGTAGAGTCCAATCCACCAGAAACACCAATGACCACATCTTTGCTTTTTATTTGGAGAAGCCTTCTGGCAAGTCCAGTTGATTGTATATTGAAAACTTCGTTACAGACGCTGGCTCTTTCCAATAAATCTTCTGGTATAAAAGGATGTTTCCTTACTTTTCGAAAGAAATCGACAGTATTCAAATCTCTCAACTTTACACTAACCTTGCTCGTCATCGACAAATCGGACGAAGAAAAGGTGTCGTTGTAATTTCTTTCCTTTGTAAGAAGTTGAATATCGATGTCCGAAACAACGTATTCGGTCTTAAACGAAAAATTTCGACTTTCTGCAAGCAACTTACCATTTTCTGCAATGATACAATGTCCAGAAAAGACCATATCCGTTGTAGATTCCCAAGGACCACTTCCAGCGTAGATGTAACCACAATTTAATCTTGCGGATTGCGACAAGACCAGGTTACGTCTATACTCGGCTTTGCCAATCCATTCGTCGCTTGCACTAAGATTAAATATCAACTTTGCGCCCAAATTTGCAAGTTTTGTGCTGATTGGTTCAACAGCCCATAAATCTTGGCATATCTCAACTCCGAAAGAAATTTCTGAATTGTCCTCAGAAATAAAAACCAAGTCATTGCCGAAAGGAACATTTTCTTCGAAAAGTGAAATTATTCTTGTTTGCAAATTGCTACCAAACCAACGCTTTTCGTAGAATTCACGGGTGTTCGGGATATAGGTTTTCGGAACAACGCCATACAATTTTCCATTACCAACAATTCCAGCACAATTGTACAATTTAGATTCAACTCGCAAAGGGAAACCCACAATAAATATTAAATTGAATTTGGAAGATTCTTCGACAAGTTTTTCAAGTCCTTTTTTAACTTCGGCAAGCAAAGTTTCTTGGAAAAACAAATCTCCACAGGTGTAACCAGTTAAACAAAGTTCAGGAAAAACGGCTATTTGAACAGACTTCTCGTCAAGCAATTTAAGACTTTGTAGAATTTGCTCAACATTGAAATGGACATTTGCAACTCTGAGTTCTGGGGAAACAGCAGAAACTCGGAAATAACCAAAATCCGACAAATTTGTAAAATTTCTTTCCATTTTTCATCGAAAATTAATCTAATATGGAGAATAAGGTAAAAGATTTTTGATTTCCTGAAAAACTTTGTCGGGGAACAGGTAATCCATACAAAAGTATTCAGTGTTTAAGCAAGTCGGACTAAAAAAGCATTGGCAAGGTTTTTCGGGCTCTAAAATTACACCCCTTCCAAATAATTCAAATTCGTGACGATTGAAAATATTGTTAAAAAGTACAACCTTCTTTTTCAATCCGATAGCAATATGTAAAGCCATTGTAACAGCAGTTACAACCAAATCGCATTGATTAACCAAGGAAATAAACCTTTTCAAATCGAAATGCCCTGGATAGTATGCTCCAGTTTGCTCGGAAATTTTTCTGTTCTTTTCGTCTTCGGCTTCCCCGCCAAGCAACATCGGGAAGTAATGGTTTTCGTTAAGTAAATGTATCAATTCAATCCAATTATGTTCTGGCCAGAGACGAGAAACCCATCTGCCCCCGCAACCCGTGTTCAATCCAATTATTGGCTTCCCTTCGTTTGGAATATTCCAACGAATGGAATTTGTAACTTCAAGTATATATTCTTCCCCATTGTATTTCCAACCCAGAATTTCAAATATTTCTTCTAAATAGGATTTGGTATTATTCTTGTTTACAGGGTCGAAGACACCTGTCAAGAATTTATGATAACTTAAATTATTAACTGGTGCTGGCTTGCCATTTTCAAGTGTGAAGCCATATTTTTCCTTTGCTTTCAAGGACTTTGTCAAAGCACAAGCGTAAGGGTCTTTGTCAAGATTGATTACTTTGTAAAATTCGGTTTCTTGGAGCAACAAAATCGACTCCAGATTTAAAGGAAGAACTCTATCGACAACAGATGGGACAACTTCGGGAGTAAGAGTAAGCCACCAAACTGCACTTCTTGGATGTTCTTCAAATATTCTATGAAGCAATGGGGTGGTACGAATTACATCGCCTATTGCCCCAAGTTTAATAATTAAAATAATATTTTCCTGTGGAATGTAATAGTTACAATCGGAGCAAACAACACCAAAGTTCTTGTGAGGTTTGCAAGGTACGTCACCACGAAAAAATTTACAATCTGCTTTATAAATAAACTTTTTTTTAACCATTAAAACTTATACATTAATGAAACAGCAATCTGGAAGTTGTAAACTGGATTTTCAATAGTTTCATACCTGGGGTCGGGGGTTAACAATTCACCTCTTTTATTGTTTTTCCCCAACAGATTCAAATAACTAACAGAAGCAAATAAATTTGCATACCAAGGATGAACAATTTCGCCAAGGAAACCCGCTTTAAAACCAAGCCCGAAACGGAAAGCGAAATCTTTATTCGAAACACTTCTGATTGATGTTGAGTCGAAAGATTCATAATCAATTCGGATTTTGTAGTTGCTTTTTCCAACAAAATTCCCTAGAGCATCGAGTTCAGAATAAAATTTTACATTTGCAAAAGGTAATTTAAATAGGGGATATCGTAAGCCAAGCGTTAAGGTTGGAACATCAATATTGTGGTTTATGTACAAAGTAACATTTGGAGCCAATGGCACTCGATGGGCTGCTCGGTAAAAAACATACTCAAAACCAAACGGAATAGAAATACCACTTTCTGAAATTTGAAACACGCTTTTGAGTAACAATCCAGTTTGGAAGCCGAAGAATCCACCACCAATAGTAGATTCTCGATTTCCACTTTGAAACACATCCGAGGCTCCATTATTACCAAAAACACGTGTAGGTATCAAACCAAATTCAACACCAAGGTCTTTATATTGAGAATAACCAATTCCAACTGATAGAAAAAACACAAACAAAATCTTTAATATTTTCATAACGAACTCCTAAAATTTATCTCTAATATTGTAATTAATTTTTTCAGCCTTCGATTTTATATTCATTTCTCCAAGCAAGCCAATTGAAATCAACTGCACACCGAAAATAATTAATGTTATACCAAAAAGTAACAATGGTCTATTACTCAAGTAAGTTTTACCTAAAAGCCATTCAACAATCAAATACAAATTTATAACAAAACCAAGTAATGTAATCAAAGTTCCTATAGTTCCAAAGAAATGAAGAGGTCTTTGCATATATCTTGTTGTAATCATAACTGTTAACAAATCTAAAAACCCTTTTATGAAGCGACCAGAACCAAATTTGGATTTTCCATATTTTCGTGGATGGTGGCGAACGGGAATTTCGGTAACCTTAAAACCATCCCAATGAGCCAGCACTGGCAAATATCTATGCATCTCACCGTAAACATTTAGTCGCTTGACCACAATATTGCGGTAGGCTTTTAAGCCGCAATTGAAATCGTGAAGTCGTATACCGCTAACTAACGATGTAACAAAGTTGAACAATTTCGAAGGCAAAGTCTTTGTCATTGGGTCATATCGTTTCTTTTTCCAACCAGAAACGAGGTCGTATCCTTCGTTGAGTTTTTTAATAAGATTTGGAATTTCCTCTGGGTCGTCTTGCAAATCGGCATCCATAGTAACAACATATCTACCACGTGCCGCTTGGAAACCAACAGCAAGCGCAGCCGATTTCCCATAATTTCGTCGAAAACTAATGCAATGAAATCGATTATTCCTTCTATGAAGTTCACGAATTTTATTCCGAGAATTATCTGTTGAACCATCATCTACAAAAATTACTTCGTATCGGTTTTTGGTCAATGGTGCTAACACGCTTTCCAACTTTGCTCCAAGTTCTTCGATTGATGCCTCTTCGTTATATAGCGGTATTACTACGCTTATAACAATTTCATTTGATGTTTTAGATTGGTTTTTTGTCCCTTGCGTCAACCTTTCGTTCTGTTCATTTTGGGTTCTTTGTTTTTTTCTTTCGTCCATAAAAATTCCAATCAATAAATAATTAACTTCCGAACAACTTTTCTACCATTTAAATTATTAAATTCTACAAAATAAACACCTGTGGGAAAATTATTACTCGAAAAAGTACTTTCGTTTGACAAATTAAATTCTTGTACTAATTTTCCATAAATATCAAAAATCCTAAACGTAATTTGGTTTAAAGTTTTATTTCTAATAATCACTTCGCTTTGCAAAGGAATATATGAAATTTCAAACTCATCGGAATTATCCTCTTCTACTTGGTTTATTTCCTCGAACACCATCTTTATGTAGAATTTATCTAAAAACTCATTCTGAATATTAACAAAATTTGTTTTTTTCATATCTACTTGAACAAGTGTCCCAAGATATTCATCAACAAGCCAAGCGTAACGAATGTTGTCGGGAATTGTATTCCAATAGATTCGTAGCCTAATTCCAGATTCTCGAATTGCATACAACAAAAATTTAACAGTATCATTCGAATTTGTTGGAAAAGGACGAAGGTCTAAATAAGACCAAATGTTGGAACCTTGTGTCGAATCGTAAAAAATAAACACACCATACAATTTATATCCACTCGGCGGAAGCAAAGGAGGCAAATCCAGTTCACCCAAGGCAGTATCCAAGCCATTTGTTGCGTCCGAATGAAACCCAAAAGCAAGTTTATTGAAAACAATAGTATCATTTCCAATTAAACTCAAACGAATAGTTAAAGGTTCATTAGCTAAAGAAACGTAAATTGAAAAAGAGCATAGCAGAAGAAAATATTTAGAAAACTTCATTCCAACCTCCTTTCATCAAAAAGAAATGGGCAACACAAAATGTTGCCCATTTCCATAAATTCGAGTTCCTCGAAAATTATTTCACGATATTTACAACAACAACCTTGGTTTGGTCGCCAACTCTCAATTTAAGGAGATATTGGCCGCTTGGGAAATCATTAGCATTGACTGTTAGTGTATGTTCGCCAGCGGAAACCAAACCATTAGCAAATGTCTTTACTTCATTTCCAAGTGCATCGTACATTGCAAGGTATACATTTCCTTGCTCCGCAAGATTATAACGCAAGATAGCAGTCGAAGTTACTGGATTTGGATAAACCATCAAAGTACTTCCAGATTCAACCGAAGAAACAAGAACTCGGATTGCATTGCTGGAGTTATTTACAACCAATGTCTTGTTGCTTGGAGAAATAGTGCCAAGCACTTGTCCAGTAATTGCATCTACAAAAGTATATTCATTTACTGGATCGTCGATAGAAATTGCCAACGGATACTCAACACCAGTCAACTTAATAACTGGGCTTTCGGATGTTTCAAGCAATGAGTTATTTGCAAATCTTATGTCGAACATATCGGCAAATGGTACTGGTGGTAATTCAAACATATTTGCTTCGATTGCTTTGTTAAGCCCAAGGTACAATGTCTTTTCGTGTTGAGCATTATCGGCGAAGTTAATTTTCACGCTTTGTTCGATTGCATAGTCTTTTTCGTTTGGCATTGCATTTTCAATAGACTTTTCAAATCGAGCAACTAGACGTAGATAGCCGTGAGCATCTGATTTAATCCAATAACCAAGACCTGGTCGAAGTTCTGAAACTTCTTCATAACCCCGGTTTGTCTTGTACGCCCAAACGCCATTCTTACGAACTTCGGTAGGATCTGGAGCCTCTACACCAAAGTTGGTGAATCCAATGTCTCGGATGGACAATGGGGAAGAGACGCAACCAATTGTATTCCATCCTGGATAAATTTTAACGCTGTCTCCGGTTCCGGGCAATGAAATTTCGCTAATGTACGAACCTGCGAATTTTGTATCAACTTGATCGCTATATTTCACAAAGTAACCAACGCCAACTCTTAACAATTCATCGAATTGGTATTGGTTTTGCGACCAGAAGAATGGTTTATTTATCGCATTTGGATAGAATACATTCCATTGATTGTTAATTGGTCGTACTGGCAAGGACAGGAAGTTCCAACCTTTCTTAATGATTGGGTTGCCATACTCATCGACGTAGTTAATAATTCGAGCAGGTGTGTATTCAATCAAGAACGAACGCACACGCGAGTCGGTAATCTGGTAAGAGTAAAGCGTCCCACCAATATTTGTTGCCCGGCGCATATTGACTGCTGGGAATAGTTGACCGTTGGCAGTGTCACGGATGAACAAGTTTGCACCATCTGGAAAATCTTGAATATCCCAGACAATCGTTATTGGATAGTAGTTTGGATCTTCTGCGCGCAATCTTACAAGGAATATCAACGATTGCAATGTGTCATCACTGCTTCGAATGTCACGAGAAACGCAATATAGCGGAGTGCCATCATTATCATCATCGTCTGGGCTGAAGTTCCCAAAACCGTTTGGAATTGAAGCAATCAAATCTGCAGGTGCGTTTGGTGGCGGGAAGAAACGGGCACCAAATTTATCTTGTGGCATTTCAGATTCGTATTTATATTCTCCGAATAATGTATCGACACCCATAGTTGCTCTATGTCCTGTTCCGAAGATTAACTTCACTGGTTCGCCAAAGCCGGCTCGAGGAATTAATTGCAGGTTTATTCCGGCAGGTCTTCCGGCAAGCCCGCCTTCGATCGGATTTCGGAAGTAGATGAATGTAACTTTCAATCGAACTGGGGAAATCATTGCGGAATGGGACTTAAATGTAATATAACCGACGTAAATTCCGGCTTGTTCTGGACCAGCATTGGTCAAATCACCAGGCCTGCACTCAATCATAAGGTGAACTTCTGGGTCGGGGTTTGTTTGTCGACCCCAAATTGGAGTTCCACGAGCAACATCACCTAAAATACCATTATCAATATACGATATATATCCTTTGTGTGTTGCCCCAGCAATTGGGTTCTTTGCATTTGCACCTCTTGGAATGTATGTTCTGAAGTACAACCATGGTTCATTGGATTCTATTTCTATATCTAACAAACGCGAAGATGGAACTTCATTAATTAATCTGAATCCTCTCTGTCCAAATGGGGGACTTGACAATGAAGCAGAATCAATAGTAATAGGATCTCTCATCTCATATAGTGAACCATCATCGCCAATCATTGCAATTTGTGGTACTTGTCCAATTGCGCGTTCAAGGATAAATCCAAATCGTGGTACGTTATCGCTAATTCTTAGATAAATAACACCAGGATAGTAGGGTTCAGTACTCCAGTTTGGATAGGCACTATTGTCGACACCTGCTAAACCAGTAAACTTACCTGGATCTGGATAGTCATCGGCAACGAAGCGTCCTTTCCAATAGGGGCGATATTTCTTAAATGGTGCTTCTTTGCGAATATTTAAATCATTGAACATAATCGTGTCTGGTCCAATGATCAATGGTGTGTTTTGTGCCAAACCAATTGGAACGCCAGCCTTTGGAACTAGCATAAATCTAACATAAAGCAGTACTTGGAACCCATCGCAATTAGGCAACCAACTCGTTGTTGTAATACCAGTGATTTTAATTGCTCGTCCCTTTTGCCTATCTTGAAGGGGTTTTCCTGGATCGATAAATGTCCAATAGGTTGGGTCTTTATCATCCATCCAAGAAATTTGAAAATCTTTTGCAAGAGTGTGATACTTATAATTTTCATCGGGGAAATAGTTTAATTCGCGGCTACCAAAAGTTTGAACGCCAATTGCTCTAAGTGCAGTGGAGTCATATTGAATCTTAAAGCTGAAACTTTTAATCGGTTCGGCAATATAAACATCTTTTGTTGCCTCGTGGGTGTACCACTTGTTTTCAATGAATACAGGAACTAAAATTTCGCGGGGTTTGTTTGGATCGACAGAAGGTGGTACCCAAATTCGCCCATCTGGATACCAGTTTGCGTCCCAGTCGTTATCTGCACCTGTCAATGAAAGCCGTGGAATTTCAGGCTTAATTTCCTGTCCACCACCTTGTGCTTGCAAAAATGATGCAGGAACAATAATAAGAATACCTAGGGCTACTAATAACCCTAAGAAAAGCTTAGAAAATCCTTTGTAAAACGCTTGGTTATTCATAGAACCTCCCATTTGTGAACAATTAATAATTAACATATATTTCTCTATTAATAATTTTCGAATTACCTTTTCTAATCACAACAAAATAAATCCCTTTTCCAATTTCATTCATAAAACTTGTATCTCCATCACTTAAAGAACATTCCAAATAAACTTCTTTGATTAATCTTCCCATTACATCATAAATTTGAATATAGTTACCATCTATGTTAAATTCATTATTTTCTTCCTCAAAGTAATTGCTTATTTCCTTTTTGTACACTACATAAACTGAATCTTTTGTGAAATCCGTAACACATTTACATTCTAAGTCAAATTCTGGACTAATTGTTATTTTTGAAAATACATTTGGCATAAGATGTTTTAAATAAAATTTAATTGTGTTTCTATTTCCTATATCATTTTTATTTGCAAATGATAATTTTAAGTTACCCAAGTCATCAACTTCACTATTTAAAAATTCAAAATCTTCGCTTGCTGGAACAACAGAATCAATCGACAACTTTTCGGAATCAAATTTACATATAAGATTAAAATTATCTATTCTTGAATCTTTGGAAATACTAACCAGTAAATCAAATTCTGAAATACTATCAGCACTAACAATTGTATCCTTTGGTGAAGAAACGCGAAAAACTCTATCATCCTTTGGAAAAACTTCACCAATTAAAATTGTAGGTTTCATTGAATCAATTGTTGTTTTAAATTCATCAGTAAATTCTATATAATCAATCGAAAAATTAGCAGTATCGGGGCATTTTGAAATCCATTTTCCATAAAATGCAATAAGTGGCCGATTTCCGTAGATTGGTTCCATTCCAAGAGAAACAGCATATCCATTGATTTTACCGTTCGCACTATCAAATGAAACCGACTTCATATCGAAAAATTCAGATAAAGTATTTAGATATAAGGCATCAGTAAATTTTACATTCTCTTTGTCGAAACTTATTTGAAAGTTAAATCCAAACAAACTATCGCTCCTTTGAACGTTTCCGATCGACATTACGAGAATGAATTGCTTTTGATTCTCATTCCCGCACACATCTATTTTCAAAGAACCGTAAATACTCAATTCACAATTTGCCTTCTTTTGCGAAATTCCTGTCTGGCTAGCCACAAGGGCCAGCCAGACAAGTATCAAAAACCTACTTAATATAGATAAGCTTTTCAACAATATTCTTACCATTTCCACTCATTCGTACGAAATAGGCTCCATTGCTAAGATTTGCATCGGAAATATTCCAATCCAAATTGAAATTGCTATACCCATTGATAGAATAAGTAAAGGATTTGACTACAGAACCAGCAGCATCTAATATATCTACAGTGTAGTTACCGGGTAGTGCAATTTCAAGATTAATTATTGGATTAGAAGTGCCATTTTCTAAAATATTGATCGAATTTGCTTCCTCTTTGCTTGTTCTTCCAAGCAAGAACATTGGATTTGTCTCAACTTCATTGAATCGTACTTTTATTTTTGTCAGAGTAACGCTCGGCTTTTCAAAGGTGAGATAAGCAACTGGGGCATCTTTTGAAAATTCACCGCTTCCGATGATAACACCACGACCACCTTCAAAATCAACCATTACATTTTCATTGTTCTTCAAAATTGTAAATGGCTCGTTCGTTTCAATAAATATAGAGATTGGCCCATCGTAATCTCCATTTAAATATATCGGGAACCGCGGCTGATTGTTAACAAACTCTACCTTCCCGAATACAATATTATTCGCTAATTCAAAAGCACCAATTTTTCCATATTGCGGAATTGTATCATATAACCAAGGCAGTTCTGGAATTCTTGCAGAAATGTAATGTAAAATCAGTGCAGCATCATATTCGTTCACTTGATAAAATATCTGACTAATAGAACCAACCTCGGGTGGCAAACTATCTCCGTAATATTTGTTTCTCCATTTGATTTCTTTCCTATTTCCGGATTGGTCGTAATAGAATCTTCCATTGTGGTTAACATCACCATGGTAAGCTGCTCGTCTGCGAACACTATCTAATGGAATGCCGGTTGCAACACTGCGTAGAATGATTCTTGCATCATTCACGGTAACGTATCGGCTTTGTGGCATATTATAATGTTTACGGTTGTATCCTTTGGACAAATCAACATCACCATCACCCCAGAACTCTTCAACATTGAATCGAGCAAGAGCTCGGAACCGAATTCTATAGTCAGTTCCGCCAGATGGTGCCCATTCATTTGTCAAACGCATACTTGTCTTGGCAATAAGAGGGCTTTTACCATATTCGAGTCCGTTAAGAAAGTCAGCGGGATCAAATGCTCCCTTAATACCAACAGAAGCATTTCTCGTAATTACCCGGTCGTCGTTTGTATATTCATTTCCGCCAATTTGACCATAGGCAAATTCAATATCTCCAGCAGCAGAGTATGGATCTTGAGATTTGTAAAGTCTCAATTGGAATGTTGCAATACTTGATTTTACATTAACATCATTGATATTAAGATAGCGCCATTCGACAATGAAAACACCTTGATCCGGATCAGACTTATAGTAAATTTTCGTAGGTTTGTAGCCATTGAATCTTTCGACATCAGTGTGGTAATAGTGGTCGCCCCAGAAAGGAGCAAGGACATTTTTGGGATAAGATGAATTTGAATAGAACAGTGCTGTTGGATCTTTTGCAGGAACTAAGGGCGGTTGAGAAAATGTGACAAATCCATTAATGCAAACCCAAAGGCGAGTGTAGATTTCTCCACCAAATTCGAAAGGAAAGCCAATCTCAATACCATTTGGGAACGAGTAACCATCGTCCAAGTCCTGCAACCACATCGGTGGTAATCCGAACGCAGAGGGTGGGATTTCAATACCATCTTCAAGAGGTTCGTAAGGAACATTGCGAATTTGCCTCACGGTATCGAAATCTCCGTAAACTTGAGCTTTTGCTGTAATCTGCAAGGACAACATTAAGATAATTGCTGTTGCTATCCCTACAGTTAGTCCGAAGATTTTTTTCATTTCACTACTCCTGTTTATTAAATAATACATTGTTTCCATATTAATCGGGGCTTGTCCCGAAGGAAATTCCTTCGGAACAAGCCGTTTATTTTACTTAACCACATTTACTGGATAATTATACGTCTTCGAACCATTTGTCAATCGCAAGAAGTAGACGCCACTAGCAATTTCGTTTGTAGTTTGCCAGTTCTCAGTATATTGTCCAGCGCTGTAGTAGCCGTTGACAATAGTTGCGACGACATTACCCAAAGCATCTACTAACTCGATCTTGGTATTTCCAGACTCGGTCAAACCGAAGCTTATCTTAGCGTTTGTAGAAATCGGGTTCGGATTTACAGAAACAATACCGAAGACCGGAGTTTCAGGAGTTTCAACAGTACTTACCCAATCGTGAACAATTAGGAAGCCAGTGATATTGTCGCGACCAATTTGAACTCTCCAGTATTGACCTTCATCAATGATCTTAATATCTCCATCAACGGGATATCCTTCGCCAGTCTTCATATTGTAGTTGAACACGTTACCGTTGGATTTATCGTCGCGGATGAACCATTGACCACCAGTCGGATTGCGTTGGGCATCGTTCTTGTCAGGAATTTCATCTTTACGCCATCGAATTGAAACGGGATAGAATGTCGAGGTATTTCCTACAACACCACCAGCTTGGAAGCGACCTTTGTAAACCCGAATATCCGGAGCATTCTTTGCTCTTGGGAATATATTTCGCAAGGTACCATTTGTAAGCGATATAGTCCATCGAGCATCAAATACGTCAACTGGTGGAATAGATGGCAACTCATATTCACAGTAAACAGCGTCAAGTGTTCCGATAGGTTCACCGTCTAAACCTTCGCCTGTAGTTGCATCGACGGGCGCAGTACCAAAGACTAGTTCTTGCCAAGCACTCTTACCATCACCTGGAATGTTACCTGGGAATGTATTTTCAATTAATAGAGTGCAGGTAAAGTCGGTCGGTTTTGATATTTCAACACGGTAAATCAATGTATCGCGAGCACCACTTGCATCGGTAACTTCAACAAAAATTGTAACTTTACCATCCGGATCGCGCTGGTCTGGGAATGCATTTGTCTTAATCAATACTTTAACAGTGTCTTTCGCAAGAGTACCTCGGATAACGCTTGGTTCAATAGTAAATCCAGCAGGTCGAATTACTCTCAAAGTAAGTTCTTCTTGAACTGGTGTACGTTTCAAATCGTAATCCCAGACGAGTAGAGTATCGCTGTAGGGTTTGCCAACCTCGGTGCAAACAACTTTAGGTGCATTTGTTATTCTTGGTTTATGATTTGTCGAATCGACAAATAGGTTCAATACTTTTATAGCTGACAATTGCCGTTCGCCGTTTACGATATCCCAAACAGCAACAACAACCTGTTCATTCTTTGGCGCATCAGTTACACCAGGTTTACCATACAACAATCCACTTACTTGATTAATCTTCAACCATCGTGGGGTTGTCTTCAAGTTGGTAATATCCCAAACACCAGCCTCGGGGAAGCAAGGATCACGTGGAATTTGATCAACTGGATAATCTGGGTATATCAATTCAAACTCGTGGGATTGACCAAAGTTCGGATCGTAAATCTTAATTGCTTTGCTCGAGTCAATGAGTTGCGGATTATAGTCTACATCTTCTTTTGCTGGTGGTAATGTTTCTGTAATAATAATTGGAGCAACGTTCACAAACACCGGCATCGTCATAAAGTTAATCCCGCCGTGACCATCATTGACAACAATTGTAAACACGGTATCTGTATTAAGTGCGTTGTGATAGCGAATTTGTGGGGAAACCTTTAACAAATCCCAAGCAAGTGCAGAATCTATTCGAATGTTGATTTGCCCTCTGGTTGTAAGATCAACACCGAATGGATCTGCTTGGTCATCAGTTCCGTATTTCATTAGGTATTGGTTACCCATCCATACTGGTCGGGTTTGAGTAATAATTGATTCATTCTTAATTCCATCGAAGTTTTGATCGTATGTTGTTGTATCAATAACTACAGTGTCGCCAGGGTTCCCCCACCAATCTCTATTACGAACAGCAATATTCATAAAGCCATACGCAGTCTTACCGAAGCGGAAGTCCCAACCTCGTGGTTCAAGAGTTTCAGCAGAAAGATCTTCCAATTCATCGTCTGTATTGAAATCAACCTGGAAGCGCAATTTGTTTGTCAAGTTTGCTTTCAACTTGTTATCCTCGGTCATTCCGCAGGTATAGACAGACGGTTTGTAAATCACATAAGGAACAAGATTAGTACCGGCTCGATCAATTCTCTTGTAAATAGTCTCTGCTTGAGCGTCGGCTTCTTCTTGGGTTGCAACCCAATCCATAAATCTTGGTGTACTATCTACCACAAAAATTCTAAAGGCATAGTCAATGTAGTAGCGTCCACCATAAAGGATTGTATCTTGTTGCAAGAAACGTGCATTTTCAACATCATACACATAGGCATTAAGATATGGAGCAAATGTGTAGATAAACTTGTCGATGGTATCTTGCGAGACACCAGCTGCTTTCAAAGAATCAAGCACTCGATATGCTGGTGGATAATTCTCGGCTCGTACATAAACCCATTCACCACCGGGTACTACATATGGGTTAATTGGTTTTCCACGGAATACAAGATAACCAAGAGCGTTGTCCTTTGGATTAATAACTGTTTGATCGCCAGCAGGAATGGTATCCACCAATAACCAGCGTGCTAAACCAGAAGTAGGTTCAACACTCCAATGATATGTCAATCTGCTATATTGATTTGGGAACAAGAAGGAACGTGGGTCGAAGTATTTGTTAGTATCCATAGCAGTAACGCTAAGAATACTATCTCGGCCTTGTCCTTCTTCTGGTAGCAAGCCAGAGTATGTTCCAGGATATTGAGGATATTCACGATCTTCAGTCAAGAAAATAGTGTGCAAGAATTCTACGAGTTTAAGCGTATCAGTCATTCCAGCACGGCTTGGGTATTCGGATGGCACAATCTTTACGATTGTATCTGTTTGCAATTTAACTATGTTACCAGTCCAAACTGGTGGTTCAGTTGAACCAACTATCTTAAAGCTGATTCCACCTTCGTAAGCTGGAACAACACCGTCTCTCCAAAGAACAGTTCTGGAAACGACCCTAACCACATCACCAGTATCAACTGGCAATGCACGATAACGTTCGCCAGCATAGAATGTTTGATTTCCTTGGTTTGATGGTGGCATAGATGGTCTATTGGAGAACAAGTTCGGAACCTTGCCGAAGGAAGTTGTTGTAGCGTGATATCTTCTTCCAGCAAGAGCACCACGGTCTTCTTTCTCTGGATTCCAGCGAAGTTGTTGCAACAAATAGGCACCAGTTCCAAGGTTGTATAAACCTTCCTCGGAACGACGGATTGTTGTATTCGGGTTGCGATTTGTGGAGTCGGGAACTAATTCAACTCTTGCACGGAAGATTTCACGATAAGGTGCATTTTCATCAACTTGTTTCAATGCAACTCGAATATAATCGCCAGTTGTTTCATTTATTACAAAGAAGACACTTTCATTTAATAATCTTGGGTCGTGGTTTGAACGCTCGGCTAAACCTTCGTAGTTTACTTGTGCTTCGAGGAATAATGGATATCCAATTGGATGATAGTATTCGCCTTTTTCATTCGGACGGAACTCATCCTGCATTGCTGCTATGAATGGATACTTCAACTGGCCATTTTCATCGCGAGCCTCGGCAACAAAAGGATCGCGAATCCATCTCTTGACATATTTACCATAGGAAGGTTTGCTTGGGTCATCAAATCGACGAAGCACTGGCGGTATACCAACTGCAAAATCTTCGATAGGTACCATTCTACGATTTGAATAGTCGGCAACCTTAATATCAGTACCTTTGTCGTATAAGTCGTAGACAAGACCAGACATTAAAACCTTCTC
Organism: Candidatus Kapaibacterium sp.; assembly: GCA_013414795.1. GTDB lineage: Bacteria > Bacteroidota > Ignavibacteria > Kapaibacteriales > UBA2268 > Naka2016. Next base: position 2,465,179 of record CP058732.1, read on the forward strand.
TGGTATGCTATATTGACCTGGTGTGTTTTCATCGGCACCATTATCCAATGGAATAGGTCGATAAGTGAATTTATGTGTTGATTCAAACGGTCCTTGTTCTCTTGGATCTGCCGTTTGCGGGAACATAAACTTCAAATAGGTTTCATTCTTTGGATTGAAATCTGAATCAACAAAGAATGTCTCCATCAATGCTGGCTCTGCATAAACTGTATCATTGCCGTTAATTGCAATAATCTTCTTTTGATAAACGACAGACATCACAACATTTGCTTCGGTTCTACCCCAATAATTACCACGCAATGTATCTGTTCCACCAAAGCCAGCCTTTTGTCCAGCAAGTACGCCCTTGGTGTTTGGTGCATCGGGTAAGCGAATCAAAAATCTTGCTTTATTATTATAAATGGAGTTGGCTGCCTCGGGTGCAAGAGTTGATGGTAATGGTCCAACAATTTCTCCGTAGAGAATAGCACCAGCAAGGTCGCTCGAAGCAGGATTATTTGTGATATTACGGTTATTATCTCTCTTAACTGGTCCGCTAATTACATTTTGGTCATAGCCAATTTGCGAGTATGCTTCGTTGCCAGTAATTAGTGAACGATTAAAGACCAATCTTAGATTGAAATTATCAGAGTAAACAGCAGCACCAGTAAAGGCTTTGTTATTTTGAATTCTAACTCTATTGAAGAATACAGTATCAACTCGATTTGCTCTGTCATCATCAATAACATCAAGAATATAGATTGCTCCACCTAATCCAACTCCATTTTCTGGCAACCAGGTATCCCAATTCTTTCTCACGACATCTACATAGCGAGCATCAGCAGGTTTAATATCACTCCAAGTATTACCACCATCAAGGGTTCGCTTCAATAATCCATAGTCACCAGAAATGAAGCCCCATTGTGTTGTCGGGAAAATTGCACCATATACGCTATAATTGCTTCCAATGTCAAGCGGTGTCCAGTTTGAACCACCATCAACTGTCTTCCAAGCAATTCCATATTCACCGAATAGATAACCTGTGGTCTGCGAAGTAAAGTAAATCTTGTTGAAACTATATTGTGGATCTTCGAAAATCTTAACCCAGGAGTTTCCACCATCGGTGGTCTTTAATATTGTACCCCACCATCCAACTACGTAACCAGTGTTCAAATCTGCAAAGTATACATCTTTCAAAGGAGCGTAGGTATTCGCAAATCGAACATCCCAAGTGTTTCCACCATCGGTAGTAACAATAATGGTTCCTTGTTCACCGACAATGTAACCTCGATTTGCAGAAGTAAAGTATGAAGCCCAAAGTGTGTTGGTTGTAAATCCTTCGCCCACTTGAGTCCAGGTTTCACCAGCATCTGTTGTCTTCAATATTACACCGTGGGAACCAACGGCATAACCAACTGTTGCTGTTGGGAAGAAAACATCATTAAGCACATAAGAATAAATTGCTGGATGGACCTCTCGCCAAGTGGCACCATTATCTTCGGTCTTAAGAATAACGCCTCTATCGCCTACAATAAATCCGTTAGTTCCTTTGAAAGTAATTGACATCAATCGGTAAGGTTGAGAATAGTTTGTATATTGCCACTTATCTCCGCCTTGTGTAATCTTAATTATAGTACCGTTTTGACCAACAGCAAAGCCACTGCTTGGTTCGTAGAAAGCAACATCATATAAATCGCTTACAGTTTGTTCAGTTCCAGCCTCTATCTGGGTCGTACCACTTCCACTTTGTGTTCGTAATATTTCTTCCTCGACAATTATTTCGTTATCAAGGAATTGCGTCATCATTCTTGTATCGGGTGCGTAATCAAATGATTTGTATGTAAATACATCATTCGTCGAGGAAAAGTCAACAGCAAGCAATGTATTCGGATCAACTGTTACATTGTCAACATCAGTAACAAAGTATCGTTTGGTGTTGAACTCTGGGTTAACCATTGCCAGAGCACCACCGTTACCATTGTATACTTTGTTACCAATAAACTGAACGCCTTTGACAACGTTCAAGTCTGCTCCGACGGTGTACAATGCTCCACCACCTCTAATGTATGGTTTGTTTATGTTAGCGACTCCTTCGCCAACAGTGTTATTAACAAATTGTACACGGCGGAGTTCTACTGCTCTTTGATTTGATGGCATCAAAAGTGAACCCTGTGGTATATGAATTTCAATTGCGCCACCACCAAATCCCGACTTGTTATTTTCAAATATAACTGGATAATTTCCGCCATACCCTATCACCGAATTAGCAACTACACCGCCAGCACCAACCACCGACATATTGCGAGCAGTGTAAATTGCTCCACCAAATGCTGTTGCTGTATTTCCAATAAACTTAATATTGAAGCCGTAATCTCTGGTTATTGGAGAGACATCAGAACCACCAATAACTGGGGACATTTCAGGATAGGCATTTCCATCCACAAATATTGCACCACCAGATCCCGAACGATTATTTACAAATTGGGTCTCGTTACCAAGAGCATCTCTTTGCGGACCACCGCGGACTTGCAATCTTCCGTAGGTATTCTCGCAATAAATAGCACCGCCACGGGAGAAGTATCCACTATTTGTTCCAGTAATCGAATCTTGCAAGTATTTTACATAAGTTTCATTCGAAATAAACTTACCCGCAACAATCAAAGATGTATTCGCTCCAACATAGATTGCACCACCTCGTGCCCCTTGGGTATTTCCATTATTTTGATAGTTGCTAGCACTGTTACCAGTTGCTTCAAATGTATCTCCATTTGGAAATACAATTGTTCCGCGGGTTTCAGTCTTTATTGAATTATTCACACCAAGACCAACTTCAATTCTTGTATCCTGACCATATTGGTCATTTCTTCCAGCAATGTAAATTGCACCACCAAATGCTTGATTGCCATATTGTTGTGGATATGCGGCAGGTTCATCAGTCGCATCAGTAACAATTGGAATTGGTGGAGTTCCAATTAACCTGGTTCGGACATTTGCAAGTTGAACATAATTGCCTTCGAACTTTACATTTCGTATACGACCAAGCAAAAGTGCAAGTCGTGCGTCTTCAATTGCTTGCCTTTGGAATCCGGTCAAAGGTTCGTCGGTTGCCTCATCGATTAAATCGTATGCCTTAATCGGATAATTATTCAAAATTTTTGAAATTTCACCAGTCTTTTCAACGTAATTCGGATTCTTGTCTGCTGGATAATTTGGCAATGTATTGATAATATCATCGATTGGATAGCCTTCTGGTGCTTGTAACAAAGCAAGAGCGCCACCGCGATGGCGTGCCATATTATTTCTAAATTCACAATTCAAAAGCCAAAGTCTTGATGAAAGAGATGTTATTGCACCACCAGTTCCATTAGTCAACTTTGCCAATGTTTCGTTCAAGTTTGTCCAGGTAGCACCTAAATCAGTCCCATAAAATGGTTTATTTCCAACAGTAATATCTTTTCGAAAACCTTCGAAAGAGCAATTCCTGAAGAATGCTGCTCTTGCACCAGGTAAAATTACAATATGACCCCATTCACGGGAGAAATTATTTTCTGGTTGACCGATGAAACGAATCTTTGCAGGAACTATGTTAACGTCACGTCCACCATAGCGTTTCCAGGGATAGAGCCAAAGATTGTGGTCGTTTGTTGGGTCGTTTTGCAATCTTGCAGCATAGAACATTATAGCATATTCAAACGGCAAAAGTGCTTGATTTCCTCCAAGTGGTACTGGTACTTCAGGCCAGTTTGTAAAGGTTCTTTGATTTTTGTTTAACACGACCCCAAACATATAATTATATTTGTTTGGGTGTATTGTCTGGTCGCGTTGTGTACCAACATTCACAACACCACCATAAAGGAAGTAATTCAAATCCGAATAGCCGTCCCAACTATATGGGTTAGATGAAGAACCAGGGATAGCAGTTGGATTCAAGCCTCCTGGATTTGAAACATAGGTTGCAGAAGCAAAACCATCAGCAATAATTCTTCCACCGACAGAATCGATTAATCGACCATTGGGATAGAATTTAATTGTCGTTCCCGGTTCGATAATCAAAGTACCGCCGATAACGTAATCGCGATTAATAATGTAAACCGTATCTTTAACGAATACGCGCACATCGCCCGGAGCAACTCGCCCCGATACGAATGCTTGTGGTTGTGCGTAGGTATTAAATGTTATAATACCTAACAAAACCAAAAAGAGACTTAGACGAAGCAATCGTTGCATAACTCCTCCTAATAATTGCTACAAATTAATTTAACATTATCTATTTCTTTGTTAAAATTCTTCAACACTTTATTTATTTTTTTCAAAATCATATTTAACTACTCAATAATTGTGCCAAGACGAATTAGAGCACTCTTTGCTGGTCCAACAAATTCAGATTGATTATCGCCAATAATCGTTCTGTACAACTTTTCTGCCTTGTTCTTCTCTCCAAGTTTCTCCAAACATAATGCTTGAAAATATAAATATCTATCTTTTACTCCAATCGGCAAGGCATAATTTGCAGCCATTTCGTAATACTTTGCGGCTTCGTTAAAGTTTCCCAAACTTTCGTAGCAAACAGCCAACCCAGCCGCTGCTCCTTCGAGCACAATTCCAGAATTTGCGTCAAGTGCAATCTTAAAATATTCTATGGCATCTCGGTACCTTTCCAACTGCAAATAGCAATTTCCAGCATAAACAGCAGCAACATAGGATTGGGGTACACCTTTATATTTTTTTACAATATCAACTAAACCTATAACTTCCTCGCCTCGAACTTTAACATTCTTGTCACCTCTCAACGCCAGTTCATATTGTGCATTATCGATATATGGTAATATTCGAGAAATTGCGACAGAAGCCTTGCGTTCCTTTTCTGCCTCTGCCTTTGAAACGAAGTATCGAACTACAAATATGATTACCACGAGCGCAATAACAGCCAAAGCACCAATGTTTATCGCCTTTTGGTTTTGCTCGACGAACTGCTGAAACTTGCTCTTCTCTTTAGGTTCTTCGGTTTCGACTTTCTTATTTAATGTAACTTCTTTCACTTCTTCAAATTCCTCATATATCAACTAACAAATACTTTTCTCGAGTTCAAAATGAACTCTGCAATTGCTAAATTACAAATAGAAAACATTACTGAACTATACAAAAAACAAACTTTCGCAAATTTTTTTCCCATTAACAAAAAATTTTCCTCAAAATTTGTTTATAGAAACACACAGTGTCAATTTACTTTCACAGAATAAAAAATCAATAAAACTAAATAATTCACACACCAAAAAACTTTTTATTCTTTTTACAGAAAAAACAAAATTATCAAAAAAAATTTATTCACAAAGTTTTTTTCAAATTTTTTTAAAAAATTATTCTTCGTTTTCATTGTTGTTGGAATATAGTTCCTCTTCTCTTTTTTTAGCCCTTCGTTCTGAAATTGCAACCACAATAATGCTTATCTCATACAATAAAAATAAAGGCAAAGCAAAAATAATTTGATTTATTGGGTCTGGCGTTGGTGTTAATACTGCAGCGATTATCAAAATTACAACTATGGAGTGGCGTCTATATTTCCGCAAAAACTTTGCAGTAATTAATCCAAATCGAGAAAGGACAAAACTCACCATTGGCATTTCGAAAACAAGTCCAGAAGCCAGAATCATCATTGTCAGAAAGCCAAAATAATAATTTATGTCGAACTTGTTTTCAATCATTTTTGTTCCAAAATATGCACTAAAATTCAACATAAATGGAATCATCACAAAATATGCAAACAAAACTCCCGCAAGAAAGCAAATGGTTGTAAAAAAAGTAACCAATCGAACCCACTTCCTCTCGTTAGGATACAAGCCCGGGGCAATAAATTTCCAGAGTTGATACAATACAAAAGGGAGGGCAATAATTAGTCCACCAATTAAAATAACTTTAAAATACAAAAATGGTTGTCCAAATGGCTGTAAGTTTTGAAGTTTCAAGCCGTTCTTGATTGCTGGATAGAGCAAAATGTTCTCGACAACATAATCGACCTTGTACCCCACAAGGGCGCAACCAACAGCAATTCCAATTAATGCATAAATAATGCGCCTCCTTAATTCATCTATGTGTTCAAGGAAGGACATCTCGGCTTTTTCTTCTTCTGCCTTTTTTCTTTTAAACATTTTCGGAATTCAAAAAAATTGTTTAAACGAATCAACAGCAGTGTAAATTTATTACACATTCATTTTCTTGCAAAGGGATTAACCTCGTCATCTTCCAAATAATATTTATAATCATCAACTTCGACAAAATCCCCCCACTTTCTATGGAAGTAAACATAATTTTTGTAATCAATTGAATTTGGGTCGTTCAACTTAAGTTCAAACTTTTCGAGCCCTTTGATTTTCTTTGTCATAGATTCGTAATGGAACGCAATACATTCCGCATTGTACCAAACTTTATAATTTCTTGCTCGGGTTGATATACACAAATCCAAATCCTCGTGGCCAAATACATAGATTTCATCAAAACCACCAATCTGCTCGAACAAATCCCGCCGAATTGCAAGCAAAGCACCAGTCACACATTGGAACTCACGGCTTTTAGAAACGCAAGGACTATTCCATTGCTTTCCAAGATATATATGGTAATGAACTTTCAATCCGTTGGGTAATTGTCTGAACACAATCCCAGCGTGTTGAATAAAACCTTGGGGATACAACAGCCTTGCACCTTGTATTCCGATTTCGTTGTTTGCTTCGAATGAAGAAATTATTGCTCTATCCCAATTTTTCCATACAGAAACATCATTATTTAAAAATACAAGGTACTTTCCAGAGGCAATATTTGCACCTTGATTGTTTGCTTTTGAATAAGTGTTGTCAAAATCGTTTCGAATAAATTTCAATTTTCTCTGCTCGTATAAATTTTGAAGTTGAATTTGCGTTCCATCGGATGAGTTATTATCTACAATAATTATTTCAAATTTAGATGAGGAGTTTTTATATAAATCCTCGATGCACTTTTGTGTAATTTCCCAATTATTATGAACTGGTATTACGATTGAAATATCGTAATTTAAGGAAGTATCACTTTGAATATTTAAAAATTGGGTCTTTTTTTTTGAATAGAAAATTCAATCTGTTCTTTCAACTCAAACGCACGTGTATTGTATGGAAAGCTATTTATTTCCTTTTCAATAGAGATTAGGGCTTTTTCGGGTTCACCAGTTTCCATTTCTGCATATGCACGCATTAGATAAAGATTGGGTATACCAATACCAAAACGTTCGCAGATATCTATTGCTTCAATAATGTATGGCAATGATGTAGCGAAATCACGGATTTCGAAAAATTTCAATGCATTTTGGACTGCATTTTCCAATGCGATTTCTTCTGGTAACTTTTCTGTGTTGTCGTCAAAGAAAAAATCATTCATAACAACCTCATAAATAAGAATGGGGAAAAGGTCAAATTCTATGCCAAACCTTTTCCCCAAATTTTTCTATTGAATCTCTTTTTTCGAAAGTTCACGATAGATGTAGGCTTCGGCACCAATTATTACAGATGCCATTATTAGCCAAACAATAATGATTAAAATTATACCCAAAGCATTTGGTGGGCTCAATCCAAGCAAACTCGCACCAAAACCTAATTCTGAAAATTCGTCTGGCTTGGTTTTGAATATTAGCCAAAGTATCAAAGTTATAACTAGACCAATCAAGTAAAGAATGAACATTCCACCGAAAATGTCCCACTTATAACCATAAGTGGTTTTGTTCGAGGCTTTCAGTGATTCTGTAACTCCCAAGCCTTTGTCAATCAAAAAGAAGAACGAAAATCCCCAAGCAATTGATAATATTATTCCAGGAATGATTAGAAAAATGTACGCAAAATACAGAGTAATCCCATACAAAGCAAGGAGAAGCAAAAATTCTGGCATAATCGTTCGATATTCACGTTTAAAAATTTCTCCAACGCCAAAAGGCTCGTTTTTGCTCATTTTCACTACGATTCCATAAAGACCAATAGTTGTGCCGACATTGATATAGGGAATCCAGAATGTAATTCCCCAAAGAATGTAACAGCCAATGATGCGAAACAAGTTTTTAAATCCAATCGAGAAGCCATTCGCAATTATTGTTCCAACGCTTAGGTCAAAATCGGGTTGGAAGGTTGCCTGGCTTTCGCCAGAAGTTTGGATTTGTTCATCCATAGGAACCTCCAATTTATTAAACATAAATGAGGGAAAACCCTCGACTTTATTATCAAATTTAATTCCTTAATACTCGGCTCAATGGATGAACATTTGTCCGGAATGAAAATATATCACCAGCCATTATGCAAAGTCAGTGCGGAAGGCGGGACTTGAACCCGCACGCCCTACCGGGCGCCACCCCCTCAAGATGGTGCGTCTGCCAATTCCGCCACTTCCGCTTTCAAATAAATTTGGACTACTAAATTAATAAAAAATTTTATCATATAATATATTTTTTCTTAACTTTGTATTGTTTTTTTACCTTTGGAGGTGAAATATGAAACCAAATTTTCGATGTTTGTTGCTTTTAACAATTCTTATTCCCTCGCTATTCATTTGCTTTTCCAAATCCTATTCCCAAATGAATGAAAACTTCTGGGCTAAACTCTACGGCGAAGACAGAAGCGATGTCCTTCATACTTTTCTCATACTTCCAGATGGAAACGTAATTCTTGCAGGCTGGACAAACGCAAACATCAACCAAAACGAGGATATTATTCTTGTCAGAATTAATGAAGCAGGAACGATACTTTGGCAATACTCATACTTTGGTGACAATCTCGATTATGCACAAGTAATTTCTCCGTCACTTGATAACAATATCATTGTCGGTTGCCACACACGTTCCTTTGGTGCAGGAAGTTCAGATATTTTACTTTTAAAAGTTGACACTGACGGCAATATCATTTGGCAGAAAACATACGGCACATACGACGACAACGCAATTGCAAGCGTTATTCCTACATCGGACGGCGGTTTCCTCGTCGGTGGTTGGTCATATCTTGGAGGAGGAAGGTCACACGATGCAACAGTTTTCAAAACCGATGCTGATGGTAATGTTATTTGGGCAAAGCATTATGGCACAAAAAACTACGAAGGTATCAAAGATATGATTCAAACAAGCGACGGCAACTTTATCTTTTTGGGCGTCGCTTATTCAGAAGAATCTAATGATGATATCTGGTTAGTCAAAATCGACCCAGAGGGCAATATCATCTGGCAAAAATCCTTCGGTGGATTGGAAAATGAAAATCCCTCAAGCATTTTAAGACATAATGGATTGTATTATATTTTCGCAACCACCAATTCCTTTAGCGACAATGCCTCAAGAGATTTTATGGTAATGGTTGTCGACGAAAATGGAGATTTGCAATGGGCACTCTACTATCCAGACGACTATGAAACTACAGTCATCAATGCTAACATTTTTAAAGAGAATAAATTTCTCATCACTGGAAGTGCGATTCCCAAATCGAAATGGAATTCTGATATGTTAATTTCAATTATTGATGAAAATGGGCAATTTGAAAAAGGAATGCTCTTTGGCGGAAATGAAAGCGAACTCGGTCATTGCATAAGGCAATTTCAAGATAACTGGATATTGGCTGGTGGTTATTCCTATTCTTTCAGCAATGGCAATTCAGACATCATTCTTCTTCGTACTGATGAAACATTAAACTTACCCGATGGTGAATTAAAAACAATGGATTATGAACTTTCTGTTGAACCACAACCAATAAATTTAATAACTGTTGTAACAAATGCAACAATAGATACTACATCACTTACAGTAACTGATGCAAACTTAAATAAAGCAGAAATGAACTTGGTAATGCGAAATTTAAATGTTATCAGTTCCGCAGATTTCGTCCAAAAAGAAAGTTTTTTGCAATTATTTCTCAATCCAAACGATAATCTAACAATTAAGTTTAATAATTCATTGAATCAATCCGTAACATTAGTCATTAAGAATATTCTTGGTGAAGATGTTGAAAGAATTTCAATTGAACCTAATGTTAGCCAAATTTCAATACCAACCAGGAAATTGGGAAATGGATTCTATGCAATTTACATCGAAGAACTTTCTCTTTTTGTTCCATTTATTTTATACTAATTGAATTTCATTTAACTTTGCAGGTATCGGAAATAAATTTATAATCAAGATATACAAAAGATGAAATCGGGATTGTTGCAAAAAGCAATTCCCTTCCAAGTTTCGGTTGTTGGTATAAAGGCAAACTTTTTTCGGTTTCGACAATAATTGCAGAATTGAACAATCTCAATCCTTTCGAAAGAAACACTTTGCCACGATTTTTCCGAAAGTGTTCTCCCTTGACTAAATTAGATAATCTTCCATTCAAGAGGCTGTATAACCTGCGGTTGCCAGTATCAATTAGTACATCAACATTCGGATTGAATTCGTTAAAATTTGAGAACTTAATCACTCTTGAAGGATTGGAATGGTAGACAAGGACTGGGGTACCAACTTTGATTTTTTGATACCAGCGAATTCCATCTTCATTAGACATACGCACGCAACCGTGTGAACTTGGTCTCCGACCAAGATGCGCATAGTATCCCTTTTTCTTCAAGCCGTGAAAACCAATATTTCCATTGAAACCAATCCAATTCAGCATTTCTGTGTTTTCGAATTGCCGAGAAATCTGAATTGGGGCTTTGTTTTGAACAGCATACAATCCAGTAGGAGTCTCAATAGCCTTGTTCAATAATTTGTTGCCAGAGGAAATTTTTACGGTATCAATCTTCCCAATTCGAGTTATATGGAAAGCAAGTTGTGATTGAAGTGAAATTTCGATGTAATCATCTCCAAGATAATATAATGTATCTTTCAAAGGAAGGAAATAGAACACAACATCATCATTTTTTATCTCATTAAAATTTCTTGTAGAGGTAACAAAGGAACCCTTTGAGTATGAGAAAATTCTGCTTGCAAAAAGCAAACAAACCAGCAAAGGAACAACCCACCAAAAATTTTTACTTTTTAGTCCTTTTATAATCACTTAAATTGCATTTTCAAGTTTTGAAAAATGCAAATTATGAATTTTGAAAATACTTATAGCGATATCAGAAGTGTTGCTGTGGTTCGAACCGACAGAATCGGGGATATAATTTTAACCCTGCCAATGTGTGTGGGGATTAAGGAAGTACTTCCCAATGTCAAGTTGACACTCATTGCTCGGAGATATGTTGAACCAGTGCTTTTTAAATGTCAAGTTGTAGATAATGTTGTTTTCATTGATGACTATGAGAACAATTTTAAAACAATTTTTACGAACATTTCTCCGCAAGTGGCTTTTTTCCCTCGACCAAGATTCAACGAAGTTTATTACGCTTTTAAATCTAACATACCAGTTCGGATAGGCTCGGCATATCGTTGGTATTCATTTCTGTTTACGCACAAAATCAAGGAACATCGAAAAATAGCAAAATTCAACGAGGCAAGATACAATCTTCGAATGGTCGAAAAATTTTTCCGTCGAAATTTAGATTTAAAATATGTTAAAATAAATGTTAAACCCGAAGCAGAGACAAAGATTCTGGAAATGCTGGAAATTTTAAATATCGAGAAGAACAACTTTGTGATTCTTCATCCAGGAAGTGGTGGTTCGACAATTACTTGGCCTTTATTTCGCTTTACAGAATTAGCACAAATTCTAATTCAAACTGGGAATAAAGTTATTATCACTGGCAGTTCACAAGAAATCCCGCTTGCGACTGAAATTCAAAAAATGGTACCAGAAGTTGTTAATTTAACAGGAAGGCTCGACCTCTACGAAATGATTGCTTTGATTTCACTAGCTCGGGGCTTGGTTGCAAATTCAACTGGAATTTTGCACATTGCCTCTGTCTTGGAAATTCCCACCGTTGGGCTTTTTCCAAACACACCACATCTATCGGCAAAACGCTGGGGACCAATTGGTCCCTTTTCCTCGACTATCAGTCCGATGACCACAAACCCTGAACAATTTGACGATATGAGTATAATTACTCCCGACATCGTATTTTTGGAATTACAAAAGCAAATATCGAAGAAGGAAGCCAAATAAATCCAAGCAAAAGAAACAAATCTAAACTTTTTCAAAAGAACAAATGTTATCCTTCTGCTTAACTCCTTTTTAAAAAACTTTTTGCGCGTTCCAAATCTTCGACAGTATCGATTCCGATAAGTTTTTGCTTGGTTTCAACGCATAATATTTTCTCGCCAAAATCCAGCCAGCGAAGTTGTTCCAAGCGTTCGGCTTCTTCTAAATCCGATTTGTCTAACTTTTCCAATCGAGGAATTGCCTTTCTACGGAAGCAGTATATTCCAATATGTTTGTAGAATTTATGTGATGATATCCATTGCTCTGGCTCGATTCCACGTAGATAAGGAATTGGATTCCGTGAAAAATACAAAGCAAAATCATCCTGCCTCTTTACAACTTTGACAGTTGAAGGGTCGAAAAGTTCTTCTTGGCTATCAATTACAGAAATAAGGGTGGAGATATCTGCTTCTGACTGGAATGTTTTCATCAATAAATCATCAATGGTTTCTCCATTTATAAAAGGTTCGTCCCCTTGTATGTTTAAAATGAAATCATAATTTTCTCCAAGTTCTTTAAATGCCCAAAAGACACGCTCCGTTCCAGAGGAAAATTCTGATGGAGTTAAAATTACTTCGAAACCAACATTTGTGCAAAATTCCAGGATTTCTTTTGAATCTGTTGCTACGATTAGTCTTCGAAGATATTTCGAGGTTGCTGAACCTTCGAGTGTCCATTGTAAAACTGGTTTGCCTTCCAAATCAAGAAGAAGTTTGCCTGGTAGCCTTGTGGAGGCAAGCCTTGCTGGAATAATTCCAATTGACCTGCGAACATCTTCTTCTAAAATGGTGTCCATACAAAATTCACAATTGGTACAACAAACGGTTGGGTAAACCAAGCAATTCCGAAGTCGGAACAAAAGTGTGCATTGGCAAAACGAAGTCCAATGAAGAGACCTGAATTGGTTGGTCGGGCAACGTCAATATTCCACAATTCTCCGATAATATGAATCTCTCTGTAGTTCGGCAAACGGGAATCGACTCCCAATGCAATGCCAAATGAACCGTCGGGATAGTTTACATCGATAGAATTCACACCATAACGAATTGTGTATAAATCACCAGTCCCCATTTTATAAAACAATGAGGCAGATAAACTGGTTTTGAAAAATAATGCAGTTGCTACCCCATAGAAATGTATGAAACGATTGTTGTTGTTGGCAAAACCAATGTTTCCACCAAAGGCAAGATGGAGTTCACGAAAGATATCTTCGAATTCAACTTTTGGAAGGCTACCTTTAACATTAATAAGCGAAATCTGTTGGTTAGAATATGCAAAAGGGAGAAGCGAGCGCCCAGCAGTAATCGAAAAATAGTCCGTTATTCCAGTCCCAGCGTAAAGAAAAAACATTTCGAGAAGACCAACAAAATGGTTCTTTCCTATGCCAACAGCAGTAGGTAGCAAAAAATATTTATGTGAATATTTGTAATATTTCGAACATTCTATTGCTTCAACAATTTGAAAAAAATAGAGAGAGCCAACTCCAATTTCGCTTTCAAAAGAAATCCCTTCGCCATCTTCGTCCTTTTCAAAGGATTGAACCATTCCTTCGATTACATCTCCTGTTGTAAGACGGAAAATATAACATTTCCCAATCTCAATCGATTTGCCATCGATGGCAAAAGCAAAAGATGAAATCAATGGTAGAAGAAAAAATGTGATAAGAAGTTTTTTCATTGGAAGTTTTCAATTAGTTCGTAATTAGCAAAAGCAAGCTGACCACAGGCTCCATTAATATCGTAACCGCTCGATGACCTAATGAAAGTTGGAACACCTTGACTTCGCAACATTTCTTTGAATTTCAGTATTTTGTCAAATCTGGCTGGTCGGAGAGTTCTTTCGAATTCATTCAATGGGACAAAATCAATTCTATGAAATGGAATAATATTAACTTTGGAGGGAACTGCACGAGCAAACTTTGCAAGTCGACGGACTTCTTCTTCCCCGTCGTTTAAACCATCGAAAAGGATAAATTCATAAGTAATTGGGATTTTTGTGGTTCGGTAGTAAAAGATTGCAGCGTCTCGAAGTTCTTTCAATTTCCATTTTCTTGCGATTGGCATAAGTTGAGAACGAAGTTCCTCATCAGTGGAATGGAGCGAAATTGCAAGTTTCACAGGTCTTTCAATTTTTGCCAGTTCGTAAATTTTAGGAACTACACCAGACGTTGAGACCGTAATGTTTTTTCGACTAAACAATTTCCAATTTTCATCGGTCAAAATCGAAAGTGCCTTCAAGAGATTTTGAAAATTCTGCAATGGTTCGCCCATTCCCATAAAAACAATGTTTGTCAATTTTGAACCAATAATACGCTCGCATTCGAAAATTTGGTCAAGAATTTCCCCAACAGTAAGATTTCTCTTTAAGCCCAATTTCCCCGTGGCGCAGAAACTACAACCAAGGGCACAACCAACCTGCGAGGATACACAAAGAGTCTTTCGCTCCTTCAATCCTTTATCCCAAGGGATAAAAACGCTTTCGATTGCAGAGCCATTCCGCAATTGAAAAAGAAATTTTACTGTTCCGTCCTGTGATGTTTGATACTTGCAGTTCTTAATGTTATTTATATAAAACTTCTCGGAAAGTTCTCTACGCAATTGCTTGGGCAGTGTAGATATTTGCTCGAAATCAGTCGCACGGTTTACAAACACTCCGTGCAAAATCTGTTTGGCTCGGAACTTATCGTAACCCCTTTCAACAATGAAATTTTCAAGTTCGGAAAAACTTATGTCTTTTATACACTGCATAAATCTAATTTTTTTAATATTTTATAAATAGCACAAGCCAACACTTAAAACGAACGATAAAAAACAATATTAAATTTTCAATTAACAGCAAAATTTTGGTCAAAAAAAATTCTATATTTGCTTTTGCTTGCAATACGAAAGCAAATCGATATTCCTACGAAATCGAAAATCCAAAATTCACAATTTTTAAAATTATGCAGATTTATCTTTCTTACGATAATTGATAAAAATACCAAAAGCAAGAATAAGTATAGTTACAATATTTGCCAGAAGCGAAAGAGTTTTTCCTCTTTCAAATCCTGGGGATGTGAGTTTCATCTCCAATGTATGAGTGCCCGCGGGGACAAGAACAGCACGAAATGCATAATTTGCTTTTATAATTTCAGTTTCCTTTCCGTCCACAAATGCCTTCCAATAAGGATAGTAAATTTCGGAAACAAACAACAAAGAGTTGACACTTGTTTCCGTTTTAAATTTTATGTATTCGTTCTTTTTCTCGACAATTGTAACTTTTGCATTCGAGTCGTACCCAACGTTGCTCACCTGGATTTGCCTTTCGACAAACATTGTGTCGATTGGATTGAAATCGCCACGTTTCAGATGGTTTAATATCTCCAAAGGCTTTTCGACCACTGCGGTTTTAACAAAAAATGCTCTGGGATAGAATCCAAAATTTGGATAGACAAATGCCTGGAAATTGGCTCCTTGATAAATTGGTTCAACTCCTTCGAGTTTTCGAGTCAGAACTATGTATTTTACATTCAACAAGTTCCAAAGAAATGGATTATACAACTGGGAGGTCGAGCCTTCCATTCCTTCCATATTTGCAACATCCATCAAATCTTGATAAACTCGAAGTTTCGCTGCGTGATATCCATTTATGTTCTCAACTAAATAATAAGCAGAAAGGTTTGCAGGATTGGCAGAGAAGTCTGCAATTCGAAAGACACTTGTATCTCGTTTGATAAAATCGTAAATATCCCTTCTCTCTTCAAAAACAGTTTTTGCGTCGCCTTCTTTGGAATATTCCATTCTTTCGCTATCAATTCTAAACAAGTCGATAACAGTAAGAATACCAACTATTGCTACCAAAGTTGTGAATTGAATTTTGTTTTGAATGTAAAGTGCAGAGAAAAAACCAAACGCAATAAGAAAGATTGCGTTAACATAGAAATCTTGAATTGTTTTCGACCAAACAAATTCTTGGAGTTCCGAGACAATTTCAGTTCCGTATGCTTTTGCATAGGACTGGTAAACTTCCGAGGCACCAACAGCACTGATGTAAGTTGATTTCATAAATGCAGAAAAGAAAAATGCGATTAGCAGAAATACAAGCGGGAGAACAGCAATCCAAACCACAGTTCTTTTGTACTTCTCGGGATTCTTTCTCATTTCAGATAGCGCTCGAAATCCGAAAGCAGCAAAGATTGGTACGACAAAATGCACAAGCACCAAAGCCATCGATGGGGCTCGGAACTTACTGAAAGACGGGAAGTAATGGTAGAACAAATTATACAAAAAAGGCACATTCTTCCCAAAAGATAGGAACACCCCGAATAATGCAATCAAAAACAAGGCTTGCACAAATGTATCTTTGCGGTAAAAGATTAAGCCAACAATTGCGAGTGCAAGTATTAATATTCCCATATACGGGGGAGAATCTTCGGATTCTTTCGTGCCCCAGTATGTAGAAACCTTACCATCTCGAAAATCTCGTATACCAAAACCAAAGTAACTTGGGATAATGAATGTGAAAAGTTCCTTCGGATGGTAAGACCACATAGTTGCATAATCATAGTCGCTTTTATCTGCCTTTTGATTTTTATCAGTATGAATTTTTACAATTGGAGCAGAGCCACGCACAGAATAAGGAGCATACTCAAAAGTTGAAAAGTATCTATCCGCAGACATTAGAAAAGCCAAACCCAAAGCCACAGCGGTAAGTACAGCAGTTCTTACTTTCGGAATCAGGTTCTCCTTTTTGAAAATCCCTGCGACAAAATCATAGAGAATATAAATTGCAAGAGCCAGACCACCATAAAAAATCATTTGCAAATGGTTACCAACAAACATTACCGCAAAGGCAATTATCAAAAAGGCAAAGTTTAAAAATGAAAATCTTTGTTTCAACTTGTCAACGAAAATAAACAAATAGGGAAACATTGCAAGTACGATTGGTTTAGTATTGTGACCAATCATAATCCAAGTAATCACATAGGTCGAGAAAACAGCAGCAAAAGCAGAAATCAAAGCGACTGTCCTTTGGAACTCTTTAATTCGCAATAGCCAGTAAACACCAACTCCGTAAAGAATGTAGAAAAACAAAACCCGAGCAACATCACTTCCGAAAATACCTCCAAACCCAACGGAAAAATTGATAAAAATTTGTGCAATGATGTCCCAAATACGATTACCAGTAACCAACAAAGAAGCATATGCTGGCATTCCGCTGAAAATCAAAGGAATCCAAAGTGGGAAGTTGCCAGTTTTATTCGCCTGCTCGACGAAAGGTCGAAATGCAAGTGATGAAAGATTGTCGAAATCAATGAAACCACCACCAGTTATCGCACCCCAAAAGAAACCGAACAGCAGAACAACAAAAACCAAAATCGCAACTATATCTTGATACCTCGTTGGAATCAATTGTTTTTTCTGCGTTTGCTTCTTTGCAACTTGTTTCGCCATTGTTTCCTCTTTTTTTGAAAATAAATTCTATATTTTTGCAAAATATGATTTTTTCATAAAAGAAAAGTTATGGAAACGAAACCGAAAATTATTTTTATGGGAACACCAGAATTTGCTGTTCCTACTCTTGAAAAACTTCACCTGGAATTTGGTGTCTCTTTGGTGGTTACAAATCCAGACAAACCTGCTGGAAGAGGTTTGAAACCAACTCCTTCGCCAGTTAAAGTTTCTGCACAGTCGCTTGAAATTCCTATCCTTCAACCAGAGAAAATCAAAGACCGTTTCTTTTACAAGCAAATCCAAGAATTTGAACCAGATATAATTGTTGTTGTCGCATTTAAAATTCTCCCACCAGAAGTATTCACCGCAGCAAAGATTGCCACATTCAATGTCCATCCCAGTTTACTTCCAAAATATCGAGGACCAGCCCCTTTGAATTGGCAAATAATAAACGGAGAAAAAGAAACTGGGTTGACAACTTTTGTTCTCCAGGAAGAAGTCGACGCTGGCAATATAATTTTGCAATGGAAATATCCGATACCCGATGGATTCACAGCGGGAGATTTGCACGACTTCCTTGCACCACGTGCTGGTGATATTGCAGTTAAAACTTGCAAACTACTTTTGGAAGGAAATTACACATTGCAAAAGCAAGACGAAACGCTTGCAACAAAGGCTCCAAAAATATTTCCCGAGCAATGTCAAATCGATTGGAGCAAAGATTGCCAATCTTTACGAAATTTTATCCACGGCGTTTCGCCAATCCCAGGTGCTTGGACTTTGCTCAACGGAAAGAGGTTCAAAATCTATCGTTGCCAATACTTAATCGAAAATCATTGTGATGAACTCGGTAAACCAATGATAAAGAACGAAAATTTGATTTTCCCTTGCTCAAATGGTTACATCGTTCCAGAGGAAGTGCAAATGGAAGGGAAACGAAAAATGACAGCAGAGGAATTTATTCGAGGCTACCGAGTTTGAATTTCCTTTTTCAAAGCGTCGATTACTTCGCGCGATGCTTCGTTCTTTATTGAATCCATCATTTCTTGGAATTTCTTTGTGTCTTTCATTCGCAAATTCCAGGAGAAATTCAAAAACTCGCGCAGAGTAAATCCATTTCGTTTCAAAATTTTATTTACTTCTTGGTTGGCTTTCACAGAGTCGGTAAAGGTGTACCTTGCGACTAATATTTCCTTATAAGTTTTCATAAACTTTTTTTCTTCCGAGGAATACTTCTCTTTCGAGCAAGAGAAAAGCAAAATGCAAACTACGAACAATAGAAAAAATGGCTTTTTCATTTTATTCTGGCAATCTGTTAAAAAATTTATAAACGAGGAAGTTATCCCGATTATTTGCAAGTTCTTGCGGTTTTCCCATTGCAACAATGGTTTTTGCATTCTTATCCAGCATAATTACCCGATGGCTAATTCGCATAATGCTTGCAAGATCGTGGGTTACCACAATCATAGTTATTCCCAGCAATTTATTGAGATTTATAATAAGTTCATCAATAGATGCAGAAGTGACTGGGTCCAAACCAGAAGAGGGCTCGTCGAAGCAGAGAATTGGCGGGTCCAATGCCATTGCTCTTGCAATTCCAGCCCGTTTTCGCATTCCTCCGCTTAATTGCGAAGGCAAGAACATTTCGTATCCATCGAGTTGCACAAGATTTAACTTGAAACGGACAATTTGTTCAATCCTTTCGTCGCTAAGTTTTGTGTAAGCCTTCAAAGGAAGTTCAATGTTTTCGTATAAGGTCATAGAAGCAATTAAACCACTTGATTGAAATAGGACCCCAAATTTTTTCAAAATTTCGTTGCGTTGCTTGTCTTTTGCTCGGGTAAATTCCATCCCATCGATATAGATTTCGCCAGTTGTTGGAGTTTCAAGTCCAATGATTTGCCGAAGCAAAGTACTTTTCCCGCAACCACTTCCACCAACAATAACAAAAATTTCACCAGGATATATTTCAAAATTGATATTTTCGAGGATTGTTCTTCTATCGTAAACTACAGAAAGATTTTTGACTTCAACTATTGGTTTCATCTCTTCTTTCTTTCGCTTTATGAATTGCAATTTTAACAAAACCTTGCGATTCTTCGAGTAATCGGATAGCAGTATTTTTGTCCACTTTTGCAAGAAGCATTACTAATGCAACTTTGACTTTGCCGTCTGCTTCGGAAAGTGTTTTTTGTGCAGTGGCATAATCCACACCACAAATATCCATAACTATTTTCTTTGCCCTTTCTCGCAATTTGTTGTTTGTAAGTTGCAAATCAACCATAACATTTCCGTAAGTCTTCCCAAGTTTTACCATCGAGGCAGTTGTAAGCATATTCAAAACCAACTTCTGTGCTGTCCCGCTTTTCATTCTTGTCGAACCAGCAATAACTTCTGGACCAACAACTGGACAAATGTATTCATCCGCTTCGACACCTAATTCTCGTACTTTGTCAACTGGCGACGTAGCAATGAATATCGTTTTGATTCCTCTCCTTTTAGCCTCGTTCACAGCAGATTTGACAAAAGGCGTTCGCCCCGAAGCAGCAATTCCAACAACAACATCTGGCGAGCGGATTCCAAATTCATCGATTATCTGGCGACCTCGCTCTATGTCATCCTCTGCACCTTCTTGAGCCCGAAACACAGCATCGACACCACCCGCAATGATTCCTTGCACCATCTCTGGGGGCGTCCCAAATGTTGGCGGGCATTCGGCTGCATCGACAATGCCAAGCCTTCCGCTTGTACCAGCCCCAACATAGAACAGACGCCCACCTTTACGAAATGCTTCAACGATTATTTCAACAGCACTTGCAATATTCGGAATCTCCTTTTCAACAGCGAACGGAACAGTTTTGTCCTCCTCGTTTATCATTCGCAAAATCTCTTCGGTCGAGGCAATATCAATGTTTCGAGTACGGGGATTGTTCTGTTCGGTAGCAAGCAAAGATATTTCGTTGAATAAATCGTTCTCTTCCATAAATTTGTTCTCAATGAAATTCAAAAATAGTAAAAACATCGCATCAAACGTATTATATAAAGGCTTGATTTAATCACCGAAAGACCAGAAAACGGTGATTCTAATGTTACGGTCATACTCTGGATAGATTGGCAAAAGATAGAAATTAGACGAAAGGACATTCCGCAAGGAAACATTTAAATATGCATTTCCAAGTTTGGCAGAAGCAAATGCATTTATTCCATTGTTCTGCCAATTCCTTTTTGTTTGATTTTCCACTGGATAGTAGTATAATGGATGAAAATACAAGCCTTTGAAAGGCGAGAAAAGTTCGAATTCCAAACCAATATCAACATAACTGCGACCTCTGGAAAGTCGATAGAAAAGAGAATTTTTCCAATCGAGCAAAGGCAACCATTCCTTTTGTTCATTACTTGTGGCAAAATAGTTTAAATTGAATTTCGTAGTGTAATTCAAGCCAGCCCAAATATTTACTGTACACAAAAAATTTGAACCAAAAACACTTACATCGTTGGTGATTTCGGTTGGTACAATTGAAATAACATTTCCCAAACTATCTTTTGTAATAGTGAATGCTTTGTAGTTTGCAAGTTGTCGGGCAAAGATTTCAAAATTTATCTTAAAATTTGGCTCAATCCAGTTAAAACCGAAAATCCCAAGCAAACTTCGGGAAAAGATTGAACTTTTTTCTTTTTTTGATAAGGATAAATCGATGTAAATTTTAGATTTCTTATCAAAATTAAAATTAATATTTCCCCCAACGGAATGCAAGTATTCGGAACCAAATTTAGAAACTTTTCCGCCAAATTGTAAATTCATTCTTTTAGATAGGTTGAAATTGACTATTGCAAATGTGTTTGGCACAAAATTCCCACCTTCGTCGAAAAATAACCACTCTTGTTGATTGCGTTTCTCGATGTCCAATCCAACAATGATTTTGTAGCGCAAACTGCTAAAATTGAACTTTGAACTTATATTGAACAAATTCGAGGAATACGATGAATTTTTGGCAACAGAAAAGTAGTTCGCAAAGTAATCTTCAAAGTCAAATTCATTTTTTGAAACAGAAAAAAGCAATCCCCCATCAACATAAGCAGAGGAATCGTTTGAAAGATAATAGAAATAATTAAAAGAAAAATCATTTTGAGTTGTTTTCCTATTGAGATTTTCAAAGTTTACAACCGAAAACGAGTTGTCGAAGAGAACGGTCGACCGTTCGGGATTTAAACCACCAAAGAGTGCATTGTTTATGACAGAATACTTATTCTGCAAATACAAATTCAATCTTTCGTTTGGAAACCATCGAAGCCCCAAGATAACATTCCATCTATCTGAATTTGAATTATTATATCGTCCAGCAGACCAATATCTTTGGTAGAGAATGTGGAAATTTAAATTTTTGGCAACGTTTTGCGAAAATACACCGCTCGAACCAAGATATTCATAGCCAGCCTGCCCAATCCATATTTGAGTATAGGGAATTTTCGTGTTAAACTTCCTGGTCTGGATGTTAACAGAAATCCCATTCGAATTCCTCGCTGTTATTTCAGAAGAACTGCCAAAGAAAATTTCAACTGAATCAATCGACAGAACTGGAAACAGTTCGAAAGAGGAGTAATTCTGTGGCAAAAGATTTCTTCTTGCCCCATTCTCAAACATTTCCAAATTGCCTATCACACCATAGGAATTCACAAGTGAGGAATATCCCAATGTCCCCCAACTTAAAAGTTGATAGAAAGTGAACTTCTGAATTGCTTCCTGAACCGAAACAAAATCCCCAGCAACAATTTCTTCTTTTGAAATTGTTTTTTTAGTTGTTAAAAGCGAAAACCCACCAAAAAACTTGATGGGCTTTTGAATACCAATAGTGTCGATGGTTTGCGTTTTAAGAGTATCGTTTCCCTCTTGGAATGGTGCGGAATGAAGTCCATAAGTTGAAAGACAAAGAAGAATGAATACGCAAATTTTCACGAATTTTTTCAATGTTCACTAAATAAACCGATAGTGTTTACGGACTGGCTCAAGTATTTTCCAAACACATTTTAAACCTTGGGAGAAAGTAACAAAATCGCCTTTCCCGATTTCAATACTACCTTCGTCGGTTTCAACAATGACTTTCCCTTCGAGAAAATAACATTGCTCGGTTTCGTCATAATACCAATCGAAGGTTGAAACTTCTTTTTCCCAGATTGGCCAGGATTTTATTCCTCTTTCTTGCATTTCTTTTTCACCTAACTTTTCAACTTTAACTTTTGTCATACCTCCCCCCGAGCCAACATTGACTGATAAACCTGGTAGATGCAAGTGTCTTGTACAAATTCAATACCATTTTCTTCAGCCAATTTCTTTGCTTCGTCGTTTACAATGCCTTCTTGCAACCATATAACTTTAATATCTCCACGGACTTTTTTCCTTTCGACTGCCTCCTTTGCAACATCCAGACAATGTTCCGAAGGACGAAATACATCGAGAATTTCAATTTCTTCGGGAACATCCATTAGTTTTTGGTACACTGGAATTCCCGCAACTTCAAACTTTTGTGGATTGATTCCTACAACATTGTAACCACGTGCTTTAAGATAGACTGGTATTGTGTGGGCAACTTTTTCAGGATTCTTCGAAAAGCCGTAGACAGCGATATTTTTGTATTTTTTTAAATATTCTTTGGGATTAGTAGCCATTTTTCCTTTCTCCTTTTTTTGATAAAACACCGATAAACACTTCCAATGCTTTGTAAATGCCACTAATTACCCGACTGGTGTTTTGCAGTGGCGTGGCAACCTTGTTGTAAACATAATTGGAAAGTTGAGTAAAAGGCTTGTAAATTTCTTCAATTGAATTGACCTTTTCATCAATATTCTGAAACGACTTTTTAATTTGAATAGACGTCTCGTCGAGATTGGAAAGGGTAACTTCAAGTTTTTGTTTTACTTCGCTAATGTCTTTTGATACTTCTTGAAGTGTGGTTTCGATGGATTTGGAAAAGTTCATAATTTCAATAAGCGAGGAATTGATAAGTTTATTTAAATTGCCAAGGTAAAAAATTAAGTAAATGATAAAAACGCCAAGAGCAAGCAAAACAAAAATAGAAACAACCTTCAATATTTCATTGAGTTCCATATGAATCCTTTTTTATACTTTTCTATTGTTTCATTTCGCTTTTAAAGGCTTCAACACCAGCCTTGGTTGCCTCTTTCAACTGTTCAATTTTTCCTTCGACATTTTCTTGAACTGTTTTAGCCTTTTCCTTCGCCTCTTCGATTATTTTTTCCGCATTCTCAAGAATTTTTTGGGCTTGAACTTTTGCCGATTCAATTATGCTTTGTGCTCGCTGTTTGCCTTCGTTCACTGTTTCCCAAACTTCTTGGTCGACTTTTTGTTGTACATCAATAAAATAGTTCGAAGCCTTTTGGTACAACTCATCTGCTTTCTCCGCTATCTCTTGGCGAAGTTCACGCCCGCTTTTTGGAGCAAACAAAAGAGCAACGACCGCTCCAACCGCTCCTCCAAGTATGGAGCCAACCAAAAAGCCTTTCAAATATTGATTTCCATCGTTCGACATAACCACCTCCTTAATTTATTTTTCTGGAAAAATTATTTCTTTTCCTTGTGCAGTTAAAATCAACTCAATAAACTCACGCACTGCTCCATTTCCACCAGTGTTACTACAAATATAGTCGACTTTATCCCGAACATATTTTATTGCATCGGAAGGGCAAGCCGAAAAACCCACCTTTTCAATCAGATTTATGTCATTGATATCATCTCCAATAAAGGCAGTCTCCAAAAGCGAAATACCAATTTCACTGCACAATTCTTCCATATCCTTTAGTTTGTTCTTCGAGCCGAGTATCACGTGGTCGATATTCAACTTCATCGCTCGTGCAGATACAATTTGGGATGTCTCCGTTGTGATTATGCAAGTTTGAATCCCATAATGATGCAAAAGTTGAATTCCCATCCCATCACGAATGCAAAAGGCTTTCAATTCTTCCCCATTTTTCGAATAATATACTTTCCCGTCGGTCAAAGTACCATCGACATCCATCGCCAATAGTTTAATCGATTTTAACTTGTTCTCTAATGTTTCCATAATTTTTTTTATTAATTTGCAAATTTAAGAAACTATAAAGGGGCTAAAATGAATAAATTATTGTATTGTGTTGTTTTTCTTCTCTTATGCCATTCTTTAAGTTTCGCCCAAGATTACTCAACAAAATCTACTTCACTTACAATTTACCAAAACAATTTCGCAACTGTGCAACAAACTTTGGAATTGAAGTTAAACGAATCCCCATCCCTTTTTAAATATCAAATTCCATCGATAAATGTAATAAGTTCCTCCATTTTTCTAACTTATGATGGAGAAATCCTTGAACAATCGATAAGTGCCCCTCGAACACCATTTGACAATTGGTCTGAAACTTCCATTGGGAAGGAAGTTACTATTGTTTCTCCCAATGGTCAAACCTTCAAAGGGAAAGTTGCAAAATTCGACGATGAACTAATCGTAACAACAAACGAGGGAAATAGTATCTTTTTGAAAGACCTCGAAGGTTTTACAATTATTTTCAACAATTACCAACCAGAATTGTTCAAGAAACCAGAAGTCCATTGGCTTTTAAAACCCAAAAAAACGGGAAACAACCTGGCAAATATTGTCTTCCACACATCTGGAATCAATTGGAAAACAAAATACTTTGCGTTTTTGGACGAAAACAAGCAAAGGATGAATCTCTTTGCATATGCAAACATTAATAACCAATCTGGCATTGACTTCGAAAATGTTAATCTAAAAATTGTCGAAGGTGAACTCAATTACCAAGAAAATTACACCCCATTTAGGTCTGTTGCAATTTCGGAAGCGAGGTCACAACCAATGCTATCCAGTGCAAAATTTGAAACAGAAGAAAGCCTTTTCGAGTATTATCAATATAAATATCCTCAAAAAGTTACATTGAAAAACAAAGAAAACAAACTTTTGCAACTTTTTGCAACTGAAAATATCCCATACAAAAAGATTTTCGTATACAATTTATACAGTTACCCCCAACTTGACCGCAAAGAAAAGCCAATGATATATATTGCATTTAAAAATAGCAAAGATAATAATCTTGGAATGCTTCTTCCCAAGGGCGATGTTGACTTCTATCAAAAAACTGGGGAAAACATCGAATTCGTTGGGCAAAGTTCCTTGAAAACTGCTCCCGTTGGTGATGAAAGTAAATTATTTGTCGGAGACGCAACCGACCTCGCAGTGGAAGTCAAAAATGCCGAAAGTGTAACAATCGGACAGAATCGTATTGAAAGAAGATATAAAGTTGTTTGCCACAACTTCAAAAATAAAGATGCGTCCATCGAAATTGTCTATTATCCAGACTTACAATCAATGGAATTAATTAAGACGAACATTCAACCGAAAGAGAAACAACCAATGAAGTTGGTTTTCGAAGTTCCAATCAAAGCAAATTCCACTTCTGAACTGAATTTTATTGTACAAGTTCAAAAATAGAAATATGACAACAAAAAAAATCTTCCACTCCCATAGCGAAGAAGAAACCATTTCTATTGCTCATAATTTTTGCAATGACTTGTCGATTGGGGACATAGTTGCTCTTATCGGAGAACTTGGCTCTGGAAAAACGCTTTTCATTCGTGGCGTTTGTTCCTATTTCAAAGTTGACGAGTTGGTAACAAGTCCAACTTTTACCATAATGAACCAATACACTGGATACTATAAGGACAATGAATTCAATATCATACACATAGACTTGTATAGAATCAAAAACCTACAAGAACTAATTGACCTGGGCTTCATCGAGATTCTTTCGACACCAAATTCGATTATTTTTATCGAATGGGCAGAAAAGGCTGAAAGCCTAATTCCAAAGCCTCACTATCGGATAGAGTTCCAAAATGTCGAAGGCGACGAAAACCAAAGAATTATTATTATAGAGCAAATAGTTTAAAATTAAACTATCGTTCCGAGACAATTCTCGCCAAAGACGGATTCAAGACGGACGTCAACTCTTTTTTTCGTCAAGTTTGCGTCCGAAATGAATTCACAACGAATGTAGTTCTCCGTCCAACCTTTCCATCTTCCAGTTTCTGGGTTGTATTCTTCGGGGATAACCTGGAAAATATTTCCAATTTGGGATTCGTAAAATTCCCGCCTTTTCAAATCTGATAGTTTGCGTAAAATTCGAGTTCTGTCCTTCTTGACTTCGTGGGGAACTTTATCTTTAATCTCATTGGCAATAGTCCCATTCCTATCTGAATATGTAAAGACGTGAAGATATGAAAGCGGAAGACCTTCGATAAAGTTGTAGGTCTCCTCGAACAATTCATCAGTTTCGCCTGGAAATCCAGTTATAACATCGGCACCAATACAAGCATTTGGCATTTTGTCTTTTATTTTCTCAACAACTGTGCGATACTTCAAAGTATTGTATCTTCGTCGCATCATTCGCAAAACCGTATCGGAACCACTTTGCATAGGTATATGAAAGTGGGGACAGAAGACATTGGATTTGCTCACAATATCAATTATTCTGTCTGTAACTTTGTTGGGTTCGATAGATGAAATTCGGTATCTTTGGCGGGGTTGAAGAGAATCAATCAACTCAACCACATCGGTAAATGTTTTGCCAGTTTCGTCTTTATACTCACCCAAATTAATTCCAGAAAGAACAACTTCCTCGTATTCGGAATCATTCAATTCAATAATTTTTTGTTTTAAAGCCTCGAATGGCAGACATCTGCTTTTGCCTCTGGCTTTCGGAATTATACAATAAGTACAAGAATAGTCGCATCCATCTTGAATTTTCAAAACGACACGGGTTCGGCTTTCATTATCCGTACTAACAGCAAAATGGTAAGGAACATCGCCATTGAGTTGAGAAACAAAAATCTTGGGCTTGTCGAATTTCTCGAACTTTTCAATCAAAATTGGTATATCGAACTTGTATTTAGTTCCAAAGATTGCATCTACCCCTTCGATTTTAGCCACTTCTTCGGGACGCATCTGTGCATAGCAACCCGTAACAGCAACGAAAGCATTCGGATTTGCACGCAAAGCACGCCGAATGATTTTGCGACAATCGGCATCTGCCATATTGGTAACAGTGCAAGTATTTATAATAACAGCATCGCAAGGATTGCCAAATTCGACAACTTCTGCCCCAAGTCGTTCAAATTGAGATTGAATTTGGGACAGTTCAGCATAATTTACCTTGCAACCTATATTGTAGAATGCAACTTTCATATCTTCAATTTTTAGTCAAAACTAAATTAACGAAATTCTTCGATTGAAATTTTGAAAAAGAAAAGGCACCAAACGGTGCCTTCGAAAAAAGTTCCGCAAGTGGAAACAATTAATATTTTAATTCCCTACGGACAGAAAGTGCGATTTTATACAGTGCAGTAATTATTAGGAAACCTAATGCATAGACGCCGAGCGAAATCATAATTTCTGGGAAAGTTGGAATGTACATTACAACTTTTCCCAAAGGATTTGGAATAAAGCCAGCAATAATCAACCCCATTCCCTTGTCAATCCATATAGAAAGGAAAGTCGTCACGCAAGCAATTGCAAGCAAGTTCACATTTTTTCGATACTTTGGAACAATAAGCAATATCAATGAAATTACCGCAAGAGTGACAGAAGTCCACATCCAAGGAACAAGGAAAGAATTTCCTTCGAGTCCGAAATACAATAATTTGAAGTGTAAACTATGTTCGTGAATTCCGCTGTATAGTGCTGTAAACAATTCAAGAAGGAAGAAGAAAACATTTAAAATCATAGCATAGGTAACAATAACGGCAACGCCTTGGATTGCTTTGTCTCCTGGGTCGAATTTAGTCAGTTTCCGAAGGATTAGGCAAAACAGAATTAACAAGGCTGGTCCAGCGGCAAAAGCAGTAGCAAGGAAACGAGGAGCCATAATTGCCGTCAACCAGAAAGGTCGAGCGGCAAGCCCCGAGTAAAGAAAAGCAGTTACGGTATGAATGCTAACAGCCCAAGGTATTGAAAAAATAATAATAGGCTTTATCCATTTTGGTGGCGGAATGCCTTTCTTTTCCGAGGCAAGAGTAACCATACTAATTATCACATTCAAAATTAAATAGCCAAGGAGCGACACCGAATCCCAAAACATCATAGAGTTCAGCGTTGGATGAAGGAAGACGTTCAAAATTCGTAGCGGTTGCCCCATATCGACAAAGATGAAAGTCATACACATCACAACAGCACCAATTGCGAGAAACTCGCCAAGAATCGTAATCTTGCCAAAGTCCTTGTAGTTGTGCAAATAGTAGGGAAGCACGACCATAACAGCAGAGGCGGCGACGCCAACGAGAAATGTAAATTGTGCAATGTAGAAGCCCCAAGTAACGTCACGACTCAAGCCAGTAATTGTCAAACCTTCGGTAAATTGTTGCAAATAGTACAAGAATCCAACAAACAGAACAAGGAGAAGAAAACCAACCCAAAGCCAATAATTTCGGCTTCCACTAAATGCATTTTCTAACATATTTTCTCCAAATAATTTTCATTTTCGTAATTTCGATTTTATTTAAAATTTTCAAACTGACATTTTTTAAAATAACTTTTGTAACTTTTGTGTGATAAATCCGTAGGAGAAATCTTTAAACTAATATGAATGAGATTATGAACGCACTCGAAGTAAAAAACATCTCGAAATCATTTCGAGACAAAAAGGCAGTCGACAACATTTCGTTTGAAGTAGAAAAGGGGAAAATCTATGGTATTCTGGGACCCAACGGGGCTGGGAAAACTACAACTTTGCGAATGATTGCTGGTGTCTTCCATCCAGATGAAGGCGAAATTCATATACTTGGACAAAAGTCTGCTGAAACCATCCAGAGCAAAATTGGATATTTGCCCGAAGAACGAGGACTTTACAAAAAGATGAAAATCATCGACCAATTGATTTTCTTTGCTGAACTCAAAGGGGTACCAAATTCAACTGCACGGCAGAAAGCATTCGACTGGCTCTATAAACTCGACGCTGTTGATTGGGCATACAAAAAAGTGCAAGAACTTTCCAAAGGTATGCAACAGAAAATCCAATTCATTGCAACTTTACTCCACGAACCAGAACTTTTGATACTCGACGAGCCATTCTCTGGTTTCGACCCAATCAATGTTGAAGTCTTTAAACAAGTCTTGCTGGATTTAAAAGCACAAGGAACAACAATACTTCTTTCGACACACATAATGGAACAAGCCGAGCAATTGTGCGACGATGTGTGTTTAATCAACAATGGAAAAGTTGTTTTAAGAGGTTCAATCTCCGAAATTAAATCATCGAGAGAAATGGACACGGTTGTCTGCGAGTTCTCTGATGGAAATAATTTTCCGCCATTAGTTGGTGTGAAAATATTAAACCAAACCCAAAATCGAGTGGAATTTCGTTTCGACCCAAACAGTTTCAATTTCAAAGAATTTGTGAAAAAACTTGCGGAAAGAGTTTATATCAAAAAAATTGAACTTTCTGCTCCAACTCTTCGGGAAATTTTTATTGACGAAGTAACGAAAGGTGGAAAATGAGTAGCAAATTTTGGACAATTGCCAAAAGGGATTATTTAGCAGTTGTAAAATCCAAAGGATTTATCATATCGACCTTGTTGATACCAATTTTTTGGTCAATTATTCTCATTGTTCCTGGCTTGCTTGCAACATACTTTTTCGAAGAAACCGATGTAAAAATCGCAATCCTTGACAAAACAAACAAAGAAATTGGCAAGAGGATTGTAGAAGAAGACCCAAAAACTTTCTTTCTCGAACGTAGCACCGAAAGTCAACTTAACAATAAGATTTTAAATGGGGAACTTGAAGCATATGTTGTCATTGATGAAAACAGCATAATCAATAATTATGTTAATGTTTATACAAAGGGCGGCAGTGGCATTGGCTATATCTCGAAAATTGAAAAAGTAATTGGGAAAAATTTTCGAAAACAACTTCTTGCAGAAAATGGCTTGGATACAAACCTAATAAAGCGAATTGAAGCAGATTTCAAAGTCGAAACCAAAAAAGTTACACAAGAAGGAATTCAAAAGGACTATTCTACTTTTTATAGTTTCTTCGGGTATTTTGCTGGCATAATTCTTTTTATGTTAATATTTTTATACGGTGGAATTGTTATGCGGGGCGTAGTCGAAGAAAAAGCCAATAGAATTGTTGAAATCCTGCTTTCCTCTACAAAACCATTCGACATTATGTTTGGCAAAGTTATTGGTCTTGGAAGCGTTGGCTTGACTCAATTGTTTATTTGGATTGTTCTTCTGGCAATAATTAGTCTATTTGCTGGACAAATTATCTCTATGTTCATTTCACCCAGTACCAGTGGAATGCAAATGGCAAGCAATTTTCAGCAAACTGCTCCAAATATGTCAAATTTTGAAATACCACCTATCCCCGCTGAATTTGTGATTTTCTTTGTTCTCTACTTTCTTCTTGGCTATTTTATGATTGCTTCAATTTACGCTGGACTTGGTGCAGCGGTCGACCAAGAACAAGATGTACAAACAATTATTACACCAATAAACCTCATCTTTCTTTTGCCTGTCTTCTTCATAAGTATGATGGTGGGCAACCCAAACGGAACAGCATCAACATTGCTTTCTCTATTTCCACCTTTCACTCCCATTCTAATGGTTGCAAGAATGAGTTCTGGTAGTGTTCCAACCTGGCAACTTTTGCTTTCCTTGTTCTTAATGGTATTGACAATACTAATTGTTGTGAAAATTTCAGCCAAAATCTACCGAGTTGGAATATTAATCTACGGAAAGAAACCAACTTTTAAAGAAATTTTCCGTTGGTTACGGCAAGCATAATATGGCAAAAAGAACCCAAAGATACAAGAAGGTACTTCAAATCGACAAAATCCTTGGAGATGTTGTCGAAAATATAGTCGACAAGAAAAAATCCCCCTTGCTAAGAATTGAAATGGCTTGGAACAATGCCCTTAGTTCTGCTATTGCAAAAAATTGCACACCCGAAAGATTTAGAAGAGGAGTTCTAACTGTGAAATGTACAAATTCCATCTGGAAATCGGAAATGCTTTTTTATAAAGATGAGTTGATTGAAAGAATCAACAAAGAATTAGGTGAAGAGTTAATAAAAGATATATTTTTTGTTTAATTTTTGTTAATTTTCTTTTTTTGAGGTGTTATATGAAAAAGTTTGTACCTCTTTTTCTTGTTTTTCTTCTTCTTTCACAATTTTCGCTTAATTCACAATTCCTTCGTAAAGTCATAGTCGAGGAAGCAACAAACGCTTCGTGTGGTCCTTGCGCCTCGCAAAATCCAACATTCCAAAAATGGATGGCAAACCACTTGGACAGAATAATCCCAGTCATCTACCACGCTTGGTGGCCTGGCAAACAAGACCCAATGTATCTTTACGACACGCTAATGAATCAAACAAGAATTAAGTATTACGGGATTAGCGGAGTTCCAAGCGGTCGGGTCAATGGAAAAATTGCCCCAAGTTCTGGTTCGTGGTACGAAGGTGCAGTCGCCGATACTATCGCACTTAACAATCAATTAAATGCCGAGCCTTTCTATTCCATTCTTTCGATAGAAATAAAGGAATTCACATTCAATCAAAACGATGGCAGTGGACAGGTGAAAATTGATGTTACATCGCTCAAACCCATATCAAATGTCTACTTGCGTGTTGCAATTTGCGAGGAACACCATTATTATGCCAACGCTGGTTCTAATGGCGAGAAAGATTTCTACTATCTTGCAAGGAAAATGCTTCCAAATGCTAACGGAACTTTGATTTCACTCCAAGAAAACGAAACCAAATCTTTTGAATTCAACTTTACTGTTGACCCGTCCTTCACTGACGACCTCTATGCAGTTGCTTTTATCCAAAATGATGTTAATAAAGAAATTCTACAAGGTGCCTGGACAAAGAACTATCCAATCAAAGAACCAAGTTTCACACTTTTCCTCTTTGAACCCGATGTTGTAGGCGTTGGAAAACCAGGCGATTCTTTCCAAATGGAAGGTTTAATAATAAACAACACAGAAAATGCTGTAACATTTAATGTCTCGCTCGAGAACAAAGACAAACTTCCAGCCGACTGGCAAGCCAAAATTGAAAACAATATATCACAAGTCGTTGTTGAACCAAAATCCAAGAAATCAGTTAAGGCATTGCTTACTGTTGGAGAAACACCTTTCGCTTCCGATATTCACCTTAAAATTGGAACCACTGATGGAGCCTTTACGGAAACAAGTGGTAATTTAAGCATTTACCATTCTGGAATTGAAAGATTACATATTCTTGCGGGGGAAACGACACACTCTATTCAACCGATAATAGATGCTGGTCTTGGAAACGGCTATTCATTCAACATTCTTGAGAAACACTATACAGCAATTGGGAACCAGTTTAATTCATTAAAGACGATAATTTGGGATGGAAGTACAAACGGAGAATTCACAGCCTCTTCGGCAAACATTATCTTCGATGCGATGGGCAAAAATAATAACATTTTGATTTGTGGTGGAAGAATTACCTCGGGTATGGTTTCCAATGGTGTACTTCCATATTTCGGAATTGCATTTATTGCCTATTGTCGTGAGGGATATGGCCAGGCACCATATCCAGTAACGCTTGCAGGCGTACCAGGAGACCCAATCACTGGCGATTTTGGCAACAAGATCCAAGGCTACCTGATAAACTACTTGCTTCCTCTTTACAAAATTGTAAATGCGAGTACTTCTTCTCCAATTATGACCTTTGCAAAATCTGCCGACTCGATTTGTGCTGTCAAAGTTCAATTCCCAAGTAGTCGGGCTATAATCTTGGGAATGAATCCCTACATAATTTATGACCAGAACTTACGAAATACTTTGATTTCACGCTCTTTGCTTTGGCTTGAAGGCAAATTATCAGAAGTTGATTTGGATTTCAAAACAGAGTTGGATATCAAAGTCGCACCCAACCCAACCACCAAAACTGCTTCTTTGAAATTCAATCTGGAACAACCAATTGCTTTTGCTAAAATTGAATTCATCGACTTATTTGGAAGAACAATCCAAACAATTTATTCTGGCTCGATTTTAAGTATTGGAGAACAAATATTCGACATTAGTCTAAATGAATTACCTTCGCAAACTTACTTTATTCGAGTTAATCTGGATGGTAAAACTCAATTTTTACCAATCGTTAAAACAGAATAGATTTGCTTTGGTTATAAACTGAAAACTTTGGCTGTTGGCAATCCCCAACAGCCTTTTTCGTTTTCTTATTACCATTTTGTAAATCTATAATAATTATGCAAAGGTCTATGTTTAGGACACTTTCACATTTTTTCAATTTCCATAATAAATTGTCTGATTTTTAGAATTATTTTGAACAGACATTCCTAATTAATCATAAAAAAAATATTCTAAAATCGAATTCTGGGTTTTTAGTTACTTCCAGAAAAAAAAGCGGGGATTTCTCCCCGCTTTGAAATACTTTGAAATAACTGCGTTCGAAAAACTATTTAATCAACAGCATTTTCCGAGTGACCTTCTTCCCATTCACTTCAAGAGTGTAGAAATAGACGCCTGGCACAAGTTTTAACTGATCGGCATTTAACTCAATAAAGTTCAAGCCCGCAGAATATTTGCCATTGAATTCAGCCAAAGTTTCACCATAGGCATTTGTTATTGATAATTTAACGACTGACTGCTCGGGAAGTGCAAACTCAATTCTTGTAATAGATTCAAATGGATTGGGCTTGTTCTGGTAGAGTTGGATATCGCTACTCTCTCCTGGGACATCCAAAATAGTCTTGAACGTTACAGTCACCACGCATTCACTACTCCAAACCTCTCCGCATTGGTTGTAGACTTTAACTTTGTAGGTTCCAGCATCTTCGGGTTGAGCAGATGTTATTTCAAGAACTTGTTGAGTGAAATTAATTTCTTGGTCATCCTTGTACCATTGATAGCTTAAATTGTCACCAGTTGCACCAATAGTTAAAACAATCGGTTGACCAGAACTTACTATATATGTTGCTGGCAAATCGCTTGTAATCTTGGGGAGACTGTAAACAACAAGATTTGCCTGATTTGAAGTCGCTTCGGCAAAACCTGGAATTGTAACTACAACATCGTAGGTCCCAGCATCATTTGGTGCAAGATTAGAAATTGTCAAGGTTTCGGTATTTGTACCACTATATTTCGCATTATCATTAATTGGTGAACCGTTGAAACGCCATTGATAAACCAAATTGTAACCCGGAACCGTCGAAGAAGCATTTACTGTAATCTGAACAGTTTCGCCTTCGCAGGCTTCAACATCACCAATTGGCTGAATTACAACATTGGGCTTTTCAATAATTGATATTGGCAACGAAGTGTCGGCACCACACAATCCTTTAACTACCACGTAGTAATTATTAGCAAAGTCAATCGGCTTAATATCTCGTATGGTCAAAATAGAAGAGTTTGCCCCAGCAATTCGGTCGTTGTCTTGCAATGGGGTATTGCCTCGATACCATTGAATGAATGGTTCACCATATTGCATTTCTTCTGGCGTGATATGCATATCGATTTGGAATGTAACTACTTCACCTTGATGGACATAGACTGCATCGGGTTGTCGAGTAATTTTTGTTGGTCGTATTGCATATAACAAGGCATTTTCACTTCGCACTGGTTCTGCTTCTCCATTTCCAGAAACAACACAATGGTAAACGCCAGCCATTTCGTGTGTCAAAGTTGGCAACATTAGTATGGGTTCGGTTGCGCCCTCGATAGGCTCAC
This sequence comes from Candidatus Kapaibacterium sp., assembly GCA_013414795.1. Lineage (GTDB taxonomy): Bacteria > Bacteroidota > Ignavibacteria > Kapaibacteriales > UBA2268 > Naka2016. The sequence continues at coordinate 2,500,476 of CP058732.1, forward strand.
CATTTAAATACCATTGGAAGTACAATTCACCGCCAAAGTCAATTTCGGCTGTGATTGAGAAGTAATAACCATCTTGTCCAACGCAACCAATAACTTCTTTTGGTTGCTGGGTAATACGAATTTCTGGATTCAAGGTGTTCACCCCCATATAGTATGCTTTGTAGCGACGGTTTCCATCGATGTCCGTATTCTCAACTTCATCTTGCCAATTTGTTCCAAGCAACTCTGGAATTGGTCCTTTGAAGTAAAGTCTGGGGTCAATTTTTGCAATCCGTGGATTATCATCGCTTAAGAATACTGGAACAACAGATTGGGAATTCAAATCCTTTCCTGTTGCGTTTCTCCAGGCTTGCAAAGTAGCACCAAGATTCGAAAGCGTTGCACCACTTGTATAAATATCGTTTTCGTCCATTACTAAATCTGCTGGGATAGAACCAGATACTTGAATTGCATAACCAGTGCCCTTGTTAAAGAAGATATTTCGTTTGAAATTATTTTGGTTCTTCAATTGACTAAACAATGCTACTGGTCCTGTTGTATTGGAGAAGAAAGTGTTGTAAAACATCATTGTCTTCGACAAGTTATTCAATTGCAAAGCACTGGCGTTCAAAGTGGTTATCAAATTGTTCCCAATTAGCGATGGCGTGTTAATAAGATACAATCCGTATTTATTATTCCCATTCAATTTAACATAGTTCTTGTAAATTTTCACGCTTTGACTTCCACTTGCATAAATTCCATGAGTATTAGTTCCAATTATTAAATTGTTAACAAGAAAGTTTCCAGCCTGGTAATTATTGAACTCAAATCCAGAATTATTGAAAACAATTCCAGCCTTGTCGTAGGAACCACTTGCAGAAATTGTAATTTGATTGTTAGAAATACTGAATGCGTTAACTCCACTGATGAAAATACCATTAGCGTTTGTTGGCATTACAACATTGTCCTCAATGTTCGAACCTTCAAATCCAGTCATCGTATGAATTACTACGATACCACCAGAATTATCGTTGATTGAAGTTGTCGAAGAAGGACCTACTCCGTTAATTCGGTTACCTTTTATTAATGAACCATTTTGCACGAAAATACCATTAAGCAAGTTTCTACCAGAGACAACATTTTCAATAATACTGCAACCACGCACATCTTCGACGTGAATTGCTTGCCAATTTTGACCAAAGAAGAAATTCTCTCTGATATTAAATGTGGTGGACTGTTGCCCCGATGGAGATTTATGCCAAATACCAACTGAACCATAGCGGAAATTCGTATTGATAATATTAAGATTGGATACAACATTGTTATCTGAATAAATCAAAGCAAAATCGGTGGTTTTTGGCGGGTTTTCACAACCAATTAGTTCACAATTGTCCAGGGTTATGTTTGTATTGTTACCTCGAAGCGTTAACACCCGACCAAAAACGCAACTATTATTTCTTAAAGTTACATTACGGAAAGTAATATTGTTATAACGATTTAGGTCTATAACAAAATTCCCATCTGGCGATGTTGGAGTCGCTTGAATAATCACATCCTCTTTTCTACCAGATTGAGATTGAATGGTAATCGGATATTGCCTACTTCCAACAGGGTTAAGTGTAAAGTTAGCCTCGTAGGTTCCAGGCCTTACCAAAAGGGTCACTGGACCAGCAATTCCCCAGTAACTGATAAAACTTGTAAATTCAATGAGGTCGGCAAAGTCGGGCTCGCGTCCGCCAACGGTGTAGGTTCCACCAGCAAGCGCTTTGTAAACCTGCGTGGATAATGTGTCGTTTGTTGGTACTTCATCCGGTAGTCCATTAGGATAAGACGTCCAAGCAGTTATTGGAACCGGAATGTTTGCAGTACCAAAATCAAAGGAACCAACTTCCACATCAATAGAATCTTGTGATGCAAGATTTCCCGTCCAATAGTAAGGACTTTGCGTTTGACCGTAAACAGACCAATTTATGAATACCGATGTCAGTGGTTTAGGCGCGAAATTATAAATTCTAAACTTTACTGGATTGATACCAGGGCTCAAAGGAAGCATTGGGTCGGCACTAATAACGCCAGCATCATTAAGAATGCAGGGTATTTTCTTTGTATAACTGTCATTTGTCGGGTCTCCGTCGGGCTGTTGATTTGCTCCTGGGTCAGTTCCTTGCGGATTGCTTGTCCAAGCACGAATCTCAAATGGATTCCACGGGGCTTGTGGTGTAAACTTAAAATTAGGATGAATTTCAACAGTTGTTGTTGAATTAGTATCAAGGTAACCAGTCCACTGATATGGGGTTTGTACCACACCATCGACTGACCAATTGATTGTAACGCTTGTTAATGGGAAATATTTACCAAAATTTTTCAGTACCACTCTTACTGGTTGTCTTTCGTAGGAATTAAATTTGGGCGTCGGGCTGGTTATGTCTGTAATACCAGCATCATTTCGTTTCATTCCGATAACTATAGTATAATCTTCCCATTCCATATAGTAATACGAATAGCAAGCACCATAATACAATAAAGTCTGGGCATAATAATGGTGCCCTGTGTAGGCAACTCGCATTCTTGTTTCGCCCAATCTTGCAGTCGTCGGTATGTAAATTGTGCTCGTATATGTTTTTGTCCAGTTTCTTCGGCAAGATTCCCATTTGTATGCAACGAGTTCATCTGAATTGTTGAATTGTCCATCCTGGTTCCAATCAATCCAAATCACATACCCAGTACAGTTCCAAATGGAATATCCATCAACTGTGAAAGAATAGGATTGACCTGGAAGACAAGGATTTGATTGAAGTATAATCGCTGTAACCCGTTGAGTTATAACTGCTTCGGTTATCAATACCATTAAAAACAAAGCGAGTCATATATCCATATTGTGGATAATACCCAGTAACGCTACAGTATTGTCCAAATATGTCCGAAATTGAGAAAACAAGCAATGTAAAAGCAAAAAGAAGAAACAAAGTAAAGCGAGGTTTCATTTTGCCCTCCTCAAATTATTGGTAATAATCATTTTATTAAAACTCATATATTCATTTTTTGTTACAAAATACAATTAAAATTTAATAAAAAAATTATTGAAATTTGTAATTTTTAAATAAAAACTCTTGTAATTCTTTATACTACAAAAAAAATCAAAAAATTATTTAACTACCACAAAAGATTTAAATACTCTTTTTCCGCTTGAAGTTCGAATTGAAAGATTGTAGAAACCAGAGGAAAGACCGCCCAAATCAATTTCGACGAGATTGTTTCCGCCATCGCTTTCGAACCAACCAAAGCGAACTGATTGCCCAAGAATATTAAATATTTCCACAGAAACCAATTCTTTTGCTTGCAAATCAATGAATTGAATTCTCATACTCGTTTCAGTTTGTTCAAAATGGATTTCTCTTTCTGTTTCTGTTTCAACACCAAGTACTGTTGTTCTAAATTTAAAAGTATCGGAGGGAATTTTTGTCGTGTCGTTGTAGTAAACAATAACTCGCCAGAAATATGTTCGATTGTTCTCAATTCCTGAAGAAACTGAATAGGTTGTATCGCTCGTATTGATGTCGACCAAGGTTGTTTGAAAATCGTTAGATGTTGCAACTTGCAGTTGATATTTGTCAACTTTTCCACAATCACTCCAATAGAAAACGATTGGAATGGTGGTTACTTCAAAATCGTTGAATGGGAAATATAATTCTGGCTTGATAGGTTCGAAAATTGTTTCGAAAGAATAGACTTCCGACCACTTTTCGTTCGATTGGTAATCAACAGAAGCAACTTTCCAATAATATTTTGAATTTGGTTTCAAAACCACCGACGGGTAAAATGTATTGGTTATTCCATCTTTATCCACTATAATTGAGTTTGATGAGAAACTGCCATCTCTTGCAACCATAATATGGTAACTAACAGCCCCATTTACTTCGTCCCAAGCGAAATTGACAACTTTTTCAACATTAGTAGCCCCATTGGGGGGATATTTCAATACAGGTGCGGTAACTTCGGGCAATTTCATTTCGTTGATGTTCCTTCGTAAAATACCGCCATACTCTGTGCCTACGTAAATGTAATATTTGTCGTATGCCAAAGAAAGAATTGTCATATTTGTAATACCCTCGTTGAATTCAAACCAATTTCTACCTTCGTCGAGTGAAAAGTACAACCCACCAGTCTTCGTGCCAATTACAATTGCATTATTAATCTTACGGAAAAGGGAGATGTCTTTTGCTTTCAAACCAAGATTTCTCTGGAACCAATTCGTGCCCAAGTTACTGGAAAACAGAACACCAGTCGTTGTGCCACAGAAAATGTTATCTCCGTCCCAAAACAAAGCAGTAATAGTAGAATAAATCTGCTGATTTTTTATGTTCGTCCAGTTTTTTCCGTCATCAGTAGAAAGATAGAGGTCGCCAGTATTTGTACCTAAAAGAATTCTTCCGTTACTAACTGCAAGCGAAGTTATTACATTACTAATCTCGGATGTGTTAACTTCGAGCCAAGTCTGACCGTAATCTGTGCTTTTAAAAACAACCGAAGACTCGGAGAGAAGATAGACGACTTCTCCGTCCACAGCAAAGGAAGCCACACTCCTTTCGGTTAAACTATCAACAGAACGAACCCAATGGTAGCCATTGTCTGTCGAGCGAAACACTCCGTTGGTATCGCTTGCTCCAACAAGCATTGTGGTATCGACAAGAGCAATGGCTTTGAGTAATGTCGTGTTAATTCCTTCGTTTTGCTGGACCCAATTGTCTCCATAGTCGGAAGAAACGTAAATCCCATTGTCCCAAACAACAGCGTAAATCTTATTTTGTGCGACTAATAAGTCGTAAACTGGGGAATTTGGAATACCAGACAATTGTTCCCATTGTGCAAACAAGCCAAAAGAACTTAAAAAGAAAATCAATAAGATTGGTTTGTAGTAATTTTTCATAAAACATCTCCTATTTAAACAAAAAAACTATTCTTTTCCTGGTAATTTTAAATAGTCAATTTCGGGCAATTGGTTTCCAACAATCGCTTCCAGTTCGCCATAAATCCGAGCAGTGTTTTTAATTACTTTTGCCAACTCCTCTTCTCTTTTTTTCCAATGCTTTTCCATCGCTGAACGCTCCTTATCAAGGTCATTTTTCATCGTCACAAACGCCTCGACAATTGCTTGCACTTTATGCAAAAATTGCTCACTACAAATATAATTATAAATTTGTTCCATTTTACTTTCTCGTCCCTTCATCTGATTTCGCACCATTTGAACTTGTATCAAGTGCTCTCGCAAAGCCATCGCAAGGCCAATGTAACTTTCTGTATTGCAAACCCAAACACCGTCGAGCAAACCAACTGATGCAATCTCCTTTGGCAGAGCACGAGAAACAATTACAGCAAGTTCTGCACCGAGGGCTCTTTGGTCTTCTTTCAACTTGGGAATCCACTCGTTGCTCCAATTATTGGTTCGTTTCGATTCCCAGAGTATTACCCCACAAACTTCCCCAAATTTATTGCGTACTTCTTGAATAATATCTGCCCCACGGACCCCTTTTGGAACTGGCTCGATGCGGTCGAATGGGAATTTCGAGCGAAGTTGCTCTTCGAGTGCTAACTCTTGCACCTCGCCTTGCAATTGCTGTGACCCAACTTGCAGTTTAAGATTCAACTCTTCAACTTTCTTTTGCAATGTAGATATTGTCTGCTCCCTTTCCCGAAGTTTCAATTCATATTCTAATTGAAAATTTTGCTTCAACATTTCTTGCAATTGCTGTCGTTCCTGGCTAAGCCGTCGTTGAACTTCGAGTTCCAAATTTTGTTCCTTTTGTAGCAATTCGTTTTCCTTCTTTCGAAATTCCAATTCAACTTTTTGAGCATTAGCAAGTTCTCGGTTCTTCTCTTCTAATTCCTTTTGTAATTTCGAAACTGTATCTGTGAGATTTGTGATTAAGTCTTGCATTTGCTTCAATTCGTTCTGTCGTTGCATTTCGAATTGCTTTTTCAATTTTTCGATTTCTAATTGATGCTCCAATCTAATTCGTTCAAACTCCTGCTCTTTGAATCTTTTGATTTGCTCGTCGACTTGGGAACGCATCTGGCTTTCGAATTCAGAGCGAACTTTGTCCGAAATGACTTCCTCGATGGAGAATACAGATTTGCAGTTTGGACAAACTACTTCAAAACCAAATAAATTTGGCATACTCCAAAATTCAGATTAATTTAAAAAGTAATTTAAGAAAAAACGAAAAAACTTTATTTAGCGAAGAAGCAAATAATTCAATTTTGTCAAACAGCAAAACCTTGTAATGGTAATGCTTAAACTATTTTTATCCGATAAATCGCGTGAAAAGATTGTACCGAAATAAAAACTGATATGTTCTTACTTTAGTCAAAGTTTTATGTTTTACCCAAATCCAAATAATTCCAATCTGATTAAGATAGTAAACTTTCATTTCAACTTTATCGAAATAGCAACTTCTATCATTGTCAAAATAAAATTCCGAGTAATTATACAAGGTTGAATCCGATGGAAATAATTTTTCATACCTTGGAAATTTAAAACCCGTATCTATTATTGTGGCGGAAGAGTAAAAAGTAATTTTATTACCATATGCCTGGTAAGGTTTAGTGCTATAGCTTAAATTAATGATTGCTTCGCCCAAATCTTCTAACTTATAATGGTATTTATACCAGGCTTTCTTGAAAATTAGGGAAAAAATTGAGTCTTTAAGGAGTAGAATATCAACAACCCCAAGTAGTGTCGTATCAAATGTTGATTTGGAAAAATTCCTTGTCCAAAGTGTTTGCCAAATATGAGGAGCAAATTCTTCCCAAACATTGGGACCAACAAAGGGATATAAACAATAGGAGTAAATTTTTACGAATTTGTTGGCAAGAAGAATACCAAATGGATAGGTTTTATTATTCTCTTTATCCCACAATTCTGCAAAGTTAAAAACAAACCGCCTACATCCATTGTTCCTTTGTAGGCAAGCCACATTTCTCTTGGTTTTTCAATGAAATTTCCTTCGTCATCACATTCTCCATAGTAATAAACAGTGTATTCGCCAAAGGAGCGAATATCGGGAATATAGTCTCTGTATGGAGTGTCTGAAACGGGATTGCATTCTTCCTCTTTGCACGCATATAATAAAAGAATTGCAAGGAAAAGAAACGTAACTTTTTTCATAGGTCACCTTTAAAAGTTCCTACAAAACATAAACACCAATTTTTAGAACTTTGTTTAAAAAAGAAATTTTTTCACCTTTTTAAAATTCTAACATTGATAGTTAATTTATATTTTTATCCACCATATCCAACTTGCACATTAACATCAAACCAATATTGATAAGTCTTAACATTTGTCAAGGTCTTATGCTTGACCCAAAGCCAGATTATTCCAATTTTGTTGAGATAATAGACTTTCATTTCTATTTTATCAATATAGGTACTTCTATTATTGTTGAAATAAAATTCTGAATAATTATACTTGCCCGCCTCATCTGGGAACCACTGGTCTAATCTTGGAAACTTTAATCCAGTGTCAATTAAAGTGGCTGTACTGTAAAAAGTAACTTTCGTACCATAAACTTGAACAGGTTTTGGAAACAATTTCAGATTAAAAGTGGCATCTCCAATGTCCTCAATTTTATAGTGAAAATTATACCAAACCTTTGAAAAATGAATACCAAACAAAGAATCTTTTACAAATGGGAGTGGATAGGCACCAAGAACAGTAGTATCAAACGTAGATTTGGAGAAATCCCTTGTCCAAAGTGTTTGCCAAATATGAGGAGCAAATTCTTCCCAAACTGCTGGCTTAACAAACGGATATAGAGAATAGGAATAGATTTTCACAAACTTGTTGGATTGTATCATATAGAATGGGTATCTTTCTTGTGTTTCTAAATTTTCAAGTTCAGCATAATTACAAGGATAGCCATCCAATTCCATTGTTCCCTTATATCCAATCCAACATCTTATCGGCTCTTCAACGAAATTCCCTTCGTCATCACATTTCCCATAGTAATAAATAGAAAAATCACCGTAAGTATTTAGGTTGGGTTCGTAGTCTCTGTTAGGCGTATTTGAAACGGGATTGCATTCTTCCTCTTTGCACGCATATAATAAGAGAATTGCAAGGAAAAGAAACGTAACTTTTTTCATAAATCACCTTTAAAAAGTTACTAAAAACCTTAAGCAACAATTATTGAGATTTGCTACAAAAATAAAAAATTTTTTTCTTTTTTACAATTTTATTTTTATTTTAATTTTGTATAAAAAATATGTTTTCAGAAGGTAAAATGAAAAAATTTTGGTTTATTATTTGGTTCTTATTTGTCCCTCTTTTGGGCAACTTAATTGCCCAGACCTCGATTAATCCATTAATGGAAAAAGAGTCAAGTGAAGAATTTAAAAAGAAGCGAGAAGAATGGCTACGAAGCCTCCATCGCTGCGAGGAGGGGTTACCCTATTGGATTGTTGACCAGAAAACCAAAGAAAATATCCAACACTATTTGGGTACCCAAAAATTTGATGCACCAAGTAGTAATTCCTATGCAGAAGGAAGAATTTTCGGGGAATGGATTGAAAAGGGAAGCGACAACCTTGCTGGACGTGTCCACACAGTTGATTACGATACAAACACATCGGAAATCTTTCTGGCTTCTGCTGGCGGGAACATCTGGAAGGGAACAATAAACGGAAACGATTGGATTTGCTTGAACAATGGGAAGAAATTTGCGAATCCACGAATGGTGAAAATTCTTTCAATTGGTGACAAAAGGCGAATTGTTGTCGCTGCAAATTCACCTTCCGCCGTCTACTTTACCGACGACGAAGGGAATACTTGGCAAAAAGCCAAAGGATTTGAAAATGCCGAGAAATGGGGATGGATAATTCGTGCAGCAGTTACCACTAGCCAAACGATTTATGTTCTTCTGGTAGAGTGGGACTACAAAGTCTGGAAAAGCATTGTCAGCCTTTATAAATCAATTGATTATGGTGTAAATTTTTCACTTGTTCGTTCTGTTTATCTTGACTACAGCATTTCTGATTTGACAGACATTTGGGCACCTCGATACGATAGTAACATATTATATTTGGTAGTAAAGGATACGCTCTACTCCGTCGATGAACAAAACAACTTTAATATGATTAGAAAAATTCCTTTTATCGAAAAATTTATTACTGGAACACAGATTAAAGGTCAAATCAATGGACAACAAACCACTCTTTACCTTGCGTTAAAACATACGAATGTACAAACTATATTCTATTATTCAAACAATGGTGGTAAAACTTTTACCAATATGGGGTCGCTTAATTTCTATCCATTCGAAAAGAACAGTTTCGAAGTTTCGCAAACCAATCCTTCAATCATCTATTTTGGTCAGGTTGAATTCTATCGTAGTACTGATAATGGTACAACTTGGAACAAAGCAAATAAATGGGAGGAGTATTATCCAGATATTGAATCCAAACTCCACGCCGATATTCCTGGCATTGTTAGTTTTAGGAAATGGAATCAAACAGCCCAAAAGTTCTACGAAATTCTGTTCGTAAGTACTGACGGTGGCATCTACGTTTCGTTCGACAATGGATTAACATTTCGAAACCTTTCGCTAAAAAATCTAAACATTAGTCAATACTATTCGATTTACACATTCGATAAAAAGGGAAAAACACTTTTTGCTGGTAGCCAAGACCAAGGTTTCCAAGCGTGCTACGACGACAACGGGAAAGTTCTATCCTTTAGACAATTGATTAGCGGTGACTATGGTCATTTAACATCGAGCGATGGTGGAAGACACCTTTGGTCCACCTACCCAGCATTCGCAATGCTTATGATTAACCCACAACTTTCGACGAATATAGTTACCTGGAACTTCCAAGGAAGTGGGTTTCTTTGGCTACCGCCAATTTATGCCGACCCCGACAACCCTTATGTAGCGTACTTAATTAGTGGAGACGCCAACAATCCTTCGGGTACACCAGCCTCTTTCATTTATAAACTTACTTACGATGAAACTAAAAATGAAATTTCACACGAGGTTTTGCCTTTTAATTTTGCCATTGATAATGTAACCAGAAAAATATCATCTCTTGCATTCTCACCACTGAACACAAACATTTGGTTTGCATTGACAAATGATGGAAAATTTTTCCGTTCTTTCGACAGAGGAACTAATTGGGAACTAATTGACAACGTCGCTGGTCCTCAAAGCCACTATCTTTACGGCAACAAAATCGTTTGTTCTAAATACGATTTGGGAAAAATTGTCATTGCTGGTTCTGGGTATTCAAATCCAGGGGTATTGATTTCATACGACACTGGGAAAACATTTGTTCCTCTTGGCGGAAACTTGCCTTCGACTTTGTTCTACGACATTGAGTTAAATGAAAATGAATCAATGCTCTTCGCAGGAACGGAAATTGGTCCTTTCGTTTATCATTTTGCAGAGAAAAAATGGTACTTCCTTGGAGGTGGAAATTGTCCAGACAATATTTTTTGGGACGTTGAATACTTACCAGAACTTTCCACAGTTCGCTTTGCTACCTACGGAAGAGGAATTTGGGATTTCAAAATCGAAAAGATATTAAAATCCGAAACACAAAACACGGATATTCAAACATTAAACCTAAATGTTAAACAAAATCTGCTTTCAAATGAATATTTTATCGAAATTGATTGCCAACCAAATGATTACATCACAATTAATATATTCGATGTAGAGGGAAGAAATGTAAGAACACTTTTCGAGGGTATTTCAATAGATGGAAAAATCCATTTGTATTGGGATGGGACAACCGACGCAAGAGCCCCATTAGCCTCGGGAAAATATTTTATTGTCGTAAACAGAAAATTCGAGACAAAGTATTTTGGTGTTACAATCGCAAGATAAAGATGCTAAAGCATATTGTAATGTTCAAGTTAAAGGAAGATTATCAAGGAAAAGATAAATCGAGTCTCGCTAAGGAAATCAAAGAAGCACTTGAAAAACTGCCAAGCCTTATACCACAAATCAAGCATTACGAAGTTGGAATCAACCAATTGGATGACCCACGAGCATACGATATTGTTCTCGTTTCAGCCTTCGAAAACAAGGATGAACTTGAAATCTATCGTAATCATTCGGCACATAAAAAAACGCTCGAGTTTATACTCGAGCGTGCTTTGGACGCAAAAGTAGTCGATTATTTCATTTAATTGTTCTTACTTTTTAATTTCGATTTCATCAATTACTTTGTCTCTCAAATCGTAAATAGTGAGTTTAATTGAATCTTTACTAACATCCATTATACCATAATGGTAGTCTTGAACCGATTTTTGTACCCAAGGTGCCTCTTTTGGCGTATATAATGGGGCACCACCTCCGCCAGTTACTATATGATAAATTCCATTAACCTGGCTTCTTTGATAGAAATGATTATGCCCATTCAAGACTAAATCGACACCATACTTTTCAAAAATTCGAGTTGTGAACTCTTGCATTTTTTTATTGCCACCGTGTCCCCCAGCAGAATATGCTGGAATATGGAACATTACAATTTTCCATTTCTTCGTTGTTCGAGCAAGGTCTTCTTCTGCAAATTTCCATTGAGGTGAATCTGGCGAAACGTCAGTTTCTGTGTTCAAAACTAAAACGTGGAGGTCACCATAATCGAAAGAATAGTAAAACTCATCGTTCGAGGCAGATTTCGGTGCCTGCAGGAATACTTTGACGAGGTCTGTCTTTGCTTCGTGGTTTCCAAGAGAATTGAAGAACGGTGCTTTTGCAATTAAATCTTGCTCCTCGCTAGTAAAAAACTCATTTTTCCATTCAAAATATTTACCAGAATAGCACAAATCGCCAGTGTAAAGAAGAATATAGGGATTGTGCTTTGCCAACTTTTTCGACTTGCGGGAATGTACTTCTGGGTTCGAACGGTTATCTCCCATTATGCCTATCCGAAAACTGTTCCCTTCTGTCACATAACTTCTAAATGAGAAAATTTCGGATGTATCTTTCTGGTGAACCACCTTATAACTATAAATCGAATTAGGTTCAAGATTGTTTAAGACAACACGATGGACATATGTTACATTGCGACGGTCTTCCGCTGTGCGAAAGAAACTTGTTATTGCAATGTTGGAAAGCGATTTGTCTTTTCCGTAGAACACTGTCACGGGGTCTTGGGTATCGGTTTCAGCCATAACAACAATGGAATTCGGACCAATAGCCTGCAAGTATGGTTTCATCAAGAGTTTTGCTTGGAGAAAAGACAAATTGGCTAATAAGATTAATGCAAAAAGCGGAACAAAAATTTTGCTTCTCATATCTACCCAAAATTAAAATTCTATTGTCGATACTTTTAAATTCATATTGTTAAAGAGCAGTTAATATTCAATCAATCTTTCGAAAATCCAAAAATTTTTGAAATGCAGAAATAATACCTTATTAAAAAAAGTCAAAAATCTGTTATCGTAAATAATTTTTATTTAATTTATTCAATTCACAGCATAATTTACAACTTCTATAAGTGTTAAATTTGACTTTTTTTGGGGAGTGAAATGAAAAAAATATTTTTCCTTTTATTTGTCTTAACCTTGTTTGGTTGCAAAGAAAAAGTCAAGGAAACGGTGATGGAAAAAAAAGAAGCCCTGCCACCAATTGAAGAGCGAATCAAAGCATTTGCTCCTGTTACTATCGAAGCAGATTTAAGCCACTTAACCGAACGGGAACGAAAAGTTGTCGAACTACTTGTTGAAGCAGGACAATTGGCAGACGCAATTTTCTGGAAACAAACTGCACCAGACGCAATTGCTGTTAGGGATTCTCTTGCAAAGTTGGGTACGGAAGAGGCTCGAAAACTCCTTAAACTCGTAAACATTTTCTACGGACCATACGACTTGGTTTACGAAGGTCGTCGTTTCGTTGGTAACGGTCCAGAAGTTAAACCACAAGGGGCAAACTTCTATCCACTCGATTTAACAAAAGAAGAGTTCGAGAAATACATACAAGAACATCCCGAACAGAAAGCAGAACTTGAAAGCCAATACACTATTATTGTTCGTGATGGTAATAAACTAAAAGCAATACCATACCATCAAGCCTATCCTGAAGTCGAACAAATTGCTCGGAAACTCGAAGAAGCCGCAGACTTTTGCGACAATCCAACTCTCCGCAACTATCTCATCCTTCGGGCGAAAGCACTTCGCACCGATGATTACTTCGAAAGCGATATGGCTTGGATGGACATAAAAGGAAGTAAAATTGATGTCGTAATTGGTCCAATTGAAAACTATGAAGACGCACTATTCAATTATAAAACTGCCTATGAAGCGATTGTTATGGTAAAAGACGAGGACGGCACCAAAGAACTTGAAATGTTCGAAAAGAATTTGGATCACTTCGAACACAATCTTCCTTACGACAAGAAATACATCAGAAAAACTGCTGGCAAAGGTAATGTTTTACAAATTATGAATGTCGTCTACTTTGGTGGAGATTGCCAAGCGGGAACTAAAACAATTGCAAACTCTTTGCCAAACGACCCAAAAGTCCACGAATTAAAAGGTGGGAAAAAGTCGATGTTTAAAAATATGATGGAAGCCAAGTTTGATAAAATTCTTAAACCAATTGGTGAAAGAATACTTGAACCAAATTTAGTTCAACTGGTCGACAAAAAATCTTTTACCTCATTTGTCACATTGCACGAGGTTTCGCACACACTTGGTCGAGGTTTTGTTTATGGTAATGATACATTGCCCGTGCGAAAAGCATTGAAAGAGCGATATTCGGCAATCGAAGAATGCAAAGCCGACGTCCTTGGTATGTATAACCACAAATATCTTTTCGAAAAAGGTCTAATTTCCAAAGATGACTTCGAAAAAGCAAAAGTTACGTATATCGCTGGCTTGTTCCGTTCAATTCGATTTGGAGCAGAAGAAGCACACGGTAAAGCAAATCTCATCCAGTTGAATTTCCTCGAAGAGAAGGGAATTATAAAATATTCAAATGGGAAAATTTGCGTTGACTTGAATAATTTCATACCCGCAATTCAAGAACTTGCAAAAATTGTTTTAACTATTCAAGCGGAAGGAGATTATGTTGGGGCTGGTCGTCTGCTGGAAAAATACGGAAAAATGAAAGAAGAAACAAAGAAAATTATTGATTCATTAAATGACATTCCACGCGACATAGATACAGAATATGCTATTATAAGAAAAAGATAAAAGCAACTTTTAGCAACAAATAAAAAACAAATTCAACAACCTCTGTTGGTTTTCAAAAAATAAAATTTTAATTATTTCGATAACCAACATTCAAAAATTTTGGGTTTGAAGAATGAGTCCATCAATTAGAGAGTTAATTCAAAGTATGCTTGCTCCTGGCGTAATGGTTAATGTTTGCGCCCTTATGTTGCTTGTTACAAATAATAAGTATTCTGCGGTTGTCGATAGAATTCGCGACTTAAACGAGGAAAAACGCGAACTAATGGAGTTAAGTCCCGAGGAATTAAAGGACGAACACACCCAAGCAAGGATTTACTCTGTAAACAAACAATTGGAAATGTTTCAAAGGAGAATACCATTTATTGTCCGTGCCGTTCTTTCCTACACAATTGCCGTTGCTCTTTATGTTCTCACTTCTTTATTTATTGGCTTCAATTACGCTTTCGATTCAGACTTTCGAATATTTTCCTTTGTTTCCTTTTTCCTTGGAATGATTTGCGTACTTGTTGGCAGTATCTACCTTGCCCGTGAAATTATTTGGGGCTATAGAATTGTTTCCGTTGAAATCAATACTAACTAATAGTTCAACAAGGAATAAAAAAGGGCACTTCGAAAGTGCCCTTTTTGCTTTAAAATCCAAAAATTACTCAGATTTCTTTTCTTCTTCTTTATTCTCTTCGGTATTTTGCATTTCCTCGGTTTGAGTATCCTCGACCACTTTGGTTTCTTCTGATGAAACTTCTTGTTCTGCTTGGGCAACAGTTTCTTCTTTAGCTGGGGCTTCAACAGTTTCAACTTTCGCCTCTTCTTCAACTTGGGCTGTAGCAGTTTCTATTTTTTGTGGTTCTTCGATTGTTTGTTCTTTCTCCGCCTTCTTTGCTTTCTTTTCTTTTGCAGTTGTGGTTTTCTTCTTCGTGGTAGCCTTTTTCTTCGATTTCAAACTAACAGCACCATCTTGGGGGGCACCCCAATCCACCAATTCAATCGCAGCCATTTCCGCTGCATCGCCCCGTCTAAATCCTAACTTTACAATGCGAGTATATCCACCAGGTCTATCGATGACAGTCGGGGCAATCGTATCGAACAATTCTTGCAATACTGCTTTATTATGAATAAGGCGACCAACTATTCTTCTTGCGTGGACATCAACTGTTTGACCTTGGGGCAATTGACCATTTTTTTCGCGGAGCACGGCTCGCTTTGCCCTTGTAATAATTTTTTCAACAAAGGGTCGAAGGGCTTTTGCCTTTGCGACTGTTGTAACAATCTTTTTATGTTCTAATAAAGAAATAGCCAGATTTCGTAGTAATGCTTTTCTATGACTGCTTGTTCTTTTTAATTTCCAACCTTTTTTCAAATGTCTCATTTCTCCACCTTAATCTTAAAATCCATAATCTCTATTGCTCTTTGAAGAAGATTTATCAGGTTTTAAATATCTTTCGACATTCAATCCAAACTCCAAACCATACTGGTGTACAATCTCTTCAAGTTCTTTCAAAGACTTCTTACCAAAGTTTTTCAACTTCAAAAGTTCTTGCTCTGTGTATGAAACAATATCGCCAAGAGTTTTAATGTTATTTGCTTTCAAGCAATTGTATGCACGCACGCTAATTTCGAGTTCATCAACAGGTATTGAAAGAATTCGTTTCAAACGTGCGTGTTCGCTCTCGGGGGTTTCTGTGCTAATCGCACCGACAGTAGTTACTTCGGGCTTTTCTGCAATTTCAAAGGTTAAGAAGAATTGAATATGCTCAATAAGAATTTTAGCGGCTAAACGAACTGCCTCGATTGGAGTTATCGTTCCATCAGTTAAAACATCGAGGACGAGTTTTTCGTAGTCTGTTTTCTGACCAACTCTATATGGCTCTATTGTATAAATAACATTTTTAATAGGTGTATAAATAGCATCAATTGGCAACATACCAATTGGATACTCGGAAATAGGTTGTTCGTCCGCGGGAATATAGCCTTTGCCGTATGCAACTCGAAGTTCAACATCAAATTCTGCATCGTCAGCAAGAGTAGCAATTTGCAAGTTCGGATTAACAACTTGAATAAGCGGACTGCTTCTTTGGATATCATTGGCAGTCCAGGTATATGGTCCTTTTAAGTGCAAATTAACTTTGAATGGTTTGCTTTCGCTCGACCTTATCCTGACTTGCTTCAAATTGAGAATTATTTCAGTTACGTCTTCGAGAACCCCGGGGATACTTTGAAATTCGTGGAGGACATCTGTAAATTTAACCCCAACTATCGCATAGCCCGGAATTGAAGAAATTAGAACCCTACGGAAAGAATTGCCTATTGTCACACCGTAACCTTTTTCCAAAGGTTGCATAATAAAGCGAAGATGATTTGGGTCGCCGGTTTCTTCAATTGACACCGTATCGGGCATTTGAAGCAAGGTAAAAAAATCCATTTCTGACATTTTAAACCAATATTTATTTAACTTACCAACTATCGAATATTAAACGCGTCGCCTCTTGGGCGGTCGACATCCATTATGTGGAATAGGCGTTTTGTCGAGAATACTATGAATTTCAAGGCCAGCCATAGCCAGCGCTCGGATTGCAGCCTCGCGTCCGCTTCCCGGTCCTTTGACAATAACATCAACACGGCGCAATCCCATATCGTAGGCTTCTTTTCCAGCCTTCTCAGCTGCAATTTGCGCAGCATATGGTGTGCTCTTTTTCGAACCTTTGAAACCACTTTTACCAGCAGAAGCCCAGCACAATGTGTTTCCGTACATATCGGTTATTGTAACTATCGTATTATTGAATGTTGCAAGGATATATGCTTTTCCGTGCGTTTCTGTAACTTGTTTTTTCTTTGTTTTTCTCTTTTGTGCAGCCATTACGAACCATAAAAATTAGTGAAACATAAAAATTACTTCTTCCCAACTGCTTTCTTCTTTCCTGCAATTGTTTTTCTTCTTCCTTTACGAGTTCGGGCATTTGTACGTGTTCTTTGTCCGCGGACTGGCAACCCTTTTCTATGGCGTAAACCGCGATAGCAACCAATGTCGATAAGACGCTTGATATTCATTTGGACTTCGCTTCGGAGTTGTCCTTCGACTTTGTAATCTTGAATAACTTGGCGTATTCTTGCGATTTCGTCGTCTGTCCATTCATTCACTTTTTTAAACTCGTCAACTCCGGCTTTGGCTAAGATTTCCTTTGCGGTTGTCCTACCCACGCCATAGATATAAGTCAATGCGACAAAGCCTCTTTTGTTTTTCGGTAGGTCTACACCAACAATACGTGCCATTTACTCCTCCTTTTAACCTTGTCTTTGTTTATATCTTGGGTTTTTCTTATTAATAATATAAATTCTCCCTTTTCTCCGAACGATTTTATCTTCCGGAGAACGCTTTTTAACCGAAGCCCTAACTTTCATAACTCACCCTCTATTATTTATACCTATAAATAATTCTTCCTTTGGTCAGATCGTACGGAGAAATCTCTACCCGCACTTTATCTCCTTGCAAAATCTTAATATAATTCATTCGCATTTTACCAGCAATGTGGGCTAGGACCTTGTGCCCATTTTCAAAACGAACGATAAATTGAGTATTTGGAAGGGCTTCCTCAATTATACCGTCCATTTGTATCATTCCTTGCTTTGGCATATCGTTCTTTCTATCTATATGTTAATACAATTGGTTTATTATCTGTTATTAAAATTGTGTGTTCAAAATGTGCAGATGGTTTTCCATCAGCAGTAACTATTGTCCAACCATCTTCTTTGGTCAAAACTCTGTAATCGCCCATATTTACCATCGGCTCGATTGCAATTGTCATATTGCTCAAAAGTTTCATATTCGGATATTGCCTTCGCGCAAGTAATGGCGGAACAAAGTTTGGAATTGGCGGTTCTTCGTGCAAACGTTTGCCAATGCCGTGTCCAACAAGTTCACGGTTAACAGAAAAACCGTTCTGCTCGACAAAAGTTTGTATCGCCCGCGAAATATCATATACTTTATTGCCTTCGACTGCTGCTTCTATTCCTAATTCCAATGCTTTTTGTGTAACTTCTAATAGACGCTGTTTTTCTTCCGATATTTTGCCTACTGGATATGTTACAGCACTATCTCCGTAATAACCATCCTTTTTTACACCGCAATCGAGCGAGACAATTTCGCCCTCCTTCAAGACACGATTGCTTGGTATACCGTGGACGACTTCCTCATCAATCGAGATGCAAAGTGTATGTAAGTATTCTTTATTTTCGACGCGATAACCTTTGAAAGCGGGAAGAGCATTTCGAGACAAAATATAATCTTCGGCTATCCTATCCAATTCAATTGTTTCAATACCCGGTTTAATGTAATTTTCCAACATAGCAAGGGTGTCGGCAACAATTCGACACGCTTGCTCAATCAACTTAATCTCTTCGGCAGTTTTCACCAAAGAGTAAGGATTGGAACTTGCATTTGTATACCGGGTTCTTCGCATAAATTAAATACCTCCGACACCAGCCGCACGACCACGAATTCTTCCGCTTTTCATAAAGCCATCGTAATGGCGCATTAACAAGAACGATTCAATTTGTTGTAGCGTATCGAGAATAACACCAACAACGATTAAAATCGAAGTTCCTCCAAAAAACGAGGCGAACGATGAAGTAACACCAAGAACATTGATTGCAAAAGTAGGTATTACTGCAATTAAAGCCAAAAATATCGAACCGGGCAAGGTGATTTTAGTCAGAACCGAATCGATGTATTCAGCAGTTTGTTGACCTGGCCGAATACCGGGAATAAATCCGCCTTGCTTTTTCATATTGTCGGCGATATCACGGGGATTGAAGATAACAGCAGTGTAGAAATAGGTGAAAAGTATTACCAAGCCAGCATAAAGAATTGCATAAACAAAGGAACGCTCGCTAAATGCTACTACCAAAGTGTGGAGCCATTGACTCGTTGGGAAAAAGTTAAAAATTGTTTGTGGAATAAAAATAATTGATTGAGCAAAGATTATTGGCATAACCCCCGCTGTGATGACACGCAAAGGAATATATTGGGTCGTTCCGCCGTAGACTTTCCTCCCAACCTGCCGTTTTGCATATTGCACGGGTATTCTTCTTGCGCCCTGAGAAATGAATATAATCGCCGCAACTATTGCTACCCAAAATGTCAAAATGATTATCTCTACTGGCCAAGGACGTTCGCCCAAAGTGAACACTTGTGAAAATTCTTGATAAAGAGCGGTTGGAAAGCGGGCAACAATGCCAATGAAAATCAACAATGATATTCCGTTGCCAATTCCACGTTCTGTAATTTGTTCACCGAGCCACATTAAAAACATTGTTCCAGCTGTCAACAGAATAATAGTCGAGACAAAGAAAAAGAACCCAGAGGATGGCACGACTGGGAACCCGTTGGCTTCCATATTAACTAAACGGATGGACATTCCCCAGGATTGGAACATACAAATTGGTACAGTCAAAAGCCGAGTGTATTGATTAATCTTTCTTCGTCCTTCCTCGCCTTCCTTTTGCATTTTTTGAATTTCGGGAATAACTATTCCAGCAAGTTGCATAATAATCGAGGCAGTAATGTATGGCATCACACCAAGAGCAAAAATTGCAGCATTGGAGAATGCCCCGCCAACGAAGAAGTCGAACAATCCAAACAAATCCTGCGCAGCACCTTTGTTAAATGCTTGAAGAACTTGGAAATCCACCCCTGGTAGAGTGATATGGGCTCCTATGCGTGCTACAATTATCGCAAACAAAGTAAAAAGGAGCCTTTGCCGAAGTTCCTCAATTTTCCAGATATTTTGAAAAGTTTCAACAATCTTACTCATAAATAGCCACCTTGCCTCCTACTGACTCAATCCTTTCAATAGCAGATTTGGAAAACTTATGCGCTTTTATAGTCAATGGCTTGGAAATTCTTCCTTCCCCAAGAATTTTGATTGGTTTGTCCTTTTTGCTTACCAAACCAATCTTGTACATTGTTTCGGGATCTAATTCTTCGGTTTGTATTTTCCCTTTATCAATAAATTCTTGCACTTTTTCCAAATTTACAATTTGATACTCAACACGGAACTTGTTGTTAAATCCAAATTTTGGGACACGCCTAATCAAGGGCATTTGCCCACCTTCGAAAGCCAATTTCCGATGGTATCCACTTCTGGATTGATGTCCTTTGGTTCCACGAGTTGCAGAGCCTCCGTGTCCCGACCCCGGACCTCTTCCAATCCGCTTATCTTTATGTTTTGAACCAGGTGCTGGATGTAAATTTCCAATATGTTTCATTTTTATCACCTACCACTTATTGTTCAATTTCTTCAACTTTAACCAGATGTTTCACAACATTAATCATTCCACGAGTTTGAGGATTATCGGGCAAAATATTAAAATAATTTGGTCGGCCCAATCCCAATGCTTCGATTGTTCTCTTCTGCTTTTTGTTTGTTTTGATAATGCTACGAATTTGGGTAACTTTCAACTTTTTCATATTAAACCTCTGATTAACCAAACAGTACCTTTTGTGGGGAAATTCCTCGTCGAGCAGAAACCTGCCCTATATCCTCCATCATCATCAATGCTTTTAACGTTGCCTTGGTTGTGTTGTGTGGATTTGACGAACCCAGGCTCTTTGTAAGAACATCCTTTACGCCAGCCAATTCCAACACTGCGCGAATTCCACCAGCGGCTATAACGCCAGTTCCTGGCGACGCAGGTCGAATGAGAACTTTCGCCGCACCGTACTTACTAATCACCTCGTGTGGAACAGTGTTGTTATGCAAACTAACTTTAACAATATTTTTTTTCGCAGCCTCGGTTGCTTTATTCACAGCGTCTATAACTTCGGCTGCCTTTCCCATACCAACGCCAACGTGTCCGTTGTAATCGCCAACCACAACAATAGCCGTAAATCCAAAGCGGCGTCCTCCTTTTACAACCTTGGCTGTTCGCCCAACATAAACCAATTTTTCTTTAAGTTCTAATTCAGAAGCCTTAATCTTTGCCATATCATAACCTAATTGTTATCAAAATTTCAAACCACCCTCGCGGGCACCTTCTGCAAGGGCTTTCACTCGCCCGTGATAAAGATAGCCGTTTCGGTCGAATGCAACCTTTTCAATTCCAAGTTTTAAAGCACGTTGAGCAAGCACTTGCCCAACAATTTTTGCTTGTTCAACTTTCTTGCTTGCGCCCGAAAGTTTTTCGCGCACTTCTTTATCCAGTGTCGAACAAGCAACGAGTGTATGCCCAATATCATCATTAATAACCTGGCAATAAATATGCTTTAGACTTCGGAAAACTGTCAAACGTGGTCTTTCGGCAGTTCCATAAATTTTCTTTCTTACTCGAAGTTTTCTTCGTGTCCTTCTTACCTTTTTTAATTCCAGTCTATTCATTTACTATACCATTTCTATTTGTGATACTTAACTATTTTGTTCCAGTCTTACCAGCCTTACGTCGTATGTATTGTCCTTGATAGAATATACCCTTACCCTTATAAGGTTCAACCGGTCGAATTTTCTTTATTTTAGCAGCAACTTCGCCCACTGCTTGTTTATCAATCCCCTTAACAATAATTGTAGTGGGATTAGGTGATTCAATAGTAACACCCTCTGGGGGAATAAAAAATATAGGATGTGAATACCCAAGGGAAAGAAGAAGCCCCTTGTTCTTCATCTCTGCTTTGTACCCGATACCATTAATCAAAAGAGTCTTTTCAAAACCCTGGGTAACTCCAATTATCATATTATTCACATAGGCACGCGTCAACCCGTGCAGTGCTCGTGTTTTCTTATCGTCCGCAGTTCTCCCAAAAGTCAAAACATTACCATCGAGTTTGTAAGTTATATTATCGGGTATATCAAACGACAGTTCCCCTTTGGGACCTCGGACGGTGATTTTTCCGTCGCTAATATCCACCTTGACTTTATCGGGTATTTGTATTGGCTTTTTTCCTATTCTTGACACTGTTCCATCTCCTAATTATCTACCATACTGTAAAAAGCAATTCGCCGCCAATGTTCAATTTGCGAGCCATCTTGTCGGTCATTATCCCTCTCGATGTAGATAGCACGGCAATTCCAAGACCATTCTTTACTCGAGGTATCTCGCGAACATTAACATAAATTCTTCTTCCGGGCTTACTAATACGCTTCAATTCTTTAATGACTGGTTGTCTATTGTAATACTTCAACTTAATTCTAATCGTCCCTTGAACATTGTCTTGAATTTTCTCAAAATCCTCGATGTACCCTTGGTCCTTCAATATTTCACAGATAGCCATTTTCATTTTGGAAAATGGCACTTCCACCTCTTTGTGCCGTGCAGCACTTGCATTTCTTATTCTCGTCAAAAAATCCGCAATTACATCAGTTACAGGCATATTTCACAATTCCTTTATTATTACCAACTTGCTTTTCTTAATCCTGGAATTTTTCCTTCGAGCGCCATTTGACGCAAAACGTTTCTACAAAGCATAAACTTTCGATAGACTCCGCGTCCACGTCCAGTTACACCACATCGGTTCCTAACGCGTACCGGGCTACTGTTCTTAGGTAGTTTTTGCAAACCAACCCAATCGCCAGCCTCTTTCAAAGCCTCGCGTTTGGCTTTATACTTTTCAACCAATCGAATTCGCTTTAAATTTCTTGCTATTACTGCCTTTGTTGCCATAATTATTCCTTTCTTTGGAATGGAAAACCAAATTCTGAAAGTAATGCGTAAGATTCTTCATCTGAATTGGAACGAATTACGAAAGTAATATCCAATCCAGTAATCCTTGAAACTTTATCAACATCGATTTCTGGGAAAATGATTTGCTCTTTGATACCAACGGAATAATTGCCGTGTCCATCGAAACTTTTATCCGAAAATCCACGGAAGTCGCGAATACGTGGTGCGGCGATATTAATAAATCTATCCAGAAATTCATACATTCTTTGTCTTCGTAATGTTACGAAACAACCAATTGGAACACCAGCGCGCAATTTAAAGTTCGAAATTGATTTCTTTGCCCGTGAAATTGCTGGTCTTTGTCCTGCGATTAACTCTAATTCATTAATTGCATTTAGCAAAAGTCTTTGGTCCTGGGTTGCACCACCTACACCCATATTTAGAACTATCTTCTCCAATCTTGGTACCTGCATTGGAGACTTATACCCAAACTTCTTCATTAAGTTTGGTACAATAGTATTTTTGTAATATTCATATAGCCTTGGTACGGGAAATTCCTTTTCCTTTACGTCCTCGAGTCTTTTACCTTCTGGTTTAAATTCTACCTTTTTGGACGCTACCGCTGGTGTTTGGGGTTTCTTTTTTGTTGCCTGTGCCATATTTATTCAACCTCACTTTTTACAAATCTTTACCATTTTTCTTAGAGTAACGAATCTTTACAATTTTACCATCTTTTTCTTCGAAACGAATACCTATGCGTGTTGGATTCTTATCCGAATCCAAAATCATTACATTAGAATAATGTATCGGCATTTCTTTGCTGACAATGCCACCTTTTGGATTTGTTTGCGTTGGTCTTTGGTGTTTCTTTCGAACATTAACACCTTCGACCAAAACTCGCATCTTGTCGGGATAGATTTCAAGAATTCGACCAACCGCCCCTTTGTCGTTGCCTGCAATTACCTGAACCAAATCGCCTTTTTTCAACTTAAGTTTCATTTTACCACCTCTACAAAACTTCTGGTGCCAAAGATACTATTTTCATAAAATTCTTTTCTCGAAGTTCTCGCGCAACTGGTCCAAACACGCGAGTTCCCCGCGGCTCGCCTTGATTGTTTAAAATCACAGCAGCGTTGTCGTCGAAGCGAATAAAGGAACCATCCTTTCTTTTAACTTCTTTCTTAGTTCTGACGACAACCGCACGGCAAACTTCGCCCTTTTTGACTGCCGAATGTGGCAGAGCAGACTTTACCGAAACAACAATGATATCGCCAACAGTCGCATATCGTTTTTCGTGTCCACCAAGAACACGAATACAGCGAACTTTTTTCGCTCCCGAATTGTCTGCCACAACTAAATTTGTTTCTTCCTGTATCATTGTCCCCTCTCCTACTTTGCTCGTTCAACAATTTCTTTCAACATCCAGCGTTTGCGTCGGCTAAGTGGACGCCATTCTATTATTCGAACTAAATCTCCTACTCGGCATTCATTATGCTCGTCGTGAGCCATAAACTTTTTCGAACGCTTGTAATATTTCTTGTACAAAGGATGTTGGACATATCTTTCAACCAGCACAACAATCGTCTTATTTGGTTTATCGGAGACAACCCGACCTTCAAGAATTCGCCGATGTCCAGTCTTCAACGATTTTGGTGATTTATCCCCGCCTTCCTCCGAAGGCATTCCTTGTAAAGTTTGGCTTTCGGGTTCTGTCTCGACCATTTCAACTTTGCTTTCTTGGATATTTTCTTCTTGTACCAAATTATCGTTATTGTTTTCCATATTCCTTTGCCCTTTGCCGTTCAGAAATAATAGTTTTTATTCTTGCAATATCTTTTTTCAAGATTTTCAATGACGCAGTATCTTGTAGTTGACTCAATGAATGTTGAACGCGAAGCCGAGCCAAAGTCTCGACAGACTCGTTCAAAATCCTATTCAATTCTTCGTCAGTCAATTCCCGCAAATATTTTGCTTTACGTGGTTTCATTCTTCTATATCCACTCGTTGAACAAATTTAGTCTTTATCGGCAGTTTTTGAGCCGCAAGGCGAAGCGCCTCTTGCGCTCGTTCTTTTGAAACACCACCAACTTCAAACATAATCTTTCCTCTTTTGACAACAGCCACCCAAAACTCGGGGGAACCTTTACCACTTCCCATACGAGTTTCAAGAGGTTTCTTAGTTACTGGCTTATCTGGAAAAATTCGAATCCAGAGTTTACCTTCACGTTTTAAGTAACGATTTATTGCAATACGAGCCGCCTCGATTTGCCTATTGGTAATCCAGGCACCTTCGAGTGCTTTCAACCCATAATTCCCAAAAACTACTGTTGTTCCCCGAGTGGCAACTCCTCGAACCCTGCCTCTTTGTGTCTTACGATATTTTACTCTTTTTGGTAATAACATAACCCACCTTAAAATTTTATGCTAATTGTGGTTTGCCTAAAATTTCTCCTCGACAAATCCAAACTTTTACTCCAATGCTACCATATATTGTTTGGGCTACTGCAAACCCATAGTCAATGTCGGCGCGTAATGTATGCAAAGGTATACGACCATCCTTGTATTGTTCGGAGCGTGCCATTTCCGCACCACCCAACCTACCCGAACATTGAACCTTAATACCAACAGCACCCATTTTCATTGCATTACTTACCGCCATCTTCATTGCTCGACGGAAAGAAACTCGCCCTTCGATTTGCGCCGCAATATTTTCAGCAACAAGAACTGCTTCAAGTTCTGGTCTTTTAACTTCCGAAATTAATATCTTCACTTCTTTGTTTGTCAAGCGGCGAATTTCTTCTTCCAGTTTTGAAATCTCTTGTCCAGAGCGTCCAATTATCAAACCAGGTCGGGAAGAATGTATCGTAATCCGAAGCAATTTTGTTGTTCTTTCAATAACAATTCTCGAAACGCCAGCCCTACGCAAACGATTTTTAATATAATTACGAACTTTAATATCTTCGTGAAGTTTTTCCGCAAAGTTTTGCTCATCGTACCAATTTGCGTCCCAACCACGAATAATTCCTAACCTTAACCCGATTGGATTAGTTTTCTGTCCCAACTTTCTCCTCCTTTTTAACCTTGGACTTAACTTCTTTAGATTTTGTTGGCATTGGCAAATCTTCAACTACAATAGTAATATGAGCAGAGCGTTTTCGCAAGCGATATGCTCGGCCCATAGGCGCTGGAAGAATTCTCTTCAAAGTAACGCTTGAATCTACAAAAACCTTTTTAACAAGAACATACTCTGGGTCCAAACTTCCTCTGTCTTTCAAATTTTGCAAATTTGCAACAGCAGAGCGCAGAACTCGTTCGACCTCGATTGCTCCCGCTTTCGGACAGAATTTCAAAATCGCAAGCGCCTCGGAAACCTTCTTCCCACGAATCAAATCAACAACTACCCTAATCTTCCTAGGGGACATTCTCAAATACCTTTTAATTGCGCGTGCTTCCATCATTCCTCCTAATTACTTTTTGGCTTGTGCCTTTTGTTCTTTCCTATGACCAGCGTGACCTCGATAGGTTCGCGTGGGCGCAAATTCTCCCAACTTATGCCCAACCATATTCTCGGTAATATACACGGGGATAAACTTATTACCATTGTGAACCGCAAAAGTGTGCCCAACAAATTCCGGTACAATCGTAGAGGCTCGGGACCAAGTTTTGATCACTTGTTTCTTTCGGCTTTGGTTCAATGCCTCCACTTTTTTTAACAATTTCCAGTAAACGTATACGCCCTTTTTTAATGATCTTGACATAGTCTATACCACTTTTTTAACTTTTCCTTCTACGAATAATATATTTATCCGATGGTTTATTTTTCTTACGAGTTTTCAAACCTTTTGCCAATTGCCCCCAAGGAGAGCGTGGATGTTGTCTTCCACCGCCAGACTTCGAACGTCCTTCGCCACCACCGTTGGGATGGTCGATTGGGTTCATTGCCATACCACGTGTTTGCGGTCGAATACCAAGCCAGCGAGAGCGCCCAGCCTTTCCAAGCATAATGTTCTCGTGGTCTGGATTGCTAACTCTCCCTATGGTTGCGTAGCAAGTGTTCAAAATGTTTCGAATTTCCCCAGATGGCAATTTCACTTGCGCATATCTTTCGTCCAAGCCCACCAATTGAGCAAAAACGCCGGCAGAACGAGCCAATTGACCACCTTTCCCCGGTTTTAATTCAATATTATGAATGAACATACCTATCGGGATATTCTTCAATGGCAAGGCATTTCCGTCTTTGAATTCAGCGTCGGGTCCAGCCATAATCTTATCGCCAACCTTCAAACCATCGGGGGCAAGGATATATCTATACTCGCCATCTTCATATTTGATAAGTGCAATTCTTGCGCTCCTGTTTGGGTCGTATTCAATTGTCTCGACAACAGCGGGAATCCCTCTCTTATCACGCTTGAAATCTATAATTCGATAACGTCTCTTATGTCGCCCTCCTCGATGGCGAGAAGTTATTCTTCCTGTATTATTTCTACCCCCAGTTCTTTTTAAAGGTACAACCAAAGGTTCATATGGTTTATCTGTTGTAATCTCCTCGAATGTGGAGACCGAATAAAATCTTGTACCTGGGGTTATTGGTTTTAAAACTCTAATTCCCATCTCATCACCTTAATTATGTTTCTGCTCCAGAGACCAATTCGATAGAATATCCTTCTTTCAAAGTAACATAGGCTTTCTTCCGCAATGGAGTTCGTCCCAACATTACACCTCTTCGAGTAAATCTTCGGCGAACTTTGCCCTTGACTCTAACTGTGCGAACGGATTCAACTTTCACTTCGAACATTTTTTCTACTGCTTGTTTAATTTGAATTTTATTAGCCTTCGGGTCGACTTCAAAAACATATTGCCTTTGTTCGCCCAATTTCATTGCCTTTTCGGTTATTATCGGCTTTCTAATTACCTCTATCATCTTTACCACCATTTCAATTTGTAAAAGTTGCTTGCAGTTGCTCGACTGCGCTCTTGAAAATCAACAATTTTTTATGTGCAAGAATGTGGTATGTTGAAACTTTTTCCGCTTCGAGCACTGAAACTTTGTCGATATTTCTTGCCGACAAATACAATTCTTCAGCATTTTCTGGAAGAAGAATTAATGTCTTTTCGCCGTTTAGATTCAAATTTTTCAAAACTTGGTAAAACTCTTTCGTTTTCGGCTTTTCTAATTGAAAGTCTTCTAATACCAGAAGATTACCTTCCTGAAGCCGAAGTGAAAGAGCACTCTTTCGAGCAAGAGTTTTCAATTTCTTGTTGATTTTCATTGAATAATCACGAGGCTTCGGTCCGTGAATGGTTCCGCCGTGAACCCACAATGGAGAGCGAATAGAACCAGCACGAGCCGTACCGCGTCCTTTTTGTCGCCAAGGTTTCTTTCCACCACCACGAACCTCGGAACGTACTTTTGTCTTGTGTGTTCCTTGTCTTTGGTTTGCTAAAAAGGCAACGACCGCCATATGCATAGCGTGCTCGTGGGGCTCGACAGCAAAAACATCGTCTCGTAATTCTATTTGACCTACAACCTTGCCTTCCTTGGAATATACATCTACTAACATTTTTCGCCTACAATTTAACTATTTCTAACAAACCATTAACGGGTCCGGGGACCCCACCTTTAACAAGCATCAAATTCTCTTCTGGTATGACTTCGACAACTTCCAAATTCCTAACAGTTACTCTTTTACCGCCCATACGTCCAGCCATTCGCATTCCTTTGAATACTCGGGATGGGAACGAAGACGAACCTATTGAACCCGGAGCCCTAACCCTATCGGATTGTCCGTGCGTCGTCATACCCACACCACCGAAGTGATGTCTTTTAACTACACCTTGAAATCCTCGCCCCTTGCTTGTACCAGAAATTTTAACTTTGTCGCCCTTTTTGAACAAATCACCAACTTTCAAAACATCTCCGGGCTTCAATGACGTATCGAGCACTCGGAACTCTTTTAAAAATGCGGTTGGCGAAACACCAGCCTTTTTAAAATGTCCCATTTCTGGCTTATTCACACGCTTGGGCGAACGAACACCAAATCCAATCTGTACCGATTCATAACCATCACGCTCCAAGGTATTAACTTTTACTACCGGGCAAGGTCCAGCCTCGATAACAGTCACTGGGATTTGCTCGCCCTTCTCTGTGAAGTAGCTCGTCATACCTAATTTCTTTCCCAAAATAGCAACACCCATATTAGCACCTACACTTTAACTTCAACATCAACACCGGCTGGAAGTTCCAATTTCATTAAAGCATCAATTGTCCTCTGGGACGAGCTGTAAATATCAATCAACCTTTTGTGAACACGCAATTCAAATTGTTCCCGCGATTTCTTGTCTACGTGTGGCGACCTGTTCACAGTGAAAATCGACCTCTTGGTCGGAAGTGGAACAGGACCGGAGACAATCGCCCCGGTCTGTTTCACAGTCCGCACTATTCTCTCGGCTGATTTATCAATCAAGTAATGATCGAAGGATTTTAATTTAATTCTAATTTTCTGAGTCGCTGCCACTTCTTTCTCCTAAAATTAACCCACTTGCTCCAAGGAGCAAAAAACTATTATTCTATAATCTTGGTAACAACGCCAGCACCAACTGTTCGACCGCCTTCACGAATTGCAAAGCGAAGTCCTTCTTCCATTGCAACGGGTGTAATCAACTCTATGGTGATGTTGTCGAGGTTATCGCCCGGCATAACCATATCGACACCTTCTGGCAATTTGATAACCCCAGTAACATCAGTGGTTCGGAAATAGAATTGTGGTCTATATCCAGAGAAAAATGGTGTATGGCGTCCGCCTTCTTCTTTCTTCAAAACGTAAACTTGTGCATTAAACTTTGTATGCGGAGTAATTGTTCCAGGTTTGGCAATAACCATACCACGTTCGAGTTCGTCTTTGTCAATTCCTCGCAACAATAAACCAACGTTATCGCCAGCAACTCCTTCGTCGAGAATTTTACGGAACATTTCAATGCCAGTAACTGTAGTTTTCTTTTGCAATCCAAAGCCAACGATTTCAACTTCTTCGTTCAAACGGATAATTCCTCGTTCGATTCTTCCAGTTCCTACTGTTCCACGACCAGTAATAGAGAACACGTCTTCAACTGGCATCAAGAATGGCTTATCAATATCCCGCTGAGGAGTTGGGATGAACTCATCTACTGCATCCATAAGTTCATAAATTGGCTTAAATCTTGGATCGTCGGGTCCAGCGTTTGGATCCATACCTGCTTGCATTGCCAATAAAGCAGAACCACGGATTACCGGAACTTCGTCGCCTGGAAATTCATATTTATTCAACAATTCGCGGACTTCCATTTCAATAAGATCGATAAGTTCTGGGTCGGCGATATCAACTTTATTCAAGAACACAACAATGTAGGGAACATTAACCTGTCGAGCAAGAAGTACGTGCTCGCGAGTTTGTGGCATTGGCCCGTCGTCTGCTGCTACGACAAGAATAGCACCGTCCATCTGAGCCGCACCAGTTATCATATTCTTAATGTAGTCGGCGTGGCCAGGGCAGTCGACGTGTGCGTAATGTCGTTTTTCAGTTTCATACTCAACGTGTGCAGTATTGATTGTAATACCTCGAGCCCGCTCTTCTGGTGCGTTGTCAATCGAGTCGAAAGTTCTTACTTGCGTGTTTGTTCCCTTTTTAGCAAGTGCCATCGTAATTGCAGCGGTTAAAGTCGTCTTTCCATGGTCGATATGACCAATGGTTCCAATGTTGATATGGGGTTTCGTTCTTGCGAATTTTTCTTTTGCCATTTTTAAACTCCTAAAATTAAACCAACATAAACTATTTTATTAACAATATAAAAGATATCTCTCGTGCTGTCCTACAAAGATTTTTGTTCTACAACGGGTTCATAATGAGAAAATTCCATCGAATACGATGCTCTGCCCTGGCTCAATGATCTTAAATCGGTAACATATCCAAACATATGGGAAAGCGGTGCAACTCCTTTAATGATTTGCACATTTCCTCTTTGTTCAATTGCATCAATTTTCCCTTTCCTTGCGTTAAAATCTGCGATAATATCGCCAACATATTCCTCGGGTGTAACAATCTCCACTTTAAAAACTGGTTCGAGCAGTACAGATTTTGTCTTTCGCAAGGCTTCGCGAACTGCCATTGAAGAAGAAATTTTGTATCCCAACTCTGTATAAAATTCTCGTTCGTACCTACCATCGATTACATCGACACCGACGTCGGTCAATGGATAGCCAAGAAATCCTATCTGTAATCCTTCCTTAATTCCTTCTTCAATGGCGTTCCAAAATTGCTTTGGAATCACATTGTCATTAATTTGAAATTCTACTTTATTTCCAACTCCACGAGGTAACGGTTTCAATTTTATTCGTACATATCCAAAATTGTTTTTCCCCGAAATCTGCTTGTCGAAGAGGTAATCTTGTTCTATTTCCTGGATTATTGTCTCGCGGTATGCAACTTGGGGTTTACCAATTTTAACTTCCAAATTATACTCGCGTTTCAATCTGTCTACAATAATTTCAAGATGAAGTTCTCCAACGCCGCTAATAATGATTTCCCCACTTTCTTCATCATTATTAAAACGGAATGTTGGGTCTTCGTCGGCAAATCTGTTCAAACATTCAATTAGTCTATCTCGGTCTTGTTGTGTTTTTGCCTCAATTCTTTGATTGATAACTGGTTCTGCAAAAGTAATTCTTTCGTAAAGAATTTTGTGCTTCTCGTCGCAAAGTGTATCACCCGTTTTTGTAACTCTTAAATCTGGAAATGCTACGATATCTCCGCTATATGCTTCGTTAATTTCTTCCTTGCGGTTGGCATACAATCGCAAAATCTTCTGAATTCTTTCACGTTTGCCAGCATTGGCATTAAATACCGATTGTCCAACAGTTAAAGAACCAGAATAAATTCTTACGAAAGTCAATTTTTTTAGATATGGGTCGGAAAGTATTTTAAACGCCAATGCCGAGAAAGGTTCCTCGTCGTTTGCTTTGCGACTTTGCTTTCTATCGTGGTTGTTAAAATCGTAGCCATAGAAAACACCAATGTCGGCTGGCGAAGGAAGATACTTGATTACACCATCCAAAAGTGGTTGAACTCCAATATATTTTTTCGAAGAACCGCAAAAAACTGGAACGAGTTGGTTCGAAATTGTTGCCTTTCGCAAACCAGATTCAATTTGCTCAACAGTTAGAGTTCCATTTTCGAGGTAGTAATTCAACAGTTCGTCGTCGGTTTCTGCTACCAAATCGACAAGTTTTTCCCGCCACTGTCTTGAAATTTCAATCATTTCCTCGGGTATTTCTTCGTATGAATATCGAAAGCCTTTTACTTCTTCATCGAAGTATATTGCTTTTTCTTGTATCAAATCAATAACACCAACAAAATTCTCCTCGGCACCAATAGGCAACTCTACTACCGCAGGCTTTGCGTTTAATTTCTCTTTCATCATATCTATAACACGGAAGAAATCCGCACCCAAACGGTCCATCTTGTTTACATAGGCAATTCTTGGCACATTATACATATCTGCCTGGTGCCAAACAGTCTCCGATTGTGGTTCAACCCCGCCGACAGCACAAAATATTGCAACTGCTCCGTCGAGAACTCGCAAAGAACGTTGAACCTCGGCGGTGAAATCTACGTGCCCGGGCGTGTCTATTAAATTTATTTGATGGTCGCGCCAGAAGAAAGTAGTCGCAGCAGAATTAATTGTAATTCCTCTTTCCTTTTCCTGTTCCATATAATCCATAAAAGCGGTTCCGTCGTCAACTTCGCCAGGGCGATGGAGAAAACCCGTATAGAACAAAAATCTTTCTGTAGTGGTCGTTTTCCCCGCATCGATGTGTGCCATAATTCCAATATTTCGCACCTTTTCTATTTCAACCTTGCGGGGCATAACACACTACCAGCACTTCATTTGACAAAGAACAAACATAATTGTTACCACTTGAAATGTGCAAAAGCTTTGTTAGCTTCTGCCATTCGGTGCGTATCTTCGCGCTTCTTGACAGAGGCACCTTCACCGTTGGCTGCAGCGATAATTTCGGAGGCTAAACGCGCGCTCATAGATTTGTCTTTTCTCTGCTTGGCAAACATTCTCAACCAGCGTAGTGCAAGCGAAATTCTTCGGTCTTCCCGAACTTCAACTGGCACTTGATAGGTTGCACCACCAATTCGACGAGAGCGAACTTCGATGAGTGGAGCAACATTCGATACCGCCTTTCGGAATACGTCCAATGGGTTTTGTTTAGTTTTCTGAGCAATAATCTCCAATGCTTCGTAGACAATCTTGCGTGCCAGATTTTTCTTTCCTTTTCGCAAGACAGTATTAATCATCCGTGCAACGAGTATATCGTTGTACTTCGGGTCTGGTTGAATTGGTCGCTTTTCTGCTCTCTTCTTTCTCATTTTATCGTATACCCATTATTTTGCAACTGCTTGTTTTGGTCGTTTAGTACCATATTTCGAGCGTCCTTGTTTCCTTCCTTCAACTCCTTGCGTATCCGCAACGCCTCGCACTATATGATAGCGAACACCTGGCAAATCTTTCACACGACCGCCGCGAACATATACAATCGAGTGTTCTTGCAAATTGTGCCCTTCGCCAGGAATGTACGCAATTACCTCGTAGCCAGAACTCAATCGCACCTTTGCTACTTTACGCAACGCAGAATTTGGTTTCTTCGGCGTTGTTGTGTACACACGCGTGCAAACGCCTCGTCTTTGCGGACACGCTTTCAATGCAGGCGATTTACTCTTCTTCTTTACCTGCTTTCTTGGCTTTCTAACTAATTGACTAATTGTTGGCACCCAACCACTCCTAATTACTTATATAAAAAAACCAAATAAAGAGACTACAAAATTACAAAAAAAATTAATATGCAATATATTTTTCTAAAAAATTTACTTTTTGTTAAAAAAATTTTATTTGGGGGAATTTATCTAAAAGACCAAATGTCTCTTATCTAAACTTAATAAGATTTAGAATATTCTTCCACAATATGAAATATTTGCCGTTCTTGTTGTTAAATCTTTTCCAAGATGAAATAATTTCCAATTCTTTAAAAATTCTTATAATGTCTGTTAAATCTCTCTTAACATTGGTTCTTTGTGTTGCTAACTTTTCTTGTAAAATTTTTTTAGAAAGTAAATCAACAAAAAAATTTGTGCTTTCGAACCAGTCGTATTCGTCATTTAACTCTTGAATAATACCAATAATATCTATGTAGTTTCCATCAATTAAAAACTGTTTCCTAAAAAAAGCCTTAAGTTTTTCGCTATCGCCAACATCCATTGCAAGAAGTTCTTTCCCAATTTCTGTAACTTGAAACATACTAAAATCGAATAACTTTAAATCTCTCAACAATAATTTTGTGTTTAGAACATTTGACTTTGGCGAGGATTTCCAATTTCTAATTTTTTGCAAACCATTCCAAATCACATCATCAACTTTTTTAGGATCGTTTTGCACGGTATATGATGAATCTTTCAATTCAAGAAGTACAGAGTAAATTTCATTTATTTTTAGGTCCCTATAATATGCATATCCTCTTTTAATTTTTTCAATTTTTGGTTTTATACCTTTGGGCTTAACAGGATCTCGAAAAACAGCTACGTTTGAACCATCGACCAAAATAATACCAACAAAATTTGGCCAAAGGAAATCTTCCATAGAAGAGAACTCTTTCGAAGGAAGTGCCAGATACGCCTTGTCAGAATGCCTATAAAAAGCAATTGTTTGTCCCAAACCTGTAAGATATTCTCTTCGGGTTGCATTGCTTGGCTTACACTCAATTTGTAATATCGTTCCATCGGTATATTGTATTTGAATATCTGGAACAGGGAATGAATATGAAAACCTGGTTACAATTTCTACATCTGGTTTTAACTTAAACCAATTTGATACACTTTGTATGACCTCAGAATGTGTCATTTTGGTTTTCTGAAAATAATAACATAATCGTGATTGCAAATAAAATAATTTGAACGGAGAGAACGATATTTGTTGATGTTCATCTTTCCCATTCGAGAACTTGCAAAACGAGTAACTTTTATTACTTTTGTATAAAATTCAAATCCAGTTTCCATACCTACTTTGGTAGTATAATAATCCAATGGTATAGTTTTCCCACCCTTTTTAAAATCGTCGCCAATTAAAACGCAAAAAAATCTTCCTTTCTTCAACAAATGATAAACACCTTTAAAAACTAATCCCAACTTTTGCAAAAAGCCATCAAGGGTCGATTCATTGGATAAGTCGCCTTCGACATTTCCATACTCTTCACTATACTTTACTAATTCCCAATATGGTGGATGGGCGAAGGAGAAATCGAAACTTTCTGGCTCGAAATCCATTTCAAGCAACTTCGTAGAATCGCCAACGATGACTTTTTGCTGTTTCAACCAGTAATTCAACTCGTCGTCGCCAAAATCAAGTCGTTGTTCTTCTAAATTTAGCCGGGCTAATTCAGCAATTTTGGGATTTATTTCAATTCCAATGCATTTTCTTTTTAAATGTGCAGCTACAACTAATGTCGTACCCGAGCCACAGAATGGTTCAAGGATTAAATCGCCCTTTTTTGAAAAGCGCAGCATACATTGACGAGGAATTTCAATGGGTGAATTACCGTGAATTGTATATTTTGTCCAATTGTAGGGGTCTCTTTCGGGGGTATCCCATATTGTAAAAAATTGAAGATTTTCTTTCTCTTCGTATTCTTTCCACTTGTCCGGCTCTAAATCGTTTACACTGGCATTCTCGGATTTTGTAATCCTACCGTTAACCTCCAGAGAATCGGCATTGTTTGTCTCGAAAATTTCGTTCATTACAAAAAGTTAAAAAATCAAATTACAAAATACGAGTTTAAAAAAATAAGAAACAAAAACTTTAAAATACTAACTTTTCTTGTTTTTCCTATGCTCCTCAATAATTGAATCTTGGACTGTTTTTGGTACGGGTGCATAGCGTAAAAATTCCATTGTAAATTCACCTTTGCCCTGGGTTACACCCCTCAAATTGGAAGAATAACCAAACATCTCCTTCAAAGGAACTTCTGCTTCGACAACAACAAAGCCATTGTCCACTCTTGTGTCGACAATTATCCCTCGCCTTTGGTTGATTTGTCCAATGATTACACCTTGAAACTCTTCTGGAGCGGTTACTTCCAATTTCATAATCGGTTCGAGGATTATTGGTCCAGCCTTTTGCAATGCTTCCTTCAAAGCATATTTGGAAGCA
This sequence comes from Candidatus Kapaibacterium sp., assembly GCA_013414795.1. Classification (GTDB taxonomy): domain Bacteria; phylum Bacteroidota; class Ignavibacteria; order Kapaibacteriales; family UBA2268; genus Naka2016. The sequence goes on from CP058732.1 coordinate 2,536,537, forward strand.
AGTTTAAAAGCCATTTCCGAAGAGTCGACCGGATGGGTTTGACCATCGTTCAAAACTACCCGAATATTTACAATCGGTTGGTCAACAAGAATTCCCTCTTTTAATTGCTCTTGGAAACCCTTGTCGCAAGCAGGAATAAATTCCCGAGGTATCACCCCGCCAACAATTTTATCTACAAATTCATATTCTTTGCCTTCTGTTCCATCTATCGGTTCAATGTATCCTGCAACGCGAGCAAATTGACCAGCACCGCCAGTTTGCTTTTTGTGTGTATAATTGAACTCTGCTCTTCGTGTAATTGTCTCTCGATAGGCAACCTTTGGTTGCCCGACAACAACTTCGCAATTGTATTCTCGCCGTATCCTCTCCAAATAGATTTCTAAGTGCAACTCGCCCATACCCTTGATTACTGTTTCGCCAGTTTCTTCGTCCCGATAAACTTGAAAAGTCGGGTCTTCCTTCTGAAATCGATTTAACGCTTTAGAAAAATTATTCAATGTTGTTTTTTCCTTTGGTGCAACGGAAAGTTCAATAACTGGTGTTGGCACATACATAGATTGCAAAGAGTAATTCACAGTTCCATCGGTAAACGTGTCGCCAGAATAACATTCAACGCCAAACATTGCAATAATATCTCCTGCAAAGGCTTCCTCAATCTCGGACATCTCTTGTGCGTGCATTCTAACTATTCTTGGAACTTTTATCTTTTTCTTCGACTTCACGTTGTAAATCATATCCCCTTTGCGAACTTTACCCTGGTAAATTCTCATATATGTTAATTGTCCGTATCGACCATCTTCCAATTTAAAAGCAAGTCCAACAAAAGGCTTTTCGGGAGAGCATTCCAAGCGGACTTTTTCTTCGTTGTTATCCAAATCGAAGGCTTCGTATTCACGTTCAGAAGGGTTTGGTAGAAACATTCCAACACCATCAAGCAAGGGTTGTACTCCTTTATTCTTTTTAGCCGACCCACAATAGACGGGAGTAACCAAATGCGAAATTGTTGTCCTTCGCAAAGCATTAATAATCAAATCAGTTGGAACTTCCATATCCGAGAGAAACAGTTCAGCAATTTGGTCGTCGAAGTCAGCCAATGTTTCGATAATTTGTAATCTTCGAAACTCTGCCTCGTCGATTAAATCCTCTGGAATTTCCTTTTCGACAACAATTTCCCCATTCTCGCCTTCGAAATAAATTGCTTTCATTTTCAACAAATCCACAACCCCAGTGAAATTTTCTTCCAAACCAATTGGCATTGTTATCATAACGGGACGCAAATTCAGCTTCTCTCTCATTTGCTGGATAACTTTATCTGGGTTCGAACCAGAACGGTCTAACTTGTTAATGAAAGCCAATCTTGGCACATTGTACCTTCGTATTTGTCTGTCTACTGTAATTGTTTGACTTTGTACACCTGCAACACCGCAAAGAACAAGTATAGCACCATCGAGAACTCGAAGCGCTCTTTCAACTTCGACAGTAAAATCTATGTGTCCAGGCGTATCAATTAAATTGACGTGGTAATCTTTCCATTTAAAATAAGTTGCAGCGGACTGAATTGTGATACCTTTTTCACGCTCGAGTTCCATCGCATCGAGAGTTGGTCCAGCGCCGCTTTTATCGCGTACTTCTACAATCTGATGAATTCGACCAGTGTAATACAAAATTCTTTCGCTTAGGGTAGTTTTCCCCGAATCAATATGGGCAGCAATTCCAATGTTCCTTATTTGAGTTAAGTTATTCATTTCCAATTAATTTAAAAAGTAACACATACAATTTCTTTTTTATAAAAAGAAGCGAAAGCGGAAAGTTCCGCTTTCGCTTATGTTGTTTATGAAAAAATTCACTCTATGAAACGTTCTTTCTCTTTTTCTTTACTTGCTTCAATAAGAGTGGCTTTTTGAGTAACAATTGGTTTCAATTCAACAGTTTCCTCGAAAATATCGCTACTCTCTGCCTTGATTACTATATCTTGATAATGCTTCAATCCAGTACCCGCTGGTATTAATTGACCAAGAATAATGTTTTCCTTTAACCCGTAGAGATAATCCACTTTACCTTCAACTGCTGCTTCGGAAAGCACGCGAGTAGTCTCCTGGAACGAAGCAGCCGAGAGCCAACTATCTGTTTCAAGAGAGGCTTGCGTGATTCCAAGCAGGACTGGTTCAGCAATCGCTGGCTCGGCGGGTCGGGCTTGGGCAACTTTCTTTCCTTTCTTTCTCAAATCTTGGTTAACTTCGCGGAATTTCTCCTTGGTAACAATTTGCCCAACTTTAAACTTCGAGTCGCCTTTATCGGTTATGACAACTTGTTTCTTTAATTTTTCGTTTTCATCAATAATTTTGATTCGGTCCACGTAATCGTTTTCAATGAATTTCGAATCCCCGGGGTCGACAATACGATATTTTTGTAACATTTGACGAACGATAATTTCTATGTGCTTGTCATTAATTTTGACACCTTGCATTCGGTAAACTTCCTGGATTTCGTTAACAAGGTATTCTTGTACTGCATTAGGTCCTTTGATTTTAAGAATGTCGTGGGGATTAATATCTCCGTCGGTAAGTCTGTCGCCAGCCCGTACGAAGTCGCCATCTTGCACCAATATGTATTTGCCGAATGGTATATTATATTCGATTTGAGTTTTACCATCAAGCGAGGTAACCACCAAAGTCCTTTGCCCACGTTTGACCTTTTCGAATCTAACAATTCCATCGATTTCGGAGACAAACGCTGGGTTTTGTGGAGCGCGCGCTTCGAACAATTCCGTAACACGGGGCAAACCACCAGTAATATCACGCATTCTTCCAAGATCACGCGGAATTTTAACCAATGGAGTTCCAACTCCAACAAATTCGTCTTCCTCTACTCTCAATTGTGCTTTAACTGGAACAGAATATGTTCGCAAAACGTTGCCATTCTCGTCCAAAATTTCAATACTCGGCTGTTTGGTCTTATCGCGGGATTCAATAACTACCTTTGTTATGTGACCAGTTTGCTCGTCGCTAATTTCTCGGTAAGTTACGTTATGAATCATATCTTTGAAACGAACCCTTCCGCTAACTTCTGTAATAATCGTAGCGTTGTATGGATCCCATTCATACAATAGTTGACCTTTCTTGACCGCCTCGCCATCGCGGACTTTTAGTATTGCAGCGTAAACCGCATCATATTTGGTCAACACCCTATTGCTATCGGGTTCGATAATATTTATTATACCATTACGAGAGACAACAACTTGAACTTCGCCTTCGTCACCTTCGTAACTTACGGTGCGAACATTATCAAATTTTACAATTCCGTCGAATTTCGCAGAAACCGAAGATTGGCTGGTGATTAACAATGCAGTACCACCAGTGTGGAATGTTCGCAATGTTAATTGTGTACCAGGTTCACCAATCGATTGGGAAGCAATAGTTCCAACCGCCTCGCCAACATCGACCAGTTTCCCGGTAGCAAGGTTGCGTCCGTAGCATTTGGCGCAAACTCCGTGGCGCGATTCACAAGTCAACACACTTCGGATTGTTACTTCTTCGATTGGCGACTCTTCGATTTTTTGGGCAATTTCCTCATCAATCATTTGACCAGCCTTGCACAATATTTCGCCTGTGATTGGATGTTCAACATCCCAAAGAGCAACACGCCCAAGAATTCGTTCGTAGAGTGTTTCTTTGACTTCCTCTCCTTCCTTCAAGGCGGTCATCACCACGCCACGAATCGTACCGCAGTCCTGTTCGGTAATAATTATGTCTTGAGCAACGTCGTGCAACCTTCGTGTTAGATAGCCAGCATCAGCGGTCTTCAATGCAGTATCGGCAAGACCTTTTCGAGCGCCGTGTGTCGAAATGAAATACTCAATTATGGACAAACCTTCTTTGAAATTCGAAAGAATTGGATTTTCGATAAGTTCGCCCGTAGACCCGGTCAAAGATTTTCTTGGCTTAGCCATCAAACCACGCATACCAGCCAACTGTCGAATCTGCTCTTTCGAACCTCGCGCTTGCGAGTCGAGCATCATCCAGAATGTATTAAATCCCTGGTCTACGCGGGCAATTTCGCTATAAAGTTTATCGGCAACTCTATTGGTTGCTGTCGACCAGGTATCTATGATTTTATTATATCTCTCACCAAAACTTATAACACCATTCTGATAGGCGTTTTCAATTTCCTCGACACGTTTTCGGGCTTGCTCGACTATTTCATACTTTTCCTTTGGAATAACAACGTCGGCAATACTTACAGAAAGTCCTCCCCGAGTTGCATATTCAAATCCGATTTGCTTCAAGTTATCGAGAAACTCGACAGTCTTTGCCAAACCGGCAACACGGAAGCAATAGCCAATAATTTGGCGTAACCTTTTCTTTGTTAGCAACTCATTAATGAAACCTAATTCTTTCGGAACTATTTGATTCAACAGAACACGACCAGTAGAAGTTTCTACAAGTTTACCATTTATTCTAACTTTAATTTTGGCGTGCAAACTCAAGGCTCCATTGTTATAGGCAATGATAACCTCATCTGGCGAGTTAAATATTTTCCCCTCGCCTTTAACTCCATTCCTAGTTTTGGTAATATAGTATATGCCCAAAACCATATCTTGCGAGGGAACAGCGATTGGGTCACCGTTCTGAGTATGCATTATATTGTGTGGTGCAAGCATCAACAGAAGCGCTTCAAGTTGAGCCTCGAAAGATAAGGGAACGTGGACAGCCATCTGGTCGCCGTCAAAGTCAGCGTTGAATGCAGTACAAACCAACGGATGCAATTGTATGGCTTTCCCTTCAATCAATCTGGGTTGAAATGCTTGGATACCAACTCGGTGCAACGTTGGAGCCCTATTCAATAGCACTGGATGATTTTCAATAACCTTTTCAAGGATATCCCAAACTTCGTCAGTTTTCTTTTCAACTAATTTCTTGGCGCTTTTAACAGTACGAACGTGTCCTCGTTCAATGAGTTTGCGAATGATAAAGGGCTTGAACAATTCGACAGCCATATCTTTGGGAAGCCCACATTCGTGCATTTTAAGTTCTGGTCCAACCACAATGACCGAACGGCCAGAATAATCGACTCGTTTTCCAAGCAAATTCTGTCGGAAACGTCCCTGCTTTCCTTTCAAAGAATCAGCAAGCGACTTCAACGGTTTGCTCGACTCGGTTTTGGTGTTTTTGCGGGAACTATCAAAAAGTGCATCGACACTTTCTTGCAACATTCTTTGTTCATTTCGAATGATAACTCCCGGCGCCTTGATATCCATTAACCGCTTTAGACGATTGTTGCGAATGATAACCCTACGGTATAGGTCGTTCAAATCTGATGCAGCAAACCTACCCCCATCGAGGGGAATCAAGGGCCTTAGGTCCGGCGGAATCACAGGAATCACATCCAGGACCATCCACTCTGGTCGATTTATGGGTTCGCCGGTCTTTTCGTCGGGCAAGAAAGCCTCGAGAACCTTCAAACGCTTGAATATTTCTTGCTTTTTCTGTGGGTTGGTTTCCTCTCGCATTTGCGTACGCAATTTGTAATATTCCTCCTCAACATCGACTCGCTTGAGAAGTTCTTTAATTGCTGGTCCACCCATTAAAGCAAGAAACTTGTTTGGGTCGTCGTCGTCGAGGTATTTTTCTTCCTCGGTGAGACTTTTCATTATGTTCTGATATTCAATGTCGGAGATTAAATCATATTTCTTAAATGGAAACTTCCCCGGATTGATAACCACATAAGTTTCGTAATAAACGATTTTCTCGAGATCCTTTGTAGATAGACCAAGAACAGCCCCAATTTTGCTTGGCAGACTACGCAAAAACCATATATGAACAACAGGAGTAGCAAGCATAATATGACCCATTCGCTCGCGGCGAACAGTTTTCTGTGTTACTTCAACTCCACATCTATCGCAGACAATTCCTTTGTAGCGAATACGCTTGTATTTTCCACAAGCGCATTCCCAATCTTTAACTGGACCAAATATTCTTTCGCAGAAAAGACCATCCTTTTCTGGTCGATAAGAACGATAATTAATAGTTTCTGGCTTTGTAACCTCGCCTCTCGACCGCTCTAAAATAGAGTCCGGAGAGGCAATTTTAATCATAATCCTTTTAAATCCTTTTTTTGGAATTGGTTTTCCTTGCATTTTTAACCAATATTTATTTTTAAAACCCTAATTACTCAAGAACAACATCAAGGCATAAACCTTGCATTTCGCGGATAAGAACATTAAACGATTCGGGAATATTCGGGTCGGGTAAATTGTCTCCTTTAACTATTGCTTCGTAAGCCTTTGCCCTGCCAACAACATCGTCGGACTTAATAGTCAACATCTCTTGAAGAGTATGAGCCGCGCCGTATGCTTCCAAAGCCCAAACTTCCATTTCCCCAAGTCTTTGACCACCAAATTGGGCTTTGCCTCCGAGCGGTTGCTGGGTAATTAAAGAATATGGTCCAATTGAACGAGCGTGGATTTTGTCTTCAACCATATGGACAAGTTTCATCATATAAATCACACCGACAGTAACTTTTTCGTGGAATGGCTCGCCAGTTCGTCCGTCGTAAAGAATTGTTTTGCCGTCGGGCGGCAAACCAGCCATTTTTAAGAATTCAGAAACCTGTTCCCAGGTTGCTCCGTCAAACACAGGCGAAGCGAAACGAATGCCAAGTTTCTGACCAGCCCACCCAAGCGAAGTTTCGAAAAGTTGGCCCAGGTTCATACGAGAAGGAACGCCAAGCGGATTTAATACAATATCGACAGGAGTTCCGTCTGGAAGGAAAGGCATATCTTCGACCGGAACAATAATAGAAACAATACCTTTGTTGCCGTGCCTTCCAGCCATCTTGTCGCCAACCATTAACTTTCGCTTTATTGCAATATAAACTTTTGCCATCTTAACGATTCCGGGTTGCAACTCTTCGCCAGCAGTCAATTTAGCTCGATGGGCTCGGTAAGTTTGCTGAATTTTATTTTTCTGTTCATAGTAATTATTAAACATTTTTCGCAACAACTCGTCCCGTTCTTTGTTCGCAACTATTGGATTTTCAAGGTTCACTAGTTCAATTTTCAATGGCTCTTTTTCAAAATAATCTAAAACTTCTTGGGCAGTAACTTTGTGACCACTTCTGAAGACTGTATCACCATTTGTTAATTTCAAACCATAAACTTTATATCCATCGAGAAGTTTAGCAAGCCGAGCAACAGCATCCTTTGCAAGTTGGGCTAACTTTTCCCCCTCGGCTTTTGAAATTCTTTCAAGAATTCGTTTATTTTCAATATCCATTTCGCTACTCTTGGAATGCCTTCGGGAGAACAGCCTTGTGTTTATCACAACACCTTTCAAACCTGGAGGTGCCTTCAAAGAAGCATCTTTAACTTCGCCAGCCTTATCGCCGAAAATTGCACGCAACAACTTCTCCTCGGGAGTTGGTTCGGTTTCGCCTTTTGGTGTAATTTTTCCAATTAGAATATCGCCTTCGCGAACTTTCGCTCCAACTCGAACAATACCATCTTCATCCAAATCTTTCGTGGCTTCTTCGGATACATTTGGAATATCGCGGGTGAACTCTTCTTCGCCCCGTTTTGTATCTCGAACTTGAAGCGAGAATTCTTCAAGATGGACAGAAGTGAAAACATCTTCGGCAACAAGCCTTTCAGAAACAACGATAGCATCTTCGAAGTTGTACCCACGCCAAGGCATAAACGCCACAAGAACATTTCGCCCAAGGGCAAGTTCTCCTTGGTCTGTTGCAGCACCATCGGCTATTGGCATTCCTTTAAATACTTTGTCTCCAACTTTTACAATAGGTTTCTGGTTAATACAAGTATTCTGGTTCGTTCTAAAATATTTTAATAACTTATATTCTTTAACCTCCTGGAAACTAAAATCGATTAATTTTTCTTCTTCGGTTCTCGTATCTTCATATTTAATTCTGATTCTTTCAGAATCAACATAAATCACTTCGCCCGGTCCTTCGGCAAAAACCAATGTTCGAGAATCCTTCGCAACTTTGGGCTCCATTCCAGTACCAACTATCGGTGCTTCGGGCTTCAGCAAAGGAACTGCTTGGCGTTGCATATTTGAACCCATCAATGCACGGTTTGCGTCGTCGTGTTCGAGGAATGGAATCAAAGACGCTGCTGCGCTTGTAATCTGTTCTGTTGAAACTTCAAGATATTGAACCTCTTCGGGCGAAACAACAACAAAATCCCCAGACAATCTTGCATTAACTTTTGTTTCAATTATTTTTCCATTTTCGTCCAATTTCGTATGTACAGTTGCAATTACTTTATCATCCTCGTCTTCGGCTGTGAGATATTCTATTTCGTCAGTAACATATCCATTAACCACCTTTCGGTATGGAGTTTCAATGAAACCTTTATCGTTTACCCTGGCAAATAAAGCAAGAGACGATATCAAACCAATGTTGGGACCTTCTGGTGTTTCTATTGGACACAAACGGCCATAATGGGTGTAATGCACGTCGCGGACTTCGAAACCAGCACGCTCACGACTCAAACCCCCAGGACCAAGTGCGGAAGTTCTTCTTTTGTGTGTCAATTCCGCAAGAGGGTTCGTTTGGTCCATAAATTGGGATAACTGGTTGGTCCCAAAGAATTGATTAAGGACGGAATTTATTGTACGAGCATTAACGAGGTCTTGCGGGGTTAAACTTTCGGCTTCGCGAACACTCATTCTCTCCCGAATCGTACGAGTCATCCTTGCCAAACCAAGATTAATTTGTGCAGTTAATTGTTCGCCAACAGTACGAACTCGTCGATTTCCAAGATGGTCGATGTCATCGCCACTTAACTTGTTGTCGTGCAAATAGAGCAAGTGTTTTATCGTGGCAATAATGTCTTCCCTCGTAAGAACAGTAACTTCTGGGTCGATGTCCAACCCAAGTTTCTTATTAATCTTGAATCTACCAACTAAACCCAGATCATACCGCTTTGGACTAAAGAACAATTTTTCGAGCAAAGCCTCGCAGGCTTGAAGATCTGGTGGGTCTGTAGTTCTCAATTGTCTAAAAATATGTTCTAATGCTTCCTCTCGATTTCTAGTTGGGTCTTTGGAAAGAGTCCGTGCGATCACCGGTTCTTCGCTCGGATCGTATGGTTTATAAAGGCGAATATCCAGAACTTGTGTGTTTTTGATTTTTTCAATCAAATCAGTTGTTAAAATCATATCGCGGGTAGCAATGATTTCCCCAGTGGTCAAATCAACAACATCGCTTGAAAGTTTTCGACCGGCATAATTCTCGTTCAGATTTTCATTAGAAACAACCTCGTCCAATTGGAAAAGTTGAATGATTTCCATATCAGAAGAATACCCAAGAGCGCGTAGGAAAGTAGTTGTTAAGAATTTTTTCTTCCTATCGACGTAAGTAGTAAGAACTTCGTGAATGTCGGTGGTGAATTCTAACCAAGAACCTTTGAATGGAATAATGCGAGCGGAATAGATTCGGGTACCATTTGGATGCATAGTATCGTCGAAGAAAACGCCCGGGGAACGATGCAATTGCGAAACAACAACTCTTTCGGCACCATTTATTATAAAAGTGCCTCGGGCAGTAATTGCAGGTATATTTCCAAGGAATACTTCCTGCTCGATAGCCTCGATGTAATCTTCGGAATCTGGACCAACCTTGCTTGAAAGACGGAACTTTGCTTTTAATGACTTCGCATAGGTAAGTTCTCGTTCTCGACATTCTTCCTCGGAGTATTTTGGTTTTTCAACAGTGTAATTTAAAAATTCAAGTTGATAGACGCCCGATGTGTCCTCGACAGGGAAATTGGCAAGAAAAGCAGATTGCAATCCCACATTTTTTCTTTCGTCGGGGGGAACATCTTCTTGCAAAAATTCTTCGAAGGATTTGATTTGAACATCTAACAAATCGGGGAAATTGGTGTATCGTTTCGTTCTACCAAAACTTAACCTATCGACAAGACGAACGGTACCATCGTTTTCAATTCCCGTTAAAACGGTCAGTCCATACTCTTTAGCAATTTTTTCTAAATTCTCTTTCTTCACGGGATTTGCCTCCATCTATTTTTAAAACTTTTGAATACAAAAAATACAAGGTAAAACCAACAATTTGGCTTTACCAATATAGAAGCCTTTTGAATGAATTTTTATAACCAATTGCCTTATTCCATTCAAAATTCCTTGTTAAACAATCATTGGACCGAGCATATGCTCGGTCCAAAATTAATTTATTTAATAGTAACTTTGGCGCCTTGGGCTTCGAGTTTCTTCTTGATATCCTCGGCTTCTTCTTTGCTAACACCTTCCTTGACCATCTTCGGAGCACCTTCGACAAGTTCCTTGGCTTCTTTCAAGCCAAGTCCAGTGATTTCGCGAATGACTTTAATTACATTCAATTTGTTTGGTCCCATTTCGGTCAATTCGACATCGAACTCGGTCTTTTCCTCTTCTTTTGGTGCTTCGGCAGGTGCGCCAGGAGCAACAGCACCAGCAACCATAACGGGCGCAGCGGCTGTAACACCAAATTTCTCTTCGAGTGCTTTTTTCAACTCTGCTGCTTCAACCAAAGTCAAATTCGATATCTTTTCAACCAATTCTTCAACTATTGCAGACATTTTTCAACTCCTTAATTTTTAAACCAAAAATATTATTTTGAATTCTTTTTTGCAACTTCTTCGATTACATAGGCTAAATCGCGAATTACAGCGTTAATTGCTCCAACAACTCCGGAAATTGGGGCATTCAAACTTCCAAGAATACTTGCAATGATATCGCTCTTCGAAGGCAACGAAGCAAGTGTTGTCAACTGGTCCGCACCATAGACAACTCCTTCGACAACTGCACCTTTGAAAACCGGTTGTTGAAACTTTTCGATTCGCTCTTTAAGGACTTTTGCGGGAGCGATGGGGTCTCCATAGCCAAAAATCACAGCGGTTGGTCCGCGAAACCCATCTTTCAACCCTGGGAGATTTCCAGCCTCGGCTAAAGCCCTTTCAAGAAGCGTGTTCTTGGCTACCTTCAACTCCATCTGGTTCTTTTTCAGTTCCCGACGGAATTGAAGAGTCGATTCGACGTTCATTCCGGTAAAATCCACAAAATAGTAAGAATTTACCTTCTTGAACTTTTCAACAAGTTTTTGAACCTGCTCAACTTTCTTTTGTTTCGTAATCATTTCACCATCCTTTTTTGTTTACAAGCGACTTCGTTCAAATGAACGAGAAGCAAGCCGCCCATTTATCCTACGAGTGCGTAATAGCCTTCATTTCTATGCATTTTGGAACGACGATTCACTCACTTCTACACTTGGTCCCATAGTAGATGAGAAGTGTATACTCTTGATATAACGACCCTTTGCGGAAGCAGGTTTTGCTTTCACAATGCTTTGGTACAAGGCTTGAATATTTTCGGCAAGTTGGTCCACACTAAAAGAACATTTGCCAATCGAAGCGTGGACATTTCCCGTTTTGTCAACTCGATATTCAATCTTACCAGCCTTGACTTCCCGCACGGCTTTTGCGACATCTGTTGTAACGGTACCACTTTTGGGGTTTGGCATTAAACCTCGGGGACCAAGAATTTTACCAAGTTTTCCGACTTCGCCCATAACATCGGGGGTTGCAATTATAACATCGACATCAGTCCAACCACCTTTAATCTTTTCGATGTATTCCTCGAAGCCAGCGTAATCTGCTCCTGCGTCAAGAGCCTCCTGGTCGCGTGGCGATTTGCACAATACAAGGACACGCACCTGGCGTCCTGTTCCGTGTGGTAGCGTTACTGTTCCGCGGACTAATTGGTCTGCCTTTCGGGGGTCAACTCCCAATCGCATTGCAACTTCGAAAGATTCGTCAAATTTTGCAGTAGCGTTTTTCTTGACAATTTCGATTGCCTCGCGAAAGGGATATATCGCCTTCGGGTCGTAATTCTTGAGCAATTGTCGGTAGCGCTTTCCGTGTTTTTTCATATCTTGTCCTCTGTTATTCGACAACAGTAACTCCCATACTTCGGGCTGTCCCTTTAATCATAGAAACAGCCGATTCCAATGTATCACAGTTCAAATCATCCATTTTAATCTTTGCAATTTCTTCGCATTGGGCTAATGTAATTTGCCCAACCTTCACTTTGTTTGGTTGCCCAGAGCCTTTTTGAATTCCAGCGGCTTTCATAATCAACACCGCTGCTGGGGGAGATTTTACGACAAAAGTAAAACTTTTGTCGGAATAAAATGTTACAACAACTGGGACAATTGTTCCTTTTTGTTTTGCTGTTCTGGCATTGAATTGCTTCACAAATTCGACGCCATTCAAACCACGCTGACCAAATGCAGGACCAACTGGTGGCGACATCGTTGCTTCGCCAGCGGGTAGTTGAAGTTTAAACGAGCCTAATACTTTCTTTGCCATATCTAATCTCTACTAAATTTCCCACAAAATCTAAATTGCGCCAATTTCTACTTGGCTAAAATCTAATTCAATTGGTGTCTTTCGGCCAAGAATGCCAACCTCGACTTTCAATTTTTGCTTCTCGTAGTTAACTTCTTTGACTGTACCATTAAATCCAGTGAATGGACCATCAATGACTTTCACCGGGTCGCCAATCTGGAATTCAGTTCCAATAGTTTCGATATTTTTTCTCTCTTCAACTCGGCTTAGAATTCGTTTAATCTCTGCTTCGGTCAACGGCACCGGTTCGGTTTTTGTACCGACAAAACTAACAACCGAAGGGAGAGAGTTAATAAAATCCTTTAATTTTTTATCAAGAGCAACGCGAAGAATAATATATCCGGGCAAAAAGTTCTGAATCTTGGTTCTTTTTTTGCCGTGACGAATTTCGAAAACTTGTTCTAGGGGAACAATAATATCTGTGATACGATTTTGCAAACCAAGGCGTTTAATTTCCGCTTCCAAAGTCAGTTTGACTTTGTTCTCGTGGCCCGTATATGTGCGAAGGGCATACCACTTAAATTCGGGCTGTTTGCCCGATTCGATTTCCTCTTCGCTTCTATTTAAATATTCTTTGTCTTCCATTTTAGAAAATAAACTCTAAGATTTTAACCATCAACAAATCAACAATGTAGACAAATGCAGTAAAAATCAACATAGTTATAATCACAATATAAGTAGACTCGCGCAATTGGGCACGAGTGGGCCAAGAAACTTTTTTCATTTCCTTGGCAACTTCATTTAAATATCTTTTTACTTTACCCAGCATATTGTCCCCTTTTCAAAAAATTAGCAGGGGTGGAAGGACTCGAACCCTCAGCCTACGGTTTTGGAGACCGCCGCTCTGCCAATTGAGCTACACCCCTTTCCTCGAGCTGATGACCGGGATTGAACCGGTGACCTCTTCCTTACCAAGGAAGCGCTCTACCAACTGAGCTACATCAGCATTGTTGTGAGAGCGGGAAACGGGACTCGAACCCGCGACCCTCAGCTTGGGAAGCTGACGCTCTACCAACTGAGCTACTCCCGCGCTCAACACAATCTCGAGCGGGAAACGGGACTCGAACCCGCGACCCTCAGCTTGGAAGGCTGATGCTCTACCAACTGAGCTACTCCCGCATCCTCTCGTGGGCAGGGAAGGATTCGAACCTCCGAAGGGATACCCCAGCAGATTTACAGTCTGCCCCGTTTGACCGCTTCGGTACCTGCCCCTTTTAGAGACTTCAAAATTAATAAAAAATTTTTTTATACCAAAATCCAAATTAATTTTTTTTGTTTTAACAAAAATCGATTTATTAAGACGACCTTTTAAAATTTTATTTTTTCTTTTCTCTAAATGGTGTTTATTCTATTTACCTTAAATTTGCTTTTGTTTAACTTTTGAATACCAAAATATGATTGTCAAAGAATTAATTGAACCTAATAGTATTGTTATCGTAGGCGGTTCTAACGATATTCGAAAACCAGGAGGGAAAGTACTCGAAAATCTCCTTCGAGGCGGTTTCGCTGGTGAACTTTTTGTTGTCAATCCAAAGGAAACCTCTGTCCAAGGCATTAAATCATTTCCTTCTTGCAACGAACTTCCCAAAATCGACCTTGCGATTTTTGCCATTCCCGCTCAATTCATACCCGAGGCAATGGAATTGCTTGCAAACAGAGGAACCCGTGCCTTTATTGTTCTTTCCGCAGGGTTTAGCGAAATGGGCGAAGAAGGGAAAAAACTGGAACGAAAATTAGTTGAAATTGTCGAAAAAGTTGATGGCTCTCTTATTGGTCCAAACTGTATCGGCGTTATCACCGAAAAATACAAAGGTGTGTTCGCTGGACCAATACCCGAATTCGATACTTTTGGTTGTGATTTTGTTTCTGCTTCCGGTGCCACTGCTGTTTTCATTCTTGAGGAAGCAATCGAAAAAGGTATCAAGTTCAGTTCGATTTTTTCTGTCGGGAACTCTGCTCAAATTGGAATAGAAGAAGTTCTTGAATACTGGGATAACAACTACGAACCCGGGAAATCCCCTTTTGTCAAACTTATCTATGCAGAACAAATTTCAAAACCCAAAAAGTTTTTGAAACATTCCCTATCCCTACGAAAGAAAGGATGTAAAATCGCTGCGATAAAATCGGGAAGAACATCGGCTGGCCAACGGGCAGTTTCTTCACATACTGGAGCACTTGCTGGCGAGGACGCTGTCGTTGAGGCTTTGTTCAAAAAGGCTGGCATTATTCGTTGCGAGGGTAGATTGGATTTGGTTAACGTTGCCGGCATTTTACTCGAACAAGCACCCAAAGGGAAAAATGTTGCCATTGTAACGCACGCCGGGGGTCCGGGCGTAATGCTCACAGACACGCTCGAAGCCGAAGGATTGCAAATACCAAAAATCGAAGGCGAGCACGCCGACGAGTTACTTAAACAATTACATTTTGGTTCTTCTGTTTCAAATCCCATCGATTTTCTTGCAACGGGGACTGCTGAACAACTCGATTTGATATTGGATTATGTTGAAAACAAATTCGATAGCATTGACGCTTGTGCAGTGATTTTTGGTACCCCAGGACTTTTCGATGTAAAAAATGTCTACGAGGTTTTGTACAAAAGAATAAAAAGCAGCAAAAAACCTATTTTCGCTATTCTTCCTTCAATTTACCAAGCAAAGTCTGCAATTGAGCATTTCAAATCGCTTGGCGGTCATTATTTCAACGACGAGGTTGCTTTCGGCAAAGCATTTGCAAAAGCAATCAAAATGCAATTCAAACAATTCGACGAACCATATCAATTCGATGATTTTAACACAGAGAAAATTCGACAAATTATTGAAACCTCTTCGAATGGTTTTTTGCCATCAAAAAAAGTCTTCAAAATTTTAGAATATGCAAATTTCAAACTCGTTAAAACATACTTCGTTGCAAGTCCAGACGATTTAAAGCCCATTCTTTCGAACATCGAATTTCCAATCGTTATGAAAGTCGATGGTCCAATTCACAAAACGGAAGTCGGTGGAGTTATCACTAATATAAATGATGTAGAAACAGTAAGAGAAAAATTTAATCAACTAATGGAAATCGAAGGTGCAACTGGCGTTGTCGTCCAACCAATGGCTTCTGGTGTGGAATTATTTTTTGGATGCAAATACCAGGAAGGCTTTGGACATTTGCTTGCTTTTGGGCTTGGAGGCATTTTTGTTGAAGTTCTCAAAGATGTTCAAATGTCTCTCTCTCCTCTTTCAAAAACCGAAGCCCTTGAAATGGTCGAAAACATTAAAGGTGTTAAGATATTGGAAGGCTATCGAAAGCAACAAAATGTAGACAAAAATTCAATTGCTGAAGTCCTCCTTCGCCTTTCACAACTCGTTGAGATTGCCCCCGAAATTACCGAACTCGACATTAATCCAGCATTTGGAGTAGGTCAAGACATAAAAATTGTTGACGCAAGAATAAGATTACAGAAATAAAATAAGACAATTTTGTCTGAATTTAAACGTTTTATTACTTTTATATTTGTAATCTTAAATGGGGTATAAAAATGAATGAACTTTATATTACAATGCTTATGAATGACCATTCAATTATTGAAAAGGCTTTGGTCATTCTGGAAAGGCAACTTCAAAAAAAGAAAAAGAATTGGCTAACAATTCAAACTTTGATTGATGTGCTTTGGGATTATGGCGAAACTTGCCACAATATGAAAGAAGAGAAAGTATATTTCCCAACCCTGTTAGAAAGAGGAATGCCAGAAAGTGGACCAATCGGCGTGATGCTTAAAGAACATCAAGCAGAAAGGGATTATTTAACAAAGTTCAAAGAATTTTTGGCAAAAGAGCAAAAAAGCGAAGAGGAGATTAACCAATTTGTTACGGAATTCTCTGACTATGCAAATTTGACAAAGGACCACATTTGGAAAGAGAACGATATCCTTTATCCAATGGGGCGTAAGTTTATACAACCCGATGATGTTCCCTATCTTGCAAACGAATTCAAACGAATCGAAAGAGAATCGCTCGGCGAAGGAGCCTACACTCGTTATAAGACGCTTGTCGATGCATTGGAGAAGGAAAGTGGCGAACGAATTGATTTGCTTGCTTCTCTTCCAACCGAAATCATTGGTAATATGCTAGATGCTCTTCCAATTGAAATCACTTTTGTCGATGCCGAGGACCGTGTTCGCTATTTCAACAAATTGGACAAGGACAAAATCTTTGCCCGAACACTTTCCGTCATTGGCCGCCTCGTTCAACAATGCCATCCACCAAAAAGTTTGCACCTTGTGAACAAAATTATTCAAGAAATGAAAGAAGGAAAGCGAGACCAGGCAACATTCTGGATTCATTTCAATGGAATGTATCTTTTCATAGCATATTACGCAGTTAGAAATGAAAATGGAGAATACCAGGGAGTTGTCGAAATGGTTCAAGATATCAATCCATATCGAACACTCGAAGGTGAAAAACGTCTTCTTGATGAACAATAAATGGAGAAATTATGGAAACAATTGATTTACACAAAGTAGTTGATATTGCTCTCAAAGTGGAAGAAAAGGGAGCAGAAATCTATAACCAATTGGCGGATAAATACTCTTCGAATCAAGAACTTTACGAAACATTCAAACTGCTTGCCAAAGACGAGCAAATCCATTATAACCAATTTCAGTCTTTTAAGAAAGACATACCAGAAACCCTCGATAATGTTAGCCAAATTGACAAGGAATTACTCGATTTTGTTGACCCATCAAGATTTGTTCCTTTTTTCGAATCAGCAGAAGAGGATTTAAACGAAATTTTGAAAGTTTGTTACAACTTCGAAAAAGATACCTACCTTTTTTATTCCGCTGTACGAGACTTAATCGCGGACAACGAAGTGCTAAATAATATTATCAAGGCAGAGAAATCGCATATGGTGATTTTGTTTAAATATATAGTAACCGATAGCAAATTCCGAGGAATTTCAGATAAATTTTAAATTTTTTAAAATCTTTTAAAGAACAAATTAATCTATCTAACTTTTCAATTCTAAGGAAGTGCTTGTAAAAAAATAATTTACAAGCACTTTTATTTTCCTTTCAAAAAAAATCAAAAATTTTTCAAAAAAAATTTGGAAATAAGAAAAATATGTTTAATTTTGCAGTGGGGAATTAGTCAAATAATTTCCCAAAAAAATAAAGAAAAGTGGGGCAAAGTGGTATGACATTCTTTCAAGGTAGCGAAGAGTACGTATTGGACAATAAAGGCAGGGTGACAATTCCACCGTATATGAGGCGTGCACTTAGCCCCGAAGCCCGCGAAACTTTCACAATCACTCGCGGTGTTCGAAAATGCATTATTGCTTATCCAATTGACCAGTGGGAGAAAATTCAGCACAAGTTGATGGAGTTAAATCCATTTAATCCAGAAAATGACAAGATTATCACGTTCTTAACGATGTTTTGCAAAGAAGTTACGCTTGACGCACAGAACCGAATACTAATACCCAAAGATTTGCTTACATACGCAAAAATAGATACGAAAGCATTGATTGTTGGCAAAATCGACCACATTGAAATTTGGAATCCCGAAGAGTTTGCAAGAATTTACTCATTCGACGAGGAAGAATACGCACAAATCTTTGAAAAAGTTCTCGGAACAAACCATTACAACAATCAAGAATCGAAATACGAAGCAAACGAGCCAAAGCAAGTTTGATGGCAATTAATATTGAACAATATCATACGCCCGTTCTTTTAAAAGAAGTAGTTGAATTGTTGGTCACCGACCCCAAAGGGATTTACGTTGATGGAACGATAGGAGGCGGAGGGCACAGCAGTGCAATTTTGGAGCGTCTTGACGAGGAAGGAAGGATTTTGGGGTTCGACAAAGATATCGAAGCAATTGAGTTTTGCAAAGAAAAGTTCAAGGGGGAGCTCGAAAAGGGGGAATTATCGAGAATTGAACTTTTCAACGAGTGTTTTAGTAATGCATGCAGCATAACGAGACATCGGGGGAAATGGACAGGCTTTCTGCTGGATTTGGGGGTTTCGTCACGGCAGCTCGATGAGAGCCGCCGTGGTTTTTCGTATCGTGCGGTAGGACCATTGGACTTGCGATTTTCACCGCACGGAACGACAGCAGAAGAGCTTGTCAATGCAGCAAACGAGGAAGACTTGGCGGCTCTTCTCCGTAAGTTCGGGGAAGAGCCATACGCCAAAAAAATTGCCCGCGCAATTGTCCAGCAACGAAAAATTTCCCCCTTGAAAACAACGGTAGACCTTGCAAAGGTAGTTGAAAACGTTGTGCCAAGGAAATTCCTCAAAAAATCGCTTTCGCGTGTCTTCCAAGCAATTCGCATTGCAATCAACAACGAACTTGAAGTCCTTGAAAAGGCTTTGAACAATTCACTTGAATGCCTTGCAATAGGTGGCAGAATTGTTGTCATTTCATACCATTCGCTTGAAGACCGCATCGTTAAAAACTTCCTACGCAACTTTTCAACAAAAAGAAGTGAAGAAGGAACAATAATTGTGCCAAAAATTAAAGTTTTAACCAAAAAACCGATTGTCCCAAGCGAAGCAGAGATTAAATCGAACCCAAGGGCGAGAAGCGCAAAACTTCGGGCGGGCGAAAAAATCGCAGATTAAATAAACAACAGCAGAAACAGCAAGGTGATTGTACCATATTTAAAATAGTATTTCAATAATTTCCTTTCCGACATAAACTTTTCGTATAAGAAGACCAAAGTGAAAGAAATTATAACCACCAAAAAGGACAATGCAAAGGACTCTGCGATTCCAAATTTTCTATAGTAGATACTTGCAAAACTTGGGTACCATGGTAAACCATAAAGAATAACAAGATGGACAATATAGACAAAAAGAGAATTTTTACCCAAAGTCAAAGAAATCTGTTTAATCCAAGGAAAGTTAACCAGATATTTTTGATAAAGCCAAACTAATGAAGCAAGCAAGATTAAAACCAAAGAAAGCCTAATTAACGACATTCCAGTATTTGCTTTGAAAACATCATAAAATGAGAAATTGAACGAATTGATAAAGAAAAAGGTAAGGATACCAATTGGAAGAAGAATTGCTCCGTATTCCAAACCTTTTTTAATTATTATTTCTGCTCTTTCTTCAAGCGAAAATCGTTCAAGGTAGGTACCAAACGCAATTCCCAAAAATAAGAAGCCAGAAAACGGAAAAATTGTGAAATATGAACCTTTTTCAAGCGAAAAGTATGGAGCCAGCCATATTGGTAATATTTTGAACCAATCTACCAAATGTACAACGGGAGTTAAAACAAAAATTGCAATCCCAGTAACTAATGAAACAACGCCAAGTTGTCGATTGTTTTTCGTAACCAGAAAGTAAAACAAAACCCAAATGAGAGTAACCCCAATCAGTTGTAAAATATTAACTTGGAAAAAGGGAATTAATGTATTTTTACTTTGGAAAAAGATATGAAACGCTTTTTGAACTGGGAAATAAAGAAAATAGCCAAGAAAGATAAGTAGTAATGCTGTTCTGAGTCGTTTATAAACAATCTCTTTTGGCAATTTGCCTTCAATTCTTTTATTTGCAAAGACTTGAACAATGCCCGAAACAACCAAAAAGACTGGAGCAGTAAGACCCCGCACAAAATCCCAAATATTCCAAGGAAACTGGCTAATGTCAACATAGTTTGGACGAACCAAATCGAAAAATGAATGACCAAGAATCATCATCACCATTGCAATAACACGCATCAAGTCCAAAAATACAAGTCGTTGACTTCCGTTCATAACAAAATCATATAAAACACAATTTAGTCGTTAAATTTTAACTTTTATTTTTAAACTTTTGGAATATTGTTTACCAAATCACTATGGAATCAGAAACTGCTTAAAGTATCTAACCCATCGAATGAAACTTCATTCATTTTTTCAATCAAGGAGTAGTCAGTGAAAGAAAAGTTTACGGGAGTAATCGAGACGAAACCATTAGCAATTGCCCAATCGTCGCTTCCTTCGTCGTCGCTTGGCACAAATTCGCCCGCAAACCAATAGTAATCCCTTCCAAATGGGTCGACTCGCTTGACGTAGTTGTCTTTCCAGTAAGCGTTTCCACAATGGGTAACTCTAATTCCTTTGATTTCGGAAGGTGGAAGTGCGGGAATGTTAATATTCAGCAATTTAAATTGTAATTTCTGTTCGTTGAGTAACTTCTTAATGATTTTGCTACTCAATTCTGCTGGAAATTTGCAATCGAATTCCAAATCGTATGTTCCAAGCGAAATGGCAATCGATGGAATCCCAGCCAAACAGCCTTCGGTCGCAGCAGCCACAGTTCCAGAATACAATATATTTACCGAAGTGTTTTGTCCATAGTTTATTCCAGAAACTATCAAGTCTGGCTTTCTGTCCAGCAGAGTTGAAAGAGCAAGTTTAACACAATCCGAAGGGGAACCATTAACAGCATAGCCAAAAACTTCACCGTTACGATAGAATTTTGTAACACGCAAAGGCTTCGAAATTGTCAACATATGCCCGACTGCGCTTTGCTGTTTATCGGGAGCAACGACTTTAACTTCTGCAAACTCTTCGAGCGATTTGACAAGATGAAAAAGACCATTCGAATCAATTCCGTCGTCATTTGTAGCAAGTATTAAGAACTTCTTTTCCATTTGAACTTACTTTATTAACCTTGAAACATCGTTGAATATTACAAAAATCATTAATAGCACAATCAATCCGATACCAATATTTTGAATAATCAATTTTGCCTTCACTGGCAATTCTTTACGAATTATTCCTTCGATTAAGATAATAATTAAATGCCCACCATCGAGCGCTGGTAATGGCAATATATTTATTATTGCAAGAGTAACAGAGAGCAATGCAATGAAGTTTAGAAAATATACAACTCCTAAACTGGCTTGTTGAGAAGCACTTTTAGCAATCATAATTGGTCCACCAATGGACTCTTTCGCAGAAATATTCCCTTTAAAAATTTGTGCTATCGAAGAAAAGAACAATTCTGTCGAACGAATTGTCTCTTTCACTCCGTTGCCAAGCGCCTCGAAAACACCATAGTAAAGCGTATCTTTACGCCCAGCAAAGTGGAAACCAGGATAGAAACCTAATTTACCATCGGCAGTTGGCACTACAGAATCGGCAAGAATTTGGTTTCCGCGTTTCCATTGCAAAAGTATTGGCTTGGATTTGTTCAAAGAAAGCAAATATGTTAACTCATCGAAAGCGTCAATCTTTTCATTGTTGATTGCTAAAAGAGTGTCTCCCGATTTAAGTCCTAATTTGCCCGCTGGTGCAAGTGTTTCAACATCACGGACGAAAACGTAAAATTTTTCTGGTGTCAAGCCAAGATTCATATTCCCTTTGGCAATACTTTTGACAATTTTATCTCCATCGACAGAAAGGGTCAATGTATCGCTTCCCCGAAGAATTGTGATTTTTTTGGTTGCACCAAATTTATCCAGCGAAAGTCTTGTAATAATATCATTCCAATTATCAACAGTTTTGTTATTAATTGAAAGAATCACATCGCCAGGTTTTAAACCAATGGATTCAGCAACGGAATTATTTTGAACATAGCCAATCTTGTTTGTCTTCCAAACAACTTTCCCTTCGGAAAAAGAAATTATTGAAAAAATCAAAACAGCAAGCAAAAAGTTCATTATTACGCCAGCAGTGATTACAAACAACTTCGCAAGAGTTCCTTTACTTCGAAATTCGTATTCTTTCGGAGGCGTATTTATAAAAGACTTATCCAAACTTTCGTCTATCATTCCAGCAATTTTAACGTAACCACCAATTGGCAAAAGACATACTCGATAATCGCAAAAACCGTTTAATTCGAAATCATCGGGTAGTTTACCAAAAGTGAATCCATTTACTTTATTGAAACCAAACAATCGAGGTCCCATTCCAATTGAAAAGGCGTCAACACGAATTCCCGATAATTTCGCTGCAATGAAATGCCCAAATTCGTGGACAATCACCAAAATCCCGATGACAATTACGAAATACAAAATGTTGCTTAAAAATTCCATAATCAAATAATCTTGTTAATAAAATCCAAAGTGAATTCTCGTGTAAATTTATCAGTGTCGAAGATGTCCTTTAAAGTCGGATTTTCTATATGTTCAACTTTTTCAAGAGCATAGGAAATGCATTTTGGTATCGAAGAGAACGAAATTCTTCCATCGAGGAAACTTTGAACAGCGGTTTCGTTGGCAGCGTTGAGAATTGCTGGTGCGTTTCCACCAAGTTTTAAAGCATCGTAAGCAAATTGCAAACAAGGAAATTTCTCTGTGTCTGGTCTTATGAAATTTAAACTACTAACCTCAAGCAAATCCAATCGAGGAAAATCATATTTGAAGCGATTGGGATAATTCAAGGCAAATGAAATTGGAATTCGCATATCCTGGGGTCCAAGTTGTGCCTTGATTGAACCATCGACAAATTGAACCAGGGAATGCACAATACTTTCGGGATGGACCACGACCTGGATTTGCTCTGCGGACAAATTAAATAGCCAATGCGCCTCGATTACTTCGAAACCCTTGTTCATTAAGGTTGCCGAATCGATGGAAATTTTCTTTCCCATAGACCAACGTGGGTGGGCAAGCGCTTCGCTTACCTTTACCTCGTCGAATTTCTTTTGGTCGAAGTTCAAGAAAGGACCACCAGAGGCTGTTAAAATAATCTTTTCGACTTTGGAAACATCTTCGCCCAATAAACACTGCAATATCGCATTGTGTTCGCTATCTATTGCAATTATTTTTGCATTGTTTTTTCTGGAAATTTCTGAAATATATTGACCAGCAGAGACGAGCGTCTCTTTGTTTGCCAAAGCAACATCTTTTCCAGCCTCCAAAGCAGAAATTGTCGGGGAAACACCAGAAAAACCAACAAGAGCAGAAACAACCAAATCATTTTCGCTATCGGAAGCGGCACGAAGAAGTCCTTCTTGCCCAAAAAGAACTTCTCCGTCGAAGGTATAGTTCTTTTTGAAAGCCAAGTAACTTTGGTAATCATTAATTACCACCCCTTTGGGTTTGAATTTTTGAATTTGCTCCGCCAGCAAATCAATATTCTTGTTGGTTGTCAAATACAATATATTGAAAAAGCCATTGCTTTTCTCAATCACTTGAAGAGTTTGAACACCAATTGAACCAGTAGAACCAAGAATGGAAATGTTTTTAGTTGAGAGTTGCGTCATAGTTTACTTCCAAGAATTCTTTCGTAATATCCTTACTTTGTTTAACCGATTCAAATTTAAATTGGTCGATAGGCAAACTTTCGTCAATTACAAGTTTAATTCTAACGAAGTATTTCAACATCAGTTTTGTCAATCGGGAAATATTTCCCTCTGTAAGGTATTCAGCAATATGTGGATGGACATACAAGCGTAAACGAAATTCTTTTGCTTTCGATTTGAAATTTTTCAGCCATCGCTCTATCTTTGTCAATACTTCTGCTTTCGTAGGAATGCGTCCTAACCCTTTACACAAAGGACAAACCTCTGTAACTTTTTCGGAAATGTTCAGATTTATTCTTTGTCGGGTAATTTGCATTAGGGAAAGTTCAGTCAAAGGAAACACAACAGCCTTTGCCCTGTCTTTCTTCATTGCTCGCCGCATTGCATAGTATATCTTCTTCCTGTTTATCGGGTCGTGCATATCAATAAAGTCGACAATGATGATACCAGCAAGGTCACGCAATCGAATTTGCCGAGCAATTTCGTTGACAGCCTCCATATTGGTTCTAAAAGCATTTATCTCTTGCGTAGCCTCGCTTACTAATTTCCCAGAATTCACATCGATTATGAACATCGCTTCTGTTTGGTCTATGATTATCGAGCCACCACTTGGCAAAGGCACTTTTCTTTGTTTGGTCAACTCGATATCTTTTTCAATTTGGTAATAATCGAAAAGTGGTGTCTTGCCTTTGTACAGTTCCACTCGCTCAATAAATTCTGGGGAATAATCTTCAAGATATTCCACTATCTCTTTGTACAGTTTCTTGGAATCGACAATAACTTTGTCCACATCGTTGCGGAACAAATCTCGAATAATACTTGTGGTCAATTCCATATCTTTGTACAAAAGCATTGGTTCTTTTGCCGTTGCGATTTTTTTCTGTATCTTTTCCCAAGTTTCCTTCAAATTTGCCCAATCGGATTCAAAATCTTCCAAATCTCGCCCAACGGCAGCAGTTCGGATAATGCAACCAAACTCTTTGTTGGTGATTTTCGCTGCAAGAGAACGCAAACGCCTCCGCTCTTGCGGAGAATGTATCTTCCGCGAGACTCCAATTATCTTGAAATCGGGAACAAGCACCAAATAGCGACCAGGGATAGAAATCCGCGTAGTAACTTTAACACCTTTATTGGCAAATGCTTCGCGAACAACTTGGACTGGAATAAGTTGATTTTCCTTTATATCGAGTTTCAAATTTAGATTTATGGCTAAATTTTCCTGGCGTTTTCGAGTGTTGTTTGGTTTGGAACTCGATTTCCCATTTTTTTCGTTCAAGTTTTCGAGCATAGAGTCGATTTCGTTGATAACGCTGTTTTCTCTTTCGAATCCATTCTCATTAAAAGCGTCGCCTTCCTCCTCCCAGATAATTTGGCGGAAGCGTTCGTCTACATCGGAAAAATGCAAAAATGCATTTTGCTTCAAGCCAATATCGACAAAAGCAGCATTCAAACTCGGAAGAATTCGAGTAATCCTTCCAAGATATATATTACCAACATATTTTTCTTTGTCTGGCGTTTCGACAAAGTATTCGGCTAATTTTCCATCTTCTGTAATAGCAATTCTATTCTCGTTTATTGCCGAATTTATTAGAATAACTTTTTTCATTACAAGATTAAGCAAATAAAAAAATTAAACAACTGCAAATTTTCCAGACGAAATATATTAAAATAAATTTGCAATTTGTAAAAATTAATACAGTTATAAAATTCCAAGCAAATCTAGATACTATTATGACAGCCGTATTTAAAAATTTTTCAAAAAAATATTAATTATTTACTATTCAATAATTTAAATCTAAAATGCACATATCCATTCGAAAAAAAATCTTATAGAAATATATTTGGAGGGAATATGAAAAAAGCGTTCTATTTATCGAAAATTCTCTAATTAATTTTTACATTTTCGGAATTAATTGCTTTGGCTTTTTCAACCTCCTTTGATCTTTGCGTAATATAAAATTCCGAAAGGCAGGTAACAGACTGGTATACTTTTAACTCAAACTATTTTAAAACATATCCAGTTTCTTTAGCCCAAAAAAGTAGGTCGAGTTCTTCGGCTGGAATTCCAATTGACTTCGCAAATTCAAAAAATAATTTTTCCACAAAATGATAATTCTTTCTCGTAGCGACGTTTATCTTGGAGTCCAGTACCCCGAAATTTTGCAGATTTCTCAAAATATGGCGGTCGAGTACAGCCACTCCCTCGCTCCCAATGTTCCGCAAAAAATGGGAGGCTTCCTTGTATCCAAAACCGTAAACTGTTTCCACCAAATAGTCCCTTTTTTTGCTTACTTCAATACTTTGGTGTAAAATCGAACGAATCTTTGCCCAATCTTCTCTTGCACGCAAAAGTCTTTCGGCTTTTTGGTTATGGAACCGAATGTAAACCTTCTTCGGTCGGCTATCGAATACACTTCCCCGAAGCACTTTTGTGGGCTTGAAACCATTTTCAAAAAAATTTTTCTCTTTCAAGTATTCGACAACAATCAAAGCATATTCTGCTTTGTTTGCTGGTGTTAAAAGACAATAGCAAAGTTCGTAGAAATAATCTTCTTCGGGAACTTGTTTGAAGTTGGCAAGCGTCCTTTTGATTTCTTCACCATATTTTGCGTACAAATCGAAAATTTCCTTGGCGTTAGACATCTTTGAATTTTTTTCTATATGCATTCAACGCTACACCAACAAGAAAAGAATTGACAAGGAAAAATGAACCACCGCTACTGACAAATGGAAGTGGTATTCCCATAACTGGGAACAAACCCATAGCCATACCAAGATTTTCGGCAAAATGGACAAAGAGCAATGTTGCATAACTTAAAATGATGTATCGCAGAAATGGTGAACCCGTTTCTGTTCCAATTCGAACAACCCGACTTATCAAAACAAAAAATGCTATGACAATTGCTACCGAGCCAACGAAACCAAATTCTTCGGCGGGTATGGAAAACACAAAATCGGAACTTTGTGCATAAACATACTTTAATTGGGTTTGCGTTCCCGAAAATGGTCCTTTTCCAAAAAGCCCACCACTTCCAACAGCAAGTATCGATTGAATCATATTGTAACTTTCTTTCAAAGGGGAACGGCTGGGGTCGACAAAAGCACTTATTCGGTCTTGTTGGTGTTTGGGCAAATGATTGATTAAATCCTTTGTTCCCAATGACAAAACCACAACGAGAGCAATAGTAATAATAGAAACCACAAACTTTCTTTTGTTCACATAGAAAATCAAAGCGGAGAAGATTGTTAAAACAACAATAAATTCAAAAATTCCTTTCAAGTAGAATAGTAGTACGAAGGGGAACCCTAACAAAGCAAGCAAAATATTCAAATTAAAATCCGACCAGAAAAGGATTCCCCAAAAGATTGTCAAAAGAATAATCGCAGTGCCAAAATCTGGTTGCAGTACGATAAAAATAAGTGGCAAGAGGAAGATAACGAACAATGTCCCAAGTCCTCGAATATTCTTCAAACTAACGCCTGGAATAGAAAGGAAAGCAGAGGAAGCCAAAATCACAGCAAGTTTGGCAAACTCCGACGGTTGGAAAGAATAACCAGCAATCCTTAACCAGCCCTTTGTGCCGTTTATTTCTACTCCGAAAATCAGAACTGCAATCAAAAGTAATGTTGTAATAATATAGAAGGGAAAAGCAATCGAACGAATCCATTGCTCGGGCATAAAAGCAACCGCAAACATCAAAATTATTCCCCAACTGACATAAGTCAAATGCTTTTGAAATGGAATTAAAGTCTCGGAATTAAGGTAATTACTAAAAATTGAATAAATACCAATGAGAATCAAAAACAAAACGCTGGCGAGCAATTTTTTATCAACTGTCCGAAGAAAGGATTTTTTTGCTCCAACTTTAACTTCCATACTCATTCTTCAAAAGGTTTGCCCAGAATTCTGTGATAGGCTTCTTTGTATTTCTCGACGATTTTGTTAATAACCTCATTTGGTAATGGTGGTGGCGGTGGAACTTTATTCCAATTTAGCGACTCAAGATAGTCGCGAAGCACTTGCTTGTCGAAATTGTATTGAGGTTTCCCTGGCGCATAGTCTTCTTTCAACCAAAATCTTGAAGAGTCGGGAGTTAGCACTTCGTCGATAAGAATCAACTGCCCGTTTTCGTCCAATCCAAACTCGAACTTTGTGTCTGCAAGAATTAACCCGCGTTCTTCAAGATATTCTGAAGCAAACTTGAACAAATCCAAGGAGACTTCACGCACACGATTTGCCAACTCTTCGCCAAGAACATCTACGGTATATTCAAAATTTACATTTATATCGTGTCCAACTTCTTCTTTTGTCGAAGGAGTGTAAATTGGCTCGGGAAGTTTCTGGAATTCGACAAGTCCTTCGGGAAGAGGAATTCCGCAGATAGTGCGTGACTTTTGATACTCTTTCCAACCAGAGCCAGCAATATAGCCACGCACAATTGCTTCGATTGGCAAAGGCTTGCATTTTTTAACTATCATCGAGCGACCAAGTAAATCATCTTTATACTTTTTGCATACATCGGGATATTCGTCAATATTATCAGTAACGAAGTGGTTGGGAATTATAGATTTAGTCTTTTCCAACCAAAATTTTGAGATTTGAGTTAGAATCGCTCCTTTGTAAGGGACTGGTTCGTTCATTACTACATCGAAAGCAGAGATACGGTCGGTAGCGACAAAAAGCAAACTATCTCCGAGGTCGAAGATATCCCTTACTTTTCCACGATTTCGCAAAGGAATGTCTGGAAAATTTGCTTGATAAATCGTTTTCATAAAACACCTATTTGTGAATAATGTGACAAATATTCAACAATGTAATATTTATATTCCAAAATTGAAAAATAAGCCAGAAAGGCAATAAATACCAAAATAGTAGAAATTAAATAAACAACGGATGGTCTAACATCGAAAACAACCCAAACTGATTTAATCAACCTTAATAGCCAGAGCAAAATTAATAGAATAAATATAGCATTGAAAAGGTAGCCCAACAATGGAGAAATTGGAAGAATTCGATTCAAAAAAATGGCAATTGGAAGCATAAATAAAATTGGAGCACCAGCCCAGATAACCATTTTAAATGTATCGCTAAGGAAAATTTTCGAACGAACAAAAAACGAGGCAAACTTCAACAAAATCGCAATTAACAATAGTTTGACAAAAATTAACAAAGAGAAGACAGTTACAAAGATTTCTGGTTGCCAAGATAATCTAAAAAGCCATTCTCGGAAGAAAACGTTTGGTATAAAGAAATTCATTAACAAATTGAACAAATTGCTTGTTCTATAATAATATACAACAGAAGATAGATATGTCGCAATTATGATTGAAATTACCAAACCAAAAATACCAGTTTGCCAATTGGAAATCAGACGACGGTCGCGAATGTCAGCAAAAAAGTTATAAGTTCTAAACAAGGAGCGAAACGTGTGCTCGCGAAATCTACGACTGCGATTAATCATTACTCCCCAAAGGACAAAAGCCAAGACACCAGACAAAATATAAAGCACTGGGTAATCGCTTTCGGGTTGACCAGGATTAACAATTGGCGTCTCTTCATTGTTGAACAATGCTTTCAACATATTGAAAGCAACACGTTGGCTTTTGTAATTAACAATTCCAGAATAGCAAACAAAAGGTTCGTTCTTTGAGGTCATTACTTGCGGATTTTCAGTAAAGTAATCATTATAACACCAGAACAAGACACCAGCATTTCCAACTTGGTTCCGTATGTTGTAACGATTGTTTAAAAAGAATGCTTGATATTCAACAGACATCGGGTCGTTATAGCCTTTGTGGTTCGTTGGGTCAATGATAACCCCAAAATTAAAAATTACAGGATTTTGCAAAATGGAATTCATTTTGCGTAGTTCCGACAGCACAATTTCATTTTCTTTAATTCTAAAATTGTCTTTAACTACGTAGAAATCAATTAAATTCAATTGCTTTGGTTCTTGCCCAATGATAAAAGTAACAAATTTCTTTATTCGCAAATAATGGCTAATTCTCGAACTGATCCTTTGTATATAATCTTGTGTTTCTGGTTGAGCAAAATTCAATCCTTCACCAAGCCCAAAAGCAAACAACGAAGGATTTGTTCCACAGTTCTTTGCGATATTTTCCATCACTGTCAAAAAGCGGATGAATAAATCGGACTTCTTTAGCAAGTTCGAAGGTATATTGTAGACTGGCAAATCTATCAGAACCAATATCCCATATCTATTTGCCAGAGCAAGAAACAATGGGTGTGGTGGTGTGAAAAGAAACCTTACAGCATTGGCACCCATAGACTTCAAGTTTCGTAAATCACCTTCGATTTTTTTTATTGTTTCGCCAGAATAGTAGTATTCATAGTCTTCAACAATATCGATTGCTTTCAAAAGGAATGGCTTTCCATTAAGAATGAATCCAAAGCCTTCTTTCAATTTGTAATTGTCCCACTTGGTAAAACCAACTTCTTGTACAAGATTGTCGACAAGAGTGCCCAGAGCAGACAATCTCACTTCAACTTCATACAAATTTGGATTTTCGGGTTCCCAAAGATTAGGATTTAAAATTCCAATCGAGGCTTCCAAAACAATATTTCTAAAAGAAGCAAGTTCAAAAGACCCAATTTCCGAGCGTCCAACAACTTGCTTTGTTACCCTATCCCGCAGAATCATTTCAAGCGAGAAATTTCTTCTCGGAAAAATCTGTGTTGGGTTTTGCACTCTTAAAAGGTTTTCTACTTCAAAGGAACTTATGTTTACTTTTAGACGCAAGTTACCTTTTCCAAGACTCTCAAATTCGGGATTTACAGCAATATAATTTATCCAAGCAGTTGGGGTTCGCACCAGATAAAAATCCCTTGGTATCCCAGTAACAATTTTTCGATAGAATGGATAATTTCGACGAGTTTTATAGGCTAACGAATTAGAAGAACTCATCACAATTTCCACTTCGTTATGTTCTTTAATTGTTGCTTTTCTTGGAAGTGTTACCCATAAAGGAGAACCATCGGAAACAAACTTACCAAGAAATTGATTATTCCAGTAAAGTTCTACTTCGTCGTTCACACCAAGAAAGTATAAATGCCAGACTGAATTGGCAATCAACTGTTTGTCAAGATGGATTATCTTTCGAATCTTTACAGTTTCGCAATTGTAAAAAACTTTGGGAAAATATTCAGACTTCGGTTCGCCACCGTCGATTGAAGTTTCCCAAGAACCACTTAACTTATAAAGTGTTCGAGTATCGGAATTTAATATTAATTTCAACAAACTATCGCTTGAAGTTGAATTTTGTCCGAAAGTTGACAACAAAAAAGAAAAAAACAAAGTCGCTACGATAGTAATCTCTTTAAAAAATCTCATTTAGATACTCCAACTTCATTAGCATTAATTTTTACTTTTAAAAGCAAAAAGATACCCAAAAGAAAAAACAAAATTAAAGATAAAATTGCTAATCTATATGATTTGGTGAGTTGCAGAATAATGCCAAAAAATAAGGGACCAATCCAACTGGAACCCTTTTCTGTGATTTCGTAAAAACTGAAGTATTCAGCCTCCATATTTTCTGGAATAAATCTTGAGAAAACCGAACGGCTAATGGCTTGTGTTCCACCCAAAACCAACGAAATTAACAAAGCAAGAATAACAAAGCCATAAGCATCTTTGAGAAAAAAATAAGCAAAAACGACTGTGAAACTCCATACAAAAAGACAAAGAATCAAGGTTTTTTTAGATTTTATTCGCTGGTCAATTTTCATAACAAGCAAAGTTCCAAAAAACGAAGCAAATTGAACGAAAAGAACAACTAATACAAGAAAATCCATACCTAAATTTAGTTCTCTTTTTCCGAATTGCGTGGAAACAACTATAACAGTTTGGACTCCATCATTGTAGAATATATAGGCTATAAAAAAAAGCAAAGCATTTCTGTCATTCAATATCTTTTTAAATGTTTTTGAAATGCTTGCGAATGCCATTCCAAAGGTAATTGGCTCTTTCTGATAGACTTGTCTTTTAGGTAGTTTCAGATTTATTTGCGAAATTATTGAAAAAATCAGCCACCAAAAGCCAGCCGAACCAAGCGACAGTCTGATTGCGAATTCGTAACTTATTCCAATTCTGTTATGAAAGAATATCGTCAGAAGATTAATTGCAAGCAGAATTCCGCCACCAATGTACCCAAAAGCCCAGCCATTCAGGGAAATCTTGTCTCGTTCGCTACTGTCGGCAATATCAATAAGCAGACTGTTGTACATTACAACGCTTGCTCCAAAAAAAATGTTTGCCAAAATGAATGCAACGATGCCAATGAACAAAGTTTTCTCTGTAAGGAAGAATAAACTAATTGCGAGAATCGACCCAGCATATGCAAACAAGTAAAGAAAATTCTTTCTTTGATTTTTGATATCTGCAATGGAGCCAATTATTGGAAGAAGGAACACTTGAAGCAAGACAGAAATCGAAACAACATAGGAAAATAGCGACTCGGAATAAATGCTTAAGCCAAATAGCGAAATTTCGCCGTTTTCGTTTGCTACATTACTTGCCAAAGTTGTAAGGAATGGTCCGAGAAAAACCGTTATAACAGAAGTTACAAAAGCAGAATTAGCCCAATCGTAGAGATACCACGCAAATCGAGTCTTGCGTAGTGTCGACTCCATTAGTTCTCTTTCCTAAAATACTCGGGGAAAAGGATTTCTTCGATAATCTCGCACCAGATGTGTCCAATCATTATGTGGCTTTCTTGTATGAGAGCAGTTTCCGTTTCGGGGACTATTACAGTGTGGTTGCACAACGGAGCAATTTTGCCACCACTTCCACCAAGCAATCCAATTGTAATCAATCCTAATGCGTTTGCTGTTTCTATTGCTTTTAAAACATTTGGGGAATTGCCACTTGTAGAAATTCCAACAAGTACATCGCCAGGCTTTCCATAGGCTTCCACTTCACGAGCGAAAACGTATTCGAAACCGAAATCGTTGCCACCAGCAGTCATTATCGATGGGTCGACAGTTAGAGCAATAGCGGGAAGTGCCCGCCGATTTACATTCCCCCGAAACCGAATTACCAATTCTGCGGCAATGTGTTGACTATCGGCAGCACTTCCACCGTTGCCGCAGAATAGTACTTTATTCCCTAAACCGAGTTGCTTTGCAATGATCGCCCCAGTTTCAAGTATTTTATCTGCAATGGTTTCAATAACTTTCTTCTTTGTTGCGATACTCTTTTCGATTCTTTTGGCAACGTCGTAAGCGAAATCAATATTACTCATTATAATCTTGTGCATTGTTAAACATAATCATTACAATTTGATTTCTTATTTTTCTAAATTTGTATTTATTTTTTTAATAAAATGAAAATAGCAACCGTAATTAAATTAAAAACTAATTTAAAAACTTTTCTTGATATTATCCTTTTGCTAATTGGCCTTTTTTCATTTACTACTTTTATTTTAATTATCGGATTTCCTTTAACTCGTCTCGAAGAACTTTTGGTTCGCTCGATTATTAAATCAATTATTTACGTTTTTGTCGTGGAGGAAATTCTTCGTCTTTTCACATTGCAAAACTTATCCCAACACTTAAAAGAACGTTGGGTTGAACTTTTAATCGCTTTACTTTTAATTCTTGAAATCATTTTCGAGGTTCCTTTCCAACTTGGAATCAAAAAACTGTTCCCATTTCTATCTTTCGACCAAATAGCCTTGCTCTATTTGATAATTTCCCAGTTAATTATCTTCGTTTCTGGAATTTTTAAATTAGTTCGCCACAGCACTGCTATAACTCGTTTACAAATCCCGCCAGGTGCGATATTAGCAATAAGTTTTGCATTTCTCATCCTATTGGGTTCGTTCTTTCTGTCCCTACCTAAATCCTCCGCTACTGGGGAGCCAATCAGATACATCGATGCACTTTTTACCTCAACAAGTGCAGTTTGTGTTACTGGGCTTATTGTGCTCGATACCCCCAAGGACTTTTCGCTTACTGGTCAAATCATAATTCTGGTGCTAATCCAACTTGGTGGGCTTGGAATAATGACGCTAACAACCTTTTTCTTCACGTTCATAGGTGGTGGACTTACAATTAGAATGCGATTGATGTTGAAAGAATTTTTAAGCCCCGATACATTTTCAATGATTGGTTCTTTATTGAAACGAATAATTTTCTATACATTTATCATCGAAGCAATTGGATTTCTAATCTTATACTTATCAACTTTGCATTCTATACCAGAGGATGGGTCAAGATTCTTTATAGCACTTTTCCATTCGATATCTGGATTCTGCAATGCTGGATTTAGCCTTTTCTCGGAAAATTTAATGTCCCCAATTTTGCAGAGCAACTATCTTTTCAAATTCACAATTACACTTTTGATTATTCTTGGCGGTTTGGGTTTTACCACTTTAACAGAACTTACTTCCTTGAAACTTTTTGGTAAGAAAACCCAAAGAATCAAATACCAACTTTCGCCAACTTCAAAATTAGTACTCGTTTCAACTCTCATTTTGATTCTTCTTGGAACAATCCTTATTTACCTCGGGGAATATAGAAGCAATCTCTTGGGAAACAACATTCTGGATAAGGTATTTAACGCCTATTTTCAATCAGTTACAGCAAGGACTGCTGGGTTCAATACAGTCGCAATTGACCAACTGTCGGTCTTCACTGCCATTGTGCTTATCTTGCTTATGTGGATTGGTGCTTCCCCAGGAGGTACAGGTGGCGGAATCAAAACAACCACATTTTCTGTGATGTTCTTGTACTTACTCAATTACATCCGTGGTCGTGAACGGCTGGAAATTTACAATCGTCAAATCGAAAACGATAATATTATTCGGGCTTTTGCAATAGCCTTTCTTTCTCTTTTTGTTTTATTCATTGGAACTTCGATTCTTATCATTTACGAGCCAGACAAAAATCCAATCAATCTACTGTTCGAAACCGTCTCTGCTTTTGGAACTGTCGGGCTTAGCAGAAACACAACTTTCTATTTAGGAGATGGTAGTAAGTTCGTTCTCGTTTGGGTTATGTTTATTGGAAGAATTGGTGTTTTAACATTTTTCACTGCTTTGTTTAAACCAGTTCGGGAATATAATTATTCATTGCCCAAGACGCACATAAACATAGGATAAAATACAACTATTTTGCGATTACTTCACCTTTGAGACTTTCCAATGATAGAGATACGGTGGGTCTATAGAAACAAGGCTTAAACCATTGGGAACATCGATACGAGGAACAATGATACCAATCGTATCCTTCATAATTTCTGAATAATCGACTTTAACCGTCAATGTTATTGGGTCTATTTCAATCAATTTGTTGACACCAGTGCGGACAACTGCGTTTACTTGTTTCGGAAAAATAACGTGGTCTTCGGGCAGAAAGCCACCATCGACGATTATAGGTATATCATATATTGTCCTTTCAGCAGATAAGTCCACGTCAATGTAAATCATAACTTTATTGGTATTGAGTTTAACTTGGGAGCGAAGGGTATCGCTTAAAGGAACTTCAATTTGCATAGGTTTGTGAACATCTTCAAGCGTTACGTAAATAGTTTCCCAACGGTCAATCAAATCCAACACTTCCTTTCTGGCACTTATTGTTACATATTGTGGTTTAACTATTGGAGAACCTACAACCACGAAATTATCTCTTGTTCGAATTGTAATTTTGGGTTCGACTGGTACCACTTTTTCTACCATTTTGCCAATTTCGAACGAAAGCGAACCAGGACTAACATCCAAAATTTTTGCATTAACTCCAAGAAAAGTCCCTTTTATCAAATCATTCTTTGTAAGGATTACCTTATCGTTGAACCTTTCTATTTGGTCTAATGAAATAGTACAACTTGCACTTTTGGGCAAAACGGCAAGATTTAAAATTTGCCAGCCAATTGCAGACACAAGTACATCGATATTTTCGGGAATTTTGCCAGAAATCGAGTGTTTCTCTGGTGGTATAATGTTTAGCGGTACTTTGATGTAGATGTTATACTCGGAATTTAAAACAGCATAAATCCAAATTGTAAAACTTACAACCAAAGCAAAAATCAAGCCCTTTAAATTATCTCTTGCAAAAATTCTTTTGAGTTTCATCTTCGCAAAAAGTTTAACAATTTTTGTTTGCGTCGCAATTCTTCTTGCATTTTTTTCAAATATTGTTCTTGGTTTGCAGGGTCTTCAACCATTTTCTTGCGCAATTCTTTTACAGTTAAATCTATTTTTTTAACATTAAACTTTGTGTAAACGTCTTCCAGAATTTTCCCCGTATCTTTTTCTTCTCTGTCGAAACCAAACTTTTCCCATCTTTCGCTTAACTTTTCTTTCGAAAGAACTAAATTTACGAAATAATCCTTTTTTTCTTGGGGTACTTCTGGGTCGATTAAAATATTGTTCAATATATCCTTACCATAATGATTTTCAAGTATCGAAAATAGCAACTTACCATTTTCTGTTATCATATGTTCGGAATGGAATTTCTTGATTTTCAACAAATCAAATGCTTCGGGAAATTCAAGGCAAATGCTTATCAGTTGCTCCTCTTCAAGTTCAAGTTCTTGCTTTGTAATGTTAATTGAAAAATCTGGCTTAGCAATATTTTCGGCACTTTCGACTTTTTCCTTTTCAAGTTTGGATTTTTCCTTTAGCAGTGTCTCGAGTTGAGAATATGGAAGCGAAAGTAAATCGGCTAATTCTTGAACAAACTCAATATGTTGCAATTTATCGGGAATTGTTGAAATCAAATGCAAACAGTAATGAATAAATTTTGATTTTTGAGCGGGTCGAGTCAAAATCGATTTGCTTTGTGCAAGTTCGTACAAATATTGTAAAAAACTTTTAGCGTTGTCGAGAAGATTGTGGAAAGCCTTTGCTCCATACTTTTTTACAATGCTGTCGGGGTCTTCGTTTTCAATCAATTTCACAATTAGAACTTCAAATCCAAGCGGTAAAGCCAACTGGATTGCTCGTTCTGTGGCTTTCTGTCCTGCTTCGTCTCCGTCGTATGCAATGTAAATCGTTTTACAATAGCGGGCAATTTGGTTCAATTGCTCTTCGGTCAGCGAAGTTCCGCAAGAAGCAATAGCATTTTTAAACCCCGCTTGGTGAAGAGCAATCACATCGGCGTATCCTTCGACAAGTATAACAGACTCCTTTGCTCGTATCTCATTTCTTCCTTTAAACAAACCGAATAGCAATTTACTTTTATCGAATAAGTCAGTTTGTGGCGAGTTCAAATATTTTGGCTGGTTTTCTACTTCTTTAAGAATTCTTCCCCCGAAACCAACTACTTTTCCCGAATGATTATAAATTGGGAACATTATCCGCTCTCGAAACAAGTCGTAGAACTCGTTCGGAGAATGTTCCTTCTGTTTGATTAATCCTGCTTCAAGAAGAATTTCTTTCGAAAAGCCCGCAGAAGTCAATTCCTTCAAGAGATTGTCCCATCCAGAAGGAGCATATCCAATCTCAAATTCTGCAATAGTAGCCTTTGTGTATCCTCTATTTGCTAAATAAGCAAGAGCAACATTTCCGCTCTGGGTATAGAGCACTTTTTGATAATATTTTTTCGCATATTCAAGTGCTTGTAAAATTCTGTCACGCTTGGTCAATTCCTCTTTTGCCTTCTCTGTTAAAGGCTCGTAGCGGATTCCAGCACGCTTGGCAAGTTCCTTCAATGCTTCGTGATAGGTCAAACCATAGTACTCGATAGCGAAAGTAATTACATTACCCGACTTTCCACAACCAAAACATTTAAATATCTTCTTCTCGGGTGAAACAGTGAAAGAAGGCGTTTTCTCTTGATGGAACGGACACAAACCAACAAAATTTACTCCCCTCCTTCGAAGGTTTACAGCCTCGCCAATGTAGTCGACAATGTCTATTGCCTCGATTATTTCTTCTCGTAGGTCTGCTTTCACTTTCTAAAATCAATAAACTTTACGATTAAGTCTAAAATCGAAATACTTGCTTGCCGAAGGCAATTCAATCACAAATTTTCCGCTGTGGTCGATATATCCACGCTGTCCGTTACGCAAGGATACCCAAGCAATACCATCGACAAAATTGTCGACATACTCGTAGTCGTTCGCAAGAACTTCTGTCCCAGTTTTGTCAATGAAATACCAACGTCCATCTTTCAATACTGGGGCAACACCTTCGGAAAATTCCTTAACATCGTCAAAAATGTAGTCGGTAACTATTTCGCCTTTCCGATTTATAAGGCACCACTTCATCTGTCTTTTAATCAACTTTCCAACGAAAGCCATACTATCGGAAAATGGTTTGGAGGCGTAGGCATCGACCAGAAATTCGAACCTCCCATCTTTATTAATGAAACCAGCCGAGTCCCCTTTAACAGCAAAAGCAAGCCCTTCGGAATAATGTTCTAATACATCGAATTCTAACGGTACAACAATTTCGCCATTTCGGTTCATAAACCCGCTTTTATATCGTCGGTCATTAATATCGGCAAGACCATTTTTAAAACGATTTCCTGCAGAGTTTTCCATCTTAATAACGAGATTGTTGCTGGTATCAATAAAACCTCTGATTTCTTTGTTTTTTACAAAAGCAAGCCCTTCGCTAAATTCGGTTGCGTCCTCGTAAACGAGCGGAATTACTAATTTCCCTTTATAGTTAATGTAGCCGAACAAATATTCTTTGTTCGATGTATCTGCATTTTCGCTTTTCTTCAATTTTACAACCAAAGCCCGCCCATTGTGAAAATCAAAAAGATAGTTGATACCATCTATTAAAGTAACATTTCCAACCAAGTCAATAATTGCCCATTTGGGTCTTCCGTTGATTTCAATATTCACTCGGAAAAAACCCTCGCTATATCCAAGAACATCTAATAATTCAAGTGGTTCAAATAATAACTTCCCCGATGTGTCGAGGAAATACCATTTTCCATCTTTTAAATAAGCAACCAGTGGCTTGGAGTTTGTGACTCCCTTTTTCTCTGTATTTCCTTTCCTTGCTTTGGGATAAGTTTTGTTTTTAGGATTTTGTGCATTAACGAATAGCGTAGAAAAAAACAATGCAATTTGCAAAAAAATTACAAGTATTAAATTTTTTTTCATACCACTTTTGTCTTATATCTTTCAAGAAATTCTTGCACAACTGGATTTTGCGATTCTCGGAACTTCTCCACTTCGCCATCGAAGACCAAATTTCCATCGTCAATCATTGCAACATAATCTGCGATTTTGAACACAGAGAACAAGTCGTGGGTTATGATTATCGAGGTAATTTCAAATTTCTTCGCTAAATCTGCAATTAAGTTATCCACTTGTTCAGAAGTGACTGGGTCGAGCCCAGTTGTTGGTTCATCGTAAAATATGTATGAAGGGCTTCCCACCAATGCACGGGCAACACCAACACGCTTTCGCATACCACCAGACAACTCCGCAGGCATTTTATCTTTCAATATTCTCCACTCCCTTTCGAATTCCTTTTCGCTAACCTCTTCCTTTCTTGGTAATAAACCAACTGCGGTAAGAGTTCGAATTGCTTCGTTGTATAAAACCTTCTCGTTTCGAATTCCTCGTTCGTAAAGACCAATAACAACATTTTCAAAAACCGTGTAGGAATCGAAAAGTGCAGAACTTTGGAAAACAAATCCAAATTTTTCTCTAACTTTGAAAAGTTCTTCTCTACCAAGTTTGTGAATATTTTGACCATCGATAAAAACTTCGCCGACATCTGGTTCCAGCAATCCTACAATATTTTTTATTAAAACACTTTTTCCACATCCCGAACGCCCTATAATACAATAAGTTACACCATCGGGAATTGTTAATGTAACCCCATTAAGAACTTTCTTCTCGCCGAAGGATTTGTGTACGTTTCTTACCTCAATCATTTCATTCCCTCTGGAATATCAATCACATATGAATCCTTTGGTTTTGGCAAAGAACGTTTCAAAATCCAAGGATTTAATGTCTTTACCCACAAATAAGTTGTACCTTGAGATTTTGCCCACTCGGCCAAGTTTGGAATTTCCTCTTTTACTACAACTCTCCGAACTTTGTAAGGCTTGTAGAATTCAGAATTAGGTATATCGAATCCATAGCGTCGATGGTTGCTTAATATCTCTTTTAAAATTGCAATTCTAAAGATATAGCGAGAAGTTTCTTCGTTCAAGAACATTTCGAAAAAGTCTCTTGTATTTTGAAAATCAATATTACTCGACAAATTGGAAAAGCCCATATTATATGCGGCGGCAGCAAGCGACCAGGAACCAAACACTTCGTAGGCTCGTTTCAAATATTTGCACGCTGCCTCTGTTGCCTTGTAAATATTCAAACGTTCATCGACATAGTCGTCCACTTGTAGCCCCCATTCTTTTGCAGTCGAAGGAATAAATTGCCAAATACCGTAGGCAGACTTTGGCGACATTGCAATTTGCAGACCACTTTCGGCAACAGCAAGGTATTTTATGTCCTCGGGAATATTGTACTTTTTGAAAATGCTATCAAAAATCGGAAAGAAACGACCCGACCTTTTCAAATAGAGAATAATTTGTCCAGGTGATTGCAAATTAATGTAAAATTCACGTTCGGCTCGTTCACGCATTATTGGGTTATCCAAGGGTATCTGTTCGCCACAAAAGTCTAGTTTGTTTGGAAGTTTCACTTTGGATAGAAAATGATTAAATTTCTCCGAAGCATTTGAACCGTCGTCCCCACTGGCAAAAGTTCCCCAGTCGGCAAACATCAAAACCAGCAAAACACTACAAAAAACTGCCTTCCACATAATCAAATTTGTTTTGTTATTTTCTTGACGAAAAAGACTCTATTTTAATGATTGTTCAATTTTCCTTATGCTATCAACCTTTTCCCAGAGGATGTATTTTAACTGCTCAACGCCAAAGCCAGTTGCAGCCGAAATTCCCATCGGCTTTGGATAATTCTTCCCAAAATTGATTTTCAAAAGTTCCTTCCACTGCTCCTGTGGAATAACATCAAATTTATTGATTACAATAATTTTCTCTTTTTGCAATAGTTCCTTGTTGTAGTTTTTCAACTCGTTGACAAGAACCTTGAAATCTTTTTTCACATCTTTGCTCGTTGCATCCAGCATAAAAAGTAGAGCCTTCGTTCTTTCTATATGGCGAAGGAATTCCAACCCAAGACCCTTCCCTTCCGAAGCACCCTCGATGAGACCTGGAATATCCGCTACGACATAATTTTTTCCAATATCTATTTTCACAACTCCAAGATTTGGTGTCAATGTGGTAAATGGGTAATCTGCAATCTTTGGCTTTGCATCGGAAATAACAGAGATAAGAGTTGATTTTCCGACATTTGGAAAGCCAACAATTCCCACGTCGGCAATTACTTTAAGTTCAAGAATCAAATCGAGTTCTTCGCCTGGTTGCCCCTTTTCAGCAAATCGAGGGGTTTGGTTCGTTGGGGTTGCAAATTCGGCATTCCCACGCCCGCCACGCCCTCCTTTTGCAACAATACACTCTTGCCCTGCTTCGGTAAGGTCGGCAATAATTTCCCCAGACTCGGCATTTTTAACAACTGTACCACAAGGAACCTCAATAATTAAATCCTCGCCACTTTTGCCAGTCTTATTGTTGGAACTGCCAGGTTTTCCATTTTCCGCTTTGAAATGAGATTTATACTTAAAATCGAGCAAAGTTGTCATATTTGGATTTGCACGCAAAATAATATGCCCCCCGCGTCCACCGTTGCCACCGTCGGGTCCACCTTTTGGTATAAACTTCTCGCGATGGAAACTAACAATACCATTTCCACCATTGCCTGCTTTGACGTGAATTTTGGCAATGTCGATGAATTTCATATTATTGCTCGTCGCCAATGACTATGATTTTATCACCCTCGGAGAAGAAAATTCTATTTGATTTGACTGGATTAACTCGTACTCCATAAGCAAGCATAGAATCGCCAGCATAGCGAGGTTTTGCCTCGTGAAGTTTGTAACCAATCGCAATTTCATTCCGTTGGCGGGCTGCTTCCATAACAGTGTAGAAGTTAACGGGCCTGCCAAGTTCAACATAATATTCCGCTGGTTTGATGAAAATGGACGGATTGGTAGCGCTGAACAGTATTTCAAAAATTGTCTTTAGTTCCTTGTTCTCGGAAATTTGAGACAGCAACAAACTATCGAGTTTGACACTTACAATGAAATCATCAGCGTGGGTAATTTCCGCAAGTTCTCTATTTCTATCGTCGAGCATTTCGCTAACAATAGAAAACTTGTGCTCTGTTCGGTCGGCAATATCACGAAGATGGAGCAAAGTGCTCAAAGTTCTTGCGTCAACAGATTGAACATCCAGCATTTCCGTTTGGCTTAGAACAATGATATGGTCAAATTGCTCAACAATAAGGTTGTCGAGAACCCTCCTATCTGTTGTATCCCCGTATATAAATGATATCTCGTGGTTTTTCAGTTCATAATTAATTTCAAGGATTGTCCTTTCGACATAGGCTAAATCGGTAACTACAACAAGTTTTGATCCTTTCAAAACATACTTGTCGAGTTCATTAATTATCAACGGGGCTCGGCGGTTCCAACCAAGAATTAGTGTGTTTTCTGGGTACCGTTCTTTCTTTTCTGGTTCAGTGCGAATTGCTCCAGGATCAATCTTGTAATCTAAAATCCCCGAAAGAATTATTGTATCGTCATCTTCGGAAATAGCAATAACTTTGTCATCTTCTTCTATTTTTGTATTCATTGGTGGTTTTAAAAGAATCTCTCCATTTTTCTTTCGCAATCCAATTACTGTGGAAGTTTCATAGGCGAACATTGCTTCGACAAAAGTTTTGCCAACCAAGCGTGGCTCGTAGGCGAAGTATATTTCATCTCCTTTGAAATCGAGTAATTCTGTAAAGACAACTGAAAGTCCTGGCTGACGGCAAGTTTGAGCAATAATTCGTGAGACCACGTAATCGAAGACTACCAGTTGAACCTCATCTTTACCAGCTATTTCGGCAATAGGTACATTTCGAGGGTGACGAATTTCTGCAACAATGTGATACTTATGTGGTAATGGCTTTCTGTTTGGATTGTTGGTAATAGCAAGAATAGTTTTTATTACATATGAATCAGGCTCGGGTACGTCGGGAGCAATTACGATAATGGACTTTGCATAGTTCAAATTTACGACTTCAAGGTCACGCAAATCTATTGGATTTCCCGTTCGGCAAATGACGCGGGTATTTTTTGTATCGCCAACTTTTGCTCGTATCTCATCATCCATTTCAACCTTATCTTTCTCGGCAAGAACAACCACAGTTGGTCTCTTTTGATTTTCATTTGCAATGACCAATTCAGAAATTATCTGAAAGACCTGGAACGACCAGCCAAGGATGACAGTGTGGTTTTTTGCAAGAACCAAACTTCTTCCCTTGCGTAGTTCTATAATTTTGTCCATAACCACACTGCTTACAACGCCAATGAACACTCCAAGCATAAACAAGCCAAAGAGTGTTGCAATCAGCATAAAAACAATGAAGACAAAGTCCAGCGGGTCCTCTGAAATCACACCACCATCAAGGGTTCGTAGAACAACAACCCAAAATACATCGATTAAATTATAATTATTTGGATTGGACAGTCCAAGAATAGTTCCCTTGTCAGTTGGAATCAAATTGAATAAGTAGATAATAACAGCGAGAAAGAGAATAAAAATAAAGCCACCAATAGCAAGCAAGATAAATGGTGGCAAAGGACCTTTGGACATCAAATTGTCAAATTCGTAGCGTACACGCTCTTTGAACTTGATTTTTCTCATTAATTAAATTTTAAAAAAAACTAATTTATAAAAAATTTAGATTAATTGTTAATAAATCTTGTATTTTTAAATACAATTTTAGAATAATTTCACAATTGTAATTTTTGTTAAATTTAAATTTTTATTAGATTAAAAATGAAAAGTTGGATAATATTTTGCTTTGCTTTCTTAATAACTAATTCTGGGGTTATTTTCCCGAGCGATGGGAATTCGGTTGACTTAATTTTTTCAAATTTGCAAAGGATATACAATCAATCGCATTCCAGCAACGAAGCCTGGAAAACTCTTGCCCAACTTTGCGATGATTTCGGTCCAAGGCTTAGTGGTAGCGAAAATCTTGAAAAAGCACTTTTTTGGATTGAAAACCAACTTCGTGAAGATGGCTTCGATAGTGTCTGGACAGAAGAAGTAATGGTTCCAAAATGGGTTAGAATCCA
Source organism: Candidatus Kapaibacterium sp. (assembly GCA_013414795.1). Classification (GTDB taxonomy): domain Bacteria; phylum Bacteroidota; class Ignavibacteria; order Kapaibacteriales; family UBA2268; genus Naka2016. The sequence continues at coordinate 2,580,381 of CP058732.1, forward strand.
CGAAGATTGTGAAATGATTTACCCGAGACGCAAATTTATGCCTATTCTGGCTTTTGGGGGTAGCGTCTCCACACCAAATGAAGGGATACTCGCCGAGGTTTTGGTCGTCAAAGACTTTGAGGATTTGGAAAGGAACAAGTCGCAAGCAAAAGGGAAAATTGTTGTATACAATCCACCATACGAAGGCTATGGTAAAACAGTTCAATATCGATGGCTGGGAGCTGTCAAAGCCGCTCAATTTGGTGCAGTTGCTGCTCTTTGTCGTCCTGTAACTCCAATGTCGATGAACAACCCACACACAGGAGTAATGCATTACGAAGATACAATTCCTAAAATCCCTTTTGCATCTATGACCGAGGAAGATGTTCTTCTTCTTCAAAGGTTACAAGACAGAGGAATCAAACCTAAATTATTCTTAAAAATTCTTACAAAAGACGAGGGGTTGTCTCCATCGAAAAACATTATTGCTGAAATTCGTGGTACAACAAAACCCAATGAAATCATAGCATTTGGTGGGCACATCGATTCGTGGGATGTTGGAAGCGGAGCACACGACGATGGGGGCGGTTGCGTGGCTTCGTGGTATGTACTCAAAACTTTTAAAGCATTGGGAATTCGTCCGAAAAGAACTCTTCGCCTGGTATTCTGGGTAAACGAAGAGAATGGCTTGGCTGGGGGCAAGAAATATGCTGAATTACACAAGGACGAGACCCACGCTTTGCTTTTCGAATTCGATTCTGGCGTTTTTCCCCCTAATAGAATTGGATTTTCGGGTGCAGATTCTCTTTGGGTAAAAGTTCAAAAATTTCAGGATTATTTAAAAAGATTCTACCCAGAACTTCAAATAGTTCAAGGCGGGGGTGGAGTCGACATTTCGCCAATGACCAAACTGGGATATCCTGGTGGTTCGCTTGGCACTGACGACAAAGGCAAATATTTCTGGTACCACCATTCCCACACCGACACCCCAGACAAAGTCGACCCAAAAGACCTTAACGATTGTATTTCAGCAATAGCAATGTTTATTTATCTTTATTCAGAATTAATGTAAGGCAAATATGGTCGAAAAAAAATATTTTGTCAAAGTTGACGATAAGGAATTTCAAGCGACTTTTGTAAACAACGAAACCGAAATTTCTATTGGCGACGAGGTTTTTAAAGTTGAAAAAATCAAAGAGCACGCTCCTGGTGTTTACACTTTCAAAGTCAACGATAGAATTTACACTTTTGAACTTATTGAAAAAGAGAATGGCAGTAGACAAATTTTGCTTGATGGTGTAACATTTGATATTGAAGTACTCGATGAACTCTTGATGCTTTTACGTTCTTTTGCCTCGAAAGACGACGATGAGCATAAGGGATTAATAAAAATCAAGGCACCTATGCCAGGCTTGGTCGTTAAACTACTCGGAGAGGAAGGAGCAAAAATTTCCAAAGGTGAAAAAGTCGTAATTATCGAAGCAATGAAAATGGAAAATGCTCTTGTCTCCCCAATCAATGGTACAATCCAAAAAATTTATGTCAAGGAAGGTCAAACAGTTGAAAAAGACGCTGTTCTGGTTGAAATTGTATCAACTTAAAATTTTTATACATTCCATCGTCAAATCTAATTAGGCATTTACGAGTTGTTGCAGTGTTTAGATATTGTTGGTTTATTCTATTGACTTTGTTCTGGGCTTGTTCAACACCAAAAAAGCCAAGAGATTTCGATTTGCAAAAAGACGTTTGGGAACAGCCAGACTCTACAAAATCGACAATTTATTTAACTGGAACAAAATCTATCGACTCTGTCGACCCCAATTCACTTAAATACGACATTTGGAGAATTGAAATCGACAAATATCCCGACACAGTGAAACTTTTTGCCAGAGTTTTCGACCAAGATGGAAATTTTGTCTCGCAAATGGCTGAACCATATCGAAAATCGAACCACAAATACTTCAACTTTCTCGAAGAATATCTTGGGAAAGTCTACAATATCCGAAGGGTACCAATCGAACAATTCAATGTCCGTGAGTATGGTGCAAATGATTCTATTCCCTATTACATAGCACTGACTGTCGATTACAGCGGTTCTATGAGCGGAGTTACAAACGCCATTTTCGAAGGGACAGAGTTGTTCATTTCTTTAAAGTATAACAACGACAGAATTGCCTTTTGTACATTCAACAAAGATTTTGATTTAAAAATACCATTTGAGAAAAACAAAGAAAAGTTGCTCGAAGAGTTTCGAGCAAAAAGAATGCAAGGCTTTGGACTTTACTCTGGGCTATTCGATGCCATTTACAAAAGCATAGATATGTTTACAACAATGCCCGACGACGGTTTTCCACGCCTCGTCGTTGTTTTCTCCGATGGAGACGACAATTATTCCCGCTCAAAAATTGGTCAAATCATTGCATTAGCCAAAAAGAACAAAGTCCACGTTTTCACTGTTGCTTTTGGGTATTCAATCGACGAAAATCTTCAAGAAATTTCGTTTAACACTGGCGGAAAATTTTACAAAGCCTATTCAAAAGAGGAATTGAAACGAATTTTTCTCGACATCTATATGAGTTTACGCAATTATTATCTAATCACTTATAAACCGCCCAAGTATTGGGGATTCCATCGAGTTGTCTCTTATTTGGATATACCTAATAGAAAAGATTCACTTTGGGCAGAAGGCTTCTACGATACTTCCGAAATGTGGAAAGATACTGGGGATTCTTTTGTTCGACCAATTTTATTCGATTTCGATAAATGGGACATCAAGCCCGAATCCTTTGCAATTATTGATGAAATTGTCGACCAAATGATGTCACGCCCACGCCTTCGTCTTGAAATTCAAGGACATACAGATAACATTGGAACCATTGAATACAACCAAAGATTGTCCGAACGACGTGCAAAAGCAGTCTACGATGCTTTGGTCGAACGAGGGGTCGACCCGAAACGACTACGCTGGCGTGGGTTCGGTATGTCGCAACCTGTTGCACCAAACGACACCGAAGAAGGAAGAGCATTGAACAGAAGAACACAATTTGTTATTTTAGCAAAATAATTTGGATTGGCAATGAGAAAATTAGGTATTCTTTTACTTTCTGTTTTAGTTTTGTTTTCTTGTGTGAAAAAGGACATCAGCAAAACATTTGAAAGCAAACTCGATGCAAAATTGAAACTTGTAATGAAAGACCCAAACTATGCAAACACGGATAAGCAAATCCGCTGTGTAATTGAAATGTATAAAAACCTCGACTTCATCTTGAAAGACAAATTGGAACGAGTTGGGTTGAAAGTTGTTACTTCTGCTGGGAACATTATAATTGTTGAAGGAAATGCTCAATCAATTTACAATGCAGCCCGATTTGATTTTATTCATAGAATAAGTCTTTCCCACGACTATCAGTTGAAACAATAAAATGTTAAAAAAAAGGATTTAGTATGAAAAGAATAATCACCATTTTCGTTTTGTTTATTTCTTTCTCTTTGCTTGCTAATGATTTCCAAAGCAAACTCGACGCATACTCGAAGAATCTTCTTCGCAAAATTACCTCTGGGAAAACTAATGAATCAATACTTACCGCAAAATCCTATGGCTATCCTTTCGAAATTCAAAACAATGAAATTTATGTCGTCTGCCTTGTTGAATTAAATGGCGAAAATGCCTATTTAAACAATGATTACCAGGTTATTACAAAGGCTGGCAATGTTTGGACACTCAAAGTTCCAATATCCAGAATTAGCGAACTCGAAACAAACAAACAAATTTCAAGAATTAGTTTCGGCAGAAGGTATAGATTACTTTTAGATTCGGTAAGAAGTAGCGTGCGTGCAGATTTAGTACATCAAGGGATAAATCTTCCTCGTCCATACACTGGCAAAGATGTATTAATTGGAATATTCGATACTGGAATTGATTTACTTCATCCTGACTTCTCCACCGAGAACGGAACAAGAGTTTTGTACCTTTGGGATATGTCGGAAACAATTTCTCCCAATCCCCCAAGTGGTTTCGATTGGGGCAAAGAATACACAAAGCAAGAAATAGACCAAAATATTCAGAATGTGCTCCAGAAAGATTACGATGGACACGGAACCCACGTCGCTGGTATTTCTGCTGGAAATGGAAAAGGTAAAAGCGAATACAAAGGAATTGCACCAGAAGCAGAATTGATTGTGGTCAACGGAATTAGGTCTGGTTCAACAAATTCATTTACAGATGCTGACATTTTAGCGGCTTGCAATTACATTTTCAACAAAGCAGATGAATTGGGAAAGCCTTGCGTAATAAATTTAAGTGTTGGTAGTATACTTGGCTCGCACGACAACGAGGACTTGCTCGGGAAGGCTCTCTCAAATCTTGTTTCCCAAAAAAAAGGAAGGGCTATCGTTGCTGCCGCTGGTAATGAAGGAGATTTGCCAATTCACTCTGGTGGTGAAGTGAAAAAAGGAAATCGATACGAACTTTTGCTCTATCCATACAATCTTTGCGAATATCAACCAGAACTTTGCCCAGATATTCCTGGCTACTTCCTCTTTGGTGCAGATATTTGGACCGATTTTGACATTATTGATTCAGTTTATGTTGGAATCTACAACCCAATGAGTCTTTCATTAATTGACGAGAAAGGCTTTTCATCAAAAGATGTAGTCGACAATGCACAAATATTCGACTCGACGAATAATCTGGTTGGTCTTGTTTCTATTTCGAACTCTTCATTTGGAAATTCTGAAAATCTGGTTATTTTCATTTCCAACGAAGGTCAAACTGATTTGCCAATTAGTGAGTATCTTTGGACAATTGTTTTTGTTGCCAAAGGTGATGGCAAATTCGACTCCTGGGCGGCTCTTCCCGTTGGCTCTCAATATCCTGGGCAAACTCGTTTCCCCAGATTTCAGTCCGACAACTCGATGACAATTAATTCCCCAGCAGTTGGAGAAAAAATCATCAGCGTTGGTGCCTATGTTTCCAAGAATGTCTTTACTAATATTCTCGGTGAATTAAATGATTGGAGCAGTTTCTATCCAATTGGTGAACTTGCAAGTTTCAGCAGTCGTGGTCCAACACGTGACGGTCGTATCGTTCCAATTATCACAGCACCTGGTATGGTTGTTTTCTCCTCACTATCAAGTTCCACTATTCCAGAAGAATTAGATTCTACACTGGTTGAACCAAGCGGAATTTATGTCGGAGCCGCTGGAACAAGTATGTCCGCACCAGTAGTCACGGGTGCCGTTGCCCTACTTTTCGAGCAAAATCCAAACCTTTCGGCTGATGAAATAATTCAACTGCTTAAACTATCGGCACGCAAAGATGAACACACTGGGTCGGAACCCAACAACGACTTCGGCTGGGGGAAACTCGACTTGCTTCGACTTCTGCAAATTGTTACAGAAGTCAATGAAGATGTGGAAACGCAAGGAATTTCAATATATCCAAATCCAACTCCTGACATAATTTTTGTCAACTCCAAAGAAAAAATCGAAAATGTTGAAGTATTTGACATTTTGGGTAATTCACTGCTTAAAACCAATAATTTTATAATTCCAATTGATAAATTTCCAAATGGCTTGTACTTCCTCTCCATTAAAACACAAAGTCGGGAGTATAGAACCAAATTCATAAAGAATTAGCAACATTATTAAACATTGCTTAAAATTTGATACATAGTTACATTGAGAAAAAAAAAATCACTTAAAAGTGAAGTAATGAATTACTACTATTATAAGTCGAATAGGATTTATCAAATAATTTGATTACCTACAGCCAAGGTAATTTGGATATCAAACTTTGTGAAAATCCAAAACAATGATTTTAGCCAACGCTCTATGTAACAATACAATGCAATATTTGTTAATAATTTTTGTCTCTAAAAATTACTTTGATAATTCTAAACATTGATATTTATGAAGAGAATATTGATTTTAATAACACTACTAATAAATTCTGTCTATGTCTTTTCTCAATCTCCGCAAGAGGAATTAGCAAGACTTGTCGAATCCTATCGATTACCAACAAATTATAAATGGTTCGACGTTTCGAAAAAATATGTGAAACTTTTGACTAAGAAGGATAAAATCTATTTCGTCCTTGCAGATAGCATTTTTAAGTATGAACCCAGTTTTTCTGGAAAACCGAAAAAGTTTTTCCACCTTTTGCACAAAGGAATTGAAGTCCCAATTTTTATAGCATCCACAAATGAATTCTTCAACACTGGCGACACACTTTTTTTCATTGGTTCAAGACCAATTGGCGATACAACTTGGCTCGACCCATTTTCCAACTACGAGGCTTTCTTTCTAACATATTCCGAAGATAGCGAAGGCATTCGTTTTTCCACTCTTCAATCTTCAAATAACGCTAATTCTCTTGATTTTATCAATGTTCGCTACCATTTCGAAGAACACCACCAATATTCAATTGGTCAACCAGAAGTCTCTTCCCAAACTGTGAATGGCGAAGGCTGGGTTTGGGAATTGCTTTCTCCACGTGACGATTTTATTCAAAAAGATAAATTTACATTCATTCGCAATCTCTATCCATCGCCTTTTGCAGATTCAGTTAAATTCAGATTTTTTGCTTTAAGCCCAAAGTTCGACTCGAATTACACAAAGCACAACATTGCTGTCTTAATAAACAACGACACTGCATATAGAAACATTTTTCCAGCGGGTAAAAACCTTGATTTTACTTTCCAATATCCCGTAAACAAATTGCTCCTTGGCGAAAATGTTTTCGAAATTGTAAACTTGGGAACTTACAAACCAAATGGTCAACTCGTCGTTCCAGATGTTATCGGTTTCCAATTTTTTGAATACGAAAGCAAGGATATTCCGTTGGCACAAGATGGTTTTGCTTCGTTTCGAATCCACAAAGAATCAATCCCAACAAAATTGACAATTAACAATTTACGAACACAAATCGCATTTGTAATTGATACAATTTCCAATCAAGTTGGGATTAAGCAAGCAACCCCATCGGTAAACTTCTGGGTTAATTCCACAAATAGAGACTTACGGGTCAACATAAACGATTCGCTATTTTCCACCAAACAAAGAGGGCTCCATTTGTTTGTTTATGACAGTATTCAGAGTTCCATTAAACATTTATTCTTTGCAGATAACGATACAAAAATTAAAGACAACATAAATCAAATATCTCCGAATTCAATTTTTGTTGCAATTTTCAATGGTAATAAATTACACAAAGACATTGCCGACTTTTTCGCCCAGCAAGGAAGCAACGGGGTAGAACGTGCGAAAGATGGTTTTGTTTGGATTTTCGCAAAAAAAATTGGGTCTTCGGAGAAATTTGAAACTGCTGGGAACTCTACATCATTAAATCTTGCGGGTTCTTTCCTTGCCCAATATTCAAATCGCTACTCTCTTGAATTGGATTTTTCCAATTCGACTAATGATGTTCACATCTATCTTTCCGATGCATACGCTCTCGAACAACCAACAATACGAGAGGTTCAAACTTCCAATCTTTTCGACACAACAAATCAAGCAGATGTTATTGTAATCGCACCAAAGATTTTCAAAGATGTTGCACAATCATATATTGATTATAGAAAATCGACCAACCCCGAAAAAAACTTCTATCTTGCATTAGTCGAAAACATTTACAATGAATTTAATTTCGGTAAAAAATCCCCCGAGGCAATCAAAAGGTTTCTGGTTTGGGCTTATTACAAATGGACAAAGCCACGCCCAAGTTACGTAACAATTTGGGGTGACGCCAATTTCGACACCAGAAACGTTTTGCAAGGAAGCGTTTATAAAGATTTTGTGCCAACTTTTGGGTGGCCACCGACTGATGTTTGGTATACTTTCCTCGAAGGCAACGATTTCGTTCCCGACATACATCTTGGCAGAATCCCCGTCCAATCGATTCAAGAAGGCTACGACTACATCGAAAAACTTAAAGAATACGACCAAGCGTTGACCGCAACCTGGATGAAAAAGTTTCTCTTTTTGAGTGGCGGGCAAGATGAACTTGAAAGAGAATACTTTTACGACCGACTGAAAGGAGATTTTGCAGACTTTATCATAGGCTTAAGTCCATTGTGTGCTACGACGCAAGTGATTCGAAAAAGCGATGCAATTGTTGGTAGCGAAGCCGACGCAAGTTTCATCCGAAGCGCAATCAACGAAGGAGTTGCATTGATGATTTTCGCTGGTCACGGCTCTGCAAAAGTTTTCGACACCGATGGCTGGAAAGTTCAAACACTCAACAACAAGGGGAAATATGGATTTTTCGCATCATTTTCCTGCAATACTGCAAACTTTGCTGAACCAACTTTGATTTCTCGCAACGAGGAATACACAACATTTCCCGACAAAGGCTTTATCGGAACTCTTGGTTCTGGCGGTGTAAGCGTTCGTCTCTATTCTCTTCTCCTTGCCACACATCTTCTCAATACAATTGTGGACAGCACAGTCAAAACGGACTATTTCATCGATTTAGTAGACATTGCAAAAGAAAAGCAAATTAAAGGCTTCGTCGATTTTTACAATATTCTTACAATTTACCACTATGTCTATCTTGGCGACCCATTGGTGAGAATGAGAATCAGACGAAAGCCCGACTTGTACTTCATTGACAATAAAGTCACAATTGTTAATGAACAAGGAAAATCTTATTTTACGCAAAACGACTCGCTCATTATTATTAAAGGATTAATAGGTAACGCTGGTTTTTCAAAAAAGGATTCCTACAATCTTTGGGTAATTCATTCTTATAATGGAAATAAGGACACACTTAAAAAAATTATCAACGATTTATGTTCGCCTGTTGATTTTCAATTCCAAATTCCAGTAAATAGGCAATTGGGCAAACACAATTTCAAAATATTTATCAATCCAGAGAAAAAAATTGACGAATACGATTATTCTAATAACCAATTGGAATACGATATCGAAGTCTACGCAAGTTCTCTTTTCCCAGTCGAGCCATTAAGCAATTGGAATGTTAACCAAACCAATCCATTGTTCCGATTTATTGACCCAAATTACTCTGGCGAAAACGTCTCTTACACTTTTAAAATATTCAGTCAAAATGGTTCCGACAAACAACTCATTGCTTCGTCGCAATTAGAGGAAATTAATTTCAGCAAGACGCATATCGATTGGTCGCCGAAAATCTATTTACCAGAGGGACACTATTGGCTCTTCGCACAAAAATTTTCGAAGGATACATCTATTCGTACTCAAAGCCTCTGGTTGCCTTTCCATACATTTCAGGCAACAACTGATTCATCTGTTCTGCTTAAATTTTCGACGCAGGAAGAATTCCAAAGTGTCAACTTCCTCGCTACCAATTTAGAATTCGATACAGTTTCGGGTTCTTTTCGTTTTAAGCCACTTCGAATTCCATATAAAATTATGTCTTGTGTTGGAAATGCTCGCTCGGAACGTGGGAAGGAAATTACTGTTAACAACAAAGTATATGTGACAATGGCACCCGACCTCGACATTGTTGGCTTCCACGTGCTTATTATTTCCCACGAAGACTTCTCCTTGAAGACTTACAAAATTTTTGAAACTTGGGGAACAGAGCCACCAGAAAAGGATTCCAGCAGTATCCAACTCGTCCATTTTCTTCGGGATTCTGTTCCCGACAAAGATTACATATTCCTCGTAATGCACAATTCTGCCCTTCGGGTACCGATTGCTCATCAACTTGCTAATCCAGAAAGTCCAGGTTCGCTCGATACACTTCGCCAAGCATTTCGAGAATGGGGTTGTACTTATGCAGATTCCATTGGCTCTGATATAAGATATTATGGCAACTCTTTCTTTATGGTTGGAAGAGTAGTAAACGGGAAAAAAATATTAATCGACGAAGGTTTCGATTTGGACGGCGATACTGTGCAATCCGAAGGTTATATTATCCAAAATCCACAAAAAGCCAAATTCATAACACCAATTTTTGGCACAGCGAAAGAGTGGAATTACGCAAATCTTGATATTCAAGTTCAAGACACAACAATCCACTTCAAAACCAAACTCTACGGGCTCAATTTACCATACGGTACTCAAAAAGAAACATTGATTCAATCGACAGACACGACATACTTCGATTTACAGAAAATCAAAGCAAGGACTTATCCATATTTAATGCTTGAAACGGAAATCTCAAATCCAAAAGAAAGCGAGAAGTTTGCTATAAAAGATTTATCGCTTGAATTCGTTCCAGTTCCAGAAATTGCTATTAATATAGATTACCCAGAAGCAAAACAAATAGATACGCTTCGAGGCGAGGAAATTAATTACTCTTTCACTGTGTACAATCTTTCATCCAGAAGTAGTTCAGATTCTATTGGTATTTCAATATATCAACTCTCCAAATCTCAAAATTACCTTTACAACAAAATCTCAATTCCAACACTAAAAAATTCGCAAACATTTCAATACAGCAGAAACCTCGTAACAGATTATTTCGACAACCAAAACACAATATCTTTCAATCTTGAAAATAAATTACCAGAGTTATACTTATTCAACAATTCGAAATCGTTTAAACTTAATGTTTATGAAGATGAGACAAAGCCAGAAATAGTTTTGTACCTCGACGGAACGAAAATCAATGGTGGTGAATACGTTTCGAAAAATCCAAAGGTCTATATTGAAATATACGACAACAGCCGTTTGCCGTTTGATTCCTCCAATGTAACTTTACTCATCAATGTTCAGAAATATAATTTAGGCAAACAAGCAAAATTTGTGAGTTATGGACGGAACGTGCCTCTCAAGTGCACATTTACACTCGAACCCGATGAACTTGAATACGGAGTGAACTATTTCACCATATACGCTTCCGACGCAACTGGCAACAAGGATACCCTCGACGTTCCAGTCTATGTCGCTCGCAAAGCCAAAATTCAAACATATTCTGTCGGACCAAATCCAACCTCGGACGGAACCACTTTCTACGTAAATTTCGTTTCCCCAAAATTGGGTAATACACTTGTCGTTGATATTTATGACTATGTTGGGAATAAAATCCGAACGCTTTCGAAACCTATTTCACTCAACTTTGACTACATTTATTGGGATGGATTTGATTCGGAAGGACGCTCGACCCCGCAAGGTGTTTACTTCTACAAAATAAGTGTCATAGGCGAGATTTATTCAGACCCCGTTTTTGGCAAATTGGTCAAAGTTCACTAATAAAATTTCAATATGTTTTGTTCTTCTCTTTGAAAATGTATCTTTTTAAACGACCAGAACCCTTAATTTCAATGTGGCTTGTCGATGGATTACCAAGATAAAATACATCACCAGAGCCAGAAATGGATATATTTAATTCTTGCAAGCAATTGACATAAACATCACCAGAGCCATTGGTTTCAACTTGTACTTTATTGGATAGGAGTTTAATAGCATTGATATCGCCACTTCCATTTATTTCAGCATTGAAGTCCTGCGCTATACCACCAATTCTAATGTCCCCACTCCCATTGATTTCGATGGAAATTCGATTGGCTTGTATGCTATCGATTAGAACATCCCCAGAGCCATTTATTCCTATATACATCATATTTGTACTTATAGGTGATAATGCAATTATATCAGCACTTCCATCTATTTGAATCCCTTTGTAAGTAGGATTGGTTATGCGAATATTCAACCTTCGTGGGCATATCCCATTTTCGCTTTCAATTTGCAATTGGTCGTCTACCACACGAACAAAAATAAAATCCAACAAATTGTCGTCGGTTTCGATTTCTACTTTTGGTATTGAATCTTGAATAATAAACACTTTTGAGGGTACGCCCACATAAATTGTTTTAAATTCTATAATATCGAAATTTCGTTTCGTGATTTGTCCGCTACCTTCGGTACATAAATTTACCTGGAAGCAATTTGTGAGGGAAATTGCTATAAACGCCAAAAAAAACGCAAAGCCTAATTTTCTCATTATGTTACATTATTAATCAAATTATTATACGCAAAAAAATTCGAAAAGTTTCAAATTTTTCTTCTTCCAATACAAAAGTATTCGAAGCCAAACTTATCCATTTCTTCGAATGTATAAAGATTGCGTCCATCGAAAATCAAAGGCTTTTTCATCAACGAACGCATTTTGTTGAAGTCGGGGTTTCTGAATACAGTCCATTCTGTTGCAATGATTAGAGCGTCGGCTTCTTCGAGGCATTCATACATATTTTCTGCATATTCAATTCTGTCTCCATAGATTTTTTTCGTATTTTCTACTGCTTCGGGGTCGTAGGCACGAATTTTTGCCCCGTTTTCCAGAAGAACATCAATAACCTTGAAGGCTGGGGCTTCCCGCACATCGTCAGTATTGGGCTTAAATGCTAAACCCCACAAAGCAAACTTTTTCCCTTGAACATCACCAGCAAAGTAGTCCAGTATTTTTTTAACAAATCTTTGAACTTGTTTTTGGTTAACCTCGTAGGTCGCTTTTACTATTGTCAATGGAGTGCCAACTTCCTCTGATGTTTTAATCAATGCACGAATGTCCTTGGGAAAGCAAGAGCCACCAAACCCAAGCCCAGCAAAAAGGAACCTTTTTCCAATTCGGCTGTCGGAACCAATGCCAATACGAACTTTTTCTATGTCCGCACCAACTGCTTCACAAAAGGCAGACAAATCGTTCATAAAAGAAATCTTTGTCGCAAGAAATGCATTAGCAGCATATTTAACCACTTCCGCTGTCCGTTCATCGAAAACATAAATCGGATTACCACTTCGGACAAAAGGTTCGTACAAATCCCGCATTACTTCTTCAACAAATTTACTTCTAGTTCCAATTACGATACGTTCTGGTTTCATCGAATCTTCGACGGCAAACCCTTCACGCAAAAATTCTGGATTGCTTGCTACTTCAATTTGGTTTTCTGGGAAAATCTCATCAAAAACGCTTCGGACTTTATCGGCAGTTCCAACTGGAACTGTACTTTTGTTCACAATTATCTTCTTTTCCCGATTATCATTCTTCTTAAGTATCATTGCAATATCTTTTGCAACATTTAGCAAATGGCTCAAATCGGCAGAACCATCTTCCATCGGTGGCGTAGGCAAACACAAAAAAATGATTGTGGCTGTTAGCACTGCTTCTTCCAAATTTGTGGTGAAACGAAGCCTTCCTTCCCGAACATTTCTTTGTAGCAAAGGTTCTAAACCAGGTTCGTATATCGTTGGAATGCCTTTGTTTAATTTTTCAACTTTTTCTGGGTCGATGTCGACACATATCACATCATTGCCTGTTGCAGCAAAAGAAGTACCAGAAACCAACCCTACATAACCAGTACCAACAACACAAATTTTATACGCCATTTTTCCTCCTAAATACATTAATGAACTTTGAAAACAAAAGGTTTATTTGGTTGAAAATTGTTGAATTTTCATAGTTAACTTTAAACAGAAGGATAACCCCCAGTAAGAAAACAATAATATTTCCCATCCACATACTTAAAAAAGGAGATATAAAGCCACGGTCGGCAAGTTTTTCGCCTCCAATTAAGCAAGCCCAATAGAAAATGTAGAATCCAAGCGAAATCGCAGCAGAAACTCCAAAATTTCCCCTACGTGAAATTAACCCAAGCGGACACCCAACAAGTGCAAACAATATGCAGGCAAAGGGAATTGCATACTTCTTTTGTATTTCGACTTCGTATTGCCTGGCTCGGGATTCATAATCAGATAATCTATAAAGTTCAGTTGTAATCTGACTTTCAAGATATGAAAAATCTCTGTTGACCAATTCCCGCAATTCATCCTCTTTAAGATTTGTTTTTCCTTCGATTTTCTGTAATACATTTGTGGGAGTGGAAAAAAGCCTTACAATGTTCTTTTCACTCATTTCCACAACTTTTCGAGACTCGTCAACGATGTTCTGCATATCACGGATTCTCATTTCTCTATCCCCTCGTGTAATAACTCCTTCTGGGGTTCTTTCCAATGTGAACCCTTTGCCTTCGAGCAAAAGCACTAATTCTTTAAAATAAATTTTCTTATAATTTCTTGGCTCAAAAGGTTGAACTTGAAGAACTTCACCATTGAACAACTGGAAGCGAAGTTTTTCAATTTGAGGAATAAAGACAACATATCCAGAATCAGCAGAAATTGTGTTAGTTTGACGATAGTTCGACAAGTCGTAAATTGTTATTCCACTTAAACCATTAGAAAGGGAATCCACTTTCCGAGCCAGAATTGTGTAGTTTTCAATTTGAGTCGAAAATTGTCCCGATTCAAGCGAAAAGGTTGGTTTTTTGCGATTTATGTCGAACATCAGTATCTTTGCCTGATGATTTGCGTCGGGCAGTACCCTATCGTTGAACCAAACGAGGAAACCGAACAATAAAATTGAAATAAACACTACTGGCGAAATTAATTGGTAGAAACTTGCCCCGCCAGATTTCATCGCTGTAATTTCAAAAGTCGAGGAAAGATTGCCAAAAGTCATCAGCGTTGAAAAGAGAACGCCCATCGGAATTGCTAAAACTACCATCCAGGCAAGATTCAATGTGATAAGTTGGACAATGACCCAAAAACTTAAGCCTTTGCCAACCAACTTGTCCAAATCTCTCATCAACAATTGAAACAAAAAAAGGAAAACCACAAGAAAGGTTCCAAAAAGAAACGGACCCAGATGGAAACGAAGAATGTACCACTTGACAATTTTCATAAGAAGCAAAATTACGAAAATTCTGTAACCAATAAATTTGGATTAGGTATTGAAAAAAACAATCCAAAAGTAAAAAAACACTCTTGGACTATGCGAAAAACAAATCTTCCGAAATAAAAAATTTATTGAACCAAAGAAATTAAAGAACTTCTAAACTAATGCAAACTTCAAGTTGAAGTAAATGCAATCTTCACGTTTGCAGGAGCGATTGCGTAACGAAAAGTTGCATTTGGCTTCCGAAACTGGCAAAGTGATGTTGTACTTTTCTCGCAAATATTCAACAGTTTCTTCTATCGCAATGTAAGTATCTCTTTTGCAACAACGAGGACTACCCAATTGTGCAATTCGTTTTAAACTGTTGGCAACGATAATGTTCCCTTCGTCCCAGGAGGATTGTTCAACAGGGTCGAGTCCTTTCCAAATCATAAGGAAGATTGACGCCCCAAGAGCAGCACCACAAGTGCCAAGATGCCAGGAACAGGTTGGAGCAGTTTTGATTGCAATTTCTTCTGCACGTTCAATTTTTTCAGCAAGATTTTGCTTTTCCCCTGTGAAATTTGCCATAACAGTGAGAAGAACAGCGGGGGTAATAAAATGATGCTCTGGTCCGTGCATTTTAATTGCTGGGGAAGCCATAATTTCCTTTGCAAGGTCGATTGGGTCGGTCTTTGTGCTTTTCAAGCAAATAACCTTGACAATCTGTTTGGCATCAAGGTGGGAACATTCCTCGCAAACGAAATGATTTTCGACGCAAACTTCCTTCGCTTGGGCAGTCTTCCCACAAAAGGCACAAACCAAATCCGCTGGTTCATCAAGTTCAATTAATTCGTTTCCACAAACTAAACAGAAGTTTTCACTTTCTGGTTCTATGTTTTTCACTTCTATATCCATTTTGTCAAATTCATTATTCAACAAAATGCATATTACAAAAAAAGAATTAAATATCCAATTTTTTAAATAAACAATATTTACAATTTTTTAAGAATTTTTTTGTCTAAAACAAAGATAGATTGAAAATGAAAATGGAAATTAATTGGGAAAAGTATAAAATTTTGAAATCGATAGACGAGCCTTCTGATTTGAGAAAACTCAAACCAGAATCGTTAGAGACTCTTTCCGAAGAATTACGCAATTATATAATCGAAGTTGTAACACAAGTCGGTGGTCATTTCGGTGCAAATCTTGGTGTGGTGGAACTTACCATTGCATTGCATTATGTTTTCAATACACCAAAAGATAAAATTGTCTGGGACACTGGGCATCAGGGATATCCACACAAAGTTTTAACAGGGCGACGAGACTTGCTCCCAACGATTCGTCAACTTGGTGGATTAAGCGGGTTTCTTAAACGAGAAGAAAGCGAATATGATGTCTTCGGAGCGGGACACGCAAGCACCAGTATTTCCGCTGCACTGGGAATCGCAACAGCAAGGGATATGCTCGGCGAAGACTACAAAGTCATTGCTGTAATTGGCGATGGAGCACTTACTGGTGGACTTGCCTTCGAAGCAATGAATAATTGCGGTTACCAAAAACGTGATATCATTGTTATTTTCAATGATAATGGTATTTCAATAGATCCTAATGTATCGGCAATCTCTACATATTTTAACGAACTTTTCTCTTCTCGAACTGTTACGAAATTACGTGATAAAATTTGGAACGCTACCGACAAAATACCAAGTCTTGGCGACCGACTCAAAGATTTTCTTAGCCGTTTAGAAGGCGGTATAAAGTCCATTGTAACCCCAGGAATGCTTTTCGAGGCTTTGGGATTTAACTACTTTGGACCAATCAACGGGCACAATATCTATAAACTAATCCGAATACTATCGCAAATTAAGCGATTGAAAGGTCCGATTCTACTTCACGTTATGACAGAAAAAGGCAAAGGCTACCCAGCCGCAGAGAACGATTCAACAAGGCTCCACGCAATCGGAAAAAAAGAGAAGATTGTAGTTGATACAATTGAAAAAATAGACTTAAAACCCAAGGTACCCTCCTATTCGGACGTTTTTGGCAACGCAGTCGCTGAATTGATGGAACTGGATAATCGTATAGTTGCAATTTCTGCTGCAATGTTAAGCGGTACTGGTTTGCTAAATGTTTCGAAACGATTTCCTGAAAGAGTTTTTGACGTCGGAATTGCGGAAGGGCACGCTGTAACATATGCCTCGGGAATGGCAACTCAAGGATTGCTCCCCATTTGTGCAATATACTCTACTTTTCTGCAACGTGCCTTCGACCAAATCATTCACGACTGTGCTTTGCAAAATCTTCACGTTGTGTTCGCACTCGACCGTGCAGGCTTGGTTGGCGAAGATGGACCTACTCATCACGGAACCTTCGACCTTGCATATCTACGCCTTGTACCAAATATGATAGTTACCGCTCCAAAAGATGAACAAGAACTGCGAAATCTTCTATATTCTGCTTTATTCACATATCCTGGTCCCGTCTCGATTAGATATCCTCGAGGCAAAGCAGTCGGAGTTCAAATCAATAAATTCGAACCTATTCCACTGGGTAAATGGGAATTGCTCTACGCTGGAAGCGATGTTGCAATTCTTGGCGTTGGGAAAATGGTTCAGAATATTCTTAATGCTCGTGAACTGTTGCTTTCAAAAGGATATAACCCGACAATTGTGAATGCTCGTTTCATCAAGCCTTTGGATAACGAAATGTTAACCCAAATTGCCCACACTCACGAACTAATTATAACAGTAGAAGAAGGGACCGTTGTTGGTGGTTTCGGTTCGGCTGTTGCCGAATTCCTTTCCAAAAATAATTTCAAAAACGACTTGCACATCATTGGTATACCCGATAGGTTCATTGAACACGGAACACAGGACGAACTGCTCGCAATGCTAAAACTCGACCCAACTGGAATTGCAAGCCAGGTCGAATATCTTGTCGAAAAAAGAACATCCGTCTTAAATAAGTAGTCTCGTAATATTAACAAAATCTATAAAATTAAGCTGGATTTAATAAAAATATCAAAAAGAAAAGTCCAAAAGTGCTTGCCATAACCCAGCGTGCGGTCTTTATGTTATAAGCCTTGATTTGGTGCCAGGCTAATGCAGTAAAGTACATCAAAACCCAAATGCCTAAAATTATCAAAATCGTTGAAAATGGATCCAATCGAGCACCAACGTAATATCTCATCCCAAGATTTGAAATTGAACCATAGACCAGGAGCAGATGGGCAACATAAATATACAAGGACTCTTGACCGCAAAGTTGCAAAATCTTTCCAATAGACTTTTCTTTATACCACTCTTCAATCAAATATAAAAGAGCAAAAACTGCAACGGTTCCCGAAATTCTAAATAAAATATGAAAAGGCGAAACCAACCACCAGGCTCGATATCCAGGATAAAAATCTGTGTATTCCCGAGTGTAAAAAAGGAGAAACATTAAAAAAGTACCCGCAAAGAATAAGTATATTGAAAGTTTCTTTTTGTCTTCCGCTTGAAAAAACAAGGCAGTAAAGAAAGCCCCAGCAAAGAAGTATGTACTCCAAGGGAACAATGGAAACTTGGAAATTGGGAAAGGAGCAATCCAAGTTGCAAAAAAAGGATGGAGAAAGGAAAAAGAATCAATCTGCCACACGAAAGAAGTAGTTAACATAATTGCAAAAGCAACAATGCCGTAAATCCACTTTAGAACTTTCAAATTTTTAATTAACAACAACAAAATTAAAGCAAAAAGTGAGGAGTAGACAATAGTTTGAAGAATATCGATTGAAAAAAACGAAACCCAATTTTCCCACTTCAAATACCAAAGTCTTTGGAATGACATTGTTGGGAAATGCAACCAGTAGGCAATCAGCAAAATCAACCCCAGACGACGAAGATACTGCCACAAAGGCGGAGCAAACTTTCGGTAGTCTTCTGCTTTCCGTGTCGCTGCAATCCAGAACCCCGCACCCGCACAAAAAAGGAACGTTACAGCGACAAAACCATTGGAAATGTTGATCGTATTGTAGAGCCATCCCACTTTAAACTGTTTGGCAAGAACCACATCGACGACATGTGTTTCAATCATCCACAAAACCGCAAGACCACGAAGAACATCGATAAAGATGTAACGATGCTTCTTCGCTGGTGAAATCGAGGAAATTTCACTTGCCATAATCTTACCAAAATGTTAAAAAGTCAAATTAATGAATCAGAAGCAATTGCACAATAATAAATACTGGCAATAAGATAATTAACGAAAATTTATACATATATTCAAAGAAATGTGGCATTGGAACTTTTTCATATTCTGCAATTGCTTTGACCATAAAATTGGGTCCGTTTCCAATGTATGTCATCGAACCAAAAAATACGCAACCAGTTGAAATAGCCTCGAGAAGGTGCTCGGGTATACCGCCAACAATCACAGGGTCGCTGAACAAATGTGGCTGTTGGGTTACAAGTCCTTTTGCAAGTGAATAGAAAGTAACAGCGGTCGGGGTGTTATCCAAAAATGAACTCAATGCACCAGAGGCGTAATAAAATGCTTGAATTGTGTTAAATCCAAATTCTCGGGCGTGAGTCTCGAGATATAACAGTGCAGGAGTCATTGTTATGAAAATACCAAAAAACAAGAAAGCGACCTCTTCTATTGGGTGCCAGTTGAATCTGTTGCTTTCACGCACTTCTTTCTTTGTGAAAATCAATGATAGTACAGCCATTGTAATAATCACAATTTCACGAACGAAGGAACTTATGTGGTGGGGATGTATAAAATCAAAGTAGAGTGGATTTATAAACGCAACGGAGAGAACAACACCCAACAAAAAGATTAAGTTGATTTTGCCTCGGATTTTAATCGGCTTATATTCTTTAAGGTCGAGGATTAAATCTTCTTTCTTTTCTTTCTTGTAATAATGCTTTTCAATGAAATAAAAAATTGTCAAAAGAATTGCATTGCAAAGTGCCCATTCTTTAACTAATGTAAGGAACCAGAAAAAGGGGACACCTCGGAGATAAAGGATAAACAATGGTGGGTCGCCCAAGGGTGTAAGCAAACCACCGCAATTAGCCACAAGAGCAATGAAAAACAGAACGATGTGCGTTTTATGTTTCCGTCGAAAGTTAGTTTTTAACAATGGACGAATTAAAAGCATTGCAGCACCAGTAGTGCCCATCAACGAAGCCAAAATCGAACCCAAAAGCAAAAACACCAGGTTAACACTTGGTTTCGCCTCGAGGTCGCCATCGAGGTAAATTCCACCAGAAATGACAAAAAGTGCACCAAGCAGAATAATAAACGGAACGTAATCGAAAAAGATGGAATGAACCAAAGCCTCGGATAAATTGTTAACTAAAAGCCAAATGGCTGTGGGTATTCCAAGAACTAAACTAACAATCAACTTGTTTCTGTTGCTTTCCCAAAAATGTGGCGAGGTTAGAGGTAAAACTGCTATTGAAAGAAGCATAAGAACAAAAGGAATATTAGCATATACTGGAATACTTGCAAATTCCATAATTTTACCTTTAAAAAAATGGCAAATTTATAAAAAAAAGTTTATCGGAAGGGTTGAAAAATGGAAAATTACACGGTTGCAACACTTAAAGAACGGTACCAAAGTATTCTTGAAAATATCGAACACAAGAAGCAACAACTTGGCATACAAAGAAATATCAAAATTGTCGCAGTAAGCAAAACCCACCCAGTCGAGGCTATTATCAATGCAATTCGTGTTGGTATTACTGATATTGGAGAGAACTACGCCCAAGAAATGAAATCTAAATTTGAACAAATTCAACAATCGGGAAGCCCACAACCCAATTGGCACTTCATTGGTCATCTTCAAACGAATAAAGTTAAGTACATTGCCCCTTTCGTTTCGCTTATTCATTCTGTGGACTCGGTACATCTTGCACAAGAAATTGAAAAACAAGCAACAAAACACAATAGGATAATCGATGTGCTTGTACAAGTGAACACATCGGGCGAATTGTCAAAATTTGGTTGCGAACCAGAGGAAACTCTTCAAATAATCGACACAATTAGAACTTTACCCCATTTAAAAGTAAAAGGGCTAATGACCATCGGCAGTTTCTCAACCGATGAACTTGTGATAAGAAAAGAATTCCAAACACTTGTTAAATTGTTCGAGGAAGCAAAACGCACTTTCCCAGAACTGGAACTGTCCGAACTTTCGATGGGTATGACAAATGATTACTTAATTGCAGTCGAAGAAGGGGCTACTATTCTACGAATTGGTACTGCAATTTTTGGCGAAAGGCATTACACTTGAGAATATATGTACTTCGGATTCCAAAATCCCTTGGATTTAGCATAATCAATGTAATACTTATACTCCTCGGGGATGATACTTCGGCTTATTTTAGGATATTGATATGCATAGTAGCGTGGATAGTACTGGTCCATCAAATTGAGATAGACATCTGTTCCAATATTTTCGGCAATAAAATCAATTATTTCAATTGTATCCGACTGGTTATCGGGCAAAATCAAGTGTCTAATTATCAAACCACGTCGGGCAATTCCGTTGCGGACGACAAGATTTCCAACTTGACGATACATCTCAATCAGTGCAGCGGATGCGTAAGTGAAATAGTCCGATGCCTCTGTGTAGATTTCACTTTTCTCTGGCGAAACAAACTTTAGGTCGGGCATATAAATATCTATCAAACCTTCCAGTTCTCTTAAAGTATCGACTTTGTCATATCCGCTCGAATTGTATACGATTGGTATCGTCAAACCAAGACTTTTGGCTTCCACAATTGCTTTCGCCAACTGCGGAGCATAATGTGTTGGCGTAACAAAGTTAATATTGTGGCAACCAATTTCTTGCAATCTCAACATCACATCGACCAGTTCGGAAACAGAGTATATTCTGCCTTCACGGCAATGACTTATCGTATAGTTCTGGCAAAACACACATAGCAAGTTGCAACCAGAAAGGAAAATCGTCCCCGAGCCGAAATAGCCAACGAGTTCTGGTTCCTCGCCAAAATGAGGACCATAGGAAGCGACGACAAGTTCAGCAGTCATTCCGCAAGTGCCAGTTTCTCCTTCCAACCGATTAACATTGCACGAATGGGGGCAAATGTCACAATTTTTAAGCCTTTCGTAAAGTCTATCAATCGAATTCATTGAATAAAAACTTTATCCCAAACCACAAATTAATAACTATACATCAAAAATTCCAAAAATTTAAGATAGAAAAAATCAACGCAAGTAGTTGAAATTGCAAAGCAACGTTGTAACAATATTCCTGATCATTGTTCAAATGTAAAATAGATATATTTGTGGTAATTTCTGGCAAATTCAAAGAATTACTGATGACCATAATTTTAAGGTTGGTACCAAAAATCTTTTGGGAAGAATTATTCTCCAATTCCAAACGCACAACAAACTACTGTGGCGTATGCTTATGTGATTATATAATACATTGAGTTTCTATATATTTAGAAAAATTTTTTGTAATTTAATATTTTAAAAAATTTTACAAAGTTAGACTAAGTAAAATGAAAATTTGGAAACATCTCAATGAAATAAACTCCAACATCTGGTTGTTTCAAGAATTTTTTCTAAACCGAACACAAAAAGTTATTAATATCCAAAATACTTTTGAAACCAGAAAACTTGAAGGAAAACTATTTATCTAATGTAAATTAATTCTAAGGAGGGGTTATGAGTGTTTGGGCAATTAAAGGAAGGAAATATGGAGATTTAGAACAAATTTCTCTTGAGAAAAACATTGTGGCAATTGAATGGAATGAATTACCAGACCTATCCAAAATTTCAAAAAAAGAAGAACTTGACAATCTTTATTTAGAGAAATACCCAAATGTTAACAAAAAAGCATTACCGATTATTACTAGTCAAATTTGGAGATTTCTAAAAGTAATGCAAAAGGGCGACTTGGTGGTGCTACCATTACAGACACAATCTTTGGTTGTAATAGGCGAAGTAATTGGAGACTATGAATATAAAGTAATTACTCCAAATATTAAACATATAAGACCAGTAAAATGGTTGAAAACTATTCCAAGATCAAGTATTGACCAAAATATTTTAAATACTTTGTCCACACTATTAAATGTTTTCAAACTCGAAAAAAATAATGCAGAAAACTACTTCAAAGAACTTTTGAAAGGAGAGATATTACCAAATCATGCTGAAAAATCGCAAAAAATTGAGGAAGAGAGAATTAATATCGAGGAAATTGCCAAGGACCAAATCATAAAGTATGTAGAAAGCAAATTCAAAGGGCACAATTTAACCCGATTGATTCAAGAGATCCTTAACGCTCGTGGCTATATTACTTGGATGTCACCACCGGGACCAGACGGTGGTGTGGATATTCTTGCTGCACCCGGTCCTTTGGGATTTGATAGACCCCGTATTTGTGTTCAAGTTAAATCCTGGACCTCACCGGTTGGAGTTAATGTTGTACATGAACTAATGGGCGTAATGAAAAAGACCGGAGCCGACCAAGGTCTTCTGGTTGCGTGGGGAGGTTTGACAGTTCCGGCTAAAAACGAAGCCAAGTCGCAGTTTTTTACCATCAGAGTGTGGGACCAAGGGGATATAATAGAAGAAATTTTCAAGAATTACGATAAATTTTCTGAGGATTTGCAAGCAGAATTACCTCTGAAAAGAATCTGGACACTTGTTAATGAAGAAGAGTAATTTAAAAACCCGGTAAAAATTTTACAAGATTTCAAAAGTTTGATAAAATTTGCAAATAGTAAGAGGAAATTTCTATGAAATTTTGGGGAGTTCTTTTACTAATATTTATAACTATAAATAATTTTAATGCAAAAGCAAACGGAGGTTCAAATAGAAACCCAATTAATTACAAGCCTATCTCCTTGTACCTCGAAATAGTCGGACAAGGTTTGGGACTTTCTGTCAACTGGGATTATAGATTCGATCCGCATTTTGCAATCAGAGGTGGATTTTCTTTTTTGTTATTTGGTTATGGCCTTCCTATTTCGATTTACTATTTAACTGACCCAACCTCGTCCCATCACCTCGAACTTGGCGCTGGTGTCACCTTTGGCAAGTTTGCAAATATTTTTTCTGGTTCATACATCTCTTTTATAATTCCAAGTGCTTCTATTGGTTATCGGTATCAGCCAAGAAAAGGTGGCTTACTTTTTAGAATAACATTAACACCTCTATTTATATTTGAAAAATACGAAGAAGTATCACGTGAAACAGGGGATTACATCTACCATTATCGTCTTAAAATTCTACCTTGGGGCGGAGTTTCTCTTGGTATAAGTTTTTAAAGCAACAAAATTCAACTCAAAAATTTACTCAAAAACCATAACTAGAAAATATAGTTATAATTAATATCAAGCCAAAGACAACATTTAGGTAAATCATTGGTGGTATTAAGAATCGCCAAAGTTACAATACCGTTAAAATTTTAATGATTAGTAAATAACGATAATTTTTCTTAATTTTGTGATTTGTAATAATTTAGGTGGAAATATGGTGTTGGTTGAATTTGCAATGTTCCCAACGGACAAAGGGGAAAGCGTAAGCCAATATGTATCACAAATCATCGACCATATCGATAAAAGCGGACTTAACTATCGATTAACACCAATGGGGACTATACTCGAAGGAAGTTGGG
Organism: Candidatus Kapaibacterium sp.; assembly: GCA_013414795.1. GTDB lineage: Bacteria > Bacteroidota > Ignavibacteria > Kapaibacteriales > UBA2268 > Naka2016. Next base: position 2,604,635 of record CP058732.1, read on the forward strand.
ACGAAGTCATCAAAGTCATAACCGAATGTTTCAAGATTTTGGAACCGCAAGCAAATCGAATTTATTCAGTAATAAAAGTCGATTATCGACGTGGGGAAGAAAGCCGTATGACTTCAAAAGTCGAAAAAGTGAAGACATTGTTACAAAGAGATATCAAAACTTAATTAAATACAAAATAAAATTTATTTTAAATCGAGTATAATTTTTTAAAGATTTGTTGAAGAAAGCAATTTTTAGGTAATTTTGATTTTGGATAAGGGTAAAGTAATTTTATAGGATTTTTGGTTACACATTATTTAGAGGTTACGAAATGGCAGGAAGAAGTTTAAACAAAGCACAATTAATCGGGAACGTTGGCAAAGACCCCGAATTGCGAAAGACACCACAAGGGAACAGCGTATGCACATTGCGAGTAGCAACGACGGAGTTCTACCGTGGGAAAAATGGCGAGCGACGTGAAATCACAGATTGGCACAGCGTTGTACTATGGGACCGACTTGCTGAAATTGCCGTGCAGAAGATTAAGAAAAGCGACAAAATCTATGTCGAAGGCAAATTACGAACCCGTTCATTTGAAAAGGATGGAGTGACCAAATTCGTCACAGAAATTATTGCACAGAACATTATCATTCTCAGCCGAAAACAACCACGTGGCGAAGAAGGACAACCCCAACAATCCGACGACACCTTCACAATCAACTATCCAAGCGACTACAACCCAGAAGGCTCTGGTAGTTTATAAAATTTATCTGTCCCGAGAGTAAACCTCTCGGGGCAGAATTACTTTAATCAACGAGGTGCTTATGCCTTTTACAATGAACAAAGTTATTATTATCGGGCGACTGGGAGCCGACCCAGAATTTAGAACTTCACCCCAAGGACTTAACATCTGTCGCTTCCGAGTTGCAACAAACGAGCGCTATCGCGACCGTGCCTCTGGAGAATGGAAAGAAGAAACTGATTGGCACAATGTTGTAGTATTTGGACCCCTTGCAGAAACTGCGAACAAACTTTTGCGTAAAGGGAGCCGAGTTTGCGTCGAGGGTCGCAATAAAACCCGACAATACGAAAAAAATGGCGTAACGATGTATGTAACCGAGGTTATAGCCCGCTCGCTTGTATTCCTCGAATCACGCGGTGAAAGAGAAGTTGTCGAAACTACTGGCTACGATAACGAATTCGCAGACCCAACATCGTTCTACATCAATGATATTCAAAACGAAACCTTTTCGCAAGTCGAGGGTGAAGTTCCCGAAGAGGAAGACGACCTACCTTTCTAAAATGAGACCAAAACTTGTTCTTTTCGACATCGATGGAACCATCCTTAAAGTATCGGATGGCTTATCAAAAAATATTTTCCAAAAAGTGTTCTGCAATTTGTTCAATTTAGAACAAACAGCCACCAACATTGATTTCGATTTCTCTGGGTTGACAGACCTGGAAATACTTTATAAACTTTCTAAAATATATGAAATAGACTTTCAAAAAGTTGAATCAAACATCGAAATCATTTGGAAAAGGATATACAGTGAATTCGAAACGAGGTGCAAAAAAGAAGATATACACGTTTACGACAATGTTAAAGAATTTATTACTGAACTCGATAGTAAAGCCAATGTAACGATTGGTCTTTTAACTGGTAATTTCAAGGAATGTGCATATCTTAAACTTGGATTGGTTGGGTTGGACAAATTCTTTGCCTTCGGTGCATTTGGCAACGAGAGTATCGAGCGAAGCAATTTGCCTCCCCTTGCAATCGAAAGAGCCAACCGCTTCGTCGGGAAAGATATTTTCACCAATGATAATACTTATATAATTGGCGATTCAGTGCTCGACATTATTGCTGCACGAAAAAATAATATCAAAGTCATTTCCGTTGCAACTGGAAGAACAGAATACGAGGAACTTGTAAAAATGGAACCAGATTTGGCTATTCATAACTTTTCAGAAAAAGATAGGATCAACACTTTTCTTGGGCTATGAAGAAAGGAATAATAATTGCAATCGATGGTCCCGCTGGTTCGGGCAAAAGCACAACTGCTAAATTGCTTGCACAAAAATTAAGATACAAATATATCGATACCGGGGCAATGTATCGAGCGGTAACACTTTTCTGGCTGCGAAAGAATTTACCTTTGGAAGAGAAGGCTGTTTGCCAGATTTTACCCGAAATTTCAATTGATTTGCAATATAACAACAATGGATTGAGAATATTTCTAAACGGCGAAGATGTATCCGAAGCAATTCGGTTGCCCGAGGTAACAAACTTCGTCAGCCCAATCAGTACATTCAAATGCGTTCGTGAATTTTTAGTCGAGCAACAGAGAACAATTGGAGCAAATGGAGCAGTTGTGATGGATGGACGCGACATCGGGACTGTCGTATTCCCAAAAGCAGAATTAAAAATCTACCTGGTGGCAAGCGTCGAAGAGAGAGTGCGAAGGAGACTTTTGGAGTTGAAGCAAAAGGGAGTTGCCATTTCCCCAGAAGAAGTTCGAATGCAAATAATCGAGCGGGACAGAATTGATTCCACACGCCAACACAGCCCTTTGCAGAAAGCATTGGATGCTATTGAAATAGACACAACAAATCTAACAATTGAAGAACAAGTTGAAAAAATATATCATCTTGCAATAGAAAAGATAAATAATCAAAAAAGTTAATCGTCACTAAAATTTAAATTTGTTAACAATAATTGAGAAAAATGAAAGTTACAATAGATGAACATTCTGGTTTCTGCTGGGGTGTTGTTCGGACAGTTGAAATAGCCGAACAGACTCTGGAAGAAGCCAAGGATAAAGAAATTTACATTCTCGGGCAAATAATTCACAATCCCAAAGAAGTTCAACGGCTTGAACAGAAAGGGCTAAAAACGATTAGCCACAATGAACTGCAAACTCTCAAAGGGAAAAACGCAAAGGTCTTAATCCGAGCCCACGGGGAGCCACCTTCGACCTATCGCCTGGCTAACGAGTTGGGAATCGAACTAGTCGATGCAACTTGCCCACTTGTAACAGCCCTGCAAAACCGAGTTAGGAAATTTTACCTCGAAGGCTACCAAATTGTAATTTTCGGGAAACAACAACATCCCGAGGTTATTGGATTGCGTGGAGTTTGCAACGACGAATGCATAGTTATCCAATCGGAACAAGAGGCACTTGAAAAAGTTGACTTTTCAAAGAAGACATTGTTCCTTTCGCAAACTACAATGGACAAGCATTTATTCCACAAAATTCGGCAGTTGCTTGAAGCGAAAGTAAAGGAATTACATTCCTATGATAACTACCGAGAACAACTTGTTGTCAAAGACACACTTTGTAGAGCAGTTACTGGAAGAGAAGAGCATTTAAGGAAATTTGCCCAAGAGAACGATGTTGTGATATTCGTTGCTGGAAAAAATTCATCTAACGGCAAAAGCCTTTTCAAAATATGTTCGGAAACAAACCCAAATACATATTTTATAGAAGAAATAGAAGAATTGGATTCGAATTGGTTCGCCAATGCCCAAACTGTTGGCATTACTGGAGCAACCAGTACCCCGCGATGGTATATGGAGCAGGTGAAGGAAACAATCGAAAAGTTGTGCCACCAATAATAATGAATTAGTTTCAAACATAAGAAACCCCTCCACCAGAGGGTTTTTTTTACTATTGAAGTTCCGATTTAGATTTAACACAGCATATAAAAAAGAAGGCTGTCCCAAATAGTGGGACAGCCTTTTTACGAGTTTTTACTGTTTATCGAACGAGGGTCATCACTCCTGTTAAAGTATTGCCGTTGGCTGTAAGTCTGTAGATATAGTTTCCGCTTGGGACAATCAAACCATTGTTATCGGTTCCATCCCAAACGATTGTGTTGTATTCGCCAGCAGGCAATACATCGTCGACAAGAGTTCTGACAACCTTACCATAGACGTCGAGTACTTCGAGTTTAACCTTGCTTTCGTAAGGCAACACAAACGGAATAGTGGTGCTTACGGTGAATGGGTTCGGAGCATTTTGTAGCAGTTCGAGTTCGCCTACACCCTCGTACTTAATTGTAATAATCTGGGAGTAGGTTACATTCGAGCCACTACCATCGTTGTCGACTTGACGCAAGCGATATTGATAGACAGTGTTGGGAACAACGTCTCGGTCGAAGAATGTGTATCGATTTGGTGAAGTAGAGTAGCCAGCACCTTTAACAAAGCCGATATCTTTGAACGGTGTGTTGTTATCAGTTCCTACACGGCGTTCAACATAGAAGCCGTAGTTATTAATTTCGGATGATGTCTCCCAGAACAAGTCGATACCAGCATCGCGTGCACGGCCATCGAATGTAAGTAATTCAACTGGGTCGTGTTCGCCTGGCAAAGTCAAATACCATCTTCGACCAAAGTATGGACGAATTAATGGCACCCAGGTACCGCGGGAAAGTGTTGCTGTTTGATTATCAGCCGGAGAAATTCCGAAGTGATGCAAGTGGGCATATCCGGGGTTACCAATAGTTGGCATAAATTGCACCCAGTTACCACTTCCACGGGTATTTTCAAAGGCAAAGACGTTGTCGTTTACAAGGTTCAAAGTTGAACTCAACTTACGGAAGTCTTTTTCAATCATAAGATGATACCCAGAACCACCAACTGGACCACCGGAAGTAATTGGAGGTGGAATATAAATCGAGGTGATTCTCATACCCATACGATACTTAGAAGCGCCGAGTTCCATACCAGTTTCACCCAACTGAGCAATTGCCATCCAATAGGTACCCGATTGGAGAATGATTGGTTTTGTCAGTCTATATGTAAGATAACGGTTTACAGCAACCGAATCGCCTTCGAAGTCCCAGGCACGCAAAGTATACATAGTTGAGTTAGCAACTAATGAAGTTGGTTGGTCTTTACCCGTATAGATTGAAAATGCAATGTAGTCTGGCGATTGGTTCTGCTCGCCGAAGAATGCTTGATAGCCGTAAATTGTATCTTGTTGTTGCAGAGTGAACCTCATAGCAATTTGACCAGAACCATTGCCACCTTCGTAACCGACTGCATATTGATAATTATAGGTAGAAGATGGTCCGTAAACAGAACCTGTTCCTCCATAAGCAAAACCGAACAAATTCAAACCGCGGCCAGGAATTCCTGCAAATTGTGCATCGGGCACATCATTACGTGGGTTGGTAGGTTGATCATAGGCAAAATATTCTCCAAATCGCAATGTTACGTCAATGTAATTCGTATCATTAAGAGGTTCAAGGTCACCACCAGGAACAGTCAACCAAGCATAAATTCTATATTGACCTGGTCCATACAAACGAGCATTGAAGTCAGGCATTGACAATTCGTGCGTAGTTGACGGATTCATACCCGGCATTTGCTCGGTTCGTTTGTAAACAGCAAGTTGTTCACCAGGTCTGTAAATCATCACGGTTACAAGGAAGGAAGGAGCGCCCACACTTGTATTGTTACTCAATTTGACACGAATTGGAACCTTTATTGCTTGTGAGGCTGGCACAACTGTATAAGGCCAAATAATTTTCACAGAGGTAACTTCGATATCAGTTATTTCGCTTGGGAATAGCAACTTCACATTGTCAACATAGCAAACATCATCATCATCGGGTATACAAGTTATACACTTCTTATTGTTTCGCGCATACATCTTAATTCTAAATCTGAAATTCTTTGCTCCTTCATTCTTATAATAAATCACAGTATCGGGAATCGTAACAAAGGCTTTTACATAATCGAAATCGATACCATCATCGAATAATCTTGGTCGCAAACCATTAAGATTTGGTGCAGAGGGTAGAGAAAGTGCCGAGTCTTTGTCGGTTTCAAGATAACCGACGAGATAACCACCAGCACCATAGAGTGAATATGCTGGCATATCTGTAACTGGCTTTGCACCACCGCGTCGAGGATGGTTTCTCCATCGTTTTTCGTCTATATTACAAATATTTGTAATACCATCATCGCTTGGAAGAGCCCATTCAATTGCAATCTCATCTGGCGGGTTTGCTGCGGAACCACCATACTGAGTCCAAACAGAGAATACATCACCATTAATCACTGTACGTGGTTCCATTCCTATTAATTGATTATCGGACCAGCCACGATCCCAACTATCTTGTTTAGTGGCTCTTTGGAATCCGACAGAGATAACAGCACCTTTCCGACCTCGAATATCAATTGGGAAGGAACGCAATTCATCACCACCGGGAGATGTTGCCGGCTCTTGCCTTTCGAGTGTCAATCGATTCATTCGAATTACTGGTGAACGAAGTTTGAAGGCTTTGTAGTCAGGAGTTGTGAAGTTAAAGTCGGGATTATTTGTTGCAGAATATTCACCTCTTGGCGGTAACGGATAGTAGGACACCTCATCACCGCTTGCAACTTCTGCATCAATGTTAACCCATTTCAAAGTACTTGGCATTGGAGTTCGTTCAGCAATATGGAACGAGGTTACGTCATCGCTGAAGTCCTCGAGTCGTTTCATTACAAACAAACGGACACTACCGGTATCGTCAAATGGCCAAGAATCACCCCATCCCTCTTGAGTCTTCGGATTTCTTGGGTCAGCAATAACATAAGCACGCAAACGCCCAATTTGACTTGCAACAACCTCGTTGGGTTCAAAGGGCGGGAATTTCACCTGTACAAATCCATAAGGAGGAATTCCATTATAACGATTTGTTCCGGGGAATGGAAGAGGTGTTGTCACTAATTGATTATTTTGAATTGCAACAGAAACATATTCAACTTTAACAAATGGTTCGCCAACACAATTTTCAAGTAATGTATCGAGCCAACCAAGAGCCAAGCAGTTACTATCGATAGGTACCAAGGTGTTATAAACTTTTCTTTCGCTTGCGAGGTTAATTATTTGGAAACGAGCGAAGAAATTAAATTGTTGGGGTTGATAGTTAACTCCATTTGGTCCTTGGATATTGTTTGAAAGGTTCTGCAAAATAGCAACTGGTTGAATAGCACCGATTCTCTCGTCGCCAGCAAGCAATTCGTAGTTGTTAACTTTATTTGCGGGAACTTTTTCAGTGAATTCAAGATCAGCATTTGCTTGTGGTTTTCGAATGCGGTACTCAATCGCAACAACTCGGCAAGTGTTCTTCCATTGTTTAAACTTTATTGCAAGTCCGTTCTTGGGATATTGAACATTTGGATCAGTCATTCTATGGAAATAATGGGTATATTGCTGATACTCGCCTGCCCAAGGATAAGTTGGACCGCCGGCTTGTCCATAATTGACGTGTCGAGCGAAACCAGTTACACCAACGGTGGTATTATATCGGAATACCATATATGAAGGAACTGCACGCCCACTTACTACAGCAACACCATCGAAACGTTCATAAATAATTGTTATACTACTGTCTCTCTTATCAAGAATAACTTGAGCGTTGGCAGAAATGTAGTTTTGTTCACCAAATCGCCCGTCGGTGGGTGCTGTAAATGTTCCATAAGGAGTATTCATTGTGCCTTTGGGTGCAGCATTGACAAAGTATATGATAAGTCTATCGGCAGTTGCTGTTCTCTTGAAATATACTTTCCCATAATCCTCCGGCATTACAATGACTTTATTGAATTGGGATAGGTGCAAGTCGCCCCAGAAAGGTGCAATCAATGCAGCACGGTACCCAGCAATGAATCCTGGGGCTGCCGGACCGCCCAATGCACCACCACGCGCACGAATGCCACCTTGTGGGTTTGTTCTATCATTACCAAGAACAACATACTGATATCCCCAGTTGTCGGGTGTTGGGTCGCTCAAACCATCGCCACTTCTTCCACGAGCGAACCAGTCCATACTCATTGGGTCGTAACAATTAGTAGCACCGGTTGGGATAGTACGGTTGCCAGCATTGTCGTAGAAATATCTTCGGTTGGTAAGAGCGATTACACCATTTGTCGAGACATAGAAACTATCGTAGCGAATTCCATTGAAGTAGAAATTAAATCCAATTGGAATTGGTCCAGCGATAGCATCGTCGGTCGAGTCGGTCGGATTGTCCCAGAAGTTTCCGTCGTTTGGATATGCGGGGTTACGGAAAAATCTAAGCCCTTCGTCTGGATTCTGTGTCCAAAAGTCTCGTGGAAGAATCCTCGCTCCGGGAACAATTCGGCGCCAAAGTCCAGGCTCGTCCGCAGTGTCATATACCATAACACTCGGACGCCAGTAATCGGGAGCGTCGTCGTCGCTATCCACAAAGTAGTAACCAGTTGATACTGCTGGTTGAGTAATCGGGTTATTCAACTGGTCAAAGGGCATTGGATAGCTTGTGTTTTGGTAGAATGGATTGGGCTCGTAAAGTTGGCTTCGCCTCAATGGGTCATCGCCAACGTTTTTGTTGTCGTTTGCAATGGCAAAGAACCCATTGCAAAGCAAAAGAGCCGAAACGAATGCAAAAAGAAGAACTCGTCGTTTCATTGAGTGTACCTCTTGTAATTGTTGGACATAATGTTAATATTAGTTAGAAACAATTTATTTCTCATCTTTTGAATCTCCAACCTTGGTCTTCATTTTCAAATATCCAAGCAACAATTTTCCCTTCGTTGAAACCTTCAAAATTATCCCAATATTGTCTTGTATAGTTGTATCGGCTACTTGTATCGTTTGGTATTTGTTTTTCTATTTGTTCCATTATCGCTTTAATTCTAGTTTTCCATAAATTGAAATTTTCTGGCCGCAAATCGACCCATCCCTCTTTGCACCATTGATTGATATTCTCTTGTGTCAATTCCAATTCTGCCTGACTTCCTTGAACTGGAATTTTCACTTCTTTACCTCGCAAATAGCTCTTACCATCGGGCAAAAGAATTACCAAACCAATTGATAACATTTGGGAACGCAATTTAACATTTTTCTTAATAATTTCCAAAGATTTCTGCGAAATTTCCTCTGCCGAAAAGTTAACGAGGTTTTTCATCGAGCCTACGCAATGTTTTAGAATGTTTGCTTCGAACAACAATTTAGAAAGTCTTGGTGGTCCAAGCAACTCGAATGCAATGCTTTCAACATTGTTCTCCAGTTCAAGTTCTTTCAACTTTTCGACTGCATAACTTTGCAGGAAACCACCCCGATATGTTGGTCCAAGAGTGAAAGCGTCGAGTCCTTGAATGACATCTTTACCAGTGTTTCCGCCAAGAATTTCGTGTACAGCATAAAGAGCAATCTCTTCGGGTGTGACAATTTCCATTTGTCCAAGAGCACTAATTGCCTCGAATTCGCCACGGGAGAATATTCCATTTTCGCCTGTATCGATGAACACCGATTTAAAAGTATCGTTTGTTTCGACAACTCCATCTGTATCGTTGAATTTGAAGGTACCAACAGTGGGCTTTGCTTTTTCGAATGGCATATCAACAATTTGGACTGGTTTACCTTTGCGGATAACATTATCGAAGGCTATTCTTTTCCAAGCAATTGCAGCAGTCGGCTTGATTTCTTTGATTAGTGGTCCGTTTGGTGTGCGCGCCATAAGGTACAATAACAAAGTTTGGGCACCAGCAACAGCAGATTTGGAAAGCAACACCCTCGAAGGTCTCTCTTCACTATGCGTATATGGAATGTTCAAACCCATTCCGCCAGTTCCGCTTGTTCCAACTTTTAAGTACATCTTGACATTAAAGTCGCAAAGGCCTTTGTAAAGAATTTGAATATGCCTAATCAATTGGGGAATGTAAATACTCGACATCAACTTTTCGACAATTTCCTCGCTTAACGAATGGCTTTCAATAGCATTGCGAACGGAAGAAACACCTTTGTAAATGTCTTGGTATGCTATTGCTGTGGCTGTGTTAACGCAATCGATAACAATGTCTGGTTGACACTCTTTAATAAGGGTATAAAGAGCAGATTTGTCCAAAATTTCTTGATTCAATTCGCAATAAATGTCATCCAAAACTTCACGGCGCCAATTTGGATTCGAAAGAACCTCGCTCCAATCCATATCCTTCCAATCATTGCGAGCGAAGATATTTCCCCATTTCGCTTCGAATGTTTCGGGCGGAACATTTGGAAATTCGTTTCGGAGTTGTCGAACTGCGTCTTCCGCTTCGTGTTTCCGTAGAGAAGAGACAAAAATTTTAGCGGGGTGGTGTTTCATCAACTCACGGCAAACAGCCGAACCGACCAAGCCCCAGCCACCAAAAATTAGAACTTTCTTACCACTTATCTCCATAATTATCGATTTTTTTAAAAAAACAAAAATTAAGAAAATAAAATAATCAAAATTTTGAAATAAACAAAATCATTTTGTCATTTCCGACGACACTCCCGATTTTCAAAGAACTTTTTTCATTTTGCACTTTGTCCACTCGTTATAGACACATAAAATTGAAAAAAGTCTCAAAATTTTTAAAATTTTTTTAACCAAAATCAAAAAAATATGTAAATCATTGATTTACAAGGATTCCCTTTTGCCTTTTTCACTACAAAATACACACCTCTACTTAAACCTTTTACAAAATTTTTATCAAACCAATAAGTATCTATAGTCTTATAGATTAATCTCCCTAAAAAGTCCCAAACTTCAACTTCATCGCAATTTTGGTCGCTAATGTTATTACCAGCCTCTACGCTTAAACTATAATCGCCATTAAATCTTTGAATTGTTCCGTCAATGCCAAAAGCCAGAACATCCAATTTCCGCCAAATCACATCTGGAAGCAATTCCTCGCTCTCAAAGTTGAAGAACAGCCCACCAGTTACTTGTTTCGGGATGTTATCCGTGAATTTATATTCCCAATCCACGCCACCATTTCCACTTACAATGAACGCACCATTTGAAAGTAGCACCACAACATTTTCCCCTTGGTTAAAAGCAAAGACGCCCACAGGTTGTTCTATGTTCTGTTGTTTAAACGCAAATTCAAAGGTGCGTTCGTTGGGCTTCGAGCGTAAAATTGCAATTGTGTCATCAATCGTACCAACAAGGAAACCATCGGGAAAATTGTTCTCAAAATCCCAATTTGTAAAATAGAAATCAGAAAGTTCGAAAGCGGGAAATCTTTCATTGCAATCGGTAAGGAAATTCCACTCGGAAAGTTCTGGATTGGAGTAATATAAACGAGTAGGGTTCTGATAGGATTTACCACCTAAGAGGAACCCCAAAGAAACATCACCTTGCTGGGTTTTGAAATCGAACTTCTTCAATTTCAAAAAAACTTGGTTGGAATCGACAAAATGTTGTTGCCAACTTTGTTCCGACAATGAGTATCTATAAATTGAATTTCCGTAGCCACAAAACAATATATTCAAGGAATCGACAAGGCAATCGAAAAAGTTCTTGGAGTATGGCAATGATTCGCCATTAAATTCGAAACTATTGATTTGATTTCCAAACAAATCGAAAAATCTTACTTCGGCATCGTCGAAAATATAATTGTATCCACAAACGACAACTTGTGAATTATTCAGAAATTTTACCGAAAATGGGAATAATGAAGACAATTGATATATGTTCCATTTTTTTCCACCATCGAAAGTAGAAAACAAGGTTCCAGTAGTGCTACTCCATCCAACCGCAAAAATTGTATCGAACAATGTGGAATAGCGCGCCAGACTCACAAATTTTTGTTTCGAAGGAATATCGAGCGAATAGATTCTTTCTTTTCGCCCTTGTGGTGAAATGTCATTCCAGTTTGAATACAAAGCTAAATTTTGAAATAGGAACGAAGATAAAACTATAATAACAATTCTTACCTTTTCCATTTAAGTTAATTCAAAACACAGATTTCCTGAATTTTGGGTCATTATTTTTATTTCGAGATTCTTGGGCAATTTTCAATTTGTATTCATCTAAAGCGGATTCCAGCGACTTGTCTGCAAGCGAAAGCATTTGCACAGCCAAAATCCCAGCATTTTTAGCCCCGTTAATTGCAACTGTTGCAACGGGTACGCCGGGTGGCATCTGAACAATGGAAAGCAAGGAGTCCAACCCACCAAGAGATTTCGTTTGAATGGGAACACCAATCACTGGCAAAGTAGTATACGCAGCACAAACTCCGGGCAAATGGGCTGCTCCGCCAGCCCCAGCAATTATAACCGAAAATCCATTACTCCGCGCTTTGGAAACATATTCGAAAACATCCATAGGAGTGCGATGGGCAGAAGCAACGAAAATATCATATTCAATATTGAACTCTTCGAGGACTTTTCCTGCCTGTTGCATAACTTCGTAATCCGAATCGCTACCCATTATTATTGCTACTTTAGACATAGCCAAGCACCTTATAAATTTTGAAAAAAGTAAAATTAATAAATTGTCTGGAAAAATGCGAATATTAATTTTTGCTAAATTTAAAAACAATTTAACTTAAACCTCGTCTAAATTTTGTTAATTGGTTTTGCTATGGAAAACATTGTCGAAAAGATAAACAGATTAAAAAAAGAAAAAAATGCAATAATACTTGCTCACTATTACCAAGACCCATCGATACAAGACGTTGCAGATTTTCTTGGCGACTCGCTTGCTCTTGCCCAGGCTGCACAAAAAACCAATGCTGACGTAATCGTTTTCTGTGGCGTCCACTTTATGGCTGAAACTGCAAAAATTCTCAATCCCGACAAAATTGTTGTTATGCCCGATTTGAATGCAGGCTGTTCGCTTGCCGATAGCGCTCCGGCAGATAAATTTAAAAAGTGGGTCGAAGAACATCCCGGTCATACTGTTATCTCTTATATAAACTGCTCGGCAGAAGTGAAAGCCCTTTCGGACATTATCTGCACTTCAAGTAATGCTGAAAAAATTATTCGCTCCGTTCCCGAAGATATCCCTATATGTTTTGCGCCAGACAAATATCTCGGTTCCTATCTGATAAAGAAAACTGGTCGACATATGGTGCTTTGGAACGGAACTTGCCAAGTGCACGAAACATTTTCAGAGAAGGAACTTATTTCATTGCAAAGGAAACATCCCAACGCTTTGGTGCTTGCCCATCCAGAATGTCCCGAAAATATCCTTCATTACGCAGATTACATTGGCTCGACCAGTGGAATTATCAAATATGCAACAGAAAGTCCAAACAAAGAATTTATCATTGCAACAGAGGAAGGAATTATTCACCAATTGAAGAAGAAGAATCCCGACAAGATTTTTTATCCATTAGCAAATTTGAACGGCTGTGCTTGCAATCAATGTCCACATATGCGTGTACATACATTGGATAAATTGCTTGCAGCACTCGAAAATTTGGAACCGCAAATAACTATGGACGAAGGACTTCGTCAACGGGCTCTTAAACCATTACTGAAAATGTTGGAATTAAGTAAATAAAAATATGGCATTTTTACCCTATCCACAAATTGACAAACTTGACCCAGAATATGTTTTGCAAAAACTTGCCTACTTTTTAGCAGAAGACATTCCCGACCGTGACATAACTTCGGAAATCTTTTACACCAAAGATATTACATCAACTGCAATTCTCGAAAACGAAGAAGAAATGGTTTTTGCTGGCAGACAAATTCTTGAACAAATTCCAGTACTTTCTCCCGAACCAGTTAAAGTTGAAATTTACATCAATGATGGGGAAAAAATTAATCCCCGTTCCGCTATAATGAAAATTGAAGGACCGACAATCTTTATTCTAAAAATTGAAAGGACTATTTTAAATCTTCTTCAAAGGCTATGTGGAATCGCAACTAATACCAGAAAATATGTTGATATTGTTACTCCATACAATGTCAAAATATTAGATACAAGAAAAACAACGCCGGGGTTAAGAATCTTTGAAAAATATGCTGTGCGCTGCGGTGGTGGCTATAACCATAGATTAACTCTTTCAGATGGCATATTGATTAAGGACAATCACATTTTTGCTGCTGGCTCGATTGGAAAGGCTGTTGAATTGGCTAGGCTATACCACCCTCTTCAATTCATCGAAGTCGAAGTTGAAAACTATAGCCAATTGCTTGAAGCATTGTTGCTGAATGTTGATGGTATCTTGCTGGACAATTTCACACCGGAAGATATTCGCGAGGCTGTGGTTTATGCACGCTCCAAGAAACCGGATATATTTTTGGAAGCATCGGGCGGAGTAACTCTTGAAACTGTTGAAGAATACGCGAAAACTGGGGTCGATGCTATTTCGATTGGGGCTTTAACTCACAGCGCCAGAGCAATTAAGATGCATTTGGAATTTATCAAATAGTGAATCAATGGACAAGTTTGCCCAATTGAAAAAACTCCTTTCGGAAAGAATACTTCTGCTCGACGGTGCGATGGGTACTATGATTCAAAAGCACCGTCTAAAAGAGGAAGATTTTCGGGGCAACCGTTTTTTAAATCATCCGAACAATTTGAAGGGTAATAACGATATACTCGTTTTAACCCAACCCCAAATTATTGAAAACATACATAAAGCCTATCTCGATGCTGGGGCTGATATCATCGAGACAAATACATTTAACGCAAATAGGATTTCCCAAAGCGACTATGGCACACAAGACCTTGTTTACGAAATAAATTTCGTCGCTGCACAAATTGCAAGGAAAGCAGCAGACGAAGCAACTCGGAAAAATCCTCGAAAACCCCGTTTCGTAGCATTATCGATTGGTCCAACGAACAAAACTTTATCACTATCTCCAGATGTTAACAATCCAGCGTTCCGTGCTGTTAATTTCGACCAAATGGTCGAAGCATATTATGAACAAATCAGAGGTGGTGTCGAAGGCGGCGTCGACATTCTCCTAATTGAAACTGTCTTCGATACTTTAAATGCCAAAGCCGCAATCTATGCAATTGATGAGTACTTTTCAAAAAACGATATAGAACCTATTCCAGTAATAATTTCTGGTACAATTGTTGACCAAAGCGGAAGAACTCTTTCTGGACAAACTGTAGAGGCTTTTTTTATTTCAATTTCACACTGTAAAAATCTACTCGCTGTTGGTTTGAATTGTGCTCTTGGAGCCGAGCAAATTTATCCTTTCTTGCGGGAACTATCCAACATTGCCGATGTCTACACTTGTGTCTATCCAAATGCTGGCTTGCCAAACGAATTTGGAGAATACGACGATACTCCGCAATCGATGGCTCGGTTCGTAGAAGAATTTGCAAAGCAAGGATTTGTCAATATTGTTGGTGGTTGTTGCGGGACAACCCCCGACCATATTCGTGCCTTTGCCAATGTTGTATCAAAGTATCCACCAAGGTTGGTGCCGAGCAGAAAGCCATATCTAATGCTCTCGGGTTTAGAGCCACTTATCATAACTCCCGAAACAAACTTTGTTAACATTGGGGAAAGGACCAACGTCGCTGGTTCGAGAAAATTTGCCAAAGCAATTTTAAGCGGAGATTACCAAACAGCAGTCGAAATCGCCCGCGAGCAAGTGCAAAACGGTGCCCAGGTCATCGACATCAATATGGACGAAGGATTGCTCGATAGCGAAACAGCAATGCAAACATTTTTAAACATCATTGCAACTGAACCAGAAATAGCCCGAGTTCCGATTATGCTCGATTCGTCTAAATGGTCTGTTCTGGTGTCAGGTTTGAAATGCCTTCAAGGCAAAGGCATAGTAAACTCAATTTCCCTAAAAGACGGTGAAGAGGAATTCATTCGCCGAGCCAAAGAAATCCTACGCTTTGGCGCAGCAGTAATTGTTATGGCATTCGATGAAAATGGACAAGCAGTAACATTTGAGCAAAAAATTAGCATTTGCAAGCGAGCATATGAAATCTTAACGCAAAAAGTTGGTTTTCCCCCGCAAGACATCATTTTCGACCCAAACATTTTGACAATTGGAACTGGAATAGAAGAACATAATGAATATGCAGTAGCATACATCGAAGCAACCCGCTGGATTAAAGCCAATCTTCCCCTTGCAAAAGTTAGTGGCGGTGTTAGCAATCTCTCTTTTGCTTTTCGTGGCAACGAGGTTGTGCGTCGGGCAATGCATTCCGTATTTCTTTATTATGCAATCCAGGCGGGAATGGATATGGGCATCGTCAATCCCGGCCAACTTGATGTTTACGAAGAAATCGAGCCAAGTTTACGTAAATTGGTCGAGGATTTAATATTCAACCGCACTCCCGACGCCACGGAAAAACTACTTGAATACGCAAGTAGTAAAAAAGACCAAAAGAGCGAAGATAAAAAGCAAGAAAATGAATGGAGAAAACTTCCCGTTCAGCAAAGATTGAAATATGCTTTGATAAAGGGAATTAATGCTTATATTGAAACAGATTTAGCAGAGGCTTTGCAATTGTATTCAAATCCGCTGGAAATAATCGAAGGTCCGTTAATGGAGGGAATGGACGAAGTCGGGGCTTTGTTTGGCTCGGGTAAAATGTTCTTGCCCCAAGTTATCAAAACCGCAAGGGTTATGAAGCAAGCCGTTGCCTTCTTGGAACCGTACATAAAAAAGACACTTTCGAAAAACGGCGGGACAAGCAAAAAGCAAGGGACAATAATCCTTGCAACTGTTAAAGGAGATGTCCACGACATTGGAAAGAACATAGTCGGGGTGGTTCTTTCTTGCAACAATTTCGAAGTTATTGACCTTGGGGTGATGGTTCCCGCCGAACGAATTTTAGAAGAGGCAAAGAAACACAATGCAAATATCATTGGTTTAAGTGGTCTGATTACTCCTTCCCTCGACGAAATGGTCAATGTTGCGAAGGAACTTGAGCGAGCGAAGATGAAAACACCGTTGCTTATCGGTGGAGCGACAACTTCCCGAGTTCATACTGCTGTGAAAATTGCTCCTTGCTATTCAAACCCAGTGATTTACGTCCCCGATGCCTCCCAAAGTGTTCCAGTAGCAACGAATTTGATTAATCAAGACACCCAAAAATCTTTTGTCGAAAAGATAAAAAAAGAATACGAAGAAATTCGCAACAACTACAACAGAAAGAAAAGCCACAATCTTGTTCCTTTCGAACAAGCCAAAGCCAACAGATTCAAATTCGAACTCGAAAAGGCAAAAATCACCGAGCCCAAATTCCTTGGGGTGAAACTTCTACTTGATTACGACTTAAACGAAATTCGACAATACATAAATTGGACTGAATTCTTCCTCGCCTGGGAAATGAAAGCCCGCTATCCAGCAATATTCGACCATCCGCAGTTTGGAGAAGAGGCACGCAAGTTGTACCACGAAGCAAACGAACTGCTCGATTTGTTTTCGAAAGAACATCTTATAGTTGCAAATGGTGTTTTTGGCATTTTTCCAGCAAATTCAATTGGAGAAGATATAGAAGTTTACCAGCCCGATAATCATAAAAGAATTGAAACCATTTTCCACTTCCTACGCCAACAAACCAAAAAAGAAGACGGCAAGCCAAACTATTCTTTAGCAGATTTCATCGCTCCAAAGGAATCCAGTACAGTGGACTTCATCGGCGCTTTTATTGTAACTGCTGGAATTGGGGCAGATGCACTTGCCAACAAGTTCAAAGAAGAAAAGGACGACTTCCGCGCAATAATGACAAAACTTCTTGCAGATAGACTTGCCGAAGCATTTGCAGAATTGCTCCACAAGAAAGTGCGTACTGAATACTGGGGCTATTCGCAAGAAAACTTGTCGACTGAGGATTTACTAAAAGAGAAGTACAGAGGAATTCGTCCGGCTCCGGGCTACCCAGCCTGTCCAGACCACACTGAAAAGCGAATCATTTTCGACATTTTGTTAAACGGTAACGACATTGGAGTTGAATTGACCGAGACATATCTGATGCAACCAATTGCTTCGGTCTGTGGGTTCTACTTTGCCCATCCCGAAGCAAGATACTTTCCCGTCGGGAAAATCGACCGCGACCAAGTCCTCGATTATAAGCAAAGAAAAGGTATGAGCCTCGAAGAAATCGAAAAATGGTTGGAACCTATACTTGTTTACAAATAAAATATCAAACTATATTGCTCGTTATTCATATTTTAAAAAAGGACGATGGAATATGAATGTGCCGAAAGTGATAATTTTTACGACACCGACTTGCACTTTTTGCAATGCTGCGAAAAGGTATCTTCGCGAAAAGAAGATACCATTCAAAGAAGTCGATGTATCGAGAGATGCTGCTGCTTTTAGGGATATGCAAAGACGAACCGGAGGAAATACCGGTGTCCCAGTTATCCTAATTAACAACAAACCAATCATTGGGTTCGACAGAGCCCAAATAGACCGAATGTTAAATATTAAATAAGGAGGATTTATGAAAGTTAAACCAATTGACGACCGATTGTTAATCAAGCCAATTGAACCAGAAACACAAACTGCTGGGGGAATAATCATCCCCGACACAGCAAAAGAAAAGCCAATTATGGGCGAGGTCGTAGCAGTTGGCACCGACGAGGATTTGCAAAATCTTTTCAAAGTTGGCGACAAAGTAATCTTCGCAAAGTATGGCGGCGAAGAAATTACCATCGACGGTGTCGACTATCGAATTATTCAACGCTCCGACGTTCTTGCTATTGTCGAGTAAACCAGTATCATTTTTTGCTTAATATTTCTTAAAAGACCCCTTTCGAGCCCAAACTTGAAAGGGGAATTTTATTCCTCATAGACCAAATTGTTTGGTTTAAATAACTCAAGGATAAAAAAATTGGCTGCCCTTTCGGACAGCCATTGGGGGTTGCTTTGCTAAATAATGGTTGTGGGGTGAAATTTTATTTCTTTGTGCTATCGCTATTTACATTTTTGCTTCGAGTTTCCTCTTTCTTTGGCTTTTCCTTCGCAATCGGGTAGCCCATCGACTCGACGGCGAAACTTATCATTGCCTCTTCAATTTGCTTTGGGTCGTAAGTAACTACCAGTTTCTTCGAGTTCAAATCGAATTCCGCTTCGCTAACGCCTTTCAACATATTCACAACCGTCTCGATTTTCACTTTCGCTTCCTTGTCCTTGGTATCAACTTTAAAACTGGCTTTAGACAACTCATCTGCGGAAAAAGTTACACCGACTGCTAAAAAAATTCCAACCAAAGCAACCAGCATTGTTTTTAAATAGTTTCCTTTCATAGAACACCTTTATTATTAATGAAACCAAATGATAACTACGAAAAAAAATTCCAAAGGTTTCACTTTTAAAGATTTTTTGTTTTAACAATTGATATTTCCCATTTTCGTAATTTTGATTTTTTTCGAAAACAAGATGGAAAACGGAAGGAATCAAATTGCAAGGCTATCTATAAAATCGGCACAGTTCTACGCTTACCACGGTGTGAAGCAAGAAGAGAAAGACCTTGGAGGGCGCTACGAAGTAGATCTTGATATGTGGTACGACGCAACAGAAGCGATTGTCAGAGACCAAGTTGCTTACGCTTTAAATTACGAAGAAGCAATGAATTGCATCGAGGAGGCTATTGCCGATGAAACTTTCAATTTAATAGAAACAGTGGCAAGCACCATCCTCGACCTCGCATTCGAAAAATTCCCAAATCTTTTGAAAGCAACGATAAGAATCCGAAAGATAAATGTACCAATACATAGCGTCGTCGCATACATTGAAACCGAATTGACAAAAGAGAGAGAATAGCAGTGGAAACCGTAGAGGTTTTGTTGTCCTTGGGCTCCAATTTGGGGAAACGAAAGAATAACATTAGAAAAGCAATAACTTTGCTGGAAGCATATAACATTTTAAAAATAAAAAAAATTTCTTCTTTTTACGAAACTGAACCAGTGGGGAACCCCGACCAACCCAATTTTATCAATGCTGCAATAATTGGGGAAACCACCTTGACACCAGAGGAATTACTTTCCGCTTGCAAAAAAATCGAACGAGAAGTTGGCAGGATTAATCGCCCAAGGTGGCACCCAAGGGAAATCGACCTGGACATTATTCTTTACGACAACTACACAATAGAAACCGAACGACTTCAAATTCCGCATCCACAAATGCATCGAAGACGATTTGTGTTAGTCCCAGCAAATGAAATTGCAAGCCATTTAGTTGTTCCAAACTTTAACAAAACAATAGGGGAAATTTTGCAAGATTGCAAGGACAAATCCTTCGTTGCCCGAACAAAAGATAATTAAATCTTTTCCAAATCATTCAAAAAATCTGGCAATTCAATATCGTCGCCAACGGCGTAATAGTTGGAAACATCTTTTTTGTTGTTGTTCTTCTTCCCATCGAGCAAAAGGATATTTTCTGCGACAACTTCAATCTTTTGCACCTTCTCGCCACTTCGCAATTGAACATCACGACTACGCAACACACCTTCGACAAAAATTCTTGCTCCTTTTCGAACTATTTTTTTCGAGACATCGGCAAGATTTCGCCAGGTAACGATGGAGAACCAATCAGTTCGGTCGACTATTCTTCCATCCGCAGTTTTGAACGATTCGCTTGTCATTATTCGAAAAGTAAGAAGAGAAACACCGCCAGGCGACTTCTTAAATTCAGGTTCGGAGGCAACTATCCCAATTAAAATAACCTTATTGAAACATCTGGACATTACTACCCTCGCTTGTTTCAAAATGAATGCAAGAATTCGAATTCAATGACAAATTTATAAAATTTGGAGTGAATTATATACAAAAAATGTTTTTATTTTGTTAAGTTTTAAACTTCCATTAATATTTAAACAATTCAAATCCATTTTAGTATAAGCATTTAAAATAACCAGTTAGGGAAAAATAAAAAATATTTTGTATTATAAATGTTGTTTGCTAATTTTGTCTTTTTATTTATTGGAGTTAAGATGAAACACAATGAAAATTTAACTTGCATATATTGCAAAAGCAGTAAAGTTATCCGACACGGAAAGACTGCAACTGGGAACAGACGTTATCGCTGTCGTAGTTGTGGTAAGACTTGGGTAATCGAAAAAGCAGAAACAATTAGACCAGATATCGTAAGCCTTACAGAAGCATATCTTAGCGGTCGAACATTTCGCGACTTGGTTGAAATCTACAAAAGTTCACCTTTGCGAATAAACAAAAAAGTGCGCGAATTCCTCGAAGGTTGCCCGAATTGGGAAGAATATTTGGACTTATGCGTTCCAAAGCACAATATACAGTTAGTATATCTTGTCTCTCGAAATTTTGCTGCCGCAACTGTATCCAATCCTAAACATTCGATGTACGTGGCAATGGCTGTCGATGCTCTCTCGAATGTTGTTTTGGGTTTCGAACTAAATGAAAAAGACGACTTTAACCTTTGGTATCGACTTCTTGAAAGAATGAGGCGGCGAGGAATTTCCCCCGCCACATTTATGACCAATGGCTCGTTTCACATAGAAGAAGCAGTCAATTCAATTTATCCCAATTCCACTGTTCGGTTATTCTACCACAGAGCCTACCGCGATAAAGAAATACAATGTTGTCTTGCACGAGCCCCATTAAATGTAAAACTTATCAACGACGCAATATATGCCTATGAAGTTTGCAACAATCACAATCTTTCGCGATATTTAAAAATTACCAACGATAAGTTCTTCCACGAGGTTTTGAAAAGTTCCCCAGATTACTTTTGCAAAAGATTGAAAGAACGGCTCGACAATAAGCCGAAAATACGAATTGAAGGCTTATACAACGCTTTTCAAAGCCGTTTCGAAAAATTCCATATGTTGAAAACCGACCCCTTTCCATTGGTTAATGGCTGGATTGCTCGCTGGATGGTGCAACCATTGGATATCGGCTTCTCGCGTCTTTCTATATATATGCAACTTCCAGTGGTGACAAATTTCCGACTATTCTCTTGTGGTCAAATTCCCACTTTAAACATTTTTCCGCTCGAAAGTCCCAAATTAACCACCTTCATCGTCGAAATTGCAGCACGCGCCTTGCAAATTCCTATTTTCTACAATCGCTGTGAAATGAAACTTGATAAATGTAGTTTATTCTGATTTTGGTTAAATTTTGCAAGTTAAAATATGCTTTCTAAATAAAAATGGCATAGCAAATTTGGGTCGATTTGTTTGAATTTTCTTATTTAATACGCTCGGCGAGTTCGTGTGCAATTTTCCAAATGCTTCCCGCCCCCAAAGTAATAACAATATCGCCTTCTTGCACAATATTGTGTACAAATGGAACAATATCATCAAGTTTTGGAATATAATGCACATTTCGGTGGCCAAATTCACGTGCAGAATCTGCAATGAGTTTCCCGGTAACACCTTCGATTGGCTTTTCCCGCGCTGGATAAACATCTGTAACAACAAGGACATCGGCTTGGTCGAACACAGTTCCAAATTCCTTCGCCAAATGAAGTGTTCTTGTATAAGTATGAGGTTGGAATATCGCAATAATTCTTCGATTCCATCCGTTCCGCGCCGCCGAAAGTGTTGCATAAATTTCGCTGGGATGGTGGGCATAGTCGTCGACTATCATTATTCCATTGCTGTCGGAAATAACTTCAAACCGCCTATGGACTCCAGTGAAAGTGGACAAACTTTCTTTTATCGTTTCAATGTCAATTTCCAGTTGAATTCCAAGAGCAATGGTTGCAAGTGCATTTTTTACACTATGCACCCCGGGAATATTCAAATGGAACCTTCCCAATGGTGTTGAATTGTAAAAACATTCGAAAGAAGTTTGGCTGCCTGCAAACACAATATCCTCGGCTCGAAACTCGGCAATTCTGGACAATCCAAATGTTACAACTTTTCTTTTGATATCTTTTAAAATGTCTTTAACACCCGGATCGTCGATTCCAGCAACAACCACACCGTAAAATGGAACCTTATTCAAAAATTCAACAAATGTTCTTTTGATATCATCAAAGTCTTTGTAGATATCCAGATGTTCTGGTTCGATATTGTTCACAATTGCAATCGTAGGGGAAAGTTGAAGGAAAGAGCGGTCGTATTCGTCGGCTTCGACAACTGTCCATTCACCGTTGCCAAGACGTGCGTTAATGCCCCCAAAAGCACGAAGGCGACCACCAACAATTACCGTTGGGTCGAAATCCGCATTTATTAACAAATGACCGCAAAGCGAGGTTGTGGTTGTTTTTCCGTGGGTTCCCGAAACTGCGACCGTATAGTTCAAACGGGTAACTTCTGCAAGCATTTCCGCACGTCGAATAATTGGTATTCCCAAACGCTTTGCTTCCAACGTTTCGGGATTTTCCTCGACATTGACAGCACTCGAATAGACCACAACTTCTGTTCCTTTTATGTTTTCGGGGGAATGACCAATAAATATTTTTATTCCCAAATTTCGCAAATATTCAGTATTTTCCGATTCTTTTAAATCTGAACCAGACACATTAAACCCTTGACGAAAGAGAACTTCGGCAAGGCCACTCATTCCAATTCCGCCAATTCCAACAAAATGAATATTGTTTACTGCAGTAAAAAAACCTTTTTTCATTGAATTGGTTTCCTCATTATTTAGACACAAATATAAAGAGATTTCACATTGTGGTCGCTTCGACCCAAGAAAGATACTCTTTCAAACCATCGTCGATTTTAACGGAGATAATTTCTGGAACTTTGTCTGTGTGAAGTTCAACTATGCGATTCCGTAGAGCCTCGAATTTCACTTTTGTGGTTTTGATTAGTAGGACATTCTCCTTGCGGTCTTCGAGTGCCCCTTGCCATTCGTAGAATGAAGTGGCATTTTGTAGAATAGTACAACAAGCCGCTAACTTCTCTGCGATCAACACTTTTGCAATTTGAACTGCATTGAGATATTTTTCAATTGTCGTTAGAACAAGAATAAACTCTGTACCCATTTCCCTAATTTTTTGTAATTTATACAATTGCAAATTAACAAACTTTTTAATATGATTGAAATAGTGATTTTCTATTTTCATATTGTCGCTTGGATTTATGCATTTACAAAAGTTTGGCAAGAAAAAGGAACAAAGACAGCATTGCTTTCGTTTGCTGTGCTGGCTTTTGTCTTTATTGTTCTTTGGACATTAACAAGCCCATTGGCACGTTTGATTTACCCAAGCAAGCCTATAAGCCCCTATTTCACTGCCGATACGCTTTCCCTTATTTTGTTAGTCATACCAGAATCTATATTTTACTATTTCTATTTCTTCAAGGCTAAATTTTAATATTGATGTTAAAATTAAATTTTATAGGTTCTTGTTCGTTATTACATTTTGTTTAAACAAAAGGAAAAACTATGGCATTGCAAATTGGTTCAAAAGCACCAGATTTCGTCGGAGTAACCGACAGCGAAACTGAAATAAAATTAAGCGATTTTCACGGCAAATGGGTCGTCCTTTATTTCTATCCAAAAGACAACACATCGGGTTGCACTCGCGAGGCTTGCGATTTCCGTGACAATTACGAAAGAATTGCCTCCTTCGGTGCAGAAATCGTTGGTGTTAGCCCCGATTCTGTGAAATCCCACAAGAATTTCAAAGCCAAACACAACTTGAACTTCCATCTTGTTGCCGACCCAGAAAAGGAAATCTGTAAATTATACGATGTTTTGGGCGAAAAATCAATGTATGGCAAAAAATACCTTGGAGTTATTCGTTCGACATACATTATCGACCCAGAAGGAACAATTCGTTACGTCAATCCTAAAGTAACTGTCGACGGACATATCGACGAAGTCATCAGTGAATTAAAGAAGTTACAAGGCAAAAATGATTGATACACATTGCCACCTCGACTCGAAAGAATTCGAAAATGACCGAGAAGAAGTTATTCGTCGGGCTTTCGAAGGCGGTGTTGTTTCCATCATAGTTCCTTCGATTGATACCAGCAACCTGGAAAAAGTAGTTAAACTGGCAGAAGAAAACGAAAAGATATTTTCTGGGGTTGGAATCCATCCCCACAATGCAAATGAATACAATAATCAAATAGAAGAGAAAATTTGCAAATTGATAGAAGAAAAGAACAAAAAGATAGTTGCAATCGGGGAAATCGGATTGGACTATTATTACGATTTTGCTCCAAAGGAAAAGCAAAAAGAAGTCTTTCGCCGTCAACTTCAAATTGCAAAGGAATACCAACTTCCAGCAATTATCCACAATAGGGACTCGAACGAGGATTTGCTCGATATTTTAGAACAAGAGCAAGACGGTTCCCTCCGTTTCGTTTTGCATTGCTTCTCACAAGACCGTGAATTTTTATCCAAGACCCTTGAACTTGGTGCCTTTGTTTCGTTCACTGGGAATGTTACGTTCAAAAATAACAAGTTCGCTTCCGTTGTCGAAGAAGTCCCCGAAGACAGATTCTTCCTCGAAACAGATTCCCCATTTATGACGCCAGTACCACATCGAGGGAAAAGGAACGAACCTTCTTTCGTTCGTCTTGTTGCACAAAAAATAGCAGAAATCAAAAATTTACCAATAAACAAGGTAATTGAAATGACCACCAACAATGCCAAAAAGTTCTTCCAAATTTTATTAATTGCTCTTATTATCATTATGCCTATTGCACTTCGAGCACAAGAGGAAGAAGAAGCGGATTTCGAAAACCCATACAAAAAATTTATTGGCGTAAGTTCAAACTTTGGGTTCAATACTCTTGTAGTGTTTCAAACTTGGAAAGAAGATGGTGCTTCGAAGGAAAGGAACTCGGCATACGAGGGCAAGTTTTTCTGGGGGTTCAACCTCAACATATCCCCAGTAGATTTTAACATAAACAGATTAGAATTCACTTACACGCTCGACCGTCGCTACAACGATACTGCGTATCCCGATTTGGCATATATTTATCGCACTCTTTCGTTTACTTCCCTTTTTCTCATAAATCCCTCGATGCGTGTTAACTTCTATGGAGCGTTGGGATTGACTTACATATTTAACAGTTTCAACCTTGGTCATCCTTATCGTGATTTCAAGTCCAGTCTTGGTGCAAATTTTGGTGCTGGCTTTCTTGTAAATATTCCAATTCAAAATGTCGGTCTTTTCACTATAAACGGGGAATGGTTGATGATTTTCGACCTGTCGAACTATAAAGACATCTACGACGTTGAGTTGAAACGAAATGTCGACGCATACTACTACTATTCCCAACCAAGACTTATTATCACCTGGTATCCAGAATTTTTAAATAAACTTCGTTAGCATTGCAAAAGAAAAAATTTTTGTTTGGACTTTTGTCTGGTGTACTTCTTGCTCTTTCCTATCCACCTTACCCATTCTATCTTCTTGCATTTGTGGCTTTTTTACCCATAATTTCAGTTTTCCAAGATGTAAAACGAAAATGGTGGCTGGTTTATCTAACTTTCTTTATTTACCATTACGCTACAAATTGGTGGATAAGCAGTTGGCAAAAAGACACCGACCCCTATCTTTTCGTTTCTGGCTTTGCTGTTGCACTTGTCCATCCACTGCTTTTTATGATACCCTTTGCTTTTTTGAATTTCTTTGCAAGAAAAATTGGCTGGCGAACTTCTGTTGCATTTTTCCCGTTCATATGGATTGCTTTCGAATGGCTCCATAGTCTTGGCGACCTTGCCTATCCTTGGCTAACTTTGGGATACACACAAACCTATAACCATTATTGGATACAAATTGCAGACCTTGGCGGAGTTTGGCTCGTCTCGTTCCTTATTGTCACAATTAATATTTTAATTTATTTCGCTATAGAAAAATACAAGGAACTCCACCAAAAGCCAAAATTCTACCTTCTAAAAAACAAATATACAGCCATTATTGGCTTAATTCTTGTCATCCCATACATTTATGGTTTTTTCCGAGTTGGGGAATTCCGTTACCAAACTTTGATAGGGCAAAACCAGCACCTTCGGGTAGGAATTATTCAACCAAACATCAATCCCTGGCGAAAGTGGGAAGCAGACGCAATAACTCAAATCAAAATTCACCAACGAATTCAAGATTCCCTCCATCGAGCAGTTCCCGACATCAATCTTTTCGTTTGGAGCGAAACTGCAATTACAATGCTTGACCTCGAAACGAACGCATTCCACAATTTTACTCCCTTCTGGGATATGCTCGACAGTAACACTGCACTTTTGACTGGCTTTGCCGATTTTCACTTCCTTTCTCCAAGCGAAAAGCCTTCGTTTACTACAAAATATCTTTTCGGCGATTCAACCAAGCCCTACGAAACCTACAATTCGATGCTTTTGCTCAATCCAGACCGAACTTTTGCAATTTACCACAAGAACCGCCTAACTCCTTTTGGAGAACATATCCCCTATTCACAAATACTTGGCTTTGCGAAATCCTTCCTTGAATGGAATGTTGGAATTTCAAGTTGGGCGAAAGGGAAAGAACAAAATTTGCTTTCTTTGAAAACCAGGAACAAACAAAGTTCCATCGGTCCAATAATTTGTATCGAAAGCATTTATCCCGACTATTGCAGACGATTCGTTGCAAAAGGTGCAGACATACTTGCTATTGTTACAAACGACGGCTGGTACGACCATACTTTCGGTCCTCGTCAACACTACCTCATTGCAACTTTTCGAGCAATCGAAACCCGACGTTTCATTGTTCGTTGTGCTAACACAGGAGTATCTGGGTTCATTTCACCAACTGGCGAATCCTTGCTCGAAGCACCACAATACACACAAATTGGAATCGTAGCCGATGTTCCTACTCTATCCACAAAATCGCTTTACACACATCTTGGAGATTGGTTGCCCTATGTTTCGGTAGGCTTAACTATTGTGTTATTGCTTTTTGCATTCTTTAAAAAGAATAAACAATTCTGAACAAATCATCCTTTGTGTAAAACTTCAAAAATAAAGTGTGGCCAAAACCTTTTGAAAATTAATTTCTATAAAACTATTTCTTTAACTTTTCGAAAGTAAAATTCTATACCAGATAATAAACTTCTGGGCTTGTGCTCAGTTCTGGTTTACGACGTATGGAAAACCGCTCGGAAAGCACTTGGCGAATTTCGGAACCTGGGTCGTCGAGGTCCCCAAAGATTAATGCTTTCGAAGGGCAGGCTTCCACGCAAGCGGGCATCTTGCCTCGGGCAAGTCTTTCGGCACAGAATGTACATTTTTCTACCACGCCTCGAGTACGAGTTGGAAACTCTGGATTCTGCTTTTTAATAAATGGGCGTGGGTCCCGCCAATTGAAACTTCGAGAACCATAGGGACAAGCAGCAACACAGTATCGACAACCAATGCATCTATGCCAATCCATCATTACGATACCATCTTCTCGCTTCCAGGTGGCTTTTGTCGGGCAAACATTTGTGCAAGGCGGATTGCCGCAATGGTTGCACAGCAGAAGAACTGTTTGATGGTTCATCCCTTTGGGTAAAAATGGATTTTCTTGGGTAACGAAAGCATTGTGAAATTTATCTTTCCATATCCATTTGATTTCGTCCTTGGGATTGTTGAATTCAGGAACATTATGGTATGTGTGGCAAGCAACGATACACTCCTTGCAATTCGGTGTCTGTTCACATTTTTGTACATCGATAGCCATTGCCCAGCGTTTGGCTCTTAAACCAGTGATTGGGGCTTGTTGTGGCTCGCTTTGCGAGACCAAATCATAAGTGAATTTGCTTGCCAAAAAAATTCCACCGCCGAAACTGACTATCTTCAAAAAGTTTCTTCTGTCTATCATTTCAAACCTCCCTTTGGTTGAACGTGACAATCCCAGCAGTATGGTTTAACATCGAGGTAATTATGGCACTGGTCGCAAAATTGTTCCTTGTTGCTATGACATTTCAAACAAGCAAGCGTAAGGCTCATTTCCAATTTTTCCCCATTATGCGTAAGAACAGTACCATTTCGAACTATGTAGCGAACATTCATTCGAACGACACTATCCCGCCAGAAATTGAGTAAATCCATATGGTAATGGTTCATATAGTCTTTATTTTCGACGCATTGCATTGCATCTTTGGGGTAAACAAGTTGTGGTTTGACTTTGCTTTGTGCTGATGAAAGATTTAACCAAATTGGCAAAGTGAAGAAACCAACGAAAACAATCAAACCAAGAATAATTTTCCAACCATCGTACAGTTTCATTTTATTCCTCCTCAATATTTAACGGTTGAAGGCGAAGGTCAACTTCTCGGGGCTTCTCCCCAGTCATAACAAGAGCATTGCCAACCATTTCGTGGACGCCGCCTACTTCGAGCCCAGGCACCCAGAATTCAAACAATGGCGGAAGATTTGCCTTGTCGATAGCACAAATGCACAAGCAAATGTTCACGCCATACTTATCGCGAACATATTTAGCAGCGTTCGCTCGCGGGAACCCACCACGCATTCGCATCTCGAAGTTCTCGTCTGTACCAATTCCAGCCCCGCTACCACAGCAGAAAGTCTGTTCGCGAATCGTATTGTCTGGCATTTCCGTGAATTTTCTCATCACGTTCTTGATAATGTAACGAGGCTCTTCGAGCAAGCCCATACCACGCGAAGGATTGCACGAGTCGTGGAAAGTTGCGTGCCAATGGTCGTTTCGTCTGGGGTCTAATTTGATTTTGTTATGATAAATCAAATCAGCGGTAAATTCGCAAATGTGCACCATTTTCGTGGATTTCGCATTTTCGAAAACAGTGCCAGTAATCGGCGAGCGTGGTACTTCGAGGAAATCGGCTGGACCATTCATTGTATCCATATATTGGTGAATCACTCGCCACATATGTCCACATTCGCCACCAAGAATCCATTTAACTTTCAAACGCTTTGCCTCGGCATATATCTTGTTGTTCAATCGCTTCATAAGTTCATGGGAAACAAAGGAACCAAAATTGCCACCTTCGGAAGCGTATGTGCTAAATGTATAATCCAGACCAATTTCGTGGAAAAGCATTATATAGCCCATAAGTGTATAATAGTGTGGGGTGGCGAAATAATCTGCTGATGGCGTAACGAAGAGAATTTCTGCTCCCTTCTTGTTGATTGGAACATCGATGTGTATACCAGTTATCTCTTCAATGTCTGCGGCAGCCATTTCAAGACTATCTTTCATACCGTGGGGCTGGACACCAAGGTGGTTGCCAGTGCGATAACAATTTTTGACAGGCGTCATAATCCAATCGATATTCACACCAATCAAATTCATCAGTTCACGGGCAAGAAAAGTTATTTCGGCTGTATCTATACCATAGGGACAAAAAACGGAACAGCGTCGACATTGCGTGCATTGGTAGAAATAGTAGAACCATTCGCGAAGCACATCGAAAGTCAAATCGCGGGCTCCAACCATTTTGCCCATCAACTTCCCAGCAGTGGTAAATTCTCGTCGGTAAATCGAACGAAGCAGTTCCGCTCGGAGCACTGGCATATTCTTTGGGTCGCCAGAACCAAGGAAGAAATGGCATTTGTCCGCACAAGCACCACAACGAACACATATATCCATAAATATTTTCAAAGAACGAAACTTTTCCAGCCGCTCGCGAAAGCCTTCGAGTATGATTTCTTGCCAATTTTCTGGCAATTTCCAATCGGGGTCGGTCGGTTGCCATTTCCTTGGATTTGGCTGGTCAAGATAAATCAATGCTTCTTCGCTACCAGCATAACTGAATGTCCCTTTACGAAATTCAACTGGAACTTCCATCCAGTTCTTATATTTCGGCTTTAAGTTTATTGTTTGTAGTAACTCTTCTGGTTTAATTTTTGTAGACATATCATTCCTCCTTTTCAACTGGAATACCTGCTGCAATCATTTTATCGCGGAACTCTTCTTCGTATTCTTCGTAAGTATGCACTGGCACATCATAATTCCAAGGATTAACGTGCCTTTTCATTCGGTTGTTGTTGGCAAGGTTCCTCGTCGGACTTAAGAAAATGCCACCAAGATGGACTAACTTGCTGAATGGAAAGTAAATTAACAATGTACACACAAAAGTAAAGTGGATTATGAACAATGGGCTCAACTTTGCAAGCAAATCGCTACCAATTGGCTGAAACGAAAGAATTGAAACAGTGAACTCTTTCACTGCAACCAAATCTGTCTTGAAGAAATATCGCATCAGAACACCAGTTACTGCGATTCCAAGAATCAAAAGAAGCGGGAAGTAATCCGAGGGCAAGGAGATAATTTTTACTTTGCTATCAAAAATTCGACGAAGGAAAAGATATGTTAACCCAGCAAGAATTAGTACATCTGTAATATAAATTATTGGTAAACCAACTTGGAAAAATCCATCGATGTTTTGCAAAAAAGTCACAAAACTTGGTATTGGTTCAGTGAAAAATCGAAAATGACGAAGGAAAATAATCAAAAACGACCAGTGGAACGCAAGGCTAAAGAACCAAAGCCATTTGTCCACCGAATAGACAAGTTTTTCGTTATCTTTGAACTCTGCTTTTGTATTTCGAAAAAGAGAGCGGAAGAACAGAACTTCGAGGAGCATTCTTCCAAAGGCACCAAGGGCACTGCTCGGATTGTCCAATTTGTTCTGGCGTATCCAAGGAAGCGATTTTTCCTGCCCGCAAGTAGTTGTTATACGAAAAGGAACGGGCGAGCGTCCCCAACGAACGATTCGGGCTATAATTCCAACCAAAAAGAGCAAAAGGGCAACGTATGGAAGAATTGTCCCAAAAATTGTTTTCATAAATGGTAAATATCCAGCAATCCATCCAAGCCCAAGGATAACAATGAAATAAAGTAAAGATAAACCTAATCCCATAGTGCAAACCCTTTATGTTTTGTCATTATTATCATCATTTAAAAGCGAATATCTTTCGTTCAGCCTTTCAAGAATTTTTCCGTAACGGTTCCGAATTTCGTTCTTCTGAATTTCGGCAATTGTCTCTCTTATTTCAACAAACTTGGTTATACATATTGATAACAATCGGTGGTAAAAATCCATCGAAGAGAGCAAATCCTCTCGATTTAGGCTTGAGTCCAAGTCCTTTAAATATTCTCTCCAAAGGAATTCGAAAATGTTAACAGCCAACCATAACTCCAAGCCTTGTATCGAACGAATTTTGATTATTTCTTTTATACTTTCTTGAAATTCCTTGGATTCCGTATCTCCATTGCTTAATCCATCCAGTATCTTACCAGCATTTTGATATAAAGAATACCCAACGGGGTTTGTGAATGCCTCTTCTTTCTTGCTGATGTAAACACGGGAAGGCTCTGGGTAATGGCTAATCAACCATTTAAACCATTCGTCCACAAGTCCCGAACGATTCTCTTTTATGAACTCAATAAATTTCATTTACTTATCAATTTACTACCAAACTAATTTAGCATTGATTGAAATTAGATTGGTTCATCAAACAATGTTTTGTATTTTTTATGTTGATAATAAAGGAAAGATTACTTCGCCCAACTATTCGAAGAAGTGAAAATTGGAACAAAAAAACACCCCCTTGCTTTTTATCCGAAATAATAACTTAACAAACCTTGGGGGTGTTCAAAATTGCTTTACTACAATTTGATTTGCTTAGCAATTCAGTGCAAATCGATGACAAATCTCGGATATTCAGATGCTCCGAAGTTCAAATCCACAATGTATCGAATTAATTGGTTCATTGCATTTTGCACGAGCCGTGTATCCGCCATTATGATTTCCTTGCGTATCTGGAAATGGGTTTGCGAGGCTGCATACGAACCGCCTTCCAGTTCTGTGGTAAGCGTTTGCGACAAAATCGCCTTTGAAATTTCGTTGTTGGCAAAGCGAATCAGTTCAAGATACAATTCCACAGACGAACTTCGGTTCGGTTCGTGAAGTTCCAATTTGACATCCATCGGTGCAACAAGAATTGCATCTTCGTAGATGCTATCCAAGTCGCTGGCTAATTGCCGAATCTCCTCGTTTGTTGCACCCCTTTGGTATTGACCAATCAAGATTGGCATACCATAACGCTCTGTGAAATTTACCCAAAAGCGAAGCCCTCCATTTTTAAATGTTACTGGCCAGTAACATTTTGCAAGTAGTGAATGCCCGTAGGGGTTGATTGCAGTTGCTTCGTGTTGAACAAGGATGATTTTATACTCGGGTATTTCCTCGGTTTCGTTGCCAAATTTCCCTTTGTAAATCAAGTTCCCGTCGATATCAAAACCGAACCATTCTTGCGGTCTGGCTTTCAATTCCCTTGGAATCAAATATTGACCATCTTGCCCCCAAATGATTTCAATTGGCTGAAAGCCAAACAAGGGTGCCTCGAGTATGTCCGATTCAATTTGATATACATCGAGACGCTCGAATATTGAACGAACCAGTTCGAACACTTCCCCGCTCGATTTGCCTTGCTCGATGTTCCACGCTAACGAAAGCACACCGCTCTTCCTCGATTGAATACAACTCCAAACGTGGGCATCGTTCTTCAACTCTCGATAAACTTCTATTCCCCGACCAATCTTCCGCAAAATTGTGTCGGGATTTGGAAGCAGATTCGTGAGCCGATAATACAAATTGTATGTATCCTGCAACAACTTTTCCTTTGCTTTCTTCGGATTCATACCGCTCCTACTTTATTTTTGCAATCAAAAAACCTAAAGATACACCAACAACAAATGTCCCAATTTTGTCCAGCCAATCTTTCTTTCTATCATCCCTGGCAACGACAAATTGTGGAATTCGAAAAGTGTCTGCTTTTCGACTGATTTGAAGTTCAAAAAGATTCTCGGGAAAAGTATATTTCGCCGAAACCGTGTCGCTTTTTACGATTGTATCCAGTTCTGCAACAAAGGGTTTTGTCTTGATTATCGTATCACGAACGATTTTTATCCTTGGTTTTGCCTTTTGAATAACAATTTTTTCAACTGGCTTTACAATTTCAATCGTATCATACTTTACAATTTCAACTCTTTCGATTGAACTTCTTCGACAAGTTTGGACAATAGCAAAAACCACAACAGCAGTAATTAACACTACAAGAATATTACTCGTTTTCATAGCAAGATTTTGCATATTGTTTATACAAAATTTCGTAGAACAAATCGAAACGTTGGTTCAATTCAAACAGCCTTTGCTCCAAAGCAGAGATACTTGCCAAAGTTTGTTGCTCAACGAGTTCAATACGGTTTTCCAATGCAAGCAAGCGTCGTTCATCTTGTAATCTTGCTCGAAAATTATCTCTTTGTTGGCGAACGATTTCCTTTCGAATTTTGATTAGCATTGTGATAATCGAAACGAACGTTCCGATTGTTACTCCGATAATTTGAATTATTCCCGTTTCCATTCCTTCTCCGAAATCTTTTTGTGTAAAGTATGTTCAAAATATCTTCGAACGAAAGATTATCGTGTACACGCTCGAAAACTAAATATCCAATTGTACTATCGAGCGACTCATCGGTAGAGTGCTCCAATATAAAGTCTTCCGCTGGCAATACCATTTGGCTCGTATACTATTTTGTAATACAAATACGAAGGATAGTATATGTTCAAAAAATACGAATCTTGTTCGTTGTTAACGTTTGCTATTTCAATTTCTTTCAAAAGTTTGCTCGTCCTTTGATTATTCGACACAATGAATTTGATTTTCCCGTTCAAAATCCCACCGACTTGCCTCCAGGAAAATTCTATGCAAGTGGCTTCCAATCTTTGATTCACACTGCTTATATTTTCCTCGACAACAAAAGGAATCCAATCCGATTCCCAACGCCGTGCCATCTCCCATTCACGCAAGATTTCAACAACCATCGCTCTTCCTTTTAAATCCTACAATGCCAATCAAATACATTCGCCCGAGCGGATGGAGTAGGTTCCGCTTCCAACGAAATACTCCTTCGACCCATCTCCCCTTTTCAGTATCGTATCGACGTGTGTTGAAACCAACAGTTTCGACCCAGCCTTTTCGACCAACTTCAACAATTCGTTCCGTGTGTCCGTGTATCGTATTCCTTTTTATCCAAATCACAATATCATCTTGTTCGTACCTAGTCGGAACCTTCTCTCCATTCCGCCTGGCGAACCTAAACACTTCCAGCGAAAGCCCAGTCTTTGGCAATGGTATACACATCGGAGAAAAGCCCAACACCTCCACCGCACGTAAGAAGCAAAAGTATTGTCCCCCAACACAATAAGGCGAACCGACCGACAAACCAACAGCCTTTTGGTACAATCTAATCTTTTTCCCATCGTTTCCGTTCGTGGCTTCAAGAGTGCCAACTTGTTGCAAAACTACCTTGCGTGATTCAAGAAGAATTCTCTCATTGCATTGCAATAGAAACTTCTCTTGCGATAGAAGGCAATGAACAAACACAATCAGGCAAAATCCTATTGACAAGGCTAATTTCATTTCAATTGGCATATTGTGCTAAATACAAAGCCAGGACAAAGAATCCGAAACAAATGTGCACACCGAGGAAAATCAAACCAAGATTTGGCGTCTCGGGCTTTTCGCTGAATTGGACTTTTGTAAAGACAAACGAAGCGAAACTTGAAAAAGCAATCGCAAAGCATTCCAAAAGCGAAGCAAGCAAAATCGTTCGAACTTCGGGTTGCTCCAATTTTGCAAGAATTGTCGCAATCAAAAATGCAACAACAAGGATTGAATAGCGTTTCAAAAAATTCAACACCGTTTCTTTCATATCACAACTCCACAAAACTATCCAGCAAATCATCATTGAACAAGCGGTTCTCGGGCATTTTATTCACAACAACCGTTGGGCGGACAAAATTGCCAATATTGTCGAGTTGCAAATTCCCCTCTTGAATTTGTCGCAAAAGATACATTGCATACGACTTTCGCTTGGCAATTGTGGGCGGAAGAAATCCATTGTGATTGTAGTATTCATACAGATTTGCAATTGCAAGTTCTCGGGCAATGAAATTCACAAGCGAAGGAACTACATCGAAAGGCGTCGGGTATCGACTTCGCAGAAAACTGTCGATTACATCCTTTGCGTTGTCGATTGCGTATTGCACTCGATTTTGGTCAATTGTAACCCCCGAGGGGTCGCCCGTAATTCGGGCTAACTCCTCGGGACTGAATTCCAATAGTATCTCATTTAAATTCGTATACATCTCTACCTCGCTTTACGGAACAAGAAGAATACGCACAAACTCGCCAATGTTCGCAGAATTCAATGCTCTTCCGTTAACTTCCCCAGTGGTGGCAACTTTTGCTCTTCCGTAGGCATCGCTTGCAACTTTGTCACCAGCATTTATAGTTCCGCCAGCCTCGACAATCGCTGTTCCCAACACAATAATTCCAGCATACGAACCGCTCGACCATTTTCCGACGCATACTCCGAGTGCCTTCTGATTGTCATCGCAAAGTTTCCCCTGGTAGTCAACAAATCTGTATGCTGGCAAATCCATTGTCGCCTTGATTGTCAAAGTCAGTGTCGGTTGAAACGTTTTGCTTGGAATAGCCATATCACACCCCCTCGATTATGACAAATGATTTGTGTTGTAAATCAAAAATCCTGCTTCTGGCGTCGTCGTCAAGATTGCATAGGTATCTGTCGCTCGGATAACTTTGATTTTTCCGCCGTTTTCGAAATAAGTATCAACTTCGGGATAGCCTTTCTTTTGCAATAGATAGCCAAAACTTATTCCCATTCGGCTGGTTTTTCCTTTGTCTTCCTCTTCGACATAGGCTAACACAATGTTGTCGCCCCAAATGTCGACAAAATCGCTTCCATTTGTCGTATAAACCCCAAGTCCAATGTAAATATTCGGAATTTCCAGCAGTTCGGAAAGTATTTGTGTGTTGGTTTTTGCAATACCTACTGCTTTGAATTTATCAAGGATTTTGGGATGGAACATCAATGCTCGGTATGTCGATTCCCCAATTACCATCACATTTGGATAACGTGAAATTTTTTGCCGAACTGCAACCAAGCCTTCACGTATTTTTAAAATTGGGTCGACATTCTTGGAATAATCATCAAAAGCGTTGGTGGCTGTGATTTCCATTTTCATTGACGCTGGGTAGTTGTTCGGATTCTGCACATAGTCGGCAATCTGCTTCTCCCGCCCAAGAAGAAGAATATCGACCAACTCGTTTGTGGCTTGACGCTCGACTTCGAGGAAATCCGCCATTTCCTCCTCTTCGATGTAATCGAGTGCAACTTCGACGTCACGCTCAATCATTTCGAAGTCTAAATACTCGATGTCGTTCGATGAAATTCGATTAGATTTGCTCCGTATCGCTCGCACTGTATCCCTTTCGACAAAGGCTTGTTTGCCAAAAACGGGAATTTTCCCCTTTCGCTTGTTCACCGTTACGACGGGAAACAAATGGTTGCCGACGAAACCTGGGTTTCGATACTCCTGGGCAATGGAAGTCAATATTGGGTCAATCAAACGAATTTCTGTTGCCATTTTCCACCTATTGATTTTTTGCCAATTTCAATGCTTCTTCGTATGTCAATTCTGGATTTGATTTCTGCAATTCTTTTGCTCGGAAGTGTAAACTCAATCTGGATTCGTCTACTCTTCGTCCAGAAAATGCATCTTCGAACGTCGCTTCGTTCCTCGGTCCGATATATTCCCGCTTGATTGGCAAAGGTCGCAATTCCGAAACAAATTGCTTTATGCTTTCCAGCAACGAGAAGTTTTCGGGAAGCAAGTCGACTTTGTTCTTTTTCACGAAATCGTCGACTTTCGCCGAGTTTTCGAGTATTTGAACAAGCAAATCCTGTTGCGCTGGACGAAACAGAATGTATTCACTCGAATCGTTAATGCGACGCACAAATTCGCGGAAACTTCGGGCAAGAGACTCGTGGTGGGTCTTTTGCAGTTCCTGTTGGAGGGCATCGTTCTGGCGGGCAAGTTGGAGGTTCTCTTCTTCGAGGCGACGAATCTCTTGCCGCAGTTCCGCAAACTCGATTGGTTCGCTCCTGTATTCAAAACTTGTGCTTTCGTCGAACTCCACGAATGAAATTGGTCGCAATCCGCTTACTGCTGGCGTTTCCCCGCCCAGCAAACCAATGTGTCGCAGCATCAAATCTGGATTGAGCGAAATTGAAACGCGACGAAACCGCCCAGCGTTAATCTCGTCGATTATCTCGCTTGCAAGCGATTTCAGTTTTGCGTATAGTTTGGTCCCTCGACGCGCAAGCCGTTCGACCCAACCGTAGGCTGGCGAATCCGTCTGTGGGTGTCCCTTTACCAGGGGCGCCTCGAAAGACGAATCGCTCTCCACCCGCTCGTTGTATTGTCGGGCGATACGGTCGAGGTCGCTTTCCGTGAAGGTTTGAGTTCGTCCTTTGCTGTCGGTAAATGTTCCCGTGCGAAATACTTCAATCCACATAAAACCACCATTTTGTTCAACAAGAGCGAATTCATTTTCGCTCGAATGCAAAACTATCCGACCTTTGGACCACACCAAAAGAAACCATTTTGAAATTATTTCAAAATTGTTTCAAATGATTGTAGGGGGCGAATGATTATTCGCCCCTACGAAAATTTTCGCAAAATTTGTATTTTTAAATTTTAGCAAAAAGCGAAGAAGGAAGAATGATTATCCAGAAATTTTCTGTTTACAACCACCAAATCCAGAATGTAATTTCGTGGATTAATAGCGGGGAGATAGCGATACCCGAAATCCAGCGACCTTTCGTGTGGGACTCGACGAAAGTGCGTGACTTAATCGACTCGCTTTATCGGGGGTATCCGATTGGGTATTTTATCACTTGGCAAAATCCATCAGTTAAACTCAAAGATGGAACTTCATCGAAGGGCAAAAAAATTTTAATCGATGGACAACAGCGGATAACGGCAATAATGGCGGCATTGCTTGGCAAAGAAGTACTCGATGATTCTTACCGTAAACGTAGAATTGTAATTGCATTTAATCCATTAGAAGAAACTTTTGAAGTGAGCAATGCTGCAATACAAAAAGACCCAAGATGGATACCCGACATTTCAAAGATTTTCTCGCCAGATTTTATTCTCTATAAGTTTGTCGACAACTATTGTCAAACCAATTTGAAGGAAGAGTTCGAATTGGATGAATTAAAAGAGAGGGTTCACAAAACGCTCGACCTGCTTAAAAGCATTTTATATGTACCAATTGGAATAATTGAATTGAATTCTGAAATCGATATTAACGAAGTTACAGAAATATTCATAAGAATTAATTCAACGGGAGCAAAACTTAGCCAAGCAGATTTTGCAATGTCCAAAATTGCAGTGGACGAAAAATATGGTGGACACATTCTGCGAAAAGCAATTGATTATTTCTGCCACCTTGCGAGTAAGCCCGAGTTCTATTCGCAATTAATCAATTTAGACCCAGAATTCATAAAAACAGAATATTTTAAAAAGATGAATTGGTTGAAAGACGATAGTGAAGATATGTACGACCCGTCTTACACGGATATGCTTCGAGTTTCTTTTGTATCAAAATTCCATAGGGGAAGGTTGTCAGATTTGGTTGCATTACTTTCTGGCCGCGATTTTGAAACAAGACAATACAAGGAGGAAATTGCCGAAGAATCCTTTCAAAGGCTTTCCGAAGGTATCTACAATTTTATCAATGAAACGAATTTTAAGAAGTTTATAATGATTGTTAAATCTGCTGGTTTTATTGAAAAAGATTTAATACGGTCGAAAAATGCATTGAATTTTGCTTATATACTTTATTTAACATTGAAAGAGAAAAATTTTCACCCCGCCATAATAGAAACATTGGTGAGAAAATGGCTTGTGTTATCTATCATTAAAAGCCGGTACTCTGGTTCTTCCGAAAGTCAGATGGATACTGACATCCGAAGAATTGTAAGTAGTCCAACGGAATATATAGAAAATGTAATCAAAGCGGAACTATCCGAATCTTACTGGAACATAGCAATTCTGCAAGAATTGGATACT
Organism: Candidatus Kapaibacterium sp.; assembly: GCA_013414795.1. Lineage (GTDB taxonomy): Bacteria > Bacteroidota > Ignavibacteria > Kapaibacteriales > UBA2268 > Naka2016. The sequence goes on from CP058732.1 coordinate 2,644,154, forward strand.
TCCGTTTCTTCTAGTCCAGTTTTCAGTGTTTACTTGGCAGCCCAAGTTAAAATGAACGACAAAGGGTTTCTTTCAAAAGATATAACTGTCGCAGACCTTATCAGTCTAAAAGGCGATGTCCACCATATTTATCCAAGAGAATATTTAAAATCTCTTGGTTACAACAAAGGGTTTATAAATCAAATAGCAAATTACGTTATAACACAAACAGAAACAAACATTAAAATTGGGAAAAAATCCCCACAACAATATTTCGCCCAGTTAATCGAACAATGCCAAACAAAAATTCCTATTTTAGGAACAATTAGCGATTTAGACTTACTCAAAGAAAATTTGAAAATGAATTGCATTCCTATTGAAATACTTGACAACGATATGAAATACGAAGAATTTTTAATCGAACGGCGAAAACTTATGGCGGAGAAAATCAGGAAATATTTCCAAATGCTGTGAGATTCATTGTGAACTAAGGGAATTTCTAACGATACGATGTTTTTTAATAAAACCAAAGTTTTATAATTTTTCTTATTTTTGCTCGGGGATTTTACAAGAAAAAGGATGATAAAAACAACGATAGTACGGACAAACTTCGTAGAAAGGATACTATTCCATCGTCCCTTAACTTTACATTTAGAATTGAACAACTTAGTAGGGATTGCACAAAAAAACGAATGTAGAATTATAAAAATAGTATAAAGGTATGAAAAACTTCATAACAAACAGCAAAGCGGATAATTTAAAAAAGCGGTTAACAGAATTAATAAACAAAAGCGAGGAGCTTAAATTTCTTGTCGGCTTCTTCTATTTCTCCGGAATAAAAGAACTTTATGAATCTCTTAAAAAAAATGAGAATGTTATCCTCAAAGTTTTGGTCGGACTAAATGTAGATCTACTTAATAACCAATTAATTGAATTCGCTGATTCAGAAGATCGGAGCGGTAGTTTATCGAACAAAGAAATATATGATAAGTTTTTCTCTTCACTTAAAAGATCCATCAATTCGGACAAATTTGATACTCAAGAATTTTACGAACAAGTGAAGTTTTTCGTTAATCTTATAAAAGCGGACAGATTGATAATTAGAAAAACCTTACGTCCCAATCATTCCAAATTATACATTTTCAAATTGGAAAGGGCTCAGGTAAAGAATGGATTATTTATCACTGGTAGCAGTAACCTAACCAGTTTAGGTCTTACTACTCAAGAGGAATTTAATGTAGAAATAAGTGACTATGGATTTAAAGATGCAGAAGAGTATTTTGATTACTTATGGGAGGATGCAGTTAAGATAACGGAAAATGATGAAAATAAAACAAGGCTAATAGAACTCCTTGAAAAAGAGACATTGATTAAAGAAATCACACCTTTCGAAGCCTATGTTTTAGCATTAAAAGTTTACCTCGATTCTTTTGAAAAAAAGGAAATCGGTCAGTCGCTTTTTGAAATTTTAAAGAAAAATAACTATACTCCGTACCAATACCAATTAGACGCTATTAAACAGTCATTAGCAATAATTGAAAAATACAATGGAGTGATTCTTGCAGATGTTGTGGGACTTGGTAAAACCATAATTGCTTGTGCAATTGCCAAAGAACTTAAAAAGCGAGGAGTAGTAATATGCCCTCCCGGGATTATGGGCGATGCAAGGAAAAAAGACGCTGGTTGGAATATGTACATAGAACAATTTAGGCTCTACGATTGGGACGTATGGTCTTTGGGGGAACTTGAAAAACTCCAAAATTTTTTAAAAAAAGCGGATGACATTGAAGTTGTTATTGTCGATGAAGCCCACAGATTCAGAAACCAAGACACCAAAAGTTATGAATATTTAAAAAATATTTGCCGAAATAAAATTGTTATACTTCTCACCGCTACGCCTTTCAACAATCGTCCAGCAGACATTTTATCGCTACTTAAATTATTTATTACACCTAAGAAATCGGCTATTACATTAGAGAACAATTTAGTAGATAAATTTAGAACATTTAAAGGTGTTTTCGACCGTCTCGCTTACATAAAAAAGTACCACAATTCGTTCGACAAAAGTAAACAAGATAGAGCAAAATCCTATTACAAAACGCTTTTTGGCGAGGATTTCATATTTCCAAAAGCCCTGGAAAAAGTGAAGCAACGCTCTAAATATCTTGCCAAACAAATACGCGATGTTATCGAACCGATAACCATTCGACGCAATAGATTGGACTTGCAAAACAATCCATTTTATCAAAAGGAAGTCCAGGAACTTTCAAAAGTTGCAGACCCACAGGAGTGGTTTTTCGAATTAACCGAAGAGCAATCTGAATTTTACGATCGAATAATTAACGAATATTTTGCTGACCCAGATGAAGGTGGAAAATTCAAGGGCGCGATTTATAGACCTTTTGAATATGAAACCGACATAAACAAAATATTGCAAGAAAAGTTATCAGAAAAGGAGAGTTTTGAATACTATTCTCAACGCAACTTATACAATTTTATGCGTCGCTTGCTTGTAAAACGCTTCGAAAGTTCTTTCGGCTCCTTCGAGCAAAGTTTAAAAAATTTCAAGCATATCACAGAGTCAGTTCTTGAATTTATTAAAAAGACCAACCGTTACATTCTCGATAGAGATCTTCTGGAGAAAATTTATGAAAAAGACCTGGATGAAATAGAAGAGCATCTAAAAGAATACAGCAAGAAAATAACCGAAAATCGCTATCCCAAAAATCAAAAGATATATGAAATTTCGAAATTTAAATACGGGCAAAAATTTATTCAAGACATTGAATCGGATTTAAAACTTTTTGATGAAATTCTCGATACTTTAAATAAATTGAACCTTGTTCAAAATGATCCCAAAACAAATTGCCTCATTCAAAATTTAACCAAACAACTTGAAAAAGAACCAAATAGAAAAATTGTTATCTTCTCTGAATATCTTGACACTGTGAAATATCTCGACCCATTTCTCCAAAATGCCTTTAATGGCAGAGTATTAACTGTTGCTGGCGATTTAACCGCCCAAAAATTAAATTCAATTTATAGGAACTTCGATGCATCTTTCAAACCACCGGCAAATGACTATGATATTTTACTTACCTCAGATAAATTGTCCGAAGGATTCAACTTAAACCGCGCGGGAATTGTCATAAATTACGATATTCCCTGGAACCCAGTGCGTGTTATCCAGCGGGTCGGGAGAATAAATCGTATCAGCAAGAAAGTCTTCGATGAACTCTATATCGTAAACTTCTTCCCAACGGAAATGGGAGCAGAACTGGTAAAATCCCGCGAAATCGCTTCAAACAAAATGTTTTTAATTCATAACACATTGGGCGAAGATGCTAAGATATTTGATATTTCAGAAGAACCATCCCCCGCAGAACTTTACAAAAGAATTCAATTGAATCCAGATGAGTTGGAAGAAGAAAGTTTCTATACAAAGGTTCTCCGAGAGTTTAATAAAATAAAAGAAGAATTTCCCAAACTTGTCAATTCATTGAATAAGTTCCCAACAAGAGTTAAAGTAGCAAAAAAGAGTAACCAAAGCAACCCCGCTGGCGATAACAATAACCAAAGCGAATCCCCAGTAAACGAACTTCTGGTGTTTTTCAAAAAAGGACGCCTACATATTTTTTGTGCTAAGTACGACCAGAACAACAAGCCAGAACCCATTGAAATTCCTTTCGAAGATGCTTACGAAAAAATTGTCTGCTCTTACGATGAAAAGCCCCTCGAATTGAGCGAGCAATTCTGGGACGCTTACGAAGAAATCAAAAATTTAAAGGAATCCCGTTCCGTCCCCTCGAGTGAAAAAAGTTTGGAGCAACAGGCATTAAACAACTTGAAAACATTTCTAAATAGAATTCAGGACGAAAGAAAAGATGAACTTGAAGATTTTGTTAAAACTCTTCGGGACGATATAATTGACTATGGAACATTGCCCGATTACACTCTCCGCCGAATAGCCAATTTAGAATTTAGCAATGAGAAAAAAATCGAAGATTCAATTAAAGAAATTGAATTGCTTAAAGAAGAACTCGGCGAAGATTACTTAGAAAAAGAGAAATCCAAAAGAAAAAAATTGTTGAAAGAAGTTATTGTTGCAATAGAAAATAGGAAACTATGAACCCAAAAGAACTTTTACAATCAATTATCTGGGATTTTGATCTGGAAAAATTCAAAAAATTTTTCCGCCTAAAAATTGATACACTGCGGTTCCCGGAACTGCCTTTGGACGCTGATGAAAACTTTTCCGATGGCACTTTATTAGCCGAAGGTGAAATTGACAATCAACGACTTATCGTCTGCTCTTTCAAAGTAGAAAAGGATCTCACCGAGCGTTCTGGAAAAAAAGCCCAATATGTTCTTGGGAAAAAAATACTTAAAGAACAGTGGGCTGATGTCGGTATTTTTATTTTTTATGACTCTTCTGGAAGTTTTCGCTTCAGTTTAATTTATACCAATTACTCGGGAAAACGCAGGGACTGGAGCAGTTTCAAAAGATTTACCTATTTTGTTAGCAAGGACTTAACCAACAAAACTTTCCTCAATCAAATTGGTGATGCTGATTTCTCAACCATTGAAACAATTAAAGATGCCTTCTCTGTTGAACCCGTCACCAAGCAATTCTATTCTGAACTCCAAAATTGGTACTTCTGGGCAATGGATAAAATTAAATTCCCTGATGATTATAAATATAGTGACGACCCAGAAAAAGATAAAGAAATTCGCAACGCAACAACTCTGATTCGTTTAATTACAAGAATCATCTTCATTTGGTTTATAAAAGAAAAAGGCTTAATCCCAGAAGAACTTTTCTCCAAAGAATTACTTAAAAATATTGTAAAAGACTTTTTGAAAGGGAAACAAGCCTCGAACTTCTACAATGCTATTTTGCAAAACCTTTTCTTTGCTACTTTAAACCAAAAAATGAATGAAAGGAAATTTGCCGACGACAAAGGATTTCCAGCAAATATTAAGGAATATGGCATAAAAAATCTCTACCGTTATGCAGATAAATTCTTGATAGATAAAGACAAAGTCTTAGAATTATTCAAGGATATTCCTTTCCTCAATGGTGGTTTGTTCGATTGCCTCGATTTTGAAGATGAGACTGGAAAAGTTATCTATATTGATGGATTCTCCCGAAATGAAAACAAGTCGGCTAAGATTCCAGATTACCTCTTCTTTCAAGAACACGAAGAATCAATCGACCTTTCCAATTATGGTCTTGGCAAAGGCAAACCCGTCAGAGGATTGATTGAAATTTTAAACAGTTACAATTTTACCATTGACGAAAACACACCTATCGACCAAGAAATTGCATTAGACCCAGAACTCTTAGGTAAAGTATTCGAAAACCTTCTCGCTTCGTACAATCCCGAGACAGCAACCACAGCAAGAAAAGCAACAGGAAGCTATTATACACCCAGGGAAATTGTTGACTATATGGTAGAAGCAAGTTTGCTTGAATACCTTAAAACCAAACATCCTGGGGTTGATGAAGAAAAAATTAAAACCCTTCTTTCTTATTCAGAAAATGTCCCAGAATTTTCAAAAGAAGAAAAACAAAAGATTATCGAAAGCATAGCCGACATTAAAATTCTCGACCCAGCCTGCGGTTCGGGCGCTTTCCCTATGGGAATTCTTCACAGACTTGTCTTTATTCTCCAAAAGTTAGACCCCGACAATAAGTTCTGGTATGAATTGCAATATCAAAAAGCACTTAAAGAAACAGAGGAAGTTTTTAAAGAAAGCGATAAATTACTTCGTGAAGAGCGATTGAAAGAAATAAACGAATCATTTGATGAAAAAATAAACTTTCCAGACTATGCCCGTAAACTCTACCTGATTGAAAACTGCATCTACGGTGTCGACATCCAGCCAATTGCCATTCAAATTTCTAAACTCCGTTTCTTTATCTCGCTTATTTTAGACCAGAAGATTGACAGAAGCAAGGAAAACTTCGGCATTCGGCCTTTGCCCAACCTCGAGACAAAATTTGTAGCGGCAAATACACTTATTGGCTTAGAAAAGCCAAGACAACTGACAATGCGCGACCCAGAGATTGAAAAGAAGGAGAAAGAAATCAAAGAAGTGCGTCACAAATATTTTACCGCAAAGACACGCAGCGAGAAATTGAAATTTCAGGAAAAAGATAAACAATTGCGGGAAGAAATCGCCCAATTGCTCATCAAAGATGGTTGGGGCGACACCAGTGCCAAAAGAATTGCAAGTTTGAACCTATTCGACCAGAATGCATCGGCAGATTGGTTCGACCCCGAATGGATGTTTGGCGTAACCGACGGCTTCGATATCGTTATCGGAAACCCACCGTATATAAGGCAAGAAAGCATAAAAGAACTTAAACCATTACTACAAACTCAAGGATATCAAGTTTTCAACGCTACTGCAGATATTTATACATACTTTTATGAAAAAGGTTATCAGGTTCTGAAATATAGGGGATTGCTTTGTTTTATTACAAGTAATAAATGGATGAGAGCCAGGTATGGAGAAAACTTAAGAAAATTATTAAAAGAAAAAACAAGAGTAATAGAACTCATAGATTTTTCTGGATATTCAGTCTTTGAACAAACCGTTGATACAAACATAATCACCCTTCAAAAAGTTAAACCACAAAAGGGGAATTTAATAAGTTTTCTAAACGTCAAAAGCGATATTGATAACGTAATAGATTACATCAAAAATAATAAAAGCACAATCTTACAGGAAAAACTTTCTGACAATACCTGGACACTTGCAGAAGACAAAGTTTTAGCAATAAAAGAAAAGATAGAAAAAATAGGAACACCGTTAAAAGAATGGGATGTGAAAATTTATTTTGGAATAAAAACAGGTTATAATGAAGCGTTTATTATTGATGGTAAAAAGAGAGATGAAATTTTAAATAATTGTAAGACAAAAGAGGAAAGAAAAAGAACGGAAGAGATAATAAAACCAATTTTAAGAGGCAGGGATATTGAAAAGTGGAGATATAATTGGGCAGGGTTGTGGATTATTGGAACCTTTCCAGCCTTAAATCTTGACATAGATGAATATCCAGCACTAAAAGAATATTTAAAATCATTTGGTGAAAGGTTAAACCAGGACGGAAAACCAGGACACAGAAAGAAGACAAATAATAAGTGGTTTGAAACACAGGATAATATCGCTTACTATCCCGAATTTGAAAAGGAAAAAATTGTGTGGCAGAGAGTAACTCAAATTCCGAAATTTACGATTGTTCCAGCTAATTTATATTGTGAGGCTACAACGCATTTTATTACTTGTAATGATGAAATCAGAAAATTCTTACTTGGTATTTTTAACTCGTCATTTTTTGAATATGCATTTTATAAGTTTTATATGGGAGGAGGCATACAAGGAGAGATAAAAGGAGAATTCATAGGACGATTTCCCATCCCAAAAATTCCCAAATCAGAACAAAAGCCAATTATTGACCTTGTAAATAAGATCCTTGCAATCACAAAAGATGAGGATTATCCGCATAACGAAACTAAAAAAGCACAAGTTAGAGAGTTAGAGCGTCAGATTGACCAGCTTGTTTATAAACTCTACGGCTTAACAGAAGAGGAGATTGAAATTATAGAAAATGAAACCAACGTAGGTACGTAATGCATTACCCCCCTACACATCAAAACAACACCGTAGGGGCAGACCTTCGTGTCTGCCCAAATAAAATTGCCATCATAAACAGGGGCGAACACGTAGGTTCGCCCCTACATCACACAAACATCACCGTAGGGGCAGACCTCCGTGTCTGCCCCGAGAAAAATGGCAACATAAACAAGGGCGAACACATAAACAGGGGCAAACACACAGGTTCGCCCCTACATCCCACAAACATCACCGTAGGGGCAGACCAATGTGTCTGCCCCGAGAAAAATGGCGAACAAACAAACAAGGGCGAACACACAGGTTCGCCCCTACATCCAACAAACAACACCGTAGGGGCAGACCTTCGTGTCTGCCCCGAGAAAAATGGCAACATAAACAAGGGCGAACACACAAACAGGGGCAAACACGTAGGTTTGCCCCTACACGTCTAAACAAATTTGGAAAAAGATATAGGTGTGTATAAATGAAACATTATCATTCTAATCACCACCGCAGATCAATCAGATTAAAAGATTATGATTATTCCCAGGCAGGTGCGTATTTCGTAACAATTTGCACCCAGAACAGAGAATGTTTATTCGGAAACATTGAGAATGGTAAAATGGTATTGAACGATGCTGGAAAAATGATTGAAAAATGGTATTTTGAATTGCCAAATAAATTTCCAGATATACATTGCGACCAATACATTATTATGCCAAACCACATCCATTTCATCATCATAAACGTAGGGGCAGACCTCCGTGTCTGCCCCGAGAAAAATGGCGAACAAACAAACAAGGGCGAACACACAGGTTCGCCCCTACATCACACAAACATCACCGTAGGGGCAGACCTTCGTGTCTGCCCCAATAAAAATGGCAACATAAACAGGGGCGAACACACAGGTTCGCCCCAACATCCCACAAACAACACCGTAGGGGCAGACCTTCGTGTCTGCCCCAATAAAATTGCCAACATAAACAATGGCGAACAAACAAACAAGGGCGAACACACAGGTTCGCCCCAACATCCCACAAACAACACCGTAGGGGCAGACCTTCGTGTCTGCCCCAATAAAATTGCCAACATAAACAATGGCGAACAAACAAACAGGGGCAAACACGTAGGTTTGCCCCTACACGTCTAAACAAATTTGGAAAAAGATAGAGGTGTGTATAAATGAAACATTATCATTCTAATCACCACCGCAGATCAATCAGATTAAAAGATTATGATTATTCCCAGGCAGGTGCGTATTTCGTAACAATTTGCACCCAGAACAGAGAATGTTTATTCGGAAACATTGAGAATGGTAAAATGGTATTGAACGATGCTGGAAAAATGATTGAAAAATGGTATTTTGAATTGCCAAATAAATTTCCAGATATACATTGCGACCAATACATTATTATGCCAAACCACATCCATTTCATCATCATAAACGTAGGGGCAGACCTATGTGTCTGCCCCAATAAAAATGGCAACATAAACAGGGGCGAACACACAAACAAGGGCAAACACGTAGGTTTGCCCCTACATCCCACAAACAACACCGTAGGGGCAGACCTGCGTGTCTGCCCCGAGAAAAATTCCATACACACAGACAGGGGCGAACACATAGGTTCGCCCCTACCGAGGGTGGTGCAATGGTTTAAAACAATGACAACAAATGATTATATCAATAATGTTAAAAATAATGGCTGGCGCCCCTTTTACCGTAAATTATGGCAACGAAATTATTATGAACACGTCATACGCAACGAAAATGAACTAATCAGAATAAGGGAATATATTATGAACAATCCTCTGAAATGGTCTTTGGACTTAGAAAATCCAGAGACAAATATGGTATACAAAAATATTCGAGAATATTTTGAAATTATGTTAAAAAAATGAACCAAATCGATTTAAACCATCTTGGCGAACAATGGCTGGAACTCAAAAAACAGAGGATGCAAAATCTGTTAAAAATTGCTCTACCCCATTGAAAACACCGTAGGGGCAGACCTATGTGTCTGCCCCAATAAAAATGGCGAACACACAAACAAGGGCGAACACACAGGTTCGCCCCTACATCCAACAACAAACAACACCGTAGGGGCAGACCTCCGTGTCTGCCCCGAGAAAATTGCCAACACAAACAGGGGCGAACACAAAGGTTCGCCCCTACATCACACACACAACACCGTAGGGGCAGACCTTCGTGTCTGCCCCAATAAAATTGCCAACATAAACAAGGGCGAACACACAAACAAGGGCGAACACACAGGTTCGCCCCTACATCCAACACACAACACCGTAGGGGCAGACCTCCGTGTCTGCCCCAATAAAATTGCCAACATAAACAGGGGCGAACACACAGGTTCGCCCCTACTGAGAAACATAATGGATTTTGAAGGAATTGGTTTTCAGAGAAAAGAGGAAATGTTCTTCAATATCATTATGCCTTTTATGATGGTTTACTCGGAGGAAAAAGAAGTACAGAACTTTCTAAAAATTATGTTTGAACACTACCCACCATTGTCCGAAAACAAGGAAATCAAACAATTCAAAGAAGAAAACCTCGACACTGAAATAGCAAACATCAAGGAATATATGGGGGCATTGTTTTTTCAAAAGACGTATCGTAGTAGCGAAGATTGAGCAAACTTTTTTATAACAAGTTGTGTGGTTTATTGATCTTCCACTGATGGGTTTCATTGCTTAGCAAAAACACACCAAGTATACACAAATTATTTCCCCTCGTAAATTGCTTAAATTTTTGAATTTATGATTTTTTTATTTATATATTTATTTAAATTTACTTTTTTACTTTTTAAGGAAATAAAATGAAAAACTTCTCCCTCCTTTTTGTTTTAGTGTTGTTTGCTTTTGCATTCAATACTATCAATTCAACAGCACAGACTGTTGTCGTCACATCGCCCGACGGCTCTTCGAAAACGTTCAATTCAATTCCAGAAGCATTGAATGGTGCCTCCGATGGCGATATAGTTTATTTGCCAGCGGGTTCTTTCGATGGAAATATCGTCATCAATAAGCGGTTGCAAATAATTGGTGCAGGATACAACACAAAAGTGCGGGGTGCCGACGGGGTTACATATCTAACAGGATCTGTTCGTATCGTTACTGGTGCTTCTGGCGGGTCTTTGCAAGGCGTCTATATCAGCGGTGAAATTAGATTTGGCACCGATGCATCCAACCAGAAAGTTGACAACTACGTTATTAGTCGTTGTTTTGTCAACTTTTTATACCTTGGGGTTACTTGGGACGCAGAGAATACCAATGATAATATCCTAATAACAGAGAACATCATCGAAGGTGCAATGTTTGGAGCGAAAGCATCTAATGTAAAAGTTATAAAGAATGTTTTGCGACAAACTTCCTTGCTCGGAAGATTAGCCACTCGTTTCAAAAATGCTGTTTTCTCTAATAATATTTTTATTCCCCTTGACGACTATCCTTTCAATGACGTCACGGGTTGTATTATGCAAAATAATATCATTACGAATGGAAAATTTTCTAATGTCAATGATTTCGCAAATAATCAATTTCTAAACAATCTCTACACAAGTACTGATGGGCTGACCACTGGTGGAGTAGTAAGAAGCGAAGGGAACGTGCGTATGGACTTGGCAGAAATTTTCGTCAACTACAAGGGCGGACCACTCACCTTCGACGACGACTACCATTTGACGCCAAAGGCAATCAATGCAATTAGGGCAACCGACGGTGGACAAGTTGGACTCTACGGCACCGATAGTCCTTTCAAAGATTATGGCATTCCCGTGAACCCTGCAATAAAAGAAGCAAAAATTAGCCCAATGACAAATTCCAAAGGACAACTCAAAATTAACTTTAAAGTCGAAGCACAATCAAAATAATTCGGAGAAAATACTATGAAACGCAAATTATTACTGATTGTGCTTTGCATTTTGTTTTCGAGCAATTTATTTGCCCAAAACAAAATCATTGAATATGAATTCTGGTTAAATGATAATTACCAGAATAAAGTGACAAAAAGTGTCACGCCCTCGGTTCAACTCGAAATTAATACAGACCTGGATTTGCCAGCGGTAAATATTGGTTTTAACAAGTTCAGCATAAGGTTCAAAGATAGCAATGGGAAATACAGTTCAACATTTACCAAGTTTTTCTTTTATGGTGGCAAATCAGAAGATGATACGAACAGTATAACAACAATTGAATACTGGATTGATAACGATTTCGCTAAAAGAAAGCAAATTTCCGTAAGCGATGGCAATGATATTTCGGAAACTTTGGATGTAGCGAGTTTAAGCGACGGATTCCATAGAATTAATATAAGGTTCAAAGATGTTTCGGGTTTGTGGAGTAGTGTGAAGTCTCAATACTTTTTCAAAGCAGGGGAAGGAAATTCAGAAGAAAACCTGGTCACTCGATACCGATATTGGACAGACGAAAATTTCCAAACCGCAAAGTATGTGTATCTTCAAAAGCCAGTTAAATTAGCAGAATTACAAGCGGTCTTCGAAATCGAAGAAGGCGTAACAGAATCTGTCCACATACAATTCCAAGATACGGCGGGATTGTGGAGTTCTGTTTTTTCCAAAAAATTCATACCCGAAGCCGATTTCGAGGTATTTAATACAATCAATACCTTTTCGTTCCAAAACAGGACCGTTTTCGGCAAGACATATCTCTGGAAATTTGGCGATGGGAAAACCTCAACGGCTGTCAACCCAACTTACACCTATGCACAGCCAGGTGTTTACGACGTTTGTTTAATTGCGGAGAACAAATTAGGAAAAGATACAATTTGCAAACCAGTAACGGTGATAGGTCTTCGGGAAGTAATATCGAACAAGGCGGGGAACACTGGCGATGGGACATTCTTTGTCTATGGTGGTGGATTTACAGACAAAACCATTGTTTATCTTCAAGATGCACAAGGTAACAAAATCACACCAACAAGAACATTTCTTTACAAACTCGACGCACTTTCGGTTACTTTCGATTTCCGTGGAGCAAAAGAAGGAGTTTATTCAGTTGTAGCAGAAATTGATGGGAAGAAATACACGCTGGAAAATTCTTTCACAATCGAAAAAGGAACAAAACCCGAACCGTTTGTGAACATATCGGGAAGGGATAGGATACTATTCGGCAGATGGCAAACCTACACATTGAACTTTGGAAACAAGGGAAATGTGGATGCAACTGGTGTACCATTGATTTTGGTTTTTTCAGAGCCAACTGGATTCGATGTGGAATTCCCCGAGTTGGTGCTAAATCAAAACACACAACTGAAATCGGATAAGAACTATAATGATTTCAAGGATTTACCAAACTACTTCAAGATTGACAACTTGTTTGGCGAAGCATTTAACGGAAGAGTTTATGCATTGTACATTCCAGTAATTCCCGCCAATTCCAATCAATCTATGAAGATTCTTGTAAGAACCAACCAAAACATTCAAATTTATGCTTGGATGACCGAACCATACTTTATGTCCCCAATTGACAAAAAAATCGAAGATTGCATAAGAATTGGAATGCTAAAGGCAATTAAAGATGGATTGGTGGACATTGGCTTGAACAATATGCCAGTTGTTGGTTGTATCTATAATTTCTGGAATCAATATCTTGAATCTTCAATGTGGGAATATATGACGCCAGACGCCGACCCAAGCCAAAAAAGCAGGGAAAAATCTTGGAAAGAGACAATTTTTTCCTGGGGCAATTCTGCTTTGGATTTAACGGTGTTGATATTCAACTGTGCAAAAGATTTCGTTGCCCCATTAAAAGCCTACAGTGTCGCAATCCAAGTTGCAGTTTTAATTAACAATATCAAAGGGAACTATTTGTTCGAGCGTGAATGCAGGGAAAAATACAAGCCATTGTCGCAGGAGAATAAAAACATTCGTGCTGTTGCTTCCTTCGACCCAAATGAAATCGTTGGTCCGACTGGCTTTGCAGACGGAAATTATACTTTGAACAATATTGCATATCCGTACACAATCTACTTCGAGAACCTTAAAACAGCATCGGCACCAGCCCAAGAAGTTGTGATTATCGACACACTCGACCCCGAAAAATACGATTTTTCTACTTTTTCCTTTGGTAAAGTTACCTGGGGCAACAAGCAGATTACTCCTTTGCCAGGGTTAAAGGAATTCACCCTCGATTACAGTCTAAAACCAGAAAATCCAAACATTTTGAGAATTAATGCCAAATTCGATGAACAGACTGGTATCGTCTACTGGCAATTTATTACACTCGATACTAACACAATGAATTTGACCGAAGACCCAGAAGGTGGATTTCTACCCCCAAACAAAAATGCACCCGAAGGCGAAGGAAGTGTGCAATTCTCCGTCCTTTTGAAACCAAACCTTCAGCATAATGATGAAATACGGAACAAAGCCAAAATCTTTTTCGATTTAAACGAACCAATTATAACAAATACTTACTCCAACAAAATTGACATTGTCACGCCTCATAGTCAACTATACGAAATAGCCTACACACCCAAACCAAATGTTTATAGAATAAAATCCAAAGGAAACGACGACGGAAGCGGAATTCGACACAAACGAATTTATGCCTCTATCAATGGTGGAGACTACTTCCCATTACTGACGACAAACGAAGATGTGCTTTACATTGAACTTGAACCAGACAGCACCTATTACTTCTTCTCGCAAGCAGTAGATAGCGTTGGAAACTTAGAACCAGTGAAGACCAACTATGAGATTAGCACTCTAAATGTTGGAATACACAATTCCGACGCTGTTTTCGATGACTTCAATCTTTTTCCAAATCCAGCGAAAGATTTTGTAGACCTGGAATTCAACCTGGAAAAAGAAAACACAGTTCAAATTTCAATCTATGATTTAACTGGGAAGTTGGTTTTGTTTAAGAATATCGGGTTTGTGGATTCGGGACATAATGAAAGATTAGATATTTCGGAACTTCCCGCTGGCAATTACTTTATTCGTGCTAAATTCAGCAATACGAGTATAATAAAGAAACTAACGATTAAACGATAGCAATCATCATTTTTAAAAAAAGAAAGGGTCAGAAATTTTCTGACCCTTTGTCTTTTTTTATTGTTATGCTGTGGGCTCTACAGAACCAACACTCATTATTGATTTCCAAAGACTTATAAGGAAAATTTTGGATTTTAAGCAAAAAGTAAGTAAAAAGTTTATTTTTTCCTTTGTTTTTGACATAAAATTTTCACTTTATATTTTACTCAATAATATAAAATTCAAATATACTAATTAGGATTTTTTCGTCTTCGACTTTTATTCCAATAGGCTGAATAATATCGCCCGGGTCACTTCTTTCGATAATGCCAATTTTCCCAGAGCTTCTTAGAAACGTTATGCTTCCAATTGGTATGCTTCCATTTATGGGAATGTTCATTATTCCGCTGGTTGTTAAATTGATTTGTTGGTCAATCGAGCCACTTTCTTTGGCAATGGCAAATCCTGGTTTATTGTTAAGTGCATCTGCTTTGTAAACTTTGCCATCATTGGATAGATATACTACATCATACTGGTCAATATCCTCTCCACAGATACCCCAAAGTTCTTGAGTGCTTTGTTCAAGGATTTGGTAGATAGACTTTCCGCCAGTTCGTTTCCTCAAATGAGGAACCAGCATCCTTTCGGTAATTTTACTCCCGGCGATAAGTTCTTTTGTTGGCATTGTTAAACCAAGATAGATAACAGTTTGAAATCGGTAGTTTCAGTTTTAAAATCAGTTGTTGCTTCGATTACCTTCCATTTATTGATGGAAGGAATGTTGTTGTCAATGCTGGTAATGTCAAAATTTATGTTGCATAAGGGTATTAGCCAGGGAAGTTTGGACGTAAACATCCAAAGTGGTCCTATTTGCCATAGGCTAACATCTTCAAGTGAAACAGTGATTGAGATATAACTTTGTTGAATCTGAGAAAAAACCTCGCTCAGTGCCTGGCTAGACCATTTATGCATGCAGTTGGTTGATTGCAACGCTACAAACATTGATTCAATGTTTTTGAAAGGCAATTGATTGTAGTTAAATGGAGAAAACGAACAGCTTTGCCAAGATGAAGACAAAAAATTTGACTTGATATAATATTCACAATACTCATGGATACGAAAAATAGATGAATATAAACCTCTTATATGCGGAAAAAAAGCGCGTTTTGTTATTATTGACGGTCCGCCAAATAGTCCACCCTCAAAAACATAACTAACAGCGGAAGGAGAATTGTTAAAAACCATTGGAACAGAAATCTCGTCTTCATTAAGGGTTCCTCTTTTAGTTGCAGTGTAATCTGTTATGTCTCCATATTTATCGTCTGAATGATGTTCGTAAGTGGAAGCTGTAACTGTTTTAACTCGATTTTTGTTAATTTCTATATCAATTTTCTGGATGTCTCTTTTTTGAACATCAATAAAAAAATTATCATCCCCCAGAAGATATGAGAAAGCGCAGATATTGTTGAAAACAAAACCGCAAGATAGCATCCATTCTGAATATTCTCTTACAAAGTCCCAGACGCTATTTTTATACGTTTCTTCAAATGCTTTTGCTATTCCATCAATAGTAATGTACTCATTAGAATTAACTGTTCTGACTAATTGAATGATGATGTTAGGATCTAATATTTGGTTGCCTTTATCCCCAGATTTATCAAATTTTTGTTCGTACATTAAAAATATAGGAAATTCGGAAGTAAAAGCAATTTGAGTGATTTGCCCTCTTGATACTTTCGAAACTATTGTATTTCCTATTTCTTTAAGATACTTAAACAAAAAACTAATTGGTCGCAATCTAAACTTGTGTCCTGAACTGGAGTGTTGGACTAATTCTTGTCCATCAACATAGTATTCAACTATGTTTGAAGATTCAACATATGTATCT